>NZ_CP168503.1:4800000-7047512 GCF_047324315.1 Mucilaginibacter sp. Mucisp86
TTTTTATTGCCAATTACTGGAAAGAAAAGACGGACGGTGATAAAGTAGTAGTGTATAGCAATTGCGATGAAGTGGCTTTGTATGCAAATGATAAGCTGATTGCAAAACAAGCGCCTGACAGCGGCCCGGAAACCAATTATGGATCTGATTTACAAGCCGGCGGAAAACCCTTTGATGGTGGCAATTGCAATCATCTTAAACATCCGCCTTTTACCTTTCATCATATTCCTTTCATGCCCGGAACATTAAAGGCAGTTGGTTTAATAGATGGCAAAGCAGTAACATCTTATCGTATCTCGACACCCGGCGAAGCAGCTGCCATTCAGTTGGAAATAAATGATTGCGGAAAACACTTCACTGCAGATGGAGCTGATGTGGTTTTTGTGCATGCTAAGGTGGTGGACAAAGAAGGTAATCTATGTATCGATAAAAGCATGCCTTTAACTATAAAAGTATCAGGCGACGCGACACTCGTCAGCCCCGAAACGGTCAATGCCGAGGCTGGCATTGCTACATTTCTGTTGCGTGCCGGAACACATCCGGGAAATGTTCAACTGATTTCCGGCGCCTCCGGATTGAAAGAAGGACACCTAACTGTTCATGCTTATTAAATACCAATTTTCTAAAAATGAAAAAACGAATTCTGCCATATTTTTTATTCCTGTTCTTTTTTGGCCTCGCCGCGGTTGCCATTGCACAGCAGCATATTTATACGCCTGATAATAAAAACGGAAATTACACCAATCCACTGCTTTGGGGCGATTGGCCCGATCCCGATATCATTCGTGTGGGTGACGACTTTTACTTTGTATCGACAAGTATGCATTACGTGCCAGGCTGCCCGATTTTGAAATCAAAAGACCTCATTAATTGGCAAATGGCTGGCTACGCCGTGCAAAGGTTTGATGAAGACCCGCGGTATGATCTAAAGGGCGGAAATATGTATCTCAGAGGCTCATGGGCCGCATCTATCCGCCATCACAATGGCTTGTTTTATGTGGGCTTTTGCACGCCGCAATGGGATAAAGAAAAAGGTCATTTTTCAATTTGTACAGCGAAGAATATTGAAGGCCCATGGACGCGAACGATATTTCCGGAGTATTTGTATGATCCGGGCCTGCTTTTTGATGATGACGGGAAAATATATGTGGTTCATGGCCAGGGTAAATTATATGTTACTGAACTCGCCGCCGATGCCCGATCAGTGGTTGGCAAACCAGTACAGATATGGAACAAACCTATTGAAAAACCGGACGGATCTTCGGCCCCCTATGACAAATACGGTATGGAAGGTTCTCATGCCTATAAAATCAACGGATATTATTATATAACCTGTCCTGCAGGTGGAACGGAGGGGTGGCAGGTTTGCTTGCGAAGCAAAAATATCTATGGGCCTTACGAAAGTAAAATAATTGCCCAGGATGAGTCGACTTACCCCAATAATGGGCTCCACCAGGGCGGTATGGTACAATTAAAAAACGGTGACTGGTGGTTCATAATTATGCAAGACCGAGGACCTTTTGGTAGAGTTCCTAACCTTCTCCCGGTAGTATGGAAAGATGGCTGGCCGATGCTGGGAAAAGACGGAAATGGCAAAGGACTTGAGGTTTATGGCAAACCAAATGTAGGGCAGTCATTTGCAGTGGCTGTCCCGGCAATGTCAGATGAGTTTAACAGCCCGAAGCTCGGCCTGCAATGGCAATGGAACCATAATCCTGATAATAAAAAATGGTCACTTAAAAACCGCCCGGGATATTTATCTATCAGTGCTTCGTATGCCGGTTCTTTAAAAGAAGCCAGTAATTCGTTGAGCCAACGGGTTCAGGGCCCTCAGTCTTCCGGAATGGCTGAGCTTGATGTAAGCGGACTCAAAGATGGAGACAACGCAGGGTTGGCAGTTTTCCAGTTCCCATACGCATTTGTAGGTGTTCAGCAAATAAAAAATCAACGACAGATCGTGATGATTAATGATGGTAAAACCATTGCCGTAGTTCCTCATTTTAAACAAACAAAGATATGGCTACGGGCTTCTGCCGGTATCGAAGGTGGCGGCACAGCTGGTTTCGCATACAGCACCGACGGAAGAACTTTTCACAACATCGGAGACAAACTGAAAATGGGGCTTGGACTTGACTGGACGGCTAACCGGTTCATGCTGTTTAATTTTAATTCAATTGCCGGTAATCCCGGCGGCAATGCGTATTTTAATTGGTTTCATTTTTCTGGCATCAATTCAAATACAACAAAAGCCCGTATCAGTTATAATGGCGACTGCATGAAAATAGATGGTGATGATGTTTTTATTTACAGCGCAGCTTTTCATTATTTCCGCGTCCCGAAACCCTTATGGCGGGATAGACTGGCAAAAATAAAAGCGGCCGGCTTCAACACAGTTGAGACATATATTCCCTGGAATATCACCGAACTCAATATGCCTAAAAACGTGCGGGACCAATCCCAGTTTGATTTTACAGATATAAAGGACTTTTTGAAAATCGCTTCGGACGAGTTCGGTTTATATGTTATTGCACGTCCTGGTCCGTTTATTTGTGCAGAATGGGGTGGTGGCGGCTATCCGCGCTGGCTGGCAAAATATAAGCCGGCAAAATATTCTGATGAATTTTGGCTAAGAAGTAATGATTCTGTTTATATCCAATGGAGTAAACATTGGTTTAATGCAATAGATAAAGTGTTGCTTCCTTACCAGGTTACCAACAGGCATCCCGGCAGTAAAGGCATCATCATGGAGCAGGTTGAAAACGAATACGATTACCAGGATGCAAAAGATAAAGCAGCGGCATTGAAAACATTTTACCAGACGGTAAGAAATGATGGGATCGACATTCCTTTATTCACCTGTCTCACCAATGAGTGCAGAGGCAGCCAGGATGAAGTGCTAAAAAATGTTTTTGATGCAGAAAATCTTTACGTGGGTTTGAAAGAAGCGCCGGGCTGCGCGCAGCGTATTGCACATTTAAAGCAACAACAACCCAATGCGCCTGCTTATGTAACCGAACTGCAAGGGGGCTGGTTCTCACTTACAAAAGGGAGCCTCAGCGAAGATAATTATTCCGACTACAGGCACTATCAGGCAATTACATTAATGTCTATGCTAGGCGGCGCAACAGGGTTAAACACGTACATGTTTGTTGGCGGCACCAACTTCGCCGGCTGGGCCGCAAGAGGCCAAACCACTACCTATGATTACAATGCACCTGTCCACGAGAACGGCAGTCTTAGTAAAAAATATGAGGTGGCCCGGCAAATAGGTACTTTTATACGTAAATATGGAGCTGCTCTGGTACATGCAAAAGGCGGGCCTTGTACACTGATTGATGGTGTTAAATCTTTGTATGGAGGTGTAAGGGTTTCGCCAGACGGAACAAAGTTTGTGTTTTTACACAATACCGACCCTGATCAAAGTGTCGCCGGTACTGTAACCCTGATGCCAGGCATATTATCAAAAAATGATTCCGTTTATAATATTGATCAGAACGGTCAAAGAGTGCTTATTAAAACAGGTACCGGAAATAATGATACTTCTTTGTTTAAACCTTTTCGCGTCACTTATCAATTAAGCGGGTTAGGTTCAAAAGTTTTGGTTATCCCTCCGGGAAAAAAAACTGATGAAGGTATGTGGTGGTTTGGCGATAAAATAGCGGAGGCTCCAAGTATTGTGAAGCCTGTTCATATGCGTATGGCTACGGTTTGGAAACGAAATGAAGATCATCAGGTGCAGTGGGTGAATGCAACCAGATCTTTACCGGAAATGGGTGTGAATGATTGCAGGTATGTATTGTATCGTTCCTCGGTTACTTTACGCGAAGAAGCACTGCAATCGTTTAGCCGGCTGCTGTTCAATACGTACTCAAGAGACATTATTGATGTACAAATTAATGGAAAAATTGCCCGGAGACTGGCACCGTCAGAGCAATATGCGGCAGAAGCAACGCGCAATCTTAAAACGTCTTTCCAACCTATAAAAGATAACGAATTCGATAACGCTTTTGACGTTACAGGATTGATGCACGAAGGCAAAAATGAAATTGTGGCGTTATACGAAAATATTGGCCATGAACATGGTTACCAGCCAATGGAGCAGCTTTGCGGAATCAAAACAGCAGGGCTTAGCGACACGTTAAACGAGATTAAGTACAAGCTTGACTGGCAGGTAAGTAACAATGTTTCCGGGGTAGAAAATAAGTGGACGGATGAAAATATTGGCCATGAAAACTGGGCAAAAGTAAAACTTGATACGATTACGTCCATACCGCGAAAAGGAAACAATATTCAGCCCAAGGGGCGGCGCGATGCGCTGATGACATGGTACAGAGCGGAATTTGAAATGCCGAAATCAGCTGACTGTAAAAAAGCACTATGGCGTTTATTAATCAACGCATCGGGTAATGGGTACATTTATTTGAACGGGCACAACCTTGGTCGTTATTGGGAGATAGGGCCACAGCGGGAATTTTACTTACCGGAATGCTGGCTGAATTTTGACAGCGGTAAAAAGAATGTTATTAGTATCAGCCTCCGTCAGACCATTAATGGCGGTGAGATTAAAGCAATGGAAATTGGAGTATATTAACGAGGAATGCCTCAATCCTGTCATTAGTCTAACGAAATTTGTTTGGGTGCTACTTTTTTGGTCAGATGGCCGGCCGTTAATCCGGGCTATATGTATTTGATGCCGGCGGCATTCAGGGAGAAACAAAAAACGCAGGAGCAGAAGGGAATGATGACCACGAAAGCTAAGTGATACTGTCAATTATAAATAACCATGTGTGTGTTCAAATATAGTGATTAAAGGCGACCCATGCAGTCTCAGATGTTGAAGTAGTCGGTCGTTCGCAGTATGGTACTTCAAATATACGACAATTAATGCCGCTAAATCCTGAAGCAAAGGAGGTCACTCAGTCTCCTTTGCTTCGGGATTGACCCTGATTTACAGATTGGCTACGGCTATCGTTTGTTTAACCGAGGTGCTCAGATAGCTGGTTTTTATGTGAACTGTACCGGTTTTATCATTTTTATCAAAATAGTAACCGGTTTTAGCCTTGTCAAATTGCTGCTGGTTTTTAAATGCCTTAAGCTTTTGGTTATTTACGTTTACAGCTTTAGGCGCTTCGGTTTGGTGAATGTCAAGCAGGTAAACCCTTTCTTTGCTCATGCCGTTATAACTGCCCCTGGCGGCGTTAATATTAATGCTAATATCGTTGGCGGCATCAACAGTTATCAGTGTTTTGGCAAAAGCGCCGGTTTTATACTGGCGGGTGAGACCGTCATCCTCATACAGGTCAAAAGCCGATTTTTGGTATGGGTAAATAGCTAAGGTTAATGTATCTGTTTTCTTTTCACTGTCGTAATTCATGGCGGGGTACATGGGGATAATTGCACCTTGCTTAACAAAAAGAGGGAGTTTTTCAATTGGGGCAGGGTAATTGTTGAGCCATGTGCCGCCCTCCATTTTATGACCGCTCCAGTAATCATACCAGTTGCCCTTAGGTAAATAAATACTGTCTCTTTTGCTTTCGCTTTTGTAAACAGGAGCTACAAGCAACCATTCGCCGTTCATGAACTGATATTGTGTTTTTTTGCTCCAGGTTACGCTGTCTGTTGGGTATTCAAGCACCATGGCCCTGCTGGCAGGCACGCCTGTTTCATGTGCCGTTGCGCAATACGTGTACATATAGGGAGTTAGGCGCATTTTAAGCTGCAGGTATTTCCTGTTGATGGATGTATAAGGCTCGCCATAAATGTAGGGTTGTTTATCCTTTTTTGCCCAGCCGCTCATCACCATTAAAACGGGCGTAAAGCACTTCCACTGCAGGTCCCGCACATAGGTTGAATCACTGCCGCCGAAAATACCGTCTACATCGCCGGTTGCAGCATTTTGAGCCGAGAGACCTGAACCAATAACTGTTGGAATATGAAACCTAATGTATTCCCAATTGCCCGATTGATCGCCCGACCATACCGTTGAGTAACGCTGTGTGCCGGCCCAGCCCATTACGCTCCATATAAAGCCACGGGCATCGCTGTTGTTTTCAATACCTTCGTAAGCTGCTTTGCAGCCGTCAAGGGCATATTTATAGCCGGGGCCAACCCAGGCAACATCTAACTTAGCTACCCTTGAACCGTATTGACCCACTTCTTTCGCTATCTTCTCAACGCCGTTCTCAGTCCACAGGCCGGTGTAAAAACCACGTTTATGAAGCTCCATAATGGTCGAATCGAGCTTGGTATAACCGCAACCGTAACCATCATTAGGAAGGATCCAGCCGCGTGGCATATTATTGGCCACATACTTATCGGCCACCAGTTTAATAACATCGGGGGTGGTGCCGTTAATGCCGGTACCCGCATAGTTTTTGGTGTCGGTGCCTTTAACACCACGGTTATAGCAGTTGGCATCGCCCATGCTTAATGCCCATCGGGGCATTAAAAACGGGCGACCGGTTATTCGGGTGTATCCGTTTAATATTTGTTTTAATGAGGGGCCGTAGAAGTAAAAGCAATCGAAACGATTTTCATTATGTGTAAAGGCCAGCTGCTCTTTAAATGAATATTTGCCTGCATCAAAAGTATTACGGAATGCACCGTAACCAGCAGTCGACATGTAAAAAGGAGCTGGATTAGCCCTGCCGCCATCATCCCAGCCGCCGCCTTTTTCAATCAGGATATCCTTATCGCGGTGCGAGAAATAACCATTTTGCATGCCGCAGCCATAAAAGTATTCATTGGCCTGGCGTTTCATCGTTTGAGAAGTATGGGCGCCGAATGATATCGGTTGGGCTTCCTCCCAGATCAGGCGGGTATCGGTGACATCATACATGGCAAAGCGCAGGGGGGCTTTAAATACCCGCAGTATGCATTGGGCGCTTTTAAGCTGGTAATAAGTGCCTTTATCTGCCCAGTTAAGGGTTGGGTTTTTACTGCCATAGTCAACTACAATATCGTTGGCCGCGGGGTTGGTAAATTCGCCATCAGGCGCCATCCAGATCCTGAAAATATCGTCACCGTAAAAAATAACCTTAAAGGCCGACAGACCGGCGGCAATATCAAACTCATTACCGGCAGCTTTAAAATTGGTAAGGTCGCCAATTTTTGATTCTTTGGCGGTTATTTTGGTGAAAAGACTGTTGTTTGATGGTTTTTGATCTCCATCAAAACTCAAACTGAAATTTAAGCTATGTAAAGGCCTGTTAGTTAAATCGGTTGCGGGGAGTTTAACCAAAACTTCTTCACCGGGTTCAATGCCTTTTTTGAGGGCTGCAACATTAGTTGTAATTTCCTTTTTACCATCAATTGTACAGCTAACTTTAAAAGCCGAGCGAATTGTTTCAGTACCACTATTTTTGACGGTAACTGCTAAAACATCGGCTTTGGTAAAGGTATTATCGCCTTCGTTGTGTGATTGTAAACGGCCTATGGCCAGGTCTTTGTTGTAGCCCTGGGCCAGCTCAATATCATCAATCATCCAGTACCAACTGTAATAGCCTTTCCAGTAAAAACGCAGGTATACTTTAGGTTTGTTGGCCGCCAGTTTGGTGATATTAAGCTCCTGGTTAACCGGGTTAAACATATCGGCAGCGGCAGGTGCGTTGTTCATAACATTGATGTCGGTCCACTTTTCGCCGTCGGTACTTATGCCCGCAAACAGGCCTGCTCCGGGTGCAGCTGCTTCGGCATTATACCTGAATGTTTGCTGAAAACGCAATATTACCGACGATTTGCCCGAACAGTCAATAGCTCCTGTTTGCATCCAGGTATCGGGGTGCCAGCCTTTTTTGGTCCACCTTGGCTGGTCTTCATCAACAAAATAACCGGCCTGAAACTGCAAATGGTAGCCCCTGCTTTTTGAAGCGATAGGAGGGGCCTGCTGCTGGTATTGGTAGGAACCGGGATAAGGTTGATTGGTAATCAGCCACTCCAGGTTTTGGGTGCTTTTATCAACGTTCTTCCATCCCTCAGGCAGTTTAGCACCCTTAAAATTCTCCGACCAAAAAACCTTTGGATCGGGCGTAGTGGTTTGGGCGGATGCCGGTAAAAAATGCAGAGCTGTAATAGCCATGAGTATTATTTTTCTAAAAAGTTTATTCATAAAGGTGATAAGCTTGGTTAGGCCGAAGGCTGGGTTTGGTTATATCTATGTTCGCTATGGTTGCCCTGGTTTACTTCATCAATGAGCTGATTAAAGGCCGGCTCTGCGTTCACATACTCGTTGAGGAGCCTGAATTGATTTTGAGCCCTTAACAGGTTATGGCCGGGGTACCTGGCACCGTAATAAATATCGTTATTTAAAAAATCGGTTAAAAAGCGCAGCGCCTGCATATATATCATCATTTTACCCGAAAATATAAAATGCTCTTTTTCGGTTTCGGTTAAGATAGCGCTCATTTCTGACAGATAGCCGGTATAGATAGCTCTGAAAAAATCCTCCCTGATACAGATCTTATTCAGATCCTTCTCTTCCTCACTTGCAGGTGAAAGGTAGGTGCGCATCATATCTCCCACATCGCTTAGGTAGTAACCAGGCATAACGGTATCCAGATCAACCAGGCATAGTGCATTTTGCTCATCATCAAACAGGATGTTGCTTATTTTGGTGTCATGATGTACCACGCGCATAGGTATTTCCTCGCCACTGATCAACTGGTTGTAGGTTTCTAAAATATGCTGGTGTTTATATACCTCATTGATTTCGGCAGCCGCCTCTTCCTGCTTTGTGGTTTCTGCATTTTTTACAGCTATTTTGAACTGATCAAACCTTAAAGGCAGGTCATGGAAGTTTTGTAGGGGATATTCAAGCAGGCTGATGTCAAAATCTTTAAGCAGGTAGGTAAACTTGCCAAACTGTTTGGCCGCTTCATAAGCCTCTTTTTCGTTTTTCAGAACATCAACCGAGTGTGAGCCCTGCACAAAGGGGAATAACCGGTAATGCTCGCCTGTGGCTGTCCTAACTATAAAGTCGCCATTGAGGCTTTTTAAAGGAGCCACAAACAAATAGCCGGGCGCGGTTTCATTGATATATTTTTCTATTAAAGCCAGGTTGTTAACTATATGGTACGGTGCCTTGAAAATATTGGTGTTAATTTCCTGAAGGATATAGTTTTGGTTATTAGCGGTTAGTTTGTAAGTATGGTTTATTAAACCTGAGCCATAAGGGGCAATTTTAGAACCAATTAAGCTTAGTCCATAGCTTATGAGTACATCATCGATCATATTATTTTGATTAACTAAACCAAACATACTTAAATAGGTAAATGAAACCCACACGCAAACGTTTGTGCTTTTTATTGCAATTGCCCCTTATAATTTATACAAGGTTTCATTGACAAGGTATTCGCGCAAAAGCGTGTGGGTTTAATAGATTTTTATAGCTACCCGGGGATTATTGCTGCGGCAGTTTATCAAAGTCAATAGCAGGGGGGATGCCGTTAGCTTCACGGGTTATTACCGTGCCGTAAGGTGTAACGCCAACTGTTTTAAATCCTCCCGAAAACATGTAGAACCATTTTCCTTCGACACCGCTGCCATAATCAAATCTCGGGTGTTTTATTTTATCTGCAGTGGTGGTGAAGCGGGCTGTGGTTAACTCCATCCATTTGCCGCCTGGTGTGCAGATCCATTGGTTGCCGTAACGGGCCGAAAAATAATCCGCGCCGTTATCGCCAAAATTTTCAACAAACGAGTACAAGCCTGTAAGCAGTTTGCCGCCGGTTTTGGTTTTATCCCACTGGGCTATTAATTTCCATTCTCCGTTTTCGGGTGCGTAGTAGTAGGCGGTAAATATAGTATGGTCGCCGGCAGGTTTTGCGCCAACAAGCAGTTTGTAAACAACATCGGCTTTCCAGTTAAATACCAGGTGACTGTGGCCACCGGAACCTTCATTACCAAATTCGCCGGTAAACACGCCTGCGCCTTTTTTTATAAGGGTTACCGCATAGTCAGACGGGATCTCTTTCGGATCATTGGTATTGTAAGCGCTCCAAACCGAGAATATAAAACGTTTCTCGTTTTTTGAATTATGCTGTATGCCCATATAGCCACCGCTAAAGCCGTTGGTTTCATAATAAGCGTTAACCGAGGTGTCGGCTATTTTAGGTACCGATACCTCACTGTAAAACCAGGCAGCAACGCTGTCACCCGAAACCTTATATGTGAGGTGTGTTGCAGGAGCTCCTTTATACTGGCTGTTGTTGAATTTAACATCCTGCGCCGCTGCCCCTGAAAGCACAGCCGCCGAAATATCGGGTAGTTTGTTGCCCTCGTTTTGTTTTATCTCAATAAAATGATAGCCGGGTTTGCTTATGGCGTATGTTGATACAGGCACCAGGCTATAGGCTGTTGAAGGTTTTACTTTTATGACGGTGGTTTTGCCCTGACCATCAAGTCTGCAACTTATTTGGGCGTCGTCCTGGTCTTTTGCCTTAAGTGCTACCTGCAAGGCTCCGTTTTGTTTTGTTAGAAAATATACCCTGTAATAATTATGGTTAACGGCATACCCGCTGCCCGATACAGGCACGGTAACACTGTTTGCAGTATCAACAGCCTGTGCGTATGCAGCCGAAAGGGGGGCAGCTAAAGTAATAGCCAGTAAAAAAGGTTTAAACAATTTTAGCATAGTGGTAAAGTTTACATTTATAGTTATTTACAAATGAAACCATTGCAGTTCAAATGAACTATTAAACCTCTGTGCAAACGTTAGCATAAAATAAAGTCGGGATTTAATAACAGCGCCGGCAGGTAGTTTATATAATTAAACGGGCACAGATCGCCTCGAAAAATAAGCTAAAGAAGCCAAAGTAATGATATGGCTTTGTTATCAGTTAACCGGCAAGGATAAGTTTTGCCTGTACGTTGTTAAATTATAACATGTTTATTTAAATTTCAAACGTTTGCGTAATAGTTGTGCTATGTTAATTGTCAGTTTGAACTATGCAGCCAGGTGCTCCCAATACCCGGTAAAGTGATTTATAGTGAAGCTTCCTGTTAGAAATATACTTGTTAAAATATTACCTGTTTAATATGTACAAACGGTTGTGTAACAATAAAAAGTAACATTTTATACCTGTTTTGATTCATTCCAACTCTGCCGTTTGGACTTAAGGTTGGCATGGCCAGCTAAAATTTACGACTTAACTAAAATGAAATTTATATTCTTTTAATGATTAATTAATCTTGGTCGTGTTGCCGATATGTGTAAAATGGCCATAATAATGGTTGAGCTAATCAATCGTTTGCGTTGACAACAAAAAGATTTATCCAAAACCAATTATTTAGTTTTAGATAAATGACCTGAACATCAGTTCACTATTCAATTAGGTAACGTTTGATTTTAGCTTACGGTTGCCATTTACTAAACCAAACCATATCCGCCAGGGATCTGGGTCCTGCTTGCAAATCCTTTAACATACAATATATATGATCAAAACCTTTACACTTCGCTATTTAAAAATCAGCATTTTAAATTTACAGCTCCCTCGGGAGGCATTCGTCGTCATGGTTAACGATTAATTTTTCGTTCCCCAATAAATTTTAAGCGTTCATAATTCCACGCCAGAAACATATTCGTTTCAGGCGACAGGATAGCTATGTCCTAAAAGTTCAAACCAGTTTAACAAAGCTTTATCAATAAAATTAATCAATGCGAATGAAAATGAACCGAATTAGTACAGCCGTTATTTATATGGCCCTGCTATTACCTTTTGGTGTCGCCAGGGGATATGCAGTAACATATAAGGCTGCTGCTTTTAATTACAACACTTGTTTTTGGCAGGATACTACTGATACAGTCAAAAAGAAGGCCGATACATTAATATCGGTAAAAATACGCCGGGCTTTAGTAAAGGGCTTAAAAGATTCTCTTAATATGGAGATCTCCAAGCTTAGCCCCAATCTCTCGTTACAGCAAATGCTGAAAGGGAATGTCCCCGGCTTATACGTTCAGGAAACTACCGGCGAGCCGGGTACCGAGCAAAGCATGATCATCCGTGGTTTATCATCGCCCTTGTTCAGCAAAAATGATATTTACAATCAGCAGCCCACTGTTTATGTGAATGGCATCCCGCTTATCCAGGAAAGCTCGTTTGTTTATGATATTCAGAAATACAATTTTAACCGCATAGGGCCTGCCACCAACCTGCTTGCCGGTATTGATGCAAGCAACATCAACTCCATAGAGGTTATTAAAGATCCGCTTGAGCTGGCCAGGCTGGGGCCAAATGCGGCAAACGGCGCCATCTGGATCACTACCAAGGTTGCCAAATCAGGCGTAAGGCAGTTGAATGTGAACAGCTATTTTGGTTTTGTACAGGCCAGCAGGGTAAATACCACCAATGCCGAGTACGAGAACCTGTTCCGCAAGCCCTTTTATCAGAAATATTCTACCGAAAGTGATTATCTGAATTATCCCGGCTATTTAAGGGATTCAACCAATACGGATTATTATGGTCCGGCAAGGTGGAACGACCTATATTATCAAAATACACCAATTCACTCGCTCGATCTGGGTTTGACCGGCGGGTCAGACCGGGCCAACTTCCGTTTCTTTGGTTCTGCTACCACTAATGCCGGTAATGCCGATAATACCGCGCTTAACCGTTACACGGCATCGTTTCAGATCAATATGCTGCCATTTAGCTGGCTAACCATTTCAAGTATGGTTAATGCCAACCGTATGGATCGCGACAGAAACCGTAACCTGCGCGATCGCTTTGCCGAAACCCGCTACATCCCCGACCTGTACAACCCGCTGCCTCCAAGTGCAACTACCTACCAGGCTTTATTAAACGAGTACGATAAAAACATCGACAATAACAGAACAACCGTTGTTAACGGCTACCTGTCGTTAGGTGTGGACCTGAAAAAAGTGAAAATTCTCTCCAACCTCAGCTTTGATTATAATCAGGGTACAAGGGATGTGTTTTATCCTTCAACCTTAATGGAGGGTAATAATTATGTATCTAATTATTTAGGCTATAACCAGCGTTTTAAGATCGACAACAGTATTAACTATACTAAGGAGCTGGGTAAAGATCACAAATTTGTTTTTGCGGCAGGCCAGTCATACCAAACCGACGTACATAAATACAACTATGCCAACGCCTATAACGGCCCCAATGATTTCATCAAGATCAACGTTGTGCAGGGTAATACTGATTCGGCCAATTACCTGAAACCAGTGGCCTACCTGGTGTACCGTTATATTGATAAAGAGCAGGCCCGTTTATTTTCGGTTTACGGTTCGGCAAGGTATGCTTATAAAGACCTGTTATCATTTACCGCCCTGGTACGTGATGATGCCTCTTCAAACGCGCAACCAGGCAGCCGCTGGTTTATATCGCCGGCCTTTAGCGGGCAATGGAACCTCAAAAATCAATTCCTGAAAAGCAGCAGTCTGTTTGATGACCTCTCCTTTAATGTCTCATGGTCAAGAATAGGCAAGCCTTTTACCGACGACAGGTTTGCCGCAGGTCCGCAATACCGTGTGGAGATAGGCTGGGACGCTGAACCAACCATTCCCGGCTATAATGGCGTGGCCGCTGTATCAAGGCCTTACACCAGTGGTTGGGTAGGTTATAATTTAAAATGGACCTATACCGATCAGCTAAATCTTGGCCTTAATACATCTTTATTACAAGGCCGCTTAAATGCATCGGCAACTTTCTATATCAAGGATGATAAGCGCATGTTGCTTAATATTCCAGTACCGCAGGAGTATGGCTACACCAGCAGTTATGCCAGCGGCATGGCTGTAAGAAACACCGGTGTTGAATTAGGTTTGGCCGGAACCATCTTAAAATCATCGGCCGGTTTAAACTGGACATCGGGTATCAACCTCAACTTTAACCGCAACAAGTTAACGGCGTTGCCAAACGGTCTTGATCAGTTGGTTATAGGCGATATGAAACTTAAGGTTGGCCAGCCAATTGATCAGTTCTTTATTTACCAAAACCAGGGTATTTATAACGTCGACAGTGAAGTACCTGTTAACCCGGCCAACAGCAAACGCCTCTCTTTTCAGGGTACCCCGCTAAAGGCCGGCGATCCTAAATGGAAAGATGTGAACGGTGATTATGTAATTGACGAAAACGATAAGGTGCTAAAAGGCAACGCTATGCCTAAGCTTACCGGGGGCTGGTCAAATGATTTTCACTACGGTAACTTTGACCTGAACTTCAACATCATTTTTGCAGTTGGTCAAAAGGCCCTTAACCAGTCGGCCGCTTCGCAGTATGATTTTATTAACCGAGAATCCGGTAATGACATCAACTCAATCAAAGAGATTTTTTCGTGGCAGCAAAATCCTAAAGCAATTCAATATCCCATATACAATCCATGGAGCAGCGTGGTGCCTTATCGCTTAGATCAGGACCTGTTCCTGGAAAATGCCTCGTATGCTAAGTTGAGGACAGTATCAGTAGGATATGACCTTACCAGGGCCGGTTTTATTAAAAAAATGAAATCGACCATAAAAAGAGCCTACATATACGTGACCGCCAGTAACCTGGTAACGGTTACCTCATTTACCGGCAGCGACCCTGAACTGATTGATTATAACGGCATATATAACGGTTATGGCATGGCCATTCCGCGTACCTATATCCTGGGCATTAAGTTGGATTTATAGTATTAACAAATAAAAATTATTGAATATGATATCTTTTATAAACAGACACATTAGCGCAAACAAAGCAGCCGGTATCTTACTGCTGGTTGTTGCCTTGTGCCTGAATGTATCATGCAAAAAGTCGCTCGATGTTGATTCAAGCCGGCTTGCAAAAGAGGATGGGCACTGGACAAGCCTGCAGGATACCCGCTCGGGACTGATGGCCACTTATGGTTTAATGCGCGCCGCCTTGGCCGATAATAATGCGCACTGGCTTTGGGGCGAGTTCAGGCAGGGGGATTTTGCGGCAACCAACCGGTCGGACCTGAAAGCCATTGTTAACGGCAACCTGAACGCATCTTTCCCGCTGTTACAGGATATTACTAGTTGGCGTGCCTTTTATGCAGTGATAAACAATGCCAGTTTACTGATAGAACGTGCCCCCGGGGTGTTGGCTGTTGATAAGCGTTACACCGAAGTTAACTACAAGGTTGATGTGGCCCAGGCCCGTGCGCTTAGGGCATTCGCCTATTTTTATATGGTGAGGATCTGGGGTGATGTGCCATTGATCACCTCATCTCATGATGACGGCAGTTTTCAGGCTAAGGCCCGTACCGATCAGGCTAAGGTGTTGGTTTATGCCGAATCGGAATTGATAGCTGCCGCCAAGGACCTGCCATATGTATACGGTGCCGAAGGAAACGACCTGTTGCCGGGTTTATACTACGGTTATGATGCCGACCGCTGGAGGGGCGCATTGTTCACCAAAATTTCGGCCTATGCAGTTTTGGCGCACATTGCCGCCTGGCAATCACACTACATCGATGCGGCTGTTTACACAGATTTCATCATGAAAAACTACGCCAAAGCCAATATTGCCTACTCAACCATTACCGAGCTTACCGGTTCGGACGGGATTTTTAACGGTGCGTCAAACAACCAGGTCATTTGCTTTGGCTTTAATGACCTCTATGGTGAATCGACCACTAACGGCCATATTGAGCAGCTGGTATTGGCTGCGCCGCTCATCACCAAGCAAACGCCCGATCTGTATGTGCCAAAAGATACCATTGCCAGCGCTTTTACCGATCCTAACGATCAGCGCTTTGGTCTGGATACCATTTCGGGCCTGTCACGAACCAATTATTTCGTGAACTACAGCGGCGAAACACCGGTATTCAGCAAGATCAAGGTGTTAAGAGGCGGCTCAACTAACGGCAATTTTGCGGTTTACAGCTCCAATATCATTTTCACCCGCCTGGAAGAACTGGCCTTACTACGTGCCGAATCTTTGGCTGTTTTAGGCCAGCGGCAGGATGCCATAAGCCTGTTAAACGTGATAAGAAAAAGCAGGGGAGTAGCCACTTTTTCAGATGGGCCTGATAAAGACCTCATTAAAGAAATATTTGATGAACGCCGCCGCGAGCTCATGGGCGAAGCCTGGAGATGGTATGACCAGGTACGCTACAACAAGATAAAAGGCAACAACACCGCATTTAATGACCTGATAAACAGAAAAGGGATCTACTGGCCTATAGCCACGGATGTGCTTAATGCCAATAACCAGCTTACGCAAAACAGCTACTGGAAATAGCCTCTGAGCTTATAGCACATTGTCAAAAATTTATGCTTAAACACATATAGAGATGAGAAATAAAAATATTGTTTTCTTCCGCACGCTGATGGTACTGTTGCTTGGCACCACGCTGTTTGCCTGTAAGAAAACCGACAAAACTTATTACGATTACCAAAATACCTTGAAGGAGTTTAATGGTAACGCGCTTGATTATCTGCAGGCCCAGTCTGGCGTTTACGATTCGCTGCTGGTAGTGCTTAACAGGCTGCCTGCCCTTAAAGATTCATTACAACGCCAAAATATTACCCTGTTTGCTGTAACCAATAAAAGCTTCCAGATCTCGGTAGAGAGCCTGAATGAGGTACGGAGAAAGACTAACAAAGCCCCCATTTATTTGGCCAATGCCGATCTGGCGCAGCTGGATACCATGCTGTGCAAATACATCATCCCCGGTAAACTCACTACTGCCGATTTTGAAAGTTATTCGGACGGTTTGCAGATCAAAAGCCTCAAATATGGCTACCACATGCATGTGGCCTATACCAAGGCAAATGCTTCGGGTTTTAACGGCGGAGGGCCAGGCATCATCACTTTTACCGATCCTAAAAACTCAATTTTCGTGAGATACTGGCAAAGTACGCCAACCAACGCGGTAAACATAAAAACCAACAATGCCACGGTGAATGTTATCGCCCCCGGTCATGATTTTGGTTTCGGCGATTTTGTAACAAGGATTAATCACTAAAGCTAAAACAATGAAATATACATACAAATTACAGTCATTTAGCATTCTTTTAGTAGCGCTGATAGTATCAGTTGGTATTAGCGGCTGTTTGAAAAACCTGCCCGACGACCGCGAATCAATTGCCACCAATACGCAGTTTACCCAAACAGTATACAGCCCGGTGCTGGGCCGCAATACTTTGTTTGACAATAACTTTTCTGTCGGTAACTCATCGCAGCCCTTAACTTTCAAGATCATTAACATGCGTAACCGCGACGGCTCGGCCGCTCCGGAACTAACGCAGCTTTTCCCGGTGCAGGTTTGGACATCGTCTTACCTGGGCGATGAAAAATCAATTGCCGAAATAGAGGCCAAACGTAAAATTGAAAACCACGCTTTATTTGAAGTAAGGGAGCATGCAGGGCAGTTTTTAATGTGGGCCGCAGCACGGTCAACCTTTGTGAAAACCCAGCCCGATTCTGGTTATGTGTTTGATGTGGAGATGTCAAACAGCGGCGGCCGCAGGTATTTCCGCGATTTTAAACTGATGCCTTTAAAGGAGCGACAATTTGAGCCTTCAACACTAAATGCTGTCACCGGCCTGTCTCAGCATACCGGCCTGTCATCATCAGATGTAGAAAACATAATAGGAGCCAAAACCAATAAGTTTTTGAGCGGCGATGATATTGAGGTGCAGTTTCACAAAGTAGGAGAGGGCAATTCGCTCAAATTCAAATTTGTTGATTCGCTGTATAACCCTATTGATCCGGCCCAGTTTAACCTCACCAAATGGGACAAGCTTGTACACGGCTTTAATATGGAGAAAACCAACCAGTATGTAAAGTACACCGTGGCTTATCCTGTTCCATTGATTGTTTATAAAACAGCTTACACCAACACCCCGGGGGATAAAGCCCATGTAGTGTTCAGCTACGACAGGCAGGCCTATGGCAATATCCGCAGTGTGAGCAATCTCAAGCTCGATTTTGCCATCTACGAGAAAGGAGATTGGGAAATCACCTTTTGGTTCAGGAACGAGATCCCCAAGTTTATTAACGATTAACAGAATAGGATTTAAAATTATATAAGATCTGATATGAGATATTCAGCTATACTATTTTCTTTGATTGTGCTGCTCAGTTTCTGTCATCCGGCAGGGGCCCAGCAAAAGAAAATTACGGTTTCGGGTACCGTTATTGATGCCAAGGAAAAAAAGCCGCTGCCCGGTGTACTGGTGCGCTCGGGCAAGCCATCCGTAGTACTTGGCCAAACCGATATTAAAGGAAATTTTACCGTAAAGGCAGATGCCGACGCCGAGCTTACCTTTAACTTCATAGGCTTTAAAAGTATTACCCGCAAGGTAACAGGCCCGGTCATGAACATTGTAATGGCCGAAGAAGTGAACGCTCTTAAAGAAACGGTGATCATCGGTTATTCAAAAAAAACCAAGGAAGTTTCAACCGGTTCAAGTGTTGTTATTACAGCCAAAGATATCCAGGATGCCCCTGTGGCCAACGTGCTTGAACTGATACAGGGTAAAGTGGCCGGTTTAAATATCCAGAACAATAATGGTACGCCAGGTATGGTAGGGTCTATCAATATCCGTGGTATTTCAAACGTGAATGTATCCGGTTCGGGTTTCCTAACACCAACATCTCCTTTGTTTGTAGTTGATGGTTTCCCGGTTGATGATAACTCCAATTACAGCTACGGCTTTGATCAGGCCAGCCCGGGTTTAAGCCCTATATCACTTATCCCAACCGAGGATATCCAAAGCATCGAGATTTTGAAAGATGCGCAGGCAACTTCGTTATACGGTTCGCGCGGTGCATATGGCGTTATCCTCATCACTACCAAAAGGGGGAACTCAAAAGTGCCTATCATTAAATACACCGCCAATTTTACCCTTGCACAGCCGCCGGCTTTGCGCAAAGTAATTGGTGGTAAAGGCGAGCGGTTGATGCGTATTGATGAGATCCTGCAAAACGACACCAATTATTACCACGCATTGAATACTATTAACAGTAACCCTTTCCTGTCCGATAGTTTAAATGCCTACTATAATAATTCCACCAACTGGCAGGCCAAGTACTTCAGGAACACCTTTAACCAAACCCATAACGTTGAAATTTCGGGTGGCGAAAACAAGTTCAATTACAAGGTTAACACGGGTTATTTTAACCAGAAAGGGATTGTTGAAAATACAGACTTTACCCGCTATAACCTGAACATGAACACCCTGTACCAGCCAAACGACAGGTTTAAATTATCGGCAGCTATTAATAACCAGCTGGCCTATAACAGTACGGGCGGTGGTAACAGTTTAACACAAACGGGTGTGGCCAGCAGTGGTGCTTCATCATCATTATTGCCTGCTCCCTCGTTGTTTACGGCCAGCAGCGGTTTATTGAATACCCTAAGCACGCAAAATGATAATAAAACGGTAAATATTACCGCCAATCTTGACCTGGATGTGCTGATCTTTAAAGGGCTGCGGGCTACCAACTCCTTCAGTTTTAATTACTTTAGCCAGGGCACTGAAAAATTGACCCCGGCCGCATTAAATGGCGACTTTAACCAGCTTTATAATTACTTCGACCGGAAAAATACTTTATATAACCGTACTGGTCTGGCTTATGATAAGTCATTTGCCAATAAGCATAACTTCAGGCTAAATGTTTTTGGCGAGTTAAACAGCACCAATTTCAGGGCCGACGTTATCCAGCAAAGCGGTACACCCAATGATCACATATTGGGCCCGCTGGGTCATGACTGGAGCAAATCATTGGGTGGTACGCTGAATAACCTGTCCGATCTGAAAACAGCTTCGCTTGCGGCCGCGTTCTCCTACAACTACAAACAGATCTATGTGCTTGATCTTTCGTACCGTATGGATGGTTCATCAACCAACGGGCCAGATGCCGGTTACTCCAAAAATCCTTCGGTAGGCGTACGCTGGAATTTCAACAAAGAAAAATTTATGCAGTCGTTCAGCTGGCTCGACTATAGCTCATTGCGTTTTAGCTACGGTAAAAATATAGTGCCTACCGGCTCGGTGTATGATGTGTACGGCCGTTACATTGCCGGTAGTAACTACAACCAGGACCCAACCGTTAATTTAGATTACGGCGTTATCCCCAACACAGGTTTAACACCTACTACTACCACGCAGCTTAACGGTGGTTTTGATGCCGGTTTCCTGAACGGAAAGTTTTCCGTTACCATGGATGCTTATTATAAGCAGGTTGACAACATGCTGCGCATGAAGGATATTGCCAATATCAATGCCTTCAGCCAGGTAAGCACCAACGAAATGAGCGTGGTTAACTACGGCTACGAGTTAACCTTAACCGCCCGGCCTTTACCAACTGATAGCAAATTGTCATGGCAGCTATCGGTAAATGCAGCTTTTAATAAGGATGTAATGGTTCACCTGCCCGATAACGTGAGCCAGTTACTGGTGGTTGACCCATCTACCGGTCAGAATATCCTGTACCGTTTAGGCCGTAACAGCCTTTCAAACGTATTGCTGAACACCAAAGGTGTTTATTCAAGCAATTCGACCGTACCGGTTGACCCATTGACCGGTTTAAGATACCGCACGGGCGGCCTGGTTTATACTTACTTTAAACAAGGTGATCCCGCCTGGACAGATGTTAACGGTGATTACGTGTTAGATGCCAATGATTATGTGGCGGTTGGTAACTCACAGCCTTTGGTTACCGGCGGTTTTACCTCATCTATGCAGTATGGGCCATTCTCGCTAAGTATCAATGGTTCGTTTACCGCTATCAGGGATGTATTGAACAATGACCTTGCTTCACGTTTCCAGAGCTTCGCTAATCCCACCGCACAAACAGGTTTAGTACCGCTTGAAGCTTATAACTACTGGAAAACATCGGGCAATAATGCAACCTATCCTAACCCTTATGATTATACCAGGGCGGGCAAAGTATCGCCGTTCCGTTATGACCAAACACTGTTTCAGGAAGATGGCTCATACCTGAAAATCAACCAGGTCACCTTCTCTTACAACTTTAAGAAAGCAATGATCAAACGGTGGAATATTTCATCGGCGCGTATTTATGTTACCGCTTATAACGTGCACACATTCAGTAACTATTCAGGTGCAAACCCCGAAAACGTGACTGACCTGGGCAGGGATATCTCCGGCGGTTATCCTACCCCGCGCTCATACACATTAGGCCTCCAGGTTCAATTTTAATTATAAAATGAATAGTATTATGAAACGATTTTTATGTGCATTCCTGATTTTACTTGCCGGGAGCTTGATCCTGCCGGGGTGTAAAAAGTTTTTGAACGTTACACCGATAGATAACCTGTCGGGCAATAATTACTGGCAAAGCAAAAAAGATGTGGAGGCTTTTACACTGGGTATTTACAACCAGTTCAGGGAAAATACGCTGAGCACGCCTTATTTTGCTACCACCGGCGATTTGCGCTGCAGCCCGGCTGTCATGACGCCCGGTTTAGGCCGTACCTATATTACCTATATAGCTACCAATGATCTCCGCAGCCTGCTCAATAATACAGATACTTACTATAGCGATCTTTTTCATTACATCAACCTTACCAAGTGGGCGGGGTGGTATAAAATGATCCAGTCGGCTAATATTCTGTATGTACAGGCCGGTACGGTGACCGCCCTTTCTGATGCTGATAAAAAGCAATACCGTGCGGAGGCCGTGTTTCTGCGTAATCTGGCTTATTTGTTTTTGGTACGCCAGTTTGGTGATGTTCCTTATTACACCAAAGCCTATAACCAGGACGCGCTGCCGCGGATGCCGATGGTGCAGGTGCTCAATAACTGTATTGCCGATATGATGGCCGTAAAAAATGACCTGCCATGGACCTACGACGATCCATCGCTGGTAGGTATAAGGGCTATGCGCGGCGGTGCCGATGCTTTGCTCATGCACCTCAATATGTGGGCTGCCGGCTTTGATGATGCTAACAAAACAAAATACTATACAGCCGTAGATAATCTGGGCGCCGAAATAATGGGAAATAACAGCTATGGCCTATTACCGCTATCTCGAAGCAAGGAGATATTTAAAGGCCGTACCAAAGAGAGTTTGTTTGAAGTGCTCCGTAGCCTTAACTACGGCGAATACTCAACCGGCGACTACCTGTACAACACCTTTACCGATATGGTTTTGCATTATCCGCATAAGCCGGTAAAATCAATCACCAAAAGCTATATCTACTACAACAGCAAGTTCATGACCAAACTATACCCCTTAAATGCACCTGATAAAAGGGCTTCCACCTGGTTTGATCCTGCTTCCCTTTATGCCACCGACGGTTCATGGGAGCTCTTGAAGTTTGTGAACATTTTTGCCGCCGAGGGCGAGGATGTGCTGCCCGATGACGATCTGATGGTTTTCCGCCTGCCGGATGCCATTTTGCTTCGCGCCGAGGCGCAGGCCGAACTTGGTAAGGATGCTGCTGCGCAAACCACCCTCAATGTGGTTAGGGCCAGAGCCGAAGCTAATCCCGTTACAGACATAGGTAAAGATCTTAAAGATGATATCTGGTATGAGCGAGCCCGCGAACTGATGGGCGAGGGGCATTACTACTATGACCTGGTGCGCACCAAAAAAGTGCTGGATAAAGAGTATTGCTATCACCCTATACCGGTTGAGGATTTTAAAGCCGGAGCCTGGGCGTGGCCAATTGACAAAAGCGCTTTGGTTAATAACCCCTATATCACCCTAAATAGTTTCTGGCAATAATATTAACACAAAACATATCATGTACAAGATCATAAAAACAATTATAGCGGTATCCATCATCGTTGTCTGTTTCCTGGCAGGGTGTAAAAAAGATAGTTATTACTATGATACGGGCGTTCACCAGGCTAAGTACAACGGTACTATTTTAGATTACCTGAAGGCTAAACCTTTCATTTTCGATAGCCTGGTACTGGCAATCAAGGCCGCCGGTATGGAGGATGTTTTTCAAAAGGAAAACGTCACCTTTTTTGCGCCGCCCAGCTCATGTATTCACAAGGCCATAGTAAACCTCAATACCGATCTGCGCAACAACGGAAGAGATACCGTTTCACAGATGGGGCAGGTACAGCCGCAGGTTTGGAAGGATATGCTTTCCGAGTACGTGTTTAAAGGAGCCTACCTGCTAAAGGACATTCCGCAAATTGATACGCTTGCACTTTCGGCATTCCCCGGCCAGGGCTATGTTTCATACGGCGGCCGCACCATGAATATTGGTGTGTTTTACAACAGTGCCAATGGGGTAAAATATGTTGGTTATAGGCAGCTCATCTTATCATTCATCCCGGATTTTTCAAACCCCACGGTTGGGTTGTTTAACGTACCCATTGCAACTTCCGACATCCAGCCTACAAACGGGGTTATCCACGCTTTACAGTTCCAAAACCATGTGTTGGGTTTTGACAGCCGGCGGTTTATCACCGCGGCCGAGTCGGCAGGGATCAGTAAGCCGGCGCAATAATAACAGGGGGATAAATTATATAAATACTTAAGAAATGATCATGATATCAAACCTTATAAAAAATACCGGCAGTAAGATCCTGAAAATGGGGTTGGTACTGCTCGTAATTGCGCAGGTTTCCTGTAAAAAATCCTCGATATTGCAAGAGGATCCATACGGAGGCGGCAAATCGCCCCTGGGCATTAAATTCACCGGCGAGGAGCCTACACCCAACAGCGGCAGTTCGGGCGATGCCGTTACTTTTAAAATAAAAGGTCTGCTTAGCCATAAAGACAATTTTCAGTTCCTGGTTAATGAAATTGAAGCCAAGGTAACGGCCCTTACCGATAGTACGGTTACCGTAACAATTCCTGATAATGCAAGCTCCGGCGGTACCACCGTTATTGCCGACGGGCAATCATTTTTTGGCCCCAAGTTTACTGTGGACGGGAAGGTTTCTATCGATGCCTCTTTTAAAGTGGTAAACGGTACCAACGGCGCAATAAATGACCTTTTGCAAACTACCGATGGTAGTTACCTGCTGGTTGGCGGCTTCACCAATTTTGAGAGCCAGGCGCCTTCAACGCCGGTAAATCATATCCTGCTCATCTCACGCGACGGCGATTTTAAAACTGATCTTAACGCCGGCACCGGCAGCGATGGTACCCTGCAAACCATAAACAGGCTTGATAACGGGCAATATATTGTAGGCGGCTTGTTATCTACTTTCAATAACCGTAAGGGTATCAACGGTATCACCCGCTTAAATATCGACGGCTCTTTAGACTCGGCTGCTATTGAGGTCATCAATCTTAAACCGCAGATCCCGAACCTGGGTCTTGATACGGTGGCGGCATTTAATGGCGGCGTATTTGGTACGGTTGTAAAAAGCTTTGTAAGGGATGGCAAAATTACCATACTCGGTAATTACCAAAATTATGTAAAGTATTTCTACCCGCGCTCAACCCGCGATTTTAAAGTAGCCGACGTTACCAAAATGAACCAGATAGCCCGCCTCACCCAGGATGGCACTATGGATTCTACCTATAATTATAACCCTGGCACCAGGCAGGGTTATGCCGGTGGTAATGGCGACATAAATGACGCCTTTATGCAGGCCGATGGTAAAATTATAGCTGTTGGGGCTTTCTCCACCTTTAATGGCTTGCCTGCCAATCACATTGTACGCCTTAACACCGATGGCTCTGTTGATGCAACGTTTGCTTCAGGTGCCGGTGCCGATGGACCGGTTACTTCAATCCGTTACAATGCTACTACCGGTAAAATGATCCTTGCCGGTTCGTTTAAAACCTATGGCGGTAAAACCAGGAGTGGCGTGGTGCTCCTTAATGCTGATGGCAGTGTTGATGATACCTTTCAGTTTGGTGAGCTCACCGGCGGCGTGCCCAATTTTGCGGCACAGCTTAACAATGGCAAGGTGCTTATCTCGGGCAATTTTAACAAGTACAACAACATCATCAGGCAGGGCTTTATGATCCTGAATGCTGATGGTTCACTAGCTGCCGGTTATAACAATACGGGGGCTTTTCAGGGGCGCATAACCAAGGTGGTTGAAACAACCTCGGCCCTGGGCAATCCGGCTGTGATACTGGTGGGGGACTTTAACAAGTTTGATAACACCAAAGTAGGCAACATAGTGCGTGTTGAGTTGAAAAAATAAGTGGGATACTAATAATAACAGTAACGAAATGAAAAAATATACCTTCAAAAAGCAGTGGAAAAACCTGGCGGTGGCGGCTGTGCTTGCACTACTGGCAACAATGCTGTTTACCTGTAATAAGGATTTTCCAAACAAACTCAAAGATGCTTCAAAGAACGATACGCTGGGCATCAATGTAAAAGCGCGTAAAGTGTTATACATTATTGTTGATGGTGTAAGGGGGCGTGCCTTACGCTCGCTCAGTGCGCCTAATATTTCTAAAATAGTAAAGAACTCTATTTACGCTTATGACGCATTAAGCGATTACGGGAGTAATACCGTAACCAATGCCGGTACTTGGGCAAATATGATAACTGGCGTTACTGCCAATAAGCACAAGGTTACCACCGATGATTTTGCCGGGAGCAACCTTACCACTTACCCTACCTTGTTTGCCAGGTTAAAGCAGGCCGGCCCAGGTTACCGCACAGTTTCCATCGCATCAACGGCAAGCTTTAATGCCAATCTTGCTGCCGATGCTACTTACCAGAAAACCTATGAAAATGATGACGCTTCTGTTAAAACCGCAGTAACCGACGAATTACAAAAAGAAGACGCCAAACTGGTAGTAGCCCAGTTTCACAGTGCTGAGCTTGCAGGCGAGGCCAGCAGCTTTGAAGATACCGACGCAAAATATACCACCGCCATCCTCAAAATTGACGGCTATGTTGGCGAAATCATGGCAGCATTAACAGCCCGTAAAACCTACGCTGCCGAAAACTGGCTGGTAGTTATAGCATCAAACAAAGGCGGCGCTATTGAACCCGACCCTAAGAGTACCGATTTTACCTCTTATGCCGATGCAACCCGCAATAACTTTATTGTGTTCTATAACCCGCGTTTCAGCACACTGTTTGTGCCAAAGCCCGAAACCGATAACATAGCTTATACCAACACCAGTATCACTTATGATTACGCCGGCTCAAAACGCCCCAATGCGTCATTGCAGGACCCATCTACATTCAATTTTGGGGTTTACGGCAATTTTACGGTGCAGGTGTTGATTAAAAGTTTACCAGGTGAGTTTTATTATCCTACGTTTTTATCAAAACGGGTTACGGCCTTTACCGGGGCGGGTTGGAATATGTTCCTGGAAGGCGACGCCTGGACACTCAACTCCTCGATAGCCAGCCAGGCGCAGGGAACCACCATTAACGATGGTTTATGGCATAAGCTCACCGCAGTTTTTGACGGTACAAACAAAAAAGTGAGGGTATATACCGATGGAGTGCTTAACACCACACGGAATATGAATGGTAACAACCCCAATAATAATGCATCATTTAAATTGGGTTACATCCCCGGCAGCGAAGATGAAAGTGCTAACGTGCTCATGACCAACCTGCAGGTATATAATGTGGCGCTCACCACACAGCAGATCTCTGATTACTCCTGCAAAACCAGTATTGATGAATCAAATCCCAATTATAAAGACCTGGTAGGCTACTGGCCAATGACCGAAGGTTCGGGCAATTTACTCAAAGAAAAAACGGGAAAAGGTGCCGACCTGCTGGTAGGCGCTAACGGCGATTGGGAAAACTTCAGCGACCTGAGCCCGGCCCTGTGTCCCGATATCAATGCCTCGTTTTTTACCATGGTGCCCAATAACGTTGATATTCCATTTGAAATTTACCAGTGGATGAGCATCACCATACCGGCATCATGGAAGCTGGACGGCAGGTCATGGAACCCAGTTTACTCAGATATTAAACCATAAAACATCAAATAAATGAGAAAGATATATTTAAGTATACTTTGTGCTGTTTTGCTTACAGGAGCTATCTCCTGTAAAAAGTATGGTCATGAGTTTGAAGATGGCTATAATAAACCCGGCAGCACCACGCCGGTTGATATTACGGTTGATACAGCCATGTCGCAGGTTGACAGGTCTATGTACTCGCGGGCACGTATTTTTCCGGGTCTGATCGATCCGGCCGAGCCAAGGGTTAAGGACGAGAAGTTTACGCTCGATCTTAACTTTTCGGCATCCAATGCCAGCATATTGCGTATTTCGGTTGCACCCGAGCCTCAATTTAGCACAGGTTACTGGGCGCCTGCCGGCGAACTAATAAAAATTATTGTTCCTGATGGCGTTAATGGTTTAAGTGTACAGGTTGGCGGGCATACTGATGACCTTACCGGCCAGGTAAGTATTCAGCGAGATCCATTGATTTACACCGTAAAAGCCCTGTTTCCGGGTGTTAACTATGTGCGCAACGTATACGGGGGGACTATTTATATCCGCGCATCGTTTGCCATTGCACAGCCGGTTCAGTTTACCATAACCGGAGCTGCAAAGCAGCCCGATTTTGTGCTGGGTATAAGTAACAATGCAGCATGGATGGCGCAAGTAAAGGCATCAACTGTACCCTGGCTTGAACTGCGCTCAAAACGGGTGATATTTTTGATCCCGAGAGACTTCCTGATCAAAAACTTCAACTCAGCAAATGCACTTACCGATCCAACGGCTCTGATGACGGCCTGGAATAATGTTTTTGAGCTGGATTATAACGGCTGGATGGGACTTTCAGATAATAGTACTGATCCGCGCGATAAAAGCCCGCAGGGTGCATGGCGCGAGGTGTTGGATATTCAGCCAAGTGTTGGCTATGGCCATAACGGTTTCCCGGTAGTGGCTACTATGGATAATGAATGGTTTAACAGCGTGGTAAGTATCGATCAGCTTTTGCATGGCGCAAACTGGGGCACTTATCATGAGTTTGGTCACAACTGCCAGCAAGGTAATATATGGAGCTGGAGCACGCTTGGCGAAACCACCAACAACCTGTTCAGCTTTAAAGTGGCCCATCGCAATGGTGCCGACTTTGCAATTCAGCATGTTCCCAGCGATTGGGCTCAGCCGGCACTGGATTTTGCCGAGGCCAATAATGATCCGGCAAACTTCAATACGGTTGATGCCATGAATGATCCTTTCAGGCGGATGGTGCCCTTTCTTCAGATCTTCGGACTTTATGGTTATGACGCCATGACATATTTGTATACGGCGGCAAGGCATGCCCCCCGTTTATCAAACACCGATCAGGACAAGCAGGATTTTGTGTACGAACGCTTTTCGGAGTTTGCCAAAACCGATCTGAAGCCGTTTTTTGAAGCCTGGGGAATTGGTGTATCTTCCCAGTCAAAGCAAACCATCAGTGCTAAATATCCGATGCTTACCAAAAAGATATGGACGTATAACCCCGTGACCAAACAAGGCGGCACTGCCGATATTACTTATAAAACAAGCATTACAGCAAGCTCGGAAGAAACAACAGGTGAAGGAGCTGTTAATGGCCACGCAACTGCTTTAATTGACGGCAATAACAATACTTTCTGGCATTCGCAGTGGTATTACGCGACAGACGTATACCCTTATACGCTGGTGTTAAATGCCGGCGGGCCAGTTACAGCTAAAGGGATGTATTTTGTTCCACGAAACAGCAAAGCGCAAAGGCCTAAAAATATTGACATATATACCAGTACCGATAATGTGAACTGGACGTTTGTTGGCTCAACCATCATTACTAATGCTTTTGCCCGGTATGAGTACCTGTTCCCGGCCAGTAAAACCGCCCAGTACTACAAAGTGATATTGAAAGATGCCTGGACAGATACACCAAACGCGGCCCTGGCAGAGATGAACCTAATTAAATAATCAGCCAATCATTAACAACCCAATGATGATAAATTATAAAAACAAAAGCATTATCCTTTGCAGCGTTGCTTTACTATCGCTGATGGTATTTAATGCCTGTAAAAAATATGATAACCCACCGCAGATATTTGAAGAGTATGGCGATGGCATTAATGGCAAAGCCGAAAGAAAAGTGCTCATCATCAATATTGATGGCCTTGCCGGGGCTGAGCTTGAAAAAGTGGCTCCTCCAAATATTGGCAACCTTATCAAAACGGGTAAGTATACTTATGGTGTACTTACCGATGCGGTTTCGTCTGATGCTGCTACATGGGCAAGCATGATCACTGGCGTATCATCAGCAAAACACAGTATTGTTGATGATACCTATATCCCAGTTGCCGATCCTGATGCCGAGCACGAAGTAAACACGGTTTATCCAACATTTCTGTCAAGAATGCTGGATACCCGGCCCGAGTTTAAAACCGTAACAATTACTACCAACGCAGCCCTGAATAAATACATGATCCATGCCGATCACCGTATTCTACCGGTAAATGATGAGGCTGTGAAAGATTCGGCTGTAAATATTGCTCAAAACAATGCAGCCAAGGCAATACTTGTTGATTTCAGGGCCGTGGAAACCGCCGGTAAAGCTGTAGGTTACAGCGCCGATTTAGCGGATTACAAGGCCGCTATTGAAAAGACGGATGGCTATATCGGTGAGATCACCAATGCTATCAAAGCCCGTAAAACCTACTCAACCGAAGACTGGCTGATCATTGTTACCACCAATCGCGGCGGCAGCGATACCAGCCCGAAACCCGGCTTTATTATTTGCTCAAACCCAAGTCTTAAATCGCAGGCCATTACCAAATCGGGCTTTAATACCATGCATTTTAACGGCACCTCAACAAACGCCGTTATCAAGGCTGACAATGGCTTGTATGATGCTGGTTCAAATAAGGACTTTACCATACAGTTCCAGATAAAAATGAATGCCGAAAATTATTATCCCGGGTTCTTTTCAAAAAGCACCGGTGTTGATGGCTCGGTTACCACCGGCTGGACACTATTTCAACAAGGAGGTGATTATGGTGTGATTTTTGGCGGCTCGGCCAATGGTGGAAATGGCAAAACACAGATTTTAGCTGGCTCATCAATAGTGGATGGTAAATGGCATACTATCACTTTAACCGTAAAAACAGATGGCAGCACAAGGATAGCATCTCTTTATACTGATGGCGTTTTGGCGAATTCGGGCGATATTTCCGCTACTAAAAGTATCAGCACTCCAAACCCGCTTATCCTCGGGCATAAGAACGTTGATGGCAGCGATGCACTTGATTTTTACGCTGCCGATGTGGAGTACTTTAACGTGGCGCTTGATGACGCAACCGTACAGGCCAATATTGCATTAAAAGATGTTACCAAGCATCCCTATTATAAAAACCTTATTGGTTACTGGCCAATTGATGACGGCGGTGGCGGTGTGGTTTCAAACCTTGCACCGGTGGGTTATAATTTCCTGATGAAGGGACAGGCGACCTGGGATGCCTTGGGCAATGATATCCCGGCAAGCCGCATCCCGCAAAATGTATCGGACGGAGCGGTTTCCATAGTGGCAACCGGCCCTGATGTAACCGGCCTGATCTTTTACTGGCTGAAAGTGCCCGTTTCAAGTGACTGGAGCCTTGATGGGGTAGGCTGGCTGTCAAATTTCGAGTTAGAATTTTTAAAATAAGATTTTTGAATTTTAGGATGCGGCTAATTATTCAACTATCCGGATTAAATGGATTTCGAACACCCGCCGTTAGTTTTTCAACTGGTTTAAAATTCCCCGGTAAGCGTTTGATTTTTTGGGGAGTTTTGCGCATCTGTTTTAGAATTAAAATATCTTTTTAATGGTTATATAATAAAACAGTTATATTAATAAAAAAGGAGACAAGCCATGTTGTTTGTCTCCTTAAGTGGAGCCGGAGGATTTGAGCTATTCTTCGATTCCGGTGTGCTGAGCTCGTTTTTAATATGTTTCTCAAACCACTGCCACTACAAAACTTTAAGAAATGTTTCTTTGTTGTTTAATTGCCTGCTATAATCACTATAAATGGCTATTAAAAAGGGACAAGCTACATCAATACGTAAAATGCTTAACACTCTAAGGGCGTCTAATAAATTAGAATCCTTTTCCTTTAACAGTATCTATTTGTATAATTTCCGGAATACCCTGTAATCTCAGCTACAATATCTTCTATTAATAATCCATAAGCATAGCTTTTGAAAGTGTTATAAACTTGATTAATATTGGGCATCATGCCGATTTTGGCAGAAAGGAAGCCCTTCATAAAGCGATAAAAAATGCGGCATTTCATTACTGTAATTTTGATCCATTGGGTATCTGTACTTTTCGTAAAGATAGGCAGGCTTGAAATAGCGTAAAATTGCGAAATATATTGTTTTTTAAGATCTTTGGTTCGCTCGGGGCGGTCACTATGTGAAATGAGTTTCAGCAGGACGATCCCTTCCAGTGAGCAAACTTTTTGTGACTGGTCCTCATTGAAGATCACCTCTTGGGTGAACGGATAAATCTCCCGGAAGCCCGGCATATGCAGGACAAAGGTCGGATCGGTCAGATGGATCATCCGGGTAACAGATTCGATGTCACCAAAAGGCAGCAGATCGACCTCGATACTGTTATGATAGTAAACCCTGATCGCTTCGGTCGGATTGGCCGTAAAATCCCCGGTGGCCAGCAACGCAGCTTTCAATGTTTTAAATTCGTCGGCGGAACTCAGCATGATCGCGATGTCTACGTCCAGCGTTTTACAGGTAGAGGCCATCTCCGGGTCTGCTGGCAGCAGGATGTCACGTGCGACGGCACCGACCAAGTAAAAGTTTATGTCATATAGCGCAAAGACCGCCTGCATGTCTTTAAGCATTAGGGCGATGTCTGTATCAAGCAGGTTCATATAGGTATTGTTTTCTGATCCGTTGCCGGCCCTTACAATAAATTAAACCCTTTCCTGAGAGGGAGAGGCTCAGTTATTTTATACTTTGAGGCCACCAATTGTGCTAAACAGCATTACACATAATACTATCGTTGTAATGACAACATAAAGCAAATCTTTTTCCAATATAAAGCCGAATAGCGATAGTGCTATCCTCAAAACGGGGGTAGCTATGAGTATCATTACGCCAAATTGAATTATGCCTTTTGCGTTGAGTTGAAACGCACCCCAAAAAATACCGGCAAATGTAGTGTAGTCGGTATTTTCACCCGCAAAATGGTGATACGATGGCATAGGTGCTGAGCCGTGCCGGATGAGGAATAATATGCCACCAAAAAATACGATACAGCTTGCTGTTATGACGCCGGTACGCAACAGCCTGCCTACAAGCATCTCGATGTCACGGTCGCCGGTTTGTTTTCTAATATTAGTGTTCATTTTTTTGAGTTAAAATTTGTGTTGAAATCCGTTGTACATCATTTCCGCGGCGACAAAAACGATGGCCGAGCAGAAAATATAACGTAATACTTTTGGATCGAGCCGCTTGAGTAAGCGGGCCCCGGTAAATGCTCCGCCTAAAACGCCTAAGACTACGGGAAAAGCGATAGCAGGGTCCATGTAGCCACGCTGCAGGTAAACCACCGCGCTGGCAGCAGCGGTAACTCCGATCATGAAATTGCTGGTAGTGGTACTTACTTTGAAAGGGATATGCATAGCTGAATCCATTGCCAATACTTTAAGCGCTCCTGATCCGATGCCTAAAAGCCCCGAAAGTATCCCGGCTACAGTCATGATTGAAAAACCTGCGCCTATGTTTTTGAGTTTGTATGCTACTGGGCCCTGGGCGGTTGGATAGCTGCCGTCGAGCTTTAAAAGCCCCGACATGCGGCTCCCTTCTGTTAAGGCAACCTGATTTTTCTTTCTTAGGGTCATTGCTGCGGAAAAGAACAGGATGCAGCCGAAAAGTATAGCGATGGTATTGGAGGGGGTGTATACAGCGAGTAAAGCGCCTATAACCGCTCCAATAGTGGTAGCTATCTCCAGGAACATGCCCAGGCGAATATTGGTAATGCCTTCTTTTACATAAGCGCTTGCAGCGCCGGATGAATTAGCAATAGAAGCAAGCAGGGCCGCACCTATTGCGTACCGGATATCTACCTGGAACACCAATGTTAATAAGGGTATTACAACAACGCCGCCTCCAAGGCCTGTTAGGGAACCTACAAGGCCGGCCAGGTATGCACCTGCCAGTAATATCAGAGTGAAAGTTAGAATAGTCATGATTTAATAGTTGTTTTTTAGAATTTCAGTGGTGATGTTGCGGGCGGTTTCGGTATCACCTTTTGCAATCGCATTATAAAGTGCCTCGTGCAAATGATGGCTCATCGCGAAATGGCTTAGGCCTTGTTTTTCGCGTTTTTCAAAAAAGTCGCGGATAATAAGGGAGAAGCTGCGATAAAGATCGGCCAGGACACTGTTTGCTGATGCTTTGGCTACAGCGGTATGAAAGGCAATGTCGGCATCAATGCAGGCCAGGCGCTGTCCGTCCATTATAGCTTCTTTTCGTTGTTGTAAGCGCAGTTCAATTTCTCTGAGATTATCTTCCGACCGCTGTTTGGAAGCAAGCGTAACGATTTCGAGCTCTAACATGCGGCGCACAGCGTTGATCTCAACAAAAGCTGCACGTTTTAGCCGCTGATCAATCGTATCGGAGTCGGCAATCGTGTTTATAAATGTTCCGGAGCCTTGCTGTACCCTTAGCACGCCGGCATCGGCCAGGGATTTAATAGCTTCACGGACGCTTGAACGGCCAACATTGTACAATTCCATCAATTCAAACTCCGAAGGCATTTTATCGCCTTCTTTCCATTTGCCCTTAAGGATATCATCCTTGATCAGTCTTATGATTTTGTTGCTGAGTTTCTCTGCCATATCTTAAAGTAAAAACAATACAAATATATGATGTTTATTTAAACATCTGATGTTTTAATTTAATCTTTTTGTCAAAATCTAATACTATTTATAACTTTTGGTTTTCGGAAAATCTCAGGTGATCCGGCATTTATTATTTAATATAAAATTTAAGATATTTATTATCTTAGGCTTAATACTAAGTACGTGTCTAAACTTAATCACAAACGAATTTATTTTTACGGTACCGGATTGGCTGCAATGGCTGTGAATCATTTGCTGTCAACTCCGGCCTTTGAAAATGACCTGTCTGTTCTGGGCGTTGGAAGCATTATCATTTCGGAAGCACTGCGTTTTTTTGTTTCTATATCGCCCAATCTTGCCAATGATTGGTTGAACCAAATCAGGCAGACTAAACAAATTAATCGTAATCATCTTGAAAATGCTTTCAAAGAAGCCTATAAGGAGGCGGCTAACACTATTGCGGAAAATTTTATACGAGATACTGATCTCGAAGAAAGTTTTCTTTGGAGGCTTAGGAATAAAGTCCTTGGTATGCGTGAAAAGGAAAGGCAGCGATATGCTATCAAGCAGTATTTTGTTCAGTTAGAATTGCATCTCACCAGCAGTGAAAACTTAAAGTATCATCAACAGGAAAATGACCAGTTGAATCTTTCTGCATATCTGACTCAAATTTTTGAGGATACGAAATTGATCGATGCTATTCAAGATCTTGACATGGGAGATCGCGACAAGGAGGAAATCAAAGAGTATTTCGTAGCTAATTTTACAGATGTGTTTTCCCGGTCATTTATTAATTGCCTTAAGGAAAATGATCACGCGAAAACCGAGTATTTTAAGATATTACTGGAACTTATTGTTTCAAAAATAGCTGAGTTAAAACTTGAACTGGGTAAAACAGATCTTAAGATTGACAACATTGAGCGCGCACTCAAAGTTGTTTACCTGATGGCATTGCGAACAGGTAACGATCTGAATACAGTGACCGATGAATTATCCGCAATAAATGAAAACATAGATGCCCTGAGGGCGCAAATACCTCAAAAGCAAATTTTTTTGAATCAAGTTGAAGAACTGAAATCTTTAATAAGAAAGTCAGACAACTGGATTCCCCCGCTTTTTCTGCCGGTGAAGACCGGTAGCTTACAGGACAACTCAGACTTCCTTGACTTTGATTCCGGACGTTTTGATTTTATTGGTCGAAACATCGAGTTATCTTCTCTTTTCGATTTTCTTGACGAATCCAAAAACTTCAGCTGGTGGATGATTGAAGGCAAGGGAGGGATTGGTAAAAGTCGATTAGCGTTAGAACTCTGTAACAGTGCTAAGCAGCAGGGAATTTATTCGGGTTTTTATAGTCTGGACCATTCGAATCCGCCGGACAATAACAAAACAATAGGAGAGGGGCTGCCAATCTTATTAGTTATTGACCATGCCATGGCAGATCCGGATAAGACATTGAATATTTTAAAATACTTTCATTATAAAATATTAAACAATAACGTGCAAGCAGGTCAGAATTATGCTGTCCGGGTAATATTGCTTGATCGTAAATTTCCAACAACATGGTATGAAAGACTTGGTCAGTTGAAAAGATCTGCTTACAATTCTGGTAACAACTACGAACCCCTGCAATTACAAGGAGATGGTGATAGTGCACGCTGGAAGATAATTGAAAGCATATTACAGGAAGAAGGCCACACTGATGTGTTATCGACTATCAACGCAAGGAAAAAAGAGACCATCTTAAACAAGCTATCACAAATAGATCCGTCACATTCCTCCCTTTATGCACTTTTCGGCGCATTTGCACTGCTTGTTGATCCCGATACAGATCCTCAATATTGGAATCACAAGGATTTATTAAAAATTTCGCTGGAAAGGTTGAAATATCAAATTTGGCATCGTTACCCCAATTTTGACCGGTTAGGGTATTTGATTGAAAGAATCCTGGTGCTCAATATCTTTTCGAAAAGTCTGAATCAGGAAGAAGTCGCTTTGTTCGTTGAAAATATTGAAGGCCTCTATGCTGTTGATCGCAGAAACCTGAAGGATCTTTATTATCAGATTGCAGAGAATGATCCATTTTTTGATGGAAATTTTACCGGGCTTACCCCGTACCTGTTCGCCGGTTACTTTATTATTGAGAAACTGAGTGAAATGTTAAAAGAAGGTCGAAAAGAGGTCAATGAGTTAATCAATTATGCCTGGTTTACCAGGCCGCAACAAATGAGCGGGACCTGTTTGCTCTTGTACCAGGACTTTTTTTTATCGAATCATTTTCAGTCAACTTCATTGGAAAGCCTTTTATTTCTATCTCCAGATATTAATAAAGCAGTTTCGTTGCCTTACGTAAAAATGCTTGAACAGGCGATCTACCTTACCACGCAAAACGATATCAACGATCCGCGTATCAAAATATTTATTGGCCAGATTAAAAAGTCAGTTACCCCCAACTTATTAAATGAAGAAGTAACAGATATCTACAGGCGGGTATTAGCGAACAGTGTAGTTAATATTAGGCAGTTACGGCTGACAGCCGATCTTGTAGCCGATCTTCGTGTTTTGTATCAGTCCAATCCGCAAAGTTCAATCATCTGGAAAAGTTATGTCGAATCCTTGTATCACGTGATAGTATTTGAAAACGCGTCGGCATCGTTTTATCCATATCTGCAAGAATTGGAATATCTTCAGAAAGAGACCAATAACGAAGAACTGGCGCTTTTTGTGGCGAATAGTTATTTACACGCCCTGTTTTATGTTAAATATGCTTATAAACGGAAGTATTTCCTGCATAAAATAAGTGTATTGAGTAGCCTATATGAATCAAATGACGCCCTTGCCCTTCAATATTTTCAAGGCCAGATGTTGCATCAGTATTTGCAAAAGAAAGATAAAACGATAAACGCGGAGTCAGACCATGTTGCGATGAGCGAGATTTATTTGAAATTTGGGGGCTCTGCAACATTGAATTCTTTAGAAAACTTTCCAAATGATCAAAGTAGCGGCATACAGTTTAGTGATTTCCAAACCGAAGAAATAATACAATCGGAACAGACTGATTTTCCCTTCGCCGATGAATTATTAAAGGTTAATCTGTATTTTGAAAACGGCGAAATAAGGCTATCTGAGCGAAGCCGCAAATATACAGATCACGCTATTTCGTTATTTGATACGTTTTTGGCGGACAAAGCCCGGGCAAAAGCCCTGTGTAATAAATTGGTGGGCTTGATTTTGCATTGCAATAATGTTAATGATGCATTCCTGTTTTTTAATAAACTCAATACCATAAGAAGTATTCATAAAAATGATAGCAAAATAAATCTTTTAACTGCATGGGGAATAAAATATTTTACTGAAATCGCACAGGATAGCCGTTATCTGAAATCATTCGTAAAGATTTTGATTGAGATGCTACCGGAAGAGTTTAATGTCAGGAAAATAGAGATACGAGTATCCTACATTCTGGAGGAGGTTGTTGATTCTTTACTGAAAACGTCTCATGGGGATGCTGAAAAGATCGATTGGGGTAATCTTGAAAAATTATATGTGAATGAAAATGAGGTGATTGACGCCATTGTCGATTGCTTTGCCGAATCGGTTCGGCGGTATGCAACCTACTTTGACCGGTTGCGCATACTGAATAAAATAGCGGATTTGGCTGATGCCTTTAAAAAAAATGAAAAAGTCATTGCTGCTTATGCAAAAGGTTTGTTTACGATGAGCTATCTGGTGGCACCGCCTTACTCTTCAGAAGATGAGTTCACAAATTACATACAAGAAGAATTGAAGTGGGTTCGGGAATTAATTAAAGTAAGTCAAGAACATCCAAACAACGCAGAGGCGGGCGCGTTTCTGATTTTGTCTGTTTACCAGTTTCTTCCGAAGAAAGAATTAATAGATGAATCTTTGCGTTTGGCTGCAATTTGCGAGGACATTGCAAATAGATTTCCGGATAATCATAAAATTCGTTGTGCCTTTGCACAGATGGTTGAGAAACTCATGCGTTGTTTGCCATTAAGACAAAAAGTTGAATGGTTTAATAAAATTGATCCTATGCTCTCCGATCTTGACGATGAAGATTTTGCAGGATCCGTCGCACATGGTATTATTAATATTTGCGATGAGATTGGCTATGATCATCCCCATTTTGATGAGTATTATTTACCTAAAGTTGAAGCAATGATAAAAAAACACCCGGGATTACTTGTGCAATTTAGTTTAGGGCATTTATTAGCAACGGCTTATGAAAATATGTTGAAAATAGATAAACCAAAAGCGAAACGTCTTTATTTTCACAAGCTATTACAACTTCAAGATGACTTTCCAACAAATGGAGTGTTAAACGATATGATTTACCGGGCACAGAGATTATGGAACCCTCCTAACACATCTTTGAATTTTAATTAGTTAAAAGCTGGATCTTTGTAAGATGTTTTGGGTAAGGGGACAAACCAAGTAAGGCATCAGTTTTATTACTGCAGCTTATCCCGAAGGGATGATTCGCGGATAATCAATTCAGATCGTAGTATAAGCCCGTGCGTTTGCTGAAGGTCCTGTTTGCCGAGTAAATAATTGATCATTAATTTGGCTGCAGCTTCTCCCATTTCATAGCCTTTGTAGTTTACAGTTGTGAGTGCCGGCTCAATTACAGTGGCAGTTGGGTCATTGTTAAATCCGGCAACTGCTATATCATCAGGGATATTTATCCCTTCTTTTTTTAAGGCCTGCATACAGCCTACTGCGCATATGTCATTGGCCACAAACAAACCATCGGGGCGCGGCTGCATCTTTAAAATTTCATATGCAGTCTCAGCACCCGCTTCACTGGTAAGGTCATTAATGATCACTAAATTATGGTCAAACCCGATATGGTTTTCTTCTAAAGCTTTTTTATAGCCCTCAAAACGTTCTGAGTATACATTACGTAACTGATTGCCTCCTATATGGACTATCTTTTTGCATCCTTGTTTTATAAGGTGGCTGGTAATATCATATGCCGCTTTGTAATTGTCGATGTAAATTTGCGGGCACGATGCATGATCAAACACACGATCGAAAAATATAACAGGGATATTACGTTTAATAAATGGCTCAAAGTGGTCGAAGCTGGTAGTATCATACGCTACGGAAACCAGTAAGCCATCTACCCGGTTATTAAGCATCGCTTTTGCGTTGCTGGCCTCTTTTTTCATCGTTTCAAGCGATTGACTTATAAAAAGGTTATAGTTGTTATTGTTAACTACCTTTTCAATGCCGGCAAGTACATCGGCCATAAAGTTGCTGTTTAGCCGGGGGACTATTACCCCAATAACATTGCTTTGCTTTTTACGGAGGTTGCTTGCAAATGAATTAGAACGGTAACCCATTTCATCTGCTGTTTTCACAATCAGTTTTTTTGTTGCCTTGCTAACCCTTGGATGATCTTTCAGACCCCTGCTAACAGTTGCAGCCGAAATATTAAGTTTCGCCGCGATATCGTAAATAGTTATCTCTTTTTGCACGCTTTTTAGGGGAATGTGGTTTACCGGTTTATCTATAAATATATAAATAAAATAATAGCAAAGAACGAAAAATGCAATCGATTGTATTGTGGTTGAATTGTCATATACTCGCAGTATTCCGAATAGGGGAGTTATAAAACAAATTGAGCCTAATAAGTATCGCTTTAATTAGCGTAACTCATTAAAAATAAGTGGTTACGCTAATTGAAAACTTACCTGTCCGTTCTTTTGCCTGAATCGGGTGGACCGAGATAACTTGGTTTAAGTCCGCCTGTATTTAACACAACCCGTTCCAGTACAACGGCCGGGTCAACCATCCAGTATTTAATCGTATGTTTTCCGGCATGGCTGATATGATGTATCGTAGTTAGTTTCCTGATATTGTTCGATACGGTTTCTGACCAATCCCTGCTGTCTACTTTAGGGGCTATGTTCACCCGTTGCGGTTGCTCATCATCAATCGATACCGCATAATATAAGCCATTGCCATTTTTAAAATCAAGGGTAGGGGAGATGAAGCATGTAATTGCTACTTTACCGGTATCTGTCAAATTAACATCGTATTCTAAATGCGAAGAAGTTCCTCCCGGGGTTAAACGTGGAGCAGTTACCGGCCAGGGCGTTACGCCCGATATCGTGTTGCCAAAATCAGGAATAACTACCCAGGTTACATTCCCTGACGGTAAGGCCCGGTTATAATGCTCCGCTTCTATAGCTATGAACCCGCTTTTTTGGCCGGAGCCAACCTGCAAATTCAGTCCTGATGGCGCATCGGTAGACTTATGTAAAGAGTCCAAGCCTGCGCCAGCCTTAAACAATTCAGGCATCTTATTAGTCTTCGGATCAAACCATGATACATACCCGATATGCGTTTGGTCCATCATATGGTTCCATTTGCCGTTTGCCAGCTTGGTATTGTAATAGTCTGATATTTCCTGGTCACGGTCAAATAGTTTTTTAACGTTTGCTGCTGCCTGATCGGTCGCTGTGGAGTTTCCTGATTGCGCATAGAATTTGTTTTTCGCAGCCTCAAAATACATCTCATTTAAATTTGCACACGCCTGTATGGGATGAAGTACAAGTTCGAAGTAGGCATCTTTATATTCACTGCCAATAACTGTATTGATTTGCTCTGCTTCGGCCAGTAGGTTGCTGTAATCGCTAACCACCCGACCAAATTCATTATAGTTGGAGAAGCTGTATGTGTTTTGATTTAATAGTTCCGGCTTACATCTGGCATTGTAACGGGTATAACGTGTAAGCATGCCTGCTATTTGGGAGGCATATTGAGTGCCAAATTGCTGCGCCGCCCATTGTTGCGCATAACTACCCAGGTTTGAAGCAGACCATTTTTCGGGGTTCCAGGCATAATCCAGGAAAAAGCTGATCGGGTACTCCATGGGTTTCAGATCGCCTACATTTACAACCCATATCTGCCTGGCGTTATACGTATAGGCCAGGTGCATTTGCTCCCAGGTTTTTGATATGGTGTTGGTGTTTAGCCATTTATAGTTTCTTGGGCCGCCAACGTAATCAAAATGATAATAAATGCCATATCCACCTTTTCTTGGCTTTGATGTTAATGAAGGCAGTTTACGGATATTGCCCCAGTTATCATCACACAATAAAAGTGTAACATCATCCGGAACGCGCATCCCCTTATCATAATAATCTTGTACCTCCTTATATAAGGCCCACATCTGCGGAACGCTTTCCGGCGATTTTTTTAGTACTTCTCCTATAATGTTCCGCTGGTCTTTAACAATGTTTTCTAACAGTGCTATATTGCTGCCCTCGGTCATAGGTTTATCGCCGTCACCCCGCATGCCAATGGTTACAACTGTTTCTTTGGTACCCATGTTTTCAATTCCCTGCCGCCAGAATGATTGCAGCACCTCCTTGTTATTTTCGTAATTCCACTCACCTTTGCCATATTTCTTCCATTCTTGCTGCGCGCGGTCCATCGGTTCATGGTGGGATGTGCCCATAACAACGCCATATTCATCGGCAAGTACGGGGTTTTGCATGTCGTCATCATTAAAGGCACTGCCCCACATAGCTGGCCACAGATAATTGCCTTTTAACCGTAAAATAAGCTCAAACATTCTTTCATAGACGAGATGATTGATACCTCCAAATTTTTCACGTGCCCAGCCCGAAAACGCGGGAGCTTCATCATTGATAAAAATGCCGCGGTATTTCACAGCCGGACTGCCATCCGTATGTTTGAGTGGGTTAACATAAATTGCTTTTTTATGTGCAGGAGGCACATCTGCCCACCAGTACCAGGGAGATACGCCTATCTGGGCCGAAAGATCGTAGACCCCGAAAATTGTACCACGTTTATCGCTGCCGGCAATAACAAGTGCCTGGTCAACTCCCGGAAAAGGCCGGTTAACAGCCTGTATTACGTAGCTTTCCCATTTGCCTGCTACTCCGTTAACGTTTAATTGCCCGTTTTTTACCATTTTGTCTATAACCGGATTTTTTCCGAGGGTACCTACAATTACCAGTCTTTTTGATTTAGGAGATGCTGCCAAAACCGCGGTTTTACCGGTTACGGCCTGGATGTCCTTCAAAAAGCTGCCAACTGCCAGCCGCACGCCTGGCCATTCGTTTTCACTTAACCATACCAGCGAGCTGCCTGTTTCATTAACGAGAGGAAAATAACCGGCGGTTATTTGCTCACTTATTAAATGAGGGTGCCCCGGTGACTGGGCCATCACACCGCTTTTAAAAACAATGGTGGATAAAATTGCCAGCGTTAAACTGATTGTTTTTCTAAATATCATCTCTTATTAAAGTTTACTATATCCGGTATACTTGTTTCGGTTCAGGAGATTGTCCTGGCATCCTAAACAAGGGCTAATGATTTCTTAAATGTTGTTATAAATGGCTTAAAAATGGTATGCTTTATCGGGCAATAAATCCCTTACGGCCTTAAAATTGGTGTAATTTATAAAAATAAAATTGCAATCGATTGCACAATTAAATTTTTGTTGTATCTTGCCTTCGCCAATTAAACAAAGTTTTAACCCAAGTTCCTCTTATGGATTGCTTTATGAACCTTATATATGCCATAATTACGCGTTCTTATAATTTTGCCGTAATTGAGCAATCGATTGCCAATAGGGGTAATTTATTACTACAATTGAATAGAACGGGTGCTGGGTTCTTAGCTAAATAATTATAAACCATTATCAAAATTTTAAAAAAAAGGAGTTTTTGATGCTTTGGTTTTGCAATCGATTGCGTGAAAATTTCGAATATAAAAAAATATAATGATCAATTGATAAACAAAGGCGGAAGTCAGCCAGTCAAGGACCGGGGATTTTCAGGAAGGACTTATTAAAACCTACACTTCTAACCATTATAAAATGAATTATGCGAGTAAAAATTTACACAAAACATGAATGGGGTGCTGACCTGCCCCTTTTTAAAAAGACGGCTGCAATTTTTTTGATTGCCCTGTTAAGTTTTTTTTCTTTTAACCTGTATGCCCAAAATAAACCTGTTAAAGGGCGGGTGATAGATGAACGGGGACAGGGAATTGCCGGGGCCACCGTACGCGTTAAAGGCGTTAAAAGCGGCACAATTACAGATGCCGACGGCGGTTTCCAGATTTCATCGCCGGGAAATGCCGTTTTGCACATAACATCAGTAGGCTATGTTGCTCAGGACCTTACTTTAAATAACCAGACGAACGTTATGGTAACACTGGCATTAGAGCCTAAAAGCCTGAACGATGTTATTGTTGTGGGATATGGCAGCCAGCGAAAGGAGGCCGTTACCGGTTCTGTTGCTTCCATCAGCGGAGCAAAACTTAACGAAGTGCCATCGGCGAATATTGCGCAGGCCTTACAGGGGCGTGTAGCAGGCATTGAACTGGCACAAACCTCAACAAAACCGGGTGCAACCATGCAAATCCGTATTCGTGGTACACGTTCCATCAATGCTTCCAACGATCCGTTGATCGTGCTGGATGGGATCCCTTTTGGCGGAACAATTGCCGATATCAGTCCTGATGATATCAAAAGTGTTGACATCCTCAAGGATGCGTCGGCCACGGCAATTTATGGTTCACGTGGTGCCAACGGTGTTATTTTGATCACTACCAAAAAAGGCAGCACTGGCCAGGAGCCCCAGGTAGCATACTCGGGTTATTACGGCGCTAAGGACGTATTGAAATATCCGATGATGCAGTCGGGCAAATATCTTGCACTGAGAAAAAGGGCCGGCTTGAACAAAAACCCGGGCGCAGATGAGGATACTACAGGCAACACCAACACCGATTGGCAACACCTGTTTTACAGACCAGCCGCGGTAACTAATCATGACGTAAGTGTTACCGGCGGTACCAATAAAGGAAGTTATAAATTTGGTGTTGGTTATTACCGGGATGAAGCCCCGGTGCCGCTTTCACAATATAACCGTATCTCATTACGCGGATCGCTTGATCAGGGAATAGGTAAACTGTTCAGGGTTGGCTTTACTACCAACAATAGCTATAGCATTACCGATGGTTCCAGCATTGGTATGTATGGCGTATTGAGCATGTCGCCGTTGGCAAATCCTTTCAATGCCGATGGAAGTACCAAAAGGGTGGTTACCATGCCACAGGACATTCAGTGGGTGCAAACCAGGAAAACAATGGATGCACTTGGCGATCAGTACGCGAATCGGACAAAAGAATTTGCTTCTTATAACTCCCTTTATGGCGAAATGAAGATTCCGGGAGTTGAGGGATTAAAATATCGCCTGAACCTGGGCGGTAATATCCGTACCAGCTTTAACGGTAGCTATACTGGTGTTGGTGTTTTTAGTTCTGATCCGGCAAATCCTAATGTTGCATCTACCACTAACTCACTTACTACCCAATGGACAGTTGAAAACTTGTTATTTTACGATAAAACTTTTGCGCAGAAACATACCATCAATGTAACTGCATTATACTCTTCTGAGCAGGTAAATTACAACAATCAGTCTATCAGCAGAAGGAACCTGGCCGGCGATACTTTTCAGTATTATAACCTGGGCCAAACCTCAACCGGTAGTAATGATGATATTACCATTGACCCTAATAACCAGGCTTACACCCAAAGCGGCCTGATGTCATACATGGGGCGTATCATGTACTCATATGATGATCGTTATATGCTCAGCGCTACTTTCAGGAGCGATGCCTCGTCACGACTGGCCGCAGGTCACAAATGGCATAGTTACCCTGCAATTTCAGCAGGCTGGAATATCTCAAGGGAATCTTTCATGAAAGATGTTAATTGGGTTACTTCATTGAAATTGCGTGCCGGTTATGGTCAAACTTCCAACCAGTCGGTAGCGCCTTACGCTACGCTTGGCCAGTTAAGTGTACGCCCATATAACTTTGGCAGCACAAACGCCAATGGTTATTACGTAACTGTACTGCCTAACCCGCAACTGGGCTGGGAATATTCAAAAACTAAAAACCTTGGTTTGGACTTCTCTTTGTTCAACAGCCGTCTTTCCGGTACCGTTGAAGGTTATGTTACCAATACAAACAACCTGTTGTTAAGTGTGGGCTTGCCTTCAACATCAGGCGTAAGCAGTTATACCGGCAACGTAGGTTCAACACAAAACAAAGGTTTTGAGATCTCGCTTAACGGTACCATCATAAGCAATAACAATGGCTGGAGCTGGGATTTAGGAGTAAACCTTTACCGCAACGTTAATAAAGTTGTGAGCCTGGCATCGGGCCAAACCAGGGACGAAAGCAACTGGCTTTTTGTAGGCCATCCTTTAAACGTCATATTCGATTATAAAAAAGTAGGTATCTGGCAGGCCAATGAGGCTACTGCCGTTAAGCAGTACGAAGGCAGCGGAGGACAGGTTGGAATGATCAAGGTATTATATACCGGCGGTTATAATGCCGATGGATCTCCGAGCCGCATCATCGGATCTGCCGATAGACAGATCCTGGATGCTGATCCTAAATTTCAGGGAGGCTTCAATACAAGGGTTGCTTATAAGGCCATTGACCTTACCATAGTAGGCGCATTTGTAAGCGGCGGTATCCTGAACAGCACCCTGTATGGGTCAAATGGTTATCTTAACCTTGAAGACGGGAGGCGCGGACAGATTGATATCAATTACTGGACACCTGATAACCCTGGCGCACAGTTCCCTGATCCTAACGGCCCTAAAAACAGTAACAATCCAAAGTACGGATCTACGCTGGGCTATTTTGACGGATCGTACCTGAAAATACGGGCCATTACCCTGGGCTATAACTTTTCAGGAAAATGGATGAACCATATTGGCATGAAGCGATTGAGGGTTTATGCAACCGCTCAAAATCCATTTGTATTCTTCTCTCCTTATTACAAGCAATCAGGTATGGACCCTGAGCCAAATTCATTCGCCAATGACGGTGCAAACATGGCCGTGGCTTACGGATCTGGACAAAGAAGATTGTTAACTGTAGGGTATAATACGCCTAATACACGTAATTATCTGGTGGGTCTTAATGTATCATTTTAAAATATGCAACAATGAATCGAGTATACAACAATATATTAAGGTTATCTGTCCTGACTATGTTTACCATGACAGGTTGTAAAAAAATCCTGGATGAAAAGCCACGCGCAATTTTCACGCCCGATTATTTCAAAACACAGGCTGGTGTGGTAGGTGGTATCACTTCGTGCTACGGCCATATGCGTTACATGTACGGTAATGGTTATTTTCTTAATTCAAATGAGATTAGTACCGATGAAGCAACCTGGGGCCAAAACTCCGATGGTAACGTGAAAAACCTCGACTTTTCAGGGGTAGGTACCATTGATCCAGCATCGAGCAATACCGGTATTTTATGGGGCGCTGCATTCCCTAACATCAATACCGCCAGCGGTGTAATTGAAAATGGGGCGGCGGTTGGCGTTTCAGATGCGCTGATTGCAGAAGCCAGGTTTTTCCGCGCTTTTGATTATTTTCTGCTGGTTCAAACCTTTGGCGGCGTACCGCTTGATCTTGGGGCCGGCGAACTGAAATTCAATACCTCTACGGTGCGGACATCTAAACGCAATACCGTACCAGAGGTTTATACCAAAGCGGTATTCCCGGATTTGCTGACAGCTATTGATAAATTACCAACCTCGGGCCGTGTTGTGGGTGGCGTTACCCAAACTGTAGCACGCCTGTTTTTGGCTAAGGCATATTTAACTTATGGTTGGTGGTTACAAAACCCTAATGGCATCCCTACTTATCCTGATGCGCAGCGTACAGACCCGGCCGGCCACAATGCTGCATGGTATTTCCAGGCCGCTTATGATACAGCGACAGCAGCAATTCAAAGCCCTGGTCCGTTTGGTTTACAGCCTACGTTTTATGATGTTAGCGTAGCAACAAATGATCGCAATAACGAAACCCTTTTATATGCCGATCATACCCAGTCGAGCAGTATTTATAACGGCGGCGATCTTAGCTACAGCGGCGGAGGTTTCAGCACCGATAGTTTTGCAGCCTGGTTTGAGCAATGGAACTATACCAATATAAAAAGCAGTACATCCGCAACGGCTTGGGCAGCTGTTAGTTCGGTACAGCGCGCTGCCGTACAGTCGCTTGGCCGCCCATGGACAATGCTTGCCCCGCCTCAGGCAATATTTAAAAACACTTTTGCCGATAAGACCAATGATTCGCGTTACGATGGCACATTTGTGACCAGGTACCGTACAAATTTCGTGGAGGCAGCAGTCAAGGTTAATGGGGCTACTCCGGCTTTCCTTTACAATGCCAACTTCCTGCCCGTAGCAGAAAATGATCCTGTATTGAGCTTTTTAAATACAGACGTGGGAGGCGTAGATTATTCAAATGCTAAATTCAACAGTACTGTGGGCGCCGGAGTTTTACCCGGAAGGGCAGATTATGTAATAGAGCCGAGTGCTTTCAGCAGGATCTGTTACCCAGGTACATGGAAATTGGGCCCGTACCGTACAGATAACAACGGAGGCCTTGGATCGCCAAATGGAAGTCTTACCCGTCCTTTTCCTGTAGCAAAATTCTCTGAATTGTTTTTTATTGCAGCAGAAGCAGCTGTTAAGGGAGCCACAACAAAGGCCGTTAGCGGAACTTATGCAAATGATGGAACTGCAAGAGGATTGATCAATGTTATCCGTGCCCGTGCCGGCAAGTGGCGCTTTGATAATGGTAATAACGTAACCAAAATTGAAGACAACAGCGCGGCAATGATCGCAGCTACTCCGGGAACTATCGATATTAACTATATTTTAGCCGAAAGGACACGTGAGTATTTTGGAGAAGGCTATCGTTGGTTTGATTTGGTGCGCACCCAAAAGTGGACTGAATTAAGCAGCAGTTTCCAGATTGCAGGCGCTACAAATCCTAACGATTGGAAAGATCATACGGTTTCAACCGTTAGCCGCACTATAACACCGGCTTATTACCTGCGTCCGATTCCACAATCGCAACTGGACGGAATGGATATGAGTGCTGCGGATAAAAAAGCATACCAAAACCCCGGATATTAATCGGGGGAATACCTTTCATCATCAACAAATAATCAGGGAGAGGAGATCTTTTCTCCCTGATTTATTTATAATTGAGTAATCTTCTCTGCCCGGTTTTTATATGAAATTTAAACAGCCCGTTGCTCCCGCACAATTAAGTTTTTTAAAAGAAATCCTTTATATGGCAAAGTTAAAGCGCTTGCCGCTTGTTTCGTTTTTGGCGATCTTGATATCGATCCCTGCTATTGCCCAACAAAAAAAAGAAAAGCTTACAGCGGGGAGGGAGCGGATCAATATCAATAAAGGCTGGATGTTTTACCGGTATGATGATAAAGGCGATAACCTGATATATGATGAACGCCCGGCCGTTTATAATAAACATGACGACATAGTTGCCGACAGCCGCCCGGCGCAGGCCAATTTTGAAGGCACATCCGAAAAGGTGTTAAAAAAATGGATCCTGCCATCCGCCAACGATTTTATTGCAGATGCATCAAAACACTACCTCAGGCCTGCGGGAAATCCCGGTGAAAATTTTCCATTTGTACAGGAAGGCTTTAACGACCGGCAATGGCAACATATAGACCTTCCGCATGACTGGGCCGCAAAGGGGCCTTTTTATACAGACACCAATGCCGTTGTAGGCGGAGGCATGGGCCGGTTGCCTGTTCAGGGTGTTGCCTGGTACAGGAAAAAGATCACTATCCCGGCTGCCGATAAATCCAGGTTTATTTATTTTGATATTGATGGCGCCATGTCATACGCCATGGTGTGGTTAAACGGCAAGCTGGTTGGTGGCTGGCCCTACGGCTACAATTCTTTCAGGCTGGATTTAACACCATATGTCAAATTTGGTGGCGCTAATCAGATTGCTATCAGGTTGGATAACCCACCCAATTCGTCAAGATGGTATCCCGGGAGTGGCCTTTACCGCAACGTCTGGCTTACTAAAACAAACGCTGTGCAGGTAGCGCAATGGGGCACAACAGTTCAAACCTCCAATGTGTCCGAATCAGCGGCAACTGTAGCATTGAAAATTAATGTGGAAAACAAGGGAAATAAAGATCAGCAGGTAAAAGTGGTTACTGGTATTTACAATACTGATAATGCATCGGGAGTAGAAAAGCTGGTAGTTAATTTCCCGGTATCAGTTATTCATATTGATGATCATGCAAAGCAATCTGTAACAAATCAGGTAGTGCTTAGCCATCCGGCACTTTGGGGGCCGTTACCGCAACAAACGCCCAACCTGTATACCGCCGTAACACGGCTGTATGTGGGCTCACAGTTGGTTGATACTTACAGAACACCGTTTGGGATACGCGATATTAAATTTGATCCCGTTAAAGGAGTAATAGTTAATGGCCGGCAAATCAGGATCCAGGGTGTTAACCAGCATAACGACCTTGGTGCGCTTGGTGTTGCTTTCAACGCCAGGGCAACCGAGCGGCAACTCGAAATGTTAAGGGAATTAGGGTGTAACGCCATCCGCTTAGCACACAATCCGCCGGCACCTGAGTTGCTTGAAATGACAGATAAAATGGGATTCCTCGTTATTGATGAAGTGTTTGATTGCTGGAACCAGGGAAAAACGCCGTTGGATTTTCATCTTATTTTTCCCGAATGGTATGAAGCAGATATCCGCTCGTTTATCCGCAGGGATAAAAATCATCCATCAATTATTGCCTGGAGTTTCGGCAACGAAGTAGGGGAGCAATATACCGGTGATGCTGGGGCCGATGTAGCAAAAAAGCTGGCCGGTATTGTTAAGGACGAAGATTCGACAAGGCCGACAGCTGCATCCATGAACTATGCACGGCCCAATATGCCCTTCCCCGAATCAACCGACCTTATCTCCCTTAATTACCAGGGTGAAGGTATCAGGGATGCACCTGCCTATGCGGGGTTAAAAGGTATCAGAACAAGTCCCTTATATCCGGCATTTCACAGCAAATTTCCTCAAAAAATGATTGTAAGCAGCGAAACAGCATCTACCCTGAGTACACGAGGCACCTATATTTACCCCGTTACTAAAGAGATCAGCGCTCCTGTAAATGACACCTCGGGTGGCGACCCACGTCACAGGTACGTTAGTGCTTATGAGCTTTATACTGCTCAGTTCGGTGCTTCGCCGGATAAAGTTTTTATGTCGCAGGATAAACATCCCTTTGTTGCTGGTGAGTTTGTATGGTCGGGCTGGGACTATATAGGAGAGCCAACACCATATTACAGCTCCCGGAGTTCCTATTCAGGTATTATTGATCTTGCAGGGTTCAAAAAGGATAGGTTTTACCTGTACCAGTCACGCTGGCGTCCGGATCTTCCATTCGCTCACATACTGCCTCATTGGAGCTGGTCAGGAAGAGAGGGGAAAATTACGCCTGTCCATGTTTTTTCTTCGGCTGATGAGGCAGAACTGTTCCTGAATGGTAAGTCACAGGGGCGTATAAGAAAGAGCGCTTTTGAGTACCGGTTTAGGTGGGATAGCGTTAAATATCAACCCGGGCAACTTAAAGTAATAACTTATAAAAACGGACAATTGTGGGCTACCGAAACAATCAAAACCGCAGGTGCAGCATCAAAGTTAGCGCTAATGTCAGACCGTAAGGTAATCAAGGCGGACGGTTATGATCTTTCTTTCGTAACGGTAAAGGTACTGGATGAAGCAGGTGATTTGGTTCCCGGAGCAAATAATGATATTCAATTCTCAATCACAGGGCCAGGAGAAATTGTTGCGACCGATAATGGGGACCCATCAGATTTGGTAGCATTTCCGTCAAAGCGTAGAAAAGCGTTTAGCGGTATGGCGCTGGTTATTATAAAATCAAAAAGCGGGCAACCGGGCAACTTGATAATTAAGGCAGAGTCGACTGATGTAAAACCCGGAAACGTGATTGTTATTACTAAATAGACTCAGATAGCTAATGCGTGTTTTGAGTTTCAGTAATTCATTTATAAAAGCGGTCATTTTCTCCGTGAAAATGACCGCTTTTATTTTAACCGCTATTTTACGAATTCATCTTTGTTTAAAATCTCCCTTACCGGTTTCAAGATATGATTTCAGGCTGCGGGTGATCCAGTGTGTCCAGCCAGGCACGCAGTCTTTAAAACAGGCAATTCCTGCTACAAGGCCCACATGTGTAAAGGTGAGCGTGTTATCATTAATCTCAAAAACCATGTCTTGACCCTTCCATTCCGTTTTATCTTCGTACCAGGGCATATAGCAGTCATCTACGTGCCACACTACTTTTTTGCCGGGCACAAGCTCGACAACTGTATAGTTAAACCAGGCCTCCGGCCCCATTTTAATCACAAAGTGGTCTCCCTGTTTTGCTGCACTGCCTTCAAAGTTAACACCCCACCAGTTTGCCACTTCGCTTATTTTTTGTAACGCAGCTTCAGGGCTGATGGTAATATTAATGCTGGTGCTGAAACTGTTGGTAATGAAGTTTTGATAAACTTCCATGATGCCGCTCCATCCTTCATTAATACCGCGGGCTGCTTCACCCAGGCGTTCCACATTAAAGTGGGTTAGTTTTACGCGCGTTTGTTTATCGCCTTCCGGGATAAACTCTACTCTTACTTCGGTGTGCAGATCGGGATCAAACCGCAGATCGGCATCGGTTTGCCAATCAAGCGCAAACAAGGCGTAAGGATCGAAGACCAAAACTTTGCCCAGTTCGCTTTCATCGCCGTCTCTGTTATACCCGAGCCAGCGCCCGCCGGTTTTGGGCTCCAGGCCTACCCTTATCATTGGGCAGTCATCGGTATGGCCCGAAGCCGGCCACCAAAGCCCCATTTGGTTAACGAATACTTCAAAGGCGGTCTGTTGCGCCGCCGAAACGATAATTTCTTTTCGGATGGTGTTTAATTCGAGCGTTTCCATAATGGTGATTTAAAGTAAGCATATATGGTTGATAATCCTGCCAGCAGGGAAAACGCTGCGGCAAAGGGAAAGAAATAGATCAGTTCGATAGTACCCATAGAAAGCAGAAATAAACCGACGGGCAGGATGAACCTGTGATTGGGTTCGGCCGAAAGAAGCCAAAGCAGTGCGGTGAGCAACAGCAATACGCCAATCATGATGAAACCGTAACCATCAAAGAAAAGCCCAAGGCTAACGGAGCTGCCCATAAAGGGGAAATGGTTATTGTTCATTCCGTCAACCACGCGCTGTATGGTGGTATTTGGCGCTTGTTTCCAGGTCAACGCACCTATGGTATGGCCCAGTGTGTGCAGCAGCATTAAAATGGCGGCAATACGTAAAGCGATTTTAGGCTTCATATTCAACAGTGTTTTTATAAAGGTTCAGTATCATTCCCCATCCTTCATCCATGCTTTCCACAGCTTTGCCTCCCTCTCCCAAACGGTGGAGGTCTTTGTGTTCCATCAATACGCGGGTAGTTTTAGGGCCTTCAGCAATAAATTGAACTTCGACCTCTGTTGTGACGCCCGGGTCATATTGAAAATTGTCATTAATTTGCCAGTTGAGTACCAACAGATCATAAGGGTTCCAGCTTAGTACCGTACCGACATTTACTTCGCTGCCGTCTTCATGTTTGCTGTACCAGCGCCCGCCTTGTTCCTGCTCCAGCACCATTTCTATCATGGCGCATTTTCCCACATGATGTGTTTTAGGCCACCACAAATCCATTTTTTGGGTGAAAACCTTAAAACAGCTTTCCTGACCGGCGGCAATTAATAGTTCTTTTTTAATATTGGGTATCATATTAGTTTAGGTGTTCGTTTTCTTTTTCGGTTTTTTCGGCCAGTGCCTTGAAATTCGCCAAAGCATCATCCCAGAACTTATCCAGATAATTTCTCATAGCAATGATCCCTTCACGATTAAGTTCATAAATATTGTTATTGCCAACCGTTTTCAGGCTGATCAGCTTTGCTTCTTTCAGTACTTTCAGGTGCTGTGATACCGCAGGGCGGCTCACACTCATCCCTTCAGCAATATGTACCACTGATAAAGGACCTTGTTGTAACTTTTCAAAAATCGACCTCCGGGTCGGATCGCCTAATGCGTTAAAAGCCAGATTGCTGTTCATAGTTTAAATAGTAAGTATTTGCTTACCGTAAGTGTAAACTTACTAATAAAAATTGATTTTGCAAATTTTTTTTAATTAACCGGATCGCAGGCCTGCAGCCTAAAAGTTTATTGAATAAAATAGGTTATATCAGTTTCAAAAGCACCGGGAATAATATAAGCCTGGGATGTAAAAATTCGATATTTGATAGTACCAGCCGATTTCAATGACTTTGTTACAATAGAGCAGGTGGTACGGGGGCATGATTTAATAATAGGTTAATATTGGTGGTCTACTTTTAACCGCACATCAATTGTATGATATGTTTGTCAGGTATTGACAATCGAAAAAAATTAATTAAAAGTTATGTCGCTAAAAAAAATATTATGTCTGATTGCCCTGTTACTTATTTGCAGCAGGTTTGTTCGGGCTCAGGATCTTGCTACTATCGAAAATAAGCGGGTGAAATTGCCAAACGGATGGTCGTTAACACCCGTAGGTAAGAGTTTACCTCTCGGCGACCTGCCTTTAAATATCGCAGTAAGCAAAAGCCACCATTATGCAGCCGTCACCAATAACGGCCAGAGTGTTCAAACTATTCAACTGTTAGATGCCCGTACAGATCGTGAGCTTGATAAAGTATTGATCAGTAAAGCCTGGGGTGGCCTGGTTTTCAGTGCAGACGAGCAATCGCTCTACGCCTCCGGTGGTGATAATAACTGGATTATCCGTTATGCTATTACAAATGATAAGCTGCTTGCTGCTGATACCATAAAACTGGGCGAAGCTTGGAGTAAAAAGCCCAATTCGGCATCTATTTCGCCTACAGGCCTGGCGATTGACGACAAGCGGGGGATTTTATACGTTGTTACCAAACTTGATAATAGTTTGTACCTTATCGATCTTAAAACAAAAAATATCCTTCAGCAGGTTAAATTAGGTACCGAAGCCTATACCTGCCTGTTATCACCTGATATGTCAAAGCTGTACATAAGTCTTTGGGGAGGTGATAAGGTGGCCATATTTGATACCAAAGAAAATAAGCTAACGAATGCCATTGCGGTTGGCGATAACCCTAATGACCTGTGTATTTCGCGCAATGGGAAATACTTGTACGTAGCTAACGCCAATGACAATACGGTATCTGTAATTGATGTGCGCAAAGCAAAGGTGCTGGAAACGCTAAATACTGCAGTATCACCAACGCCGCTTAGCGGCACTACCAGTAACTCGGTAGCGCTTAGCAATGATGGAAAAACACTGTATATAGCCAATGCCGATAATAACTGCCTGGCTGTATTTGATGTTACAAAGCCGGGTGCCAGTCAGTCGCTTGGTTTTGTGCCTACAGGCTGGTTCCCGAGTGTTGTGCGCGTTATAGATGATAAATTATATGTTGCCAATGCCAAAGGTTTTTCGTCGCTGCCTAATCCGCATGGGCCTAACCCGGCAGCCAAAAACCAAACAGTGGTACTACATGGGGGCGATCCGTTCAGGCCTGCACGTACAGAATACATTGGCGGCGGCTTACTAATGGGGACTTTGAGCATCATCCCGACACCAACAGCCAAACAACTGCCGGTTTATTCGCAGGCTGTAGTTCACAACACACCTTACCATCGCGAACAGGAAACAACAGCATGCAGCGAAGATGGTAATCCCATTCCGGCTAAAGTAGGAGCGGCCTCGCCAATAAAATATGTTTTTTATGTAATCCAGGAAAACCGGACCTACGACCAGGTATTGTCAGATATGCCAAAAGGCAATGGTGATACCAGTCTGCTATTGTTCGGCAAACGTATTACGCCTAATCATCACGCATTGGCGGAAAATTTTGTACTGCTCGACAATTTTTACGTAGATGGCGAAGTTAGCGCCGATGGTCATAACTGGAGCCTGGGCGCTTACGCTACTGATTATATGGAAAAAAACTGGCCAACCAGTTATGGCAACCGAGGCCCCGGTGCAGTTGGCCTTACGGCAAAAAACAAACTATACATTTGGGATCAGGCCAACCGGTATAATGTAACTTTCCGCACTTATGGCGAGTTTATCAATGCCGATAACACGCCGCAGATCCCCATATTAAAAGATCATTTTACAAAGGCCTATCCAACCCATGATCTGCGTGACCCTGACACCCTGCGGTACCAGGCCTGGGAACATGACTTTGATTCGCTGATGCACAACAATGCCTTGCCACGGCTAAATACCATCCGCATGCTGTCTGACCATACCGAAGGCACCAGCCCGGGCAGGCCTACACCTTTTGCCCACGTTGCAGATAATGACGTTGCGGTTGGCAGGTTAGTAGAGCATATCAGCAAAAGCCCTATCTGGGGAAACAGCGTGATTTTTATACTGGAAGATGATGCCCAGAACGGCCCCGATCATGTTGATGCGCACCGTTCGCCTGCATACATTGCCGGGGGATTTGTAAAACGCAACTTTGTTGACCATACCATGTATTCTACCTCGTCAATGCTGCGTACTATCGAACTGATCCTCGGTTTACCGCCTATGACCCAGTATGATGCATCGGCTACGGCTATGTGGCGTTGTTTTAATAAAACGGCTGATACTACTCCTTTCAACAGCATCCGCTCCAATATTAGCCTTAACGAGCTTAACCCCAAGGGTACCAAGCTTGCCGGAATGGCTAAGGGGCTTGACTTTTCGGCCGTTGACCGCGTACCCGACGAGATCATGAACAACATGGTATGGAGAGCCATTAAAGGCGAAAATGCAATTGTACCAACGCCGGTTCGGGCAGCATTTGTAAAAGCTGTCCAAAAAGCTGACGACGATGATTAGTATAAAAAAAAGCGAAAGAGGAGTGCAGGCACTCCTCTTTCGCTTTTTTGCCCTCATTTTTAATTGAAAGCTTTTGAAATCGACTTGCAATTAAAATTGCGAAAGCTAAAAATGCGGTTCACATTTTTATAAGTGAAGTTTTGTTCGTTAAACCCGCTGTACTGTTCAAGTTCAAAATTGGTTAATATTTCAGCAGCCGGATTAAAAGTTGGCATATTCAGGTATTGGGAAAAGTCCGGAAGTACAAAGCTGTTGCAATTACCTGCCGATGGTGAATAGAGTTCAACATTTAAATTGCCACCGGCATGTACATTTAAAAAGCTGGCGTGGTAATAATCAAATTTCCCCGAGCAAGTCGATGAAAAATTCGTAAGGTTATTGCCGCTTACACTAAATGATGCATCAAAACCAGGTGCCTGATCGGGGATGGTTTTGCCTGTCAAAACAAAGGAGTATTGAAACTGCCCGATTGTGTAACCGGTATAAATATCGTACTCCGGAAATGTTTCCCTCGGATAATAAATGTCGCCGCTATTGGCAATAGTGCTCATGGTATAAAATCTGTAGCCTTGTGCATAATCAGTATCGGGTTTAGCATTGATACTGTAAAAGAAGTAATTTCCGGGCGCTGTAACATGCTTTACGAGCGGTGTTTGCGTTAACTGATGCAGGTCTACATCTAAATCGGCTGTGCCTTTGGGTATCGTTAAAAAATTATAAGAATACTGGTTGTTGCTTAGCATTTGTACCCATAGCTTACTTCCCTCCTGGTATACGAGTTGCTGAAGATAGGCCGTGTCCGAAAGCTTGTTTATGTAACGATCAATAGTTGCCGTGCTCATAGCTATATTATCAAACACCGGAACATTTTTTAAATGAGGTTTAAGAATTGTAAAGTTTTTTTGAGGAAGCCCTTGAGTAATGTTAGTATAAACACTTCCTTTTTTTACCTGAAGGTATCCTGTTATGCTCGGGTTAAAACCACTGATTATCGGATTAATTACAATGAAAAAGTTAAACCTATCCTGCTCAAAAGCGGTTAAGGACGACAATTTGAAGGTTGAGGTACCATTTATATATTTTACTGCATTAAGTACTTTGCCGTTTTGGTCTGTAGCTATGAAATAAACATTGCTGTTTATAAAATAATAATCATTGGTATTGATATTCAGCGTTAAAAGTGTGCTTGAGCTGGCGTTAACGCTGTTATACGCAAAGGGAGTGAAAATTACCTGCAATGTGCCATTATTATGCTGTACCCCAAGGTTATATTGGTTCAGCGTAATTGTTGATAGCCTTTTGGTTACGGTTTGCCCGGTTGCGTTATCGCTAAAAGTAACTGCACCGGCAATACCACCTTTAACATACAGGTAGTAATAGCCATTGATAAGTGCAAATTTAAATGGCGATGTTATTGAATCTGCCTTAAACGAAGGTGTGTTATTGGCTGCAACCAGGTTTTTATTGATAGTAATGAGTGCATCATTTGTGGTGCCGGTTAATGAAGCAGTCTGTTTTTGGGCAAGCGTTAACCGGGTAATTTGGGCATTAAAACGTATAAACGTATCGGCTACGCTCGTTTGGTTTTTTGACGATAGATAGATGTTATAAGTTCCTTTGGGTAAGTCCTTAGTGTAGGTACTTAACTGTGTTAAATCTATACTATCTTTTACAGTTGAGGATACTGTGTTATTTGAATTCAAAAGTTCAAACTTGAATAATCCTTTTCCGCCAAAAACATTAACCCAGGTGCTGTTTACAAATGAAGGGCAGTTAACGCTTTGAATAGAGATTTGGGGTTCATCTACATTTTGAGGGGCGTTATCCTGGCTTTTTTTACAACTGTTCAGGATCAGCGTTAATCCGGCAAAAAGTGGCAGTAAATATTTTTTCATGTGATAAGGCTAATTAATGCGGATTTTGGTTGATGAAGTTATGTTGAAAGGGTATGATTTAATCGATAGCTCCCCATACGAATTGGATACAGGAATGAGATCGTACTGGTTCATTGCCCTAACAGTGAGGTCTTTCATGTATTGATAGCCATTGCTTAAGCTAAAAGTTATTGTGCCGCTCGTCGCGTCCCTGGCATATAAAAAGTAATAACCATTAGCCTTCCCCAAATTATACGTTGTTTGGTTGCCCAATTTAAAGGTTGGTGTTACTGTGCTGTCAATCAGTTTAGTGCTGATTGTAATTACGGCATCTGTTGTTGTTGCCGCCAGATCTATGGTTTCATCTTTATTGATAGGCACATGATCTGCTTTTGATGTAAACCTTATAAAAGTATCAACTGCTGCTGTACTTTGGGTATTAAGTGTAACATCATAGGTACCGACAACTACCTGTTGCTTATACGAGGCCACATCTTTTAAATTTACAGTAGTTGATATTGACGAGAGTGTTACAGAGTCACTGTTTTGTGGCGTTAATTTTAATGTCGCTGAGCCACCCAAAACCTGCTGCCAATTACTTGGTGGCAATACTAAGTAGTTAGGATGTAGTGATACCGTTACTAATTTTTGGGGTGCCGGATTTACTGAATGTTCTTTTGTGCAGCCCGTAAATAATGCGAATAGTATAAAAAAAATGGGTATTGTTTTTTTCACTGTGAAAGGTTTAGCGGTTTTGAATTTAAAAATAAGAAAAAATATTAGTTATGGTCATTGAACTGAAATTTTTAAGAGTAGGCTGGAGGTTTATCATATAGTCAATATTCCAGGTTTTGTATTACAAATTCGCTTATAGCTGTAATTATGATGCTTATCTTTGAGCAGATATGAGCATATTACCGGTTAAATCAAAGATCAGTGCCGATCAGGTATTGAAGATCAGTCCTTTTAAAGAGGTGATAAAGCCTACGGTGCCTCATAAACATGCCGGCTACTTTGAGCTGATTGTTTTGAGCGACGGCGCGGGAGAGCATCTGATAGATGATATCGTTTACGAAGTAAGCCATCCGGTGATTTTTTTTCTTAAGCCCGGGCAAACACATTGCTGGGATTTTACGCGCATACCTAAAGGATTTGTATTGCTTTTTAAAGAGGAATTATTGTCGGCTGATCTTCTGCCTATCATTTACCAGCTGAATACGCAGATCTATCTTTCCGGTGATTCCGGGTATCTATCGCTGTTAACTTTATTTAATGAAGAATATCGCCGCGGAGCGGATGTTAAGATTTTAACGGCCTATCTGCGTTTATTGCTCGAAAAAACAGATGCACTTGCAAGGCAAGCACCACGACCACCGGCCCATGCTTTGTACTATAAGTTTAAGAGCCTCTTGTATACCAATAGTATCCGTTTAACCAGGGTACAGGAATATGCCGATACGCTTGGCATATCCTCCAACAGGCTTAACCTGATTTGCCGGGAGGCTTGTGGAAAAAGCCCGTCAGCCATGCTCAACGAACGTCTGCTGCTGGAAGCAAAAACGTTGCTCGCCTCAACCAATGGATCGATAAAGGAGATAGCGCATACCCTTCAGTTCACCGATACTTCTCACTTTGTTAAGTTTTTTAAGGCGGCTACCAACCTGACACCCGGCGTTTACCGCGACCTGCTCATTGCTAAAGGTTAAATATACCGTATATCGAGGCAATAGTACCGTATTGCGGCAGCCACCCTCTTTAATTTTACAGCAGTAAATATGAAAAAACTGCTGCTGCTTATCGTACTGCTTTGTTACACAATTTTTCTTTCTGCGCAAACCGCCCGAATTAGGGGGCGGGTAATCGACGGCCAGACCCTGCGGCCTGTAGCGTATGCAAGTGTAGCAGTATTTCGTTTGAGCGATTCTGTTTTGGTTGCAGGAACACTTTCCCGAACCAACGGAGGCTTTGAAATTGATAAGATTAGGGCAGGGGCTTATCGTTTAAAAATAGCTTTTATAGGTTATCATGATGTCATCAAAACGGACCTCAGGTTAAATGAAGAACAGCAACTCAATCTGGGCGATTTTAAATTGCAACCGGCAAATACACAACTGAATGAAGTGAGTGTAAAAGGAAAGCAGGCGAACGCCGTTAACAAGATAGATAAACAGGTTTACCGGGCAGGGCAGTTTGAAGCGGCCAAAGGAGGGTCGGCTATTGATGTGATCAAAAATTTGCCCTCAGTATCAGTTAACGGAGAGGGCAACATCAGCATGCGCGGATCTGAAAGCTTTATGATACTCGTAAACGGCAAACCCGTTATTACCGACGCACAAACTGTATTATCACAAATACCGGCCAATTCAGTTGAGAATATCGAGGTGCTGACGTCGCCCTCGGCCAAATATGATCCCGACGGACGGGGAGGGATGCTCAATATCATCACAAAAAAAGGAGCCATAGATGGCGTAACTTTAACAGTGAATGCCCAGGGCGGCCTACCCAGTACCGGCGATTTCGGGAATACGCGCGAGCCTGTACGTTTTGGCAGCGACATTACGCTAAACTACAGGAAAGGTAAATGGGATGCATCTGTTAGCGGCAATTATAACCGGAACGATAACGCCGGTTACCGCGAAGGAGATGTTTATACCAAAAACTTTGCTGCAGGTACCATCACGAGGTTTCCGTCGGCAGGCGAACGTAGTTTTAAAAAATATAATTATGCTGGCCGGGCTTCCATCAGCTTTACGCCAAATGCCGCTGATGCCTTTTCGGGTGGCCTGTTCCTGGGGCACCGCTACCAGGACCGCGTAGCCGATTTGCTGTATCATAATACCACATCAAATTTGGGCAACAATGCGCTGATTAAAAATACTACCTATTATAACTCAAACCTGCAAACCAAGGAGGGCAGTTTTGCATTGGCCAATTTTGATTACACCCATACTTTTGGCGATAAGTCTACACTGGCTGCCGGGGTGGTTTACGAACATGCCGATCTGTACGGAAATACCAAAAACCGTAACCTGTATTATCCAAACACTGCTGATACTATTCAATATGTTTACAATCCTTACAAAAGGCCCATTACCGGTTATCGTTTCAGGCTTGATCATAGTGTACCAATAGGTAAAGGCAAACTGGAAAGCGGCTACCAGCTGCGCTATGATACGCAGGATGGGCAGTTTGATTATTTGGTAACACCGCCAGCTTCGCAACCTGATGCAAACAAATTTCAGGGTAGTTTGCATGCAAAAAATATTATCAACTCGGTTTACAGTCAGTATACCGGTAAATCGGGCAAATGGGAGTACAATGCTGGTCTGCGCTACGAATACGCCACACGGTTAGTGAACCTTTCATATGATGCGAACCCTCACCGGCTTAACCTGTCCAATTTGTTTCCATCTGCACTGCTGCAATACAGCCTGAATAACAATTGGAAACTGAAGGCTGATTACAGTAAACGAATTAACCGTACCACCAACCTGGAGCTGAACCCCATACCCGAACGTGAGCACTCGGAGACGCTTGAGGAAGGCGACCCCGATTTGCTTCCCGAATTTATCGATCAGGCTGAGCTGGGGATAACCCATAGTTTTAGTGCCGGTTCTTTTTTTGTTACGGGCTATTATCAGCATATTAAAAATCCAATCCAACGCCTTAACAGTGTTTATGCAGATACCATTCTGAACCGTGTTTATACCAATGCAGGTTCGGCCAACCAGATTGGTGCTGAAATGGGTACTAATCTTCAGCTAAAAAAATGGTGGAACCTATATGTAGGGGGCAATGCCTTTAACTATCACATCAGCGGGGATATCCGTATCCTCGGTGAGCCAGTTACTATAAACAACCGCCGCTGGGCTTACACATTGAACATGAACACGGCTTTTCAATTAAGTAAAACCTGGAGTGCACAAGCTAACATAAATTATCTATCCAAACGCCCAACCGCACAAGGGGAGGACTCGCAATATTTTATTCCAAATACTTCGGTGAAGAAAACGTTCATGAATGGCAGGTTGTCGGCATCTTTACTATGGCAAAATATGGGCATATTTAATTCGGCCAGGCAGCGCATTACCACTTCGGGTGTTGATTTTTATACTACCACCAATTATATCTACGAAACCAACGTGTTGTTGATCAATCTTAGCTTCAATCTCAATCGTTTTGTGAGTAAACTAAAATTACCGGGCAGCGAGTTGAATGACCGCGAGTTTTAGTTAGGCGGCTACCACCTCATTTGTAGGTGGCTGCTTTAGTGACGAAAAAGAAGCAAACGGAAAAAAATAACGGCTGTAGAAGTATATTTTAAACAACTTCTCAGGTGTTTCAATGCTACCGTGATCTGATTTTCGACGGTACGTTTAGAAACGCCAAAGCTGTCGGCTATTTCCTGGTTCGACAGGTTTTTTACCCGGCTTAAATAAAAGATCTCCTGGCAGCGTTTTGGCAGCTGTATCAAATATTGCTGTAATTCCTGTTGTAGTTCCTGTTCAATTAAATGGTCTTCGCCTTCGTTGTTATGAAAAGGTTCGTTTTCCGGATGGGAGTCACCTAAAACTAAGGTGAGGGGTTTTGCAGCCCGCATACGGTTATATACCTGGTAACGTGCGGCCGTAAGCATGAACGTAGGGAATGACTCTATTTCAAGCGTTTGGCGCCTGTTCCAGATATTTAGAAAAATATCATGTACCAGTTCTTCGCTTGTTTCCTGGTTTTTGAGGTAACCCTTGGCCAGTTTATACAACCTTACCCAATACCTGTCAAACAGGGCAGTAAATGCCACCTCGTCGTTATTACGTACGGCATTCCACAACTCGGCATCTGTTAAGGACGTGTAAAGCATATAATTGGTTAGGTAAATGTATAAAAAGAGGCGCTAATTTTTAAAATTTTAAAGAAAGTGACAGAAAGTTCAAAAAAGTATGTGTGTACTGTGGTAGAATCTACACTTACCTTTTGTAAACCTCAGATCATAATATTTAATGATAAGCAAAGAAGAGTTTTTGGCGCTATACCAAAAGTATCTCGATGGTGAATGTTCTCCTGCCGAGAAAGAATTGCTGGCTGCATACCGTGACGATATGCAACTGCCCGATGACGTATGGACGGAGGATGATACCGACCCTCTGGAGGTACGCACACGGATCTGGCAAAAGCTAAGTGAAAGCAGGCAGGAAACCACTGTTTTAATGCCTAAGCGTACCAGCTACAGGTGGTTGTGGGCTGCTGCTGCACTGGTCGGTATAGCGGTGCTTGCAGGTTTACTTTTCATGCAGCCTGCTAAAACGAATAATATAGCCGATGTCGTCAGTTCAAAAAACGGAACTAAAATACTACCCGGAAGTAATAAGGCTTACCTCACATTGGCAAACGGCAATAAGATAGTGCTTGACGACGCGAAAAACGGTCAGCTGGCAGCAGGGGCGGGTGTAAAAGTAAGCAAGGCCGCCAACGGTTTAGTGGTTTATAAATTTGACAGAAAGCCAAACGAACAGGGGCAGGCAGCCATCCCCCAAATCAATACCATAACCACACCGCGGGGGGGCCAATACCAGGTAGTGTTGGAAGATGGCACCAAAGTACAGCTCAATGCAGCGTCGTCAATCAAATTCCCTGAGTATTTTACAGGGGCCAACCGCGAAATTGAATTAAACGGTGAGGCGTATTTTGAGGTAGCCAAAGATAAAGCCCACCCATTTATTGTTAAGGCTAATGGTACGCAGGTGCAGGTATTCGGCACCCATTTCAATATTAATGCTTATACCGATAATCCCGACATAACCACCACCTTGCTTGAAGGTTCGGTTAAAATGAGTAAAGGCAGTGCTGCTGTGATGCTTTTACCCGGACAGGAGGGAACCGTAAGTCAAAACGGCTCATCGATAAAAGTACAAAAGGCCGATGTAGAAGCCAATATGGCCTGGATAAACGGCTTTTTTATATTTCATGATCAAAGCATAATAAATATAATGAAGCAGGTAAGCCGCTGGTATGACGTGGATATTGAATATCAGGACACCCAGGTTCAGGAAAATGAATTTGGCGGCACCATATCAAAATATAAAGATATTAAAGAATTGCTTGATAATATCAAGCTTACCGGTAGTATCCACTATAAAATTGAAGGAAGGAGGGTTATCATTATGAAGTAACCTCATACTTATATAATGCTATCCCCAAAAAGAAGTAACCAGGAGCGTTCGCACCGCCCCTGGTTCAATGCTACGGGTAGCAATCAGGTCAGTTAACGATCATTTTTCTCACAACCAGTTATTTAACCTAACATTCAAATGTACAAAAATTCTACTGCATTAAAGCGCGGGCAGATACCCCGTGCCGTATCAAAATTATTTCTGATCATGAAATTGTCGTTCTTTTTGTGTCTGGTTTCGATACTTCAGGTAAGTGCCTCAACCACTTTTGCACAAAAGATTAGCCTTAATAAAAATAACGCTTCGCTTGTGGAAACGCTGAAAGATATCCACAGGCAAAGCGGATACAGCGTGTTATACAATTCCAAAATGCTGAAAAAGGCCCAGCCTGTAAATGTCGACCTTAAAGATGCCGGGTTGGAAGAAGCATTGCAGCAATGCTTCCGTGATCAGCCTTTTAGTTATGTAATTAATAATACCACTATTGTAGTTACACCCAAACCCGCCGAAAAGAAACCGGTACAGGCAATAACCATCACCGGTACGGTAAAAGATCAGAAAGGTGTGTCTTTACCGGGTGTTACAGTAAAGGTTAAGGGCACCAACACAGGCGTACAAACCAATATTGATGGTAATTATACCGTTACCGTAAATGACAATAATGCGGTATTGGTATTCAGCTTTGTGGGTTTTGTTAGCCAGGAGGTACCGGTAGGTAATCAAACCAAAATTGATGTAACGCTTAAAGAGCAAACATCTGCACTTAATGAAATTGTAGTGGTTGGTTACGGTACGCAAAAGAAAGCGAACCTTACAGGTGCGGTATCATCGGTATCCGGCGAAACATTGAATAAGCGCCCTGTTGTTAATACGGCTTCTATGCTCGAAGGCCTGGCACCAGGTGTTCAGATCAACACAGGTTCGGGCGAGCCGGGAAATGAGGCTGTATCTATCCGTATTCGTGGTAACAGTACATTCAGTGGTGCTGGTTCCGATCCGTTAGTGTTGATTGATGGTGTTCCCGGGAACTTCAGCGATCTTAACCCAACTGATATCGATAATGTATCAGTTTTGAAAGACGCCGCATCCGCATCTATATATGGTTCAAGGGCAGCTAATGGCGTTGTATTGGTAACAACCAAACAGGGTAAAGCCGGGCAAATGTCTGTTACTTATGATGGTAATTTAGGATACAACAGCCCGACCAAGATGTTTAAACTGGTGACCAACTCGGCTCAATATATGGAGATGTTTAACCAGGCGCGCATCAATAGCGGAACAACAGACCCGGGGTCGCTTTATCCGCAAGACCAGATCGATCTGTACCGTAATGCCACAGACAGGGTAAAGTATCCTAATACCGATTGGCTAAGCCTGATATTCAGAACTGCTGTAACACAAAATCATAACCTGACATTTAGCGGCGGTACAGAGAAAACTACCTATAATGTATCATTTGGCTATGTTAACCAGGATGGTATTGAAAGAGGCTTCGATTATAAACGATATAGCGGACGTATCAACTTAACTTCAAAGATCAATGATCATATAAAATTTGGTACCAACGTATTGTTAAAATCAGGTACCAGGGGTGCTGTAGCCGGTAACCCTTCGTCGCCAACACAATGGGACGGCTCTTCAATGGATCTCTTCCTTTCAGCTATGTCTCAGGCGCCAACGTATGGCCCTTACTTATCTGATGGCAGCGGAAGGTATACCTATAAGGCTTATGATTTTGAATACAATAATAAAAACCCTATAGCTGTACTTGATCAAAACTTCAGAAGGGTTACTAATGATTATGCTGTAAACGCCCAGGGTTGGTTTGAGGTTCAGTTTACTAAAGACATTTCATGGTATACCAAAGGTGCGGTGAACTTTAACATGGACAAGTACAAAGATTTTAAAGCCACGCTTGACGAGTATAACTTCAGGACAAATCAATTTGCAACATCTCTTGACCTCGGTAAAGGTTTAACGGACCAGGACGAGCAAACCGTATATACCAACCTGTTCAGCTACCTGAACTATGCGCACAACTTTCATGGTCATAACATTAAAGCGCAATTTGGTTACAGCATTGAACAAAGTAAATATCAATACCTATCAGGATATCGTAAAAACTTTGCCGACCTGGATCTGCAGGAGTTAAACGCAGGCGGTTCTGACATTCAAAACGCAAACGGAACCAGTAATCAATGGGCCTTGATGTCTTATTTCGGTCGTGTAAATTACGATTATAAAGGGCGTTATCTTTTAGAGGGCAATATTCGTGATGACGGAAGTTCAAAATTTGCCGGTAAAAATAAATGGGGGGTATTCCCATCGTTTTCAGCGGGCTGGCGCGTTACCGAAGAGCCTGTTGTAAAAGCCATGAATTTAACCTGGCTGGATAATTTTAAAGTAAGAGGTTCATGGGGGCAACTGGGCAATCAAAATATAGTTATGAATGGCTATGGAGCCAACTATCCATATCAGGCCTTATTGAATTTCACCGGCAACTACTCCTTTGACAACTCGACATTGGTAACCGGTGTAGCCCAGCAGAATCTGAACAATCCGGCTATTAAATGGGAAACCACTACCATGACCGATGTTGGTTTGGATATTACGGTTTTCAAAAATTTCAACTTAACTGCTGATTGGTATAATAAAACAACATCTGACATTTTAAGGCAGGCGCAGGTTACTGCCGCTGTTGGCCTAAGTGCCCCAACTATTAATGATGGTTCGGTTAATAACAGGGGTATTGAGCTCGGGGTATCATACAATAATGTAATAACCGATGGCGCTTTAAGAGGTTTGGCTTTTAACGTGGGTGCAAACGTTGATCATAACCGCAACAAGTTGGTAAAATTTGGTCAGACAGAAATTGGCGACTATACTATAAACCAAAATGGGCTGCCATGGAACTCGTTCTACATGCTGCAGGTTGTTGGGATATTCCAGTCGGCACAAGAGGTAGCCAATTCTCCAAAGCAATTTTCTGACTCTACTCTGCCAGGAGATTTAAAATATAAAGACGTAAACGGTGACGGTAAAATAGATCAGAATGACAAAACTGTAATTGGCGGTGTTTATCCTAAATTAAATTACTCATTTAACTTATCAGCCAGCTTTAAGGGCTTTGATTTGTCGGCCATGATGCAGGGCGTTTACGGCGTTAAATCTTATGTGTCAGGATGGGGTACCATCCCATTTGTACAAGGCTCGTCACCAACTACCGATTGGTTAAATGCCTGGACACCTGAGCACCCTTCAACCACTATGCCACGTCTTTATTTTGGCCAAAGCGCACCTGATAAAATTGGTCGCAGGTCATCATACTTCCTGCAGGATGCATCGTATTTGAGGCTTAAAAACCTTGTGTTTGGTTATACTCTGCCTTCGCAACTTACCAAAAAAGTAGGTATCAACCGGTTAAGGGTTTATTTCGCAGGCGATAACCTGTTAACCATAACCAAATTTAAAGGTCTTGATCCTGAACGTTATGGCAGCGGCGACCAGGTGCAATATCCGCAAAATAAAATCTACTCTTTTGGTTTGAACGTTTCCTTTTAATTAGCCACATGAAAAATCGAATTATATTAACCATCATATTAATTACATCGCTGTTTTTAGGCGCATGTAAAAAGGCGCTTGATCTTAACCCTAACGATCAGATTGCCACTTCAACATTCTATAAAACGAAGGCCGATTTTGACGCGGCTTTGGCAGCTGTTTACGCCTCGCTTCAAACCGAAGAATTTTCTTACGGTATGGGCTTTAGGGACGGGTTTACCGATAATGGCTATAACCAATTCAATTCGGGTGCAGCTAAAGATTTTGTGCAAGGTAACTTTAACCCTACCACCGGTGGTTACGAAACCGCTATTTATAACGATAGTTATGTGGGTATTACAAGGGTAAACCTTTTTCTGCAAAATTTAGGTAACTACAAAGGCTCCGATATTTCTGACAGCCAGCGTAAAATTTATGAAGGCGAAGTAAGGTTTATCCGCGCCTTTCTTTATTTTCAGTTATATAGCATTTACGGCGATGTTCCATTGGTAACACAACCACTTGATTTGAGTAATCAAAAACAACCTAAAGTGCCTGCGGCGCAGGTACTTGCCCAAATCACTGCCGATCTGGATTATGGTATTGCTAACTTGAGCACCAATGCTTATTACGCCAATGGTGGTCATGCGGCCGCGTCATCTGCAAAAGCGCTAAAAGCAAGGGTTTTATTGTTTGCCGCATTTGGAAGCACCGGCACCCCTGATGCTACCATGCTCACCCAGGTAAGGGACCTTTGTTTGGATTTAATGGGCCAGTACAAACTAAGCACCAATTTTGAGGATATTTTCAGGGATGCTACCCAGAAAAACAATACCGAGATCATGTTTTCGGTTAACTTTTTGGCGCCAAACAACACAGCCCCATGGGATATGTATTATGGTGACTGGGATGCCTGTGCACCAATGCAAAATATGGTAGACGCCTATGAGTGTACTGATGGACAGCCATATGGTACTTCGCCACTAACTGATACCAAAAATCAGTTCAAAAACCGCGATCCAAGGTTGGCCAAAACAGTATATGCCGATTCGGTATATTTTGGCCCCGGCAAGGTTCACCATCCTTCAAACCTGAGGCCTACAGGCTACGGAATTATCAAATTCCTCGAACCTAATAACATACCTTACGGCTTTTCAACGCTTAGTCAGCAGGATGCAGTTATTTTACGTTTAGGCGAGGTAATGCTGATGTATGCAGAAGCGCAAAATGAAATTTCAGGGCCGGACGCAACAGTTTATAAAGCAATGGCCGATTTGCGCGCACGCGTAAACATGCCTGCTTATCCGGCCGGATATACCAAAGACCAGATGCGCGCACGTATCAGGCACGAGCGCCGCGTTGAGCTTGCTTTTGAAGGCCTGCGCCATTACGACCTGTTAAGGTGGCACATTGCAGGGCCGGTACTTAACGCTGTGGTATCTTCCCTTATCAATTATCATTTTGAGGATAAGTTTTACCATTGGCCGCTTCCGCAAACCGAAATTGACAAGAGCGGCGGGGTACTTATTCAGAACCCGGATTATAAATAGTTAGGCAAATTATATTGGAGTTGAAATAATCCTTTGTAACTGAACTGTATATAACCCCAAACAACAATAGGCTGCCTTTTTTAGGAAGCCTATTGTTGTTTTTGTTATGGTATCAGTTTATACTTTCTGGTTATTCCGCGCTTCGCTTATTGTAATTTCCTTGTTCTTTTTAGTTTAGAAATGGTTTAATTAAAGATTAAATCCGCATATTTGCGCATCTGAGACTTCCTAAGTCTCATTGTGATAAGGTTTAGGAAAAAGTCCCGGCGGCGAGCGCTTTGGGGCTTTTGTTTTTTTACGCTTTTTCTTTTGATTGCTGGAAATGAAGTAGGTATACTGCGTTTATTGCTTAGTATGGCTTCAGGAGATAGTTCATAAAAAAAGCCATGCTCCTGTTGAAGCATGGCCGCAATATTAGTTATTTAATACCCCTATTAAAATAACTTATGCCTCAAAGTTAAATTGATCTTAACAAAAAAATAAATTGTAATATAAAAAATACAAAAGCCCATCGATGACAGGCTTTGGCAGACGTAGGGTCCGTAGGGGTATTAAAGCTCTCTAATTCAGGTAGTACAAATATAACCTTAGGGTTTTGGAGGTGGGAGAGAAAAATAGCGAATTTTTGTAACGACTTTGTTATGTAGTTAAATGGCCGGGGGCATTTTAAATTATTAGTAGAGCTGTCTATAAAGCTTACAGTTTAAATTGAAGTTTAGAATAACGATCTTAGTATACGGGCTAATTAAACAATGAACCAGTTTATTAATTTCTTCTGGACGATACTTGGCTTTGCAGCAGTGCTTTTTTATTGGGTTGCAAACGGCTTATCTGTTTGGTTTTACCTGTTTATAGGTTTAAGCATTATCCCGGCGTTTCTCTCTCAACGTTTTTTCTACAGGATCCAGTTAAGCCATAATACAAAAATTTATGAGCGTTTAGGGGTGAGGGTTATTCGTAAGTTTGTTCAGCATGGAGATTTCGCAAACCGCATAGGAAGAAAGAACAATCCCGCCTACCGGGGCATGCTAAAAAGCGTAGACCCTCAAAGGTATCTCGGCACCATTATGATGTATGAACGGTTTCATTTTATTTGCTTTATATTTTTCCTGCTCACAAGCGGTATTGCGATTGTACAGGGGCATTATCTGTTGGCATTATTAATTGTGATAGGCAATGTGGTCTACAATGTCTTTCCCATCTTACTGCAGCAATTTAACCGGATTAGGGTATTAAGGTGCTCCAATCAAAAATTAGTATAAAGAGTGCTTAAAGAATGACTGGGTGATGGCTCAGCTTGCAATGACATTAAGTTAAGAGTTTTAGAGGCTGCACCAGAGGTGCAAAAGGTTTGTAGAAATAAACACAGATTGGATTTTTTAGTGTGCCAGAGGTACACAGCTCCGGTGTTTCGTACCTCTGGCACGGTTATTCTCGGTATATTATGTGCTACAAACCTGTTCCCCCTCTGGGGGATTTTCTTAATATAATGACACAGCTCCGGAAGATTTTCGATTTGTTGAACGTCCCCCTAAAGCATCTGTGCAGGGGCAAAAAGGTGTCTCGTCCTAAAAAAAGTTTACAGGTTTTAAGATAATCCTGTTATGTATTTACAGGTTTGATAATGTCCTGAGATACGTTTACAATGTTACTATTTTTATGATAATAGTTCTTCCATAATTTTTCAGTTGGCAGACCGAGGCTATGTACACTCTCAGGTGTTAGTAGTCCAATGCTAAAGTGAGGCCGGTGTTGATTGTAAAGATTGATAGCCCGATCAAGTAGTTCCTTCGCCTGATCCTTATTATCAGCAACCTCATGTTTAAGATATTCTTCTTTTAATATGCCGTTCATCCGTTCGGCAACTGCGTTCTCAAGAGGATCGCCATTCTCGGTCATACTGATTTGAATAGCATTGTCCTGTAATAACTTTACATAACTATCACTGCAATATTGAACACCGCGATCTGAATGATGTATCAGCGAATAAGGTAAGCCTGCAGGTATTCCTTTAATTGCCATTTCCAACGCTTTTATTGTTTCCACCGTCTCCAGGGAGTCTGCCAAATGATAGCCAACAACTTTATGAGAATAGGCATCCGTTATTAAACTGATATACAAATGCTCATCGCTTGCTTTCCAATAGGTGATATCACTCACCCATAATTGATTAGGCCTTACCACCTTTAGCCCCCGGATGATATTCGGCCATCTATTGAATCTGTGCCTTGACCAGGTGGTTATATGCCGCTTGCGTCGCTTTTTTACCAGTAACCCATTGGCAGCTAATAGATCGAAAAAGGCATCTCGTCCAATTTTGATCTGATGATCAAGCAGAAATGGATGGATCTTTTCATAAAGCTTTCGTCCCCCCATCACCCTATGGTCTTTGCGAAGACTTATAACCTCCTGCAAAACAAGCGCCGATTCTATTCCCGAGGCTTCCTCCCGCCAAAAGTGCTGATAGTAGGCCTGACGGGTAATACCAAGTAACCGACATAAACGTACAAGGCCGACCCTTGTATACATGTCTCTCATCTCATGGATTACCTGGTATCCGACTTTTTTCGAATAGGAATATTCAATTCTTTTTCGGCGATCTCGATCATGCGCCGATAGGCTTCACTGCGAAGTTGTTCATCTTCCAGCAGGCGTTCGAGTTCCTTAATTCGCTGGTCTTGCGACAAGAAATCTGATGACTGATCTTTATTTACTTTTTTAACGGGCAAGGATGCTGGGGTTATTAAGGGCAAATATCTGGCTTTTTCAGGAATTTTTGTATAGCCTAATTGCCGCATCCAACGTGCAATGCTGCCACTGCTTTTAATATCATGTTTCTTTAACAAGGCTCTGTAACCGATTTCTCCTGATAAATATTCTTTGATAACTGAATGCTTAAATGAATCTGGGTAATGTCGATGTTCTTTAATAATGATCTTTTCCACTGTGTTTACTTTAATGTAAACCCATTTCCGGACAAGACACTATTTCTACAAACCTTTTGCACCTCTGGTGCAGCCTTTAAAACTCTTAACTTAATGACATTGCCCAGAGGGGCAAAACAACACGCCATGCTAATTAAACGGTAACATGTTTTTGTGGATTAACTTAAACTCGCAAAGTACCCTGATGTTTACAAATGCCTTACTTTTTAAGAAGGTTACAAAATTTGATCATGGATTGTTGGCTGATACTCCAATCCGGAGCTTTAATATTGCCCCAGGCTTTAGGATTGTCATACAGATTAAAATAGCAAACGCCAAATACGTGAGGATTGGCATTTATTGTTTTTGCTGCGTCAATAAGCCATTTGTCCTGGAAGCTTTCTGATCCTTTTACACCAAACTCGGTTATAAATAAGGGTTTATCAAGAAATCTCATCCTGAAATATTTTCTGTTGAATATGGTGCTAAAGGCTTCCTGTTTCTCCGGGTCGGTAATGTTTTTATCCGGCAAACCATAAATGGCTATACTGATAAAATCCACGACATCGCTCCCTGGCCAAAAATCAGCAGAACCACGATCGCCGGCAGGCCCCCATACCTTTTTGACATTTTTACCTGGACCTCCATTAAACTGCATAAAATATCTAAAGGCGTTGATATAGGTAACCGGCTCCTGACTTTGCCATGCATACCGGTGTATCGGAATTTCCATCTCATGCATCCATCGCAGGTAAACTGTGGTGTTGGTAGCAGAAATTATGGCAAATAGTTTTTTGATCTGTTCGTTATAGCGCCCCTTTAATATGCTCTCTAAAACGGCAGTGTCGGGTTTGCCGGTTATATCCCGCCAGGGCTCCATGGTTACAATTACCTCGTGGTGGCGACTAATAGCCTCTGTGAATTTTTTCTCAAAATCACCCCGTTCCAGTTCGCCCCAATCGGTAAAAATGTGCTCTACGTTAATTTCCGGTTGGTTAAGCAGGCGTTTGTTTGGGTCAAACACACCGATTTTTAATGAGGTTCGATTGGGTTTTGCCTTAATGCTGTCTGTATAATTGCTTTTGCTATAAATAGTACTGCTGTAGGTTGTAACTAAATTCTTTTGTTCATTTAGCCAACTGTATTGAAAATCCGTTTTGCCCTTATCACTACCCATAATTAACACTGGCTTGCCAATAAATCGCAGGCGGTGCAGCTTGTGCTTTAACATGGCAGCGGTTGTTTGGTCATGCGGGTAAAAGTTAGTAGTGAGTTCAGACCAACTGCCAAGTGTTATGCTTTCATAATCAACAGTTTTGTTTCCCGGCCAATATTCAGTATCACCAGGATATCCTGAAGGCCCCCAAACAATTTGCACATCTGGAGCGTAGGTTTTTATTTTTCTTGAAAAATAATTGAATGAATTAATATAATCATCAGGAGATTTAAATTGCCATGGGTAAACACCGGCAGGCACTTCCATATCAGGATTCCAGCGAATAAATACTTTGTCGTTGCTTTTAGCTACTATAGCGGCCAATTTATTGAACTGATTATCAAATCGGCCCTTAAGTACTTCCGTTAAAACATTGTTTGCATAATCAGGACCTTTAAGCCAGGTTTCTAAAGTGATCAATACGTCTCCCTTAGTTAACGCTGTTTCTAAATCTCCATAGTTTGACCATAACGCGGTATTTGTTAATACCCCTCGGTAACACGAGATAGGTTTGACAGCTTGGGACTTGTTTAAGTTGGTTGGATCAAATACAGCTAATACCTGCTCGTTGCTACGGTAGTAACTATTCACCAAATAACTCTTAAAAGAAAAACGCATGTTTAGAAGCAGTATAGCTGCGAATAATATGCCCAGGCCTACTGCTATATAAACTTTAGAGGTTGTCTTTTTCACTTAACAATTAATTTTGAAGAGGTGTATTTAAAGTGGTATAGTCGTCGGTCATGTTATTACCTTTGGCAGCAACGAGATATATTCTGTACCTGTCGTCGTTTTGTGGGATTATAACATTTATACTCGGTCCGTCCCCTAACTTTTTCATGTCGGTAGCATTGCCCCAGTTGTCTGTTTTGATCAGGTACCATTCAAATTTCAAGTCGTTTTTTAAATAACCCGCTATATTCCATTTGTTATATGAATAAATGAGGGCGTTGTAAGTCAACGAGGAGCCGGGAGTGGTTGTTAATGCCGGTTTTAATATTTTAACATGAGGCAAATCATAGTCGGTCACATTGCCGTGCCAGCGCTTGCTTATATTATACAGGTAGGGTTTATTTCGGCCCCATATGTCTTTTAAACCGTCAAGTGTAATAGCTACGCCGCTTTGTTGATCCTGCCAATTGGCATAAAAAGCCCCGCCGGAAGGTTCTTTGCCCGCAAGGGCCGTAGGATCGGCGCTGCTAAAGAAAAAAGGAACTTTAAGATCTGCTTTAACAAATTTTAATGCGTGCTTATTACTAATGATCAATCCAAACGCGTCGATTTGGGGTATCTGCTCATGTAATAAGCTCATAGTTGCGCCAAGTGACGACGACGACAATAGATCAACTGTTAATGGCCTGGTTGGGGCAGCCTGTTTGATTGCCTTTACCAAAGGTTTTAAAAAACTAATATAATGCTGTTGAGCCTGCCGCAGTTGTGCCCCTTTATAATATTGAGCCAGTTGCTGATAGCTATTGTTGCCCAGGTTCCAGGCACTAATTTGAGGATTTGATTTGTTTTTGTTTACGATTTTAAGAATAACGGCAGTTTGCTCTTTTAAGTAGCTGGTATCATTTAGAAAGTTTGGCGGGTCCGGCATCCAGAAACTATAGTGTATTTTTAAGTTCTTTTTATCCGCAGCTTCAAAAATGGAGCGGTCATAGATATTAGGCCCGTATATTTTGATAGTATTTACTCCCGCTTGGCTCATGTCATCAAAGTCGTTGATGATGATCTTTTTTGTGAGCGGAGTTATGTTTTTGTACCAGTGGTTTCCTTTAGAATAGATCACACCTTTAACAGATGTGAAAAATGAAGGGTTTGCCAATATTTGTTCCTGAGCTTTTACCTCATCTTCCACATTGGTTACAGTATCGGTTAGAAGATCTTTTTGAGCAGTATGATAAGATATTAAAGAAGGGCCTTTAACCACGCTGGCCGAATCTTCATCTGAATTTCGCGAGGCGTATATGCTTAAACAGACTGCTAATACTGTAAGAATCAGGCTCAATTTCCTTACACCGCCGTATATTCTTCGTCGCAACAACCAAAAATGTTTTTTGGCATTCTGCACTTGCGAAACCATACTAAATAATGTAGCGTGCTTACCCACGTATCCCTGGAACTTTAGCTCCGAACTTGCTATTAGCATAAAGATCATGAACAAGCAATTGAGGCTGACTATCCCGGCCATGAAAAGCGTAAACGGACTCCAGTCGTCATTAAGGCCGTACGCAATAGCGGCAATGGAAACTGCTAATACTACGATATTAGGAAGGTTGTATCTTAAGTTTTTTTCATCCTTAACATCCTTGGGGGTTGCAATATAAGGTACATCCTTTCTGATGAGGGTGTAAATAAATCCCAAGATAAATACCCACCAGGTACCAATAAGCAATAATCCCCCAACTACGTGAAATCCCCGCTCATTGTCTTCCATTACCCATTGCTGCACAAAATGTCTGATCAGGATAACTGCGGTTATAAAAGGGGCGCTAATAACCAAAAAATCCGAAAAATCCATCCTTAACGGAAACACATCCATAAAAAGGGATATTACAGGAATCAGGAAATTAATAAGAAATACAAAACCTGACAAGTAAAACAATGGTAAAAGACCATAGTGGAGCTTTTGCCGCCAGGTAAATTTTTTAAATAGCTGAACATAGGAAGTAACCAGGAGCTCAAAAACCCCTCTCGACCATTTTAATTGCTGCTTATAATAGGCAGATAGAGTAGCCGGAACGAGCCCCCTTGTCAATACTGCCGGGACATAAATGGATTTCCATTTGCGTGCATGCAGCTGCATTGCTGTATGCATATCTTCTGCGAGCCCGGCGGCGTGGCCGCCAATCGACTCTAATGCCGTGCGCCTGAAAGTACAATTGGCACCTATGGCCTGAACGGTTCCATAGCTGTTCATGCACATCATCATGGGCCCGTAAAACTGGTAGGTTTGTTGTGCCGCGCCTTTAGCTATCCATCCGATTCGCTGGTTATAGTAAGCTTGTACTATTTGCACATAACCAATTTCTGGATTGTCGAAATGTGCGACTATCGGATCAAGAAAATCGGGTGTCGGTACGTGATCCGGGTCAAGGATAACGCACAGTTCTCCGGATGACTGAGCCAATGCATTGTTGATGTTGCCGGCTTTTGCATTTATCTTTTTAGTTCGCGTAATATGGTGAACTCCCAGTTCCTGACACACTGACTTTAAATACGGATCATTGGCTTCGTCACATAGGTATGCCTGATGCGGATAATGTATAGCCTGAATAGCGGTAAGCGTTTCAACAATCATTTCATATGGCTCACCTGCGCAAAAAGTAGTAAATATATCTACCGTATATTGTTTTGTTAGTGGCGGGGTAGTGGGAACGCTTATTGACCAGTAATGGTACCACTCATATAATATTTTGAAAAACGTGTATATAAAGGTCGACATTAACAGCCAGTAAAGCGGCTTATAACCAATAACCGATTTTTTGAACAGGCTGTATGTGAAAAAAAGCATGCAGAACACGCCGATGAGAATCATCAACCTTAAATAAAGCAGCTGTAATTTGCTGGGCGGTTTAATTAAATTGTTCTTCATGGATTTTTTAATACATAAAAAGGTGTATTGGAAGTGGCAAAAACTCCCTTTTGATTATACACATAAACCAATATCCGATAAGGCCCTTCTTTGCCGGGTACCTTAAAGCTTAAATCGGATCCATGTTGCCTGATGATTAAATTCTCTATTTCTTTCGGTTTTTTTTCATTAAAAGTGCCGTTGGGTTTAAACCAGTCCTCATGAAATATTTTCCATTTAAATGTTAAGCCGGCTGTATCAGTGCTTTCAAAATATACTTTGCTGTTAACGGTTATGGCAGGTTGAAATAAAATATTGTCCCTTGCGCCCTTTCCATCTAGCAGCATGTATTTTAGTGCAGGGGCGTCGCTTGTTGTTTTCTTCCCGGTCCAGATGTACCGCATAACCTGAACGGCTTCGGTTTCGGCACCGTTTTCGTCAAACATACTGAACCACGTAGGTGTCAGTTCCTGTTTCTGTCCCCAATAAAATACCATCGATCCCAAAAATCCCGGATCATTTGCTGGCATATACTTTTGGTAATTAGTAAGGTATTCTTCTGCCTTTTTTGTACTTGTACTTTCAATATAAGCTCCCCATGCATTTCGGTTTTCTGCAAGCCAGGGACCTTCGATACCCCATTCTGTAATTAAGAATGGTCCACTCCAAAACCACTTGAAATTTTTGAGATCATCTTTCAATGTTTGAATAGAACCGAAAATATTGAATGATATAAAGTCGATTTTTGTACGTAGCCTGATATTGAAGATGTTTTTCTTTTGGAAGCTCATAATTGTCGTCGTCACCGGATGATTAGGATCCTTCTCGTGAATCATATCGACGATACCATTGAACGTTGCATAAAATCGGTTGTACTTTGGTTTATTAGGAAATGCAAGTTCGTTACCCAGGCACCAACTCAATAACGCCGGGTGATTTTTGAACCGCTCAACTATACCGGCAATTTTAGCTGCATAAACATTAGCCTTAGGGGTATTATAAAAATCTTCAAGACTTTCGCTTGAGGGCATTGGCAAACCCACTACTACTGCTAAATGATTGGCTTGAGCCGAGTCCAGGACGCTGCCTAAGTTTAATGTGTCCCAAACTCTTATAGTATTGCCTCCTGCCGCTGCCAATTGTTTCAGGTTTGTAGAGCCCGAAGCCCCTTTGATGAAAAACGGTTTTCCATTACGGTACAATTTATACTTCCCATTTATATTTTGAATGCAAACTGTAATTTTTTTAGGATTAACCTGCTGTGGTTGGTAACACGATGAAAGTAAAAAGCAAAATATGGAAAGGTTAAGGATTTGCGTAAATAATGTAGATTTCATAAATGATAGTTCGGCAGCACTTGAAAAACGGATAAAAACTCCGTGTTTTGTTTATTTAAGCCGTAATGCGGTCCCTGGGCTGCATTAGTTTTTTTATATTTAAATCATATAAAATTTCAGTGAACTTTGTATACGTTGAATATCGACAATAGTTGGATTATTATTAAGAGAATAGGGATGTTTTAGCCAATTAAATTCAAAGCTATAAAAAAATACGTTACATCCGCGAAGACCCTGATAGCTGATATATTCGGTAACGCGCCTGAATCTTTGTCAGACTACAATAAGGAGATTTGAAGCTTTTTGTAACCCGCGAAGGCTATTTGAACACCAGGTAAAACACAGCCTCCGCTGCCTTGAGATAGATACTTTACTTGATTATGCAGAAAGAATCTAAATCTCAAGCCTTTGTTTAGCATAAAATTGTGACGCCTGCCGGGATATTAAAAAATGGGAAATATCCCGGCAAATACCTATTAAATTTATTTGAAAGAACGAAAATCCGTTGCTGCCTGATTTAACTGAGCAACGCTGTTGGTTTGCGGGCCATTGTGTATGATGATCCGATACCTGAATGTTACCGATTCTCCTTTCTTTAACATAAGGTTTTTTTCTGATTTGCCGTTGGTGAAAATTTTTTCGCCCAGTGGATTAGCCGCAAACAGACCATAACCGCGGGCATGCCAAAAAGTAGGGTAGTTAGGGTTCTGCGGATGATCAATAATAGCAACGCTTACCGAATCGGCCCCTATTTTACCATATACTTTGCACCAAACTCCGCGGGTACTCCAGGCATCGTTACCTGTTTTGCCTTCACTGGTAAGGTAGGTGCCGTTGGCTACTTTATCGGTGCCGCCTTTTACTATTGTTACATTGCCTTTATCATCGGTAAATTTCTGATCGGCAGGGTCGGGGATTTGCAGCTCGTGGGCCAGGCGCAGGCCAAGCATCCCATCTTTGGCATCTTTAAAAAGAGCATCCTTATCTGCGGTAAGTGTAGTTACACGATCAATGATTCGTTCCTGAGCGTTGCCGCTAAATTCAAAACGGGTTTGCTCTTCCAGTATTACCTGTTTTTGCTGATCCGTCCAGTTAGCATGGTAGGCCAGTACTCCTTTTTTGCCATCCTTCATTTCCAAAATTTTATCCGTTCGGATCCATCCATAGCCGCTCTTTTTAGCGGCAGGTATGGCATAGGAGTTATTCCAGAAATCAAGTCCGTTCAGGTTTTCAAAATTAAACCAAAGGCCAATATGGTGCGGATGATCGGTAGGATCGCCCGGGCGCGGAGCCAGTGGAAAGCCGCGGGTTACCAGCGCGCCGTTTGCCGACCGCAAAGGGTATAGCACTGGTTTTTCCAAAGTATCTGGAAACAGGAAAGTGGTAAAAGGTTTGCCACCTATCAGTATATCTATTTTATTTTCTGCTGATTTGACCAATTTTACCGGCTCGGCCTGTTGAGCATGTATTGTCATAGCAAATAAGGTGTTAGCGGCAAAAATACAAGCCCAATTTTTTAATATTTTCATGTATGGGTGATGTTTGTTGATTAGTGTATAAGATTAATTATATAAGGAGGGGGGAATGTGCAATTCCACTCTTAATGGCTATCGCATGGACACATCTTTAAAGAAATGTCATTTCGATAGAGCAGCGGCGGACTGAGTGGTGGAGCGAAAGAGAAATCTTCTACATCAGGCTCTACAACTATACCTGTAAAAACAGGGCGTAGAAGATTTCTCCTCGGCTCAACGCACAAATCCCACCCTTGGCTCGTCGAAATGACATTTTTCTATCAATAATAAGATTAAAAGATGTGTTCACACGACAGATCTCAAAGGGGGATTTTTATTATTTAGCCTTAATATTTAAACACTTTCCCGTTAGCCATTACCTCCTGGGTTGCCTCATCAAAAGTAGCTTTATAGCCCGTATGCACAGCTGCATTGGTCATAATATTGGCTATGGAGTGGCTGTAACCGGCTTCGACAGGTGCATTGGGCTGTTTACGGCTGCGCACGCATTCCATCCAGTTGCGAACGTGGTTTGACGTTAATATATCGCCGCCGGTGTTGGCCGATGCTACTACCTTTTCGGTGTTGGCAAGGCTAATTTCAGGCAGCAGGTTGGCTTTCATGTGCATGGCATCTGCCATTTTTTGGGTAAGCCCCCCGGTAGGGGATACCGTGTTGGTAATGAGGTTAAGCTCGCCACCGTTGGAGTAGTAAATCTCTGCCGGGTGCTCATCGCCATTATGCATCCGCGAGCCAAAGGTAACCTGAAAGCCGGTAGTTGGATCATTAAGCGGACCGTAATCAAATGCAGCCAATATAGTATCCCAATTGCGACGTCCGTCTTTCCACATATAAATACCGCCATTGGCAACCACGCTGCGCGGGTGCTTTAAGCCGGTAAACCAGTGTACAGTATCAATCTGATGGCTCATCCACTGCCCGGCCAAGCCTGATGAATATGGCCAAAACAAGCGAAACTCCAGATATTTACGCGGATCAAATTCCTCATAAGGGCGGTTCATGATAAAACGCTTCCAATCGGTGTCCTGCTCCTTCAATTGGCTTAACAGTTCGGGCCTGCGCCAGCGGCCGGGCTGGTTCACGTTCCAGGTAAGCTCAACCATCGTAATTGGGCCAAATTTTCCGGAGCTGATAAATTCATTGGCGGCATGATAGTTAGCGCCACTTCTGCGCTGCGACCCAATTTGCACAATCTTGCCTGTTTCCTTTACCGCCTTTAACGCAGCCCGGTTATCTTCCATGGTTTCGGCAAAAGGTTTTTCTACATAGGCATCACAGCCTGCCTTTACTGCTTCAATGGTATGCCTTGCGTGCTGAAAATCAGCGGTGCTTACAAATACGGCATCAACCGTTTTGCTGTCATACAATTCTTCATTATTGCGGTAAGCCTTTACGTCATGCTGCATTTTATCTTTCCATAGGGCAGCACCTTCCTCACGCCGTTTATTCCAGATATCAGATACGGCTACAACTTCAAAATTGAGTTCCTTACAATGGTTCATGAAGCTGGGCACGTGCGAGCTTTTGTGCCTGTCTGAAAAGCCGATTACTCCAACCCTGACCCGGTCATTGGCCCCAATGATGCGTTTATAACTTTGGGCGCTCCAGCTTTTGGGCGTAAGCATAATCCCGGCCCCGGCCATTGCTGCCTGTTTAATAAAGGTACGGCGTGATTTTTCCATATGGTATAGTTTGGTTTGCAGGTTATTTTTCATCAAAAATGCAGGTGCCATTAGGGGTTGATGCCTGTGCTTTTTGTTGATTTAAAGGTAAACTGGTTAAATGCCTGCGCTTATGCGCGGCTAAACCAAATATCGAGGAATTGAACTAAAAAGCAATAGTGTTTTTAACTGTTAATGTAACAATAATACTGTCTTGAGAAGCTGAAAGTAAAATGCATAAAGCAAAATGTTATTAAATCTCTTTTAAGAGACCTGATAAAAACTTACATGATAGCACGATTTGCTCCGCCATCTACCTGTATTGTTGTCCCGCTGATATAGGCTGCCTGGGCGGATGAAAGAAATGCTACCAGTGCTGCAAATTCTTCAGGCTTGCCGATACGTCCAAGCGGGATGCTCTTTGTTTTTTCTTTGATTGCTTCCTCCGGATCTACGTTTTGAGGTAGCGTGTGTTTGATCCGGTCGGTTAAAATAAGGCCCGGTGCTATATTATTGACTGTAATTTCATAAGGGCCTAATTCATCGGCCAGCATTTTCGCCATGCCTACTACACCCATGCGCATGGCGGTAGATAGCACAGAGTTGGCCAATACAGACTTTACTGAGCCACTAATAATGTTGATTATCCGGCCGCAGCCGGCCGTTTTCATAAAAGGTAAAACCAACCTGGATGTCCTGACGAAACTAAGCATATTTTGCTCATAGGCCTGCTGCCACTGGACATCGTCAAAACTCTCAAACTTGGCAAATGGAGGCCCGCCTGCATTGTTGACAAGGATATCTATCCTGCCGTAAACGCCGCCCGCCTGGTTAATAAATGAAGTCAATTGTCCACTGTCGGTAACATCCACCGGAAAGCTGATCACCTCATTGCCGGTTTGTGTCCGGATCTCATCTGCTGCCGAATTCAATTCGGTTATATTACGGGAGCCGATGATGACTTTAGCCCCTTCTGCAGATAAAGCCAAAGCCGATGCCTTCCCCAATCCTTTACTTGCCGCCAATACAACGGCTACCTTTTGATCTAATCCTAAATTCATAAGCAAATTTTCTTAAACGTAAATCTCCTGAATTTTTGGATATCCCGCAGCGATAAAATCTGATGAAATGGGAGAAGTAATAGCAGAGCAAATGCAGACTTACGAAGTTTCTGAAACTTCGTAAGTCTGGTTTCTGCCTAATGCTGTGGATCAGAACGAATACCTAACTCTCTTTAGGATTAGGCTCTCCTTTACCGGTGGTGATCAGTTTGTACAAACTACCGGTAATATAACCTGTCCAGGCGTTTGAACAAACTTCATAACATTCATGCTGCGGAACCAGGCCCTGATGTGTGAAACGGATTTTTGTTTTTCCATCCTGTTCGGAAATTTCAAAAACTACTTTGGTGCCTTTCCATTCGGTTTGGTCTTCGGTAAAACTGAAATAGTTGTCCAGCACAAGCCAAACCACTTTTTGGTTGGGGATAACTTCTATCAACTTCATGCTGCAGCGATGAAGGTCGCGGGCTTTATAGGTGAACTCATCGTTAAGTTGTTCTGTACCGCCTTTAACTTCTTCCGACCACCATCCACGGACATTATTGATGGCGTCAAAGGCTTCTTTTGGCGATTTGTCTACCGTTATGGTTACCGTTAAATCCTGATCTTTCATTTCTTATTCATTTTATCGTTCATTAAAACCCCCAGTTTGTCCAATTTATCGCCCCAGAACTTATCATAATAGGCTAACCATTCATTAAGTTCTTTAAAGCCGTCCTGTTTTAAAACACAATGCCTTTCCCTGCCGATATCCTGGATGGAGATAAAGCCGGCGTTGTAAAGTACTTTAATATGCTTTGAAACGGCCGGGCGGCTCATATCAAAGTTTTCGGCCAGTGCATTAATTGTGCTACTATCTTTTGAAAGCAGGTGCAGTATCTGCCTCCTGCTCGGATCGGCAATTACCTGGAATACATCAAGCCTGGGCTGTTCCATCTTTTTCTGTATTTATAACCTGCAGCATTTTGGTAATGAGTACCAACCAGCCCTTTTCCATCGAGCTAAACATCAACGGATTTACAGAGTCTGCAAAATCACGGTGGATCAGTAAAAGCTCGGTGCCGTTGTCTTTTTCAGTCAGCATCCAGTTTACTGTCGAATTGCTCAATTCACCATTACCCGGCCCGAATTTCCATGAATAGGAGAGTTTTTCAAATGGCACCACTTCCAGGATCTTGCAATAAAAGATCCCGTCGAAATCCATTTCCGGCATTGGTTTAGCCTTTAGTTGAAATTCATGGCCAGGTATAGGCTTCAGATTGCCGGGCATGAGCCATTGTGTTATCAATTCCTGATTGGTAAGAAATTCCCAAACCACTTCGGGAGGGTGAGGGTAAAATAATTGGTGTTGAATGATTTTTGCCATGATAGGTAACTTTTAAGTTACTCAAATGTATGTGTAACTTGTGGGTTACGCAAATTTATTTTCATTTTTTTTCATCACTACTTATCACATGTTATTAATCCGGCAGAAATTATCCCTTTGAAACTTCGGTTTATTATGATTCAGGGTATGATCTTTTTCTCCCTGAGTTCATTAAACAAGTTATAGAACATCTGTTCAGTATCAATGAATTCATGAAAGCCCATGCGCCTTGCCTTGGTGCCGTCGGCAAAAAAATCGTAATCCCATGAAAATACAAAGTCGCCAAATGCCCATGATGATAGCTGGTGGTAACTATGTGGCGAGAGGTTGTATTTTTCCCGGATCGCATTCCATTGTGGTTCTTTATCTGCCATAATAGTTTGCAAGGGCATTTGGAGCGGCGGCGCAACTTCCATTTTAAAGTAGGCCGCAATTTTAGGCCAAAGCTCGTTCCATCTAAATAAGTCGCCATTGTTAATATTAAATGCCTGGTTAGCGGTCTGTGGGGTAGTGGCGGCCCAAACGGTAGCTTTAGCCAATAAACCGGCATCCGTCATTTCCATCAATTTATCATAAGCGCCCGGTTTACCCGGAAAGCGGAGCGGCAGGCCCAGCTCTTTTGAAATGGTAGCATAAACCGCTATCGTCAGGGCCAGGTTCATTGGATTACCTACGGCCGTACCACCGACTACAGACGGACGAATGGCTGACCATGACCATTTTTTACCTTGCTGCAGTTTCTCCAGGAAAATTTGCTGATCTACATTAAATTCGGGTGGCATGTGCCCTGCGTCACTTTCCTTCGCAGGTGTTTTGAATGGGCCAAGGTGTGCGCCATATACTTTGTATCCTTGCATAAGGCTGATGTGCTGTAGATTATGGGCAATGGGCTCAATTGCTAAAACAACATTCATCAGCATAGCAAGGTTGGGTTGTACCAGTTCGGCCCATGTGGGTTTGTCTTGATAGGCGGCGTAAAATATGTGTGTAACGTCAGTTAATACACTGAGTTTTTGCTTATAGTCGTTTTCATCCAGCAAATCCACTGCTATGTAGCGGATATTCTCATTGTTTGATCCGCCGCGGCGGGATAATGCTATAATGTTCCAATTATTAAGCCCTTCAAGATAATTTATCAGATTAGTACCTATCACGCCGTTAGCGCCGACAACAAGAGCTGTGTTTTTTATAGCTTTCATTTTTTTGTGTTTGATAAAAAATATTTGTTGATCAAAAATGGCTAAAAGCTATAAATCGAAATTGTAATTATCTGTGATAATATGGTATATTTCCGCTATGGAACGTTACCGGCAATTTGAACCTGTGCTGATTTCTGATTTTGAGACAGAAAAATGGCCTCATCCCGAACATAATCATAACCATTATGAATTAATCTATATCAAAAAAGGGGCAGGCTCGCACATCATAAACAGGTTATCTGTTAGTTATAATGCCGGGGATGTGTTTTTACTGGGGCCGGAAGAATCTCATTATTTTGAGATAGATGAGCCCACGCGGTTTATCTACCTGAAATTTACCGATCTGTATATTCATCAGGCGGGCGACAAGACCAACCATGGTGTCCAAAACCTTGAATACCTCATCAAAAGCAGAGAAACCCATTTATCGGGCTTTGCATTGAATAACGCTGACAGGCACACTATTGAAATGATCTTTAATGTAATAGTTTCCTTAAAGCATGATATGTTTTTAAATGAGCAGCTTATTTGGATGCAGATCATTGCGCTATCGGCTGTTTTGCAAAGAAATATGCCTGAGTTAAAGAAACCTGGTAACGGCAGTAAAGATATGCAGGCCATATTTTGTTATATCCATAAACATATTTACGACCCCAGCCTGCTTAAGCTACCGGTAATGGCCGCCAATTTTAATATTGCCGGCGAATATATGGGGCCTTATTTTAAAAGGAATACCGGTGTTACCTTGCGTGATTACATCCGTGACTATCGCAATGAATTAATTAAACAGCGGATAGCCAGCGGCAGGTATAATCTTAAACAAATAGCTGCCGAGTTTGGGTTAACAGATGAAAGTCACGTAAGTAAAATTGTTCGTAAGGCTTTGTAAATCTGTTTAATATCAATACGAATATTAATTTTATTTGGACTAATTCTAAATAAATTGTTTCTTTGCGCCAAATCCTGTTAGCAATGAACATCAACGTACCCCCCTGACGGTTCTTATAAAAACAAAAATCCCGATGCTCCGTCGCCAAACTTTACATCGGGTTAATGTTAACCGATCCTTTTAATCCATTAATCATTTCACTCAAATTTATGAAATCTGTTTTACTCTGCAGTAAACGGTCAAACTTTACTTCATTATTATTTCAACATTTTTACTTTCTATTAATCCTATTTTCTTTTTCAACCGTTTCAGCTAAGGCTGATGATGGTGCAGCCGGCAGCATAAAAGGCAAGGTTACCACAGCCGATGGTCAGCCTGCAATTGGTATTACCGTAGCCTTAAAAAATACCACTTATGGAGCCCTTACTGATGCCGACGGACGTTATGCCATTGGTAAGATCAAACCGGGCAGTTACATTATCCGCGTATCTGCAGTGGGCCTTGCACCCGAAGAGCAGTCTGTAACCGTGGCCTCCGGCAGTACTCAAACCCTTGATTTTATGCTGAAAGAAAATGCCGGTATATTAAAAGAGGTAGCTATTACAGGCGCTAAAAGCCGCTATAAGGCCGATGTGCCTTCCAACTCAATCAGGCTGAACGAACCTTTGCTGGAAGCGCCTCAAAACATCCAGGTAATTACATCACAAACCCTTTCCGATCAGCAGGTGATCTCCATGAGCGACGGTGTTACCCGCAACGTGAGCGGTGCAACCCGACTGGAGCACTGGGGCGATCTGTATACCCGTGTAAATATGCGTGGCAGCCGTGCTGCGGCATTTCGCAATGGCATGAACGTTACATCAAACTGGGGCCCGCTTAGTGAAGACATGAGCTTTGTTGACCGGATTGAATTTGTAAAAGGCCCGGCCGGCTTTATGATGAGTAACGGCGAGCCAAGCGGTATTTATAACGTGGTCACCAAAAAGCCTACCGGTAGAGATTTTAACGGTGAAGCCACCATGACCATGGGTAGCTATGACCTGTACCGCGCCACTTTAGATCTGGATGGCAAAGCCACTAAATCGGGTAGCCTTTCGTATCGATTAAACCTGATGGATCAAACCAAAAACTCGTTCCGTAATTACGAGTTTAATGATCGCTTCAGCATAGCACCGGTGCTTACCTGGAAAGTTGATGATAAAACTTCGTTAACATTTGAGTACACTTATCAGCATGCCAAATTATCAAACCTTGGGTCATACTATGTTTTTGCAACTCAGGGCTACGCCATAAAACCCCGCGATTTTACCATAACCGAACCCGGCATAGCACCTACCTATATAAAAGATAACAGCGCCTTTATTTATCTCAACCACCAGATAGATGAGCACTGGAAACTAACCGGGCAGTTGGGCTATTTCAACTACCAGCAACAAGGCAGCTCGGCCTGGGTAAATAGCGTAAAAGCTAATGGCGATCTGATCAGGAGCGTATCTATCTGGGATGCATCAAACGTGATGAAATTTGGCCAGATATTTTTAAATGGCGATGTGCAGACAGGTGCTGTACGTCACCGCATATTGGGCGGTCTTGACCTGGGCAACAAACAATACATTGCCGACTGGGGACAGGGGGGCGCTATTGACAGCGACACTAAACCTTTTAACATCAATAACCCGGTTTATAACCAGCCTGCTTTGGGTTTACCGGTATTTGACAGATCGAAACCTTTGGCACAACGAGGTGCAGGTAACCTATCGAGCCAGTCATACACCGGTGTATACGGACAGGATGAGCTCGGCTTTTTTGATAATGTACTACGTGTAACCCTTGCCGGCCGTTATACCTATGTAAAAGAGATCAATTATCTTGCTGGTCGTAATCAGAAAAAATTTACCCCACGTTTTGGCGTAAGTGTAAATATCGATAGGCAAACATCCGTTTACGGTTTATATGATCAGTCGTTTGTGCCGCAAAGCGCCTTGATCCGCGATGGCAGTTTGCCAAAACCTATTACCGGCAATAACCTGGAGGCCGGTGTTAAACGCGACTGGTTTGATGGCAGCTGGAGCACTACTTTATCTGCTTATCGTATCCTTAAAAACAACACCCTTACTGCCGACCCTGATAACAAAGGCTCCGAAGGTTTTGTGATAGATGTTGGCCAAACCAAAACCCAGGGTATTGAATTTGATACCCGCGGACAGATCTTCAGCGGTCTTTCATTAGTAGCCAATTATGCTTATACCGATTCAAAGATCTCTAAAACCGGTGGTGCAGCCAACCTGCCTGCTACGGCTGTTGTTGGTGCAAAAGTGCCCGGCTACGCCAAGCATAACATAAATGCTTCATTAACTTATACCATACAAAATGGCGCGCTGAAAAATAGCGGTATCTACGCCGGTGCAACCTACCAGGGCGACCGTACCACCTGGACATGGAACGCCAGCAGCGGTCAGTTGCAATTGCCGGATTATTACAAGTTTGATGGCGGCTTGTTTTGGGGTAAAGACCACATCAAGATAAGCGCTAACGTGTATAACCTGCTTGATAAGTACCTGTACAGCGGCGCGGCATATGCAACCTATTATTACTGGCAGGCAGAGGCCGGACGTAACTACCGTCTTGGTATCAGCTATCGTTTCTAAAAAAATTATTCACCTGCAGGCCGGGATTCCGGCCTGCCTTTTTAGTTCAATATGCTTAAAACTGCTACCCCGGCACGAGCCGTTAAATCAAAAAAGAAAGGCGATTCATTATTTAAAAGAATCTCTGCGTGGCTGCATTTGTGGCTTGGGCTTTTTTCGGGAATTATTGTGGTGATTGTAAGTATTACAGGCGCCATTTATGTTTTTGAAAAAGAGATCCGCAGTGTAACTGAACCCTGGACACACGTACAGCCGCAAAATAAAAAAATGCTGCCGCCTTCAGTGCTGACAGGCATCGCCGTTAAAATGGTGCCGGGAATGAAACCTACTGCATTAAACTATGGTTTACCCGATCAGTCGGCCGCGGCGGTTTCCTATAGCCGTAAAACGGGTTTGCTGATAACCGTTTTTATAGATCCTTATAGCGGGCGCGTATTGAAAAAAACGACTACAGATTTTGTGGGTAACAAGGGCGACTTTGATTTTTTTAGATTTATACTACATGGGCACCGTGCCTTATGGTTGCCATATCCCATAGGTCGACCGATAATTGGCGTAGCCATATTGATATTTGTGGTGCTTTTAATATCCGGACTGGTATTGTGGTGGCCCAAAAAGTGGACTAAGGCCACGCGCGATAAAAGCTTTAAAGTAAAATGGAACGCCAGCTTTAAACGGGTAAATTATGACCTGCATAACGTGTTTGGTTTTTACAGCATGCTGTTGCTGCTTATCATAGCCTTAACAGGCCTGGTGTGGAGTTTTCCATGGGTGAGTAAATCAATATACTGGGCTACATCGGGCGGAAAATCATTGACCGAAGAAACCGCCATGGTATCAGATACGACCTCGAAGCTGTCATTCAATATGGCTTCTGTTGATAAACTATGGAACCAGATTGCCGCGCAAGATAAGCCGGAAGGTTTTTATATCAATTTACCCGGCCAAAAAGCCGATCTGGTGGAAGTGATAACTTACCTGCGTTCGGGTACTTATTACAAGACCAATATTTACAATTTTGATCAGTATACGCTTAAGCCTGTCAAATCGGCAGGGCCTTACTCCGGGCGTTATGCAGATGCCGGTGCTGCCGATAAATTGAGGCGTATGAATTACGATATCCATGTTGGGGCTATACTGGGTATCCCCGGTAAAGTTGTAGCGTTTTTCCTGGCCATGGTATCTGCCAGTTTACCTATAACCGGTTTTTATATCTGGTGGGGAAAGCGGAATAAGAAACCTGCTGTAAAACAACAACGGGTTAGAAAGGTTGAGAAGGAGTTGGTTACTCAATAGGAATCGTCATTGCGAGGTACGAAGCAATCGCGAACTATACAGAGCGGACCTGCAAATTGGGGATTGCTTCGTACCTCGCAATGACGATTTTTTTATATGAGCGTTTTTTTAATCAATAATCAACCGTTAGGATGCGCATTCTGATACAAAATCACCCCGATTATTATCAAAACAATTAAAAGCAATACAGCAAGGATGATCTTAATAGCGCTTATCGGTCGCTGGCCAATAACTTCGCCCGTGCTGGCGTTAACCGTAAACTGATAGACCTTGTTATTGTAATTATAGGCACTTACCCAAACAGGCAGCATCAGGTATTTTATAGCTTTGTCAAGATATTGAGTGTCTGTACTATCTATTCTTTGTTCGTCTCCGCCAATGTCATCCCGAATTGCCGAGTGTATTGGCCCTGAAGTTTGCTCTGTAGCTTTAACAAAACCCTGTTCCGGATCTAACTGATAGGTTTCGGAACGGAAGCCGCTCATATAGCGTTCATCAAACTTAACCAGCATATTAAAATTCCAGGGCCCAAGTTTATCGAGCGTTTTCTCGGGCAATGATTTGCTTGCCGGCACCATCAGGTCGCGAAAATCACATTCCACTCTTCCTGAAGCATATGACCAGTCCGTATGGCGTACCTGTCTGGTTCTGGTTTGAGATTTACCGTCAACGGTTTCAGTATATGTTTCGGTGGTGTAGTAGTAATCGCCACGCTCGCCGCTGTAATCTGTTATCGTATAGGTATCATAAGTCCAGTGCGGGACATAAACGCCTTTAAGTGCCGATGATGCGTCGCTTACTTTTTTAGCCAGATCATTGGGAGCCCACCACAGGCTTTTAAGCCATTTTTTGAAAAATTCGATCCCTTGTTGTTGGGTAACGGCAAAGGGTAAAATGTAATGCGGCGGTACATATTGTTGCCCGCTTTCCAGGTCCAACACCAGTGGGGCTGTACAAAACGGGCATTTATCTGAAGTTACAAACTGATCCAGAATGGTTTGCGAACCGCAGTTTTTGCAGTTTACTACTTTAAGATCGGCGCTTTGTTTATTGTTATCGATACCGGCAATAAACTCCTCATAGTCATAAGATAAAATGTCGCGACTATCGGGAGCACTTTCAATGGCATTGCTCACACCGCAATAATCGCATAGCAAGTTATGTGTGCCTGGATTAAAGTGCAGTAATGCGCCACAGCCCGAACAGTTTAAGGAATTGTTTATGGCTGATGGATTAACCTCGTTGTTCATTTCAGAAAGATAGGATTAGGAATGATCGCAGGTTAGGCAATTGGCGGAGGTACGTTGTTAAATAGTTCTGCAATCTCTTCAACAGATGATGCGGCAGCCCAGGCAGCCATACCTTTTTTCCAAACCATGCTTTCTCTGCTTAATGCTCCGCTGGCAATCATAGCATTGATGTCGCTGAAAGAGTGCGGCCCGTCAGATTTGCCTTCTTTTACAATATGATATTGAACAACAGGGGGAGGAGGTGGGGGAACATCACCACCAGTGTTATTAGGAGTTACCTGGTTTTGCTGAAAAATATTACCAACCTGGCCCATCATGGCCGCGCCAACACCGAGGCCCATACCGGCAGCACCCAGGTTGCCACCTATAGTATTTTCGGCAGATTTTTCAATGGCATTGGCAGCCTGAAATTGCGCATAAGCGCCAAGGTTGCCTAATATGCCCATCTCGCTCCGTTTATCAAGCATCTGCTCAACTTCTGGCGGCAGCGAAATATTTTCAACCAGTAATTTGGTCAGGGTAAGACCAAGGTCAGCAAAATCGGGCTGGATAGATTCAGTTATGAATTTACCCATTTCGTTATAGTTGGCTGCCAGGTCAAGTACGTTTATTTTTGATTCGGCCACGGCATCCATTCCGCGCGATACAACGGTGTTGCGCAATTGCTCATTGATATCTTCAATAACGAAATCCGGATTGGTAGCAGAGATTTCGGCGATGAATTTCTTTGGGTCCTGAACCTTAAAGTTAAAAGAACCGAACGCCCTTAAACGTACGGGGCCAAACTCAGCGTCGCGGATCATTACCGGGTTTTTGGTACCCCATTTTTGATTGGTAAACTGACGAAGGCTCACGAAGAACACATCAACCTTAAACGGGCTTTGAAAGCCATATTTCCAGCTCATTAAGGTAGTTAACAGGGGCATGTTCTGGGTTTGAAGCTCGTAGGTGCCGGGAGCATACACATCGGCAATGCGGCCTTCATTCATGAAAACGGCCGCCTGCGACTCGCGCACAACCAGTCGGGCGCCCATTTTAATGGCGTTGTCATGGCGCGGAAATTTCCATACAAGGGTGTTTTGAGTGGTATCAACCCACTCTATGATGTCGATAAGTTCGTTACGAAGGATATTGAACAGGCCCATATTTTTCGATATCAGGTTTAAATAATGTTTAAATATGTGAAAAAATCAGATACACAAATGTGCCGGCGGCTAATTATTTTACGCTTTTAAATCCGTAAAAAACAAAAAACCGGACATTAGTCAATTGACTAACGCCCGGCTCAAATGTTACAAATTCAACTAAATTAAGGAACGATCTTATCAAGCGGCGGGATATTGGTTTCAGAACCTGAATATCCTTTGCTTTGGTTAATATGTCCATTTACGTTCAGGTCGATCTCGCTTTGCGGGATAGGCCATAAAACGTGGTACGGCGAAATAGTGAAATGGTTACCAGAGTTGGTTACAACGTTAGGGTTTTTATAAAAGTCGTTCTTCTCCATGATCCTGTCATAAAAGAAGTTGCTTGTTGAGAAATTGGCCACATTGTAGCTTTTTCCGTTATAAGCAGGGATACCTGTTTGCGCAAAGATATAAGCTATACGGGTAAGCTCGGTTTTACGTGGCTCTTCCCAGTACAGTTCCCTTTGGCGCTCGTCGAGTATAGTGCCTATGTTTACGCTACCCGGATCGGTTAACAATTGTGCGTTGGCGCGTGCCCTTACCTTATTGATATCATCCATAGCAAGTGCATTTTGGCCTTTCCATACATATGCCTCGGCGCGCAGCAGGTAGGTTTCAGCTAAACGGAAAACGTACCAGTCGGTATTAGTACCACGTGGTGGGCTCCACCATTTATCGAGCGCAATAGGGCCCGAGCCGATGAACACTTTATAATGCGGCCAACCAAACCATGCACGGATAGTATCTTTTGCACCATTCAGGAAGCGTTTGCTTACATTGGCATCGGTGTACTGCTCCAGGTGTTTGCCGTACCAGGTAGGGTCGGATGTTTTGATAGCGGGGCTATTATAAACCAGATCGGTCATGTTCATCCAGTTTCCGGGCGCGTGCCTTAAGTCGGTATTATCTGTCCAGATGTATTTGGTAGCGTAAGGCGTACCGCGTAAACGGCCAATACCACGACCATACCACAAGGTAAGCGGGAATTCTTCGGTTACTTTATCTGAGATACCCGGTTTAAGCGCACCGGGAGTAAGGATGGTACCGTTATGCCACATCGGCACACAGTTCCTCATCACCTGTGATCCATTTGGTGTTGCACCGTCAAGTGTTTCGCGGTCAAGCACTACGTATAAAGCTTCGGCATTCGTTCCCAATGCTTTGTTTTCCGGCCGATGAAGGTCCCAGATGATGTTTTTTGAAGCGTCGCTCGCTACTATACCGAAACGACTGGTCATGAGATGATACGGGCCATTGATTGCAACGTTACATGCCGCGATAGCATCATCAAATAAACCAAGGGCCAGATCAACCTTAGCTAAAAGATGGGCCGCACCGCCTTTTGAAATATCACCTTTAGCATTTGCATCGGTAAGGTTAGCTACAGCAAATTCCAGGTCGGTTTTCATTTGCTTCAGGATCACTATACGTTGCGTGCTGAAGTAGCCTGTGTTTACCGCAGTTTCTTCTTTCAGCAACAATGGTACATCGCCAAATTCATGCACTAAACGATAGTAACGGTACGCCCTGTGGAAAAGCGCGGTAGCTTTAACCAAATTTTTGTCAGCGTCCGAAGGCCATTTGATGTTATCTAACCTCGATAAAATTACGTTACAATCATGAATGCCCTGGTACCATGCGCTCCAGTAGCGGCCAATTTTATTATAGTCATCGCTGTTTAGGTTGGCAGTAGGGGTGATGCGTGCGTTCAAATCCTGTGCCGGTGTGGTTTTATCGGTGGTACCCTCAACGGCTGCATCAGTAAATATCGATTCGGTAAGTAATGGGGCCGAATCGCCGAAGTACTCAAACCTAACGCTTACGTTCAGGGTAGCCAAAGCAGCTTTAAATGCAGCAGGCGAGGTATAAGTTACGTCGGGTGTAAATTTTGAGGGAGCCTGTGGATACAGATCGGCCCGCTTGGTACAGCCTCCGGTTATAAATATGGTTGCTGCTGTTAAAGCCGCAGCCATGATGTTTTTGTTTATCTTGTTCATGTATTAAAATCCCTTCTTTAAAAAACTACGTTAAACCCGGCTGATAGATATCTTGGCGTAGGACCTCCATTTTGCGGATCCCAAAGCGGCCAGCTTGAAAACACAGCAGCATTGCTTGCGTTCACGAATATTTTGGCGCTTGAGATGCCCAGGCGTTTGATCAGTTGCGGACTGAAAGTATAGCCGATAGAAGCGGTTTGTAACCTTACAAACGAAGCTTTGCGCCAAACGTTAATGGTAGTGCCCGATGAGCCTGAATTTAAGCGGGCATAATCATCAATCTGGTTGTCAGGTGTCCAGTAAGGTAATACGTATGAGTTCATACGTGCAAAACCTACGCTGCCTGGATTGTTTAAAGCCTGGTTATACTGTTTCAGTTGACCAATGCTCGATACCAGCAGGAACGATACATCAAAGTGTTTAAGGAAATTGAAATCGTTACGTAACGACCAGCTAAAGCTTGGGTTTTGTGAACCCAGGAATTGCTTATCATCATTGGTGAATTTAAAGTCGCCGTTTACGTCCTGAAGTTTAAAATCGCCTGGTTTAGCACCGTATTTAGCAGCCTGATCAGCCTCGGTTGTTTTCCAAACGCCCTGGATTTTATAATCCCAAACTGCGTTGATGTCATGACCGATGAACCAGCCATTACCGATATCATCTTTTTCAACATTGGTAGTAACTCCATTAGCATCAGTAACCGGGAATGCGCCATACAGGTGAACAATTTTGTTGCGGTTAAGGAAGAAAGTTCCGCTGGCGTTCCAGTTAAAGTTTTCACTTTTCATGATCTTGCCATCCAATGAAATTTCAAACCCTTTATTATTAACCTGGCCGATGTTGGTATAAGGGTTTGAGTTGTTAGCGCCGCCAACCAAATCGCCTGATGAATTGTAGCCCTGAACGTCAAGGATACTGCGTTTTACCAGCAGGTCGGTAGTTTTGCGATCATAAACGTCTATCGAGCCGCTTAATCTGTTGTGCAGTATGGTGAAGTCCAAGCCGATGTTAGGCCCTACGGTACGTTCCCATTTTAACTGGGCATTTTGTAAGGTGCTTACATAAATACCACTGTTATTGGTAACGGTACCCGAGTTGTTTGCAGTAGGATATTTAATACCACCTAATACAGCTAATGAGATAGATGGATCGGCGGTAGTAGTTGAGGTACGGTTACCGTTTGCGCCGTAGCTGAAACGTAATTTACCATAGTCAAGCCATTTAAAGGCATCGCCTTTCATAAAGCTTTCGTCGCTGAATACCCAGGCAATTGCTCCAGAAGGATAAACTTCACGCGGATGTTGTAAGCCAAATGCCGAGAAACCGTCACGACGCACAGTTGCTGTCAGGATATACCTGCCTAACAGGGTATAGTTGATTCTGCCCATGATCGCGTCAGCGTTATAAACGCGGTCGTCGCTGCTTTCAACAGGTAAAGTGCCTGCGCCAATATTGTGGTAGCCTAAAATATCTGTTGGGGTTAACTGCGTGTTTGACGCATTGGTATACCAGGTTTGGTATTTTTCTTTGTTAAGCAGGAAAGTTGCATCAAAGCTATGGATGCCAAATGATTTGTTCCAGCTTAATATGTTATCAAGATTGTACCGGTAACGGTTTTCCTGTGTACGGATAGCAGTACCACCCGAAAGTTCGTTAGGGTTAGCTACCGGGCGGAAGAAGAAGTTTCTGTACGATTCGATGGTTGGTGCATAATTCACCGTGTATTTGATACCGAAAGGAAGATCTAAACGGGCAAAAAGCACAGAGAATAATGTGTTTTGAACAGCCACGTTTTGATTGTAGCGGTTACCCAGGAAAGGGTTACGCTGATTTAAGCCACTGTCGTCAGTATCAATCCGTCGTAATGAACCGTCGGCGTTATACATATCACCATAAGGCGATGAGTTGATGATCTGCGTCCAGTCGGCTTCGGTAGCGTCAATAGCCTGTCCGCTCAGCGGGGTGCTGGCGGCACCTTCATCACGGCTTGCAAATTGCGCGTTTACACCAAGCGTTAGAAATTTGGCGGCTTTACCTTCCAGGTTCACACGGAAACGGCCGTCGGTGTACTGGCCGCCCTGAATTAGGTTCTGGTTTTTAGTATAGTTGCCCGATACATAGTATTTAACCGTTTCTGAACTACCCGAGAAGCTGCCTGTATAATCCTGGCGGAAACCATTACGGAATACCAGTTTTGACCAGTCGGTCATTTTACCTGCCTGGTAATTGGCAATCTCATTAGGGAATAAACCTAAACGCTGCAGCCAGATAGTAGTTGGATCGCCTGTGGCCCCGTTAAGGAATTGGGCAAGCGTTACGCCATCGGGCAGCTTGTTAGGATTGCTGTAATAATAATAGGGGTTTGAAGTATTGGAACTACGGGCTCCGTCGGCACGCCAGTTAAGGAAGCCATCGCCTGTATAATATTTTTGATTTTGTAATAGTTGTGCTATACCAAAGTTTGCATTTAAGGTGATTTGAGTACCGCCTTTTTTACCTTTTTTGGTAGTGATAGCTACAACGCCACCGGCAGATTGCGCACCGTATACAGCAAGTGCACTTGGGTCGCGCAGTACGTCAACACGGTCGATATCGTTAGGGTTGATATCGGCTAACTGGCCAGGATAAATTACACCATCCAATACGATAACCGGCTGAACGTTGCCCGAAAGAGAGGCTTTACCCCTGATTTGCAAATCGCCTGTGCCTCCACCTTTGGCCGAGGTATTCAATGCAACCGAAATCCCCGGGATATTACCCCTGATAATGTCGGTAGCGCTGGCCGGGTGTTCGTTCTCCAGTTTCTCGGCTTTAACACTGCTGATGGCTCCGGTAACGTCTTTAACGGCACGGGTACCGTAACCAATCACCACAACTTCTTCCAGTTGTTTGTTGGCATCGGCGAGGGTAATGTCAATTGTTGTACGGCCTTTAATTGGTTGCTCTTGTGTGGCCGAACCCACAAAGCTGAATACAAGTGTAGCGTTGCCGTTTGCGGTAATTGAATAGCTGCCTTTTAAATCGGTAACAGTTACGGCACCTGTCGATTTGTTTTTAACAGTGGCGCCAGGTATTGGCAGACCCTGGCTGTCTTTAACAATACCCTTCACGGTAATATCCTGTGCAAAGGACCGTGTTAGTATGGTAATAAGTAAAACAAAAATTAGCGTAATTTTTTTCTTCATAATTAATTGCTGTTTAGTTGGTTAAGCAGCTATGGCTGCCGGAATAGGCTATAGGCAAACCTGGTTTACACAATAGCAGTGCAGGTAAATACTGCCGCGCGATCTTTACTTCATATAAGCGATTTGTTGGTTAAGCGTATTACTAACTGGTAATTGGTGGGGTAAATTTAACGTGGAATAAATCAATAATGCAATAGCTGTATTGTATGTAAGTTATTGATTTTAAGATATTTAAATGAAATTTGATACGTTTTGATAACGAATAACTCAAACGTTGAAGTTGCGTATTTACAGCAGGTTACATCCTGTTGTTTTTTTCGGGTGATACGCTTGGTGAACAAGAAAAAAAAGTGAAAATATTTTAAAAAATGACAATTGAGGGGATTGAAAGGTGGTTAAAACCCGCTTTATCAGGAGAGAAATGAAGTTTCTGTCTGATTAGGACATATCGCGAATTTAGGTTAACGCATAAAACTAATATTCAAATGGCTATTATCAATTGAGTAATCTGCATAAGTTGAACCTCTCTGCGGTTCGGACAAGGGGGGAGGGCATTATTTCTACAAACCTTTTCCCCCTCCGGGGGATTTTTATAATTTAATAGACAAACATTAATTGAGATGTACTTAAGTACTGGTGCACCAGAGGTGCAAAAGGTTTGTAGCTTATAGTTCTAACAGCATTCCTTTGCTTCAGAGGGGCAAAACAAAACATCTCGCTGATTGAACGACAAGTAATTTTGTGGATTAACCTGAATCTATGAGAGGCTCTGGGGAGATGTGAAAACAAACATGAATAGCCCAGTCCAACAAAGCTATCTCACATCACCAGCACTGTCCACCCTTGCTGATCATTTTTCTTTCGTGATTTTTTCTTTTCCTGCAGCACCTTTTTTATGCGGATGGCATATGTCCAGCAGGTACTTTGCCTGATATCGAGCTTTTCGGAAAGCTGATGCGATGATATCGTTCCGTTGGTGCTGTAAATTAGATAGGTGAGATAAAATGCCTTGTTGATAGGGATGCGGCTGTTTTGAAATATGGTGTTATGCAATGCCGATTCTTCATAACTGCATTTGGTACACCGGCGACTATGCGGCAATCGCCCGGCACAATATGTTGTGTTTGAACAGCGTGTACAAATAAAGCCATCCTTCCATTTTAATGATGACAGGAACTTAAAGCAGGTTTCCTGGTCGGGATAATTAGCGCTGAACTCTTCATAGCCCAGCTCGGTAGAAAGTGCCCTTGATTCAGTTACCTTTTCAATGTTTGTTTTTAGCTGAACATTATCTTTTTCAAGTAAAACGTTCATGCGCAATATTTCGCCTGCCTGTTTTTCCAGTTGCAGGTTGGCCAGCAGTAGTTCTTTGTTTTGATTTTCGATGATCTGGCTCTGCTGTGTTATTTCGTTTGATTTTTCAACCAGTTCATGCGTTCGGGCCCGCACTTGCCGTTCCAGTTCCTCATTAATTGAATCCTGTAGCTGGCTGTTCAGCTGCATTTGCCTTATGGTTTCTTCATGAGCTGCGTCTTTTTCTTTTCGTAGCACCCTAACCTGGTCGCCGATGGCAAATGACAGCAGTACCATCTCAATGATAAAACAAAAGCTAAGGCTGTAATAACTTATAGGAGCAGGTAAAAAATAGGTATAACCAAGGGCGGTGAGCGCCTTAACGGTAAAACCCACAAATAGTACCGAATAGGCCAGCACAAAGAAGCGGGCCGGTTTGTAGCCATTTCTAAATATATACACACCGGTAGCAAAAGCCAGCGATAAAGGGATGACCTCAACAAACTTGTACACAAACAGCGATTTGTTGAAAATAAGGCAATACAGAAAATAAACGGTGCGCAGTAATAAAACGTAATTGATTAACATGTTAAATTGGGGAGCCTTTTCTTTAACCTGCAACAGCGCTTTACTGAATACCAGCGCACAAATACTGATGAAGTATAAGGAAATGCCGTTGCCATAGTGATTTAATCCCGGAGTTTCTGGCCACAGATACTGGAACGCGATGCCGTCGGCACTCATTTCATAAAGCCCTACGCTTAAAATGTAAAATACATAATACAGGTATTGTTTCTTTTTAACCGCCAGGAACATGAGCAGGTTATGGAAACAAAAAATAAGGATCATGCCATAAAACAGGCCGTAGGTTAAATATTCATTAAGTGCATAATGAATAAAGTAATTAATGGTGCGGTAAACTATAATTACGTTTACGGCATTATGTGATTTTATCCTGAAATAATAAGTATGATAGCCAGGCTGTGTATCCCCAATTAAAAACTCAAAGTTTTTATGATGAAAAAGCCTTTTGCTGAAATCAAGATTAGCGCCCGATTCACTTTTGATATAGCCACCTGCCGAGTCAGGCATATAAGCCGTAACTTCATCAGTTGTTTGATCAAACAGTTCAATGATGCTGTTATTATTTACAGGCTCGCTGAAATACATCCGTATGCGGAACCAGTATGTTGAGTTTTTATGATGATTACTTGGATAGTATGAGCTGTTTTCGGTAAAAGAGGAGCTCATTTTCTGTATGTCCTGGAATGTGAGTTTCCCGGTGCTATCCTGCAGGTATTTTACCTCGTTAAGGGTAAACTTATGCTGCTGAATATTTTTATCAACCCTGAGTACGTTTTGTGCATGGGAAGTAAGCCCCCACAGGCATAAATAAAAAACAAATAAATATTTAGTCAATGCGGGTAAATGTTTAATCAAATGTTTTAATCAATGGTATGACCTGCTATAACTACATAATCACTTGATTACGCGCAATTACAGCACTCCCTTTTTTAGAGGTGATAGTCATTACAATAAAATCTTTATTAAGAACCGGTTTATAATATCCCAAATATAATTAATTGTTAATTATTTGTCGTTAACGGCTGTGCTATTTTCTTTATGTTTTCTGATACGCTTTTGATGTATTGTAATTCCTGTGGTACCAAAACAGGATAAAATTTGCGAATGAAAGCCTGCTGCATTTTGATACCTTTGGAAACAACCAGTTATTGATTATACGGCGAATGTTTCAGCGATTAAAGGCCTTTTTGCTTATTCCCTTTTTATGTTATTTTTTAACAGCCTCAGCAAAAGGCCCTGGTTTCCCGGTTAGGTATTTAGGTATTGAGGATGGCCTTTCAAATAACGCGGTAACCTGTATTACACAGGATAAATATGGTTTTATGTGGATGGGCACTTATGACGGCCTTAACCGTTATGATGGTTACACATTTAAAGTTTTCCGGAATATTTGGGGCGACAAAAACTCGCTGGTCAATAACCACATTAAATCCATTAATGCCAGCGGCGGACGAATATATGTGGGAACTGAAAAAGGGCTCATGTATTTTGATTATGCCGACTCGCGCTTTCATGCCCTTTATTGCTATAATGAAAAGCATCAGCCAGTTAAAATTGGGTTTAATATCAATGAGATAGTAGCCGATCGGTCGGGCAATATTTTTGCCACCAATGGTACATATGGCTTCCTCAAGTTTGGTAAAACAGATACCATTGGTAAAGAGATACTTTATGATGTTAACAAGCAGCGGTTTAATACACTTGCCGCGCGGATGGACAAACACGGCACCGTATGGGTACTGGTAAACGGGGCAGGCCTTGGCAGGTATGATACAGCAACCGACAAAATAAAGATCGTTGCGCCGGAGCTGGCATATGCCGGTTGTATGACCATCGATGGAAAAGGGAAAATAATTGCAGGATGGGGTAACGAACTGTTTTCATATGATCCTGTTATCCGGAAAACGGTAAAGCTCGATATAGGGCTTAATAAAGTAACAAGCAGTAATATTTTTAGTCTGGCCGCAACAAAAAACGGCGATATCTGGGTTACAACAAATGGTGGTGGCATCAAGGTCTGGAACCCTGCTACCAATAATATTACCTACATTACTGCCGGCGAAACGCCGAACAGTTTACGTAGTGGCGCTGTTGACTTTGTTTATGAGGATGAAGAGTCGCGGATTTGGATAGCAACTTTAAGGGGTGGTGTAAACATTATTGACCGTAAACCAACATCATTTCATTTGTTTGCACATGATGCTTTCAATAAAAACAGTGTTATCAATAATTTTATCCTGTCGTTTTGCGAAGATAAACAGCATAATGTATGGGTAGGCACCGACGGCGGAGGACTAAATTACTGGAATACTAAAACAAATACGTTCACCCCTTATGTGCATCAGAATGTTCCGGGATCTATCAGCAGTAATTTTGTTGTAAGCATTTTAAACGATTATACCAACAAAATATGGGTAGCAACTTTTAACGGCGGTATTGATGCCTTCGATAATATAACAGGGCAGTTTAGACACTATAGTTGCTACAACCCGGTAGAAAAAAAGGAAGAAAAGAATTTCTGGAAGCTGTACGAAGATTCGCAGCACCGGCTTTGGGCCGGCAGCACCTGGGGAGGTGCTTTGTTTTTGTATAATCGTGCCAAAGATCAGTTCGAGCTTTTTGATAACAGCCTGGTGAATATTCACGCACTTTTTGAGGATCATGCAGGCAATTTATGGGCAGGTAACTACAACAGCCTGATTAAAATTGATATTCTGCATAAAAAACACCAGACTTATTTTATTGGACAGGCTATCAGGGCCATTGCCGAAGATGCTAAACACAATTTTTGGGTTGGCACCGAGGGCGGAGGGCTGCTGCAATATGACATCAACAGCCATCAGTATAAACGATATACAGAATCGGCAGGGTTACCGAGCAATACGATATTGAATATATTGGCAGATAACAGCGGAAATTTATGGTGCAGTACTTACAATGGCCTTTCCAGCTTTAATGTAACCACAAAAAAAATCACCAATTACAATGCATCCGATGGTTTGCAAAGCAACCAGTTCAATTATAATGCAGCGCTAAAACTGTCGTCGGGTAAAATGCTGTTCGGAGGCATAAAGGGGTTTAACCTTTTCTCGCCCGATAGTATTGCCCCCTACGCGCATCAGCCCCAGCTCATGCTGTCTGATTTTAAAATAAACAACGTGTCTATTGAACTCGACAGTGGTTATGCACAAAAGTTGCCATTAAATGAATTAAAAAAAGTAACTGTCCCATTTAGTCAGGCTACCCTGAACATCAGTTACACAGCGCTTGAGTATTCTTTTCCCGAAAAGATCTCCTACGCTTATTACCTTGAAGGCTGGGATCATGGCTGGAATTATGTAGGCAAACTAAAGTCGGCTTATTTTTCGCGCCTTAATGAAGGTACTTATACGCTTAAAGTCAGGGCTACCAATACAGAAGGGCAATGGACGGCGGTGCCTATCGCTATTAAAATCATAGTTCTGCCTCCCTGGTACCGCACGTGGTGGGCTTATTTAATTTACCTGTCGTTAATAGCTGCTATCGGTTACGCCTTTTACAGATATCGGTTAAACCAGGCGCGCCTCACGTTTAAAGTAAAGCTGGCCAACCTGCAGGTAGAGAAGGAAAAGGAACTTAATGAAAAGAAACTGACTTTCTTTACCAACGTATCGCACGAGTTCAGAACGCCGTTAACGCTTATTATTAATCCTATAAAGGATCTTCTTAATCAAAGCAAAGGAAACACGGAAGAGTTGAGCACGATATATCGCAACGCACGCCGCCTGCTTGGTTTGGTTGATCATTTGCTCCTTTTCAGAAAAACCGAAAGCGAAAATGCTTCGCTGAAAGTGAGCAGGTTAAATTTTGCGACCTTGTGTAACGAGGTTTACTCGTGCTTTATTCAGCAGGCCAAAATTAAGCGCCTCAATTATACCCTCGGAGGAGGAGCAGACGCTATTGAGGTATACTGCGACCTGGAAAAGATAGAAATAGCGTTATTTAACCTCATCTCAAACGCTATAAAGTTTACTCCCGATGGAGGTACTATCCACGTTGCAATTGAACAGGACGATGGTTATGTATATTTTAAAGTAATTGATAATGGCATAGGTATCAATACCGAGGCCGGCGACAGGCTGTTTGATAAATTTTACCAGGCAAAGGATAAAAACTATTTCCGTAAAGGTTTTGGTATAGGTTTATACCTGGTTAAGGTGTTTGTTGAGAGCCATAAAGGTAATATCAGCTACTCCAACAATCCTGATGGGGGCACAACCTTTGTGCTTGCCTTGCCAAAAGGTAAAGCACACTTTTCGGGAGATGTTATTGTTGACGATGTTGTGCCGGATTACACCTACGTAAACGAGCTTATCAGCGATGATAACAAAGACATTATACCTGAACATGAGGATCTGGCAGCATTGGAGCTATTCAGTTCGGCCAGGCATACACTTATAGTGATTGATGACAATGACCAGATCCGTACGTACATCAAAAAGATTTTTACGCCGGGGTATAACGTAATCGAGGCGCAGGACGGCTCCACAGGCCTTGAGCTTATTAAAAAACATATCCCTGATGTAATTATAAGCGATATTGTAATGGATGGTATCAGCGGGCTTGAATTGTGCCGGATTGTTAAAGAAGATCAGGCTATAAGCCATATCCCTGTTATCCTTTTAACCGGTGACACTACGCCGGATATTATGCTTAAAAGTATGGAGGAGGGGGCCATTGATTTTTTACGCAAACCATTTGATAAAGAATTGCTTATAGCGCGGGTAAAAAGTGTGCTGCGCAACAAAACAGAGCTACAGAATTACTTTTATAAAGAGGTTACCAAGAAAAGCACCGGTCGCAGTATCTCACAGGAAAACAAAGATTTTCTGAATAATTGCATTTCGGTCATAGAGCATTACTTTACCGATGATAAGTTTGATGTATATGTGCTGGCTAAGGAGATCGGTATCAGCTATGCAACCTTATTTAAACGTCTTAAAAATATCACGGGGCAATCGGTCAATAATTTTATCCGCTTTGTACGCCTGCGCAAAGCTGCCGAATTGCTCATTCAAACCAATTGTAATGTTAACGAAGCTGCCTTTCAGGTTGGCTTTAGTGATGTGAAATATTTTCGCGAACAATTCTTCAAGCAATACGGTATCAATCCGTCTGACTTTATCAAAAAACATCGTGCCAGCTTTCAAATTTCGTATCGTATGAACGAGTTTGAGAAAAACTCTTCTAAATAAGACTGCCTTTTATTGGTACGATTAATCATTGCCACAAAACTTCTCGCGGGAAAATAAGAGTGAATTTGACACTTATTTTCTCGCGTATTCTACAAAAACTATCAAAAGAGGGTGTTTTTGTATGTTTTGACCCCGGTAATTTATAGTTTTACCCCTCTCTCGCAAAGCCAAATTCCGCTTATTTCGTTTCAACCGGCAGGCAATAATCAATACCAATATTTTATTGCCGGCAATTCATAAACTAAAAATTAATGCAATGAAAATTTCAAAAATGCGCAACCGGGCAGCTAATGTCGTGGTGTTAAACCGGCCCGGATAGGCTCAGTTACTACCCAAAATTCCAAATTAAATGAACCCGATAAACCAAATTAAATTATGAAATATAGATTTACTCTCTTAAAAAGTTTTTCCGTATTGCTTTTAATGATGATGCTTACAGGCATCGCTCAGCTGGCAAATGCGCAAACAAAAATTAATGTAAAAGGTGTTGTAAAAGATGCTACAGGCAACGTACTGCCTGGCGCAACTGTAAACATCCAGGGTACAACCCAATCAACCACAACTGATGTTAATGGAGCATTTAAAATAGAGGTTGCCGAAGGCTCAACACTGAAGATCTCTTTTGTAAGCATGGTAGCCAAAACCATTGTAGTTACAAAAAATACCACCACATTAAACATAGTACTTGAAGATAGTAACAAGCAGCTTAATGAAGTTGTAGTAGTTGGTTACGGTACGCAAAAACGATCGGACGTTACGGGTGCTGTGGTGTCTGTACCTAAAGCGCGGTTATCGCAATTGCCGGTAACCAATGTATTGCAGGCGCTTGAAGGTGCTGTAGCAGGTGTAAATATCACAACTACATCTTCGGTACCGGGAGCTCAGCCTTCATCAATTGTAAGGGGGCAAAATTCTATCAATGCCGGTACCGGCCCATACATCGTTGTTGATGGAATCCCGCTTAGCAAAAGCGGAGGCTCATTGAATGATATCAACCCTAATGATATAGCGTCAATGGAGGTGCTTAAAGATGCTTCGGCGGTTGCTATTTACGGTACAAACGGCTCAAATGGCGTAATCCTCATCACCACCAAAAGAGGTAATGGTGGCAAGCCGGTTATCCGCTATAACGCTTATGCCGGTGTTGAAAATATAGCTCATTTACTTGAACCGCGTGACCCGGCGGCATACATTCAAAAATATGCCGACTATATGTCACAAACCGGCCAAAAACAGACGAGTCCTGTACCTAACTATACCGAGTTGCCAAACTATAATGCCGGTAAAACTATTGATTGGGTAAAGGAAGTTACCCAAACTGGCGTAATTCAGGATCATAACCTAAGTATCTCTGGTGGTAGCCCGGATACAAAATATTACGTGTCTGGTGATTATCTTAAGCAGAAAGGTGTGGTAAAAGGCTATCAATATAACCGCGTAAGTATCCGCTCAAATTTGGATATTAACGTAACCAACTTTTTAACAGTGGGCATGTCATCTTACTTTGCCAATAACAATTATGATGGAGGCCGTGCAAACTTGTTAAACGCTACCGCCATGAGCCCGTACGGGAACGAATACAATGCCGATGGCACCTACACTATTTATCCAATGGCGCCGGAACAATTGTATGTTAACCCTTTACTTGGCCTGACTACCGACCAGATAAACCGCAGTGTAAACCTTAACGGTAATGGCTATGCCGAAGTGAAATTTGGTGGTGTTTTAAAGGGACTGAAATATCGTTTAAATGCGGGTTATACTTATTTGCCGACAAGAGTTGACAGCTATAGCGGTCGCCTGGCAAACACCCCGCTCGGTAGTGCAAGTGCGGCAAGCTCTGAAACTAACACTTACACAATTGAAAACTTATTGTATTATAACCGTGATTTTGGCAAGCATCATTTGGATTTTACCGGTTTGTACAGTGCACAACGCCGCAGGTATTTTACATCTACTGCTGCTGCAACAGGCTTTGTTAACGATGAACTTTCATTCAATAATTTAGGTGCCGGTGCTACCCAAACCTCATCGTCATATTCAGACAGATATGCGTTAAACTCGCAAATGGGCCGTGTTAACTACTCATATGCAGGTAAATATTTGGTTACCGTTACTGCCCGCCGGGACGGTTCATCGGTATTTGGCGCTAACACAACTAAATATGGTGTGTTCCCTTCAGCCGCTTTAGGCTGGAATATCGACCAGGAAAGCTTTCTTAAAAATTCAACGATCGTTAACAGTTTAAAACTTCGTGGATCATACGGCAAAACCGGTAACGAAGCTATCAGCGTGTATCAAACCATTACTACCGACGGAACGGTACGTTCGCCTTTTAACGGTGTAAGTACAATTGGTGTGCAGGCAAGTAACCTGGGTAATGCTAACCTGCATTGGGAAACCACTACAGGAGCAAACGTTGGTGTTGATTTCGCTTTGCTGGGCAGCCGTATTAATGGTTCGGTTGACGCATACAGCACACGTACTTCGGGCTTGTTATTAAGAAGGAGCCTACCGCTTATAACCGGTTATTCAAATGTTTGGGATAACATAGGTAAGGTAGCCAATAAGGGATTAGAGGTTAACCTGAATACCCGTAATATTGACGGCAAAAACTTTCGCTGGGAATCAAATATAGTTTATGCGCTTAATCGCAATAAAATTGTAAGCCTTTACGGCGATGGTAAAGATGACCTGGGTAACCGCTGGTTCATTGGTAAGCCTATCAGTGTAATTTATGATTACAAAATGACCGGTGTTTGGCAAACAGGCGAGGATGCCTCTAAACAAGACCCGGGAGCCAAACCAGGCGACCTTAAGTTCGCCGACACAAACGGTGACGGTAAAATCACTGCGGATGACCGTGTGATACAGGGTCAAACTACTCCAAAATGGACTGGAGGTATCACTAATACATTTCATTACAAACAGTTTAACTTGAGCATATTCATCCAAACAGCTCAGGGCATGTTGCGCAATAATGCCGATTTGAACTACGCTGACGAGTCTGGAAGAAGGAATACGCCGACCGAAATTGGCTACTGGACACCAACTAATAACAATAATTCGTTCCAGTCACTATCGTATACAAATACCCGTGGTTACGGATATCCGCGCGATGCAAGCTACACCCGCATAAAGGATGTTACATTTAGCTATGTAGTCGGTCAGAATATTCTTGATAAACTACACCTGAATGGCTTAACATTTTATGCAAGCGGTCGTAACCTCCACACTTTTACCAAGTGGATCGGTTGGGACCCTGAAAACAGTTACTCAACCAGGGGCTCGGGCGATTGGACTAACAACTATCCTGTAACGCGCACTTTTGTTTTTGGTGCTAATATCTCATTAAAATAAACTGATAAAACATAAACACATGAAAAAGTATTCGATCATATTGGTTTCAATATCAGTGCTTATTACCGCATTTTCATCCTGCAAAAAGTCATACCTCAACGAAAAGCCGTATTCATCATATACTCCGTTAACCCTTAATGATTCACTGGGTTTTGAGGCGGCTGCAGTAGGTTTGTATAATTATGAAAGCACCATTTTAACCTATTCAAACGCACAGGGCTGGCCAAGTGTTTGGCAGGTAGGAACCGACGTAGCAAATGCTACAGCCAATCAGCAGGGTATTGAAGTGCCTTATTATAATTATGCACAGCTTACATCAACTGATGGCGCTGCATCATACATCTGGGGAAAATATTATTCACTGATCAATAACGCTAACATCATTATAGCTTCGGTTGAAGATCCTTCAAACACCAAGCTTGGCGCAAAAGGCAAAAGTGCTATTGATGCCGAGGCTAAGTTTTTCAGGGCTTATGCCTACAATAACCTGGCAACGTTGTTTGGGAAAGTACCGTTGGTTACAGCTCCGCTTACAGCTCCCAAAACCAATTTTACACGCGCGTCACTTGATGAGGTAAATGCGCTCATTGTTAGCGATCTTACTTATGCAAGTGCAAATCTTTCTGATTTGAATGCCGGCACCTCAAAATTGAATGCTCAGGGTAAACCGGTTGGCCGTGCTAATAAATATATGGCCATGCAACTTTTAGCCGAGGTTTACCTGCGCATGGGTAAAAATGATTTGGCCGAGCAGCAGGCACAGGCAGTTATCAGCAGTGGTAAATTCAGCCTGATCAAAGCCCGCTATGGTGTAAGGGCCGGAGGAACAGGCGATTATTATTCAGATATGTTTGTGTATGGAAATGAAAGACGCGCACAGGGCAACTCTGAAGCTATCTGGGTATTGGAGCAGGAAAATCCAAGTTCGGTAGTTGGTGGTAATACAGATAACGCCCAGCAACGCAGGGTATGGGGTGCCGCTTACTATAACATCGCCGGCATGGTAATTTGTGACTCATTAGGCGGCCGCAGTATTGCCAGGCTCAGGTTGAGTAACTGGGTTTTATATGGCCTTTACCCTGCCGGCGATATTCGTAATTCGCAGTATAGTATCAAAAGACGTTACTACTATAATGATCCAACAAATGCCAACTATGGCAAAATAGTGCCGTTTACCGGTCCGGATACTTTGTATAAGATTTGTCCGAGCACAACCAAATGGGGCGCATTTGATCCTAATGATACCTTTGGCTATGCTATGATCAAAGATTTTATCATGATGCGTTTAGGGGAAACATACCTGCTGCTTGCTGAAGCGCAGGTTAAGCAAGGCAAAACTGCAGATGCTGCTGCATCTATCAACGTATTAAGGACAAGGGCTAATGCACCGCAGGTAACCGCTGATCAAATGACGCTTAACTTTGTATTAGACGAACGTGCAAGGGAGCTCATCGGCGAAGAAAACCGTCGTCAAACCCTGATGCGTACCGGTACACTGGTTGAGCGCTCAATTCGCCTTAACTCTGGCGATGCCCAGCACCCGACAACAGGTTTAGCTGATAAGAATATGTTACTTCCTATTCCTCTGTCTGAGATTCAATTGAATAAAGATGCTGTGCTGGAGCAAAATCCGGGTTATTAATTAAAACACAAATAAAAAGTAAGGGCAATATCCATTGCCCTTACTTTTACTTTTTATGAAGCTATACCATTTAAGATCACTGTTTTTTATTTGTATCCTGTTTGGAAGCGCTATTGCTGTATCTGCCCAAACCAGCCAAGTAACTACCTCTACTATAGGTTTAGGTTGGGCAAATAACTCTGTCAATACGGTGGTGTTCCGCAAAAACTCATTGGTTACTTTTAAGGGCGAACAATATGCCGCTTATTATAACAACAACCAGGTTTTAGTGTTGGCTAAGAGAAAAAGCGGATCTGTTAACTGGCAGGTTGCCGCAACGCAATATAAAGCCGATGCTGCCGATGCCCATAAGGATATCAGTATCATGGTTGACGGCGCCGGCTATTTGCATGTTGCCTGGGGACATCATAATCAGACTTTGAACTATGCTAAAAGTATAAAGCCCGAAAGCCTTGTTTTGTCGGCGCAGCAAAGCATGACAGGCATTAGCGAAAGTAAGGTGAGCTACCCGGAGTTTTACCGCTTGCCTGGTGGTGATCTGCTGTTTGTTTATCGCGATGGTGGTTCGGGCAATGGAAACCTCGTGATGAACAGGTATAGTATTACCACCCACAAGTGGGTTAATGTACAGCAAAATCTTATTGATGGCGAAGGTAAACGCAATGCCTATTGGCAAATGTGCATCGACAAAAAAGGAACAATCCATATTTCATGGGTATGGCGCGAAACGCCGGATGTAGCAAGCAATCATGACATGTGCTACGCCCGTTCAAACGATGGAGGTTTAACCTGGGAAAAATCTACCGGCGAAAAATATATTCTTCCAATTAATGCCGCTAATGCGGAGTACGCCTGCAAGATACCACAACACAGCGAGCTCATCAATCAAACATCCATATTTGCCGATGATAAAGGTAACCCCTTTATTGCTACTTATTGGCGCGATAGCAGTACAACAATACCCCAATACCATATTGTTTTTAAAACGGGTGATCAGTGGCATTCGGCTGATCTTGGTTTAAGAAAAACGGCTTTCAGTCTTGGTGGAACGGGTACAAAACGCATCCCGATATCTCGTCCGCAGATCATTGCCTGGAACAGGAGCGGGAAACAATCAGTTGCAATTATTTTCAGGGATATCGAACGCGGCGATAAAGTTTCTGTAGCTGTAAACAGTGATCTGCAAAATGCAAACTGGCAGGTTAATGATTTAAGTTCTGAATCAGTAGGAGAGTGGGAACCGACTTATGACACCGAACTATGGAAAGAAAAAAAAACATTGAGCCTGTTTGTACAAGAAGTAACCCAGGTTGATGGCGAAGGCAAAGCCAATATAGCGCCAACAAAAGTACAGGTATTGGACTGGAAGCCCTGATAATTAATTACTAAGTAAAGGAAATCACTTTTAAAACACGGCGCACCTAACGGAGCCAATATATGGGATTAAAATGGCTATAAACACGATACTCCTACGGAGTTTAAAGCAATTGATAAGACACTCCGGAGGAGTATCGTGCTTATAGGAAACAAAAATGGAAACTTTGGGGCTCCGTTAGGTGCCTCGTGTCTATTATTGATTTTAAAAGAGATTTTCCTGATTACTAAGTTGTACGTCATTAAAACGTAACAAATAAAAAGCCCGGATGAAAAAGCTTATATTTTACTTCATATTAATAAGTACGCCGTTTTGTGCATCGGCACAAAGCAAAAAAAATACAGTTCAAGTACCTGACCGGAAATTATGGTTAAGCTACATGGATAAGGTAGCGCGGCCGGTGATCAGCAACCTCGCGGCCGATCAGCTTAAGGAAAAAATGCCGATGCAGCTGTCCGACAAAATTGATAATAAGGAAAGCCGTGCCAAAGTAGGTTATCTGGAAGCATTTGGCCGCACATTAAGCGGTATCGCCCCATGGTTACAACTGGAAGGCGGCGATGCTGCCGAGGTAAAACTTCGTGAGCAATACAGGGCATGGTCTTTAAAGGCTATTGCAAACGCGGTTAATCCTCAAGCTAAAGACTATCTGCAATGGAGCGGTGGCCAGCCCTTAGTTGATGCCTCGTTTGTTGCTTTTGCTTTGGTACGGAGCCCATGGCTATGGGAACATCTCGATGAGGTAACCAAAAAACAGGTGGTTGAAGTGATGAAGACTACCCGCGCAACTGTTCCGGTTTACTCCAACTGGATTTTGTTTTCGGGGATGATAGAGGCCTTTTTTTGCAAATATGATCTGGGCTACGATCCGGTGAGGGTTGAATTTGGCATCCGCGAATTTACCGAGCATTGGTATGTTGGCGATGGCATGTATTCGGATGGGATGAGCTTTCATCTCGATTATTATAATAGCATCGTGATCCATCCAAACCTAAGCACCATATTGGAAGAGGTTAACGCCAAAAAGAAAACTTATGCACGCGAGGAGCAACGCGAACTGGCCGTAGGTCAGCGTTACGCCGAAGTACTCGAGCGCCTTATTAACGCTGATGGGAGCTATCCCGCTATAGGGCGTTCAATAGTATACCGGGGCGGCGCATTTCATCATCTGGCTAATATCGCCTACAAAAAACAATTGCCTGCAAGCCTGAAACCGGCGCAGGTAAGATGCGCGCTAACAGCCATGATCAAAAAAACGCTGGGCGCACCGCAAACTTTTACTACCGATGGCTGGCTTAATATGGGTTTATATGGCAAGCAGCCCGGCCTTGCCGATTTTTACATTACAACAGGCAGCCTTTACTTCTGCGCTACAGCATTTGTACCATTAGGACTGCCCGAAACCGATCCCTTTTGGGCAGATACCGACGAACCATGGACGGCCGTTAAAATCTGGAGCGGCCAGGATGCGCCGGCCGATCATGCACTTGATATCAAAAAATAATACAAACATCTTTATATGAAATACTATCGCTTTTTATTGCCGGCCTTTTTGCTGTTAAGCATCATTGGCCGTGCGCAAACTAAATTAACCAGTTTTAGTCCGGGCGCTATTTGGCCTGATGATAAAGGGGTACACATTAACGCCCATGGGGGAGGCATTCTGTATAATAATGGCGTATACTACTGGTTTGGCGAACACAAAATTGCCGGTGATGCCGGCAACCGGGCAATGGTTGGGGTTCATTGCTATTCGTCAAAAGATCTGTACAACTGGAAGGATGAGGGGATTTCGCTGAATGTTTCGAGCGATACTACAAATGATATAGCAAAAGGCTGTATCCTGGAAAGGCCAAAGGTTGTTTATAACAAAAAGACAAAAAAATATGTAATGTGGTTTCACCTTGAGCTATTGGGCAAAGGTTACAGCGCTGCACGCGCCGGAGTTGCTGTGAGTGATAAGGTGACCGGCCCGTACAAGTTCATTAAAAGCTACCGACCTAACCCGGGGCAGATGCCGTTTTATCCGGCGCTTACTCCCGAAGGAGATAAAATAAACTGTGTTAATCCGGCTCACGAAACCGATAAATATTTTTGCCGCGACCTTCCCGGCGGCCAAATGGCCCGCGACATGACCGTTTTTGTTGATGACAACGGCAAGGCTTATCACGTTTTTTCATCCGAAGAAAATTATACACTTGATCTGGCAGAATTAACGCCCGATTATACAGGCCATACAGGCAAATTTATCCGTATTTATATAGGCCACCAAACCGAAGCGCCTGCCTTGTTTAAACGTAACGGAATTTATTACATGATAGGTTCTGGTTGTACCGGCTGGGCGCCAAATGCTGCCCGCTGGTTTAGTGCAAAATCAATTTGGGGGCCGTGGACTTACCACGGTAATCCATGCCAGGGGGCGGATAGTCAAATCACTTATGGCGGCCAAAGCACCCATGTATTGCCTGTGGCCGGCAAAAAAGATGCGTTCATTTTTATAGCCGATAAATGGACACCTAAAGATGCTATTGATGGCCGTTACCTGTGGTTGCCTATCAGCTTTAAGGGCGATGACATTGAAATAAACTGGGTGGATAACTGGAACCTTGATGTTTTTAAGAAATAACATGCGAAATTTCATAAGCTTATGCTGCCTGCTGCTCATTGTGGGTACAGCCGCTGCACAGGATAGCCTCATTACCAATATCCAAAGCCGTAAATCGCTTGAACTGAATGGCAAATGGCAATACATTGTTGACCCGTACGAAACCGGGTTTTATGATTACCGCTACAAGGAGCTTAACGAAAAAAATGGTGATGCATATTGGAACAGCGGTATCCCTGCTAACAAAACTGAAAAGAAGGAGCACGGCTATATTGATAAGTTTAGTATTGATGTGCCCGGCGACTGGAACCATCAAAAACCGGAGTTTACCTATTACGAGGGGACTATCTGGTATAAAAAATCATTCGACTATGTTAAATCAATCAATGGGGGCAGGCAGTACCTTTATTTTGGCGCGGTTAATTATCGTGCCGATGTGTATTTGAACGGGAAAAAGCTTGGAATGCACAAAGGTGGTTTTACTCCCTTTAATTTTGAAGTTCCGGCCGGGCTGCTTAAGGATAAAGATAATTTGCTAGTGGTTAAGGTTGATAATAAGCGATATGCCGATGAGGTGCCAACCCTCAATACCGATTGGTGGAACTACGGTGGTATTACCCGCGATGTAAAACTGGTTGAAGTGCCTGTTACCTACATCCGCGATTTTGTGATCCAGCTCAAAAAGCCTGCTAATGGTGCAGCTCCCGCTAAACAACCGGAGGTAAGCGGATGGGTTAAACTGAATGATGTTCCGCCAACCGGCCAAAATATCACCGTACAAATACCCGAGCTTAAGCTTAGTAAGCAGTTTGCTGCCACAGGCGCGCTCACGCAGGTGAGCTTTAAATTGCCAAAGGTGCAACTATGGTCGCCCGAAACGCCTAAGCTGTATAAGGTTATCATAAGTGCCGGTGCCGATAAAACAGAAGATAAGATAGGGTTCCGCACCATTGAAGCGCATGGTCCGCAGTTGCTGCTAAACGGTAAGCCCGTATTTTTACGGGGGATCTGTATCCATGGCGAAATACCACAGGATGTACGGAGAGCTTACAGCCAGCAGGATGCCGAACAATTGCTAAATCAGGCGCATGAGCTTGGCTGCAATATGGTAAGGCTGGCACATTATCCCCACGATGAAAAAATAACCCGGCTGGCCGATTCACTGGGTATTATGATTTGGTCGGAGATCCCGGTTTACTGGACTATTGATTTTGGCAATGCCGCGGTGCTTGAAAAGGCAAAAGCGCAGCTTAATGAAATGATCACCCGCGATCATAACCGCGCCAGTATCATTATCTGGTCGGTAGGGAATGAAACACCGGTAAGCCCAACCCGCACAAATTTCATGCATAACCTGATCATTAAGGCCAAACAATTGGATGATACCCGCCTGGTATCGGCTGCGCTTGAGGTAAACTACAGTTCGGGTAAAGATTTGAATGTGGTAGATGACCCTCTGGGCAAATTTGTTGATCTCGTTGCTTTTAATGAATACCTTGGCTGGTATGGCGGCACACCCGATAAATGCCGCACCACAAGCTGGAGTACGCCATATAATAAACCTTTATTTATCAGCGAAACCGGGGCTGAAGCTAAAACCGGTTTTCATACCGATTCATTGACCCGCTTTAGTGAGGAATACCAGGAATGGTACTTTAAGGAACAGGTGGCCATGTTTAAGCGCATGCCTGCAAATTTTGTAGGCCTTTCGCCATGGGTAATGGCCGATTTTCGGTCGCCAAAACGGAATAACCCACTGTACCAGGAAGGCTGGAACCGCAAGGGGCTTTATGATGATAAAGGCAACAAAAAGAAAGCCTTTTATATTCTTCAAAACTATTACAAACAAAAAAGCGCAGAAGCGCTGAACCGATAGCGCATCACAATGAAAAAAATTACAATATCTTTTTTAGCATTATTTTTAAGCCTGAGTATAACGGGCTTTTGCCAGACAGTCAAGCATACCTTTGCCCTAGGCGATGAGGCTTTCCTGCTTGACGGGAAGCCTTTCCAGATGATCTCGGGCGAGATGCATTATCCCCGGGTGCCACGTGAGGCCTGGCGCGCGCGTATGAAAATGGCTAAGGCAATGGGTTTAAATACCATTGGTACTTATGTGTTCTGGAACCTGCACGAACCGCAAAAAGGCAAGTTTGATTTTAGCCGTAATAACGATGTGGCCGAGTTTGTACGTATAGCCCAGCAGGAAGGTCTGTGGGTGATCCTCCGCCCAAGTCCTTATGTATGCGCCGAATGGGAATTTGGGGGATACCCATATTGGCTGCAGAATGAAAAAGGCCTTGAGGTGCGCAGTAAAGAAGCGCAATATCTTAAAGAGTATGAAAACTATATCAAAGAAGTAGGCAGGCAATTGGCCCCACTGCAGATAAATCACGGCGGTAATATCCTGATGGTACAAATTGAAAATGAGTACGGATCGTATGGCAGCGATAAAGAGTATTTGGGCATTAATCAAAGACTATTTAAAGAAGCCGGTTTTGACGGATTGCTGTACACCTGCGACCCTGCCCCCGACCTGGTGAAGGGGCATTTGCCGGGATTATTGCCTGCTGTTAACGGTTTGGATAATCCTGCAAAGGTTAAAAAGATCATTAACGAAAATCACGATGGGAAGGGCCCGTATTATATTGCCGAATGGTACCCGGCCTGGTTCGATTGGTGGGGAACTGCTCATCATACCATCCCGGCCGAACGTTATGCAGGCAGGCTTGATTCTGTACTGGCAGCAGGGATTTCTATCAATATGTACATGTTTCACGGCGGCACAACCCGTGCGTTCATGAATGGCGCTAATTTTAAAGACACCTCGCCTTATGAACCGCAAACAAGCAGCTATGATTATGATGCACCGTTAGATGAGGCGGGTAATGCAACGCCAAAATTTATGCAGTTCAGGCGAGTGATTCAAAAATACTTACCTGCTGGCGTGCAATTGCCTGATGTGCCGGCGGCTAAACCGGTAGTTACTATACCAGCTTTTAAGCTAACGCAATCGGTAAGTTTATTAAATTCCTTGCCGGCGGCTAAAGAAAACATAAGTCCGCTCACTTTTGAAGACCTGCACCAGGACTATGGTTTTGTGATATACAGCACCGTTTTAAGCGGAAGCAAAAGCGGGCAACTTAAACTTAAAGGACTTAGGGATTACGCCGTGGTTATGATCAATGGTAAAAAAGTAGGTACGCTTGATCGCAGGCTTAACCAGGATAGCCTGTATTTAAAGTTGCCTGCAGGTAAAGTAAAGCTTGATATTTTGGTAGAGAACCTTGGTCGCATTAACTTTGGTAAGTATCTGTTGCAAAATAAAAAAGGGATCACTCAACAGGTGCTTTTGAACGGAAAGGAAGTACAACATTGGACAATGTATTCGCTGCCGTTTCATGATTTAAGCACTGTTAAATTCACTGCGGCTAAGCAAAATGGACAATCGCCGGTGATCAGGAAAGGTGGTTTTAAATTAGATAAATTAGGTGATACCTATCTTGACATGAGCAACTGGGGTAAAGGTGTGGTATGGGTAAATGGCCATAATCTTGGCCGGTACTGGGGTATTGGCCCACAGCAAACCCTGTACTTACCGGTTGAATGGTTGAAAAAAGGTTATAATGATGTTGAAGTACTTGAACTGCTAAAACCGCAGCAAGACCAGTTCGCCGGTATTGATAAACCGATATTGAACGTGGTAAAACCTTAAATAAGCTTAAAGCCGAAGGCTTAAGGCTCAAAGCTTTTTTATGTGTATTGGGAAATAAACTATTAAGAGCTTTGAGCTTTTTGCTTTAAGCCTAAAGCTCTTTTAATAACAGATATAAATACTATTTACAATGGCAAGAGTAGCATTTAAAATGAAGCTTCATGAAGGTAAAGCGGCTGAATACAAGGTCCGGCACGATGCCATCTGGCCCGAATTAAGCAGTTTGCTTAAAGATGTGGGGATCAGTAATTATTCTATTTTTTTAGATGAGGATACGCATTGGCTTTTTGGCGTGATGGAAGTTGAAGATCAGGAAGCACTTGATCATTTGCCGGATACCCCAATTATGAAAAAATGGTGGTTATACATGGCTGATATTATGGATACTAATGCCGATCACTCGCCTGTGAGCATACCCTTGAAAGAAGTGTTCTTTTTGCCATAAAAGGCCAATGTAGTAATTCAAAAGCGTCATTGCGAGGCACGAAGCAATCCCCTCTAAGCAGGTCCGCTCTGTATAGTTTGGGATTGCTTCGTGCCTCGCAATGACGCTTTTACATTAAAACGGCTGTCATGCTAAGCCTGTGGAAGCATGATGGGTGGGCCTCTTCGCGCGAGTCTTCGACAGGCTCAGTCTGACAGCCCGCCACGCTTATTCCCACTACACTTATTGTTGCTGCTACGTATCCCTTAACAACCATTTCTGTTGTTTTGTGCTTTCTTAACATTAGCCTAACATAGCAGCCTTACATTTGAGCCAAAACAACTCTTTGGCATGTATCCTGCACTTACTGATGAAGCGTTGATGGGGCTTATCCAGCAAAGCAACCCCGTTGCCCTTGAAACTCTTTTTAATCGTTATTACAAAACCTTATGCCAGTTGTGCACGGTGTACACTAAAGATTATACAGTGGCTGAAGAGATCACTGCCAACCTTTTCATTAAACTTTGGGATAACCGCGATACAGCAATCCTTAATGTAAAGAGTTACTTGTTTGTTGCCGCCAAAAACCTCTCCTTAAATTATATCCAGAAAAAGAAAGATCCGGTACATTCTATCGAAGATATCGACCTTCAGGGCCATGTATTAAAAGACAGGGATAATCCGTTCAAAATCCTTTCGGGCCGCGAATCATACAATAAAATTTTAAGCCTGATAGATACGTTGCCGGCCAGCCAAAGGCAGGTGCTGCTCATGAGCCGTATCGATAACCTTGATAAAAATGAGATAGCCAAAGTGCTGGGTATTTCTGTTCGTACGGTTGAAACTACACTTTATCAATCTATCAAAAAGCTTCGTCAGCTGTTAAAAGGGCAGCATAATTTTACTTCCGAGAGTTAATGATTTCTTAATATAAACTTAACTTTTTTCGCTACGTATCGGCTACGTAAAATCGGTCTTTAAGTTCAGAGACAGATTTAATGGAAGATAATAGCTACCGCTTAATAGTTGAATATTTTGAAAAAACCATCAGCGACGATGGCTTAACGCAATTGCAGGAGTGGATTGAAGAGAGCCCTGAAAACCTTGCCCAGTTTAGTGAAACCATCCAGATACTGGAAGCATCCAAAACATACTTTAAACAGCCCGAGCATGCCGGAAGCAGCTGGGCCAGGATCAATGCGCATATAACCCAACCACAGATACAGGTAATTAAACACAGTTCTAAATTTAACTGGATGGCTTATGCTGCCGCCTGTTTGCTCATTTGTACTGCAGGTTGGTTTGGATATCGTTATTTCAAACAGTCACCGGTTCTGGTTTATGAAGAGATCAGCAATGTTGATGGCAAGCATTCAAAAATAATGCTGCCCGATAGTTCAACAGTTTATTTGGGTGGTGGCAGCAAACTCAGATACGCCAAAAACTTTAGCGGCGAAAAACGTGATGTAACGCTTAACGGCGAAGCTTTTTTTGATGTGGTTCATCAGGCTAAACCATTTGTAGTTAAAAGCGGCGATATCACCACCGTGGTATTGGGTACTTCATTTAATATCAAAGCTTATCTGACCGATCATAAAGTAGCTGTAACCGTGCAAAGCGGTAAAGTAGGGGTGATGGCCAATGTGCAGGGAAAACCTCAAATGGTTAAATACCTGGTAAAGAACGAAGAGATCAGCATCAACACCCAAAACGGTATCTACACATTTAACAACACCGAAGCATCGGCAGTAACTTCATGGATCAACAACGAATTTGTTTTTTATAACACAACTTACAGGGAGATAGCCGCTTCACTTGAGCATCATTATGGCGTTAAAATCCGGTTTACAGAACAGGATTTGGGCAATGTAAGGCTTACAGCCAAATTGAGGGGGATGACATTGACGGATGCCATGGAAACCCTCAGCGCGCTATCAGGATTAGGCTATACGCAAAAAGGCGATCAGCTATTTATTTCAAACAATAATCAAAAAGGAGGAAGTATAATGAAATAGTATTTACCCGGCTATTGGTAAAAGCCTGGACGTTGCTGGTAACAACCCCAGGCTTCAGAATTTTGACAATTTAAACTCACGGTTAGACAAGTATAAATTAAAGTAAATATATGAAAAAGTTATGGTTATTAACCATGCTGTTCTTTTTACAATTGCCTTTTGGCGGTATAAACGCTAAGGCTCAAACAGTAACAAACAAAAGGATCACGTTTGGTGCCGAGGGTACCATGCTAAAGGATGCCTTTCAGCAAATTGAAAAATCAAGCGATATCTCCATTAGCTATAACAATAGCCTGCTTGATGATAAACGCAAAGTACACATAACAAAAGCAGAGCGCTCTTTGGGCGAAACACTTGACCTGCTTTTAAAAGGAACAACCTGCACATACAGAGCGGCAGGCGAACGTAATATCCTCATCATTGCAAAAACACAGGATAGGGGTAGCATTAAAGGGAAAGTGGTTGATGAAAAATCAGAACCACTTCCCGGTGCTACTGTAAAAGTTCCGGGGACCGGGGCCACTGCTATCAGCGGCGTTGATGGTTCATACACATTAAATATAGTGCCGGGTACTTATACGGTTGAGGCAAGCTTTATCTCTTATGAAACTAAGAGGATCCAGAATGTAAGTGTTAGTTCGAATGCTAATACCGTTTTAAATATTACGCTTAGCCCTGCCGATAATAAACTTAATGAGGTTGTGGTAACAGCGCTCGGCATCAAAAGGGAAGATAAAAGTTTGGGTTATTCGGCACCGGTAATTAAGGGGGATCAGTTAACCGGCGCCCTTTCGGGTAACTGGACTGATGCATTATCAGGAAAGGTAGCCGGTTTAAACCTGATCCGTTCAAACAGCGGCCCTGCCGGATCAAACAAAATTATCCTGCGTGGTGAAAATAACCTTACCGGCGATAATGAGGCTTTGATAGTGGTTGACGGTGTGGTAATTAACCAGGGTAGCGGCAGGCGCACAAGCAACTCCGGCGAATCGGCCTATGGTACCAGCAGCGATAACATGCCTGCCGACTACGGCAGTAACCTGAATGATATCAACCCTGGAGACATTGAAACTGTAACGGTATTGAAAGGACCTGGTGCAGCAGCGCTTTACGGTCAGCGTGGTGCTAACGGAGCCATTATCATCACCACAAAATCGGGTAAAAAGCATAGTGGTTTGGGTATTACCTTTAATTCAAATGCGAGCCTTGAAAGCGTAAACCGCTGGCCCGATCTGCAATATGAATACGGACAAGGTACTGCAGGATCACGTTATTACTCATATGGTGCAGGTCCTGACGGTGCAAGCACCAGCTCGACAAGTTCGGCTTACGGGCCTAAATTTGATGGACAGCTTTTTTATCAGTTGGATCCGGTTACTCAAAAGCAAAGCACAACACGTACCCCATGGGTACCATACAAAAAACAGATCCGTGATTTTTTTGATGTTGGTCAAACCTTCACCAACTCGGTGAGTGTTGACGGCGGCAGCGATAAAACAACGGCCCGTTTTTCGGCAACCAACGTAACCAACCACTGGATAACGCCAAATACAGGCTATACCCGCAACAGCATCGCTTTATCGGTTAACTCCAAAATCAATGATAAGTTAACCATCAATGCAAAAGTAAACTACAACAACAGAAACAGTGATAACCTGCCGGGCGCAGGTTATGGTAACCAGTCGCTGATGTATTGGTTTATTTTCTGGCAACCCAATGCCGATTTAAACTGGTTAAAAAACTATTGGAGAAACGGCCAGGAAGGTAAAACCATATTTTATCCTTTCAGCTCATTTCCTGAAAACCCTTATGCAGTATCTTACGAGTTTATCAATAAATCAAACCGTAACTCGGTTACCGGAAACGTTGAAGCGCTTTACAATGTAACAAAAGAGTTTAGCGTACAGGTTCGTGCTACTTTAGATATGGGTTATGAGCAGCGTGCACAACAGCGCCCATATGATGCAGGTACCAAATACCCTAAAGGCTCATTCCGCACTCAAAATATTTATTCGGAAGAACAAGGTGCCGATTTCTTGTTGAAATACAACAAGAAAATAACCCATGATGTTAACATCACAGCAACAGCGGGTGGTAGTATGCTCCGTAATAATTATAACCGCGATGAGGTACGTGCCGACTCGCTGGTATATCCGGGTGTGTACTCGATGGCTAACAATGCTGGTCCGCTGGTTACGCTGCCATATAAATCAAAATATGCTATCAACAGCTTTTACGGCTTGTTATCTACATCTTTTAAAGATTATTTGTATGTGGATTTAACAGCCCGCCAGGACTGGATCAGTACATTGGCTACCGCTAACCGTACCGATCAGGTTGGGTTCTTTTATCCATCGGCAAGTATGAGCTTTCTGCCATCTGAAGCATTCAAGCTGCCTAAGTTTATTGACTATGCAAAAGTAAGGGCATCGCTCGCCGGTGTGGGCAGTGGTACAACAAATCCTTATCAAACCTCATTTAATTATGTATCGGCGGGTAGTACTTATGCAGGTGGTTTGCAAAATCCGCGTACGTTATCAAACCCCGATCTGAAACCATTGCGCACTACCACACTTGAAGTTGGTGCCGAAGCAAGGATGTTCAATAATCGTTTGGGTTTTGACATAGCTTTATATACTGGTAACACCAAAAACCAGATCCTTAGCCGCACTGTCGATCAATCGTCGGGTTATAACCAGGCGGTTATCAACGTGGGTAAGGTAAGTAACAAGGGTATCGAAATTACATTAAATGGAACCCCTGTACGTAAAGCCAATGTATTTAGCTGGAATGTTACGGCAACATTCAGCGCTAATAAAAACACCATTGAGCAGCTTGCCGATAGCGCAGTGGTATTACGTAATGGCCCGACGGGCGGTGGTCAGATTGTGGCGCGTGTAGGTGGTAGCATGGGCGATATGTATGGCCGCGGCTATTTGCGCTCGCCAGATGGGCAGATAGTTTATGATGCATCTACAGGTTTTGCCAAATTAGCTGATAACCTGGTTTACTTAGGCAACACCATTCCTAAATGGAAGGCAAGCATGGGGCACGATTTCAGGTATAAGCAGTTTAACCTGCACCTTTTATTTGATGCCCAGGTTGGCGGCGTATCATATTCGCTTTCAAACTATAAATTGGCCGAGCAGGGTAAAACAACGCTCACCCTGCCTGGTAGGTATAACGGTATCATCGGCAAAGGTGTTATCCAAAATGCTGATGGCAGCTACAGGCCTAATGACGTTATAGCAACCGATATCGATGGCTACTACCGCTCACACTATGGTATTGACAATGCCGAAGGCAACACGTTTTCAACCAACTTCCTGAAATTCCGCGAAGCAAGGTTTGACTATTCATTGAGCCCGCGCCTAGTTAAACGCCTTGGTTTAACGCGCGCTACAGTAGGCGTGTATGGTCGCGACCTGTACATCTGGACAAAGTGGCCAATCTTCGATCCTGAATTTGGTACGCTTTCAGGCAGCGACATTGTGCAGGGATTTGAGATTGCGCAGTTTCCATCAACCCGCACATTTGGTTTTAACATAGTTATTGGCATTTAATAATTAACAATATGAAAAGGAACGGATATATACTTATATCAATGATGATGTTGTTCGTTAGCATAATGTCGTCATGTAAAAAGGATTTTATTGAGCTTAATACCGATCCCAACGGTACGCCTAACGCTTTACCACAGCAATTGCTGGCTCCGGCCCTGGTAAATACCCTGGGGACTAATATGCTTCGCGCCCGTAATTTTAATAACGAGCTGATGCAGGTTACAGTTGATGCAGGCGACTCGGAGGGTAGGGTATTCAGGTATGATATTAAACGTACCTGGGCTGATGTTACCTGGAATGCCTGGTATACCCAGTTAACCAATTTTAAAGATATTTATACTATTGCCAGCAAGGAGGTAACCTACAATAAAACCTATATGGGCATTTCGCTGATATGTCAGGCCTGGTTATATTCTTTACTTACTGATACTTATGGCGATGTACCTTACTTTGATTCTAACAAAGGAAAGGACGGAATCTTTACGCCTAAGTTTGATAAGCAGAAAGATATCTACCTGGATATTTTCAAAAACCTGGAAGCTGCTGATACCCTGCTTAATGCGTCGGCAAACGTAGTTGCTGGCAGCGACCCTGTATTTAACGGCAATGCTTTAAAATGGCGTAAGTTTGGTAACTCGCTTTATTTAAGGCTGTTGTTGAGGGTATCGGGCAAGGCCGATGTTTCGGCAGATGTGATAGCCAAAATCAAACAGATTGTTGATACCAACCCGGATGCATATCCGATAATGGGTAGTAACGATGATTCGGCAGTTTTAAGGTGGACTGGCTCCGGTTCTTTAACATCGCCGTTTATAGGTGGCGTACGTGAGCAGGACTGGCGACAACCCGGCGTTTGCGAGTTTTTTGTAAACAACCTTGCAAAATGGGCGGATCCGCGACTGGTTAACAATCGCTGGTCGATATCAAGTTACCAGGGAGGTATCCAGGGGATTCCAAGTGGTTATGCACCCGGTGAAAATGTTGGTATCAAATCATATTTCCTTTCTACCACATCAACCACTACGTTAATGAACGATCCGCTGATGGGTAACATCATGAACTATTCGGAGTTACAATTTATCCTTGCCGAGGCTGCTGCCAAAGGCTGGATAGCCGGAGATGCGGCCACTTATTATAAAAATGGTGTACAAGCGGGTATTACTTTCTGGATCCCGACTTACGCAGTACCTATTGATACCTATTTAACAGGCGCTGATATTACCTGGGATAATGCTGCCCCGCTTGATGAAAAGATGGAGATGATCCACGTTCAAAAATACTACTCGATGTTTTATACTGATTTTGAGCAATGGTTTGAGTATCGCCGTACAGGTCACCCGGTATTGCCAAAAGGTAATGGTTTAAGGAACAATGGCATCATGCCAGCCAGGCTGCAGTACCCGGTTTATGTGCAATCGGCCAATCCGGATAGTTACAAGGCAGCTGTAGCAGCGCAGGGCGCCGACGAAATCAGCACACAGGTTTGGTGGCAAAAACAATAATAAACCGGTTTTAAACTAAGATATCCATAAAATGAAAAAGATATATTTATTACTGGTGCTTGTAACGGTTGTCAGTATTAATTCATGTAAAAAAAATAAGTATGCCGAGGGCACATTAAGCCCTATCATCGCTGTTGTTGACCTTCGCAGTATTTACAAGGGTTCGGATGTTGTGCTGAACAGCGACAATATGGGCGGGGCTAAAGAAATAGTGGGCGTAGTAATTTCAAACGCCGCAGCAGGTAACAGTCCGGTCGGAGTTTTGGTTGTGCAAAACAACCGCCGTAACGCAGTTAGAGGTATCGCCTTAGAGATAGGCAACGCCGCCGCCAACTATGTTCCCGGCGATTCGGTAGTAGTGCAAGTTAATGGCGCTACACTTACCAAAGTGAACGGAAGCATGCATGTTAAAGGCCTTACCGAAGCATCGGTAAACAAAGTTGGCGATAACAAGGCTATCAAAGTACAATCTGTTCCTTCGGCTACCTTGTTGGCGTCTCCCGATGTTTATGAAGAGACGCTGGTTACCATTGCTAAGGCTGTAACTGATCCGGAGCCGCAGCAGGGCGAAACCTACGCTGGTGATAAAACCATTAACGACGGTTTTGGTAAAATAACCATGCATACTGAGGCCAATGCAAGTTTCGCCACGACTGAACTTCCGTTCAGTGCCAATTTTAGTGGGATCCCATTCGCGGTAACATCGGGTACCGATACCAAATTACAGCTTTGGCCGCGTACTATTGATGATGTGTTTACGCTTGCAGCAACCAAGCCATCGCCAATTATTATAACAGGATACCTTACCAATCCTTCGGGCAGTGATGCCGATTATGAGTATGTCCAGTTCAAGGCGACTAAGGATATCGATTTCGCGGTAACCAATTACGCTGTGGTAACGTGCAATAATGCAGGTACTAACCCGGCACCTGCAAACGGCTGGGCACAGGGTTTGGCAAAAACCTATAAGTTTAACCTCACATCGGGCACAGTAAAAAAAGGACAGTTCTTTTATGTAGGTGGCAATAAAAATATCTGGGGCAAAGGCTCAACCGATATCAGTTCATCAACCTGGATCAACAGTACCATGTATGCCGAAGTGCCCGGCGCTGATTTCGGCAATGTAACTACTAACCTGTTAGCTAACAGTGGGAACGTTGCAGGTATTGCCGTATTCACCGGCACTACTGTTACCGCTTCAAGTGTCCCTCTGGACGTGATCATGTATGGTGGCAGCGGTACGGTTTACTCTGCCGGTCCGCCGGAAATTGGTTACCGCATTACCAATACCGATTATTACAGCACTATTAACCCGGTAACCCGTACAGAACAAGGCTTTTATGGCGGTGGCTCCAATACATCAAAACTACCTTTACCAACCGACGGCTTATTCAGTCAGCTGGGTGGTGTTTATGACGCGCTTACCGGTAGATGGGTAACCGGCAGAACCGTGACCAGCGTTCCGCTTACGCTGACCTCTCCGATAACTGCTATTGAGACAGCTACTGGCGTAACAACAATTCAAAATTAAAACCTCACCCCAACCCCTCTCCAAAGGAGAGGGGCTTTACATAGCAGGATAAAAGCATTTATTCAAAGTCCTCTCCTTTGGAGAGGATTTAGGTGAGGTTAAAACATAACCCAATGAACAGAAGATCATTTTTACAAGGCGTAGGCCTTATAACCGGCGGTGCGTTCATCTCGCTTCGTGCCAACGCGCTTACACAGATATTAGCTGGCGATACAGTAAAAGGCCGCGTTATAGCCGGAAAAAAAGGAATTAAAGGAGTAGTGATTTCTGATGGTTTTTCAGTAGTACTTACTGATGATAAGGGTAATTATGAGTTTACTCCAAATGAAAAGGCCAAAAGCATTTTTATGAGCACGCCATCGGGCTATGAGTTTAAAACAGATTATAACGTAGCCAAACATTACGAAAACATAGGCGGTAGTTCGCATTTTGATTTTAAATTGGAGCCTTTAAAAGTTGATGACAATAACCACCACTTTATCATCTGGGCCGATCCGCAGGTGAAAAACAAAAAAGATGTGAAGCAAATGATGGATACTTCGGTACCGGATACCATCGCCACCATCAAATCATTGGGGAAAAATGCACTGGTACATGGTATTTGCGTGGGCGATATTGTATGGGATAATCATGAGCTCTTCCCTGCTTATAATGAGGCTGTTGCTCAAATGGGTATCCCGTTTTTCCAGGCGATAGGCAACCATGATATGGATTACCGGCAGGGAGGCGATGAAACATCGGATGTTACTTTTAAGCAAATCTATGGGCCAACCTATTACTCATTTAACCGTGGTAAGGCGCACTACGTAGTTTTGGATAATGTTCGCTACCTCGGTGTGGAGCGTGAGTATGATGGCTACATCACCGAGGATCAGCTAAACTGGCTGGCAAAAGATCTGCAATATATAAAGAAAGATCAATTGCTGATCATCAACCTGCATATCCCGGTTTATAACCAGGTAAAGAACAATAAGGATTTTTATAAAGTGCTTGATGGCTTTACCAATGTACACATTATGTCGGGCCATACACATTATCATGATAACAATATCACCAACGGCATTTTTGAACATAACCACGGTACCGTTTGTGGCGGTTGGTGGACAGGCCCTATCTGCGTTGACGGTACCCCGCGCGGTTACGGTGTATATTCAGTAAACGGAACTGATTTGAAATGGTATTACAAATCGACAGGATTGCCTGCCGAAAACCAAATCAGTGTTTATGCTGAGAAACTAACCGATCAGATGCGCCTCATTGCTAATGTTTGGAACTATGACCCACAGTGGAAAGTTGTGTATTATTTAGATGACAAACCAATGGGAGCTTTGTCAAAAGAGCAGGGATATGATCCCTTATCGGTAAGTTTGTATAAAGGCGATCAGCTGCCGGCAGGCCGTCATTTTGTGGAGCCTCATGAAACCGGGCACCTGTTTGTGGCGCACTTTGATCCATCAGTTAAAAAGGTTAGGGTTGAGGCTACCGATCGTTTTGGAAATAAATATTCAAGCGAATTAGATGCAAAATAAATTAAACATAGTTGCCGGAATAAGCCTTATCTTGTTGTCAGGTTTTACGGTTGTTAAAAACATGGAATTTAAAAATGCGGATTTTCCTTCATTCAGCGCCGAAGCACATCGGGGCGGCCGGGGGCTGAGGCCCGAAAATACCATACCGGCTATGAAAAATGCCATCGACCTTGGCACTGTCACCACGCTGGAGATGGATACGCATATTACTGCGGATGGACAGGTTGTTCTATCGCATGATGAATACGTTAATCCGCTGTTTTCGCTTACTCCGGACGGTAAGGAGATCAGCAAGGAAGAAGCAAAAAATCTGATCCTCTACAAAATGAAGTATGAGGACCTGAAAAAATACGATGTAGGTTCAAAACCATACAGTAAATTTCCGCGTCAGCGAAAGATAAAAACCTATATGCCGCTGTTATCCGAATTGATTGATTCGGTACAGAATTATATTAAGGTTAATCATAAAAAGCCGGTATTCTATAACATCGAAACCAAATGCTCGCCCGAAGGGGATGGTATTTATAATCCGGCTCCGGACGAGTTTGCGGAGCGTTTGATGGCTGTCCTGATCAAAAAGAAGATCCTGCCTTATGTGGTGATCCAGTCGTTTGATAGACGTACGCTGCAGATCATCCACAAAAAATACCCCGATGTGCGAACCTCTTATCTTATAGAAAACAAAAAATCGTTTGAAGATAATATGACCGATCTGGGTTTCACCCCCTTCATCTACAGCCCGGATTATAAACTGGTTAACGCCGATTTGGTTGAGAAATGCCACGATGCAAAGATCAAAGTATTGCCATGGACAGTAAATACCAAAGCCGAAATTGAACAGCTGAAAAGTTTAGGTGTAGATGGCGTGATTACGGATTACCCGGATTTGTTTTAGGGGCCGATATACATAAAAATATGTCATTGCGAGCGCAGCGTGGCAATCGCACGAAAGCAAATCCGCCCTGTATTGTATGCGATTGCTACGTCGCGCCCAGGATCATTCCGTTTCGCTCCTCACAATGACATGGTTTTATGTTCCTTCCTTGCGCTCATTTATGATGAGTGCTTAAAATGGGCTTGCGTTTGTAACGCAACCGGGCGATGCAATCGCCAAACCATGGTAAGCGCTCGTTGCAAACGAGCGCAAGTTTAAGCGGTGGCTAAAAGCTTGTCCACGCCAAATAAGCTGAATGTAATGTCAATTTCGGATAATTCAAACATTAAATTTAAATGTGATATTGCGGTTTGTTAAAACGTTTTATCAATTTAACCAACAACCCAATCATGTTTAAGTTAAGAGCTATATGCTTCATAGCGCTTTGTGCCGCTTCACTCTCACTAAAAGCACAAACAGCCCGGCAGCCTGTAAAACCGCTTGCCCAGCTTCAGCAGGAATTTGTCGACCTGCGCTTTGGTATGTTCATCCACTTTAACATCCCAACCTACATGGATCAGGACTGGGCAGATCCGGATGCCTTGCCAACTATCTTCAATCCTAAAAAACTGAATTGCGACCAGTGGGCGAAGGCGGCAAAATCGGCTAACATGACCTATGGTTGTATCACTACCAAACATCACAGCGGTTTTTGCATCTGGGATACCAAAACAACTGATTATAATGTGATGAACAGTCCGCTGAAAAAGGATGTTGTTAAAGAATATGCCGATGCTTTCAGGGCTAATGGCTTAAAGGTGTTTTTATATTACTCCATATTGGATACCCACCACAGGTTGAGGCCAAATATGATCACGCCAAAACATATTGATATGGTTAAAGCGCAGATCACTGAGCTGATGACTAAATACGGTGAAATTTCGGCCCTGATCATTGATGGCTGGGATGCCCCATGGTCAAGGATCTCGTACGATGATGTACCGTTTGAAGAGATCTATACACTGATAAAATCATTGCAACCAAATTGTTTGGTAATGGACCTTAACGGTGCCAAATATCCTGCCGAAGGCATGTATTATACCGATATCAAAACTTACGAAATGGGGGCGGGACAACGTGTATCAACCCAAGATAACCGCATGCCGGCAATTGCCTGTTTGCCACTGCAAGCTAACTGGTTTTGGGAAACAAGCCATCCAACAACCCCGGTTAAGGAGCCTGCCAAACTCGTTAATGAGATCCTGAAGCCGTTGAATAATGTCGACTGCAATTTTATCCTGAATGTTGCTCCTAACCGTGATGGCTTGTTTGACGATAACGCCCTTGCTGCGCTTAAAGAGATTGGCAAGCTGTGGAAAAATGAAGGCCCGGTGGCTAAACTTTCTAAGTTGGATGCGCCTATTATTTCATCAAATATTGCAAAAAATCAACCGGCAAGCTCAAGCTGGAGCGATGATTCGGCCATTATGGATTTTGCTAACGATGACGATTTCCATAGCTCATGGGTATCAAACCCAACGGTTAAAAATCCATGGTACGAGATAGATTTTAAAAAGGACCAGGCGCTGAACACTATTGTTATAGCTGAGGAAAAACCTAACATTTCACACTACCGCCTGGAGTATTACCTGAACGGGAGCTGGAAGCCATTGTTTGATGGTGAAAATGCCAGTAAGATTAAAGTTCACCGTTTCGACAGGGTATGGGCCGGCAAAGTTCGGATCTTGATAGATAAGGCTGATCACCAGGTATCAATAGCCGAATTCCAGGTTTATAACGAAAGAAGATAATATACTATAACTGACCTACTACTTACTAAGGAAGACCCGCCCGCAAGGCGGGTTTTTTCATATGCTGTACTCCGTTTTGTATATTAAAATGCCAATAAGCATTATTTTTTTATCGCTGTTGCATTGTTATACTTGTAAAAACAATTTTAACCTATTTTATGAACCAGGGCCTGAAAACAACACTCCTGTCTGTAGTTTTGCCACTATGCATGCAATTGGTTGTGCCAAACGCAAACGCGCAGAATAATACTTTATGGTATAAGAAACCCGCAAAAGTGTGGACAGAAGCTTTGCCAATAGGCAATGGCAGATTGGGTGCCATGATTTTTGGCGGTGTTGACGATGAATTGCTGCAGCTCAATGAATCTACGCTATGGTCGGGCGGGCCGGTGAAGCAGAATGTAAATCCGGATGCTTTTCAATATTTGGGGCAAGTGAGGGAGGCGTTGTTTAAAGGTGATTACCAAACTGCGCGCGACCTTACTAAAAAAATGCAGGGCATATATTCTGAGAGCTATCTGCCAATGGCTGATCTGCATATCAAACAATCATACAATGGAGTTAACAGCGCCAATTACTACCGCGATCTGAATATCGGTAATGCTGTTGCCACAACAAAATATACAGTTGGCGGGGTAAACTACAAACGCGAGATTTTTGCTTCGGCGCCTGATAAGGTAATTGTTATCCGGTTTACGGCGGATAAGGCTAAACAGTTAAATCTTAAAATAAATACCAATAGCCAGCTTCATTTTCAAAAAGAAGTGCTTAACGCCAACGTATTGCAGCTAAGTGGTAAAGCTCCGGCGCATGTTGAGCCAAGCTATGTTGATTCGAAAAATCCGATAGTTTATGCCGATGATGATAAGTGCAGGGGCATGCGTTATGAGGTGTTGGTAAAGGCCGTAAGTAACGACGGTAAAATAACTGCCGATACAAGCGGTATCACCGTTAAAGGGGCATCAAGTTTAACGCTGTATGTTACTGCTGCCACCAGTTTTAAAGCCTATAACCAATGCCCTGATGGCGACGAAAAGGTTGCTGCCAAAAATCTTGATGAGGCTACCGCCAAACCTTACGCGCAATTGCTTGCCGCTCACCTTGCCGATTATCACCATTTTTTTAATCGCGTAAACCTTAAGCTTAATGACAACAAAGGGAGTCACACCGAATTGCCCACCGATGAAAGGCTTGGGCTTTATAATAAAAACCAGGGTGGTGATCCGGGCATTGAAGCGTTATATTTTCAATATGGACGTTACTTGCTGATCAGTAGCTCGAGAACGCCGGGTGTACCTGCTAACTTGCAAGGGATCTGGAATAAAGAACTACGCGCGCCGTGGAGCTCCAATTATACCAGCAACATCAATGTGCAAATGAATTACTGGATGGCGGAGGATTGCAACTTATCTGAAATGCACCAGCCTTTATTTGAGTTGATCAGGGGATTATCTGAAACCGGGACCGAAGTTGCCAAAGATTTTTATCATGCTAAGGGCTGGGTAACACATCATAATACGGATCTTTGGGCATTGGCCAATCCGGTAGGCAATCTTGGACATGGCGACCCTGCCTGGGCTAACTGGCCAATGGGCGGCGACTGGCTTACCCGCCACCTTTGGGAGCATTATCTGTATACCGGCGATAAAGAGTTTCTGAAAAATACCGCATACCCTTTAATGAAAAGTGCAGCCGAATTTACATTTGATTGGCTTGTGCCTGATGGTACGGGGCACCTGGTAACCGCGCCGTCTATGTCGCCCGAGAATGAGTTTATTTATGCTGAAGGCAAAAAGTCGGATGTTTCGGTTTCCACTACTATGGATATGGGGATCATTCGTGATTTGTTTGATAACCTGATCTCGGCAAGTAAAATATTGGGCGTTGATGCCGCTTTCAGGGATTCGCTCATTGCCAAAAAAGCTAAGCTGATCCCCTACCAGATAGGCAGCAAAGGCCAGTTACAGGAATGGTATAAAGACCAGGAGTCGCCCGACCCGCATCACCGCCATGTATCGCACTTATATTCTGTTTATCCGGCTAATGAAATTTCAATAGCGGCCAACCCTGAATTAGCTGCGGCAGCGAAACGAACGTTAGAATTAAGAGGAGATGAAAGTACCGGCTGGAGCCTGGCCTGGAAGGTAAACCTTTGGGCCCGGTTAAGGGATGGCAATCATGCCTACAAACTTTACCGAGACTTGCTGCGCCTAACCGGCGAAAGTGGCTATAATTACAGTGAGGGTGGGGGGCTTTATCCAAATATGTTTGATGCGCACCCGCCGTTTCAAATAGATGGTAACTTCGGCGGCACCTCTGGTTTGGCCGAAATGCTGTTGCAAAGTCAGAACGGTAATGTACACCTGTTACCAGCCCTGCCCGACGCCTGGGCTAATGGCGAAATTAAGGGTCTTGTGGCGAGAGGGGCCTTCGTGGTTGGCATGAAATGGGCAGCAGGTAAGGTTATAACTGCGGATTTGTTGTCAAAGGCAGGCGGCACATGTCATGTTATTTCCAAATCAAAGCTTAGTGTTAAAGGTTCAAATGCCACTCCCGTTAAAGTAAAAGATGGGTACGAGCTGGTGATAAATACTCAAAAAGGCAAGTCGTACCAATTAGTGAGCAGTTTATGAGCAACAGCAGGAGAAACTTTTTAAAGAAAGCATCAATGGCCGGGGCTGCAATCCTGGCTACACCCGGATTATCATCAGCATCAATAAAAGATGAGCAGTATCTGCCTGATGATGGTGTGGGAAAAAATTTCCTGTTTCAAGGCGACTCGATAACCGATGGTGGCAGGAGTTATGATAGAGACTGGAACCACGTTTACGGCCAGGGCTATGCGTACCTGGTAACAGCCCGCATCAATTTTGACTATCCCGGCAAGGACTACCAGTTTTTTAACCGGGGTATCAGCGGGAACACCATAAATGATCTTGCAGCACGCTGGCAAAAAGATACACTTGATATTAAGCCCGATGTATTGAGTATACTGATAGGGATTAATGATGTGCACCATGTAATCACGCAAGGGGATAAGGCAACAGCCGATGATTTCGGAGCTGCCTATGACCGGCTGTTAACCCAAACAAAAGCCGCATTGCCCGATGTTAAGCTGATCTTGCTGGAGCCATTTATCCTGCCGGTAGGTATGGTAAATAATAATCCTGATTTATGGGCGTCAGAAGTGCAAAAGCGGCAGGTAATAGTTAAAGCGCTGGCATCAAAATTTAATGCCATTTTTGTGTCTTTGCAGGATGTTTTTAACAAAGCCCTGCAAAAAGCCAAAGCCGATCACTGGATTTGGGATGGCGTTCATCCTATGCCTGCCGGGCATGAGCTTATTGCCCGGGAGTGGATGAAGGCGGTTAAGAAATTATATTAAATCTGCGTTTTGCGCATTTAAAATTACTTAAAGCGTCATTGCGAGTATCCAACAGAAAGCCCCCGGAAAAAACCGTGATGACATAGAAAAAATATATTTTAGGGGATGTGTGAGGGGCCGCGTTAGGGATTGCAGTGAAAAGCCCGCAGCGTGTGTAGGGGGTGCGGGTAGGAAAGGCGAGGACTTGTAACGGAAAGCCCGGGCCGCAGGCAACGCCCATGTTATCAAAATGATCATGGTTTTTTACTTGATAATCAGTAGTTTAAAATCATGTCATTATGGGGCGCAAAGCAATCCCAAACTATGCGGAGCGAACCTGCTAATCGGGAATCGCTTCGTACCAGACATTGACAACACCCAACAACTGAGAAGAAGACAGGCCTGTCTTTTTTTATAAAACTTAATTACTTCCTGCTATCATTTGAATAGCTTCTTCGCGGGTTTTGTGTTCAATGGCCATTACAAACTCAACTGGGCCGCCGCCTTTACCGCAGCCAAAACATTGAAATATGTTTTTTTCGGGCGATACCATGAGTGATGTCGCCTGGTCTTTATGAAAGGGGCAGCGACCTTTTAAATTTCTCCGGCTTTCTTCAAGCAACACATATTTTGAAACAATTCGTACAAGATCGGCCTGTACCGGCGACAGGGAATGAGATGCAGACATGTTGGGCAATAGAATTTTAATTATCAGGCTGCGAAAATAAATTATTACCCGAATTGAATTAACGGTTGTTGAAAAAAAGGCTTCAGAAACTGTATTCACAGCTTTTTCTGAATTTTGTAGCGTTAAATAATTTGCTTTCGTAATTAACTGAAAACCTAAAATTATGAAACAATTACTTGCCTTTATTTTATTGCTGGCTGCTGCTATAAGTTCATGCAAAAAGACTGATAATAACCAGGCGTTAAAACTAAATGGAACTTATGCCGGTACTTTTCAAAGAAAGGCTTCGGGTACAGGTATGGTATCAAACGTAAGTTTCAGTTTTACTGATGATACATGGAATGGCCAATCAAGTGTAGTCAAATATCCGGCCTTAAATCATGGTTCATTTATTATAAACGGCAGTAAGATAAACTTTAAAAATGAATCTGCCTGGACTGCCGAGTTCGACTGGTCGCTGATCCTGAACGGGGGGTATGACATTAAGATATCAGGTAATGCTGTAACCATCTCTAAAACCTACAGCAATGGCACGGCAGATGTTTATACGCTCACAAAACAATAAATATAACGTAAATATTACGGGGGATGGGGTAGTACTATTCAAAAAGCGAATCGTTAAATTAGCCTAACCAAAATCTGCTTTTATGAATCAAAGAACAACCTTGTTACTACTGAGCTTATCATTGCTAACTGTAGGTGGGCTTGCCTCGTTCAGGTTTATCAGGAATGATCCACATCGTGCAGCCAATGCCGGGCTTAAAATTCCCGATGGCTTTAATGCTGCTATCATAGCTGATAATTTAGGCAGTGCCAGGCACATGGTGGTAACACCGGCCAATGATATTTATGTGCATTTGGAAGGCCTAAAAAGCGGTAAAGGCATAGTTGCTTTGCATGATAATGGTGACAAAGCCGATATCAAAACCAGTTTTGGCAATTTTGCCGGCACAGGGATCCGCATAAGCAACGGTTATTTATACGCATCGTCAGATAAGGCAGTGTTTCGCTTTAAATTGAATGAGAAACAGGAAGTGCTTGATCCCGAACATCCCGAAACGGTGGTAAGCGGCCTGGTATCAAAACGTGCACATAAGCCCAAAGCAATAGCGTTTGATAATGAGGGCAACCTGTATGTGAACATTGGTGCCTACTCAAACATCTGCTCCGAGTTTGATCCGCAAAAAAAGGGCTGCCCGATATTGGACTCGGCGGGGGCTATCTGGAAATTTAAAACTGATAAACTAAATCAAAAGCAAAGCGATGGTATCCGTTTTGCATCAGGCTTGCGCAACGTGGTTGGCCTTGATTGGAATCAGCAGGATAACCAGCTTTTTGTAATGCAGCACGGCCGCGATGCCCTGCACGATTTGTTCCCGAAATATTATACCACCCAGCAATCGGCCCTGTTACCTGCCGAATGCATGTATGCCCTCAAACAAGGCGACGATGCTGGTTGGCCATACATGTACTATGATGATGTAAAACACAAAAAAATGTTAGGCCCCGAATACGGCGGCGATGGCGAAAAGGAGGCAGACGCCAAATACTTGAACCCTGTAGCAGCCTACCCTGGGCACCTCGCCCCCGATGGCTTGTTGTTTTACACCGGTAGCCAGTTCCCCGAAAAATATAAAAACGGCGCATTCATAGCTTTCCACGGCTCGTGGAACAGGGCGCCTGAACCGCAGGCAGGTTATTTCGTGGTTTTTCAACCATTTAAAGATGGAAAGCCAGATGGTAAATGGGAAGTGTTTGCCGATGGTTTTGCCGGCACAGCCGAAGAAACTTCGCCGGGTAAAGCCGAGCACCGACCCTGCGGACTTGCACAAGGGCCTGATGGTTCCTTATATGTAAGCGATGACGTTAAAGGGACTATTTATAAGATCACTTATAAAAAATAAAGATTGTAGCCTTACAAAGAAGCCCAACTTGTATAAAGCAGGTTGGGCTTTTGTTTTATCCCCATTCGTCGTGCCGAATTTATTTCGGCAACTCACAAGCTAAGTTGAACAATGCCTGGCAACTAGCCTGTCCTATGGTTCCCGATTCGCCGGAGGGCGGACGTGGTGACGTGATTCTTTTCCATATCTACAGAAATAATTACTTTAGCCACCACAAGCAAAATTGCGTCTTCGCGCCTTTGCGAGAGAAAAATCAAATCCCATGAACTATACCCAAATCTGCAAGCCCTTCCATGATCTAACAGTTACCGAGCTTTATCAGCTATTAAAACTCAGGAGTGAAGTGTTTGTAGTTGAGCAAAATTGTGTGTTTTTGGATGCCGATGATAAAGATTACGCCTGCCATCACCTGTTGTTGTTTGATGATGCACAGGAGCTGGTGGCCTATGCACGTATTGTGCCCGCAGGGAAATCATATGCCGAAGCATCAATAGGGCGGATAGTAAGCAGCAAAAAGGTACGTGGTACAGGTGTTGGCAAAATATTAACCCAGGCGGCTATTAATGCTGCTAAAAATCTTTATGGCGATGTGCCTATCCGCATAGGTGCCCAATATTATGCGGTTAAGTTTTATGAGCAGTTGGGCTTTAAAATGGAGGGCGAAATTTATGATGAGGACGGTATCGATCATATTGAAATGATCAGGGCCTGATAAAACGTTTAAACATCATCTGCATAAAAATACTTTTTAACGATTGCTTTTGCCTGCTCAACGAATTTGGCATATATCTTAAGTGCAGGGCCGTTAATTTTATGTCATAACCTTTAAAGCTGTGCCATGAAAACATTGCAGTTACCACCCGATCCAAGAGACCTTGCTAAAAACAAGACCCACGAAGCAGACACCGAACTGAAGAAAGCTTCGGTACAGCCGACGGCTAGGTATTCACAACCCGTTTTAGATAATTTTTTGAAGCGGTTTTTTCCCGATGATTCCCCGGAAAACCTGAGCACTACAGAGGCAGTGATTCGCGGGGCTTTAGTGTTTACTATGCCCGTACTGTCATCTATTGACTGGAATTATCATACTCATGCCATGATTATCATTGCCCCTGTAATATTTTACCTTGAGGTAACAGCATTTACGCTATATTGCCCAGTGAAAAGGCTGTTTAGTAATTATACTCATCCATCAAAATATGAGTAAGTTATAAAACAAAAGAGCTATCAACCACAAAAAAACACAATATCATGAAAACAAACATCGGAATTAACGAAGCCGACCGCCAGGCCGTTTCAGATCAGTTAGCCAAATTATTAGCCGACGAATTTGTACTGTACACCAAAACCCGTAATGCCCATTGGAATATTGAAGGTCCGGACTTTCACTCTATGCACGTTTTTTTTGAGCAGCAATACAATGAGCTTGACGAAATAATGGACAGCGTAGCTGAACGGATCCGCAAAATTGGTCATTACGCGCCTGCTACTTTAACCCAGTTATTACAACTTACTCATTTAACCGAAAAGCTTGATCATAAAAATGATAGCCTAGGCTTTTTGAAAGAGCTGCTTGAAGACCATGAAAGCATCATCGAATTTATCCGCGGTAATATCGATCCTTTTGTTAGCAAATATAATGATGCAGGTACCAGTGATTTTATTACCGGCCTGATGGAAACCCACGAAGGAATGGCCTGGATGCTTAGGTCACATTTCAGATAAGATCCCCGTTTTTAAATAACCGCTTTTTGGCTCAAATGATCTCCCGGATGCAAACGGGAGGTCATGAGCGAAAAGTAAAATGATTATCTTAGCAATATTATTCATCCTGCACATGACAAGTTTAATTGTTGATGATAATCCCATTGCCCGCGCTACATTAAGCCACTTGGCCGGCCAGGTTAATGACCTGGATGTTATTTGCGAGTACTGCACGGCCATGGAGGCATATAATCATCTTCAGAACCAAAATGTCGACCTCCTGTTCCTGGATATCGAAATGCCCGGAATGGATGGTTTAGAACTTACCCGTAACCTTAAAAACAAGGATATTGTTGTAATTTTTACTACCTCAAAAAAAGAATACGCGGTTGAGGCCTTTGAGCTCAATGTAGCCGATTACCTGGTTAAGCCCGTTACGCCCGGCAGGTTTTTACAAGCCGTTAACAAAGCGCGTGAAGTGCTGGAAAGCCGTAAAGAAGATGCGCCGCTTAAAAACGACGAGTTTATTTTCGTACGAGATTCAAATATCACCCGCAAACTGATGCTCGATGATATTTTGTATGCCGAAGCTATGGGCGACTATGTTAAATTTTATACCCCCAAAAAAGAATACGCCATACATGGTACGCTAAAGTCGGCCGAAGAAAAACTGCCATCATCAAAATTTATCAGGGTACACCGCTCATACATTATTGCACTCGATAAAATTGACACCCTGCAGGACGGGGGCCTGGTGATTGCCGGCAAGTTTTTGCCCGTTGCTGATGCTTACCGCAAAACGCTGAACAACCGGATGAACGTTTTTTAGCTATCGATAGGCTGGTGCGGTTTAACGATTGTTTTGCCTTGTTGAACGATTTGTGTAATTAGAATAAATTTAACACCTGCATATTTACTTGTCACCAATGCGTTCAGCGTCATCAGTAATGGCTAATAAAAAGTTTGCTTATCTCATACTGGCATCATTTGTTGCAGGTACAATTTTGCTGCTGGTTATTCAGTATAATTTTTCACAAAACATGCAGTCGATGCGTAAGGGTAATGAAAGCCTGCTGCGCGAACTGCATACCAGTAACCACCTGCGCGAAATTGACCGCGACCTGCTGGGGGTTGAGGCCCGTATCAGGGCAGCTATTGCAACAGATGATATCTCACACCTGGAAGGTGTTGATGCCAAGATCAAGGCTGTTAAAGACTATCTTGATTCGCTTCGTGGCGGCAACCACAACCCCATGGTTAAACAGTACCTCGACAGGCTCAATATTTTAGCCGATGAAAAAGTAAGGATCAAGAATGATTTACTGAAGCATTACTATAAAACGGGTAATATGAATGATACCAGTTTTATAGCTAACCCGCGTGCCCGCCGCATCTCCAACGAAATCACTGATATAACGCATAAGATTTATGACAATCGTCAAAAAATGATGGATGAGCTTAGTGTGGCTGTTATCCATAACAGTACCCGGGCCCGTATGTATGGCAATATGCTCATGATATTCATGTTTTTAAGCGGCGGTACTTTATGCTGGTTTATTGTAAACCAGTTCAGGCAGCAAAACAGGCTGATCAACAGACTTAACGATTCGGAAAAAACCGCACGTGAGGCGCTGCTTATCAAAGAGAATTTTTTGGCCAATATGAGCCACGAAATCCGTACACCGCTTAACTCCATACTGGGTTTTACCAATTTGCTTAAACGCCGTAAAATTGATGCCGATGCCGGCGAATTTGTCGGCTCGATTCAAAAGGCAGGGGAAAACCTGCTGGCGATTATTAATGATATCCTCGACCTGTCAAAAATTGAGGCGGGCATGATGCGCATTGTACATTCGCCGTTTAGTGTACGCGGTTTGATAGATTCTATCGAAACATTGTTTAATGAAAGGATCAAAGAAAAAGGGCTTATTTTTAGTAATAAAATAGCACAGGATGTGCCCGATACGCTTATTGGAGATGCGACACGTTTAACCCAAATTTTGGTAAACCTGATAGGTAATGCTTTGAAGTTTAGCGAGCGTGGTTGTATCAGGGTAGAGGTTTACAACAAACAGATAAGTGATAAAACAATTAAGCTTGGCATAAGGGTGGCCGATGATGGTATCGGTATTCAAAAGGACAAGCTGACCTCCATATTTGAGCGTTTTAACCAGGCCGAAGATTCTATTACCCGTAGCTACGGCGGTACAGGGCTTGGGCTTTCAATAGTTAAAGACCTGGTTGTTTTGCAACTTGGAGAAATAGAGGTAACCAGTGAACCGGGAAAAGGCACCGAGTTTAATTTTTATATCCCATACACTATTGCTGATAATCAGGTTACCGGGCACATTGACGAAGAAGCGTTGGATTCGGAAGTGAAAATAAGCCACGACTTAAATATTTTGGTAGTTGATGATAATATCATGAACCAAAGCCTCATGAAGCATATGCTTACGCAATGGGATGCCGGGTTTGATGTAGTATCAAATGGCGAGGAAGCGATTAGCAAACTAAAATCGGAAGCTTACGATGTTGTGCTAATGGATATCCAAATGCCGAAGATGGATGGATATACAACAACCTATCATATTCGCAACGACCTTAAACTGGAGATACCTATCATTGCCATGACAGCCCATGCCATGGCCGGCGAGCGCGAAAAATGCCTGAGCCACGGTATGAATGAATACATTGCCAAACCGGTAAATGACGATGACCTGTTTAAACTGATCGTGAAGTTTGTACCCGGAGCGTCGCGTTCGGAAAGTCAGGCTGTTATTAATGAGTATAATTACCGGTTTATCGATCTCAATTATATGAAAGAGATCAGTAAGGGTAATATTGAGTATGAGAAACTGGTTACCTCACAATTTATTGAACTTACTTTAGCTGATGTGAGCGCGCTTAAAAATATGTTCAGTGCCGAAGATTTTACCGGCCTGAAAGACATTGCGCACAACATGAAAACAACGGTAGCCATTATGGGCTTGCTTCCTACATTGGAAGCCGATTTGGACGAGCTTGAACAGGCGACCACAGCCGATACCGAAACTTTAAGGCTCATCAATGATATTACAGCGGTATGCCTGAATGCCATTGATGATGCCAAACATTTTTATGGTACGCTGGTGTAGGTTTTCTATTGTAGAGACGCATCACATGCGTCTGCCGTATACTGGCCGAAGTTTAGCGGTAGCGTAACTTCGGCCAGTGTAAGACGCAATTATGCGTCTCTACAATTTCTAAAAGGTTCAAAATATACCTGCCTAAATCCACCAGCCCTTCACCGACAGTTTTTGCCCGTTCAACGAATCCCATAGCGATGGGTTTAACAGGAGCCTTAGTTTTATAATAACAAAAACTATCGCTCAAAGCTTATGGCAACATTAATCGCAACCCCACAACAATTAACCAAAACCAACGCCCAGCTCGCTGCATTTGGCAATCCCGGTAATTTTATTGAGCCGATTTTTCCGGGTAAGGTTTTAAATCCCTACGCTTTTTTGGTTGATATTTCCGAAAAGGCACATACCCGCGAAATGGCCATAACCAATATGCTGGCTTCGGCAGGGATAGGTATGTGGAGTTATGGAGTTTACAGTAAAAAGTTTCATTTATGCCCCGTAGCCAGTGGCTTTTTGGGCATGAAGGGAAGCAGCACTTTTGGATTGGGAGTATTGATGCAAAAGTTGATACAATGGAACCAAAAGCATGTTTTAGATACGGCTAAATCGGCATGCCGTACCCAGCGGGAATTTGAAACCGAGCTGCATATAAATACTATCGATGGTTGTCATAGCCGCTGGCTTAAAATAACCGGAAAGCTTTATTGTAGTGATGGATTGGCTATGAAAATGATGGGAACCCTAACTGATATTACGGCGGCTAAACAGGAAGAGATCCGCAAAAATGATTTGATGGCGTTCCTTAACCATGAATTACGTACGCCATTAAGTACCATTAAGTTATATATTCAAAATACAGCCCGTGTTGCCCGGATGGAAAACAACAAACAGTTGGAGGATAAAATGCTCAAAGCGGATCAGCAAACGGTGAGCATGACGCAGTTGATCAATAATTTTTTAACGTTATCACAGGTTCAGGATGCAAAGCTAACCTTACAAAAAAGCAGTTTTAACCTGGCCGAATTGGTAAAGCATGTGGCAACTGATATGATGGTACTTTATCCAGACAGTAAGTTCAAACTGAAAGTATCAAAAGCTGTTTGGGTTACTGCTGATTACGACAAACTGGCGCAGGTATTAGTAAATTATGTAAATAACGCGGTAAAGTTCTCGCCGGTAAAAAGTGTAATTGCGCTGGCTTGCAGCTCAATTAATGGAGAAGCTATTGTTACCGTGGAGGATAAAGGCAGGGGGATTAAACTGGTTGATCAAAAACTATTGTTCTGCCGCTATTCCCGTATTCATCATGAAAACGCTTCCGGAGCAAAAGGATATGGATTAGGCCTGTACCTTTCACGTGAGATCATTGAAAGCCATGGGGGAGAGGTTGGAGTAAATAGCGAGTATGGTAAAGGCTCGTCGTTTTATTTTAGTTTGCCTTTATAGTTATTCGTTAGGCTGATATCATTTAATTTAAAATCGACTTGATGAAGCCGGCCGGTGCCGCATGTTTTTATATCATTTCTGTATCATTCTTTGCTTTTGGTAATTGCATGTTGTGAAAATTGACATACTATTACTGCCGATTCATATCATCAACATACATCTAACACAATGAGTACCATAACAGAAATTGCCAATCGCTTAGCTTCATTATGCAATGAGCTTAAATTTGTTGAAGCCTATACTGAGTTATACGCTGATAATGCCGTAAGTATCGATCCCGTCAATAAAAATGAGCCGATAACCGGCCTTACGAGTTTAATAGAATATGAAAACCGGTTTCTTGCAAATGCTGAAATTCATAGCGTTAATGTATCTGAGCCCATTTTTGCCGGAAGTTATTTCAGTCTGGTTTTTTCCATGCATTTCACTGCAAAAGGACAGGGAACTAAAACTGTTGAAGAAATATGCGTTTATAAAGTTGAAATGGGAAAAATCGTTAGTCAGCAGTTTTTTATAGGTTAGTTGATGCTGAGGGGTATTCCTTGGTTAGCCTTTTCACCAGCCAGGGTAAACTAAGGCCCTGGCCAATTAACGTAAACAACACCACGACAACCGAAATAAATATAATAGCATTTCGTTCAGGAAAAGGATTGCCGTCGGCCAACGTGGCAGGTAAACCAATGGCAATAGCCAATGATACTATCCCACGCATGCCCGACCAACTGATGATGAGGCTGCTTTTGAAATCAAGCAGGGCATCTTCAGTTATTTTATGTTTTCCTTTTTTGAAGGCATTTTGCAGGTTTACTTTCTGAAGAAAAACACGCACCATCCGTAATGCCAGCGCAGCAATAGTGATCAAAAAGGAGTAACCCACATAAGGCCAAACCTGCGCTTTCGGGATGCTTTTGATCACATACGGGAATTGCAGACCGATAAAAATAAAGATCAGCCCGTTTAGTAAAAAGATTATGATATCCCAGATTGATTTGGATTGTTGTTTTAGTTTTTCGGGGAAAACTTTGGCGCTGAAACGGGCAATACTCAACCCTAAAATAACCACAGCAATAACGCCGGATACGTGAACGTGCTCGGCAACAAGATAAGTTACAAAAGGCATCAGGAGCATAAAGCTGATCGTAACCAGATCATTTTTATGCACCCGTTTAATAATGAACGCCAGTATTTTCCCCATCACCAAACCAACCAGAAATCCACCGGCCATCAGTACAAAAAAATCCAATGTTGCCCGCCAGAATATAAAGGCAGCACCCGTTACAGATGCAACAGCAAAACGATAGGCTACCAATGCCGATGCATCATTCACAAGGCTCTCGCCTTCTAAAATGGTATTAGTGCTATGTGATAAACCAAGGCCTTTAGTAATACTCATGGCTGCCACCGCATCCGTAGCCGAAAGGATAGCACCTAAAACAAAAGCCAGCGGCCAGGTCATACCCGGTATAATGTAATGGGCTAATACTGCAATGCCCGAAGCCGTAATAAACACCAATGAAATAGCCAGCGTACCTATGGTATTAATATTTGTTCTGAATGTTTGAAAGGAAATATTGAAAGCGGCATCATACAGCAATGGCGGCAAAAATATCAGGAAAACAATTTCGGGATTAAGCTCAATATCGGGGATAGACGGAACAAAACCTACCGCGATACCTGCTACGATCAGTAAAATTGGATAAGGCAGTTTTACTTTATCGGCCAGGGCCGACAGTCCGATCATCACAGCAAGGATAAATATAACTATAGTGTAGTTTTCCATAAACAGCTACGCTTTTACTAAAATCGGGCAATTTAACGGGATGGTGCTTTTTCAGTCGTTCATCAGTCAACCATCAGGTATGTAAAGATGTTATTTTGGTTCGATAACATCATATATTTTTAAGACAAGATAGTACAGGATGCCAAATCATGATGAAAACTTTAGTATTGTTTTAATTATAAACTTAGCAGCTTTCACGTACAAAGCCTTATCATCCGGACCTGTGGGTTGGGTGGTTGAAAACATTCTAATCTTCCTGATGCAAAATATCTATAAAAAAACCGCAGTCATACTGCTCATGTTTAATGCCCTTGGTTTAAGTACCAAAAGTTTTGCTCAAACCAAAACCATTAAACAAGATAAACTTTACAGCGGTTTTAAAACCACTCCCGATTCTGTTCAAACAAGTGTATACTGGTATTGGATCTCCGGAAATGTCTCTAAGGAGGGTGTTGTTAAAGATCTTGAATCGATGAAAAAGATAGGCATCAACCGGGCATTTATCGGTAATATCGGGTTGGATGAAATTCCTTATGGAAAAGTAAAATTGTTTTCGGATGAGTGGTGGGATATCATGCATACAACGCTTAAAACTGCTACCCGGCTCAATATAGATATCGGCATCTTTAATGGCCCGGGTTGGAGCCAGTCGGGCGGGCCCTGGGTTAAGCCGGAGCAATCTATGAGGTACCTCACTTCGTCATCATTGACGGTAAAAGGTCCGGTTAGCCTTGATAAGAAATTGGAGCAGCCTCAAAAGCAGTTTCAGGATGTAAGAGTAATCGCGTTTCCAGCGCCGGTGGGCTATGGTGAACATATGGTGAGCTCATTTATCAGTTCCTTACCTGTTGATCCGCACGCTAACAACCTGATCGACGGTGATCAAAATACGATATACACTATTCCTAACGATCCAAAGCCCACTGTAACTATCGATGCCGCTTCGCCATATACGGCGAGAAGTTTTGTGTTTTACCCGGCGCACAAGGCGCTAAGGTTTGAAGGCGATATCCAGGCCCGCGATGCCGCCGGCAATTATCAAACTGTTAAACACTTTGTGATTGACAGGAGCAACACCAATTTAAACGTAGGGTTTAATCCTTATTCGCCCGCCGCTGTTTCTATCCCTGCCACAACAAGCCAAAGTTTCAGGATTGTATTTAACAATGGTTCGCAGGGGAGCGATATAGCTGAGCTTAAAATTTCGGCGTTGCCCCATGTAGAGAACTATGCCGAAAAAACTTTGGCTAAAATGTTTCAAACGCCGCTGCCATACTGGAAAGAATATCAATGGAAACCGCAGCCGGTAATTGATGACCAACAATATGTGATCGATCCGCAAAAGGTTATCGATATATCCAAATATATGCAGGCCGATGGCACCCTGAAATGGGATGTACCTGCTGGCAATTGGATCATCATGCGCACTGGTATGACACCAACTCAGGTTACCAATGCCCCGGCGCCGCCCGAAGGTCGTGGTCTCGAAATTGACAAAATGAGCAAAAAGCATATCGAAGAACATTTTGACGCTTTCCTGGGACAGATCCTGAAACGCATTCCCGCGGCCGACCGCAAAAGCTTTAAAGTAACTGTTGAAGATAGTTATGAAACAGGCAGCCAAAACTGGACGGACGATATGCTCAAAAACTTTAAAGCGAAATATGGCTACGATGCTTTACCTTACCTGCCGGCACTAAATGGCAGTGTGGTAGGCAGCCAGGATCAAAGCGACCGATTTTTATGGGATTTGCGGCGTTTTGTTGCCGATAAAGTTGCTTACGAGTATGTTGGCGGGTTGCGAGATGCAAGCCATAAGCATGGGCTTACCACCTGGCTCGAAAATTACGGGCACTGGGGCTTCCCGGGCGAGTTTTTACAATACGGTGGACAATCGGATGAAATAGGGGGAGAGTTTTGGAGCGAAGGTGATTTGGGGAATATCGAAAACAGGGCAGCTTCATCTTCGGCACATATTTATGGTAAAACCAAGGTTTCTGCCGAATCATTTACCTGTGCCGGTGGTCCGTTTTCGCGTTATCCAGCTTTGATGAAACAGCGTGGCGACCGTTTTTTTACTGAGGGTATTAATAATACTTTATTACATGTGTATGTAACCCAGCTCGCCGACAACAGGGTGCCAGGATCAAACGCATGGTTCGGTAATGAGTTTAACCGCAACAATACGTGGTTTTATGATATGGATCTGTTCATTAGTTATATCAAACGCTGTAACTATATGCTGAGGCAGGGTAACTACGTTGCCGATGTAGCCTATTTTATAGGTGAAGATGCGCCAAAAATGACAGGCATACGCGACCCCGAACTGCCGCAAGGCTATTCATTTGATTATATTAATGCGGAAGTATTGAATGGGAGGGCAAAAGTAGTGAACGGTAAGCTGGTACTGCCGGGTGGTATGAGCTACAGGCTGTTGGTATTACCAAAACTGGCCACCATGAGGCCCGAATTGCTAAAGACTATAACCAGGCTGGTTAACGATGGCTTAGCTATATTGGGCTCTAAACCGGAGCGTTCACCAAGTTTACAAAATTACGCTACTGCCGATGCTGAGATCAAAAAAATGGCTTCGGTACTTTGGGGCAACATCGATAGTGTTTCGGTGAAAACGCATCAATATGGCAAAGGATTGGTGATTAACGGCGTGGATATGCAACAGGCGCTTGATTTGCTTAAAGTTGTACCAGATTGTAAGTTTAATACTGTTGATCAGGCGTTGTTTATCCATCGCAAACTAACTGATGGCGACATGTATTTTATATCCAACCAAACTGCGCAAAATATCGATATTAATGCTGCCTTTAGGGCGAAAGGGAAAGCGCCCGAACTTTGGGATGCAACAACCGGCAACTGCCGTAACCTGCTCAATTATAAACAGGGCACCGGTATTACAACTGTGCCTTTGAAACTGGCTGCATATGAAAGTGCATTTATAATATTCAGGAAGCCTGCCAGTTCAAATCCGGTTAAGGGTGAAAACTTTCCTGATCAGCAGGTTTTGGTTGAGGTAAATACACCATGGCAGGTTACTTTTGATGTTAAAAGATGGGGGCCTGTCAACCCGGTTACCTTTGATAAACTGGTAGATTGGACGTTGAGGCCGGAGGAGGATATTAAATACTATTCGGGCTCGGCGGTTTATCATAATACATTTAATATCGCCCGGCTTGAAAAGAACAAACACTTGTTGCTTGATCTTGGACAGGTAAAGGCCATGGCCAAAGTAAGGGTAAATGGCATTGTTGTGGGCGGCGTATGGACGGCTCCTTATCAGCTCGATGTAACCGCTGCACTTAAACCCGGTAATAATACGGTAGATATTGAAGTAGTAAATACCTGGGTTAACCGTTTAATTGGCGATAGCAAATTGCAACCAAATGAACGCCACACCTGGACAACTGTAAACCCTTATAAACCCGAAAGTGCGCTTGAAGCTTCGGGGCTGACCGGGCCGGTGACTATTAAATCGGTTGTGTATTGAGAGAGAATATAAACATAACGATGTCATTGAGGAACCATCAGGGGAATCCTGAAAAAAAACGTGATGACGTATAAAATATATTTGGGCGGTGGTGTGCGGCGGCCGCGTTAGTGATAGGAGCGGATACCGGCCTTGTGGCTAATGCCTTGTGCAGTATAAGCGCATAGCACGGGCCGCAGGCAACGCCCATATCATAAAAATTATCAAAAAAAACATACTTAATAATCAATAACTTACAATTACGTCATTATAAGCGAAGCGAGGCAATCGCACGGAAGCATATCCGCTCTGTATAGCATGCGATTGCTTCGTCGTTCCTCCTCGCAATGACATGGATTTTAGTCCTTTCAATGTCTTTTTATTAGGCAGTTAAGGAGATAAGTAGTATCGAAGAATTTAAAAAAGTATTGTCACGTGAAGAAAACCCTCTCCATACTCATATTAGCCATTGCTGGCGCAATCTGCAAAGCCCAAAAACTGCCGCCGGTTTTTGACGCCAAACGATCTGCCGAAGCACAATCGACAGAAACAGTACGGAAATACTTATCGCCTGTACGCATCTTATGGAAATCACCTGATGCAGCAAGTAATATCACAAATGCCGAAAAGTTGCTGAAACTGGGCACCGGGCAGGCTGATCTTTCGGGTAATGATCTTTGTATCCTCCAAAGTAATGAAAAAGGTAAACCAGGTTTGCTACTTGACTTTGGCAAGGAACTACATGGCGGTTTACAATTAGTAACCGACCAGTCAAGAGGCGGCAAGCCGGTAAGGGTTCGCATCCGTTTTGGCGAGTCGGCAAGCGAAGCTATGTCAAATATTGATACCATAAAGGGGGCTACGAATGACCATGCCATGCGCGATATGATAGTGTCACTACCCTGGTTGGGTAAGCTGGAAGTTGGCAATACCGGTTTTCGTTTTGTGCGGATAGACCTGGTAGACGATAACAGCCAGCTTAAGCTGAAAGAAGCACGGGCTATTTTTATTTACCGCGATATCCCTTACCTGGGCTCATTTAAATGCAGTGATACCCTGCTCAACAAGATCTGGCTTACCGGCGCTTATACCGTGCATCTCAATATGCAGGATTACCTTTGGGATGGCATCAAGCGCGACAGGCTGGTATGGGTAGGCGATATGCATCCCGAAACATCAACCATTGCCGCTGTGTTTGGCGATAATGCAGTGGTTCCTAAAAGCCTTGACCTTGCCCGTGATATTACCCCATTGCCTGGGTATATGAACGGTATGGTATCGTATTCTATGTGGTGGATCCTGATCCAGCGCGATTGGTATATGCACACCGGCAACCTAAAATATCTGCAACAACAAAAAGTTTATCTTGTAAAGTTGCTAAACCAATACGCAGTACAGATTGATGACAACGGAAGTGAAAAGCTGGAAGGGGCTGGCAGATTTTTAGACTGGCCATCGAGCGAAAATAAACCTGCTATCCATGCCGGCTTGCAAGCGATGCTGGTAATGACCCTTAATGCAGGTGCAGAGCTTTGTAAAATACTGAACGAACCCGTTACAGCACAAAAATGCGAAGCCGCCGTTGCCAAACTTAAAACCAATGTGCCCGACGCCAATGGTTCCAAGCAGGCGGCAGCTTTACTGGGCTTGTCGGGTTTGTTGCCTGCTCAAAAGGCAAACGAGATCCTTTCGGCAGGAGGGGTGCATAATTATTCTACCTTTTTTGGTTATTATATGTTGTTGGCCAAAGCCAAAGCTGGCGATTACCAGGGCGGTATTGAGGCTATCCGCAATTTTTGGGGGCCGATGCTTAACCTTGGCGCTACGACTTTTTGGGAGGATTTTAATATCGACTGGCTACCTAACACTTCGCGAATAGATGAGCTGGTGCCCGATGGTAAAAAAGATATCCACGGCGATTACGGCGCTTACTGCTATAAAGGTTTCAGGCATAGCCTTTCGCATGGCTGGGCGTCGGGGCCAACGCCCTGGCTAACGGAGTATGTGCTGGGTGTAAAGGTAATAGCCCCCGGCTGCAAGGTGATTAAGATCGAGCCCCATTTGGGCGATCTGAGTTTTGCTGAAGGTACTTATCCAACCCCTTACGGCATTATAAAGATTAAACATGTTAAGCAGGCTAATGGAAAAGTGAAAACCACCATTAATGCGCCTGCCGCGGTTAAAATAATTCAATAGATATTACCGTTGTGGCTGGCAAAAACGAAGTGTATTGCCATCAATGTCGGTAACATAAAACTCGCGCGTTCCCCAGCTTTGGTCAGTTGGCCCCTGGTGAACGGGTGATTCTTTTTTTGCAGAGGTGTCCAATCCGCGCGAAACATAATATTTAAACCTGCTGTCCACATCATCTATCCAAACATTTATTACAGAGCCAAACAAACGGTCACTTTCATATACGGTTAACTGTAACTCTCCAAATTCGCTTATGAGGTCAATAACGCCGTCATCAGCTGTAGCTTCAGGGTATTTGAGCCTGAAATCAAGTACATTGGTATAAAAAACAACAGCTTGCCGCAGGTTGCGGCATTTAAAAACCGGAATCATTTTCATGGCGAAGCATTTTCTTAAAGTTAGCCGTAAATTTTTATCAATCGAAATATCTAAAATACCATAGTTGATATTATTGTACTTTTCACCGTTGCCGGATAAATTTGTTACCCTGCTATTGTTATTAAAATGCTACATTGGTATGGTTATAAGCTGTATACCTGTGTAGGTGAATATGCAGGTAGAATAAAGCAACCTCAACCTGAATGCGCAGCAATGTAAAATACCTGATAAACTGATATAAGCTGTAAAGCCGCCAATGAAAGAGATTATTGATATAGTTGCCGCTTATGATGAGGCCCATGCGCTTGGCAAAAAAACAGCGCTGGCTACCGTTGTACTGGTAGAGGGCTCTGCCTATCGCAGGGCTGGCGCGCGCATGCTGATCACTGAGGACGGGCAGCTTACCGGGGCTATCAGCGGAGGGTGTTTGGAGGGCGATGCCCTGCGCAAAGCCCGCCTGGTGATCATGCAGCAGCAGCCATTATTAGTAACCTATGATACAACCGACGATGATGACGCCAAATTGGGCGTAGGCCTGGGTTGTAACGGTATTATCCATATCCTTATTGAACCTATAACCGGCGATTTCAATAATCCCGTTAATTTATTAAAAGATATTATTGCTAATCGCCGCTACTCGGTATTGGTTACGATGTTTTGTATTGACGACAGGAAAGCGCCGCAACCCGGCACCTGTTTGTGTTTAACAGATGATAAATTGACGGTCACTCTGCCCGAAAGTGTACCGTACAGGGCTGCGTTAATCGCAAACGCGGAGCAGGTTTTAGGGCAGCAGCGATCTGAAATACAGGTTTACGAAGCAGGGGTGAATTACACGGCATTTATTGAGTATGTAAAACCGGCAATTTCGTTGGTGGTAGTAGGAGCAGGTAATGATGCTGTTCCTTTAACCCGCATAGCCTCGGTTTTGGGCTGGAACATTACAATAATCGATGGCCGGGCCAATTACGCGGTAAGCCAGCGTTTCCCATTGGCTAATCGTATAATCACTGCCAAACCAGCCGAGGTGCTGCAGCATATCGAAATTAACGATCGTACGGCGGTGGTTTTAATGACGCATAATTATAATTACGAAATAGCGCTGCTTAAAGAAATATTGCAGATCCAGTTACCTTATATCGGCATCCTTGGGCCCAAAAAGAAATTGGAGCGTATGCTGGCAGAGATTGAAGGCCCCGGCATTGTCATCAGCGAAGAACAATTGAGCAACATCTATGGCCCGGTGGGTTTAGATATAGGTGCCGAAGGGGCCGAAGAGATTGCTTTATCTGTTGCATCTGAAATTAAGGCGGTATTATCTTCCCGCCAGGGGTATTCGTTAAAATATAAATCCGCCTCAATTCATACTTCCTATATTAAATATCTGGTTAAATAGCCGTTTTTTATTTCAATTTATATTTTGTCAGCCATCTAATCCGATATTTTGTTTTTCGATTTCGCCGGAAAATACTTTAACTGTTTTTCTTTGCCTATTTGAAATAACTATTTTGAATGGGTATTTGTCATGTGCGGATCATTAATTGTATCCAATAGTAAAATCGGCCAAACTATCAGAATTTCAGTCTTTTTAAACGGTTATTACTTTGCAGTTTTGTAATTGTACCAAGGAGTAAAAACGGTGAAAACAGGCTGTTATTCAAGTGTGTAATAATTACACTAAGATGAAGCCATTTTCCATGAATATCGGTAAATTTATAACAGAAAACGAAAGGCAGTGCAAGCTGGAATAATTTTCAAATCGGGGCCCGATCCTGCGTACCTGCTCATAAACATTAAAGTATCATGACGAGTATAACACCAAACAGCGACAAAAAAAAGATAGTAATAGTTGGCGGCGGTTTTGCCGGCCTTAATATTGCTCAGCAGCTGTATAAAAATAAGTATTATGAAGTTACCCTGGTTGATAAAAATAACTTCAATTATTTTACACCATTGCTTTACCAGGTGGCAACCAGTTTTCTTGAACCCTCAAGCATCAGCTATCCGTTTCGTAAACTTTTCAGAAACAAAGGGTTGAACTTCCGTATGGCAGCCGTTGTTAAGGTTGATCCTGTGGCAAAGATCGTTTATTTAAGTGACGGTGAACTTCCGTACGATTATCTCGTCTTTGCAGCCGGTGCAAGTACCAATTTCTACGGTATTGAAAGCATCAGGCAAAACGCAATCTCCCTTAAAGAAATTGACGATGCGCTTCGCATGCGCAACAGCCTTATCAAAACAATGGAAAAGGCAGCTGTTACCACCGACCCTGCCGAACGCCGGAAGCTTTTAACCATAGTGGTAGCCGGCGGCGGCCCAACCGGTGTTGAAGTAGCTGGCATGCTTGCCGAAATGAAGAATTATATCCTGAAAAAAGACTATCCTGAACTGATAAATGCCAAAGGTAAAATTTATATTGTTGATGGTGGCCCTAACTTGCTTGCCCCCATGAGCGATAAAACCCACAAAGAAACTCGCCAGGCGCTGATTGACTTGGGTGTCGAAGTTAAATTAAATGCTCACGTAAGCGATTTTAGTGATGGTGTGGTAACCTTTGCCGATGGTGAAACGCTTGAGACCAAAACCCTCATCTGGGCTGCCGGAATTATCGCCAATACCTTTGAGGGGATTCCTGCAAGTAGTTTAGGTATAGGCCGCAGGATGATCACCGACGAATATAACCGGGTTAAAGATGTAGAAGATATATATGCTATAGGTGATATCAGTGTGCAAATAACCGATCCGATGTATCCAAAAGGACACCCGCAGTTGGCACAGGTTGCCATACAAATGGGCCGTAATACTGCTAAAAACTTTATAAATATGGCAAAAGGTAAAGCCATAAAGCCATTTAAATATTTTGACAGGGGTGATATGGCTATTGTTGGCAGGCATAACGCCGTTGTTGATCTGTTTAAACACAAAGTACACCTCAATGGTATTGCAGCTTTATTTGTATGGTTATTTATTCATCTTATATCATTGGTAAATTATAATAATAAGATTAAAACCTTATATAACTGGGCCGTGGCTTTTTTAACAAGGGATCAGGCGCTAAGGATGATATTCAGAGGAGGAGAAAACCGGACTGATTAATAATTATTTATTTGAGTATAATATTATTTTAAGTATTAAATCCGGTTTGCTTATTACATTTGTTCCCGAAAAAGGGGCAGGGCCTTGTGTAGGTTGCTGCCCCTTTTTATTGAGAAATGATGTTCGGGTTATTATAGTTTTTGTCTGCTACATAAAATAGCTTAACTTAAGTTTGCTGTTCATTACACGGAACCTTGTCTTTAATATATAAATGAAAGTTAATTTTATTAACGGTTTAATTTTACGCTCGGCGGCTTTGTCATACAGGCAAAAGCTCAGTAAAAAAAACTTGCTTATATTATGGAATAACAGGTTAATAAAGGAAGGTATTTATATAGCAAGTAAATCGCTTTATAATGAACTTGATGCTCTTTTTGCTAACGGGCAACCAATGCATGCTAAAGAGGTACAATTACTTTCAAGTTTCTATAAATATATGGCCCGCATGACAAACCGGGCTACGCCCTTTGGCTTATTTGCAGGTTGTTCGCCGGTTTATTGGGGGACGGAAAGCAAAGTAAAGCTTTCGGCAAAATTTAGGAAATATGTTGTTCCTGATGCTGTGGTGAGTTTTTCGCTTGCCAGGCAAATTGAAAATGTCAATCAATTATCGGCGGGATATAAGCTTAATAATACCCTTTATAAAGTTGGCGACGATTTGCGTTTTATCACTTATCAAACTATTGACGACCAAAGAGTTTACCAGGTAAGTGCCATTACGAGTAATGAAGTACTTGATAATATAATTGCTGTTGCAGATGATAAGATCTGGAACAAACATCAATTGATTGAAAAATTCCCGGATTTTGAAGCAGATGATTTTTTGGCCTTTATTAATGACCTCATAGATGGGCAATTGTTTAAACCGGCATTTGAACCGGCAATTGGATTTGATTTTCCTGCTTTTTTGCAAAAAACTGATAATACCGAATTAAGCAATACTATTAATGAATTGATTAATCTGCTTAACGAAGTAAATAATGATGCCCGGAAGAACCTAAACTGGTTTTTCTTTTATACCGCAATAGAAAAAATTGCCAATCACATTGCCGGCAGGGAGTTGAAAGACATGGTTCATGTAACCAGGTTTAACCAACTGGCCGACCGCGAGCTTAATCGGGCTTTGCAATTGAAAATAACCAGAGGCATAATATTACTTAATAATATTTGTGTTCCTGTGCTTAATAAAAGACTTGAGCAGTTTAAAAGCAGGTTCAGAAAAAGGTACGAAGAACAGAGTGTGCCGCTGCTGGAGGCATTTGACACGGATACCGGGATCGAATATGGGCAATGGTTTGAGCATGAAACCCTTTTTACAGAAGGATTATATGGAGGGACTGAAGCAACCCCGGCGTCGGTAGATTATACCGAAATAGACTTCAAAATGCTTAATCTGTTAAACCGCGCTAAAATCGAAAAACAGTACAAAGTTGTTTTGCCCGACAATTTTGTCAAGGAACGCAGTGCTGATAATTTGCCATTTTCCATGTCGGCAGTTTTTCAGCTTTTTGAAAATGATGTATTATATCTTGAAAGAGTTACGGGTCCGGGGGCTTTAACTATGATTGCGCGGTTTGCAGCCGGTGATGCCGAAATATATGACATAGGCTTAGAGATAGCCGCAAAGGAGATTGCAAACAGCCCTGAAGCTATGTTTGCCGAAGTGATTCATATGCCCGAAGAACGGATGTTAAATGTTATGATGCACCCTTCTTTCTGGCCTCATGAGCTGGCTTATATTGACGATGCCAAGGGTAGCTCGGTTTTAAGGCTTAATGATATTTACATTAAGCTTGAGCAGGGGGTATTTAAGTTGTTTTCAAAAAAGCATCGGCGGGAGGTAGTTCCCCGGTTAAGCAGCGCCTATAATTATAACCGGTCGCAACATCCAATTTACACCTTTTTATGTGACATCCAGCACCAGATGGGTAATAGCGGCTTAAGCTTTAACTGGGGGGCTCTCTCGACAGAATTTGTGTTTTTTCCGCGTGTTGAAACAAGTTATGGCGTTATCCTGCACAGGGCAACATGGAAGTTTACACCAGCTATTTTGGATGAGCTTTATAAAGCCGAAAAAAACATCGATAAATTCAACCATTTGTTTGGCCTGTTTAAGGACGAATGGTTGCTGCCCGATAGGTTTTATATTGTAAAAGGTGATAATGAATTACTGATTGATACAGCAAATGAAATTAGTATACAAGTGCTTGCAAAGGAAATAGCAAGGCAGGCCCCGGTTTTGATCTTGTCAGAATGCATCCACTTTGAGCATGAGGCCGTTGTTAAAGACACAGACGGAGCACCATATATGCACCAGTTTGTTGCCCCTTTTCATTTCGACCGGCCCTTAAAACCCCAGTATTTCCAATATATTGAAAATACGCTCCAACGTAATTTTTTCCCCGGCAGCGAATGGTTATTTATTAAATTATACCTCAGCAGTAATATTGCTAACGAAGTGCTGTTAAAGCTTGATGAACTGTTAAATTATTCGGGTACTGTAAAAATAAAGCAATGGTTTTTTATCCGGTATCATGACCCTGATAATCATATCCGGGTTAGGGTTAATTTATTTCAGGAGGCCGATTTTCAGGATGTTTATATGGCTATTCGCGAGGTGCTATCACCATTTTTGACCAGTGGGCAGGTGCATGTTGTACAGCTTGATACCTATGTACGCGAACTGGAACGTTACGGGCAGCAGATTGAACAGGCCGAAGGTCTGTTTTGCATTGAAACTTCATTTTGCTGCAACGTATTCAGGCTGCTTGAAAGCAACCGTTATGATACGGAAGACTGGCTCCTTATTTTTTGGCTTATCAAAGATTATTTAAATCTGATGAGTACAGATATAAACGATCAGCTGCAATTTGTTGAAAGGCAACAGGCTTACTTTTTTGCCGAATTTGATGATAAGGCCGTTAAAATACAGATTGATCAGTTATACCGTAAATATCATAGCAGTTTAAATAACCTGTTGCTGGCATATGATGACCTGCTGCAGCAAAAAAGAATGCAGGTAGCATTATTGCTGCAGCGGTACACCATTAATTGGAATGCGAAATTTTTAGGCAGCGTGATCCATATGGCCGTTAACCGTTATTTCAGCAACCGGCAGCGCCTGCATGAATGTATCCTCTACGGGCTGCTGCTTAAGTTCCTTAAATCAGAAAAAGCGCGGAAAGGCAAAGTATAATTTACCTGAACATTTTATTGTTTAGCAAGGCAAAAAAACTGTCGCGGTAGGTAACCCCAATGGGTATTTTTTCTTTGATCTTATCAAAGATTACCATATTGCCATCAATAGCCTTAATACGTTTTAAAGCGATAATATATGATTTATGGGTTCGCGCAAAATCTTCCTGGGGTAAGGTCTCGGCCAGGGTTTTCATGCTTACCAATGAGATATGCCGTTCATTTTCGGTGAAAACCGAACAGTAGTTTTTAAGCCCTTCTATATAAATGATATCCTCAAAATTGATGCGTACAATTTTACCATGGTCGGTTTTCAGATAAAATGAATCGGGCTTGGGTTGCAGATCAATTATCGGGGCTGGTTTGTTTGATGCAAGCAGTAAAAGCTTATCAAGCGCTTTTTGTGAGGCTTGTAAAAATCTGTCGAATGCGAACGGTTTAAGGAGGTAATCGAGTACATTATTTTCAAACCCAGCCAATGCAAATTCACTAAAGGCTGATGTTATAATAACCTCGATATTTTTAGGCAACATTTTGATCAGGTCGATGCCCGAAAGCTCGGGCATATTTATATCAAGAAAAATAAGGTCAGTTGCTGATTCTTTCAAATATAGCAATGCCTCGATAGGATTAGTAAAAGTTTCGGTAAGATTAATAAAAGGCACCTTCGATATAAAATCGCTTAAAATATCAATGGCATACGGCTCATCCTCAACTATAATACAGTTAATTACTTTCATGATATTTTAAAGGCATTGTTAGTTTGCACTCATAGCTGTTATGTGTTTCATCAATTAATAATTCATATCCTTCCCGTCCATATTCATCTGTTAATCTTTCCCGGATATAATTTAGCCCTATTCCGTTTGACTGTACTTTATTAACGCTGTTATTGTTTTTATAATTGAGTGAGTAAAAATGCAGTTTCCCATCGTCAACAGCAATATGCAAAGCTGCCTCTTTTGTACTTTGGTTAAAAATACCATGCTTAAACATGTTTTCGATAAGGGTAATTAACACCAATGATACAACCTTATACGGAATGGCCCCACTTTCGATATCTATCTTCATAAAAAAAGCCTTGCTGCGGCTTTCATGAATTTTTATAAAATCTTTGATGTAGGCAAGCTCACTTTCAAGGCTGCTATAACCATCCTCATTTTTGGTTAGGGCGTACCGCATAATGTTTGACAAGGTAATAATTGACTGCCCAACTTCCGGGAGCTTTTTATAGGTTTCGGCATATAAAAAGCCGAGGGTATTAAACACAAAATGCGGGTTGATTTGTGATTTAATTACGTTGAGCTCGGCCTGTAATGCTTGTTTTTCGAGTTTTTGTTGTTGTTCAAGCATTTGCGCCTTTTCTATACCATGTTGGGCCACTTCCCGTTCGCGCTGAATCAATTCTCTTGCAAAGCCAAATGCAGCTCCCATTCCGCCGAAATAAATTGTGCGCATTATTAGGTTAGATATCCTCGGAGGGGTAGCCAAAACTGTAATCTGAGTATGATATACAAGAGAATCTATCCCGAGTTTCGACAATGCAGTTACGGCGATTATAACTGTCGACACAATAAATAAAGTAGGTATCAGTACAAAAATGTTTCTGATTTTCCTGCTTAAAGCTCTTAAAACCCTCCAGGTGCTATAAAATACAATCGCGTTTATGACGAAAGCAAAAAAAGTGCTCATGTCTATCTTGGAGAAAAATACAATCGCTTCCTCATATAGTGCATAAATGACCCATCCGAGTAAGTGTTGGAAGAATATTCTAACACTGTTTTTCGGCTGTTTTTTATTTATTGTCATAAGTTTTGGTACTGCTTTTTGGCAGGTTTGGTCATCTCAAATGGCACATTGGTACTAATTTTTTTTTCTTGTACAGCTGCTTATCCACATTTATCTCAACAACAAAAGATAAATAATCATTACACGCTCCTTAAAAAGTTTAAAAGTATGAAAAATTATGGCAAAGCATCTTTACCAAAGATCCGAATTAAGCAAGTGCAGGTTTTAAATAGGACGATTGTAAACAACAGCGGAAAAAATGGGGGCATGGCAAATTTTAATATAGCTATGGCTGGTACCACTACCGAAAATACGGTAAGTTCTACAGGGTTCTAAAACATTGGTTTACCTAACGTTAGGTATGTCTGTTTTATAATAAAAACCATCAATGGGTAATCATTATGCAAACAGCAAAGGTTTCCGGACTATATAAATTTTCATCAGGCCTGATGCTCAGGTTTCCTGTTTTTGACTGCGGAGAAATAATTACTAAGGAAACAATTAGGGCATTCACTAAGAATGAATTGTTTATGCAGGCGCTTTGGCTAACGTCAAAGGATTTATACGAAGCAGTTTTGCATATAGATAATATTAGCGATGCAAAGAAACGGGAGAAGCTTGAAATATCCCTTGCCAAATTTATTAACAGAAGCGCAACCGGCAGTACCCCGTTAGGGTTATTTGCAGGTTGCGCTCCTGTTACATGGGGTGATACCACCAAATTGCAGCTTGGTGTTGATTATCAGTATGTAAGGCTTAATGTGGCGGCAGCTGTTACTATGAATCGTTGGTTTTTAAACGATGAGGCCATACGTGCATTGCTGAACTACAGGCTAAACAAAACATTGTATAGTTTAAATGGAGGTTACCGCAAAATTGATTATCAAGCTTTAAGTTATGGTAAATATAAGGCCTCATCGGTAAAGTCTTCTGATGATTTGCAGGAGGTTATCAGGTTTTGCGAAAGTGCCAGGTCGTACAATTCAATAAGTTCGTTTATCACGGAAACGCTTGGGAAAACGGAGAAGGATGCTGCCGGCTTTTTGAACAAACTCATCGAAGACCGGATTTTGTGGAGCGAGCTTGAGCCCGGTAACGAAAATGAAGGGTATCTTGATCAGGCCATCGGGGCTTTTACCCGTTTAATACCCGAAAGTTCGAAAGCGGAAGATTATTTGTCAAAACTAAATGCCATAAAGCAGGTGCTGTCCGGCACCGATAGTGTAATTACAAAAAATAATAAAGTTGCTATGATTTTGAAAGACTTATCAGGTGAAGCCCCACAGGGGACACTGTTGCAGGTTGATTATTTTAGGCAAGGGGCTTCAGCTACGCTTGATAAAGCTTATGCTGATAAATTGCTTGATGCCATTGATATGCTTAACCGAATTACACCCAGGTATCAGAGTGAAAATTTAAAAACATTTATCAAGCGCTTCAGTGACCGTTATCATGAACAGGAGGTTGCGCTTACAGACGTGCTTGACCCGGAAAAAGGCATCGGCTACGCTGCAAAGCATTATCCAGGATCAGCAGGTTTTATAGCTGATGAGAAAGAGCCGCAATATACCAGTGCCGTAAAATGGCTAATAGGCCAGATTGTTAATAATCCAGGCCAGGAAACTATTCATATACAAAAGTCGCAATTTGATAACGTTAAGATTAATGACGATGAATTGCCGCCAAGTTTTTCGGTGATGTTCCGTATTTCGGGCCACGATGAGCCTTTGCTTTATCTTGAACATTGCGGGTGGCCGGCAGGAAATGTCATGCTTGGCCGTCTGGCTGGCGCCGACAGAAATTTTGGCCAGATTCTCAATGAAATTGCCGAAACAGAAGCCCGTATTTATGAACCGGCGATAGTAGCCGAGATTGTACATACCCCCGATGACTGCCTGGGAAACTTTACTTCCGCTCCGTATCGTAATAACCAGTTACAAACACAGGCAAGTTCAGGTAACATGGAAGTTAACTTGATGGATTTACGAGTGTCTGTTAAAGGAAATAACGTTGTGCTGCGTTCGGCCAGTTTGGGCAAACGCATTATACCCCGTTTAAATACCGCATATAATTATGGCATGACCGCATTGCCGGTATACCAGTTCCTGGCCGATTTACAGTGCCAGGATTCAAAGTACCAGCTTGGTTTTAACCTCGATATATTACCCCAGCTTGGCGTAACCAAAACCCCGAGGGTGGTTTATGAAGGTGTAATATTAGCTTTGAAAACCTGGTATATGACTAATGCCGGTTTGCAGCAGCTTCTAAAAGAAATAGCTGTTGATTATGATAAAGCATGGGCAAAGTTTATTAAATACTGGGATTTGCCCGATGCCTTTATTTTTACAGATACCGACAGCGAATTGGTTGTACACACCAATAACAGGCTTGAAGTTGCTGCCTGGCTTTCATCTTGTAAAAAAAAGAATGAAATTATTTTAAAGGAATATATTGGCGAACGCAATAACATTGTTCTTAAAAAGAAAGATGAAAAGTTACTTGGTAACCAGTTTGTTGCTGTTTTAAAACGTGGCGAAAAAGCAACCGGCCGGTATGCCGGTATGGTGCCGCTTAGTACAAATGCGGCTAAACGCCAGTTTTTCCCGGGCGATGAGTGGTTGTATGTGAAATTATATTGCGGTGTTAAAACTGCCGAACAGGTAATTGGAAATGAACTTATACAGCTAAGCAAAAAGCTTTACCACGAAGACCTCATAGACCAATGGTTTTATGTACGATATGCCGACCCCGAACCTCACATCCGTTTCAGGGTACACCTGGCTTCGGTATTTGCCCTGGGCAGGGTAATTCAGCATATTAATAACTCGTTATCGGCATTAATTAAATCAAAACAGATCTGGAAGATGCAGTTTGATACTTACGAACGCGAACTGGAACGTTATGGGGAAGCATCGATTGAATTGGTTGAGCAGCTGTTTTTTAACGATAGCCTTGCTATAGCAAGCCTCATCTCCAGAACGGATGTTACCGAAAATTTTGAAGAGGTAAGATGGCTTTGGGGGTTATTGTCAATAGACAGGCTTTTGAATGATTTTGATTTTCATCTTGCACAAAAAATTGAGCTTATGGAAATGCTTGCAGCCGTATCACATACCGATGCTAATGATAATAACCTGTTTTCAAAGCAACTGACGTTTAAATACAGGCATTACCGTAGCAAGATTGAGGGGCTTTTTACTGCGGGTACAATGATTGTAGGCGACGACTTACTGAGGTACCGGAGTTTAAATAACAGGCCCGTAACCTCGCTGCTGTCTGAGCTGATTTCATCAGGCACAGTACCACAGGATTTAAACCTGCTTGTTATCAGCCTTATTCAAATGAGTATGAACCGATTGTTTAAAACCCGGCAACGGGTTCATGAATTGGGCGTTTATGATTTTCTGTTGCTTTATTATAAGTCTGTATTCCAAAATGAAGAAGCGGCTTATGAAACCAAATATGCTGCAGGAGGTGCAAACGAATACATAACAGGGAGGCCATATCTGCAATAATTGAAACAGCGGCTACCGCCTTAAAACAATACTTTAACCTTCCCTACACAAATCTCATTAAGCTTTCCGTTAATTCGGGAAGCTTTTTGTGTGTTTGAATGTTCGGCTTGGATATTCTTAATAAAAGTTTAACAGAAGTTCGGGTGCCCCGTCAATATTATAAATGTATTTTTGAAGCTACAACTGCCTGGTTTTACAGGAGGCTTTTATATTATGGAAAGAAGATCAGCATTAAAAAATATAGGCGGCCTTTTGTTAGCGCCTTCATTGGCTCTCGGTAATACTACATCAACTGCTAAGCCGTCATTAAGGATAGCGCATATTACGGATGTGCATCTCAAGGATAAGTTTGACGCTCCCGCCCGGTTTACCAGGTGTTTGCATCACCTTCAGCAACAAACGCCAAAGGTTGATATGGTACTAAACGGCGGTGATATTGTTTTTGACATGAATAAGGAAAACATCGGCACCATTAATGATCAATGGAAGCTGGTGCAAAATATCATGAAAAACGAATGCAGCCTGCCTGTTCATTACTGCCTGGGCAACCATGATATCTGGTGGTATGAGGATGACAAAGGACAGGCCATTTACGGGAAAAAATACGCCCTTGACAAGTTGCAGTTGGTAAAGCCTTACTACAGCATGGTTAAAAATGGCTGGAAGATCATTGTGCTTGACAGCGTTCATTTAGATATTGATAATACCTGGTACATAGGCAAACTGGGCGATGAGCAGCTTAGCTGGCTCAATGACGAGCTGAAAGCTACGGATGCCAATATGCCTGTGATGGTAATGTCGCACATACCGATTTTAACAGCTTTGCTCATGATAGAGGATGATATTGTAAACAAGTGGACAATGCTTGGCGGCGATATGCATACCGATACTGCCAAGATCATCAACCTGTTTTACCAGCACCCTAACGTAAAACTATGTGTAAGCGGACACCTGCATATGCGGGATAAGGTGGTTTATAACAATGTTACTTATTTGTGTAACGGGGCAGTTTCGGGGGCATGGTGGGAGGGTAACCGCCGTGAAACAGCTCCCGGCTACGGCTTGATTGACCTGTATGCCGATGGTACTTTTGAAGAAAAGTACGTGAATTATTAATGCATAAAAAAGGGGCAGACTAAAATAAATAGCCTGCCCCATAGCATATATATGTTGGTTGTTTAGAGCTGAAGAATACTTTTAAACTTATGGGCGTAATCATTAAGCTGGGCAAGCAGTTGGCCGCTCAGTTCTTTTTGATTGCTGTTATGCGTAATGGCAACCATGTTGTTAAGCAACGACATGCTGATCTGCACATCGCGGGGGCTTAACCGGCCTGTATCTTTTTGTAATTGATGATAGTTGTAATCAAGCTTATCGGTTAAGTAGCTGTTAACGCTTTTGATCAGTTTATTACCCAGTTTGGCATAGTCAAGCTTATACGAGGTATCGGCCATTGTTATTTTGCCTTGCGCGGTCATGAAATTAGGATTGATGTCGGGCATTACTGTCTCATATTTGTGCAGCGTATTAAGGGCAAGGTTACGACGGCCCTCTTTCAGTAATGCTGCCGACAAATCGGAAAAAGCAGAGACCATTTGTGGGAAAAACATGCTTGTTGATTGCTGATCAAGGTATTTGGCAGTTTTGAAATTGCCGAATTTAAACTTGTCCATCATGTTGCTGTACATTACCAGGCTATTGATTTTTGAAAGCTGATCTGCCAGCGATGAATCAGTTTTGAATGGCAGCAGCCGATAGGTAAAACCTTCCTGGTATAAATATGGCTGTAAGCCAACCATACTAGTTTGGCCAATGGATGTAGTGAAACAAATTGGCCGTTTCCAGTCATTATGGGCAAGTATATCTATCATGGCAAGGTTTTCTTTGGTGATATAGTTAGGCGGGAATTTCCATTTCATGGTATCCGTTAGCATCCCCTTTTGCTCAGGTGTAATAACCTTATTTTTCATCACATCATCCGCATTCACTGCCAGTTTGAAATTTTTGGTAGGCAGATAATTTTCGGTTGTGCCGTTGGTGTATTCAACGTGGGTACGTTTATCATCTGACGTGATAAAATCAAAAATATCTTTTACATCAACGTAGCCAGGTATTTTGGCATCATTATACCTGATCACATCACGGGTGCCCAGCTTGTATTTATCAAAGTTCATGGTGATGGGCAGCGCGTCGGCCTGGTTTATTTTGCGTTGCATTTGTCTCACCGACCAGTCGGCACTTAGCAGGCTCAGGTTTACGATGCGTACGTCTGGGCGGATATTTTCCACTTCCTGGTCATACCAGAGTGAATAGGTATCATTATCGCCCAGATCAAACAAAATAGCATTTTTAGGGCACGACATCAGGTAATTGTATGCCATATCATGCGCCGCCATTTTAGTTGAGCGATCATGGTTTTTCCACTCTTTACTGGCCAGCAATACGGGTCCAACAATAGTACATATAACAAATGCCCCAATTGTGGCAAACCGCGGACTGATCTTTTTAGGCACCATATCAATCAGTGCTATCAGCCCCAGGCCAATCCAAATGGCAAAGGCATAAAATGAACCTACATACGAGTAATCGCGCTCACGGGGCTGTATAGATGGCTGGTTAACATATAACACTATAGCCAGCCCGGTGAAAAAGAATAACAGCGTTATTACCAGTGCATCTTTCTTCCTTTTTTTGAAGTGATAGAACATGCCGAGCAAGCCAACTGCTAAGGGGAGGGCATAAAGCGGCGTATAGGTAACATCATTCAATATAAACTTTGGAGTATTGGAGGTGTTGTTGAACAAGCCAGATGTCCAGTTACCGCCAATACCGTTCATGTTAGTTTGGCCTTCCATATCGTCGTCGTTATAACGGCCAACAAAATTCCACATAAAGTAACGCCAGTACATCTGGTACATCTGCCAGCTGAACATCCACCGCAAATTATCCGAAAAAGTAGGGGTGGCGTTATCGCTCAGCTGCAGCCAGTCGCGATAAAACTGCGCGTCCTGTGCGTATGTAGTATTCTCCTCTGTCGACCACATGCGGGGCAGGATGCTGGTATGGTCGTAAACATAGTTGGGCTTGTTATAGGCTACCTCATATTGTTTTTTGCTTTTACGGTAAAGCGGTGTACCGTCGGTAACGTCGGTTATTTTGGCATCAAATAAAGGGCCTTTAAGCAATGGTGTTTCGCCATACTGGGTGCGGTTAAGGTACTCATACATGGTAAAAGCATCGCTGGGATGCGAATTGTTAAGATTGGTGCCTGCCGATGCCCGGATCGGGATATATACAAATGAGCTGTAACCAAAATAAATAAACACGATACAAAGCAGGCTCACATTTAAGAAATGCTTCTGCTTGCGGATGCTGTACCAGATACCGGCTACAAGCAATCCGATCAGCAATAAAAAGAAGAACAAAACGCCGCTTCCAAAACCTAAGCCTATGGTGTTCACAAAAAACAGATCGAACCGGGAGGCAAGGGCAATGGTGTAGCCCCTTATCCCGAACTGAACAAGGGCCAGGATCAGGATACTAACGGCAAACGCTATAAGACCGTTTTTAATATTGATTTTTTTATACCTGCGGAAATAATATACCATAACCAAAGCCGGTATAGTTAATAAATTGAGCAGGTGGATACCGATAGAAAGGCCTATTACATAAGCAATAAAAACCAGCCACCTGTCGGCACGTGGTTCATCGGCAACGGCGTCCCATTTTAAAATAGCCCAGAATACCACAGCAGTGCATAGTGACGACCATGCAAAAACAATGGTTTCAACCGCCGAAAACCAAAAGGTATCCGTAAAGGCAAATGCAAGGGCGCCGGTTAGCCCGGCACCCATTATTTGTAAGGTTTGGGTTTTGTTAACAGGGGTATTTTTAATAGCAAGTAGTTTTTTGGCAAGTGCAGTTATACTCCAAAACAAAAACATGATGGTAGCGCCGCTGGCCAATGCCGAACCAAGATTGGTAAAATAGGCAACTTTTGTCCTGTCGCCCATAGACAGTAGGGAAAAGGCTTTCCCTATCATAGCAAAAAGTGGATAGCCCGGTTGGTGCGATACCTGGAGTTTATAAGCGCAGGAAATAAATTCGCCGCAGTCCCAAAAACTTACAGAAGGCTCTAAAGTAAGGATGTAAGTTAAGGACGCAAGGGTAAAACAAAGCCAGCCCAAAAGGTTATTGATCTTGTTGTAGCTCATGATAAAGTGTAAAAGTTTTTTCAAATAGTTAACACCAAATTAGGGTATAAAAATGGTAACGTATTGAAATTTAACACTTTTAACATTTGTTAACACTTGGCAGACTGAAGTGTTAAATGGATGTTAAAACAGACAGAGTGGGTTCCTGTCCGCACTAATTCTAAAAGGTTGATCTGTTCATTCTCATCCCGGATGGGCAGGAGGTTGGGTTTTACATGGCATTCCCATTAGCCTTTATAACTTCCGCTTAACTTTTGCAAAATTTATAACCCCGTTGATTTACAGGAAGCTGTAATAATCGATATTCGCTTTCATAACGATATCAAGCGGAAGGAAATAAGAAGAGGCTATTGTTTTTTTTAATATTAAAAGATCGTAAAACAATTTAATGCCTTGATATGCCTGTTTTTGGGGTTGCTGGCTGATCAGGAAATCGATGGCTCCCTTCTTCAGCATTTGAATATTATTATCAACAAGATCATACCCGACTACACGGTAATTGAGCTTCTGTTCCGGAGTAATTGCTGCCGCAATCTTATCAATGCCGTTCACAACAAATATTCCTTCCAGATGGGGTTTATCTTCAAAAACCGCAGTAATACCTTTACTAATCGTTTGCTCATTCCCGGTATTGTCAGTAAATCTCCATATTTTCCTGCCGGAGTTTTCAAAGAAAGTTAAAAACCCTTCCTCCCGGGCAGCGAATTGAATGTGATTATCTTCTTCTCTTTTAATGGAGGCAATCAGTATATCTCCCTTTTGAGAAGTTGTATAATCCAATAAGTTAGCTGCCAGGTATCCGCTGTCTTTCGAATGATTCCCTATAAAGCTGATATTGGACAGGCCTGGTAAATTGCTGTCAAAGAAGATAACGGGTACACTTAAATCTTTGCAATGTGCCAGTAACCTTATCGTTTGATCATGAAATACCGGCACCATAAAAATACCGTCATAGTTATCGCCAATCACTTCATCCACACATAATTTAAAGGAAACCTCGTTATTCTGTTCAAAGGTTAGGATACTGATATTGATCCCAAAAGGGGAAACTTCTTTCAATGCCTCCTCAAATCCGGTGCTATGGGCTGACCAAAAGGGGATCATTTCCGTCGCTTCAGGAATTAAAACCGCGATACTATAATCTCTCGCCGATTTTAACCTGCTGGCCAAGATGTTCGGTTTATACCCGAGGTCTTTAATTGCCTGTAAGATACGTTCGTGTGTTGCCTTTGAAACCCCACCACGGTTATTTAATACCTTGTCAACAGGGCCGGTGGATACCCCGGCCCGTTCTGCAATTTCTTTAATACCGATAGTTTTATTTGAACTTGTTTTCACGCAAAGCAATATTACAGTTTTTATCTAAAAAATTTGGAAGTGCAGAATAAAGCATATATGTTTGTCAAATAGTGAACGTTGACTATTTGAGTTTTTGTAACCTAAATAACTTGTAATCAATTATAAATAGCACAACAGGCATTTTTAAACCAGGAGCAGATTAAGGTAGTTTAAGCACAAAATACATATAGAAGATTAAAGGAACCCATTGAATTGGGTAGGGGAATACTCATGTCTAAACTCCTTTGAAACTGAGCGAAAAATCAAAATAAACTAAACAAAATTTCATATGGAAAATCTTAAGGAATCCTTCGAAAAAGAGGGGTATGTGATTGTTAATGTCTTAACCCTGGGTGAAATTGACCACTTCAGGTTGATCATGGACAAGTTGTTAAGCCCCCAAATTAAAGCAGCCGACAAGCAGGCCCATAGTTCCTCCTTCCAGCACCTGGGTGATGAGATCGCTTCGTTCGGGCAGGAAGCCCGTCAATATTATTTTCATTTACTGACCAAGGTGGGAACCGAACCGATTCATCATGCCTTTTATAACCCGGTGATACTAAAAGTAGTTGAAGAGATCATAGGGCCGAACCTGATCATCAACAATGCGTCGATACTGGCAGCAAATATAGGCACTTCTTATTCGCTGGGCTGGCACCGGGACGTCATCCAGATTCCGCAGGCTGAGATTGAAGACTGGATGTTTTCTAAAGAACGGTTTCATAACAGCGTACAAATCAATTTGCCATTAGTGGATGAAAACTCCCTTTGGATTGTACCGCGTAGCCATAACCGGCCTAATACCTTCGAAGAGAATGAAGCATTTCAGGGTTCGAAGCATTATGCCCCTGTTGGTGCCGAAATGCCGGGTGGTATTCCTGTTCGTTTAAAGGCCGGCCAGGCGGTGATCTATAATAACAATCTAATTCATCGGGGATATACCAAAAACATGGAACTACCCCGGCGGACCTTGCACATGGGTTACCATAGCGCAGCCTTTCCGCCTACCTGGCATTTTTATCTGCTCAACGCCGGTTTGTTAACACCTGAATATTTGGAGACACTTGACCCGACCATGCGCAGAATGATGAACGAATACCTGGAATGCAAACAGCAGTACCCGAATATGGGCGACACCTGGAAATACGATTATAATTTTCCAGGACAGGCTGCCAATTAAAATAGGAAAGCGCCTGATATAAAGGTGAACGAATTGATATAAATAAAAACAAATTATAATATGAAAACCAATATTTACAAAATACTTTTAAGTTTTTTGATTTTGATGTTGCCCTGCTGGCTTTATGCCCAACAGCCTGCTTTACCCCAACAAACAGACCGCTGGGCCATCCAGCCCGACGGAAGTATCAGGTGGACTATTAATGGCAGACTGCCACATGCAGATCATATTGAAATGTCGGGAGAAAAAGTGTCTGTTTGGGTTCAATATGGGTTAGACAGTGCCGGCAGGTCATCCGTTTCACGAACTGTGGTATTCCCTACATTCCGGATGTTGCCTGATGCCACCCGGAGCCACATTGATTATACTTTTCTGGATAATGAGTTGCCGCGTTTTTTTATCAACAGCAGGCAATTAAAGACTGACCTGTCCGTCGGGAAAAAATCGGGTAACCTTACTTATAATATTAAAAGCATCAGCCACAAAGGTATTATGCGTATAGAGGCAATAACGACTAATCCGGGGTTAGTGAAAATAGACCGGAGCATCTTTCCTTCAGTGGATAAACCTATGGTTATCGAAAAGTTTGTGTTTACCAATACTACTGATAAACCGGTCAGCATTTCCATGGAATCCCTGAAACGGGAGGTGAAAACGGACAGCATCACCAGTAAAGTGAGGCCGCACACGGTAATCATGGCATCTATCGGTGCTGGCAGCCGGGTGGTTCAACCGGGTGGGTATACTGCTTTTGCCGTTTATTACATGGCAACAGATTTTCCAGCCCAGCCTATTACCGTAAATGCAGATGCGGAAGAAAAAGCGCGTGAAAAACGCATCAATACTATTTTATCGCCATTGCAACTGCAAACACCTGACAACCTATTGAATACAGAGTTTAAATTTGCCAAGATCAGGGGAACAGAAAGTATTTACAAAACTAAGATAGGCTATATGCACGGCCCGGGCGGGTTGGCTTATTATGCCGCTATCTGGGCAAATGATCAGGCTGAATATACCTATCCTTTCTATGCATTCCTGGGTGATAGTATCGGGAATCTCGCTGCCATGACATCTTATCGTTTGTTCGCCAGGTACATGAACCCGGAATACAAAGCCATCCCAAGTTCAATTGTTGCCGAAGGCGATGCTGTGTGGCAAGGTGCCGGAGACAGAGGTGACCAGGCTATGCTTGCTTATGGGGCTTCAAGGTTTGCACTGGCTTATGGCCATCCTGATTCTGCAAAGGTATTATGGCCGCTCATCACCTGGTGCCTGGAATACTGCCACCGGAAATTGAATGATCAAGGTGTTGTCACTTCCAATTCTGATGAACTGGAGGGACGTTTCCCATCTGGTAAAGCCAATATACCAACGAGCAGTCTTTATTATGGCGCGTTAGTATCCGCGGCTAATTTGGGGAAACAATTGCATCAGCCTAAAGCGCAAACAGATGAATATTTAAAACAAGCCGCCGTGCTTAAAGTAAATATCGAGAAATATTTCGGGGGGAGGGTAGAGGGCTTTGAAACGTATAAATATTATGAAACCAATAACGTACTTCGTGCCTGGATTTGCGTGCCGCTTACCATGGGTATCTTAAACAGGGCCGAGGGAACAGTCAACGCATTGTTTTCACCAAGGCTATGGACGGCGGATGGATTGGCCACAGAGGCAGGTAAAGAAACATTTTGGGACCGCTCCACCCTCTACGCGCTTCGTGGGGTGTTCCAGGCTGGTAAAACAGAAAGAGCAATGGATTACCTTCGTTACTATTCACGCAGAAGGTTGTTAGGAGAACACGTCCCTTATCCGGTGGAAGCCTATCCTGAAGGCAATCAAAGGCATTTATCGGCCGAGGGTGGATTATATTGCCGGATATTTATTGAAGGCGTGTTTGGGATACTGCCAACTGGTTTTAACAGCTTTGATTGTACCCCAAGGCTACCAAAGGGGTGGAATGAAATGTCCTTGAATAATATCCATTCGTTTGGGCATGTGTTCGATCTTAAAATATCGAGGTTAAATAATCGGAAACTAAATATTACTATTACCAAGGGCAGTAAAATAATCAAATACAAAATAAATGATGGTAGTACTCAAACGATAGCTTTATAATGTTTTAATACCAATGGCACAACTATCGGCTAATGTAGGTGTTAATGATTTTAAGGTCCCTGAGGTCATTAAAAATCGTAGATAGGATCCTTTAGTATCTAACCGTTTAGCATTTTAGGTTCAGATTGAGTTGGGGCAGGTTTCTTAAGAACCCTGCCCTTTTTATGCGGGGGTATTCACTTGTCTTTCGCTTATCGAACGGGTAAGCTTGCCTAAAGTTTTAAAAGCATCGTCAATGCAGGTTGTCCACAGAGGGCAGCAGTTTATCCGCATAAAATTTTGAATAGGCTTATGAGCTTTATATTTTTTGTCGAGGCCTGTATGACCTTTGGCAAGTGTGGTAATTACGTTCTGCAATAATTGGAAATCATTAAGCGAACGCTTTTTGAGTAATTTTAAATCTTTGAAGAATTTGGTTGAGGTGACGATCTCGAACATGACCGGGTTAGATGCTTTTAAACAAATCGTCCACGTTTTTGAATTTTTTCCCTTTACCGGCTTTCAACTCTCCCATAGCCGCAGTGGTTTCCGTATTAGGGATTTTGCTCTTTTTTTACTTTAATTTTTACACCCAACTCTTTAAGGATGTCCTTAACCAAACGTGTTTTATCGTCAGGAACTATTATCTCGAGTGTCTGCATATACAAAAATAATCAATAATCTGTTTAGTTTATAAGTATCTGTCGTTGGGGTTTAGGTATGGTCTAATCATCGAAGATAAAAACGTATATAGCTATTAAAACAAACCCTTCCTTCATATATGCGTTAAGCTTTAGTTGTTTTTTATTCAGAAGCTAAACAATTGCATTATGAAAATAGAGAAGTTTTACGACCAGGCATACATTTGGATAATTCGTTACGCACCTGGTTTTTTGATAGGGTTATTGGTTTTATTTGTAGGCTTATGGCTTATTAACCTGCTGCTTAAATGGTGGCGGGGGCACATGGAAAAAAAGGAAATAGACCCCACCATAAAGCCCTTTTTGCAAAGCCTTGTTGGCGTTATACTTCGTGTGTTGCTGATATTAGGTGTTGTGCAGATTATGGGTGTGCCTATCACTCTGTTTACAGCGCTTGTTGGTGCTTTTGGTGTGGCAGTCGGTTTGGCGCTTTCAGGTACGCTGCAAAATTTTGCCAGCGGGGTGCTTATCCTTTTACTCAAACCCTTTGTTGTTGGTGATAATATCATAGCCCAGGGACTTGAAGGTACAGTTACCGCTATCCAGATTTTTTATACCATTGTTAAAACCTTCGATAACAGGATAGTGATCATGCCTAACAGCAAACTATCAAACGAGGTGATCATTAACATTAGCAGGGAAGGAACACGCAGGTTGGATATTGAACTGAAGTTTACCAATAATATCGATTTTAATGAGGTGAAGTCGGTGATTAATTCCTCTATCGATAAATCAAAAAATATATTGGAAACGCCCGATCGAAGGATTGGTATAGCCGGACTGGATCCTGATGGCTACCGGGTAGGGGTAAATGTTTGGGTACATGCACACGGTTTTCAGGATACCAAGCTGGCTGTGCAGGAGAACATTTTGCAGGACATAAAATCAGCAGGAATCAAGATTCCCGGTTTATAAAAACAGGTGAGGTATGGAAAATTTAGAAAACAACATCACCGTGATTGTTGAAACGCCCAGGGGCAGCGGGCACAAGTATAATTATGAAGCCGCAACAAAGCAATTCAGGCTTAAAAAACTGCTGCCGGCAGGTATGGTTTTTCCGTTTGATTTTGGGTTTATACCCAATACACTTGGTGGCGATGGCGATCCGCTGGATGTACTGGTAATATCTGAAATAGGTACGTTCCCCGGATGTGTGATAGATTGCCGCCTGATAGGGGCTTTTAAGGTCGAACAGATTAACACCGCTGGACAGCGTTACAGAAATGACAGGTTTTTAGCAGTGCCGGAGGTATCCAAAATTTTTACCGGCCTGCATGATGCCGCGCAATTGCCGCCAAACCTGGTTGACCAAATAGAAGCATTTTTTACCAACTACAGCCGCCTCGAATCCAAAGAGTTTAAATTAATGGAACGGCTTGGTGCAGAGGGGGCTATGGAGCTTGTTAATAATGCGGCTATCAGTAATGAGTAGTACCGTATCAAATTAATAAAACTCAATCGCTTTTTGACTGTTTTAATATTATAAACATTGTTGAATTTAAATACAGTTATTATGAAAGGTCAACAGGATTTTAAGAATAATGCTAATGCACAAGGCAGGCCAACTGCCGACCGCGCTTTTACTAATCATAATAATGCCCAAAAGCAAAAAGGCACAAGCAATGCAGGTGGGCAGCGTTCTGATCAAACATCAGGCGGGGACAGCGCCCATCATCCCGAAAAGAAAAAAGCGTAATATTCTTATTAATAAAAGCGCCCCTGCTTACCAGGTAGGGGCGCTTTGTATTTGATTTTAAAGTAAGCGTATAAAATTAAACTGCTATTGCTTTTCTTGCTTCGGCTTCATCGCGGCTCATTTGTTTAATATGCTCACGGTGTTTCATCCCCCATTCACGCATTTCATTAATGACATTCCCAAGCGAATCGGCATATTCCGTACGTTCATAAATCACAGTTACAGGTGTGGTATCATAAACCGTCCTTTTAATAAACCCATTTAATTCAAGGTCGCGGAGTTCTTTGGAGAGCACTTTGGGAGTGATACTTTCCAGCTCACGCTGAAGTTCCTTAAACCGTTTAGTCCCTGTCATCAAACTTACCAATAGCAGTAATTTCCATTTGCCGTTTACCACGTAAAGTGTATCGCGTACTGCATTTATGGCGGCATTGCAGGCTTCTTTTGTGCGAATGATTGGTTCTTTATTCATGATCGCTATCCTCAACGATACCGGTATCCTTTAGGATAGTAGTATCTTTTTGATAGCAAAGGTAATTAAGTTTGCGCAAAACAAACAACAACAAATGAAAACTACTAAGATCTTTTACTGGATATTGACAGCCATTGTAGCATTGATGATGGCTTTTTCATGCTACTCCTATTTAACAAAACCCGAAATGGCTGCCGCTTTCCATCATTTAGGTTTCCCCGATTATTTTAGGGTTGAACTGGCAATAGCCAAACTTATCGGCGCAATATTATTATTGGTTCCTGTATCTGCAAGGTTGAAAGAGTGGACTTATGCAGGATTTACTTTTGTATTTGTTTCGGCCTTTATAGCGCATACCGCGTCGGGTGATCCGGTTGCAAACCGTGTTATGCCGTTAGTGTTTTTGGGGATTTTGGGAGGATCATATTTTTTGTATTATAAAAAGCAGCAGTAACTTGCGAGATGTGTAGCTTACGTCTTCGCCACCTCTTCATTGCGAGTAGCCATCAGGGAAATCCTAAAAAAAATCGTGATGACGTATACAATATATTTTAGCGATGGTGCGCGGGGCCGCGTTAGGGATTGCAGTGAAAAGCCCGAAGCGAGCGTTGGGTTTGTGTGCAGGCAAAGCGAGGACTTGTAACGGAAAGCCCGGGCCGGAGGCAACGCTCACATTTATCAAATTATTGAAGAGAATACACTTAATAATCAATAACTTACAATCAATTCATTATAAGGCACGAAGCAATACCCAAGAAGCAGAGCGGCTAAGCAAGTCCTCCCTGTATAGTTCGCGATTATTAATAAATATAATTTGATTTTTATAGGTATTAATGAGCTCCCTACGGTCGGTTGTCTTCGTACCTCGCAATGACGGGGAAGAATATTCCTTTAGTCACTTACGGCACCAGCAATTTCTCAAACTCCGTACTATCTCCCTTAAAAACGTTGAAATCTACAACATGGTTGATGCCGTTAACATGTGCCTTATCCGAATGCTGCCAGAATTTCCAATTTGTTTTATTTGATACCAGCAGTTTGGGCTGATAGTAATGGGCTATCCAAAGGGTATAACCATCAAAATATCCTTCCAGATAATCCTGGTAAAATTTAAGGTTGGTGTAGATGATAGGCTTGATTCCTGTACGCGTTTCAATTGTTTTGATAAAGCTTTCTAATTGCTCACGCATCTTTTCGGGACTGGTACGATACAATCTCTCAATATCCACCACCATTGGCAGGTCGCCTTTTTCGGTTTTTACGGTTTGCAGGAAAAACTTGGCCTGCCATACGCCGCTTTTTTGCGGAAGAAAAAAATGATAAGCGCCGCACATGATCCCGGCCTTTGGAGCCTCACGCCAGTTACGCTGAAAATAGGGGTCGACGCTTAATACGCCTTCTGTAGCTTTGATAAATGCAAAGCTGATATGAACATCGCCCTCGCGCATGGCCTTCACCTGTTTCCAGTTGATGCGCCCCTGGTATGATGATACATCAATACCATATACGGTATAGCCGTCGGGGATATGGATGGCAAAATCCTTGTATTTACGATAATGCGTATCCTCGCCGGCGTCCATGATCCATCGCCACGTGGCGCTGCCAAACTTTAAGATATAACCATAATAAAAAGGAGAAAGCAGGATGAGCAGCATAGCGCCTATAGCCACTATCCACTGGGGGGAGAAATTGGTCTGCTGTTTTGCTTTAACTACCAGTTTTTTACGGGCAGGCGCTTTCTTTCTTACAGGTGTTTTCTTTTCAGGAGCAGGCACGGGGTAAAAATACGAAAACGAACCGTTGATTAGGGATGATTACGTTGATTGCGCTGATTTTTTTGATGATCATGGCTAACGCCAATGCTGTGGTTGACGTTGTTGTCAATAACCTCGGAGGATATATAGTAAGTAAGCCAATCAAAATCAACGTAATCAGTGAAATCAAAAAAAACAGCGGTCAGGTTTTACACTCCCTTAACAAAACAACCTCTATATTTGTAAGGTAAACTTACAAGTTTAACTGATTAATTATATGAGCAACGAAAAAGAGATTCAACTGGCTTCCGAATTGCGGTTTATTATAGGCCGGCTTAGTAAAAAGATCAGGAAGACATCGGCCACTGCCGAAAAGCTTTCGCTTACCGAGCGGTCAACCATGGCGCTGATTTTTCAGCATGAAGAGATCCTGCCTAATGAGCTGGCAGCTATGGAGAAGATCACCACGCAATCTATGTCGCAGATCCTGAGTAATCTGCTTAATCTTGGGTTGATCAAAAGGCGCATCTCAGCGTTAGACAAGCGCAAGGTGATCATTTCGCTTTCGGAAGAGGGGATCAGCCTCATTCACAAATCAAGAAGCGAAAAAGACGAATGGCTTAACCGTGCGCTTGAAGCTACTTGCACTGCCGAAGAACAGGAAGTTTTGAAGAAAGCCTTGACGCCGCTGGCCAAACTTGTAGACTTTGATTAATAAAAACCGACAGAAAGTGATAGATGAGTAAGATAAGTACATTCAACGCTTTTAAAAGCCGCAACTACCGGTTGTATTTTGCCGGGCAATCCGTTTCTTTACTGGGTACCTGGATGCAGAAAACAGCCGTGAGCTGGGTGATCTATTCGCAAACCCATTCCAAGTTTATGTTGGGTTTAAGCCTGTTTGCAAGTTTGTTCCCCTCGTTCCTGTTTTCGTTTTTGGGTGGTGTGGTTTCTGACAGGTATAACCGCTTTAAAGTACTGCTATTTACACAAGTGGCCTCAATGATACAAGCCATTTTGCTCACTATGCTGGTGTTTTTTGGCTATTATTCGGTTTGGGCAATCATGGCATTGACCGCTGTTTTAGGGCTTATTAACGCATTTGACGTACCTGCAAGGCAATCATTAGTTTATGAAATGGTTGATGATAAGTCGGACCTGCCCAATGCGCTTGCCCTTAACTCTTCTATGGTGAACCTGTCGCGGTTAATAGGGCCGGGGATAGCAGGCCTGATCATTGAAAAATTTGGTGATTCGGTTTGTTTTGGGGCCAATGCGGTAAGCTTCGTTGCCGTAATTGGCTCATTACTGATGATGCGTTTGCCCAAATTTACGCCCAAACCCCATGGTAAAAACGTATTTGCCGATCTGAAGGACGGTTTCGAATACATCAGGAATACACCCACAATCATGTTTATGTTGCTGATGCTTGCTTCGATAAGCCTGTTTGTACTCCCTTTTAGTACGCTGATACCGGTTTATGCTAAGGATATATTTAAAGGAAGGGCATCAACATTTGGGGTGATTGATAGTGTAATAGGGCTTGGTGCTTTTGGTGGCGGCATTTTCCTGGCCTCATTAAGTGCCGGTACCGATCTTAAAAAGATCCTTGCTGTTAATACGCTGGTATTTGCGGTGGGGCTAATCGCATTTTCGCATATGCACAACTACCCTGTTGCGTTGTTTTTCTCGGCCATTATAGGTTTCGGTATGATGTCACAGGTTACCATTGGCAATACTATTATTCAAACTACTGCAAGTCCCGAAATGCGCGGCCGGGTAATCAGTTATTACGCGATGTCTTTTTTTGGGATGCAGCCGCTTGGCGGTTTGCTTATTGGTGCGGTTTCGCAAAAGATAGGTGTACCCGATACTGTTTTGGCCGAAGGCATGATAGCACTGCTTTTGGGCATTATACATTTTGGTTTTTTACGGCGCAGCAGGCTTAAAAAGAAAGCAATGGCTGCCATGCAACAGCAACCCACTGAGGCAATTTCTTAAACATTAAACAATCAAATTATCATGATAACTACACTTGATCAAAACACAGCACTTGTACTGATAGATTTGCAGAAATACATTGTACAACTTACGGGGGCTCACCCAATGGCCGATATCCTTGAAAAATCGGCTCAACTGGTGGAAGCCTTTCGCAAGGCCGGAAAACCCATTGTTGTTGTTCATGTAGAACCAACAGGTGCAGCCTTTAAAACAAGGCGTGACAACAAAGCGAACAGCATGACCGAACTCCCGGCCGACTGGAATGAAATAGCTCCTGAAATTAAAACCGAACCAACAGACATTTTTATCACCAAAAAAACCTGGGGCGCTTTTTATAACACTGGTTTACACGAAGAACTGCAAAAAAGAGGTATTACGCAAATTGTACTGGCGGGAGTAGCAACCAGCATAGGTGTTGAAGCCACAGCCCGCTCGGCTAATGAGTTTGCTTACAACATCGCCTTTGCCAGCGATGCAATGACCGATATGTTTGCCGAAGCGCATGCTCACAGCTTCAAATACATTTTCCCGAGGATAGGCGAGGTGGGGACTGCTGCCGAGATCATTGAGAAATTGGGGTAGATAATAGTAAGTTTACAAATAAGATACATCTGCTTTGTACCTGACCAGGTAAGTTGAAGAACCCAGACTTACGAAGTTTCAAAAACTTCGTAAGTCTTATTCCTATGGCTATCCATCGCTCGTGCTTTTACTGCCCAGCGCACAAACAATCTCCTTGCAATGGGTATTTATAGCTAAATTAGCAGTACAGTAAGTTGCCGCTGAACATCTATGAAGAAAATCTCCCCGCTTAAATTTCTGGTAGTTTTAATTCATTTGCAGGGCTTATTTATTTGCTTCACAAACAAAGTATTAGCCCAGGCCGATTCGGCGAAAATTACCGTGAACAGCCCGGCATTTATTCCACCTGCAATTCAGCGCTGGGATGATCGTGTGATGATCGATCTCCAAAATCAGCGAACGCCCGGGCAAACAGGCTTTTTCATGTTTCTGAGTAAAAATGTTTTGTATGGCGATATCGGGATTCCGGCAGGTTTATTAGTAGGAGGGATTGTAAGCAATAACAAAGAAATGCGGCAAAACGCGGGCTATGTAGCCAGCAGCACAGCAGTATCCTACGGTTTTATGCTGCTGATCAAACACCTGGTAAAGCGGCCGCGGCCATTTATTCAAAATATCAATATTACACCTGTTTACAGGGCTGGCGGTACTTCCTTCCCATCAGGGCATACCTCATCAAGTTTTGCCACAGCCACAGCCTTATCTGCTGCTTATCCCAAGTGGTACGTGATTGCGCCATCTTTTTTTTGGGCCGGGGCTACAAGTTATTCAAGAATGTATTTAGGTGTTCATTATCCTACCGATGTGGCAGCCGGATTAACATTGGGTGTGGGTAGTGCAGCGGCGATGTCTTTTTTGAAGAAGTAGCAGTATCGGTTGCTCAATATGCAAATATGATTTGATGGAAAATTTTTCCTTATTTGAATAAAGTAATATATTGACCTCAATGTTCAGGTAGCCTGCCTTGGTTAGCTGTTGATGATAACCTAATACAAAATGAATACAAACATCGATCAAAACGGCTCAAGAAAGATAGGATTGGTGCTGTCGGGCGGCGGTGTACGTGGTGTCGCCCATTTGGGGGTGATGCAGGCGCTGACCGATCACGGTATTAAGTTTTCACACATCTCGGGCACAAGTGCAGGCGCAATAGCTGCCGCTTTTTTTGCAGAGGGATATGAACCAAAAGAAATTCTTAGGATCATTAAAGATAACAGCCTGCTTAAATTGTTGCGCCCGGCCTTTGGCAGCAACGGTTTGATCTCTATACTACATACCCGGGTATTGATCAATAAATATATTCCGCATAACTCCTTTCAACAGCTTAAAACGCGTGTTACCATTCCGGCGGTCGACATTGGAGAAGCAAAACTGGTTTACTTTACCGAGGGCGAACTGGACATAGCTATTTTGGCGTCCTGCTGCCTACCCGGCATCTTCAGGCCTATTATCATTAAGGATCATATGTTTGTTGATGGGGGCATACTTAATAATTTCCCGGTTGAGCCGTTGGTGGGCAATTGCGACTTTATCATAGGCTCTTGCTGTAATCATTTGCCGGTTGTATCAACAATTAAATCTTTCGGAAGCCTGGTTGACAGGGCTGCCATGATAACGATCAATTCGGGCCTTAATGCACATAAAATGTTGTGCGACATAGTTATTGAACCACATGGCTTGGGTGGCTATGGCATTTTTGACACCGATGCTGCCGAAGAAATCTATATGATTGGCTACGAGGAAGGTTTAAAAACCATCCATAGTAACGAAAAGTTAAAAGAGGTTATTCATAAGCTCAAAGGATAAAATCTACTTGTAATGGATATGCAATGTAGCTTAAAATTGCTGTTAGGAATAGACAAAAGATCTGAAAACAGATTTGATAATGTCTTAAAATAGATGGAAATTGCTCAGGATGTTGTACATAACGAAGTAGTTAGTTACTGTTAAATAATCTTCAAAATGTTGTACAACTTTTCTTCTATGTTATTGCACCTTTAATCATCCAAACATATTTAACTATGAAAAAAGTAACGGGCCTTGGGGGCGTATTTTTCAAATGCGACGATCCGAAAGGTATGAACGAGTGGTATGTCAAAAATCTTGGATTGCCAGTGGGGCAATACGGAACAACGTTTGATTGGCGGCATGCCGATGATCCGTCGAAAATAGGGTCTACATCTTGGTGCACGTTTCCGCAGGATACCAAATATTTCGATCCTTCTACAAAACCATTTATGGTTAATTACCGGGTAGAGAATCTTGTTGCACTGGTAGATGAGCTAAGGAAAGAAAATGTAACGATTATTGATGAGATCGCTGAATATGACTACGGCAAATTTCTACACATCCTTGACCCGGAAGGCAACGTCATTGAACTCTGGGAACCGGGCGATGAATCAGACCCGGATAACGTAGTCGGGTGATTTTAGTCATAAGTCGAAAGCCTTAAGTTCTAAGTCGGCAGAGGTAAATCCTGCTTATGACTTAGAACTTAAGGCTTTCGACTTGAGACTTCTGACTAAAGATCAAGGGAACTTAACGCCGTTATAATCCGAGATATTTACCTGTGGTATTGATGAGTTGTATTTATCATTAATAGCCTTTATAAATTCGTTAGCCACAATAGCATACCCGCGTGGGGTAAGGTGTACCCCATCCAATGAAAACAGGCCGCCGCTGATGTAATTTGAATTAACGCTGACGCCATCAACCACCAGGCCGTTCTGCTTTATATTTTGTAAAAAAGTGTACGCATCAAATACTGCTAACCCCTTTGATGCTGCTACAGATTTTATGGTGGTGTTATAAGAAGTAACATAATCCTCGGTAAGGGCAACTTCCTTTTCGTCGAGTACATACTGGTTGTCTATCGGTGTATAGGGCGTTAAGCCATAAGGCAGATTGCCAACAGGTGTTGCAACCGGCTGCCCGATCTTGCTTGTAGGGAAGGTAAGTATGATGAGATCATTGGCTGTTGCCACGCGTGGGGCATAAGTGCTTCCCGATACCAGCGCGTTAATATATAAAGCCTTTGCATTCGGATTAGCTTTTTGCACGCCGGCCAGTATTGCACCAACCGTAATTGTATTAAAATATGGTATCGAAGTTACATCTGGTACTGTTGCAACCACACCTTTTTGCCCTTTGGCGGTGAGGGTGTTTATCAATACGTTATATAAAGCAGCAAAAGTGCTTTTATCTGTCAGTACGTCGCCCGCTCCGCCAGATGTGGCATATCCCAAAGCGTCATTATTCCCCAGCCAGTTCGAGAAGAAGGTGAACGGCTTAGACATAACAAAATCAAGATAGGTGGTGGAGTTTGTTGGCGCATTACCGGGCAACAGGCGTTCAAAATACCCATTAAGATTGCCGTATGGCGCATAGGTGATATGCATTAGCTTAATACCGGGCACGCCGTAGTTATTGATATCGCCGGTGTATTTGGTATATAAAGTAACGTTTCCAAAGCCGGGGACAGGCAATATACCGCGTATGGCAAGGTTGGTAGTTACCGGAGTGGTAATAGGAGTGCCATCAGCATTAAACCCGGTGAGCGATAAATAGCCTGATCCGTTTGCCTGGGCGGTACTGAATAATGGCTGCGAAAACGTGCCGCCGCCAACCGACTGCATTTGCTTACCTATAATGCTTGGATAAGATACTTGCTGACCCGCAAGATATAAGCCCCCATCGGCATACCCGGCAGTGAGCGAATTACCCAACGCAATGTATCGTGAAAAATCAACAGAACCTGCAGACGGCTTTGGCGTATGGATTTCGGGCTTGCAGGCACCTAATAAAAGTAAGCCTGCAATAATATAAATATGTAGTTTAAACGTTTTCATGTATTGATTTCTTTAAAAGATTACCAATGATAGGCCAATGAGATACCTGGTATATACACATCAGTTTTAAATGATCCAGATAATTGCGACTCGAAATTAGTTTGAGTACGCTGCATCAGGTGCTCATACTCAAAGGAGATATCAATATCGAGGTGCTTAGCAACGGTATAACCTAAACCCAGGGTGCCGTAAACCCTGTTGGCATCGGGCGCTTCGGGAGTTACATAGCCATCCAAAACAGCGGTACTGGCGTAGCCGCCGCCGAAACGCAGGGCCAGCTTATCATTTGCCTTGTATTGAGCGCCTCCGCGTAAACTATACGCCTGCTGGTAATTCCGGGCAGAATGGGTGTCCTGTAATACGGCTGTATTGGTTTTATAATCAAATGATAATGTCTTATAGCTATCCCAGTTAACGAGGTTAACATCCAGCGCCACGATCCATTTACTGCCCGGATAAAATCCGAAGCCGATGGAATTAGTGGCCGGCAATGGTATGGTTGATCTGAAAGTATTGGGCTGCGGAAAGCTGCTTTGTAATGACGAAGGCACAGTAAAAATAGCATCACCGGCCGGAATAGTAGTATTTACCTGCGAGCGGTGCGTAATACCAACGGTGATACCCGCCTCCGTTTTAAAGTAAACGCCGGCATTCCATCCGTAGCCTTTGCCGCTGCCTTTCAGCCGGGCCTGGCCTGGATCGCCATTGCTGTTTGCCAGCGGAATAGCCCTGGTCAAATCAACGCTGCCGTGGTTGTAAACAAATCCTCCGCCAATACTCATCCAATCGGCCAGTTTTACACTCAGGGTAGGTTGAATATAAATGGCTTTCAGATTAAGGCTTTCCAGCACATATTTACCCTGCCAGGTGTTGCCCCAGTCGGTTAAACCGCCAAAAGGGGTATAAACACCAACTCCTAATTTCCAGAAAGACGATTTTGGCCCCCATACGGCATAAGCCTGGAACGGGGTCGCTACTTTATTTGAAGTGTGATTTTGGATTGATGTTCCGGCCGGGTTAAAAACAGATTTGAACAATAAGGGGCTTATTCCTCCCTGTATGTAATTTTCGGGCAGCATGGCCATAGCACCCGGGTTAAAAAATACGGAAGCGCCATCCTGTACAATACCCGTACCGGTATGGCCCATGCCAATTTGCTTTTGCCCTTCCAAATTAACCTGGAAACCCTGGGAATAGGCTAACAGCGGTGCCATGGTAAGCACCAGGAGTAGAAATTTTCTCATAAAATTATAATTGGTTCGCGACAGGAAATTGCTTAAAGGTTACAATTTGAAACTGTCAGGGATAAAATTAGTTTGGATTGGGAAGAAAAAAAGGGCTATAATGCGGAGATATTAGTCAAAAAGTCGGATAAAGCTTATTTTTAATAACAAACAAGAAAAACCACATTACAACTGTCTTTTTTATAATTTTTTGACGAATACAGCAGTTGAATTGTAATATTGAATCATATGAATAATAAGGTTGGACAATTAAGCTTATCAAAATTTGCAGATCTTTACGCGGACAAGCTGGCCGGCGCCGATTTTTTTGTTGTTGACGAAAAGCAATTACTGAGTTTGAGCGAATATCCTTATCGTTCGGATGGCTATATTATAGGTATTTGCACCCGCGGTACAGCTAAGGTTGAAGTAAATCTGCAGATCTACGATGCCCGGCCGGATGCCATGCTGTTGGCAACCCCCTTTCATGTTTTAAGGATCTACAACAGCAGTCCTGATTTTTTATGCCGCTTTGTTGTTTTTAGCAAAGCTTTTCTGATCGAAAATAGTGTTAACAGTCATTTTCTCGAATCGTTCAGTTATTTTAACAGTGCATCTATCCCTGTGATCTACCCTGACAGTGCCGACGCGAAAATGATACTGGAGATTTATCTATTGATCCAGCAGAAACTGGCACGTGAAGGACATCCATACCACGTTGAAATATCCAGGAGCATTTTAATGACATTGCTTTATGAGATCCAGGCTATTTATGAAAAGCAGCATACCATAATAAAAGGCAAACAAACCAGGAAACAGGAACTGAATGTGCTTTTCCAGGCCCTGGTTTTCCATCATTATAAAGAACACCGCAACGTGCAGTATTATGCCGATGCACTTTATGTTTCCTCCAAGCATTTAACAGAAACCATTAAGGAAGTAACCGGGAGAACCGCCGGCGAATGGATAGATGATGCAGTTATCCTCGAAGCTAAAGTATTGCTAAGAAACCATGAGATCAGCATTGCCCGGGCCGCCGAGAATATCCATTTCCCTGATCAATCTTCGTTTGGCAAATATTTCAAAAAACATACCGGGATGTCGCCATCTGATTACAGGGCGATATCTGCGCATTGATAAAAAACATGTCATTGCGAGAAACCATCAGGGAACCCCTAAAAAAAATCGTAATGACGTATAAAATATATCTCAGCGATGGTGCGCGGGGCCGCGTTAGTGATAGGAGCGGATACCGGCCTTGTGGCTAATGCTTGTGCAGTATGAGCGGATAGCATGGGCCGCAGGCAACGCCTATATTCATAAAACTGATCAAAAAAATATAGCTAATAATCAATAATTTACAATCACGTCATTATAAGCGATAGCGCGGCAATCGCACAGAGGCACGGCCGCCCTGTATAGCATGCGATTGCTTCGTCGTTCCTCCTCGCAATGACATTTTTTGTCGCATCCTAAACATTTATACCATTATCCCCCCACCTCATCCTTCACCCCATCATTTCCGACTTTTTGACTAATATCTCCGCATTGCTGCCCTTTCTTTGGCTTGGTAATGCGTCTAATTTTACCCCTGATTATAAACCAGAAAAACTTTATGAATGCCACAGAACCGATGAAAGCCATAAAAGGAGGGGAGTTTCTGATCAGGGAAACTTCCGCGGATAGCGTTTTTATTCCCGAAGAATGGAATGAAGAGCAGTTGATGATCGCTGAAACATGTACCAATTTTCTTGCACAGCAGGTAACGCCAAATTTGCAGCGAATTGATGAACAGGAGGAGGGATTAATGCGTCATTTAATGGATGAAGCTGGTGCATTGGGATTGTTAGGCATATCAGTACCCGAAGAATACGGCGGTTTCGGTAAGGATTTTAAAACCGCCATGCTGGTTACCGAAAAGCTGGGCGCTGGTCACTCATTTTCAGTGGCATTTTCGGCACATACGGGTATCGGCACCATGCCTATATTATATTATGGCAACGATGCCCAAAAACAAAAATATATCCCCAAGCTGGCAAGCGGTGAGTGGAAAGGAGCTTATTGCCTTACAGAACCAGCCGCGGGCTCGGACGCCAATTCGGGTAAAACAAGGGCGACGCTTTCTGCCGATGGTAAGCACTACCTCATCACCGGTCAAAAAATGTGGATCACCAACGCGGGCTTCGCAGATGTATTTACCGTTTTCGCCAAGATAGATGACGATGAAAACCTGAGCGCATTTATTGTTGAAAAAGATTTTGAAGGCCTTTCGCTCAATACGGAAGAACATAAAATGGGTATCAAGGGAAGCTCAACCCGCCAGGTGTTTTTCAATGATTGCAAGGTGCCGGTTGAAAATCTCCTTTCCGAAAGGCAGAACGGATTTAAGATCGCGGTCAACATTCTAAACCTCGGCCGTATAAAATTAGGCGGCGGAACAGTTGGTGCAAGTAAAGATGTGATCACCTCATCGGTACGTTACGCTAATGAACGGGAACAGTTCGGGCGGGCCATTTCCAAATACGGTGCTATAAAATATAAACTGGCCGAACAGGCCATCCGTACCTATGCCTCGGAATCGGCAGTGTACAGGGCCAGTCAGAATATGGAGGAGGCAACAGAAATGTTAATCGCCTCGGGCCTTGATGAAAACAAAGCCAAACTGAAAGGGACTGAGCAGTTTGCCATAGAAGCAGCGATCCTTAAAGTTCATGCTTCAGAAGTTTTGGATTATGTGACCGATGAAGGGGTACAGATTTACGGTGGTATGGGCTACAGCGCCGAAGCGCCGATGGACAGGTCGTACCGCGATTCAAGGATCAACCGGATTTTTGAAGGTACTAATGAAATTAACCGCCTGTTAACCGTTGATATGATGCTCAAACGTGCCATGAAGGGCGAGCTTGACCTCATGGGGCCTGCCCAGAAAGTAGCCGGTGAATTGATGAGCATCCCCGATTTTGGTGCCGCTGAAGAAGATGGTCTGTTCATAAAGGAAAAGAAATACATAGCCAATTTTAAAAAGGCGATATTGATGGTAGCCGGCGCAGCTGTTCAAAAACTAATGATGCAATTGAGCAAAGAGCAGGAAGTATTGATGAACCTGGCCGATATGCTGATTGAACTTTATGTAAGCGAATCGCTGCAATTGAGGGTGGAGAAACTGGTTGGTTTAAGGGGCGAAGAAGCCTGCAAAGAACAACTGGATATGATGCGGGTGTTCATCAATGATGCTGCCGAACATATTGCCAAATCGGGTAAAGAAGCACTAAACTCCTTTGCCGAAGGTGACGAAAGAAGGATGATGCTGATGGGCCTTAAGCGCTTCACCAAAACTGAAGACATTAATACCACCCAGGCACGCAGAAATATTGCTGCAAAACTGATCGCCGAAAATAAATATTGCTTTTAATTAAAAAAACTTTTGAGACTATCATGTGGGCACATTTTTTAAATAAAAGAAAATGTCATTTCGATTGAGGAGGGGCAGAGCTGAGTGGTGGAGCGAAAGAGAAATCTTATACACCTTGCAGAGCCGTATGGATGGTTCAGAGCATGATCTATAAGATTTCTCCTCACCCCGCAACGCAACCCCAGCTGGTTCATTCGAAATGACATTCGATTTTATTGATTTATTTTCATTGACAAGATGTGTCCACCCTGCATTGTTAAACGTCCTTCGCTTGGATTTGCGGAAGCCTTCATCTCCCTTAAATAATATCAACCTAAAAAAACGAAAAACTGATAATGAGAATATTAGTGTGTATAAGCCAGGTGCCAGACACGAGCACCAAAATTGTATTGAAAAATAATAACACCTCGGTTAACAGTGATGGCGTTACCTGGGTGATCAACCCATACGATGAATGGTACGCGTTGATCAAAGCTATCGAATTAAAAGAAAGCGGCATCGCAACCAATGTTCACCTGGTAACCGTGGGTAAGGCCGACGTTGAGCCCGTGATCAGGAAAGCACTGGCGTTGGGTGGTGATGAAGCCATTCGCATTGATGCAGAGAGTAGTGACCCTTACGAAACCGCCCGTTATATAGCCGAATATGCTGCCGGAGTTGGCTATAACCTTATTTTATGCGGCAAAGAATCTATCGATTATAACAATGGCACTACAAGCGCCATGCTGGCCGAATTGCTGGATGTCGATTACATCGGTTTTGCAACCGGCATCCTGGTAGAGGCTGATACAGCTGTGGTAACGCGTGAAATTGAAGGCGGCGAAGAAACGGATGTTTGTAATTTGCCGGCAATCATTTCCTGTCAAAAAGGTGTCGCCGAAGCACGGATACCTAATATGCGCGGCATCATGGCTGCCCGTACCCGTCCGTTAAAGGTTATCACGCCTTCAAAAGTACCGGCAGTAACCGAAATAATTTCCTATGAACTGCCGCCCGCTAAAGCTGGTATCAAACTTGTAAGCCCGGATAACCTGGATGAACTGGTGGAACTGTTGCATACAGAAGCTAAAGTTATTTAATAATGATATCTATTGTCCGTCCACAGGTGGTCGGAAGATTTAAAAAGTATGGGGATTGTGCGATTCCCTCTTCTGGGAGGGTGTAGGGAGGGGTTCATCAATACACCTGTTCGGCTGAAATGGCGAACAAACCCCTCCCTGCCAACGCACATTCCGGCCGCACCCCTCCCGAGGGGAGGGAATTAAAAAATCTTCCGAACACTTATAGTTTGTGCACCGGAGCATCTTATATGGAATCTGATAGTAGTATTTGATCATCAAATTATTGCTTTAAGCTTTGCATTCTGCTTTTAGCTTTTATCTAACTAAAAAAATAAAAAAATGTCTGTAATAGTATTGGTAGAACATACCGGGGGAATCATAAAAAAACAAAGCTTTGAAGCAGTGCAATATGCCGCGCAGGTAGCTGAAAAAATGGGTACTACAGTAACTGCCATTGCTTTGGGCAGTGTTGCCGTTGCCGAAATGGAAGGCCTTGGCCAGTATGGTGCACAAAAAGTACTGCACGTTGCCGATAGCCGGTTAGATGAGCTGCATTCCAGGGCATATGCCGGTGCGCTGATAGCCGCAGCACAGAAGGAGAATAGTAAAGTAATTGTAACCCTTCATGATCTAAAAGGCAGGGCAGTGGCCCCGCGGGTGGCTGTAAAGCTACAGGCAGGGCTTGTGGCCGGTGCGCTCTCATACCCTGATACGGAAAAAGGATTTGTGATTAAAAAAGCCGTGTTTTCGGGTAAAGCATTTGCGTATGCAAATATTTTAAGTGAGGTAAAGGTAATTATGCTGATGCCTAATACATTCCCGGTGAAAAAGCTGGGGGGTAAGGCGGTTGTTGAGCAACTGGATGTAAGCTTTAGCGAAAAGGATTTCGGCGTAAAGGTTAAATCGGTAAATAAAGTAACCGGTGAGGTACCGCTTGCTGATGCCGAACTGGTTGTTTCGGGTGGCCGCGGATTAAAAGGACCTGAAAACTGGGGCATTCTGGAGGACCTGGCAAAAGAGCTGGGTGCCGCCACCGCCTGCTCACGCCCGGTGGCCGATTCGCACTGGCGGCCGCATCATGAACATGTGGGCCAAACAGGCGGTACTGTACGCCCTAATTTGTATATAGCGGTGGGGATCTCAGGGGCTATACAGCACCTGGCCGGTGTTAATGGTTCAAAAACTATTGTAGTGATCAACAAGGATCCGGAAGCCCCATTTTTTAAAGCCGCCAATTACGGCGTAGTTGGTGATGCTTTAGAGATTTTACCACGATTAACAGCGGCTGTAAAAAAGTTTAAGGAACATCATCAATAAAATAATCAGGGCTATGGAGTTTTTTTATGAAGGACAGGTGCTGTGGTCGCAGATAGACTCGAACCAGCACATGAGGCATTCTGCTTATGCCGATTTTGCAGCGCAAGCCCGCATCATTATGCTGGAAAGCCTGGGTTTAAAACTGCCAACACTTTATGAATACAAAATAGGGCCTGTATTATTCAGGGAAGAGATGATCTACCTGCGCGAGATTGGGATCAACGAGCAGATCAGGGTAACCTGCGAGCTTATCAAATCCCGGCCAGATGGATCCCGCTGGGCAATCAGGCATGAACTGTACCGGGGCGATGGTGTTAAAGCTGCTATTGTAAATGCCGAGGGCTCATGGATTGATATGGAAAAGCGCAAACTGGCCATATTACCTGCAGCGTTAAGCCAAATGTTTATGAAAGCACCCCGCAGCAGCGATTATGTGGAAGAAGCCAATCCAGCCTGAAATAATTAAATGGTATTGAATATCAGTTTATAAGCTTTAGGCTTTATGCCTTCAGCTTTTTAGCTTTTAAATAATTTATCTATGACCGATATGAAAGACGCCTTTGAAAAAGCAGTTAAAGAGAGTAAAGAATTGCCTTCAAAGCCTGATAATGAAACATTACTACGCCTGTACAGTTTATATAAACAGGCAACGGAAGGCGACATCAATACAGAAAACCCTCCGGGTATGTTTGATTTTGTGGCTAAAGCAAAGTGTGATGCATGGTTAAAACAGAAAGGCATTACTACCGATGATGCCATGCAGCAATATATCCTGCTTGTAGCACAATTATCAAATAAAACCAGTTAGCTTTAATTCCGAAATATTGACAAATGTTTCCGCCGTTTAGACCTTTATAAAGCGCTGCAGAAATAGATATTTGTTATTATAAACCACCCGGTAATTATGCCGGGACTAAATTATTTAACCATTTTATAATTCTACCTGTCTCTTTTTTTAGAAGGCTTCTGATGCCGGATCTTACTATTTGGTGAAATCTGAAAAGCATGTGCCTGCTTTAAAAAAGAGCTGATCTTATTTATAAAAATAAACCTCAGGCAATGTCAGTATCAAAGAAACATTTCGTCCTTTTTGCATTAATCCTGTTAACGGTTGTGGCAGTAAGCATCAACGCAAAAGCGCAAACCGATAAAATTGAAGGTTTATGGTACAATGATGTAAAGAGTGCCAAAATCCAGATCACTAAAGAAAGCAACGGCAAGTTTTACGGTAAGGTGGTATGGCTTAAGGAACCCCTGAAAAACGGGAAGCCTAAAGTTGACGAAATGAATAGCGATGAAAAACTGCGCTCAAGGCCGAGGCTGGGTTTACCTGTATTGGCCGATTTTGTAAAAGATGGCGATAACAAATATACAGGCGGAACAATTTATGACCCTAATAACGGTAAAACGTACTCCTGCAAAATGACCTACAAAGGTGGAACCCTGGATATCCGCGGATATATCGGCATTTCACTTTTCGGGCGTACAACTACCTGGTCGCGGGCCGAATAAATTAAAGAATTAATAAAACATGCAGATACTAATGGATGCTAAACGAATTATAAAGAAGGTTGCAGTATTGGGGTCGGGAGTAATGGGCAGTCGTATAGCCTGTCATTTTGCAAATGTCGGCGTACAGGTATTGTTGCTTGATATTGTACCTAAGGATGCCCCATCGGCAGATAAGAAAGCGCGGAACAAAATTGTGAACGATGCGCTTGATTTTGCTCTAAAATCAAACCCTTCGCCCATCTACCTCAAATCATTCGCAAAACGTATCACAACCGGCAATTTCGAGGATGATATGCCCAAAATTGCTGATTGCGACTGGGTGATAGAAGTGGTGGTTGAACGGCTGGATATTAAACAGCAAGTATTTGAAACTGTAGAAAAGTACAGAAAACCCGGAACGCTGATCACCTCAAATACATCCGGCATCCCGATCCATTTAATGGCCGAAGGCAGGAGCGATGATTTTAAAAAACATTTTTGCGGCAGCCATTTCTTTAACCCGCCGCGTTATTTAAAATTGCTGGAGATCATCCCCACAAAAGATACGCTGGCAAGTGTAGTTGACTTTTTGATGGAGTATGGTGCAAAATACCTGGGGAAAACCACCGTGTTGGCCAAGGATACCCCTGCATTTATAGGTAACCGCATCGGGGTTTTTAGCATCATGAGCGTGCTGCACTACGTGGAGCAAACCGGTATGACTGTTGAAGAGGTTGATAAGTTGACCGGGCCGGTAATAGGGCACCCTAAATCGGCCACTTTCCGTACCAATGATGTGGTTGGTTTAGATACGATGGTGCACGTTGCCAATGGCCTTTACAAAAACGCACCGGATGATGAGGCCCGGGAATTATTCAGGATCCCCGCATTTGTGGATGGAATGGTGAAAAATAACTGGCTTGGCAGTAAAACAGGTCAGGGATTTTATAAAAAAGAAAAGAGTGACGGTGCAAACCAGTTTTATGCGCTCGACCTGAAAACGCTTGAGTACAAACCTTCCCAAAAAGTAAAATTCGCTTCGCTCGAAACTACAAAAGCGGTTGATAACCTGAAAGAAAGGCTAAGGATCCTGGTTGCAGCAAAAGACAAAGCCGGCGATTTTTACCGCAGCACCTTTTACCAGTTATTTGCTTATGCCAGTAACCGCATTCCCGAAATAGCCGACGAGCTTTACAAAATAGATGCTGCCACCAACGCCGGTTTTGGCTGGGAATTGGGCCCCTTTGAAAAGTGGGATGCGCTTGGTGTTGAAGATACGGTAAAAGCTATGGAAGCTGCCGGGAACAAACCTGCACAATGGGTTTACGACATGCTTGTGGCAGGAGCAAAAAGCTTCTATAAGTTAGAGGATGGCAAACGCCTGTACTATGATATCCAATCGAAAAGCTACAAGATAATTCCGGGTACGGAAGGGCTTATTTTGCTCAATAATATCCGCGAAACAAATACCGTGTGGAAAAACAGCGGTACTACCATTACCGATATTGGCGATGGCATCCTGAACCTTGAATTTCATACTAAAATGAATACGATAGGTGGCGAGGTAATAGAGGGCATAAATAAGGCCATCACCCTTGCCGAAGCAAGTTACAAAGGCCTTGTTATATCAAATGAGGGTGCCAATTTCAGTGCCGGGGCTAACGTAGGCATGATATTCATGATGGCCGTTGAACAGGAATTTGATGAGTTGAATATGGTAATAAAGGCCTTCCAGAATACCATGATGCGGATCCGCTATTCGTCTATTCCGGTGGTAATAGCCCCTCATCAAATGGCTTTGGGCGGCGGTTGCGAAATGTGCCTGCATGCCGATAAGGTGGTAGCTCATGCAGAACTATACATGGGCCTGGTTGAATTTGGTGTTGGTTTGATACCGGGCGGCGGGGGTACAAAAGAATTTGCCCTGCGCCTTTCAGACGAACTCCAGGATGGTGATGTTGAACTCAATAATTTCCGCGACCGCTTTTTAACCATTGGCCAGGCTAAAGTATCCACTTCGGCTTATGAAGCTTTTGAATTTGGCTACCTCAAAAAGGGTAGGGATGTAGTCGTGGTATCCCGCGACAGGCTGCTTGCCGAGGCTAAACAACAATGCCTGCAGATGGCAAATGAAGGGTACATACAGCCTATTCCGCGCGGTGATATCAGGGTGCTGGGTAAACAAGCGCTGGGTTTGGGTTATGTGGGTGCCAATACCATGTACAGTGGTAATTACATCAGCGAACATGATGTGAAGATTTCGCAGAAACTGGCCTATGTACTTTCTGGCGGCGACCTGTCCCAGCCTTCAATGGTGAGCGAAGAATATTTGCTGGGGCTGGAACGTGAAGCTTTTGTTTCGCTTTGCACCGAAAAGAAAACGCTTGAGCGGATCCAGTCTATTTTAACCGGCGGAAAAGTGTTAAGGAACTAAATTTTAAATAGTATAAAATCTCAATAAAATGAACGCATATATAGTGGCAGCCAGTCGCAGCGCTGTTGGAAAAGCTACCCGGGGCGGGTTCAGGTTTACCCGTCCGGATACGCTTGCAGCGGATGTTATCAGGCACCTGCTGGCATCGGTGCCCAACGTGGATAAAGAGCAGATAGACGATGTGATCGTGGGCAATGCTACGCCTGAAGCCGAACAGGGATTGAATGTAGCCCGGCTCATTTCGTTAATGGCGCTTGATACTGATAAGGTTCCCGGCATGACAGTAAACCGCTATTGTTCATCGGGCCTGGAAACAATCGCCATCGCATCGGCAAAAATACACAGTGGCATTGCCGATTGCATTATTGCCGGTGGTGTGGAAAGTATGAGCCTGATCCCGATGGGGGGCTGGCGCATTATTCCAAACGCCGATATTGCCCTTGCACACCCCGATTACTATTGGGGGATGGGCCTCACTGCCGAAGCTGTGGCCAGGGAATATCATATCAGTCGCGAAGAGCAGGACCAGTTTGCTTATAACTCGCATCAAAAAGCCATCAGCGCCATTAAGGAGGGCAAGTTTAAAGATGAGATAGCACCGGTAAACATTGTGGAGACCTATGTAGATGAGAGCGGCAAGAAAAAAAAGAGGGAATTTAAGGTAGATACAGATGAAGGTCCGCGCAGCGATACCTCAATTGATGCATTGGCTAAGCTTAAACCGGTATTTGATGCAAAGGGCGTGGTAACCGCCGGCAACTCGTCGCAAACCAGCGATGGAGCAGCTTTTGTGATGGTGATTAGCGAACGCTTTCTGAAAGAGAATAACCTTAAGCCCATTGCCCGATTGGTTAACTACGCGGTTGCAGGTGTGCCGCCCCGGATTATGGGGATTGGTCCGCTGGTAGCCATTCCCAAAGTATTAAAAATGGCAGGGATGAAGCAGCAGGATATTGAGCTGATAGAGTTGAACGAGGCCTTTGCTTCGCAATCACTGGCCATAATAAAAGGACTGGAGCTTAACCCCGACATTGTAAACGTTAATGGCGGCGCGATATCACTTGGTCATCCGCTTGGCTGCACCGGAGCCAAACTTTCTGTTCAGCTTTTTAACGAATTGAAGCGGCGGGAAAAAAAATATGGTATGGTTACCATGTGCGTGGGCACCGGTCAAGGTGCGGCGGGTGTATTTGAACTGTTATAGGAAATTACCATTATCTAAATAATTGCTGCAAACATGGAAAAAGCGACAAGATTGTTTGATTGCATAGCTACCCAGGCCAAAGTGCCCAGGGCTGACTTTTTGAATGCAAAGGAGAATGGTTACTGGAGGTCATATAGCACCGAAGAAGTGCATACCATGATCAACCAGTTATCTGCGGCCTTGTTGGACCTGGGAATTTCGGGTGGCGATAATACTACCGAAGGCCGCGATAAAATAGGGCTGATAAGTAACGGCCGGCCCGAATGGGTAATAACCGACCTGGCAGTGCAGCAAACGGGCGCAATATTGGTTCCGCTATATCCCAACACGGGCACTAAAGAAATTGAGCAGATTTTAAATGAAGCCGAAGTTAAATACGTATTTGTAAGCACTAAAGACTTATGCGATAAGGTTAAAGAGGTACAGCTAAATATCCCCTCCTTAAAAGCCATTTTTACTTTTGACAGTATCGATGGATGTAATCATTGGTTAACATTGCTCAAACCTTTAAAAGATGGCGATCTGCAAAAAATACAGCAAATAGCTGGTCAGATCACCGAAAACGATGTGGCAACTATCATTTATACTTCAGGGACCACCGGTCGGCCTAAAGGCGTAATGCTTACGCATAAAAATATCATGACCAATGCGATGGCATCCGGCGATATCCTTAACCGGATCCCGCTGAAAGAGAAGCGTGTTTTGAGCTTTTTGCCCATGAACCACATTTTTGAAAAGATGTGTACCTATGTTTATCTGTACTACGGTTTCTCTATTTACTATGCCGAGAGTATGGATACCATTGGGGCAAACATGAAAGAAATAAAGCCTTCACTCTTTACCGCAGTTCCCCGTTTGCTCGAAAAAGTGTTTGAAAAAATTATGGTGCAGGGGCAGAAGCTAACCGGTATTAAAAGGAAGATCTTTTTCTGGTCGGTAAGGGTGGCCGAAGCGTATGAAATTAATAATACCAGTTTATGGTATAAGATCAAGCTGGCCATAGCCGATAAACTGGTTTACAGCAAATGGCGTGCTGCCATAGGCGGAAATATAACGGCTATAGTAGTAGGTAGTTCGGCCTGTCCCCTTAAGCTGGAAAGAATTTTCACCGCCGCCAATATTGTTATAATGGAAGGTTATGGGCTTACCGAAACCTCGCCGGTAATTGCTGTTAACTGTTATCAGAAAAGCGACCGGAAATTTGGTACCGTGGGCCGCTTGCTGAGCGGTGTGCAGGTTAAAATTGCACCTGATGGCGAGATCCTTTGCAAAGGCCCTAATGTTATGCTGGGATATTATAAAAATCCTGAGCTTACGGCAGAAGTACTGGAAGACGGATGGTTCCACACCGGTGATATAGGTGAACTGGACAAAGATTCGTTCCTGAAAATAACTGATCGTAAAAAAGAGATCTTCAAAACCTCGGGCGGTAAATATGTGGCCCCGCTGCCTATCGAAAATAAAATGAAGGAAAATTATTTTATTGAGCAGATGATGGTTGTTGGCTCGGAAAAGAAATTTGTTGCTGCGCTGATTGTTCCATCTTACACCCATTTGAAACCCTGGTGTAAGGAAAATGACATCACTTTTTCATCTAACAGTGAATTAGTTAAAGATGCCCGGGTGATCGAGCTTTATCAATCAATTATCAATACCTATAATCCTGAATTTAATCACGTTGAACAGGTGAAGAAAATTACCCTGCTTCCCGATGAATGGTCGATAGATAGTGGCGAACTTACACCAACTGGGAAAATGAAACGGAAGGTGATCACCGAAAAATATAAAGCCGCAATAGATAAAATGTATCCCTGCGAAGTGAGCGAGGATCCCACTCTTGTAAACTGATTAACCGGATGAATACATTTCAAACAACCATACAGGGTAAGCTGGTTACAATCTCGCTAAACCGGGGCCGGTCAAATGCCATCAATCATGAAATGGTTAAAGAGCTGGACGCCTGTATAAAAACACTGGAGAATGATGACAGTGTAGGAGGGGTTATTTTAACCGGTAAGGAAGGCTTTTTCTCGTCAGGGATCGACCTGATTGAGGCTTATGATTATAACGAAGAGCAAAGCCGTCAGTTTTGGATAGATTTTTTAGCCCTGCAAAATACTTTAGCAGCTTTCAGGAAACCACTGGTAGCGGCCATAAGCGGTCATAGCCCCGCAGGTGGCTGCATATTAGCCATTTGCTGCGATTACCGGGTAATGGCCGCAGGGACATTTATCATCGGGCTAAATGAAGTTCCGGTAGGTATTATTGTTCCTGATAGTGTTTTTAATCTGTATTCATTTTGGCTTGGTCAGCGTAAGGCTTATCAATATTTAATGGAGGGAAAGCTGCTTAAAGTGGATGAAGCGCTGGAGTCCGGACTGATCGATGAAGTTGTTGAGCCAGGCAAATTAATGAACGCGGCCATAGAAAAAGTAACCACTTACATGAAACTAAACCCGGTTACCTGGACTGAGAGTAAACTAAACCTGCGTGAGGAGCTTACAGATAAACTAAAAGCCGATCAAACCGATACCCTGAACAAAATGTTGAAGCAATGGTGGGCGCCTGAAACCAGGCAAGGCCTTCAAATGATGATCCAAAATTTAAAATCAAAAAATACCGCTGTTAAATAATTGACGATGACTGATCCGACAACTCCAAATGATGCTGCAAACTACAATCCCGCAAAAAACGGTGGAATGTTGAGAGATGATGCCTTGAAAGGGAAAACCATCATTGTAACCGGTGGCGGAACAGGTTTGGGCAAAGCAATGGGGACTTACTTTTTGCATTTGGGTGCTAACGTGGTAATCACCAGCCGTAAGCTGGAAGTGCTACAGCAAACAGCTTCTGAAATGAAAGTAGAAACAGGCAGCAAGGTATTGCCGATTGCCTGCGATGTGCGGAAATATGATGAAGTTGAAAAGATGTTGCAACAAGCCATTGAAGCGTTTGGGCAGGTTGATGTACTGTTGAATAACGCGGCAGGTAATTTTATTTCGCCTACCGAGCGTTTATCGGCAAATGCGTTTTCGGCTATCATTGATATCGTTTTAAAAGGTTCAGCTAATTGTTCACTGGCTTTAGGCAAATATTGGATCAAAGAGAAAATGCCCGGTAACATACTGAATATTATCACTACTTATGCCTTTACAGGTTCGGCTTACGTTGTGCCCTCGGCCTGTGCGAAGGGTGGCGTGCTGGCCATGACCAGGTCTTTAGCGGTTGAGTGGGGCAGGCATGGTATCCGTGCCAATGCCATTGCGCCGGGCCCGTTTCCTACAAAGGGTGCCTGGGAAAGGTTGTTGCCGGGTGATATGGCCCAGAAGTTCGATTTCAAAAACAGGGTACCGCTTAAGCGGGTAGGAGAGCACCAGGAACTGGCAAACCTGGCCGCCTTTTTGGTATCTGATTTTTCAGGGTATATCAATGGTGAAGTAATTACGATTGATGGGGGAGAATGGCTGCAGGGTGCTGGTCAGTTCAGCGGGCTTGAAATGATACCGGATGAAATGTGGGATAGTATTGAGAAAGCTACGCGGTCGGCGTAGGTACGGTGTGTGCACATCTTTTTAATTTTATCAATTAATAAAAAAATGTCATTTCGACGAACCAAGGGTGGCGTTGCGCATCGGAGGTGAGGAGAAATCTTCTACGCTCTGCTTTTACAGCTATAAGTGTACAGCCTGATGTAGAAGATTTCTCTTTCGCTCCACCTCTCAGCCCGCCCCTGCTCAATCGAAATGACATTTTTTTATAAGATGTGTACACACAGTAGGTCGGCGTAGTGGGGAACTGGTATAGCTAAATAAAAAAGCCTCCCGATAACGGAAGGCTTTCCAAAATATGTTTTCCTACAAGGGCTCGAACCTCAATCTTCAGAGCCAGAATCTGACGTGATACCATTACACCATAGGAAAATAACAGAACATCTGCATCGCAAAAATGATGCGTTTTGTCCACTGCAAATATACTAAATGTGCAAATCGATGTAAAGTCCGTTTTTGAAAAAAGCCGTAACCAGGTTAACTGATTACGGCTTTTTTACAGTAGGATTATCTGCGGATTAGTCCTCGTTTACGAAGGAGCGGAGCATCCAGGTATTTTTTTCATTGAATTGCATGAAACGGTTGATCATATCATTGGTGCCGTCGTCGCCGGCATCAGCAGTGATATTCAATATTTCGCGTTCCATTTTTATCAGTGCAGCCAAATCTTCAATAACGGCTTTCACCATCAGGGTGTCTTTTAAGCCAATGGTTTGGATCTCTTTGATGCTTGATGTTTCGATATAATCTTTAAACGTGCTGATAGGAGGTTTGCCAAGGCTCAGGATCCTTTCGGCAAGCTCATCAATGGTAACAAGCGCTGCGGTATATAATTCTTCAAATTTGAGGTGCAGGGTAAAAAAGCTTGTGCCTTTAACGTTCCAATGGCAGCCGCGCAGTTTTTGGTAGTGGATATGGTAATTGGCCAGCAGGTCGTTCAGGTGGTCAACTACCGGTTTTACTTTAACTTCTTCGAGGCTTATTTCTTTAGCGTTCATAAATAAATGTGATGTTTTTAAGTGTAACATGCCGCCAGCGGCAATGTTTGGTAAAGATAAACAGTTTTGATTTTAATGAGCATATTTGCACTCTTTATGACTTCGCTTTTACCCTTCATCAGCAAAACTTACCAGGCCCCGGTTTGGCGTATGGAAATTGACAAGAGCAGCCAAACGCTGTTCCTCGAGATCAGGGACCATGCCAATAAACAGGTGAGTTTTTCGGCCCTGAACCTGCAAAGCGGTGATATTTATTTTGAAGGTTTAACCACCCCCGAGCGCTGGCTCACCGGTATTGAAGCTGCGTATAATGGGGTGTTGCTGCTGCACAATTATCAGTCGGCCACAGGGCCTGTACATAAAGGCATCACCGCTATTGAAGCTGTATCGGGCAAAGAGTTGTGGAGCAATTTTACTTTGGCGTTTGATCATCTTTCGGTAAACGGGCCAATAGTATATAATGCCCAGTTGCAGCCTAAGAAATTATTTTTAATTGATGTTAAAACAGGCGGCACAATCAGGGCCTACGAAACGGTAATTGATCAGCCCTTGAATAATCAGATCATCATCCCGGAACTAATACCCGCAACGGAGATAAATAAATTATATTTACCCTTCAGTGTACATGCAAATGCGGTTCATTATATCAGTTACAATAGTTTCAGAATTGTATCTTTGCACACGCTTTTGCAGGAGCATCTTGAACAGCACTTGTTTGTATTTAACGAGGAGGGTACCCTTTTGTATCACGATTTGTTAAACAATGCTATACAAAAAATGCAACCCGAGGCGTTTGTACTACATAATAATCAGCTCATCTATTTAAAAAACAGATCGGGCTTAATAGTGTTGAACTTGTAAATTACTGTATTATAATTTATTATGAAATTTAAGATTTTATTATTAGTCACTCCTTTACTCACATTCTCTATATCGCTTTTTGCAAATCCGCTTGTCGATTCGATAGGTGTTGAAAATCTGAACGGTAAAAAAGTGATCGTTCACAAACTCGATCCAAAAGATAATTACTACTCCATAGGCCGCCGTTACAATGTTAGCCCTAAAGCCATCATACAGTTTAATAATAACGCCCCCCTTAAAATCGGTGGTATCGTAAAAGTACCTACCGAATTACCATTCTCTGGCGAAGGTGCTGCACAACCTACTGTAACTGCACCCACAAAACAAGTAGTAACAACTCCATCTCCTGCACAACAGAAGCCGGTTACCCAAGCTCCCGTTCAGCAAAACAAACCACAGGTTCAGCCTCCGGTTAGCTCGCCGGCACCGGTAGCTCAAGCTGCAGCAGCCAAGCCACAGCAAGCGTCAGCTGATACCGTGAAAAAAGTGAGTATGCTTAACGTACAACAGTACAAAGTATCGGCAGGGGAAACCTTGTTCTCCATCGCCAAACGTTTCAATACTTCGGTTGAGGATATCAAAGCGCTTAACAAGCTAAGCTCCGATTCTGTAACTCCTAACCAGGTTATTAATGTGCGCACCGGTTTACCTCCCGAAGAAGCTAAGCAGCCTGTAATGCAGCGCGATTCAACTTCTGTTGCAGCACAACAGGATACAACAGGCGGCGACCACGGCAAAGCCAACCGTTTTGGCCTGTATGAAAAAATTGAGAAAGGTGTTGCTATCTGGATGGATGACGCCAGTTTAGACCCTAAAAAGGAATTGGTACTGCACCGTACAGCGCCAATCGGTACTATCATCAAAATTACAAACCCTATGAACAATCATACCACCTTTGCAAAGGTTGTTGGCCGTTTTACCGATAACGAAACAAACAAAAATGTTTTGATCATCATGACCAAAAATACAGCCGATGCTTTAGGTGCTTTAGATAAACGTTTCCAGGTAAATATCAGCTACGGCAGCCCGAATGAATAAACCTTATATTATTGGAATTGCCGGCGGAAGCGGCTCAGGCAAAACCTTTTTTTTGAAGTGCTTTTTAGAACATTTTACTGCCGACGAGGTGAGCCTCGTATCGCAGGACGATTATTATATCCCGGTAGCGCATAACATGACCAAGGAGGAGAACAAGGAATATAACTTTGATCTCCCTTCAACTATTGATCACGAACATTTTCAGCAGGATATCAGCAAACTTTTAAATAAGGAAGCTATCCTGAAACAGGAATATACTTTTAACAATCCCGATGCTATCCCTAAAATGATAGAGATCAAACCCGCGCCTATTTTAATAGTGGAGGGCCTGTTCATTCTGCATTTTAAAGATATTTCCGAACTGCTCGACCTGAAAGTTTTTATTGATGCCGATGAAGATGTAGCCCTGCAGCGCCGTCTTAAACGCGACCTGATAGAGCGCGGCTACTCACACGACGATGTGATGTACAAATGGATCAATCACGTGGTGCCGGCCTATAAAGAATACCTGCTGCCCTACAAAGATGAATGCGACCGCGTAATCACAAACAACACCCATGTTGCGGAAGATATCATGGTGATAACCGAAGAGATCTCGGCCGATTTGAGGAAGAAGCTTTTTTAATTTGATAATGTCTTTGTAATTTGAAAATTAGTTGATTTGAAGATTTGAAAATGTTTTTTGAATGATGGAATTTCCTCATTTTCAAATCTTCAAATTCTCACATTTTCAAATCAAAGAAATTTCTGGTACATCCCCGTCAACAATAAGCTTACCAGCGGTAGCCTGCTTTATCTCCTCAACACTTACGCCCGGCGCACGTTCTATGAGCCTGAATCCGCCTTCGGGTAAAACGTCAAATACGCCAAGTTCGGTAACTATTTTCTTAACACAATTTACGCCGGTCAAGGGTAGGCTACATTGAGGCAACAGTTTTGATTCGCCGGCTTTATTTACGTGCTGCATTGCTACTATAATATTTTCTGCTGATGCTACCAGGTCCATAGCGCCGCCCATACCTTTAACCATTTTACCCGGGATCTTCCAGTTGGCAATGTCGCCGTTTTCGGATACTTCCATAGCGCCTAAAATAGTTAGGTTCACCTTCTTTGCCCTGATCATCCCAAAGCTCATAGCCGAATCAAATATGGCCGAGCCGGGCAGCATGGTGATGGTTTGCTTCCCCGCGTTAATGGTATCCGGATCTTCCTCACCCTCAAAAGGGAAAGGGCCCATGCCTAACAAACCATTTTCGGATTGTAACACCACATCCATGGTATCCGGGATGTAATTGGCTACCAACGTAGGAATGCCAATGCCGAGGTTAACGTAGTAACCGTCTTTTATTTCTTTCGCAATTCGTTTTGCGATACCTTGTTTGTCTAACATAAATCAATTTGAAAATGTGTTGATTTGAAAATTTGAAAATGTGCTTATTGCGAGAGCTTTAAGATTTTGAACTTGCGATAATTTTCGAAAGGATTTTGATAATTACACTTAATTTTTCAAGAAGTACTTCGTTAAATGGATAAGTCTTTGAAAACTTACAAAGCAGTAAAAAGTATTCGGTTTCATCAGCCTCTTTGGCGGCGATTTTAAGTTTGTGAATAAAATCATTTTTGCTTTCTGCGTTTTGAGCTTCCCGAACATTTGCGCCTATCGAGGTTCCCGATTTAAGGATTTGTCGTGCGATCACAAATTTTCTTTTTTCTTCTAATTCTTCAGAAAACTCAATTATATCAAGCGCGAATTCAAGAGTTAGTTTTACTATCAGATTTTCTTTGTCGTTTCTCATTATTTTAATTCATTTTCAAATTGTCAAATCGACACATTTTCAAATTATCTTACTGTTTTGTGCTCAATCCGTTTCTCATAATGATCCCCCTTAAAAATCCTATGCACATAAATACCCGGGGTATGGATATGATCAGGATCAAGTTCGCCGGGTTGTACCAGATCCTCTACTTCGGCAATGGTTATTTTACCCGCCATGGCCATAACCGGGTTAAAATTGCGTGCAGTTGAGCGATATACCAGGTTTCCCATAGTATCACCTTTCCAGGCTTTTACAATGGCGAAGTCGGCATCAAAAGCCATTTCCATTAAATAATCTTTGCCATTGAAATTACGTACCTCTTTGCCTTCGGCTACTTCGGTACCAATACCTGCAGGAGTAAATATGGCAGGCATACCATAGCCGGCGGCCATGCAACGGGTGGCCAAAGTACCCTGGGGGATCAGTTCAACTTCAAGCTCGCCGCTTAATAGCTGGCGTTCAAATTCGGCGTTTTCACCCACGTACGATGAGATCATTTTTTTTACCTGGCGCTGCTTCAGCATCAGGCCGATGCCAAAGTCATCAACCCCGGCGTTGTTGGAGATACAGGTGAGTTGTTTAACCCCCCTTTTTACCAGCGCAGCAATACAATTTTCCGGCAATCCGCATAAACCGAAACCGCCCAGCATCAAGGTCATGCCGTCGGTAATGTCGCGGATGGCCTCGTCGGCACCACTAACTACTTTATTCATATATTATAATTGGTTGCTATAAATTTAAATAAAATAAGCTTAACGCTTATTGTTATGTAGATAACTTCCTATGGGGCGACTGTGTTTTTATGAAAGATGATTTATAGGTTTTATAAAACAAATAGAAATTAATTCTATTAATAGTTAATATATCAAATATTAAAACCTATGGAATTAAGAGATAACGAGTTCAGGAGCGATGAGCTTAAGCGCCCTGAACAGGAGGAAAACAAACCCAACGCTTACCGGGTAGACGACGATAGTAATGAGGAGGAAAAAGACCTGAAAAGAAGTTACCTGTTTGGCAGTTCGGAAATGAAAAGCCCGGACGATGAAGGCATGGAGGGTAAAGGAATGGGCGGTCAAAATTTTGGTCAGAATAACATTACACCGGCAGGAAACGATAAAGACAACCCCTCGCAAATGGCAGGCAATAACAATGAATACTTTAACCGTACCCAGCCTGCCGAAGAGCATCCCGAAAACAGCAATTTTAAAGATCCTAACCAGGCAGGTAACGCCAATTACAGTAATGTGATCAACGCGTCACAAAACGGGCGTTCGGATGAAGGCGAAGGGCAAACAGAAACCAATGATAAGAAACCCAATCCCCAGCAGCAATACCAGGAAGGAACTGCGGATGATGACGGGGATAGCGAAACGAAACAGCAAACTAACATTCCGGGCCCAAATGAAGTACCTGACCAGCAAAAGGTAGGGGAGTAGATTAAACTTTTTTGTCCCCTTTTTCTTGCGCTCGTTTGCAACGAGTGCTTAATCTGGTTAGGCGATTGCATCGCCGGTCGCGTTATAAACGCTAACCCATGTTAAGCACTCGTTGCAAACGAGCGCAAGTTATAGCAGTTTATAATAAAATGATTTTACCTACCATTTAACAGTCTTATCCAAAAAAGCGATCAAATCATCGGCCATAGCTTGTTGCTCTTTTAAACTTGGGTGCCCCGGCGTATTTTTGTATGGAATAAAATGGGTATAAATCTGTTTGTCGTTTAAAGCAGCAACTGCTTTTTCAATATAACCAGGCCATGGCGAACCTGCTTTGGTTGCATCCATACTGCCTAATGCACAAACGATCTGAGCTTTCGGGTAAACCTTGCGGATGTTTTTTATAAATTCTTTATAAGCTTTAATGAGTTGTTCAGGTTCCGGTGCTTTACTACCGAAACGCTCTTTAAACTGCGGGTTATTGGGTTGGTTTACGATCCATGAATCATTTTGGAAGAGGTTAATCACCACCACATCAGGTGTATATTTTTTAAAGTTCCAGATGCTTGTTGGATCTGTCGGATCAAGGCGGTTATACATCTCCGGCATAATAAGCGGAAACCAGCTTACGGTAATGCCAATGCCACTTTTTGAGGTACAAACATATTGCGCATCGAAATGACGGGCGGTTAGTGCTGCGTAACTCAGGTAGCCGTTTTCGTAAGGGGCGCTGCCGCGATCCTGCCCTGTCGTATCTTCATCGGCATAGCCGCAGGTAATGGAGTTGCCGAAAAATTCGATTTTACGTTTTTTTGCGTCAGGCGGTGGAAGGGCGGTGGCGTCTTTGGCCAAAGTAAACTGGTAAAAAAGGGTTTTGCCTTTGTCCCATTCGGTGCGTTTAAATAATTCAAGTGTATGCTTGCCTGCAGGCAGGTTTTCGGCAAGGGTATAGGCCTGTTTGGTATTATCGAGGTGAATGGTATTGATCACTTTATCATCTACTATGATGGTATAATAGTTTTCGCCCCGTTCATCCTGCATCACAGCCGATGCGCCTGTTCCGTCGAAGTTAATCTTTAATGATGAGCCAGTCCAGTATAGTTCGGCAGCTTCGTCGGTTTGGTTGATCCGCCCGGTGTAACGGATGCGCTGATCTTTGCTCTTTAAAATAACGCTTTGAGCGATGCAGCTTGTTATCGAAGTGGTAAATGCTATAAAAAGTACAAAGAAATAAAGTTTGCGCATTTTTAATCAGGGTTTGGTGGCCCTAAAATAGGAAACTTATGCTAAAATTAACGCAGTAAAAATCCCGTCTTGAGAGTAATCCCCATGCATTGACAGTTAAAGCAAATTGGTATGGCGCATAGTTGACTCACCCGGTCTACGCTACGCTGGACAACCCTCTCTGTCTTTTGTGCCGTTGTTGGTGTTGTCACCAACAACTTCTGTCTTTTTTAATAAATCATGTTTTTTAATTACGTTACCATTAATAAAACTGGCGAACAAATGTTGTTGGTGACAACACCAACAACGGCGGGGAGGAACACACCCCTCCGTCCCTCTCAAGAGAGGAATAGCTCGTGCCCGGCTTTTTTATCTGGTTTTATTACTCAATCGGCATCCCGAATTGTAGCAGGTAACCATTATAATCAAAAACACCGAACTCGCGCATTCCATAATTAAAATCTTCAATAGGATAGCAAATTACTGCCCTGTCTTTCAATTCGCTCCATAAAAGGTCAACTTTATCTGTCCGTATATAAAATGAGCCTGTAAACTTAGGTATAGTGAATGAAGCATTATCAACAGGGAGTGCCAGCATGATTTCAATATCATCACGACTTACCGTAGCCCATCCCCAGTCTTCATCATAGCCTATACAGGTAAATCCGAGGTTATTTATATAAAAATCAACACTTTCCCGTACCTGCCGGGTGTATAACATAGGAGCAATAGATTTTAAAGACATATTATTTTGAAATAAGTTAGGTTGCACTGGTGTAAAACAAAATGCGTCATTGCGAGGTACGAAGCAATCTCAAACTATACAGAGCAGCCCTGCACATCGGGGATTGCATCGTACCTCGCAATGACGTTTGGTTGGTTGTTAGTTGTTTATTTTAACCTTCCGTTTACTTCAAATATACATAAGTTATTCCATCTCCGCCACGATCAGCATGTTCATCTTCCATACGGTCAACCTGTTCATATTTTTTGAGGTATTGCCTGATCATTTTGCGCAGGATGCCGTCGCCTTTACCGTGAATGATCTTCAGGTTATTAAAGCCCATCATCAGCGCGCGGTCAAATAGTTTTTCAATCGCGTGAAGCGCATCTTCAGTGCGCTGGCCGCGCACATCAATCTCCGGACTAAAACTGGCCAGGTCATTGGTTTGTGAGCTGAAATTACGCCTGATCTCTTTGGGAACCGACGATTTGGATACTTTGATCACCCGTTTCTTTTTAGCAACGGTGCGCAGATCGCCAATGGCAATCACTACGTTCTCCTTAATAATCTCAATCACCTGACCTGTAGTTTCCGAATCGGTAAGTTTTACCCAGTCGCCCGGTTTTAATTCCTCATCAGCAGGGGCTGTAGGTTTTGGGGCTTCAACTTTAACCGTGTTCTTTTTAAGCTCAACGTTCAGGTTTTCGCGAAGCTGTTTGGTTTTTTCTTTATCGGCATTACTGCTCTTAATTTCTGAGATGGTGTTTTCAACCAGCTTATTGGCGTTCAGGATAATGTTCTTGGCCTGGTCTTTAGCTTCCCTGATGAGGGAGCGTTGATTTTCTTCAAGATAGCTTTTCAGTTTCTCGTTTTCGGCCAGTAGCTCATTTACTTTTCGTTGTTGCTTATCCAGCTTTTGTTTGGTTTCAAAAATAGCGCGCTTTTCACGCTCCAAATCAACTAACAGCGTATCAACCTTTTTTTGCCCTTCGCTTATTTTATTTTTGGCGAGGTTAAGCACGTTGGCGGGTAGACCGATTTTCTGGGCTATTTCAAACGCGTATGAGCTGCCGGGCTTGCCAATTTCCAACTGGTAAAGCGGCCGCATCTCAATGTTATTGAACAGCATCGATGCATTTTCAATGCCTTCGGTATTGCTGGCGAAGATTTTAAGGTTAGAGTAGTGGGTGGTTACCATGCCTTTAACCTTTTTTTGATTCAAAGATTCTAACACAGCCTCGGCAATCGGCCCGCCAAACTGCGGATCGGTACCGGTACCAAACTCATCTATCAGGATCAGGGTTTTGCCATTGGCCTGTTCCACAAAATTCTTCATTTTGGATAGGTGGGCGCTATATGTACTCAAATCACTTTCAATCGACTGGTCATCACCAATGTCAACAAAAAGCTGCTTGAATACACCTACAACGCTGGCCTCATCAGCAGGGATCAGCAAGCCTGCCTGCACCATCATTTGTAATAAACCAACGGTTTTCATACAAACTGATTTACCGCCCGCGTTAGGGCCCGATACCACGATGATGCGGGTACCTTCATCTATCTGCATATTTAGCGGAACAACCGTTTTTTTCTCGGCCTTAAAATTCAGGAACAGCAACGGGTGACGTGCATTATATAGCTTAACCCTTGCTTCGTTTACTACCTGCGGCATTTCGGCCTCAATATCAATGGCAAATAAGGCTTTGGCGCGCACAAAATCCAGCTTGGTTAACAATCCATGATAGGAGAGCAGTAAAGGCACATAAGGCCTTAATTCGGTAGTTAAGGCAGTCAGGATCTTTACGATCTCGCGGCGGCGTTCAAACTCCAGGTCGCGGATGCGGTTGTTGAGTACGAACACCTCTTCGGGCTCAATGTAAACTGTTTGGCCTGATGCCGACTCGTCATGCACAAAGCCTTTCAGCTTGCGTTTGTTTTCGGCCAGCAGGGGGATTACCAGCCTGCCATCACGTACGGTTAATGAGCCATCGGCAGCCCAGCCGTTTGATGTGGCGTTTTTAAATACCATATCAATCTTTTTGCGGGCTTCCTGCTCGGCTTTGGCAATGCCTGTGGTAATTTCCATGAGCTCGCGCGAGGCGTTGGGCCTGATCTTCCCTTTTTGATCAATTATGGCATCTATCTTTTTAAGAATCGCCTTTTCAATTGGCAGGTGTTCAAAAAGCGCTTCGAGGTTGGGGTATAAACCTTCACGTTCGTTAAAGTAAGCTATAACGGCAAATACAGTATTCAGCGAAGCCTGTACCTGGTAAAATTCTTCTTCTGTTAAAAAAACGCCCTCAATCCGGGCTTTGTTAGCAAGGGTCTTTATGTCAAAAAAATGCTGGATGGGCAAGGCCTCATCGTTAACCAGGATATTCTTAAACTCGTTTGCCTGGTTCAGGAATTTATGTATCTGGTCGTAATTGCTCATTACCTGGATCTTGTCAACCATTTGTTGACCCATTTCACTCAGGCAATGTGCTTTTATCAGTTCTTTTATCTCGGTAAAACCCAGCTTATCTACACTGTTTTGGGGGTAAAGCATCAGGTTATGTCTTTAGGTTTCTTATCGAATCGGCTTTTCGCTGTGCTTTGCTTTTGCGGGGATGAAATCTCCTTGCCGAATCGGTTTTAAGTTTAGTTTTTAAATTTTCCAATGAATCCGCTCTGCGGGCTGCCGGGTTTTCATGGGGGATCAGTTTTTTTGCCGAATCTGTTTTAGTTTTAATATTTAAGTTTTTCAGGGAGTCGGTTTTATGGGCAACCTTACTTTGTTCGGTTTGTACTTTAGCAAGCGAATCTGTTTTATTTTTAATTTTAATATCTACCTGGTCATAAATGGCCAGTAATTTATCAGGTTGTGTGGCATAATACCGCATGCTTTTGTTAAAGCGGCCTGTATCAGTATGCAGGCGTTGAAACATAGCTATGTACTTGCCTGCACCATACTTGTACAAACTATCCGGAGCCTGCATGGTGTTATACAGGCTCCCATCGATGATGTGTATCTCAGTTAAAACCTCGGCCATAGCCTCCGGCTTAAGCACGTCTCCGGGAACACTTTTGCCATTGCAGGCACATAAAAAAAGTGCTGCAGAAAAAAACAAGGTTATATATTTATGCATTCAGTAATTTAGCGGCTGATTAATTAAGCAAATTTACGGATAAATGAGCATTGCAGATAACATCAAAAGCTTAAAAAAGGAAACGGAAGCAGATAAGGTAATATTATTGGCGGTATCAAAAACAAAACCTGCCAGCGATGTGCAGGAAGCTTATGACGCGGGACAGCGCCTTTTTGGTGAAAATATTGTGCAGGAGATGGTTGAAAAATATGAGCAGCTGCCCAAGGATATTGAATGGCATTTGATCGGTCACCTGCAAACCAATAAGGTAAAATATATTGCCCCTTTTGTCAGTATGATCCAATCTGTTGACAGCCTGAAGCTTTTGCACGAGATCAACAAGCATGCTGAAAAAGCCGGAAGGGTAATAGACTGCCTGCTGCAAATTTACATTGCCGACGAAGAGACTAAATACGGACTGGGCTTTGATGAAGCGATAGAATTGCTGCGGTCGGAAGAGTTTGCCGCGATGAAAAACATCCGCATTCGCGGATTGATGGGCATTGCTACCAATACCGATAATGAAAAACAGATAAAAGAAGAGTATTATGAACTGAATACTTTTTTTGAAGGCATAAAAGTGAGTTATTTCAGGAAAGAGGAAAGTTTTGATATCCTTTCGATGGGCATGTCATCAGACTATAAGCTGGCCATTGAACAGGGCAGTAATATGGTGAGATTAGGCAGCACAATATTTGGCGGCAGGGTGATTAAGCATTGGAAAAATAATTAATCAGAATTTTCAGAATTAATGAATTTTCAGAATTAGCCCGCCGTTGGTGTTGCCACCAACAACCTATTTTTTGAAGCGAAATTTAAGTGTTCAACTTTTTAAAAAACGGGTGTTCAACTTTTAAAATTGCATAAAGTTAAGTGGTTGATTATCAGTTGGTATGTGTTCATTTTGTTTGAATGGGTAATAATCTGTAAAATTAAATGGTTGATTATCAATTGGGTTTGTTTTTGAAATAACTACAAGTGTTCACACCTAAAAAAGTTGAACACCTGTTAAATAGACAGGAAGTTGTTGGTGACAACACCAACAACGGCAAAATAATAAAATGAGCAATACAGAAAATAAAATAGAAGGTCAGCATCCCCTTCAGGGGGCAGGGGGGCTAATCATAAGAGAAGCTATTCAATCCGATTGCCCGCGCTTAATGGAGTTGGTACATGAGCTTGCCTTGTATGAAAAGGCACCCGAAGAGGTTACCGTTACGTTACAGCATTTTGAAGAAGCCGGTTTTGGCCCCAGTCCTGTTTGGAAGGCTTTTGTTGCCGAAGTTGATGGCCTGGTTGTTGGTTTCGCGGTATACTACATCCGCTACTCAACCTGGAAAGGCAGCCGCATGTATTTGGAAGACCTGATAGTGACCGAAGATATGCGCGGCAAAAAGATCGGCAAACTACTGTTCGACCGCTTGATCCAGGAAGCTAAAGAGAAAGGTTTCAGTGGTATGGTTTGGCAGGTGCTCGACTGGAACGAACCCGCAATTAACTTTTACAACAAGTACGGCGCGAATATTGAGGCAGGCTGGTTAAATGCCTCTCTTTCGAGGGAGCAGTTATTAAACTACTAAAACATATACTTATGAAAAATCTGTGTTTGTTGTTTTTTATCGCATTGGGCTTATCATCGTGCCAGTGGGGAGTTCCCAGTAAGGTTAAAGAAAAATCATTTGATACCCTGCGCTATGCCTATAAAGTAATAAAAGCAAGGGCAGCAGATTGCGGTACAAAGCCTGATAGCGGGTGTACAGTAGTGAAAATTAACTATCCGTTTTTTGACAGCGCTAAAGCTTTAAATGATACTATAGTTGATAAGCTTACATTAATGTTTGCCATGGATGGTAAAGCGGACAGCAGCCTGGAGCTGATGACCAAAAAATTTCTGAAGTCATATGACGATTTTAAGAAGACAGATCCGAGGTCGGGAATGTTTTTTACGCTGGATGATTCTGTTAAAGTGATCCACCAGGATTCGAGCTTAACTACACTTGAAGTGCGTGGCTACTCGTACACTGGCGGTGCTCATGGCGGCACATCTGTCACTTTTATAAACTGGGATACCAAAGCCGGTAAAAATCTCAAACTTAATGATGTTTTTATCATCGGGTATCACGACAAACTAACTGCCGTTGCCGAAAAGATCTTCAGGAAGAATGAAAAACTAAGCGACACAGCATCGCTGAAGGATAACTACTTTTTCAAGGACGATAAATTTGCCATTAACGATAATTTTTCTATTACGCCCCTTGGTATCAAATTTTTGTATAACCAGTACGAGATAAAGCCATATGCGGCCGGCATTACCGAATTATTTATTCCTTACGCACAGATCAAATCATTAGTACAGCCGGGTTCGGTTGTAAGTCAATTCATCAAATAAATGCTTGTTTTTAAATTCGGAGGGGCATCGGTTAAGGATGCCGCGGGTGTTACCAACCTTGCTAATGTTGTAAAACAATATACTGATCAACAATTGCTCATCGTGGTATCGGCCATGGGCAAAACTACCAATGCGCTCGAAAAGCTTACCAAAGCCTATATGGATCAGGCTGATGATATGCATGATATCTTTAACGGGATCAAAGAATATCATTATAACATATTAGAGGGATTGTTTGAACCCGGTCACCCGGTATTTGATGAAGTGGCCAATACTTTCGTGGAGATTGACTGGGCCATTGAGGATGAACCGCACGATAGCTATGATTTTGTATACGACCAGATCGTATCTATAGGTGAATTGGTGTCAACGCGCATAGTTAACGCCTACCTGAACCATGTCGGCCTGAAAAGCAGATGGCTTGATGTGCGCGGGTATGTGCACACCGATAATACTTACCGCGAAGGTATTGTTGAATGGGATAAAACAAAGGTAAGTATTGGTAAAGACATTCCTGCTTTGCTCGAAAAAGGTATCGTGGTAACACAGGGTTTTTTAGGTGGTACTTCCGAAAATTTCACAACTACGCTTGGTCGTGAGGGCTCTGATTATACAGCTTCCATATTTGCAGCCTGTTTGGGTGCAGAGTCGGTTACTGCATGGAAGGATGTGCCGGGGATCCTGAATGCTGATCCGAGATATTTTGCCGATACCGTAAAATTTGATGAACTTTCCTATACCGAAGCCATCGAAATGACCTATTATGGTGCAAGCGTTATTCATCCCAAAACCATCAAGCCATTACAAAACGCTAAAATTCCGTTATTAGTAAAACCCTTTACTGATCCTTCGGCTGCCGGTACCGTGATAAAAGAAGATGGGCATAACCAGTTTACCAAGCCCGTGATCATCCTTAAGCAAAACCAGGTATTGTTGTCGGTATCGGGTAAAGACTATTCATTTATTACCGAAGATCACCTGAGTGATGTCTTTCGGCTATTTGCCCAGAATAATGTTAAGGTCAATGTAATGCAAACATCTGCATTGAGTTTTTCGGTTTGCTTTGATTTGAATGAAGAGCGTTTTGAAAAGCTGCTGAATGGTCTTAAACAGGATTTTAAGGTGAAGTACAATGAGGGCTTAACACTTATTACAGTACGTCATGATGGAATAAATACCATTAAGGAGTTAACAGAAGGCAAAACTATTTTGCTTGAACAAATTAGCAGGAATACGATACAGGTAGTGGTTAAGTAAAAGTCAAAAAAGTCACTTTATCAACATTCGGCTGTGTTTAAATACCCGCCTTTAGCCTCAAAAAGCTATATTTGGGCATGAAGGCAATCAACACCATCAGGGATTCAGCAAATATCGGACTTGGGATTTTATCGGCGGCTTTTGGTCTTAAAGGCTTTTTATTGTCGAGTCATTTTATTGACGGAGGTGCCACCGGGGTATCTATGCTGATATTTGATATAACTTCCATACCCATATCCATATTGATCTTCGTAATCAATGTTCCTTTCCTGTGGATCGGTTACCGGAAGCTTGGTCTTTGGTTCGCGATAAAAAGCACAATTGCAATAGCCTTATTAGCCCTTTGCCTCGCACTGGTTAGCTTTCCCGACGTTACTCATGATAAATTGCTTACTGCTGTATTTGGTGGTGTGTTTATCGGTACAGGCAGTGGCTTGGCCATGCGTGGTGGAGCGGTGCTTGATGGTACTGAAATAGCTGCCGTACTGGTAAGTAAAAAGACCCAACTGCTTAAAGTGAGCGATTTTATTTTGCTGCTTAATGTTTTGATATTTGGGGTAGCGGCATCGGTATTGGGTGTTGAGCCGGCCATGTATTCCATATTAACCTATATGGCTGCCGCCAAAATGATCGACTTTTTGCTGAACGGTATCGAACAATACTCGGGTGTTACCGTCATCTCAACCAAAAGCGATGCTATTCGCAGGGCTATCACAGTTACCCTTGGCCGCGGAGTTACCATTTATCAGGGCAAAAGCGGTTACGGTAAAGATGGCCATGTTAATGATCCCCGTGATATTGTTTTTACGGTAGCTACCCGCCTGGAAATCCCGTCTCTCAAACAAACAATCCTTCGTATCGATCCCAAAGCTTTCATTGTGCAGCAAAGTATCGATGATACAACAGGTGGTTTATTAAAGCGCAAGAAACTACATTAAGAAGCTAAAAGCCGAGGGCTTAAAGCTTTTTTTGCATTTCTTGTTGTTTTTTATGCTTTAAGCCTTCGGCTTTTAGCTTATAAAACGCTAACCGGGTGTTTATGCTCATCAATAGCAACAAAAGTAAAAGTACCGGTGATGGCCTTTTCACGAACAAAGGAGTACATTTCTTCGATATAAATTTCAACCGAAACTTTGAGGCTGGTATTGCCGATGTGGGCTATGCTGCCAACAAGCTCAATAATGGTTCCCGCAGGGATGGGGCGTTTAAAGTCGATCCTGTCTGAAGATACTGTAACCATCCTTTTACGGGTGAAGCGGGTTGCGGTAATAAAAGCTACTTCATCCATCATGGCCATCGCCGAACCGCCGAAAAGCGTGTCGTAATGATTGGTGTCACTCGGGAATACGGTTTTAAATATCCGGGATTCTGCGTCTTTAATTCGTTCTTCAGTTGTCATTGAGTTGAATTTTAACTCCCTCTCCAAAGGAGAGGGTTGGGATGAGGTGGCTTATCTCAGCTTGCCCCACTTCAAGTAAGTGGCGCCCCATGAAAAGCCTGCACCAAAGGCAGTGAGGATTACATTGTCATTTTCTTTGAAATCTGCCTTGTAATCCCACAACGCCAGCGGAATAGTTGCCGCTGTAGTGTTGCCATATCGGTCGATATTGATTTTAACGCGGCTTTCAGGTAAACCTAAAGCATCTCCCACAGCGTGGATAATACGGTAATTTGCCTGGTGGGGGATAAGCCAGTTAATATCATCTATGGTGAGGTTATTACGTTGCAGTATAGATGTGCAGCTTTCAGTCATACCCTTAATAGCAGCTTTGAAAACTACGCGGCCGTCCTGGCGTATGTAATGGAGTTTTCCATCGATGGTTTCTTCTGATGCTGGGTTCATGGAACCACCACCCGGAACAAATAAATGTTCACGGCCATGACCGTCTGTTTTAAACACACTGTCAATAACGCCAATATCTTCGGCAGATGGTTCAAGCAATACCGCACCAGCGCCATCACCAAAAAGAATACAGGTGTTACGGTCGGCGTAGTTTACAATAGCACTGTTTTGATCGGCACCGATAACTATTACTTTTTTATAACGATTGCTTTCAACCAGGCTTGAGCCAAGTGTAAAGGCATAAAGGAAACCGCTGCAGGCTGCATTAACATCAGATGCCCAGGCGTTGCTTAATCCGCATTTATCGCAAACAATGCTGGCAGTAGAAATAAGCAAATAGTCGGGAGTTGAAGTCGCTACAATAACGCAGTCAATTTCAGAAGGATCAACTTTGGCATTTTCAAGTAAATTTTTCACTGCGAAGGCAGCCATATCTGAAGTAGCCAGTGTTCGGTCGGCAAGGATCCTTCTTTCCCTGATCCCTGTGCGTGAAACTATCCAATCGCTGTTAGTTTCAACCATTTTCTCTAAATCACTGTTAGTTAAAATGTTGTCAGGAACATAGCCGCCTATACCGGTAATAACCGCGCTACTTTTTAATGCCATAAATGTTAGATATCTCAAAAAACACGCAAAGATACGGAATTTTGCCCGTTTTAACTTGTCATGCAACTGTATGATTATACAATCTTGCCCCCGAGCACTGCAATAGTTTGCCATTTGTCGACACAAAAAGGCAACTAAACGACACATCTTTCAATGCCATCGTCGCTGCTTTTACTTTTGGATCAACGATTTAGATTAAACTTAAAAGGAGAACATACAATGGAAAGAAAGAACTTTTTAAAAAGCCTGGTAATCGGCGCAGTGTCATCGTCAGTATTAGTTGAAGCCTGCAAAAAAGATGCCGATACAGCCACAACTACGACTACCACTTCAGGAAGTTCATCTTCCGGTAGTACTTCGGGTTCAACCGATTCTGGCACCTGCAGCGTTGTTCCTACAGAAACAGAAGGGCCTTACCCAACACACTCGCCTGCATCATATGTAAGAAGCGATATTACCGATGGCCGTACAGGGTATAAACTTACCGTGAACATTACAATAAAAAACAGTAATAGTAGCTGCGCCGCACTTTCATCTGCATTGGTTGATATCTGGCATTGCGATGCGGAAGGGAATTATTCTGAATATGGTGGCAGCGGTACGCAATCAACAAATTATACTTCAGTTCATTTTTTACGCGGCAGGCAAACTACCGATTCAAATGGCCTCGTAACTTTTACTTCTATATTCCCGGGTTGGTATACCGGCAGGGCCACGCATATCCATGTGCATGTTTACAACTCGTCAGGTACGTCCTTGAAAGTAACCCAAATTGCGTTCCCTGAAGGTACAGGTACAGCATTGGCTGCCGTTAGCGGTTACAGCAAAGGAATGAGCGGCTATACCTACAATGCCAACGACGGTGTGTTTAGCGATGGTTATACCCTTGAACTGGCTACCGTTACCGGCAGCACCACCGCCGGTTTCGTATTAACCATCAGCCTGAGCGTGCCTGCTTAAATTTTCATTTTTGTTTTGTAACAGGGCGCCGGCTATTGTTGGTGTCTTGTTTTTATAAAACTGTAATATGCAAAAACGTGTGATCATTTTGTGCTATCGTAAAATCATCGATATCCGGTCGGTTAAACAGTGGGATAAGCTGGTGTTTGAAAGTACCTATCTTGAATTTAAAATGCAGGCCCAGAATTTTAGTCGGGGTACGGACCATACTTCCTATGCCGAATTGTTACGAAATGTGCCCAATGCCCGGCGTTTAACCGGTATGGTTACACCGTCGGTTACTGGTTACATTCAGCAGCTTGACAACATTATGCCCGATATTTTAAATAATATTGGCAGGCGGTTTCTTACCTTCAGCAAGTTTCAGCTGGAGATCATCAATTCGGATATTAATGACAAGGATAAACACCAGGTTGCTATTAATTTTTATTCCGAACCGTTAATGTGGCATGATACTATAGATAATTACCTGCTTATATCCGCTCAATCGGTCGAAAATCAATCAACTGTCGAAAATAATGGTGTAGTAACCAACCTTATGCAATTGCAGCCTTATATAAATATAAGTTCATTACAATATTACAATTAAATGGAAAAAATCTCACCGGGACAAATACACCTAGCCGACCAAAGAGGTTTCACGAAAAGCCCAACCTTAAGGCGTTATAGTAGTTTTAACTATGGTAACTATTTTAATGAGTATCGTAAGCCTTTTGGCCGGCTGGAGGTATGGAACGATGAAATGCTGGCGGGAGGCAGCTCCATTGATGTGACCGTCAACAACTCCGGCTGGTTTGTTTTAATGCCGGTTACCGGGGAGGTGCTGTTAAAAAGAGTAAATGGAGACATCCGCTTGATTGACGTAGGAGAAGTGTTTGTAGGCTACGCGGTTGCCGGTGAGCGATTTGAACCAACCAATCTGTACAAAAGCGATTGGATCAATTACATTTATTTGCAATTACAGGATGATGGCATTATAAATCCGCACCGTGATGCGGTTTTTAAGTTTGATTTTGCAGGCAGGCCAAACGAACTGATTGACCTGGTCCCAACCAGCGGAATGTATCCGTTTCGATTGCATATCGGCGTATTTGGTGGTAGGGCAGATGCCCTTTATCAACTTCAAAACAGCAGTTCGCTGTTTTATGCATTTGTGCTTGCCGGGGCTTTTGAACTGCAGGGCCGCCTGATGCATGAGCGTGACGGTTTGGCGCTCTGGCAATTAAAGGAAGCTGATCTGGAAGCGTTAAGTAATAATGCAGTGATTGTGATATTGGAAGTGTTGCAGTGATTTTTGAGGCGTTTGTGAATATATAAAGATTGATATTGTCGTAAGCACAAAATCGAAGGAAAGCTGTTTATATACCCCCATACAGTCAATACTACAAATATTAATAACCCATTGAACAAGGGCTTAATCAATAAGTATTTGGTTTAATAAATTTGAAAAATAGCTATAATTAGTTATTTTTTTTATGGCGGAATTACCACAAATTTACTGGAACCAATATAACTTAATCCCTTCCTGCAATGAAAAGGTTTTCCGTTTTGTTTATTGTACTATTAAGTACAACATTTTGTTTTGGGCAGCTTCCCTACAGTGAAAAAGGCGTCACCATTAGCTATGACGGCAATGAAAAAATAGGTACACGATACGAAGAAAAGTGTAAAGCCACATTAGATGTTTACAGAGTAACCGGAACTATAAAAAACAGCAACAGTGATAAAGCGGTTAGATTAAGGGGGGCGGCGTTAACTTTTAACGGGAATGACTGTGGTTGGTATGAGGGCCATTATGGAATTGAAAGTGAGATTTACCACATTAGTTTTTCAAACATTCAGAATTGGCACGGACAATGGGTGGATATTTTACCTAATAAACAGCTTACGCTATCTGCAGAAGTATTGGTAACCCAGGACAGACGCTGTCCTGAACCCGGATATAATTTTCAGTTCGACCTCGTTACTTTACAGGAAAAACCAAGCCAGGCTCAGCAGCAGGCCCCGGTCAAAAATTCTCTTCAATGGTCAGGCTGGAAATCTTTCAATATAGATAATTGTAACCCTAATATAGAATACAGGTATTTGGTAGAACGGGGCTATGGCCTAAATTATCAGGTACACATGTGGTTTGAAGTGAAGAATAACAATGATAAGGAAGTTTCTTATCTGTTTAATTTGCTGGATGATAAAGAAAAGGTTCAGTTTGGCGACCAGCATGTTACCAAACCAGGTGAAATAACCCGTTTTGTTCACAAAATGAGCGGTGATATTGTCAAAAAATGGAAGCTGGTGAATTTAGTTTATACTGATACAGGAAAACCCGTTTGCGAAAAACAGCAAAGCACCAATTCCAGCCCCTCGCAGGGCAATAAGCAAAATGCCCCGGCGGCCGGCAGTCAAACAGCTAACCAGGGTAGTCAAAATTCAAGTAATAGCGGTAGTGCAAGAGCCGGGATAAAAGGTAATAGCGGGGAATTTACCTATAAGGGGATCAAATACGCCGGGAAATGCACATATAAAACCCGAGATCAAGACTGTAATGGTGGTAGTATGTCTGTATCAATGGAATCGGACGAGAGAACGGTATGGATCTATAATATGCCCCAGGGCAGTAGCGGAACCTATAATATAGGAAACGGTTTGGGCGGTAATTGTGAATTACATTTTATCTTACCCTTTTTCGATGCCGGTAAATACAAGCCTGAGGGGTCTTCAAGTGGCACGCTCACTAAAACATCATCCAATAGTTTTACATTTATCTGTAAGCTTTCAAACGGCGAAACCATTACGGGTTCTGGTAATTATGGCAGCTCAGAGGTGAAATCTGCTCCTGTAAAACCGGAACAACAACCTGTTGTTACAGTACCCCCTCCTGCACCCGTAGTATTAACTCCAAAAGAGGAAGCCGAAAAGTTTTTAGCCGAAAATAGCAAGAAGCCGGGCATTATTACCACGCAGAGCGGCTTACAGTACGAAATAATTAGCCAGGGCACAGGTTCAAAACCATTATCGTCAGACAAAGTGAAATTCAGTTCCCGGTGGACCACTATAATTGGTAAAGAAATTAAAGATGTAACCGACTGGCGTCCGCCGGCCGAGCGCATTGTTAGCGAAGTAGTTCCAGGTATGGCAGAGGGTTTTAAATTGATGAGCGTTGGCAGTAAATACAGGGTGTTTATTCCGGCTAAGCTCGGGTATGGCGAATCTAAGACACCTGGTTTTACATATATTTGGGAAGTAGAATTGCTTGATATAGTGAAATAAAAGATGTTGTAATTGAGAGGAGTTCGTAGATTTATGAACTCCTCTCAATCAGGATGCTTGCCATTTAAATAGCCATACCTCCCGAAGCTTCTATGCTCTGACCATTAACCCAACGTGCATCTTCAGTACAAAGGAAGGCTACCACGCCGCCAATATCTTCCGCAACGCCAGGCCTGCCTAAAGCAGTTATGCTGCTTACCATTTTTTGTGTTTCTTCGCTGTTGCGTAAATGGCCACCGCCAAAATCAGTCATGATAGCGCCGGGGGCAACCACATTGGCCCGGATACCCCTTACGCCAAGTTCTTTAGCCAGGTAACGGGTGAAAATTTCTACCGCGCCTTTCATAGATGCATATGCCGAAGAACGTGGAACCGATACCCGCGTCAACCCGGACGATACGTTAACAATGCCACCTCCATCTGCCATTAACGTGATCAGCTTTTGAGTTAAAAAGTATACGCCTTTAAAGTGCACATTCAACAAATCGTCAAAAAACTCCTCGGTAACATCAGGGATAGCGCTGTAGCCACCTTGCCCGGCATTGTTAATTAAAAAGTTGATATGATTGGTGCCAAATTTATCTGTCAAAATTTCACGGAGTTTTTCGGTGAATGCATCAAAGCTTTTAATTACTCCGGTATTGAGTTGCAATGCTGCTGCTTTGGCTCCGCTTTGTTCTACAAGGCTAACCACCTTTGCCGCTTCCTCCGCATTGGTATTGTAAGTTATAATAACATCTATTCCTTTTTCGGCAAGCCTTAAAGCCATGTCCCTGCCTAAGCCACGGCTGCCGCCGGTTACCACCGCAATTTTATTTCTGTTTTCCATTTTCTTTTTGTTTTGATACAAAAGTAAAACAGACAAGAAGCCAGGTGTTTGAATAAATCAATCCATTATTTGCAAAATTCAAATAATGGGTAAATACAAGGGGCTTTTAATAATTGTATAACTGCTGTTTAAATCTTTTAGCCAGGTAGCCGGTGGCTTTTCCAAGGTCGATATCTGCTATAATTACACCGGTTGTGCCATAAGCCTGGTAAGCCACACAGGTACCATCCGGCGCTATAACCGAACTTGCCGATTCCGGATAAAGCGAACCATAATTGGAGCTGGCAAAATAGATGGTATTTTCCAAAGCCCGCATCATCATAGCCTTTTCATAGTAGGGGTTGGCCATGCTTCCCCATTCGGTAAGCAGCACGCCTTCGGTATTGCTGCCCGAAAAATGAGGATGAAACACGATATGTGCACCATTGCGGGCCGCCCACCTTACCGATTCGGGATAGCGGAAACCTTCGTGACAAATAGTAATGCCGAATTTTAAGCCATTTACCTCAAAAATACTTCGTTGGGTACCTGGTACCCAGATGGCATCTTCCGATGGATCTAACTGGTTTTTGGTTTGATAGCCGATCACTTCACCGGCTTTGGATATAACGTGTGCAATATTCAAAAGGCCATTATCGCTATACCAATCCATTGGTATAACAACTGCTATATTATTTTCGGCAGCAATCCTGCATACTTCATCCAATGCCGATTGTAGTATCTCTGGCGATGTTGGTTCCGGGTCGGTAATCATACCGGGGTATCCGGGTATGTATGATTCGGGAAAACAAATAATCTCTGCCTGTTGCGTTGCCGCGTCCTTAATCAGCTTTTCGGCTTGATATAAACCGTCATTAATTGATTTTGGGAAAGGGGGAGTGGCTATGGCTATTTTCATGCGGTGTTAATCTGCATGCAAAATTAAAGGTTTGCATTTATCTATGTTGGCATAATCATCTCCTATGTCACTTTTTTATTTCAACCCGGTGCCCGGTTGATATTTATAAAAATATCATTGTACATTTGTTAGGGAGATCCTCTCCACAATTCATAAATCATCATTCACACTACTTAACATTTACAACTATGATTGAAACTAAAGCGTATGCTGCGCAAGATGAAAATACACCGCTTGCCCCCTGGACTTTTGAGAGACGCGAAGTTGGGCCTCATGACGTGCAGTTTGATATTTTGTATTGCGGGGTTTGCCACTCCGATTTGCACCAGATTAAGAATGACTGGTTCCCCGGCATTTTTCCGATGGTACCCGGACACGAAATTGTTGGTCGCATAGTTAAAGTTGGCGAGCATGTAAAAGGTTTTAAAGTTGGTGACCTGGCTGCTACCGGTTGTTTGGTTGACTCGTGCCGTGTGTGCGAAAACTGCAAACGTGATTTGGAACAATATTGCCTCAATGGGAACTCTCAAACATATAACGGCCTTGAGCAGGACCATAAAACACCCACTTACGGAGGTTACTCAAACACCATTGTTGTTAACGAAGATTTTGTATTACACCTTAAGGAAGGTGTTGACCTTGCTGCAGTTGCGCCATTATTATGTGCCGGTATCACTACTTACTCGCCGTTAAGGCACTGGAAAGTAGGCAAAGGACATAAGCTGGCCGTACTTGGCTTAGGAGGCTTGGGCCATATGGCTGTTAAATTTGGTGTAGCCTTTGGCGCCGATGTTACTGTATTAAGCACATCGCCTAAAAAAGAAGAAGACGCTAAAAAGTTAGGTGCACACCACTTTGTAGTTACTACTGATCCTAAACAGGTTGAAGCTGCTAAAAACTCGTTCGATTTTATTTTGGATACGGTATCCGCCGAGCATGACTTTAACATGTACCTGTCGTTGTTACGTACAGATGGCGTTCATATTTGTGTAGGAGTTCCTCCTAAACCAGCCCAGATTGCAGCTTTCAGTTTATTGGGTGGCCGTAAAAGTTTAGCCGGTTCGGGCATTGGTGGTATTAAGGAAACCCAGGAAATGCTCGATTTCTGTGCCGAAAATAACATCGTTTCCGATATTGAGATGATTGATATCAAGGATATCCATACCGCATATGATCGCATGGAAAAAGGCGATGTACGCTACAGGTTTGTAATTGATATGGCTACGCTGTAAACAAACTATTACTTATTAATAAAGGCTGTGCGAGAGCACGGCCTTTTTTTGTACGGGCATATTTGCACCCCTTAAAAGTCGTTTTAGCCCCCCTGGGTAATCTATGGTGCTCCTTACATTTAAAATGTAAAATATAAACAATGATATTATGAGAAACTTAGTGTTATTTATGCACATTTCGCTTGATGGTTTTGCTGCCCGCACTGATGGTGCTATGAACTGGATAAAAGTAAACAATGAAATGTTTGATTACGCCAATGACCGTGCCTGGGCAGCCGATACCGCTTTATATGGCCGTAATACTTTTGAAATGATGGACGCTTACTGGCCAACCGCCGGCGATAAGCCCAACGCCTCAAAGCACGACATCGACCATTCAATATGGTATAATAAAACGCTTAAGTATGTAGTATCTGAAACTGCCGAACAGCAGGATACAGATAAGACCAGATTTATTAGAGGTGATGTAAAAACACAGGTTGAGAATCTTAAAAAGCAGGATGGCGATGAAATTATCATGTTTGGCAGCCCCGGCCTTGCCCGCTATTTGATGAATAAAGGCCTGATTGATGAATTTTGGCTGTTTGTTAACCCGATAGTGCTTGGTGCCGGTATCCCGCTGTTTGCTGATACAGAAATAAAGCTCAAACTGAAAAAAAGCGACACATTTGCAGATGGTGTTGTGGCATTGAATTATATCAAAGAATAAGCACTTATAGGGTAAATATTTTGCCGTTATAAAAAATCTGCACCCCGAGGCAACGTCAGCCTTAAAATGATAGTAATCATTATGTACACAAAATATCAAAAATGAAATTACTATCAAAGTTAGCGGCAGCGGTCCTCGTAATAGGATTCCTGTTTTTCACAAATACGGTAAAAGCGCAAACTACACCTGCAAATGCGTTCCGTTTAGGTTTAGGAATTGAAACTGGTTTGCCCACAGGCGTAGCAAAACTTGGCAGCACCTTTACGTTAGGCGGTACAGCCCGTTTGCAATATGGCATAAGCGATAGTTTTGCGCTTACTTATACTATGGGCGGTTATCATTTCTTTCCTAAAAAAATCCCCGGAACAGATCAGCGTTATGGAAGCTATGGCGAAATCCCTATCAAATTTGGTGTTAAAGAATTTTTTGTACCAAGCGTATATGTTGCCGGCGAAGTAGGTATTGCTTACGAAAAACTGGAGCAAGGCTGGGGCCCGCACAGGCTTGATCTTTCACCGGGTATAGGCTGGGCTAATAAAAGCTGGGATGTAAGCTTCCGTTATGAAAATTTTTCTGGTGCTAACCAGGATCATTTTGGTATGCTTGGCCTGCGTTTAGCTTACGGATTCGCGCTGTAATAACGTACTCATGTAACTATTAACTGATATGAACTAACAAATCCGACTCACCCGGGTTATGTTAGATTGACTGGCCCTCTTTTGGTTGTTACCGGAAGAGGGTTTTTGTTTAATTTAAAATATTGCCTATATTGAAATAGTAAATGAATTGTTACCGGTTTATCCAATCCATCGGCACCCGGTGCAATTAATTTGAAAATAAATTGTGATTTTTACAACTCAAAGTTGTTTTGTGCCGGTGCTGGTATCTCTTGCGTTACTTTTACAAGTCCTGATTAAATTGATTAAATCTTGTTCTGATACCTGCCTTGAAAAACTCAAAGGCATGGTTCTTATTCTCGCCGAATTTAATGGTGACTTTAATGCCGAAATGCTTAAAGAGCTTTTTCAAAAAAACAGGCCGTGAAATTAGCCCCAATGCTTTAAATATGGTATTTGGCATTATGCCGGCCAAATTTAAGCCGTCGGCTTATACGCTTGATACTTTGTCGATATATTGCGGTTACGCTGGCTGGGAAGATTTTTATAGTATGAATGGATGGATTTTGCCTACCAGCTAAACTTTAAAAATGCTACACCTTGTCTCGGAAGCAAAACCTCGGCGCCCGATAAGCCTGATTTGGCCAATAACGTAACCGTTTTGCTAAACTGCTGCAGCTGCCCGGCTTTTTCCAGCTCTTTAATTTGGGCCGCTGTAGGATTTTGCGGCGATCCCATTTTTTTCCACACTTCGTAAGCATTGCTGTGCTCATCATCAATGCGGTATTGGGTAAGTTTAACAAAGGTTGGCGGCAGATGCTCTATCCTGATCTTTACCGTTTTACCCGCATCGTGCTGGTCATCGTCATGATAGTTCCACAACAGTACTGTAAGTTCTTTCTTATCTGCAGAAGCCAAAGCGCCGATATCTGTATGGTTCCCCCTAATACTTGAATCGGCTACCGTTTTAAGCGTGTACATCTGGTCGCCGGTTACCTTTAAGCGTTTACCTTTCATCATGCCCAACATTCTGAAAACGTTGAGCACCGGTTTGTCAACTCCGTTTGTCGCCAAATCGCGGAAGCCATAAAACCAGGGCTGATTTTCAAACTCGAACGACCATGATACCGAGCCCATAAAATTTACGCCTAACGAATCTGCAAGCTGGTATTCGCGGGCAATGGAAGCTGCTGTATAGCTCGAATACATGGTACCGTTACGATAAGCATTTGACGGATTGGTAGCCATGCCGCAGGCCGCACAACCTTCCGGGTCCGATTCGCCTATAACTATCGGCGTGTTTTTAGTTTCGGGATATGACGCCACAATTTTAAAGCCTTCCCTAATATCGCGGATCTGCGGTGCCATGTTCATGCGCACTCTACCGTTAACCAACGAGGGCTGGCCTTTGGCATGGAATGAGATTACGTCAATTGGCGAACCTATTTTGCCTGTAGCATAATTGGTATCGGCAATGCAATGTTTAATAAAGGCATTCAGAAATTTCATCCCGCCGGGGCTTGAGCCGCCTGCAACTTCCGGCCCGCCAACATGTGCAGTAGGCAGGGCCCGTTTTACGCCATGGGCGGCATAATCGTATAGCTTAAAGAACTCCTTCATGGTGCCTTTCCAGTAGCCTATGTTTGGCTCGTTCCAAACCTCCCAGTACCAGCTTTCAACCTCTGCCTGGCCATAACGTTGTACCGAATGCTTTACCCACTGGTAAACAAGTTCTTCCCACTTATTATAATCTTTAGGAGGGTATGCCCAGCCGGTGTAAACATCATCATAATTATCGCCCGGTTTCCAGTAATGGCGGTAAGGTTTGGGGTGAGTTGATAAAGCCTCGGGCATGAAACCTATCTGGGCATAAGGTTTCATGCCCAGTTTAATATAGGTGTCAAAAATGCTATCAACCAGGTGCCAGTTGTAAATCGGGTTACCATTGGCATCTTCGGTATAAGCATTGGTCGATCCCCACTTCAATGCTGCAGTACCGTCACCGCTGGTAAGCAAATTATGTACCCGCATGCGTACCGGTACAGGGCTTAATGCTGCCAGTTCTGAAAGAAGTTTGCGGCCATCTTTCATGTAGGTATAATTAGGTTCATCGTGGCCAAACCATGCCCAAACTGGATACATGTCGCCAATTTTATCATTTAGGCTGATGGTGATATTTGCTTGTTCCTGGGCAAAAATCCGGCTACCGATAAGCAGCAAGAGGCAAAAGATAAGTTTGATGGTCTTCATTCAGGTAGTTTGGTGGTTTATTGGAGGTACAATCAAACATAGGTATTTTTATTTATTGTTAAAAGAACAATTAAAATGTAAACTATCAACCTTAAAATCAATTTGAAAGGTGTACAACATATTGAATATAATTTACGTTAACAGCGTGTTAATTTATTGTTTACGCGCTTCAGAAATTCTACAGAATTAAATTGTATAATTGTGTTTACCAGCGCTTAATAAGGGGGATTCTTTGCAAAAGTTTAGGTTTTATTTTATTTCGATGCTATTGGCAGCCTCGTTTTCGCTGCCTGTTTATGCCCAGGTTAAGGATACATTACAAAAAGTTGCCGTAAAGAAGGATTCTCTGCAGAAAGACTCTGCCAGGAATATCCTGACATTGCCGGATACGGTTAAACACCTTCAGAGTAAATTTCCATCATATATACCGCCTGCGGCTTTCATTACCTACGGTTTATTATCGCTAAAAGTGAAGTTTATCCGTAATATCGATTACGATGTGAGGGCTGATATGAATAAAGATCATCCGGGCTTTCACACCAAAGTAGATAATTACCTTCAGTATGCTCCAATCATCTCGGTTTATGGGTTGAATGCTGCAGGGGTACACGGTAAAAATACATTTATTGACCGTACTATGTTGCTTGTACTTTCTGAAGCCATATTTGCCGGTACCACTTTCGGTTTAAAACGCGTTACCCACAGGGAGCGGCCCGACGGTTCAGATAAGTTTTCGTTCCCTTCAGGGCATACCGGTAACGCCTTTGTATCTGCCGAATTTATGGCCCAGGAATATGGTGACCGATCACCGATATACGGAGGTGTAGGTTATGCTTTCGCCACTACTACCGCAATATTACGTGTGTATAACAATAAACACTGGTTTAGTGATATCGTAGCCGGTGCAGGTTTCGGTATCCTGTCAACCAAGGCTGCTTATTATTTATACCCACTAATCCGCAACAGCGTGTTTCGCGGAGGTAATGAAAAGGGCAAAAACAATAACTCATTATTGCTGCCAACTTACCAGGACGGCCGTGTAGGCCTAACCTTCGCCAAGAGCTTTTAAACGACTGATCTTATATTTATAATGTACAACCACCTTAGTATTAGGGTGGTTGTTTTGTTATACAGCAAAATTTTTAAAGAAAAAATAACTTAGCTATTGTAACGTACGTTTTTAATACATACCTTTGGTTTATGAGTTTGTTTAAAAAGGATATTACTGCTGATTTAACACCAACCAAAACCGAAATGGATGTTTTGCAGGTGCTGTGGCAGTACGGCCCATCTACAGTGAGGTTTGTGCACGATAAGCTTAATGAGCAAAAGGAAGCCGTAATTTATACCAGCACCCTTAAGCTGATGCAGGTAATGAAGGAGAAAGGGATGCTTGACCGTGACGAAACCAATATGAAGCACATTTATAGCGCTGCAGTTGAAGAAAGCAGGATAAAAGGCAATATGCTTGGCCGCTTTGTTGATTCGATGTACAACGGTTCGCCGAGCGATTTGATGGTAGCCCTGTTGGGCAATGATAAGACATCGGCCGAAGAACTCAAAAAAATAAAAGAGCTGCTCAAAAACATGGACGATAAATAATTAAACCTTTACAGATATGTACCTGCTCCTTAACACCAACACCATTTCCAACAGCCTGATTCAGGCGTTTAGCTGGATGCTGATCCATTCGCTATGGCAAGGGATGTTGCTGGCGGTTATCAGCGCGGTGGTAATGGTGCTTACCAAAAAAGCAAGCGCTGCAGTAAGGTACAACCTGGTTTTGGTGCAGTTTTTATTATTCGTGGGCGCCTGCCTGGCCACTTTTATTTGGGAGTGGAACAAACAGCCACAGCAAGGCATGGCACAGTTTAGCAATGCTATTGGTAGCAAGGCATCGGCTTTGTTGGGCCTTAATGCCAATGGGATCCGGGCTTTTGCCAATACCTGTATCGGTTATTTTACAGCCAATGCGCCGATGGTTGTGCTGCTGTGGTTTGTATTTTTCCTGTTCCGGTCGGTACGGATGATGCGCGGGCTCATGTTTATCCATACTGCCAAACACAGGCAGGTATCCGAACCTGTTGGGTATTGGAAAAGCAGGGTTGAATTGCTTTGCGAAAAGCTGCAGTTGAAGCAGGTAGTTAAACTACTTGAATCGGGCTATGTAAAAATGCCCATGGTTATAGGGCACCTGAAGCCGGTAATCCTGATCCCGGCGGGTTTGTTGGCCGGGTTGCCGCCCGAACAGGTTGAGGCCGTATTACTGCATGAACTGGCCCATATCCGCAGGCACGATTACATGGTTAACTTTTTGCAAACCATTGCCGAAACCGTATTTTTCTTTAATCCGGGTTTGTTATGGATCTCGGCCCTGCTGCGCGACGAGCGGGAAAATTGCTGTGACGACATAGCTCTCGCCCAAACAAAAAATAAGCGGGAGTTTATAGATGCCCTCATCAGTTTTAAAGAATATTCCCTTTATGGTACCAATTATGCAGTTGCATTCCCCGGTAAAAAAAATCAGTTATTGCAAAGGGTAAGCCGCATCCTGGGTAATAAAAACAAAACGGTAACTTCGGGAGAGCGGGCATTTTTGATAGCCGGGATTATTGTTCTTTCGGCTATTATAGCCACTGCCGCCATTGCGCAGATCAGGAAAGTTAATTATCCGGAAAGTGGCAGTGCTCATGTATATAAGCAGGAACAACGGATTGTGCAACCTGCCGGCACGCAAGTAGTAGCAATTGCCAAGCAAACTGATAGGTCCAAACGTTTAAAACGCAGATACATTGCTGATGTACAGAAGCCCGTTCATGCTATTGAAAATGTAGTTATGGCTAACGCCGAACCTTTGTCTCCGCAGGAGCAACTGGAGCGCGACGCATTGGCAGTAAAGCTGCGGGCCGAACAGGAAAATCAGCAGACAGTAGCTGATAATACAAAGCTCAACCCCGAACAAGAACAAGCCCGCCGTGACCAGGAACAGGCCAAACGTGATCAGCAGCATGCCAAAGTAGATCAGGACCAGGCACGTCGCGATCAGGAGCAGGCCAAGCGCGATCAGGAACAAGCCATGCGCGATCAGGCGCAGGCTAAACTTGACCAGGAACAGGCCGAAAGGGACCAGGTACAAGCCCGTCGCGATGAGGAGCAGGCAAAGCGTGACCAGGCACAGGCCAGCAAACCAAAAGCAGAACCGGTAAAAAGTAAAACAAACGTTCAGGAGTAAGTAAAACTTTTCTTAGCTGGTTTGTAAAGCAGGTATGCTGCTGCTTTATAGGCCATAGTATGTAGTAATCAATCATTAACAATCAATTTTAAACTGCCAAAAATGGGCGGAATGGAAAACTATTGCCCAATTTTTTAACTCTTAAACCGACAGAAAGATGAAAACAAATTATTTAAGAAGCGCTCTGTTGCTGATAGCGGCAACAGCATTAACAACTGCTGCGAATGCCCAGAAACCGGGAAAAAAAACGGCCTTCAACTCTTATAACAATTACGATACTTTTGATGGTAAGGGTCGCGAACGCATCCAAACTAACTGGAATGGAAAAACTTATCAAATGGAACTGGCAAACAACAAGTTGGTAGCTTTGGCCGTTGATGGTGAAATTATCCCGTCGACTAAATGGGGGGAATACAGCACAGTTATAGCTTCTATCCGTGAGCAAATCAGGAAGGACAGGATCCAGGCAAAAAAAGATCAGGCACAGGCTAAACATGATCAGGAGCAGGCCCGCCGCGATCAGCAACAAGCTAAACGTGACCAGGAACAGGCAGCCCGTGACCAGGAGCACGCAAAAGCTGAACAGGAAGAGGCCGAGCGTGACCAGCAGCAAGCTAAGCGTGACCAGGAGCAGGCGAGTAAAGACCAGGAACAGGCCAAACGCGACCAGGAACAGGCCGCCCGTGATCAGGAACAAGCCAAACGTGACCAGGAGCAGGCGCACTTAGATCAGATCCAGGCCAAGAAAGACCAAGAGCAGGCGGCCGAAGATCAGCGGGTATTAAAACAGATGATCGGCGATTTAATAGCAGATCATATCATCCCTAATGAAGGGGCTTTGCGTGAACTTTCATTTAATGGCGAAGAAATGATCGTTAACGGAGTGAAGCAACCTGAGAGTGTATTTAAGAAATACAGCGCAAAATATCCACGTTTTGCTAAAGGAAATACAAGTTACGAAAATGGAAAACGGCAGTTTAATGGTTTGCATATTCATCGAAATTAAATTATATAGATTACAGCCAATGCCGTGAACTAAGCCGTTATTATAAGGTACGAAGCAATCGCGAACTATGCAGAGTGGCTCTGCTAATCGGGGATTGCTTCGTGCCGCAATGACGCTTTTAGATTAAGATACCTCCTTAAACTATCATAAAAGCAAGACATTGCTCTACCATTTACTTCTTCAAATTCCTCGCCCTCAACTTACTCAAAAACTCGGGCGAGATGCCCAGATAAGAAGCTATATAATGCTGCGGTACCCTTTGCGGAATGCTGGGGTAACGGTTAATAAACTCCAGGTATTTTTCCATGGCCGTGGTTGCTATGGTTTTATAAAGCCTTTTCTGAACCACGGTTAAATGCCTCTGCAGCATAAGCCTGAACATGCGCTCCAGTTTGGGTACTTCTGTTAACAGGCGCTCCTTTGAATCGCGGGTGAGGATGAGCAGTTCGCAATCTTCCAGGGTTTCGATGTACATAGTACAGGGGCTTTGATCCTGGAAACTGGCCAGGTCGCTTACCCACCAGTCTTCAACGGCAAACTGCAGGGTTACTTCCACTCCGTTTTCATCGATAATATATTCGCGGATACAGCCTTTGTTTACATAGGCTTCAAAGTTACATACATCGCCAGCAGCAAGCAGGCGGGTCTTTTTGGGTACTTTCCTGTATTCCAATATCTCATTAAACAGCGCTGTCTCTTCTGCCGTTAAATTAACCGAGCGCGCCGCGTAATTATTGATATTTTGAAACATGGCTCAAATATAAGTCGGCCTGTAGGCATCCTTCCAAATATTAGCCGGTAAATAATTTCATTTCTTGTCCCAGTTCAATGGATTTTTGTGATAGATAGGCCAATTTTGGGCTTTTACTAATCAAACAAAATATGACCTATCTACCCAATGCAAATCGCTACCAGGATATGGAATACCGCCGTTGCGGTAACAGTGGTTTAAAACTGCCCGCGGTATCACTTGGCTTATGGCACAACTTCGGAGGTATCGACAGCCTGGAAAATGCCCGTAATATTTTACGTTTAGCTTTTGACAAAGGCATTACCCATTTCGACCTTGCCAATAATTACGGGCCACCTGCAGGATCAGCCGAAGAAACCTTTGGTCGCATTTTAAAAGATGATTTCAAAAGCTATCGCGATGAATTGATCATTTCAAGCAAAGCAGGTTGGGGAATGTGGCCAGGGCCGTATGGCGACTGGGGGTCAAAAAAATATCTCGTAGCCAGTCTTGATCAAAGCCTGAAACGGATGGGCTTGGATTATGTGGATATTTTCTATCATCACCGCCCGGATCCTGAAACCCCTATCGAAGAAACCATGGGCGCGTTGGATCTGATCGTCCGCCAGGGTAAAGCTTTGTATGTTGGTATCTCAAGTTACAGCGCCTCTGAAACTGAAAAAGCGGTTGCTGTATTGAAAGAGCTTGGTACGCCATGCCTGATCCATCAGCCTAAATACTCTATGTTCGACAGGTGGGTTGAAGGTGGTTTGCTTGATGTGCTGGAAGATAAGGGCGTTGGCTGTATCCCGTTCTCACCATTGGCGCAAGGCCTATTAACCAATAAATACCTGAAAGGCATCCCCGAAGGTTCAAGGGCTGCCGCTCATCGTGGCAACGGCGCTATTGATGAAGATGCCATAACAGAGCAAAACATAGCCAAAGCTGCAAAGCTGAATGAACTTGCATTACAGCGAGGCCAAAACCTGGCACAGATGGCATTATCATGGATTCTGAAAGATAAGCGGATTACTTCGGTACTGATCGGCGCAAGTAAACCGGAGCAGGTTACTGATTCCATTGGTTGTTTGGCCAATACATCGTTTACCGATGAAGAATTGAAATTGCTTGACAAGATCCTGGCATAAGTAGGAAGTATCAAGTTAGAAGTCTTTAAGCGTAGCTAAAATTAAAAAAGGAAACGCTGATTATAACTCCTGATTGGAATCTAAGCTTTATGGCTAAAATTTGGCCTCGCGGATGCGGGGCTTTTTTGTTATGAATTTTTTGCAAAAGCTGATTGAAAATTTACATTAATTATTGTTAAAATGACACTTTTTATTTTGATTGGTTGGGTTGAGTGAAGTAAAAAGGATAGTCTATTTTGAAGGTTAATTATAGATAGGAACTTGAATTTTAACTTTAGAAAAGATATTTAGCAACTGTTTTAAGTATGATTTGTTTTTTTTATTAAAAATATTTTAATTGTTTTTTGAACAATTAAAATAAAATATTATACCTTAGATTTTAATTAGAGTAATCACTTTGCTTTAATGAGCCAATTACCAATTATATTGATTTAAACCGTACAGGAACTGTCCCCCGGTTTTTGATGAAAATAATAATAGCAGATAAAGGAGATGTTGGACACTGAGATTAGGTACTTGCTTAATGATATTGCTTTAAACAGCAGCAGGGCTTCTTTTAAAAGGCTCTATCTGGCTTATTATGGTAAATTATTTAGCCTGGCAAAATCATTGGTAAAGCAGGATGAACTGGCCGAGGAAATCACCAATGATGTTTTCATGAACCTTTGGGGGCGCCGTGCTTCGATAGCAGAGATCAATAATTTTACTTATTACTGCTATACATCGGTTAAAAATAAGTCACTTACTTGTCTTGCCAAAAATCAGCTTAAACGTGTGAATATTGATGAGGCCAATGTAGATGTTGCCGATTCAAGCGCTACGGGCGAAGACAAGCTGGTTTATGAAGATCTTACTAAACTGATCAACACTACCTTAAACAAACTATCCGATCAATGCCGCCTTGTTTTTAAGCTGATAAAAGAGGATGGTTTGAAATATCGCGAAGTGGCCGATCTGCTGGATATCTCCATTAAAACGGTTGAATACCACATGGGCAACGCGTTGAAAACCCTTGCACAAGGGTTAAAAGACACCCAAAAAATGGCAATACCAGCCAGTCCCGAAAAAATTTCAAAAAATATTTAATCTGCCCACTGGGGTATCCTTATTATTTACAGTCTTTATATATAGAACCGTAAATAATGATCAACAACATCTGGATACTTATTGGCAAAAAGTTAAATGGTGAAGCTTCGCCCGAAGAGTTACTTGAACTTGAGCAACTGTTGCAGCAACAGGAAGCAGCCGGTGTGTACCCAATGGATGGGCTGGAAGAGATCTGGAAAAATGACCAGCAAGCGGGCCAGGATGAAAAGCTGTTAAACAAATGGGATGCTTTTGAAGCCGAACTTGACGCTATTGAAGAAAAGGAAGCTGAAGAAGCTGCCCAGGTTATCGCAATTCAAACCAAAACAAAAAGAGCCCGGATCATTAAACTGGGATCGTTATTAGCTGCCGCATGTTTAATGCTGGGCGTATTTTGGTTTACCCGCAAAGAAACTATCCCCACTGGGAAATCTAACGAAATAACCGCTCCTAAAAACGGTATCAGTAAAATTCAACTGCCCGATGGAAGCCGTGTTTGGCTTAACATGGGCAGCAAGCTCACTTACAGCAATGATTTTGGTACCGATCAAAGAAGGGTAAACCTTGTTGGTGAGGCATTTTTTGATGTGGTTAAAGATCCTCAGCATCCTTTTGTAGTTACCACGCCAACAATCAGTGTCAGGGTGCTGGGTACTAAATTCAATGTGCGCTCATACAATAACGACAAAACATCTGAAGCGGCTTTGGTACGCGGAAAGATTGAGCTTACTGTTTTAAAAAATCCCGAAAAAAAGATCATCCTCAATCCCTCAGAAAAACTTACGATAATCAACAATCAGGAACCGCAAGCTAAAAGTAATATCCCTACCGATAGGATTGCCGAGGAAACGCCACTTATAGCACTGAGCCGTATTCATCAGGCTAAAAAAGACACGTTGCCATCTGAGGCTTTATGGCTTGAAAATAAACTGGCTTTTGATGCCGAGGATTTTGAAAACATAGCCCAAAAAATGGAGCGCAGATATAATGTGAATATTGTTTTTGAAAATGAGGACGTAAAAAAGCTGCGCTTTACCGGCAAGTTTGAAAAAGAACCAATTAACAAAGCTTTACTGTACCTGCAAAGGACAGCGGCGTTTCATTATAAAATAGACACTAACCAAATTGTAATTTATTAATTAATAAACCTTTATGATATAAGCCTATGCATAGAAAAGTATAAAACCTCTGGCCATAAAAAATGGGAAGATGTTCCCGCATCCCCCCATTATAATGTGGTACAAATTAACTACCAGTCCTTCTATAAACCCAATAGTTAAATAACCTTAATGCTAAATTATGAAAAAAAATGCACACCGCATTAACCCATTGCGGCTGAACCAATTTTTGAAAGTACTTCTTATGTTTAAATTTATCTGTATCCTGGTACTCGTCTCCTCGTTGCAGGCGTTTTCAAAAGGATATGGTCAGACCCGCATCAACGTAAATTTCCAAAACGTATCGCTGAAAAAGGCGCTGAAGGAAATTGAAAAGAAGTCTGACTATCGCTTTTTGTACAACGACGACATGTTGTTAAAAAACGACGTGCCCGCCAGTTTAAATACAAAAGATGCATCGCTTGAAGAGGTGATGAAAATTGTACTTAACAATACCAACCTGAGTTATACACTGAGCGATAATAACCTGGTTATCCTTACAGAAAAGGGCAAAGCGATGGCCCCTGGTACGGTAAACGGTAAAGTAACCGATGAGGGTGGTTTGCCAATGCCCGGAGTTACAGTAAAGGTAAAAGGAACGAATGTAAGCGCACAAACGGATGTGCAGGGTCGGTACAGCATAAACGTATCCGACGCTAACACAGATGGGGCAGTGCTTGTGTTTTCTTTTATTGGATATACCTCGCAGGAGGTGACCGTAAGCGGTAATTCGCTCATCAATGTGCAGTTAAAAGCAGCTTCAAACTCTTTGAACGAAGTAATTGTGGTTGGATACGGTACACAGAAAAAGGAAAACCTTACAGGCTCGGTTGCTGTGGTAAATCTTAAAGAAGCCAATAAACGCGTAACACCTGATGTTGCGAGGGCTTTACAAGGTCAGGTTGCGGGTGTACAGGTAAACGGCTCGGGCGTACCTGGCGAAGGTGTTTCTATCCGTGTACGTGGTGTAAGTTCGCTTAACAGTAACAATCCACTATTTATAATTGATGGTGTACCAACATTTGAGCCTTTTGATTTTCCCAATACTGATATTGAAAGTTTACAGGTTATTAAAGACGCATCGGCAGGTGCAATTTATGGGTTTCGTGGAGCCAATGGCGTAGTGATCATCACTACCAAAAAAGGCAAAAACGGACCAATGAAAATTAACTATAATGGTTACGCCGGTTTCCAGAAAAATCCTAAAACGTTATCCGTTACCGATAGGATAGGCTATCAGAAAATTGCCGATGCTGCTGAAACCAATGCGGGTTTATCTTTAGCGCCGGGCAATGATCCGTCATCAAGCAAATTTATCAGCAATGTAAATACCGACTGGCAAAAATCGGGTTTCAGAACAGGTTATACTCAAAGCCATGACCTTGGCCTATCAGGGGGTAATGATAATATGAGCTACAACGTTGCTTTTGATTATTTTAACCAAACCGGTACCACTGTATCAGGCCCGTCTTACACTCGTTATAACCTGAGCGGTAACATACAGGGTAAAAAAGGTATTGTATCTTTCGGTACCAAGTTCGCTTATACCGAAGGGGATTATAACAACCTGGCATATCCTCACTTACATGGTACCGGAAACCAGATAGTTGACCTGGTTACAGCTATTCCAACTATGCCTATTTATGATGCTAACCGTGTTGGTGGTTACGGCGGCGTTGACCAAAACACCCAAAGGGCTATTTCGCTCAATATTATCGGTGTAAATAACTTGTTGAACAGCACGGGGCAACGTAACCGGATGCTGGCATCGGCCTGGATGGAGGTGGAGATCATTAAAAATCTGAAATACCGTATTAGCGGAAGCTATGATCGCAACGATTTCAGAAATACTTATTTTGATCCTATTTATGATCTGGGGTGGTTTTATCCAAACACAACTGCTTACTACAGTGATGCCCGGGGTAATTATTATACTCAACTGATAGAGAATACGTTGAGCTATAAACTAAATTTTAAAAAGCATGATTTTGAGGTGCTTGCCGGTACAGCTTATCAAAAAACTGCCAATAGTAATTTAACCGGTGTAGCGTTAAATTTACCACAGCCTTATTTATTCGCACTGGATAATGTAAGCAATCCTGCTGATAAAGCTGCTTACAGCAACAGTGGTGTAATTAAGTTTTACTCGCCGATATTTGCGCGCCTCAATTATAACTATGACGACCGTTACTTGCTGACGTTTAATTACAGGCGCGATGGTAGTTCGCAGCTTACTCCCCAGCACCGTTATGGTAACTTTCCGGGAGCATCAGTTGGCTGGAATATCAATAAAGAGAAATTTCTACACCTGCCGGAAGTTATCACACAGTTAAAACTTAAAGCGGGATATGGAATATTGGGCAACATCAACGCTCTTGCCAATCCATATCCTTTTCAAACCATAGTAAACGGCAATGCGAGTTATGTGTTTGGTAATACGCTTGCGTCAGGAACAACACAAACACAGGTATTTGATCAAACTAACAAATGGGAGGGTAAAAAAACTACCAACATTGGTATTGATTTTAGCTTGTTTCATGATCAGCTTGCATTTTCATCTGAGTATTACATCAATAAAATTACCGGTGTATTGTTAGGTGTGCCAATTCCTGTTTCCGTAGGAGCTATTAACACACCGCTGGTTAACGCGGCATCATTTACCAATAAAGGTATTGAGTTTACGGTAACATATCGCAGTAAAGATACCGGGCCGTTTAACTATACAATCAGCGCCAATGCATCTACAGTTAAAAACAAAGTAACATCATTGGGCAATGGTGGCAACCCAATTTATGGGGCTTACAGTAAAACAGCTGTTGGTGGCGAAGTAGGCCAATTATACGCCTTTAAAACCGAAGGTATATTTAAAGATGCTGCTGATGTTGCTGCCCATGCCACCCAAACTGGTGCGGCTCCCGGCGACGTGAAGTTTGTTGATACCGACCATAATGGCATCATCAATGATAATGACCGTGTGTACTTAGGTTCCGCCATACCAAAACTTTATTATGGTTTTAACTTCAGCGCTAATTATAAAAACATTGATGCCTCAATATTTATACAGGGTAACTACGGCAGCAAAATTGCTAACGGTGTATACCAGGCCTTAATGACCGGCCAATACGGTAACCAAAGTACCGATGAGTTAAATTATTGGACACCAACTAATACCAATACTAATGTGCCGAGACCAATTATAGGCGACCCGAATGCGAACGGTCGTAACTCGGACAGGTTTATACAAAGCGCCTCGTATGCTCGTTTGCAAACTGCGCAATTGGGTTATACTGTGCCTTCGGCCATATTAAACCGTACCCATGTTTTCAGGAGTGTAAGGATCTACCTGTCGGGTCAAAACCTTTATACCATAACCAAATATAAAGGCTATGATCCTGATTTTATTAACGATGGTACCATTAACCGCGGTTTTGATTACGGTTCGTTCCCTAACCCACGCACTTTGCTGGTTGGTTTACAGGTTGGCTTATAATTATTGATAAACATTAAACATTAGTATAATGAAAAATATATTTAAAAAGACCGTAGTTACCGGTTTGGTACTATCGGCTTTTGCAATGGGTTGTAAAAAAAGTACTTTGGATACGGTAAATCCTAACGCGCAAACAACCCAAACATTCTGGCAAAACTCCAGCGATGCTGTAAAAGGGATTAATGCTGTATATGGCAGCTTAATTATAGATGGCTCATACATGCGCTTTTCGCCGATAGTAGAAAACACGAGGGGCGATGATGCTACAAGCTATAGCCCATGGGATCAGATCTATAACATGGGTAAGTTTAATATGCAAAGTACCGGCGATGGCGTACTGTTTTCATGGACAGCCTACTATCAGGGTATTTTACGTGCAAACGAAGTACTGAAATATGTGCCGGCCATCAACATGGATGCCGAATTGAAGAAACGTGTATTGGGGCAGGCCTATTTTCTGCGCGGCCTCTATTATTTTCACCTGGCCGATTTTTATAAAAACGTGCCCATGCCGTTGGTCCCTGCTGCATCAAGTGCCGATTATTTCCAAAAACAACAACCTCAGGATGTAGTTTGGGCACAGGTGATCAGCGATTTTAAAGCAGCTGAAGGCATGCTGCCAACAACGTACGCAGGCTTATCACCCGATGGGCAGATAGGTCGCGCTACAAAAGGTGCAGCAGCTGCATATCTGGGTAAAACATACCTGTTCACTAAAAAATATACTGAGGCAGCAGCCGAGTTTAAATCGGTAATTGATATGGGGCTTTATAGCCTTGTGCCTAATTACTATGATAACTTTTTTGCCAATAATGAAAACAATGCTGAGTCGATATTCGAAGTGCAGTTTTCAAGGGATGCCGGAGGTACCGATCTGGGCTGGGGTGGTGATCCATCATCAGGATGGGGACGTACATCGGCCCGTGCCATCACTTTTGGTGCAGCAAGTTTTGGCTTTACCGATGTGCAGCCAACGCCAGCATTGTATAACGAATATCTGCAGGAAAAAACAACCAGCGGAGGTATCGATCCACGTTTGGATGTAACCATGTACTACAACAAGCCGGGCGAAAAACTGTATAACCAGGATTTTGCAACCCGCTACGCTGGCAGCTCGTCATTAAACGCCCTCTTTTGCCATAAATATGAAAATGGTGATAGCGGTCAGGCTGATGAATATGACTGGAGATCGGGTATTAACGAAAGGTTGATGCGTTACGCCGATGTGCTGCTGATGTATGCCGAGTGTTTGAACGAATTAGGCACTACAAACGATGCTTATCAATACATTCAAATGGTGCGTAACCGTGTGGGGTTGCCCAACCTGGCTACCGTTAAACCGGGTATGAGCCAGACCGAAATGCGTGAGCAGATAGGCCACGAACGCTTCCTTGAATTTTCACTTGAGGGTCACAGGTTTGATGATATCCGTCGCTGGGGCTGGTTACAGGATGCCACTAAACTGGCCTGGCTTAAAGCGCGTGACCCGGAATTTAATACTTATACCCCGGGTAAGGAGTATTTGCCAATACCACTTACAGAGGTACAAACCAATGTTGGTTTGGTGCAGAATACGGGGTATTAACCCCACCCAACCCTCCCCTTCAGGGGAGGGCTAAAGAGTGAGTATAAAAAAGTGTCATTTCGATACAGCAAGAGGCCGGATTGAGGGGGGGAACGAAAGAGAAATCTTGTACGGCATACAAGGCAGATATGCAAAGTTTGCTAAGCATGTTGTATAAGATTTCTCACTATCGTTCGAAATGACATGGTTTTAGATAAGCAAGAGATGATCAAGATAATGACGAAAAAGAAAAGTTTACCCCTATACTTAATCGTGGCGCTGGCTGCGGCCATATTTTCCTGCTCAAAAAAGGAAACACCTGCGCCAACAACCACAAAAACGGATACTACCACCACCACACCGGTAACAAGCACCTTTGATATCAACAGCATCAGTGATACGTATGCCGATATAGCCGCTTTTACCTATTATCCTAAGTGGACGGTGTACAACGTGCATGATCCATCCATTAAAAAGTTTGGCGATTATTACTATTGCTATAGCACGGATGTGGCTTTTGGCACCGATGTAAGATCTGGCCTTCAAATTCGCCGGTCGAAGGATCTGGTGCAATGGGAATATGTGGGTTGGGTATTTTCATCATTACCCGCACAGGGTTCTGCTTATATTACCGGAAAGGGCGGCGCGCCTTATAATGCTTTGTGGGCTCCATATGTAATGAAGGTGGGTTCTGAATATAGGTTGTATTATTCGCTTTCATCGGCAACGGCACGTTTAAGTGTTATTGGCATGGCGACGGCTTCAGCTCCGGATGGTCCCTGGACAGAGAAAGGCATTGTAGTAACATCTGCCAATGATGCCAGTATCCAAACCAACGCTATTGATCCAACGGTGATTACTACAACCAGCGGCGAGCAGTATATGTACTACGGCTCGGCCTGGGACGGAATCTATATCTTGAAGCTTGATCCTTCAACCGGTTTGGCTGTTTCGCCAGGTGATAAAGGGAAACGCATAGCCAACCGCGGTTTCACCGGTGGTAAATATAACGGCAATATTGAAGGCGCCGAGGTGATCTACAATCCTGATCTGAAAAAGTATTTCCTGTTTATCAGTTATGATTGGCTGCAAACCAAGTACAACGTGAGGGTAGGGCGGGCCGATAGCCCGACAGGGCCATTTTATGATTATAACGGGCACGACGTTAATACCGATGAAGATCATGGTCCAATGATCGTGGCTCCGTATCAGTTTACCAATCAAAGCGGCTGGCAGGGCACAGGTCACTGTGCGGTGTTTGATAATGGCAGCGGGCAATATTACATGGCACACCAGGGCAGACCGGGGATCAACTCGTACTTTATGGATCTGCACGTTCGCAAAATATCCTGGACACCCGATGGCTGGCCGATAGTATCGCCCGAGCGCTACGCCAATGTTGCCCAAACAACCATAGCCTCAACCGATGTGGCAGGAACCTACGAAAAAATTACACTGAATTATCATGTTGTACCGGGATATGGTACCGAGCAAACCAATCCGGATTTCCAGGTGTCAACAACCTTTAAACTGGATGCTGCAGGTACTATTGACGGCAATGCGGCCGATAAATGGACCTTCACCACTCCGTGGCTCGAACTTAAATACAGCAGTGGTGACACTTATAAACTAAAAGTAGAGCGCGAGCGCGACTGGGAAAATAAAATAACATCAACGCTGATATTTACCGGTTTGGATAACCATGGCACCGCCATTTGGGGAAAGAGAAAACAATAGGTTTGTTTTTATATAGGTTGGTAGCCCTTCGGTTTAATTACTGAGGGGCTTTTTTGTTCGAATGGTAGTTTACCGCCTGTGTTTTTTAGTTGGGAGGTGTTGTTTTATGCCTTTGGATTGAAAATATTTTTCAGAATCCATTGTTTTTCTGTTACTTATTCGTATCTTGAAAATACCAAAATTAACCTGAGGTCTTATGAAAAGTGTAAAGCATATCCTGGCCCGTAAGGGGAGCAATGTTACTGCCGTACCTGCCGAAACTACTGTGTTTAATGTGTTAAAGTTGATGGCCGATAAAAATATAGGATCGGTAGTAGTTACCGAAAACGGCAGATACCTGGGGTTGATGACCGAGAGGGACTACTCCCGCAAAATTATCCTGATGGGCAAACACTCCGACGAAACTACCGCCGGCGAAATCATAAGCACCAACTTCCCGAGGATTACCCCCGAATCGTCTGTTGACGAATGTATGCTGATCATGAGCGAAAATAACATCAGGTATTTACCTGTGTTTGATGTGACCGATCAGTTATGTGGCATCATTTCGATGAGTGACGTGGTGTACGAAACTATCTATTCGCAGAGGGAAACTATCGAGCAATTGCATAGCTACATTCAGTCAACATAAGCTGCTGTTCACCAGGCTTCATTAAACTTAACCCAGTAAATATCATCCCATCCATTGCCGGGACTGTTAAGCAGCGCTTGTAATTGTTGGTAGGTTTTGGTTTGCCCGTTATCAAGCTGGCTGTTAATCCGGTTACTGGTAAAGATCAGGTATTTTTTGTCGGCGGTTACATAAGGGCAGTAATCAAGTGCTGCGCTGTTTATCGGTGCAGGCAGATGTTTGGCCGGAAGCCAGTTGCCTGATTTATCTTTACGGCTTATGTACAGGTCCCCATGCCCCAGGTCGTCGGCCCGGCCGTAGCAGCTAAATACAATGAATTGCTCATCCGGATCAATAAAAGCATTAAATTCATCGTATTTGGTATTCACATCTTCGGGCAGGCTTTCGGGCTTGGTGTAGCCCGCTGCTGTTGGCTTGCAAACCACGATGTCCTCACTGCCTTTGCCGTAATCGGCTTCTACGGTAAAATACAGATTGCCGTTTTTAGCCACGCTTGGGTAGTATTCACTTTTAGCAGAATTTACTTGCGGACCGAGGTTTTCAGGTTGTTTCCAGTTTTCGTTCTTACCGCGTTTAACCCGCCAAATATCAAAGTCTTTTTTGGCGACAGAGTCATTCAATGGCCTGTCTGACGAGAAATAAATGGTTTGGCCATCCGGCGAAAAGCTTGCCTCTAAGTCGCGGTAACGGCCGGAGAATGGTGCAACTTCGGGCTTGCCCCATTTGCCGTTTTTCTTTTGGATATGCAAAATTGTACTGGTTATAAAACGAGGCTGCTGTAGGGTAAAGAAAATTTCATCGCCCTGTGGCGAGATGGTAAAATCGCGGTTGCTCAGCCCATCAGTAAGGATATCTTGCGCAAACAGGCGTGGCGTATCGTTTGGAAGAGTGGCATCAGGATAGGTGATCTGTGCCAATCCACTAAAGGCAATCAGCATAAAAACACAAAGCGGAATTAATTTGCGATACACCATGATTATCAAATTTATAAGGTATGGATTACAGGCTTATCACCCCAACAGGGGGATATTGGGCTTTACATAAGTAAAATACAGTTTATTATTTATGTTTGTTAATCAAGATTCAATTTATGAAGGTTTTTATCGTGGCTATCGGTACGTTGATGTTGTCGGTATTGCCGGCCAAAAAACAACAATCGTTTGATACTTTTTGCAAAGATTTTGTAGTCGGCTACAACAGTTTGCATCTGCCGCAATTGGAGCTAAGCTACGTAAGCGGTTTGGAGCATATTGGTACCGTCGCCGACGTGCAAAAGCAACTGGACTTTTTTACAAAAGTTAAAACGGGTTTATCGGCTTTTAAGGCAGATCAATTAAATGAATCGGAAAAGGTAGATTATGAGCTGATCAATTATGAAACCGGTCTCAACCTGGAACGAATTACTCTTGAACAGGACTGGTTGAAAAACAGACCGGTAGCTGTTCCAACAAACGGTATCATCGATATCCCCAACGGAAAAGCCTGGTATGCCTACCTGCTTAAACGATGGACAAGCGCCAATGCTACTCCAGATGAAATTTACCAGTTTGGATTATCTGAAATTAGTCGCGTTCAAAAACATATCGAAGCTATCCGGCTGCAAACCGGTTTAAGCGAGGAGAATTTTTATAAACACCTCAATGATCCTTCCTTTTTTATCAGCGATCCGAAAGTGGTGCAGCAATCGTTCGAAAATACCAGGGAGATCATTTATACTGGCCTGCCCCAACTGTTTAATAACACCAATATCGCTCCGCTAAAAATTGAGAAAGGCGAAAGCCGGCAATTAGCTCAAACGCCCGGCTATTATGATAGTAATGTATTTTACTACAACCTTTTTGATAAGCCCTACAATAAACGCCAGGTCGACTGGCTTTTTATTCATGAAGGTGTTCCCGGGCATCATTATCAGGCCAGTATCGAGGCTCAAACCAAGACATCGGCAGTACAACAGCTGTTTTATTACATGGGGTTTGCTGAAGGCTGGGGGGCTTATACAGAAGAGTTAGGCAAACAACTTGGTGTATACAAAACACCTTATGATGAACTGGGCAAATGGGAGTGGGACATAGTGCGTTCTGTTCGCGTACCGCTGGATGTTGCCCTAAATTATTACGGCTGGACAGATGAGCAGGCACTGGCCTTCTGGAAAAAGAATATCCGCGGACAGGATGACATTGCCATGCGCGAGATAGCCCGCATGCGCCGCTGGCCGGCACAGGTTGTTACCTACAAATATGGAGCATTGCAAATATTGCACTGGAAAGAAGAACTACAACAAAAGCAAGGGGCCAAATTTAATATCAGGGATTTCCATTCACGCGTACTTGACCACGGCTCGCTGCCACTGTTTATGGTGAAGGAAAATGTGTTTAAAAAAGGTTAAAACCCTTTGTTCAATAACTCCTGGTAACAATCAATATACTGGCCTACATGAATACCATCAACCAAAGCATGGTTTACATGGATAGATACCGGCATGGTGCGCTTGCCATGATGTTCGGTCATTTTACCAAAGGAAATTTTTGGGCAGCTATCCACAAATGAAAATATACGCGCGTGTGACAACGAGGTAAAGTTGATCCACGGCAGTGACGAATAACGGATTACATTGTTTAAAGCTTTACGCTCAAGCAGGTTGTTGCTTTGTACGCGCTCAATTTCTTTGTTTGCGTCGCGGGCGAAATCTTCAAACAAAGGATGAAAAGGCCATTCGCCAAAGCCAAATGTGCCGTTAGCCCTTGGAACTGTTGAACTGGCGTCAATCCGGTCGTAAATAAAAACTTCGTTGTCTTCCATACGGTATTTAAACGGCTCAATAATTTGCGATGCGGCTAACGACTGGTACATGGTGTAAAGGAAAAACGAGAGACTGTTATCCTTTACAAACTTATAAGCGGCAGTTACGTCAATATTTACGTTTACGCCGTAATAGGGCTCTTCAAACTGTTCTGATCCAGTTTTCAATATCTACTTGTTGTTTCATAACTATTGCAGCTGCAATATTAAGGATATTAAGTTGTAAGTTAGAAGTACTAAGTTTTAAGCTAGAATCTGCTTTTTGACTTAAGGCTTATGACTACGGACTAATTTTTAACTTAACTTAGGGAAATACTAATCTGCCTTCAAATGTCATCTGCAATAAATAATATCCAAAATCAAAAAGCTGAAGTTTTTAAAGTCCTGCATGAGCGCGATGGTTTATTTATTATCCCCAACCCCTGGGACGCTGGTTCGGCCAAAATTTTAACCGGCTTAGGTTTTGAGGCTTTTACCACTACAAGTGCCGGGTTGGCTTACGCACTTGGCCGTCCGGATGGGCACGCCCTGGTTAGTCTTAACGAAACACTTGATAACGCCCGCGCTATTATCAATGCCACTCATTTACCGGTAGCTGCCGATTTGGAGAATGGTTTTGGCGATACACCGGAAATCTGTGCCGAAACAATTTTAGCCGCGGCCGGCGTGGGGTTAGTTGGTGGTTCGATAGAAGATGCCACGGGGAATGATCAGGATCCAATTTACAATTTCGACCTTTCGGTTGCACGTGTAAAGGCTGCTGTTGAGGCGGCGCAAAGTCTGCCTATTCATTTTACCTTGACTGCCCGGGCCGAAAATTTGATCCACGGGAAAATAGACCTGCAGGATACCATCAGGCGACTGGTTGCCTATGCCGATGCCGGGGCCGACGTGCTTTTTGCGCCGGGACTTAAAACAAGAGAGCAAATAAGTGAAGTGGTAAAAGCTGTTGCACCTAAACCCGTGAATATTGTGCTTGGCGCTGCCGGTTTTGATATCAGCTTTAATGAACTTGGCGATCTGGGCGTAAAAAGGGTAAGCCTTGGTTCTGCATTGGCGAGGGCGGCTTTGGGCGCTTTTCAGCGTGCTGCTATTGAGATTGCACAGGGCGGTTATAGTTTTGTGGATAATGCCATGCCTTATTCGGATTTAAATAGGATTTTTGGGAAATAATTCAATCCACTTATTTGCTTCAATATCGATGGTTTTTGAACTGTTTTGACTTTTGGTCATGCCATAACCTGGTAATTTTCAGCATGTAAAACCGGTTCGTATCGAAATATCAAAATACCATTTGGTATATTGTTATATCTTTGCGCCGATTTTAATAAAACCATCATGTTAAACAGAGTAGTTATAACAGGTCTGGGCGCATTGACTCCGCTTGGAAATAATGTAAAAACTTATTGGCAAAACTTAGTTGCCGGTAAAAGTGGTGCCGCAACTATCACCCGTTTTGATGCATCATTGTTCCGTACGCAATTTGCCTGCGAACTGAAAGATTTCAATATTACAGATCACCTGGATAAAGCCGAACTAAAACGTACCGATACCTTTACCCAATATGCACTTGTGGTAGCCGATGAAGCTATCAAAGATTCGGGGTTTGATTTGAGCAAAATGGACCCCTTTGATGTTGGCATCATCTGGGGCAGCGGACAAGGCGGTATGGAGACTTTTGAGGAACAGGTAACTGAATATGCGAGAGGTAACGGACAGCCAAGGTTTAGCCCTTTCTTTGTACCTAAGTTCATTTCTAATATGGCTTCGGGCATGATCTCTATCCGTAATGGTTTTATGGGGATCAATTATACCACCGTTTCGGCCTGTGCTACCTCTAATACTGCTATTATGGATGCTTTTAACTACATCCGTTTAGGTAAGGCTAAAATCATTGTTACAGGAGGTTCGGAAGCGCCTATTACGCCGGCTTCTATTGGCGGATTTAGCTCGATGAAAGCGATGTCGGGCCGTAATAACGACCCGCAGCATGCCTCAAGGCCATTTGATATCGACCGTGATGGTTTTGTTATGGGCGAAGGCGCTGGTGCCCTGGTATTGGAAGATTATGATCATGCCGTTGCCCGCGGCGCACATATTTACGCAGAGGTAACCGGGGCATCAATGACTGCCGATGCTTACCACATGACTGCAACACATCCTGAAGGTCTTGGGGCTGCCCGTGCTATGCAACAGGCGCTTACTGAATCAAGCTTAAGCATTGAAGATGTTGACTACCTGAATATGCATGCCACCTCGACCCCGGTTGGCGACTTGTCTGAGATTAACGCTTTGCTTGCTGTTACAAAAGGTAAAGAAACAAACACCATTATCGGTTCAACCAAATCAATGACCGGTCACCTGCTTGGTGCTGCCGGTGCTATTGAAGCTATCGCTGCTATAAAATCAATCGAAAACCAAATTATACCGCCAACAATCAATACCACAACTTTGGATCCTGCGATTCCGGACACATTGAAGTTTGTATTGAAAGATGCCATCGACCATAAAGTAAAAGTAGCCATGAGCAATACTTTTGGCTTTGGCGGGCATAACGGAATAGTAGTATTTAAGGCGGTTTAAAAACCGTTAAAGACTTACGAAGTTTTTAAAACTTCGTAAGTCTTGTTTATACTGTTACGGCAGCAGTTTCCAGGTTTTAAGTTCGCCTTTTATCACTACCATAATTTTGTTGGTTACCATCCGGTTCAGGATCACCTTGGCGCCTATCCACAACAGGCTTTTGGTAAGCCAGCCAAGGTCTGCTACATTGAGCATAATGGTCTGGATTCTATCTTTTAAGCCACCGCTAAACCTGTCAATATCCTGTTCTTTAATAGTGGGCCAGTTGTTCCCCGAACTGAACTTGATATCGGGGAATTTAATGTCATTCTCAAATACAGGGATGATCTGGTAGCTATCACTTTGGGTTGATTTATACTTAGCTTTATCAGCATTGGCATAACCATCAACAAATATCGGATTAGTTGTAAGCGCCTTAGCCGGTATGGTAAAGTAATCGCGTAAAAAGATTTTGCAGTTGTGCCGCCCTAAAAAGAAATCATGTACCCTGAACTCTTTATTTAAAAATCCGCTAAACCCGCTTAGCGCACCGCATGCTATGGCTTGTTCGCCGGTTAGGTCGGTTGATTTACCATCCGGCGTATCTACCCTTCGCGATGGTGTGATCAGGTACTGACCTGCGCAATCTTCGTCCATAGCATCTTTAATGTTAACAGCCTTTGAGCGCATTTGCGACAGCATGGACGACAGGGTTAAGCCCACTACATTTGATATAGCCCTTGATTGCGAGATTGGGGTTGGTGCCTGGGTAGGGAATGGCTCAATCATCAGCACCGTTGAAATAAACTTGTTAAAGTTATTGTAATCTGTATCGGGCTGGCCGGTAAGGTCGTCCAAAACGCTTCTGACTTTATCAAAAGGTTCGTTATTGATCATACCGCCGTCAACATTCAGCGTTTGATATGCGCCGGCATCAATAGGGCTATTAGTAAGGTAATTGCTGAGCCATGGGTTATTGTTAACATATTGGGCATCACGTTTAACTATGCGCGATTGCAGGCCAACAGGAAAAGCACCGGTAGCCATGGCGGCGTCGGCAGCTATATCAGTGTTGACTTTATTTTTCAGATCCAGCGGCATCCAACCGTCGTTATGCCCGGCAATAGCATTTTCGGTTAGCTGAAAACATGCGTAATCATTATGGATGCGCATATTATATTTGGTACGCTGCAGCGATGAGGTGTTAAACGGAACGTTGTAGGCGTAGCCTTGAAGATTGGTAAGCGTAGTAAAGATCTTTAAACCAGGTTTGATATAGGCCGGTGTAGGCTGCCATTGTTTCGGATCGGCAGAAACAACGCGCTTAGCAACATCATTGATAAAATCGGAGTTGAGGGCCGATATTACGCCAGAGTTTTTGATGTCGGATGTATCAAGCATTTTCGAGAACATATCAGCCTGAACAAGATCGACCCAGGAGTGGTAAAGTTTATTTTCAGGGTGTTCGGCTAAAATATCGCCCGATGGTTTGTCGATATGGGTTATAGGGTTATTGAGCGATGAAGCTGCCATGATACTGGTCATACCACCTGCCGATGCGCCGCCCATTACCGGAATCTGCACCCTATGAGATGGAACGCCGGGCTGGCCGCGACGCTTGTCCCATTCGGTCAATGCCTGTAGAAGATAATCGATAACACCTGCTGTATAAGCTCCGGCAGATACGGCGCCGGCCATACAAAGTCCTACATAAAATACTTGCTGATCTGAAGTTTTATCTGCTGCCATGAGATAGATGTTAGGTTGGGTTGTGAAATTTATAAAAAGGATGCTGTAAAGCGGTACGTAAAAATACGTTAGTTGATAGCGGGTTTTACCCAATTACATAGCTTTATCGGCCTTTTGCGGTTTAGGTTGTTCCCTGGGTTTAAGTTCCTGATCAATAAGTTGTTGTTCAAAGTTTTTTTCGTCTTTGCGGTCGGTTTTAACTATCCCTACTATTAATGTTATTAACAGGGCTATTACAATGCCTACTGTAAAATAATTGACTTGCATGTTTATATGTTTGGTTAACTAAATTTAACCGGGCTGTATTAACTGGCGATTAAATTTGAGTGTGTAATAAAACCTGTTGATCCTGAGTTTTAAGGGAAATAATGGCAATTAAACCAATTACACTATGCAAACTCAGGTAGCGGCTGTTACTATTGCTGTTAAAGATCTCGACGCTATCAAAGCATTTTATATCCAGAAAATTGGGTGGCAAATTCTTGCTGAAAACGAAAGGCTGATAATGTTAAAGCTTGATAATTTGGTACTCACACTATGTAGTGAGCTATTTTTTGCAGAGTATACAAATATAAGCAATAATGATGGGAGTAAACGTTTTTATCTTACCATAAATCTTGCCTCAAAGACCGATGTTGATAGAACAATAGCCCAATTAGATCAAGCGGGCGTGCAAATACAAAAGCAGCCTGCCGAAACATTTGGGGAGGCTATGCCGGTTTTATTGCCGATCCGGAAGGTAATTGCTGGGAGATCTGTTATAATCCCTATACGCAGGTTTAGCCAATCGGGTTTTGTTAGATTCCATTTAGAGGTAATGTAAACCAAAAAGTGCTGCCTTTACCAACTTCGCTTTCAACACCCATTTGGCCACCATGGCGGTCAATGATCTCGGCACTGATGTATAAACCAAGTCCGAGGCCTGAGTACTGAATTCCTGAGGTGTCAACCCTATAGTACCGCTCAAATAAATGCGGGATTTTATCGGCCGGAATACCTTTGCCGAAATCCTGAATAGATATTTTGGCTTCGCCATCCTGTTTGGTAATGTTGATGATGATATGATTGCTTTCGGGTGCGTATTTAACTGCGTTGTTCACGAAATTAACAACAACCTGGTCAATTCGTTGCCTATCGGCAAATAGCAGAAGTTCGGTATCTCCGGTGAGCTCTAATTCATGCGTACCTGCAAGCCTGATATGATCACAACATTCATTGATCATTTGCGCAGCGGGGAAATGTGTTTTATGTAACGATAGCTGTCCGGCCGTTATTTTTGATACATTGAGCAAACTATCAACCAATTGCTGCATCTTATTTAAGCTGCTGTTGCCGCGGTTAATAAACTGGGGGATCTTATCAGATGAAGGATCAACCTTGATCAGCCTGTCCAGCAATTGCATCGATGCTTTGATCGATGTCATTGGCGTTTTTAGCTCATGGCTGGCTACGCTGATAAAATCGTCTTTTTGCTGTTGCAAATGTTTAAAATCGGTAATATCCAGCAAAGTGCCCAAGATACGTAATGGCTTGTTTACTGAACCGTAATAAACCTTGCCCTGCGCCCTTATCCAGCGTATAGAGCCATTAGGCCAGATAATCCTTGCCTCATAAAACAACTTTCCGGTGGTGAGAGCCGTTTTATGTGCGTTATTGCGCAATTCAACATCATCGGGATGCAGCGCTTTTAAAAATAAATTGCGCGGTGCATTAGGACCAACACCAAAAATAATGTTAAACCTTTCAGATGTAAGGATCTCATCAGTAACCAAATCGAGGTCAAAGGTGCCAATTTCGGCGGCTTCAACTGCAAGCCTTGCCCTTTCTTCGGCTTCTTCAATTTTACGCCGGGCAAAAAACTTTTCAGTTACGTCAATAGCGATGACCATAATAGCGCTGATTTCGCCGTCAAAACCTCTGATGGGCTCGTATACAAAATCAACAAACACCATTTCTGGTATCCCATTGCGTACCAGTAATAATTTATGTTCTTTGGCAGTAATTGGCCGGCCTGTTTCAATAACATTGTCCATTACGGGGCCGTATAGATCTGCAGCCTCCGGTATGGCGTCCCAAATGCCCCGGTTTTCCATTTCTGCACGTTTTCGGCCAACAAGCTCAAGGTATGAATCGTTAACTACTTCAATTACCAGGTTATCACTGTTAACAATGCAGATGCCTATCGGCGCCTGTTTCACCATGTTATACAAAGTATGCCGGCTCTCTTCCATAGCCTGCCGTGCATGCTCTATTTCGGTAACATCGGTCGAGAAACAAATAACACCCACAATTTTTCCCTGTGTGTTACGCACAGCCTGAAAGGTAAACTTGTAATAACTGATTTGCCGCTTTCCGTTAATTATAAATTCAGCCGGCTCATTGTTACCGTAGTAGGTTTCGCCGGTATGGTACACCTCGCTTATCTGGCTGCTGAATGGCTGGCCATCGAGGTCGGGCAGTGCTTCATCAAACGGTTTTCCAATTACTGTTTTGTCCTTCCCCCATGCTTTTAGGGCAGCTTCGTTGGCTATGGCTATAAGCTTATCCTTACCCATACACATGTATACTGGAAAGGGTGATGCCTCAACAATACTTCGGAAAAAGTTTTCGGTAGGTTCCAAGTTGCAGTGGGGGTTTTATAGGTGAACGACGCTCTCAAAAATAAAAATATTTTCGTATAGATTTAAATATCCATGCAGGTTCTGGTATTGTTTATCGATAATTAAAGAATTATCTGAAAAAGGCTTGCGATTAGATATTCACTGCTAAAAATGTGCGAAAAATGAACTTGATAGGCGAAAAACACCTGCTTGCTGTTTAGGTAGCTATGAGCCCCTGCAACCGGGTTGCTTAGGTGTGATGTGCATATTTTTTTGATGAAACCCTGCCCACATTTGATCAAAAAATATCACAGATGAAAAATAAATTTTTATTGGCATGTATAGTAGGGTTATTATCTGCCAGCACCATTTATGGCCGGCCAACAGCCGAAACTGAGTATACCAGTGTGATCCGCGATTTCATTGACAGCCATATGACCTCTAACTTCAGGAAATTAAAATCAATAATGAGCGAAAATTCTGTATTGAAGATCCCCCGCGGTGAAAAGGTACTTGTACAGGAAAAAGACGACCTGGTAAGCATGATGAAAAAGGACGCCGGCACACAACAAAACTGTGCGTCAAGCTATGAGGTATTAGCCAAAAGCGATGCTATGGTGATTGCCCGGGTTGATTTTAATTATGAAAACTGTTCGCAGCATGATTACCTGATCATCGAAAAAAATGATAAACAGGACTGGAAAATTACCCAGGTTTGTAAAATGTTTGAGGATATAAAAACGCCTTTAACCAACGATAATTCTGTTGTAGCTAAAAACTAAATTTTACTTCCTTAACTCATAATAATTAATCACCCTATTGGGGTGATTTTTTTTATTTTAATTAGCTTTAATTTAACTTTTTAATTGTACCCCCATACAGGTAATTTAAATTACGTTTTTAATTGAATAAGCTATCCCGTTTCCCCGTTTTTCTGTTTTTGTGTTTGCTGGTTTGTATGGTGTTGTTTACAGGCCGGACCTACGCACAGAAATACATTTTTGCGCACTATGATATTGAGGATGGGCTCATCCAGTCGCAAATCAATAAGCTATCGATGGATACCGATCATCGGTTATGGATAGGTACGTTTGGTGGCGCCTGTCGTTTTGATGGAAAGGATTTTACTGCTTATACCCGTTTAACCGGTTTACCTGATAACTACGTTGCAACCATTTTTTCGGATAAAGGTGGCTGTACCTGGTTTGGTACAATGAATGGGCTTGCAAGGCTTTACCATGGGCGCATTATAAAGTATAAGCCCGATACCCCCTTGAAGCGCTATTTTGTAGGTAATATAACCCAGGACGGGGATGGAACTATCTGGGTAACATCTGCCGGCGCACTGTTCAGGATTAAAAATAATAAGATGCAGCACGTGCCCATCGGCGATGATCCTGATATTTTTATTACCAGTTTGGCCGTTAACAGCACAGGCACACTTTACGCAGCTGTTTACAAAAAGGGAATATATCGCCTTAAAGGGCAAAAATGGGAGCACGCAATAGACGTAGGCCCGCAGTATGAAGAACAGATTATTAAGCGCATTTTTTTCGATCGTTTTGATAAAAACAAAACTTACCTTTTAACCCGCTCAAGTTTATTGTGTGCAAAAGATGGGGTTGCTAAGCCACTGGATCAAAAAAACATCACCGAAAAAATAAAAGGGCAGCTTTTATGTATTGAACAGGATGCCGATGCCAATATCTGGTTGGGTACCGACAATGGTGCCTATTGTATTATGGACGATGATGAGGTGATCCACTACAACTCATCAAACGGGCTTACCGATAACTCTATCCCCGATATTTATTTTGATGCCGATAAAAACTTATGGTTGGGCAGCCTTGGTAATGGCCTTTACCGCTGTGAAGGCGACAGATATACCGTATTTGATCGTACACAGGGAATCCCGGATTCAAAAATTGTAATGTCGGTTACTGAGGATTGGAACCACAATGTTTTAATGGGGATTGATGGGGCTGGTCTTTTGCGGTATGACGGAAAAAAGACCAGTGAAGTACCGGTACCAACAGGTTCGCCATATTTAAAGGGGGTACAAAGTTTATATACCGATAAAAATGGTACTGTTTGGATAGGTACCGGTCAAACCGGGTTATGGCAGTATGATAAAAGCGGTTTCAGGCAGATAAAAAACAGTTCGGGCTTTGCTTACAACTTTATTACTGCCACTGATGACGGCACTATCTGGCTGGCTACTTCCATGGGCTGTTTTTATTATCAAAATGGCGAATTGAAACAGCTGGAGGGCATTCCTTCGTATTCGGCTTCAATGCTTGGTATGGGGCGTGATTCGGTTTTGATAGGAACACAAGGTGGGGTCATGCTTGCCGTAAATAAAAAAATAGTTCCTTCGTTCAAACTTAAATCATTTCCGGCTACTGCGGTTTACAGCATGATCCGGTACCGCGACCTGCTGCTGGTTGGTACCGACGACAGCGGCTTATATACCTGGGATATGACAACCGGGGCGGTTCATATTTATAATATAGATGACGGCCTCAAGGCCAACAGTATTTACAGCCTTGTTGCCGATGAACGCGGTAGGCTTTGGATGGGTACAGGCCGCGGGATCAACCGGATGCAGTATAATCCGGCAAAGAAAACTTTTTGGGTAATTGATAATATAGGTTCAAAAGAACCTGTGGTTGAAGCCAACCAAAACGCTATTATGCACCGCGGCCGCCAGGTTTGGATCAGCACAACTAAAGCTGTTATGGTATATAATACCATGACAAAAATGGTTGCGTCGCCACCGCCACACGTGTTCATCAAATCGGTACAGCTGATGAAAGAAGATGGTGAAAAGCGCTCCTCAATTGACCTTGATGACTGGGCCGAACTAAAACATAATCAAAACCATTTATCAATATCTTTTCTGGGGGTTTATCTTAAAAACCCGGATGCGGTATCTTACCAATATAAACTGGTTGGGTTAGATAGTGCGTTTAGTTCGCCTATGCGTAATAATGTGGTTAATTACCCTTCGCTGCCGCCAGGTACATATACATTTAAGGTAAAGGCAATAAGCCCGGATGGGCAGGTGTCTCCGCAAATGGCCAGTTTTAGTTTTGTTATAATTCCGCCTTTTTATCAAACATTTACGTTCAGGCTATTAGCTATCGTATTGTTGGTGTTTCTTGGTTTTGGAGTGCAGAATTTGGTACATCAGCGTAAAATAAAACGTGAAAAGGCCATTGAAGCCATGAAGCGTGAAGAGAAGCTAAAGATTCGCCAGCAAACAGCCGAAGATTTTCATGATGATCTGGGTAACAAATTAACCCGGATCACCGTCTTATCAGAGATACTGAATGCTAAAATAGACAAGGAGCAGGCGGATCAGCGTGGAATTGTTGATCAGATCAAACAAAACGCGGCATCATTATACAACGGCACAAAGGATATCCTGTGGGCACTTGACCCTAAAAGCGATAACCTGTATGAAACCCTCAACCATATCCGCGAGATTGGGATAGAGGTTTTTCATGATGTGCCTGTTGATTTTGAGTTTGCCACCCTTGATGAGGACATTCAGCTGGTAAAGTTACCTATGGAGTATAGTCGTAATATCACCATGATATTTAAGGAACTGTTAAATAACATCCTTAAACATGCCGATGCAGGGCTGGTGATTTTTGAACTTGACCAAAGTGATAAAAACGCGATTGCAATGAAGGTAACAGATGATGGTAAAGGGTTTGACAGCAACGCAGCCCATCGCGGGCGGGGCATCAATAATATTAACGCCCGCGCTAAACGTATCAATGCGTCATTGCTTATTAACTCACAAGCTGGTAAAGGCACGTCAGTGACGTTAAAGTTTAGTAAAAATCAACTAAGTAATTAAATATGGGGCGTACCATTAAAGTAAGTATTATTGAGGATGATGAAACCCTGCGCGATGGCTATGCCTTTTTAATTGGCGCTACAGAGGGTTATGATGTGATCAGCACTTACTGTTCATATGATGAGGCTTCAAAGAAAATAGCTACAGATAAACCAGATGTAATACTGCTGGATATAGAACTGCCCGGTGTTAATGGCATTGATGCTATTCCTAAATTAAAAAAGTTACTGCCCAATTGCTATATCCTGATCCTGACTGTTTATGAATCGGAAAAGCAAATCTTTAACGCGCTGGCAAACGGTGCTTCGGGATACCTTACTAAAAATACCCCTTCAACCAAAATCATCGAATCCATAAAAGAGGTGCGGGAAGGTGGAGGCCCGATGAGCATTAATATTGCGCGCCTGGTAATCCGCTCGTTTCAAAAAAACCAGGAATCGCCTTTATCCAAGCGTGAAACTCAGATCCTTGAACTGATAGGTGAGGGCAAAAGCCGCGGCCAGATTGCTAATGAATTGTTTATTGATCTTGAAACTGTTCGCAGCCATATCAAAAATATCTACCTTAAGCTTGACGTAAACTCTCGTGCCGATGCCATTAAACTGGCAAGGCAGAATAAATTGATATAAGGAAAAACCATGTCATTGCGAGCGTAGCGTGGCAACCGCATGCTATACAGAGCGGCCAGGCTTCCGTGCGATTGCTTCGTGCCTCGCAATGGCATGATTTTATAGCAATTCTGCCCTTTTGGGTATTGTCACCATGGGGTTCGGAAGATTTTTCAATTCCCTCCTTGGGGAGGGGTGCGGCAGCGTTGTGTAGTGGGAGGGAGGGGTTTATGCGTCGTTAAGCAGATAAGTCTGCCGTCGAAACCCCTCCCTACACCCTCCCAAGAGAGGGAATTGCACAATCCCCTGCTTTTTTAATCTTCCGAACACTTGTTGTTACCAACAATTCTGATGATCAATCCAAACGCTTATTTTCATTAATTCACAAATCCCCCAAATAGGGGGATACTATCCCCCCGCCGGTAAAGTACCTTTGATATGTTAAGTAGTTTTAACTGACCGGCTACTGTAAACCCGCTTCAAAAAATTATCCTGTACGCTGCCCCTGGCCAACAGGTTGATTTCCATTATTAAATCTGGTTTCCGTTAATAACTACTGTAACATGAAATTGAAATATATACCTGTGCACACTGCCGATTTTGAGGGACAATTAGACTTCTATACTCAAAAGTTAGGTTTCAGAATAACAGGTACAATGACATTTTACGAGGGTAGGGAAAGTACGGTGATACGGTCGGATAAATTAAATGTGGCTTTGCTTGTAACTAATAATGACAGCAACAGTGATAAGAGTAATATTATCATTAACACAACCGACTGTTTGAACGATTATCATGTGCTCCGGACGGCAGGAGTGTTCTTTTGCAAATCGCCGGCCTATTTACCGGCAGGATTGGCAGCCGAATTTTTAGACCCGGCGGGCAACAAATTTATGTTACTGGAAGAAAGAAATTATAACGAACAATAAAATCATATCACAATGGACTATTCAAAAGTATTACGCAACAACAATAAGATTGTAAGCCGCACCGGCGGCCAGAGACAAGGGCCGCAGTATACTTCAGATTTAAGCCTTCGCTTTGTTTTAAGCGGTAATGAACGTTATGATATTGGCCGCAGGCATTTATCTATTTACCCCGATTCATTTTTAATCCTGAACAGGGGCACTCAATATTCAACCGATACTGACCTTGATCAGCAGGTACAGTCGTTTGCCATTAATTTTGATCAGCAGTTTTTGCAGGATTTTAAAGATTGCTGGACATTTGGTGATGATAACCTGTTAAATAAAGGCTATGGCAACAGCAAGGCACAGCCCGAATTTAATGAAACCATATATCCTTTTGCGGGTGATATAAAATACAATGTATTTCACCTGAAACAACATCTGGACAATGGAATGCAGGACGAAATGCTGATTAACGAATACCTGCACCACACGCTCATCAATTATTTTCATATTTATAATGACGAGATCTGCAGAAAAGCCGAAAAACTCGACTTTTTAAACCAGGGCACCAGGGTTGAGATCCTGCGCCGTCTCAATCTGGCTAAGGAGTACCTGTACAGTAATTATAATCAGAATATTAGCCTTGAAGATCTCGCCGAGCATGCCTGTCTTTCGGTTAACCATTTGCTGCGCACTTTTAAGCAGGCTTTTGGTTTAACACCGCACCAGTTTTTGATACAGCTGCGTTTAAAACGCTCGTTGATGTTGCTTAAAGATACCCGCTACCCTGTAAATGAGGTAGTTGGCATGGTGGGTTTTGAGTGCCCGAGCTCGTTCATCAGGTTATTTCGCACGCATTATAAGATAACGCCGTTAAAGTACAGGCAATCAGCATAATAAGAGTTTTCTTTTTGTGTTAGGATGGTGCTTTTCACACATGTAGCACGCCTTTAACACCCTATGTTTGTAGTACCAGATAGTTTTTTGTTAAGGATATTTGGTCAGTTAATAGTTAATGAAAAAGTCAGTAACGCGAGGTCACTGACTTTTTGCTTTTAGGGGCAGATGGATGAAGAAAACATAAAAAATCACGTCATTATAGGCGTTGCGCGGCAATCGCGTGTTATACAGGGAGGCTATGCTTCCGTGCGATTGCTTCGTCGTTCCTTCTCGCAATGACATTGAATTATGGTTCTGTCCGAAAATATGCGAAAATCAACATTTGGCTTCTTTACTGTAACATTCTCCAAAAAATATCGTCTCTTAAGTTAAAACCTACTGCTATGAAATTTTTTACCATATTGGCCGTCACCGGGGGATTGTTTTTTTCTTCGCTCCAAATAGAAAAAAGCAATGTGGCAAGCATGAAACACAATAAAAACAAATGCTGTATAAACGCCAAAAAATCAAAATGCCCGCTTGCATGCAAACGGGCAAAATCAGTTAAGTTAAACAGTTAAAAACGATACAAGGTTCATCCCCTCAAAAGGCGTCCGGCGATTAAAGGGGAATCTGTTGCCGGCGCCTTTGCCGTGTTTATTTGTTCAGATCAAATTTTAATAATTCAGCATCTCCTGCTTTTACTAAAACGACTTTTGTATTTACGTTAGTACCTTTCAGTAACGACTTCGCATTTGCTGTTTTCCCTGGATCAAGACCAATCCTTTTCGGGTCGATAGTATAAGCTTTATCGGTATCACCGTAATTGAACAGCGCCAGATAAAAGCTATTACCAATTTTAAGTGAAAACTGCTCCGTTGTTCCTGTTTCTGTATTCCCCTCAACCGGTCTGAAAGCTTTTCCGTTTTGTACAATCTTTAAAACTTCGGGGTTTTGATACATAGCTTTTGCCCGATCGCTCCATTGACCATGCGTAGAGAAATCATCGCCTGTTATGAACGTTCCTGTAACAATTGCCGAGAGCATCCTTGCCCTGTTTGCGCCTTCGCTTTCGGTTGAAAGTACAACATGGTCGGCATCAATATAATTGTATAGATAAGTTTGCCACCAGCCATAGTTTACGCTGTTTAATGTATAACGGGTATCCTTTATGGTTTTAAAGGCATCGCATGCAATGCGCCGCATGTGGGCGTAACGGCCGGTTGCCAGGCTGGGGGAGATGGCCGCATAAACCAGCATCTGATCACCCAACTGATCAATCAGGTGTTCCATTCCTTTTTTATAGGCCTGCATACCCGTGGTGATCTTCGGGTCATAAAAATGACTTGATTCGGCTGCCGCATGGCCTAAAAAGTCTATCTTGATCATTTTAAAGCCGCAGGCTTTTAGTTTGCCAATCACATAGTCGATATGTTGCAAGGTACCCGGATGGGTTGGATCGGTTGCGCGGGCACCGTCAATGTCATGATAGCTGTCGCCAACCTTTGTCCACGTTTCACCATAGGTGTAGTTGCTTCCTAAAACTTTGCGATCGGGGCCGCCCTGCCATCCCCAATCGGTAAATGGAGCCCAGTACACGCCGGGTTGTAAGCCTTTTGATTTGCAGTAATCGGCAAATGATTTCAGCTTGCTAAAATCTCCTTCCCAGCCACCGCTGATCATATTATCCCAAAACGAATCCAGATCAATAAATGCAGTATTGCCATTGCGGAAGGCCGGAATGCTATCGGCAAAAAAGTCGGTTACTTTAATGGCTTTGTCGTAATTCAGTTTTTCCTGCATAACACCCCAGCTGTTCCAGCCAACAGGGGTAGGTTTTGTCCAGTTAAAGATGTAAGGAGGCTCGGCAATTCGGTTGGCTTTCCCAAACTCCTCCATACCGTTGCGCCAGTCGGCAAAGCAGCCAACAAATACCTTAGGCGATTTAACTGTATTGCCGCTGATAAAACCATGAGCAATTTTATCACGGTTTACGGCTTCTTCGGTATAACCACCCCATACTTCAAACGTATTGGCGCTGTCTTTTTTTGCAACGGTGCGCACGCCGGTTTTCCAGATCTCATGTTCCACAGATCCAAACACTAAGCCTTTGCGGCTACTATTATCAAAAACGGTTCCTACTTCTGCGCTGATATTAGTGATTGGTGCTTTAAACGCCTTTGAATCATAGCTGATGAAGGTATCATTATCGAAAGGCACAAACAGTGAGCGGGTATCGCCGGATATTACTGCCATGTTACCGGCTACCGGCTCCATATAATTTGTTTTGAGGTTTTTTCCTTTAACATAAAGTTCAACAAAAAAGTAGCCTTTATGCAATGGGTAGGTATAAAACACCTGCACCATGTTTGGCAAGTTATTGCCGCTTAGCGTGAAAGTATGTTTTACGCCTTTGCCAAAACTATCAGTTATTAGGGTTTTGCTGTAGGCGATGTTTTTATACTCCTTTGAGGTAATAAATTTTTCGTTGACGCCGGCTTTACTATAGCAATTGCTAAGTATAGTTTTGCCGTTTTCGATAACAGAAAAAGTGCCGGTTTTTTGATTGTAGCTAATAATGCCAGCGGGGCTATACGAAAATGATACATCGCCCTGTTGAGTCGGCTGAATAATGTCGCTTTTGGCTGATGCTGAAACAATTGCCGGCCGCCAAACGCAAAGCAAGCCGGACAATTGCACAGCAATTATAAGTCGGTTAAAGAATTTTTGCATGAATTTAGGTTTATTAAATGTCTAAGTTACATTTTATTTATTGAGCACAAAGATTATTTTAAATCATAACGTTTTTTATCAAATATAGCGTTGATCGAGAGGGGAGTTGTTATAAGTAAGGCACCTTTTTAGGATGCCTTACTTACGTGTAGTATGCTATTAACCTTTAGTGGCCATAATGTTTTTAACCTCGCCGTTAACTTTCACTTTAACCATACGCGGAGTAGGTGAGGTTACTTTATAAGAGGTAATCTTACCATCTTTCCATTTCATGTCAACGGTAAAATTGCCGCGGGCTTTGAGTCCTTTTACTTCGCCCTGTGCTTTCCAGGCATCGGGGATAGATGGTATCAGGTCGATAAACCCTGCATGGCTCTGGATCAGCATTTCAGCGATGCCGGCTGTTGCGCCAAAGTTGCCGTCAATCTGAAACGGCGGGCCTGCTGATAACAGGTTAGGATATACACCGCCGCCTGCACCATAATTAATGTCTGTTTTTATGGTTGGCTTCATCAGCTCTTTAAACAGTTTGTAGGTACGGTTACCATCATGCAGGCGCGCCCACCATAGTATTTTGTAAGCGATAGACCAGCTTGGGCCGTCGTCGCCACGTACTTCTAAAGTTTTCTTAGCGGCTTCGGCAAGTGCAGGAGTAGCTTCTGGGGTAATCTCAGATGCCGGGAATAAACCGTACAGGTGCGATACATGGCGGTGTTGCGGCTCGGTTTCTTTGTAATCTTCCATCCATTCCTGGATACGGCCATCTTTAGCTATAACGCCCGGAGGAGGTAGCTTTTTTACTTTGGCAGCCAGTGTTTTGCTAAACGTTGCATCTGTACCCAGCACTTTGCTTGCCGTGATCACATTGTTGAACAACTCGCGGATGATCTGGTTATCAATAGTAGGGCCTACACAGATACTGGCATGTGTGCCATCGGGCAGGTAAAAGCTGTTTTCGGGCGATGATGAAGGCGAGGTAACTAACCAGCCTGTTTTAGCATCGCTGATAAGCATACTGTTGTAAAATTGCGCGGCACCTTTCAATATCGGGTAAATTTGTTTCAGGTAGTTTTTATCACCGGTAAAATCATAATGCTGCCACAGGTTGTCGCAAAGCCAGCCAGAGCCAACTTTACAAATACCCCAGGAAGCGCTTTCGCCCGGCTCGGTGAAACCCCATGGGTTGGTAATTACGTGGGCTACCCAGCCATCAGCATTGTAATAGGCTTTTGCTGTTTTTTCACCATGGGGCACCATACCTTTAACCAGGTCGGCAAGGGGCAGGTTTAATTCCGACAGGTTAGAAACCTCAACCGGCCATTGGTTCATTTCAATGTTGATATCCAGGTGGTAATCGCCGTTCCATGGAGTATGCACTTCGTTAGCCCATAAACCCTGCAGGTTCGGCGGCAGCAAACCTACACGCGTGCTGCAGATGCTCAGGTAGCGGCCAAATTGGTAGAATAAAACCGGCAGGCTTTTATCCGCGTCAGGATTATTGCGGAAAGCGATAAGCCTTTGATCTGTCGTTAATTTTTCTGCTTCTGAGGTGCCAAGGTCAACGTTTACCCTGTTAAATAGCTTTTGAAAGTTGGCTATATGCTGCTGTTTTTCTGATGTATAAGGCTTTTTCATGGCAGCTTTCAGTGCGCCGTCCATTTTGGTGAGATACTGCGGATTCTTAAAATCTGTACCTGCCGATACATAAATGATCACCTCGGTCGCATCTTTAATAACCAGCGAGGTTGGGGTAGTGCTTAATGAGCCGCCGGTTAGTTTTGCCTTTACTCTCGCTTTGTAAGCTACACCTTTTCCATCGGTACCATTGTCCAGCTGGCCGGTAAGATCAAGTTCGTTACCCTCAGTACTGGTAACACCACGCTCCGGCCGACTGATATTGATGCTCAGGTTAAGCATTCCCGGTTTATCAGCGCTTAGTTTTATTATATCTACATCATTATCAAAACTGGTAAAGTATTCGCGCTTGTAGGTAACGCCATTTACTTGGTAAGTAGTTTTGGCAAGGGCATTGTTTAATAAAAGCTCGCGTTCGTAATTTTCATATTTTACATCTTTATCTTCAATCCCTTTATACTGATACTTAAGATTCAGGTCTCCCAGCATCTGGAAGCAGCCGAAAGGTACGCCGCCAGATCCTTTGCCCGTGCATACAAACGATTTATCGATAATGGCCTGTGCTTCTACGTTCCTGCCGGCTGCAAGCAAGCTTCTTATTTCGGGCAGTTTTTTATAAGCCTCGTAGTTATTGGCATCCTGCGATGATCCCGACCACATCGTTATATCATTCAATACCACTTTTTCGGCAGTAACACCACCATCGGGCATCATTCCTAAACGGCCGTTACCGAGAGCAACAGTTTCTTCCCAGCGTTGGGCAGGTTGCTTGTACCAAAGTTTTAATTGTTTTGTTTGTGCGTGAGTAAACGTTGTAATACCTGTTATTATTACGGTTATTAGCAGGGGCGTTCTTTTTAGCATGTTTATGTTAATTAGGTTTTCTGTTTTTATTTTATTTACCCGCTGCAATTACAGGTATCTCCTCGGCGTTTTTGTTCAGTTCCAATACAATCACATTGCTGTTTGCATCGGGTAAAGTTTGCGGTAAATCAATGCTATAACCTGTTGTATCCTGTTTATAATTTACTTTGGTCCCGCCGAGCACATAGGCGTTGGTTATGTTAACACCCGGCATATTAGGCAATGCAATTTTATCACCTTTTTTCTGAAATACGTGCAAATAGATCTTGTTTCCCTTACGTGTAACAGCATAGTTATCATTCGGAGGATAGGGACCGCCTTTGGTACCATAGATACTTTCGCCATATTTTTTTAACCAGGCCCCCATTTGCTGCAGGGTTTCAACCTGGCGTGCTTCGATGCGACCGTCGGGCATTGGGCCAACATTAAATAGCAGGTTGCCATTGCCGGCAGCGGTTTTAACCAATGTTTGGATACATTCCTGCGCGGTTTTCATTTTGTCGTTAGGTTTCCAGGCCCATTGCTGGCAAATGGTGATGCAGCTTTCCCATGGCTCGTTCATATTAAGCTGACCAATGCGCTGCTCTGGGGTAAGGTAATCTCCTACCGATTGGTCATTCAGCTTTTCGCTCTCTTTACCCAAACGGTTGTTTACGATAACGTTGCGATCAATGCTTTTGATAAATTTATAAATCTCCTGCCCATCGGCGTTGGTCCATGGTTTTTCCCAGTAACCGTCAAACCAAAGCAGGTAGGGGTGGTATTTGGTGATGAGCTCTTTTAACTCATCCTTCATTTGCGTTTTAAAGGCTACCATATTGCCCTTTACGTTTTTGGTGCTGTCGTAAGGGTTGTGAATAGGGTAATTGGGATCGTGCCAGTCGAGCACGGTATGATAGATACAAAACAGTATACCCTGCTTTTTGCAGGCTGCAGCAAGTTCGGCCACCATATCGCGTTTATAGGGTGTTTTGCTGATGTTGTAATTTGTAAACGCCGATGGCCATAAAGCAAAGCCATCGTGATGTTTGGCGGTAATCACCAGGTATTTCATACCAGCGTCTTTGGCTGCTTTTACAATGGCATCGGCATTAAATAAAACCGGGTTAAATTCCTTATACAGGTTATCATAGTCATCCTGCGCTACTTCTTTGTTGCGGCTCCAGCCAATTTCGGTGCCACGCAGGGTTACAGGTCCGAAGTGCACAAACATGCCGAAGCGTTTGGCCATAAAATCGTCCAAAACCGTTTTTGGCGTTTTTATGGGAGCAGCCTGTTGGGCGAAGCCAACTTTGATTATAGAAAGCAGGTAAAGAAAAATAATTGCTGTTTTTTTCATTAAGGAATTTTTGATGTAGATATTTAATAGAGGGCTTTGTTTTTATGATTTGTAAAATATGACCAGGCCGCCATGCGGCCCGGTATAGGAGTATTGTTATAGCAATGCGTTGTTCCAGAAGGTAAGCTCGCTCATATTGGTGTAGTTACCCTCGTTGTTTGAATTGTGTTTTATCCTGATACGGATGTAGCGTACCGGCGGCGGATTTGGATCAAAATTGACCTTTAGTGGCGCACTGCCATCATCAATCCTTTTGATCTCTTTCAGCAGTTTCCAGCCTTTGGAAATTGCTTCGGCCGTCCAGCCGGCATCATTGGCCTTTAGGGTGGTAGTTGCATTAGTGAGATCGGCTATACCCCATACTTCAAAGTCATCGGGGTTGTGGCAGCAGTTACGGCCTGTTTCCTCAATAGCTACCAGACCTTTGTACAGTGCGCCCATATCAAAAGTGATAACCACCGGAAGCGGGCCGTTGCCATCGCTATGGAAAATGTTAGGGAAACCCTGCGGACCTGAACTGCCATCCCAAAGCCTGTCAATATCGGTATCGCCTTCATAAGGTTTGGCGTCATTAGGCAGATATACTTTTTTGAAAAGCTTTTTATCGCAAATGGCAACAGAATTAATAGTTGGGAAATCCTCATAATTAGCTACATAAAATGTATCAAGAGCATTCACTGCAGGTTTGAAGGCTGATAAGAACTGGATCTTTGTATCTGCCTTATAATCTGCCAGGGTAACAGACATGCTATCGGCGCTAAGTTTTCCAAAGCTTTCTTTACCGGCTTTATTGGTGTATTTTATGTTTGTGAACACATTATGGGTACTGGTATCAACTTTGAGGAAATTAAGCGTAAGCTTACCATCGGCACTGATACCATATGGATTGCTAACGTTATAGCCTCTGTTTGACAATCCCGATTGATAGATAGGTCCGTAAACCCTGACATTATTGATATCGAGCGGGATGGAACGGTTACCCTTGGCATCGTACGAGAAAACAGTGAATGAATAAATATACTCGTTTAAGTTTGGTACGACAACCGTCAAACTATCCGAAGGATTGTGGTTGGTTGAATTAAAAGTTATCGAATCGGCCTTGTTGTTCCAGTATATGACGTAGCGCGTTATGCTGGGGTCGGTACTGGGGTTCCAGGTAATGGCGGCACGTAAGTTTCCAGGGCGTGAATGGGCATTGGCCACCGTACCGGGATACTTAACTTCATGACCGTTTAAGTACGATTCAAACTGTGTGTCTTGCTTGCTGCAACCATACAACAGGTATCCAAGCAAACAGAAAGCAGCTATTCTGACAATATTTTTCATGTTCGTTTAATCTAAATGAGTTAATACCTATTGTGGGTTACCATAAATTGAAAGCTCCATCATGTGGGCAAAGTCACCGTTCGACCACGTATCATGCACCATAAAGCGGAAGTACTTAATTGGTGTTGAGCCCGGCGGGATATTAAAGTTAACCCCTGCCGCAACGAAGTCGGCGTCGGCCGAATTGGTGAAGCCAGGTGTAAGGCCTGATGGCGGGTTTGGATAATGGTAATTACCAATATTAACCCAGTCGCCAACAATGGTTCCTACCGGAGCATAATCAGGTAGTCTTAGGTCTTGAGGAGCGTTAACGTTTGATCCCCAAATACTGAAATCTTTAGGGTTGCCATGCGCGTAGGCATACTGATTTGGTCTTTCCCATAATACAAAGCGGCTTAACTGTGCCGATACACCAAGGCTAAAAGTAACCTGTATTGGCGCAGGCGCTCCCGGAGCAGTGTGCCAGCCGTTTGAATAGCCATCGGTTTTGTTATCCCAGAGATATGGCACTTCCCAGCCGTAAGCGGTAGGGCTGTCTGTAGGGGTTTTATATACCGAAAACTTGCTCTTATCCAGCAGTGTTTCAAATATCGGGGTGAGACTAATGATAGTAGTATCTGAGATATTGCCAAACTTATCGGTTACATATACACCAAATTTTTGTGGCACCGCCGGATATCCCCTTATCGAATAATTAATGGTATCAACTTTGGTATAATGCTGATCGACAACCTCGAGTGCCTGGGTTGATTTATCAAAGGCCAATAAAATAACGCCAATATCCTTTTGATCAGGGTTCATGGCTTTGATATTCACGCCACCAAAATCAGAGGTGATGGTTAATGTAGGTTTTATCAGCTTGTAAAAAGGAGTATCAGGATGTACTTTAACTACCAGCGGATCCGACTTTATGTTGGCCCTGCTTACCGAGTAAAGTGTTACCTCATATTCCTGGCTTTTGGCAAAGCCATCAACAGTAACTGTGTCCGAATAATAGCTCGATTTGGTTTGACGGGTGGTTTTATCGTTGATGCGATACTCGGCCTGCACGTATAACAGGTTATCAGAGTTAGGCAGATCATAAGTGATATAAGCACCGCCGTTAAAGTTTTTAACTTTTACGTTGGTAACCGAGGCGGGCTTGCTCAAATCGGTCGAAACCTCCTTAACGTACCCGTCGTTCTTTTTGCATGAATTTAACCACGCCATAAACAGTACTGCCGCAAGCACCAGCGCTGTTAACGAATAATTTTTAATGCGTTTCATAATTCTTATTTATGTTGAATTAATTCATTTTTATTTGAAGGGACGCCTACCAGTAAGTAGTTTGCACCAAATTGTTGTTAACGATCAGGTCGTTGTCCTTTATTGGCCAGAAATAGTTTTTTAACCCGAAAACAGGTGTTAACACGGTATGTGGCCTGTAATAGTTACCGGCTTCAGATTCGTATATATTCCAGCCCTGCAGCGGTACGCTCAATACACTTTGTATCTCTTTCCAGCGGCGAAGGTCCCATCCGCTTTGCGCCTCAAAACAAAGCTCAATGCGGCGCTCGCGGTGTATGATATCGCGTAAACCTTCTTTAGTTGTTGGTTTGCCCGGGGTTTTTGAATAAGTTGACCATGACTCCAATACACCTTTCAAACCAGCTCTTGCCCTTACTTTATCAATGTAGTTATATACATCACTTGTTGGGCCGTTTACCTCGTTCAGGGTTTCGGCATATAAAAGGTATAAACCGGCCAGCCTCATTAACGGTAGGTGATATTCAATAGACTGAAAACCATCATCATAAACTGAAAGATAATTAGCCAGTTTTTTAGGCCAGTAACCAGTGATATTTAGCGTGTTCAAGTCTTTTGGACCTGCCAGTGAACCTGAACCTCGAGCCTCAACATGATAGGCCTGGTCCTGGTTGTAAATGCCGTTACCATACCAGATACTGCCATCGAATGCAATGTTGGCGTAAAAGCGGGTTTCGCGGCCGTAGTGCTCATTAACAGTGGTATAGCCCTGGGCTATATAATATTTATCGGCATCCCCCGCTGTTTTAAGTGCGAAACGGTTAGTATAATCATAGTTTTTATCCTCGGTTAACGGTACCCCGTTGGCTGTATAAAAAAGCTCCTGCGTTGAAATTGGAACGGCAAACGTTGATGGATTTGAGAAGATATTAACTGCCGATTTTGGCGTTAATCTTGGCGTTGCGTAACCCTGGCATGGAAAAGTTGGGTTTAATGCCCAGATCAGCTCGGGGTTTACATCCCATTTTTCGGTAACCGCGTTTTGAATAGTTAGCTCGTTACGTAACTGATCTGAAAGAGATCCAACCGTAGGCGGCGCAACAAAGGTATAAAGCTTAAGCCCGTTGGCTTCGCAGGCATCAATGGCTGCCTTACAGGCATCAGCCGCTCGTTTCCATTTCTGCGGATCGACAGTGCTTGAAAACAGCGCCTGGCCATCTTTGTTTTTCATGCTGGCATAATCGGGGTTGCCGTTAAATAAGGGGCTGGCCTGGGTGGCTAACATTTCGGCTTTAATTGATAGCGCCGTTAACTGGGTAATACGGCCAAGCTCTTTTGCCTGGTTGGTGATAACCGGCGGCAGGTCTGGAATAGCCTCATCCAGTAACTGTACGCAATAGTTAAATACCGAATCAACCGGCGAGCGTTTTACCCTTACCTCTTCGGTGCTGGCCGTAATGTCGATATTGGTCTTTACCAATGGTACAGGGCCATATAAACGGCACAGGTAGTAATGATAATATGCTTTAAGGAATTTTACCTCGGCAATCCATCTTGCTTTTTCAGATGGCGAAAGATCAACAGGCTTGTCAATGTTTTCGAGCATGATGTTACATCTGCGGATAGAACGGAATAGTGCCTGCCCGCCATTTTCACCATCCCACCAGTTTACACCAGGGCTGCTGCTGTTTTGCGTGCCGCGGATCAGGTTAAACCCATTTTCATTAAGTGGGTGATTGGTGAGGTTGTTTGGATAAATGATCTCTGATGATGTTGTAAAGCCTATGTTTGAAGTAGGGTCATAAAATTGCTGTAAGGTTGCATAGCAGGTAAACAGGTAGTTTTCGGCCTCGTTACGGTTCCTGAACGCGTACTCAAGGGTACCGGTGTTATCAGGCGTTACATCAAGATATTTTTTACATGACGCGCCCGAAACCAGGAACCCAACCAGTAATAAAAGTTTATAATATTGTTTCATAATACTAAGTATTGATCTGTAAAAAATTATAGGTTAACGTTTATGCCTAAGTTGAATACCTTTTGTATAGGGTAGGCAAAGCCGTTACCGCCAAGCTCAGGGTCCCAAAGTTTAAAGGCGCTCCAGGTATACAGGTTTAAGCCGTTAAAGTAAATGCGGCATTTGCTTACGTTTAAGCGCTTTAAAATAGATGGCGGCAATGAGTAACCAATCTCTATCGATTTAAGCCTCAGGAAACTGCCGTCGCGCATCCACCAGGTGCTGTTTTGGCGGTTGTTTTCGATCTGGTTACCGGTTACACCTAATCTTGGATAGGTAGCATAAAGGTCCTGGTTTTCCTCGCTCCAATGACTGTCGGCAAACGCCTTGATCAACTGAGTATTACCGTATATATATGGGTCGGGACTTTGAATGAACGGACTGGTACGGTTAGGGTCGATAAAGAACGACACACGTGCCTGGCCCTGGAAAAAGCAGGAGATATCAAAATTTTTAATACCTGCCGATAAACCGTAACCGTATACAATTTCGGGTACCGTTGGATAGCCGATAAAGGTTTGATCTGCGCCATCGATTTTACCGTCGCCGTTTAAGTCGCGGTATTTGATATCGCCGCCACCCGGAGGAATGCCGTTGGTTGAAAAGATCTGTGAAGGAGAGTTCTTTGCTTCGTTATCGTCAACAAATAAGCGTTCAGCAATGTATCCGTACTGACGATTTATTTCCTGGCCTTTATGGTAGCGGTAGGCTTCCTTGTACTGCGGCTCTTCGTAGTTTCCATATTTACTGCTGGCAAGGGTGAAGTTACCACGGCCCTGCAGCCAAACATCTTTGTTTATAGTCGCCTTATAATCCATTTGAAGGTCGATACCTTTGGTATCAGCAGTACCTATGTTGGCTGTAACATTGGGATTGCCGTATTGATCAAGTGCCTCAAGACCAAGTGTTGTGGGCAGCGAAGTACGTGTTTGAAGAATGTTGTAACGGTGGTATTTATAAACCTCGGCTACTACATTCAGGTTTTTAAACATAGTAAACTCAAGACCAAGGTTTAGCTGGCGCGATGTTTCCCAGGTTACGTTAGGATTTTCATAGTTGTTGATGTAAACACCGTTGCGGGTATAGCCATTATAAGTACCAAATGTGGCAGGATTGCCGCCGTTAAGGTTAACATCCGACAGGAAGAAGAAACGTTGTGAGCCAATGGCGTCATTACCTACCAAACCATAGCTGGCCCTTACTTTCATGCGGGAGATAACATCATAAAGTCCCGATCCCCAGAATTTCTCGTCAGATACGATCCATGAACCGCCGATAGTAGGGAAGAAACCAAACCTGTGATTGGCCGAAAAACGCTCGGTTCCGTTGTAACCGAAGTTAAATTCCAGGAAGTAACGGCTTTTAAATGAATAGGTAGCACGGCCTGCAAGGGTTAAGTTACGGTAAGGCAGCGAGTATTGAAGGGTTGGCCGATCAAGTACCGGATCTTTCGCTGCAGAATAAACTGTTTGCTGGCGTGTACCGATCAACGATGCACTCAGGTTATGATCGCCAAAGGCGTGATTGTAATCCAATACACCCTGAAAATAGATATACGTATTCAGGTTATCAGTGCTCGGGTCGCGGTAATAGCTCAGGTACTCAGTGGCTACGTTGTTGCCGGTTGGCTGCGGGTTAAGCCAGGTTAACGTGTACTGGTTAGTGGCCTTATCGTAGGTATTCACATTATAATAAAATGGAGAATACCCCATTTGTGACTGGAAGTAGGAATACCTGTTGGTATGGAATAAACCATGAAAGTTAAGCCCGTCGGTTATGAAATTCAGTTTTTGGTTTAACTCCAACTGGGCCGATAGCCTTGATTCTGAATAGTTTTTATGGCCGCGCAACAAGGCTGCATATGGGTTATTGTATGCGATGGCATTTGATGCAGAGCCTGCGTTGGCAGGTGCGGCGTTACCAAACAAGATATGCTTAACATCGCGGTTAGCCGAGTCGGCAGGGAAATATGCAGGGAACAATACCGGGCTGGTATGCACGGCAACGTTATACAAATCGGTAGAGAAGGAAGCATCAGCAGTAAGAGGGCCGTTATACTCATTGAATGAACCAGCAAGCCTTACAATAAGTTCGGTGCTTTTACTTAAGTTGATATTAACGTTTGAACGCAGTTGGTAATTTTCAAACTTTACGTTGTTGTTGTTATTGTTGGCGATGTCCTGGCGCAGGATCCCGTGGTCAACATTGTATGAGCCTGATACATAATAGCGGGCTACATCGCCGCCGCCGCTTACGCTCATATCGGCACGCTGTGTAGCCGTGCGCTTTTTGAAAAGCATATCCAGCCAGTCGACAGCGGGGTAAACGTATTTATTGCTGCCGGGCGCATTGCTAAGCGTTGCTTCGGTATTTAATATTTTATTTTGAGAGAAGGGGAGCGGGCTTAACGGGTCGCGGGTGATGGTGGCTTCGTTAAACAGCTTCATGTAAGTGATCGGGTCGGCAAGCTGCAGTGTTTTGGCCGATTGCGAAATGGAATTTTCCACCCGCACATTGATCTTAGCCTTGCCAACTTTACCTTCTTTTGTGCTTACCAAAATTACGCCGTTGGCACCACGCGCACCGTAAAGCGCAGTAGCGCTCGCATCTTTCAGTATCGAAAAGCTGGCGATGTCATCAACCTGCAAACGGGCAAGATCGGATGTGGAAAGCTCAACGTTATCTATCAGGATAAGCGGATCCTTTTTATAGCCGAAAGTAGTTACACCACGAATAAAGAAGCTGGAATTATCCTGCCCCGGCTGGCCGCTTGGTTGAAAGGCGATGATACCTGCCACCTGGCCGGCAAGCGCATTGGTTAAGTTACTGGCGGGTATTTTCAGGTCGGCGGGTTTAACGGTTGTTACCGAGCCTACTACAGCTTCCTTGCGTTCTTTTTTGCCATAGGCTAATACCACAACCTCATCAAGGCCGCGTTTTGATTCTTTAAGTACGATGTTTACAACCAGTTTACCTGCCGAAACGGTAAAGGTTTGATCGATAAAAGTTACGTACGATACTTTAAGGATAGTACCGGGCTCGGCATCGATCACAAATTTGCCGTTAACATCGGTAGTAGTGCCCAGGTTTTTGCGGTTGATAGCCATAATGTTGGCACCTGCAATTTTACCGCCCAGTGTGTCGGTCACGAGGCCGGTAATAGTTACCTTACTTTGTGCGTGAGTAAATTGTGCCGGGCAAATAAAGCACAGCAGTAATAATACAAAGCAATAAAAACCCGGTGCAGGCTTGTGAGACTGTCTAAGCTCCCGCCGGGTTTTGATCCGTTGGTAAAATTCTTTCATAAAAATTGGTTTGATAATGGTTCTTTATTTTTGAGATTTGGTTGATGGGTTTATTGGTTTGGGTGCCATTTAAATGCGCAAATGGTAAAAGGTTTTTCCAGTAGTAAAAGGTTTCATCATTTTTTAAATATGTTAAGTTGACAATTAAAAGTTTTGAGCTGCGTTTACAGCTTATCGCTGTTTTTTAAAAAAATCAATTGGTTAAAAAATAGATTAGCTGGCACGTGTTCCCCTTGCTGTTTTTATTCTTATCGGTGTCAATTTTCAGGCTCAGCGTGTGCGGGCCTTTTTTTAGGTCGGTACTAAAGGTTACATACCAGGGCAGGTAGATCCATGAGCTGAACTCTGTGTACAGGTCCATTTTTTTCTCAGCACCGCCGTCAATGCTGTAGCTGATAATACCCGCATCCGGGCCTGATACAATGGCCATTCCAATAGCGGTGCCGGTAAATGGCAGCGTTAATGATGAGCCCGGTTTTGTGCCAATAAGCATCGGTTTGTGTACAAAACCCTGGCGGGTGCTCAGGTTATTGTTTGGTGCCCAATCGGGGTTAATGACCCAGCCGTTCAAATTTTTTGCATTTTGAATGTTGTAATAACGGCCGTTGTTCAGATTAAACGCGTTGACCGGTTTGGGCAATGGATTGGCTTTAGACGCGGTTGTCTGCTGTTGGTCAAAGCATGAATTAAGCAGGCTTTTTATTGTGGCAAAGTAAAGTTCCTGCCCATAAATAGCCGGGTGAAGGTTTTTAAAATCATATTCCCATGAAAACTCATGGTTATTAAGCTTATCAGTAACTTCTTTAGCCAGGTTGATGGATGGTAAGCCGTAATGCTCTGCGATCAATTCGTGATTTTTGATTTGCAGCGGGGTTTTACCATTGTTATAATCCCTGATTTTATCAGGATCAACAAATGACATCATGACAATGTCCATTTGAGGATTGGCTTTTTTTGCATGCCTTACAATTCCTTCCAGGGCCCGTACTTCGGTAAGGCTGTCCAGCCCGTTCACGTTATCGTTTACCGCGGCTTCAACAAACATCAAGTCAACTTTGCCCGAATCAAGTACGTCCCGCTGTAAACGGAATGCATGCGGCACACTACCTAACGAGGGGATCCCGGCCTGTATAAAGTGAAAACTGGTTGAAGGAAAGTGTTCGGTAAGGTAGCGGCTTATCTTTTCGCGCCAGCCGGGGTTATATGTAATTGATCCGCCTAAAAAAGCTATAGTAGCTTTTTTGCCCGCATTGAATATATTGAGGCTGTTAGTAAGGCCTTTACGGGAAATAAAATAATCGGTATACGGCAATGTCTTTTTTAAAGGATAGCTGTAGCCCATGATCATATTGGCCCAATGTTCGGGATGTTCAATAGGGAAGTGGTGTCCGTCCAACTCCTGCGGACCGGCAGTTACCGGGTATATCATCATCGGCCCGCCTAAAGCGGTATAGCGTTGAGCAAGAATGTTGGTGTTTTCGGCATTGGGCACTACTTTATCATTGATACCTATGATATGGATAACCGGTACCTTAAAAGCAGCAAGGCCATCAAGGTTATCAACAGGGTTGTCTTTATAATCAAGCGCTTGTTGTTCGGTAATGTGATACGCCTGTTGCAGCTGTTTCCATAAGCTGGAATCGCCCGGAGCACCTAACTTGCCACCTGGCCAGCTTTGAATATTGCAAACGGGGGCTTCATTATAAATGCAGCTAATTTTATCAGGGTTGCGTTTGGCCCAACCATATACATATAAACCGCCACGACTAACGCCTTCAAGGGCAACTTTAGTTGCAAAAGCTTGCTTGCCGGTTAAATATTGATAAAAAAAATCCCAAACCTGCAAAGCATAGGGACTGCCGTATTGATCGTCAACATTTATGAAAGCTACATGAAAGCCTTTGGTTAGCAGGATACTATCAATGTCAGTATGCCAATCAGGAAAAGAGGCCCGCCACACCCATGGATTACCTTCGAGCGCCTTTTTAGGATTTACATAATAAGCTTTGTGAGGGCCTATGGTGATATTGATCCGTTCAAATCCTTTCCAGCTATCGTTAGCTGTATGTTGAACAGTATATACGGCTGGGGCATTGCCCGCACCGTCATTTTCATGATTTTGTGCAGAGGCAATACCGGCCGTGAACCCAAATAATAGCGTAATAAGTAAAGTTTTAATCATTCAGTATTGGTTATAACAATCCCACTTCAAAAACTTCGTCCTTTTTTTGGATTGCGGTTTCTGATTAAAAAAATATTATGTAAACCTTAATTGCTGGCGTTTATAATTAAGATAAAAATATGGAGGGCATTGGCAATAAATTGCACTTAAATTGATTTGTTTCGATACTATTTTGACATTGGTTTTTGGGTTTTGAGTAAAAAACGCATTGCTGAAACAATTTAGTTGTATTAAGTGTAGTTTTCACAACAAAATAATATTGAAAAGGACAAAAAGTTGCGCAATATGGTATTGGTTGTTTTGTTAGTTCCACTGCTGATGGTTCATGGCAGCATCCAGTGGAGTGAAGGTTCAGAAACTTACGAAGTTTTTAAAACTTCGTAAGTTTAACAGGTGGGTTTAATGTCCTATTGCTGTCAACAGTGGTTCTTCGGGCCCGTCCGAATAAGTTTTGTTTTTTACCACATAGCCTTTAACCCCGTAAAATAGTACGTATACATAGCAAGCGAGCGGCGCAATGAATGCTATTTTGATACCTGAATGGTCTGATATCAAGCCCATTATTGGTGGGATAATAGCTCCGCCTACAACACCCATAATGAGTAATGACGAGGCTACTTTGGTGTAGTCACCTGTGTTTTTGATGCTGAGCGTAAAAATAATGGGGTACATCACTGAAGTAAACAGCCCCACTATCGACAGTGAAATTATGGATACATAGCCACCCGTAAGTACCGATACTAATATCAGCGTAAACGCACCTATACTGCATAAGGTAAGCACTTTATTGGGTTTTACCTGCTTAAGCAAAAATGCTCCCAGCAGGCGCCCGGCTAAAACCAGTGCCATATAAAGCGTGATAAATAAGGCCGCTTTTTGCTCGGTAATGCCGGCAATATTTAATGATTTTGTATACCGGATAATGAAACTTACCACGCCAACTTCGGCACCCAAATAGGCAAAAACTGCCAGTACACCCAGGATAGTATGCCTAAACTGAAATACCCCCGAAAGTTTTTGACGACTGTTGCCCTCATGAATAACCGGCAGTTTTAAAAAGTAAAGTACCACGCAAAGGGCAATAAACAGTGCAGCCAGTGTAAGGTAAGGAGGAATAACCAGATGTGCCTCGCTGCTTAAAAATGTTTTTAATTGTTCGGGGCTAAAGGATTGGATGAGGTTTGCCGGGATATCCTTTTCATGCAACAAAAATTTGGAGCCGATGAAGGGCCCTATAGTAGCCCCCATGGAACCAACGGCTGCCGCCAGGCTTAACCGGCTTGAAGCATGATCCGGATCGCCAAGTTTTGAAATATAGGGGGTAGCGGTAACCTCCAGTATAGCAAAGCCCGATGCCATGGTAAACAATGCCAGCAGGAACACAGGATAAAACCTGGTTGTTGCAGCCGGATAAAATATGGCTGCCCCTATAGCTGCCAGGATAAGGCCCGTAAGCATTCCAGCCCTGTATCCCATTTTTTCAATGAAACGCCCCGCAGGCAAAGCCATCAAAAAATACGCCCCAAAAAATGCCGACTGGATCAGTGACGATTGCAGATCGGTTAGCTGGCAGGCCCGTTTAAGATGTGGGATAAGTACGTCATTGATGTTGCGGCTCAAATTCCAGAAAAACATCAGGCTCATTACTATCAGCAGAGGCGCCAGATACTTTGATGCATTACCGTTGGTTTTGTTCATGGTTAATATCTTGTTTTATCGTCTGTATCCCAGTTCGGCGCCACCGCTTACGGGCATAATGCAGCCGGTTACAAACCGGGCCGCGTCCGAAAGCAGGAAAACTGCGGCATCGGCCACTACATCACCCTCGGGGCAGTAACCTAAGGCATGGATATCATTCAGGTATTTCTCTATCGATCCGGGATCAGGCTGTTCGGCCGCCCATTGTTTAAGTAAGGGTGTCCATACACCGGCAGGCGAAACGGCATTTACCCTGATGCCATATTGCGCATAATCAAGTGCCATTGATTTGGTAAGCGCATTGATGCCGCCCTTTGTTGCGGTATAGGCAGCATGCAGGCTTTGACCGATATCGCCGGCCATACTGCTGGTATTTAAAATGCAGCCTTTTGATGCTTTAAGTAAATCAATACCGTATTTGGTTGTCCAAAACAGGCTTTTGAGATTAACATTCATCAGAGCATCCCATTCATCCTCTTCGGTTTCGTCAACAGGTTTTGAGGGATGCGCAATAGCTGCATTGTTATGAATAGCATCAAGTTTGCCATAATGTTTCCGTATCGCGTCAAAGGCTGCTTTTACATCAGCCGCCTTTGATACATCGCCGGGAATACCTTCATGGCTGCCACCAAAACGGTCAAGTGTTTTGTAAAGGGCCCGTTCATTTACATCCATTATAAAAACAGTTGCCCCCTCACGGATGTAAGCCTCAGCGCAGGCCAGGCCAATGCCCGATGCACCTCCGGTAATAAATATTACTTTGTTTAATAATTGGTCCATTTTGGGTTTTAGCTGGTTACAAGGTCGCTGCTGTTGCCTGCTTCGGCAGGTACGGCATAATAGCCCCCGCTAATATTGGCCGGATTTTTAAAATATTTGGCCAAATGCGGTATATGTTCCAAAAATAAGTTTTCGTGCCCAATAGCCACATGGTTAAATAATACCAAATGCTGATGGATCTGCCCCATATCACCTACATGCGGCACCACCGGGATATTGAATTTTTTTGCCAGCAGGCTTATCGTCAAAAATTCGGATACGCCACCAACACGCACGCAATCAACCTGGCAAAAATCCATGGCCCCGGCCTGCAAAAAGTTTTTAAAGATGATCTTATTGGGGATATGCTCACCCGCTGCAATTTTAAGCGGAGCAATTTCCCTGGCCAGCGTTTGATGGGCCAACACATCATCGGGGTGGGTGGGTTCCTCTATCCAGTAAGGGTTTATGCTACTCAGTTCTTTACAAATGGAGATCGCCTGCGGCAGGTTCCATTTTTGGTTAGCATCCAGCATAATGGTTGTTTTATCCCCTGCTTCGGCCCTAACCAGCTTTGCCCTGCGGATATCGCGCTGCGGATCATTGGAGCCTACTTTTAACTTCATGGCTGTAAAACCGCGGTCAATGGCACGTGCCACGTTCTCTTTGATCTTCTCATCGGAGTAGTTAAACCAGCCTACTGATGTATCGTATGCTTTATAGCCTGTTTGCAAAACGCCATTGCGTAGTAAGCGGCCCGAAAAATTCCCGCTTAAAATGTTTTCGGCTTCTTCAGCGGTTAACACATCTTCAAGGTAATTGAGATCAAGTGTAGCTATTAATTCTTTCGGGCTCAAATCGAGCAGAAGCTTCCAAAGCGGTACCTGGCGGCTTTTGGCCCAAAGATCGAAGCATGCGTTTACTATAGCTGCCAGTGCCAGCTGCATAACGCCTTTGTGCGGCCCCAGCCAGCGGTAAGTGGGCGAATCAAGTATTGACCGGTAAACCGAACCGAAATCGGCCATGAGTTCCTCAATTTCGCGTCCTTTTAATGTTTCAGAAAGGTATTGTATGGCTTTGCATACCAGGTCGTTACCGGCACCGAGGGTAAAGGCTAAACCAATTCCTTTTACGCCGCTATCAGTATGCAGTTCGCAAATGGCATAGGCGTATTGCGTTGAATCGTTTACGGCATCGGAGCCGGCGCCATTGCCTAAATTAAAACGCTTGTCGGTAACTTCAATTTTATTAATGTACATGTAAGTAAATATATTTTGCAAATAATTTCAGGCTGTTCTCAATAGCAAAGCCTTGATGAAAATCTTGTTTCCTGTGTTTATAAATCGGTTTATTATATCTTTTGGGGTAAGGTATAATGCTGTAAAATTAGCTCGGTTTGATTTTTTACTTTCACTTTAATTGGCAACTTTCAATAGTATTTTTGCTTATGTTTAGTTTTTTTTATGAGATCCTGTTAAAATGAAACCAATTTTAGCTGTTCTGTCTGATGGTGTACAGTCAGATGACCTGTTTGTTGCCCGCGAAGTAAAGCTTCCTTTTTTTTCAAGTGAGTTTCATTTTCATGAAGAATGCCAGTTAGTGCACATCGTAAAAGGTTCGGGTAAACGCATCATCGGCGACCTGGTTGATTATTTTGAAAGCGGGGAGCTTATCTTTCTTGGGTCAAATATTCCGCATGTTTGGCACAATACACAGGAGCAAACAAATGAAGATGCTCCTGAACCCTATGCGCACTCGCTATCCATTCATTTCAATCCGGCAAAATTGCTTATGCACCTCTCTGCATTTGGTAATATCCGTAAAGTCGAATCCTTTTTAACTAAGGCCCAAAGAGGGGTGGAGCTGAAAAGCAAAAGCCGCGAACAGGTGGTGAAGCTAATGTACCAGATACTGCAACTGGATGGATTACAAAAAATTATCACCCTGCTCGAGATTCTCAATATTATGAGTTCGGATACCGAGTATAGCCTGCTTGCCAGTATTAATTATATCAACTATTATCAATATCATGACAGCAAGCGTATGGACCAGGTGTTTAAATATATCTTTGATAATTTCAGAGAGGATATCTCGCTCAATACAATTGCTGATGTAGCTAATATGAACACTTTTGCATTTTGCAGGTTTTTTAAGGCCCGAACCCAAAAATCATTTACCCAGTTTGTAAATGAAACAAGAATAGGCTATGCCTGTAAGCTGCTGGGCAATAAAGAAGCCAGCATTACAGATATAGCCTATGAATGCGGTTTTAATAATGTATCAAACTTTAACCGCTTTTTTAAAGTGATCAAAAAAGTAAGCCCGCGTCAGTACCGGAGCCAGATCTTATCTTAATTCTGGTTTACAGTAAAACTTTTTAACCTGTTCGATGAATTATTTACCGGTACAGTCTCGGCCCATTTAATTTCATCGTTCATAAAATGCTCTGTACGACAGCCATTATTCCGGATGCTTTTTATAAAATCAAAGTACAGGTCATTAAATACATATACGTTTTCTTTTAAAATAGCATAATTACTAAGTATAAAACCAAGCGTATTAACCTTCACTATGATCTGTTTTGAATCGTCGCATAATTTAATAAGGTTTTTAATATTGTTAACAACAGCAAGATGATTGCTTACCGGCAGTGCCAGTTTTATTTTTAACCCCTCATAAAGTACTTTCATAAATGTTGTAAAGCCGCCATCCTGCTCGCTGTACGTATGATTTATCTCATTAAAAATATCCCTTGCCTTATCTTCATAGCCCGATGCCAGATACGACTCGGCCATAATTGTTTTTAAGATAAATGAATATCCCATAGAACCCTTGTGCACTTTATTTAATCCATTAATGAACTTGGCCGCTTTGTTGTGCTTTTGACAAATTGTTGAGGTGTATAAGGCCAGCAGGTAAACCACTTCGGTAAAACCCCTTGATACCCCTGTACTTTGAACCGGGTTGAAGTAAAATTTGGTTATCTCGGTTAAAGCCTCTTTTTTAATAATACCATATTTCAGATAAAACAGAATGGTTTCGATACAGTTTACCGGGTTTACAGGCAAATTCTGCAAAGCTGTTAAGTTATACTGCTTTAAATCGGTAAGGTGCTTTTCGATCTTTATTAAATCAAGCTGCATTACGGCAATAGCAGAAAGGCAGGTTTTTATCAATATTTGTTGTTGGGTTGACAGCCGGAAATTCAAAAACGTTTCGAGCACTTCTTCATAAGCTACATCAATAAACTCAAGACTGATAAAATAGTTAAAGAAATCCTCGCTGCATACCTGTTTAAACAAATCTTTCATCCGTTCGGTCATGTGTGTATTTACATGCTGAATTTTAAGCAATTCGCCAATGAAGCTTATGATCTCAGATTTTTCGTTTGGAAGCAGTTGTACGTTAAGCAAGGCTTTGAGGTCAAATTTATAATCCTTATGCACAGCGTTATAAATAAACCATTTTATGATAGGGAGCTTTTTATCGCGGGTAAATACCAGATCGGTTAAGTTTACGAGATTATCGTCAAATACATAGTTATTATTGTACATGAGGATCATAGCTAGGGCGTACTCAAGGGTAGCTTCATCAATCATTTTAACAATGAAGTTCAGCTTGTTTTCGCGCGACAGGTTTAACTCCTCAATAATGCCTGCGCTAAGCATTTCCTGGTAGGCAGATCCGTATTTTTTGATGAGCTCGTATACCCTGATCTTGCTAACTTCATACACCCTGTTGTCGGTATCCATTTGATTGATGATGCCTGTAATCAGTAGTACTTTTTCAATAGCATAATGTCCTTTATAAACATTATGATAATAGTTTGCACCTACAAGATCATAATAGGTAAGGTCATTAAAATGAGTTAAACTAAAGTTATCAGTGTAGCGTTGGTAATAGTATTGAAAGTATAATGGATGGCTTAGTTTATCAATAATAGGTAAAGTTATATCATGGGTAATATTGGGGTTTATATTATCACAAAGTTTTTTGATTTCTTCAGAAGTGAACAGCGGCACATTAAGTTTTTGATTAGTATCCATCATAAAACCAGTAAACCATATGTCGGGTTTTGCTATAATATCTTCCCTGAAATTGCTCCAGGTAGATGAACGCATGGTTAGTATAACCTTAAACCATGCATATTTGTGATACATAGCTATAATATCGGCCAATTGATTAAATACAGTTTCGAAAGTATTATTTCTGAAATGAAATTCGTCGAAACCGTCAATAATCAATATAAACCGTCCGTTAAAATCTTCAGCTATTTCGGCCAGATCTTCCAGGTCATCATCGGGCGACAGTCCGATAAGGCCCATCAACCAGTGATTAAGGTGAATATTTTGAAGAGATGAATTGAGTGTGTTCCCGTTAAAAAACAATATCAGGTCCTTTTCATCCTTTTGCATATTGGATTTTATCAAATCTTTAACCCAATGGCATAACCCGATTGTTTTGCCATAACCAGCTGGCGCTGTAAAAACGGTAGCCGTATAAGGTTGCTGCATAAATATGGACAATTGGTCGTCGATAAACTTTCGCGGCGTGGTATATTGAAATGGTATGCCAGAGTGATTAACCTGGGTTTGTAAAGTGAAATTGGTAATGCGCTCGGCTTTGGCTGTTACCTTGCCGGGTTTATGGGCATGATCCTCTTTTTTGACAATCGTTTTTTGTGTGCTTTGGCAAAATGCATCCCATCCGGTGTAACCGCAAAACTCGGCAAGTGCATTCATCGTGAATAATGATGGGGTAAACTTGCTGTACGCAAATCCAAAGATCCGTTTCAACGTGGTTTCACTAATGCTTTTTTGAGTTTTATTAAATAACATTAATGACAAGGCCCGGCAGTCGGCAGGGGTAATATAAGCCATACCGGCTTTTTCGGTCAGTTCTTTTTTTAACAGATCAAAATGATAAGTCGAAAATAGATGCATTGGTAAAGGTTTAAAAGTGAATATTATTAACCACTAAGTCAGTCAAAACATAAGTCAGTTAAAACAAAATAGCACTAACACAATTAGCGAAGACTCTTAAAGTAAAATGTTATAAAAGGCTCAAGTAACTCCCTGGGGTAACGGGATATTGTTAATACATGGCGAAACAAATATTTTCACATATTTTGTTTAGTCAATAATACGTATGTTAATTGGAAATAGATTTATGTTTTTGGGAAAATGATATTCCTTTGGGTTGTATTTGACGAATGAATAAAATGAACAGAAAATGAATATAGAAAACAGAATGAACGGGGGTGATTAAATACTGAACAATATGGCTGGAACAGTTTTTAATGAATGAAAAGCCCTTTTAGTATTGCATAGGCTTGATTTAGCTTTACGGAGTCTATTTCAAATATCTATGCCTTATGAGAAACCCCGCCTTTAACAGAAACGCTTTTTCAGTGTTATTTATTTTATTGGCATTGTTTAATATTAAATATGCGCAGGCGCAGCGAACATATGCCAATACCGAGCAACATGGGGTAACCGGAGTTGCCTGTGTAAACTGCACAGTGTTAAATGCAGCAAATGCAGCAGATGGTAATGTACAAACATTCTCCTCTTTAAATGTAACAGTTGGTGTTGCAGCACAAACCTACCAGGAATTAATATTTCAAAGCTCAAGGCCGTCAGGCACCCCGGTCACTGTTAAATTGGGGTCGGGTGATAAGTTACTGAGTTTAACTGCGCTTGGAGGCGTTTTTTTACAGGCATATAACGGAAGCACTGCTATCGGTACCCCGGTAACCGTTGCTACATTGCTTACCGCCGTGAGCAATAACAATCAGGTTGAGGTTAGCATTACTCCTGCGCAGGCTTATGACCGCATCAGGGTAACCGTTAACGGAGGCTTAGCCGGCGTTTTGGCAAATACTTATTTATATGATGCTTTTACAACCGGTACAGGTGCCGGTGTTTGCGGTTTGGCCGTAGATGAATTACATGGCATCTCATCAGGCTTATTGGGTTTGGGTGTTGATGTAGGAGGGGTAGCAAATCCTCAGAATGCCATTGATGGTAACCTTAATACGGCATCCACCTTAAATGCAGGTGTGGGTTTGCTTGGCGCATATGCGCAGCAAACTATTATATATGGCAGCCCTTCTGTAATAGGCGATTCTGTGAGGATGACCTTATCGATACCGCAGTCATTAATAGATGTGGGGCTACTGTCAAATATATCGGTAGCAACGTACCTTGGCAATACTTATAATAATGATCAAAGTGCAATAAACGCGTCGCTTTTAAATCTGCGGCTGCTTGACCTGACTAACAACAGGCGAAAGGTTACCATAACCTTTGCGCCTGCTCAAGTTTTTGACCGGGTGCAACTCATCCTTGGTGGTGTTGCCAATGTATTATCGACCCTTGACCTTTATGAGGCTGTCAGGTTGATACCAAGGCCTGTTACAAAAATCAATAATGTATTGGGCGTTACCGCGCAGATCAATTCGGGCTCAACAGCAACGCTTACTGCCAATGCTGTTGCCAATACTACATTTAACTGGTACACACAGGCAACTGGCGGATCGCCGGTGGCTACGGGGCCAAGCTATACCACACCTGCACTTACAGCATCTACTGATTATTATGTATCTGCTTCGCGTACTGGTTGTACCGATGAATCAGAACGGACAAAGATTTCGCTAACTGTAGGTAGTACCTCAACTACGCCACCGGTAAATCCGTCGGGAGTGCGCACTTATGCCAATGCCCAGCAACCGGGCGCAGGCGGCTTATTGTGTCTTGGCTGTACAGTAACCAATCCGGGTAATGCTGCTGACGGCAACCTTCAAACATATTCTACCTTAAACGTAACCGTGGGGGTTGCTGCACAAACTTATCAAACCCTTACATTCCCTGGCGGAACCAAACCAGCCGGAACTCCCGTTACGGTTAAATTAGGTACGGGGGATAATTTACTTAGTTTGACAGCGCTTGGCGGTGTAACGCTACAGGCTTATAATGGTTACACGCCTGTAGGCTCACCAGTTTCGGCGGCAACACTGGTATCGGCATTGAGCAATAATAACCAGGTTGAACTGAGTTTTGCACCAACACAAGCTTATGATGGCATAAGGGTTACACTTAATGGCGGATTGGTCGGTGCATTGAGCAGCTTATATTTATATGAAGGATTTGTAACCACCGCCGGCCCGGCTGTGTGTAACACTGCTATCGACGAGCTTCATGGGATATCTTCAGCGCTGCTGAATTTAGGTCTTAATGTAGGAGGGGTAGTAAATCCGCAGAATGCTATCGACGGAAACCTGAACACAGCATCTACCCTAAATGCCGGTGTAGGCTTACTGGGAGCATACGCGCAACAAACAGTAATATTTTCAAATCCATCGGTAATTGGTGACTCCGTGAGGTTAACCCTTTCAGTGGCTGAGGCCTTGCTGCAGGTTGGTTTGCTGGCAGGTTCATCAGTAAACACCTATTATGGCAATACGGATAATAATGATCTTACTTATTTAAGTTCGTCATTATTACAAGTTCGTTTGCTTGATCTTACCAATAACAGGCGTAAGGTTGTGATCACTTTTGTACCAGGTAAAGTATTTGATAGGGTACAGTTAAGGTTAGGTGGCGTTGCCAACGTGTTATCAACCCTCGATTTATATGAGATCCAGCGATTAATTGCCAAACCGGTAATTAAAATAAATAATGTGGCATCAAATGATGCCCAGATCTGTACAGGTACCACAGCTACATTCACAGCCACTGCGGTACCCAATACCATATTTCACTGGTATACACAAGCAACAGGCGGATCGCCGGTATTTACCGGGGCTGCCTTTACAACACCTGTTTTAACAGCTTCGGCAACCTATTACGTTGCCGCCATGCGGAGTGGATGCACTGACGAGTCGGACCGAACTAAAGTAACTGTTACTGTAAATGCTGTGCCGGCATCACCGGTTATAGCCAACAATACTGTTAGCGTTTGTTCAGGGCAAACCGCTACGTTTACCGCCACCAGCGTAGCCGGCGTTACCATAAACTGGTATAGCGCCGCTACCGGCGGTACATTATTACACACCGGCGATAGCTTTACGTCACCGGCCTTAACTGCCGCCACAAGCTATTACGCCGAAGCAGTAGTTGCAGGCGGAAGCTGTGCAAGCGCAGCCCGTACCAAAGTAACTGCTAATATTACAGCGCCACCAGTTGCGCCAACACTTACTGCTGCCAACGTAACTATTTGCAGCGGTGGCGTTGCTACTTTATCGGTAAGCGGAGCGGTTGCAGGTACTACTTATAACTGGTACGCTGCCGCAACCGGAGGCACCCCGGTATTTACCGGAGCTACTTACACTACCGCGGCTTTAACCGCTAATGCAACTTACTATGTTGAAGCTGTAAATGCCGGCGGATGCAGCAGCGCCGCGCGTACCCAGGCGACTGTTACCGTTACGCCGCTACCGGCTGATCCGGCGGTATCTGCGGCAAACAGCTCAATAGCGGCGGGACAGAAAACAAGTATCAGCGTAACCAGTCCGCAGGCAGGTATTACTTACAACTGGTATACATCTGCAAATGCCGGTGCTCCGGTATTTACCGGCACTACTTTCCAAACGCCTTTATTATATAATAATACAACTTACTATGTAAGCGCTGTAAACGCTACAGGTTGTGCATCAGCCAATCGCACTGCAGTTACCATTACCGTAACCATCAATACTAATGCACCTTGTACTTTTGCCAATCAGCAAACATCAACTGTAAACGGGCTTTGTTTAGGTTGTACAGTTACTAATGCTGCCCTGGCTACTGATGCGGATACAACTACCGCATCAACTATTAACGTATTGGCCGGGTTAATCGGCGGTAACGTTCAGCAGGAATTGCGCTTTCAACAGCCGGGTTTTGCAGGCGACACTATCAAGCTGGTACTGCAAAATCCTAATGGTTTATTAGGCGCCGCTGTTTTGGGTAATATCGGTGTGACACTGGCTAATGGAACCATCACAACTGCAAGCTATCAGCTTAACAATGCGCTGATAAAAGTGTTCCTGCTTGCAGGTAGTTCAAATAAGTATGCGGTTTATATCCCGGCAACAGGTGCTTATGATCGAATTACGATAAGCATTAACTCGGGCCTTGCAAGTGTTTTAACACCGCTTAACATTTATTACGCTTCGCAACAATTCCCTAAGCCAGTATTTAACCCAACCGCTCCTGAAATTTGTAAAGGCAGTAGCGCGGTTATAAATATTACTTCACCAGCTAACGGTACATTCACCTGGTACAACGCGCCAACCGGCGGAACCGTTGTACATACAGGTACCTCGTTTACAACTCCGGCTTTAAATGCCAATACAACTTATTACATAGAATACACCCGTGGTACCTGTACCGGTACTGTAAGGTTCCCTGTTACTATTTTGGTTGATGATGTTCCGGCAGCGCCAACTGTTACTGCTCAAAACGTAACCATTACCAGCGGACAACCAGCTACTTTAAATGCCACTGCCAGCAATGGTGCTACCATACAATGGTATGATGCAGCAACCGGCGGTAACCTGGTACATACAGGAAATCCATTCGTTACACCAGTTTTAACTACTAATAAAATTTACTATGCTGGTACTGCTTTAGGCAGTTGCGTATCGGCTACCCGTACACCGGTTAATATTACCGTTCAGCCTATAGTTATCCCTACCGTATCGGTAACACCACCAACAGTAGCGCTTAATGCAGGTCAAACAACTTCGTTTACTGCTTCGTCAACTACACCGGGGGTAACCTTTAACTGGTTTACTACGCCAACCGGCGGTACAAGCATTTTTACCGGTGCTACTTATACTACCCCCCCTCAGTTTGCCAATACTACTTTTTACGCCGAAGCTATGGTGACTGCCACAGGTGTAAAATCAGCTACAAGAGCGCCTGGCGCAGTAACTATCAATCAACAGGCGTCAAGTCCTGTTCCTTGCGATGCTGCTATCGACCAAACCAATACCACAAGTGGTTTACTTTGTGTGGGTTGTGGGGTACTCAACGCAACAGGTTCGGTTGATGCGGACAGGAATACTTTCTCACAGTTAGCAGTACCGGTTGGATTACTGAATGCGTATGCCAGCCAAACATTAAGGTTTACCAATACAGGTCTTGCAGGTGATAGTGTTATTGTAGAATTAGGTGTTCCGGGAACACTGGCCAGTGTAAGCGTACTTTCACAGATTCAGATTGGCACTTATAACGGTGCGACATTCAATAATGATTATTTCAATGTAAACGGATCATTGATCAATATCCAATTATTAAGTGGCACAAGCCGTTTCAGGGTAGCCTTTAAAGCAACTCATAACTTCGATAGGGTAGAAGTAAGACTGAACGCTGCTCTGGCAGGAGTATTCAGTGCTCTTAACGTATATGACGCTTCACAATCTGTAGCGGCTCCGGTTATCGCGTTAACTCCTGTTACAACTTGCTCAGGCGCTCCGGTAACACTTTCAGCGACAGTTCCGGCTAATGTTACTGTAAAATGGTATACCTCAGCTACCGGTGGTACCGCTGTTGGCACAGGTGCTAATTTCACTACACCGGCCCTTAGTGCATCAACAACTTATTACGCCGAAGCAAGCCGTACCGCTGACGGTTGTACACAGGCTGTACGTACACCGGTCACTATCAATGTAGTAACTATACCTGCGGCACCGGTTGTTGCGGCAGCAAATGTAAGTGTGTGTGCAGGCCAAACAGCAACATTTAATGTAACCCCGGTTAGCGGGGTAACCTATAACTGGTATTCGGCAGCGACAGGCGGTACACTGGTTCATACAGGTAACAGCTTTACAACCGCTGCTATCAATGCAACCACCAATTATTTTGTTGAAGCCGTAGCGGGCACAAGCTGTGTAAGTACAACCCGTACACAGGTAACAGCCACCCTGGCTCCGCCGCCAACATTTCCCGCACTTAACGCTACCAGTGTAAGCATTTGCGACGGCAGCGTTGCAACCCTTGCGGTAACAACTCCTGCCGCCGGGACTACCTATAACTGGTACACCACAGCAACCGGTGGTACACCAGTATTTACCGGGCCGACTTATACAACAGCTGCATTACACAATAACACAAGCTATTATGTAGAAGCAGTAAACGCAGGCGGCTGTACAAGTGCTCAACGTACCCAGGCTGATGTTACCGTTGTGCCACTTCCGGCTAATCCAACTTTATCAGCAAATAATAGCTCGATAGCTGCCGGTCAGCAAACTACTATCGGCGTTACCAATACACAAACCGGTGTTACTTATAACTGGTATACATCAGCAAATGCTGCTTCGCCAGTATTTACCGGTACTACATTCCAAACCCCGGCATTATACAACAATACTACTTACTATGTAAGTGCGGTTAACAGCACCGGTTGTACATCCGCCAGCCGTACAGCAATCACTATTAATGTAACCATTAACACTAACGCACCTTGTACATTTGCTAACCAGGAAACTGTTACTGTCAATGGTATTTGTTTAGGTTGCGGTGTAACCAATGAATTGCTTGCAACTGATGCCGATACTACGACAGCGTCAACCATCAATGTGCTGGCTGGTTTATTGGGCGGATACGCTCAGCAGGAACTTCGGTTCCAACAGCCGGGTTTTGCAGGCGATACTATTAAACTGGTACTGCAAAATCCTAATGGATTATTAAGTGCCGCCGTTCTGGGTAATATCCAGGTGACATTAGCTAACGGTACTACTCCAACTTCAACGCTTGCACTTAACAGTGCTTTGATAAAAGTATCCCTGCTTGGCGGCGGCTCAAATAAATATGTAGTTTTAATTCCGGCAACGGGAGCATATGATCGTATCACCATAAAAATAAACTCTGGAGTTGCAAGCTTGCTTACGCCTTTGAATATTTACTACGCGGCACAGCAATTCCCGCAACCGGTATTTAACCCAACTGCTCCTGAAATTTGTAAAGGCAGCAGCGCAGTGATCAATATTACATCGCCTGCCAACGGAACATTTACCTGGTACAATGCACCGATTGGTGGTACTGTTGTACATACCGGCTCATCGTATACAACTCCGGCCTTAAATGCCAACACCACTTATTATGTAGAATATAGCCGTGGTTCATGCGCTTCAACAGTAAGGTTCCCGGTAAATGTTATTGTTGATGATGCTCCGCCGGCACCAACAGTTACCGCTCAAAATGTAACCATCACTGCCGGGCAAACAGCTACTTTAAATGCAACCGCCAGCAATGGTGCTACTATACAATGGTTTGACGCGCCAACAGGAGGTAACCTGGTATTTACCGGTAACCCTTATGTCACCCCGGTTTTAACAGCTACCAAAACCTATTACGCAGGTACTGCGCTGGGCAATTGTGTGTCGGCCACACGTACACCTGTAATCATTAGCGTACAGCCTGTTATAATCCCTGATGTAAATGTGACCCCGCCAACCACTACGGTTAGTCCGGGACAGACTACTGCATTCACCGCGTCATCAACTACGCCTGGCGCTGTATTTAACTGGTTTACTACACCAACAGGTGGTACAAGTATCTTTACAGGAGCTACTTACACAACTCCACCTGAATTTGCTAATACCATTTACTATGCTGAGTCATCAATCCCCGCAACCGGCGTAAAATCGGCCACAAGGGCAACCGGTATAGTAACTGTAAATCAGCAGGGTTCAAATCCTGTACCTTGCGACGCCGCTATCGATCAAACCAATTCCACCAGCGGCTTACTATGCGTAGGCTGCGGTGTGCTGAACGCTACCGGATCTGTTGATGCAGATCGCAACACGTTCTCTCAATTATTGGTTCCTGTGGGATTGGTTAATTCATACGCCAGCCAAACCCTGCGCTTTGCCAATACAGGTATAGCAGGCGACAGCATAATAGTTGAATTAGGTGTTCCCGGAACGCTGGCCAGCGTGAGCGTACTATCTCAAATTCAGATTGGTACTTACAATGGTGCAACCTTTAATAACGATTATTTCAGCGTAAATGGCTCACTGATCAATATCCAGTTATTGAGTGGTACAAGCCGTTTCAGGGTAGCCTTTAAAGCCACCCATACATTTGACAGGGTAGAAGTAAGGTTGAACGCCGCCCTTGCGGGTGTATTCAGCAGCCTGAATATTTATGATGCCTCACAATCGGTTCCAGCCCCTGTTATAGCGGCTTCACCAGTTACTGCCTGCTCCGGCACACAGGCTACATTGACAGCTACTGCTCCGGCAAACGTAACTGTAAGGTGGTATACTTCGGCTACCGGTGGTTCACCAGTATTTACCGGTGCAACCTTTACTACCCCGGCTTTAACCGCATCAACAACTTATTACGCCGAAGCCAGCCGCACTGCCGATGGCTGTTCGCAGGCTGTTCGTACGCCTGTACAAGTAAATGTTACTACTCCACCGGCTGCTCCGGTTGTGGCGGCGCCTAATACAACAGTTTGCGCCGGTCAGCCTGCTGCCTTTGCTGTAACACCGGTTAATGGTGTTACCTACACCTGGTATGCTACTGCAACAGGCGGTACACCTATAACTACAGGTAACAGCTTCACTACTCCGGCTTTAACTGCTACTACTTCATATTACGTTGAGGCATCAAACGCAGGTCAGTGCAGCAGCAGTAGCCGTACCAAAGTAACTGCAAATGTAACCGCTACTCCTGTTACTCCTACAGTTTCACAGGCCAGTACACAAACCTGCTCTGGTTCAACGGTTACCTTAACGGCTTCATCAACTCAGCCTGGTGTTACTTTTAACTGGTATACTACAGCAACAGGCGGTACCCCCGTACATACAGGTGCACAATACGTTACCCCTGCTTTAACTGCCAACACATCATATTATGTTGAAGCTGCTACCGGCACCTGTACAAGTGCCAGCCGCGCCAAAGCCGATGTCATCGTAAACCCAACCCCGGTTGCACCTACTATTACGGTGGTTCCGGTTGGCGGACAGATCACATCCGGGCAAACAGCTCAACTTTCAGCCAGTTCAACAACTGCTAATGTTACCTTCAACTGGTATAGTACTGCAACAGGTGGTACACCGGTTCACACAGGTGCTACCTTTACTACTCCAGCTTTAACTACCAATACAACCTACTACGTTGAGGCTGTATCAAATACTACAGGCTGTATCAGCACAACCCGTACGCCAGTTACAGTAATCGTTAACCCGGTATTCTCTACTTCGTGCGATTTTGCATCGACCCAAACCAACAGTACCAGCGGTGTTGCCTGCTTGCTGTGCGGTGTAACAAATCCTGATAATGCTGTAGATATTGATACAGTTAACTTTAGTCAACTTAACCTTGGTGTTGGAGCTGTAGGTTACGTAGGCCAGAAACTGATTTTTGGCGATGCTGGCCTTGCCGGTGATACTGTAACGGTGAAAATAAAAGTACCGGTTAACCTGGCATCGGTAGGTGTATTAGGTCAGCTGCAGATAGGTTCATTCAATGGCAATACTGATAATAACGATAGGATTGCGCTAAGCAGCACATTGATCAAGGTAACCATACTTGCGGGCGGTCAAACTGCTTTGGTAAAATTTGTGCCTAAAGCTGTTTATAACGCCATTGAGGTGAGGTTAACCACAACAGTATCGCTGTTTAACTCGCTAAATATTTACTACGCAACCAAGCAGGTACCAATACCTCAGCTTACAGCTAAAACAGATAATATATGCGCCGGCGGAACGGCTACATTTACAGTAGCTAATCCTGTTGCCGGAGTAACTTATAAATGGTACTCCGCAGCAGTTGGCGGTACATTGCTCCATACCGGTAATAATTACACCACTGCGGCATTAAATGCTACCACTAATTTCTACGTAGAAAGCAGCCGTACATCAAACAGCTGTCCTAACCCTAACAGGGTAGCGGCAACTGCAAATGTTACCCCTGCTCCGGTAAATCCAATACTTGCACAAAACGCGGTATCTGTTTGCTCGGGCGATGCAGTTACCTTGTCGGTAACCAATGCCGCAGGTGCAACCGTGAACTGGTACGACGCGCCAACCGGCGGTACCTTAGTATTCACCGGTGCTAACTACCAGGCAACACCAATTGCAACAGTTAGCTATTATGCCGAGATCACCAATGGCAGCTGCGTAAGCCCATCGCGTACAAAAGCTACAATTACGGTAAATCCCCGTCCGGCGGCACCGGGCGTGCAATCAGCCAATGTGCAAGTTTGTCCGGGCAGCACCGCTACTTTAGCTGTACTTAACCCGGTTGCGGGTGTTAACTATCAATGGTTTGCGACTGCAACCGGCGGCACTGTGTTGCAGACTGGCAACACTTACACTACGGCGGCTCTTACACAAGATGCAACCTATTATGTGCAGGCAACCAGTGCTACTACAAGCTGTTCAAATAACGGTGCACGTACAGCCGTTGATGTAACGGTAACCAATTCGCTTACAGCACCGGTATTGAGTGCGGCTACCACTAATGTATGCAGCGGCGGTAGTGCTACACTGAGTGTTAATAACCCGGTTAACGGCTTAACCTATAAATGGTACACAGCTGCCACAGGCGGTGCTCCCGTATTTACCGGGCCGATATTTACTATAAATAACTTGACTGCTGATGCATCATACTTTGTTGAATCATCAAACAGTTCAGGATGTACAAGCCCAACCCGCGCCCGTGCCGATATTACCGTGCAGCCCATACCAACTGCTCCGGTTATACAAGCCAGTGCAGGCGGCCTTAATGTGTGCGAAGGTGAATCAACAAGCCTGAGCATCGCCAACCCTGTAACAGGTGTTGTTTACCGCTGGTATACCGCTGCAACCGGAGGAACCTTGTTGTACACCGGTACACAGTTCAATACACCGGTATTAACTGCAGATGCCACTTATTATGTAGAGGCCGCACAGGCCGGTAACTGTAATGCATCTGCGCGTACGCAGGTTAAAGTAACGGTTAATCCATTGCCTGCCGATCCAATATTGGCCAGCAACAACGTACAGGTTTGCTTGGGGGCTCCGGCTACATTGAAGATCCAGTCGCCAGTTGCGGGTATCACTTACCAGTGGTTCAGCACAGCATCACAAACTACCAAACTGTTTGAAGGTACAACCTATATAACAGGACCGCTTACTGCTAACGCAACTTATTACGTGGCTGCGGTAAATGCTTCGGGTTGTCAAAGCGCTAACCTTACCATAGCACAGGTGAGCATCCAGGCAGCGCCATCAGCGCCTGTAATTGCCAATGGCAGCGCGGTACAAACCTGTATCAATAGCATTGTAACGCTTAATATCTCCAACCCGCAGGCAGGCTTTACCTATAACTGGTACAGTGCAGCTACCGGAGGTACACCATTGTTTACCGGTACAGGCTTTAATACACCGGCGCTTGCAGGTAACGTAACTTACTATGCCGAGGCAGTGAACAGTACCGGTTGTACATCAACCGGTCGCACTTCCGTAAGCATTAATGTAAATCAAATACCAACCGCGCCTACGGTAACAGCACAAGGCGGTGGAAATACCACCGTATGTTCGGGCGGTACTATAGCGCTTACAGCTACCAGTACTACACCTAATGTAAGCTTTAACTGGTATACAGCTGCAACCGGAGGTGCGCCAATATTTACCGGTGCAACCTACACTACGCCTCCGCTTACAGCAGCTACAACTTATTATGTTGAAGCCGTAAGCAATGGAAGTTGTGCTTCAACTACGCGCACGGCTGTTCAGGTAACCATCGGCAATACTACAACGCCAACACCACAGGTAGTAGCGGCCGATCTGTCTGTATGTCAAAACAGCGCAGCTATAATTCACATTAGTAATCCTGATGCAGGTACTACCTACAACTGGTATAACGTAGCAACCGGAGGTAGCTCGCTATATACCGGTACAGCGTTTACAACACCGGTATTATCGGCAAATACAACTTACTACGTGCAGGCTTCAAATAGCCAGAGCTGTAATGCTTCGGCGAGGCTGGCCGTAAATGTGGTTATTGTTCCGCAGCCAAATACACCGGTGCCAACATTGGCTAACGTGCCTGTGTGCAGCGGAAATACAGCGACTTTATCGGTACAATCGCCGCAGGCAAATATCATCTACAAATGGTATAGCAATGCAGCCCGCACCAACCTGTTGTTTACCGGTTCAACCTATACCACTGATCCTATCCAGGCAAATACTACCTTCTACGTTGACGCCAGCAACGGATCATGTGCCAGCTCATCGGCAGCAACTGTTCAGGTGACTATTTCGGCACCGCCATCAACACTGTTGCTGGTTAACAGCAGCCCAACGGCTTGTGGAGGTTCGCAGGTATTGTTAAGTATCTCAAACCCACAGCAAGGCTTTAGTTATAACTGGTATACAGCAGCTACAGGAGGTACACCGGTTTATACAGGTACAAACTTTACTACGCCTTCGTTAACAGCCAGCACAACTTATTATGCAGAAGCTGTGAATGCTGCAGGATGTAGTTCACCAGCAAGAGCATCTGCCGCAATAACTATACTTGGCGCTCCAACTGCACCTGCAGTGAATGGGCCAAATGCAGGTATTTGTCCGGGCAGCACAGCTACACTTACTGTTAGCGCTACTGCTAATGTTACCATCAAGTGGTATGCTGATGCAACAGGCGGAACAGCATTGGCTACAGGCAATAGCTTCACTACACCGGCGCTAAACCAAACTACTACCTACTATGCTGAGGCTTCAAACAGCGGTGGTTGTAATTCAGGCACACGTACTTCTGTAACTGTACAGGTATTGCAAAAGCTTGCAACGCCGGCAGTTAATGTTACAGAAACCACAGCAACAAGTATAACCTTTGGCTGGGCAGCAGTAACCGGGGCAACCGGATACGAGATCAGCCTGAACAATGGCTCAACCTTCAGCAGTGTTGGTACAGCGCTAACCTTTAAGGTTGATAACCTGCAGCCGCTGCAAAGCGCCACCATTGTGGTGAGGGCGCTGGGCACTTCAGGTTGCGAATTGAGCGATAACTCGGCAGCAGTAACGGGTACAACAACCAATCCGCTTGGCAACAGCATATTTATCCCTAACGCCTTCAGTCCTAATGGCGACGGCAATAACGATACGTTCCTGGTATTTGGTACCGTGATCAAAGGCATGAATATGTCGATATATGATCAGTGGGGTGGATTGCTCTTCAAATCTACCAATCAATCGGCCGGATGGGATGGAACTTATAAGGGCAAGGCGCAGCCGGTGGGCGTATACGTGTACTACGTTGAGGCCACACTTAACGACGGACAAGTGATCAAAAGAAAAGGAACTATCAATCTACTACGATGAGAAATAAAATCACAATTGTTACCCTGCTGCTCCTCATTGTAGTAGCAGGGCGGTTATCAGCTCAGGTTGATCCGCATTTTTCACAGTACTACGCTTACCCGTTATGGCTCAACCCTGCTTTGACCGGAGTTATTAACGGCGATTCGCGTGTGAACGCAAACTTTAAAAGCCAATGGGCAACCATCAATAACGCCTATCAAACGGCGGCTATTTCTGCCGATATGCGTACAACCGATAAACTAAGCCTTGGTGTAAATATCCTTGATCAGTCGTCGGGTGGGCATAGTTTCAATTACCTGAGTGCTTATGGTGCTTTGGGCTATGCAATCTCTATTTCTGCCGACGGAAATCAGCGATTGAGCTTCGGCGTACAGGCGGGTATCATCAACCGCAGTTTTGATATGAACAAGCTGCAGTTTGGCAGCCAGTACACCCCAATAGGCGGCTTTGACCCCAACATGCCAAGCTTTGAAAACTTCAATACCACCAACAGCACCGTATTTGACGCCAACGCCGGGATCTTTTATTACGACGGTGATCCTTTTAAGGATGTTAATGCCTTTGGCGGTGTAAGTGTAGGGCACTTATCAAGACCTAAAGATGCTTTTTCCGCAACATCCGGTGGGAAGATTCCTCTACGCTATACCGTTCATGGCGGTTTAAAGATCAAAGCTTCTGATTTCTTCGACCTGACACCAAACGCGGTTTATATCAAACAGCAAGGCGCAGATATAAAAGGTTTGGGCGCTTACTCTGAATTTAAATTTCAGAACGATAATGGCCTCATCCTGGGTTTCCTGTACCGCTTTAAAGATGCCGCCGTTGCCGATGTTGGTTACCACGTAAAAAGCCTGATCATAGGCGCCAGTTACGATGTAAACACTTCATCCTTAAACCGTGCCACAGGTGGTAATGGTGGTTTTGAACTATCGCTGAGCTATATTTTCCGCAAACGTATACAGGAACCTGAACCTGTTTGCCCAAGGCTTTAATCGCTTAACTATGAGAGCTATAATTATATCTATTTTCTTATCGGCCATCACCCTGACATGTTTTGGCCAGTACGGTAAGGATTTTCGTAACCTGGGCGATAGGGCATTTGCAGATAAGGATTATTACGAAGCCGCCTTTTACTACCGTAAGGTTGCCGAAGGTATGCACTTGCTGCAAAACAAAGAGGTGCCGTTTCAAACCATGAATAAGGCACCTAAAAAGGATAAACCGTCGGATGCTACTTATGTGAGCTACCGATTGGCAGAATCGTATCGTTTATATGAAAATTACATTGAAGCCGAAGGCTGGTATAAAAAGACCATCGATGCGCCGGACGCGGCTACTTATCCTTTAGCCCGGCTTTGGCATGGCGTATGCCTTCGCGCGATACAGCGCTTTGATGATGCTATTACAGAATTGCAGCAGTTTAACGCCGGCTACAATAAAACCGACGAATACAAGGCTATCGCTAACAAGGAAATAGCTAATTGCACGTTCGCCAAAGAGCAATACAAATATCCGCAACTGCTTGAAGTTGTAAAGTTAAAAGGCGATTGGAACTCGGACGGATCTGATTACGCCCTGCTTCAAACAGGCGATAACTTTATGTTTACCTCATCGCGTTTTGCAAAAGATGATAAAAAACATATCAACCGCATTTATACTGCCAAAGCTGCCAACGGTTTAAAACCGCAGGTGATCACCTTAAAAGATAACGATGCCAAAAAGGAAACAGAATATGGCACGCCTTCGTTAACGCCGGATGGTAAACGGATGTACCTTACCCGCTGGTATAAAGAAGGCAGCAAGGTTTATCATAGCATTTATTTTACCCAAAAGCAGGACAGCACCTGGCAGCCGTTACATAGGCTCGGTAATAATGTTAATGCCGATGGCTATAACGCAATACAGCCGTTTATCACTGCTGATGGGAAGAAGCTGTTCTTCGTATCAAACAAGCCTGGTGGCTTTGGCGGTGATGATATCTGGGTGAGCGATTTGGGGGATGACGGTGACGCCACGAACGCTGTGAACCTGGGTAGTACCATTAATACTGATCGTGACGAACAGTCACCTTATTATAATGCTGATGAAAAAAAGCTGATCTACAGTTCGAAAGGTTTTATTGGTTTAGGTGGATTTGATTTTTTTGAAAGTAAAGGTGACATAGGCAACTGGAGCGCACCGGTAAACATGGGTTATCCCATGAACTCAGCTAAGGACGACCTGTATTTTATGCCTGATAACAAGGATGCCAACAAATGGTACATCAGCTCGGACAGGGAATCAGATTGCTGTTTGAACCTGTTTGAGGTACGTAACAAGAGCTTTATTCTGTCCGGTATAGTTACCGATTGCGAAACCCATAAGCCATTAGCAGGTGTAAAGGTTAGTTTTATCGACTCGCTGGCAAAGCAAACCCTTAAGGAGCTAACTACCGGGGCCGATGCCAAATATGCTTTCAAAGTAACCTCAAAACGGCCATACAATTTAAAGCTCGAAAAAACAGGCTATTTCACCAAGGTATTGCCTATCCCTGCGAGTGGCCAAATGAGCAACGATACACTTTACAACGCAGAGATCTGCCTGCAGGCTTTTGAAAAAGATAAGCCTATAGTGATCAATAACATCCTATATGATTTCAACAAGGCAACCTTAAGGCCCGAATCTAAAACGGTGCTCAATAGCCTGGTTACCATTATGAAAGATAATCCTAAGATCATTGTGAGGCTTGGCGCGCACACCGACTCGATAGGTAGCGTAAAATACAACATCAAACTGTCGCAGGCCAGGGCGCAATCATGTGTGGACTATATTATAAGCCAGGGAATAACCAGTGAGCGCATCTACGCTAAAGGATACGGAAAAAGTATGCCTGTTGCACCAAACTCGCTGCCTAACGGCAAGGATAATCCAGCTGGACGACAACTTAACCGACGCACAGAATTTACAGTAGTAAAAACAGAATAATCATGGATCTATTAACCTAAGCTATTTTTTATGAAAGAGTCAGCAACATTTCACCGCCCGTTTTTAAGAACAAAAGGATTTTCAACCTTTCACATTCACATTTTTGAGCTGATACTGCTTGGTAAAGCCAATCGCGAGATCAACAGACTTATGGGATATACACCCAAATCGCACATGGTAGTTGACCATTCGCGCCAGGTTATGAATAAACTGCTCTCGTACGAGGGCTTGTGTAAACGTGATTATAAGGATAGGGTAGTATACCCCCGCAAATACCAGTTCTGGTGGAAAAAGCTGCTTGAAAAACATAAGAATACCCTGATCCAGAAAGCCATAATACCGGAGTACTACGAAGATGTAGCACCCGGAATTTAAAGATAAAGGGCATGCTGTTAGGTGACGTGCCCTGGGTTGTAATGGTTAGTACGAGCCCCGCGGATAAGTGTCTGTGGGGTTCGTTGTTTTTATTATTTCCGTAGAGACGTATCACATGCGTCTGACGTAGGATAAGGCACTTTCCCAATTTGGCAAATCCAATAATTTGCATGGGGGAGACGCATGTGATGCGTCTCTACATTGAATTTAATAGCCGTAACAATTCAATTACAAAGCCATCTCCACCTAAAATAAAGTGTATTTAATACACTCTGAATGTTTTAAATAGTTATTATTGTGTAAGCCAATTGTTTGAACAGCCCTTTTAGCAACACTGCATTTTATATTTTTTTGCCTTGTACATAAATCCTTTTAGCAAGGCGTGGGATAATGCTGCTTTTATGGCTGTTCATTAAATGTAAATCAATAATAATCTCAAACATGTCATTAAAAACAAAACTCACCTACGTTTTTTTGACAGGATTAACTTTCCTGCTTTATTCCTTTAAAAAACCGTTTGACAAGCCGCGCGTGCTTGTATTTTCCAAAACTTTAGGCTGGCACCATTCGTGCATCCCCTTCGGGATAGCGGCCATTCAAAAATTGGGTGATGAGAATGGATTCGATGTAGATACAACCACCAGTTCGGCTAATTTTAATGATGATAACCTTAAAAAATACCAGGCGGTAATATTTAACTGCACTACTGGCAATGTGCTTAATGCCGTTGAACAGGCGGCTTTTGAACGCTACATCCAGGCAGGGGGCGGCTTCATGGGCGTACACTCTGCTGCCGATACCGAGTACGACTGGCCGTGGTACGGCAAACTGGTTGGCGCGTATTTTTCAAGTCACCCCAATAATTCAAATATCCGTAAGGCAACTATTGATGTAACTGATAAAAGTCAGCCGGCTACGGCCAACCTGCCTACAAGGTGGGAGCGTACCGACGAATGGTACAACTACAAATCTATTTACAGCGGCATTCATGTGCTGGCAAGCCTTGATGAAAATACTTATGACGGCGGTACCAACGGTGCTAATCACCCTATAACCTGGTATCACGAGTTTGATGGCGGGCGTGCTTTTTACACAGGTTGCGGCCATACCGATGAAAGCTACAGCGATCCCTTGTTTTTGGGACAGCTGCTGGGCGGCATTAAATATGCTATGGGCAATGGCAAACCGCTTGATTATAACAAATCATACTCAAAAGTAGCTCCGGATCAAACCCGGTTTATCAAAACCGTTTTGGTGAGCAATATAGCCTCGCCCATGGAACTGGCTGCTGCCAAAGATGGCCGCGTGTTTTTTACCCAGTTGATGGGCAATTTTTCGGTTTACAACACTAAAACCAACAAATTTAAGGTGATCTATAAGTTTCCGATCACTTATGAGGGAGGTACAGGCGTAATTGGTTTGACGCTTGATCCGGATTTTGAAAAGAACCAGTTTGTTTACATTTATTATATGCCCGCCGGGCAAACCATTGAACCGCTTAACTTTCAGCTTTCAAGGTTTAAATTAAGCCCGGCGGATGTACTCGACCTAAAATCAGAAAAGATCTTATTGAAAGTGCCTGTTCAAAAGGTGAGCGGTGCGCACCACGGCGGTTCATTAGCCTGGGATAAAAATAAAAACCTGTATCTGTCTACGGGCGATAGTTCAAGCCCGTTTCCCTCTGATGGTTATGCGCCGTTGGATGAACGCCCCGGTACAGAACATTACAGTCTGGATGCGCAACGCAGCGCAGGCAATACCAATGATTTTAAAGGCAAGATTCTGCGCATTCATCCGGAAGCTGACGGTACATACACTATCCCCGAAGGAAATCTTTTTCCGAAGGGCACAGCTAAAACTAAACCAGAAATTTATGTAATGGGTTGCCGTAATCCGTACCGTATCGCTGTAAACCCTAAAACTTCGGTTTTATATTGGGGAGAGATAGGGCCGGATGCAGGTAATGACTCACCCCGAGGCCCGCGCGGATATGATGAGTTTAACCAGGCAAGGAAAGCCGGGAACTTTGGCTGGCCATATTTTGTGGGCAATAATTTTGCCTACTCGCATTGGGATTTTGTGAACGCCAAGCCGGGGCCAAACTTTGATCCTAAAGCGCCGGTAAATAATTCGCCTAATAATACCGGTTTAAATGTGCTGCCTCCGGCTATGCCTGCCATGATCTGGTACCCTTATGCTGCGTCGGATGAGTTTCCTGAATTGGGTATGGGAGGCCGCTGTGCCATTGGTGGAGACTTTTACGAGTTTGATAAAAATGTAAAAAATCCCAATAAGTTTCCCGAGTATTATGATGGTAGTTTATTTGTTGCAGATTGGATGCGTAACTGGGTGATCAACCTCCGTTTTGACCAGAACGAAAACTACCTGCGTAACGAGGCCTTTATGCCTGCCAACGGAGATTTCAGGCGGCCAATTGATATGCAGTTCGGCCCCGATGGTGCTTTGTATATGTTGGAATACGGTTCGGTTTACGGTGCGCAGAATGAAGATGCCCGTTTGGTCAAGATCGAGTATAATACAGGTAACCGTGCGCCGATTGCTAAAGCCAGCATTACGGATACGGCCGCGTTTAACAAGTTTGCCAAAACCAAATTTTTAACGGTGGAATTAAAAGAGTTCCCTGCAAAAAAGGAAATAGCAGGCCAAGCTCCACTTAAAGTAAGCTTCAGCAGCCAAAACAGTAAAGACCTTGACGATGACGACAAGATCACTTATCAATGGTTGTTTGACGGCAAAACAGTTGGCGCCACCACATCATCAGCCAGTTATACATTTACTAAGCCGGGCGTTTATAAAACCATTTTAAAAGTTACTGATAAAGGTGGCTTATCCAGCAGGGATACAGTAACTGTAAGGGTGGGCAATACCAAACCTGAAGTGACCATAGCGAGTGCCGATAATAAATCATTCATCTGGAAAGGCAACCCGTTCCGCTATCATGTGGTAGTTAGTGATAAAGAGGATGGTAAGATAGATCCTAAAAAAGTGAAACTGTTTTACATCTATAATCCCCAGCCATCGGCCAACAGCACTACCCAAAACCTAACTGCTTTGTCAACTACCGAAGTTAGTTATCCCGGCAAAGGTTTGATAGCTAACAGCGATTGTAAATCGTGCCATACTATTAATAAAACTGCTGTAGGGCCAAGCTTTTTGGCTATTGCCAATCGTTATAAAACCCAAAAGGGGGCTCTTGATCAGCTGTCTAAAAAAATAATTGCGGGTGGTGCAGGGAGCTGGGGAACAGAGCATGTGATGAGTGCGCATCCTCAACTATCAAATGCCGATACAAGGGAAATTGTGAAATACATTTTTTCACTAACAGATAAAAAGAGCCCTGTATTGCCGCTGCCTTTAACTGGTACGCTCAATTTGAAATTTAATGATGCTGAACCACGAGGCGAGTACGCCCTGCTTGCATCCTATACCGATAAAGGCGGCAAAATTGTTGGTCCGTTGAAGGCCACTGATATGGTAGTTTTGCGTAATTCGGCAATTAAGGCCGTTTATGCCGATGAATTGAAAGGTTTCAACAGGTTTAAAGACGATCTGTCGGCAGGTAACCATAAATCGTATGTGCTGTTCAGAAATATTGACCTTACCAATATCAGCAAGTTTGCATATAAATATGCCTCAAAGGATTATGACGGCGAGATTGAAGTAAGGATCGACTCGCAGGCCGGACCGGTGATTAGCTCCGTAGCCTATCAAACAACAGGTGCCTGGGACAAAATGGGTGAAGTAACCGGGACTTTAAATAAGCCCGTGAACGGAAAACATGATGTATATTTCTTTGCTATAAAACATGCTAAGCCAAGTGACGGTATTTTAAATCTGAAGAATATTCAGTTTGTTGAGTAATTCTATTTACATAACGTCATTGCGAGTAACCATCAGGGAAAACCTGAAAAAAATCGTAATGACGTAAAAAATATATTCCAGCGATACTGTGCGGGGGCCGCGTTAGTGATAGTAGCGGATACCGGCCATGTGGCTAATGCCTGTGCAGTATGAGCGGATAGCACGGGCCGCAGGCAACGCCCATATTCACAAAACTGATAAAAAAACATACCTAATAATCAATAACATACAATCACGTCATTATAAGGTACGAAGCAATCCCCAATAAGCAGATCCGCCCTGCATAGTTCGCGATTGCTTCGTACCTCGCAATAACGCCTTTTTTAAATCCTGATTAAATCATGAAAAAATCAATCTTATTTATAGCCCTTTTAGTCGCCGTGACCTTGGGGCAAAACGAAGCATCGGCACAAAATGAACCACTATTTACTAACGCCATAGGTGTACAGGCCTACACCTTTCGCAGCAGTATGCCCAAAGCAACAGCTGCAGTACTGGATACAATCAAATCTTTAGGTATTACCGAAATTGAAGGTGAGGGCCCCAAAGGAATGCCGCCTGAGGAGTTCAGGAAAATGTGTGATGATAGAGGCATAAGTATCCCATCAACAGGAGCAGGATACGATGCCATTGTGAATGATCCGGGCAGTGTGATCAAGCTGGCCAAAATATTAGGCGCTAAATACGTAATGGTTGCCTGGATTCCGCATGGTAAAGAGTTTACTTTAGATGACGCCAAAAAAGCAGCAGCTGACTTTAACCGCGTTGGCAAGATCCTGAGTGAAGCAGGTTTAACTTTCTGCTACCATAACCACGGTTATGAGTTTGGTCCTTATAACGATGGCACGCTGTTCGATTATATCGCCCAAAATACTAATCCCAAATATGTTTCATTTGAGATTGATATCTTATGGTCGTTCCATGGCGGGCAGGATCCGGCAGCCCTTATTAATAAATATCCTTCGCGTATGAAACTTATGCACCTGAAAGACATCCGCAAGGGTGTAGCTAATGACCTTACAGGTGGTACCGATACTAAAAACGATGTGGCGTTGGGTACCGGCCAAATTGATATTCCCGGAGTGTTGAAGGCCGCGAAAAAGGCCGGGATCAAACATTATTTTATTGAGGATGAAAGTCCATCGTACAGCGAACAGTTACCGGTTACCATTGCTTATCTGAAAGGTTTAAAAGATTAATATATGAGCAATTTAAACCGCAGGCAAGTGTTAAAAGCAATAGGTTTAACGGCAGGTGCCGCTGTGTTGAGCGAAGCGGGTGCAACGGCTACACCAATTGCCCCAAAAGCAGGTAATGGCTTTGTTTACTCGTTAAACATGAGTACTATCCGCGGGCATAACCTTGGTTTTGTCAGGGAACTTGAAGTAGCCGCCAAAGCAGGTTTTACTTCTGTTGAAATCTGGATAGATACTTTGCAAACCTATCTGCAGGGTAGAGGCACATTAACCGAAGCAAAAAAAATCATTGACGGATTGGGGTTGAAAATTGAAGACGCTATAGGCTTTGCCCCATGGCTGGTTGATGATGAGGCAACCCGCAAAAAAGGTTTAGAACAATTACAGCAGGAAATGGAAATGCTGGCAAAACTAGGTTGCCACCGCATAGCGGCGCCACCTGCAGGTATGACCCAAGGCCCCGTAATCGATCTGGATGTGGTTACTGAACGATATCTTACCATCCTGAAAATGGGCGAGCAAACCGGCGTTATGCCTCAGTTAGAGATGTGGGGAGGCTCACAAAATCTCAAACATATAAGTCAGGTACTTTATGTGGCTACGCAATGTGGTAATCCTAATGCCCGCATTTTGCTTGATGTATACCACATTTTTAAAGGTCGGTCGGCGGTTGAGGCCCTGAATTATGTTGGCCATCATGCACTGGATATTTTGCATGTAAACGACTATCCCGGAGGTATTAGCCCAGAACAAATTTCTGAACCGGACAGGGTTTATTGCGGCGATGGTATTGCTCCGCTTAAACAGATCCTGCAAATAGTTAAAAACCCCGAACGGCCGCTGGTGCTCTCGTTCGAGGTTTTTAATAAAAGTTATTATGCACAGGATGCCCTAACGGTAGCTAAAACTGCATTGGCGAAGATGAAGGCGGTGACCCCCTAACCCCCTAAAGGGGGAATTACTTGCAATTGTTTATGTATTGGGTGTTTATTCCCCTTCATAAACAAACTCAACACTGTCTTTTACCGTAAGACCGCTCATATTTTGCCCTACGTAAATTACAGTGTATTTTGATGGCTTGGTGATCTCATAGGCCTTCAACAGGTCAACAGTTGCTGATAGGCTGTCCTTCGGATTTACTTTAATATAGCTGCTGGCGGGCGGCGGCATCATTCTTTTGGCCATAGCTCCTTTGTATAGCATTTCTTGGCCGTTTGCATCTTTTACGTCGAGGTATTTGCTCATAAGCGGCTCAAATGGGGTATGCCATTTACAAAATTGACGGGCGGTGTCGGCATCGTTATAAACGGTAAATTTTAGTTCAACCGGATGTCCAATTTTGATGGCTTGCTTTATTTGCATTTTGGCAAACAAGCTTGCACTTGCAGCAGGGGCAACGTTTTGATTTTTAGCAGAATCAGAACCGGCAGATGTGTTTTTTACTTTGTTAACACCACATGCCGATAAGGTAAGCAGCGTTGCAGATAAGATTATTTTGTAGTTTTTCATACGCAAATGTAAGTACTTCAATAGTCATCAGACTGATGAATTATCTTATGAGTTCTTTTGACAACCATAAGCTGAAGAGAAATTGCTTTTAAAACACGTGGCACCTAACGGAGCCAATATCTTGGGGCCAAAATGTCTATAAACACGATATTCCTACGGAGTGTCTAACTAATTTTGCTTTAAACTCCGTAGGAATATCGTGTTTATAGGAAACAAACTGAAACTTTAAGGCTCCGTTAGGTGCCACGTGTTTACTATTGATTTTAAAAGCGATTTTCCTGTCATAAACAGGCTTAAATAAACAATGTTGTAAATTGCTGTAAGCATGAAACCTCAATTTAATCCTGCCTTAATATTAGGTTGCGTAATTTTGTGGGTATTATGGAGCAAATGGCTTTAGTTTCGGCATTAAAACATACCAGCCCGGTTGTCAAGAAAGATCAGCCGGATGATAGCTATAAATTTCAGCCCCTGCCAGAGCCCACTGGTAACTATCCTTATCATTTATCTGTACATGATGTGTTATCGGGTGTAGCTGATCATAAAATGGTTTTTCATATGGTAGGGGATACCGGCAGTATCCGTAACCCCGGATCGCAGCGGCGAATAGCCGGTTTGATGGCCGAACAATATAAAATGTTCTCCGGCGCTGATAAACCAAAGTTTTTATACCATTTGGGCGACGTTGTTTACAATTACGGAGAGGCCCAAAACTATCACGACCAGTTTTTTGAACCATATAGCCTCTACCCGGGCCCAATTTTCGCGATAGCCGGCAACCATGATAGCGACGTAAATCCGGCTGCTGAAATGCCCTATCAAAGCCTTGATGCGTTTACAACAGTATTTTGCGATACTGTTTCGCGCCCGGTAATGCTGAGCCGGAAGATCAACCGCAAAAGCATGCCGCAGCCCAATATTTACTGGACAATGGAAACACCGCTGGCAACTATCATCGGTTTGCATACCAATGTGCCTAAGTATGGCGTTGTTACCCGCGAGCAACGCGATTGGTTTATGGAAGAGCTAAGATCGGCAGATATGCAACGTCCCGAAAAAGCTGTTATCCTTTGTATGCATCATGCTCCCTATTCAGCCGATATTAATCATGGGGCCAGTTTGCCGATGATTGATTTTTTAGAAGGAGTTTTTGCGGAAACCGGCATCCGGCCCGATATCGTTTTTAGCGGGCACGTGCATAACTACCAGCGTTTCAGCAAGCAATATGATGACTTAACAGTGATGCCTTATATTGTTGCCGGTACCGGGGGCTTTGACGAGTTGCATCCAATTGCTTTGACTAATAACGAAGGTTTTACTGCCGGAGATTCGCGATTTGACGGTGTAAGCCTTGGATATAGTTGTGATACCAGGCATGGCTTCTTAAAAATAAGCATCGAACGCGATGACAGGGGGCTTACGCTAACCGGAGAGTATTATACCGTAGCAGATGAAGATGAACATACATCTGTTTTAACGGATAGTTTTGTTGTGAAGATCTGAAAGATAAAAGATATAACAAAACGGGAGGCTATACCTCCCGTTTATTGTTTACTATTAAAGCTCAATACCCTGTATCGCTTTATCTAAAGCTGTTTCCTGTAACCCCGGCACTTTTATACCTTCAACTCTGAAAGCTTTGATATCTGTCATACCCAAAAAGCCTAAGGCCGCTCTTAAATAAGGCTCGGTAAAATCATAAGCTTTCATAAACCCCTCAGAGTAAACACCGCCCGATGAGATAGCCAGGTACACTTTTTTGTTTTTAACCAGGCCTTCAGGTCCTTTTTCGCCATAGCTGAAAGTTTTGCCGGCACGGGCAATATGGTCTATCCACGTTTTTAAGGTTGATGGAATACCGAAGTTGTACATTGGAGTATCAATAACTACGGCATCAGCATTCAATAACTCGGCAATAGCTTCGTCCGAATGTTTAACGGCTTCAATAAGCTCTGGCGTCCTTTTTTCTTCGGGAGTGTAAAAAGATGTTATGTGTGCCTCTTCCAGATGCGGGAACGGTGTGGCAGTTAAATCATGAGTGGTTAATGTATTATCCGGGTGGGCAGATTGCAACTCGCTAACAATAGCGTTGCCTAATTTTACGCTGAATGATGCTTCGCCCTGTGGGCTGCTGATGAGATGTAATATTTTCATTGTTGTTTATTTTGTAGCAGCAAAATTACCTTGCTTAACTATCAAAAAGATACTACTATCCTAAAGGATACCGGTATCCTTTAGGATAGTAGTATCTCGGTCTTTTAATATCTGTTTGAACATCAAATAGATGTGGGTTGTGCGGATTTTGCCGTTGTTACGCGGCGCTTAAATTATGGAGTTTGAAGAAGAGCGCGTTCTGACAACCGATTAGCCTTTTTAAAAAGTTCGTTTTTGCTGGAATTTGCAGGTTTTTTGTTGTTTTAACCCGTTCATTACCACGTATTTATACGTGCTTTAATTGCGTATAAATACGTGGTAATTAGCGTGCATACACTTGCAGGTTACTAAAGCCGGATGCCCAACTTTGGTATAACATCAGCAGCCAAACTGCAACCACCTATAAACATCTAATTATCATGATTTACCAAACCTTAAGCTTTTTAGCTGAACAGTTAAATAACTATCTCAAAACAACAGATGGGAACAGCGGGCTTAGTTCAACCTTTACCCAGCTTAAAAACGTAGCCCATTTGAGCGAAGATGAGATCAAAGGTTTGGAAAATATCCTGGTTACGCTGGTAAATATCTCCGAAGAATTTACCATGAAAAACATCCCCAACTATGTGCGTAATGGCGACGATATCAACTACCGAAATGCACCAATGTACCTTAACCTGTATGTGCTGTTTTCGTCATGCCTCTTTAGCTCCTACGAAAAGTCACTGATCTTTCTTTCACATATAGTTGAGTTTTTTCAGGGCAAAAACACGTTTACCAAACAAAACAGTCCCACTACAAAAGTTGGCCTCGGCGACTTCCGCCTTATACTTGATATCTACTCGCCCACATTTGAGCAGGCCAATTACCTGTGGAGCACGCTGGGCGGCAAACAATTTCCATATGTACTATACCGCGTTCGCCTTGTTGAAATATTACGCGACAATGTAACCGAAACACGCGGCATCATTAAAAAGATAGAACTGAGCGATAAACTGAGTTAACGATTAGTGCGGGCAGTAAACCTATAAATTATAACCCGATGGTACTTGACCTGAATTACGAAACGCTTTTTGAGATTGACATCCGTCATCATTATCACCTTGATGACGGCGTCACGCTTTTTGATACGCTGAGCGCCGATGCGCGCCTGGCTATGCTGGAGCGGTATGACATAGGCAGTTTCATGAGCGTAACACCTACCAAAGCTACAAGGGCAAAGTTTGCGGGTTTGCATATAGTTTATAAACAAACCGAAACCGGTGTTATTACCGGTATTCCGTATACTTTGAACGGTACTAAGGAGCAACCACAGATAGTTCCGGCAGATGACGAAGTATTCAGCTTTAGTTTAGCCATTAACGATGGCCTTTTTGCCAACTATAGTTCATTGCCTTTAAAAGCGCCCGACGGAATGGTGTATTTTTTTACCAACGATCCTTCATTATCGCCGCGTGTGTCTCCGTTTATAACTGCCACACCAGGTGTATATAAGGCGGCTACCGATTATTATCCGGGTGATATGCTGGTTGATAACCAGGCTACGCCAACCAAATTGTTCATCGCGCAGCAAAAAAATAGCCTCGACCCAACTGCAGGGGCCACGCCTGCAGGTAACTGGATCACCGACCCGCTGGTTGGTGGAAAACCTTTGGCTTATGCCGGTAACAGCGATCTGATCCGCCAGTTTGGGCGGGTATTTAGCTACCAGGTAACAGTAGCAAATAAAACCCCGGCATTAACGATAAAAGACAGGGCCGGTAACGTGGTGAATGTAGTTACCAGTGTAGAGACCGGTCCTCTGAATATTATAAAAGCCGACATAAGCAGTTTGCCTGAGGGCTTGTATACTGCCCACCTGGCTGATACCGGTTATACTGATGATTTTCCTTTTTATTATAGTACAGATGCATCGGCATGGGCTTTTATAGATATCTGCGTTAAAACCAGCGGCGTTGCTTATAATCTGATGCAGGCTGATACTACCCTGAAATCGCCGGTGTTTAGCTTACGGTTCAAAAACAGGGCTACTTACTGGCGGTATATAGGTACAGCTTTCGGGGCCGCATCGGTAAGTGATAATGCGCTGCCGCTTACAAGGCAGGGTTTTATAACCGTGAAAGTGAAGGATAAAAATAATAATCTGACAACTGTCGATCTGCCTAACGCAACGGCATCGCTCATAAAACCAGAAACCAACCAGATTTTTTCAGACATATTTTTTTAGCAAGTAAAAAACAGTAATATGGCAACAACATACAAAACTCCGGGTGTTTACGTGGAAGAAATTCCGCTCCTACCTCCATCGGTAGCCGAGGTTGAAACGGCTATCCCGGCCTTTATAGGCTACACACAAAATATTAGCTACAACGGGGCGTCATTGCAGTACAACCCTGTCAGGATCAAATCGCTTAAAGAGTATGAGCAGATCTTTGGTTTTGCCGAAAATACTTTGTTCACCACTGCCGGAACTACAACCGGTATCAAGATCAAAAAGACAGCCGGCGTATTTTCGTTTGATGCCGCGGTAGATGATCCTTATCCAGCCCTGAAATTCAGGATGTATTATTGCCTGCAGCTTTATTTTGCGAATGGTGGCGGGCCGTGTTATATCGTGTCGGCCGGCCAAACCGGTGCGGCTGTTAATGTAGATAAAACGCTGCTTACCAATGCGCTTGCTGCAGTGCAAAAAGAAGATGAGCCTACCATCCTGCTGTTTACAGATGCGGTAACCCTTACTGTTGCCGCAGATTACTACGGTTTATATACCGCGGCATTGGCCCAGGCCGCATTTTTACAGGATAGGGTGGTGCTTATTGACCCATATGTGGCCGTTGCCGATAAAGGCAAAAAAGCATTCGGCGATATAGCTACAGCCTTCCGTACTGCTATCGGGGTTAATAACCTGAGCTATGGTGCCGCATATTATCCGTGGCTGCAAACCAGCATCAATTATTTCAGCAATGAAAGCAAACAGCTGATTGTTTCCGGAACAGGCGTTACCGCAACTGATTTTCCGGCTACTGCGGTGCTGCGGGATGATACCAATACCGCCAATTCTATCTATCACATCAACAGCGATCTGTATAACTATATCACTCAGCAAACCAACCTGTTCTCGGTTATTTTACCTCCGGCAGCGGCAATAGCAGGCGTGTATGCGTCTGTTGATAACACGCGCGGTGTTTGGAAAGCGCCGGCAAATGTGAGCCTAAACCTGGTATCGGCCCCAATGGTTAAAATTGACGATAGCGACCAGGAAGATATGAACGTAACCAGCACCGGTAAATCGGTAAATGCTATCAGGGCATTTTCAGGCAAAGGTGTATTGGTTTGGGGCGCGCGTACACTGGCCGGTAATGATAACGAATGGCGTTACATATCGGTAAGGCGTTTCTTTAACATGGTTGAAGAATCGGTTAAAAACTCAACCCAGCCCTTTGTATTTGAGCCAAATGATGGCAATACCTGGGCAAAGGTGCGCGGCATGATAGCCAACTTTTTAATACTGCAATGGCGTGCCGGTGCCCTACAGGGAGCTAAGCCCGAAGATGCCTTCTTTGTGCACGTTGGCCTTGGCGAAACCATGACCTCTTTAGATATTCTTGAAGGCAGGCTCATTGTTGAGGTAGGCATGGCAGTGGTTCGTCCGGCCGAGTTTATTATTCTGCGTTTCAGTCATAAAATGGTTCAATCTTAAATCAAATAGTCATGGCTTATAAAACACCCGGAGTTTACGTGCAGGAGATTGCACTGTTTCCGCCATCAGTTGCCCAGGTTGAAACCGCTATACCTGCTTTTATTGGCTTTACCGCCTTTGCCCTTACCCCCGAGGGTAAATCGCTGGTGAACGTTCCAACCCGTATAAAATCGCTATTGGAGTTTGAAAGCTTATTTGGGGGCGATTATGTACCAACAACCGTTAAGGTTACCGTTAACCCGGCTACAAACCAGATCCTGAACGTAGTGCCTGATAAACGCTTTCAGTTGTATGTATCACTCAGGCAATACTTTGATAATGGCGGCGGGCCATGTTATATCGTTTCTGTTGGAGATTTCTCAGCAGCGGTAACAGCAGCTCCTATATCAGGAGGTATTGATACGCTTTCGGCCGAAGATGAGCCTACGCTGATCCTTTTCCCCGATGCGGTTCAATTGTTAGCTGGTGGTAATCCCGATCTTGTTGGCTTTAGCGGTTTGCAAACCCAGGCATTAGCCTTGTGCGCTACCATGCAGGACAGGTTTTCGATACTTGACCTTTTACAGGGCGATAAACGGCAGGATACAACCAATAAGCCGATAGATAATTTCCGAAGCTCAATAGGGATCAATAATCTAAATTATGGTGCGGCTTATTATCCCTGGATAATTACAAGCTATGATGTTAATGTTGATTTCAGGCAGCTGGAGTTTTGGAACAATGCCGCCACACCGGTTAAGATCACCAACTACGATAGCTTTTCAAAAAGCCCTGCCGAAAAAACGCTTGTGACCAATCTGCAAAATGCTATAAAAGATACCGACAAGGTAATAGGTTCTGTATTTAGCGCAGCGGCGGATGCAACCGCCCTAAGGGTAAGCGGTGTTGATGCCGTGAAAGCTAAATTAACCGCACTGGCAAATAACATTGCCCAAAACGTAACTCCCGATGTGCAGTTAACTGCTTATCTGGATTTATTAGCCGCAATTGTCACCGCCGGTAAAAAGGCAAAGGATGCACCGGCTGTTGGCGCGCTTTATGGCAAAGACATTGACGCGTTAAGTAAAGATACCAAGCTTGAAGCCGCCATCACCAACCTGATTGCCTACGAAAAAAACAACAAGGTTGCTGCTAATACAACTGCCGGTCGTAATCCGGCAACTGTTTATTCGGTATTGGATAATACGCCCTGGGTAGCCAATTCAACCTACGCGGCAATAATAGCCAATGGTGATCCTTTTACTAAGGATGCAGCAGGAGCGCTTTCAATTGTTCAGGCATTGCAGGATACTGTTGCCACTATTTTAACAGGCCTGGGTGCATTAATAAATGGTGCATTGTTTTATGAAAACCTGGCTGAGCAGGCACTGTTTTCGGGTAACGTATTTTTCGGTGCGGCAAACTCGGCAGTAACGCTTAAAATGAGTACCATCCCTCCTTCGGGGGCAATTGCCGGGGTTTATGCCAATGTTGATGGCTCCCGCGGCGTTTGGAAAGCGCCTGCCAATGTAAGTCTTAATAATGTAATTGGCCCCGCTGTAAAAATTGACAACAGCGATCAGGACGATATGAATGTTACCGCAACCGGTAAATCAATTAATGCCATCAGGGCCTTCGCCGGCCGCGGCACTTTGGTTTGGGGGGCGCGTACTTTAACCGGTAATGATAACGAATGGCGCTACATCCCGGTAAGGCGGTTCTTCATCATGGTTGAAGAATCGGTTAAAAAAGCTACCTATCCTTTCGTTTTTGAAAATAACGATGCCAACACCTGGACAAAAGTAAGGGTGATGATCCAGAACTTTTTAACCCTGCAATGGCGTGCCGGTGCATTACAAGGCGCTAAACCCGAAGATGCGTTTTTTGTACACGTTGGCCTTAACGAAACCATGACTGCGCTTGATATTTTAGAAGGCCGCATGATAGTTGAAATAGGTATGGCTGCAGTAAGGCCTGCCGAGTTCATCATCCTCCGTTTTTCACACAAAATGCAGGAGAGTTAATTAAATAAAATCTGTTGAATTTCATTTAAAACAAATAAAATGGCAAATTATCCTCTACCCAAATTCCATTTCCAGGTTGACTGGGGTGGCACACGTATCGGTTTTACAGAAGTAACCGGCTTACAGATAGAAACCGAAGTGATTGAATACCGCGAAGGCAGCAGCAAGGAATACAATAAGGTAAAGATGCCTGGTATGCGCAAATATGGTAACATCACCCTAAAACGCGGCACATTTGCTAATGATAACGAGTTTTATGACTGGATGAACACTGTGAAACTAAACCAGATAGACCGTCGTGACCTTACCATTAACCTGCTTAATGAAGAGCATCAGCCGGTTGTTACATGGTCGGTTAAAAATGCTTTCCCGGTTAAGATTCAGTCGGCCGATTTGAAGGCAGATGCCAACGAGGCAGCAATTGAAACGCTTGAGGTTGCTCACGAAGGTTTAACTATCAAAAACGGCTAATCATGGCCTTCGACGCTAAATCAGGTTATCCGCCTTTAGGCTTTCACTTTAAGGTGGTGTTTACGGGCATCGGCGATGAAAATATCGACAGCAGGTTTCAGAATGTATCAGGCCTATCCATGGAGATGGAAACAGAATCCAAAAAGGAGGGTGGCGAAAATCGTTTTGAACATGCGCTGCCGGTGAGGGCCAAGTTTCCGGCACTGGTGCTGAAACGGGGGCTCATTACCGAATCAAAACTGCTGATGGATTGGTGCAATAACGTGTTCAATAATTTTATTATCGAACCTAAAGACCTTACCGTAAGCCTGCTTAACGAAGAACATGACCCGCTTTTGACCTGGAATGTAGTACAGGCCTGGCCCAAAAAATGGAGCCTGAGTGATCTGAATGCCGAGCAAAACAGCATCGCAATTGAAAGTTTTGAGCTGCAATACCAGTATTACACACTTCAAACCTGATGTTATGCCAATCGAGATCAGAGAATTGAACATCCGCGTAAGCGTAAACCAAAGCCCGGCCGAGCAGGATTCAAAGCCCTCAGGCGGTGGCGGCGGACAGGGCGGTGGCGGCGGTGATAAAGATGAGATCATTGCCGAATGCGTGGAGCAGATATTGGAGATTTTGAAAAATAAAAACGAACGCTGATGGCCGATAATGTAACCAAAATGAAGATCGTAGCCTGGTCCGATCCGCAGAGCAAAAAGGAAGAAGGCTCCATGTTTGTGCAGGTCAACCCCGAAAGCTATAGCCAGAAGATCGAGATCAAGTATTCTGACAAGCAGGCGCAGGGTACATCAGGCAAGCTGCCTAAGTTCTCCAAGATCGAGCCGCAGAAGATGGATTTCGAGCTGATGTTTGACCGGACCGGGGTTATCAACGGTGCTACAGCCGGCGATTTAGGGGTTGATGAGGATATCGACAACCTGCAAAAGCTAATCATTGAATACCAAGGCGATAAGCACAGGCCAAGGTTTGTGAGCATCTACTGGGGTACACTTCAGTTTGATGGCGCATTGGAAACCATGGATATCAGCTACAAACTTTTTGATAGCCAGGGTCGTCCGCTCAGGGCTATTGTAAAAGCTTCGTTCATTGGTTCTGTTGAGGACAAAAAGCGGGTTGCTAAGGAAAATGCGCAATCGCCCGATTTAACCAAGGTTAGGGTGATTAATGAAGGTGATACTTTACCGCTGCTCTGCTACCAGATCTACGGTGATTCAAAGTATTACATCGAAGTAGCCCAGGCAAATAACCTCAACGATTTCAGGTATCTCGCAACAGGTACAAAAATCAAGTTTCCACCATTAAACCAGTAACAGATCATGGCAGATAGCCGCACCATAGAAACCACCCGGCCAAGTACCGTTGTTACCCCCATTGTAAAAATTGAGGGTACCGAGATACCGCGCACCCTACAGGTGGAGGCTATAGTGATTGATAAGGGCGTAAACCGTATAGCTGCTGCCAAACTGGTGATCGTGGATGGTGATACCTCGGCCCAAAAGTTTGACGCCAGCAACGGCGACTTATTTATACCGGGAAAAAACATCGAGATCCTGTGCGGTTACGAGTCGGATAATTATACGCTTTTTAAAGGTGTGGTTATCAAACATAGTATCAAGCTACGTAACAGTGGTTCGCAGCTGGTTATTGAATGCCGCGATAAGGCGATTGCCATGACCCTTGCCCGCCACAGCAAATACTTTGGCGAAAATGTGAAAGACAGTGATGCTATAACCACCCTAACAGGTACTTATAGCGGTTTAACAGCCGATGTTGCAGATATGAACATCACCACCAGCGACCTGGTACAATATGAGGCCACTGATTGGGATTTTATAACCGGTCGCGCAGAACTAAACGGGATGCTGGTTTATACCGATGATAATACCTTATCCATTAAAAAACCCGAAATAAGCGGTACAGCGGTTGTGGAATTATCATTTGGTGCTACCATGCTGGAGTTGGATGCCGAGATTGATTCACGCATTCAGTTCCCCTCCATAACCGGCCGCACCTGGAACCCTGCATCGCAGGAAATTGAAAAGGTTGATGCCAACCCGCCATCCGGCGAGTTGAATGGGAATCTTAGTTCTGATGATCTGGCAGGCGTATTCAATGAAAATAAATATCAGCTCAATCATGGCGGCAAGCTTTCGCAGCCCGAACTGCAGGCCTGGGCAACAGCGCTCAAGCAAAAGCAGGTACTTTCAAAGGTACGGGGCAGGGTAAAGTTTAAAGGTATTCACACGGTAAAGCCGGGCATGATTATCAAACTCAGCAACCTGAGCGACAGGTTTAACGGCAATGCCTTTGTTAGTCATATTCAGCATCATGTATCTGCCGGCGACTGGCAGCTTGAGGTGCAATTTGGCTTAGACCCGCAATGGTTTACCGAAAAGTTTGATACCAGTATAAAGCCGGCTTCAGCTTTGATCCAGGCGGTGCCCGGTTTGCAGATAGGTGTGGTAACCCAACTGGAAAGCGACCCTGATGGCGAATGCCGGATCCTGGTGCGCATGCCGGTGATCAGTCCCGATGATCAGGGGATCTGGGCACGCGTGGCCACCTTAGATGCCGGTAAAGATCGTGGAAGTTTCTTTTTGCCCGAAGTTGGCGACGAAGTAGTAGTAGGCTTTTTAAACAGCGATCCGCGCAAGCCGGTAGTACTGGGCATGCTTAACAGCAGCAGTAAAAACGCTCCGTTAACGGCCGCCGATGCCAATAACCAAAAGGGCTTTGTAACCCGCAGTAAAATGAAACTTGTTTTTGATGACGATAAAAAATCGGTAACCATTGAAACGCCTGCCGGAAAAAAGATAACCATGGATGAAGATGCCGGGGCGATAGAACTAAAAGACGAGAACAATAACTCGATAAAAATGAACAGTGATGGTATAACCATCGAAACCCAGGGCAAACTGGTGCTTAAAGCCCAGCAGGATTTTAATGCCGAGGGCATGAATTTAAGCCTGAAAGCCAATACCGCGCTTTCGGCCGAGGGATCGGCCAGTGTGGAAGTAAAATCAAGCGGAACAGCGGCGCTTAAAGGCTCAATTGTACAAATAAATTAATAACAAAAAATGGCAGCAGCAGCACGGATAGGCGATATGCACGTATGCCCTATGGTTACAGGCGTAGTGCCTCATGTAGGCGGGCCGGTAATAGGGCCGGGGGTACCAACGGTGCTTATTGGCGGCATGCCTGCGGTATGCGTAGGCGATATGTGTACCTGTGTTGGTCCGCCCGATTCAATCATCATGGGTTCGGCAACGGTGCTGATAGGGGGGAAACCCGCCGCCCGCATGGGCGATAGCACAGCCCATGGCGGATCGATAGTGTTAGGCTGCCCAACAGTAATAATCGGAGGTTGATCAATGGAACCAAAAATACCTTTTATAGGCCGGGGATGGAGTTTCCCGCCAAGTTTTGACAAGGCTGCCGGCAAAGTTGAGATGCTTACCGACGAGGCCGATATTGAAAGCAGCCTTGGCATACTGTTTACCACCCGGCTGGGCGAACGTATTATGCAGCCAACCTTCGGGTGCGATTTGCAAAATATAGTTTTTGAGGCTGTGAACCTCACCCTCAAAACCTATATCAAAGATTTGATTGAAACAGCTGTGCTGTACTTTGAACCAAGAATAACGCTCAACAGCACCGAGGTTGACAGCAGTATGGATAGCGAAGGGGTTTTACTTATTAAGCTCAATTACACGGTACGTACCACCAATTCAAGGTACAACTATGTGTTCCCTTATTATAAAAATGACATTACCAGCATAACTACCAACCAATAACCAAACCATGGCCTGTAACGATAAAAATCCGCTTCAACGTGATGGCTCAAGCCAGTCACAGCGCTTTCTGAAAGCGCTTGACCCAGCCTACGCCCCAATTGAGGAATTGGGCATGGAAGACTGGCTAACGTTTGCGGCTGCTTATGCCGATAAAATAAATTACTATACCCCGAAAGACAGCAACTACCCGCAAGGCGACTGGAAACCGTTTTTTATCCAGGATAAAAAAGCGCTGCAGGATTTTCTGAAGCAGGTTGAGGTAAAAATGCAAAATGCAGGTTTGGGATTTCCCGACTCAAGCATTAAAAGTGATGTTGAACCACACCTTGCCTTGTTCATGTGCTTTATTATGCTGCTGCAGCACTCAGAAGATGCGCTGAACCAGTTTACCGGCCGTCATCTTGATTTTTATTTTAAACGGGTATTGCAGTTGCGCAACAGGCCGGAGGTACCGGATAAAGTGCACATCATATTTGAACTGGCCCGTAACCTCACCGGTTTTTTATTGCCGCAGGATACAGCACTTGATGCAGGTAAAGATAAAAGCCCTAAACCTAAGCCCGTTGTTTTTAAAACAAATGCCGAGCTGGCAGTAAACAGCGCCACCATAGCTGCTATGAAAAGCTGGTATCAATCGCCTGCAGATAATAAAGTCGCTTATGCCGATGTTACCTTCTCTGCCGATGGTTTGGGTACACCTTTTAAGGACGATGTACCCAAATGGAACCCCTTTGGCAGCAAAAGCTGGCCAACGGCATCAATGGGTTTTGCTTTTGCTTCAAGCGTTCTACTTCTGGGTGAGGGCGACCGTACTATAACCCTTACACTTAATTTTACCGGGCTCGATGCCTTTGATCCTGCATTAATAGCGCAGTTGTTTAAAGTATTTCTGACATCTGAAAAAGATTGGCTCCAGGCCGATTTTCCTTCAACCGCGCCCGCTACGCTGAGCCAGCAAAAACTGATTATAACTGTAAATGTACCACCTAAAGCTAAAGCGGTAGTACCCTATGATCAGGCTATCCACAAAGAGAATTACAAAACCGATTTTCCGGTTATTCGCCTGCTGATGACCGTACAGGACAACGCTTACCCTGTTTACCAGGCATTAAGTAAGGCCCGGCTTGATAGTGTGCAGATTGACGTAGCCGTAACCGGCATGAAAAACCTGGCGGTTGAAAATGATAACGGTAAGGTTGACCCCTCAAAACCATTCCTTGCTTTTGGGGCAGTACCCAAAATACATTCAAACCTTTATATTGGTAATGCTGAGATCTTTCAAAAACAGTGGACGGAGATCAAACCTCAAATTAACTGGAAAGGAGTACCGAGCCCGATAGAAGATTATTATAATGCTTACCGCGCCGATTTTGTAAGTCCTTCGTTTACACCGAGTGCTTATAAAATTACTTCCAGTTCAGGGCTTAGTGATTTCGGCGGGCGGGTTATTGCCGATAAAGATAGCTTTACTGCAAAGGTATCGTTTATCAAAGATGGAAAATGGTTCCCTGATGGAGGAAGCTCGATCAGCGTGCTCGATGACTCATTTACCTTAACACCGGATGGTGTGCCCCAGCCGGTAAATCAGGCCCCGAGTTTTATTAACCAATATCTTTACTTTAACGTATCCGGGGCATTTAATTACGGCTGGGGGGCACAGGCCGAAAAAGCACTTGTACAGCAATATGTACAGCCCATGCAGTTCTTTTTTCCTACACTGGGATTTATAGGCTTCCAGCAAACTGCCACACCGGTGCAAACACAAACCGAAAATTTTTCGGCCGGGGTTAAGGATAACTATATCCGCATCAATTTAGACCGCGACTTTTTGCATACCGAGTACCCCAAATTATTTGCGGCAGCCATGATTAAAAAAGAAGGGGACGCAATTATACCGTCGGTGCCTTATACGCCTGAAATAGCTTCGCTTACCATCGACTACAAAGCAACGGCTTCAAACGATATTGATAAGCTTACAAGCAGTAATAATAATGCCGGTCTGCTGGCCGACTATGTGAACCACAACGTTCAGTTTTTTCATGAAACACCATTTGGCCAGGCCGAGCAGCATGCTTTCCTCAAAAAACAATTTCACGGTTTAATTGATGGCAACATTACAGCCATACCACAGGCACCCGATCTTGCCGCGTTTTATATAGGCATCTCGGGTATTCAGACAGGATCGGTAGCCAGTATTCTTTTCCAGGTGGCCGAGGGGAGCGAGGATGCGCTTGCGCCATCGTTCTCTGATACCATCCAACCTAAATGGTTTTACTTATCCGGCAATGAATGGATTGCACTGGATAAAAGCAATATCATCAGTGATGATACCAACGATTTTTTACGCTCGGGGATTATCAAATTCTTAATTCCCGAAGGCGCTACAACCAATAATACATTTCTTAACCAAAGCCTAACCTGGCTTGGGGTTGAGCTACCAACTTCAGTTACTATCGATTCGGTTTGTAAGTTCATTAATGTACATATCCAGGCAGCCGAGGCTGAATTTGCCGATAATGACAACGAACTTTCACATCTGGACGCAGGCCTGCCCGCGGGTACAATAAGTAAGCTAATTGACAGGCTGCCGCAGATTAAATCGGTTACGCAGCCTTATGCCTCGTTCGGCGGTTTGTTGCCCGAGGATGATGGTGCCTTCCGTTTACGGGTAAGCGAACGCTTAAGGCATAAACACCGGGCAATTACCATTTGGGATTATGAACACCTGGTAATGGCGCAGTTTCCGCAGGTGTTTAGGGTTAAGTGCCTTAACCATACTAACGATGACATAGAGGTGGCGCCGGGTAGTGTAAGGGTTGTGGCTATCCCCGATATCCGTAACCAGATCAGTTTTGACCCATTTAAACCCCGGGTAAGCAAAAATACCCTGAGTGAGATCACTAAATACCTGTCGGGTTTAAACTCCATGCACGTTGATCTGCTGGCTATTAACCCTGATTATGAGGAAGTGATCCTTGATTTTAAGGTGAAGTTTTACTTCGGGCTGGATGAAAACCTGTACGCCATTAAGCTGAATACAGATTTGATCAATTACCTGTCGCCCTGGGCTTATAACCGCAATGCGGATATTGATTTCGGCGGAACATTGTATAAAAGCGTGGTGATCCGCTTTATTGAAGAGCTACCTTATGTTGATTATATAACCGATTTTAAGATGTACTTCACTGCATCGGGGCCCGCAAATCCCGATGTTTTGGAGGCAGGCAATTCAAAGGCCATTCTTGTATCGGCAAAGCAGCATTTAATTGATACCCAAACCATACCTACATGCCCATGATTGATCAGTTAACCATACCGAAACAAATTGATACCAGCCTTGGGCCCGAGTACAATACCCTGCGCACCGAAGGCATGCAGCATATCCGCGATCTGGCGAGCGCCATCTGGTCGGACTATAATGTGCATGATCCGGGGATTACCACGCTTGAGATGCTTTGTTATGCACTAACCGATCTTAACTATCGCATTACCCTGCCGGTGGAAAATATCCTGGCTGTTGACCACGATAATACCACCAGTATGCATGAGCAGTTTTTGTCTGCCATAAAAATACTGCCCGGTTACCCTGTTACCCCCGATGATTACCGCCAACTGTTTGTACGGATAGATGGTGTGCGGAATGCCTGGATCAAGAAATCGCCCCACAGTATTATTGCCAACTATAAACAACCGGATGGTAAACCGCTTTTGCGCTATGCAAAACCCGGCGAAAATGCCCTGACAGGCAAAGAGGTTAAATTCGATTTAAAGGGCATAAACGATATCCTGATTGATTTTGAGGACTTTCCTGAACTGGGCGGCGATGCCGCCAAGATCAAAGCCAAACAGGACGATATCATCAAACAAATAAAATCGGTATACCATTACTTCCGTGAGTTGTGTGAGGACCTTGACCAGGTAAAGGCGGTTGAAAACCAGGAAATAGTTATCTGTGCCGAAATTGAATTGCAACCCCAGGCCGATCCTGAAATGATCTGGGCACAGATCATGTTCAATATTGAGCAATACCTTACACCCGATATTCAATTTTACCTGTTGCAGGAGCTGCTTGACAAAGGCATGCAGCCCGACGAGATATTTGAAGGCCCCGTGCTTGATTTTGAAAACCTGCAGGGTATTGATGCCAAGTTTGCCAAACAGGGGTTTATTATCCCCGCTGAGCTTGCGGCCTCACAATTGCGTACCGAAGTGCGCCTGTCTGATCTGTACCGCATCATTATGGAAATTGACGGTGTGCGGCTGGTGAAACGCATTTCCTTTGGTTTTTGCGGCTGTACCGCACCTCAGAGCGAGGTTGCCGATAAGATCTATAAATCGAACCAATGGTTGCTTTGTATCCAGGATGGTCATAAGCCTGTTTTGTGCGAAACCAATTCGTCATTCACCTTTTATAAAGACGTGGTGCCTATCGAGCTGAAACAGTCAGAAGCCCAGACCGATCTTAACCAGTTACGTAAAGACTGGCAAGACAGCGTTGAGGCAAAGAAGATAGTCGACCTCCCCGTACCCGAAGGTGATTACCGCGATATCGGCCACTATGAAACCCTGCAAAACCAGTTTCCTGAAAACTATGGCATTTCACCGCTGGGTTTGCCCGATACCGCAACAACCGAACAACGTTCGCTGGCTTTACAGCTTAAAGGATATTTGTTGTTTTATGATCAGGTGCTGGCCAATTACTTCGCCCAGCTTTCAAATGCCCGGATCTTGCTCACTGCTGATGACAGTATCCGTAAAACCTATTTCAGCAATACGGTAAACGGTATCAGGGATGTAGAAAAACTTGTGGATGGCTATGCCCAATGGGAGCAAACAGTTGATGATGTAATTAAAGAAATTGGGCAGGATAACTATCCCGAGCGGAAAAATAAATTCCTTGATCATTTGCTGGCCCGCTTTGCAGAGCAATTTAACGAATACGTGTTTTTAATGTACCGCATTTACGGCGAAGATTATCAGCGCAATATCATCAGGCATAAGGTTAATTTTTTAAAGGATTATGATCAGATGAGCATTTGCCGTGGTAGCGGGATGGACTTGTATAACGCTAAAACGCCCGATCAGCAATTGGTGAATGTATCGGGCATGGAAAAACGCATCTCGATGCTGCTGGGTTTCTCCAACTATAAAATGCAGCAGCTAAGCGTGGAGGATTACCTTTTGTTCAAGGCCGATGCCCTGCATTACAACTGGACAATATCGCAGCTTGGTGTAGTGAAATTTAAAGGCAATGCCAATTATCTAAAGGAAATTGACGCCTATGAAGATCTCGGCCTGGTATCTGTGCTGGCCTGCGACAGGGAAAACTACCGCTTAAGCCCTGGACCTACTGCCGGCAAATATGTGTATAACATAGCCAACTCGGCCGGTACGCTACTTACCCTTAATGATATGGAGTTCAGCGCCGCTGCCATCGAAACCGAAATTGCATTTATCATCAAGTTTATGCAAAACGATTTTAAGATGGAGGGTATGTACGTGATAGAAAATATCCTGCTGCGGCCTCCATTTGATTATACCGGCGATGACAGTACCCATCACCAGTTTATGCCGGTTTGCCTTGATCCTAATGGCGTTTACTGCGAGCCGCTTGACCCATACTCTTTCCGTGTTTGTGTGATACTGCCCGGCTACAGCGTAAGGTTGCGTAATACAGCTTTCCGCACCTATGCCGAGCGGCTCATCCGTACAGAAACGCCGGCCCATATTTTACCGCGGATCTGCTTTATAGGCCATGATCAGATGGTTGGTTTTGAAGCGGTTTATAAAGATTGGCTTGCCGCCAAACACATAGCGGTAAGTACAGATACACCTATTGACCCGGTATTGAACAGCAAATTCATAGATGTGCTTGAAAAACTGTACACCGTTTATCAGCAGGGGCAGTTAAGCGATTGCGACGACGACACCCAGGAAACCAACCCGATTATATTGAATAAATCAAGCCTTGGCACCTTGCAGGGCGGCACAAATAATAACAGTTAAAACCTAAATAAAAAAGCCATGCCACCAGTAACCAACATAAAGCTCACCGATATAACTTTAGAGTATAACTCCTTTGTTGACAGCCAGGTGCTTACAGCCAAGCAACTGAACGATATTGTAGAGTTTTTTGAAGATCAGCAGCGCCTTACCCGTACCTGTTTAATTGGTGTTGGCCTGGTATGCGGTCTTAGCTTTAAAGGCGATGCCAACGGCATAACCATAGGTAAAGGCTGCGGTGTAACTACCGACGGTGATTTGCTTTACATGCCCGAAACAACCTATAAAAATTTCAGGGCCTATGATAATTCGCTGATTAAATACCCGCCTTTTTACCCTTTAGGGACAGATGCCGCTCAAATGGCTTTATGGGAACTGGTAACCCCGGATGACAAGGGCGTTTTCCCTACCGATAGCTTTGCCCTTACCAATTTTAAAGCAAAAGCCGGTAAAGATCTGACAGAAATGTACGGTCTGCTTTACCTGGAGTATTACTCTAAAGACCCAGATGCCTGTACCGCTATTGATTGTGATAACCAGGGGCGTAAGCAGGTAGCCAAGCCAAAAGTGCTGCTCGTTGCCCAGGCCGATATGAACCAGATCATCGAGCAAACCGGTTCGGAGGTTATTTATGATGATATCTACAAAAAGTATTTCAACGCTTACAACGCCTATTTTGATGCTCCGGTGCTGGCTGCGAAACGGGTGTTCTTTAATACGCAAACAACCGCATCATCATCTGCACTTACCGCTGCTTTTTCAAGTATCGCAAACACGGGGGCAGCAGGTTTATCAGCAGCCATTCAATCGTTATACAATACTTTCAAATTCGCGCTTGATCCGCAATCTGCTTACCCTATTACCAGTATCGTTGCGAATATCAATACAACGCTAAGCAAAGCTACGGCCCCAATGCAGGCACAATACCTGTATGATTTTTACAAGGACCTGCTAACCGGATACAATGAATTACGGGCCATACTTTCGGATATTATTTACCAGTGCTGCCCCAATATTTATGCCTTTCCAAAGCATATCATGCTGGGGGCTTTAAATGTTACTCCAACAGCCAAACCAACGCCTTATCGCCATAAATTTTATGCTTCGCCTGCTGTAAGCGCTAATAAGGACAAGCTGAATATTGCTTTGAATTTGTTAGACAGGCTGAACATCATGAGCAGTGGGTTCACCCTGCCTGCAAACCCAGTGGTGAAGGTAACTCCATCTACAGATAATAGTAAACCTTTAGAGGCAAGGGCCATCCCGTTTTATTACGGCAAACCGGTTGATCTGGCTAAAAAATGGAGTTATGGCCGATGGCTGCAGGGTACAGATAAGCTAATCCTTAGTTATAATGCTTCGGCCTATTCGCCTGCAAATGACGTTGTCGTAAATCCATTAAACTATTCCATTGATGCTAATAATTTTTTCAGGATAGAAGGACATATCGGCAAAAAGTATACTGATGCGCTTGCCGCGGTCGATAAGATCAGGCAGGATGCTAACCTCCCTTTTGATGTAGTGACCATCAGGCTGGGGGATGTTACCCTTAGCGACATCAACATTGATGACTATGCCTGCCAGTTTAATGACCTGGAGGCTACATTAAGAGCTTTCCAGGCCGAACAAAACTGCCTTTATAGCGATGTAAGCAAGTTTTTTTCAAGTTTTGATACCAAAACAGGCTATTCAGTGGCAAACCAGGTCCTGGCCCAGGCTGCACAGCAGCCACTGTCGTTCGCTAATGAAGAGGCAGCGGCGGCACCTGCAGCTGCAACACCCAAAATGAGGATGGCTGCAGCTACGGTTGAAAAAACTGCAGGCATATCAATCGGGAGCAGTATGGAAGCAACCAGCGGTCTGGCAATTAATAAAAGTATCAGCAGAGTAGCGGTTGATAGTGGTTTTAGCGCGGTGGATAATAACATCAATGTTGCGCAGGGCAGCATAGGTTACTATGTAGATCAGATCCGCAGGCAGGGCGACGCTGTAAGTATTTCGGACTATGCGGACGCTGCAGTTAAAAATATAGATACCTCGGCAACCGGTTCATATGAACAGGCTATAGCTGTTGATATTCCGGTGCGTGTGATTGCCGGTACCCGAAATATAAGCCAGTGGCTGCCCGACAGGCTGGTTGATATTGACGATGACACTATTACTAACTTCTCGGCCCGGGTAGATGATCTGTGCAACGAGGTAAAAGCGGCAAGTGTAAAAAGCCGCCAGATTTTTGCGAAGGCTGATTATGTGCGTAAGGGGTATGAAGATGATTACGAGCTGCAATTGTGGCGCTTGTCTGAAAACTGCTGTGCAGGCCAGGCGCTTGCCGTTATTTTAAAAGAAATCCAGGACCGCAAGGCTAAGTTGTTGGCTCAGCTTACTTTTTCGGCTTATGCTGCAAATCATACTGGTTTGGAGCATCTTGCAGGTGTACCTGCAGGCGGAACCTTTGTAATGGTATACGCCACTACCATGACTACGCCGAGTCCAACAATACCTCCAAATACACTTTCGCTCGATGAAAGGTTAAAGGCACTCCAGGCTAACCCTCAGTTCGTAAAAGGTTTTGCAAGTGATGCCGACGCGATGACTTTTATAGCTCAGAATACCAACTTTGATGACATTTCTGCCGCTGTGAAATTTTACCAGGTGCAGTCGCCGCGTAAATTTACACCAACAATTGAGGCCGATGTTATCAGTAAAACCCAGGCCTTAGCTGTTGATCTTGGTAAAGTAAGGTCAGTGGGCACAAATCCCGATGTGCCGGAAGATATTGTGTTTGCAGATTTTTGCTTGCCTTACATGTGCTGCTCTGATTGTCCGCCGGTGGCATTCATTATGCCTAAGCCACCGGTAGGTTTAAGCTTGCCTAAAGCCGTAGCCTGCTCAGACGAAGGCCTGCTGCAGTTTAAAGTTAGTCCGGCTGATGGGGTTATTAAAGCCGCTGCCGGTTTTGAAACTACCGTTGTAACTAAAGCAGCGGTAACCTACTTCGATACAACCAAGGTTAAAGATGGCACATTTGGCCAGCAGATTAAATTTACTGTCAATGATCAGCCTACAGAATGCACTATCACCGTATTTAAACACCCGTCTGTTAAACCTGCGGCCAGCATAAGTGATACAACACAGTTTGCCGTATTTATTCAGTTAACGGCTACAAGCAATCAAGCGCCTGGCGATACATTTGCCTACACCTGGACAATGCCCGACGGACAGGTGCATGCTAATCTTATCACACCGATTGATAACATTACCTTTCAGTATGCCGATCTTCGCGCAAAATTCCCTGATGGTAAACTAACCTTCACCTTATCTGCCAATAATCATGATTGTACCGATACACAACAGGTTGTTATTACGGTAGACATTCCTGAGGAGCCTGTAGACCTGCAGTTAGCTGCCAGCGAAGTTTGTTCGGACGGAGGTAATATAAACTTTACAACCGTACAACCTGCAACAGGTATCATTACCTCAAAATTAGCGGGAGACGCTGTGAAACTACTCGGCAGCCAGTGGGTTGTTGATCCTTCAAAAGGCCCTTATGATGTTAGCATCAACGACTTTATTGTGAACGGCAAGCCGGTTCCTGCTTGTACACTGATGATCCACGAGCATCCGCAGGCCTCGTTTGATTATAAAGTAGATGGTGATCCGGCCAAAGGCACTGCTACTGTTACGCTAACCAATAAAACACCTAATCCTGGCAGTTTCAAATTTACCTGGACGTTTGATGATGGCACTACCAGTAATGATGTAAATACTGTAAAAGTATTTAACATGGGGCAGTTTCCACGCGGTCGTAATACGGTCATCACACTTACAGCAGTGAATGCTAAGTTTGATAAATGCCGTGCGGTATTTACACCTACTCCGCCTGTTGCTTTACCTTCTACGATTACTACACCGATATTTACCAACCTGCCACCCTTAGGCACAACCACAACTACAACAACCCCACCGATACTTGTTGTTAAAGATGCACCTTCGGCTGCTGCGGTGACACCTAAAGTAGATCCGGCTGTGATTAAAGAAACCCCGGCAGTAACACCTTCGGTGACACCTAAAGTGGATCCGGCTGTGATTAAAGAAACGCCCTCGGTAACACCGGCGGCAACACCTAAAGTGGATCCGGCCACGACTAAACAGGACCCTGTTGTAAAACCGACGATAACACCTAAGATAGATCCGAAGATCATCAAAAAAGATCCGGGTACTACAGATCCTGGTACTGTTAAATAAGACTGAATTATGGCAGGTAGCACACATATTATCCACAAGCTGGTACTTGATATCGAAGTACCGCACCGCGATGCTGCCCGAAAGGCGCAGGATGAAGCCGTGCGGTACTTTGAACTGGTATTGCTTAAAAAGCTGGAGCAATTGCTGGATGATATGGATGTGCCTGCCCATGTTTTGATAGATAAGATTGATCTTAACCTGGGCGCGGGTAAACTGGAGGATGTTTTTGAGCAATTGCAGGCAAGCCTGGCTAAGGCGCTTGAGCCGGTTTTAAATCCTGCTGTATTACCCGGAAGCGACGAACCCGATAATGAGATCAGCTATTCATTGCTTACTGAAGAGCAGCAGACTTTTAGTGTATTTGTCTATTTTCTTGATACGGGAAGGCTCCCGTGGTATGTGGTTGCCTCAGCAGAATGGCTGCAGCACGAAGATATTTGGTTAAGTAAACTATCAGGGCTGTTAATAAATGATAAAAGCTACCAGGTAAAGCTCATTAAGCTTTTTAAAGGCTCGCAGCTTATACTGAGCAGATTGTTTAGCCAGTTCAGTATTACATTTATTAAAAAGTTGGCACCGGTTCTGCTGAATATAGATGCCCGTGAACTTCAAGAAAAACTCGATGCTGCTATAGGTGAAATCAGGGCTTTGGCAAGCGGCCAATCAACAGGTGATCAAGCAGCTTTGTCATCAGCAGAACTTACCGGGAAAACGGAGCATATTATCGAAAAACTTTTACTGATGATCTTTCTGCGCACAGGCAACAATGACTTTCCTGGTAGTAGTGCGGCCCATAAAAAGTTAGCTGCTTTATGGTATGAAAACTTAAATGGTTCTGGCGCAATGCCAACGTTGAACCTTATTCAAATTGCTGAAACGGTTATTCAATCAGCAGAAAATAAACCTGTCCAGCCAGCCAATAAACTTGTCCAGCCGGTCAATAAACCTGTAGTAACGCCCGATCATGCATCTGAAACGGAAATGAAAAAAGAGGAAGAGCTTGAGGGCAGGTATGTAAACCAGGCCGGTTTGGTGCTCCTGCATCCATTCCTCGAATATTTCTTTAAAGATTTTGGCTTGCTGCAGGATAACGATTTTGTTGATCTGCCGGCAAGGCAACTGGCCATTCACCTGCTGCATTATTTAGGCACCGGTAATGTAAAAGGTTTTGAGTACGATCTTGGTTTTGAAAAGTTTTTATGCAGCTGGCCTGCCAGAGAACCCTTGGAACGTGATATTGAGATCCCCCAGCGCATGCTTGATGAAGGTGACAATATGCTTCGCACGGTAATCAAGTATTGGAAAGCATTAAAAAATACTTCGCCGGGCGGCTTGCGCGAGGGCTTTTTAATACGAAAAGGAAAACTGATTGAAGCAGAGCAGCCTGTACGCCTTATCGTAGAGCGGATGGACCTGGATATCCTGCTTTCGTCATTGCCATGGGGGATTGGCGTAATTAAATTACCCTGGATGGATGGACCTTTTTACGTGGAATGGCAATGAAAACACCTCAAAAGGCAGCACCGGCAAATACCAAACAGCATCAGCCCGCCAACCGGCAGGCAGCAGGGAAAGATCCTTTTTTCTCGGCCGCTCATGACATAGATCGCGCGCCTGAATCTCCTTTTTTTGAGGGCAATAAGGTTCAGCGTAAAATGACGGTTAATGAACCCGGCGATCATTTTGAAAGGCAGGCCGACCAGGTAGCGGATAAAGTTGTTCAGCATATTAATCAGCCTAAAACCGCAGCTAACCCTGCAACCACTGCAACTGCTCCTGCCGCTGCATCTACCTCCGCTGTACAAAAGAAAGAGGATAAAAAAGAAGATAAGCAGGAAAAAGAGCAAAATGGTGCCGATAAAGAATTACAGCGCCGCCCCGTTTTTGAAAGTGATGGCGACCCCAATGAAGGGAATACCTTAAAACGCAGCAGCCAATCTGCTGCACCGGATGTATCTCAACAAACCCAGCAAAAGATTGAAAACAGCAAAGGTGGCGGCGAACCATTACCTTCCAATACCCGCGAGGATATGGAAAGTGCCATGGGGGCCGACCTGAGTGGCGTGCGCATCCATAATAACAGCGAGGCAGCCGGCTTAAGCAACGATTTGCAGGCTCAGGCCTTTACCCATGGTAATGATATTTATTTCGGCGCGGGCAAATATGATACCCAGAGTAAATCCGGGCAGCATTTGCTGGCGCATGAGGTGGCGCATACGGTACAGCAGGGAGGGGGCGGTGTAAAAAAGAAGATCCAACGGACCCCTGCCGCCACATCCCCGGGCCAGGGTGTTGCCAATACCGGCGAAGCAACGGCGCATGCCGGCGATAATAAGATCAACAAGGATCAAAAAACGATAAAGGTGCCATCTATACAGCTTCCTGGTTTTAAGCGAAGCATGATGCCTTCAACCGCCAATTATACTTTTAAAAAGAACTCGCGCAGCGGGGGGCATCTAAACTTATGGGAAACCACAGCCCTAACAGGCACCGGCTTTACAGATAAGTTTAACACAATGCGTACGGCGGAGTTACCCAATAACGGTGCCTCGCCAGCGGGTAATAACACTTATTTCATGGTATCTAAAACAGCGGCGTCTGAAGGGTTGATTTTTGGTAACCCGCAGGAAATAAGGCAACGATCCACACGGCCTACCTGGCGAAAGGGAGGGCAAACCAATGTGTTTCAAGTAGATCACAAGGTAGAATTGCAAATTGGTGGTGCCGATGTAAATATCGGTAACCTCTGGCTGCTTTCAGAGTCAATAAATACATCATCAGGTGGAACTATACAAGGGGCTATCCGTACGGCAGTGCAGGCGGTTATAACCGAAAATCCCGACCAGGCTGATGGATTGGCAGCGCAAACTGCTATGGACACCTACAGTATTACCGCCGAATCGTTAACGGCTGCAGGGACCGATAATGTAAGCGATGAAGACTATTATACCATTGGTGATATTCAGTCGGGCGCACATCTTGATGGATTGCGGTTTTTAGCGCCTGGCCGGGATGATGCCCTGCTCCATTCGTATGTCGATACTTCAAAGCTTCACATATTTTTTTCTGAAAGGCGAAGTAAACTTTTTGAGTTTCCGAAAGCGGGACCTTATTTTATGCCAGGCTCACGTAACTATGGTCTTCATATAAACTCTATAGATTACAATCCCACCACTGATATTATGCAGGCCGGCGGGGCCGGCACCATGAATGTAAGCCTGTTCAGGCAAAGTAATGTGGCGCAAAGCGTTAACGAAACCTTTCCTATTAATCCAATTCCAGGTATTTACGGTGGATATATATCCCGTCAGTCAATTTTAAGTACCCTGCATCCCGAGTTGAAAAAACTTAGCCCGGTTGAATTACTGGATGCCGGTATCAATGATAATGGGGCACTTGAGGCGCGGGGAAAAGTGCATACCAATATACCTTTGATTGATAATGCTGATATCGATATCGTATTTGATTCAAATGGTATAAGTGTACGTAAGGTATTTAACGGCGGTGAGATAAAGGTTCCTCCTCCCTTCAGGATCAAGGATACGTCATTGGGTATTACCCTTGGCGATTCGGGGCTCACCATAAACGGTAACCTTAATTTTGAGATCAACAGACTTGGAAGGGGGGAAATTCACGGCCAGGCCGGGTCATCCGGCGATTTCGCACTTGGTGGTTCATTTGATTTTGATAGTAACACATTTAATCCTGCCCGGATAACCGTTAACTATACCAAACCGGGTGAAGGGCCTGGAGGGGGCGGGTTTAGTGCTACAGGGGATATTGGTATCCCCGAAGGAAAAATAAGAGGTTTAAAAACAGCTCATATCAATGTAAGCTATGCTAATAATGTATTAACAGCAACAGGTACAGCCGAGCCGGATATTAAAGGTGTTAAAAGTGCCGATATTCATATATCATATGGCGGGGATGAACTCATAATTGGTGGTGGCTTTGCACTTGACGAAAATATCCCCGGTATACAAAGCGGCAGCGGTACGGTTGAGGTTAAAAAAGGTGCCGACGAGGTGTATCATGTAAAGGCCAGCGGAACGGCTGTTCCTAAAATTCCAAAGATAAATACTTCGTTAACTATTAATTATGATGATGGGGCTTTAACTATTGAAGGTACCGCGGCCTATACTGCCGACAGGGTATCGGGCGATGTAAGGGTGGGTGCTACTAACAGGGCTATTGGTGCCGATGGTACCCCTTCCGGCCCGGGCGGCGAGCATTTTACAGCTTACGGGTCGGGCTCTTTAACTTTAAAAGTGACCGATTGGTTACAGGCAACTGCTACAGTTAGGGTAACACCCGCGGGCGAAATAGAGGTTGTTGGCCGGTTAGAGTTACCGTCTGCGGTTGACGTTTTTCCCCGCAAGTCTATCAACAAAAATCTATTCACTGCTCCAACTATTGAAATTCCGCTTTTTGCAATACCGCTTGGGCCCCGCAGCATCGGGTTGGTAGCAACAATAAACGGTGGCCTTGATTTTGAAGCAGGAGTAGGGCCGGGTCAGTTGCGTAATGTTTTTGGGCAAATAGAGTTTAACCCTTCTCATCCCGAAAATACCCGCATATCGGGAGGCGCCCAGTTTGTTATACCCGCAAACGCGGGCATAAAGTTGCATGCCGACCTTGGTATAGGGCTTAGTGTTGGCTTAGCCAGCGTAACTGGTGGTATTGAAGTACGTGGTGGTTTAGGAATTGAGGGCGAAGCGAGTGCCAGCGCCGACCTTGCGTGGTCGCCAACTACCGGTTTTGAATTTAATGCCCTTGGTGAAATCGAAGTACATCCCAAATTTACCTTTGATGTAAATGCGCTGCTTCGGGCATCGCTTGACTTGGGTATCACCAGTATCTCAAAAGAGTGGAGGCATAACCTTGCCGCGTTTAGTTTTGGGCCCGACCTCCAGGTTAAAGTTTCGCTTCCTATTCATTATAAAGATGGTGAGCCATTTGACGTGAAAACTGATGATATTCAAGTTACTTATCCAGATATCAATATCCCTGAAATAGCCGGCGGCTTGGCCGACAGGGTTAAAAATGCAATATTATGAGCAACCGAAGCCAACTGACCGAACTGATAAACCTTGGTGCTATACAGCAGCTTAACGGCAACTTTGAAGATGCCGAGGCTTATTATACAAAAGCGGCTGATTTAAATGAGCCCAATGTTACCCTGCTCAATAACCGGGGAATGTTGTTTTACCAGCAAAATAAATTTGCCGAAGCAAAGCCGCTTTTTGAACGTGCTTTAGAAATTGACAGCCAAAATGCTTCGGCGTGGCTCAACCTGGCTAATACCGAGGTTTTGATGGGGCAGTATGATAAGGCTTTAAACGCTTTCAGGCAAACTATTGCAATTAAGGCCGATCAGTTTGAAGCCTGGGAAGGATTAGCTAAATTATATATGCTGTCGGCAGATATGGAAAGCGCCGAAACATGCTGGCTAAAAGCGGTTGAGCTTAATCCCACCAATTTAAATTTATTGATGGGGCTGGCGCAGGTTTACCTCTCAACCGGCAGGTATGACGATGCCTTTGAAATGGCAGATTATGTTTTATCAGAGAACCCGCAAAATGGCCGTGCTTTACAAACCGCGGGGTTAGCCCAATTAATGATAAAAAACTATGCATTGGCCACCGGGTACCTGATCAGGTATTTGATGCTGTTTCCTGGCGACATAGCTGTTCGTAATCACCTGGCAGTTGCCTATTTGCAAAGTGGTCAGTTAAATGAAGGGGCCGCAGAATATGAGCGGGTCCTGGAATATGATCCCGAAAATGAAGAAATAAGATTAAATACCGGGGTACTTTGCCTCGGGCTTAACCGTTTTGATGATGCGTTTTTACATCTGAAGCTATTGCTTGAACAGTATCCGGAAAACAAAAAGGGAAAACTATACTTCGGTATAGCCTTGGCTAACTTAAATCAAAAAGATAAAGCCAGACAAGTTTTTGAGGAACTGTTGCAGGAGCCCGGCGAGTGGGCCGCCCATGCCAAAAAACAATTGGACCTGTTAAATAATTTAAACTAATCACCGATGAAATATGTTCACACACGCCAGCCGCTTAGTCAGAAACAGGCGGATAAAGCCGAAAAACCTTTTTTTAATGGCAGCCGGGAGAAAAGCAATCAGGATAGTGATGCCTTTTTCCAGGCGAGAAAAATTGACGGTAACCAGGACAGTGCCCTTGAACAGGAGGCCGATGCCGTAGCACATAAAGTAACTACGGCACAACAGGCAACTGCTAATTCATCGCAGCGGATGGGGCAAATGAGTGTTCAGAAAAAAGGGGCCGACGAAGAGAAAGATGCGAAAGCCGGCCAAAAGAAAGAACAAAAGGACGAGAAGGAAGGTAAGCCGCAGAAAAAAGACGAAAAGAAAGAAGAAGAAAAGCCAACCCAAAAGAAAGAGGAGGATAAGAAAGACAAGGAACCGCAGAAAAAGGAAGAGGATAAAAAGGATAAGGAAGGCATTCAGAAAAAAGAGGAAGAGAAGAAGGATAAAGAACCACAGAAGAAGGAAGAAGATAAGAAAGACAAGGAGCCACAGAAAAAAGGCGAAGAAGATAAAAAGGATGAAGGTAAGCCGCAGAAAAAAGAAAAAGGCGAAGAGAAAGATGATAAAGCTGCGGCACAAAAAAAGGAAGAAAAGGGTGGCAGCGTAGAGAAAACAGAAGGTAAGCCCGAAGCTCCCGAAGCAAAGTTCGACAGGTTACTGAACGAAAGTAAAGGTGGCGGCAGCCCTCTGCCGGCAAAAGTGCGTGCGCAGTTGGAACACCAGATGAACGCTAATTTTGAGCAGGTAAAGATCCACACCGGGCAGCAGGCTGTTGAGCTTTGCAACCTTTCAAAGGCACAGGCGTTTACACATGGTAACGATATTTATTTTAATGCCGCCAAGTTTGACCCCGAAAGCACCGCCGGTATGAACCTGCTGGCGCACGAGTTAACACATGTTGTACAGCAAAACGGTCCGCGTAAATAAAATGGATACTAATATTAAGCAATTAAAAGCGCTGATGCAGTATACAGCCGGTTGTGTTGAGGCCAGGCTGCAAACTGTATTTGGAAATGGCACAACTTATTTGCCTCCGCTGCTGCCCCAGTTGGAGCGAAATGGCAGCGTACTCGAGAAATTAATTGATGATCATGGCCTGAGCAGTAATGAGATCATTATATTGATGATGGCCCTGGCGCCGCATTTGCAGGTTGAGTTTTTTGATGAGATCATTCAGCCATACATGCGTGAATCGGGCGACTTTCAGCAGATTGGTGGCGTTAGGAGCCGCAATGGGCGCAGCTTTTTACCAACTGGCCAAACAGCAGTTTTTGTTTTGGCGGGCGATGATCTTGAAAAACGGCTGGAGATCGCAGATCTTTTCCATCATCATAGCAATTTGGCGAAACAGCATATTTTACATCTGGAGGATGTGCCCGAAGGAGAACCTGCTTTGTCCGGAAGACTGATATTGCAGTCTGAGTATGTTGAACTTTTGATCAGCGGTACCGAATCTATCCCTAAACTGAGCATGAACTTCCCTGCCCAGCACCTCGAAACTACGTATAACTGGGATGACCTGGTACTTAACGATACTACAAGAAAACAAATTGCCGAATTGGAAAACTGGGTAAACTATCAGCAAGTACTCATGACCGACTGGGGCATGGAGCGAAAACTGAAGCCCGGCTATCGCGCCTTATTCCATGGCCCGCCGGGAACCGGTAAAACGCTTACTGCATCACTACTTGGTAAGTACACCGGCAAACCGGTTTTCAGGATCGATCTGTCAATGATCGTATCCAAGTTCATCGGCGAAACGGAAAAAAATCTCTCCAAACTATTTGAAAAGGCCGATAATAAAAACTGGATCCTGTTTTTTGATGAGGCAGATGCACTTTTTGGTAAGCGTACTAATGTAAAAGATGCGCATGATAAATATGCCAACCAGGAAGCATCATACCTGCTGCAGCGTGTGGAGCAACACAACGGCCTGGTAATACTCGCTACCAATTTTAAAAATAACATTGATGAGGCCTTTATGCGCCGGTTTCAATCAGTTATAAATTTCCCGCTGCCTAATGCCGATGAACGGTATACCATCTGGCAAAAATCATTCCCACCAAAAGCTAACCTTAACGGGCATATTAACCTCGAACAAATCTCGCGTAAATATGAACTTAGCGGCTCTGGTATACTCAATGTTGTACAATTTGCCTGTTTACAGATGCTGGCCCGTAAGGAAAGCCGCATTTCATCCGAACTGATACTGGAAGGAATAGAAAGAGAATACACCAAGGAGAACCGCGTTTGGTAGCAGCCGTCCGGCACATGAAGCTCTCATTGTAAATATCGGCTATCTGTAATTTGTACAACTGAATCCATGATCCGTGCATTGATTGGTTCGATCGGGTTAAGCATTTTTATGTTGGCCTGGATCCTATTTAAACTTCAGCGATAAAGGAAATTTAGCTTCGTACTTATTCGTGCGGTTTGCATAAAATTGAATAAATTTAGCAAGTCATCGCCTATCGCAATTCCGTGACTTTCACAGGAGATGATTTTGTTATGGTTTTGTTTGTAATTATCTCTGGGGCAATAAAATACTAAGTGTATGTTTAAATATATAGCGACATGTTTTATTGTTTTAATTTTTGCCTTAAGCGCGTCAGGGCAAAAAAAGATGGACATTGCTACCATTAAGCTAAACCTCGATAATCAAAAAAACAAAGCCGACACCAATACCATAAAGCTGCAAATACAATTAGGCAACTACTATCTCAACAAACAGGGCGATCACAAAGACGTGCTGGATAGCGGAATCACCGCCTTCAATAAAGCCATACAAATGAGTGTGACTATCCATTCGGCAAAATGGCTTAATGAAGCTATGATGCTTAAGGGGGCAGCATACCTCAAGCAAGATAACCTGAAGCAGGGCAAAGCGGTTTTTATGGAAGTGGTTGATTATTACCGTAAAATGGCTGATAAATACCAGGAAGGTAAAACTTTGGCCCGTTTAAGCGATAATATATCTATAGACAATGCTGCTGCCATTCCTGATAAAATAAATAGTTATGAGCAGGCGAGGGCTTTATTTCAGCAAACAGGCCATAAACTGGATGAGGCTGACATGAACAAGAACATAGCCGACATCCATCTTAATCAAAAAAAACTTGACCTGGCCGAAACGGAACTGCTGCAGGTGCTGGCACAATACAAAGCAATAGGATATAAAAAGCTTCACTATACTTACCATTCCCTTGCCGAGTTAAGCAAACAAAAGGTTGATCTTCATAAAGAGCTTTTATATCGTCATGAGGTAATAAAAAGCATGACCGCTACGGCCGATACCGCCCTCGCCGATTTTTACTACGCCAAACTTGCATTGGTGTATGCCGACCTTAATAAATATGATCAAAGCCTTGTTTACATCCTTAAATCGGCCGAGATATTAAAGCGAAGAAAGCAGTACGAAGATTTTTACGGGTACCTGAGCCTCATTATTTATGATTTCATAACAGCTAAAAGGCCTAAAGAGGCCCTGGCCTATTTAAAACAGGCCGTAATTGACGTACCGCCAAAGATCCTTGCACAACAGGTAGATATGTATGAAGCGTTTGGCAATATCTACGTTGCCCTGAAGGATTACCCTAAAGCCGAGCAATATTATCTGAAAATGATGGAGGTATATAAAGTAACAAACTTTAGTAAAGACTTTTATACCACCAACGAGCAAATGGTTACCGATTTTGTGCATTACAACGAAACCATGGCCGGTTTTTATCTGCTAACCCGGCAATTTAAAAAAGCAGGGATCTATACCCAGCAGATCTTATCGTTACCATCAAATAAAATAAGGCCTATTACGCTTACCAAGATCCATCGCATGCAGTTTAGGGTTGATTCGGCGTCGGGTAACTATATAACTGCGATAAAACATTTCGAGATCCATAAGCGCCTTGACGACTCGCTGTTTAACGCCATTAAGAACAAGCAGATTGAAGAGCTTGAGATCAGTTATAAAACCAAGGAGAACAAACAGTCGATAAGGTTTTTGCAGGAGCAGAGCAAGAGCCAAAAAAATGAGATCCAAAAGGCAAACATGCAGCGCAATATAACCTTTGCCGGGATAGCCATGCTCATTATCATAGCTGGGCTGGCATTTAATGGTTACCGGCATAAGCAAAGGAGCAATCAGCAATTGCAGTTAAAACAAATGGAGATCAATAACCAGAATCTATCCCTGCAAAAATTACTTAACGAAAAGGATAACCTGCTTGACGAAAAGGACTGGTTATTAAAGGAGGTGCACCACAGGGTAAAAAACAACCTGCAAATTGTAATGAGCCTGCTTAATACGCAATCGGCATTTTTAAAAAATAATGCTGCGCTTGCCGCCATTCGCGAAAGTCAGAACCGGGTGCAGGCCATAGCACTTATTCATCAAAAGCTGTACAGTAATTCGGATGTATCATACATCGATATGTCGGTTTATATTAATGAACTGATCAGCTACCTGGCCGATTGTTATAATCCCGGCGACAGGGGGATCCGTTTTGAACAGATCGTACAACCTGTAAAACTTGATGTTGCCCAGGCAGTGCCGGTGGGCCTTATATTGAATGAAGCTATTACGAATGCTATTAAATACGCTTTCCCGATGCAACGGGGCGAAATTAAAATAGCCCTGCAATTGGCCGAAGAAACCATTATACTCACTATAGCAGATAACGGGATAGGCCTGCCTCTTGATTTTGATATCCAAAAAGCAAGCTCGCTGGGAATGGAAATGATGAAAGCCCTAAGTAAGCAACTGGGAGGCTATTTTAAAATGGAAAATTGCGGTGGCGCTGTGATCACGGTCGAATTTAGGGCCGAGAAGCAATTAAATAATATTGAACAAAAAACTTTTGCAGCTAATTAATTATATGAACAAAAAGATATTAATAGTTGAGGACGAATCGCTGGTAGCGTACGACCTGAAATTAATATTAACCCGTGCCGGTTATAAAGTTTGCGGCATTGCCGATTCGGTACCGGAAGCATTGGAGATCATTGAAGAGCAAAAACCGGAAATGGTACTGCTTGATATATTTTTAAAGGGAAACCAAACCGGTATTGATCTGGCCAGGATCCTTACTTCAAAAAATATTGCATTTGTATACCTGTCGGCCAATTTTCAGGAAAGCATTTTAGAACGGGCTAAGGCTACACAGCCTTATGGTTTTTTGGTAAAGCCATTTCGTGAAAAGGAGCTTTTGATAACCCTTGATGTTGCTTTTTACCGGCATCAAAACAGTATCGAATCCAAATTGCGCCAGGAGCAGGCATTGGAACAGGTATTTAAAAATATTGTTGCCGAACCTATAAACTGGAAACAGAAATTGTTGAAAATAGCAATGAGTATCCAGCCGCATGTGCCGTTTGATTATTTAACTGTTACCATGAAAAATGGTGCGGGTTTTCCCGACAATGCCATTTCATTTTTGCGTACAGGATTTGATGAATACCAGGTTATAGGCCCGGATGAATTTGTAAACATCACAAAAACTAATAAAAAACAGCTGAACCAGATGCAGGATGACAGTCCGCGGATAACCAAGGCTGATTTTTATAATGCGGCCAATTTTGTTAAGATCTGGCCGCAGTTTCCTGTTAAAAAGCTTATTGCCCAGGTTTTTAATATACAATCATTTTTGGGGGTACCTTTGCTGTCCTCAAATGGCGATATTATTAATTTTTCGTTTTACAGCCGTAAAACAGATTGTTATACCAATGATCACCTGATTTTGTTAGACCGCCTGCACAGGTCGTTATTGAGAACGATTGAAGAGGTTATCCCATTTGATGCTCCCGAGCCCACAGCAGCCAGAGTTGATAAATTAGCCCCAAATGAATTAAGCGAAAAAAATAAAGCTGCAGGCTTTAAAGATATCATAGGCAAAAGCCATCAGATGCTTACCGTACTTGACCATATTGGCATCGTAGCTCCGCTTGATACTTCTGTATTAGTGCTGGGCGAAAGTGGAACAGGGAAAGAACGGATAGCCAAAAGCATCCATTACCTGTCGCCTCGTAAAAATAAGCCATTGGTGGTAGTGAATTGTGCCTCTATGCCGGCTACCCTGATCGAGTCGGAGTTGTTTGGCCATGAAAAAGGAGCTTTTACAGGAGCTGTTGAAAAACGTACGGGCAAATTTGAGCTGGCCGATGGCGGCACCATCTTCCTGGATGAGATAGGCGAAATGCCCGCCGAGCTGCAGGTGAAACTGTTACGCGTATTACAGGAGCAGGAAATTGAACGAATAGGGGGTAAAGGCCCGGTTAAAATCAATGTACGCATAGTTGCGGCTACTAACAGGAATCTCGAGAAGGAAGTTGAAGAAGGCCGTTTCAGGCTCGATTTATATTACAGGCTATTTGTTTTTCCGATCACAATTCCTCCATTAAGGGAACGTAAAGATGATATTCCTGTATTGGCCAATTATTTTTTAGGAAGATATGCGCAAAAAACTGGTAAAACAATAACAGGTATATCGCCCGGTGTAATGAACCAATTGCTTGATTATCATTGGCCCGGTAACGTGCGCGAGCTTGAGCATTTTATTGAACGCAGCATCCTGTTAACTGATGGGCCGGTGATAAAAGATGCATATCTGCCCAAATTGCAGGGTAAAAAAGAAAGCCCTGCATTTGCTGAAATAGCAACCGACAGACTGAAAACCATTGATGAGCATGCCCGCGACCATATTTTAGAAGTACTGAAACGTTGTAATGGCAAAATAAGCGGCAAGGATGGGGCCGCATCTAAATTAGGATTGCCGCCGTCAACCCTGCACTCAAAAATGCAAAAGTTGGGGATCAAGAAGTGGGAGTAGGGTTGCTGTATTTTATGGTAACTTGCTGGTTTAGAGTGTGTTTTTTGTTGGAATGTGCTTGAGGTAAGCGCCCTTTAGTGACGGCTTTTGGGGGTTAACACTGTTTTTTGTTTAATTTGCTGGTTATCAGCGGTATGTGTGTGAATAAGACGATTTTCTGTTAACCCTGTTAACCCCCCGGTGCAGGCCTAAGTTAGCGGCATTTTATTGTGCCGGAGGTAACAATTTCTTAATAATATAGGCTTGGTCTCAATACTTTATCATTTTGATAATTTATATCTCCCAAAATGATATGGGGTAGTTGCGGGTAATGCCTGCTTTAATGCAGTGTGTGTATTTTGAGGCGTTTTATAGCCTTTTGGCATACGTTTGGTTTACTACCGGCTTTTAAATAAAGTTAAAAGCCATGGCAACATTTTATATCATACTTAAAATAACCGCTTTAATAGCAGTCATTATTGTTTCTATCACCGGCCCCAAAAAGAAAAAAGCATTAACCAAAAAGGAGATGAGCAAGCTTGCTGTAAACGCCGACGGCTATCTGGAGCATTTCGAAAACAGCCCTGAATACCATCAGCCGGTTCAATAATTATCAAAATAACTTGTTTTGAAAATAGAAGCCTTTCATTTTGATAGGCTTTTTTTATGCTGCAACCATTTGCCAAAAACTAAAATCTTCATTTACACAGCCTAAACCTATAAATGGTATATACGTGCCACAACGGGCATTCTTTTGGCATTGGGGTATGTACAGTTATTCAACAAATCCGTGCTGATAGCTGAAATAAACATATAAAATGGAAGATGAACGAATTATTGTGAGGCCGGCTATCCCGACCGATGTGGTGTTCGCCGATCAGATTATCAAAGAGATGGAGAGTTCGGCCATAACAAGGGGCTCAGGTATTTCCAAAAGATCGGCTGCCTCAGTAATAGAAAAGATTGACAGCGGAAAGGCTATAGTTGCAGTGACCGAAAATGGCGAATGGGTAGGTTTCTCCTATATCGAAACCTGGGATGACGGAAAATTTGTATCAAACAGCGGTCTTATTGTTTCGCCGCAGCACCGTAACCAAGGTGTAGCCTCCGAAATTAAGAACCGCATTTTTAACCTTTCGCGCAGTAAATACCCAACAGCAAAAATATTCAGTATCACATCCGGTTTGGCCGTTATGAAAATGAATACCCGTCTTGGTTTTGAGCCCGTAACCTATGCCGAAGTAGCACGTGAGCCACGTTTTTGGGATGCCTGCAAAAGTTGTGTAAACTATGATGTGCTGCAAAGTAAAAATCGCTGCAATTGCTTGTGTACTGCCATGTTATTCGATCCTCAACTAAATTAATTAGCTATGATAAAAACATTGAATGAGCTGCCCGCCACCTCCCTGGTGGGACATACACTGCCTTTAAATCCGCATTTCTTCAGCGAGTCTGTTGTGCTGCTGCAGCATATGATCAAAACCTCATCGCTCAGCGGCGATGAAAGTGCGGTTGCTGATATCATACAGCAACATCTGCTTGGTTATTCGGTAAAGGTGAAACGGCAGGGGAACAATATCTGGTGCTTTAATAAATACTACGATGAAACTAAACCGACAATACTGCTTAACTCTCATCTGGATACGGTTGTGCCAAACGAGGGGTACACAAAAGATCCGTTTTGCCCGGAAATAACAGATGGAAAACTTTATGGACTTGGAAGCAATGACGCAGGTGGTTGTGTGGTATCGTTAATAGCCGCTTTCCTGCATCTTTACAGCTACCACGGTTTAGGTTTTAACCTTTGTCTCGCCATTACTGCCGAAGAAGAGAACTCTGGCGAAAATGGTATCAAATCAATCCTTCCGTTGTTAGGTAACTGCGAACTGGCCATAGTTGGTGAACCTACTTTATTACAAATGGCCATTGCCGAAAAAGGCAACCTGGTTATTGATTGTATTAGTAACGGTCGCCCTGGTCATGCTGCGCGTGAGGAGGGTGATAACGCCATTCATAAATGCCTGCGTGATTTGGAATGGTTTAGCCTGTATCAGTTTCCACAACAGTTAAAAGGGATTTCACCGGTAAAAATGACGGTAACCACTATCAAAGCGGGTTCGCAACATAACATTGTGCCCGGCCGCTGCGAGTTTACTGTTGATATCAGGCATGATGATACCTTTTCACAACATGAGATTGTTGATATTATTAAACGTAATGTATCCTGCCAGGTAAACCCGCGCCCGGGTTCGCTGGGGGCTTCATCGGTATCTCCTGAGCATCCTATTGTTAAAACGGGAATTGCCGTTGGTTGCAAAACTTATATCTCGCCCACCACATCTGATCAGGCCTGGTTATCTATTCCTTCGGTAAAGATTGGTCCCGGCGATTCGGCACGTTCGCATTCGGCCGACGAATTTATCTACCTCGAAGAGATCAAGAAGGGGATCAGTTTATACGTACGGTTGCTGGAAACGCTACCGCTGATGCTCATCAATAATCCAAACAAATACAAAAATGAAATCAAGCATATTAATAATTGATGACGAGGTAAAGCTCAGCGAACTGATGGCCCGCATTCTGGTATTGGAAGGCTATCATGTGATTCAGGCTGCCAATGCAAAAGCAGGTTTGCGCCTCATTGAGCGCGAGGATATAAGGGTAGTATTAAGTGACGTAAAGCTGCCCGACGCCAACGGTGTTGAGCTGGTACAACGCATCAAACAAATAAAACCCTACATCGAAATCATTAACCTAACGGCTTTTGGTACTATCAGCGATGGGGTGTTGGCTATCAAGAACGGGGCTTTTGATTATTTAACCAAGGGAGATGATAACGACAAGATCATTCCGCTGGTAAGTAAAGCGCTTGATAAGGCCAACCTGCAATATCACATTAACGAGCTGCAAAATGAGGTTGAAACTCAACATGGTTTCCCGATAGTGCTTGGCCAATCACCGGCGATACTGGAAGCGGTTGAACTGGCAAAAAAAGTAGCCCGCACCGATGCCACCGTTTTGCTTTTGGGAGAAACAGGTACAGGTAAGGAGGTATTTGCTGAAGCCATCCATTATGAAAGTTTGCGCAAAGACAAGCCTTTTGTTGCTGTTAACTGCAGCGCTTTTAGCAAGGAGCTTTTAGAGAGCGAATTATTCGGTTATAAAGCTGGTGCATTTACCGGCGCGCTGAAGGACAAGAAAGGCTTATTTGAAGAAGCCAACGGGGGTACCATATTTTTAGATGAGCTTGGCGAAATGAGCCATGACCTGCAGGCTAAACTATTGCGGGTATTGGAAAACGGAACTTTTATTAAAATAGGAGAAACGAGGACCGTAAAGGTAAATGTACGTCTCATTGCAGCTACCAACCGCGACTTACAAAAAGAATCGGAAGAAGGCCATTTCAGGCTCGACTTGTTTTATCGCCTTTCAGGATTTTCAATTGTGCTGCCTCCGCTAAGGGACAGGATGGGGGATATCGAAGTGTTGGCAAGGCATTTTATTAAATTGTATTCGGCCAAAGTGAAGAAAAAGCAGCCCGACGTGGATGAAAACTTTTTTAAGCTACTTAACCAGCATAAATGGAACGGTAACATCCGCGAGCTTAAAAATGTAATTGAGCGGGTGATTATCCTGATGGATGAGCCGATGCTGACCCCAAAACTGTTGCCGAATGAATTTCATAACGGCGGATATTATGACCTGGTAGCACTTGACCTGGACAGTGTTGAACGCCACCACATCCGCAGGATACTGAAGTATGTTAAAGGGAATAAATCAGAGGCTGCAAGAGTTCTTGGAATTGGCTTAGCTACCCTGTACCGCAAAATTGAAGAGTACCATATTATTATGAACTGATAAAAATGAGCAATCAAAATTAACTTTTTCAGGCGCAAGTCTTGTGTAGTGGCCATGAGGGCGGTTGACTTGTGACTTTAGGAAGGCACAAGTCAGCCCTACAACATCCACCACACAAGACTTGCGCCAGAAAAAGGAGTCGCTTGCATAGTTTAGCATAAAGTCCACAAGCGAGGACGCTTGCGGTAGCGATGAGAGGTCATGGATTTTCAAACTCAGCATGAGAAAACCACCATCTCAAAATGAAAAGGATCATTCAGATATCAGCCATCAAAAAATAAAACAAAAACTAATAAACGGCTGATAATCAAAACGACAAAAAATATTGCAGCTGCTTTGGTATGGCAATTGGCAGGCGTGCCATAATTAACGCAGGCAGGAGCATTTAAAACTAAACACCGCAACACGCTCCGGCCGCGAACAAATAATCTCATACAAAAAATGAAAAAACTTCTCTTATTTATTGCTTTGGGCCTTACACTTCTTTTAGCCTATGCCCAGGCAAACGCTGCATCTTTATCTGACAGTACCATTGTAAAAGACACCGTGAAAACGAAACCCGAACCATTTGCTTTTGGCGATTTTACCTGGCTTAACGGCAACGACCGCCGTCATAAAGCTTTGCTTGATACCAAATATTTCACCGGTCGTTTCCTGCTTGATTTTAATTATACCGCATCAAACAATAACCCGATAGACCATACAGTAGTTGGTTCAACCGCTTTAGCCCGTGATCATGAGTTTGAAATTTCAACTGTTGCCTTAGGTGGCGATTTCCATTACGATAACGTTCGCGCCAGCGTACTTACCCAATTCGGTACGCGGTCGACAGTTGTACCCCGCAATGACTTTAGTGTTACCCGCGGGCAGTTTGACCTCTCAACAGCTTACCGCTATCTGAGCGAGGCCAACGCCGGTTATCACTTCAATGTATTGAACGGTATTAACGTTGATGCGGGTATATTCATGTCGTACGTAGGCTTGTTCTCGTACTATAATGCCGAGAACTGGGCTTACCAGCCATCGTTCACAAGTGATAATACGCCATGGTTTTTTAATGGTATCCGCGTTCAGATCTTCGTATCAGATAAACTGAAAATTGAGCCTTGGTTGATCAACGGCTGGCAATCATATGGTATGTTTAACAGCAGGCCGGGTATTGGTGGGCAAATCCTTTGGCGCCCAAAAGAGTGGCTGCAATTGCTAACCAACAACTACTACGGCGCCGACACCCAGGACAAGCCAGGCCGTAAACGTTTCCATACTGATAACAGCGTAGAGATGCGCTATTACAAAAACAAAAACACTTTTGTAAACAGCATGGCATTCTCGCTAACCGGCGACCTTGGCTTTGAAAAAGGCGATGGCGTTAACGGCTTTAAATCAGACCCTGTTAAAGGCCCTGCCCAATATTTTGCCAGCGCTATGTTTTACAATCGTATGGTGATGGCTAACGGTCACTTAGGCTGGACTATAGGTGGTGGCGTAATGAATAACCCGGGCCGTTACCTGGTACTTTATCCAACAGGTGATGCAAACCCAATTCCGGCGGTAGGTACCGGGGCAATCGGCACACATCCATTCTCGGCTAATCCTGGCGATAAGTTTCATGCTTATGACTATTCAACCACTGTCGACCTGATGCCTAACGATTACCTGACTTTCAGAATGGAGGTAGTTCACCGCCACGCCGATGTGCCTTATTTTGCCGGTCATGGTGGCGTTACCTCGCCCGATGGTTATAATACTACACCGCTCGGCGGTACCAATTTTACGCCCGATCTGGTGAATTCTGAAACAAGATTTATAGCTGCCTTACTGGTGCGTTTTTAAGCGCAGAGAGGCGTACAGTATAAACATACTTTAAAACCGCGATAACTTATCCCGTTTGGATTGTAAGGGTAGGTTTAGTAAAGGTTGGAGGCCGGGTTTTGCCGCCCGGCTTTTTTATGCCCTTAATTTCAAGATTAAATAGTAAACAAAATGAAAACTTCAATTAAAATGATCATCATCATGATGGTGATCGGTATACAGGCAAACCGCCTGATGGCACAAAACGAAAATGTAAAAGCGGGAATTTATCTTACAGCTCAGGATTATAAAACCGGTAAGCTGAGCTACGTACCCGAAGCGGGTAAAAAACTAAAGCTCCATGAATTTTTAGGAGGAAACCATATCAGCGTTACTTCCGGAAGTAAAAAGATCAGTTTGTTAAAGGGCAATGTTTTTGGCTACCGCGATGGAGGTAAAGATTACAGGTTTTATCAAAATGAAGCATATCAGATAATTGATACAGCCGGTTTTCCGCTTTATGCACATGTACAATTGATACCGCAAGGAAAAGGTTATTCCCGAGCCGAAACTTACTTCTACAGCACTGGTACTGCAACACCTGTTTTAAACTTAACTGTAGTAAATGTGTACAGGAGTTTCCCGGAGCAGAATGACTTCAGGTACAGCATCCGCAATTATTTTCATGGCGATGCCGATCTGATGGCTTATGATAGTATTGCCAGGGAGTACCAGATCAAATACCTGTATTTTGAGCATCAGCATGCAAAAGGCACCCAACACGCATCCTTATAAATAAATTAACTATTGATTTTCCAAACCAAACAGTAATCCCGGCGCGAGGCCGGGATTGTTTACTTTTCTAAAGCTTGCTTAATATCTGCTATTAAATAATGAGGATCTTCCAGGCCAATGTACATCCTGATCAATTGGTGATGGCCGTTATCGGTCGAGTATTCAGCCTCACTAAATGAAGCAATGGCCGGAACAGCAAGACTTTCGTGCCCTCCCCATGAAACAGCAAGGAGGATATGTTGCAGGCTGTTGCAAAATTTTTCAATCTTACTAAATGAACTGTTTTTTAAGATAAGGCTAAACAGTCCCCCGCAGCCCTGCATTTGCTGGCTAACTAAATCAGCCTGGTTAAATTGCGGGCTAAAAGGCCAGATCACCTCCTGCACCGCCGGATGGGTGGCAAGCCATTCTGTAATGATCCGGGTACTTTCAAAACTGCGTTGCAGTCGAAGTGGGAGCGTTCTTAATCCGCGCAGCAGCAGCCATGCCGAGTTTGGTGACAGTGCCGGTCCGGTATTCATAAATTCATGTTCAAAGATCTTTTTTAACAGGGCTTTACTGCCCGTAAGCACACCTGCCACAACATCTGAGTGACCGCCGATGTATTTGGTAGCCGATTGCGCCACCAGGTCAACCCCCATTGATATGGGTTGCTGATAAAGGGGACTACAGTAGCTGTTATCGATCATGGTTGTGATTCCCTTTGATTTGGCAAAGCCGGTCACTTTTCTGATGTCCTGCAATGCATAGCAAAATGTGTTAGGGCTTTCGAGGTAAATTAAGCGGGTTTGGGGTGTTGCCGCCTGTTCAAAATTTTCAAAAACTGTTCCATCAATAAACGTTGTGGTGATACCCAATTTGGGTAGAAAATCTTTAAATAACTTAATTGTCCAGCTGTACAGATTATCAACAGCGATAATATGATCGCCGGTTTTTAAGAGTGATAAAATGGGGACACTTATAGCACTGATACCGCTACTGAATAAAAGGGCATCTTCGGCCCCATCTAAAGCGGCGAGTTTTTTTCTGAGTATATTGAGTGTGGGGTTTTGCCCCCTTGAGTACAGGTTGCTTTCAAATTCATCACTCATGGCCTCCCTTAACCCGGCAACATCTTTAAAACAGAAATTGCTTGATTGCATAATGGGCGGTGAAACGGCGTTAAAGTAGTTTTCTCTCTCCTCCCCAAGTTCATTTAAAATAAATGACAAATCCATAGTTTAAAGTGTAGTAATAGGTTTTTGGCTTCGTTTTGTGATATAGTAAATAACAAGGCCTGCAATAAATGCGCTGATGCATATTAAAGCTGCCTGCGGATTTTCGATAAAAATGCTGATAGTGACAAACCAATACGTGGTAATAAATATGACAGGGATAAGCGGGTACCACTTCATAATGTATATGCCGGTATTGTTAAGCTGTTTGGTTTTGCGCCGTAAAATGAAGATTGTGATAGCAGCAGTTGAAAGGCCAACAGTATCAAAAAACATCACATAACTTAATATTGTTTGAAACGAATTAGCGAAAAACAAGATAACGAGCACTGCGCCAACAAAAAAAGTAAGACCGAATTCCTGTACCTGGGTTTGGCTGTTTACGCGTTTAAAGCGGGCAGGTAGTATGCCGTCTTCGGCCATAGCATAATAAACACGGGGATTGGCCATGATATTAACGTTTACAAAGGCCAATACGGAGACAAACATGAGCAACGATACAATTTTATAACCTGCTGCACCAAATAAAACCCCGGCAAGTGTCGCTGCGAGCGTGGTTTTGTGCTGAAGCCCGCTGATACCTAAAACCGAATAATAGGCAAAGTTGATAAGCATGTATAATGATATCACTGTTGCTATTCCAAAAAATATAGCCTTGGGGATATTGATTTTCGGGTTTATAATATCGCCTCCAAAATTTATAGTTTGCTGATAACCGCCATAGGTAAAAAATACGGCCACCAAACTTAATCCGAACGCACTTATGTTATTATTATTATTATGATAAGCAATAACTTCCTTGGTGGTAGCTATATTGCCTTTGAACACCGCGGCGCATAAAATGAGGATCATGCCTATTTTAAAAAGTGTAAGTACGTTTTGGGTGCGTGCACTCATTTTAATACCCAGGTAATTGATAATATATAGAATAAGTACTGAGGTTATGGTCATGATCTTGATGCCTGTATCGTTTTGCAAACTTTGGGGCATAATAACCGGATTAATATATTCCGCACCTATAAGCGCTACGGCAGCCACCGAGGCTGCGTTGCTTATCACCAGCACCCAATTAATCATAAAAGCAAAAGCAGGATGGAAGCAATATGAAAATACTTTGTAGAAACCACCGGTGGTAGGGTAGCGGGCGCCAATTTCGGCAAAGGTGAGCGCACCGCACAGGCTTACTGCCCCCCCAAGCAGCCAGGCGCCGAAATATAAAAGAGGTGTACTTGAGTTTTTGGCCACTTCGGCAGGGGCTGCAAAAATGCCCATGCCTATCACAAGGCTCACAACGATCATTGAAAGATCAAAACGGTTAAGTTTTGGCGTTATGCTCATGTAGTTTTAAAATGTCAATTAACCAGGGAAAACACAAAATCTAAATTTAGCATTAATTCGTTATCATTTGATAACATGAAGGCTTTTATTGAATGCGTCCTTGGTCTCACCGTAAATTATCCCCGTTTTGAGCGTTTTGTGACAAATTGTTGCGAAAAAGGTCGAAAATGGAAGTCATGCACTATATTTACCATTTCGGTTCGAAATCTTTTGATCGTGTGGACAAAATATTGGCAGTTAGTAGGATAAATTTGCCATTTTTGACCAAAAAAGAGACAGAAATCCGGGTTTTGATAGAAATTTCCCTATTTTGACTGATTATTGATTGAGCATAAAATTGACAGAATTTTTAAAACGGCGGGCGTACTAAACCTTAACCTGAATTTGAGAAACAATGATGAAAAAAAAGATATCCATTAAGGATATAGCCAAACTTACCGATACCTCAATAACCACTGTTTCATTTGTTTTAAATGGTAAAGGCCGTATTAGCAAAGAAATAAGCAAAAAAATATTAGATGTAGCACAGAAGAACGGCTATGAGCCCAATCGTATGGCTGTGGGGTTGCGTACAGGTGTTTCAAAAGTTATCGGGCTTGTGGTTGAGAGTATTGGCGGGCCTTTTTTTGGAGAGATGGCCAAAGTGATAGAAGAGGAGGCCGAAAAAAGCGGCTACCGTATTATATATTGCAGCACCAACAATAACCTGCAAAAAGGTAGGGATATGATCAGGATGCTAAGCCAGCAATTGGTTGATGGTTATATCATCACCCCAATGAAAGGCCTGGAAAAGGATATCCAGAACCTGGTTGATAATGAAAAGCCGGTGGTGTTGATTGACGGATATTTCCCCGGAACAAGTATTCCCCATGTACTGGTTGATAATTTTGCAAGCGCCTATAATGTGGTGGATTGCTTTGTACGTTCGGGCTATAAAAATATCGGGATGGTAACGGCAGATTTGGGCCTGATTCAGCTTAATGATCGGAGCCTCGGCTACAAGGCGGCGTTAAAGGATCATAAACTGAAAGACACCAGTAAGCAGGTTTTAAAGATCCCGTTTGACATGGATAAAAATGAAGGGGTAGAGGCCATTAAAGCATTTATTGAAAAGCAAAAGCAGATGGATGCCGTTTTCTTTACTACCAATTATTTGGGCACCATGGGCTTGCAAGCCATTAAAGACCTTAAGCTCCGAATCCCCGAAGACCTTGCCGTAATTAGCTTTGATGATAATGAGGTGTTTAGTCTGTATCCGCCGGGTATTACCACTATCCAGCAGCCAACTTATGACATTGCAAAATCAGCGATTGATATTTTGATGGCGCAGATCAATACCCATAGACTTGATGCTTCCAAAATCGATCTCCAGATTCCCTCTAAACTGATTGAGCGGGGATCAACGGTATCCAGGACTTCAGCGTAAAACTGAGTTTAGTATTGGTAAACAAAAAATGTTAAAACAGGTTGGTAAAACGTTTTATTTATTTACATTTGAATAATGTACTGTCCAAATCGGGTGGTAATGCAACAGGAGAGTGGGATCTCCAGTTATTCAAATGCTTCATAGTTCTTTTTTACTAATATTGTTTAATTAATAAAAGCGCCTGTTGTTTGAAGAGCAACAGGCGCTTATTTTGAATAAGCAAAGCAGAAACTATTAATAATATTACATAAGATTGTGTTTTAATGATAAAACGTTTTATCTATATTTGAACGGTTTTACCACTATCACAATCGCAAAAACCAAAACTATTCATGAAAAAAATATTTATTTTCTCACTCCTCTTAATTTCGGGTTCACTCGCCAACTTTAAAGTTAATGCACAGGAAGTTTTTAAGCAAAAGGGTTACGAGGTAACTTTTATCAATAAAGATGCAGCATTCAGCACCGGTTTGAAAGACAGGCTGATTAAAACATTTTTTGAAGTATACCCTAAACTGGCAAAGGAGTACAACAAAAAAACATCTAAAAAAGTGACCTTTGTTATTGATACTGCCTATGATGGCGTAGCGGCTACCGGTAATGATACCGTAGTATTTAGTGCAAAATATATGACCAAGCATCCCGGTGATATTGATGTGGTTACACACGAGGTAATGCACATTGTACAGGCCTATGGCAACAGCGATGGCCCGGGATGTCTTACCGAAGGGATTGCTGATTATGCACGCTTTAAATTTGGCGTTGATAACGCCGGAGCTAAATGGGCATTGCCGGCATTTAAGTCGACCCAAAACTATGATAATGCCTACCGTGTAACTGCGCGCTTTTTGGTTTGGGCAGAGAAAAATATAAAGCCTGATCTGGTGAAAATACTTGACAAGCAACTGCGTGAGCATACTTTTACCAACGATAGCTGGAAAAACCTTACCGGCAAAACAGTAGATGAATTGTGGGCTGCATATGCGGCTAACCCTACTGTTTAATTTATATATGTAACAAATACAGTTCAATCATATTGGGCGCTGTGTTTTATATAAATTAGCCAACTTATCACAAAAAAGAGCTAATGGCTGAAATAATAGTAAGGCCGGTGACGATGGATGTTTTCCTGCGCAGCCAGAAGCAATGATATACTAAAAGTACAAATGAAAAGATTTCTTACAGCATTATTAATAGGTTCGGCCGTTTACAGCCAGGCTCAAACCAAGACAGAAAAGCTGGTTGATTATGTTAACCCTATTATAGGTACTCAACGCATGGGGCATACTTATCCGGGTGCTACGGTGCCATTTGGTATGGTACAATTAAGCCCTGAAACGGATACCGCCAGTTATGAAAAAGACGGTCACTATAATCCTGATGTGTACAAATACTGCGCGGGATATCAGTATGACGACAAAACCATAGTGGGCTTTAGTCATACACACTTCAGTGGTACGGGGCACTCAGATTTGGGGGATTTTTTAATTATGCCTACAGTTGGCCGGTTGAAACTTAATCCAGGTACTGCAGACAAGTCAGGAAGCGGTTACCGTTCGGCATTTTCGCACCAAAATGAGGTAAGTGCTGCTAACTACTACAAAGTAAAGCTTGATGATAATAACATAACTGCCGAACTTACGACCACAACCAGGGTTGGTTTTCATCAGTATACTTTCCCTAAGTCTGATCAGTCGCACATTATACTTGACCTTATGGCGGGGATCTATAACTATCCCGACAAAAATATATGGACTTACCTTAAGGTAGTTAATGATTCAACCGTTGTTGGTTTCCGTCAAACCAATGGCTGGGCCCGTACCCGTACGCTATATTTCGCTATGAGTTTTTCAAAACCTTTTTATCAGCATGGCTATAAAAAGTATGATAAACGCGAGGTGTATGGCGGGTTCTGGGGTAAATTCAATCAAACCAAAAACTTCCCTGAAATTGCAGGCAGGCAGATCCGCAGCTACTTCGACTTTAAAACTGAAGAAGGGGAGAAGATCAAGATCAAATTTGCGATATCTCCTGTAAGCATGGACGGCGCTATGAATAATATGCGTACCGAAGCACCGGGCTGGGATTTTGATAAAGTAAAAAATGACGGTCAGCAGCTTTGGGAAAAAGAACTGCATAAAATTGAGATTGCCGGAAGCAAAGAAACCAAGCAAAACTTCTACACTTCTATGTACCATACCATGATCAACCCTACGTTGTATATGGATGCTGATGGCCAGTACAAAGGGCTCGACCAAAATGTACATAAGGCAGATGGCTTTACCAACTACACCACGTTTTCACTTTGGGATACTTATCGCGCATTACACCCGCTGTTCAATATCATAGAGCCAAAACGTAATGCTGATATGATCCAGTCGATGCTGGCTCACTTTGATCAAAGCCCGGAGCATATGTTGCCGGTATGGTCAAACTCGGGCAACGAAAACTGGTGTATGAGTGGCTACCACAGCGTTGCTGTAATTGCCGATGCTGTGATAAAAGGCAATGTAAACTTTGATGCTAATAAAGCGCTTGATGCCTGCGTTGCCACAGCCCGCCACCGCGATTACGAAGGTATTGGCGAGTATATGGATAAAGGCTACATTCCTGATGAAAAAAGTGGCGTATCAGTGTCTTCAACCCTGGAGTATGCTTTTGACGACTGGGCCATAGCTCAGCTTGCCAAAAAGTTAAACAGGAACGACATTTATGAAGAGTTTATCAAACGTTCGGAAAACTATAAAAATGTTTATGACCCTGCTGTTGGTTTCATGCGCCCCAAACTGGCTAACGGTAGCTTCAGAACCAAGTTTGATCCGTTGAGCACTATTAATGAGGGTTTTATTGAAGGTAACAGCTGGAACTATACGCTATTTGCGCCTCAGGATCCTGAAAGCCTGATCAAACTGATGGGTGGCAATAAGCGTTTTGTGCGTTATCTTGATTCATTATTTACCATGAACCTGCCCGATAAATATTTTGCCGAAACAGAAGATATTACACGTGATGGTATTATCGGCAACTATGTACATGGTAATGAACCATCACACCACGTAGCGTACCTGTACAACTGGACGGATAAACCGTGGAAAACGCAGGAGCGCGTACGCATGATTTTGCCGATGATGTATAAGCCAACCCCTGATGGTTTGGGCGGTAACGATGATACCGGCCAGATGAGCGCCTGGTACATTTTCACCTCGCTTGGTTTTTACCCGGTAGCGCCTGGTTCAGATCAATATTCAACCGGTAGTCCGGCTGTTGACCATGCGGTTATTAATCTGGATAACGGTAAAAAGTTTACCATCAATGTGAAAAATCAAAACGCTAAAAACGTTTATGTGCAAAAGATGGTATTAAATGGCAAACCGCTTGATAAGTTGTTCATCAGCCATGACGAGATCATGAATGGCGGCGAGATTACTTTTTATATGAGCTCGAAGCATAAATAGAGATTGATTACGGATTTCCAATTTTCGATTTCGGAGTTAAAAAGGGGCTTTCCGCATTGGAAGGTCCTTTTTGTTTGAAAATGAAAAAATTGAAGCGGTGCACATTTATCTACCTGTAATGATAAAAAATACCCCTGTCAAACGGTGTCCATACGCAGGCTGTTTGGCCGCATGATTTTAGTGCGTTATTAGCCCAGGTGTTGCAGGTATAAAACATATTGTACTTGCGTTTGGCCTCGTAAAAGGCATCATTTTTATCATAGTTGGCATTCGTTTTTATATTGATGATGTTGCCCGCGGTGTTTCTTTTAAAACTGCTATCCACAAAGGCAATCAATCGCTTATACTGTTCATTGCTGATCATTATTTTTTTGCAGTCGTTGCTTTCAGGCATGGCTTGGTAGTAAGTAGCATGGATAGCGGATGTACTTAACGCGAACGCCGCTTTCAATGCTGTGCTAAATTTCAAATCGGCCCAGTTAGGCGTACTGAGGTAGAAACCTTTATCGCCCCAACCTATGGCCAAATATTGGTTTGTTGTATCCTTGGCTATCGTGTTTTGGTAGCTGATCTCCTTACTCCAATTAGTAACAGCATTTTTTACCGGTACAACGATATCTGTATGGTCGCCATTGGTTAGGATATAAATGGCTACATCATTTGATGTTTCTGTCTCTTTTTTAACAGTCCATACAGAAAATACAAAAGCCGCAAAGATGTAAAGCAGTACAAATGCTACAAAGCCCAGTACAAGCCTTAAAATTACTTTTGCAATTTTTTTAATGGTTTTCATAATTAAGGTTTTTAGGTTTGGTTTACCTTAATTAATACCGGAATTAGCAGAAGGTGACCCTGCCGCAGATTTTGTCTGTTAAACGCGCTTGAGGCTATAAAATTCTGTTCTTATTTGCAATAAGATAGCTTCAGCTTTTTGCACGTCCGGTTTGTCGGGCAAGGTCGAGGTTCTATATAGTTCATTGATGTGCTGCATTTTTTCGTCAACCATTTTCATTAGCCCATCAAACTCAAATTCACCGTTACGGATCTTTAACAGGAAACCCCTGTCGGGCCGGTTTACAATTACCTGCCCGTATTGTGCTATCTCACCCGCCATATTAAGCAGACGAAAAGTGTGCATCATGTTTTTAGCATCATAGCTTTTACCGTGCGACAAAGTGCTTTGATAGCGTGCCTCATTTCGCTTGGCTTCCCAGTCGCGATATTCCTTGTACTCCTTGCAGTATACCGAATAGCCATCCTTATTAAAATTTATTACGGCTAAATGTTCTATCCCTTTTGGTACCGAGCTCAGTTGTATATCATCGGCATCGGCACCGGATATGATCCCCCTGAAAACCCCGCCTGTTAACTGCTTTTGATGATATAGTAAGTATACATTCCTGAAATGATCCAGATTTACCAGGCCGCACTGCTGCTGCGTGAAGTTATTTTCCTTAAGCCAATCTTTTAACGATATACTGCTGTTATTATGGATCACGTAGCAAAAATCCAATACCGACTTGCGTTCCTCATCCATCGGTCTGTTGATCTTTTTATTCAAACCACGCGCCTTTTTTATCTGCGAATGTGCGTAACCGGCAAAAGTATCCAGGCAAAGTTTTGAAAGGAAATCTTCCGGTTTTATCAAATCCATCAGCGGATGGCGGTATAATACAAATTGTCTGGGTGTACTTAACAGCTCCAGTATGTTAGGATTGTTTTTGGTAAGCAGTTCCAGAAAACGCCTGATTTCAAAATAAACCTCATCGTTAGTATTATTGGCAACCTGATCGGTTTGGGTAAAGCCATACAATTGCATTTGAGGCATGATAAATATGCCCTTCTTATCCGTGTCAGATCCCTTAACGTTGAGGTTATAAGCAGTGCTCCCGCTGATACAATCAAGCAGGAGCAGTTGCCGGTTTTGTTGCAGATGATCAAAGGTCATTATAGTATGTGTTTTCTGAACAATTGGTTCAATTCATCCGGTTGCTTTCTTTCCGAAGGAAACAATGCTATCCGCTCTTTGCAATAAGTTAGCGTATCCTGCAACCAGGTTTGTATTAACGGCAGCGGACTTATCAATTTTTTTTCATCGGCTGTTTGCTTTTGAACAAGTAAATCATCTACAGTATCCTGGAAACTCAGGTCGGTTACCAAACGTCTCAATTTACTAAACTCCATTGGCGGTACTGTTTTAAGGTCAACTATCCAAAGGCAGGCCAGTGTTGACCTCAGCGCATAAAAGTAGCGTTTCAATTTAACTTCGCTGCCCAGCAGATCATCGCGCAAGGTATTAAATACCAACGACGAATAGTGGTTGGCTGAGACCCTCGGTGAAAAATATTCCGGCATGATGTTTCTTATCTCAGCCGCAAAGTCATTGTCTTCCCTATAAACTATGGGCGATTGTATCCATTCAAACAATGATATGTTTGATTTTAGGAAAAGCTTCAGCGCTTTGCGTATGTCCCAGCCGCGTATATCCAGTACGTCATTTATAGGTAAGTCTATAAAATCGGGTCTGTCAGTTATGCCAAGATAATAATCTAACGGGCGCGCATATATAAAACGCACATCGAAATCACTATCGGGTGAGGCAAAGCCCCAGGCCCGGCTTCCCGATTCGCAGGCGTAAAGTATTTTTATGTTTTCGGTCTGCTCCAATTCAAGCAGTTTTTGTTGTATAGTTTCAGTCATTGTTTTTAATGTTAAAAGTTAAAAATGAAAGAGCAAAAGGCAGCGGGTGGCTTTCAGGATTCGAACCTGGCTACATGTATTTCTACATGTTTTCAACCATCGAAGTAACACCTGCTTACGGCATCTCTCATTATTCTTTCCCGAAAGAAAAAATGCTTAGTTTAAAAATCAGGGAATAAAGAGCAATAAGCAGCAAGTGTTGTAATTTTGCGTGACAGGCGAAGTAACGCTTACCAACGGCATCTTTATTCCTGATTGCAGCAGGTTTAGGTAAAAGAAATTTATGAACAACAGGCTAAAGGCAATGGCTAACAAGTGGTTCAGTCGTCCCATGCTCCAAACTGTCTGAGCTACCTTAGCTTGTGGCTAAGGGCCGGATTTTTACCGGCGACCCTGGGGTTAAAAAGCGAAGTAATACTTGTTTACGGCACTTTAACCTGTTGCTCATTTTTAAAAATAAGGGCAATGGTCAACAAATCTTCTGCATTATGCTCTAACCAACTGAGCTACCGTGGTTACCAGCGGGCCGGGTTTGAACCGGCGACCCTAACGTCCCAAATCGAAGTAGTACTTGTTTACGGCACCTTATTTTATTTTTAATATTTTAAAAGAAGGGTAATAGGCTATAAGTGCTTGCTTACTCTGCGTTTTAACCATCTTAACTACCCTTACGGGGCCGGACTCGAACCGACGCCTCAGTTTTGGAAATCGAAGTAACACTTAATAAACGACACCTTCTTTATAAAGAGCAACAGGCGGCAAGAGACTTAGGGGACCTGCATGGCGAGGACTCGAACCTCCATCACAGCTTACGCTACAATGCCCTCCCCCGAAATTGGCTGCGAAGTAACTCTCACCTACGGCATCTTTATTTTTTAAATGCAGGGATGTTAGCCTCCCTGCACGTTTTATAAATCTATATTATTAATGATGTTCAGTGCCGGGCTTCCGTTTTCAATTGCCGCTAACACATCAAAAACTTTATCGCTCCAGCCTGCAATTAAATACACATCGTTTTGCAATAGCTGCAATGGTGCCTGGCCATAACCTGCCAGGTCAAACAGGTACAGTTTTGCCTCTGGCGCAATGTGTTGTTTATAATAAACCCATTGCTCCTGTATGTGATTGCTACCTCCGTTACTGTTCCACAGTTGGCAATCAGTAAACAGCATTATTTTATCCATTTGCACACGGCGGGTACTCAGGTCATAGATAACCAGGTAACCGTTGGTGGAGTAACCCACTTCACCTTCGCGGCGGTAAAACTCCTGCACGTTGCCTAAAATGTTACCGCGTGGTACCGTAATGGTTTTCCAGAAGTTACCGAACATACCCACTTCCACATTTTTACAGCGCGATTGCAGCAGGATAGCCAGCATCAAACCAATATCATATAACAGCACTTTTGACTTTGCCGATATGGGCTTCTGCATTGAGCCGGATACGTCGCAGGCCAGTAACACGCGGGTATTTTCGTCAAATCCCCTAATGTTGGAGGCGCTTGCCTGTACCGCTTTTTCCAACGCATCCAGCAGCTCGCCGGTGTAGCCTTTATTGCCGGTTATGGCTGCTTTGGCTGCCCTCGCAATATTTTGTACCGCCGATGCAGGTGTTATCAACTCGCGGTAAGCCGCCAGGTACCGGAATGGGAACTGTTTGGCTTTAGCCACCTGTCCGCCATCGGCTAATGTTGCGCATACTTTTTTAAAGTGTGCATAGCTTACACCGGCATCCTGTATGTTACGCAGGTTACGCAGCAAGGCCATATAACCAACTTTATCGCTGTCAATCAATTCTTCCCATTTGGCGCGGAAAGCAATTGCTTTAGCTTCGGCGCTGTCAAAATTCAGCTGACCAAGGGCCGAGAGTTCTGTTTCCCAGGTGTAAGGCGTTTGCAGTTCATTTGCCGCTATCTTGTTAAAGATCAGCTGTTGCAAATCGTCTTTGGCACGTGGGTGCACCAGGAACAAAGCGTCGCGCATTTTGATAGCGCCGTCGCGGTTATATTTAGCAAACTGGTATTCATCAAAGCGGTTAAATGCTTGTGATAAACCTTTTTGCATTTGCTTTGATAAGCGGTTGAGCTTTTTAGCGCCCTTGCGCTGGTTTAATATTTCATAGCAAGCCAGTAACTCGGTGATCTCATCGGCGCGACCTATGACCCCGTCGGTAACCCGGGCAACCAGATTGTTGCCCGAGTGCAGCTTAGCCAATTCGGTAACCAAAACCAGCGGTACCGAACGCATATACATTTTGGTACGTGCATAAACTGCCAGTTTACCAACAAATACCGGGTTGCATTTAGCTATCAGGTTGCGCAGGCGTTCCATACGTGCCTGGTCTTTTTCGTAAAAGGTGTCGTTTAAGCTCCAGGTTACTACCGTGGTGTATAATTCCATTTCGGCACTCATGGCAAAGGCTTTTGCACCTTCATGATTTGTCGTTTTGGTTTTTACTCTGCTTAACAGGTTGAATTTCATTTTGAACCTCCTTTATTTCGTTTTGTTGATACAAAGGTTGGAGGCTACTGCGCAGTGTATTTGCGCAGTGGGAAAATATTTTATTTTTTTTTAAAATTGTTAACACGCCGGGGTAGTTGTGAATATCTCATGATCTTTAAAAAGTCGGTAGAAACGGAATATATTTTAGGTTTTGAACTTTCGGTGCGCAGGGCAGCGTTAGGGATGGCAGTGGAAAGCCCGCAGCGTGTATTGGTATAGCGAGGAGGCCAGGCGAGGACTTGGAACGTACAGCCCGGGCCGCAGGCAATGCCATTGTCCGAATCAGAATTTACAGAATCTGAGAATTGAATGAATGCTTAACCAATAGAAAACATTCCTTAATTCATTTAATTCAGTATGATATAAATCGAGAATCCCAACTCCGAAATCAATAATGGCGTTACCTGCGGCCCGCGCTATCCGCTCATACTGCACAGGCCTTAACCACGGGCCGGTATCCGCTACTATCGCTAACGCAGCCTTTGCGAAGAAAAAAAATATTTTAATAATTATTTTTTAATTTAAATATTGTTTGTATAATTGCATCATGAAAACAACAATATGTATACAGTGCCCATCACCCATACTGATTTATCAGAGGAGATAGCTATGTATATATAGTAAGTATATAACAACATTGAAAAATCCTCTTAGATAAAAACTAAGGGGATTTTTTGCTTTACAGGGTAGTATATCAATTGGTCAGATTACCACATTTGGGATGTGGAGGCTCCCGGTTCGAGTCCGGGTTACCCTACTGATTTACAGCTGGAAATATAGCTCAATGGTAAGAGCAGCACCCTTATACGGTGTTGGTTAAAGGTTCAAGTCCTTTTATTTCCACCACAAGGCCGGTTGCCCGAGTGGTTCAAGGGAGTCCTCTGCAAAAGGAATGTCCGCAAGTTCGAATCTTGTACCGGCCTCTTTTATTTATTGATGCGTAATTGCATTACGCTGCGGAGCTGATTGCCGGGTATCCTGATCCGGGATTAGGGTTTTATTGTTATTAAATACTTATTAATTTGTATTTATAATGATATTTTTATATTTTTTATTTTGTAATAGTTGTTTTGCTTGTTTGAATAATATCTTTCATTGTTGAACGATCTGCAGGCATTATTGCTAAAGTGCCAAAAAACACCGAAAAGCTTTATATCAATATATATCCTCAAATACTTAAAAGGATAGCAAGCCGACTTCATTTTTATAATTGACATTGGATTTGTACTTTTATTTTGATGACCGCAGAGGAAGTAGATTATATTATTTGGTATTTCAGTGACCTGATTAACAGCAGGGAAATGATTGCTTTAAGCCATTACAATTTTTCGGATGAATATAAGACCGGGCCAGATAGCAAAGCGAGGAGGTGGTTGATAAAAAAAGGAAAGATTACGGACGATCCTGAGATATTGAAGTTATTTGATAACGGTTATGAGCAACTGCGTTTATCAGCTGCCGAAAATGTATTGAAAAACCATCCCGGCAAGGTGTTTTTTAATTGCTGTAAAATATGTGGTAAACTTGCCCGTACACCACGTGCTAAACAATGCCGGTTCTGCGGACATGACTGGCATTAAGTTTTTACTCACTATCCTCGTTCTTTATACCTTTCAACAGTGCATAAATAGCCATAGCGTGACCATGTCGCAGTTCGAAATCGGTCTTGAGCCAATTAGTGATGTCGCCGGCTTTGGCAAGTAGTTCGCCATTTTTGGTAAAGCCCTTTCCTTCTGCCAATAATCTGAAATCGGCCGGGCCTTTGCCTGTTTTTTCCTTTATTGTTTTTAAATATCCCTGGAATGACATGTTTGATGTGCTTTTTTTGGTAAAATCAAATGTATTAAAATTAAATCCCTTTTTTGCCCTTCACAAAATTCAGAATCTTTTGGGTTTCTTCGGGATAGATGCCAATGTAGTGGCTCCTAACCATATAGGGTACCTTCATTTTGCTTTGCGCCGATTCAAGCCTGATTATATTTGACGCTTTGTTGGGCATGTGGCAATCGATGCAGTATGTGTTAATAGCATTGCCCATTTGAGGGGCCAGTTTGCAGAAGTTGTGCTTGGTTTCGCTGTGGCAGCTCAGGCATTTTTGTGTATAGGTTGCCATGCTTTGGGGCAGGCTTACATGCGGATTATGGCAGTTGCCGCAATCCATTTTACTCATGGTGTAGCATTTACTGGCAATGAGCAGGTCGTATTGGTTGCCATGAACATCGGGCATATTGCTGCCGGGCGTAACGCGTGGTTGCGTGCGGTCTTTGAGTAGGGTATCGCCCATTTCAAACTCAAATGACGAACGCTGGGGAATGTTTTTATTGCCTGAATGACAAACTGCACAGGCGTCCATTTTTTTCGTACGTGACAGGGATGCATAAGTAGCAATGTATTTGGCCTTTTTATCGTCCGGGTTATCGGTGTGGTAATTAACGTGATTGGCAGCAGGGCCATGGCAGCGCTCACAGTCGATACCATAAATAAGTGACGCTTTTTCAAAGCCGAAATCGCCGGACTGCGGAGGGACTTCCTTTACGTACGAGCTATGGCACTCCAAACACCTGCGTAAAATAGGGCGACCAAAATTCATATGATCGGGCAGATAACCGGGGCTGTTGGCCCAGTTATGGATAGCTGCAAAGTAGGATACCGGCAGTTCGTACAACATTTTGCCTTTCCAGTACATATAAGTTTGCGCTTTTCCGTTACCTATGGCAACATCAAACGGCTCGGCCTCAGTTTCCTTGCCATCAATATAACCCACCTGGTACAGGCTGTCATTCCGTTTTTCCATTTTTATTTTCTGGCCCATACCAAACTCAAAAGTATTTGAGTCATTGGCAAAACTGCCCCTGATATTATGGATGTTGGCTAATTGCGATGTTTGAAAATGCGCGGTATGCAGAAATGAGTTGTAAACATCACTGTGGCATTTTTTACAACTTTCGGATCCGGCATAAATCTCGCCACGAGGATCAGCTGAAGTTGATGTATAGCACTGGGTTAAAATGAAGCTAAAAGGTACAAGAGCGATAAGAACTAAAAAAAGATATCTTTTTTTGAGCATTGTTTACGGTTATATGGCTGGTTATAAACTGGTTTTGAATTTGGGTTAACCCCGAAAAATCCAAATCCAATTTAAACCAATAATTATATAAAACAAATGCCAAAACAGGCAGTAGAGGTAATGTAGGGGATAGGGGATTTCGGAATTGGGAATTTTGATTTCGGTTTGATGGATCAGGGTGCACAAAGACTTACGAAGTTTTAAAAACTTCGTAAGTCTGGGAAGAATGATCAAATCTGAGAGTATATTGTAGGCGCCAGCATGGTTGATGTTATTTTACTAACCAACAAAGCATCTGCGTATTCGGGCACAGCGCTGATCTTTTTCCATTCCGGGTCGCTGCCGAAAGCTTTCCAATGGGCGCTTTTGGCCTCAAGATCATCAAAGGTGATCATGTAAGTTAGATTAGGCCTTTGCGGGCCGATCACCGTTTCGCCCCAAAAAACAGGTTTGAAGCCAAGGCGTTTAAATACATCTATTTCGCCTTCATCATTAAACATTTCTATTTTCTTTTTGCCCGCCGCTTCGGTGGCGCTTTGATATTGCCTCAACTCAAAAATCCGCGTTTTGTTTTCGGGTGCTTCGAGGTGTGGCATATGTACAAATGCTTTTAACAATGAGCTTTCAATGCGTTCATAAGCCGGTGCAGCGGCAGGGGCGTTAAGATAGGCAGCTCCTTTTGTCTGCAATTTAGTATCGCTGTCAAAACTTTCGGTCACCGTGCTGAAATGGTTAAGGCTGTTAAACTGTATTAACACAAAAAGCCTGGTTTGGGCATCGGGCTTAAATTCGTTAAATACGCCCACATGTTTTACACCCAAGTTATTAAGTGCTGGTATAGCTATATCTCTCCAATAATCCTCAACTATCTTTTGCTGTTCAACGTTTTTAAGGCTATATACCCTTAGTTCATAGTATTCAGCGGTTTTGGGGGCGGGTTCGGTAGCTTTGCTCATAGCAGGTAAAACAGTTGCGGTAACGCCGGTTAACAGAGTTGATTTAACAAAGGAGCGCCTTTTCATAGTAGGTTTGATTGTTTGGCTAAGATAAGTTTTTAGTTAAGAATGCGATAACCTGTTTATGGTTTTCGGATACAGGTGCATCATTTGAATGTAATACAACTGCAACTGATTTTGGCCGGGTTGCAAATTTCTCTAATTTGGCCATCATGCTTTTTGCAGATCACCTTTTACTATGAGCCAGCTATTATTATCAGCCTCCTGCTTTGACTTTATGAGGCAACTTAAACAAAACAATAACCGGGAGTGGTTTGCACAAAATAAAGAAACATATCAGCAACAGCTTGAACTGGTGGAAGTATTCGCTGGCGGGTTATTGAATTTGATGAATACGCATGATGTTATTGAAACGCCGAGTGCAAAAAAGGCTTTACACCGCATTTACCGCGATATCCGTTTCTCGAAGGATAAAACGCCTTTTAAAACTAACTGGAGCGGTAATTTTAAACGGGCGGGCAAGCATCGTCGTGGCGGTTATTATTTTCATCTGGAACCGGGTAATACCTTTATAGGAGGCGGCTTTTGGGCACCCAACAACCCGGATCTGAAGCGTATTCGTGACGATATTGCTTTTGATGCTTCTCCCTTACAAAAAATCATAAGCAGCACGGAGTTTAAAACAACTTTTGGTGTTTTGGAAGGTGAGCAGCTAAAAACTGCACCAAAGGGCTACGCTGCAGATCATGAAGCGATAGAACTGCTACGCTATAAGCAGTTTTTAGTGAGGAGACGTTTTACAGATGCTGAAGCTTTAAAGCCGGATTTCCTGAACCGGGCTTCTGATACGTTTAATGCTATGCGTCCGTTTTTTGATTATATGAGCGATGTGCTCACTGCAAATGTAAACGGCGAGGAAGATTGATTAAATATTTTTTTGGTTGATTTATTCATGCCCGGTTGAACCATCATTAGCCTCGGTGATTTTGCTGAGATTGTAATACATCTGCCCGTTATGTTCCTCGCCTTTAAGTAAGCCCTTGTTGTATAAATTAGCCAGCGTTGCTTTAACCAGCGCAGCAACCTGCTCATCAACAATGCCAGGTTGCAATATTTTCATTTCTTTTAATATATTATCTACAGAGCCTTGCCCAATTTGTGCCAGGGCATAAATGGCTTTGTTTTGCTGGGTATCCTGAGGATCAAAATGTGATGGGATGTGCAGTGGTTTGTATTCTTCCCTAAATTCTTCGTCGCTTAATGTCATCGTAATACATCTTATTGTGTATTAAACAAACATTATTACAGTTTGTGTGATGTGTTTAGTTAAATCCTTAAACAATAAACGCGGACTATCGGTCCGCGTTTATTGTTCGTTATAAAATGATTTTTAAACTGTTGATGGGTTTCTGATAACACCCAGTAAAAATGAAATTACGGCTATTACCAGTAAAGCATGTATTAAACCTGTTGCCGAATAAGCAAACACACTGATCGCCCATCCTATTATCAGGATAACTGCGATGATATACAATAGTGATCTCATAGTTTGATGTATTTAGTTTGTTATATAAATCACTTTAAAAATCATGCCATAAATCAATCGTTATTGAAAAATATTATTTATACCGATATTTAATTAATTTTATCGAAAAAGTGTTTGTGGCATTGCGCTTGTTATATTTTGCAATTACAAATGCAGATATGAAACCATTCTTTATTACTACAGCTAAAAACTTAACACTGATAATTATGCCCGAAAGTGATGCTCATATGGACGGGCATCCGGTGTTAACTTACTCATACAGTATTTACCGGCGCGATGCTTACACATTAAGCCAGCTTAATCAACCCGACAAACTTTTGCAGCTCAGCAAAAAAAATAATCCTGATTACCTGGGTTACATCACATTTGAGCAGCCCGGTAAAGTATTTAATTACGTTGCCGATGGCGAAGATGCGCTATCGGCAGATGAAGTAGTGGAGGTAATTGAGGAGATAAATCATTTTAGAAATACGCCGCAATTGTGGACCCTGTAAATGCATTGTGCACACAAAAGGCGCGGAACTGCTAAGGAAAATCCTTGCGGCTTCGCGCCTTTTGTCTGAAAAGTATGGTCGATACAGCCTACTTGGTTGGCGGTATCAACTGCATAAACGTTACAATGCTGCTGGCCTCGTACGATTGAATATCGCCGGTTGGGGTACTTACCGCATAATTGCGGTAAGTGAGGTTACGGCCGTCGCGATTTTTCCACCCGGTGTTAACGTTGGTTTGGATCCAGCTGAGGTACTGACTTTGGCCCCCATCGTTGATCAGTTGTACTATATACTGTGCAAAAATAGCCTTTAATACGCCTTGCTCATTAAAATCACCTTCGGCAGGGAGGATGCCGTTGGTGCACAAGTTGTTTTTTACGTAGTCGGCATATAGTTTGGCATCATTGAGATAAGCTACATCGTTTGTTTGCTTATAAAGCGCCATCGCTGCGCCGATAGCTGTGCCTGAATTATAAGTATAATCCTGACCGCCCGGAGGGTTGTTACCAATTTTATTGTCGTTCACTTTGCCCGAGGCATCAACCAAATTAGTTTTTGACCATGAATAGATGGATTTTGCTTTGTCAAGATAAGACGCATCTTTGGTGATGTTGTATAGCTTCATAGCGGCTATAACTGTAGGGAAGTTGATACATGAGTTTTTACCGCTGTGCTGAAAATCCCAGAACATGCCGCCGTCTACGGGGTCGTATGAGCCGTTCCAAACCCTGTCGAACCCTGCTTTGGCTTTTTCAAGATAAGTGGCATTGCCTGTAAGCTGGTTAGCGCGTGCCAGGGCAATAACCCACCACATCATATCATCATAAATAAACCAAACGGTAGTGTTGTTCCAGTTGTAACCGTCATAATGATTGTAATTGCCCTGGTATATGTCGGCTATTTTGGTAAGCTGAGCAGGGGCTTTGGTGCGTTCATACACATTCATGGCCATGTCCCAGTAAATGGCCTGTGTCCAGATAGCGGCTACCCCGTCTTTTTTTGTAGTGCTGAAATATAGTTTGTTGTTTGGATCGTAAAAGGCATTGTTGAAGGCGGTATAAGCAAGGTCGGCATCGGCGCTGCTAAAGCCTGTACTATTATCGGCTGGAGCAGTAGTATTCGTGTCGGGCTTTGATGTAGCGGGTGTAACTTCTTTGCCCTTGCTACAGCTTACAATAGTTATAAATAAACTAAGGGCTAAAAAGCAGATCGGTTTTTTCATAATTATGGATGTTGGTTGGAAATTGGCCTGGTTTTGATTGGTGGTGTAATAAGGTTATTTAATTATTGGTTAATTAATCACCGGTGGGGCAATTATAGGCTAAAAACGCGCGCTAACTGAGGTTTTAACCAACAAAAAATCGTTAACCCAATTTTTAACCGTGATTTTAACCGGGAGCTCTTGTGCTATCTTATGTTTAGCGAATGTTTTTCTCGCAAAGGCGCGAAGACGCAGTGTTTTTTAGCATCAAGCGTATGTATTACTGTAGACAACTAATGCAAAGCTTTAACCCTGTGCGGGTTTACGCTTTGCAGCATGTACTTTACTTTCTTTTTTCTCTGGCGAAGGTGCTGAGGCTGGCGTTGCCGGGTGCTGTGGCTTATGCCCGTGCACCAGTCGTTCATGCATAAAGTGTGTAAGCTTATGATGAAAAGGTACCAGTACCGAGGCCAGGCATACCAGGATCACCAGTTCAAGTACGGGTAAATGATTACTAATGCGCTGCACAAAAGGATGAATAAACAGGGTAAGAAACTCGAAGGCCAGCAAAAGGGCCAAAACGCTCATGAACTCAATTACTTTGCGATGGGTGCGGCTCTTGCTTAATAATAATACAATCAGGAAAAAAGTGGGTATAAACACAGCGATGCCAACCATTTGCAGGTTAACTATCCGTGCTTCTTCTTCGCGGTGCTTTTCTTCGGCAATTTCTTCCTGCCGGGCGGCTTCGTTAAAGCTCAGGGTTTGGATCTGTTTTATTTTTTCGGCATTGAACATGCTGTCTTTTGCAGCGATAGAAGTTTTCAGATATTGCAGTTCGAAATGATCGTTTTTGCCCCGATAAGCCTCGGTGAGCAGGTTGCTGGCATGAAAAATTCCTTCGGGATACATGGCAGCTCTTGCGGCATCAAGGGCAAGTGTTGCATAATAGATACACGAATCTGGTACGCCGGTTTGTTTGTAAAGCTGGGCTATGCTGTTATAGCTATCTGCAAGGCTGTTTTTGTCGTTTATTTTGGTGGCATAGTTTACACTAACACGGTAGTAATCAAGCGCCAGTGCGTTGTGTCCCATTTTGTAGTTAATATCGCCTAAAATGGAGAGTGTATTGGGCATGGTGGCCGTATCTTTCAGGGTTTGCTTTATGGCGTAAGCCTGCATTTCATAGTTTAAAGCAGAATCTACTTTATTAAGCTTAATATAACAGTTGCCGATATTGGCCAGAATAATACCAAGGCGTGCGGTTTCATGCAGTTCTTCGGCTACGGCTTTAGCCTTAAAATGATAGGATAGGGCTTTTACATTATCCAGTTGGTCGGAATAAACAATACCTATATCGCTCAGGCTTTTTAAGATGCCAAGACGATCATTAATTTCCTCGCGTATTTTTAGCGAATTGAGTAAAAAAGAAAGCGCCTGGTCATATTTGCCGTTTTTCCATAAAACCACACCCAGCCGGTTCATGCAATCGGCTTCACCCTTTTTGAACGAAAATTTACGGGCCAGCTCAAGTCCCTGTTGGGCATATATTAGTGCGCTATCAGGCCAGGTAGCCTGTAATTGTAAGCTTAGCCGGCGTAAAGGTTCAACGCCCGCAGTATCATTTTTATGCCGGGCGGCCTGTGCCCTTAATTCGTTTAGTGTGTTTTTTTGAGCATAGGTATCCGCTGCGATGCCGGTTAAAAGGCATACGCAAACCATTCCCTTTAGTATGTGGTTTAGCATAATTATAAAATAAAACAAAGCCCCATTTCATAGCGGGGACAGATATACAGGGTAATGGTACCGGCAAGGTAAAACAGTTACTAACTATCCGTCGACGGTTCTTCAGTTGTATCATCCGGGTCGGGCGAAGCTACAAACCCATCTGCAGCTTCGATTTCCGGCTCAAGGCCTGTAGTTTCACTATCAGCGAATCCCATTGAGGTATTTTTGTCCCTAAAACCCATAGAGGTGTTTTTGTCGAATGCTTTGGTTGATGTACTCATGGCTTTAATGTTTAAAATCAGTTTGAGTTCAATTAATTGCTAAGCGGGCAGCTATATAAATATACAGTTATATTTTATTGATAGTCAAAATTTTACGAATTATGTGAAATGGTGTGAGGCTTTTAGATCCGTATTTACACTTTTAGCAGAATGTATACTGATATGGGGCCGAAAAACGGAAAAATCAGCGCAGGGATTGAAGAAATAAACAAAAGATAACCGAGCGTGAGTTAGGTTATATCTGCGGTTTCCCTATTTTTTATGGAGTAATGCGGCTTGTACATATTGGCCATGATTTTTATGCCAATCGGTTATCTCAGCAGGGTCAGCAAACTTAATTTCAAGGCTTTCTATAGATGTTTCGATATTACCGCTGATGTATTTGCATAAATACAGTACTACTACCGAACTGTGTGGCTGTCCGAATTGTCCGGCTGGCACGGAGAAAAATTTAATGATCTCGATAGGTTCAACAACCAGCCGGGCTTCTTCCCAAAATTCGCGTTTCATGGCTGTTTCCGGATCTTCGCCAACATCAACCCAGCCGCCAGGAAGTCCCCATAAAAAATCATCGCTGCGGTGCTCAACCAGCAAGCGCCCCTGCTCATCAAACAAAATGCCGTTAACACCTACTTTTGGCGTTGCGTATCCCAGGTCTTTATTAAACCGTTCTTTTAAAACTTCGGTTTCCAGGCCGGTAAATTCGCTGTACTCCTGTGTGGCTATATCAAGCAGCTTTTGATAGCGCTCCATGTCGAAAGGGCTTTTGGTATACCTGATCCCGGTTTGCGCCAGGGCATAGATGTTTTCGAGCAGATCGATATAGTTCTTTTTCATATGGTAGCTGCAATATAGGTAACAGCTGATATAACCGACGTAAAGAAATTATAAAATCATTGTTTAAGTGTTTTGCGGATGGAGGGGATTTGTTACTTTTTGTACCTCGTCAACGAAATCGTAACAGCTTCCGGTGGAAAAATTATCCTAAAAAGCGAATTGGGTAAAGGAGCAGAATTCCAGGTTTATTTATCGGATATCAAAAAGCCGGCCTCAAATACAGAGAAGCCGGCTTGACGCTTGTGTAGCGGAGACCCGAAAGTTCCTTTTAGGGCAAAATCAAATTAGTGTTAACGCCTTATGCGGGCCGAATTAAATGCAACTAAATATTCGTACAATGGCTCAGGCGCGAAGCGGTCCAGAATTACTGCACTCTGAATCTTAACCACCTGGTTCAATCGGGCCTTAACCAACGCAAAAGTTTCGTTCAATAGTTCAGGTAATACCCTTGTTGCTACCGTTGGATAATACTGTTTCTCAAACGCCTTTTTCTCAGCGGCAGTAGCTATTTGTACGTCCCAATGCTCCTCGGGTTTAAATCCATTTTCCAGTGCTGTATTACCCAGGTCATAAATATATTCACTGGCTTTGTAGTTTGCGGTTTGTTTATCGTTAGTCATAGTTAATCTTTCCATTTTCTTCTAATTATACCAGGCTCCCATCATCGAGGCGCTCAAAGCAAAACAATCGTAGTTCAGCGTAGGTAATTCTATTTACGGCCTTCGTTCTTAATTGGCTACTCCCTATTCATAATTAATTAGCTTTCGTGACTTTGACGGCGGTAGGCCCTTTTTGTCCGGCTTCTACCTCAAAGGTAACTTTATCATTTTCTTTGATTGCGAATGCTAATGAATTGACATGCACAAAGATGCTTTCCTGGGTTTGAAGGTCTTTGATAAAACCGAAGCCTTTGGATTCATTGAAGAAAGTGACCGTCCCTTTCCTTATAACCTCCACTTCGATATCTTCCTGTTTTGGTGTACCTATCCGGATATCCTCTACGGATACTTTTTGCCGGTTACCAAGCTCCTGCGGCACTGAAGTAATATTGCCGTTAGCGTCAACATACGCCATCATATCTGCTAAGCCCAAGCCTTTTACCGAATTTGTTTTACGATCTTCGGACTTTTCTTTCTTACCCTGTTGTTTTTTGAGCTTTTTCTTTTCACGCTCTTTTTTATTGAATGTTTCGGTGGATCTACCCATGCTTTTGATTAAGTGTAACAAAAAAAGCATCCCCGAATAGAGGATGCTTTTACAATGATGATATAGTGTATTAAGCTATTTTTACATTTACTGCGTTAGGACCTTTACGGCCTTCCTCTACGTCATAACTAACCACGCTGTTCTCACGAATGTTGTCAATCAGACCTGTAGAATGAACGAAGATCTCGCTGCCACCGCTATTAGGTGTGATAAATCCGAAACCTTTTGTTTCATTAAAAAATTTTACTGTTCCTTGTTGCATTATATTTTATTTAATAAGTCTGCAAGGTAAGTATAAAAATTGATATATTTTCCTTTTGGTAAAAAAATTTAACAATAATTATCAAATGCTATATTTGAAGTGTTTTTAATAATTGTTCATAACAGAATGAATTGGCTTATTCATTTCTCATTCCTATAAGGCTGAGATGTAAATTTTGCGGTTAATTCTGCAGAGAAAGGAGTTGTTAAAAGGTGGTTTTAAAGTATAGGTTGCCATCTATAAGCTCTCGTCTTTCAGTTTTCTATTTTATATTTTTTTTCCGTCGCAATCATCCTATTATTTGTCGCATATACACCGCAGGCATTATCGTTCTGTTATGGAGATTTGTGTTATTATAAAAGCAATAACTTAAACATTAAATTAAAATCTTATGAGAAAGATAATCGTTTTAACATTCATGACATTAGATGGCGTAATGCAGGCAACCGGTGGCCCGGAAGAGGATCAATCAGGTGGTTTTAAATATGGTGGCTGGTCGGCACCTTTTATGGATGAAGTTTCGGGCAAGATGATGCAAAAACAAATGGAAGCGACAGATATTCTGCTGGGCCGCAAAACGTTCGACATTTTTGAGGAGTATTGGCCTAAGCATGCAGATTTTTGGCCTGGCATTAACGAGGTAACCAAATATGTGCTATCCAATACAAGAGATAAATCCGACTGGAACAACAGCGTTTTCCTTACAAGCATAGCAGATATTAAAAAGCTTAAAGATTCGGAAGGTGCGGATATTAAAGTTTGGGGTAGCGGAGAGCTTGTACAGTTATTGCTAAAACATGATTTGGTTGATGAGCTCTGGCTCAAAATATACCCGGTACTGCTTGGTAAAGGGAAAACCATATTCAGCCAGGACACCGTACCAACAACATTGGAGTTAACGGAAAGCACCGTTACGCCAAGCGGAGTGATCTTTGTTAATTACAAACGGGGCGGAGAGGTTAAAACAGGTAATATGGGGGCTTAAAACGGCATGACTGCTTTTGCAGCAGGAAACCAATTTATGTACATCGGAAGTCGTTTTTGAATTATAGGCGAAAAATTTTCACACGAATTTTTGCGTATTGATCGAATTACACGAATTTTAATTGGAGCCAAATTGGAGATTCGTGTAATTCGATTAATTGTGGCAGGTTTGAAAAGCATTCGTGTAGAAATTTCAGAAATAGGTTTTACTCATACCGGATTATTTTAGAAACACTCATTCTCCAAAAAGAATCCTGGTCATTTCGGCATGGTTATTCAGGAAATGTCTGGTAACCATGTAGTGTTCTGTTTCTTCGTAGCGCACTTGTTTGATGCCCGAATCGTCCAGCTGGTAAATGGTTGCGCCCGGATAGGCTAATAAAATAGGGGAGTGCGTGGCAATAATGAATTGTGAGTTTTCATTCACCAATGTATTGATCAGCGAGAGTGCTGCCATTTGCCGGTTGGGCGAAAGCGCGGCCTCGGGCTCATCAAATATATAAAGACCGTTGCCGGTAAGCCTGTTGGTGAGCGTAGCCATAAACGATTCGCCATGCGAGCATTCATGCAACGACCTTACACCATATTGCCTTTCAAACGTGCCTTTATCATTTTCATAAACATCTTCCATATAAGTAGCCAGGTTGTAGTAACTTTCGGCGCGCAGAAAGAAATAATCGGTTGGCTTTTTAAAGCTTTTGATGCTTGTTAAATAATTGAAAAGCTGCGATGAATTATTATGCGTTTGAAACTGTGCATTTTTTGAGCCGCCCTCGGTGCTAAAACCCATATGCAAAGCAATAGCCTCTATCAGTGTAGATTTGCCAGAGCCGTTTTCGCCGATGATAAAAGTAACATCGGGATGGAATTTTAATGATGACAAGCCCCTGATAGATGGGATGTGAAACGGATAGGTATCAAAAGATGGTACCATCTCGCGTTTCAGCTGGATCTCTTTGAGGAAAGGTTTGGCTTGCATAGTAGGGTAAAGGTACGGATTGGGATGGAGAAAGATTATATTCGAAATAACTTAGCCAGTGCGCGATATATTACCCATACAATTGGATAGCACATCGCGATTGCAAATAGTATTAATGATATGGCATAGAGGTCCTTATTGAATTTATATCTTAAATCAGGCTTTGATAATATTACTATTTCGGCTCCAAATATCAACATATACAATGCCATTTTTATGGTGAACAGGTGTATAAAATTGATATGGTTTTGCGCCTGCCTGAAAGTCTCGTTCTCCTCAATTCTCTGTTGTGTTATATTAAAAATGAGCGTCTCAATTTGTTCATTTATAGAAGGCCACATATAGTAATTATCCAATGTGAAATCTTTATAAGTTGATAAAAATTCTAATATTTCAATACGTAGATAGTCATAATGTTCCGGGCGGAATGCTTCCTGCAGCTCATCGCTAAACTGGTATAGTAAACCCGCTTCACCACCAGCCATAATGTCATTTAATGCGATGCGGTCCATGATATCACATGCTTTTTGTAACTCAATATTATCGCTGCTGAGTTTATGATAAATTAGGCCAAGCAATACATTGCCTATTATAGGTGCATTGCTTACGTTTATATTATCTTTGATGAGCACCTTTGTTTCTGTAATGCTCTTGCTCATTGAAAGTTCAATGAAAAAATAATTTGGAATCTCTTCTGTAGTAATGATAATATCATCAGCCCATTTTACAACTTCGGCTTTTGTAATTAGTTCCCATTGTAACCCGGAATAAAATACTTCAAGCAAGAGGTTATATGGTTGCGGTAATATAGGCATTAGTGATTCGGTTTTAATTGTGTTGGCCTGTCGACACAGACTACAAGTATATTAATCCGTAGTTGGAGACTACCGATAGGAAGATTGATTATAGATAAGCCCCAGCATGAGTTTTTAAAGTAAACCATAGCCATTGTTCATAGCATCGAAATAATTTTTATGATAATACTCCTTGTACTTTGTGTGGAATTTGATAAAATTATCAGTGCGTGGATCGGGATGTTGAAAAGCAAACTCGCAATCAAATATACCTGTACAATTATCCATAATTAATTTAAACTTTTTTAAGTGTTCAGATGCTTCTTGAATTTCATCATCAGAGAAACTGTGAAAAGAAAAAGGGTCGGAATAATTTGAATCAGCATGTGCGAATTTTTTATCTCTGTCACCTTTAAGTTTAACAAAAAAGTCCGAGGCTCTGATCTCGGATAAAAAATCTAAGTTAAGTTCGTGCTTTTGTTTAAAGTTATCCCCTTGATTTTTGAAAATTGTAATTGATAGCTTCTCTAAGCTTGCATAGTGATTTTTAGGATATTGTTCTTTATTCACCTCCATCAGTTTAATATATTCCATTGTGAACATATAATGCAATGAAACTCGATAAAAATCAAATGGCGCCCATTGACTAATTCGATCTCTTTAGGAAGGCGTGCTTTATTTATAAAAGAAATTTCTGACAATGATTTAAATGACCAATGTAAACTTGCTTCAACAAAATAAAAATTTTCGATTTCTTGTTTCATGATTCCTTGTAAACTAATTCGTTATATAAATAATTTCAATTTGAGACTTAATCCCTGCCCTTAGCCGCCTTGATCATCCCCGGCTCCCGCAAACATCTTCTCTTGTGCCCTACATGCTAAGTGGCAAGATTTGCCTTTCAAACGAATAGCCTAAACGCGGGCCACAAGCGAGGACGCTTGCGGCAGCGTTTAAATTAAAATACAAACTCCCCCTTTAGGGGGCCGGGGGGCTTAATCCTCCGGCTTTTCCTTAGCATCCGCCATCCTCACAATCCTCGGCTGAAAGCTTGCCAATACATCAACCAGATCATGCTGGGCGGCCATTACGGCATGGATGTCTTTATAAACCATCGGTGCTTCGTCCAGGTCGCTGCCCATCAGGGTGATACGTTTATCTACGAGATTAGCAGCCACCGCTTTTGGATCGATAGTTTTAAAGGCGGCGCTTCGGCTCATTAAACGGCCTGCACCATGCGATGCCGAATTGATGGAAGTCGCGTTACCCTTACCACGCACTACAAAGCCCGGTGTGCTCATGCTACCAGGGATGATCCCTAATACACCTTCACCGGCCGGGGTGGCGCCTTTCCGGTGCACCATTACTTCGGTACCATCGGCAAGCTGCTCTTTCCAGGCAAAGTTGTGATGGTTCTCGATCATCATTACCGGTTTAAGGTTGAGGGCACGGGCAATCTTGTTGTGGATTTCGTGGTGATTGGCGCTGGCGTAATCGCCGGCCAGGTTCATGGCAATCCAGTATTCCTGTCCCTCATCGTTATCTAAATTTAACCATGCCAAATGTTTGGCTTCCTGCGGAAGTTTGGTTTTGCTCATGGCTATTTTTGAGTAATGATCGGCAATGCTCCCCCCAAATCCTCGCGAACCAGAGTGCGATAACAACGCCAAATAACTACCCGCCGGGATCCCTTTAAGTGCGCCTTCGGTAACGGTAAGCTCGCCCCATTCAACAAAATGGTTACCAGTTCCTGATGTACCTAACTGAGCATAAGCTTTATCCTTCAGGTTTCGGATCGCTTTGGTTTCGCTCCAGGTAGGGCGGTCGAACAGCGAGGTATCAAAATGCGTTTTGGTAACTCCGCCAATGCCAAAGTTGGTATGATCAAGCAAAAGCCCTTTAAGCATGTCGGTTTCGGTATCAACCACACCTGCAGGCAAATCAAAAATGCTCAAACACATACGGCAGGCAATATCTACCCCAACTGCAAAAGGAATGATGGTATTGGCAGTTGTAGCCAGTACGCCGCCGATAGGCAGGCCGTAACCCTGATGTGCATCGGGCATTAAAGCTCCTGCCACGGCTATCGGTAATTTAATCGCGGTTTTCATCTGCGCAAGCGCACCTACCTCAATATGCTCAAGACCGTAAACAGGGAAATCGGCAATCTCCTGTTTCAGGGCAAAAGTAGTTCGCGGTTGTTTCAGGAATTTTCCTTCTTTACGCAAATCGATAACCGCTTCGGCCAGGTTTTTAAATTTACCGCCTTTTTTAAGGGCATAAGGCATAGGGTCGTCAATAAGGGCTTCCAAATTAGCCAGGATCTGTTCCTTATCCATTACGCCATGTTTTAACAGGCCATTGGCCACACGGCTAAAGTTCTCTAATATTTTTACGTCGTTAATACCTAATGCGGTTAATTCGTTGTTGCTTATTTTTATCTTTTCCATTGCGCTTCAGAACCTCCGCCAATTGGCGGAGGGGTTTCTTAATTAGCTGCTTTTGTTATTTAACGATACAAAGTAAAATTGCAACTGCGCAATGTATTTGCGTAGTGAAAAATAATTTAATAATATTATAAAAAAAATGCTCATTGTTTATCCGTCATTGAGAGTAAACATCAGGGGAGTCCTGAAAAAAACGAGATGACGTATAAAATATATTTTAGCGATGGAGCATGGGGCGCGTTAGTGATAGGAGCGGATACCGGCCAACGAGCATAATGCCTGCAGGCGTATGAGCGGATAGCACGGGCCGCAGGCAACGCCCTTATTTTAAAAACGTATTTAATCAATACCTTACAATTACGTCATTATAAGGAACGAAGCAATCCTCCATAAACAGAGCCGCTATGCAGGCGTGTCTGTACAATTCGCGATTGCTTCGTTCCTCGCAATGACGGGTGATAAATATCCCAAATCAAAATATGCCTGTAAACCGCAACGCCCTTATCCGTTACCGAACCATTGACAGTTGCCTGCAAAACCGCCGCAAACAATGGACGCTTGACGACCTGATTGAAGCCTGCTCCGAAGCTTTGTATGAGTACCAGGGGATTGACAGTGGTGTAAGCCGCCGTACGGTACAGGCCGATATTGAAATGATGCGCAGTAATAAGCTTGGTTACGAAGCGCCCATTGTAGTGATCGATAAAAAATACTATACCTATTCGGATAAAAATTACAGTATCAACAACATTCCGCTTAACAACCAGGATATGCAGGTGCTCAGTGAGGTTGCCGGTTTGCTGGGCCAATTTAAAGGCCTCGGCCACTTTGCTGATCTTAACGAAATGGTTACCAAACTGGAAGACAAGATCTACAGCCAGAAAACACATAGCGTACCGGTGGTAGATTTTGAAAAAAATGATAACCTGAAAGGGTTGGAATGGATAGAGATTATCCGTAAGGCAATTGTGGCTAAAAATACAGTTTGTATTACCTATCAGTCGTTTAAGGCCAGGGAAGCCAGCACATTTTGTTTCAGCGCTTATTTGCTGAAGGAGTACCGTAACCGCTGGTTTGTGCTGGGCGTAAAGAATTTAGGGAATAAACAATTGCTTACGCTGGCACTCGACAGGATCCAGACTGTTGAAGTACACACAGATGAATATATTGAAAATACACAGGTTAACCTCGCTACGTATTACAATGATGTGTTGGGTGTAACTAAGTCGGCAGGACAGCGCGATGTTGAGGTAACTTTTTGGGTAGATGATAAAAATGCCCCGTATGTTATTACCAAACCGTTGCATCACACGCAAAAAATATTAAAGGTTACAGTGGACGGGACAATATTCAGTATAAAAGTGGTCATGAATTTTGAACTGGAACGCGAGCTGCTTGGTTTTGGGCCTAAACTAAAAGTGCTTGGTCCGCGGATATTGGTTAAGCAAATGAAAGACCTGTACCGGAGATCACTGGAGCATTACACAGGCGATAGCCCGGTTCTGCAGGGAAAGAATTTGAGTGGTTTGTTGAATTCATGATATAAAATTTATCTTAGTACTATTATGATAAGTGAAAAAGAAACTACCTCCCTAAGTAAATTTTTAAGTCTTGTATTGCGTCATCAGCCCGAAACAATTGATATCAAACTTGATGAACAAGGTTGGGTAACAGTTGATGAGCTGCTACGAAAAGCGCAGGCACATGGTAAAAATATATCCCCGGATGTACTGAACCATATAGTTGAAACTAATGCAAAAAAACGTTTCGCGTTTGATGATACCGGGAAGAAGATCCGTGCCAACCAGGGACATTCGGTTGAAGTGGAGCTTGGTTATGAGCCGCAAACGCCCCCTGATATATTGTATCATGGAACCGGGAGACAGTCGGTCGAATCTATTTTGAAAACAGGGCTCGAAAAACGAAGCCGGCAACATGTGCATCTGAGCAGCGATATTGATACAGCTGTTAAAGTTGGGCAGCGTCATGGCAAACCTGTTATATTAACCGTTGCGGCAGGAACAATGCATTTGCAAGGTCACAAATTCTATCTGTCAGAAAACAAAGTGTGGCTTACTGATTTTGTACCAACAGATTTTATCGGAAAACATTCCTCTTAAGCTTAAATAAATCCGAAATCGAACATCCGAATTCCGAAATCAAAATTGACTTTTGTACCAAATTAGTCGAAACTTTATTTTTCAAAACACTTGCAGTACATGTACCAAACCCGTTACATTTAGGAAAATTATAAACTGAAATGCCAAAACACATCCTGATTATTTACGTATTGGTTGCCTGCTGTATCATGGGCATTATGATCAACTCATTTGTAAAATGCTGGTTAAGCAAAAAGGCCGAACAAAGGCGGATACTGAAGCAAGTTAACCGCTCCTGAAGTTTTACCGTTAACATGGCAGGTCTTGTAATCAAAGCGGGGCCTGCTGCAAAACACTCCCCGGTTTTGGCTATCCTTCGGTGATGTTTACAAGGCTTATCACCCTAACACCGAAAATATCTGCAATTAATATCAGCCGTTCAAGCGTTAAGGCTGTATAACCAAGCTCAAGTTTACTGTAGGTGTTTTGAGAAATATGAAGCCTGGCCGCCATATATTCCTGTGAGTAATTCCTGCTTTCCCGTAGTTCTCTGATGTTGCCCGTTATCAGTTTTAGCCTATCCTTAATCTCCGCATGTGGAACGCTGATTTTCCTCATTGTTTCGTAATATTATAAATAATATTTAATTACGAAATTTTTATAATGCTGGATTTATTTTACGTCATAAATGCCCTGCTATAAAACTGTAACGTTGGTGACCTTAAAAAACATGAAGCTGTGCCATAAATAAAATTTACACCCCGGTGTTGTGTTAACTATGAATTTAAATTTAGCCGATAATATGTAAAAAAGGGGGTTAACACATTTTTGCCATAAAATCGAGTTAATTATTTGATTATAAGTATTTTAATAAAATGTTAACCCTGAATTGTGTTAACCCTGTTAACCCCCTTTTTGAAATAAAGTTAATTCAACAGAAACTATATCTCGTTTAAGTCTGAAAACAAAAATAAGGCTGATCATTCGATACAGCATGAAAACCGCTTTTAAAATAGTAAATGAGGTTTGCTTGGAACCTAAGCCTCACCCCAGCCCTCTCCAAAGGAGAGGGAACTCTTTTTTTAAAAAAGTCCTCTCCTTTGGAGAGGATTTAGGTGAGGCTATAAGGTATAACGGAACTACGTTCTAAAAACCATCAAAAACAAAGGTTTCGTTTACAAGTGGCTTCCTTGGCAGCATTTCGGGGCGGATACTGGCCTGGTACACGAACGAGGCCACGATGATGGCAGCTTGTTTCAGATCGTCGATCATCAGGTGGTCGTAATCGTCCATATTACTGTGGTGGGTGCGGGTTTCATAATCAATTGGGTCCTGCACAAACTGAAAGCCCGGTATGCCCGCCCAATCAAATGAAAGGTGATCGGTTGAGCCGGTATTAGCCATGGTTACTGCCGTTGCACCCAGGTCATTAAACGGTTTTAACCATTGCTCAAAAATCGGCTTCACTTTTTCGTTGCTTTGTGCATAAATCCCCCTGATTTTGCCGGTGCCGTTATCGAGGTTAAAATAGGCCGATACTTTAGCCTGTTCCGGTTTTACTGTGAATTTAACACCATCCCGGTAATGGTTTTTAACATAGCCGAATGAGCCCAGCAAACCCTGCTCTTCGCCGCTCCAAAGGGCAATGCGGATAGTGCGTTTAGGTTTTAACCCAAGCGAATCGAGTAAGCGCACGGCCTCCAGCATTACAATACAGCCTGCAGCATTATCAGTTGCACCGGTGGCTGCCTGCCATGAATCGAGGTGTCCGCCAAGCATCACCAGTTGTGATTTCAGTTTAGGATCAGTGCCGGGGATTTCGCCTACAACATTATAACCGTTTGTATCGTCTGTTGAGGTTTTGCCTGTAAAGCTCATAGCCAGTTCAACTTTCTGGCCCGACTGCAGCAGGCGTTTTATTTTTTGGCCGTCTTCCAAAGCCATACTTGCCTGTGGTATAGTTTCAGGATCGGTTAACTTGTAGCCGTAGTACCCTTGTACAAACACGGTTCCATTAATGTTGTTGCGGCCCGCGGTTATGAAAGCCAGGGCCCCGGCTTTTTTCAGGATCAAATCTGCCGCTTTAAAGATCTTCATGTAATTGGTATACATGGTGATCATTGACCGGGGCTCCATATAAGTGTCTTTGAGATTAGCTAATGCTGTGTCGGCAAGTCTTTCGGCTGATGGCTCAAAGTTCTTTTTATGGTCTGCTGCACTTCCTGTAACCAGTACAAATTTGCCTTTAAAATCGGCAGCGTGGTTGTTCAGATAGGTAGTGTCCATTGCCTGGCCCGGTGTAATTACAACAACCCCGCCTTGCAGCAAGCCTTTGCTGTCCGGGCTCCAGGGGTTTGGGTAGGCCCTGATCTGTGCATTATATGGTGCGCGCATCATGATGCTGAAATCCTGCACTTCCCATTGTTTACCAAAATCACCCCAACGTTCGGTAGCAGCATTGGCCATTCCCCATTTTTTCATAGTGGCAACCGCCCAATTGGCTGCACGGGCATAACCCGGTGAGTTGGTTAAGCGGGCGCCGGATACATCGGTTAAATAATGTGCTATCTGCGGAATTTGAGAGCTGCTCAGCTCCGCTTTGCGGATACGGCTGAAAGTTGCCGTATCAACAACTTCCTGCTGGGCATAACTACTGGCATAGGCAAGCAACAATGCGCCTAAAATAAAAGTGCGTTTTAAATATGTCATAGTGAAGGTTTTAAATTTCAAGATAAGATTTTTAGTTTGAAAATTGCCAAAAGGGAAAACGAAAACGAGTTGTAAACCATAGCGTTAGTCCGATAAAAGCGAGTAGGCGGCTCCTGCACCGTTAAATAACGTAAAACCCGCATTTCGAAAGCGTATAAACACGGTGCCAACCGGGGATTTTTATCCTCAATTTTATCTTCTCTAATTAAAACCGGCTGGCCGTAACATCAATTTGCGGTTTTCTTAACCGATGAGATGGCTTGTTGCTGAATATCTGTGCGAACTAATCAACATCAAATTATATAAACCTTAAATTACAACCTATGTCTTTTTTATCAAACCTTTGGGACCATGTAAAATCCCTGTTCCACAACGCTTCTGGCGCTGTGCATGAAATTATCACTGTGGCCGATAATGTTGCCAATACCCTCAAAAACCTTGAAGCAAGTCAGGCTGGTCAATTCCTGGAATCAACACTTGAAACCCTGGTGCCGGCATCTGCCGTGATTGTAAATGGTATTAAATTATGGCTGCCTAAAGTGGTTACAGACTTGAATTGGGCTGTGCAGGAAGACGGCAAAACCGATGAACAAAAGATAGCCGATGCTGTGGCTTATCTGGCAAAACTGAAAGGCGTCAATCCAGATGCTTACGCAGGTCAGCTAAATACCTTGAATGCCCTCATCCAAAAATGGATGTCGGATCAGCAGGGTGCCGGGCTCAATATTCAGCAGGCCCTCACCATAAGTCAGGTAAACCACAATCCAGATCTGGTTTCGGCCTGATGATGCAATGAACACTTACGAAGTTTGAAAAACTTCGTAAGTGTTCACCTTTCACCAGTTTTTTATTATTATCTCAATATTTATAAGGCGGTCATTTTGCTGATGATTGGGGGGCACACAGTACAATGCAGAGATGCTGTATGGCGAAAAATAAGGCATAGGATGTAGTACCGTTTTTGTTTAAAATACTAAATAAACGCACATGCCGTACGGGCTATGAGGGCACTATGTAACAATATGATGTAATGTTTAATTAAATTTTGCTATGAATGCTCATAATGAGATATTTAAGGCGTTGGGTTGTTCCTTTTTTTTTCTGTTTGCCTGACATTTAATGCTTTTTTCAATCCTGAAAAATTATGAAAAGGATACTCATATTAGCTTTTATTCTTATAGGTAGTGTTTTTATTAAAGAAGCATCGGCCCAGCAAATCGGGAATAAGCTTCCCCGTTTATTGATCAGGCTGGATGATATCGGTATGAACCACTCGGTAAATATGGCTTTGCTCAAGGCAGCACAAACCGGTATGCCGCTTTCGGCTTCGGTGCAGTTTGCATGTCCATGGTACCAGGAGGCGGTTGAAATATTGAAGAAATATCCTAATGTTACGGTAGGGGTTCATCTTACACTTACATCCGAATGGAAAAATTATCGCTGGGGACCGGTAACAGGTCGCACCGCTGTTCCAAGCCTGGTTGATTCAAACGGGTATTTTCCGCAATCAACGCGGGCGTTTGCTAAAAGCGGCTATAAACTTAACGAAATTGAAACCGAGTTGTCTGCTCAGATTGAAAGGGCGCAGGCGTCGGGGTTAAAAATAACTTATATTGATCCGCATATGGGTATAGCACTTTCAACACCCGAATTGCGCGCCCTTACCGAAAAACTGGCCCATAAATACAAACTGGCCATATCAACCTTAAGCAGTATAACTTATTTCGGCGAAACCTATAAAGAAATGTGGGGTGAACCCATCGCCACAAAAAAGGAAGCGTTTTTGGCTTATGTAAGCAATCTGAATCTCAACAAACCTAACATGATGGTGCTGCACACTGCAACCCCAAGCCCCGAAATGGATGTGCTGGTTGATATGAACAGCAATATGATGAATTCGAAAGAAGGTAAACCGCTTACCAGTTTGCACCGTCAAACGGAACTTAACGCCTTGTTGTCACCGGAATTTGCGGCCATGATCGGTAAAAAGTTTCAACTCATTAATTATCAGCAGTTACTTGCAGGTACAGATATTAGCATCCTTAAACCGGTGGATAACAAATAAGCCGGCTATTTTTTGGATGTAGCAACGATAATAATACCTCCTATAACCAGCAACCCACCAAGATAAGGTGGCCAGTTAACAGTTTTTTCCCTGGCGGCCGATACCTGTATTGGGCCGGCATCAATGATCTTTTCTTTTTTGGTGTAAGTAAAGCCAGTCCAGATGAGCATGGCGGCACCGACGATGATAAGCAGGATTCCTATAGTTTTGTTCATGGTTTTATGATTGGGTTATTTACATGAATAACTTTTGCAGCTATTTGTTTTCGTTTGTTGCTCCCGTTGGTATATAAAGTTTTTTAGCGTTCAACTTTTTTTTAGATTAGAAGCTTGAATCCCGAACTGTATGTCTTTCACTAACCCCCTGAAAATCAATTACCGTAGATGCAAGATGATTTGATACTGGAAACCATATCGGTTACCAAAAACTTTTTTGGAGATAAGTCTTCGGGGGTTAATAACGTTACTATTTTTATTCCGAAGGGAAAGGTAACTGCCATAGTTGGTGAAAGCGGTAGCGGGAAAACAACATTGCTAAATCTGCTGTACGGTACTTTGGAGCCCGATCATGGCGAAGTGTTTTTTAAGGAAGAACAGGTATTAAGCAGGCAAAGAGGATTACAACATGCCCATAAAGTTATGCGAATGGTAACGCAGCATGATAATGAGCTCGATCCGCGTATTTCCGTATGGGACACAATATACGAGGGGCTGCCTGTCGAAGATCAAAGCCAGGCGATACACCAGGTTACTGAAGCATTAAACCTTTTAAATATCTATCCACTCAGGGAAATGCCTTTTGGCAAATTAAGCGGCGGAGAAAAGCAACGGGTAACAATTGCCAAGGCGCTGATCAGCCGTCCTGAAGTTTTACTGCTTGATGAACCTTTTAACCAGGTGGATGCTACCTACCGCGAAGGCTTACAGCACGATATCAGGTATATTGTAAAGGAGTGGGGAGTTACTGTTGTACTGGTATCGCATGACCCTGCCGAAATCCTTTCTATGGCCGATGAGTTGATAGTACTTAAAGAAGGTGAAATAGTGGAAAACGGCAGCCCCGAACAGTTATACCATTCGCCTAAATTAATGTACACAGCGCAAATATTGGCCAGTTGTACCCGGCTAACATCGGCCCAGGCAAAAGTTTGTGGCATAAAAAGTAAACGCAGCGTGGTTGTTGTTTACGCCGAAAATATTAAAATAAGTAGTTTAGGTAACAAGTGGCTGGTGAAAATGGTGCTGTTTAAAGGTTTTTTTGAGGAACTCATAGTTGAAAAAGATGACCTGACATTACGGGTGCTTAATTACGACAGGCACAAATACCCTGTTGGGAGTAAGGTAGGGATCAGCATCAGCAAATATTTTGAGTTTGGGAAGTGGGAGAGTTGAGATTAAAGATGTACTTATATCTAAAATGGACTTATATTTATAGGGACTATGGAAACCTTTATTGTTAAGCCCCAAACGGAAGAGCAGCTAATTGCTTTAAAGACTTTTTTAAAGTTAATGAAGATTGGTTATAAAATAGAAGCAAACTATAGCAAGAGATTTGTTTCAAAAATACTTCAAGGGCGAGAAGATATCAAAACTGGTAAAGGCACATCCATAAATATGAAGAGTTTATGGATATGACCTCATCAAATTAGTCGTCACTTCGCCACTGCTAATTCTCCTGTTTTCGCTTTCCTGTATTTTGACAAATTGATCAGCAAAACACTGCTCAATATTACAACCAGCCCTAAAACCTGAATTAAATTCACGTGTTCACCCGCAAAAATTACCCCAAGCAAAACTGCAATTACCGGGTTAACATAGGCATAGGTGCCAACCTGTGTGGCCGGTCTCACCTGCAACAGCCAAACATATGCACTAAATGCAGCTATCGAACCAAATACGATAAGATATGCCAAAGCATACCAACTATGTAACGGTATAGTGCCCCAGTTAACTCTCTCCATCTCGTTATTTAAAAAGCTCGAAGGCAGGAAGAACATACCCGCTGCAAGCATTTGCCAGGCCGTATTTACCGACACCGAACCTTTGGTGTTATAATGTTTTGAATATAATGATCCCGAAGCCCAGCCCAGCGTACCGAATAAGAGCAATAACATTCCCGGTAACTTTGACGGCCCGGCTGATGATCCAAATACATCTGCGATCTGATCACGGAATAATAGAATTACACCTATAAAGCCGATGACAAGGCCTGCAATGGTGCTTTTGCTTTTAAAGTTGGTGCCCCAGTTTGGTTTATCAAGCAGTACAAACCATATTGGCGGCGAGGTTACCATGATTGCTACCATGGCGCTGGGCAAAGTTTGTTCGGCCCAGATCACGGCGCCGTTACCTATTACCAGTAGCAGGAACCCGCTTACCGCCGCATGTAATATGTTTTGTTTTACAAAAATCTTTTCACCCTTAATTGCACACCACACCATTAACAGTAAACCGGCCGTAAAAAAACGCAATGCACCTAATAATAGCGGGGGGAAACCTGCCACCGCCATTTTTATGAAAAAGTAGGTAGAGCCCCATACAATGTAAACGGTAGCAAATGCAATAACAACTAATAAAGGTGAAGCTGGTTTTGTGGTTGTGGGTGTCATGGTGTATTTATTTTTCGGGTATAACCAATTGTTGTTGTTCTTTTTTGGTTTCGAGCACTATCGTTGTACGGGTACTCAAAATATTGGGGATCTTGCTGAAATGGGTGCGCATTAAATTCATCAGCGATGCTGAATCGTACGTGCGTACTTTTATTAAATAGCAGTCGTCGCCGGCTATGTGGTGTACTTCCTGCACTTCGGGTATTTTAGCCAGTTCGCTTGATGTGGCATCGCTTCCAGGGCCGTCGGCGGCCTTCATAAAAATAAAAGCCAGCATTTTTTGCTGCAACGCTGCCGGGTTAATGCGGGTGGTATACTGTTGGATCACGTTTTTTTGCTCCAGTTTTTTTACACGCTCCAGTATGCCCGATGGCGCCATGCCAAGCTCACGGGCGAGGTCGGCATTGGAGATACGGGCATTTTCCTGCATTAATCTCAGAATCTGCAGGTCGGTTTTATCTAAAATAATTTCCGGTTCGTTAATCATACAGTAATGTTCGCTATTAATTGAATAAAATTCAAGTATTTTAAATTAAAATGAATTTAATTCGACAAAAGTGTATTTATGGTGTTTGAACATCATTTTATAAATTCAATAGTTTAGCCGGATAAGGGCCGTTTTAGCTGTTTGGAACGGCTTTTTAGTATCGGATAGAAATTTTTGAAAAAAAATTAAAATGTTTTTAAATCACAATCGTCTTTATCTTTAAAAAGGATAAAGAAATTGACAACAGCGATAATGCCCCAGGACAAAAACAGCCACATCATACAAACAATTGCTTCGTATGGTAAAAGCCTGTTGGGATTTATTCGCCGGAGGGTAAAAAACGATGCCGATGCCGAGGATATACTCCAGGATGTTTGGTACCAGTTTAGCGCTGTTATTAATTCTGAACCGATTGAACAAACCAGCGCCTGGCTATACCGGGTGGCCCGGAACAAAATAACTGACAAGCATAAAAAAAAGACGGAAACCCTGCTTGATGATATGCTGGCCGATGATGAGGATTATGACGATGAGGCACCGGACTTTAAAGCCATACTCCTTACCGAAGCTACCACTCCCGAAACCGAGTATTTGCGCAACCTTTTTTGGGAGCAGTTATTTTTTGCGCTGGATGAATTGCCCGAAGAACAAAAACAGGTATTTGTTTGGCATGAGCTTGAAGATATCCCCTTTGAGGAAATTGCCAAACGTACCGGGCTAAATACCAACACGCTGGTTTCAAGAAAACGTTATGCGGTATTACATTTACGCAAACGCCTTGCCCAGCTTTACCAGGAAATTACTGAATATTAAAAATTAAGACATTATATAACATGAAACCATTTTTTTATAAAAGGCGATTTTTCTTCATCCCACTTGGGGTGATCGCTTGCCTGGCTGTCATTAGCTTTGTTGTGATGCAGCTGTGGAATAATTTACTACCCGATATTTTACACGTAACAACCATTACTTACTGGCAGGCCGTAGGCATATTTATTTTATGCAAAATACTGTTTGGCTTTGGTAAAGGCGGGCCTAAAGGAGGCGGAGGCGCGCCATGGATGCGCGGACGTATGGCCGAGCGTTTTAAAAATATGAGCCCCGAAGACCGGGACAAATTCCGCGCGCAATGGGAAGACCGTATGTGCGGATGGAAAAGCCGCGGGCATGGCAGGTTCGGCCGTGACTGGGACGATTTTAATACCACTATAAACGAAGAAAAGAAAGCTGAATAAATAGCATTAACAATTTGGGTATCAGCTTTAAGCTTTGTGCATTCTGCTTTCAGCTTTTAATAAATATTTATCTACCTCAAAATAACATTACAATGGATGTATTGGTATTTGCAACAAGTGTACGGCAGAGACGGCAGGTGAGCCGGGTGCAAAATTTATTTACCAAAATACCTGCCATAGCCCAATGGAACTTTGACCTTGAAGATTGCGATAATATTTTACGTGTAGAGGTCAGGGACATTTCACCCCGCGATATTGAATCGTTGCTTCAAAAAGCCGGCATCCATTGTCAGGAACTTGAATATTAAATAAAGTACAAGAATTTTAGTTTTTGATTGTTTGACGGCCCGGCTTATTTTTTAGCCGGGCTGTTTATTTCAATCCAGTAGCCATCCGGATCCTGGAAATATAACTGCAGTACGCCATCGGCACGGTATGTTGGCTCTTTACTATCGCCCTTCCAGTTTGAGTAGGGGATATTCATTTGCTCAAGTGTTTTGGCAAACTCTTTTACCGACGAAACGGTAAAACAAAGATGTACGCCTTTAACCTGTTTTTCGTTGCGTTCGGCCTGGATAACATGAAGTTTTACATTGTTACCGAGGCTGTACCATTGATGTACGGTATCGGCAAACGGATTATCTACCTTTTTGAGGTGTAATACTTTGGTATAAAATTCGGTGCTTTTTTTTAGGTTGCTGGTAGTGATTGCAATATGATCAATCACCGGCGAAATATCGGTACCTTTTTGTGCCCTGCAAACCACCGGTAAAAGTACAGTGATAATAAGCAGGGGGATAATCGTTTTAGCCGTTTTAATGAATATTGATACAGATTTCATATTTAGGATGGGTAATTTAAATGCCTAAAGATATAGGTTTAGCATTGTGGTTAAACTAATGCACAAATAAATTACACAAATACATCTAATGAAAACTGAATATCAATTTTTCCTCTTCGCCGTTAATACAGTTGGTGTTGTGTATGTTCCAGTCATTGATGTCAATAAGGCCCGGATGGGTTCTGTAATGACTGTCATCAACAGGGCACTTTACCACATATCCAATATCTTTAATCAGTACAATTATTGGTCGTGCACCGCAAATCTTGCAGCAGTTGCAATCAACCGATCCTGGTATATTTACATAACCCCTCATACTTCATCTGGCGTTTAATGAATTTTTAATTGCGATTAGTTATCAGGTCACTCAATTTTGTGGAGATACTTATCGTATTTTATCCCAAAATGTTATAAAAACACTAATTTAGAATAAAATCCTCCATAAATATAATACGTATGAAACTGAATTTATGTTACTACGTTTTGGTAGTTTATTATTTATTTAAGGGGTAATAATAATTTGTTCGCATTTTACAGGAGTGTTTATAATAAATTTAAGCGCTGCAAATGGCTATGGAACAATATAAACTACATATCAATAATACGGTTAAAGGACGCAAATGGTTGTATGCCTCTACGGTTATTATATGGTTTAGTTTAATGTTACAAATAAGCATAGCAATACCAAAATACCTGCAAACAGGGCGAAGCCTTGCCGGTAGCTGGTTCAACTATTTAGTTATTTTACAATCCTCACCAATTTACTTGCAGCCACATGCCTTACTGCCGTATTATTTAAAACTAATATGGGCATACGGAGGTATTTTTTGCAAAGTCATATTTTTAGTGCTATTGCCCTGTATATCACCATTGTTGGCTTGGTTTATAACCTGGTGCTCCGTAGTTTGTGGCATCCGGACGGATTATCTAAGCTTGCTGATGAATTGCTGCATTCCGTAAACCCTGTTTTATTTGTGCTTTACTGGCTCATGTACGTGCCAAAAGCCGATTTAAAATGGACACAAACTTTAGGCTGGCTTTGGTTTCCCTTTATTTATTCGGTGTATATATTTATCCGTGGCAGCATCAGCCATTTGTATCCTTACCCGTTTCTTGATATCGGCGCGTTGGGATTATCCCGCGTTGCTGTTAATTCATTACTGATGCTTGTGGCCTTCCTGTTCTTCGGCTTTTTGTTTGTTTGGATTAACCGGCTCATGAAAAAGCGCGATGATTAAAATATCTCCTCAGTTGTTACCCGACCAATAAATATCCACTGTAACATTCCCTTTACCACCAGTAATATCTTACCCTTATGGCATGATAACTGATTAAGCATAAGTATATCTATTTAAAACTTATAAATTATTTGCTATGAAAACCACTGTTTCACGCTCAATTGCGCTGTTAATATTAGCTGCAATGGGCTTTGCAAGCTGCTCTGCCGAGTACCGGGAACGGCACCGGCGCCGTCATGACGATAGGGTTCGTGTACACGAACGCGTAATTATACATAACTAACACAGGTAAATAAAAACAGGCCGCGCTTCATAAGCACGGCCTGTTTTTTATGGCGATTACAAACCGGGATCTTTTATCGAAAAATCAATCGTTCCAAAGGTGTTTATGGTGCAGATTGTTTTCCAGTTTGTTTTTAATAAAAAGATCGTCTTTATGCAAAATGCAGTCGCCGTGATTGAGGTCTTCTTCAGAAGTAACTTTAATGATACTGCCTGATATTTGTTCAACTATGCTTGATAGTGTGAGGATCTCTGTGTCGGGTATTTGAACGGTTAATATTGCCATGGGTAGATGATGTTATTTTTAATAATTCAAAAATATGGCAATAAAATTTAGCTTGTGTTTTATGAAAGTAAAATTTAAATAACCTTTATTTTACAAATGTGTCAACAATATTAATTCCTGGTTTTAGTTACCAGTACCCAGTCAACAATGGTTTTGGCTTCGCCTGCTTTAATTTTGTTAACTGTATTTTCTGATAAGCCATGATATGGCTTGGTAACCTTATTAACGCCACCGGGATACCCGCCGCCTAAAGCAAAATTAAGGATGATGAACTTTTTATTGTCAAAAGCCCAGCGCCCATATTTTTCAACCATTGCTTTTGTTACTGTATAGGTGATTTTTCCATCAACCTTAAAAATAAGACTCTCCGAAGACCAATCAACCGAGTATACGTGCCATTGGGTAACATCAATACCTGCCGGGAAAAATACGCGTTTTGCAAGCGGCGTATCGCCATAATAACCCGGGCCGTGCAAAGCGTGGCTTACCCAGCTTGAGTCGCCAACGGTTTCCATTACATCAATCTCACCGCAATCGGGCCATTTGCCGTTACCCAGCGTCCAAAATGCAGGCCATAAACCTGCACCTGAAGCCATCTTCATCCGGCAAGAAGCTGTGCCATAGGTAAATTCCATTTTAGCGCGGGTATTAATACGCCCCGAAATAAAATCATATTTACGCTGCTCTTTACTGGTAAAACCGGGCTGGTACAGAGCTTTTAACACCAGTGCGCCGTTCGTTGCCCCCTCTGCTTTGCCATCTGTCATGTAAATAGTAGCTGCCGAATCAACGTAGGCCTGCTGCTCGTCATTAACAGTATTACCGGTAATTTCAACATTCCATTTACTTCTGTTAAGAGTTGACTGGTTAAAATCTTCAAAGAAAACAGTATCTGTTTTTGGCTGCTTTTGCGCAAATACCTGTGATGCAGTTAAAAGAGTTGCTGATAACAGCAGATGTTTTAATTTCATTTTTGATGATATAGGATGATTATTTAAAAGTATATAAATTGGATGATGCTAATTTAAGCTTTACGGATTGAGATAGTAATTTTACAATAGTATATCAGTTTTGACATTACTATATTTGTTGAAATACTCATCTATCGGACAATGGGTAACAACATTACAAACTTATATTTCAGAACTAAAAAGACCTCATTAGTGATTTTGGCAGTAGCAGCAATCGTTTGCTCCAGACTGCTGTTCTTTTTTTTCAATGACCCTGAAGGCCCAAATCCTTTAATAGTTGCCGCCGCAGCGGTGGTTGTATATTTGTTATCCTGGACAGCATATATATTCGGCCCGTTGAAAATAAATGGATTTAAGAGACTTTTCATAGCAATTTGTATCCAAATACTATTGGTTATTAGTATCTATTTTTGTGTGAAGTAATCTGATATGTAACTGATCGAAAACCTGCAATTAATACAAGCTCGCAAAGGCGCTAAGAAAACCCTTTGCGACTTAGCGCCTTTGCGAGAGATTAATATGTATGACAATGACCTTTTATATCATTCCCACTTCACAGCCCAACGTGTTTAAAATTTTGACCCAAACGCTTATCGCCCTTTAGAATATTACGCTCCAATTACCTTTACTTTTTTAAATTGCAGTCTTATACATGTTTATATGCACAATAGTGGCTTTTTAAAGGTATTCGCAATTATCGCATTTATTAGTTTGTTATTTGATTGGTATATCCATTCCGGCTTAAAAACACTCACCACCGACTGGCAATCAAACCTATGGCGCAGTGTTGTTTTATGGGGGTATTTGGTAATATCCGTAGGCGTAACTGCTTTATTTTTGTTGGGATTTGGTGCTTTCAGTACCGCAAGTGGTATGCGCCCGTTTCACGAATGGATGCTGAGCCTGTTCCTCACATTTTTTGTCACCAAACTGGTTTTTATCATTGTGCTTTCCCTTGGTGATCTCGGGCGTTTCTTCGTCGGAATTTTTAATATGGCCGGCCGTTCGGGCAATGCAAGCGGACAGCCAGCCTTTCCCGGTAGGCGTAAGTTTATCAGTGAAATAGCTGTACTGGTAGCCGCGGTACCTTTTACATCGTTTTTTTATGCCATGTTTAAGGGTAAGTACGATTATAAGTTACATAAAACCACGCTTTATTTTGAGGATTTGCCGGATGCATTTGATGGCTTTACCATTACCCAGTTATCTGATATCCATTCGGGAAGTTTTGATAATACCGAAGCTATGCAACGCGGTATCGACCTGGCTAAAGCTCAAAAAAGCGACCTGTTTGTTTTTACCGGCGACCTGGTGAATAATGCAGCATCAGAAATTGAACCTTATATAGACAGGTTTGGACAGATCAAAGCCCCTTATGGGCAGTTTTCCATCTTAGGCAACCATGATTATGGCGATTATATCCACTGGGATAGCTTACAGGAAAAGGCAGCCAACCTGGATAAACTCAAACAGCATCATAAAGAATTGGGCTATCGTTTGTTGCTTGATGAAAATGTAACAATCGAAAAAGGAGGACAAAGCATCTCCCTTATCGGTATCCAAAACTGGGGTAAGGGATTTATACAGGTGGGAGATTTAAATAAAGCGCTTGAGGGTGTACCTAAAGATGCTTTCAAAGTACTGCTTTCGCATGATCCAACTCATTGGGAAGAGCAGGTGCGTTATAACCCTACTACCATTCATCTCACCTTATCCGGGCATACCCATGGTGCACAGTTTGGGGTAGAGATCCCAGGTTTTAGATGGAGCCCTGTAAAATACCGCTATGTTGACTGGGCTGGCCTGGCTAATGAAAAGAACCGTTACCTGTACGTGAACCGTGGTTTCGGCTTTCTTGCATTTTCGGGCAGACTGGGTATTTGGCCGGAAGTCACGGTGATTGAATTGAAGAAAAAGGTGGCATAAGCTAATAAAAAGCCAGTTTCTATACATCTATTTGATTGTGGCAAGGTTTTTATGCTTTTATTACAAAGCATCTAAAACTAAAATTATGGCAACTAACAATATGAAAAGGATAGGAAAGCGGGGAGCGCAGGTTGAGTATAGTAACGCCTGGGAAGTGATGAGGCCTTTTGTTCATTTCGGCATTAAAGCGGCAAGTGCTATCGCGCATACGCTTATCTACATTGTAAAACATGTACCTAAGCCCGGTTCGCCTAACCCGCCCGAAAAGAAAAGGGACAAGATCATTAAAATATAAAATTGCAAACCCGGCAGTAATTTCGGTTTTTTTATTGCGGTAAACGGTTTTACCGTTATTTGACGGAAAAAATACCGTGTTTTCACGGATTGCCGCAACGTTTTTTAATGCCGAAATTTAGACCGTTAGTTAAAATGGATTTACACAATTGCCATTATTTGATAACAGGCTGCAAATGTTGCCTTTCTATATTGAAACATATTTAAAGCCTAAACCTTACTTACTTTAACCTTATCGTTACACCCGCCTAACCGGCGGGTGTTTCTTGTTTTATACCAGTTTAAATTAAAAAGCGTTGTGTAGGCGGCATTGTTGTTTAAATAGCAATTTGTATTTACTTTCACCCTCAATGAATTATCTGTTTACCGGTTACAAAACACTTCAAAAATTAATACTTCCGGCGCTGTTGCTTTCTGCTACAATATCAAAAGCACAGGTTTTTGGCGGCAACCCACCCTCAATAAAGTGGAAACAGGTAAACACAGCTCCTGCAAGGGTAATATTCCCGGCGGGCTTGGATTCGGCAGGACTAAGGGTAGCCAATATTGTGCAGCAAATGAATGGCGTTGTAAAGCCTACCATCGGCTTTAAACAAAAACAGATCAGTATTGTACTGCAAAACCAAACCACCGTTGCTAACGGTTATGTGGGGTTAGCGCCCTTCAGAAGTGAATTTTATTTAACCCCCGATCAAAATAGTTTTGAAATAGGCAGTCTTCCATGGCCGCAGCAGTTGGCTATCCACGAGTTTAGGCATGTGCAGCAGTACAATAATTTTAATGTAGGGCTTTCGCGTTTTCTCCGTGTAATTTTTGGCGAGGGCGGGCAGGCGCTGGGCAACGATCTGGCCGTACCTAACTGGTTTTTTGAGGGGGATGCTGTATTTAACGAAACCCTGGTGAGCGAACAGGGCAGGGGCAGGCTACCATATTTTTTTACCGGTTATCGTGCGCTATGGGCGGCTGATAAAAACTACAGCTATATGAAACTTCGCAACGGCTCATACCGCGATTATGTGCCCGATCACTATCCGCTTGGTTACATGATGGTAGCCTACGGACGTGAAAAATATGGCAGCGAACTATGGAGAAATGTAACACATGATGCGGCGGCTTATCGCGGCGGGTTTTACCCCTTTCAGTGGGCCATTAAAAAATATACCGGCGAAAGTTTCAAAACATTTTCAAATAATGGGTTTAGCTATTTTAAACAGCAATTTGCCGAAGATAACACCCAACCGGTTACCGAACGAAAGAGACACTTTGACGCCAACCGGGAATACCCTGCGTTTGTGAACGATAGCACAATTATTTACGCTGAAAGTACCTATGATCATTTGCCTGCTTTCGTTATCAAAACCGGTAATAAGGAAGTAAAACTAAGTACCCGTTCCTATTCGCTGGATAGTTATTTTGATTATAACGATGGTAAAATAATTTACGCATCCTATCGGCCCGACTTACGCTGGGGCTACCGTAACTACAGCGAATTGATGTTGCTTGATACAAAAACAGGACAAGAGCACCGTATCACCTCAAAAGCAAAATACTTTTCGCCAGCTTTTAGTCCTGACGGCCAAAGCATAGTTGCGGTACAGGTTGATCCCTCCGGAATGAGTAAGCTGCACATCTTAGATACAACCGGGAAGGTACAAAAGGAAATTCCAAACCCCCAGGGGTTGTTTTATACCTATCCTAAGTTTTATGGTGATGGTAAATTGATTTCGGCTGCCCGTGATAAAGAAGGCAAAATGGGGATAGCTCTTACGGATATTGCCACCGGTAAAGCAGATTATTTAACACCCCTGAGCTTTCGCCCGATAGGTTTTATCGCCCTGAAAAAAGATACCCTATATTTCACTCAAACAAATGGTAAAAACGACCGCCTCTTTGTGATGATGCTTAGCAATAAAAGTGTTTTTGAATTGTTGCCAACCGGTAATTATACAGGGTTAGGCTATTATCAGCCGGCGGTAAGCGATAACAAACTGGTCTGGGTTGGTTTTACTGCTGATGGCTATCAGGTTAACCAGGCTAATAAAAAGGATTTGAAATGGATAGCGGCCGGAGTTGATTACGCACGTTACCTGCCCGATTTGGGTATCACGGCACTAAAAAAAGATTCGGCTGCCAATATAGTTGCCGAAATAACCAATAAACCTTTGCCGGTCACCAATTATTCAAAAGCGCATGGATTGTTTAACTTTCATAGTATCATCCCTAATATCAGCGACCCTAACTATTCGTTCGCTATTACCGGGGAGAATGTGTTGAATACTTTCCAATCCGAACTGTCTTTTGATTATAATACTAATGAAGGGTATAAGCAATTTGGTTTCGATGCCATTTATGGGGCTCTGTTCCCATATATTTCGGCCGGTGCTGATTATACGCTCGACAGACGGAGCTTTTACAAAGGACAATATGTTTACTGGAATGAAACCGCTGTTCATGGCGGTTTACGTGTACCATTGAATTTTACCGAAGGCAAACGTTTAACCAGCCTTACGTTAGGCAGTGATCTGTACTTTAACAGTATTAATTTTCAGCAAGCTTACAAAAGCAGTTTTGCAGATAGGTCTTACAGTTATCTGAACAACTACCTTAACTTCAGCAATCAAACGCAGCAGGCGCAAAAAAACATCTATCCCCGGTTTGCGCAAAGTATAGGCCTCAATTACAAATCAGCAGTTTCCGGCTCGGGAGCAACACAGTTTTTAGCCACAGGAAGCTTTTATTTCCCCGGTTTGTTTGTGAACCACAACTTTGTGATCAGCCTGGCGCATCAGCAAAAAGGAAAAGATAATGTGATCAGTTTCTCTAACGATTTTCCTTTCTCCAAGGGTTACACTGCCGAAAACTTGGATAACATGAACAAGGTTGGCTTAACCTATCATTTGCCAATAGCTTATCCCGATGCCGGCTTCGGTAACTTGTTTTATCTGTTACGACTACGCGGGGCATTGTTTTTTGATTACACCCATGCCAACGCATCCAACTTTTTTACCGATGGAAGCAGCTTTAAGCAAAATTTCAGGTCGGCAGGTGGCACGTTGTATTTCGATACTAAATTCTTTAATCAAAATAGTATCACATTCGGTATCAGGTATAGCAGGCTGCTGGATGAAGACTTTTTTGGCGGGACAGGCCGCAACAGAATAGAACTGGTTTTGCCGGTGACGTTCTTTTAACGGAATGTTACAAGATATCAGTCTTATGTCCTGATATCTTGTTTCTTGAATCTTTTATTTAACTATTTGCCAGTCTGATCAGTTCCTTAACCCGGTCAACCCCGGTAACATCAATACTGTATTCATCCCCAGCTTCGGCGCTCATCATGATACTTTCGTTATGAAATTTCATTTTACTCGCAACCTTGATCCTTGCCGACGAATGCACTTCCTTTACCCCGGTAAAATGAATCAGATCGGCCACATTGGCTTCACTTACACCACTGCCGGGCATAATGCTGATACGGCCGGCCGCCTGTTCAACAAGGCGGTTTAAGTTGCTGGCGCCTTCAATAGCAGTGCTTTTACCTCCCGAGGTAAGCACGCGTTCGCAGCCCATTTCAATAATTTCTTCAAGGGCTTTATGCTGATCGGCACACATATCAAAAGCGCGATGGAATGTAACGCCAAGGCCCCATTGCCGGGCAAGGCGCACCATTTCGGTACAGCGTTCAATGTCAATGGTACCATCTTCTTTAAGAATACCTATTACAACGCCATCGCAGCCGGCATCAATACAATACCTGATATCGGCCATCATAAGCTTGTACTCCATATCATTGTACAAAAAGTCGCCGCCGCGCGGACGGATCAGTACATAAAGCTTGATATGGAGCAGACTGCGGGCCATTAATATGGTGCCGTGCGATGGGGTGGTGCCACCTTCTTTTAAATTTTCGCAAAGTTCAACACGCACAGCGCCCCCTTCCTGGGCCGCCAGGGCCGATGTTACCGAATTAGCACAAACTTCGAGCGATACGGGTTGATACATTTTCTTTTATGTTTTTTAGTTCATGGATCATAGTTGATAGTTCATAGCCGGATTCGTCTATTTAACCCAACATCCTAATAGCTTTTCGCCATGAACCATGATCTATCAACCATGAACCAAATAATCTCTATTTATAATAACTTTTTCCCGGAATTAACAGATCCTGTTGCTGCGCATTACAAACAGCATATGAAAAGCCGCTTTGTATAGCGTAAGCACCATATTCGCCTTTTTTATTAATTGCTAAAAAGCCAACCTGGATCTTTTTAGCTATTTCCGGTTTCTTTTTGATAATACGGTTTACAGCCTCTTTGCAGGCATCCTCGGGCGATAATCCCTGGCGCATCAGTTCGACCACCAAAAAGCTGCCCACGTTGCGGATCACCTCTTCGCCAACACCTGTTGACGTTGCCCCGCCAACTTCATTATCTACATAAAGGCCTGCACCTATAATTGGGCTATCGCCCACGCGGCCATGTAATTTAAAGGCCATGCCGCTGGTTGTACACCCTCCTGAGATATTGCCTTTAGCGTCAATGGCCAGCATACCAATAGTGTCATGGTTGTATTTATTGCCCGGTTTGCCGCCGTTTTCTATGTTCATAACGGGGCTGTACTGAGCTTTTTTAAGCCATTCTTTCCAGATCTTTTCAGTTTCCGGGGTTAGCAGTTTTTCTTTTTTCATTCCCTGTTCAACTGCAAACTGGGTTGCACCTTCGCCAACCAGCATTACGTGAGGGGTTTTTTCCATCACCAAACGGGCTACTGAAATAGGGTGAGCTATATTTTCCATAGCAGCTACCGACCCGCAATTGCCAAACTCATCCATAATACATGAATCGAGGGTTACATGGCCATCGCGATCAGGCAGGCCGCTACGACCTACGGTATGATTGCTGATATCTTCGGCTTCGGGAATGCGTGCTCCGGCTTCAATGGCATCGAGGGCACGGCCTCCGGCCGATAATACTTTCCAGGCACCTTTGTTGGCAATAATGCCAAAATCCCAGGTTGAGATAACGATAGGATAACCGCCTTCTGGTTTAGAAATGACAGTTTTTGCTATAGCAGATTTAGAAATGGCTGCAAATGAAGCACCTGCAGCAGATAATTTGATGAACTTACGGCGGTTGTACATACCGCTAATATATAAAAAACAGTATTAAGTCATAAGTTCTAAGTCTTGAGTCTGAAGTCGTAAGTATTGAGTTTCTGAGCCAGATCCTATTTGGGTATAAAATGAAGACTTTTAACTCAACGGTTAAAACTTCCGGCTTCAAAAAAAATCATTCAAAGTCGCGCTGACAGTTAAAACAATGCCATGCTTTGCGGCTGTAAAAAGGGAATATCATTAGCAAAAATGATACGATGGCGGTAAGCCAGTGAACCCTTTTTTCGGTTGCCGAACCATATCGTACATTGGTTGAGCCGCAGTACGGACATATGACAGCATTTAGTGTTTCATCATCAATTTCAATATGGTCCTGGTCGTGAAGATCACCTTCGGCGGCTAAAATTTCACGGCATCGTTCAAGGTCGCGCTCGAAAATTTTAAGTTTAATACCACCTACTGCCTGGTTGTAAAGCGGGTTTGAACCTATGGTGTTTTCGTCGGCAATAAAGCAGGGAATGCCATAACCCTCCAGTTTGGTACGGATGATGTGTGCAAGCATCACATCATAATAAGTTTCAAATGTTATGATCTTTTCTTCGGGTTGAACGGCCATATGTAGATAAATATTAATCAAAGGTAAATTGTTTTTTATTTAATTTGGACGCCATGAACCGCATCGACCGAATATCAGCAATTTTGATCCAACTACAATCACGCAGGGTAGTAAAGGCCGGTGATATAGCCGATAGGTTCAATATTAGTCTGCGTACTGTTTACCGGGATATTAAAACGCTCGAAGAAGCGGGCATTCCCCTCATAGGCGAAGCCGGGGTTGGCTATTCCATAATGGATGGCTACCGTCTTCCGCCGGTTATGTTTACCCGCGAAGAGGCTACGGCTTTTTTAACTGCCGAAAAGTTTGTTGAAAAGCTTACCGATACCTCAACCATGGCGCAGTACCAGTCGGCCATGTATAAGGTGCGGGCTATCCTTAAATCGTCGGAAAAGGATGCTTTGGAAAACCTTGACGGGAGCATAGAAGTATTAAAAAGTCATAGCCAGAAAAGGGCAGGAAGCACCGATCATATCCAAACTATATTGGATTGCATCATATGTAAAAAGATCATGAGCATCGATTATTTTGCTGCCCATTCGCAGGAAAATACCAAACGGGAAGTTGAGCCGGTAGGTGTTTTTTTTCTGGACAGCTTCTGGCACCTGATAGCCTATTGCCGCCTGCGTAGTGACTATCGGGATTTCAGGATAGATCGCATCAGGAAACTGGTGGTTACCGATAAAAGTTATGTAAACAGTAAGCACCCCACGCTAAAGGATTACATTGATAAAATGGCTTGTGAAAAGCAGCTTGAACAGGTAGTGATTAAAGTTGATAAGGAGATTCACAGCTATCTTGATCATCAAAAATATTATGGCGGTTTTGTATCTGAAAAAACTGTAGGTAATAAAATTGAGATGACTTTTTTGACCATCTCATTAGAAGGCTTTGCCCGCTGGTACATGACCTTTGGCGATCGTGCCGAGATCATCAAACCAGACACTCTGTTGCATCGCGTACGGGAGATCACAGCAACCATCTCCCAAAAAATAAATTAATTTCTTTTCTTTTTTTCCTGCTGACATAAGGCTGTCACCAGCGCATTGTTACTTTGTTTCATCATAGCAGGGACGCGACTTTTATTGGTCGTGTTTTTGCGGGTAATTTAAACCATACACTTATGAAACATTGGATAATAGTAGTATCAAAAGATCACATTAGCCGGGGTATTTCCGGGGGCTTTATTCAGGCTAATCATGGCAAGCTTGCACCGCTTAAACGTATGGCAGTTGGCGACTGGGTAGCGGTGTATTCGCCTAAGCAAAAAATGAATGGTGATACACCTTTACAAGCCTTTACTGCCATTGGCCAGGTGCGGGATGAAGATATTTATCAAAAGCAAATGGCTATCGATTTTACGCCTTACAGGCGCAATGTAAATTACTATGAATGCATGGAGGCTCCTATAGCCCCGATGATTAATGAGCTCGATTTTATCAGCAATAAAAAGGCATGGGGGTACAACTTCAGGTTTGGTTTTTTTGAAGTTCCCGGCACCGATTTTGAGAAGATAAAAGAGCAGATGATAACTGAAGATAAACCACTACTAAATAAAGCTACATTATGGAAAAACTAACAGTAAACGTACAGGTGAAATTTAAAGCGCCCATGGCCAGAGTTTGGCAGGGATTAACTGATCCGGCCATGGTAAAAGAATACTTTTTCGGTACCAATCTGGAGTCGAGCTGGAGGGTAGGGGAGCCCATTAAATTCAGCGGGGAATGGAACGGACATAAATACGAGGACCACGGAACCATACTGGATATTGATCCCGGTACATTTGTAAAATATAGCTACTGGAGCAGCATGAGCGGTACCGATGACAAGCCCGAAAACTATGCTAACATCACCTATAACCTAACCGAAAATAGCGGCGAAACCGAGCTTACTATTACCCAGGATAATGTAAAAAACGAAGAAGCCAAAGCGCATTCGGAGCAAAACTGGACAGGGATTTTTGAGAAATTGAGAAAGTTGATAGAGTAGTTATAGTAGTAAATTGATAATTTATATAATCATTATAATTATTTGTTTAAAAGTTAATTATATATCAATATAACAAATAGTAATAGCTCCGTATATGGATAAAATAACAATAAAGGGCTTTTATTTAGTCGGGATTTCTGTACGCACTACAAATCAAAATGGACAGGCGATGAAAGACATAGCCGGGCTTTGGAACTGGTTTATGAGCGAGCATGTTTTACAGCAGGTGGTGAACCGCTTAAACGATGACATTTATTGCGTTTACACCGATTATGAAAGTGATAAGGACGGCTATTACACCGCGGTACTTGGGTGTAGGGTTGCTACTAAAGATAATATCCCTGAAGGCTTGATTTGCATTACTGTGCCGCCCGGAAGTTATAACCGGTATATAGCTAAAGGTGTACTACCGCAGGCAGTAGGCGAAACCTGGCATCAGATCTGGACGAGCGATATCGACAGAAGATATATGGCCGATTTTGACGTTTACGGAGAAAGATCGCAAAATGCTGATAGTGCAGAGGTTGAGGTTTTTGTTGGGGTGAATAGTTAATGCTACCACCCAGGTCCTTTTTCTGGCCTTTTTCTGGCGCAAGTCTTGTGTGGTGGGTAATGTAGGGCTGACTTGTGCCTTCTGGTACACCTATTTTAGGACGATACAGAGTCACAAGTCATCCACCCTCGTGGCCACCGCGCAAGACTTGCGCCATAGTAGAGAAGAAGTCACAAACTAAAAAAGAAGAAGCAAATGCTTTTTCCCCTCCAGAAAATTCTGTAAATCCTTAAATTCTGAAAGTTTTGATATGCTTTATCTATTAAAAGTCAATCGTTTGCCAGCTTTACCTTCAATAAGACTTCCGTTGGCGTAAGCCAGGTTACCCGATATTAAAGTATAAGCTACCTGTGAGCGGAATGTGTTGCCTTCAAACGGGCTCCAGTTACATTTATACAGGATATTGTTTTTATCTACGTTCCATGGTTTGTTAAGGTTAACCAGTACTAAGTCGGCCCAATAACCTTCGCGGATGAAGCCGCGTTTCTCTATTTGAAAAAGGGTGGCTACGTTGTGTGCCATTTTTTCTGCTATTTGCTCAAGGCTTATTTTGCCGTGATGGTACAGCTCAAGCATGGCCGGTAAAGCATGTTGAACCAATGGGCCGCCGGATGGGGCCTGCAGATAAGGTTGCTCTTTTTCTTCAATGGTATGCGGGGCATGATCTGTAGCAATAACGTCAATCCTTCCGTCAAGCACGGCACGTAAAATACCATCACGGTCCGCCTCTGTTTTTACCGCGGGGTTCCATTTAATGTAATTGCCTTTTGTTTCATAATCTGCATCAGTAAACCACAGGTGGTGGATGCAGGCTTCGGCGGTAATTCGCTTATCTTTTAGCGGGATTGTATTCTCAAAAAGGTGTGTTTCGCGCTCGGTAGAAATGTGTAAAATATGCAGGCGGGTGTTGTGTTTTTTTGCCAGCTCAATCGCCATTGATGATGACAAATAACAAGCCTCCGCGCTCCTGATTTTTGGATGCATCCGCACGGGGATATTTTCGCCAAGCAGTTGTTTATAGTGGGCAAGATTGCTCTTGATCGTAGCCTCATCTTCGCAATGTGTAGCTATCAACATTGGTGATTGTGCAAACAGTTTTTCGAGCGTGTGCGGGTCATCAACGAGCATGTTCCCGGTGGAGGATCCCATGAATACTTTTATGCCGCAAACCTTGCTGGTATCGGTGCGCAAAACCTCGTCCAGGTTGTTGTTGGACGCGCCCATAAAAAACGAATAATTGGCCAGTGAATTTCGTGAAGCGATCTGGTATTTATTTTCCAAAAGTTCCTGCGTTAAGGTGTTGGGCACGGTGTTCGGCATCTCCATAAATGAAGTGATACCACCGGCAACAGCAGCGCGTGATTCGGTATAAATGTCGGCTTTGTAAGTCAAGCCTGGTTCGCGAAAATGTACCTGGTCGTCGATGCAGCCGGGAAGCAAATGCAGGCCTTCTGCGTTGATGATTTCATCGGCTTGCACGTCAATCACTGAATCGATACGGTCTATCAAACCATCTTTAATCAATACATCGGCAACGTATTGTTTATGCTCGTTAACTATGGTGGCTGCTTTTATCAGGATTGTAGACATGGGTTGATTTTGGATTTCGGAATTTCGATTTCGGATTTATTAATATGATGCTTATAACAGGTCAAACTTACGAAGTTTTTGAAACTTCGTAAGTTTTGCTTCGGGAACGTAATTACATTTCAGCAAAAGTTTCCTCGGTAGGGAACTCTCCCAAACTCCTGTAAATAGGCATTCCATTTGCTTCGCTGTCTTCAACCGCCCATTTAGACATCGCATACATCACAGGCCGTAAACCCATACCCGTTTCACTGAGCCGGTAGGTTACATGCGGCGGCACAACAGGTTTAGATTCTCTTATGATGATGCCGTCAGCTTCCAGTTGTTTCAGGTGTTGGATCAGCATTTTTTCGGTAATAGTTGGGATAGACTTTTTTAGTTCACCATAGCGTTTGCTGCCGGCTAACAGGTGGAACAAAATGATAGGTTTCCAATATCCGCCTATACGCTCCATTACATAAGTTACGGGGCATTCTTTAAATGCGGCTTGTTTGTTTTCCTGTATGGTTGAGCTTTCTTTTATAGCTGTCATGGTGATACATACTTTGGGGTAAGTACTTGTAAAAAAGTAAGTACAAAAATACCTTTGCTTTCAAATAAAAACAAAAACATTATGAAAATTATAGTAACAGGTTCAACAGGCAATATAAGCAAACCTTTAACACAAACTTTAATTGCCGCAGGGCATAACGTAACAGTAATTAGCAGCAATGCCGATAAGGCAGCAGAGATAGAATCATTAGGCGCTAAAGCTGCAATTGGCTCACTGGCCGATGCCGATTTCTTAACACAAACATTTACCGGTGCAGATGCACTTTACGCCATGGTACCGCCAAGTTTTAGCGCCGAAAGCTTAAGGGCCTATCAAAATGAAACAGGTAAAAGTTATGCTGAAGCTATCAAGCGGTCGGGCATAAAAAAAGTGGTTGCGTTAAGCAGCATCGGTGCGCATTTGGATAGTGGCGTAGGACCGATAAAAGGCATCCATGATGTTGAAGGAATTTTAAGTGGATTAGATGGTGTAGCTGTTAAATTTATCCGTGCGCCATTTTTTTATATCAATTTCTTCAGTAGCATTCCACTTATCAAATATCAGGGCATCCTTGGGTCAAACTATCCTGCAGATGCAAGGCTGATCATGGTACACCCTAAAGATATTGCCGCAGCTATTGCTGAAGAGTTGCAACAGGATTTTACCGGTAAAAGTGTTAGGTATATTGTAAGCGATGAATCAACGCCCGGTAATGTAGCTGCTGTTTTGGGTGAGGCTATTGGTAAGCCCGGTTTACCGTGGATTGAATTTACGGATGAACAACTTGCGGAGGGCTTACAGCAGGCAGGTGTTCCGCCCGAAATGACCCGCAACTTTGTTGAAATGGGTACTGCCGTAAGAAGTGCAAAAATATGGGAGGATTATGATAAGCACAGGCCAACCGAATCCGGAAAGGTGACTTTGCAGGATTTTGCCAGGGAGTTTGCTGCGGTATACAATGCCTGATCCTTTTATTAATAATTCAATCTGATCGGCAGGATCATACTATAAAATTTTCACAGAAGTTTTCAAACCTGCCTCAAATAATCGAATTGCACGGATCTTAAATTTTAAGTTCGTGTAATTCGATTAATGCATTAAAAATCGGCATAATTTCCCTTGATCGTTTTTCGATCTGCATTAATTCCGGGCTTTGGCTAAAAGTGCGGGATATGCGAAATTTTTTAAACTAATGGAATTGCGCAATAGCATTTGCATTATTGTATAATAAATAAATATCTTTGTAACAAAGATATTTAGATAATGAGGAAAAATATTGAAGATAAATTATTATCACAATTCAGGGCAGCCAGCAGGCAATATTCTGATGCTTCTATCTTTATGCACGAAGCAATAGCCCGAAAAGCCGGACTCTCAGGTACAGATCACAAATACTTAGGGCTGATACTGCAGCACAAATCCATAACAGCAGGCGAGATTTCAAAGCTAACCGGACTGACTACCGGCGCGGTAACCGGTTTGATTGATCGCTTGGAGAGAAAGAAGTTGTTGAAAAGGCAATTTACCAAAGACGACAGAAGGAAGGTAATCATCGTTCCTAATGCTGAAAATAGTATGAAGCTTCTAACGCCGCTCTTTGATGAACTGCAACAGCAAACCACTGAACTCATTTCAACTTTCTCACCCGGCGAAATTCAAACTATTGAGCGCTACTTTGTAGAAGCAACAGCTATAATGAAAGCAACAGCAGAAAAGTTAAATAACAAATGATAACAATGGAAAATATAACTTCAAACTATCTGGCAAGGGCCGAAATATGGCTTTGCACCACTACGCTTATCTACTTTCTGATGAACGGGGCGCAAATTTTTGAAACCCTTGTTTTTGTTCCCAAATGGACGGTTTCGCCGCCAGATAATTTTAAACTTCTGCTGGATGGAAAAGGCGCAAGCCTTAAAAGTTTTTGGATCGGATTACACTCTTTTCACGAAATCACATTTATTCTTGCCCTCGTTTTCTGTTGGAAAATTGACCCTGTCAAAAACTGGCTTTTAATTTTGTTTGCAGTTCATATCGCCGTTAGGGTGTGGACATTATCGTTCTTTGCCCCTAATATTATTAATTTTCAGAAAATGGCAGTGACACAGGCTCCTTCAACAGACTTGTTGAACAGGACTGCACTTTGGCAAACACTCAACTATGTAAGGGTTGCCATTTTCATTGCCATCTCCTGCGGACTTATTCCGCTTTGCATTAAATTATTTGGCATACGCCAATAAAATCATATTAATTTCTTTTATCTCTTACCCAACCGTCTTGCCTCCTGATTCTTGACTTCCTGCTTCTATTAAATTCCTGACACCGCCGTGTTCCGGGCATTGTTCCTACTTCAACAAAAAGCCTATCTTTGCGGCATGGCAGTAACCTTTGATGATTTTAAATTTAACCGGCAAATTTTGAACGCAATAGCCGATGCCGGTTATACGGAAGCTACGCCTATCCAGCAAAAGGCCATTCCTCCTATATTGAACGGGCAGGATGTAATGGGTATAGCGCAAACTGGTACTGGTAAAACGGCAGCCTATGTATTGCCCATCATCATGAAGCTGAAATATGCACAGGGAGAGCATGCCCGGGCTTTGATCATTTCGCCTACACGCGAGCTGGCCATGCAGATTGAGGAAAATATCAGGGCTTTTGCCGCTTATACTGATTTACGGGTTGTTTTGCTTTACGGAGGCCTCGGCCCTAAAACACAAATAGAGCAGGTAAAAAAAGGTGTGGACATTATCGTGGCAACACCGGGCAGGTTTATGGATATTTACCTTGCCGGGCATATCATGACCAAACCATTGCAGGTGCTGGTACTTGACGAAGCCGATAAAATGATGGATATGGGCTTTATGCCCCAGATAAACCGCATATTGGAAGTGGTACCTGTGAAAAGGCAAAACCTGCTTTTTTCGGCTACCATGAGTGAGAAGGTGCACCAGCTTTCGGCCAACTTTTTGGAGTTCCCAACGGTTATTGAGGTTACCCCACAGGCTACGCCGGCACAAACGGTTAACCAGCATTTATATCATGTGCCCAATATCAAAACCAAAATAAACCTGCTCAAAAAACTGCTCGATAACGAGGGAGAGATCACCAAACTGATTGTTTTTTGCAAAACCCGCGCAGTGGCCGAAGATGTGTTTAAATTTCTTACCCGCAAATTTGGCGAAGATGAAGTGAAAGTACTCCACGCTAATAAGGGACAAAATACACGTATCAACTCCATCAATTCATTCAAAAACGATGATGTGAAGATATTGGTAGCTACGGATGTGGCATCGCGGGGAATTGATGTAAGCGATGTAAGCCACGTAATTAACTTTGATGTGCCGGTGGTTTATGAAGATTATGTACACAGGATTGGCCGTACGGGTCGTGCGCTGCAATCGGGCGAGGCCATTACTTTTGCTACACCATCTGAAGAGTATTATATCCGCAAAATTGAAAAACTCATCAAGCAAACCATCCCGGTTGAAAATATTCCCGATGATGTGTTTATTGAGGAGACCCCATATGAGGAACGCCAGGATCAGGCTCGGGAAATAGATACTCAAAAACGTAAAGAAGATCCCGATTTTAAAGGGGCTTTCCACGAAAAGAAATCCCTTAACCAGCGTAAAAAGTTTGATGCCAATAAGGATAAAGCTAAATACGGCTCAAAGGCGGCAAGGCAGGGTAGCGGCCGATCATCCAAAAGCAAAAAAAGACATTAAGCCTAATCAATGAAATTCAGATTTACCCCTTTAAACTTTTTTACCGCGTTTTTGGTGGCGGTAGCAGCCTATGTTTTTATTTATGGAGCTGGCATAGCCGGCCGACCGCTTGAACATTGGGGAGGCACAATAGGCTGGATCTTTTTACTGTTTGCCTTTGTGGTTTTTGTGATTGATATCATGTTCCGCAACTTTTTTATCGAAACCAAAAAAATATGGATGGTGGAGACATTCTTCATTGTTCTGGTTATTATTATATTCTTACTTGTTAAATAAAATTTGAAATGAAAACCGCTGAAATAAAGCTTACCGTTACGCTTGATGATAATAACGTTCCTGAACATATCCTTTGGGAATCAACCGATTCAACTAACAAAGAGGCCCTGCCTGTAAAATCAATGATGCTTGCCCTTTGGGACCAGAGCTACCAGAATACCCTGCGTATCGACCTTTGGACAAAGGACATGCCTGTTGATGAAATGAAACGCTTTTTCTACGAAACACTGCAAACTATGGGGGATAGCTTTTTACGTGCAACAGGCGAAAAAAATATAGTAGAAGACCTGCGCGACTACTGCGCCCACTTTGCCGATAAAATGGAGATCACTCAAAAATAACAACCTAAATATGCGCCTTAGCTCAATTTTATCATTTGTAGGCTTTGCCCTGCTATTTGCAGCAACTTATTGCCCTCTGCTGCGGGTATTCCACGTAACCAGCTGGAATATTTATAAGCTTAACCAGCCGTATGGCCTGGTGCTTTTACTGGTAGCGGTTGTTGGCATCATTGTATCGTTCCTTAACCAGGCTAAAATTATGCGTGTTGCTGCCTGGCTTTCGGTGGTGCTTGTTGTGCTCTTGCTGGTTGCCGCCATTATGAAAGTAAATTCGGCATTCAGTTTTATACCGTTCAAGGGTATCAATAAATTTTTAACCAGTCAGCTTAAATTTCAGTGGGGTTGGTATGTAATGTTTGCCGGTCCGGTTTTGGCTTTGATTGGGGCTTTGAGTAGTAAACCAAAGGTTTTTATACCAACGGCTACAGATACTACCGCAGTAAATTAATATTCCTGGTATGTTTTATTGGCTGTAATGTTAACATTACAGCTTTTTTTTAAACATATTTGTAATTCAGATTAATACGAATACCTAATGTTAAAATTTTCTTTTCGCCAGCAGGTTTTAGCGGGCTTTGTGGTATCAATTATACTTGTTTTCATAGTTGGCGTTTTGTCTTACACCAGTATCCGCCAGTTTGAGGATGATAATGTTTGGGTTGATCATACGCAAAACGTTATTCGCTCGTCAAATAACCTGTTGCAGCATTTAATTGATGCCGAAACAGGGATGCGTGGTTACGGGGCAACCAACAAAAAAGCATTTCTTGACCCATACAACGAAGCGCTGCCCCGTATTGGTGTTGACCTGCAGGAGTTAAGAGATCTTACCAAAGACAATTTGATTCAACAAGCCCGTATTGATTCGTTAACATCATTAGTATCATCGCAGCGCGCTATATTAAAAACAGATATTGATACCCGCGAGGCCAAAGGTTTGGACTTTATGGTGCAAAACGATATGTTTTTGAATGGCAAGCACAATATGGACGTGATCAGATCGATCATAGCCAATATTATCAAATCAGAAAGCCAGTTTTTACAGGATCGTAAAAAAAGTTCGGAGACGGCATCCAACAGGGTTGTGCTCATCATTATTTTCGGTTCTATTATTTTCCTGATCATTATATTGGTATTGTTCTTCTACATCCAAAAAACTTTTGATCAGCAAAAGAAAATTGAAGAAGAAATTCGTGTTGCCAATATTGAGCTTGGTAAAGTACTTGCCGACAATGAAGCCAAAAACTGGCTGCTTACAGGTACCGGTCAGCTCAACGAAAAAATGCAGGGCCAGCAGGTTGAAAAGGAATTATCAAATAATATTTTATCAGAGGTTTGTACTTACACCAATGCAGCTACAGGTACGTTTTACCTGTTTAATGAAGATAACGGAAAACTGGAACTTTATGCTTCGTATGCTTTCCACAATCCTGATTTCGTTAAAAAATCGGTTCAAATGGGCGAAGGCTGGCTTGGCCAGGTAGCTAAAGACGGTAAGGCCGCGGTTGTAAAAGGCAAATTGAATGATAAGCTTGAACTTTCATCATCAGTATTAAAAACTGAACTGGCCGAATCATTTATTATACCTTTCTTTTTTGATAAAAAGTTAAAAGGGGTAATGGAGGTTGCTTTTAATGAAGGGATTTCAAAAAATAAATCGGAATATCTTTTAGCGATTGCCGGTGATATCGGTATAGCTGTTAATACGTCGCAGGCGCGTACCATTATGCACGACCTGTACGAGGAAACCCAGCAACAGGCCGAAGAGCTGGAAGCTCAACAGGAGGAGCTTCGTGTCACTAACGAAGAACTTGTTCAAAAAACAGAAGAGCTGCAGGCATCGGAGGAAGAGCTTCGCGTACAGCAGGAAGAGCTTCGCACCACCAATGCCGAATTAGAAGAAAAAGCCAGCCTGCTTGAAGAAAAGAACCAGGCCATTGAAGAGGCGCGCCGGGCCATTGACCTTAAAGTTGAAGAGCTGGAAACAACTGGTAAATATAAATCGGAGTTTTTGGCTAACATGAGCCATGAACTGCGTACCCCGCTTAACAGTATCCTGGTATTGGCGCGTATTCTTAAAGATAACAAGCCTGCTAACCTTTCTGAAGATCAGATTAAATATGCCAGCGTGATCTTCAATGCCGGTAATGATTTACTTACATTGATTAATGATATCCTCGACCTGTCAAAAATTGAATCGGGCAAGCTGGATATGCAAAATGAGGATATTAAGGTAAAGGATATTGTAGGCGATATGGAAATGCTGTTCGCCGAAGTGGCCAGCAACAAAAAAATCAATTATACCACAAATATAGCTAAAGAACTACCTCAAACCATATTTACCGATAAGGTACGACTTGAGCAGGTAGTCAAAAATCTGTTAAGTAATGCATTTAAGTTTACGGCTGAGAATGGCTCTATCGCTATCAATGTAAGGCCGGGTGCAAAAGATAAAACCATCAGTTTTGCCATTAAGGATTCGGGAATAGGAATCCCTGCCGATAAGCAGAAAGTAATATTTGAAGCATTTCAACAGGCCGATGGCTCAACAAGCCGCAAATACGGCGGTACCGGTTTAGGCCTATCTATAAGCCGGGAGCTCGCTTTCCTTTTGGGCGGCAGCATAAGTTTGAGCAGTGAGCCGGGTATCGGCAGTGAGTTTGTGCTTACTGTGCCTTATGAAGCAAAACTTGTGGCTACCGTTGAAGACGTGATACTGCCAACCACAGAAACCTTTAAGGCAGCTGCCGAATTTTTGGCGCCGGCTAAAGCCGGACCGCGAGATCCGGGCAGAGAGCCTTTGGTAGTGATTGTTGAAGATGATAAAAATTTTGCCAACATATTGCAGGATTACGCCCGCGACCATGGTTATAAATCAATTATGGTATATGAGGGCACCCGTGCTGTTGAAATTGTTAAGGAGGCCAGGCCTGATGCTGTGATATTGGATATTATGCTGCCTGGTAAAGATGGCTGGCAGATATTAAAGGAGTTGAAGAACCACGAAGATACGATGCATATCCCGGTTCACCTGATGTCTGCCGGAGATGCTGCTGCAAACCGTGTGCGTAAGGAAGGGGCAATCAACTTCATGAAAAAGCCTATCAATACCGAAACGCTGGATAAGCTTTTTGCTGATATCATGGTACAAAGTGGCACCAGGTTTAAACAGATACTGCTGGTTGAAGATCACAAAGCCCAAAGCCAGGCCCTGAAAGATCTGATGCAAAGCCAGGGTATCACTGTAGATCAGGCTTTTGACGGGGAGTCGGCATTCAGGATGCTGCATGAAAACGAATATCAGTGCGTGATCCTTGACCTTAACCTGCCTGATATTTCGGGCCTGGATCTGTTGGATAAGATTAAGGAAGTTGACCGGTTTGCTGCATTGCCGGTTATTATCAATACCGCAATGGAACTTGATAAAACATCAGTAAACAGGTTGATGCATTATGCCAATGCCATGGTGGTTAAAACCAATAAATCATCCGACAGGCTGATTGACGAGGTTAACCTGTTCCTCAACAAGATTAGTGAAACTGCCAATACCACAACGCCGCAGGCTTCACCTGTGGCACCTGCTAAACCTAAAACGTTAACTAAAGGTAAGGAAGCCATTAAGGGGAAAAAAGTGCTTATTGTTGATGATGATATGCGAAACATCTTTGCGCTGAGCAGCGCCCTGCAAACTTATGACCTTAATGTAGAGATAGCCAACGACGGGGAAGAAGCCATTGCAAAACTGGAAGATGTAAAAGATATTGATATTGTGCTTATGGATATCATGATGCCTAAAATGGATGGTTACGAGGCCACCAGGCATATCCGCAAGCAAAACAAATGGGCAAAGTTGCCTGTAATAGCATTAACGGCAAAAGCAATGAAAGACGACCGCGAAAAATGCATAGCGGCCGGCGCCAACGATTATATCACTAAACCGGTTGATATGGACAGGCTTATTTCATTGATGCAGCTATGGCTTGAACGTTAGTTATGGATACAGCGGAGGGAATTATATCAAATGCACAGGTGCATGAACTTATTGATATTGTAAGAAAGGTTCATGGGTTTGATTTTTCGGGTTATACCAAAGCATCATTAAAACGGAGGTTGACCCGCATCATGCTGCTCAATAAGTTTGAGTTTTATGACCTTAAACACGTGCTTATTAATAACGCTGAGTTTTTTCAGAATTTCCTGGAGGAGATTACGGTTAACGTAACCGAGATGTTCCGCGATCCTTCATTTTACCGTGCGGTTAATACCCAGGTTGTTCCGTACCTTTCAACCTATCAGCACACTAAAATCTGGAGCGCGGGCTGCTCAACAGGCGAGGAGGTATACTCCATGGCCATATTGCTGAACGAGGCAGGGTTGGGTAAAAAGTCGTTCATATATGGTACAGATATCAATACCGAGGTGCTGAGGGAGGCCCGTAAGGGTATTTACAGTTTACGCAACATAAAAAGTTATGCCGAAAACTATCAATACACTGGTTTAAAGGGTTCAATTACCGATCATTTTACTATTTTGTACGATGCTGCATCGATACATAATGAGTTAAAGCAGAATACGTTATTTTCAGTACATAATTTAATATCTGATACGGTATTTAATGAGTTTCAGATGATAAGCTGCCGGAATGTTTTTATTTATTTTGAAACGTTTCTGCAGGAGCGGATCCTTGACCTGTTTTACAAAAGCCTTTGCCCGCTGGGATATTTATGCCTTGGCAGCAAAGAAACTATCCGGTCCGATTCGTTTAAAAGTAAGTTTAAGGTGATCAACCAAAAGGAAAACATTTATCAAAAAGTTGGGACCTGATAAAAAGTTACTGGAAAGATGGCATGACGCCCAGATAGTGTTATTTGGGGGCTCGGCAGGCTCGTTTAAAATTTTGTTCAGGATCATAAAAGATCTTCCCGAAAAACTGGGAAAAACGGTAATCCTTATCATACACAGGAAAAAAAACTTTTTCAGCGAAATAGAAAAACTGTTTGCTGAAAATAGCCGTATGTACATGCGCGAAATTGAGGATAAGGATATTCTTAAAACGAATACCATGTATATTGCTCCTGCAAACTACCATACGCTAATTGAGGAAGGCGGCTATTTTAGCCTGGATGTTTCGGAACCGGTATGGTATTCAAAACCATCGATAGATGTTACTTTTGAAAGTGCTGCCGAGGTTTACGGTGATAAATGTATCGCCATATTGCTTTCGGGGGCCAACCAGGACGGCGCCGAAGGTTTATTAAAATTGAAGAAGAGCGGCAGCCTTACTATAGCGCAGGAGCCGGGCGACGCAGAAATGGGCGAAATGCCAAGGGCAGCTATAAATTTAGGCGCTGCCGAATATGTTTTAACTCAGGATGAGATTTTTAAGCTTTTACTATCGTAACAATCACCAACCCCAATAAATATTAAATGACCCCTGTTAATATTCTTATAGTTGATGACAGAGAAGAGAACATCATTGCTCTGGAGGCATTGCTTAAACGCGATGATATCAAAATATTTTCTACAACATCGCCAAACGAGGCCCTTAAAATAGCCTGGGAAACCAATATCGCTATAGCATTAGTTGATGTGCAAATGCCCGAAATGGATGGTTTTGAGCTGGTTGAAATGCTTAAATCAAATCCGCGTACCAAAGATATCATGGTGATTTTTGTAACGGCTATTTCAAAAGAAGCCAAGTATGCGGTTAAAGGTCTCGGTACCGGGGCTGTTGATTACCTTTATAAACCGCTTGATCCTTACATCACATCGGCTAAGGTTGATTCATTTGTACAACTGGCCCGTAACCAGGCCGAAATAAAGCAAAAGAATGATGTGCTGCAGGATTATGCCATTGTGGTAAAAAACTCGGCCGATATCATCGCTTCGGTTGATGCGCAGAGCCTCCGCATAGCGAATATAAACCCAACTGTCGAAAAGATAATGGGTTTTAAACCGGAAGAACTGACCGGTAAAAGTATTGTTGACCTGGCTATTGATGATCATAGGACAGCCTTTCGAAAAAAACTGGGCGAGATCATTAAAGACAATTTGAGCTTTGCCATTTTTGAGTTTAAGTTCGAAACTTTTGATAAAAGGGTAATTTGGGTAGAATGCCGGGCAGCTTACCGCAATAAAACCATCTTTATCAATATCAGCGATATTTCTCCGCAAAAAAGTTACCAGGAGCAGCTCATCAAATCAAAAGAAAACGCAGAGTACAGCAAAAAGGTAAAGGAAACTTTTTTGGCTAACATGAGCCATGAACTGCGTACACCGGTTAATGGCATTATTGGCATTACATCGCTTTTACGCAAAACAAACTTAACCGATCAGCAAAAAGGCATGCTCGATCTGCTCGATACTTCGTCAAAATCTTTATTAGGTGTGATAAACGATGTGCTTGATATCTCGAAGATAGAGGCCGGCAAATTCAGCATTGTACGTGCCGCAAATAATGTTTACGATATTGTAAACTCAGTTTTCAACCTGCTTAAGTTTAAGGCCGACGAAAATGATATCGAATTTTTGCTCGATATTGAAGAGGAAGTACCGCAATATCTTATGCTTGATTCATTGCGCCTTAATCAGATATTGATGAACTTATTGAGCAATGCTCTTAAGTTTACCGAAAGGGGATATGTAAAGCTTAAGATCACTGTACTTCAAAAGCATAATGATAAGGTAAAACTAAAGTTCAGCGTTGAGGATACCGGTATAGGGATCCCGGCCGACAGGCTTAACCGGATCTTTGAATCATTTGAACAGGCCGAAGAAGATACCGTAAGTAAATATGGAGGTACCGGTCTTGGCTTAACTATAGTGAAAAAGCTTGCCGAATTAAAAGGGGGCGAGCTTACAGTAAGCAGCCAGGTAGGCAGGGGCAGCACTTTCAATTTTGTAAACTGGTATACCATCAGTCTTAAACCTAAAGATAAGTTAACGCCTAAGAAAGACAGGGTACTGCCGCCATTTAACAACATAAAGGTACTGGTGGCCGAGGATAATATGGTAAATCAGTTCATGCTCTCGAAAATATTAAAGGATTGGAACGTAGAGGTTGAGATGGTTGATAATGGCCGCAAGGTTATTGAGAAACTCACCAATAAAGATTACGACATTATTTTAATGGATACCCACATGCCCGAAATGAACGGTTACCAGGCAGCCAAAACCATCAGGGTTGATTTTGAGGAGCCCAAACGGAGCACGCCAATTATATCGTTATCGGCCGCAAGTTATGACCATGAGCAGCAGGAGGCTTTAACGGCGGGGATGAATGATGTGCTTTCGAAGCCATTCCAACCGTATCAGCTGCATGAGAAAATATCGAGGTTGTTGAGGGTTGATGTTTAAAACTCAAGCTTGGTTTGCCCAACGCCCAGCACCTTTGCCTCATGTTCAAGTAGCCATTTTTTACGCCAAACGCCTCCTGCGTAACCTGTAAGGCTGCCGTCTGAGCCTATTACCCGGTGACATGGTACTACAACCCACAGGTGGTTTCGGCCATTAGCAGAAGCTATTGCACGTATAGCTAAGGGATTACTCATTTGGTTAGACTGCTGGGCATAGGTAATGGTTGTTCCATACGGAATGCGCAATAACTCGTCCCAAACCTGTTGTTGAAATTCGCTGCCTTGTTGCTTTATCGGAAAAGTAAAATCTTTCCTTGTGCCTGCAAAATATTCATTTAACTGGTCAATAGCTGTTTGCAATAACTGAGTGGGAGCAGGTTCAATTTCATATTCCTCGTCCCGTATCGATACTGATGCTATAAAGCCATCTTCTTCGGTAATGCGGGCAATGCCAACCGGTGTGCGGAAATAAGCTATGGGCATAGGTAATTGGTATATTGTATTCAAAATTAAGCTAATTTTTTTAGCTTGTCAAATCCCCGCCGTCACTCGCGGGTAATTATTACATTTGCGGTCATGAAACTTATTAACGAAACCTGGTACCTGCTAAAAAAGGAAATTTTGCTGGAGTGGCGGTCTAAATATGCTTTTAATGGCGTTTTGCTATATGTGGTTTCAACAGTTTTTGTTTGTTATATTTCCCTTAATTTAAATCCCGGCTTTTCAAACAGTAGTGGTTACGCAATAGTTTGGAACGTATTGTTCTGGATCATTATGCTGTTTGCATCGGTAAATGCCATAGCCAAAAGCTTCATGCAGGAAAGTAAAAGCCGGTTACTCTACTACTATTCCATTGCCAGTCCTCAGGCCATTATCCTCTCTAAAACAATTTATAACATTTTGCTGATGGCTTTATTGAGCACATTGGCATTGGTGATTTTTAAAGTGTTTTTCCCTAATACCCTTGGCGACCCGCTGTATTATTTTCTTGCTGTTTTATTAGGAAGTGTAAGTTTTTCAACTGTATTTACCATGATCTCGGCCATTGCATCAAAGGCTGGCAATAACGGTACATTGATGGCTATATTAAGCTTTCCGGTTATCATCCCGGTTATACTGGTGCTTATTAAGTTGAGCAAGAGCGCTATGGATGGGGTAGACCGAAGCTTCTTTTATGGCAATATCGGCGTTTTGTGTGCTATCAACGCCATTGTTATAGCTACGGCACTGTTACTTTTCCCTTATTTGTGGCGCGATTGATCTGTTTGCCCTTTCTGCTATTATCCAAAAAAATCTTTAGTACATAAAATTGATTCAGGTTCAGGTAAACCCACCGCAACAAAAATTATACAACAACAATTCATCAACCGTTCATAAAAAATGTGTTTTTTAGTAGATTGAAAAAATATCCTAATTTTATTTAATGCGTTTTTATTGGTTTTTGCTTGTTGCGTTTTTATGTCCGCTTGTTGTTTCGGCACAAACCGGTACTATCACAGGTAAGGTGGTGCGGGCTGATACTAAAAGCCCGGTAGCCAATGCCAGCGTATTTTTAAATAATGCCACTTACGGCACTTCTACAGCAGAGGATGGAACTTTTACTTTGGCTGGTGTAAAGCCGGGGCAATACCAGTTGGTGGTTACCGGCGTAAGTATTGAAGAATATTCTACAACTGTACTGGTTGGCCGTGAACCTGCAAAATTGAGTATCGAGGTTAACCAAAAGGTGCTGATGCTGCGCGAAGTAGTGATCAGCAGCAGTGCCGACTGGAAAAAGAACTACGAACTGTTCAGGAAGGAATTTGTTGGCGATACTGAAAACGGCAAGGAGTGTAAAGTTACCAATCCGCATATCCTTAATATAATTTACCATAGAGGGAAACAGCAACTGGAAGCATCAGGCGATGAGTTTTTAGTGGTAGAGAACCTGGCGCTGGGCTATCGCACCAAATTTTTGCTGAAAAACTTTTTATATGATGCTATTGAGCATACTATCTCTTATTCAGGTAGTGCCCTGTTCGAAAACCTGCCCGGCAGTGCTGCTCAGAAGAAGCTTTGGAAACAAAAACGCGAACAGGCCTACTATGGTTCCGCCCAGCATTTTTACCGTTCGCTTTACAAAGGCAAACTAAAAGAAGAAGGGTTTGAGGCGCATGATTTTACGAGACAAATTAACCCTGAACGGCCTGAAGAAGCCGTGTTGATGCAGAAGATGAAAAAGTACCGTGAGGGCCCGCGCGATTCGGCAATGCGTTATTATAACCTGTCGAAAATGACTAAGTGGTATCGTGAAAACCTCGCGAAGCTGCCTTACCAGGAATTTGAGATCCTGCGTAAAACCCCGCAGGATGGCATCTATGCGCTTACTTTTCCTCACTTTTTATACGTTGTTTATACCAAGCGCGAGGAAACCACCGAATTTAAAGATGTTTACCATCCGCTGGATATGCCCAACTATGAAACCAGTATCATGACCAAATACTCAGGCTATATAGCTTTTGATATGAATGGTATTGTGGTATCAAGCCCGAGCCCGCTTTATGAGGGTTCATGGTCAAAAGCAAAGCTCGGCGATCTGCTGCCGGTGGATTATGAGCCGGGGGATTAGTTTGGTCATTAGGTCATTGCGTCATTAAGTCATTTTTTTATTTGCAGAGATAATGACTCAATGACCTGATGGATAATGACAATGAAATTTCCTTACATTTGCCTGTACAAATCATATGAAGTTTATTTATCAAACATGGTGGAAGGTAGCGGCTGTTTTGCTTGTATTATCTACCTTTTACACCGGCCTGGTTTTCAAAGCGCCGAGGCTGCCAATTATTCACGAAACCATCCGTAATTTGTATTTCCACGTACCTATGTGGATGGGGATGCTCACGGTATTTGTTGTATCGGTTTATTTCAGTATTAAGTACTTGCAAACGGGTAAAGAGGAGCACGACCTCGCCTCTGTTGAGTGTGTTAACACTGGTCTGCTGTTTTACAGTTTAGGCCTTTTAACCGGCATGCTTTGGGCAAAATATACCTGGGGCGAGTTTTGGAGCGGCGATCCTAAGCAAAACAGCGCTGCGATAGCATTTTTGCTGTATTGTGCTTACCTGGTGCTTCGTAACTCTATTGATGAAGAGCAGAAGCGGGCCAAGATCTCGGCTATCTACAACATATTCGCATTCCCGATCATGATCGTGCTGATATTTGTTTTGCCCCGTTTAACAGATTCATTGCACCCCGGCAGCGGCGGTAACCCTGCATTTGGTAAATACGACCTGGATAACGGCATGAAGATAGCCTTTTACCCGGCCATGCTGGGCTGGAGCTTTATTGCCCTTTGGATAGCAACCATCCGCTACCGCATCCGTTTAATTGAGAATAAGAAGAACGCTATAAATTAAGATGAAGAAATTAACGCTTTTATTGTTACTGCTTACGTTTTGTACCGCTGTTTTCGCGCAGCAGGGCCAGCAAGTTGAAATGGCCGACGCTCTGCGCCAATCGGGAAAAATTTACGTAGTTGTGGTAACTATTTCCATAATTTTTGTTGGCCTGGCCATTTACCTGTTTTCTATAGATCGCCGGTTAAAAAAAGTCGAAAACGAAAAGTAGTTCAAATAATATGTTTAAACAATTTAAACATATTTTTTATGGCGGTGTTGGGTGGTGTATAGGGCACACTAACTAAGAAATATTTGCAATATTGATAAAAATTGTACCAAATTTGCTCACTTTTTTAAGAGATTAATATTTATACAATAGTTATGGCTACGAATATTTTGATTGCCGACCAAGAAACACACTTCTTTAGCGATGTGTGTAAAAACTTCGATTACGCCGCCCAATTTACCAAACAGGATGCGGGCCTGCTTGATCAAATTAAATCATGTAACAGTGTTTACCGCTTCCGTTTCCCTATCCGCAGGGGCAACGGTTTCGAGGTAATTGACGCATGGCGTGTTGAGCACTCGCACCACCAGTCGCCAACCAAAGGCGGTATCCGCTACAGCGAAATGGTGAACGAGGACGAGGTGATGGCCCTCGCCGCGCTCATGACCTACAAATGTGCTATTGTAAATGTCCCGTTTGGTGGCGCGAAAGGCGGGATCAAAATAAATCCTAAAAATTACACGGTAAGCGAGCTGGAAAACATCACCCGCCGTTATACTGTTGAGTTAATCAAAAAGAACTTTATTGGCCCAAGCATTGACGTACCTGCACCTGACTATGGATCGGGTGAGCGCGAAATGAGTTGGATTGCCGATACTTATGCCACCATGAACCCCGGTCAGCTGGATGCTATGGGGGCGGTAACCGGTAAACCTATCGCCTTGCACGGTATTGCCGGCAGGAGGGAAGCAACCGGCCGTGGTGTAGCTATTGCTACACGCGAGTGTGTAAGCGTTGGCGAGGATATGCAAAAGATCGGTTTGCTGCCGGGCTTATCAGGCAAAAGGGTAATTGTACAGGGCCTTGGTAACGTAGGTTACTATTCGGCTAAGTTTTTATCCGAAATGGGAGCGATCATTGTTGGTCTTTGTGAGTTTGAAGGCGCTATTTATAATGAGAACGGTTTAGATATCGAGGCGGTATTCCAGCATCGTAAGGCTACCGGTTCTATTTTAGGCTACGCTGCTGCAGTACAAGAGTTTACCAATACCATGGAAGGTCTTGAGCAACCATGTGATATCCTGGTGCCTGCCGCCCTCGAAAATCAAATTACAGAAGCAAACATTCGCAACATACAGGCTAAGATCATTGTTGAAGGCGCTAACGGCCCAACCTCACCTGAAGCCGAAGCAATATTTTATGCCAATGGCGGCATGATTGTGCCTGATATGTTTGCCAATGCAGGCGGTGTAACTGTATCTTATTTTGAATGGTTAAAGAACCTGAGCCACGTAGCTTTCGGCCGCATGAACCGCAGGTTTGAAGAAAACTCCAACCTTAACCTGGTAAACATGGTTGAGGGGATTACCGGGGTAGCTTTGACCCCGATTCAACGTTCAACTATTATTAAAGGCGCATCAGAGCTTGAGCTGGTAAACTCAGGTTTGGAAGATACCATGATCCGTTCATACCACGAGATCAGGGAGATCTACAAAAGCAACCCTGAGATCGGCACGCTGCGTAATGCTGCTATGGTTGGTGCTATTAATAAGATAGCGGTATCTTACCAGAACCTGGGTATCTGGCCATAATTAAGGATTTAATAGTTTTATATATAACGAGGTGGGCTTGAAAAAGCTCATCTCGTTTTTGTTTTATAGAAATGCTAAATGTTGATTAGGGATTATGCATTAAATAAATTTCGCATATTTATCGAGTGTATAAGGCTATCCAAAAATTCAAGAATCAGCAACAGCAACAAAATAAAAAACGGGAATTAAAAGCCAAAAGATTAAAGATTGCAGAATATATTTTGTGGGGTATGTCCGTTGTATCCTTATGCTATGCATTTCATAAACTTGATGATACATTTGTTCCCCGTTGGCCTGTAGTGTCTATTTGGGTACTATCAGGTTTGGTTGTATCTGCTTTTCTTATTAAAGATATGAAAGTTTTCTGGGGAGGTGTTTTTTTCTCAGGAGCAATATCTGTTGCCGTACTGTTGCTTTTAAATAATGTTTTTTGTGATAAGCAGGAACGGGTTTTTAAAGTTAACATCAGGCATAAGTATCATGATGGTTCGAAAAGGAGGGCGCATGTAGACGTGGAATTCGGAGAAACTGACAGAAGCATACTCGCAATTAACGATGATCAGGTGGATACCTCTTCATACATTATACTGACATTGAATAGAGGATACCTGGGATATTACATTATAAGAAGTGCCAAATTTGTAAAAGATTAATCGGACATCGTCGCGATATGGATTACCGAATTTGCTATTCATTCTGGCAATTCTTTAAATTCAATAAATTCGGGTTCAGACAAATTTTCACCTATCAAGAATGATTCTAAATAATACATATGTCTTGTAATAAACATTATTCGCTGCACGTTTTGTATTTTTGCAAATCGTTATTTATAATAATATAAACCGCGGATGAAAAAAAGTGCAATTTTTGGTCTTGTTGTTATCGCTATAGCCATAGCGGTTATCATTAGTGTTTATTCAAGCTCAAGCACCTATGCTACCTTTGCCGAGGCGCAGCAAACCAGCAGTGAACTACATGTAATAGGCCATTTTAGCAAGGGAAAAGAAATGGTTTATGACGCAACTAAGGATGCTAATTATTTTTCATTTTATATGAAAGATAACAAAGGCGAGGAGCGTAAAGTTGTTTTTACCGGTACCAAACCGGAAGATTTTGAGCGTTCAGAGCAACTGGTACTTACCGGCCAGATGGTTGGCAGCGAGTTTCACGCCTCAAAAATCCTGATGAAATGTCCATCAAAATATACCCAGGATAAGTTAGAAGTTACAGAAGCGAAGGCTAAACAAGCCAGCATTTAATCATTTTTGATGAATACAGTTTTTAAGGGCGAACACCTTTTACCGGGACAAATCGGCCAGTTTTTTATTGTTCTTTCGTTTGGTGCAGCCCTGCTGTCATTCATAAGTTACTATTTTGCTACTACAGATGATGCCGGTAAGGCCGACAGCAACTGGCAGCGTTTAGGCCGTTTAGGTTTTTACGTAAATTCCATATCTATTTTAGGAATGGGCACCTGCCTGTTCTATGTGCTTTACAATCATTATTTTGAGTATCATTATGCCTGGGCTTATACTTCGCGTTCATTGCCTGTTTACTACCTGGTTTCGGGTTTCTGGAACGGACAGGAGGGGGGCTTTTTGCTTTGGGCTTTTTGGCAGGGCGTTTTAGGTAATGTGCTTATTGCAAGAGCTAAATCATGGGAGCGCCCTGTGATGACCGTTGTGGCCCTGTCGCAGGTGATATTGGGTACTATGGTACTGGGTATTGATATCTTCGGTCAGCGGATAGGCAGTTCGCCATTTTTGTTGTTACGTAACTCGGGTATAGAAGCGCCAATATTTTCACAGCCAAACTACCTCGACTTTATTAAAGACGGGCAGGGAATGAACCCTTCGTTGCAAAATTACTGGATGGTGATTCACCCGCCTACTTTATTCCTTGGCTTTGCTTCAATCGTTGTTCCGTTTGCTTATGCTGTTGCCGGGCTTTGGCAAAAACGCTATAAAGAATGGGTGCAACCGGCGTTATCGTACGCTTTATTTGGCTCCATGATATTGGGTACAGGTGTTATTATGGGTTCGTTTTGGGCATATGAGTCACTAAATTTCGGCGGCTTTTGGGCCTGGGACCCGGTAGAGAACGGCTCGATATTTCCATGGTTAACTATGGTGGCGGCATTGCACGTACTTATCGTATTTAAAAATACAGGCCACTCATATTTTACGGCTACAATGCTGGTGTTGCTGAGCTTTGTACTGGTATGGTACACATCATTCCTTTCAAGAAGCGGTATTTTAGGCGAAAGTTCAGTACATGCGTTTACCGATTTGGGTATGTTCTGGCAACTGGTGATTGGCATCCTGATATTCCTTGTTTTGTCGGTTTATGTATTGGTATGGCGATGGAAGGAACTGCCAATTACTAAAAAGGACGAAGAAACCTACTCACGCGAGTTTTGGATGTTTGTGGGGTCTGTGTTTTTAGGTCTGTCATGTTTTCACCTGATTGTAGTAACATCGGTACCAGTATGGAACGCCATGTTTGGCACCAAGATCGCACCTCCTTCTGATGCTGTTAAGCATTATAACGTGATCCAGTCGTCGTTTGCATTTGTGGTGACTTTACTTACCGGCTTCACGCAATTCCTGAAATATAAAAAGACAGATATCACCCGTTTTTTCATTACCACAGGTGTTTACCTTTTGTTTGCCATATTGGTAACGGCACTTGTTGTTTATTTAACCGGCGTTTATCGTCTTAATTTCGTTTTCAACCTCGTGATGTGCGGTTCAGTTTACTCGGTTATTGCCAATGCCAAAGTATTGGTTGATGCTTTTAAGGGTAAGTTTAAACTGGCAGGTTCGGCCGTGGCTCATTTGGGTTTTGGCTTGCTGATGGTTGGCGCGGTGATAGCGGCCGGTACCAGCAAAGTGGTATCTGAAAATGCCAGCGGTGTGGTTAATGTTCAGGGCTTTGATGCTAAAGCCGGCAATGCCCGCGAAAACATCATGATCTACAAAAATACACCTGTTAAAATGGGTGATTATACAGTTACTTACCTTGGCGACTCGATATCATCACCATACCATTTTTACAGGGTTGATTATAAAAAGTATGATGCTAACGGTAAATTGCTTGAAAACTTTGTGCTTAAGCCCAAAGTACAGGCCAGCCGTGATGCGGGAATGTCCTCTTCGCCTGATACCAAGCACTATTTATTAAATGACCTTTATACCCACGTTACTGCCATTCCAAGCGAAGGTTTTGCCATGCAGGGCGAAGCCGGGCATGACGAAGGTAATGATGATAAAAACTATGATGAGCCCGTAGCCCATGAAGTGGCTATTGGTGATACCATCAGGTACCGCGACGGCTTTATGCTGGTTAAATCATTAAACAAACAGGCTACCGTACAAAACATCCCGCTTACTGCCAATGATGTAGCTATTGGTGCTAATATCGAGGTGCATGCCCGCGACGGCAAAGTGTACAATGCCGAGCCTGTATTTATGATCAGGGGAGGGAATGTGTTTGACTTTGCGCGTAAGGTCGAGGATGCCGGTTTGAAGCTACGTTTTTCAAGGATCAATCCTGAGAATAAAAAGGTTGAGATCACAGTTTATCAGCAGCCTCAAAACAAGCGCCCATGGATTGTGATGCGCGCTATCAGCTTCCCATACATCAACTTCTTCTGGAGTGGTACTATCATTATGGTGATCGGCTTCCTGCTTTCTATCCAAAGGCGTAATAAAGAACTTAAAACAGTTTAATTTCTGTTAGATGGATTTAACCGGGCTCCGGTATCATATAGCTCATAACGGGTTTACTGTTATTGAGGATATTTATACCGGTGCCGAAGTTAATGCCACTATTGATGTTATCGAGTCGGCCGATAGATCGGGACCGCTGTTTCGCCAAACGGATGATGTATTTGCCATAAGGCAATTTCTGAAGGCTGTTCCGGATGCGTTTCCTCTTATATTTAATGACAGGCTAAGAAACGTTATCTCCAATATTTTTGGCGATGATTACTTTGCTGTTAAATCTATTTATTTTGATAAGCCCGGATCATCCAACTGGTTTGTAGCCTGGCACCAGGATTTGACCATCTCTGTGGATAACAAAGTTGATATAGCAGGTTATGGCCCCTGGACAGTTAAACATAACCAGTTTGGTGTGCAGCCACCAATAGATATCCTGCAGGATAACTTCACTATCCGCATTCATCTGGATGATACCGACGAAGGCAACGGTGCTTTGAAGATGCTGCCCGGTTCACATCTTAAAGAAATCTATCGCCCCGAAAACATCGACTGGCAACAGGAAACCGAAGTAAGTTGCAACGTACCGGCCGGTGGTATCATGATCATGAGGCCATTGCTTATGCATGCGTCAAACCGTACTACCAATAATAAAAAGAGGAGGGTAGTGCATATCGAATTTAGCAGGGCGAAGCTTGCTGAGGGAATTGATTGGGCGGAAAAATGCTAAAATAAAATGCAGACTTACGAAGTTTCAAAAACTTCGTAAGTCTTCGGCTTCGGCTGTTTTTACCAATCATCCCTTCAAAAACGAAAGGATCTTAGCATTCACCGTATCAGCCTTTTCTATCATCGGTAAATGAGCAGCACCATCAACAGGGAAAAAATCAACCTTCAATACGCTGCGAATAGAATCGGCAAAACGTGGTGACAATGTTTTATCTGCTTTTCCCCATATCAACAATACATTTTTGCCGGTATTATTGAGGCAGGTATTACTTTGCTTACCATCCTGGTGGTAATTGTACATGGTTGAAACCAGCGCATTCCTGAAACCTTTAAATCTCATTTGTGGCAGATAACGTTTTATCCACTCCGGATGATTTTTGGGGTAAAGAAAGTCAGTTGTTTGGCCGTTGGCCCGTTCGTCGGAATTTACGGCTTCGTTGTATAAGGTAAAACATTGCGGAGACGCCGGTTTTTTTTGCTCATATACAGGATCAACAAGAATTATTTTATTAATCAGGTTAGGGTGGCTGCAGGTAAAGTTGGTTATTACCGCTCCGCCGAATGAAACGCCCGCTAAATTTACTTTGTTCCCTAATTTAAGCTGATTGATGAGATCAAGAATTTGCGTATTGTAAAGGTCTTGATTATATGGAACATCCGGCCTGTCTGAATAGCCACGACCGTACATATCATAGCGTAAAACCCGGTAACCTTTTTTTATCAAAAAATCATATGTTGGGTCCCAGATATAATAAGGTACGCTAAAGCCGTGAACGAGTATAATAACCTGGGCGCTATCAGGACCTTCAAGCTGATAATGGGTTACGCCCTGGCTTAATTTGATAAAGCTGCCCGGAATGTTTTTGCGGCTGGCATCGGTTAAGGTTTTGGTTTCTTTATTGTTATATCTATAGAAGCCGTATAGTATTAATGACGCGGCCCCGACAAGAAATATCACAATTATAATGCTTACTTTAAGTATTTTCATGCGGTATTAGATGTTGGTTCCTAAAATACAGAAATATTTATACTACAGTTAGTTAAATAATTATATCCATTGTAAAGATTATATGAACATAACCATAATAGGCTCGGGCAACGTTGCTACGCATATGGCGGCTGCATTTAAAAATGCCGGGCATCGCATTATGCAGATATACAGCCGCAACATGCAGCATGCTGCTTTGCTGGCCTACCATGTAGGTGCTGAAGCTATCGATAACCTTGACAATATCAACCCCGATACAGGGTTGTTTGTTGTTTCGGTTAAGGACGATGCTATAACGACTGTTGTTAAAGCGCTATCTGCCCATAAAAAGTTAATAGTACATACATCGGGTTCAACCGATTTGAATAGTTTGCTGGCTTTTACTCCAAATGCCGGGGTTTTTTACCCCCTGCAAACGTTTAGCAAGATAAGAGAGGTAGATTTCAGATCCGTCCCGCTCTGTCTTGAAGGAGCTGATGATCATGTTCTTGTTGATTTAAAGCAGCTTGCATTTACCATCAGTAACAATGTATATACCGTTAACTCGGCCCAGCGTAAAATATTGCACCTTGCAGCAGTGTTTGCCTGTAATTTTCCTAATTATTTGTACGGTGTTGCACAGGAGTTGCTGGCACAAAATCAGATGGAGTTTAGCATGTTGCGCCCGCTGATCCTGGAAACGGCCCAAAAAGTATTGGAGCAAGAGCCCCGCAATGTGCAAACCGGCCCTGCGGTGCGTAATGATGAAGGCACCATGGCTGTGCACATGCGGATGCTGAGCGATATGCCTATGTTACAGGATGTTTATAATTTATTAAGTCAGGGTATTATCAAAAACAATAAAGGGCTTACGGCAGACGAGTAATTTTGTTACTTTTGCCTAAATGAACATTTATAAAATAAAGGTCAATTTCGAGGAGAAAGGGCACGAAAGTGTTGAGTTGCCAATTGCCGAAGGAGAATCTGTATTAGACGTATGCCTGGAGAACGGTATTGAATTACAGCACAATTGCGGTGGCGTTTGCGGATGCAGCACCTGCCATGTTTATGTAAATAAAGGTATGGATAACATCCAGGAAATATCCGATAAGGAAGAGGATTTTATTGACAGGGCTGTTAATCCGCGTATCAATTCGCGCCTGGGATGCCAGTGTGTGATTGTTGATGGCGATATTGAAGTTACTTTGCCTGACCAGTCGCAATTTTTAGGCCACTAATATTTGCATCAATCCGTTTAAACAATAAATAAAACGTATAATTTACAACGTATTAGCGTACCCCGGGTAGTACGTAAAATCAATAAAAATGAGCGATAATAAATTTGCCTTGCCAATTCACTGGAATGATTATGAAGATATTGCCATCGAACTTTACGAAAAGTTTGGTGACGATTTTGACGAATCAAAAATATACCGTATCCGTTTTACTGAACTGCTTGACTGGGTATTGAGCCTGCCTAATTTTGCAGGTACCCGTGCCGAATCAAATGAAGGCCACCTGGAGCAGATTCAATCGGCCTGGGTATACGAATGGCGCGATAATCAATAGTTGGCAGTTTTAAGTTGGCGGTTTGCAGTTTTAAATTTGCAATTAGCAGTTTAATACGGGTTAAACATTCAGTAATCCAAAAAATCGGTGAGATCACCTCAAAGAATCGGTGTAATCATCAAAAAAAATCGGTGTAATCACAACCATGGAATCGTTCCTGAATAAATTAAAAGATATTACTACCCTCATTTTTGATGTGGACGGTGTTTTGACCGATGGGTCTGTTTTCGTAACAGAATCGGGAGAACAAAGTCGTGCCTTTAACATTAAAGATGGCTATGCATTGCAATTGGCCGTTAAATGTGGTTACAATGTTTGTGCAATATCGGGCAGCCGCTCAAAAAGTGCTATGTATCGTTTAAATAGCCTGGGCATCCAGGATGTTTATATGGGGACTCATACTAAGTCGCAACGGTTCAAGATCTATCTTGAAGAAAAAAGTATTATTGCCACTAACGTATTGTACATGGGTGACGACATTCCCGATCTGGAGGTGATGAAACTTGCAGGTTTACCTGTTTGCCCTGCCGATGCCGTTGAAGAGATCAAAGCGGTTAGCGCCTATGTATCGCCTTATGGCGGTGGCAAGGGTTGTGCCCGCGATATCATCGAGAAAGTGCTCAAAGTTCAGGATAAATGGATGAGCAAACAGGCATATAGCTGGTAAGGGGTGGTTTATGGGCTATGGTTCATAGTTCATGGCCTTTTATATGGTATAGAATAAAGCGATTGCTATAAAACAGTCACGAGTACCCGCTGTTACCATGATCTGTGAACCAATAACTATGGACTAAAGATATGCACACTATCCCCCCCGTAATTCTCGCATCAAAGTCACCAAGACGTCAGGAACTGCTCAGGCTTATGGATGTTGATTTTAGGGTGGTGCTCAAAGATGTTGATGAATCATATCCCGAAGGGCTAACCCCGCCCGAAGTCGCTTTACACATAGCCCGTAAAAAAGCCGAAGCATTTGATGAAACGGTAGGGGAAGAGGTTGTACTTACCGCTGATACCATAGTTTGTATCGACGGCCTGATATTAGGTAAACCCGAAACCAGGGAACATGCTATTGAAATGCTGCAACTGCTATCGGGCCGTGTACACCAGGTTATTACAGGTGTTTGTTTACTTTATAAAGGGCGCTACAATAACTTTTACGACCTAACCGAAGTATTCTTCCGCAAACTTTCACATGCTGAGATCAGCAATTATGTAGCTAAATATCAGCCGCTTGACAAGGCCGGATCATACGGTATCCAGGAGTTGATAGGTTTGATAGCCATTGAACGCATTGAAGGCTCATATACCAATGTTGTTGGCTTACCTACTGAAAAGGTTTACGCGCAGTTAGCCGCGTTAAATAAATAATCCTTAATATTTAATAAAGACAATATTTCTTATACAAATGGTGCAAGCATTGTGCTAATACTTGTGTATGGGATGCTTGTGCTTTCCGGGTTTGTTTTATTCGTCGTAACAATTTAGCTAAACATCGTTACTTTTTAATAAAGCGTATTCTTTCGGCATATTTAAATAAATAATTACATAAATTAAACCTTTGTTTCCTGCATAGTCTAATGCTTTAAATAAAGGGAGTAATTTGTCATGAAAAAAACTATTAATACAGGGCTGGTGTTTTTGCTGGTGGCCACCTTGTCTGCTTGCAGCAGCTACAATTATTACACCGCAGCCCGAAACAAAACAGATTTATCCGCTTACCGTACATTTGCCTGGCTACCTCCTGCAACCATGACCAATAAAGCCGGCGCAGTTGTAAAAAAGGAAGTGGCTGATGAAAGAGTTAAGGATGCAGCGATATCGGCATTGGAAAACAAAGGTTTAAAATTTCAGGAAAACAATCCCGATTTGATGGTGAGTTACACCACAGTTACAGGCCGGGGTATGAAAACTGAGTTTTATCCTGCTTACTACGGCGGCTATCCGGGCTTCGGTTTGGGTTTTGGCTGGGGTTGGGGCGGCGGCTGGGGCTACCGTCCGTTTTATGGCTATGGCGGCTGGGGCTGGGGATATCCTTACGGATATGGTTACGGCTATGGCGGCTACGCCCGTGTACCTTACAAAGAGGGCACGCTGATCATCGATATTATGGATGCCAGGTCACGCAAATTGGTGTGGCGTGGTTTTGGCGTAGGTGAGCTGCACAATCCGCAAAGAACAGTAAAAGAATTGCCGAAAGTAGTTAATGGCATTATTGAACAGCTGGAGCTTAACCAGGTACAACAACAGCCTCAGGTGCCGATGAGAAAAGCATAAGAAATTTGCTGATCAATTTATTGAACTAATGCAAAAATCCCTTTAGGCCTTAGGCCTGAAGGGATTTTTGTTTGCGGTACAAATGAATTGCAGCAAAAACAAATGCAGCTACAGCAAAAACAATAACCCAGGTGTCAAGCGGGCAGTAAGCGTCGTCATCTGCGTTATCGCAGGCAAATATTTGAGCAAAGCAGCCTAAGGTTGCTATTACCCAAACAAGGATCGTCAAAAAAATCTTCTTTATCATATGCACAAATCGCTTTTATAGTTTTACAAATTTACCGGTGCCAATCAATTGCCTGGTTTTGTTGTCGGTAACCCTTATTATGTATGTTCCGGGCACAAAACCGGCCACGTTGTTTTTCCAGTACAATTGAGTAATATTTACTGTCTTCAATAGTACACCACTACTGTTAGTTAATTGAATATTATAGTTTGCCGATGAGTTGGTTTGCGATATAGTTAAGTTTACCGTTTCGTGTACAGGGTTTGGATAAATGGTAAGCAGGCTGTTGCTTATATTATTTTGAGTATTGGCATACATTAACGGTAACTCTTTTGACAGACTGATATCATTGTTTAAATCAGTTAGCTGAACGCGATATTTATTTAGGCCTTTTGCCGGATTAGGATCGGTATACGAGTAGGTGCCTAAGCCGTTTGATTGCATAACATTCAGGTCTTCCCAGGTTTTGCCGTTATCAACGCTTCTTTGCAGGTTAAATGAGCTATAGTTTGCCTCATTTTCAACAACCCAGGTTGTTTTAGCCCCGTCACTTACTTTCACGGCGTTAAAATCAATCAGTTTCAGGCCCAGCGCCGGATTTTGGCGCATTATCAGTTGAAAGCGGTCTTTCCCAAAAGTAGCCGCAATGCTTTTATCAATATTATAGCTGTAAGCGTTGTTGTGTTTCAGATCCACTGAATCTTTGGTGAAATTATCTTTAAGCCATACTTCGTAAATGGCGGGCAGGTCTTTAACATCGGTTAATTTAATTTTATAAGGGCCTGATGTTGTTGCATCTGCAAAGAGTGGGATTGTTGCCTGGGTTTTTCCAGGTAGCGGACGATGGTGGATGCTTGTTTTTACGCCGTCGCTAGTTAAAGCCGAAAAGCTTTCCAAAGCACCGTTTCCGCCAAGGTCTTCAGCATCTTTATTTTTGTCGAAATTAGCGGTAGCCCATTTATCAAAAACCAGGGCAACGCCATCAAAATTAGCCTCATCTTTTTCAAGCAGTAGGTGCATAACGGGGCTTGGTTGCGAAACCGGTTCGCTTACACTGGTAGCGGCAATAGGAGTATTTGCTGCGCTCATAAGGGCTTTATTACCGGTGCCTAAAGTCTGTGCAATAGGTGTTTTGTCTTGCGGTAAGCTGAAGACTCCGGTAAGCGAAGTTGATAAAGGCTGGGTAGTTACCTTGGCCGATTCCCTGAAGGTTAAAGCCTGCCCGCTACCGTTTGCTATAACAAAAAAGCCCTGGCCGCTTGCTATCATATTACTTGCCGCGCCGCCAACTACGCTTTGAATACCCGGGTTAACGGTTGTGGTGGTATCGTTAACCGAAGTTATCTGCCCTGCATTTTGCTGGTAACTCTCATAGTTTTTTGTTGTTAAGTTGTAAACCCATATAAAAGCTAATGGTGGTACATTTGCCGCAGTAGTTGTATAAATCTGGGCTTTTTGTCCGGAAATATAAATTGAAGAGGCGGCATTGGCATTACTGCCTGACGTTCCCTTACGGTTAAACTTTTCAAAATTTATGGTGCTGGCATAAGGGTTGCCCACAAGGTTATAACCTTGCAGGGTGTTAACAGCCGGGCTGGAATATTGTAAGGTTGATGCGCCGTTATACCAGTTTGCTACGGTGATGTTGCCCTGGTTTAACGTTCCTGTTTCGGTCATCGTGGTGGGCTGCGGAACGTATGTAGAAACTACTGCAGTGCTTATAGAGCCTGCAAGGGTACGATCTCCACGGAAAAAGAATATAAAACCATTGCCGGCACCTATCGACCTGGTACCGGTTTCCCCATCAAAAGAATATGGCGATGTTAAGCTATTAACCCCCCTGAAATAGCCGGATGTAAAGGAGCTTTGGTTTGCAGCCTGGCTTTCTTTAAAAAAGTAAATAGAGGGGTTATTGGCCCCGGGCGAAACATCAAAGCCACCTGCGGCTAACGTGGTGCCGGTAACAAACGCATTGTTTTTAAGATATGCCAATGTAAAAACAGGGCTTGAAGTACCTGTGTTAACAGAAGAGGTTAACAAGCGATACCCTCTGTATTTTGACGCGCCGCCGTTGATATAACGTTGCACATTTACGTTACCGGTAATTGCAGTACCCGAGGGGATACTTGCAACAGTGGCCGAACCCGTAGCATCAGAGTTTAATGTTAAAACACCACCGGCAGCTAACGTAGCAGTACCTCCCATGGTAAGTATGCCTGAAGAAGATACCGCGAATTTACCAGTGCCCGACATAGTTTTGGTGCCACTGCCGTTAACCGTAACATTATTGAATTTTGTGCCGTTTGTACTGTTATCGGTAAGGGATTGCGCACCTGCCTTACTGAAGAAAACAGTACCTGTACCAGGTGTAAATGTTCCGGTGTTGGTATAATCGCTATTATAAATTACGCTTCCCGAGCCGCAGGTAAAAGTACCTGCAGTATTGGTATATGCGCCGGTGAAAGTTGCTGTGCCTGATCCTGTTGTAATAGAAGAGCCAGATGAATTACCATAAGTGCCAGTGAAGGTAAGCGTGCCTGAGGCTCCCGTTATTACCGAACTGTTAGTGGTATTTCCGGTTATTGCGATACTTCCGGCATCCTGTGTTACGTTTGCCGAATTTGTCCAGTTGCCGGTAACCGCTATATTGGGATCATTGGTGTTGAGGTTTATTGCCCCTCCGCTGGTGATCCAGTTTCCGCTTACAGTTAATGCACCTCCGTCAACAGTTTTAGCTGCTGCACCTGATAAAGTAAGATTATCATAATTAGAAGGACTGGAACTGATAAAGCTGTCGCTGGTAGCATATACTGTTTGCGTACCCGAAGTAGCTGAATAGTTCACAAGTCCTGTACCGCTGCCTCCGGTGGTGAAATCAATAGTACCGCCAGTAGCAGCGCTTATTGGAGTATTGCCCGTTAAGTTTAAAGTAGTAGCCCCGGTGCCGGTATCCATATCAACTAAGGCGGCATTGGTTATAGTATTGAGACCATCATTCCTGTTTACATAGTTTGAGTTGGTAGTTGAGATATTACTTACAGTTAACGTACCCGAGTTTAGATGAAATGTTGCGTTGTTAACAGAATAATTTTGCAAAAATATCAGTGCATAGGTGCCAAGCGCCGAAGAAGTAGTATTTAGTGTTAATGAATTAGTGATGTTAAATACCGGAACTGTAGCATTTATTATAGTTGTGTTTGACGTTGGGGTGGTAAGCGCAGTAGGCGCGGGAGGTGTAGTGTTATCGCCTAATACAAATGAATTACAGTTTAATGTACCAGTTCCTGTACCTGTAATGGTTGTTGTTACACCGCCGGCACTACTATTGTGATTTTGGGTAATTGCGCCATTTACAGTAAGTGAATAGGTGGTATTGATAGTTAAAATAAGCGATGGCGTTCCGGTTAATGTACTTTTTGTTGGGCCAAGTATCAGGGATGCAACGTTAGGCACAGTACTTTGTACAATAGGCTGGTTTTTAAACGATACTACACCTATACGTGCAACGTTGCTTGTAGTTGGCACTGTTGCCGGGCTCCAGTTGCCGGTGTTATTCCAGTTATTATCTGATGCACCAGTCCAATCGATTGCGTTTACAAACGTTATAGTATTACCGCTTGATGAAGGGCCGGTATAAGTTATTGCTGTACTGTTGCCATTACCCATAAGTGTACTAATGCTTGTCGGGGTAATAGTGCCGGTAGGGCTGCCGCCGTAATTAAGCTGGCTTTTTACAGTACCCGTCCAAAAATAATAGCCTGGTACTGAGTATGAACCATCGGTATTACCCGAACTGGTTATAAGGTCGCCCACGCTATAACTTTGCATGGCATTTCCTGTATAATTCATTGAACATATCAAGGCATCAGCTGATGTTGAATAGTATGAATCGTCAGATCTGTAAAGGCTTCCGGAACCGTTGAAATAAGCTTCAAAACCTGCGCCGGTTGTGGCGATTACCAATTGATTGATAGTAAAGTTACCCCTTGATATTATTTTTAACCCGTAAAGGATCACGCTTTCGCTTTCGTAGTAAGGAGGCTGGGTTACGTTATTGGCTGTTCCGTTTGCGCCCGTTGTTGTAAATTGAAGCACACGGGTATACATATCAAAATTATCCCATTGAAACCTGCCGGCAGTTGTGCATGTGGATTCAAGATAGGAGTAATAATAGGTGCTGAACCCGCTGCCCGTTGTTCCATTACTTGACGCAACAAGGGTTTTGGCTGTTGTCATACCCGCTACAAAAACATCCTTAAAGATTGCCCAGCGACCATCTTTCAATCGTTGTACTTTGATCATGTAGGTTTGCTGATCATTAGCCATAGTTGCGTTTAGCAATTCATTATAGCGGCCGTTACCTGTGTTGGAATCATACCTGTACCTTAAACTGAGTGTTGTGCCGGTGTGGGTTATATAAATGCCCTGCATGGTATTGGTGGTATAACCATTGGCAATAAGCCAATACCGCCATGAGTTGTTGCCAACCGCCATTGCATCAGGATCATCCGGACCGGTTGCACTATTGTTTTTATAAATGAAATTCCACTCAAAATCATTCTGAGTCATGTCAATGCTTCCTGATGTGCCGCTCCCGACAAAATCCCAGCGAATTGCACTTATGGCATTGGTTGCCGGCACTGCCGATCTCAAACTTACCGAACCATTTAATGGACTTGTAGTTGATGCATCAATGGTAATTGATGAACTTGTGCGGGTTGCATTACCAACACCGCTTGCGCCTAATGAAGTTATATTATTGGCTGAAGCAGTTTCAAAGTTATTGTAATAGTAGGTAAGATTATCACTGGTTTCCTGGGCCGTAACTCTGTTAACCAGGCACAGAAAGTATCCGGCAAATAAAACGCAGAGTAATTGTGTTTTCAAATTATTAGGTTTTAGGGAGTAATTGCAATAATGGTGCTGACTTAATAAAAATGCTATTAAAGTACGAATTTTAACTCGAAATGACTGTTGTGTTGCCAATAGTGCACTCTATTTTTGATGTTTATTAAGAAAATGGAAAATTTATGAAATTTAATTATTGATTATTATTTACCCGGTTTGGGGAATTTTTTTCCCTGCCGTTTTAATCAATAAGCATGTGGTTTACCTATAGTGATGAGTAATTAATTAGCACAAAACGGTAATTTTTTTTTAAATACTCCGGTTTGGAGTAAGGTTTTTTGGTTGCTGCCAGGAAAATTGAGCCAAATAACTCATTGAAGATGGTATTGCGAAGTGCTGTGCGGAATGCTTTAAAAGAGAAAAGGCATGAGTGTTCAACTTTTAAAAAGAAGGGTGTTCAGTTTTTAGAACTATGAATTTTTAAGTTGTTGATTATCAGTAAGTATTTGTTCATTTGTTATTTTGTCGATAATGTAAATAATTGATAATCAGTATCTGTTGTTTTTAAAAAATGCGCCAGGTGTTCAACCTAAAAAAGTTGAACACCTGGCGCATTTCCTCTATTTAACCTTTTGGCTGTTATTACCGCGATTAAGATCGGGCAGGGCGGCGTCGGGGTCAATGGCCACTGATTCGGCTTCCTGCGTTGTAGGCAGTGTATATGTAATTTGTCCGGATTGCAGCCAGGTTTCAACCGGCAGGTAAAAACGTTTTTTGCTGCTGTCTTTAAATTTTACCTCAACAGTAAACGGCATAGGTAACTGTTCTTTATTCACTACTTTGATGGTAATGCCTTTGGACGCATCTTTACCTGCGTATTTTGCGTCGATAAGCGCTATATCAACCAGCCAGTTATTGTAAAACCAGCCTTTCCAAAACCAGGAAAGGTCTTCGCCGGCCCCGTTCTCTATCGACCTGAAAAAGTCATCAGGCTGCGGGTGTTTAAAAGCCCATTGGTTGATATAATTTTTAAAGGCATAGTCAAACCTGTCTTTTCCTAATATTTGTTCGCGCAGCAGCACCAGGCCGAATGCCGGCTTATAATAGGTGAGGGGATGGCGGTATTTTTCGGGAATAGCATCAGGAGCTGTCATAATACTCGGCGATTGCGGATCAAGCAGCGAAGGGATGATCTCATCGGCGGGATTACCGCCTCCGGGTGCGTATTCGCTATCCCGTTTGGGAGCATATTCTCCCTTGTTGAAAGCATCAGAAGCATATATATCTATAAAAGTGTTGAGGCCTTCATCCATCCAGGCATAGCGGCGCTCGTTTGATCCTACAATCATCGGGAACCAGTTATGGCCTATCTCGTGTGCTGTTACCCAGTAAAGCACGCTGCCTTTATCGGTAATGCCGTCAAACACAATACCCGGATACTCCATGCCGCCGGCAATGCCCGCTTCGTTAATAGCAACAGGGTAAGGATATACAAACCATTTTTCTGAAAAGTATTCTATTGATTTTTTCAGATATTCGGTAGCCCGGCCCCATGCGTCGTTACCATAGCTTTCGGCAGGATAAACGCTCATCGCCAATGATTTTTTGCCACCTGGAAGGTTAACCCTTGCTGCATCCCAGATGTAAGCTTTTGATGCACCAAAGGCAACATCGCGGGTGTTGAGCATTTTAAAATGCCAGGTAAGGGTCCCTTTGTTAACCGGGCGACTGGCAGGATCATTAACCTCGGCCAAATCGCGGATCATGATAGTTTTGTCGCTGTTGCGGGCCTGATCTAAGCGGGCTATTTGTTTTGCCGTCAACACCTCTTTAGGGTTAAGCAGCTCGCCCGATCCGGCCACGATCATGTCCCATGGTACGGTTACCGAATAATCTATGTCGCCATAGTCGAGGTAAAACTCGCCGCTGCCCAAAAACGGCAGGGTATCCCAGCCGTGGCTGTCGTCATAAACGCACATGCGCGGAAACCACTGGGCAATTTCGTAGATCTTGCCATTTTTGGTATCGCAATAGTTCGTACGGCCACCAAAGGCGCCCGGAATAGTATAGTGATAATTAATCCGCAGTTTAATAGCTCCTTTTTGCAGCGGATGTGCAAGGCGCACCTGCATACGGGCATCGGTAATTACAAAAGGTACAGCTTTAACAACATCGCCATTGTCAACAGATACAGATTCTATCTGGTAACCGCTGGTATGCTGATCTGCGCCGGGCGAATGGTCGGTAAAGAAGTTGGAACGGGCATCCTGTTTATAAGTATTTTGATCAAGCTGTAACCAAAGGTAGGGCAGGGCATCGGGACTGTTATTGGTATAGTTGATCACTACGGTACCGCTTATGGTTTTGCTTACAGTATCAAGTTTTACTTTCAAGGTATAGTCGGCCCGGTTTTGCCAGTATTTAGGGCCGGGAGCGCCATTGGCCGAGTGAAAGTCGTTACCCTTTTCGGTATAAAACATAGGCGAAAAAGCCGCTGCCGCGTTGTAGTTTGATGAAGTATCGTTAGGATTGAGTTTCCCTTTTTGCGCCGACGCGCTGAGTGCTAAAACCGACATTATACCTATGCCGATAGATCGTAATTTCATGGTGTGTATTTAAGCGCCCAATATACAAAGGATGGCGCTAAATTTGGGTTTTATGAAAAAGTTAAGAAATGTACACGCTTACGGCTATTATAAAAAAACATATTTTAGAGCTTTATTATAAAAGATAACCTTGCACTTCCCTGTAAACATACCTTTTGGCCGGTCATCCATCCCGGTACATTTTGTTTGCGAAACATTGTCGTATTTTTTAGGTTACCGGTATTATGCCTGGTTGCGTAAACATTCGGCAGATAAGATCAGTGCCGATCACCGGCTTATTATTTTTATCGGCGCGGCAGCGGGTGCATTTATCGGCTCGCACCTTGTAGGGATTTTTGAAAATCCGCCTTTGCTGTTTTCGCATTTCAATATCATCTATTTTATGGGCAACAAAACCATAGTGGGCGGTATGCTTGGCGGATTGATAGGCGTTGAACTTACCAAAAAGCAGTTAGGTGTAACCGTATCGTCCGGCGATTTAATGGTTTATCCGCTCATCCTGGCTATGATTATTGGCCGTACCGGTTGTTTTTTGGCCGGCCTGGAGGACGGCACTTATGGCATAGCTTCCAATTTATCATGGGCTATTGATTTTGGCGATGGTATCCGGAGGCACCCCACTAACTTGTATGAGATAGTGTTTTGGGTAATGCTTTGGCTTATACTGAAACTCATTGAACAAAGCCATCGCTTTGTTGATGGTGCAAGGTTTAAATTGTTTATGGTAAGCTACCTCATTTTTCGGCTACTGGTTGAGTTTATTAAGCCCGATTACTTTTTTAGTTTTGGTTTATCGGTAATTCAGTTAGTTTCTATGGCCGGCATTTTGTATTATTATAAAGTATTTTTATATCCTAAAAAGCTGTTTATAAGCCATGCCTGAACGCCCGTATATATATTATGATTTTACGTTGAGCATTTGCTCCACCTGTTTGCGTCGGGTTGATGCCAAAATTGTTTTTGAGGATGATAAGGTTTACGTGCTTAAAAACTGCCGGCAACATGGTTTTGAAAAGGTGCTGATAGCCACCGATGTGGAATATTATAAAAACTGCCGCAACTATGCCAAGCGAAGTGAGATGCCGCTTAAATTCAATGCCAAAACACATTATGGCTGCCCGTATGATTGCGGCCTTTGCCAGGATCATGAGCAGCACTCATGCCTTACTGTTGTGGAGGTTACAGACAGGTGTAATTTAAGTTGCCCCACCTGCTACGCCATGTCATCACCTACTTATGGCAGGCACCGTACTTTGGCCGAAATTGAACAGATGCTGGATGTAATAGTGGCAAATGAAGGTCAGCCCGACGTAGTGCAAATCAGCGGGGGAGAGCCTACCGTGCATCCGCAGTTTTTTGAAATTCTGGATATCGCTAAAACAAAACCCATTAAGCATTTAATGGTAAATACCAACGGTATCCGGATTGCTAAGGATGAAAATTTTGTAAAGCGGCTGGCAACCTATATGCCCGATTTTGAGATTTACCTGCAGTTTGATTCGTTTAAAAAAGAGGCGCTTGAACAATTGCGCGGCGAGGATTTGCGCGACGTGAGGCAAAAGGCCATTGAAAATCTAAACAAGTATAATCTGTCGACAACGCTGGTAGTTACGTTGCAAAAAGGTTTAAATACTGATGAGTTAGGGGCAATTATTGAATATGCATTGAAGCAGCCCTGTGTTCGCGGGGTAACTTTTCAGCCTACCCAGCAGGCCGGCAGATTAGAGAACTTTAATGAGCAAACAGACCGTTACACCTTAACTGAGGTACGCAGCGCTATATTGGAGCAAACGAAAATATTTAACAAAAACGACCTGATCCCGGTGCCCTGCAACCCTGATGCCCTGGTGATGGGCTATGCCCTTAAGCTGGGCGGCGAAGTGATCCCGCTAACCCGTATGATCAATCCGGATGACCTGCTGGATAATTCAAAAAATACCATTGTTTATGAAAACGATGAACGCTTGAAAGGGCATCTGCTTAATATGTTCAGCACAGGTAACTCGGTTGATAAAGCGAAAGAACACCTGCATTCATTGTTATGCTGCCTGCCCGAAATTGATGCGCCAAGCTTAAGCTATGACAACCTGTTCAGGGTGATAATTATGCAATTTATAGATGCACAAAACTTTGATGTTCGTGCCATCAAAAAATCATGTGTGCATATCGTAAATAAAGATATGCAGATCATCCCCTTTGAAACCATGAACCTGTTTTACAGGGATGATAAGCGGGAGTACCTTGAACAATTAAGAGGAGAGATTTTGGTATGACAGAGGAAGAACAATTACAACCACAAAATCAACATCCTGATAACAAGCAGCCAAGTGGTATCAAGATAGTAGGGCTTAATCTGGCAGTATTTGTTGGCTATACACTGCTTAGTATGCTGACCAGCGGCGGGCTTATATTCGCCGGATTGCTAATGATTGTCCAAGTTGTAGTTTGTGTTACACTTTCATTGTATTTCCGTAAGTGGAGTTGGTTTTTAGGTGGCCTGCTGGTTTTAATAATTGGATTTTCAACATGTGTTTCACTGGTAAGGGTTTAGTATCCCACAAGTTGATATAAAATTAAAATGGAAACGTTGAAGAAAGGCTCAGGTGGCAATAAAATGATAGTTGTAGGCGTCAATTTAGCGATATTAGCTGCTTATACTATATATTTTAGATGGGTTGCTAATGAAGAGCTTATTATAATAGCCGAAGCCTTCGTTATTTTTTTGCATGTAATACTGTGCCTGATATTGGCAATTTTTGCCTTGAGAAAAGAATTTTTGTTTAGCGCACTCGTAGTACTGCTGATCGGTTTTTCATCATGCTGGGTTGTTTTCTCCATTTAGGTTAACATCTCTGCCAAAACCCCTTCTTTTAATGAGTTAGTACACATACTTACCTTGTGAATATCCAGCGCATGCATAATAAAACGGGTAACCAAAGAAGCAGCTACGATCATATCAACCCGCACCGGAATAATTCCCGGATTACCCAATCGTTCTTTATGGCTTGAAAGAATCAGCTTATTGGTGATGGTTAACAGCTCTTCTTCATCAAAATCATAATGCTGGATACTTTTCAAATCAAAGGGCCGGGCCTTTTCTGTTTCGATCAATCCGGCAAAAGTTTCAAATGAGCCTGATGAGCCAACGAGGGTGTCAATTTCAATACCTGTAGTGGCGATGAACAAATCATTCAGGGTATCCTCGAGATACAAATTCATAGCCTCGATAGATGCCGGGGGAATAGGGTCGGTGTGATGGAACTGATCCATGAGGCGGGCAGCGCCAACTTCAAAGCTTTGTTTCCACAATATTTTATCTGCGTTGCCCAAAATAAACTCAACGCTGCCTCCGCCAATATCCATGATCAGGGAGTTTTTGGCCGATAAGCAGCCGCTTAACTTTACACCGTTGTAGATAAAAGCAGCTTCCTGTTCGCCGTCAATAATTTCGATGGCGATGCCTGTTTGGACTTCAACCTCTGTAATGAAATCTTTTCCGTTTGAGGCACTTCGCAAGGCCGAAGTTGCTATTGCTCTTACACTGCTAACGTTGTTGGCCGCGATAAGTTCGTGAAAGCGTTGCATGGTATTTACGCCACGTTGAAAAGCATCTGGCAAAATATGGCCTTTGTTAATACCTCCTTCGCCTAACTTAACGGCTTCTGTAATATGTACAATTTCATGGTAGTCATGGATCTCGCCTTCGGCAATCAATAAATGGAAGGTATTTGTACCCAAATCCATTACTGCAACGCTTTTACTCATACGGCTAAAATAAATAATCCCCGAAAATGTTTTCCATTCCCGAGGATTTTATTCGGTAAATCCGAAATCGAACATCCGATATCCGAAATCCAAAATTATTCTTTATAAAAGAACCACTTAACCAGTTCTTTATAGCTTGCTTTTTTGCCATACATTAACACACCTACCCGGTAGATCCGTGCTGCAACATAAGTAGTAAATAAAAAGCCAATAACCATCATACACATCGAAACAGCTACCTGCCATATTGGTGGATCAAACGGGATACGCACCATCATCGCTACCGGTGCAGTGAAAGGGATCATGGACAACCATACTGCCAGTGGACTGTCCGGCGCGCGGAACAATACTGATACTGCCAAGAAGTAAGTGAACAGCAAGGGTAAGGTAATAGGGAACATAAACTGCTGGGTTTCCGTTTCGCTGTCAACTGCCGAGCCCACAGCTGCAAACAGGGCAGCGTATAAGAGGTAGCCGCTTAAAAAGTAAAATATAAAGCAGCCCATAATATATCCAAATGGGATAGTTTGTAATACCGCAAGCGCATTTACCATAGGGCTGGTAGGCGAATTAAAAGAGTGCCCGGCGATTTTGGTAGATATAATAGATAAAATTATCCAGGCGCTAAACTGGGTTAAGCCAACCAGGCCCACACCTATAATTTTGCCGAGCATTAACTGAAATGGCTTTACTGAAGATATAACCACCTCAATAATGCGGTTGGTTTTTTCTTCAATAACACCGCGCATTACCTGCCCGCCATATATGAACAATGATATATAAATAATGATAGCACAAGCTATCCCAATTAAAATATTAGCGCCGATATTCGCATTCTTGTCACCTTTATCAGAAATTTCGATCGAACTTACAGTGATATTGGTCCTCTTGATAGAGCGCAGCAGCGAAGTGTCAATATGATGCCTGATGAGGTTATTTGAAAAAGCGATATCGCTCAATTGCTTTTCAATTTCTTCAGATAGGGGGATAGATGCCTTCTTTTTTGAAAATATCTGTACCGAATCTTTCTGCATGTAGTTTACCGGGATATATAAAATAGAAATGCCTTCACTATCCTTTAGTAGTTGTCTGGATGATTTGAGATCGGTGAGCGCATAGGTGAACTTTATGTTGTTAGCGTCATGAAATTTATTAGCGAAGTCACCGCTTTTATCAATTACGTTAACTGTTTGTAACGATGATAATTTGTCGCTGCTATCGGCAACCATCTTTACAACAATACCCATAAGTAATATTAACAGCGGTACCACAAATATCATGATGATGAATGATTTCTTGCGTACCCGTGTCAGGTATTCGCGCTGTATAATGAGTAATACTTTATTCATGGCCCGCTGAGTTTAGGTTAACTTTTTCGATAAATATTTCATGCATACTGGGTATTACCTCCTGCAGCATATTTACCCTTGCTTTTGGGATAAGGTATTGTAAAACATCGTTTGAGTTATTTTCGCCTGTAAGTTTTATCTTGATGGTATGACTGCCATCATCAGCATGAGTTTCGCTAACCAGTTCAAACGGTTGATTGCCATCAAATGCTATTTGTTGGCCCGTGTATTCAATAAAATAGGTTTCGCTACGATAGGAGTTGCGAATGTGTTTAACCTTACCATCCAATATCTTGTGCGATTTATGGATGAGGGCTATGGCGTCGCAAAGCTCCTCGACAGATTCCATGCGGTGGGTAGAAAATAAAATGGTGGCGCCTTTTTTATTTAGCTCCAATATTTCGTCTTTAATCTGTTCGGCATTTACAGGGTCAAATCCGCTGAAAGGTTCGTCTAATATGATCAAATCGGGTTCATGCAGTACAGTTGCTACAAATTGTGCTTTTTGTTGCATACCTTTTGATAACTCTTCGATTTTCTTTTTCCACCAGGTTTCCATTTCAAGCTTCTCAAACCAAAACTTAAGGCGTTTTTGCGCTTCGGCACGGCTTAAGCCTTTTAATCTGGCCAGATAGATCATTTGTTCACCAATCTCCATCTTTTTGTACAGGCCTCGTTCTTCGGGTAGATAACCTATCCGTTCGATGTGCGATTGGTTAAGTCTTTCGCCATTAAAATAAATCTCGCCCGAATCAGGGGCAGTAATTTGGTTTACAATACGGATAAGCGAAGTTTTACCGGCACCATTAGGGCCAAGCAGGCCAAAAATCTGACCGCTTTCAACCTCTAAACTTACATCACTGAGTGCACGGTGACCTGCGTATTGTTTAACAATATTGCGGATGCTTAGCATTTGTTAAGGTTTATGTATCTGTGTTTTGCCTTGTTAGATGAAATTAAGCAAAAAAAGTTACAAGTTGGGTTTATCATATGGGGGCCAGTCGGGGTTTTCAACGTCATAAAATGGCTTTTGCAATTGCCGGCTATTAAGCACATTTAAAGTGGTTACTGCGATATAAATTCCGGTTGTCGGAACTATAAGGTATACGAGCCCGATGTAGCGGATGTAGAGGATATAGCTGGAAGTCCCGATAAGGGAAAGTGCCCTCGGCACAATCATGTAAAATATAATAATAAATAACTCACTTAAGGTAAAAAGCAACAGAGGTAACTTAAATACGGTATCACGCAGCAAGGCGGCCATAATCACAATACATACTATTACTAACATATTGATAGTTCCATTGATCTGGTAAAATATTATCAATGGCTCTCTGTTGATTTGAAAAAAGCTGATGGCTGTATTAACTAAACCAGATATTAGGCTATAGATCAAATAAATGATGAACACGTTAACTATGAAAGGTTTTTCGTTGGTGTATTTTAAAATACCTATCACAAATACCATTAACCAGGCAAAACAAATGACAGGCATAAATGAAAACAAAGGTCGTACTACGTCTGGTACCGTGAACGAAATGGTTTGCATGGCATACAGGAGTATCAGAGCCAACATACTGATAATGCACGCAGTAATGGTGAGATAAGCGGTATCATGTGTAGGTTTCATAAGCAGGGTAGGTTTAAATTAAGTTAATCGCAATTAGCTTAAAGATAATAACGTAAGGCTGTTTATTGAAATAAAAAAACGGCGTGATTGTTTTGATACAAAATACGCCGTTAGCTAATAAAGCGGGTGCTTGATTTATTTCAGTTGATTCAAGCTAAACCTCAATGTTTCAATGGCCTCTTTTTGCCTTGAAATAATCACGTACATATAGCCATTATAAACAATGGTATGGGGGTAACCATATTGCCCGCCTTTCCACAGGCCTTCTTTTTTAAGATGATATAGCTCATTAGCTATAATATAATTTTCATCAAAGCTTTTACCATCTTTTGATAGCGAGAGCACCAGCGGGTTGCGGTCATAATGGTGCAGGGTATCGGGGATACCTACATAATAAAAACGTTTATCGGGTAACCTGCCCAGGTGAAACTTGCTGTCATTATCTGAAAAAGGGGCCTCCACCGGCCGCGACCAACTGCTGCCGTTATCCTTGCTTTCGGTAAGCCATAAATGGCCTTTCCAGCCTTTACCGGTCACCCTGAGCAGCATATGCAATACGTTGTCATCAGTTTCAAAAAATGAGCCTTCGCAAAGCGGGGGGAGCCCCGATTTTGCAGCGGGAGCATAAAACATAGCCGGGTTATCCTGCTTATAAAGTGAATCAGGATAAAAACTGCTTAGTTTCCAGCCCGTAAGTCCGCGGGGATCATCTGTGTAAGGGAAAGTGAAATTACCACTAATGATCAGTCTGCCGCTATTGGTAACTTCAGGCCCGTGGTTGGGTACAACAGGCAAATGCATATCAAGTGGTTGGCTCCAATGCTCACCGTCGGTACTGGTTTTAGCCCATAAATGGGTGTTATTGCGATGTTTGTCGTAGTCGCCATAATAGGCTACCAGGGTTCCTTTATATTGATAAAGCCCGGCGGCAGTGAGTACCGTGAGGGTATCGTTGATTTTGCCCGGAGTAGCTAATATTTTTAATGGCGACCAGTGTTTGAAATCTTTAGAAGTAGAATACACTACTCTTTGCCCCGGCGAATCCTCGTCAATCATTCCGTTGCTCCATATGGCCACAAAACGGTCTTTAAAATGAATGATGGATGCGTGATGGTTATAAAGCCACTCTTTATCGGGCGAGTAGATCATTGACCGTTCAATGTTTAACCTGGGTACTCCGGCTTCGGTTTGATAATTGTTGCGAATGGCCGGGGTTTGAGCATGGATATTAATGAGGGATAAAAAAAGGCAGATAACAAAAAGGAACTTAAATTTTACAGACATGATCCTAATTAACGTAAATTATCCGGTTAGTGGAAACGGAGTTGATAATTGGCGGACCATTTTGGACTGGTATCTTTAGTGTGCTGCGACATTAATATGCGAAAATTTTATAACAAAATCATGGCAATCCTTTTATCCCATAAATCAAGGTTCTTTTACTAAATTACGGGCTCTATCAAAATACATCATTTATGAAGCGAGCCTTACTCTTTATATTCACGCTTTCTGCTGTTTGTACCGTATATGCCCAACAAAAAAAAGCTTTAAAACCGGCTGATGTTTATCGGATCCCAACGGTAAGCGACCCGCAATTGTCGCCCGATGGCAAGTGGGTGGCTTATAGCGTTTCTGAAGTTGATACCGCAAAAGACCGTCGTGTATCACACCTGTGGATGCAGAGTTTTGATGGCAAAGAATCTATCCAGCTAACTCACGGCGACGAAGCGGCCTCGTCGCCGCGCTGGAGCCCGGATGGTAAATATTTGTCGTTCCTCTCTTCGCGCGATTCAAAAACAGGTTCGCAGGTTTGGCTGATCGACCGGCGTGGTGGTGAGGGTGCTAAGCTAACCAATATTAAAGGTGACTTAGGCGACTACGCCTGGAGCCCCGACGGCAAGCGCCTGGTAATGGTGATAGGCGACCCGGAAAACAAAGGCAAAGAAGAGCCTAAAACGCCAAAGCCAATAGTTATTGACCGTTATCATTTTAAGCAGGATGTAGTTGGATATCTTCAGCACTTGCATAACCATCTTTATTTAATTGATGTCGCCACTAAAAAGCTTGATACTTTAACCCGGGGCGATAAAGATGAAAGTTCGCCGGTGTGGTCGCCGGATAGCAAAACCATCGCTTTTGTCAGTAACCGAAGTGCCGATCCTGACAAAAACCAAAATACCGATATCTTTACTATTGACGCCCGCCCTGGTGCCAGTATGCTGCAGCTTACTACCTGGAGTGGGAGGGATGGCAACCCGCAATGGAGCCCTGATGGCAGGTATATTTCCTATCTCCGTTCAACCAGCGATGCCGATTACATGATGTACGATCAGAGCGTGGTATGCATTATGGATGTGGTTGGCCAAAATAATAAACCGCTTACCCTGCAGCTTGACCGGCCTGCTGCCGCACAAACCTGGGCTAAAGACAGCAAGAATATTGTATTTATTGTAACAGATGACCGCACGCGTTATTTAGCCAATATCAATATCAACAGCGGAAAGATCACTACGATAAACAAAGGCGATTACGTTTTTAACGATATAGCTACCAATCTTTCGGGCAATTGGATAGTACAAAAAACAGATCCATACACCCCTGCGGAATTATTTGCCTTGGAAGATAAAAAACTACGCAGGCTTACATTTCATCATGATGAATGGCTAAATACCGTGCAACTTGCTTATGCCAAAGGTTTTGAATCAACAAGTTCTGATGGTACCAAAGTGTCGGGGATAGTTTTAACGCCTGATAGTGTTCCAAATAAAAAGTATCCGCTAATCTTGTTTATTCACGGTGGCCCGGTTGGGCAGGATGAATTTAGTTTTGATGCTATCCGGCAAACGTTGGCGGCTGCCGGGTATGCCGTAGCGGCGGTAAATTATCGCGGTAGCAACGGTCGAGGATTAGATTACTGTAAAGCCATTTATGCCGATTGGGGCAATAAAGAGGTTAAGGATTTGCTTGGTGCTGTTGACGAATTAGAGAAATTAGGCATAGCCAACCCCGACAAGCTGGGCATAGGAGGCTGGAGTTATGGAGGCATCCTAACTGATTATACCATTGCATCTGATACCCGCTTTAAAGCAGCGGCCAGTGGTGCAGGCAGCGCGTTACAGCTTTCTGTTTACGGCAGTGATCAGTATGTGTTACAGTATGAAAGCGAGATAGGTGTGCCATGGAAAAATGCCGATAAGTGGATCCAGATCTCATACCCGTTTTTCCATGCCGATAAAATAAAAACACCGGTAATGTTTATGTCAGGTCTGCGGGATTTTAACGTACCAACCATTGGCAGCGAACAGATGTACGAGGCGTTAAGAACACAAGGTATCCCAACCGAATTGATATTGTATCCTAATCAATTCCATGGCCTTACTAAGCCAAGCTACCAGGTAGACAGGTTGCAGCGTTACGTGGAATGGTATGATAAGTATTTGAAAAAATAGCATTTTGATACGTCTCAACTGAGGCTTTTTAATCGTGTTTTTATGAAGTATGTTATGTTGATTTTGGTTGCATTGGCTTTTAAGCCCATATGTGCCCAAGTTGTTAAAAAGCCGCTTAAGCCCACGGATTTATATAAACAGCCAACGCTGATGGCTCCTCAGTTATCTCCCGACGGTAAATGGTTGGTTTACGAACTATCTGAAGTGGATACGGCTAAGGATAAGCGCATATCTCACTTATGGATGCAAAGCTTCGATGGCAAGCAGTCCATTCAGCTTACTTATGGCGATGAGCCCGCCTCTACCCCCAAGTGGACACCGGACGGTAAGTTTATTTCTTACCTGTCTGAAAAGGACTCGAAAAATGGTGGCCAGATTTGGCTGATGGACAGGCGTGGAGGAGAGGGGCATAAGCTCACCGATATTAAAGGTGAGATTGAAGAATATGTTTGGTCGCCGGATAGTAAGAAACTGGCATTAATTATAAAAGACCCGGAAAACAAGGGAAAAGAAGCACCCAAAACTACGCCACCTATCAAAATAGACCGCTATCATTTTAAACAGGATATTGAAGGGTACCTGCAGCATTTGCATTCGCACTTATACCTGTATGATGTGGGCTCAAAAAAGCTGGATACCCTCACCTGTGGCAGAATGGACGACGGCTCGCCACAATGGAGCCCCGACGGGAAAACTATTGCCTATGTAAGCAACCACACTGCCGACCCCGACAGAAATGAAAATACAGATATTTTTACAATAGAAGCTAAACCGGGTGCTGAACCTAAACAGCTTACTACCTTTACCGGTCATGATATTAATCCCGTTTGGAGCCCGGACGGTAAGCGTATTGCCTATCTCCGTTCAACAAGCGATGCTGATTATTTTATTTACCAGCATGATGTTTTATTCCTGATGGATGCCGACGGAAAAAATAATCGCCCGTTAACTGATCAGCTGGACAGGCCTGTTAGCAATATTGCCTGGAGCAAGGACGGTAAAGACCTTGAATATGTAGTGAGCAGCGACAGGATCCGTTATATCATCAGGTATAATTTGCTTCTCCGCAAATCGGTATTGGTTTATAAGGGAAATGAATGTAGCTTTTCTGATATAGCAGGCCATTCATTAGGAATATGGGTAGGGCGGATGACCACACCATATATGCCTAACGAATTGGTAGCTATTGAAAATGGCAAGGTCCGCCGTTTAACTTTTCACCAGGAAAAATGGCTGAGCGAGGTTAAGCTGGCTTATGTGAAAGGTTTCCAGTCGTTTAGTAACGATGGTACTTTGGTATCCGGCATTTTATATATGCCGGATAGCGTGGTTACCAAAAAAATGCCATTTATTCTTTACATCCATGGTGGCCCTACCGATCAGGATGAGTTTGAGTTTGATGAGATCAGGCAAACGCTTGCTTGTGCCGGGTATGCTGTAGCTGCTGTAAATTACCGTGGCAGTACCGGGCGCGGTATAGAATTTACCAAAGCCATTTATGCCGATTGGGGCAATAAAGAAGTTAAAGACCTGCTCGGAGCAGTAGATGAACTGGTTAAACTTGGCATAGCCGATAAAGATCGCCTTGGTATTGGTGGTTGGAGCTACGGCGGCATCCTTACTGATTATACTATAGCGACTGATACCCGCTTTAAAGCAGCTTCAAGTGGGGCGGGCAGCGCATTGCAGCTAGCTATTTACGGATCTGATCAATGGGTAATGCAGTACGACAATGAATTAGGGGCTCCATGGAAGAATGCTGATAAGTACATCAAATTATCTTATCCTTTTTTCCACGCCGATAAAATAAAAACGCCAACCCAATTCATGTCGGGCTTAAAGGATTTTAACGTGCCGACCGGTGGAGGAGAACAAATGTATGAAGCACTGCGGTCGCAAGGTGTACCAACACAATTGGTACTTTATCCCGGTCAATATCATGGTATCACTGTGCCCAGTTACCAGATTGACAGGTTGCAGCGGTATATCGAATGGTTTGATAAATATTTAGCCCCCCAGCCCCCTAAAGGGGGACCTTTTTGATAAGTTTAAACGAAATTTGAAAAGGCTTGAAATTAATTACTCAAGCCTTTTCAAATTCTTTAATTCATGAAATTCAACAAATTCGGGTTCAGACATTCTGATTTCAGATAGTCAATTTTCCTTCTACCGAATCATCAATGGTTTTGCCTATGGCTGCTCCTGCAAGTCGTTTTACGAATGCTATTGCATTGCCATGTTTATTGTCCCAATAATACCCCTCGGTAGGCTCAACTTTGATTACGCTGATACGCGGATCATCAATGCCTTTAGTAAACCATACTTTTAATGTCGGTTCCCATAGCTCTTTGATTTTTTCCTTGTCTTCGATAATGGTAGCGATACCATAAAGGTTCAAAAAGTCAGAGTATCCCGATCCCTGGAAAAGCAGGTGAACAAACGGATCTTTAGTTAACTCATCATTTTTATGACTGTCATTAGCGCTCAGGAACCAGAAATTACCTTCATCGTCAATTTGCTGTGCCGACATTGGCCGTACAGAAGCCGGCACGCCGGTTTTAATATTACTTACAAAGAAGCAGCTCTTTGCACTTTCGACCAGTTCCTTGATTTTAATCAGGGCTTCCCGGCCATTCAGGTCCTGCATGTTGTCTTCAGGCTGTTGTTGATTGATGCTATCCATTTTTAAGTTTTTGTTGGTAAATGATATAAGAGTAACCAATCAAAAACTCAATTGTGTGGGATTTGTTAACTTAATAGATAATTATTTATTTAGAAGTGATATATGGCGCCCCGATGCATTTCCGTTACGTCATTGCGAGTAACCACCAGAGAGACCCTGGAAAAAATCGTGATGACGTGCAAAATATATTTTAGGGAGTTGTGCGGAGGCCGCGTTAGGGACTGCAGTGTAAAGCCAGCAGCGTGTGTAGGGAGTGAGGGCAGGAAAGGCGAGGACTTGTAACGGAAAGCCCGGGCCGCAGGCAACGCCTATGTTATAAAATCAATTTGAAAAAAATATTTAATAATCAACAACTTACGATCACGTCATTATAAGGTACGAAGCAATCGCGAACTTTACAGAGGCATTAGCATGGCTTGGTCACAAGTCACCCCCTCCAGGGGCCACCACACAAGACTTGCGCCATTAAAAGAGAACATTGGCTGCCTACCCAAATACCACCATCCTGTCCGGATACTTAGAAGCGTAAGTGGCTACAATATTTTTGATATAATCATTCCCGGGATAGGGCGTAAGATAGCTTTTGAGTTGCTGCACATTATTGGCATCAAAGTAATGAGAGATATAGCCCATGCCATAAAACTGGCCTTTCTCAACTAAAATACAGCTATGCTCATCGCCCGTGCGACCTTCATCCCTGATGGCATAAGTAGGCAATGCCTGCTTGAGCTGATCGATGGCATTATTTACTTTTTTGTTATAGCTATCGATAGGCTCAACGCCTTCGCAGGCGCATGCGTTTCCGGCTGCGCCGGTACATGGCTCATTGTTTTTTTGTATAAAGCAAAGCTTAGGGCACAGTTCAAATGCTTCTATCAGTTTATTGAGCAGGTTATATCCGTCAAGCAGGGAATTGTAGGTATATATCGGATCGCTGTATTTACGATATTTATCCACCGCCAGGCGAATGTAGCCGCGCTGGTCTTCAAAAGCGTAAAGACAGAACGCGTTTTCGAAACGCTTTAACGAACGGTTGTATTTTGGCCAAAGGCGTTTGATTTCGATGGCCTCCAATACAAAGGCTATGAGTTCGGTGCCACAAACCTGGTAGGTTATCTGGTGGATATTGCGCAAAAACTCCTGTCGCTGAAAACCAGGATTATTGCCTGTAAAATGGCTGCTTACCCGTTTTTTAACGTTTTTGGCTTTACCTACATATATTACCTTGCCTTTTTGATCATGAAAGTAATATACGCCTGGTGTATATGGTAGCTGGTCGATATCCTTTTTTGACAGGTTGGGTGGCAATAGCTGGTCTTTTGAACCCAGTTTGAGAGATTGTTTAATATGCCCGTCCGTATCGCTGTTTAGTAACAGTGTAAACAGTTCGGCCGTAGCTTCGGCATCACCCATAGCGCGGTGGCGGCTTTGGTTATCAATACCCAAATGTTTACATAATTTGCCCAGGCTGTATGATGGCAATCCAGGCATTATTTTGCGACCAAGCCTCACGGTACACAGTTTATTGGTTTGCAGATCATACCCCGCGGCGGCAAGATGGTACCTGACAAAAGAGAAATCGAAGTTTACGTTATGGGCAACGAAGATCTTGCCGTGAATGAGATGATAAATATCGGCTGCCACGTCTTCAAAAGGAGGGGCATCCTTTACCATTTCATTGGTAATGCCGGTTAAGGCGCTGATATAGATAGGGATGTCACGCTGTGGGTTTACAAGCGTTTCAAACCGTTTCACTACTTTTTTACCGTCATGTATGCATATGGCTATCTCGGTAATGCCATTTGCGCTGGCATGTCCCCCGGTGGTTTCTATATCGACAATTGCATACATTATTTCAAATGTAATATAATTTTGCTAATTATTTTAGTTGGATTTAAAAAAGTCGGAAAGTCCGCAGTCCGGAAGTCCGAAAGTTTTTTGTTGGGGAGAAATCGATCGATCCAACTTATAAAAACAGAAACTAATAAACAAAAAGCCCCTGGGAAATTTTCCCAGGGGCTTAAATATCTTCCGGACTTTCCGACTGCGGACTTCCGACTAAAGACTAAAAACTTAAGACTTCTTATTCTTGTTAGCCTGAATCTGTTGTTGCTGGCGCATCATTTCTTCCATTTTAGCGCTAAAACCTGATTTTTTCTTTTTGGTATCTTCAGGTTTCTTTTTGTTTTCCTGGATCTGGGCATGGATCTTCTTATCATCAACCATGAATTTGATCAGGTATTGTTGTAAGAAGGTGAACATGTTGGCCAGGAAGTAGTAGTAGTTCAAACCTGCAGGGTAGCTGTTAAGCGTAAACAGGAATACAATAGGAGTGATGTAACCTATATATTTCATCTGTCCTGTAGCACCCGAGATCTGGTTGTTGAAATAAGTATAGATCAACGTTGAGATGGTCATCAGCAAACACATTAAGCTAACGTGGTTAACGCCGCCAAGGAAAGCTACAGGAGCAAACTTGATAACCGAATCATAAGTTGAAAGGTCATGCATCCACAGGAAACTTTCGCCCCTTAGCTCAAATAAACTTGGGAAAAAGCGGAAGAACGCGATAACAATTGGCATCTGAATCAGCAATGGTAAACAACCACCCAATGGGTTAACGCCTGCTTTTTTGTACAGTTTCAGGTATTCTTGCTGTAACAAAGTAGGGTTATCCTCACCAACTTTAGCTTTGATCTCATCCATTTCTGGCTTCAGCACGCGCATTTTGGCCATAGAAAGGTATGATTTGTAAGTAAGCGGCGACAACACCAGTTTCAACAATACAGTTAATACCAGGATAATTAAACCATAGTTCCAGTTAAACTTGTTAAGGAAGTTAAATACCGGCAATACCGCAAAACGGTTGATGTACTTTAACGGTCCCCAACCCAGGTTAACCATTTTGTCAAGGTCATGACCCTGATCTTTTAAGGTATTAAAACGGTTCGGGCCGAAGTAAAACTCCAAAGGTAAAGAACCATCTGCAGCGCGTGTAAGCGACAGATCGGCCTTCATTTGTTTTACATCAGTAGTATCATTAACATCGGTAGCAACGGCAATATCTGTTTTGGCTATGGTGTTTTTCGCGATCAGCACATTTGAAAAGAAGTGCTGTTTGAAACCAACCCAGGCCATTTTTTTATCGCTGATATTTTTCTGATCGTCTTTAGCTTCGCTCAGGTAATCAACATCGCCGTCAGTATTGTAGTAGTATACTGTAGAGTACTGGCGCTCCTGTTTCATGTCCTTTTCCTGTTTGTGCAGGCTGGCTGCCCAGTTCAGGTTATAGGTACTGCTGTTGGCAATTACAGCATCAAGGCCGGTAGGCTTAATGGTTAAGCCAAGTTTAAAGCCATCGCCTTTTAAACTGTATATATAATCAATATACTGGGTTGGGCTGTAGCTTAAACGCATAGTCACCGAACCTGAATCTTTTTCGGCTACGGTAAGCGCTTTTGCACTTGGTGTAAAATAGTAATTGTTGGTGTTGATATTGGCAACCCCGGCGGCAAACTTTAACCCAAACTGGTTATTGTCGCCACTAAAAAGTACCAAAGGCTTTTTATCAAAAGTTTTGTAGTTTTTTAATTCAACTGAGGCAACTTTACCTCCCTGGGTGCTTAATTTAATAAGCAGTTCTTTATTTTCAATAGTAACAAACTCTTCTTTGCCAACAGAAGCGGCGCCGAAAGGCATTTTCAATAAAGCCGAATCAATTTTGGCTGTTTTGGCAGTATCAAATTTAGCTGCGGTTTTTGCAGCGGCGGCAGCGGCTACACCAGCTTTTTTCAGCGAATCCTGATGCTGTACTGCGCGCTCTTTTTTAAGGTCGGCTTCCGATGGCTTTAAAAAGTATATCGAGCCGGCAATGATCGCCATGATCAGGAATAATCCTGTAAACGTATTTTTATCCATTATCTAATTATCGTACAATTACTTATTTTTTGCGGGCATAAGCCAGCGAAGCGGCGACAAAGTTAATAAAAAGTGGGTGCGGATTAGCAACTGTTGATTTTAATTCGGGATGAAATTGCGAACCAACAAAAAACGGGTGGTTTTTTAACTCAACAATCTCCACCAGACCATTGTCAGGATTTATGCCAGATGGGGTAAGGCCAGCAGCCTCATATTGTTTAAGATAGTCATTATTAAACTCATAACGGTGGCGGTGCCTTTCCGAAATATGGTTTTTCCCATAAATGGCAGCAGCTTTAGTACCTTTTTTAATATCGCAAGGATAAGCGCCCAAACGCATGGTGCCACCTTTCAGGGTGATGTTTTTCTGATCTTCCATCATGCCGATAACCGGGTGCGGTGTTTCAGGGTTCATTTCGGTACTGTTAGCATCCTCAAGGCCTAATACATGGCGACCAAATTCCACCACGGCGCATTGCATACCTAAACAGATCCCAAAGAACGGAATATTATTTTCGCGCACATGACGGATAGCCTGGATCTTTCCTTCAAAACCACGTTCACCAAAACCCGGAGCAACCAATACGCCATGCATGCCTTTCAGTTTTTCAACAGCGTTTTCAGGAGTTAACTGTTCAGATGGGATATATTCAATGCGTACTTTGCATTCCTGTTTGGCACCTGCGTGGATAAATGCTTCGGTGATTGATTTATAAGCATCAGGAAGCTCTACATATTTACCAACCAAAGCAATACGTACATCGGCAGTTGGGTTTTTAAGGCGACCAAGAAAATCTTTCCAGTTTTCGAGGCTTGGTTCGTTTTTGTGCGGAAGCTTTAACTTGGTCAGTACGGTTTTATCAAGCTGTTCTTTCAGCATCAGCAAAGGCACGTCGTAAATACTTGGCGCATCAATTGATTCAATAACTGCGTTGATGTTTACGTTACAGAATTGGGCTATTTTTTTACGAATATCGTTAGTTAAGTGATGCTCGGTACGGCAAACCAATACATCCGGTTGGATACCGTATTCCAATAGCATTTTTACCGAGTGCTGGGTAGGTTTGGTTTTCAATTCGCCTGCTGCTGCAAGGAATGGCACCAGCGTAAGGTGGATAACCAAAGAGTTGTTGGAGCCAATTTCCCAGCGGAATTGCCTAACAGCCTCGATATATGGTAACGATTCAATATCGCCTACAGTACCACCAAGCTCGGTGATCACGATGTCATATTCGCCGTTTTCGCCCAGGATGCGGAAGTTTCTTTTAATTTCGTCGGTAATGTGAGGTACTACCTGTACAGTTTTTCCTAAAAAAGCACCTTCACGTTCTTTGTTAATCACATTTTGGTAAATACGACCGGTAGTGATGTTATTAGCTTTTGAAGTAGGGGTATTCAAAAAGCGCTCATAGTGACCAAGGTCAAGATCGGTTTCTGCGCCGTCTTCGGTAACATAGCATTCGCCGTGCTCATAAGGGTTAAGGGTTCCCGGATCGATATTGATATAGGGATCAAACTTTTGGATGGTTACGCGGTAACCGCGCGATTGAAGGAGTTTGGCTAAAGAAGCAGAGATTATACCTTTTCCTAACGATGAGGTAACACCGCCCGTAACAAAAATATATTTAGTCATGATTTTTTTTGAAAATGACCGGGCTTTTATACCGCGACCAATTGTTTCTGTACGGGATACAAAAGTACGAAAATTTTCACGCTTCGGCGTATCTGTTTTTCAAAAAAGGAAACTGTTAATGTGTTTTGTTTGTAAGTTTCTTTTAAAGAGTAAGTTAGTTGTCCGTTTACAACTAGGATGCTCAAAAGAAAAGCGATGCTATGCACTTTCCTTTTGCCTGCTGTACATATCTATTTTACGGTGCAGTTCATTTGGGTTGAAAGGTTTGCTCACATAATCATTCATACCTACGGTAAAGGCCATATCTTGGATATCAAGCATGGCTGATGCGGTAAGGGCTATAATGGGCAGCTTTTTGTACTTATCGCCGGGGAGCTCACGTATGGCGCGGGTAGCCTGGTAGCCATCCATTTCGGGCATTTGCAGGTCCATTAAAACCATATCATAATCATGGGTTTGCACCAGCATTAAAGCAATCTCGCCGTTTTCGGCCACGTCACATTCAACTTCCCATTGTTTCATGAATTGTTTTGCCAGTATCACGTTGATCTGGTTATCTTCAGCAATTAACAGTCGAGTACCTTTAAGGCTTTTTAAGCGGTAAAATTCATCGCCATCGGCCGTACTGCTTAATTGTCTTTTACTGTTTTTAAAAGTAAGACTGAAGTTAAATACCGAGCCTTTACCATATTCGCTTTCGACAGTAATATCGCTGCCAAGCAGTTGCAACAGGCGTTTGGTGATGGTTAAGCCCAAGCCGGTGCCGCCATATTTACGTGTGGTATCTGAGCTTGCCTGGCTAAAACTTTCAAAAATATGGTCAATTTTATCGGGTGTGATACCTATGCCGGTATCGGCTATTTCAAAATCAATGGTTGATGAATCAGCTGTGTTGCCTGCCAAGGAAGCGGTTACGGTTACCTTGCCTTTGTGCGTAAACTTAACAGCATTGCTCATCAGGTTTGTGAGGATCTGGCCTAAACGCACAGGATCGCCAATGATTGCATTAGGCAAGTCCTGATCCATCATTAGTTTTATCTGGATATTTTTTTCGTTTGCCTTTTGCAGCAGGGCAAGGCGTATGTTTTTGATCAGATCGGTGAGACTAAAGTCAACACTTTCAAACTCAACGCCGCCGGCCTCTATCTTGCTGAAATCCAATATATCATTGATGAGCACCAAAAGGTTTTCGGCCGAAAACTTCAGGAAGTTCAGAAATTCCCTTTGTTCGGGCTTGGGATCCTGATGGATAAGCAGGTGAGTAAAGCCAATAACCGCGTTCATCGGCGTACGGATTTCGTGGCTCATGATACTCAGGAACTGCGCTTTGGCCATAGCAGCTTTTTCGGCAAGTTCTTTTGAATGGATGAGGGCAACTTCCAGTTCTTTGGCTTTTGCTATCCGCTCATGCAAAAAGCTGATGATATGGATGAGATCATCGTCCGAGTCGGAGATGTTTAGCTCAACATCAGGATTAAGCGCCCTGATAGCTTCCTTCAGTTGAGAGATGGAGCGCTGTTTGATTTCGTTTTGTAACCTCAGGTTATCAGTAACCGTTACATATTCACGTTCGCTTACATTAAAGGCATGATCTGCCAGTTTTATCGACTTTTCAAAGTTTTTGAAACTATTGTTAACTGCACCCAAAAACTGCAAAATAGCGCCATCTTCCAGGTATTGTGCGGGGAGCAATTTTTTTATCTGTTTATCCAATAAGTGATGGTACTCCATAGATCAGCGCTCGGTAATGGTTGTGATAGTCATGGTTTGGTTGTGCAACTCGCAATTCGACCCTTTATTAAGGGGGGATAATTCTCCGTACGAATAAAAGCCAGCCATAGATGTTTTATTCCCGAAAATATGCTTAGCCGCCATTAATTCTTCGTCTGTTCGCTCATTAAGTACCAATTTACGGCCTACACAGCTAATCAATATCGCCAGATCAGCCTGCTCGGGGCCGGTTATGGTATCGGTTGCTGCCGATGAGGAGGCGCTGATCAGTTTGTCAAAATTGGCTTTCATCAGGCGTACTTTACTGCCTTCGGGCAGGTTGCCTGCAAAAGTCATTGATTTTTCATCCTCGTTAACGCTCAATATAGTTCGTACCAGTTTTTTATCAGAGCCCTCAATAGTTAAGGATAACGGGAACAGCAGTGCCGAACCGGGTAGTTCTTTAGCATATTCGCCCAAATATTCTTTGTAAAGATCCAGTGCACTCTTACCGTCTATCTCAAAAAGTACATTTTTATCCGATCGGGTTATGGTTCGCTGAGGCCCAAACTCCTCCCAGCCCCCGCTTGAACCGTGGCTGATGTGCAGGTTATCACCATAAAAGCCAATGGCTATTACATTACCTTGTGCAGGAATCGCATTGAGGCTTGTAAACGTGCTGCTAAACCGAGCTGCGTCGCCGGCCAAACCACCGCTAACGGGAACCTTACCGGGGTTATCGCGGTTAAAACCATCAACCAGTTCGCTACCGTTTATAAAAGTTCCGTCGGATATGATGAATACGCAATTTAACCCTTGTTTATCCAACTGCGACATCAGAAAAGCACCGGTCTCGGCGCTGTTGGGCTGTTCGTTTACATGTGTAGCGGTACAGGCAATGGATGATTTTTCCAACTCAACTGCGGTAACAACAATGCTGTCGTCATATACATCACTGCCCATGATTTCACCCGATGTGGAGGCGAATACAATATTGGCATTTGGATAGCCCGCTTTAAGGTAATCGTAAATTTCGGGAACTGTAATTAACTGCGGCGCACCAAAAGCAAGCACCAGCTGACATTTTTCAGCATTAAAATTAGGATCGGCAAAGTAGTTTACCCACCCATTGTGTACAAAGTGATGTTGCCTTATCCTCATTGTGGTTTCAGGTTAATGGTTTCAGGTTAATAACACTGCTATGCTATACATGAAGTTAATGAATTACAAAGCAATAATTAGTTAAAACACGAAAGTATCAAACGCATTGTTGTTATGGTAAATAAACTTGATTTTTAATAGTAGAGCTATGTTTCAATAGTTTAGCAGCCGTTAATATTGTTTGTTTACGACTTATACGAAAGAGTTACGGTAAGGTTGTAAGCGCAGGAAGCGGTTCGTTAAAATTTAGGGAGTTTGATATTGAACAGTAAAAACTATATATCAAACTTTAGTTTTTCCAGGTCTTCAGGAACATCAACGGCATGAGTTTCCAGTTCGGTTTCAGCAACTTTAATGCGGTAGCCGTTGTCTATCCAGCGCAATTGCTCCAGGCTTTCGGCCTTTTCAAGCGGGGACACCGGCAGTTTGGTAACTTCCTGCAATACATCTGCGCGATAACCGTAAATGCCAATGTGTTTAAAAAAGGTATGAAACTCCAGCCAGTTTTCGGGCTCCTGGCCGCGGATATGGGGCAGAGTGGCTCGTGAAAAATAAATAGCTTCAGATAGTTTATTGATCACCACTTTAGGTGAGTTGGTATTATGGAGTTCCTGCTCGGTCTGGATTCTTTTTACAAGGGTGGCCAATTGTGTATCAGGGTCATTAAAACAGGCGGTTAGTTTTGTGATCTGTTCGGGGTCAATGAATGGTTCATCGCCCTGGATATTGATGATCACATCATAGCCCGGATGCAGGCTGGCTACCTCTGCACAACGGTCGGTGCCGCTTTGGTGGTTGGAGCCCGTCATTACAGCAACGCCGCCAAAATCGTTTACATGGTTAAAGATCCGGTCGTCATCGGTGGCTACAATAACTTCGCTCAGGCTCAAGCATTTTTTTGCCTGCTCGTACACACGTTGGATCATAGTTTTACCGCCGATATCAACCAGCGGTTTACCGGGAAAACGTGAAGACGCGTAGCGGGCGGGTATGATGCCTAAGATTTTCATTTTGTGCCTTTAAAACAACCCGTTAATCTCCCGTTCAATCAGGTTTACGATGGTAGCCATATCCTCGGTATTGTTCGCAAAATCAAGATTGTCCTTATCCAGGATCAGCAGTTTACCCAATTTATAATTGTTGATCCATTTATCATATTTCTCGTTCAGTTTTGAAAGATAATCTAAACGGATGCCTATTTCGTATTCACGGCCGCGGCGCTGGATATTGCTTACCAGGGTAGGTACCGATGCTTTTAAATAAACCAACAGGTCGGGTGGTTTAATAAACTCGGTTATATTCTGAAAAATTGATTCGTAGTTTTCGTAATCGCGCGTGGTCATCAAACCCATATCATGCAGGTTTTCTGCAAAAATATAAGCATCCTCATAAATGGTACGGTCTTGAATGATATTGTGCCCGCTCTTCTGGATATCGATGATCTGGCGGTAACGGCTATTCAGGAAGTAGATCTGCAGGTTAAAGCTCCAGCGTTTCATATCGCTGTAAAAATCCTCTAAATAAGGGTTGTTATCTACAGCTTCATACAATGGGTCCCACCCGTAATTTTTGGTCAGCATCTCGGTAAGGGTAGTTTTTCCGGCGCCAATATTTCCTACAATAGCTAAGTGCATACTTTTTAGTTCATGGGTTATAGTTCATGGTTCATAGCTGATGTTTTTGACGAAGCACTCCTGCTATTTTGAAATGAAACTCCGACTAATATACACTATGAACTATGAACTATCAACTACCCGCTAGTTAAAATTTCCTGAAGCCGATGATCTCTCTAACCTCTCTTATTGTTTTTGATGCGCTTTCGCGGGCTTTTTCTGCCCCCATTTCGGCTACTTTGCGCAGGTAATCGGCATCATTGGCAATGGCATTGATCCGGTCGCGGATAGGGGCGGTTGCCAGTACCATATCTTCGGCAAGCTGTTTTTTCAGATCGCCATAGCGGATAGCCATTTTATTATATAGTTCGTCAAAGTGGGCAACGGTATCGGGCGTTGATACTACTTTCATCAAATCGAACAGGTTTTGGATCTCCTGTGGTTTTTGCTGGTTTTCAACCGTTGGGCCGCTGTCTGTTACCGCACGCATTACTTTTTTACGGATGGCTTCCGGAGTATCACCCAAAAATATGGCATTGCCTTCGCCTTCCGATTTGCCCATTTTTCCTTTGCCGTCTAAGCCCGGGATCTTTACCAAACTTTCGCCAAAGCTAAAAGCAAAAGGCTCAGGGAAATAATCGTGATTATAAAGCCTGTTGAAACGGTTACCAAAAGTGCGGGCCATTTCAAGGTGTTGCTCCTGATCTTTACCTACGGGCACTTTTACGGCTTTGTGTATAATGATATCGGCAGCCATTAATACCGGGTAGGTAAGCAAGCCTGCGTTAACGTTTTCGGGGTTGGCGCGTACCTTGTCTTTAAAGGATGTTGCCCGTTCCAGTTCGCCCAGATAAGCGTTCATGTTCAGGTACAGGTATAGCTCGGTAACCTCCGGTACATCTGATTGTACATAAATAGTAGCCTTTTCAGGGTCGATACCCGCGGCCAGATATTCTATCAGCACCTGTTTTACATTGCCATGCAAGTTGGCAGGTGTGGGGTGTGTAGTTAACGAGTGGAGGTCGGCAATAAAGAAAAAGCAGTTGTATTCATGCTGCATTTTTATAAAGTTTTGCAACGCTCCGTAATAATTTCCTAAGTGTAAGTTTCCGGTCGATCGGATACCACTAACAACAGTCTCCATAGTGTGGCGAAAGTAAGGAATTTTTCTATTTTTGGTGATGATGAAAATGATATTGAGAAAAGTGCATGTATATCTTTACGTTGTAAGCGTGGCCATGGGCTATCTTATATTATGGCCTTTTTTCTATTATTTTTCACGCAAACCTGAGCGTTATCAAACCCTCAATTCATTCAGAAGGTTCTGGGGGTTAGTTAGTTCGGCCTTTGTAGGGATTTTTTACCGTTTTGAATATGAACAGCCGATTGACTGGAGTAAGCCTTATATCATTTGCCCCAATCACAGCTCCAATCTTGATATTTCGGCAATGTGTATCCTGGTGAAAAGTAATTGCTGTTTTATGGGTAAGCAGGAGCTTGAGGAAGGCCTCGTAACCGGGCTTTTTTTCCGTACGGTGGATATCCCTGTTAACCGGGATAGCAAGATGTCATCATTCCGGGCATTTAAAAAAGCATCCGAAAAATTACAGGAGGGCGTGTCGCTTATCATATTTCCCGAGGGGGGGATTTCCGATAACTATCCGCCCCAGCTTTGCCCGTTTAAAAATGGCCCCTTCAGGCTGGCTATTGAACTTAAAATACCTATCATCCCGGTAGTGTCGGCAAATACCTGGCAGATACTTTGGGATACCGGCATTAAGCACGGCAGCAGGCCAGGGATTTCTAAATTTAAGGTCCATAAGCCTATTGAAACCGCCCACCTGAGTATTGACGATGCAGATGCATTACGCGACGAAGTGTTTAGGATTATGGACCGGGATTTAAAGCTTGGGAACCCTGTTCCTACCTTCGCTTAGTCAATTATATAACAACAGACCGGGAATTTGTAATATATTTGTACATAAACCCATTTGAACGGCCTTTATAAATTAAATGATGCCGACGCTTTGCGCGATGAGGGTTACCCTACTATAATATAAAAATTACAACAGGCATGACCATTGATAAAGAAACCGTTGAAAAAGTAGCCCACCTGGCCCGCCTTGAACTTACCGAGACCGAAGTACAGGATACCATGAAAGATATGAGCAAGATACTTGATTTTATGGCCAAACTAAATGAGGTGGATACCACGGGTGTTGAACCGCTGGTTTATATGACCACCGGGGCCAACGTGCTGCGTGAGGATGTGGTTAAACAACAAATTACCCACGAAGAAGCTTTGGAAAATGCTCCTAAGCATGACGATGACTACTTTTTAGTAGCCAAGGTTATTGAGAAATAAGTTTTTAGTCCGAAAGTCGGGAAAGTCCGAAAGTCGGTAAGTCGGAGAAGTCCGAAAGTTAAGAAGGTAGTAAGTTAGACTGAAAACTTGCGGACATCGGACTTACGGACATCGGACTATCAACACTAAAAATAAAAACCACTGTAACATTAGGCACCCTTGTGCAGTCCAAATAAAAAATAATTCATGGAGCCAACAAATACTGCCAAACCGTTAATTACTATAAAAGATATTGGGCGTAAATACGTAATAGGTGCCGAGGTGATCCACGCGCTTAAATCTGTTTCGCTGTCCATTAACAAAGGCGAGTTTGTTGCTTTGATGGGCCCTTCTGGCTCGGGCAAGTCAACCCTTATGAATATTTTAGGCTGTTTGGATACCCCAACCAAAGGGCAATACATCCTTAACGGGATAGACGTAAGCCACATGACCGATAGCCAGCTTGCCGAAGTGCGTAATTCGGAGATCGGTTTCGTATTCCAAACTTTTAATCTGTTGCCTCGTAATACTGCCCTGGATAACGTGGCCTTACCGTTGATCTATGCTGGTGTTAACAAAGAAAAACGGATGGAACGTGCCGGCAATGCATTGAAGAACGTAGGTCTTGGCCATCGTATGGATCATAAGCCCAATGAACTTTCAGGCGGGCAAAGGCAGCGTGTTGCTGTAGCAAGGGCGCTGATCAATGATCCATCCATTATCCTGGCCGATGAGCCTACCGGTAACCTTGATACTAAAACTTCTATCGAGATCATGGGCCTTATTGAAGATATTCACGCCAAAGGCAATACCATTATCCTGGTAACGCACGAAGAAGATATTGCCTTGCACGCCCACCGCATAGTACGTATGCGCGATGGTTTGATAGAGAACGATTACGTTAACACCAACGTTCAAACTGTAGACCGCAGGGTAGAGGAGGTGTAAGCCCATCGCCCCCCTGAAGGGAGAGTTATAGCGTTTATTATTTGTTTAATGATGCAGTAATCTTCGCCGTGAAACAACTACAAACAGGCAGCTTTTACGGGCAAACCAATCAAATAACCCATTTACACGGTATCACCATAACCGATACCGAATATACTCTTGATAAGGTAGACTGGCATTACCATGAAAATGCCTACTTCACTTTTATACTGGCCGGTAATGTTATTGAGGGTAATAAAAAGGAAGTTTATCATTGCCCGGCAGGCAGTTTATTATTCCATAACTGGCATGACCCGCATTATAATATTAAACCCCAAGGTTTTACCCGGGGCTTTCATATCGAGTTACAAAAGCACTGGTTTGATGCGTTGGAGCTAAAACAGGATAAGCTGGAAGGCAGCTTTGCCGTTCATGCCCCGGACGTTAAATTTCTTTTATACCGTATCTTCAAAGAATCAAAGATCGGTGACGAGCTGACCGCAATAGCTGTAGAGTCGTTACTGCTGCAAACGCTTCATAAAATGCAGTTGAGTAATGAAGGTTTATTGCGACAGGTACCCGCATGGGTTAACAGACTAAAGGAACTACTGGTCGATGATCCGGCCCACAAGCATACGCTTGCCGAACTTTCGGAAGTGTTGCGGCTTCACCCGGTTCATTTATCCCGCGATTTTTCAAAATATTCCCATTGTACTATAGGCGAATATATACGCAAGCTCAGGGTTGAAAGGTCGTTTGCGTTGCTGGCAGATGATGAATTGTCGTTAACAGCTATAGCCTTTGCCTGTGGATTTGCCGATCAAAGCCATTTTTTGCGCTGTTTTAAACAATTTAGCGGAAGCAATCCATCGGCATACCGCAAGCTTTTATTGAGAGCATGTTAATCCTGTTCTATTTTATATATGTTGATTGAAGCAGATTTGTAATATCTAAACAAATAAAAATGAAACGTTATTTACTCATAATCATCATTATACTTATAACGACCTGTAAAATATTTGCGCAGGCAGGTAATATTATCGAACCTGAGCCTATTGCCTCGACTTTACAAAAAAACAACATGGGTAAAGTGGTTTTTGAGGCGGATACGATCCCGCTTGAAAAGCTGCAACAAACAGATTTGTTAACAGGCTACGAAGCTAAGCCTGCCAATAATTTATATATGCGGCTTTTGCTGGCCAATTCATTAACCAATTATCAGCATAGTTTACAGCCGTCAGCAAGTGTTGAGCAGTTGAACCAGGGGAATTTTCAGTTTACTTTTTATGTAGATGGCAAGCAGGTTTACCAGGAAAATCTGCACAAAGGAGCCAACCTGCCTCAGGTGAAAAATACAAAGACTTCCATTTTTGTGCCACTCATCAGTAACCGGGGTGAAGATTCATGGGGGCGTTTTTTATGGGGAAGGTTTATAAACCATGGCGGAGACGACGCACTTACAACAGGGAAACATCAACTTAAAATAGAAGTACGGCCGTATGTTGCCGTGCCCGATTTGAAAGTTGGTGAGTTGATAGCAAAAGGCGAAATAAGTTTTACTGTTCCGGCAATTGATCCAAAGGATGCTCAACTACAGCCCATAAAGCCTGGTAGTGGCTGGCCGTTATCAAATGAGGCTTTTGATAAAAAGAAGATCATGGAGATGAATGCCCTTATTGCCGGTAACAGGTTTAAGCAAATCACCAGCGTGGTGGTAATCAAGAATGGCAAGCTGCTCATTGAGGAATATTTTAATGGCAGTGCCCGTGATTCGCTGCATAATCCGCGCTCGGTGGGTAAAACATTTGCTTCGGCCATGATGGGTATTGCTATTCATGATGGATACATTAAAAGTGTTGATCAAACCTTAAAAGAGTTTTATGACCTTAAAAAGTTCAGTAATTACTCGCCTCAAAAAGATAATGTAACGCTGAAAAGCCTGCTTACCATGAGCTCGGTTTTTGATGCGGATGATAACAAAAGCGATTCACCGGGGAATGAGGAAAACATGTATCCTACAGATGATTGGGTAAAGTTTACGCTCGATCTTAAAACAGATAGCGGCAAAATTGCAGGCAAACAGTGGAATTATTTTACAGCAGGCGTAGTGGCATTAGGGGATATCCTAAATAAATCTGTACCGGACGGGTTAGATAAATACTCGGCCAATAAACTTTTTAAACCGTTGGGCATAAGTAATTACCGATGGCAATATACCCCGCAAAACGTACCTAATACGGCCGGGGGGCTGCAAATGCGCTCGCTTGATTATGCCAGGTTTGGTCAGCTATATAAAAATGGCGGTGTGTGGAATGGTAAGCAGGTATTGCCGCAAAGCTGGGTAAGAGAGTCATTTACCAAACACCTCAGCTTACCTAAAGATGTTGTGGGAGAGGGCTATTATGGTTACCTGTTTTGGAATAAAACCTATACAGTAAACAACAAAGCTTACGAAACCTATTATTGCTCGGGCAATGGCGGCAACAAGATCTTTGTTTTTACCGATCAGCCGCTGGTAGTTATCATAACTGCCGAGGCCTACAACACACCATACGCACACCCACAGGTTGATAAAATGATGCGCGATTATATTTTGCCGGCGGTTTTGAAATAGTAAATACGCATGTAATCTGTATCTAATTAAAAAAGAAGCCTGTATTTCTACAAACTTTTTTACTTCGATATGTTTTTCAAAACATAAAAAAGTGGCTCGCTGATATTGTATTTGAAAGGGCCGAAATCAAAAAAGGCATTTCCGATAAGCAGATCGGGTTTTTGATCTCCGTTTATATCACCGGCATCAAGGGTTACCGCGCGTTCAAATTTGGTATCGACAGGGAAAGCATAGGGCATAAAATTTAAGTTTCCGGTATTTTTTAGATATACGAAACCTTCTTCCGGTTGCCTCGCATCGGTGAAAAGACTAATGGTTGCGATATCAATATTGCCATCGGCATCAAAATCTTTGGCAATTGCTTTATAACACCCGTTTATGGGGTAAAAATATTGCTGTTTGTAGTTGCCTTTTCCGTCGTTCAAAAAAATGTAAACGCCATGGTAGGGTTTTAGCACCAGTGTGGCATTTCCGTTATCGCCGCAGGTATAAACAATGTCTTTATAACCGTCATGATTCATATCAACCATTTCAAAATAAGATGACCCGTAAATAGGAGGGAATCTTAAAATTTCCTTTGCTTCAAATTTACCACCTCCTTTATTTTCGAAATGAAAAATGCCTTCTTCCCCCTGTGCAAAAAGTACATACAAGCCGGGCAGTCTGTTGTCCTGGTAATCAATATATGCTTTTATAGCCCCAGGTAAAGTACTTATTACATGTTTGGTGAAAGTACCATTCCCAAGGTTTTCCATCCAGCAAAGTTCACCTGTTATACTTCCAAACTCACAAATAACATAGTCGATTTTGCCGTCGTTATTTAAGTCGGCTGCCAGTATTTGAACCGGGCGACCAAGTTTATCAAAAACAGGGCGGGCAGCTAATTGCATTTTACCTTCGGCGGTAATTGTCAGTTGCGTTATAGTTCCCAGTTTATCGCTGTTTGCGCCCAACTCGTTACCTATGGTACAAACCATGGTATTACCATGATCAAAAAGTATATCAACCACTGGTCCGGTTGTTGATACTGAATCGATAACGTTTAACTGGGCTGATAGCAGATAAAGCTTTTTCGTTTGCCCGTTGGCCACAAAGATGCGGGCTGGTTTAACGCTGTTGTCTATTTTTACATAGCAGCCCAGTACCTGTTTGCCCTCAAATGATTGCTTGGGCTTTTGGATGCTAAAAAAAGGGAGTCCGCGTTTAATGGCAAAAGGCCTGTTTTGTGCAGGTAAGGCAATGGGGGCCGTGTTCATGTAATAATCAATGATATCCTGCCATTGCTCCTCATTTAATACCGGCTTGCCGGGCACTATTAAATCGTCGCCCTTGATTGTTCCTACGTATGATTCGCCCCGGTGAGATTTGATGCCCATGCGTAACCCCATTTGCGGAAATACATTTTTCCACTTAAACCTGTTAAGCAGGGCCGGATCGGGCAGCATATGGCACGAGCGGCAGTATTGTTGTGATAAGACCTTCCCCCTGGCAATACTTTGCAATGTTGCAGTTGGATAGTCAGTACTTAGTTCATGGCCGGCATTATCCTGGTTATTTTCAGAGATATGCCATAGTGAGTAAACCACTAAAGTGCCTATAATCAAAACAATAAAACCAATAATTACAACTTTACGATTTTTTGCAGAGCAGTAGCTCTTGGGTTTATTACTCATGAATGTTTAAAAGGCGATTGTTAGATTAGTTGCAATGTAATCAGAATATATTGTACTCGGATTAACGACGAATGAAGAATATGAAATCCTCTTTAAATACATAACCCCGGGCAATGCCCAGGGTTATGTTAAATCCATGTATCAATTTTTAATAGCCTGGATTTTGGACCAGTTTTTTGTTTTTATCGATTTCGGTTTGCGGAATAGGCATCCAGTTTTGCCGCTCGAAGAAGGTGTTTGTGAAAATTTTAACCGGGGTATAAGTAAATCCAGAGCCGTTAGCTTCGATCTTCATACCATATTCCGGCGAGGTGAGCACGCCGTTTGGCCCTGTGGTTATCAGCCATCTTCGGATATCAAACCATCGCTTATCTTCAAAAGCCAGCTCAATACGGCGCTCACGATGAATGTATACCCGCATTTGATCTTTTGTTAGGCCCGGTGTTACAGCCGGTAATGCCGAGCGCGCCCTTACCTTATTAACGGCATCATAAACTGATGCATCCGGTCCTACGGCTTCATTTTGCGCTTCGGCATAACTCAATAATACCTCGGCATAACGGAAAATGATGTAATTGGCAAAACTTGGCGCCAGGTTGATACTGGTTTGCCCGGTGATACTTTCATCCAGTGTTTTACGGGCATTGTAACCGGTATTGGAAATATCGCTTGTGGAGCCAAGGTCAATCTGGTTACTGCCACCAATGCGCGATTTAAAAATATCGCCCTGCCATGGAGCCCCATCAAATAAAATAGACTGATAGAAACGCTGCTCGCGGTGTACATAAGGCGCCTGAGGATTGTATCCTGATGCGGCATCGGTAATAGGCAAACCATTATCCATGGAGTAATCATCGACAAGGCCTTGTGTAGGAGCAAGGTTGCCCCACGACTGCTGAACGCCGTTTACATAAACAGGCCCCAGGTAACCTTCGCGGTGACTGCCCTTAGCGGGGCCGGTAGCATAGCCGCGGGCAAAAATGGTTTCAACATTCCAGTTGTTTGCCGACAGGAACTGGTCGGCATAGGAGGTTGCAGAAGTATTGAACAAGCTGTAAGTGCCCATATCCATTACTGATTTATTGGTGGCGGCAGCCTTACTCCATTTTCCTGCATCACTGGCAGTGTTCACCAGCGGGCTGGCAGCAAAAAGTTCAACCCATCCTTTAAGGGTTAATGCTGCACCTTTCGTAGCTCTTCCGGTTTGTGCTGCTTTTGTGGGCAACACAGCAGCAGCGGCATCACAATCAGCTTCAATAAAGGCAACTGTTTCGTCAATTGTGGCACGGGCAGTAAAAATGTCGCTACCGTTGCGATTATCAAGTGGCACAGTTATAATAGGGACACCGCCATAACTTGTAAATAATATTGAATAAAAGTAAGCTCTCAGAAAAGTAACCTCTGCAACACGCTGTTTGTACCAGTCGTCGGTATACTTGGCTTTATTTAATGCTGCCTGCTGCAGAAATACATTACATTTACGTATTTTGGTATAATTGCCTTCCCAATCCCACATACCGGAAGGGCCGGTGGGTACGTTGCTTGGCCCGATGGAACCGCCCCTTACCGTTGCCTGTCCGTTTTCCCAGGCTGCCCCGCAAAAACTATTATCGGCATATTGATCTAAGGCCTGATATTCGTTATTGACGTCAGGCAGCTGATTATAGATGTCGTTTACAAAAAGGTCCGCGTTACTTTGGGAACTGAATGTAGCTACATCAGTTAAAAATGCTTTGTTAGGAACACTCAAAGAATCATCTTTTTTACATCCACCGATACTTACAACAAGCAAAGCAAGTAAAAAAAGCTCTCTGTATTTTTTAAAAATCTGTTTCATCGCTTTCTTATTTTAGTTAAAATGTGGCGTTTAAACCTAATGAAAATACACGCTGCTGGTAGTAATTGGTATTACTACCGCTGTTTTCAGGATCAATGATCTCTTTTACATGCGGTAGATAGTTAATTACATTTTGCCCGGCAACATAGATCCTGATTGACTGGATTTTGTTTTTCAACAGCTTGTTTGACAGTGTGTAGCCAAGCTCAAAGCTTTTTAAGCGGATATAAGAGTCATTTCTGACGAACCAGGACGAAGTTTGCGTGTTATTTGATGTTGGCGTGCCTGTAACCCTTGGATATAAGGCATTTGGGGTAGCGGGCGTCCAGTGATCGTCATATACCAGTTGGGAGGCCGAACCGGAAGCGTTGAAAGGGAAAGCAAAGTAGTTACTGATAACGATGTTGCTGTTACCCGACCCCTGGAACAAAACGTCGAGATCGAAGTTTTTAAATGTAAGTCTCGGCTCCAGACCGTAGATGATCTCCGGGGTATTTGGATGGCCTATTACGGTTTGGTCATTAGCATCGATCTTACCATCCGGTTTACCGTCCGGCCCGCTTAAATCAGCATATTGGATATCACCTGGCTTAACCGGCCCGAAAGAAGGAACCGGCAACCCGGTTTTGAGCGTTCCATCCGGGTTAAAATCTGTCGTTTTAAAATAACCTAAGGCCTGGTATCCGAATATGGTATTAAAAGGCCTGCCTGTTAGTCTTCTGTTAGGGTTGTTCGCTGTTGCACCGTTTTCGTAGGTCTGTAATAGCTTGTTCCTTGCAAAGGTAAAGGTACCTGTAACGTCTAACCTTAAATCTTTTGAAAAGCTATGTGAGCTTTGCAATGTAAGGTCGATGCCATGGTTGCTCATAATGCCACCGTTTACAAGCCCTACACCGAGGCCATATTCGCCAGGTAACGTATTTCCGATACTTACCAGCATATTCCCCCTTTTTTCATAAAAATAATCGGCTTCAATACTTAATAAGCCTTTCCATAAGGTGGCTTCAAATCCAATGTCTGTTTTAGTCGCTTTTTCCCAGCCGATATTTGGATTACCCTGTAGTGCCTCATTGATGCCCTGTGTTGCACTGCCATTCAAAACGGCAGAATTTGCGTAGGGATTATAAGGGTTAAGATACTGATAAGTTTGAATGGCCCCATTTATTCTTGGATAGGCACCCGATTTACCCCAGGAAGCCCTGAGTTTTAAATTGTCAATCCAGGTAATATTATCTTTGATGAATTTTTCTTCAGACAAGCGCCAGCCTGCAGAAAAAGCCGGGAAGAAACCATAACGGTGTCCGGGAGCAAATAAATAGCTACCATCATATCTGCCCGTTGCTTCAAACAGATATTTTTTATCGTACGAATAACCTACCCTGTAAACATAACCAATTTGCTTTTGGCCACTTGAACGGCCAAAGTTGGTTGCATCGGCTGCTGCCGGGCCGCCAAAATCCAATTCATCGATGTCAAGGTTGTAGTTATATTTAGTGGCCCCAAATGTTTGGTATTTTACCCGGCGGCTTTCAAACACGCCTAAGGCAGTAATATCGCTTTTACCAAAAGACCCTGAGTAAGATAACAATCCCTGGATAGTTAAAGTATGGTTCTGGCTGTAGTTTTCAGAAAATGTAGCCTTTGAATTACCCTGTATACCCTGCTTATAAGTGTAGGGAGTAGTAGTTACATCCACATTATAAAAAGGTATCGGGGTTGTGTAAATACGCTGGAACGAAGTTTGATTTCCTGTGAATAAGGGATCGGGCCCGTTGTCGTAGCTGAGCACACCTTTCAGGCTTAAACCTTTAATAGGAAGCTTTTGGTCAATGGTAAATTGGGATAGTACCGCTGTGTTTTCGTTGAACTGATAACCGCTGTGATAAATTTCGCCGATAAGCGATTGCCCGATATAGCCGGACCATAAGCCGTTGCTATAGTAAATGGGGGTGGTTGGGGCCTGGCGCTGCGCCTGCCCTATGATGGTTCCTGCACTTTGCGACGGGAAGTGCTGGTCTTCCACATAACTGTTAACCGATAAGGATACGGTAGTGGTTTTGGTAGCATTTGCTGTTAAATTTAACGAACCATTGTACTTGTTAAGATAGGTTGGATCCCACATACCGGCCTGGTGTGTGTACCCTAATGCAGCAAAATACTTAATATCATCGGTACCGCCGGATAGGGTAACATTATGATAGGTGATGGGACGGTTTCTTTGGATAATTTGTTGCAAAGGATGGCCATCCGGGTGCCCGTCAGGGTCTGAGTGATCTTTAAATTTTTGAATATCATCTGCTGTGTATGCCGGTGGCTGACCATCATTGGCATTGGCCTCGTTACGCAGCAAAGCATACTCATATGAGCCTACAAATGTTGGCACCTTAGTTGGATTCTGAATACCGTAGTAACCATTATAAGTTAACGTTGGTTTACCCGATTTACCTTTTTTGGTAGTCACCAGGATTACACCATTTGCACCGGCCACACCGTATGGAGCAACAGCGGCAGCATCTTTTAACACGGATACGTTTTCGATGGTATTGGGGTCAAGGCGGCTGAAATCACGTGGTACACCATCAACCACAAGCAGGGGGGAACTGCCGCCGTATGATCCGATACCCCTGATCAGAATATTAGAACCATCGTAACCCGGTTCGCCACTCCCTTGGGTAATGATTAAACCAGAGGCACGGCCAACCAAACTGTTGGTTAAGTTAACTACCGGTTTTTTTGCAATTTCGGTAGTTTGAATGGTGGATACGGCCGCGGTTGAAGATGTTTTCTTCTGCGTGCCATAACCTACAACGATAACTTCATTCAGGTTCTTTGCATTTACCTGCAGCCTGATGGTTAACGAGGTTTGTCCGTTAAGTGGAAACTCTGCCTGTTCATAGCCTATATAACTAACGATCAGTACCGCGTTAGGTTCGGCATTAAGGGTGAAGCTGCCGTTTACATCGGTAACAGCGCCCACACTGGTTCCTTTGATCTTTACAGATGCACCGATGATGGTTTCGCCGGTGGTTTTGTCAATTACTTTACCTTTAATTGGTACAGCAGCAGCATATCGGTTAAGTTTTATTCCGCTAAATGAGTTAAAGGCAGTTGCCGCATAGCTGCTCGTTTGCATAACTATCAGCAGGATCAGTGATAAAACTACTGATCCGGGTTTTCTTCTCAAAGATATTTTATCAGGTAAAAAATATTGCATAATTGGGAGTGATTAAAAATTAAAACTTGGCATTAGTTAATGCGTCTGGATCATGGTCCGTTTTTGTTTTTAGTTTTTCTGTTTTGCCATTATTTTTTGTTTAGGTTATTAAATGAGTTAATAGGTAGTAATTGTTAAAGTCACAGTTTAAATTCAGGGTGAAATTCAAGCAGCAATTTCAAAGAACAGTGGCAGCTTCCTGTTTTAAGCCGGCGTTAATAATTATAGCTGTGGTTTTTTAAACTCAAGAAGCTATATTATTTCACAGCGCCAGGACGCTAACTTTTAATAAATGAAAAATCTGTACAAATAGGCTGTTATAATATTTGCAAGGGTTATAACAAATAGCCTGCGTTAATTGGTTATCACAATTAAGCGCTATTTTTTTGGAAAAAAAGGGGGCAAAGCTGTAAAAAAAAGGGGATAAAATCCATGAAGTGATACTTGTTTAACATAAAATTGTCTTTAATGTATCATTTTCGCCTTGGAATAATGTATACATGACAGGTTTTAAGGGCAGTAAGCTAAACTTATTATTCTCCGGGATTTTATTTTTTTTGATATACCCGTACGTAATCAACTTCAAAACGTTTAGGGAATTTTGTTTCGGATGGATCACCGCCATTGTCGCCCCCGATGGCAAGATTAAGTAATATATAATGAGGCTGCATAAAAGGGTTAAATTGACTGCCATCCTGGTTAACCAAATCTTTCAGGTCCACGCGGTTAAGTAAAAGGTCATCCACATACAAACTAATTGAGGTTTGATCCCAATCCATGCGCCAGATATGGAATTTTTTGCTCCAATTGGCTTTAAAGGTGTTCAGCGGTTTGGCGTTGCTATACCATTTGGCTTTATAGGGTACCTCCGTGCCACAGGCAATGTTAGCCAAAAGCTTATTCCGGTAGTATTCCATGATGTCGATTTCTCCGTTAGATGGCCAGGGTTTTTCCATCCCCAGGGTCCAAAAGGCCGGCCACAGTCCGGCATCGGTAGTGATCCTGGCACGCATAACGAACCGGCCGTATTGAAAACTGTGCTTATTCCTGGTATTAATGCTCGATGATGTATAATCTATAAATTGCCGTTTCTGCTTCCAGTTGGTACTGTTGGGCACGTATTCCGGATTTGGCAGGTGCACCCGTTGTGCCTCAATGATCAGTTTACCACCGCGGCAAACTGCGTTTTGTTCCTGGTACCATTGACCTTCGTTATTACGTACAAACCCTGATTCAAATCCCCAATTATCCTGATTGGGGGGGCCATTGCTGTTAAATTCATCTGCCCAAACCAATTTATAGCCGACCACGGTATCCTGCTGGCATTTACCCGTAAATGGAACAAATATGAGCAGTGCAGCAGCGATTATTTTGGTGACCATAACGGAAAAATAATTATACGTTTAAATGTGGTATTTGATTTTGTACTCAAACAAAATAAGGCATATTTTAAAGCGCGATACAGGGGCAAAATCATAAATTTAAGGGGTTGAAATTTGGTTTAATCCATTTGATGCTTTTTTTAATGAACTACCGGGTTTTTTGCTGCCTAATCCGATATAACAAAACAGGTATTTAATTTACCGGAGGTTTTTCAAATTCATTTAAACGGTATGAAACCTGAAAATTAGCCCGGTGTTTTTTGATAAATTCGGAAGGGTTGACGCCAAATTGTTTATTGAATTGTTCCCTGAAATATTTTATATCGCTGATACCTACCTGTATTGCGGCCTCATTGATATTACAATTAGTTTGGATCAGGAGTTCGGCAGCTTTACGCAGGCGAACAAACCTGATAAAGTTATTAATTGATTGTCCCGTAGTACTTTTGATCCTTTTAAATAATGTTGGGTAACTGATACCTATTGCATCGGCCAGGGCATAAACATCAAAGTTATCGCTGTTGAAATTTTGCTCAATAACAGTAATACAGTTGTTGAGCAGGTCTTTATTTTCCCGCGAAATATTAATGGCGATGTTTTCTCTGGTAACTTCTTTATAAAAGTATTGCTGAAGTTTGGTTTTATTTCTCAGTACGCTTTTAACTCTGGCTGTAAGCACTTCTTTATCAAATGGTTTTCGCAAAAAGTCAATTGCGCCCTGTTCAAGGCTTTTTACCATGATATCGGGTGTGGTATCGCCGGTGAGCAAAATAACCGGGATGTGTTTTATGGCGGTATCTTCCATAATCATTTTACACAAATCCAACCCGTTTATCCCATCCATAACAATGTCGCTGATGACCAGGTCTGGGATGTACTTTTTAATCAGCTCAAGACCAATTGTGCCATCTTTTGCCTCGAGGACTATATAATCGGCAAAAAATATCTTTTTGATATATGCTCTTATCTGCTCATTATCATCAATAACAACAATGGTGTGCTTTTCCTGGCTAAAGAGTTCAAGTTTCTGCAATTCATTATGGGGTTCTACAAGGTCTTTGCTGTCATGATCTATAAGGTCATTCACAAAATTGTAATCAGGAGTTGCTACAACATTTATCTCATCTGGCGAAAAGTGTTTTATCCCTTTTAGCAGCTTTAGCGTAAAAGTGGTTCCGCCGTTTTTATTATTTATATAATTTATTGTACCCTTATGGCAATCAGTAAACATCTTAACCAGGTATAAACCAATACCGAACCCTTTTTTAAAGTAATTATTATCTTTTACCTGGTAAAATTTGTCAAACAGCTTATCGCCGGTTTCGGCGCTGATACCAATACCGTTGTCCGTTATTTTAAAGTAAGTGTGTGTGTCGTCTTCCTCTACCAAAACTTTGATGGTGCCATAATTTGGCGTAAACTTAATAGCGTTGGAGATCAGGTTAAATAATGAGATCTCAATTTTCTCTATATCGGCAAATACAGCAATATTGGGGCTTGATGTTTCAATTGTATAGTTCAGCTTTTTGATTTTAGCCTGGTGTACAAAGCATGAAAACACCTCCTCACAAACGCGCGCAAAATTTATCTCGCTTACGCTTAATTGTGCATTTTCGCTTTCGGTTTTCCGAAACAGCAACAGATGATCAACCAACCCCAATAAGCGGCGTGCATTTCGGTACACTATTTTAAGTTCATCCGAATGGCTTTTATGTTTATCCAGCAAATCTTTGATAGGGTTAATAATAAGCGTAAGAGGAGTTCTGAACTCATGCGAAACGTTGGTAAAAAAGGCGAGTTTCTTTTCATTCAGTTCCTTTTCCTTTTCAACTTTTAAGTTGGCCAGGTTAACTTCAAATTTAAGCTTGGTCTGTTTTTCGCGGTAAAGGAAATAAAGGTATATCAATCCCAAAAAGACAGTCAGGTATAATCCGTAGGCCCACCACGTTCTGTACCATGGCGGAAACACAACAACCCGGATACTTATCTGTTTCGGCATCCAGTTTCCTCTTGTATCGGTTGCTTTGATCCTGAGTGTATAACTACCTTCGTCTAAATGGGTATAATTGGCCGATAGGGTTTTACCCACGTAATTCCACCGGTGGTCCCAGCCTTCAAGATAGTATGCATAATTAATTTTATCAGGAAACGAATACTCAATGGCTGTGTAATGAACGGTGAGTGCAGCTTGCGAATAATTAAGTTTAATGGTTTTAAGATCGGCCACAGATTGATTTTTTAACAGTTCGCTTGAGCCATCGGCCTCTGAATTGTCAATTTTTAAGCCCGTAATACGAAGATCAGGGTGATGATCTGTAACCTCGATACTGTTGGGGTTAAAAATATTAAACCCATTGATGCCTCCAAATGCCATATTCCCCGATTGCATCCTGATAGCCGCATTATAATTAAACTGGAGGCTTTGTAAGCCGTCGGAAACGATATAGTTTGTAAAGCTGTTTTTTGCCGGAGAAAACCTGGTTAGGCCGTTATAAGTACTACACCATAAGTTTTGCTTATTGTCTATGAGGATATTCAGGATTGAATTACTCGGTAAGCCATCGGCTTTGGTATACCTTACATAACCCATATCTTTAATGTCAAATTTCAATAAACCGCCGCCTTCGGTTCCTATCCACAAATGATTTGAATTATCGTTGGCAATTGCTCTTATACCATAGCCAACATCAAAAAAACGATGCTTTTTCCTTACAGTATCAATTCTTATAAGCCGGGTATAATTACCTGCCCACAATGTCCTGTTCCTATCTTCAAATATGCAGTGTATGTTAACCAGCTTTTCATCAAATAGTTCAAACAGGTCTTTTTTATAATTATAAAGATATAACGGGCCGCCCCTTGTAGTACTCGCCCATAAATGACGGTGCGAATCTTCATAAAGTTTCCAAAAGTTTTTATCGGAGGTTTGGGTTGATGTATTGTAGCAACCGTAGTGCTTAAATTGCCCGGTGGCTTTATTAAATTTATCAATACCGCCGTTAAAGGAAGCTACCCATATTTTATTGTCGAATGTTTTCAGGATACTCACAATAAAATCAGAGCTCAGGCCTCCGCCGGTTGATGCATGGGTATAGCCCGTAAATACATTATTTTTAATATCCCAGTAAGAAAGCCCGCCACCATCGGTACCTATCCAAAGGTTATGCTTTTCATCTTCGCAAAAGGAAAGGATGAAGTTGTTGATCACACTGTTTTTGTTGAAAGGATCATTGTTATATAGCGCGAATGGCTTTTTGAAATAATCAACAACACTAACCCCTCCACGTAGGGTTGCAATCCATTTTCTTGATTCCCGGTCATGAAATACAGTAGTAACAGCTCCACTACGCAGAGAACCTTCTTTATTGCCGTTGGTAATGAAAGTTAGTTTGCCATTATCTGTATTTAAAATATTGATGCCTCCGCCGTCTGTGGCTATCCATATATTACCTTTTTCGTCGAGGGTTAGGTTGGATATATTGTCGCTTGTAAGTTTGTTGGCAATAGCATGGAACCTGTTGATAGTTTGTGTTTTACCGTTAAATATAAACAAACCGTTTTCGGTGCCAATCCAAACATTGCCCGCTTTATCTGTAAGCAGGCAACTGGCACTATTGAGCTGACTATTAATGATATTTATATGTTCAAATTTGGGATCATAAAAACCAAGCCCTTTGTTTTTTATAAACACCCAAACACCCGCACGGGTTGGGCATATTGCTTTTACACTATAATTGTATTGTTTAGCAATGCCCGCTTGCAGGTATAGCTTCCTTGTTTTATCATATCGCAATAATCCAAGTTCATCAGTTCCGATATATACATTGTTTTCTTTATCGGTTACAATAACATTGATATTTGAAGCTATCTTAAACCGGACCCCGCTGCTGTGTTCCTGAAAGTATTCCGGATAAAAATAGGAGTCCTGATAATTATAAAAAACAAGTCCCCTTTGGGTGCCTATTAATACTTTATTACCAAAACCGTTTAAGGCGCTGATGTGATTGTATGGGAGCGATTTATTGTTATTCCACTCATTCCTGTAGATCTTAAATTCATTACTATCGTAACGGTTTAAGCCGTCATAAGTGCCCATCCATATAAAGCCGTATTGGTCCTGGTACAGGGAGGTGACTGCATTATTTGATAATCCGTTTTCAATGCCAAGATACCGTACAGGCTGCCCGGAGGTGAAGCTAAAAGCATTTAGATAAATGAAAAGGAACAGGAAACTAAAGTATACTTTCGGATTTAAAACAGTATTTATCCTGCTATACATTATGAATTATTAGTTAATAATTGGTAGGTAAAAATATCAAAATCATCCGTAAAAGGATTGTGTTTTTTGCTCCGAACGATAATGTTACAGAGTAGGAGGAAGGCTAATGCAAAGTGGCGCTGTTGATAAGAGTAATGGTATGGGCTCATAGGCTAATTGTTTATATACTAACTGATAGTTAGCTGTCTTGTTTGGATTGGCAATTTATTTTACCCCCTTAAATTTAAGGCTTTACCCCCCTTTTTTCTGATTCAATTATTGCATTTTTGATTTAACAACCAATTGGGCCTGCATATCGACCTGTCTTTTTCTTTTTAGAACAGTAAACTTATAGTTACATATCAAAATAACCTGCTATGAAAAAACGTGGACTCTTTTTTTCGATACTGAATATTGTATTTTTATCGGGCCTGCCAATGTTACTGGCGCTTAAAAGCCCCGACCCGAAATTGAAAGTGAAATGGGAGCAGCTTTTTAACGGAAAGGATTTAAAGGACTGGACTGTTAAGATCAGGAAGCATCAGTTAAATGAAAATTTTGGCAACACTTTTAGGGTTGTTGATCATAAAATCCAGGTGAATTATGATCAGTATGAAAAATTTGATGAGCAGTTTGGTCATTTATTTTACAAAAAACCTTTTTCATATTACCTGATCGGTGTGGAATATCGTTTTACCGGCAACCAGGTAAAAGACGGGCCCGGATGGGCATACCGTAACAGCGGCGTTATGATCCATGGACAAGATCCTAAAACAATGGGGCTCGATCAGGATTTCCCCGTGTCAATTGAGGTACAATTGCTGGGAGGAAACGGTAAAGACAAGAGACCGACAGCTAATGTGTGTACCCCGGGGACGCAATATGTGCTTGATAACTCGGTTGTTAAAAGTCATTGCCTTGACTCAAAATCGGCAACCTTTCATGGTGATCAATGGGTTAGGGTAGAGGCTTTAGTGCTGGGCGATTCGCTGGTGGTACATTACGTAAACGGAGAAGAGGTGCTGCGCTATCAGCGCCCTCAATTGGATCCGGTTGGCGGAGCAGAAGAGGGTGCGCTGCTAAAGAGCGGAACAATTTCTTTACAAAGCGAAAGCCATCCCGTTGAGTTTAGAAAGGTAGAAATTGTTAACCTTGAAAAATATGCGCATGATCCTAAGCAATTAGCCGCGGTAATACAGCAACTAACAGCCGAAAAGCGGATCCCTAAACAATGAAAATATCCCAAGCAATTTTAAATTTGACCTATAACCAATAAACAACAATGTTAAAGTTTTCCCTATCCCTGTTTCTCTGTATCTCCTTTTTATTAACGTTCAAATATTTTGCAAACATCCGCGATAATGGACCAAAGTTCAGTGTTTTAGCTTCAGCTCAAAGGCAAGATTTAAATCATTCTAAGAGCGACTCGCTTCATTGGCCTGCCGGTTTTACAATTACCAGGTTTGCAGGGCCTGATCTTACACCAAGTCCGGCTTGTTTGGCCGTGGCTGCTACTGGCGAGGTATTTGTTGGGGTTGATATGATTGGCTCATTGGGTAAAGACCCGGGGAAAGGTCGGATAATTAAACTTATAGACAGCGATAACGATGGTAAGCTGGATAAGCATACAGATTTTGCCGATGTTGACGATCCGCGGGGCATCCTCATCATGGGCGACCAGGTCTTTGTGCTTCATACCGTTTTTTCAAAAGAAACCGGTAAAGCAAATGGCATGATCCTCGAAGTTTTTGAAGATAAAGATCATGACGGCATAGCCGATGGGCCGCCAAAACCACTTATTGAACATTTAAGTAATGCACACATGCTTGCCGAACGCGGTACAGATCACGCAACCAATGGTATCCGCATGGGCATTGACGGATGGATCTATATAGCTGTAGGCGATTTTGGTTTTCATGATGCAACAGATCGCGATGGTAAAAAACTGACCATGCTTGGCGGCGGTATTATAAGGGTGAGGCCAAACGGCAAAGAAATGGAGGTTTATACACACGGCACACGCAATATTTATGATGTTGCCATTGATCCGTATATGAACGTATTTACCCGCGATAATACTAATGATGGAGGCGGCTGGAACATCCGTTTTTCGCATCATATCCAATCGGGCGAATATGGTTACCCCTTGCTTTTTCAGCATTTTACCGACGAGATTTTGCCTGCATTGGTTGATTTAGGAGGTGGTTCGGGCACTGGTTCGCTGTTTATGGATGAACCTACCTGGCCGGCGCAATATAACCATGTACCCATGACGGCCGATTGGGGCCGGAGCGAGCTTTATATAAACCGTGTAAAACCGGATGGCGCCAGTTTTACACAGGCAGAAGAGCCATTTATTGAATTGCCACAGATCACTGACCTTGACGTGGATGGATCAGGAAGGCTCTACCTTTCGGCCTGGGATGGCGCCGGGTACTCAGGCAGTGCATCAAAGGGATATGTTATCAGGGCGATACCGAACGGATGGACATATAAAGCTTTTCCTGATGTTAAGGCGATGTCGGTAGCTGATTTAGCCGGTATGTTAAAATCAGAAAGTGCCGTTGCAAGATTAAATGCTTCACAGGAGCTTATTGCAAGACCGGCAGAGGAAAGTGCCAGGGCTGCTTTGGCAATAGCGTCAGACAAGGGAGCGCCATTATACGCAAGGGTAGCAGGCGTTTTTACCTATGCTCAAATTGCGCGGGAAGGTGGGATAGCTAATCTTGTACAACTTGCTCTGGATGATGCATTGAGGGAATTTGCGTTGCGTGAGTTAACCGATAGGAAAGATGGTATCGCACAGGTACCGATAGCTCCTTTTTTAAGTGGTTTAAAAGATCCGTCGCCGCGCGTGCAGGCTGCTGCAATTATAGGCCTGGGACGCCTTGGACGTTTAGAGGCGGCTTCCGAATTGCTGAAAACCAAAGTGCCTGCAAGCTTTGTAGCGCCCGCTAAAAATACAGAGGGCCCGCATGCCACTCCCAATTCGGCCATAATATTGCCTCACCTGGCTGTCAGGGCGCTTGTAAGTATGAATGCGGTTGATGCATGTGTTAGTGCAATCGGTACAACCAATTCAACATTGGCATTGTGGGCATTACGTTATATGTACGATACTAAAGCAGTAAATGGTTTAATTGCTGCTTATCCAAAAGTTAAAGATCTAAAAACAAAGAAACAGATATTGATAACACTTGCCCGCCTTTACAAGCAGGAAGCACCTTACGATGCATCATGGTGGTGGGGAACCCGGCCAGATTCACATGGCCCTATTTACAAAGGGATCACCTGGGATGCTTCACCGCGTATCGAAAAGTTTCTGACACTGGAGCGGAGCAAAGCCGGCGCTACAGGTAAACAGTTTTTTGCTGATCTGAACGAGCGCCATCAAATGGGTATTACAGCATTTGGAGGAGAAGAAAAAAATACCGCGCCAAAAGAAGCTAAAGTGGATTTGGCAAAGATCCTGAATAAAAAAGGACAGATCGGTAATACATCAATCGAGGATGTGATGTTGATGTTGGCCAAAGTTAAAGGAGATCCCAAAATAGGGAGAGCGCTCTTTACACGACAAGGTTGTGTTGCCTGCCATAGCCTCACCCGTGGCGAAAAGTTAAAAGGTCCGTTCATGGGGCAGATCGGCTCGATCATGAACCGTCAGCAGATCGCCGAATCCATTTTAAAACCGAGCGCTTCTATTTCGCAAGGATTTGCCACTGTGATGATAACAGCTAAAGGCAACAAAAACTATATGGGATTTATTACAGACGAGTCGGCCCAGAAAATAGTGATGAGAAACATCACCGGGGACGTATTTACCATTAAATCAAGCGATGTGCTTACCCGTAAGGAATTAAAAACGTCTATGATGCCTGTAGGCCTTGCCAATGCATTATCATTTGATGAGTTTGCTTCACTGGTTACTTTTTTATCTCAGCAAAAAAATTGATCCGGGAGGCTAAGGTGAAGTGATTGTTTGAGAATCAGTGGCCATAAAGTATATTAGTATTTAATTAACCGGTAACCTGCCTTCCGTTTAGGCAGGTTACTGGTTTGAATTTAAAATCAGTAGTATGCAACACAAAGCTGTATCGCTCAGGCCGTTCATTGGTGCCAGGGATTTTGAAACCTCACGCAGTTTTTATCGCGAATTGGGTTTTGAAGAAGTTCTATTAGATGCTAACATGTCGGTGTTTAAGACCGGGCAGCTGGCATTTTATCTTCAAAACGCCTATGTTAAAGATTGGGTAGATAATACGATGCTGTTTCTGGAAGTTGATGACGTTGCCAGTTACTGGAACGAATTGCTGGCTTTAGATCTACCTTCAAAATATGCCGGTGTAAAATTAACCCCCATCCGTGTAGAACAATGGGGGAGGGAATGTTTTTTGCATGACCCGTCCGGGATCCTTTGGCATTTTGGCGAATTTTCTAAGCCTTAATTCTTTTTGGTTGATGAAAGGTCAAAAGCAATTGTATTAGCCTGCGGTTTTAGTCGAAATAGTATTCCGTTCCCCGGTTCGGAGAATATCCCTTTGGTGGCTTTGAAAACGTACGGAGTTCCTTCAAAACTGCAGTTAACTTGTTTATCTCTAATAGTTTCAAAAGGCAGTTTCGCTCCGGAGGCTGTGGTCATATCAAAATACCAGTTATCAACTTGCGTGCTTACCAGTTTTATTGATAGCTGTTTTTCATTCAGGTCGATTTCAAAAGTACCTTTAAACGATGTGAGTGGCCACGATATGTGAAGACTTTCCGCTGTTGGATGGGTATAAACCGGATCTTTACCTGTTAAAGGAATTTCTTTGCCGTTAACTAATGCGTTAAGCCTTAATCCAGCTATCTGACTGGGCTTGCTCCAGATATAGCCGTCTATCACCGGTAGGGTGAAAAATGTGCATTCGTTTGAGGTTGCTACCTGTTTGGTATAAACTGACGGGAAATTTTCATCAAAAAGGTGAAGGTCGCGGATGCGGAGATTACCTTTTTTCCATATCAGGTTAACCCTATAAAAGCGACTGTTAAACCATACGGTTTTCAAATCACTTTCGCCAAGGTCATGACTTACGGCGAATGATGTTGCCGGAGTAACTTTGTATTGTTTTTTAAACCAACGGCCCGAAGTTTCCATGGTTTCTACCCTGATCTTGTGCTCATCTCTTAACCGGGCTATCAATGGCATCTGGATTTCGAAGCCCTTAGCCATGGCATCCCAGGTAAAAGAATTTTCCTGGCCAGCCTGGGTATAATTGAAGCCAAGTGCTTTATCTTCTGTAAACGATTTAAAGAACCAGTTTACCCAGTCGGCATCGCCGCCTCCAAATTTGTAAACAGGCTCTAAGGTCACCACACCCTGGCGTGTTGTGCCAAGGCCATTATCGTACTGCCTTATCGGATCGCTGCCGAGCATCCTGAAAATAGGTACCGGAATTTGGTTGGCTGCATTTTGGGCGGGCATGTATGAGTTGATCTTGCTGGGATAGTAAGCCTGGTTCCAGTAACCACCCCATAAAGTATAGCCGTCTGTACCATACTGATCCTTACAATTGGCCGATGCTACAATATGATATTTTTGATACATATACTCAAGGCTGTAGCTGTCAATAAACCATGACGCAACCGATTTGGGGTAATAACCGAATACTTTTTTAAAGTCGGTCATGTAAACATCTATCAACTTTTCGCGCTCTTTAGGTGTATAACCGGTAGAGAAGCCGATGTTTGCGCGCCAATCCCACGGATAACGGCCCCGCCATTTGAGGCCGGCTTTTTCAACCTGGGGTTGGGGAATTTCCCACCATGCGCCAATTTCGAATGAGTTACGGGGCAAAGCTTTCAGCAACTTTTGATATCGCGGATCGATCAGTGCATCGTACTGCAACAGAAAAGTACCGCCAAGCTTATACTTCTTCATAATCTCCACCTGTTTCACCACAGTTTGGTATAACACATCCTCTGTAATAGCCGAATCCCGCGGTTCAAGCAAGCGGATGAAATTAACGATGTTGACGATCCGCGGCGTTGACGGTTCTTTAACTGAAAAAGTTTGACTATAGGAGGAGAGGTAACATAAACATATGCAACAAATGCTGGTAATAATGAAGCGGAAATTACTGCGTAGGTTTTTCATGGAGATGGATAGCGTAAATGGGTTTAAACGGGGGGAATTACCCTGCTTTGATATAAAGCTTATACAGGTAACTAAGCTATTTATAACAATAAAATCAACTGTCCTCATCTGTCTTTAATTTTTATTAAAAGCAACCATGTCACTTCATCGTAATAATTCATACATTTATTTAAAACAAATGTTTTAATCAAACGATTGATTAATTTTGTGCCATTATTTAAGACATAAAACTTTTATCAAATGGCCGAGTCAGGATTTAAAAAGTGGATAATTACCATCACGGTAATTATAGCTTCATTGTTAGAATTAATAGATACAACCATAGTTAACGTTTCCATTCCTCAAATTCAAGGTAACCTGGGGGCTACGATAACCGATGCTGCCTGGGTTGTAACAGGATATAGTGTAGCAAACGTTATCATTTTGCCCATGTCGGGCTGGCTGAGTAGTTTTTTTGGGCGTAAAAACTACTTTTTAACTTCAATTATTGTATTTACCATAGCTTCGTTTTTATGCGGAAACGCCAGCAGCCTGACCGAACTTGTTGGCTTCAGGATTTTGCAGGGCTTAGCAGGTGGGGGACTACTTTCAACATCACAAGCCATCCTGATTGAAACATGGCCGGCGGAGCAGTTGGGTACAGCTACCGCATTGTTTGGGTTAGGTGCAGTTGTGGGCCCAACCATAGGGCCTACCATTGGCGGTTACATAACAGACCATGCCGCATGGCGCTGGATTTTTTACGTGAATATACCGGTAGGCATCCTGGCTTCGATCTTTACGGTGATGTATGTAAGAGTAACGTCTCGTGATGGGCGGGATAAACCTATTGACTGGTGGGGCATTGTTTTACTGGCCATTACGGTAGGCAGTTTGCAAACCATATTGGAGAAAGGGGAGGATGAAGATTGGTTTGCCACTACATACATTATAGTGCTTACCTGTACAGCGGTTATTGGTTTGCTGCTTTTTTTATGGCGCGAGTTAAGTACCGACCATCCTATTGTTAATTTCAAGATCATGCGTCATCGCAGCTTTTCGGCCGGGATGGTTACTTCCTTTATACTTGGTGTTGGCTTGTACGGGTCTCAGTTTGTTTTCCCGGTTTTTTGTCAAAACCTGCTGGGTTTTTCGGCACAGCAAACCGGCGAGATTTTGCTGCCGGGTGGTTTATTCACCATTATGATGATGCCTTTTGTGGGGATTATGCTTAACAAAGGCCTGCCTGCACAATTTATGGCTGTAGGTGGCATGATATTGTTCTTCGTTTTCTCCTGGTTTATGAGTGGCTCAACACTGGCATCAGGTACCGGTGATTTCTTTTGGCCTTTAGCTATCAGAGGGATCGGTTTGTCGCTGCTTTTTGTACCGCTCACTACCATTGCCATCGGCGGCTTAAAAGGTGCCGAAATAGGGCAGGGCACCGGTCTAAACAATATGATGCGGCAGTTGGGCGGCTCGTTTGGGATAGCCGGTTTAAATACGCTGATCCATATCCGTGTGGCAACGCATCGTAATAACCTGTTAGACCATATCAATCCATATAACACTTATTTTACCGATAGATATAATGCGCTACTGCACGGGTTTATGGCTAAGGGGAAATCATTTTTTGATGCTTCAAAAATGGCGTACGCTGCTATTGACGGTACTATAAACAAGCAAAGTACACTGCTAAGCTATAATGACGCTTATATTGTGGTTGGCTGGGTAATGCTGGCTGCCATTCCGCTGATATTTTTAGCGCCGATTGTAAAAGGTCAAAAGGCCGTGGCAGATACACATTAATCAGTCCTGGATGATATATGTTTTTGAATGACTAAATTTGAAACATATATCATCCATGACTATAACCGCCGAAACAACAACCGAAGAAAAAATATTGAGTGCAGCCAGGCGCATCTTTACTAAAAAAGGCTTCCTGGCAACTACCGTACGCGATATAGCTACCGAGGCCAATACCAACGTTGCATCAGTTAACTATTATTTCCGCAGCAAGGAAAATCTTTTTGCGTTTATCATGGACGAAACCATAAAAAAGCTTTTCGATAAAATTGAACCTGTTTTAAATGATGAGTCTTCTTCAGCCATCGAAAAGATAGAGATTTGTGTAGGATACTATATCGACCAGCTTTTGGAAAACCCGGATTTTCCATTTTTTATGGTGAACGAGGTGCTCGCCGGGCAAACCACCTTGCCTATGGTCGAAAAAATTAAAACGCTAACTGATTCTGTTTTTGCCAAACAGCTTTACGCATTGCAGGCCGATGGCGTTATGAAATTTCATCCTGTTAACCTGATGTGGAATATTGCCGGTATGATTGTTTTTCCTTTTCTTGTGCGACCGCGGCAACTGGAGGCCGGTTATTTTGATGCCGCCGAATTTACAACGATGATAAAGGAAAGAAAGAAGCTGATCCCGATCTGGATAGCGCAGGCCTTGAAGGGCGTGTAGAATATCGACCTTTATTCTCCGATGGCCTTCATAGTAAACATGCCGCTGTAATACTTTCGGTAGGCATAACCCAGCAGCAGGTTAGGCACAACAAGTGTAACCCCCATAAGCCAGCCCTATGGTACCAAAAAGGTATGGAACAACAATACATTTAAACTTATCGGGAACAATACCACCGCCGAAAACGGCGCGTAACGATTAAACATCAATGATAGCCCGCCTACTATTTGTATCACCTTTTGCATGGGATAAAAATAACCTGTGCCTTTAAGCCCGGCTATGAATGCACCTGCTTTACCGGTATGCAGCGGCTGATAAGGAATAAAATGTAAAAAATAATCGAGCCCGAATATCAGGTAAAGTGAGCCGAGCAATACCCGGCAAATCAATGTTGTCGTTTTCATGATTGTTTATAACGGGGTTGAATTTATCGAAAATTAGTGATCAAACTAATACTTTGAAAATATTATAAACGATATAAACAAATCGGGGAAAAAGAGTTCGGATAGTATTTAACGGGCAATAATGTACAGGTGTTCTTCCTTTAAAAAATCCACAAGATCAACTTCCAAAACCTTTGCTATTTCAATGAGCCTGGCAAGGGTAAGCTTAACGTTGCCCAGCTCTATTTTGCTGAACGTGTTTTGCGATACTTTGAGTTTGTAGGCAACGTAAAATTGGGTGTAATTTTTTTCTTCCCTAACGGCACGGATCCTGTTGGCTATAAGTTTTTCGGTAAGCATATTTTTCTTTAAGTTGATTGGTTGTTTAATGGATAAACGTAATCATGAATGCTTCGGATTGGGGGATATGGCGAATAAACACTTAGGTTGTTTAATATAATTTAATAATAGCCTTACTCTAAAATAGGATATGGTTAATGTGTTGATATTTAGGTTTTTGTGTTGTTATTGATCGCGGCTTAAATCTGCCTTGTATTATGCTCCGTAGCTTCTTCCAAACAATTAAAGCAATAACATATGAAAAAGATGATCATCGCGGCCATTGCATTAGTAACTTTTGCAATAGCTCCTAAAGCTCACGCTCAAACCAAAATGGTAGGTGGTGCGGCTATGTACCCAACTAAAGATATTATCGATAACGCGGTAAATTCAAAAGACCACACCACACTTGTAGCTGCGGTTAAAGCTGCAGGGCTTGTTGAAACTTTGAAAGGCGATGGCCCGTTCACTGTTTTTGCGCTCGTTCTTGTTGTGTGTTTCGTTGATACCAAAGAATATTCAGACTTGTCGTTTTCAGAAAATATTAAATATCGTCATCACCTGTTGTTCACCTTCAGCAGTGTCATCGCCATTCTTGGTGATGTTGCTTCAAAAAATAACTAAATTGTTTTCAATTGCAAGTAATATTTCTAGTATAATTGTTCGTTGTTTTTCATATCATAATAAATAGCGTATTCATCAATGGTCTCCTCACCTGAATATCATTAAATCGTATTAACAATTCTTCAATGTGTTGCGCTCGTCATCAAAGGATCATAAAGATATTGGTTCTTCACTTCTTTCAAACAGCTGTAAATATCCGCTCTAATGTATCAAATGGCATTCAATTCAATTGTGGAATCAATCAGATGTCGTTCATCATGAATAAAATGTTGACCTGAAGCAAAATCTTGGATATTGATTTCTTGTTCTAGTGTAAAATTATATCAAATGTCCTTGGGATGATGAGGTTGAAATTGTTCCTCAGGAACAAATGCTGGTTGGTATTTATTTATCTTGTTGATTTGAATTATTCTTTTCAGTTGGCGGACGCAGGTGTTGGCGTCGGCGTTGGAGCAGGCGTTGGTACCGGTGTTTTTGGTTTCTTTTTATTTTTACCCGGTACGGTATCTGTTTGCATTGTATACTTCGAAACAGTAACACTATTATTCTGAAGCTTGTGGCCGTTTGCCAATGCAAATGAGCCGGCTAATGACAGGGCAATAGCTGCGGCTGCTAATCTTAAATTTTTCATATTTTTCGTTTTATTTATGAAAAGTTAACTATTAATATAACTTTCATTTGTCGTAATAGTTTTAAAATTTATAAATCAGTGCTAACCGTAGTTGAAGCCAGATGCGTGAAAGAATGCTGTTCTAAGGCTCGTAAATACGTAGTGTATTGTGGGTTTATATCGAGCCCTTATATTTGTGACTAACATCAACATACACCACCTATGACCGAACTTGAAAAAATGATATCCGGCAAGCTATATAATGCCGGGGATGCCGAACTTGTTGCTGCCCGTTCAAAAGCCCGCCAGTTATTTACGCAATATAATGCCGCTGGCTACGACGATAAGGAAACCAAGACCGCACTGCTAAAGCAATTATTGGGCGATTTTAAGGGTAACATTGATATTCAATCGCCATTTTACTGCGATTATGGCTTTAATATAACAGCGGGAGATAATTTGTTTCTGAATTTTAACTGCATTATACTGGATTGTGCCCACGTTACCTTCGGCGACAATGTGTTCCTGGCGCCCAATGTGCAGCTTTATACAGCTTATCACCCGCTAATAGCTGCCGAGCGCATCAAAGGGCCTGAGTATGCAGCTCCTATCACAATCGGCAATAATGTATGGCTGGGCGGTGGTGTAATTGTATGCCCTGGGGTTACTATTGGCAATAACACTACCATAGGTGCGGGGAGTGTAGTAACTAAAGATATTCCGGCCAATGTTGTAGCTGTTGGCAATCCCTGTCGGGTGATCAGAGAATTGTGATTTCAGATTTCATTGTGATTTCGGATTTCGGAATTTCGATTTCGGATTTGGAAAATTGTTTGCAAATCGCAGGGAAAATCGAATAACTCCTGTTTAGGTTGCATGCAAAGCCACAAAGAGAAAGAAACTCTTTTACGCCTTCGCGTGAAATTACCGGAGTACTTATTGGAATGGGAGATTTTAAACTGATAGCACTGGCGATGGCTTTGTGCTGTCTTTTAATAACTTCAGTTCGGCAACAATAATAAAACTTACAATTACCAGGAACGCCCATGAGCTTATTTTTTGATAATCTACCACTGTCCAGGCATGGTGTTGATAAGCATAACGCCAGGCCCCAAGCCGTGTTGCTATATTTTCGGCAAGCCAGATAAAAAAGCCAATCAGCATAAAAGCCAATATGGTTGGCATATGATATGCTTTACCCTGTAAATGAAATACAACAACCGATCGCCAGAAGTAATAAAGGATCAACACGCCAATTCCGTAGCGCACATCAGGGATAAAGTGATTGCTAAAAAAATTAAGGTATATCAAAATACCAATGGTGCGGGTGACGTACCGGCTGGGCCAGTTTTGTATTTGCAGGTTAAGCCTACGCCAGGCCTGGCACATATAGCTGGCAACGCTTGCATACATGAAGCCGCTGTATAGTGGTACGCCGCCTATTTTTATATAAGCAAATTCGGGGTAGGCCCATGACCCATAGTGAACTTTAAAAAGTTCCATCAGCAGGCCCTGCAGGTGAAATATGCAAATTACCAATACTTCATCTTTAGTTTCGATGCCGGTATAATACAGAGCAGCCTGGATAAGCAGGCAGCCTATCAGCATAAAATCGTATCGGGGCAGTACACCGGTAAACAGATGCGAAAGTGCCAGCATGGTAAATAAGAAAACAGGGAACAGACAGGAGAGTGCCTGATGCTCAACAAAAATGAAAAAATGTTTGATGGTTGTTTTCATAAATTAGCTTAAAGCATATGCCTGGTCCATCTCCCTGATCTGGGTTTTATATTGTATCGGCAGGAGGGCGTTCCTTAAAAACTTTCCGGGTTTAAGGTTTTTTACTGCTTTATATATCTTTAAAACGGGCCACAACCAGGCTGTTTTACCCAAAGGCAGTTGTTGGCTCACTTGTGTGGGTACAGTTAATAACTGCGCTTGTTTCAGGATCTGGTAACGGGTAAAACCAAGGTGCTTTTTGTACTGACGATATAAATCGGCAGTAAAGTCGCTGTTAATAAGGTTATGCTCAAGATGATCCTGTCGCATCTGCAGGTAGTAGTTATAATTTATCGGCAGGCCTTTTAGCTGCATTCGATCACCAACGTTATAAAACACATTAAATACCTCAGTTTTTTCAGCAATGTTGAGCGGCTTTTCCAGTAATTCATATGAACGGATAGACAGATCGATCAGAAGAAACAGTACATCACGATAAGCCCAGTCGGGTATTTGGGAACCGCGGGTTGTTTCAACGTTTTTGTGTATGGCAGTTATCTTATCAATTGCTTTTAAAGCCGCTTCATGCTCCGAAAAAATGATCTGCCGGGAATAAGCTACGGTGCTAAACAATCGCGCTAAAGGATCGGCCGGAAGTTTTCCCGTGAAATAGAGCCAGTCGACAGCTTTATTTAAAGCAAATTCAGCTGCTGCGCCTGCAAAAATAAACAGGATGGTATCTGCCTTGCCCCAAATCCTGCGCACTATTGAATGTTCATCTACAAAAAGTTCCATACTATATATTTTTTGTTTGCCCTTGCTCTTTTTAATATAAAAGTACTTTGTATTTCAAAGTTAATAAATGTTTTTATGCCCGCAACAGATGAATGTAACTTTTTATCACCCGGGAAGAGGTAGCTTTTATTTGTGCTGCTAACTTTTGTGGACTTTTTAGGTTGTTTAAAACTTAATTGCTAATTTTTGTAGTTTTTAAAATGCAACAGTTATACTTGTATTTTAATTTAAGCAGGGATATGGTAAACGCAGTTTTTGAGTTTGAATTTAATAATCAGGTTATTGAGTTTGATATAAGCGATAAGGATTTGATGATAAACGCCACAGAGATGGGCAAAATATTCGGAAAAAATCCGGCCGAGTTTTTAAAGTTGAAGCAAACCAAAGATTTTATAGAAGAATTAAAAAATTTGCCCTTGCCTTTTAATGAAACGAATGAAGAGCGCAGTTATGCAGATAATCAGGCCGATTTGGAATCGATGATATTTGTAAACAAGATAGACGGTTTGTGGATGTGCGAGATCCTGGCATTGAAATTTGCGGGTTGGCTAAACCCTAAATTTGAGGTTTGGGTTTACAGTACCATAAGGGAGTTTTTGCCCAATTTGCGGGATAATAATGAAGCCTATAAACAAATTGTAAAGTTTGAAGATCAACTGGAAAAACTCGTGAAAAAACTACAGGGCAACGCAGATTTTCAGTCGTATATGCTATTGCAGGAAAAACTGAAAAAGCTGCCTTACAGGATCAAAAGAAATAATCAGGCTACTTTAAGACAGTACAGACAATTAAAGGCGATTTAATTATCGTTTTGCGGAGAAGGCATCTTGTCTTCTCCATTTTACTTTTCCTCTTTCGGCAATATCCCTAACGCTGTTTTGCCAACCTAATGTCATTAAATCGCTGTTGATTTAGTATTAAATAATTGTTATCCTATTTTTTTTACTTTCGCTTCTTATTAGCTCCCCGGGGTAAATTAGGTTTGATCAATTCCTGCCGGTCAAGCCTTTTGGGAAACTAAAGCAACGTGTTTTTCATGGAAAGTAAATTGAGGTTGGCCGAATATAAAGTGCTTTTATACAGGCTTTTTTTGGGGTATTTATTCTATTTTATTGCAAGGGTATTATTCTTCGCGTTCAACACACACCTGTTTGCTGTTGATAGCGTTTGGGCTTTGCTTAAACTTTGTTATTACGGTATGGCTTTTGATACCACGGCTTTACTGTATATCAACAGCCTGTTCATCCTGCTCAGCGTTTTGCCCTTAACTGTAAATACCCGGCCGGCGTTTCAAAAAGGCATGGCTATCCTGTACTTTGTTACCAACTTATTGGCATACGCCACCAACTTTGTTGATATCATTTACTATCGCTTTAGCCAGGTGCGCTCAACCAAGGCAACGCTTGATGTATTGGCCGATGAAAATAACAAAAAACTGTTGTTTACCCATTTTTCTGAAGCTTATTGGTATGTGATCATCATATTTATCCTATGCTCCATTTGCTGGATCTGGCTGTACAAACGGGTGAAGTTAAAGCCAGCCGTTGTGAAGGATCAGAAAATATATTTTTTATCATCGATAGTGTCGTTCCTGCTGATCCTTACACTGGTTATCGGAGGCATCCGGGGCGATTTTGCGCACAGTACGCGGCCTATCAATATGGTTGACGCATATAAGCACATCACTGTACCTAACCAGGGCGATATCGTGCTGAATACCCCTTTCGCTGTTTTCCGGACGCTTGGAACCAATAATTACAAGCTCCAGCATTGGGTTGACGAGGCTTATATCGATACCAATATAAAACCTATAAAACAATATAGCACCAAACCGGTTGCCAAGCCCAACGTGGTGATCATTATACTGGAAAGTATGGCCCGCGAGTATTGGGGCAGCATGAACCGCGATGTTAATATACCGGGCTTTAAATCATATACCCCTTTTTTAGATTCGTTATCTAATAACAGTCTTATATTTACCAACGCTTATGCAACCGGCCGGCAATCTATTCATGCTGTATCGTCGGTAATAGCTGGGATACCGTCGTTCCAAAATGCTTTTACCTCATCACCGTATGCCAAGCAAAAGATCCAGTCGGTAGTGTCTGTTTGTGATAGTATGGGGTATCAAACCTCATTCTTTCATGGGGCAGCCAACGGATCGATGGGCTTCCAGGGCTTTGGCAGTATTTTAGGTTATCAGCACTATTATGGCCGTACCGAATATAATGATGATAAAGATTTTGACGGCATTTGGGGGATTTGGGACGAACATTTTTTTCCGTTCATGGCACGCACGCTAACCGATCAAAAGCAGCCTTTTATGGCTACCCTGTTCACGCTGTCATCGCATGATCCGTATCAACTGCCCGAAAAATATAAAGCAAGGTTTAAAGGCGGTCCGCTGGCTATTGATAAATGCGTTCAGTATACCGATAACTCTTTAAGGATCTTTTTCAATTACGCTAAAACGCAGTCATGGTTTAACAATACCATTTTTGTGATCACCGCCGATCATACCAGCCAAACTTATTATCCCGAGTATAGTAAACAGGTTAACCGATTTGCGGTGCCTATCCTGTTTTACAGTGCCAACAGCGCTTATAATTTGAAAGGAGTGCGTACAGATCTGGCATCACAAATGGATATTTATCCAACAGTGGTGGATCTGATCGGTTATAACAAACCCTTCAGGTCTTGGGGCAGAAGTTTGGTAAGTAACCTTCCGGATGAGCAGCCCAAAGTGATCAACTCAACAGGTAATATTTACCAGTTTATGCAGGGTAATTATACCTACCTGTTTGATGGTAAAAACTTCACCGGCATTTTCGCAGTGACTGATAAAGGCCTGGAGAAAAACCTGATGACGGCTCAACCCAACGCCGAAATGCAAAAAGGCATGCAGGATTGTAAGGCTTTGATACAGGATTATACGGATAGGATTGTGAACGGGAAATTGGTGGCGAAGTGAGCGTTTTGCAGGGGATAACTGCGCTTGCTATGTACATCTGTAAGATAATCCACACTCCCCCAACTTTTCAACAATGCCCTAAAACAGCTGTCAATGCATTAACTTTACCCGATTAACAGAAGGAGTAACCGCTTGGCTAAAGATACTACCAAAGAAACCCCCTTAATGCAGCAATATAATGCTATCAAAGTAAAGTACCCCGGTGCTTTGCTGCTGTTTAGGGTGGGCGATTTTTATGAAACATTTGGCGAAGACGCCGTAAAAGCTGCCGGTATTTTAGGTATCGTACTAACCCGCCGGGCAAACGGCGCCGCTACACATATTGAGCTTGCCGGTTTTCCGCACCATTCGTTGGATACTTACCTGCCTAAGCTGGTTCGTGCAGGGCAGCGTGTGGCTATCTGCGATCAGTTGGAAGATCCTAAAACTACCAAAACTATTGTTAAGCGCGGCGTAACCGAACTGGTTACCCCCGGTGTGGCCACTAATGATAATATCCTGAATCAAAAAAGCAACAACTATCTTGCTTCGCTGCATTTTGAAAAAAACAGCATTGGTATAGCGCTTATTGATATCTCGACCGGCGAGTTCATGACCGCCCAGGGCAATAGCGATTATATTGATAAGCTGCTGCAAAGTTTTTCGCCCAGTGAGGTGATCTACCCTAAGAGCCGCACGCGCGATTTTAAGGATACCTATGGTGACCGCTTTTACACCTATGCCCTTGACGAATGGCCCTACAGCGGCGATTATGCTAATGAAACATTGCTCAAGCATTTCGGTGTAAAATCACTCAAAGGTTTTGGTATAGATAAACTAAACTTAGGCATCATTGCTGCCGGTGTAGCCATTCATTATTTGAATGAAACGGAACACCGCAACCTGGGCCATATTTCGGCCATCAGCAGGATTGAGGAAGACAGGTACCTTTGGCTCGACAGGTTCAGTATCCGAAACCTGGAACTGGTAGGCTCGGCCAACGAAAATGCTATGACACTGGTTGATGTGCTTGACCATACCTGCTCGCCTATGGGTGCACGATTATTGCGCCGCTGGATTGTAATGCCGCTTAAGCAGATTAAGGCCATTAATGACCGTTTAGGTGTGGTTGAATACCTGATAGGCAATGAAGAATTGCGTGAAGAACTACTGCAATACCTGCGCCAGATAGGTGACCTGGAAAGGTTGATCTCCAAAATTGGCTTGCAAAAAGCTAACCCGCGCGAAGTTTGCCAGTTGAAAAAGGCATTAACCGCTATAGCCCAGATCAAGCGGATTGCCGAATCATCACAAAGTGCCCCCCTGCGTGCCATTGGCGAGCAGTTAAATCCCTGCGCACTTATTTGCGAAAAGATAGAACGTGAATTGAACCCCGAGCCTCCGGTAATGCTGGTGAAAGGCTCGGTGATGAACGAGGGGATTAATGATGAGCTTGATCGTTTGCGCAAGATCGCTTTCGGCGGTAAAGGATACCTGCTGGAAATTCAAAAGCGCGAAGCTGAATTAACGGGGATCCCATCGCTTAAAGTATCCTTCAATAATGTGTTTGGCTACTACCTGGAGGTTACCCATGCCCACAGGGATAAAGTACCAACGGAGTGGATCCGCAAGCAAACACTGGTAAATGCCGAGCGTTATATTACCCCTGAGCTTAAGGAGTACGAGGAGCAGATTTTAGGTGCCGAGGAAAAGATCCTGGCGCTTGAAACGAAATTATATAATGACCTGCTTTATTCGCTGGCTGAATATATTAAGCCGATACAGCTTAATGCCCAGTTGATAGCCCGGTTGGATGTGCTGCTCAACTTTGCTACCATCTCCATTAAAAACTACTACGTAAAACCCGAGATAAACGAGGGGAAAGCGCTTGACATCAAAGGCGGTCGTCATCCGGTTATTGAAAAGAACCTGCCGATAGGCGAGGAGTATATTACCAATAGTGTATTTCTTGACTCGGAAACCCAGCAGATCATCATCATTACCGGTCCCAACATGGCTGGTAAATCGGCTTTGTTAAGGCAAACCGGCTTGATTGTACTGATGGCCCAGATGGGGTGCTTTGTACCGGCTAAGGCAGCAACTATAGGCCTGGTTGATAAGATCTTTACGAGGGTAGGGGCTTCAGATAACCTTTCATCCGGCGAATCGACCTTTATGGTGGAGATGAACGAAACGGCCAGCATCCTCAATAACCTGAGCGACAGGAGCCTGATCTTGCTGGACGAGATCGGTCGCGGTACATCAACCTACGATGGGATTTCCATTGCCTGGTCAATTGCTGAGTACCTGCATAACCACCCGACTGCAAGAGCTAAAACGCTGTTTGCAACGCATTACCATGAGCTTAACGAGCTTAGCAACTCGTTTAACCGCGTTAAAAACTTTAATGTATCGGTTAAGGAAGTAGGGCAGCAGATCATCTTTTTGCGTAAGCTGGTACCCGGTGGCAGCGAACACAGCTTTGGGATCCACGTGGCTAAACTGGCAGGCATGCCCTCAAAAGTGCTTACCCGCGCCAACGAAATTTTAAAGAAGCTCGAAAACGAACGTACCGGCGGTGAACATATCAAAGAAAGTATCCGTAAAGTGCAGAAGCAAGCTGTACAAATGCAGATGTTTTCGATAGATGACCCGGTACTGGTGAAGATCCGCGATACGCTGAACAACCTTGACGTAAATACACTAACCCCGGTTGAAGCGCTTATGAAGCTGGATGAAATCCAAAGGGTGGTGAAGAGTTGATTTTTTGATTTGCAGGTTTCAGATGTGCAAATGTGCAGATTGTTCGAACCCTGATCTTCCGCTCAGAAACTTACGAAGTTTTTAAAATTTCGTAAGTTTGGCTTTTTTCAGCATCTGCCCATCTGAAATCTGCACACCTGCACATCCACTCCCATGTTAATATGTTAAAAACATCCGCATCCTCTCAATAAACATTAAAGCTAATTTTACTTTATGAGCATATACCTGCGTCGTAGTTTTTATTTGTTTATACTTTTCCTTTCCCCATTTATATTAAGTTCATGTCACTCGCGCAAGGCCGCAATGCGCGGCCAGCCGGGTGAGGTGGTTAACCCATCGCCTGATATCGCTTCAAAATACTCCGGAATTATGGGGGTTGATAGGGGAGATATTCAAAACGGGCGTCTTTATGCTTTTATTGATCAATGGATGGGCACGCCCTACAAATTTGGCGGGCTTGATAAAGACGGCGTTGACTGCTCCGGTCTGACTTTTTTACTCGAACAACAGGTTTATGGCATCACCATTCCGCGCATGACCAGCAAGCAGATCACCGTGATTAAACGGAAATATGAGGACGAGCTAAAAGAAGGCGACCTGGTATTTTTCGATTTCGATGGAAAGCAATTTAGCCATGTAGGTGTTTACCTGCAAAATGGGTATGTTGTGCATGCAAGCTCACGTCGCGGGGTTATCATCGTTAAACTGCGCGATCCATCTTTATATAAATACTTTTCAAGGGCCGGTTCTATTGAAAACGTACCTACAAGCATGAATTAAAAAACACGAATTTTAGAAGGATTTTTGCGAATTACACGAATATCCGGTTAAATCGTATTCGTGTAATTCGTAAAAAATTAGAGCTGATTTGTGCCGTAATTTTCAATAATTTTGTGCCATCATGGCCGATAAAAAAGACGATTACTCATTCTGGACGAAATATAAACGCTTTGCAGGCACCGAGATCATGCTTTATGTGATTATGGTGATCGGTATTATCCTCGGCATTGTAATATTTAGTTACCTTTAACCAAGGTGACGTTATCATTATCTACATCAGCAATTGACTGATAAAAATCAACAAGATCCTGATAGGTATCTTTACTATATGTCCCATCAATAATCTGCAGCTTGCGGCTGTATATCAGCTTATCCCCGTTTACCGTTGCGCTTGATTCAAACTTTCCGAAAGGTTTTTCGATACTTACTTTCTTAGGGCGCATATCAACCTTGTATCCTGCAGGCAGGGTATAGGTGATCTCATCCTCGTCAGTATATCCCCGGTTGATATAAACGTCGTTATGGCGGTTGCGAACCTCACGTAATGGTGACGTTATGCGGTTTGCCGGGTTGGCCAGGAAAATTATTTTTCCCTCAGATACTGAGCCATAATCCGTAGCCGAAATTTTTAGCGTTTCGGTGGTGTACGGCTGTTCAATTTTAAACTGCTTCAGGTCTGCATTTTCAATTTCAAGGTTGTTAATGGGATAGATCTTCTTCAGATCTTTGATCTGCTCGGTTTTCGACTCATAGATTACATGGTCGCGGTCTTCGTAATTAGTGCCCCTGAAGTTGGTAACCATTGTACCTGATAAATTACCGTTGGCGCTTAATGTAAAATTGGCTTTGCGCTGTTCAAGATTAGCCTGGGCCGTGTATTTGGGCGTATGCATTAATTTGCCACCCAGCGGGGTGCAGGCCAGTACAATCCGGTCGTCGGTAAAATCACCTAAAAAGCCAAAAGGTATGTTCTGACTGGTACATTCTAAAAAGGTGGTGTCATTTTTAAAAGGGAGGCATAAAATAACGTGGTTGCCCTGATCCAGGCTCGCAAAATCGGGCTGAAAGTTTACTTTAGACGCTCCGGCATACACCACGCAATAGTATGACTCAATGTCGACCGCCTTTAACAAGGCTTGCGTGTAGTTAACGAGGGCTTTGCAATCGCCGTAATTTTGAGCGTCAACATCCAATGCCGTGAAGGGTTGCAAACCGCCTATCCCTACTTGTATGCTAATGTAATGGGTTTTGCTTTGCATGTATTCATAAACCTTACGGGCTTTGGCTTTAGGATCGGTTATTGATCCGGTAAGCTCTTTCATTTTTGCCACAGTTTGAGGCGAAAGTTGCTGACGGCCTGCATTAAGCTTGTCATATTGCCATTGGCCGAGTTCTTTCCAGTTGGTAAATGAGCCGCTGATACCGCGGTAAATGAATTTTTCGGGCGCTATTTCCAGGCTGGGCATTATTGATCGGTAAACAGGGCTGTAAGGCTCATGCCTTAAAGCCTTAAGGTTGTTAATTTGCCAGGTGTATGTTTGCAGTCCTTGTTTATTGGTGCCGATTGTTACCTTAACCGGCAAATTGGTTTGTTTGTATTTGATCTTAAAATCGGGCTTGCAAATTAATGTATACGAGCTTTTCTCAACAGCTATACCATCCGAAGGGATAGGTCGCCAGCTTTCAAGGTCAAGTGATTGCTTCGACTTTACATCGTACTCATAACTTACAGTGTAAGGATAATCAGCTACCCTGGGCTGATAGTGTTTTATCTTCAGGTCGGTAAAAAGCGAAAAGCCATCGTGGTTGCTGTCATCCTCAAAGTCGCTTTCCGAAAATTTGCCGGTGGGTTTGCCCCATTGGTTGTAAACTATGCCCTTTATATCCTTAATATACCGGCTTTTGTCGTGCCATATGGCTACATCAACGTCATCGTCGCCATTTTTATTTAATACGGTTATTACTTCTTTTACATGGTAAAGTGTGTTGTCAAGGTCCTTAACCTCAACAGTAACTTCTTCATTGCGTACTACCGAGCTGGCATAAGGCAAAAGGTCTTTTGAGATGAGCGATACGTCATAGTTGTCCTGTGCCTTTACACAGGTTGCAGCCGAAATTATAAAAAGGGTGGTAAAAAATGCTTTCATTATTTTTTCTTGAAGATCATGTCTCCTTTTTCGGTTAGGATGATCTTGTTAAACAGCTCCTTAAGATAAGGGTACTCGGCCGAGTCATAAACTGATTTGTTGAACTGGGTAATGTTTGAAAAAGTAAAGGTGTTATTATCCTGGCTTTCAAACGTGCTGGCAAACATGCCTCCTTTGTTTGGCAAGGAATAGGCCACTACCTGCGGCGGGGTTTCAATGGTGTATTGGGCAGGCAGATGCATTACCAAAACCAGCCTCTTGTCCGAAGCAAAGGCCCAGTCAACAGGGTAATCACGTTCGGCAAGTTTGAAAGGGTTAGTAGTGCGTTTCTCCCAAAAGTAAGGGTTAAAGGCAAGTTTATCATGATTGGTATTATCAAATGCTTCTATCTCTACTTCAAAGGTTTCACGTAACGGATTTTCAAGGCTGTCGAGGTTTGTAATGTCTGATTTAAATACTTTTAGCTTAGGTTGTTTCTCATCAAAATCTTCAACATATTCGTCAACCGTATTGAATTTTTTAATGGCTTTGCGTTTTTCGTAAGCATCATAGCCTTTATAGTAATTGGTTATAGTGCCTTTTAACTTACCATTATCAAGTAACGTCAGATCGAACATCCGCGTAGTGGCCGCTTTTTGCTGGGTGCTCAGCTCTATCCAATATGACGGTTTATTAAGGCTGATCACCCTGCCCTTATCGTTTATACATTTAAGAGGAAGTAAACCGAAGGACAATAGCGGATCGGTAGCATCGAGCAGGTAGGTTTGATCGCCAATAGTTAACCTGGCTATAACATAGTTAAAGTCGTTAAGAACCGGATAAAGATTATTTACCATTCCGTGGTCGCGGGTCGAAAGTACTACAGCTTCGGCATTAAGGCCGGCTGCACTAAGCGCGGTGATAAGTGTCAGGTTAATATCTGCAATACTGCCGGCATGTGTATCCAGCGCTCTCTTAACGCCGTCGGTACTGTAGATACCAATATAATCGTTCCATTTTATCTGGCTTTTGATCCAGGCATACAAGGCCTTCGCTTTGTCAAGGTCGGTTGTTTTACCCGCAATTACCGGTGCAATGCGCTCTTTGAGCAGGCTTGTGCGTTTCATTTGTACGCCAAATTCATCGGATATCTTTAGCTGGCGATCAACATCGCTCCATTCTTTTGTTACTACGGTTTTAACGCCGGTATAGGGATTGGTAACCTCAACCAGCTCAAAAAATATTGCTGATAAAAAGTTTTTACGGGCCGTCATATAATCCTCATCAACAAACGCCGGGATATCCTTCATGTTGTAAGTGATATGCGAGCAATCAGCTTTTGAGCCGCCCGATGAAAAGCATTCGCGCTCAACTTCCGAATTACTTTTGGTTAATTTCAGCACCCCTCGTAATGAGGCATTAAATGTCCAGAAGCCTGGGATATGTACTTCATACTGCGAATTTATTTTGGGGATATCGTCCTGGAATGTCCACCCTCTGAAATGGTCCCAGTATGGTGATATAAGTTCGTATTTAAACTCAATAACGCAGCCGGGCCGTAATGCAGGTAGTGCAAACTTTACAGTGCTGCCATATTTATAGTCTTTAACGGTAAATACCTTCTTTGAATCAAGCTCGGCCTTTTGAATAATACCGTTGTCATCTTTATAATAAGTAAAGCCGGTAACGTTGTTGACCTCTTCTGCCGAGTTATCGCCATTGTGTATAGGTATTTCTATGGTGCCGTGAGTTAGCCCTTCTTTGGTAAATATTTTAATTTTGGCATGGTAAGTATGTATGAGCCTGATATGATCCATGTACTCATCTATGCGGGTATTGCCAAATTCGTTTAAAAAAACGGCGTTTGCCTGCGGATCTTTATCATATTTGGCCATTTCAATCTCCTGGTCGGTGATTCCTGTTTCAAATTCCTGTGCGGCAGCTTTGAACGATAAGCCGATAAAAATCAAAAGAATAAGGATGATTTTGTTCATACAAATTGTGATAATTAGGGATAATCAAATTAAATAATAAATTGGTATATTAAATAAATTAAAAAATTTATTCTGCTGATTAATTTTAGGACATTTGCAACCTTTGCATCTCTGAATACTGACAAATGAAATTAAATTTAAAACGCCCCCTGGCTTTCTTTGATCTTGAAACAACAGGTACTAATATTGGTGCCGACCGTATAGTTGAAATATCTGTTATCAAGCTTAATCCTGATGGCAGCGAAGAAGTGAGAACATGGCGTGTTCACCCGGGCATTCCTATCCCGCTCGAGTCATCACTGGTGCACGGCATTTATGACGAGCATATCCAAAACGAAAAACAATTTAAAGAGCTTGGCCAGGAAATAGCCGACTTTATTGGCGACAGCGATTTGGCTGGATATAATTCGAATAAGTTTGATATCCCCATGATCATGGAGGAGTTTTTGCGTGCCGGCGTTGATTTTAACCTGGATGCCCGCCACTTTGTTGATGTACAGAACATATTCCACCAGATGGAGCAGCGCACATTAAAGGCTGCTTACCAGTTTTATTGCAATAAAGTAATTGAAAACGCCCATTCGGCCGAAGCAGATACCCGCGCTACTATGGAAGTTTTGCTGGCGCAGATTGAGCGTTATGAAAATGTAGAGTGGGAAGATAAAAAAGGTAATAAAATAATCCCTGTTGTGGGCGATGTTGAAGCACTGCATGCGTTTACCAACCTAAGCAAGCCGGTTGATTTTGCAGGCCGTATGGTTTACAATGAACAGGGTGAGGAGTTGATCAACTTTGGCAAACATAAAGGTAAACGTGTTGAGGACGTATTGAACGCCGAGCCAAGCTATTATTCATGGATGATGCAGGGCGATTTCCCGCTTTATACCAAGCGCAAACTCGAAGAAATTTATACCCGCTGGAATGCTAAGAAAATAGCCGAGCGCCAGGCAAACAAAGCAGCCCAGCCAAAACCGGCAGATCAACAGCCTGCTGCCTCTAAGCCTGAGTATCAGAAAAAAGAGTACACCAAACCCGACCATACTAAAAATCAGCATTATCAAAACAAACCTTTTAAAAAGAAGGATGAGCCAGCCCAACCGGTTAACGATGATATGCTGCAGCAGCTTGCGTTGAAATTTAAAAAAGGTTGATTAAGTCTGAATCAGAATTTTCAGAATTAAAGAATTTTCAGAATTTTATATTGAAACCCTTGCAGTTATTTATGCAGGGGTTTTTTGTTGATAATATTCTGAAACCTAAGTTTCATGGATTCGTTCCACTTTAGCCTTTAGCCTTTAGCCTTTAGCCTTTAGCCTTTAGCCTTTAGCCTTTAGCCTTTAGCCTTTAGCCTTTAGCCTTTAGCCTTTAAAAAGTCGATATTTCTTTTTAACCCACTAAACTTCGTGCGTTTAACGGCCGAATTTTTAAATACTTTTTGAAAAATATCCTGGGTGATATCGTGCCAGTCGGCAGTTTTTAGGTGCAACAAATCAGGGTGTGGAGTAAAGGCCGGCTCTGTATTTAGTACCGAGAAACGATTCCAGGGGCAAACATCCTGGCAAACGTCGCAGCCAAACATCCAGTTATCCATTTTGCCCTTAAACTCCTGCGGAATCTCGTTTTTAAGCTCGATGGTTAAATAGGAGATGCAACGGCTGCCATCAACCACATACGGGCCTACAATAGCATCAGTAGGGCAGGCATCGATACAATTGGTGCAGGTGCCGCAATGATCGGCTGTGGGTGCTATATCATATTCCAGTTCAAGGTCGATGATCAGTTCGGCCAGGAAAAAGAATGAGCCGGCTTTTTTGTTAAGCAGGTTGCTGTTTTTGCCGATCCAGCCCATACCTGCCTTGCGTGCCCATGCCTTGTCAAGCACCGGAGCCGAATCAACAAATGCACGGCCGCCTACTTCTCCAATTTGATCATTAATGATTTGCAGTAATAGCCTTAGTTTATCTTTAATTACCGTATGATAATCGATACCATAGGCGTATTTGGAAATTTTGGGCGATAAAGGATCATCCTGTTGCTGATCGGTATAGTAATTTATACCAAGCGAGATAACCGATTTTGCTCCATCAACAAGCAAACGAGGATCGAGGCGCTTATCGAAATGGTTTTCCATGTACGTCATTTCGCCATGCATGTTTTTATTTAGCCAGGTTTCAAGGCGCGGGGCTTCATCTTCTAAAAAATCTGCTTTGGCAATGCCACAAAACAAAAAGCCAAGCTTTTGTGCCTCGTTTTTAATGAGTTGACTGTATGTGGCTTTGTGATGCTGCATTTATGCAAAGATAGTATAAATTGAAATTGGTGCGTGTACGGTGATGCGTTTCAATAAGGTTTAATCAACCATGATATATACTTGCACACGGGGATTATTCGTTATTATAGTTTACTCCGTTTCGCTATAAAATAACTATTGGTGCAGTTTTTGTATCTGATTAAAAAGTAGGGATTTATAGCATGCTCGAGCATATCAGATACTTGCCCGCTCATGTATTAGGAATGCATGCGGTTGGCCATGTTACTATTGGGGATTATGAAAAAGCCTTGACACCATTGCTTGAACAACAGGTGAAGCAAACCGGGCGGATAAACTTTTTATTGGTGCTGGAAACTAATATTAAAAATTTTACAGCCGGAGCCTGGTGTGGCAATATCAGGCTCGGACTTAAGTATTTTACCCGGTGGAACAAGGTAGCCGTTGTAACTGACCAGGACGGCGTGCGTGAGTTCAGCCATCTGTTTAAATATATTTTACCCGGCAAGTTTGCAGGTTATAAACTTGAAGAATTGGACGAAGCTGTAAAATGGGTAACAGGAATTAAATAAATATCATTATGGAAACTATAGATGAAAGAGCAGCTATGAATAATGACGATTCAGATCTGCACAACGATGAGTTAGGTGAAAATACCGGTGATGATACCATAATAGCCGAAATAGTTCATTTAAAGCCCGACGAAAAGGATATCAGCAAAATGCCGTCATCAAACAAAGGTCAGGGACCGGCAGGGGAGAACTTGTAATTTGCCCTCCTGCCCCTAAAGGGAGTTTTTGATTTGCATATTGCCTATCTTCATATGGCGATAAACAAAAAACGCCTTACTAAAGAGCAAGGGATTTTTTGTTTAATATTATCGGAACCTCCCCTTCAAGGGGCGGGGGCTAAAAGCTGTTCCTGATGCTGTTGCTTAAAGTTTTAGTGCTCCAGTACCCGCTATCCAAAATACGGCGTACGGTCATTAACGGATCTGTCTGATCGCGTTTATCAGCTAATTGAAAAGCCATTTTGAAACCACGTTTTCTAAGTTCAGGTAAAGCGGCTTTGTTCCAGATGCCAAAGGGATAAGCAAAGTAATCCATTTTTTTACCAGTGATCTCTTCCAAAGTTTTGGTTGGTTTTTCAATTTGGGTAACCCAATCATCAACCGGGCGATTGGTTATTTTGCCGTTTTTACCAATGATTTTAAGGGTTGATGTATGTGAATAACGGTCAACACGGTGGTGGTCCCAGGTGTGGCTGGCGATAACATTACCTTCATCAGATAACTGCTTTACCTGTTCTTTGGTCATGTAATGCGGACGGCCCAATGATACAGTCATCACAAAATAAACTGCTTTAAAACCATATTTTTTTAGGGTAGGGTTGGCGATGGTGAACTGGTCAAGGTCGGTATCATCAAACGTAAGCATGATGGGCTTTTTAGGAAGCGGCGCACCCTTGGTAAGGTATGCATAAAGCTGATCGGGCAATATGGTATGATAACCACTGTCGGCCAGCATTTTGATGTGCTCTTTAAAAGCAGCAACCTGTACTATGTAATCTTTAGCATTTTTTGAATCTGTTGGCTTCCAGTCGCGGATTTGGTGGTAGCAGAGAATAGGTACCTGCTTGCGGGCTAAAATGGCGGCCGCATCACCCTGTGAAGTTGCATTGGCAGTTGGAACTTCAGCAATTGGAACGGCAGTAGTTGATTTATCTGATGGCTTTGACTGGCATGAAACAGCGCCAAAAGCACAAAGGGCCAACATGGCTAACGTTTGTTTTATCATATTATAGGTTGGTTTTATTCCTTAATTAACGCCGGCTAAATTAATAATTATATAATACGCAAGCCCTGCGATGTAAATAAAATTAATTAAGACTTTAAGTATGATATCCGGATAATTATTCGCTTTTACTGATGATCTGCTTAAGGCCCGGTTCGCAGGTAAGCAGGTGCCATCCGCCAAAAACTACAAATACTTTATCATGCGTTTTAAGGAGGTTGTCGATAGTGCGAAGCAGGTTTTGATCCCTGATCTCTTTGGAAGCCCGACCAATTTCCTGGAATTTCCCTTTCGGGTCAAAGGGATTGGTAGGTTCCAGCTCCTCGAGCTTAAAAGGACGGTTAAGCAGTTTCTGATAGCTTGCCTCAAAAAAATTCAGGGTTTGTTCCTCCGGCGAAAGTTTGACGCCTCCTGTTTTCATGATATAGCCTTGTATAAATTTGGCGTAGTTTGCTTTAAAGGCCACACTATCGGTAATTGGAGACCGTTGACCCCACATAAAGCGTTCGGTAACTATATAAGCTAAAAACTCGCCGGTGGTGTATCTTTTCAACAGCTCTTTAAATTCGAGGCTGTCGGTCATGTCGCCGTTAACGGTTTTTATTTTAAGGCTGTCGGCAAGGACTTTGGTAAGTCCTATTTCACCATCCTTTTGTATGGCTTCTTTTTTTGAGCTGAAAACCTTTTTTGAAACATCGCCTCCTTCGTTAACGCATACATCTGGTTTAAATTCAAAAAAAGCTTTTTCGATCGCCTTAAACATCTGGTTTTCGGTATCGTTGTTATCAGGCAGATGGTTAACACCACAAAAAACGATCTCTTTTTTGTGGTGTTTGAATCTTAAAATATACGGGTTTGCAGGCAGATGCCCGGCCGCATCAAGTTTGATCTTTAAGTAACTAACTGTAGGGTAAACCTCAGCAGGTGCTTTGTCCTCTTTACTTCCGCAGCCTAACAGGGCCGAGGAAAATAACAGTAGTAGCGTTATGTATTTCATCGGTCCCATTGTGTTTAATTATAAAACTATGCGTTTTCCTTCTTTTATTGACCGCTTGGCAGCATCCAGGATCTGCATTACTATCATATTGTATTTTAATGATGAACGATCGTCCGGGTGCCTGAGCGGATTTGCAAGGGCCGAAGTAAAATAGGCTACCGGCGCATCGGCAGGGGCTACCAGCGGTGCCGCTTTATAGCCTCTTACGCGGTTATCAACTTTTATTTCAACACTATCCTTGTCAAAAGCATGAATATAGCCTTTAGCGCCAAAAATTTCCATGTCCTTAATGCCAAACGGCCAGTTCCATGAGGCTTCTATCTGCCCGGTGGCATTGGCATATTCAACCAATATAGTAGCGTCATCTTCAACCTTTGGATATACATTGGGTTTGTAATGCCTTGCAATAGCAGTTACCGCTATGGGGCGCTGGCCTTTCATTAACCAGGTCATTAAATCGGCACCATAGCAGCCAAAATCATTAAGTGCGCCTGCTCCATTCAAAACAGGATCTGTAAGCCAGCTCAGGAAATCTTCGCTGCAGCCTATTTCACGCGGGCCCTGGTGACCATCATGTACCACCATTTTACGGATCATGCCTACGCTATCAAGTTTAACCGTGTTGTAAGCATCCTGGAAGGAGGGGTACCAGGTGGTTTCGTAGTTGGTTAAAACTTTAACATAATATTTGAGCGCCAGAAACTCCATGCGTTTGGCCTGCTCTAAAGTGGCTGCTAAAGGTTTTTCAACCATCACTGAGATGCCAAGCGGTGCGCATGTTTCAACAATGTCCACGTGTTTACCCACCTCGTTATAGCCTAATACAATGGCAGGCTTGCGGGTTGTACACATTTTTTTCAGGTCATCAAAAAACAGGGAATCGGGTAGGTTATATGCCTTGCCAAATTTTTCCCAGAGTTTTTTGTTTGGTTCGGCAATGCCTACAATATTTACGTTGCCTTTGCGGTATTCGCTTAATATAAGGTGGATATGGTCATGGTTTAAGCCCATGATGCCTACTTTTAAAGTGGGTACAGGCTTATGTACAACAGGTATAGTATCTTTTTTTGCCTTGTTAGTTGTGTCGGCAGGTAGGGTAACGGACTGGGCTGGTGTAGGCGCAGCAACCGGTGGTGGCGTTGTTTGTGCCCATGTAATAGTCACTCCACTTAAAATAAACGCAGTTGTAGCTAACAGTAGTTTTAATTTGGTTTTCATGATTGGTGGCGATGGATACGTATGTAGATTTATATCAAAATAAGGATGGGTTTCCCCCCAGCTTTATTTTTCCTAAATGTTTGTAGGCGGCTTCGGTAACTTCGCGCCCGCGGGCGGTGCGCATGATAAAACCTTCCTGTATCAAAAACGGTTCATAAACTTCTTCAATGGTACCCTCATCTTCACCAACCGCAGTTGCCACGGTTTTTAAGCCCACAGGTCCTCCTTTAAACTTATCAATGATGGTAAGGAGTATTTTGTTGTCCATTTCATCAAGGCCGTGGCTATCTACGTTGAGGGCGTTGAGGGCATACTGGGCAATTTCGGTATCAATTTTACCATTGCCTTTAATCTGCGCAAAATCGCGCGTGCGGCGAAGTAAGGCATTGGCTATACGTGGTGTACCGCGGCTGCGACGGGCAATTTCGTAAGCGCCTTCATCGGTAATAGGGGTTTTTAATATCGAAGCAGAGCGTAGCACAATGGTGGTAAGCAATTTGGCATCGTAATATTCCAACCGCGAATTTATACCGAACCTCGCCCGTAATGGTGCGGTAAGCAGGCCCGAACGAGTGGTAGCCCCAACCAGGGTGAATGGATTAAGTGAAATCTGTACCGAACGGGCATTGGGGCCGCTTTCCAGCATGATATCTATCTTAAAATCTTCCATGGCCGAGTACAGGTATTCCTCAACCAGCGGACTTAAACGGTGAATCTCGTCAATAAAAAGAATATCGCCGGTTTCGAGGTTGGTAAGCAAGCCGGCCAAATCACCGGGTTTATCCAAAACAGGCCCTGAAGTGATCTTGATGCCCACACCCATTTCATTGGCGATGATGTGGGATAGGGTGGTTTTACCCAAACCCGGAGGGCCATGTAGCAACACATGGTCAAGCGCCTCACCACGCTGGCGGGCCGCCTGTACAAAGATCTTTAAGTTGGCTAATATTTTATGCTGACCGGTAAAATCCTCAAATTGCTGAGGCCGTAACACTTTTTCAATATCACGTTCGGTATTGCTGAGGCGTTCGCGGTTAGGATCAAGATGCTCGTTCATTGCCAACGAAATTAGTAATTTTTGGGGATATGAGATATTAGATTTGAGATGTGAGACAAACTTTTTACCAGATATAAATTCTCATGTCCCAAATCTCATGTCTCATATCTAACCTTCGGGGTATTTCCTGAAAATGCTGTTGATCTTCATCTGGATCACGCCTAAAAATGCTTCGCGGAAAATACTGGTTGACATTTTAGAAGTGCCGGCCGTGCGGTCGGTAAATATAATGGGGACTTCCACCAGCTTAAAGCCATGTTTAACGGTGGTATATTTCATCTCTATCTGGAAGGCATAGCCAACAAACTTGATTTTATCCAGCTTAACAGTTTCAAGTACTCTGCGTTTATAGCACATAAAGCCCGCGGTGGCATCCTGTACCTTCATGCCGGTTATAAAACGCACATAAACTGAAGCGAAATAACTCATAAGCACCCTGCTCATAGGCCAGTTTACTACATTTACACCGGTTACATAACGGGAGCCTATCGCTGCATCGGCGCCATCAATACAGGCTTGCCTAAGTTTCAGCAGATCATCCGGATTGTGCGAAAAATCAGCGTCCATTTCAAAAATATAGTCGTAATGGCGGGCTATACACCATTTAAAACCATGTATGTAGGCGGTACCTAATCCCTGTTTGCCAGCGCGTTCTTCTATAAAAAGGCTGCCATCGTATTCGGCTTGCAGGCTTTTTACTATCTGCGGCGTACCGTCAGGTGATCCGTCGTCAATGATCAGGATATGAAAGTCATGAGGCAAAGAGAATACCTTACGGATCATCCGTTCGATATTTTCCTTTTCATTATAGGTGGGTATGATTACGACGCTATCAGGCACTGAACAGTATTTTAGAAAATGAGTTAAATGTTTAAGCTGCGAAAATAATCAATTTACAGAGCATCAAAACAAAAAAACAGGAAAGCGTACGCAATCCTGTTTTTTCGAAGTTATATTTTAAAGGTTATTCGTATCGGCAATAACCTCATTTTCCACGTAAGGATCGGTAATATAGTTTCTTTCTTTAAGGCGTGGTGCAACAAACATGAAGATGATGATAAACACCGCGATAAAGCTTACAAAAAACCACTCATAATTGGCGCCCGCAAGATTTTTAGCCCACCAGCCGCCGTCTTCGATAAGTCCGTTAACAAGGGCCGTAATCAGGTTCCCGAACGAAACAACCAGGAACCAGATTCCCGACATGGTGCTTTTCATTGATTTTGGAGAATGGGTATAAGCGTATTCCAGGCCGGTAATTGATACCAATACTTCTGCAGCTGATAGTATTAAAAAGGCCAGCACCTGCCACCACATTGACGGTGAGCCACCATGGTCAATGCTAACGTGTGTAAAACCGATAACTACAAATGATAATGCTGTTAAAACCAAACCGGCACCAAGCCTGCGTAAAGGTGTTGTTTTTAGCCCGATCTTATCTAAATTCGGATAAATCACATAGTTAAATAGTGGTATAAATAACAGCAGGAAAATAGTATTAAAGGTTGACATTGAACCTGGTTCTATCTGGAATGAAGTAAAACCAAGATTGATGTTCCGGTCCATTTTTGCAGCATAAAGCGTCCATTCTGAAAGGCACTGATCCCATACAGCCCAAAACGCCAGCGCAAAGAAGAATACGGAAATTACCCGGTATACTGCTTTAACTCCTTCAACCCGTTCAGGATCATAACTCTCTTTGGCTATATCAAGTAATGATTGGCCGGGTTTCTTTTTACTTAAATGGGTGAGCGCGTACCAGGTAATAAACACCAAATTGTTTCGGTTTACGCCCTGAGGAGGCACCTTTACATATTTTTTGCGGCCCATAAAAAATATTAGCGTTGCTAATGCCATCAAAAGCCCGGGAACGCCAAAAGCCCATTTAGGACCATAATATTTGTAAATGGTAGGGATGGCAACCGTTGATAACATAGAGCCGGCATTGATGCTAAAGTAAAACCAACCGTAAACTTTTGAAAGCAAGTCCTGGTTGCTGGCATCAAACTGGTCGCCCACGTTGGCCGAAACACATGATTTGATACCGCCCGCACCGATGGCGACTACAAGCATACCTATCTCAAAACCACTAAGGCTTGTATCAAACATGGCCAGCAACAGGTGCCCGAAGCAATATACTATGGAAATATAAAGGATAAGCTTGTATTTGCCGGTAAACCAGTCGGCTACCATGCCGCCCACAAATGGCAAAGCGTAGGCCACCATAACAAATAAATGGTTCAGTTTATTGGCATGGGCATCAGCCTGTTGGGCTAAAGCAGGGTTAGCTGCAGGGTTAAAGAATTGTTTTACCAAAAAAAGGGTAAGTATGGAACGCATGCCATAAAAGCTAAAACGTTCAGCGGCTTCATTGCCAATAATGTAAGGGACGCTCTTGGGGAATCTTGGTTTTGTTGGAGCAGTTTTTTCTTGCATCAGTTAACTTAAAAATTTGCTAAAGGTAATATAAATCTTACAAACCGAAATTTAATACTGAAAGTGAGATACTTTCTGTAACAAAATGGTTAATTTTTGATTATTGTTGTTATTTAATTTCTTAATGCTTTGCCGGTAACAGTGCCCGATCTTTTGCGGCCTGTTTTTTAGGATCAATATATTGACTATCGGTACCGGTACCATCGGCAATGTTGCGCATGTCAAGGTCTTCTACATACGTCCAGCGGCCATCTTTTAGTTTATAACCGTCGTAACTAAGGTCAGGGCCAAAGGTTTCTGGCTTGTCCTTACTCCGGCCATCAGGTGCCGAAAGATGGTCAAACACAATGATGTTTTGTTCGGGTACAAACCTTAACAACATGGAAACCTGCCGGGCATATTCAAATACCACCCTGTTGCGGGTTTTGCCATTACCATTAAATATAGGCATCCCAAATTGTGGTACACCATTATTAAAAAAAATGACATCAATTACTTTTTTGGTAGATTTTACCGTGTTGCCTTTCCAGCCTAATAATACATAGTAAGGCTTAGGGCCGTACACCGCTATTATCTTATAGTATTGAGCGCCATACCATTTATGGGTGTCTGTTACCGAATCTTCGGGGTTTTTCAATAACGGCGAGTAATCCTCAAGCGGAAACATCTTAAGCGCGCCCCCGGTATTTATTTGCACTGTACCATAAAAGCGATAACTGCCGTCGAGGTTTGTTACGTGCCAGCTCAAGATCCTGAAACGGTTATCGGGTGAGTTAACAATGCTGATACTCTTAACTGAATCAAACGGAAACAGAAAAGAGTTGTTAATTTTTAACGCCTGCACCAATGTTTTAATAAACTGGTAATTGGCGTTTTTGCGCTCCATATCGTTCTCATCATTTACAATCTTTTTGCCGAGACGGGTGAGACTGTCCTGGTATTCGTTAAGTTTTTTGAGCCTTGTACCTTCGTCATAGTATTGCGCAAAAGTTTGCATGCAAAGCAATATGGAGAAGATAGTTAGAAGAGCTTTTTTTGTCACTATTTTAATTTAATTGGTTGAGCTTTTTGTTTTTTATTGCGAGGAACGAAGTAATGAGCCTCACCCAACCCTCTCCTCCGGAAAGGGCTTTGAAAATTTTTAAAGTTTTCCCTTCCGGGGGAGATTTAGAGGGGGGTAATCGCTTCGTGTTTTATTAATTACTTGCTTGTGAGTTTTTGATTATCAATATGTTTTATTATCCATTTTATATAACGTGGGCGTTGCCTGCGGCCCGGGCTTTCCGTTACAAGTCCTCGCTTTTTCTGCCCGCAACCCAAACACACGCTGTGGGCTTTACACTGCAATCCCTAACGCGCCCCTCGCACAACATCATTAAAATATAATTTTGCTTATAATAACGTCTTTATAAAACACTAACGTAAATTTTCGATAACCATTGCGCTGGCGCCACCGCCACCGTTGCAGATACCTGCAGCACCATATTTGCCGTTATTTTGCTTTAGTACGTGTAAAAGGGTAACAATGATTCGTGCACCCGAAGCGCCAAGAGGATGGCCCAATGAAACTGCACCTCCATTAACGTTTACTTTTTCGGGATCGAGATTTAAAGTTTGATTATTTGCTATGGCAACAACCGAAAACGCTTCATTGATCTCAAAAAAGTCGATATCGGAAGTTTGGAGGCCTGCCCTCTGCAAAGCCAGCGGGATAGCTTTTGATGGAGCGGTGGTAAACCATTCGGGGGCCTGCTGAGCGTCGGCATAGGAAATTATTTTTGCCAGGGGAGTTATACCCAGCTCATTGGCTTTTTCAAGGCTCATAAGCACCACAGCTGCGGCACCGTCATTCAGTGTTGATGCGTTGGCAGCCGTAACTGTACCGTCTTTTTTAAATACCGGTTTTAATGATGGGATCTTGTCAAACTTAACTGTTTGGGGTTCTTCATCTTCGGCAAACATGGTTATATCGCCTTTTTTGTCTTTAAGGCCAACAGGTGTTATCTCTTCTTTAAACTTACCGTCTCCCTGAGCTTTTTGAGCTCGTTGATATGATAAAATGGCGTAGGCATCCTGCTCTTCACGGCTGATGTTGCAGTCAGTAGCACAAAGTTCGGCCGCCGAGCCCATATGATAGTCGTTGTAAACATCCCAAAGCCCATCTTTTACCAAGCCGTCAATGATCTGTCCGTTGCCTAACCGGTAGCCGTTACGGGCTTTATCCAGGTAGTAAGGCACATTGCTCATGCTTTCCATACCGCCGGCCACCACAATATCGTTTTGACCTATGGCAATACTTTGAGCAGCCAGCATAATTGCTTTCATGCCCGATGCGCAAACTTTATTAACGGTTGTAGCAGGTAGATAGGGGAGCCCTGCAAATATAGCGGCCTGGGTTGCCGGTGCCTGCCCAACATTGGCCGACATTACATTGCCCATGTAAACTTCCTGTACCTGATCAGGCCTTAAGCCTGCTTTTTCCACTGCCGATTTGATGACTGCTGCGCCCAGTTGTGTGGCGCTGATGGCTGCTAAACTGCCTCCAAAGCTGCCTATTGGAGTACGTGTGGCAGCTACTATTACTACTTCTTTCATGTGTCCCTCATTAAAATTGGTGGGCAAATTTAATGATTTGAACGAAAGAAAATACTATGCATGCATAATAAGATTATTGAGCGAGAGATTAGAGGTTGGAGGTTAGAGATTAGTTGGTTTTGCGCATATCCGAGTCGGCGTTAACGGAATTGAGAACGCCTGTTTGCCTAATCTCTAACCTCCAACCTCTAATCACCATCTTCCTTTTTCTTTTTAGAACTCCCCTTTTTACGCGCATGCAGGGCTTGTTGCATGAGGTATTCGATCTGGCCGTTGGTGCTTCTGAATTCTTCGGCTGCCCAACTCTCAATCTCCTTCAGCATGTCGGGGTTGATACGTAATACAAATGCTTTCTTTTCGGCCATATTAAGTTGTGGCCGCTGCCTCGGCCTGTTTTAACAAAACTAAATTTATGCCCAGTAACGCCAACAGGGGCAGCTCTGGTACTTTTTTGATCATATCCGGATCAATTTTTACAACAAAGGGCTGTTTACGGCTCCAGAGTTTGGCTTCTACGTTTAAAATATCACCCAACTGATCGTTTACCCAGGTGTAGGTACGCGATAGGATCTTTTTGTTATAAAATATTGCGGTAAGGCCATTATTTAACTCAAGGGTTATTTTCCGGCTCCAGATTTCGGGTGTTATTATACCAATTTCTATTCCTTCGGGCTGTTCAATTATAAGTTTTCGGCCTATCCAGCTTTTGCGTTTTACTATCCAGTTTCCGCTATTGGTTTCAAGTGTACAGATACGTTTTAAAGCACCTGTGTACGTGAGCTTGCCGTAGCTGAACTGTCCGTCGCTAAGTTCATACCATGGTCGCCAAAAGCCGTGCCTTAATACCGGTAATTCCGTTAAGCGGAGCTGGTTAAAACTTCTGAATTGGTCCATCATATTAATGGTATAAAGTGCCGGTATTTACAACAGGGTTAACAGCTTTATCACCGCATAATACAACCAATAGATTGCTAACCATGGCCGCCTTGCGTTCTTCATCAAGTTCAACAATGTTCTTTTCAGATAGCTTGTTCAACGCCATTTCAACCATGCCAACGGCGCCTTCAACAATAAGTTTACGGGCAGCTATGATGGCCGATGCCTGCTGTACCTGCAGCATGGAATGTGCAATTTCGGGCGCATATGCCAAATGCGAGATCCGGGCTTCCAATACTTCAATGCCGGCGCGGTCGAGCCTTTCATTCAGTTCTTTTTCCAGCATCGCGCTTACCTGCTCGGCGCCGCCGCGAAGGGTAATGGCGGCGGTTTCGTCTTCCAGATTATCGTACGGGAATGAGTTTGCCAAATGTCTTACCGCAGCTTCGCTTTGGATGTTTACATACTGGATATAATTTTCAACCGCAAATACTGCAGCAGCAGTATCTTTTATCTGCCATACAATAACAGCGGCAATTTCAATAGGGTTACCAATGCTGTCGTTTACTTTTAGTTGCTGTCCGTTAAGGTTAAATGCCTTTAATGATACCTTCTTTTTAACAGTAAAGGGATTAACCCAGAAAAAGCCGTCGGTTTTTACAGTACCAACATACTTGCCAAAAAGGGTAAGCACTTTTGATTCGTTAGGATTAACAACGATGATGCCGGGAAGCAAAAATATGACGCTCACCGGAATTAATATGAAGCCGATAACTTCCAGGCCGCTGCTTAAGCAAAAAACGGCCGCAATTAATAAAACAATAGCCAAAATAAAAACGGAAAATCCGGATGGCGGGTTGATAGTTTTTTCAGGATTCATGATTTAGTTTGATTTTAAAATGATATCATAAAGATATCAAATTTGTTTTTACAAATGCAAGAAAAACTGTACATAACAGAAACTTATATTATTTTTGGCAGGTTAATCATTTAAATGGCAAAACTATCCACTTCGCGCCAAAAGGCTTTACTGCGCAAATACGCCCGTAATGTTAAGTTTTTGATGATGCTGCTCAGTGTCATACTTATTGTTTACTTTTTACCAAAGCAGGCAAAATTTAGCTACGAGCATGAAAAAGGCAGGATCTGGAACCAGAAAGATCTGGTATCCCCCTATAATTTCGCCATATTAAAAACACCTCAGGAAATCATGGCCGATCAGAAATCGGCCCTGGAAAGCATAACGCCAATATACCAGCTGGATGCTGCTATGCAAAACCAGCAAATTGATGGTTTTAAAGCCGATCTGGAAATTAAATGGCATAATGCCGGTATCAATGATAAGTTGAAGCCAAAATATATTGCTGCCGGTACCGATTTATTGACCGAAATTTATCAGACAGGCGTTTTTAAACCCAATGCCAAGTACCAGCAAAGCTCTGAGAATTACCCGGTAAGGATCCTGGATAAAAATGTTGCCACTGATAAAAATACGAGTGAGCTGTTCACTAAAGAAAAGGCGCAGGCATATTGCGACAAAGTGCTTAGCAAACACGCAGACCTGGACAAGGCTTTTCTGCTCGACCTGATCAGTAACCGCCTGCAAAATAACCTTGCTTATGATAATAACCTTACCTCAAGGTTAGAGAAAGAGGTTATTGATGGTCTCTCAGTAACCCGTGGGATGGTGCAAAAGGGGGAGGTGATAGTTTACAAAGGCTCGGTAGTTAATGATGATGTTTATCAAAAGCTGGAATCGTTTAAAAAAGCGTTTGAGGATAATGCCCGGGTTAACGGTAACCGCAACCTGGTGCTGTTGGGGCAGTTTTTCCTGGTAGCTATAGCATTATCATTACTGATGATATTCCTTTACCTGTTCCGAAAAGATATTTATGCAGATAACAGGCTGGTAAGTTTGATATTGTTGGTAATTACCGCCATGCTGGCTACCTTGTCGCTGGCTATTAAGTTGCAATTTCCTACCAATCTGTACTACATTCCTTATTGTATTGTACCTATCATTATCCGCATATTGTTTGATACGCGTTTGGCGCTTGAAATTCATTTGTTGGTTGTACTGATAGCCGGCTTTTTTGTACCCAATAGTTTTGAGTTTGCCTACTATGAGATTACAGCAGGTATGGTATCCATTTACAGTATTAAGAACCTTGTACGCAGGGAGCAATTCCTGATCTCGGCGGTAATTATCATTTTTACCTACTTCGTAGCATTTTTAGGGATTACTTTTATCCGCGAAGGTGATTTCCTGAATATCGACTGGATGGACTTTTTACCGTTTGTAGTGAGCGTGCTGCTTACCTTGTTGGCTTACCCGCTTATTTACCTGTTTGAGAAAGTATTTGCTATTACATCAGAAATTACGCTCATCGAACTTACCAATACCAATGCGCCTTTATTGCGTGAACTTGCCTTTAACGCTCCAGGCACCTTTCAGCATTCATTACAGGTAGCCAACCTGGCCGAAAACGCTATTTATGCCGTTGGGGGTAATGCGCTGCTGGTTAGGGCAGGGGCGCTTTACCATGATATAGGCAAAATGGAGAACCCGTTGTTCTTTATCGAAAACCAAAGCTCGGGCTTTAACCCGCATGATAAGCTGCCTTACGAAGAAAGTGCCCAGATTATCATCCGCCACGTGAGCCGGGGGATTGAAATGGCGCGTAAGGCCAACCTGCCCGAGGTGGTGATCGATTTTATCCGTACCCATCATGGTAATACCCGGGTTGATTATTTTTACCAGTCGTCATTAAAAAATTTTCCTGAAAAGTTCATCAACGAGAATATTTTTCGCTATCCCGGGCCTATTCCTTTCACCAAAGAAGGTGCAGTTTTGATGCTTGCCGACTCGGTTGAGGCCGCTTCGCGCTCATTGAAAGAGCCGGATGAAGAATCAATTAGCGTACTGGTAGATCGCATTGTAAAATACAAGCTTGATCAAAACCAGTTGAAAGACAGTAATATAACTTTGAAAGATATTGAAACTATTAAGGCTATTTTTAAGCGGATGCTGATGAGTATTTACCACGTGAGGATAGATTATTAGAAAAAAAATATTTTTTTTGACGGGAGGCTTGAATTACTATATTTGCAGTCCCTGAAAAACGGGACAATAGCTTAAGAAGCAAAACGGAGAGGTGCCTGAGAGGCCGAAAGGAACAGTTTGCTAAACTGTCGTACTGGAAACGGTACCGAGGGTTCGAATCCCTCCCTCTCCGCAAAAAAGCCCAAACAGGGCTTTTTTTATTTATGATGACATGATCGTAGCATTGAATTAGTTGATGCTATAGATTTTGAAACCCGGAGAGATGCCTGAGAGGCCGAAAGGAACAGTTTGCTAAACTGTCGTACTGGAAACGGTACCGAGGGTTCGAATCCCTCTCTCTCCGCTACCCCAGGAAGACCCGGCTTTTGCCGGGTCTTCCTGTTTCATCAAATGGACAATACATATTACCATTTTACAAGTCTCCTTATCCATTTTAAAGATATGTTGGCAACAGCACAAACAAGAGTGAAAACTGCATAACGATATCAGTGGTTCCAAACAGTGATTTTTTTATGATCAATAGGTGAAGATACTTTCTTTTTCTATTTTAGGATCAACCAGTATGTGGTGTATTACATGGAGAAAATAAAAACTACAATTCCTTATTACACAGAAATAAACGATTTTTTGGACTCTATTCCATGGCCGGGGCGAACAACTGATCCTGATTTTTACTGTTTGAGGTTAAAGCCACTCGATCAGGGTCGGCAGGTATACAGGCCACCTTTTAAACGTTCATTCTATTTTTTTGCCCTGCTATTCAATTCCGGCAGGATCCAAGTTAACTATGGCGATCAGACTATTCATGATCCTGAGTCTTATCTTGTCTTTCATTCGCCTAATCTCGTGTATAGCTTTGCTCATAACAATGCTTTGGAGGGTTATGTGATTTACTTTAAGCCGGAATGCTTTTCGTTCTTCAAACCAGATTTTCATCAGCAATTCCGCCTGTTTGATGTGTTACATACCAACCTGTTTAAGTTTGATCTGGCCACATTTAAACAATTGGTTCCGCATTTTGAAGCTGTATTTGCAGCTTATGAAAGGTCGGCCAAAGTACAGCATATTGAAGCACGGATAAAGTTGCTCGGTTTGCTTTACTATCTGGAAGACTTTGCCCTGGAAAAGAAAGAAGATATCCGCCTGGCTACAACGCAACAAATCCTGTTGCGTAAATTTATTCAGTTAATTGATAACCATTATATCAATAAGCGCACCGTGCAGGAATACGCGGATATGCTTTCTGTTACCGCTAATTACCTCTCCCAATCTGTCAAACATGCTTCGGGAAAAAATGCACTTACTTTTATTGCCGAACGCCTGGCCGCCGAAGCCCGTTCGCTCATTCAATACACCGATTTAGAGGTGACCGAGATCGCTTATCAACTCAACTTTTCAGACCCCGCTAACTTTGGTAAATTTTTCAAAAGGCAGGTAGGCTTGTCGCCCACAGAGTTCCGGAAACAACGCAAGTAATTAAATTGACCTGTTTATCCAAGTTTTAAACCAAATCTTTTGTGACTGGCTAAGTTTCTTTGTTCGATTGAATTAAATGGTAAATATCTAAAAATCAAACTTTATGAATTACAATCCTGCTGTGGATGCTTATATAGCTAATTCCGAAGACTTTGCAAAACCCATTCTTGAGCATTGGCGCCGGCTTATTCACGAAAATTGCCCGGGTGCCGAAGAAGCGATAAAATGGAGTTTTCCGCATTTTGATTATAAAGGCGATAACATGTGTGTAGTGGCATCCTATAAAAAACACTGCTCCTTTACATTTCTGAAAGCCGAACTGATGACAGACTTACGCCTGAAAGCAAACAAGGACTTGAAGCCGATCCAAAGATTTTTGGGGAAGATCAGTAAAATAGGTGACCTGCCTCCTGACGATGAATTTATAGCAATGCTTAAAGAAGCCATGCAGCTAAACGAAAAAGGCATCAAGATAAAAAGGGACAAGCCGGAATCTGATAAACCCAAGGTATTGGAAACCCCCGATTATCTGCTGGCTGCATTAGTAGCTAACCCCAAAGCAAAGGATGTTTTTGAAAGCAAATCCAACTCCTTCCGTAAGGAATATATTATTTGGATAACCGACGCCAAAACTGCCGAAACACGGCAAAAAAGAATAAGTGAAGCTTTAGAATGGATAGCCGAGGGAAAAGGCAGGTTTTGGAAGCATCAAAAATAAAGATTCTAAATTTATTATTGCCAGAATCTCATTTAGGTGTTTTAACCGGCTCTCTTTATCTCCGCCAGGAAAAAGAGCTTTACTCTAAATTAAAAACCTCGCTGCAATAAGGCAACGAGGTTTTTTGCTTTTCTGCATTCTACAGCCAGTTAACGGCTTCCAAATTTTGATTATAGTCATAAAAGAGAATTAGTATACAACTATCCGGTATTTGTATTAACACCAACCCTCATATCCGTCAGACCTTTGTACTATCAATTTGAAATAGCGAAAAAAATGAAAAAAGTAATCTTAGTTACAGGTGCAAGTTCGGGGATGGGTAAAGAAGCTGCCAGGAAGCTTATCAACGAAGGTCATACTGTTTATACCGTTGCACGAAGAATTGACCAGATGCAGGACCTAAAGGCGTTAGGCGGGTATCCAATGAGGATGGATGTAACTAACGAGGAGGATATTCAAACTGTTGTTGACACTATTATTGAAAAAGAAGGGAAGATTGATGTGCTGTGGAACAATGCCGGTTATGGTCTTTATGGTTCGGTAGAAGATGTATCGTTAGCTGAGGCAAGGAAACAAATGGAAGTAAATGTTTTTGGACTTGCCGCGGTATCGCAAATAGTAGTTCCCCACATGCGTAAAGCAAAATCAGGATTAATCAGCGATTTGATTAAAGGCAAATACAACAACCACGTGCCTTATCCTAAAAATATACGGGATGCGAAGGCGTTTGTAGAACAATATAAAAAATATGCAAAGTTCCCGGAGCGATCATGTTAAACTCCTATGCCCGCTTACTAATGATAATAAAGGATAAATAGTTATAGCTCCCCGTTTTGTAACCAAAGTTGAGCTATCTTAGGCAAATGGAAGCGATAATATTTTGCGGTATTCAGGCAACTGGAAAGACTACTTTTTTTAAAGAGAAGTTTTTTAAAACGCATATACGTATCTCATTAGATCAGTTAAATACCAGAAATAAAGAACTCAAGTTTATTGAAACCTGTATCCTTACCTTTCACCCTTTTGTAATAGACAATACTAACCCCTCTCAAGAAGAGAGAGCAAAATATATTGCCATTGCAAAGGCAAATAAGTTTAAAGTGATCGGCTACTATTTTCAATCAAAATTGACCGACGCATTAGAGCGTAATAGCCTGCGTTTTGGTAAAGAGAAGATTCCTGAAATTGGAATAAAAGGAACTTACAGACGATTGAGCTTGCCATCTGTCGACGAGGGTTTCGACGAACTATATATTATGTGACTGCTGAAAATAATACATTCACCGTAAAAGAATGGTCAAATGAAATTTGATGATTTAGATGTTAAAATGAGGGTTTATGAAACCTCGCAAGATCGTTGTGTTTTACCTGAAATGTACATTGTAGCCAGAATTGATGGACGGGGTTTTACCAGGCTAACTAAAGAAGTTCATCAGTTTGAAGCCCCATTTGATGAAAAATTCCGCGACCTGATGGTGGAAACGGTAAAGCATCTTATGAACTGCGGTTTCAATGTGATTTACGGTTATACTGAAAGCGATGAAATATCATTGTTGTTTCATCCTGAAGAAAATCTATTTGGGCGTAAGACCAGAAAGTATATTTCTATTTTGGCAGGTGAAGCCAGTGCTAAATTTTCTTTTCTTCTTGGAAGTGTAGGGGCTTTTGACTGCCGTATTTCTGAGCTTCCAAACAAGAGGTTAGTAGAAGATTATTTCAGATGGCGTAACGAAGATGCGCATAGAAATGCGTTGAATGCACATTGCTATTGGCGTTTGAGGCAAGACGGTTATACTGTAAACGAAGCTACTTCTAAGATTGGAGGTATGAGTATCGCGGCAAAGAACGAACTGCTGTTTCAATATGGTATTAATTTCAACAATACTCCTGCCTGGCAAAAGAGAGGAATAGGCATTTATTGGAAAGATGTGAAAAAAGAAGGGTTTAATCCCAAAACCAACGAACATGTTTTGGTTGACAAGCGAGTCCTGCACGTTGATTTAGAGTTGCCCATGCGCGAAGAATACAATAAATTCATATATGATCTGTTAGGGAAGTACGAAGCGTCTGTCCTATAGCCTATTAATCCCTACTACGAGACCTTTTTAAAACTACAGAATACAAAGTTCTGAGTAGTACCAAATGGTGTAACGTGATCGTGGCGCATACAGCTTAACGGTTTAAACGCTTTTGTAAATGTATTTTGCAAGCCTTGTTCATCATAACGTGACACGGGCAGCCCACTGCATTTTTCTGGTCCCTGGTCCGAAAATGTCCCAACAATCAGGTAGCTGTTAACCCAATTTGTTACCAGTTCCTGGTAGTGTTGAATATCTTTCTGTTCGGTCAGGAAATGAAAAACCGCGCGGTCATGCCACAGGTCAAAACTTTCATTGGGTTCGAAGTTTAAAATATCAGCAACTATCCAGTTGATTTTGTAGGCCTTCTCACCAAGGCGTTTTTTAGCCTTTTCGAGACTGGCGCCTGCTATGTCAAGTACGGTAATATTTTGGTAGCCGGCGGCTAATAAATGATCAGCCAGGGTGCTGTCGCCGCCACCGCAATCAATAATGCGGGCACTTTTTGGCAAATTCAACGCAAGGATCAGGCCGAGCGATGGCTGAGGTACCTGTTGGGTCCAGCTTACTTGTTCTGGTCCTTTGGTTTCATAAGATTTTTGCCAGTGTGATGCTTTTTCATTAGTCATATTGCAAAAAAACAAAATATTTAAATGCCTGTTTTTTCTAATTTAGTGCCGTGAAACGACTATCAGCGATTTTACTTATTCTGTTTTACTCGGTATCTGTTTTTGGGTTTACCATAAACAGGCTCTACTGTTGCGGTAAACTGGCTGATGTATCGCTATCTGCCGCCGCTGTGTGCAAAATGGAGCATAAGACAGGCGATTTATCCTGCTGTAAAAGTGTTAAAACAACGCTCAAGGTAAAGGATAACCACGTTGCGGCCCGTACAGCACAGTCGCTCAAAAATACCTTTGCAATTGTTGCCCCTGTGTTTTTTCTTCCCGCTTCTTCGGAAGGAGTAATACGGAGTGTTTTACATGCTTACAACAGCCAGGCACCGCCCTGCTGGCAACAGCCACTTTATATCCTTTACGCCAACTACAGAATTTGATCCCTTCCCGGTATTTTCCGCCATATCGCCTGACAGGCCCACGCCAATCATTATTCAGGCAATTTTCTCATTAATCAATTTTTTTACTGCTTTATTGCCGGGTGATTTTCGGCAATGAGCATCAACATATTTTCGAAAATGAAAACTATCAAATTTTTAATTGTTTTGTTTGGCCTGTTCCTTTCAGCATCATTGGTTCAGGCAAAACCTTTTAGTGCCAAAAATATTTCTTCTGCACAGGATTTGCCGGTGGCCGTAAAAAATCCCCGCGTATCTGATTATAAAATAGTCGACAACGGCCCGATCATTATTTATGAGCGCAGTCGCCCGGGCGATAAACTGAATCTTTTTAAACCAATTATTACTCACTATTTTAGCGTGAAGGGAACAGACAAAGTTTATTTGCTTACCCTGGATAATTTGAAAAAGATATACAAAAGCAGGCCTCATTTTGATATGCTGGATACGCGTTTCAAAACAGATAGCGACCTGCTCACTTACGACAGTATACACGGGCAATATAGCGTCAATTACTATTTGTCAAAAGCAGATGCTGCCCAACTTTAAAATTTGCAATTAATCATCAAAATCATAACAAATCAAACTCATGAAAAAAGTAATGTTAATGGCTGTGGCCATCCTTTTCTCGGTTACCGGCGCATTTGCCACTCACAACAGTACGATGTTGCCCGACACAACCAAAACCAAAAAGGTGAAGCCGGCAAAAGTGCAATATACCTGTACCATGCACCCGGAAGTACTGAGTGACAAGCCCGGTAAATGCCCTAAATGCGGCATGGCCCTGGTTAAAAAGGAACCTGCAAAGAAGAAAGCAGATACCATGAAGATGAAAATGTAAATAAGCTAAGCCCGGAGCAATTGCTCTCAATCAATAGCTTAAATTTCAATAAAAAAGCGCCCTGGAATTTCTTTTAGGGCGCTTTTTTTATTAAACGGACTTCTGTAATCGCCGGTACCGCAATACTACCCTAAAAATGCTTGTCGACTGTAAATAGTATTACCTGGCAAGCTTTTACCTATCTATGAAACACAAAGCTTCATGGCCGGTTCCATCTGCGTTAAAACCCCTGTGCTTATCTACTTCCAGTCCTGTATGTGAAAGCTGCACCGGCAATCCGGACAATTATTTAAAAAAGTTTGTTTGTATTTAAAAAGTTTCTACTTTTATAAAATAATAGACCAGAATAGACCAATAAAATCAAAATTGAATTATGAAAAGAAAAGTACCTAAAAAACTGGGGCTTGTTATGTTTTGCTGTGTCATGTTATGCAGTATTCAGCAAGCATTTTCCCAACAACTTAAATCAATTTCGGGGAGGGTAAAGGATGAACAGGGTTTACCCATGCCATCGGTAAGCGTTAGTTTAGTTGGAACCTCACAGGGCACCACAACCAATGCCGATGGGGTTTACAAGATCAGCGTACCCGAAAACGCTACGCTGTTGTTTTCCTTTCTCGGTTATGAAAAGCAAACCATAAAGGCTACTGCTAACTGGAATGGGAATGTATCAATGTCGCCCGATAAAAAGGCGAAAGACCTGAACGAGGTTGTTGTGGTGGCTTACGGCACGCAGAAGAAAGCCAACTTAACCGGTTCCGTAGCCGCAATAGGGGCAAAGGAGTTGCAGGACAGGCCCGTTACCAACCTTAATGATGCCTTGCAGGGCACCATGGCCGGCGTTACTGTTACAACAACCGGCGGACAGCCCGGCACAACCGGTAATATTAATGTTCGTGGTATCGGGACATTGAACAATAGTAACCCAATGGTTGTAGTAGACGGAATCATCGGCAGTTTATCGGATGTAAACCCGAACGATGTGCAATCTGTTTCGGTATTGAAGGATGCGGCTTCAGCTGCAATTTATGGATCAAGGGCTGCCAACGGCGTTATACTGATTACCACTAAGCGGGGTAAAAGCGGCAAAATGCAGGTAAATTACACAGGCTACGCCGGTAAGCAAAAAGCAACAAACCTGCCCGACTTTTTACCCTCATGGCAGGCGGCTACCTTGTACAATCAGGCCCTGGCAAACGAAGGGCAGGCCCCTTACTGGACAGCCGAGGATATCACCCTGTTTAAAAATCAAACCGAACCTGATACACATCCCAATACCAATTGGCAGGGTTTCCTTTATAAAGGCAGCGGTTTTCAACAAAACCATGCTGTGAACATCAGCGGCGGTGACGAAAAAACTCAATATGCTTTTTCCTTAGGCTATTTTCAACAGGATGGTATTATCCAGAAATCAACTTTCAAAAGGTATTCCACCCGCATGAATATCAATTCGGCCATAACAAAGAATTTTAGCGTTAATGCTAATCTCTCGTTTTTATATGCGCCAACCCAGGCGCCGGATGGTTTAGGCGGAGGCGACATCGGTGGTATTATCGGAACAACAGCTGCCATGAACAGCACAGTTGTAAACCAGTACAAAAACGGTGTATATAACTATCTGTCGTTCGGTAACCCAATTGCCTGGCTCAATTCGCCAGGTTACAACAATAATCAGAATACGCTTTTTACCGGTAACGTAGGGGCCGACTGGGAATTTGTTAAAGGATTACATTTCAGGCCATCGTTTGCATACCGGTATAATGCAAACCCTGCACAGGAGTTTAAGCCAGCCGATGTTTACTACGATCCAAAAAATCCTTCAACAGTACAGACAACTATCAGCCAAAGCTCATTGGCCAACGCTAATGTTGTGAACAGTTATTACAATCTGCAGGGCCTGCTGGAATACGACAGGCATTTTGGAAAACATGCTATAGATATATTAGCCGGTGCCTCGCAGGAGCTTACCAATTATCAGTATTTATATGCCTACAGGCAAAACTTTCTGAATAGTTCGCTGTCGCAAATCAATGCGGCACCATCGTTAGGGCAACAGAATGCCGGTACAGCAAGTCAGCTGGCGTTGGTTTCATATTTCGGCCGTGCCAGGTATTCATATGATGATAAGTATTTACTGGAGGCTAATATTCGCGATGACGGTTCTTCCCGTTTTGCAGCGGGCCATCAGTGGGGGGTATTCCCGTCTTTCTCTGCCGGCTGGAATATTTCTAAAGAGCCCTTTTTCGAATCATTATCAAATACAATACCCCTGCTTAAGTTAAGGGGCTCATGGGGCAAACTGGGTAACCAAACGCTGGTAAACACCAACAGTGGTAATCAAACGCTGGCAAGTTTGGGTGGTTTAAATATCATTAGCCCTTATCCTGCTATTTCGGTTATTTCGGGCGGGCAAAATTATTCGTTCAACCAAACGCTGGCACCGGGCATAGCGCTTAACAATGGAGCAAACCCGCTTATCACCTGGGAAAAATCGACTACTACAGATGTAGGCTTTGATATGGAACTGCTGAATAGCAAGTTGACTTTCACAGCCGATTACTTTGTTAAAAATACCAACGATATCCTTTTACAATTACCGGCCAGTAAGGTTTATGGCTTTACTACGCCGTACCAAAACGCAGGTGCCGTACGTAACAAAGGCTGGGAATTTGCCGCTGCGTACCGCGACAAGATCGGCGCCGTTTCTTACAATATCGCCATAAACGCATCATTCATCACCAATAAGATAACCGATTTGGCCGGTACGGGGTCTATCTCAAGCGGCCTGGTTGTAGGGGAGCCGATCAAAGCATTTTACGGATACCAGGTCGAGGGTATTTTCCAAACACAACAACAGGTAAATCAGCACGCCAAACAAAGCGGCGGCGTTATAGGCCCAGGCGACCTGATGTATAAAGATATCAGCGGGCCAAACGGTAAACCCGATGGCGTTATTGATGGCAACGATCGTGTATATCTTGGTACACCCTTCCCTAAAACAGCATTTGGCTTTACGCTTGGCGCAGGTTGGAAAGGTTTCAACGTAAGTGGCTTTTTCCAGGGAGCTTTGGGTGTTAAAAACTACGTTCAGGGTTTTGAATTGGGATCATTGCAGCAGGCAAACATTGGCAACCCAACCAGCGCCCTGCTTGATGCCTGGACACCATCCAACACATCAGCTACCTTCCCAAGGTTATGGTCAACTTATTCACAAAATAATCCGCAAAGCTTTGTATCCTCATTTTGGGTGCGGAATGCATCATACCTAAGGTTAAAGAATTTACTGGTGAGCTATAATTTACCTGCCAAATCGCTTGAACGTTTAGGTGTAAAAGGTGTAAGGATTTATTACAGCGGACAGAATATCCTGACGTTCACCAGTTTCTATAAATGGGTGGATCCTGAAACCAATGCCGGAAACAATGCCTACGGCTCGTATCCGCAGTTAAAAACAAATACGCTTGGCCTTGAGGTAACATTCTAATTATTAAAGAAATCGTCGATGAAAAAATTAATCATAACCACAATTATTTTAGGCTCACTGGCAGCATCCGGATGCCGAAAGAGTTTCCTGGACAGGGCACCTTTAGATTCCTATACCAATAATGTACTTTGGAAGTCCTCCAATGATGCAATTGCTGCCTTAAATGGCTGTTACTCCAAATGGGGCGGCGGCAACAATGGCTATTACGGGGTTTTTGCCGATAATAACTCTGACAATACGTTCGATCAGTTCCCCTGGGAAAACTGGCTGTCCCTGTCTGCAGGTATAGCAACACCAACTAATACCGGTTATTCCAAATGGAACTACAGCTGTATCCAAACCTGCAACTGGTTTTTGGACAATGTTAGTGCTACCAATATGGACGCAACGCTGAAAGCCAGACTGATAGCTGAAGCCCGCTTTTTAAGGGCCTATGAGTATTTTACGCTCAGCCAGTTATATGGAGCCGTGCCCCTGGTTGAACATAATATTACGCCTGATGAAGCTAATAAGGTAACACAATCAACCAAGGCTGATGTTGTTGCCTATATATTGAAAGAGCTTACCGCAATTGCACCTGATCTTCCGGTTAAATATTCCGGTTCGGATGTTGGCCGTATAACCAGCGGTGCCGCCATCGCTTTAAAGGCGCGGATAGAGCTGTTCAATAAAATGTATCCGGAATGTATTGCCGATTGTCAGAAACTGATGGCCCCGCCTTATAGCTATGCAATATATCCAAGCTATGTTGATCTGTTCCGTCAGCCTTTTGCCGATAACCAGGAGGTGATCCTCGACGTTCAGTTTAAAGCAAGTGACAACAATTTTGGGTGGGCCAGAAACATGACCATCAATTCGTTGGGAGGGTATAACTCAATAGCGCCAACACAAAGCCTGGTTGATGCCTATGAAACAGCAAACGGTAAAACCATCGATGATCCTGCATCAGGATATGATGCAACGCAGCCTTACAAAAACAGGGACCCGAGGCTTACCGCAACCGTTTTTTACCCAGGTACGCAATACAGCAGTAAATTACCTTATGGCTCATACTACGATCCAATTTCAAGCAGTCCTAAAACTTTAGATCATTGGGGCGATAACAACTGTAGCCCTTCAGCATATGGTTTGCGGAAATATACCCCGGTAATAGCCGATTTTCCTAATATGGACCAGGTAGGTATGGATGTTATCCTGATCCGTTATGCCGAAATAAAACTGATGGATGCTGAAGCTAAGATTGAAAGCAATAAAATTGATGCTACGGTGTATGATGATATCAACTCGGTAAGGAAACGGCCTGATGTAAATATGCCCGCTGTTGATCAGTCGAAATATAACGATCAGGCAAGCTTACGTACATTGTTGCGCCGGGAGCGTAGGGTTGAATTGGCTGTTGAAGGGCTTCGCTGGTTTGATATTCAGCGCTGGCAGATAGGCGCCCAGGTAATGAACGGGCAAGTTACCGGCAGCTTGCTGGGTACTGTAAACCAAACCAATGGTGCAATAGCCCTTACACCGGGAACAACCATTAAAGTAGGCACACCGCGTGTATTTGATGCGGCCAAAAATTACCTGTGGCCAATACCGCAAACAGAGATTGACCTGAATAAAAACCTGAAACAAAATCCGGGTTATTAATTAAAATATAAGCTTGTTTAGCAGCGTAGTTGCTAAACAAGCTTTTCAAATGCCAAAGAGATTTAAACAACCTGACTTTTGATATTAAAGAAAAAGAACAGTAAGCTTGCTGCCTTTTTTCTTACTTTGGCTAAAATGTACCGGTATAATGGATAGAATTTTTCAAGAGATTAAGAAACTGACAGATATTCCCTCATATTCAAAGCATGACAGGTTTGTGCAGGGCATCATTAATGCCATTAACGAAAAGGTTATAGGGCAGGATGAAATGCTGCCCTCTGTAAATAAGCTGATTAAGGAGCTGGGCTTTTCGAGGGAAACGATCATCAAGGGATACCGGGATCTGATTAGCAGGGGTATTGTAGAGTCGAAAAACAGGCATGGTTATTTTGTAGCCAACAGTAATGCTGAGCAGACACTGAACGTTGCCCTGCTGATGTATAACCTGGATAGTTTTGAGGAGCAATTTTATCGGAACTTTCGTCAGGAGCTGGGCCCTAACATCCGTTTGAATCCTTACTTTCATCACGGTGATATTGAGATATTTGAAACTATCCTTAACCAGATAAAGGGGAAATATGGGATGTATGTAATAGCACCCATTCCACACCCAAAAACAAAAGAGTTGCTGGAAGCTATTCCGCGAAATAAATTCCTGATGTTTGACCGTTATGAGCCGCTTGAAGGCGAATTTAACCACATTACCCAGGAGTTTGGGGAATCATCATACCGGATCCTGGCAGAGCTCGCACCTAAGATCAGGAGGTTTGACGAGATCATATTTTACCATTCGCCGGCCTCGCTTGATCCGAAGGAGATTGTGCCGTCTTTCAAAAAATTTCTGAAAGATTTCAATATCAAAGGCCGTATCATTAAGGAATATACACATGGTTCGGTTGAAAAAGGGAAAGTTTACTTTACGCTGGACAACTTTGCACTATGGCAAATCATGCGCGATTGCAAAAGCCAGCAGCTGGTTCCGGGTAAGGACGTTGGTGTGCTTTCAAGTAATGATGAGCCTGCAAAAGAAATTATTGGTGTTACCACATTTTCTGCTGATTTTGCAAGCATGGGGAAACTGGCCGGGCAGGCCATAGTGAATAAGGATAAGATTAGCTTAACAGTTCCGACTATCTTATTTGAACGGAATACACTTTAAAAATTTAACCTAAATCAGGAAAAAGTGAACGGGCTTATACTAACCAGCTTTCTTTTTTTTACAGGTATAGTAGGTTTGGTGTCCTGGATTAAATTGCGAAAAAGCAGGCTTAATACGCTCAATAGCTTTTTTTTGGCCGATAGAAGCCTGAGTTTTTTATTAGTAGGCGGGGGATTGTTGTTTACCAATATCAATACGGCCACCATTATTGGCGAAAATGAGCTTGCCTATTCGCATAACATGTCGGTTATGGCCTGGGGCATAACTTCGGTGCTGGCAATGCTGCTGGTTTCTGAATTTTTGATGCCGCTTTATCTCAAGCTGGGCATCGCCACCACGCCCGATTATCTGACAGCCCGTTACGGACAGGGAATAGGGAAGTTGGTTTCCTGTATCTTTTTACTTAGCTACATTGTTAATCTGTTGCCCTCAGTTTTGTATAGTGGTGCGGTTGCCTTCAATGGCTTGTTCCATTTTTCAGAAGTTTGGAAAACCGATTATTGGACAACCATCTGGATCCTGATTTGGGTGATGGGGACGGTTGGCTGTCTTTATTCATTATTGGGCGGTTTAAAAGCAATATCAGTTTCTGATACTTTACTGGGCTTCGGCATATTCGCGGGCGGGCTTTTGCTGCCGTTTTTTGGCCTGAGATACCTGGGGCAGGGCAATATGATGCAGGGATTGCACATTTTATTGCATAACAAACAGGAACATTTAAACAGTATAGGAGCAGCAACCGACCCTATCCCTTTTGGTACATTATTTACCGGTATGCTGCTGGTTAACCTGTATTACTGGGGTACAGAGCAATATATTGTTCAGCAGGTGCTGGCTTCAAAAGATCTTAAAAATTGCCAAAAGGGGATAGCTGTTGCCTGTGCAGGTAAATTGATATCACCGTTGCTGCTAAATGTGCCCGGGCTTATTGCAGTACATATTTTTACACATCTGGACAACCCGGCCGAAGTATTTCCGAAGCTGGATAGCCTGGTGTCGCCACCTTTTATAGCGGGGTACATAGCTGCAATTATTTTTGGCGCTGCTTTAACAACATTCAATGCGGGGCTAAATAGCTCAAGTACCTTATTTGTATTGAACATCTATAAACCCTGGACTGAGAAACGAGGTAAACCGGCCGACGAAAAACATATGATAAGCACGGCTAAAATGTTCGAGATCCTGATCTGTTTGCTGGCGATGTTCATTGCTCCCTTTATCATTTTTGTTAAAAATGGCTTTTATACCTATGTGCAAATGGTAAACGGTTTTTTCAATGTGCCCATCTTTACCATTATGTTCATTGGTTTTGTAACCAAAAAGGTACCAGCCATAGCTGCCAAAATCGGGTTGATGTTTTTTATTGTTAGTTATGCGCTTACCCAGCTGGTTTTTGATCTGCATATCCATTTTCTGCACATCCTGGCCATATTATTTGTGTTAACATGTGGGCTTATGTTGTTTATCGGCAGGCTTTATCCTATGCCGGTACCTTACAAACAGCAGCTTAATACTATGGTAGATATAAAGCCATGGAAAAACCGGCACATCTATAGCTGCATACTCTTACTGCTTATGATCCTGATGTTTATCATATTTTCTCCACTCGGACTTGTAAAATAAGTTTTGGACAATAAATAAAATTATCTATTTTTATAAAATAGACCAGAATAGACCAAATTAACTCAACTACATGAATACTATGGCTTCATTGGCATGCAGGCTATCTACCACTGTGGTAATGCTGTGTATGTTTCTCACATCTGCGGCTTTTGCTCAGGATGTAAAATTTACCTCATCTGATAAAAAAATAGAACAGGCTTTTGATTGGGCCAAAAGCATGGCCCTGCACTATAAAGGGCATCCTGCCGACCCGGTAGGTCCCTGGTATGAGTCGGCATTGCCGCCGCGTGATGCTTTTTGTATGCGCGATGTATCACACCAAAGCATAGGTGCGGAGATTTTGGGTTTGCAGCGCGAAAACCATAATATGCTTACCTTATTTGCCCGTAATATATCAGCCTCAAAAAACTGGTGTTCTTATTGGGAAATGAACAAATCAGGCAAGCCTGCTCCGGAGGATTACAGAAACGACCGCGAATTCTGGTACAATCTCCCTGCAAATTTTGATGTGCTTTACGCCAGTTGGCGGCTTTATTTATGGACTGGGGATAAGTACTATATTAATGACCCCACATTTGTTCATTTCCAGGAAAAAACGGTTAAAGATTATATTGATGCCTGGGTACTTGCAGCCGACTCCATGCTGAACAGGCCCGCCCATCCAAATGCACCGGTACCTTTTAATGAAAGTGATGCTTTTCATCGCTGCCGCGGTTTACCTTCCTATTCGGAAGGGGTACCTAACCTGAAAACCGGTGCCGATCTCGTAGCCGCACTTTATAGGGGATTGTTAACCTATTCAGCCATACAGGCCAGTAAAGGTAAGCAGGCAGAAGCGTTAAAGTATGCTGCCAAAGCCGAAAAGTACAGGCAACAGTTAGAGGCAGACTGGTGGGATGCAAAAGAGAATTTATACTTTACTTACTACAGTAATGATCATCATTTCGGGAGGGATGAGGGTGAAACTTTTTTGCTTTGGTTTGATGCCCTGAAAGATAGCACACGTATTAAACAAACCCTCGGACACCTCAGTTCTAAAACCTGGAATGTAGAAAATACATCCTACCTGCCGTTGATATTTTATAATAATAGCTCATGGCAAAAGGCCCGGGACTATATACTTTATCTGTCGGATAAAAACACTGAAAGAAGAGAATACCCGGAGGTTTCATTTGGTGTAGTAGAAGGTGTTGTTCAGGGCTTGATGGGGATCACACCCGATGCGCGTTCAGAAAGCGTTAGCACTATTTACAAAACAATTGATAATAGTAACGCTACCATTACCAACTTACCATTGCTTGGCACTGTTGTTAATGTTTCTCATCAAAATGCACAACAATCTTCCCTTACTAATACAGGCAAACGGCAATTGAAATGGAAAGCCATGTTTTATGGCAATTATAAACATGCATTTGTGAATGAAAGGCAAATGCCTGTCAAACAATTTACAGATGGCAGCGGAAAACGTATATCCTTTGTAGAGGTTGTTGTTAAACCGGGACAACAGGTAAAAGTGAGCGTGAAATAATAAAAATCAATAACATCCTTATTCCAACCATATTTAATGAATTCTTATTTGCGTCAATTTTGCTTCGCTTTATTTATATTTTTTGCACAACTGCATTTTGCATCTGCCCAACAATTAGTGCTGCCACAGCAGAGCAACAGATGGAATTTACAACCGGATGGCAGCATCACCTGGAACATTAATGATCGGCTGCCTCATGCCGATCATATTGAAATGTCGGGCGAGAAAGTATCATTGTGGGTAGCCTACCAGGTTGATAAAGCAGGCCTGTGCCATTTGTCACGTACTGTGGTTTTCCCAACATTTCGGATGCTTCCGGATGATACCAGGAGCCATATAGCCTATACTTTTGATGATAATGCCCTGCCGCGAATGTATGTTGATGATGAACTATTGTGGCCGGATGTGGCAAAAGGCGGCGTAGATTTGTCCGCCAAAAGTATCAATCAGCATGGCATCATGCGTATCTCATACCGTACAGATAAGTTAAAGCAGGTTAAAATAGAACATAGTTTATTTCCATCAACAGAAAAGCCACTGGCCCTTGAAACCTATCAATTTACCAACGTGAGCAATAAACCGGTAACAGTGTTTATGGAGCATTTGAAGCGTGAAGTAACAACAGATACACTCAGAAGCAAAGTATCGCCGCATACCGTTGTTGTACAATCTGTAAATGACGGCCGCAGGATCCTTCAGCCTGGTCAGTCATATACTTTTGCGGTTGGTTACCTGGCAACTGATCATCCGCAATCGCTGCAGCCCATTGTGCCCGATTTAGAAGAGAAAGCCAGGCAGCATCGTATTGCCGAAATCGAGGCTCCCTTACAACTGCAAACTCCCGACAGCATTTTAAACGCGATGTTTGCTTTTGCCAAGATCAGGGCTACAGAAAGTATTTTTAAAACAAAGGCCGGCTACATGCACGGGCCAGGCGGTTTATCGTATTATGCCGCTATCTGGGCAAATGACCAGGCGGAATACGTAAGTCCGTATTTTGCTTTTTCGGGCGATAGCATCGGCGTTTTATCGGCCATGAATTGTTACCGCCTTTTTGCAAGTTATATGAACCCGCAATATAAACCGATCCCCAGCTCAATAGTAGCCGAAGGCGATGCCGTTTGGGATGGTGCGGGCGACAGGGGCGATCAGGCTATGATAGCTTATGGCGCATCACGATTTGCATTGGCTTATGGTAAAGCAGATTCGGCCCGGAAATTATGGCCGCTGATAAGCTGGTGCCTGGAATACAGCCGAAGGCATATCAACCCGCAGGGTGTAGTTACGTCTGATGCCGATGAGCTGGAGGGACGGTTCCCGGCGGGTAAAGCCAATCTATCTACCAACTGCCTGTATTATGATGCGCTGATATCAGCCGCTCTGTTGGGCAAACAATTAAATGTTCCTGCTAAAATTACCGATGGATCTCAGAAAGAGGCTGCGCAGCTCAAAACGGCAATTGAAAAATACTTTGGGGCAACCATCGGCGGATACAGTACCTACAAATATTACGAAACCAACAACACGTTACGGGCCTGGATCTGTATGCCTTTGGCCATGGGAATTTATGAACGGAAAGAAGGTACCGTTGAAGCGCTGTTTTCACCGCAACTTTGGACGGCCGACGGGCTCGCCACTGAAGCTGGAAAGGAAACTTTTTGGGACCGCTCAACTTTGTACGCCCTAAGGGGAGTGCTGCAGGCTGGTTTAACCGATAAGGCAATAGCTTATTTGCATTATTATTCTGTCCGCAGGTTATTGGGCGAGCATGTGCCATACCCGGTTGAGGCTTATCCTGAAGGTAACCAACGACATTTATCTGCCGAGAGCGGCCTATATTGCCGGATATTTACCGAAGGTTTGTTCGGCATAAGACCTACTGGCTTCCGGAGTTTTGACTGCACGCCCAGGCTGCCTCAAAGCTGGAATAACATGGCCATGAATAATATCAATGCGTTTGGCAGTACTTTTAATATTGAAGTATCCAGGTTGCCTGGCGGAAAGATGCAGATTAAGGTTATTGAAGGAACCATGCAGCGTACTTATTTAAGTAAGAGCGGTGAAGCTGTTAAAATTACGTTGCGGCATTGATTTGCTGTTCCAATCAGTTTTGGGAATGCCCCGATTATTTTACCTGATGATGGTGACGTTCCCACTATAAGTTTTTTGCCCGTTCCCCGGAATCACAATATAATAGTAGGTACCCGACGGAACATCCCTGCCGTTATACTGCCCGTTCCATGGTTGTGAATAACCGGTACTGCCGTATAATTTTATGCCATACCGGTTAAAAATGGAAACAGTTGCCTTTGGATAATCCTTAAGATTAGGAATTTCCCAAAGATCATTTATACCATCGCCGTTCGGCGTAAAGGTGTTGTAGATGATTGGCGGCAGTAGCACTTTAACATTGATTTGAGCATATGCAGTGCATACTCCATTTGATACCTCAACCTGGTAGGCGGTGGTGCTTACCGGGGCAACCCTTGGGTTGGCAATTGCATAGTCATCAATACTGATAGCCGGGCTCCATCTATAGCTTAGGTTTTGACCCCGGTAAGCTGGTTTTAAAATAAGATCATTTCCTTTAAGGATATAAACTTCGGATGGTAAGGCTGCATCCGGAGTTTCAAGCACATTTATTTGCCTGCTAATGGAACTTGCACATCCTGATCCTGTGACAAAATGATAGGTTAAAGTATGCAATCCTACTCCTGCACGATCTGGATAAAAAACGCCATTTGCTGATGTTCCCGGTCCTGTAAAGGTTGCAGTGCCACCTGTAAGCCCCGTAATTTCTTTAGCTCCGGTAATTTGTATCGGGCCGGCATCTGCGCAAATGTCATTTAATTGATCAAATTGCAGCTTAGGCATTGCAAACAGGTTTATATTTTCTGAATATTCATCATAGCATTTCTCACCCGAATAGGCAACCAATTTAATTCGCCGTGGTACAGAAGCAACGGGGCCGTAAAACTGAGTATAGGTGTGGCTGTAAATTTGCCCTGTCTGGGGATGGATGATCTCAAGTTTGTCGGTAAGGTCTTCTTCAGCATTGAAATACCAAACAAGCCGGGTTATTGTACCAACGTTTGCTACTGTTGACAAATCTTTCAGAAACACCTGTTCCCCGCTGCAAACAGATTGCGGGTTAAGTATTTTGAAACCGGCCTTCGGCGAGCTGTTTACCGTAAATGTTTTGGTAACTGTTGAGTCGCAGCCGTTAGATGACGTAACGGTGAGTGAAATAGTATATGCTTTTGCTGCTGTAAACAGGTGTCCCGGGTTAGTAAGGGTAGATACATCTGGATTCCCTGCGGTGGCATTATCGTCATTGAAATGCCAGGTATAGGTAAGCCCGGTCGTTTCTCCGTTTCCGGGTTTGCTTTTATTAATGAATGTAGCTGTTCCATCGGTAACGCAAATGTCGGGTAAATCAAATTCAGGGATAGGTTTAGCGCTTATCTTAATAGTTTGTTCAGTTGTTTCGCTGATGCAGTTTTGCGTACTTTTCAATACCAGCTTAATTTGGTAACTACCGGCGTTTTTGTAGCGGTGTGTAATTACAGCTGATGCAGAGCTTGTTGATTCGCCATCCCCAAAATCCCAACTGCGGGTAATTATCTCAAAGCCGGGAGTGTTTTGGCTTTTATCGGTGAACAAAACAAGTTCGCCTTCGCAGTTGTTGGGCTCCACCTGCAAAACTGGTGTTAACCTGCTTTTTATAATCACCTGCTTTTTTAAAATTGCATCGCATCCATTAGGTGAACTAACGGTAAGTGTTACAGTATAAGTGCCGGGCTTACTAAAAGTGTGCTGCGGTGCTTCATCGGTTGAGTTATTGGTTGCGGCGTTTAGTTCATCCCCAAAATTCCATAAAAGGGACAAGGGGATACCTGGTTTGTTGCCGGTGTTCTTAAAGCTAACGTCAAAATTGCAGTCATTAGTGATCACGTCGAACGAAGCTGAAGGCAACTCGATTACTTTGAAATTTCCATTTATCACTTGTTTCCCATTGCTGCAATCTATTATAGAGGCAGGATAATCTGCTGTGACCTGGTATTCGTGAACACCTGCTGAAGAATAGGCTGGCGTCTTGGCTAATTTATAAGTATAAGCTTTACGGCCGTTAATGTCAACCATAGTGGCGGCAGGGTTTATTTGTATGACTGGAGCTTCGGAATTATCCATTTTCCAGGATATTTTAGGCGAAATGTAAGGAAGCGTTAGTCTGAAAAAGAAATCGTCATTTAAGCAGGCAGAATCAATCGGTAAACCCGTCGATGTTTTAATGCCAGAAAGCGACTGGTTGGATGCGAGATTGGTACCTGCCGAATAGGCGTACGATTCAACATCGCCAAGGCCATAAGCAATCGCATTAAAGCCTGCATCGGCAGTAAGATGGAAATTGGAGGTGTTGAATTTTTTCAGATCTAATTGAAGGTAACTATACTGCGGTTGTAATGGCATTGCCGAAAACCCCGTCTGGGGCTGTCCGTTAACCCGAAAGCTTGCCGCGGCTGCCGATGAAATCAGGATATTTAAATATTGCTCGCTGATGTTTTCGCGGGTTGATGAATAAACAGTAATATCTTCAATGCTGTAGTTGATAGGGTTCAGGAATACCATATCGGGGTCGCTGAAACCATAATTATTACCATTTATATTGGCGCACGCCTGGGAAAGTGCAAATTGAGCTACCATCACCGGTTCGGAAGCCGATATGATGGCTGGCCCGGGCAGGGGGACAGGCGATGTGTAAAAAGTTCCTGGTTGCAGCGTTGCTACCTGTTGCCCATTAATATTAATATCGGCAGGTTTATCGCCGGCGAGTATCCGGATGTACTGACCGGCTGTTCGTACAGGGTTTGGGAAATTGGAGCTTTTCATACTGAAGGGGATGTACCCATATTGTTTCCCCCAATTTTCGACAGAATAGCATTGCTGAAAAAGCGGATCGAGTGATTTAGGGGAGCAGCCGGCAGGTGAGATATAAACTCCCGAACTGCCGCTGAACATCGCGAAATGTTTACACGGAGAAGAGGTTTCATCAATACTCACACTTACCCCGGTAAGGTCATCGTTAGTTAAGTATTCGTATGTATCGTTTACATTATTTAATGTAATGCCACCGGGAACAAGTTCGGTAGCTCCCCGCCTAATATGTACAGTGGTTTGTGGTTCGGTAGCTATGATAGTGATGTAGTTTTGCCCTTCAGTATCATGCTCCATGTAATTCATGCTGTAGTAGTGGTTGCCTAAACTTTCGGCAGGAAGTATCAGTGAGGCCGCGGATCGCTGGCCTGCAAAAATGTGTGCATATACTACCACTTTGGGTTTCCCTGCATCTACAGTTACATGTATTGCCCGGTTGGGTAGCACCTCACCGTTTTCGGTATCGTTAATGTAAGCCACATTGCGTGGTACCTGAACTTCTGTAACTTTATTAGCACTAACTGTAAAGGAGCCGGAAAAACTACCGCAGGTAACTTTCCCTGAAGACGCCTGGCCACTTGTAATAAAAATGCTGATCTGGGCCGGTAGAACATTAAATTGTTTATCAAAATCAGGCACATGCGTGGGAAATGGCACCCAAAATTCGGTACCCTGATTGGATACCACCTGTGAGAAGGCTAAAGAGTTGCAAAAAAATAATGTTAGGAAACAATTTGCAAAAAAAAAGAATTTTAAGGTATAGGTGTGCACAAAGCTCTGAATAGTTGGTGTTTGTTACGTACAAAAAAGCATTTATTAATTTATTATTAATAATAATGCTCTCAAATTATCAATAAATGTAATGCTGTTTTTATTTGATATCGATTTTTAGTTTATGAAATAGGTGATTTTATCTTCGGCATAAAGATAAGTAGATAGTAAATGAAAATTTAATGTTAATTTTTACATTTATCTTGATAATATAATTTCCATTGCATATTTTCACAGTGATTAAAAAATTAAATATGGCATAATTCTACGCTCTGTTTTTTCTGCATATTGGAGTTTGGGGCTCTTATGGAGTCAATATTTTTTATAAGAAAATGTAATTCTTATACTTATCGGTTTTACGGCTGATATCTATTGTGCGTTATTCAACTGCGTAACCTGTTTAGATTTTATAATTTAAGCCTAGGCGGATATCCTTTTGTTTGGATATTGTTGAAGCAAACCTAAAATATATTTAATTATACCCTTATCACGGGGCTTATTTATGACACCTAAACCGCCTGTTTTATGGCTGCTGGCTCTTTTTATGAGCTTACCAGCCGTTTTGTATGCTCAAAGCAACACTGCCGTTTCTGATACCGGCAAAACTAAACGCATAGCCGATTCTGTCTTTAAGTCAATGGGGGTTTTAAAAACAGCCAACGGCGGGCTGCAAAGCATCAAAGGCGCTCCATCAGCTTTACAATCCAAAGGTTCTGAAAAGTTAACTCAGCTAACAAACAGCTTTAACAAAGGGTTGGGAGCACGCGGCGCTAAATCTGTTATGTTTAATTTAGTTGCCGGAAGTGCCAGCAGGTTGAACCCATTTCCTGCTTTTGCAGGCTTGGGCAACAATTCAAAGTTTCAAAACATATTTAGCTTACAGGGAAATGTCCTTGCCTTTGGCATCCCATTTAATCTTGATTTGTCTACAGATCATTCGCCCGTTACCCAGCAATTTAATCATAGCTCATTATTTAAATTCAATTTTGATTCAAAGCAATATAATAATCTTTTCAGGAGCGATCTTGAAAATTACTACAATTTGAGGCGAAATGCTTTTAATGGTCTTGATCTTACTTCTTATACACATAGCCTGCTTACTGAGCAATTGGCTGCGTCAAAGAACCTGGCTACACAAAATGTAAAAAACAGCGCACTTACAAATTACATTAATGATCCGGATAAGCTAAATGAGCTGTTAACGCTTAATAAACAACAGATCACCGCAAAATTGCGTACCGAACTGGGCACACAAAACCTGCCTGTTTCAAAGCCCGATGCGCTTATACATGACACAGATTTCAATACTGCTGCCGGGATTGAAACAAAAATGAAAGGGGCAGCATTATCAGAACTTGGCAAAAATCAGGATGTAAGCCGTTATTTAAACGATCCCGGCAATATAAATCAGTTAAAAAACTTAAATGAGCAACAGCTTGCATCAAAACTTAATAATCTTCAGAAAGATGAAGGCCAACCGGTTAATTTTTTCCTTGATGGTACCGGCTACCAGGCCTGGTACGGAAAAGCACTCAGCCCTTTTTTAAACCGGATTTCGGATCAGCAATTACAGGCGAAGCAGGAGATCACAAAAAAAACAGCGCATGATCTCTTCATATCACTCCGCCAAACAAATTCATCTCAATTTTCATCCATTATAAACGAGCAGCAAAAAGCACTTGCCGGGTTTAAAACCAATAATGTCATGCCCGGCGCCGATTCTGTAAAAGCTGTCTCTAACAGCAAAATAGATACAGCGCTTTCGGCCGGGATTGATAGTGTTGCCTCGTCAATTACTTCGGTTACTGCTGCCCTTCAAAAACGTGGATATGATGTGCGCAAAATGCTTCAGATGCAGCGATTGCTTAATGATAATAATTTTGATGCTTCGTCGTCCGAGTTTATTAATGGTGTTTTGACAAAACGGCCTGGCAATGGTTTTCAATCATTGTTTTCAAATATTGGAGCATTAAAAGCAGGTTCATATGGTAATATCATGCCAGCTTCAACACAAAATCAGGAACTTTTTGTAAGCGGTACGCACCTTACGGTAAATGCCGACAGGGTGCCTTTAACCTTTGGCTACGGAAGCGTGAGCGATATCAATTCGGCTAAAGATGCAGGTTTCCAAAGTTCTGTTTACAATCAACCGCGTAATATTACCTATATCGGCGCGCAGTTAAGTAAAACCTTCAAGGTTTCGGCTATAAGTTCATTTAGTCACCAGGTACGTACAGATCTGTATACCATTCCGACCATATCAACTAATAACGTAGCCTTCACTTTGTCAAAAGCATTAAGCGTGGGTGCGGCAGGTAGTTTTGGATTAGATATTTCAAAATCTACCACATTATACAACAGCCGGTTCCAGGTGGGGAACGAAGCCGTTTTAGAAAAACTTGGCGGGCTCAATTATAACGACATGTTTTCCACCCTTTCTGTAGGTGTTAACCATCATCTTGATATTAAAGGGCTTGATGCCTCTGATAATGTGTATTTTAATTATGCTGGAATGGGGTACCAAAACCCGGGCAATAACGGTTTTGGCGGAGGGCGTATGAAATACGGAGGAAGCATCCGGAAATCATTTATGCAGCACAAGCTTACGGTTAGCCTTCGGTCTGATCTTACTGCCATGCCTATTAGCTATACTTCTAACGACCGGTGGAAAACTTACCAGGTACAGTTGGATACACGTTATACCATAAGCAGAAAATTTAATATAAGCTTTAAGTATACAGATAATGGTACTGATAAACGCATCGATAACATTTCTTCTCCTGTTTATACCATGCGAAAGCTTCAGCTTGATGGCAATGCGAGTTATAAAATAGGGAAATATTTTTCGGCAAGCCATTTTACGATAGGCCAGCAGGACTTTTCAAATCCATCAACCGTTGTTCGCGGCGATGGCAGTTTAATGATGATAAATTATACCCAGAGTGTTGTAATGAAAAGCACTTCACTTACTGCTTCTGTTTTTTATAACAAGGAGATGTCAACATATCGGCTTATTGGCGACATGCTTAACTCGGATATCACATACCAGTACATGTTGTTTGGAAAACTTAGCCTGGCATCGGCTATCACTTACCTCAATAATGACAAGCTGGCCAACCAGGTTGGTGTGCGGCAGGGAATCCAGCTTTTTAGCCTGTCAAATTTTGAAGTCGACTCTTATGTCGATGTCCGAAAAAATCTGATCAAGCCCGTTTACCCGGACCTGTACGCATCTTACCGGGCCGAACTGAGTTTAAAATACCATCTAAAGAACTAAGCCCATGCGATCAATTTATATAACCGTTATACTATTGTTTTTTGTTTTACCTGGTTTTGCCCAGATCAACTTTGAATTTTTCCCTGAGCTTTACGGGCGCAACATCGATGGGCTTTTTAAATGCCGGCTCGTAAACCTGTCGCAATCCGTGGTTTCGGCAACGCTCAATATCTCGGTAACTGAACGTAAGGGGGGCACTGTATGCGTAATCCAAACTCCCGAATTTACCATTATGCCAGGAGCCAACCCTATACCTGTTAATGCTGCACGCGGTGCTGCCATTAAGTTTGCTGCCGGAAAGCTTAGCCAATTTACCGGTTTCAATAAGTCGTTACCTGAGGGTGATTATGATTATTGTTTTTCTCTTAGTTTTACGCATAGCGATAACCCGCCAGCCGAGCAGTGTTTTTCATATACGCTTGCGCCGTTTGCTGATCTTAACCTTATCGATCCGTATAATAGGGATCACATTTGCGATAAACGACCTCTTTTAACATGGCAGCCACTCATCCCGGCGGTGCCCGGATCTTATTACCAGCTTGTATTAACCGAAATTAAAACCGGACAAAGTGCGCTTGAAGCTTTAAACTACAATTTACCGGTTATCAACCAGCGAAACATAGTTTCACCTATACTGCCTTATCCGGCCATAGCTCCCGAACTTAAAAATCAAAAAAGATATGCCTGGCAGGTAACCGCATATAAAGATCAAACCAAACTAAACAGATCAGAGGTGTGGGAATTTATGATAGAGTGCCAGGACAGTATAAAAAAGGTAATTGACAATATAGGCTATCGCGATATCAATGATTTGCAGCGTGGCAACTTTTACCTGGCTGCAGGATACTTGAGGTTTTCATTGCTAAATGCTAATGAGGAGCAGCGCCTGAAATACGAAATAACACCAATAAATGATGTTGATAAGAAAATAAAGGGTCTGCCGCGGATAACACTTGTTAACGGGCTTAATAAGATTACCATCGATTTGAGTGATAACGGAAAATTTATTAACGGACACTATTATATCATGAAAATATGGCTTACGGACGGCAGCACCAGGAGCTTAAGGTTTTTATATCAGGAGGCAGGGAATGAATAAGCAATTATTGGTATTAGGGGCATTGATAGCCATCATGTTCGGTTGCAGCAAAAAGCCCGCTCATTATGAATACAAAGATGAGGATATCACCATAAAAGCCATGAAAATGGAAAGCCCGGCCGATACAGGCGAAACAATTTTTACAACCCGTGTAATACCGGGTAAACTGGCCTCCCGGATTAATGATAGTTTAAAAACGAAAATGGTTTATAACATGGATAGTTGCTTTTACCTGCAGGCGGGCGGCAAAAAGAGCTATCCTACAATTATACAACCAATAGCCAATGGTATCTCGGGCATGTTTGAGTATATGGTAAGTTTTGATAATAGCATGATGGCGGCACCTGGCATTGAGATTATATACCAGGATAAACACCTGAACCATCATAAATACATTTTAATTCCGGTTAAAGATTAAATAAAATACTAACCCCTGGTTTTGTTATCGTATGACATCCTTGTTTAATAAAAGAAAAAAGAAAATTGCTGTTGCGCTGTTATTCATCTGGTGTTTTAATGCCTTTGCACCCAGTTTATCTTATGCACTAACATCGGGCCCGGTACAGCCGGAGGCGCAGGGTTTTCAACAGGCCGGCATTGCAGATATGGTCGACCTTCAAAACGGCGACTTAAAGTATAATATACCCTTGCTTGATATTGATGGCTACCCGGTTAACTTAAGCTATCAGTCGGGAGCAGGAATAGACGACGAAGCCAGCTGGGTTGGCCTTGGCTGGAGCTTAAACCAGGGCTCTATTAACAGGCAGGTAAGGGGACTGCCTGATGATTTTTCGGGTGATGAACTTACTACAGATCATTCGGTGAAGCCAAAGGTAACTGTTGGGGGCCGTTTAACGGGTAAATTTGAGTTTCGCGGAGGTGCACATGTCGTAGGAGGTGCAAGTTTTGGGATATTCAGCGATAACTATACGGGCATTGGCGCCGAAATGGGGGTAAATGCCGGCATCTCTTTTTCCATGGCCAATGACAACTACCTTACCGCAGGCTTAGGAGTAGGCGTGCTATCCAATACGCAGTCGGGCGCCGATCTCTCGGTTTCGCCATATGTATCTATGTCTATAAAGGCCAAAACCGACCTTAACATCACCGTTAATTCCGGTCTTTCAGGTTCATTCGGATATAATTCACGTTCGGGGCTTAAGGCATTAACATTGGGGCAAAGTTTTGGAGCAACCAGAACTGAAACCAGCTTAGTAACGCGATCTGGAAAACCTGCTCAAAGTTCCGATGGAAACGACTCGCAGGGAGCTGCGGCAACGGGCCAATTGGTAACCAAAACTGCATCATCAAGCTATAGCGTTTTAGGCTCTACCATTACCTATAATACTGAGCCGTTTATGCCATCAATTCAAATTCCTTATGTATCTGAATACACCTCATTCAGCTTTGATGTTGGTCTTGCCGCGGGTCCGGGGTTTACCAGTGTGGGGGGCACAGGTTATCAAAATAAAAGATACGTTAAAACGCCCCATATGGCTAAAAGTGGCTACGGCTTTTTATATGCCGAAAACGGTAAAAATAATAAGGATGCTGTGATGGATTTTATTAGAGAGAAGGATAATCCTGTTATACCCGAGCTGCCCAACCTTGCGCTCCCTGTAGCTACGCCTGATATCTGGTCGTATACAAGCCAGGCGGGGAGCGGTCAGTTCAGGTTATATCGTGGTGGTACAGGTGCTTTTTTTGACAACCAGGCCGAAGATGAGTCACACATGGATTCTAAAGGTGGTGACCTTGGTGTGGGGGCCTGGATGCATGGCGGTATAACCGAGTTCAGGCAAACAACACATAACATAACCCGTAAGTGGACTAATAGTAACAATTATCTGCCCGTTGGTGATTTTCAATCGCCCGATTATACAAACCCGGCTAAACAGCATGTTTATTTCAGGCAGGTTGGTGAAAAAGGGTTAGAAGATCAGCAGGTAAACAGTCAGTTATCTAACGAACAACCCTTATCTGTAGGTATCAGCGGCGCAACCGCAAATGCCAATTTCAGGAACAAGGGCAATAATTTTGGTACTCCGGCAGTAAATATTGCATCGCCTATACAAAAAAGTTCACAGCGGCTTAATCGCACCGTTATTTCATATCTTACAAATGCGGAAGCTGTTAATGGCGCGCTTGATCAAACAATAACAACTTATCCTTTTAAAGATGTGGCAAATTATACACTTAATGCCAATCCTTTTTTTGATCAGGGACGAGTTTCGCAGCCAAGGACTGAAGGTAACGCGAAGCCACACCACATCTCAGAAATAACTGTTACTGATGATGGCGGAAAAAGGACCGTATACGGTATTCCTGTTTACAACACTACCCAGGATGAATACACATTTGCTATAGGTAATACTTCAAGAAACGGAAAAGGGCTGATTGATGTACTTACAGACATGCCATCATCAACTGCCAATCATTATGGTGTAGATCATTATTACCATAAAGAACATAAGGGTCCGTATGCCACCAGCTTCCTAATGAGTGCTATTCTTTCGCCGGATTATGTTGACAGGACAGGTAATGGTGTAACAGATGACGACTTGGGAACTGCTATTAAGTTTAACTATTCAAAACTTGGCTCGCCTTATAAATGGCGTACACCTTATGAAGGCGCTACTCCAAACAAATGCCTCAATGCCGACCCTGATGATGATAAAGCCAGCATTGTTTATGGTGAAAAGGAAGTTTACTACACCCAGTCCATCGAATCAAAAACAAAGATAGCCTATTTTATAACCGAGGATCGCACCGATGCACTTGGCGTGATTGATCCGATTAGTGGCGGCCAGGATACCGGGCACCCACTTAAACGGCTTCGCGAGATCAGGCTGTACTCAAAGGCTGATATGACCCGGCCAATAAAAGTAGTAAAGTTTGCATACACCTATGATCTTTGTCAGCAAACGCCAAACAGCGCAGGCAATGCAGGCAAGCTCACACTTACGAAAGTATGGTTTGAGTATGGAAATTCGGATAAGGGGAAGTATCATAGTTATCTATTTGATTATAACAAGAATACTACTAAATATCCAACTAATCCAGTTTATGGTTACATGACAACAGATCGTTGGGGCAATTATAAGCCGGCTGCAGAAAACGGAAACGGGCTCGACAATGAGCAATATCCGTATACCAACCAGGACGCCTCTTATACTAATGATAACGTGGCGCTCTGGCACCTCAATAAAATTACATTGCCAACAGGAGGGATCATCAACATCGCTTACGAAGCCAAGGATTACGCTTACGTGCAAAACAAAAAGGCGATGGTGATGACAAAGATGCGGTCGCTGATAAAAAGCGCAACCGATACGCTCGACAATTTCAACCTTCCGCTTAACCAGGCCCGGGGACTTAAGATCAACATAGGTAATAATCCTGATGACGTGCCGCCGCCCGGTGTTGATCAAACATCATGGTTTAAAAACACCTTCCTCAACGGGTCAAAGTATTTGTACACTAAAATGTATGTGCAGCTATCCACGCCAAACTATGATCCGTCAAATAACAAGACGCCGTATTATGATATGGTGCCCACTTATTGCGAGATAAGTAATGTATTTATAAAGCAGGGAGTGGCTTATATCATGTTTGTGCCCATAACGGAAAGTGGTGTCACCACTAATCCGATTAGTATTTCGGCATGGCAGCGCCTGAAAAATGAGTACCCAATGTTTGCATATCCTGGGTTCAAAAATAAAGTAGATGGTGCAAAAAACAGCGTTTTGGCTGCGGTTACAGCAATAGTTAGCGCTGCTAAAAATTTAAGTGAACTCGCTGAGAATTTTTACGAAAGAGCTAACCGTAAGGGATATGCCACTAATGTTGACGATAGTAAAAGCTTTGTGCGTATAGCCAAAACCAATGGTTTTAAACTGGGGGGCGGGGCACGCGTGAAACAAATAGCTATGGACGATGAATGGAACGCTTTATCGGGCCCCGGATCTAATGCGGAAACAGCCAATTACGGGCAGGCCTATGATTATACCACCGTTGAAAACGGAAAAACAATAAGCAGCGGGGTGGCTACTTATGAGCCCGCCGTAGGGAACGATGAAAACCCACTGAAACAGCCTGTTCCGTATATTGAACATATTAAGGGCGCTATTAATAACTATTTTGACCTTGAAGAACCCTTTGGTGAGTCATTGTATCCGTCACCGGCTATTGGCTATGGTAAGGTAACAATCAGAGATCTGGACAGGAGTGGTACGCCGACACAGAAAACAGGTTATATAGTTAACGAATTTTACACGGCTAAAGATTTTCCTGTAAAGGTTACCGTATTGCCGATAAGCAGCCCCAATACGGCGCCTAACGTAAGCTATTATTCGCTTACACGGTCATCCAGCGATCAGCAGCTCTGCCTGTCGCAGGGGTACAGTATCGAGTTAAATGATATGCATGGTAAGCTCAAGGCCAATCATGTATTTAATGAAGCCGGGGCCGAATTATCGTCAACAACGTATTATTATGCTTCGCAGGATAATGGTGGTGTACTGTCATTAAATAACACCTTGCCGGTTATCAATAACAGCAGCCCCGTTTTAAGTCAGCGAAATCTTGTAAGTCAGCAGGTGCTGGGGCGCGATATCGACTTTTTTACCGATGTGCGCGAGCAGGAGAGTACCAACAGCGGGCAGGCGGTAAACTTAGGTGTCGATGTATTTCCGATACCTCCATTTTTACCATGGTTCGCCCTCCCGCACAAACCGGTTGATGATAACAGCGACCATAAACTATTCCGGTCGGTATGCGCGGTTAAGGTAATTCAAACCTATGGTATTATTATCAAGGTGGTAAAAATGCAAAACGGATCCACAGTAACTACCGAGAACCTGGCTTATGATGCATTAACCGGCGAGGCTTTGGTAACGCGCACCCAAAACGAGTTTAATAAAAACATATACTCTATTAATATCCCGGCATACTGGGCATATACTGGCATGGGGGGAGCTTACAAAAACCTGGGAATGGTCATGAGCGGCTTCACCACAAATGCCAACGGCGAAATAGGGGCGCTTGCATCAAACACGCAGGCGGGTGATGAACTTATTGATGTAAGCTCGGGCAATAAATACTGGGTTATAGAAAACACGGCAGCTTCGGGCAGTGGTACAAGCAAAAAACTGATTGACCGTGCCGGAATTATGCAGACAAATTATACAGCGGCCGGTTTGGTAAAAATAGTACGCTCGGGCTACCGCAATATACTTGGAGCCAGCGCCACAAGTATTGTATCGCTCATTAACCCTATTGGAACCGATAATAGCCTGAGATTACTTAATAATGCCGATTTGAAAGACTTGCGCGTAATTAATGCCTCGGCAAGTACTTATGATGAGAATTGGGCGGTGGTGAATAATCAGTGTTTAACTACATATAAATATAACCCGCCTCCTCCTCAACCTGTATTTGATCCTTCAGACCTAATACGGAATACAAGTAGGGATTTTTCACTTTCTTTTCCTTCTTCCTCCTCCGCCCCCAATGATGTTGGCGCGTTATTCTGGGTGGAAACTAATGATGGTAACTATATTTTGGCACCGGTTCAAAGTCCCTATTGGGGATTGGGTAATGGAACTCCAGGACGAAGGAAAGCCATCGGCTTTTGGCCAACAATGGCACAGACAAAACTAAGTACTGATCCTGATTATTTTGGATTTGATATATTAGTTAATTTCCCGGAAACAAAAGAGTATTGGTTTGCTTCAACTGGTTACGACAGATGGACGTACTCCATTGATTGTGCTTATTATCCAGGTGGGTGGGGTATGAATGGATATGAAGCAACGGATATTGATTTGAAAAAACTTGTTGTACCCGCAGGTAGGCGAGTGGTTCATTTTATTTTTAAACTTGGTTCATATTCACCTGATAAGGTTGCTGGATTAGAAATCTACAATAATACGTTTGAGCAATTAGTTAATGCGGATGCCGCCGGAACAGGTTTAAATATACTGTTTTCAACGAAAGACTTCGCTGGAACTAATAGCAATATTTACAGTTTTGTTGGAGACATAGATACTTTTGATCCCAATTATCTGGTTTATCAATTTACAAAGCCCGGTGGAAAGCCACCATATTACGGGCTTTCCGGCTGTGAAGTTGGAAGTTATACAACAGTTCCTATAGTTATCAACCCCTATATTTCCGGTTATCTTGGCAACTGGAGGCCATATCAAACGCAGGTATTTCAGCAAAACCGTAATTACTCGTTTGGTAGTAACTTGACAAAAGTGGGCATCGATGTTAAAAATGCCGGTTATTTTGGCGCCTTTAATAGCTACTGGGGCTTTAATAGCAGTTCAGGAACATGGCAGCCAACCACCAATTTAAGCAAATGGGTAACAGCCAATACGGTAACGCTGTATGATAAATACGGTCAGCAATTGGAAAACAAGGATGCCTTAGGCCGGTACAGCGCAGCGAAATTTGATTTTAACGGCGAGCTGCCGTCCGCAGTAGCGTCAAACTCGCGGAACAGGGAAATTTACAATGCAACTTTAGAGGATAATCGTTTTACACCCGGTACAGTAAGTTTACCTGATAGCTGCAACCGCAGGGAATTTATGACTGCCGAGGGTAATAAACTCTCAACAATAGCTGTAAACACTATTGCCCATAGCGGTAATTACAGTGCCCAACTGCCATTGAGTGGAATTACACTATCAACTATAATACATGGTAGTGAACAGAAATCAACCCCTTATTATTTGCTTGATAACCTTAAACAATTCACCACAGTTGCAGCGGCCGGAATATATCCTAATGGTTTTGAGCCGTATTATAACAAAAAGTACATTTTTAATATGTGGGTTAATGATGGGTTTCCGAACGATAAATCAATTAACGCCTCTCTTACTATGAACGATGTAGATGTGCCGATTAACTGTAAGGCTGTTGTAGAGGGCTGGAAATTGTTGGAAGGAGTATTAGATCTGTCAACTGTAGCTACTGGAACTCTTAATATATCAGTCAAAGCTAAATCAACGGGGACTAATGTTTACATCGATGACATCCGCATCCACCCGTTTGATGCGCATATGAAAACGTATGCTTATGATGATAAAACCATGCGCCTGATGGCCGAACTCGATGAAAATGCTTTTGCCACTTTTTATGAATATGATGATGAGGGCTTGCTTATCAGGGTTAAAAAGGAAACAGAGCGCGGGATCAAAACATTGAAGGAAAGTCGCTCGGGTTACAGAAAGAACTAAACTATAAGGAAAGGACATTGCATTAAAATGAAAGCAACGATTATACTATCCATATTATGCATTTTACTGTATAAGCAGCCTGTAGCTGCTGCCGGTCTGCATCCTGTTTTTGCGGATACAGTTGGCAAAAGCCGGGAAGCAGATGCCGCCCTTGTGAATAAATTCAGGGAGGTATGCAAGGGTTTCGGCAGTATTAAAAATGATTATACACTGGCAGGGGTTATCAATATTAAAGATCCTGCCGTTAAACCAGAGAGCGTAAAGTTTACGTTCTGCAAACAGCGCGATGAATTTTATTACCTCTTGGGCAAAACTATCACCCTGAATGGCAAAGGGAGCTATGTTGTTATTGATAACCAGGCACACAGCATCCTGCTGTCGGCTCAAAAGAAAATTGAGTATGGGGCAGATAACCTGAAACAGTTAACAGCAATGGCCGATAATATCCGGTCGGAAAATTACCAGGTAACAAGTACAATAAAAGGGCAGGAGCAAACCATCTCATTGGTTAATGAGCACCATATCAGTTGCAAGCAATACACGGTAACTTTTAACAGGTCGACCTTAAAGGTAAGCCATTTGTATATGCGGCTATCTGACTTCAGCGCACCCCTGAAAAAAGAAAAGGATAAAATAGTAGATGTTGCCATAACACAGTGGGCGCGGACAGCTGATCTGCAAAAATATTTAACGCCAAACCAGGTGATAGTGAATAAAAACGGCACCTGGAAAGGCCTCAATCAATACAAAAATTATAGAATAACCATACTGTAAAGCTGATTTACAAATGCCTAAACTTATCAAAAAACTCCTGTTCCTGGTATTAAGCAATATGTTTGTGTTGCTTGCAAACAATAGCTTTGCACAAATGGAGCCCAGTCAAAACACCTTGCCGGGGCCGTTTACTGTTAATCAAAACTATCCCCTTGCCGATGCTAAATTTGTTGCAGGCACCGCCTGGGATAACACCATCAATAAATCGGTTAAAAGTTCGGTATCACTTGAGGTGCTTGATAACGTACTTATTAAAGATCCGTTTAAATATACCGTTTCGGTTAAAATCGATTATTATACAGATCCATCGGTAAGTACACCTACAACTGTTAATACCTCCTTAACCGTTGATTACACTCCCGGGCAGGGCGCTCCCTATAAAGCAATGGATGTTTATAATATCCCCGGTGGTGCTTATAAAATAATAGTTACGGTTACCGGTGTAAACCTTAATGGTTTTCTTGCTCCTCCGGCCAATTCGGTACAACTGGCAAGCCGTATACTGGTTGATCGTACTTCGTTATTTCAACCTTCGGCGGGGCTTAATACAGCTTTCGCCAATACTGCGGCCAAATATTTAAAAGCTACATGGAACGCCCAGCCCGGTGCCCAGGAATATGATGTTGAATGGACAACCATCAATTCGGGAAACCCCAATTACGCGGTTATTACGGCCAATGCCACACATAGCTCAAATCCTGACTACCCGGCTTTGAGCACGGCCCTTGCCAAAGCCTTTGTAAATAATGCCAGCCGGATAACTACCGACTCAAATTCGTACACGATATCGTTAAACAGTACCGACTCCTATCTTTTATTCAGGATCAGGCAGGTTCAGTATGATGTAACTACGGGGGTACGTAAAGCCGGGGTTTGGGATTATAGCGATTACACTACCTTCGCTGCTCCTAAATACGCTATTTTCCCGCTCACATGGACTGATAACACCATGAACTGGCAGTACTCAGCCGCTTTTGCCGAAGACGGACGAAAAAAGGAGGTGATCAGTTATTTTGATGGCTCATTAAGAAGCAGGCAAACGGTTACCGTAAATAATAGTGATAATGTTGCCCTGGCGCAGGAAAACGTTTTCGACGATTTTGGCCGACCGGTAGTAAGCATATTGCCCGGAACATTTAAAGAAGGTTCGGGCAATGCCTATTTACATTATATTCCCAATTTTAATTTGCTATCGGCAAATACGCCGTACAAGTATGCCAATATTGCAGGCAGCTCGGCACAGGCGTGTGAATTTAACCCCAGCCCGATGAGTACTTCATCAGGTGCTTCGAAGTATTATTCGTCCCAAAATGATTATTTATCCACTATTCCATCTAACAAGTTTTTACCCGATGCCGAAGGTTATCCATTTTCGGTAACTCAATACACCAATGATAACACCGGACGTATCAAATCGCAGGGAGGTGTGGGGCTTGCCTTTCAGCCAGGTAAAAATGGCGGGGCATCATTAAGCAAAACAACCCGGTATTATTACGGCAAGCCCGAACAATGGGAGCTCGACCGTATGTTTGGTAATGATGCAGGTTATGCCGAGCATTATCTCAAAAATATGGTGGTTGACCCTAACGGGCAGGTAAGCGTTAGTTATTTAAACGCCAGCGGTAAAACGGTAGCTACGGCGCTGGCCGGCCCTAATCCCAATTCGCTTGATCCGCTTACTTCTTTTGCAGGATCGGCAACTACGCAAAATATCCACGTCCTTAAACCCGAGCAGTTTACCTATAACAGTTCGGCTTTGGCGTTATCGGCCAGTACTACCTACCTGGCAACTATGCCTGGTTCGGATATCCTGAAATATGATATTGAAAAGCTGATAGATTATTACCCGGGCGGCTCGTTTCAGATTTGCAGCAACTGTTACTACCTCATGACGGTTAAAGTTACCGACGATTGCAGTAACGTTGTAGCTACAACAAGTGCGCCTGTTCAAATAGGTTCGTTGGTTTCAAATTGCAGCGATGTTATTAAATACAGCGGCAGTATCCCGGTAAATATAGCCCTGCCCGGCGAATACAATATCAGTATAACATTTGCATTTGATAATAATGTTATACAAAGCTATACTGATAACTTTATTTCGGAGGGGCTCAAAAATGGTTATATCGAGCAACAGTTTAACTACATTAAAACCCACTACCTGGATAACCTTGATGTAAGCGGCTGTTACAGCGATTGTCATACCTGTAGCACGCTGTTAGGCAGCCAGGCTGATTTTGTGCAGATGCTTAAGGATAAGATGCTGGCATTGGATGTTGATGTGCAAAGCGTTGCCGGATCGTTATTTAACGATTGGGCTGTTGCTCAATACACCACCTTAAAAACTAAATGTACCAGTATGCAGGCCAGTTGCTCATATGACCCTTGCGCAACAACCGAAAATATGATGCTTGCCGATGTGTCGCCGGGAGGTCAGTACGCGCTTTTTGATAATAACGGTGCCGCACTTGAACCCGAAATTAATGTAATTACCCAGGTTAGCGCGGGGCAAACCCAACCTAACTGGCGAATAGCTTTTCCGGTTTTGTCTCCTAATAATCCTGAATATCAGTCAAATGCTATTATTTTGCCTAATAATACTTATATATATCCTAATTCATCTGGTTTTACATTGGCCCAGATGGTGCAGTACTGGAAGCCGGAATGGGCGCAAAGGTTTTTAAGTTATCACCCCGAAAAATGTAAACTCGATTTTTGTTACGCATATTCAGCTTATGAAAGCTGGGATATGTTTTTGCAGGAGCAGATCAATGGCGCGGCTGATGTTGCATCTATCCCAACAACGGGTTCCCCTTTGAGCTATAGCCCTGCAAATGCATATGACTGGTTGCTGAATACCGACCCCTTTTTTAAAACCGGGGCTCCGGGAAATGAATTTTTAAGCTCTGCCCAAATTGATCTTCAGCAATTCTCCAACAGGGTGGCAAAAATTACACCTTCAACTATTGATCCAGTAAAAAGCCTCTCCGCTTTTGTTGATTATATGCTTTATTGCAATGATCCAAATGATAAAACAACGGATAAGTGGGCAACCTGCACTGTTAATCAAAGCTGCCGTGTGCCGGATAGGGAATGGACATCATATCGTGATTATTACCTGCAGATGAAAGCCCAATATTATGATATTCTTCGTACCCGTACATGCGGTGGGCTTTGCGCTGTGGGTAAGCCGGCAACTATACAATTGCCAGGCGCCTGTGCAACACCAGGTGAGTTCAGTATCGGCGAATCAAATGATACAGCACCAATTAATGGTAATAAGACCTTAGTTATTTCGCATGCTACCGGTTCGTTAAGTCAATCGACTACAGTAGTGTTGCATTATCCTTCGGCGCGTGATAATTCCTCATATCCTCATACAATAACTTTTAACAGTGGCGATTCGCAGCAAGCCATTACAGTTCCGGACGATCTGCCGGCAAGTTCGGTAACTGTCACTTCTGTTTATTGCGGTGCACCACCACAAACAGGCACTGGTAATGATCCAACCTATATAGTAAAAGTTGTTGACCAGGTTAATCCCGACGCTCACAACGACTGTAATAACGCAACCTTTGTGCCGTATCGTACAACAGTAACCCTGGTAAATAGCAGCGGAATCCCGGTTAACGCGGTAAATGATGTCAGGTTAACTGTAGGGTATTATCAAACAACCTGTGCCGACTCCGGAACCCCGATCTATTTTAATCATGAATTTTATATTCCTGCCGGTTCAAGTTCTGCAACGTTAACCTATGCTCATCAGGTAAGCAATGAGGTTATTTGTCACTATGGTTATTGCTTTATGGCTATGACCTGTGCACAAAGCCTTATCGGGGCCAGCAATCTGCAAGGAGTGTCAACCTGCTCAGGCTATACGGTTTCAAATCCGCAAACGCCTGTTGATCCGTGCCCGGCAGCTTATGCAGGTAAAACATCGCGGTTCCCGGATGCGTCAATAATATCCGGCAATCTTAATGGGATAACAGATGAATCACAAATAACACAGCCTACCATGGACGCTATCAAAGCGCAGGCAAAAGATATTTGTACAGCCAATGCCGTTAACTGGATAAATGCTTTAACGCCGGGTATTGAAGCGGCCGGAAAACAATCAAGTGTCCCCGCATTAACCGAGGCTTTAATTAATGTTTGCGCAGCAGGTGCGGATAAAGACCATCCAATGGGGGCAAGTTCTGTTATTCCCAATAGCGGCGCCGGGCCTTATGCTGATTTTGGCGCAGCTATCAAAGGTATATTGTTATCGGGAGGTCAATTTACCTCAACTATTAACCCCTTCCTGATTGAATCGCCCGGGCCTTATGCGGTGAAACAGCAGGCGGTACCGCTAACTGTAGGTGTATCAAATAGTACCATATGCAGCAAACTGGCTACTTTAACCGCCGAGGCTGGAAGCACCGATCTGTATACCTATCTCGTTAACAAGTTCGGTGACGCCATGACGCTGACACCGGCCGAAGTTGCCGATCTGGTAAGATCATGTAACACCGGTTGTAATTATATTTTAGCTCATGATATTACCTTACCTGTTTTTCTCGATCCGCGGAATCTCGGTTCCATAACGGCCGATGATTATAAGACTAAAAAGATAGCATTGCTTGGCCTTTTCAGTAACCTGACTCCTGCCGATGATAACTATAGCACTATTCTGAGTAATTACATGAACCAGCAGCTGGGTTTTTCACTCACGTATGATGATTACCTTGCTTTTGAAGCTCTTATAGCACAAGGTGGCTCGCCTGTTTTGTACAATAAAATGCCGTACAAAACAATTCCGATTGATCCGTACGACTGTGTTAAAAATGCGGTGACTAAAATGGTCATAACTGCCAAAGCCGATTATGATGATTATATTGATGATCTCAAACAATCGTTCCAGGCCAGTTATATCAATACCTGCAAGCTTGCCCAGGCTAATGCCAATTTAACAACTACCGAGCAGCTTTATCATTATACGCTTTACTATTATGATCAGGCCGATAACCTGGTGCGCACCATCCCGCCCGAAGGCGTAAGCCTTATTGATCCGAAGTATTTTTATGCTGTTGATAAAGCCCGCGATAATGACCTTCTTCCTGTTCAATATGACGGGCCTACCGTTAATGCGGACAAAACAACAGCATTTAACACGCTTTCAGCAACACTTTCGGCAGCACAGGGTGCCGTTGAAGTATGGATGTATAATAATGGCAAACCTGATATCAATTTACATTTTGTAGAAGCCACTCCCGATAGAAAGTACCTGTTTCAACTGGGGGTAACGGCCAGCAAGTTAAACATTGATATTTACCCTATAAGCCAGCCCGACGCTACAACTGTTAATTTTTTAGCGCCATCCGCGCATTACCGGGCCGATATAAGCAGTTTGCCTGCACTTACCCAATTTACACATGTTGTATTGCAGGGTAATGTGCTTGGCACGGCAACAGGCACGTCGCCACAAATTTATGTAAACGGCGTTAAGGTTACCGCGTTTGTAACCGCAAGCCCGCCGGCGGCAACCGGTTTTTCTGTTATAGCCAACGCCTCCAGCATTACGTACTCCGATGATATCGGAACACTTAAGCACATGAGGTTGTATACGCATTTGCTAACGGCCGCAAATATTGCGACAAATGCAGCCAATCCTTTTTTCAACACAATTGATAACACTTACACGGCATGGTACAGGTTTAACATCCCGGTAGCAGGGGGGCCTACCACTGTTGATCCAACTTCAAACATAGAAACCTCAACCCCAGATATTTTTGGAAGCCATACGCTGCCTACCACGTATGCCTATAATAGTACCAACCAGGTAACCACCCAAAACTCGCCCGATGGTGGTACCAATAATTTTTGGTACGATATGCTGAGCCGCCTGGTAGTATCACAAAATGATAAGCAAAAAAATGCTTCGCCTGTTGCTGTAAGTTATACCAATTATGATGCATTAGGGCGCATTACCGAGGTAGGCCAAAAAGAAGCGAACGGCGTTGCGCTTGGCTCTGCGGGATATCTTGCCGATGCCACAATAACCAGTTTTAACAACTCAGCAAACGGTACTAATAAGCAAATTACCCATACCTGGTACGATGCGCCGGCGCCAACCGTAAGCGGCAATACTGATGGTATAGCAACCCTTACCGGGCAAAGCAACCTGCGCAAACGGGTAGCGGCAAGTACTTTTAAAGAAATACAAACCGACCCGGTACTAAGGGCAACCTATTATGATTATGACCTGGACGGTAACGTAAAAACGCTGTGGCAGCAAATTGACGGCCTTTATCAAAATAGCTCCAATACCGGTTTGAAGCGGATTGATTATGAATACGACCTCATCAGCGGCAAAACAAACTTTGTGCGCTACCAGGACGGCCAGCCCGATGCCTTTTACTACCGGTACCGCTATGATGCCGAAAACCGTTTAACATCGGCCTGGACAGGTACCGAGGCATTGGTTGACCCAACCATAGGTAGCGCGCTGCTGCCTGCTACGGCAAAACAGGATGCGGTTTACTATTACTACCAGCACGGACCATTACGCAGGGTTGAACTGGGCGGTGAGCTTAACCGGGTACAAGGCATTGATTATGCGTACACCCTGCAAGGCTGGTTAAAAGGCGTTAACAGCACATCGGCGGCGGCCAGCGACGATATCAACGGCGATGGTACAGGCCCGACCAAGCTGGTGCCGCGCGATGCTTTTGGTTATCACCTGGATTATTACGGCAGTACCACCCAGCTTGATTATAAGCCTGTAAGTACCATAGTGCATCCTTTTTCAACCACTATGCAAACCAACGGCTTGCTTACTTCGCTATATAACGGTAATATAGCATCCGGCAGCATGAGCATCCCGCAGCTCTCGGCCGACTGGCTGGAGCATATTTATAAGTATGACCAGCTTAACCGCATCAAATCAGCCGGGACCTATCACGTTGCAGCAGCGGGATCGCCTACGTTTAATTCGGATTATAACGAGTTCTTTACTTACGATGGTAACGGTAATATCCTTACAGCCAACCGTACAGGATCAGGTACCGGTTCGGTTACAGACAACCTGATATACACCTATAACAAGGATGCTAACGGCAAGCTGACCAACGACCGTCTTAATTATCTGAATGGCCACGCCGGGGTAGGCAATATGGGCGCCGACCAAACGCTCAACAATTACACGTACGACCAGATAGGCAATTTAACTGCCGATAACCAGGCCGCTACAAGTAATATCAGTTGGTCGGTTTATGGGAAGATCCTTGGCTTTACACAGGGAACGGTTGGTAATGTAACCTATAAATATGACCCATCAGGTAACCGGGTAAGCAAAACAATAGGTGCTCTGTCAACCTATTATGTGCGCGATGCACAGGGTAATACCATGGCGGTATATGATAATAAGGACAACGCCATTAACTGGCGCGAACAACATCTGTACGGCTCATCACGCCTGGGAATCTGGGCACCTGATATTGCGGGTATTAATACTGCTTCCGCTAATACTGCATGGTACACTACCGGCAAAAAGGAATACGAGCTCGATAACCATTTGGGCAACGTAATGGCATCCGTTACTGATAAACGCCTGCAACACCAAAACGGCACATCCGTTGATTACTTTTTGGCTGATGTGGCCACCGCCCAGGATTATTACGCCTTCGGAAGCCTGATGCCGGATCGGACTTATGCTAACCCTAATAATAGCTATTACCGCTATGGTTTTAATGGTAAAGAGAATGATAATGACATAGGGAAGGGAACAGGAAACCAGCAAGACTATGGGATGCGGATTTATGATCCGAGGGTTGGGAAGTTTTTGAGTGTGGACCCGTTAACAGCGAAATATCCTGAATTAACACCTTATCAATTTGCATCAAATAGTCCTACAAAGTTTATTGATTTAGATGGTAAGGAGGCGGTTGAAGGAGAAGCTGAATCTGAAGGAATGCGGGAAATGGAAGAGTTCGACCCAAGGTTGGAGGAGTTACATCGTAGCTTGAAATTTCCAGAAGATGATATTTTAAAACGTAATGAAGAGTTAAAAAGACGAGAAGAAGCTCAGAGGAGAGCTAAAGAAGACGAGATAATCAGGAGACGGCCAGGGGAAAGAGTTCCGAAATTAAGTAATATATTAGGGAATATAAAAGGGCGTTTCGGTCGGTACCTTAACGATTTGCCTGAAAATACCGCAACTGCACTTGGAAATCAGACGTTAGATTTTAAGCGGCTTATCGAAGAAGGCGCAAAAGAAAATTTAGCAGCAAATAGGTATTTACCTGGTACAGCAAGAGGCACAGGAATAAAAATAAATGGTCAATGGTTACGCGGCACACAAGGGAATGCAGGACCTGTTCCAAGCTCAATAGCCGCAAAGTTAAGTGGACGAGGATTCAATAGTTTTGACGAATTTAGAAGCGCGTTTTGGAAAGAGGTTGCTGCGGATAAAGATTTAGCAAGCCAATTTAGTAAAAGTAATATTACCTTGATGAGTAAAGGAAATGCACCGATTGCTGTTAAGGAGCAGGCATTGGGCGGCCAGCAAAGCTATATATTGCATCATATAATACCGATAAGCCGAGGCGGCGATGTTTACGATATGAATAATATTATGATAACAACACCTCTTTACCATAACTCAACATTAACACCACAATATCACTATGGAGGACCAACAAATGGATCGAATTGAATTGATTAAGCTTGTAGAGCGAATATTATCTGCTGAAGATACAGAGAAGAAGTTGCATGAATTGATAGAACTACTTGAAGCCAATATTCCAGATCCGCAAGTAGTTAATTATATGTATTCCAAGGAATATGAGGACTTGACACCCGAACAAATAGTTGATAAAGCCTTAAGTTATAAGCCTTTCTATTTGTGATATTGTTTTATAGTTAAGATTTGAAAAAAAGATTTATTCGTTGTCCTGTCTGCCCAATAGGCGCGCACGGCAAGTCCTTATCTGGCGCACGCGTACTGCGTGTGCCTATTGGAATGTTCTAAATAAGATTATCGAAATGAAGAGGCTTTATTGATTAAAAGAATCACGTCTTTTACTTGACCGGCTAACTGAAAATAGAGAAGCTTGCAATAGCCTTGAACACAAGGCCAATTTGATTCTACACCATAGTATCACCATCATTCAAACCTAAACATCAATGAAAAAAATAATACTTTTTATAATCTTATCCTTAACCTTTTCGCCGCTATTGAGGGCACAATGGGCAACGGATGCTTCCGGCAATATGTCCAATAGCCCCCACCGATACCGCAAGCGTCCTCGCTTGTGGTAAGCATGTTAAGTAACTGTTTATTTAGAAGATATTCTAAATGATAATATTAAAAAGAAAAGTTAAGGGTTCAACCAATATAAATAGCTGAAAAGCATAAATCTATAAAGGGCTACGGTTGCCATAGCATGAATTGCCTAAATCTGGAATAAGAATAACAATGCCATTTAAAATAAACCAAACCATGAGAAAACCTGCTTTTATCATATTTATATTCCTTTGTATATCTAAATTTTTATTTGCTCAATCCGACCAAAATCCAACAACGTTTTATGAATGGAGTGTAACCAATACGGGTACCAACGTCGGAGAGCGGGTTGTAACTACCATAAATTCGGGTACAATTGGAGCCTATACCGGTGCAGCCATTGTTGGGCAGATTATTGATGGCAACAGCAACTGGGGAAATACGCTTCCTACTGTTGCAAACTTTAAGCTTTTTGTGAATTTCAGTAATGCAGCGTACGCCTTACAGCAGGATGTTGTAACGCCGGGTATAATACTTGAGTTAAAATCACTATCATCAACTCAGGTTGCCTTAGTTGCAAACTGTTCTATTCCAAATAGACAGGTGCGCCTTTTTTTGCGGTATACAACTGGCACTGTGCCGGCGCTTACTATGGGCAATCCGGGTATTATTAACACCGATGGTACAACGCTTATTTCGCAACCTACCTATATTGCCCAATGGGCAACGGATGCATCCGGCAATATGTCCAATAGCAACTCTGGTAATGTTAGCGTAAATTTATTAAGCGCCACCTCTAAATTTGTAGTTACGCAAAATACTTACTTAGGTACAGCTGCCCAGAACAATTTGCTGGTCAGCAGTGTAGGGGGGCGGGTTGGAAATGTGCTGCAAAATAATTTATGGCTTGTCAGGAATACAGATGGGACGGACTGGGTTAGCAGCCGATTTCACGACGGAATTTCCATTGATGCGTCATTTTTAACACCCCAGGTAAACACCCGCACCTGGTGGGAGCGTGATCCGTATAACAATGTTCAGTCATGGGGAACTTCGGCAAGCACATATCTTACCATTAATAAGGGTAATGTTGGTATCGGTACAGCGGCCCCTATTTCTACATTTCAGGTAAATTACAATTCTATAAAATTTAGTGCCGGGAGTGCCGCAAGTACTGATCTTTTTTACGGTACGTCATATCTTGGATTCAACGCGGCACGTAGCGTGAATGGTTCAACTGCAAGTTGGACAATTGACGGAGATAACTATCATAACGGCGGCGGGGTTATTTATGGGGATATTTTTGGTAATATCTATTTTGCCCCTATTGTTTCGGCTGGTACTTCACAAAGAACGCTAACCGACCTTGCCATCAAAAGTAATATCACATTTAAAGTTGGCAATAACGGTGTCACCTATGCAAAGGCGATATCTGTACAAACAACCGGCTGGCCCGATTATGTATTTAAAAAGGATTATAAACTGCCCGGGTTGAATTTTGTGAAGGAATTTATCGCTCAAAATCAACATCTTCCTGAAATGCCATCTGCCCAACAAATCGAAAAGGATGGCTTGAATCTTGGTGAAATGAACAGGATCCTTACCCAAAAAGTAGAAGAGCTGACTTTATACTTGATTGATAAGGATAAAGAACTAAAGAAACAGCAGCTTAAAATTAACCGGCAGGAAACCCAACTGGCCGCCCAGCAGGTACAAATAGATGAGCTTAAGCAGCAGTTAACCATAATAATAAAATCGTTAAAGACTAAACCATAAGTTTTATGCGCAAAATTTACTGTTAGTATTTTCTCCCCTGGCTGGCGCATGCGTACCGCGTGTGCCTTGTAATTTATTATCGGAACATTTGTTAAGTATCTCTGAGAGAAATGAAAAATAACCACCTCATCACTATTTTAATCCTGCTGCTATTTTGTAGCAACAAGCTTTCCGCACAGATCAAAGCTTCGGATTTCCGGGCCAAGGCTGATGTAACAACGCTTAAATATCCTACGGGAGTAAACATTGCCGATATGGATGGCGACGGTAAAAAGGATGTGATCATTGCCAATGAAGGCATTGCCTTTTTTTCCGTTTATCGTAACACCGTGGCTGCCAATGCCGATATTTCATCGGCTACATTTGCTTCCAGCGCCAATTTTTCGACCGGGAACAACTCTGTCGAGACGTTGATAGTTGCTGATATGAACCAGGATGGTTTGCCTGATGTCCTCGCCTGCAGCTATAGTAACAACCTTTTATGCCTTTTTCGTAATATCTCAGTACCGGGCGCAGTTGCATTTGCAACACGCACTAATATCAACCTTGGTTATTATATGCATAATATTGCTGCCGGCGATATCAATGGCGATGGCCTGCCCGATCTTGCCGTGGTAAACTCCGATGCCGGTACCGTCACCTTATACCGCAACACGTCAACCTCAACAACGGTGAGCTTTGCTACGGGATACAACATCCCGGTTGGCGGTAATCCTACGTCAGTAACGCTTACCGATCTGGATGGCGACAATAAACTGGATATGGCAGTTTTGCTGCATGACAAGGCGCTTGTTTCTGTTTATCGCAATATTTCGGCGGCAGGTGCCACAACAATTGATTCCACAACCTTTGCTACCCGCCAGGATATTGCAACCGAAGCCGGCGCATATGCCATGGCCGCTGCCGATATGAATAACGACAACAAGCCCGACCTGGCAATTACCAACATCAATGATCAGAACACGGTTTCAATATTTCCAAATACCTCGGTAAGCGGCACTGTAAGCTTTGCAACCCAAGCCAATTTTGCAACCGGGACGCACCCTTTATCAATAAAACTTGCTGATATCAATGGCGATGGCAAACCCGATATCATAACCGGCAACTGGACAAGCGCAGGCACCATTTCGGTATTGCAAAATAGTACAGTCTCCGGAGGTACTATCATGTCGTTTTATCCCCAGGTTAGTTTAACAGCAGGAGGTACACCTCAAGCGGTAGCTGTGGCCGACATGAATGCCGATTCCAAGCCGGATATCGTATCGGCAAACAGTTATAGCAGTACATTTTCGGTGCTGGAATATAAGCCATAGCTTCGAAAAGTGATGTGATCAAAGCAATCCTGAAATTGTTGTCTCAATAAAATGAAGCGAATATCTTAGCTTCTTGTCGGATTTTTTTAAATGCTTAACGCTATTAAACAATGAACAAACTAACCCTAACCTTTATCCTCGTTATTGGAACTTTAAACAATGTGTTTGCCCAACAATGGACAACAAACGGCGACCATATTAGTAACACCAATGTTGGCAGTGTTGTGATAGGCGCCACCACTCCGGCTGCTATAAATAGTGCAGCTGCACTATTTCCCGGGGTTACGCCAAAATTTAATGTTTTAACCGGACAGGGCAGCGGCCCTTTTACCGAACTAATAACCATGTATCACCAGGGAGTGAACATCGATGCTGTTCAGCGGCAGATGGGCTTTTTGATGAAGCTTTCCACCGAATCGACAACCGAGACCAACAAAATGGGAGGGATGATACTCGAAAGCAGTAACGGTTATGCCAATATACCAACACTTAGTTTGGTAACCGGTAATGCCCGTCGGCTTTCTGTTGATTACTATGGTAATGTCGGTATAGGTACTACAACCCCAACAGCTTCTCTTGAGGTTAACGGAGGGGGACGCTTTACCGGTAGTAACCCAATTGGAGGGATTGGCGCTGGGATTGAAGTATTTTATAACACCAATGGTGGGTATTTTCAGGCGTACGATCGTGCCGGAGTTGCTTTTCTTCCACTTAATATCCAGGGTAGCAATATCAATTTCAGCAATATTGGTGCTGCAAGTAACAATCCTTCTTTAACAATAAGAGGTGGAAACGTTGGTATCGGTACAACAACTCCTGTTTCTACATTTCAGACAGGGAATACTTTCCAAAAATTTAGTGCCGGAAATGCCGGAGGGGCTAACCTTGCCTATGGCACATCATATATGGGATTCAATGCCGCCCGTACCGGAAGCGGCTCAACTGCAAGCTGGGTGGTTGATGGGGATAACGTACATAATGGAGGAGGGGTTATCTACGGAGATATTGGCGGCAATATTTACTTTGCCCCTTTGCCTTCTGCCGGTACCTCACAAAGAACGCTCACCGATCTTGATATCAAAAATAGCATTACGTTTAAAATTGCCAATAACGGAGGTGTCTATGCCAAATCAATGACTGTTCAAATAGCAGTAGCGCCCGATTACGTATTTAAAAAAGATTATAAACTGCCCAGGTTGAATGATGTAAAACAGTATATCGATCAAAATCAGCACCTCCCCGAAATACCTTCTGCACGGCAAATGGAAAAAGATGGGATGAATGTTGGCGAAATGAACAAGTTGTTGCTGAAGAAGGTTGAAGAGCTAACGCTGTATATGATAGAAAAAGACAAGCAAATTAATGAGTTGCAAAAAAGGGTATCATCACTGGAAACTCGCCGGAAAAAATGAGTATGCAAAGGACAGCATTTATTTTACGCGAGACCTTATTGCCCGGTAAATGCATTGCCCTGGTATTTCTGCTGCTTATTGGTATGCAGCATTGTTTACGTGCCCAAGCCAGCCAAAATCAAACAACGCTGTATGAGTGGAATGTAACCAATACCGGCAGCTTTCCGGGCGAAAGGATCGTGGCTACTATCAATTCCGGAACAATAGGAACTTATACCGGAGCCGCCTTAGTAGGGCAAATCATAGATGGCAACGGCAACTTGGGATATACACTTCCTATTGTTGCCAACTTTAAACTATTCGTAAATTTTACCAACTCAGTATATTCCCTGCAACAGGATGTTATAACGCCGGGTATTATACTTGGGTTAAAATCAATATCGGCTAATCAGGTTGCTATCGTTGCTAATTGCCCTATCCCAAACAGGCAAATGCGCGTATTTCTCAGATCTACGAACGGCACGACTCCCACATTAACCATGGGAAGTCCGGCGGTTAGTACTACAGACGGAACAATGCTGATATCACAACCTACTTATAATACTATTTTGACTGGGAGGCTCATCGTAAATGTTACGGACAATACGAAAACAACGCCTTACGCTTTCGCAGTTGGGGGCAATGCAATAGCAGAGGGGATGACTGTTAAGCTTCAGGGCACATGGCCGGATTATGTATTTAAAAAAGATTATAAACTCCCCGGATTGAATTACTTAAAACAGTATATCATCCAAAACCAACATTTTCCTGAAATGCCTTCTGCCGAGGATGTAGAAAAAGATGGGATAAATGTTGGCGAAATGAACAAGCTGTTGCTGAAGAAAGTTGAGGAACTGACTTTGTACCTGATAGATCTGAAAGCCGAAGTAAAGGAAAAAAACGATCTTCTGCGGTCACTTCAAACAAGGGTAAGCCAATTGGAAAAACCTGTATCAAACTAAATAAATTTATATGAAAAAAAACATTTTACTTGCTGGAATTTTTTTCTGTTATTCAATGACAGTCCATGCTCAATGGACTACTAATGGTACGGTGACTACCACTACAAATACGGTTGGTATTAATACCAATGCAACACCCGTTTCGGCATTCCAGGTGAACAGTGCTACCTACAAATTTGCTGTTGGTAATGCCCCTGGTGTAAACCTGAATTATGGCACATGTTACATCGGCTTTAACGCGGCCCGTATTGGTGCCGGCGTTCCCGCTTCAACCTGGCAAATAGACTCTGATACTTTTCATAACGGAGCCGGCGTAATTTATAACGATATTTTTGGAAATATTTACTTTGCTCCACTGGCTTCTACCGGAACTACCGCAAGAACGCTGGCCGATCTGGATATTAAAAACAGCATCACTTTCAAGGTAGGGGCAAATGGAGTATGCTATGCCAAGGCGATATCCGTGCAAACAACAGGCTGGCCCGATTATGTTTTCAGGAAGGAATATAAATTACCTGCGTTAACCGATCTGAAAAACTATATATATACATATCAGCATTTGCCGGAAGTGCCTGAAGCGGCCAAAGTAGAACAGGACGGCGTGAATTTAGGGGAAATGAGTAAACTGATGCTTAAGAAAATTGAAGAGCTAACCCTCTATTTGATTGAAAAAGATAAAAAAATAACTGAATTAAGCACTCAACTGTCGGAGCAGCAACAACAGATAGATGTGATCAAAAAAAAATTGGCCGATAAAAAATAATTTTACATGTTATAGTTTTGGCTTGACGAAGTATGGCTGAATAATATCCTGGTCAGTCATTTTGCGCTTTAGAATGAACACGGATAGGGCAATGCATTGATAAGGTGAACGGCATGCCTGGTACTTTTCTCAATGCATTGATATAAAGGCTTCTTCTCAGTTGTACAATATGCTTTACACATCTTATTGTGGCATTTAAACATCTGATAAATTGATTATTTTTAGCCTCCAAAACCTATGATCCATGTTTAGTGTTAAAGCTGCCGTTAGTAAATTTGAATCGGTATTTGAACCTGCTTTGCTGGCCGAACTGGAAACAAATTCCATACTGGTGACGGTAAAAGGCGGCGATACGATGCTTAACCCGGGACAAACTATACGGGCTGTACCGTTATTGCTTAGCGGTACCTTTAAAGTAAGCCGTGTAAATGACGAAGGTCAGGAGATATTACTATATTATGTAAAGGAAGGCGAAAGCTGTGCTATGACATTTACCTGCTGCATGATGTCGCACTTTAGTGTGATCCGCGGAACTGCCGAGGAAGACAGCGAACTGCTTTGCGTGCCTATGGACGTGATGGACGGATGGATGGTAAAGTACCCAACCTGGAAGCGCTTTGTAATGCAAACGATATTAAACCGCTTTACCGAAATCCTAAAAAGTATCGATGACATAGCCTTTAAAAAACTGGATGACCGCCTGGTTAATTATCTCAAGGAAAAGGCAAAGGCAACCGGTTCTTCGCTCATCAATCTCACTCACCAACAAATTGGCGACGATCTGGGCACCAGCAGAGTGGTTGTATCTCGTTTGCTTAAAAAGCTCGAAATGGATAATAAATTACTTCTTTACTATAACCAGGTTAAATTACTGAGCGAATTGTAACTTTTGTTACAGCGGTTTGTATCTTTTGTTACAAAATATGCCTTGTTGTCTGTTGCATCTTTGCTATGTCAAAAGCAACAAGCCATGAAAACACAAACTCTCCAAACCACTGTAAGCTTTAATATAAAACCACTAACAGGATTTAGAAACTCCGGCGGTTTTTACAGGCGTATGCTTATAAAAGTTATTCTTTTTATTGACTCTGTAAACCTTGCGACATGTAAAGACGATCAATTTATTTTTTAACCATTTTAACCAATAAACATCATGAGTATCAGATTAAACGACACAGCCCCAGATTTTCAGGCAGAAACTACTGAAGGCACTATCAATTTTCATAATTGGATAGGGGACGGCTGGGCAATCCTTTTTTCGCATCCTAAAGATTTTACCCCGGTTTGCACTACTGAGCTGGGCTACATGGCTAAACTTGCTCCCGAATTTAAGCAACGTAACTGCAAGGTAATAGGTTTAAGTGTTGACCCCGTAGGCCGTCACGCTGAGTGGGCTAAAGACATAGAGGAAACCCAGGGATACGCCGTAAACTACCCGATGATAGGTGATCCTGACCTGGCCATTGCAAAGTTATATGACATGTTACCGGCTGATGAACCCGGAACTTCGGAAGGTCGTACCGCTGCTACTAACCAAACCGTGCGCTCGGTATTTATTATTGGCCCCGATAAAAAAATTAAGCTGATGCTTACCTATCCAATGGCAACCGGCCGCAACTTTGATGAAATACTGCGGGTGCTGGATTCATTGCAGTTAACAGCCGGCTACAAAGTAGCCACCCCGGTAAATTGGAAAAATGGCGAAGACGTGATCATCGTTCCGGCGGTATCTGACGAGGAAGCAAAAGAAAAATACCCCAACGGCTGGAAAACCGTTAAGCCTTACCTGCGTATTGTAGCACAGCCGGGTGAAACAATTATGAATTGATTTTATCGAAAAAGGGGGTAATATGTTCCTTTGATCAGGCGCAAATCCAACAGGATTTGCGCCTGATTTTTATCTGAGCAGTTTAATTTAGTGAACGGTATTCAATAGGAGAGTACCCAACACGCTGCTTAAATAAGCGCGTAAAGTGCTGCGGATATTTAAACCCTAATCCATAAGCTATCTCGCTCAGCGATTTACTGGTATCAAATATTTTCTCCTTAGCCACATCTATCACTTTTGATTGGATATACTCCTGAGCTGATTTTCCGGTCTCTTTTTTGATCAGGTCGCCGAAGTAATTGGCTGAAAAGTTTAACTGATCGGCGCAATAACCTACCGATGGTAAACCTACGGTAAGCGGTTTGTCGGAAGTCCAATAACTGTCAAGTAAGCTTTCAAACTTTTGTAATACGCCTTTGTGAGCCAGATCACGGGTAATGAACTGTCGGTCGTAAAAACGTTGGCAATAATTCAGGAACAACTCAATGTTGCTTACAATTAAAGTTTTGCTGTGCTTGTCTATCGCATGGCCAAGTTCATATCTGATCTTATCAAAGCAATCGATAATGATCTTTCGTTCACTTTCCGACAGATGGAGGGCTTCATGAACATCGTACGAAAAAAATGTATAGTCCTGGATATGACGGCCAAGTGAAGTGCCTTTGATCAGATCCGGATGGAAAACCAGGGCCGTGCCTTTAGGTTGATAGTACTCGCCATTATCTGAGCCAATTACCTGCCCCGGGCCAACAAAAACCAGTGTGCCTTCTTCATAGTCGTAATAATTGCAGCCGTATTTTAGGTCGCCGCATTTTACTTCTTTTAAAAACACGGTATAAAATCCATAATTGATACGGCGTTTTGTACGTCTGTCAGCTTTTGACATATCAACAATGTTCACCAGCGGATGCAGCGTTTCGTTGTTGTTGTGCGCATTAAACTGGCTTATGGTGTCAATTCGGATGATATTTTCCATTGCTATTCCCTTTTCTATATCAAAGTTACGGCATCTGGAAGCGTTTAAGTTTGGCTTTTGTCTGCAATCAGTAATTTTGGTAAGCAATACCGTAATTGATATAACATTTGCCTCCAAAATACACCTCAACTTTGTGCGGTTAAATTAATAACCATCTGTTAACAATATTAAATATATGAAAACAAGAAAATTAGGTAACAGCGGCCTTGAGGTATCCGAACTGGGATTAGGCTGTATGGGCTTGAGTTTTGCTTATGGTCCGGCAACTGAAATAAAAGAAGCTGTTAAATTTCTTCATGCCGCGGTTGAAAAAGGTGTTACTTTTTTTGACACTGCCGAAGCTTATGGCCCTTTTACAAACGAAGAGCTTTTGGGTGAAGCTCTGGCGCCTTATCGTGATCAACTGGTTATTGCTACTAAATTTGGTTTTAAAGAGGGTAAACCCGCCGACGGTATGGACAGCCGTCCGGAACGCATCCGTGAAGTTGCCGAGGCTTCTTTAAAAAGATTAAAAACAGACCGTATCGACCTTTTTTATCAGCATCGTGTTGATCCCAATGTGCCGATAGAAGACGTAGCCGGAACCGTTAAAGACCTGATACAGGAAGGTAAAGTAAAACACTTTGGTATGTCTGAAGCTGGTGTGCAATCCATCCGCAAGGCGCATGCGGTGCAGCCTGTGGCGGCTTTGCAAAGTGAGTATTCATTATGGTGGCGCGAACCGGAAAACGAGATCATGCCTTTACTGGAAGAATTGGGTATTGGTTTTGTGCCTTTCAGCCCGCTTGGAAAAGGGTTTCTTACCGGTGCCATTAACGAAAATACAACTTTTGCCAAAGATGATTTTCGGAATATAGTCCCTCGTTTTACCCCGGAGGCAAGGAGTGCAAACCAGGCAATGGTTGATTTGCTTGCCCAAATAGCGCAGGAAAAACAGGCAACTCCGGCACAAATAGCCCTGGCCTGGTTGCTGGCACAGAAGCCCTGGATAGTGCCTATTCCGGGAACTACCAAATTACATCGCCTGGAAGAAAATCTTGGCGCCGTAGATATTACATTATCGGCAAATGATCTTAGTCAAATTGAACAAGCAGCTTCGCAAATTAAAATTGAAGGTGCAAGATACCCCGAGCATTTATTGAAAAGAGTAGGCAAGTAATTACGCCGGCTTTCTAAGCATATTTATTGAAGAGGCTGCCACGACAAAGGCAGCCTTTTTGCGTGGTAAGATTTGTATTGTTATAAAACAAACAGTAGCTGGAAAATCGATTTATGTAACAATTGTAACAAATTAAATATATAATCTATAGATTTGGTAGTTTATTTTTTAATTTCTATGTTTGTCGCCGTACTAATAAAAAACAAGGGTGATGAACACTTCTTTTACCAAACAAAGAGTACTTCCTGAACAAGCCGAACGAATGCACGCTTCTCCTAAAGCATGTATGTGCAGTTGTTGTAAATAACGCTATCTATTCGTGAAATTGATTATTGCGGGTTAACAAACCGGCCCTGCATCGCTATGAAAAAAATGATTTGAATTTGTAAGGTACTTTAACACAGCATATGAACTAAACTATACCCCCTATTAAAAAATAACCGGCAAGGAAGCCTTGCCGGTGTGGCAATGACAAACCGGCTACGCAACGCCAATCACTCCACCGGTTTGCATCTGAGCTAAACTAAACGCATTGAACATTTATTTTAACCTCGTTAAATATGGAAATATTTATCCGTAAAAACACAACTGTACTTTCCAAATATATTTTCCTGTTTCTGTTCTTTTTTCCATTGGCGGCAGTGGCCCAGCAGGAGCCGCCTGCAACCGTTAATTCTATTTTAAAAGGACGTGTATTTGATGCTGCCACCCGGGACGTGCTTCCGGGTGCGGTAGTGTCAATTAAAGGCACAACGCACGCCGTTTCAACCAACGCCGAAGGTCGTTTTGATTTTGTAACCGGTCAAAAATTTCCTTATACATTAATTATTCGTTTTATTGGTTACGATCAGCAGGAAATAGTAGTTAACGGCAGCCCTGTTGAAATTTACCTGAAGCCGATTCCACAGCAACTTAATGATGTGGTAGTGGTTGGTTACGGTACCAAAACCCGTAAAGATCTTATCAGCTCGGTATCAACCATAAAGGCCGATGAGGTAAAGAAAACCCCCGTAGCCAGTTTTGACGCTCAATTGCAGGGCAAGGCTTCGGGCGTGCAGATCAATTCAAACACCGGTGTACCCGGTGATGGCATTTTTATCCGCGTGCGTGGTACTACCTCAATCAACGCCAGTAATGATCCTTTATACATCGTTGATGGTGTATTTTTAAATAATACCAGCCTGCAAACGGTTAGTACCGGTGGCAGGGCAACATCGCCAATTGCCGATATTAATCCTGATGATATTGAAAATATCGAGGTATTGAAAGATGCCAGCGCTACGGCCATCTATGGCTCGCGTGGTGCAAATGGTGTAGTTATTGTTACAACCAAACGCGGTAATTACAATAGCCGGCCTAAAATTAACTTCAATGTTTCGCAGGGATTGGCATGGCAGCCTAAAGACAGGCTTTGGAAGCTGACCACCGGCCCTCAGCACGCGGAGATCGTAAATGAGTTTTACCGTAATTCTGAGGCTGACGCTATTGCTGCAGGTAACGCGGCGGGTATTAAAACTTATCAATATCAACCCTTCCGCGCAACTGACGATAATCCTACCGCTTCACCAGCACCAAGGGGCTTACCATCGCAGCAAAATACCTACGACCGTTTGAGCGAGTTGTTCCGTACAGGTAACCTGGCTAACTATGACCTGTCTTTAGAAGGTGGTTCAAAGGACACCAAATATTATATAGGCGCAGGATATACCAAACAGCAGGCCGATATTAAACCTATAGATTTTAGTCGTCTTGGTTTTAAAGTAAACCTCGATCAACGGATCAGCGACAGGGTACAGGTAGGTACAAGTAACAGTGTTTCACGTTCATACCGCAACCAGGCCCGCGCAGGTGATGGTCCGGCGGGTGGTTTGTTCCAGTCTGCTTTGCATACGCCAACCTATCTGCCCGAAACCAATGCCGATGGCACACCCGCGCGCTACGCCGGTTTTGACAACCTGCAGGTGCTGATTGATAACTATAATGTTCACACAACAAGCTTGCGCTACATCGGCAACGTTTATGCTGATATTGAGATTTTGAAAGGATTGAAATTTCGCTCAAGCTGGAGTGTTGATTATAACAACTACAATGAGTCTGAATACTGGAACGATAAAACGCAGTTGGGTGCATCGCCAACCAATGGCCTGGCTACATCTGCCATAACCCAAAGCACCGCCTGGATCAACGAGCAGACTTTGACCTATCACCACCTCTTTGGCGAAAAGCATACTTTGGATGTAGTTGCCGGTAACACGCTGCAAAGTAATATTATACAGCTAACGTCGGCACAAGGAACCGGTTTCCCAAATAATGCCTACACCGATATTTCATCGGCTTCAACCCGTACAGCCAACCAAACCTGGACAAAGGCTAACCTTTCATCATACTTTTCGCGTATTTCATATAATTATGCCAGCAAGTACTATTTGGAGGTAAGTGCCCGTGCCGATGGTTCATCGAAGTTTGGTGCCAATAACAAATGGGGATACTTCCCATCGGTAGGTGCTTCATGGCGTGCTAAAGAAGAAAGCTTTTTGAAAGATGTAAATTCAATCAGCGATCTTAAACTGCGCGTAAGCTACGGCGTTACCGGTAACCAGGCAGGTATCAACAATTTTGCGGCACAAGGTTTATGGAGCGGTGGCGCAGGTTATCCTGATAACACAACCGGTGGAGACAAAGCCGGTACCGCACCACAGCAGTTGGCCAATCCAAACCTGAAATGGGAGCGTACCGCACAGGCTAACGTGGGCTTTGACCTCGGTTTGCTGAACAATCACCTGAACCTGTCTGTCGATCTATACTCTAAACAAACCAGCGATGTATTGCTGCAATTACCCGTTCCGGAGATTACCGGCTACAGCACTTATTACAGCAACGTAGGTAAAATAAGTAACAAAGGTTACGAGGTAAGCATCAGCTCAAATAACATCAAAACAAAGGATTTTAGCTGGAGCAGCAGTTTCAATATCTCGGGCAACGTTAACAAAATTAAATCGCTGCCGGTACCTATTAACCAATACAGCCGCGACTGGATCAGGATGCAGCAGGGATATTCGATGTTCTCGTTCTGGATGTATAAGCAGTTGGGAGTCGATCCGCAAACCGGTAATGCCATATTTGAGGACGTTAACAAAGACGGTGTGATCAATACTGCCGACCGCCAGATAGTTGGCAATGCCCTGCCTAAATACTTTGGCGGCTTAAGCAACACCATTACTTACAAAGGTTTTGATGCCAGCTTCCTGTTCAGCTTTGAAGAGGGTAACAAAGTGCTTAACCTGAACCGCTTTTTTGGCGAAGGCGGCGGTACCCGCGATGCTAACCGTGTAATATTTGCCAGTCAGTTAAACAGGTGGCAAAAGCCAGGCGATATTACCGATGTGCCACGCTTAACTGCCTATGGCAACAACTATACGCTTGAACAAAACAGCCGTTTCCTGGAAGATGGTTCCTTCATTCGCCTTAAATCATTGAGCCTTGGTTATACGCTGCCAAAAACGCTTACTCAAAAAATTGATATCCAATCGCTGCGCATTTATGTAGTAGGTAGTAACCTGCTGCTGTTCACCAAATACACAGGCCCCGACCCGGAGGCTAATGTAGGCGGCGGACAGGATGTGCAGGGCATTGACCTGGGTACACCGCCGCAACCGCGCTCAGTTCAGTTAGGTGTAAATATTACTTTATAAGGAGGGCAACGATCATGAAATTACTTAAAACTTTAAAATATACTATTCCCGCTTTATCGCTTGTGACACTGGCTTCCTGCAAAAAGTTCCTGGAGGTTCAGCCCAAGGATTCGGTGTCTGATTCACAAACCATTGTCGACCGTGCATCGGCCGAAACCGCTGTGCGCGGCATTTATAGGGCTTTATCTGCCGATAATTACTATGGTGTAAACTTTGTTTCGGTAGGCTATTTATCAGGCGATAATATCCAGTGGACAGGTTCACAATCCATAGTACAACAGTTTATTGACCATAATGTAAAGGCCGATAATGCTACGGTATCGGGTATCTGGCTGGCCATTTACACTACGATAAACCGGGCAAACTATGTAATAGCCAAATTACCCGGCGTTACCGATGCTACACTGACAACAGCCGAAAGAAACCAACTGTTAGGTGAGGCATATTTCATCAGGGCCTTATGCTACTTTGACCTTGCCCGTACCTGGGGCGGCGTACAGATCGTGACTACGCCAACCATATCGGCTACAGATAAAAATGGTATTGTACGTAGTACTGTTGAGCAAACCTATGCCCAGGTACTAAGTGACCTGAATGCCGCCGAGCCATTACTACCGTTGCCAACCAGCCAAAACCCGGTAAGGGCAAATAAGGAAACAGTTTATGCTTTAAAAGCAAGGTACTACCTGTACCAAAAAGACTGGACTAATGCCGAAAACTATGCAACGCTGGTATTGGGCGATACACAGAATTATTCGTTATTGAAACCTTACAGCGCGTGGTTTGCCAACAATGTGGTAGGTACTAAAGAGTCGGTGTTTGAACTGGCTTACAGTGCTACTTATACCAATGGCCACCGCGGGCAATGGCAGCCACCGGCTAACAGTGGTACCCGCCAATGGGCACCTAACGCCGTGTTTTTAGCATTGGTAAACGACGCTACCATAGGAGGTAACCGGAGTGCTTTGGTGGCTAAAACATCTGCAGGTTTATGGTATGGCAACCTTTATTACCGCAGCCCGGCAACGGATCCGGCTTACATTATCAGGATTGCCGAAGAATACCTGATTCGCTCAGAGGCCCGCGCACAGCTTAACAAACTTGCCGATGCCAAGGTTGATCTGAACGCCGTACGTGACCGCGCAGGCTTAACAGCCACAACCGCCGTTTCGCAAGCTGATATTTTACTGGCCATTGAAAACGAGCGCCGCATTGAGTTTGCATTGGAAGGGCATCGCTGGTTTGATCTGGTGCGCACAGGTAGGGCAGCTGCCGTGTTGGGCGTTACGGATACTAAAAAGAACATTTTGCCTATCCCGGTTGATCAGCTGAATGTTGACCCGGCACTAACGCAAAATCCAGGTTATTAACGGGCATAAAGCCGGGTGACTGAGTGGCTAAGTAGAGGTCTGCAAAACCTTGTACGGCAGTTCGAACCTGCCCCCGGCGTCTTCTAAATCAATTTAAAAACATAAAACAATGAGCACATTAACCACCAACCAAACCCAATGGAAGGAATACGAAAAGGGGGCTTTTCGGTTCTTCTTCATTTACTTTGTGCTGCAGGCCCTTCCGCTTGACTGGAAGTACTTCGGCAACCTGTTCCGCATTCAGTGGGGCAGCCTCGGCTTTGGCGATATTTTTTACATCAGTCGTTACACGCCGCAATTTATATCTGGCAGCAGCACACCAAGCATATGGGGCATAGGTACCCTTGCCGACTGGGCGTTCATAGCCGCGATTGCTTTTATAGGCACCATAATATGGAGCCTGCGCGATAAAAAAAGCGAGAATTATAACAATCTGTATTACTGGCTGCGAGTGATCCTGCGTTATCGCCTGGCTATAGGTATCATAGCTTACGGTTTTATTAAATTCTTTCCATTACAATCGCCGCTACCATCTATTAGCAACCTGAATACATCTTACGGTGATTTTGATCGTTGGAAACTATTCTCATTAAGCCTGGGTATAGTGCCGGGTTATGAATCGTTTTTGGGCTTGGTGGAGATATTGGTTGGCGTGTTGTTGCTGTTCCGCAAAACCGCTACGCTGGGCGCTATCATTATCCTGGTATTTACCGGCAATGTGTTTATCTCCAATATAGCTTATGATGGCGGCGAAGCAATTTACGCGCTTTACCTCATCAACATTGCCTTGTTCCTTACCATTTACGATATACAACGTATTTATAACCTGGTTGCGCTACGTAAACCAACATCTCCAAATACTGTGAAAGTTTCCCTTAACGGTCAATGGCGTACATCAAGGTTGGTATTAAAAAGCCTGTTCATTTTCTTTTTTGTGTTTCTGTATGGGTATAAAACTTATGCGGCTTATCATCATGATATCTATCAGTATCCGCAGGCTAAAGGATTGGCAGGCGCGGCAGGTTTATATAATGTGAGCGATTTCAGGATCAACAGCAAACAACTGCCGTATTCACAAACCGATACCACCCGCTGGAACGATGTTGTTTTTGAGAAATGGAATACCATCAGCATAGGTTCGTTAAAAAGATATAAAGCTGATATCTCTACAACCGAAGAGATCAGCAGGAACAACGATGACCGTAAATATGAACTTGACGGTACTACCGGCCGGGCTTATTACAGCTATGTGGCCGATACGGTAAAACAGGTTTTACTGCTTAAAAACAGGAACAGCAATTACAAGGCCGATCAGTTTACGCTGCACTATACCAAACCTGAAAATGGCACCATCATCCTGACAGGCATCGATCATAACAAGGATTCCGTTTATGTGCAACTGGACAGGATCAACAAAAAATACCTGTTGCAGGAAGCGGCCCAGGGCAGGAGCAAGGCACTTAAACTTTAAGCTATAAACCTTTAAAAGATATTTATCATGGCAACAACAGTAATAAACCCCGACACCGAACAGGTGGGCAATGTTGTACCCGAAAGCAAACCCCGGCAAGCTGCCCCGGCAACTAATACCGGCGCATCTAAGGAGTGGACAGCAACACAGCGTGTAGCTTTTCGTATCGCTTTCATCTTTTTCATTATCATGTGTATCCCAACCACAGCCGAGTGGTGGAATAACCTGTTAACCATTAACTGGTTCCATCTGCATTACCGCGATTTGTATGATATAGCGCGGTTTTCGCCAAGCATTTACAAATTTCAAACCCCGGCGTATAACCTGTTAGGCTATATTGATTGGGTTGAAGCGCTTGCTATCGGTATCGTAGGCGGTCTGATCTGGACTGCGCTTGATAACAAAAACAAGCAATATCATAACCTGTATTACTGGCTGCGCGTGGTGGTGCGGTACAGGGCAGGTATAGGCATAATCGGGTTCGGCTTTACAAAGCTGTTCCCGGTTCAAATGCCTTATCCTTCGTTGGGTTTACTTAACGCTCATTTCGGCGATCTGACTGCACAGAAGATCTACTGGCTTTCTGTAGGCATTGTACCGTGGTACCAGGTATTTGCCGGTGTTGTTGAGCTGGCTGCAGGTACCATGCTTTTCTTCCGCAAAACCACCACTTTTGGCGCGGTATTGCTGCTGGGAGCTTTGGGGGATATTACTTATGTAAACTTTGCTTATGATGGCGGGGTGCATGTGTACGCTTCATATTTTGTGTTGTTCTCGGCGTTTTTATTATGGTACGATATTGTACCGGTTTATAACCTGCTTATCAAAGAACGCCTTACTGTTCCTCCGGTTTTGATCCCGGAAATTAACCAGAAATGGCTTATAGTTACGCGCGTTGTTTTAAAAACAGGCACCATCGGCATATTCCTGGTTTGGCTGTACTATTTGCAATATGTGAACTTTAAATATGATCCTTACAAGCAACCAGCTACAAGCGGTGTAAAACAGTTAAGGGGTAATTATAATGTGAGCGAATTTAAGCTCAACGGACAGGATATCCCTTACTCGCCTTTAGATTCTGTGCGCTGGCAATGGGTAACGTTCGAGAAATGGTCGTCGTTAACCTTTAACGTTAATAAACCATTAAATCTCGACTTATCCAATGGCGGTGGCGCGGCTATGCGCGATATCAACCGTAACTTCGAGCTTACAGGTGTAGCCGGTGGCAAGCGGGTATTTTATTATGATGCCGATACTGTGAACAAGGTGCTTTACTTACAGGATAAGCTGCCCGAGTTTACCAAACGCAAAGGCAGGCGTGGCAATCGCGGCGAAAATAAAGCCGGCGATAATAAATTAGCCAAATCATTTATCCCTGCCGAAGCAAAAGCCAACATTCGTAACGAGGTAACGGCTATTGATCCGGCGGCGCGTTCAACCCGTCGTGAGCGTGGCATAGCCGAGGAGTTGAAAGATAAGCGGAAGCGTGCGCACATGGTGTTAAGTTACAATGCAGATGCAACAGGATCACACATTGTGTTGACTGGCAAGGACGACAAGAAAAATGATGTGTATATTGTGCTTGACCGCGTAACCCGTCAATACGCGCTTACCGATAGCAAATTAGTGGCGGGCAAATACTAAAAACAGATACCAGATGAAACCGGAAAAACGTGATTATGATGCAGTGATAGTAGGCTCGGGGCCAAACGGCCTTGCTGCGGGTATATTATTGCAGCAGCAAGGACTTTCGGTTTTATTGCTGGAAGGTAAGGACAAAATAGGCGGCGGCTTACGCACAGAAGAACTTACCCTGCCTGGTTTTAAGCATGACGTTTGCTCGGCCATTCATCCGCTGGCCGCAGGATCGCCGTTTTTTGAAACATTGCCTCTGCATGAGTATGGCCTGGAATATATTTATCCGGAGGTTGCAGCGGCGCATCCTTTTGATAACGGAACTGCTGCGGTGCTTAAAAAGTCGATCATCGAAACTGCCGATCTGCTTGGTGAGGACAGGGACACCTACATTAAGCTGATGGCGCACCTGGTGAAATCATGGCCGGGTTTAGCTGCTGATGTATTAGGCCCGCTTACCTTTCCGAAACACCCGGTTGATCTGGCAGTTTTTGGCCTGGATGCCCTGACCTCGTCAACCCATCTTGCCAGGCGGTTTAAAACCGAAGAGGCAAAAGGGCTTTTGGCTGGGATGGCCGCGCATAGCATACAGCCACTAACCAACCTCGCCACATCGGCGATTGCTTTGGTACTGATGGCTAACGGGCATTTAAAAGGCTGGCCGGTACCTAAAGGAGGCTCGGTGAAAATAGCGGATGCGTTGGCATCCTATTTTATATCCATTGGAGGGAAGATAGAGACCAATACCTATATCACCGTTTTTGATCAGCTGCCATCGGCCAATGCGGTTTTGTTTGATGTTACGCCAAAACAACTGCTGCAAATTGCAGGGCATAAGTTTTCATCGCTGTATAAATGGCAGCTGGAACGGTACCGATACGGCATGGGCGTTTTTAAGATAGATTGGGCGCTTGACGACGTTGTGCCATTTAACGCCGAAGGGACAAAGCAAGCAGGTACAGTGCATATTGGCGGTACGTTAAAGGAAATCGCCATCGGCGAACAACAGATCTGGGATGGACATCATCCCGAAAAGCCGTTTGTGTTATTGGCCCAGCAAAGCCTTTTTGATAATACGCGGGCACCCGAAGGCAAGCATACAGCCTGGGCTTATTGCCATGTACCTAACGGATCAAATAAAGACATGACCGAAATTATTGAGAAACAAGTGGAGCGTTTTGCCCCCGGTTTCCGCGAGCGTATCATCGGCAGGCATACTTTTAATACCCGGCAGTTGGAAAACTATAATCCAAATTACATTGGCGGAGATATCAATGGCGGGGTAATTGATATTGGTCAGTTGTTTACCCGGCCGGTTTTGAGGCGTTCGCCTTATCGTACTTCGGCAAAGGGTATTTATATCTGTTCGTCATCTACACCACCGGGGGGAGGGGTACATGGCATGTGCGGCTATCATTCGGCCAAACGCGCATTAAAAGATGTTTTTAACATCAGCATAAAATCATAACATATTATCACACTATAAAATTTAAACTATGTCAACCACCACTACTAAACTAACCCTGCACGAAGACTGGGCAGTAGTTATTTTAGGTTCCCTGATCATTATTCTTTCGTTAGCGGGCCTGCTTTTACCCGTACCAACCTTTGGCTGGAAAAAAGGTGCCGATTTAACCGGTACTGTACTGGGTTCGGCAAACCTGGTTAAAATGCTTTTACAATTTGTGTTTGTAGCCATCATTGGCGGTATAGGTGCATTTATTACCGGCAAATCCGTTAAAAATTATGCTTTGGGTTTCCCTCTGGTTTATGTGGTTACCATACTGGCGCTTGTGCTTGCAGGTAGCAGTCAGGCTAAATCGCTTAACCTCGAGGCCGTGATCTTCAGCCTTGTTTTGGGTTTGCTCATCAGCAATTTTATTAAATTGCCCGAGTGGCTTAAGTCATCCCTGTCAACCGAGTTGTTTGTTAAAATAGGCCTGGTGCTTTTAGGCACCAGTGTTATTTTTGGCGATATTTTAAAGGCGGGTTCATTGGGTCTGATCCAGGCGTTACTGGTAGTAACCTCGGTTTGGTATTTTGCGTTCTGGATTTGCAAAAAACTTAAGGTTGATGACGAGATCGCCATGATGATATCAAGCGCGGTATCTATTTGCGGCGTATCTGCTGCAATAGCTACAGCCGGTGCCATCAAGGGCGATTCAAAAAAGCTTTCCTATGTCATATCTATGGTGTTGATCACGGCTATCCCGATGATGATCTTCATGCCCATCATCGCCCATTACTTCAAATTTTCGGAACCGGTTACGGGTGCATGGCTGGGTGGCAGTATTGATACTACAGGAGCGGTTGTTGCTTCAGGATCACTGGTTGGCGAGGTTGCATTGAAGATCAGCACTATTGTTAAGTTTTCGCAAAATGTGTTGCTTGGTTTGGCTGCTTTTGCCATCTCTATTTACTGGACTTATACCAAGCACCCATCGGCACAGGATAAAGATACCAAACCTACGCTGAAGGTGATCTGGGAGCGTTTTCCAAAGTTTGTATTGGGTTTTATCGGGGCTTCGCTGCTGTTCTCGTTCTTCCTGCCGCCATCGGCTGCCGCTACGGTTAAGGATAGCTTGAAGAACCTGCAGGGGCTTTGGTTTGCGCTGGCGTTTACCAGTATCGGCCTTGAAACCAACTTTGCCGACCTGTTTAACAGGAACAGTAAGAAACCATTGTACGCGTTCCTGATAGCGCAAACCTTTAATATTTTCATTACGCTGGTTATAGCGCTGATATTATTCTAAACAGCTTTTATCATGCTTAAAAAGTTAAAGCTAAGGCGAAGCCATGCCCTGATTTTCGGGGGGGGCACCATAATTGGGATGGTGATCTGGCTTTGGCTTTCTTATCAAAATAAGCAAAAATGGCCCGAAACATTTGGCTATGGCAAAACTGCCACCCAACAGGAGATAGCTAAATGGGATATTGATATACGTCCGGATGGTAAAGGCTTACCGCCGGGCACCGGTAGTGTAGCCGATGGTGCGATAATCTACACAAACAAATGCGCGGCCTGTCATGGCGCTGATGGCAAGGAGATAAAAGGTGTTAAACTGCCAGGTCCGCCATTGGTAGTGGGGGGCGGTAAAACCAAAACTATAGGTAATTACTGGCCTTACGCTACTACTTTGTTTGATTATGTGCGCCGGGCCATGCCCTACAACTCGCCAGGTTCGCTTACTGATGATGAAGTGTACAGCCTTTGCGCCTGGTTGCTGAGCGAGAACAAGATCATTAAAGCCAACCAGGTAATGGACGCTGGTACATTGCCTAAAGTTCAAATGCCGGCGCAAAAACTTTTTATTGTTGACGACCGCAAGGGCGGTCCGGAAGTAAAATGAGTATGGAACAGCAGGATAAGCCGGTAAAAACAACCGAAAAGAAAATAAGTCGCCGTACGTTGCTGGGCGGGGCTTTGGCTACGGCTATTTTGCCGGTAACCTCGGTATTTGCGAAATACGTCCAGGTAGGAGTGTCTGCGGTGCCTGATCCTACAAAGCAGCCTGGCCCGTTGCCGGGAAAGGTTGGCACACGTTCGGCGTTTGAGGTGCCGGTTAAAAAGCCATCAGATATTTCATCACGTACGCCGCTGCAGGATCTGTACAGTACTATTACCCCATCAGATCTGCATTTTGAACGGCATCATGCCGGTGTGCCTTCAATTGACCCAAATCAATATGAGTTGCTGATACACGGCATGGTGGAGCGGCCAATGAAATTTAGCCTGCATGACCTGAAACGCTTTCCCTCGGTAACACGCACTTGTTTTATTGAATGTGCCGGCAACTTCCGCACGGGTAAGGAGGACATGACCGTGCAGGAGATCCTCGGCCTCACCAGTCAAAGTGAATGGACAGGCGTAATGCTTTCAACCCTGTTTCGTGAACTGGGTGTTAGCCCCAAAGCCAGCTGGTTTTTAGCCGAAGGCGGTGATGCCGCCGTGCTTACCCGAAGTATCCCAATTCATAAAGCCTGGGATGATGCCATGATCGTATATGCTCAAAATGGTGAGGCCATCCGGCCCGAACAGGGTTATCCCGCCCGTTTACTGTTGCCCGGATGGGAGGGGAATACCAATGTAAAATGGTTGCGGAGGATAGAAATTTCGGACGCGCCGTATTTTACCCGTGAGGAAACTTCAAATTATACCTACCCTGTAAAAGATAAGATCAGGATGTTCAGCTTTGAGATGGATGCCCGTTCTATCATTACCTATCCTTCATTCCCGCAAAAAGTTGAACGCGGTTGGATTGAGATTCGTGGCATAGCGTGGAGCGGCCGGGGAAAGGTAGATAGAGTAGAAGTGAGCACCGATGCAGGTAAAAGCTGGAACGAGGCGCGGCTGCAAAACCCGATATTGGAAAAGGCGCATACTTATTTTCGGCACCTGTGGCAATGGGATGGTTTGGAAACGGAAATTTTAAGCCGTGTTACTGATGAAACAGGTTATACCCAGCCCACCCTCAAACAACTTATCGACGCCCGCGGAAAAGATATCGGCGGTTATCATATGAACCCTGTTACGGCGTGGCGGGTTAAACGTGATGGCAGTGTGATTTTTAAACCGGAAAGTTATAAATGATCATAAAATCCGGGTTGTAAACCCGGTGTATATATTGCTTTAAAATTAAACAATCTGGTTTACAAATAATGTAAAGTAAGTATGCAGGGATATACAATTTTAAGGTCATTATTTTTCCCTGCTTGCTTCTTTTAAAACATACCTATAACTTGGTTTTGTAATCTAAATATCAGTCACTTTAATATCATTATTGTTTGATTTTTGATGCCGGTTAATGTCCTTCGGGCCTCATTAACATGCCTTTATTTGTCGTTACCTAAGCTGATATAGCCGATTTTAAATGGTTGTTTTGATCACTAAATGAAATTTTAAACCGATTATGATTGAACAGGGCTCTTACCTTAAATCGAAAATTTTTGATTTAATGAACATGTTGGTTAACGACGAGAGTGGTTTATTTGAAGTAGGTGATTTGGATAGTTATATAGATAAGCTTATTGAAAAAGCATGTATTATAACTATTATGGAACAGGATGTTTTACACGGATTTTTAGCTTATTACGCAAATGACTATAACAATAAAGTCGGATTTATTTCAATGCTGATAGTTGATCCTTCTACGAAACGGATGGGATACGGACGCAGGCTTGTTGAATTTGCCCTGAAGGATTTGACGTTGAAAGGGTTTGAAAAATGCCGCACTGAAGTAAATGCCGACAATATAAAAGCTGTAAATATTTGTAAGCGGTTGGGTTTTACTTACGTGGGTAAAAATGATATATATCTTGTGTTTGAAAAACAACTTTAGTAATCAATAACAGCGGTGTGTGACATTGCAGGTAAGCTAATCACAGGTAGTACACAGCCTCGAAACAAACTCGGCCAGGTGTATAACCTTTTCTGCAGAAACAGGATGGGTATTACCTATAATGAGGGTATGCTCAACAATCTCTATCACAAAATCATCCAGCCTGATATCCATTATTACATTGCGGAAGTTACGGTCGGTACCGGCAATTGCTTTTTGACGATCGCTCACCAGCATATAAAAAGTATCGCTGAAAGCCTTGTCTTCGGCAAAATCAAGTTCAACGGGGTGTATCAGTTCTTTGATCTTATCAACAAGTGTTTCGCGCCTGATAAGCACCCTGCCAAAATCGTGTTTTAAATATGCCAGCGCCCAAACGTGCTGCTCATCAGTAATGGTTTTGCCATGGTCGGCGTGTTTGGGTACGGCGGTGGTAAAAAGGATGTAGCTATCGTTGTTTTTATTTTTTATGGCGTATGAGCCACTTACGCTCACGTCACTGTAATTTTTAAATATGCTAAACTGTTCTAAATGAAAATCGATATGTCCGGTTTGCTCCACCCTGAATTTTTGCTTAAGTGTAGCAAGTGCGGCAGGTACCTCTGCAGCTTGCGTTATGATTTGTGCGGTATCAAATGATGATGACACTTTTGTAAAGTTTAGTATTAAAGATTAACACAATAATAACTTTTTCGCAACAAAATTCAAAAAGCTATTAGTTTGGATAAGGCCTCATTTTTCCACATGAACAAGCGCAATTGGCGTCATTAACACCCAGCTTTTTAAGGAAAAACTGGTAAAAGCCAATCCTGTCGTTCATGTTGTACATGTTTTCGCCCTTGTTACATTCAACGTCGCCATTTACGATGTTGATGGTCATACCGAAACCCGGAGTGCGTCCGGCTGCTTTATCTTCGGTATTGGGTTGCCACTTGCCGGTCATTACATCATGTGCCGATGGCTTATGGGTTTGTGGGGTCATCCAAAAATAAATGGCAGTTTTAAAGGCCATTACCGGGTCGGTTTCAACCATTTCTGGGTTTTGGAGCAATATTTTGTCATCGCCCAAAATACAATCAGAAGCATAGCCGTAATTGCCGTTGTAGCTTAGTTGCATTGGCCCGCGGCCATAATATTTTTTACCGGCAACAGGAGGGTATTCGTCATTTTCGGCAACGTATGGTAGGCTGGTATTGCTTTCATGGATCAGCATGAGGCCATCGGTATAAGAAGCATTCATGCCATGGCGGGTTTCATGGGCAATGTGTGCGAAAAAGGCAGCAAGCTCTTTTTTATTTATATCGGCGCTGTATTCGGTACAAAAGTTACCGTAATCGATAGTGTAGGTACTATCGGGTTTAGCTTTGGCCCATTCTTCATTCCAGTCTGCGTCCTGGCGTACTACCGTGCTTTTGCCGTTTTTTTTATCGGTACGTATCAACTGGTAAACAGATGTAGCCCTGCGGGTTACTTTCACCTTGATCATCCCAAGCTCATCGGCAGCTTTAATGAAAGCAGCATAGGTGTAAAACTTATCGCGCTGCGGAAAAAGATCATTAAACTGTTTCTCGCTTAATAAACTGGCCATGATTACTTTAGGGGGGGCTGATTTATCTGCCACCGCCTTGTTACCGTTGCTGCCATCGCTACTTTTACTGTTGCCGCCGCAACTAAAGCCGGTTGAAAGCAGGATAATAAATGATAGGGAGAGTAGCTTGGTTGATAATATAATCGATTTCATGAGTTTTACGCTATTATGTTTGATGATATTACGGATGCAAGTTTAAGCTAACATTTTAAAAATTACACTTCATTAGCAAAAAATATACTAAAGTGTTATGAAATACAAAATTTAAGATGATAGATTTGGAATAACACCAATCACTAAAAAAAGATTTAAGCCGCTATGATTTAATTATCTGGTAATAAGGTTTTGTTAAGTAGATAGTACTTAGCCTTAAGTCGGAAGTCATTATTTCCGACTTAGAACTTAAGACTGGTGACTGTAAACTTGTAGCCGGATTGTTGTGGCATTATTGTTAAATAAAGTATGAAAATATATACTAAAACGGGCGATAAAGGGTTTACCTCATTAATTGGAGGTACGCGTGTGCCCAAGCATCATATCCGCATTGAAAGCTACGGTACTGTTGATGAACTCAACTCGTATATAGGGCTCATTCGTGATCAGGATATTGATGCGCATGATAAGGAGGTATTGAAGCAGATACAGGATAGATTATTTACTATTGGTTCATCACTGGCGGCAGATCCGGAGCGGTCAAAAATGATCATTCCTGACCTGTATATGAGTGATATTGAAACGCTGGAAACAGAAATGGATACGATGAATGAAAATTTGCCACCGCTAAAACATTTTATTTTGCCTGGTGGTAGTAATACCATATCATTTTGCCATATTGCAAGATGCGTTTGCCGCCGTGCCGAAAGGATTACCGTTCAGCTTGCTGAGGAGAGTACAGTTGATGAAAAAGTGAATATTTATCTGAACAGGTTGAGTGATTACCTGTTCACTTTGGCACGCAAAATTGCAAATGTTAATAAAATAGCTGAAAATCAGTGGATACCACGGGTTTGAAAAATTTGAAAAAAAATATTGATATTCAATTTGAAAATGTTATACTTTTGCGAAAAAGTAAATTTTACTGATAATTATAAATATAAATAAAAACGATGTATTGGACACTTGAACTGGCATCGCACCTGGAAGATGCACCATGGCCCGCAACTAAAGATGAATTAATTGATTATGCTATCCGTTCAGGCGCTCCTGTTGAGGTTATCGAAAACCTTCAGGCACTTGAAGACGATGGTGAACCGTACGAAAATATTGAAGAGATCTGGCCGGATTATCCGACTAAAGACGACTTCTTCTTTAACGAAGACGAGTATTAAAACACGATAATGAAACCCTTAGCAATGAGGGTTTTTTTATTATCCACTATTTTTTGGAATGATTTTAGTATAGGTGACTACACATTTACTTAACTAAAAACATACAAAATGAGAGGTTTACTGTACATTATCGCTGTTATCCTGGTTATAGGATGGGCAATTGGATTTTTTGCATACTCTGCACCTGGTTTAATTCACGTTTTACTGGTAATAGCTATTATAGCCCTGCTCTTAGGCGTGATCAGGCGGGCATAAACAATTTTAACCTTGTATTGCAAATAGAAAAAGCCGTGGCCGTTACAGCCATGGCTTTTTGCTTAAAAGTAGTTCGGCAATAGCAATATCTTCCGGAAAAGTGATCTTGATATTACTGTGATCGCCTTCAGTAAGTTTTATCTCAGCGCCGTATTGTTCTACAACGCTGGCATCATCCGTGAATTTAGTATCAAACGGTTGTTCATAAGCCTTTTTTAATAACGAGGCCTTAAAAGTTTGCGGTGTTTGCACCAGGTAGATTTCATCCCTGATCAGGCTTACCGAGCGGCCATCTTTTACCTGGCGTATTGAATCGCGGCTTTTAACGGCCACTACGGCGGTTCCATATTCAGCGGCACATTGGTAAGCTTCGTCGATTATATCGGGCGAAATAAGCGGCCGTACGGCGTCATGTACGGCAACCAGGGCTTCCTGGTTGGTAATTAAATCGAGCCCGTTCTTAACGGAATGGAAACGGGTTTCGCCACCGGTAACCAACTGGTGAGAAATAGTAAAATTGTGCTCGTGAACTAACTGTTGCCAGTAGCCATGGTAAGCTAAAGGTAAAACCAGGATAATGTTAGGTTTGGCTTCCGACCGATCAAAAGCTGCAATGGTATGCATCAGGACAGGTTTGCGGTTGAGCAGCAAAAACTGTTTAGGCACCGCCGATTGCATCCGGCTGCCCGAGCCGCCTGCGACTATGATAACGTAGTTTTTGTTAGATGTGAGATGTGAGATATGAGATGTGAGATTGGAAGTTGTCATTTAAACTTATTACTGAAAATTAAAGACTTATAACCATGTCATTGCGAGCGATAGCGCGGCAATCGCATACCATACAGAGTAAGGTGATGAGCCAAGCGCGGAGAGTTACCAGTCGCTTCTCCGCACAGATTCTTTCGGTTTTTTGTAAAGGTGTGATTGTAAATTATTGATTGTTAGTTGCTTTTGTTGGTTTGTTTATGGATATGGGCGTTGCCTGCGGCCGGGCTTTTCGTTCCAAGTCCTCGCTTTGCTGGCACACAAATCCAGCGCATGCTGTGGGCTTTCCACTGCAATCCCTAACGCGGTCCCCCGCACAGCATCGCTAAAATATATTTTACACGTCATTACGGTTTTTCAGGTTTTCCCCTGATAGCTTCCCGCAATGGCATGGCTCTTTTTTGCATAAAACTACTGCAAAAAAAATGAGATATGAAACCATGGTCTCATATCTCAAATCTTATATCTCACATCTAAAAAAATTAGATGATCAGCATCGCGTCGCCGTAGCTATAAAAGCGATATTTTTCTTTCACGGCTATTTCGTACGCGTTCATTACGTTTTCATAACCGCCAAATGCCGCAATCATCATCAATAGTGTTGATTCTGGTGTGTGGAAGTTGGTGATCATTGAGTTGGCGATGCTAAAGTCGTACGGAGGGAAGATAAACTTGCTGGTCCAGTCGTTAGCAGCTTTTAGTGTTTTGTTTGCAGATACAGCCGATTCGATAGTACGCATTGAAGTAGTACCAACAGCACAGATGCGGGCTTTACGCTCAATCCCACGGTTTACGATATCAGCTTGTTTTTGCTCGATAATGAATTGTTCCGAATCCATTTTGTGCTTGGTTAAATCCTCAACCTCAACCGGGCGGAAGGTACCTAAACCAACATGCAAAGTAACCTCGGCAAAATCAACACCTTTTAATTCAAGGCGTTTCATTAACTCGCGGCTGAAGTGTAAGCCTGCAGTAGGGGCAGCGACAGCACCTTCGTGTTTAGCAAAAATGGTTTGGTAGCGCTCTTTATCTTCGGCTGTAGCCTTACGTTTGATGTATTTTGGAAGCGGTGTTTCTCCCAAAATTTCAACGTTGCGACGGAATTCCTCATCAGTACCGTCAAACAGGAAGCGGATAGTACGGCCACGCGAGGTGGTGTTATCCACAACTTCGGCAATCAGTAAATCGTCATCGCCAAAATATAATTTATTGCCTACGCGTATTTTACGTGCCGGATCAACCAGTACGTCCCATAGGCGCAGCTCTTTGTTCAGTTCGCGAAGCAAAAATACTTCGATGGTAGCACCTGTTTTTTCTTTGTTGCCATATAAACGGGCAGGGAAAACTTTGGTGTTATTAAGGATCATTACATCCTTATCATGAAAGTAATCCAGCACGTCTTTAAATATTTTATGCTCAATTTTGCCTGAATCTTTGTGTAAAACCATTAAACGTGATTCATCGCGGGTAGCTGAAGGTGTATGGGCGATAAGGGAGTCAGGTAAGTTAAATTTAAATTGAGATAATTTCATGCTTGTTTTTATGAATTTTCAAGGGCGCAAATGTACGAATTTTTTTTGTTAATTTAACAGATTTTTTTAAGAAGGGTTTTAATTACACTACTGTTATATTAATTAAAAAATACTGTAACTTAAATCACCAGCCGTTGTCTAAAAAATATTGGCGGTTTTTTTAATATTTTAAGAATAATAACATTAGTTATTTCGTTACCTCCAGACGCTTTTATTGAGCAACACAGGTTGATTAACAAGTAAGATCAAAATAAGTTATATGCTTTTTTTAAAACTTTTAAGGGAAAGTTTTTTGTTTGCCGGGGATGCCCTGAGGCAGAACAAAACACGTACGTTGCTGTCATTACTTGGGGTAACCATTGGTATATTTACCATCATAGCTGTACAGTCGGCTGTTGATACCCTGCGTAATAACCTGCAAAATAGTGTTAATAAGTTGGGTAATAACAGTATTTACGTGCAAAAATGGCCATGGGTAGGGGGGAGTGATTTCCCCTGGTGGAAATACCTGCAAAGGCCAGAATCTGATCTTCGCGATTTTAACGAGCTCTCCCGCCGTATTACAACTGCCGAAGCTTTATCGTACGAAATTAATATCGACAACCGCACCATAAAATATAAAAGCAATACGGTAGAAGGTGCACAGGTTGATGCCGCATCGGCAGATCATGATAAGACCTGGAATTTTGATTTTGAAAGCGGCAGGTACTTCACCGACATGGAATCAAAAACCGGGGCGCCAATAACCAATATAGGTTATGATATAGCCCAAAATCTTTTCCCCGATGGAGATGCCGTGGGCAAGCAGATTAAAGTAATGGGACGTTATGTTACCGTTGTGGGTGTGTTTTCAAAGCAGGGTAAGGACATGTTGGGAATTTCAACAGATAAGGAGGTGTTGCTTCCCCTTAACTTTGCGCGCAACTTAATAGACATCCAAAGTTCAAAATATGGTCCCTCAATTATTGTTCGCGGTAAAAAAGGTATCCCTACCGATGATGTTGAAAGCGAAATCAAAGGCTTGATGCGATCAATCAGGAGGTTAAGGCCCGGTGCTGATGATAATTTTTCATTAAACCGTACCACCATGATCACCCAGCAGCTGGATGATCTTTTTAAAGTGGTTAATATTGCGGGTGCCATTATCGGTGGGTTCTCTATTTTGGTTGGAGGCTTCGGTATAGCCAATATCATGTTTGTATCGGTGAAGGAACGTACCAATATCATCGGCATACAAAAATCATTAGGCGCTAAAAACTATTTCATATTATTGCAGTTCTTAATTGAATCGGTACTGCTTTGTTTTGTGGGTGGGATCATCGGGTTGTTTTTTGTGTATCTCGCTACGTTTGCAGTCAAAGCTGCGTTGGATGTACAGGTGATACTTGATGCCGCCAACATTTCAAGGGGGTTAAGCTATTCAATTATTATAGGTGTAATAGCCGGTATCATCCCTGCTTATTCGGCATCGAGGCTGGATCCGGTGGAAGCCATCCGTACAAACTAATAATGATATGAAAACTATTAAAGGATTTTTCTTCTTAGCTGCTTTAGCTATTGCAACTGCGTGTAATCAACCTGCCAAACAGGAGGATACAGCTAAAGCCGATTCAACTGCAACAGCTGCCGCTAAGCCTGCCGAAACCCAGGTTGCCGCCGATACAACTAACACAAGCGATGTTTTGAAAGCTTATATCGCTTTAAAAGACCAGTTCGTTAAATCTGACATAGCGGGCATTAAAACTGCAGCTACTGATCTGGAAGGTAAACTTTCTGGTATTAAAGGTTGTACCGAAACAGCTACCGTAGCACACCAGATAACTACAGCTGCCGATATCAAAGCTCAGCGCGATGCATTTTTGGTTTTAAGTAAAGATGTAATTGCCTTGGTAAAAGGCGCCAATTTGAAATCGGCCCCAATTTATGTTGACTTTTGCCCTATGGCGGATGGAGGAAAAGGCGGATACTGGCTTTCATCAACCAAGCCTATCGTAAATCCATATTTCCCTGAACACATGAAGGAGTGCGGAACGGTGAAGGAGCAGATTAACTAAGACCGCTGATCTTTTTTGATTACGCTGATTTCGTTGATCATATTTTTAAGGCGATGGGGGGTACTTGTCGCTTTTTTAGTTTGAACCATGATTTTCATGATTGTAGGGTTTCATGATATTTTGACAAAGTTGATTGAACAGGCAAATCCGAAATCGAATATCCGAGATCCGAAATCAAACTCACGCTGATTGCCTGATGTATTTTACCAGTTTGCTGTATAGTACTTCGGGAACAAAAGGTTTGGTGAGATAATCAACCATACCGGCTGCCAGTGCTTTTTGGTAAGTTTCGGGCATGGCGTCGGCCGTGAGAGCTATGATAGGCAGGTTAGGCCATGCTTGTTTAATAACGGCTGTTGCTTCAAAACCGTCCATAACGGGCATTTGCAGGTCCATAATGATAAGATCATAAGCGTTGTGGCTAACCAGGTCGACAGCTATTTGACCGTTCAATGCTTCCTGAACCTGTGCATTCCAGCGTTTTAAAAATTTACCGGCTATCATCAGGTTCATTTTATTGTCGTCAACAACTAAAATGTTCATGCCCTGCAAATTGTTATCTTCAGCATTAACAGGGATAGCAACGGGTTTTGTAATAATAGCTTCGGGGGAGATGGTAAAATTGATGGCGAAGCTAAACGTAGTGCCTTTGCCAAGTTCGCTTGATACAGCAATTGTGCCTTTGTGCAGCTCAACCAGCCGTTTGGTAATTGCCAGGCCCAAACCGGTACCGCCATAGTCATTATCTATAACCTGCTGATCCTGCATAAACGGATCAAAAACAATGTTGAAACTTTCGGGTGCAATGCCGATCCCGGTGTCTGTAACTGCAAACTTAATATTAACAGTATCATTAGTTATCACATCCTTATCCAGCCGGATGGTAACCTTGCCGGCATGTGTAAATTTGATGGCATTGCTAATCAGGTTATTAAGCACCTGGCTCAGGCGCATGGCATCTCCGGTTAAATCGCCTGGAATGGTATCGTCAATTATCAATTCAAGCACTAATTGCTTTTCTGCAGCCCTGGCGTCAAAAGATTGTTTTATTCTGCGAATTAACTGATGGATGTTGAACCTTGAATTGTTCAGTTCCAGTTTACCGGCCTCAATTTTGTTATAATCTAAAATATCATTGATAATAGCCAGCAGGTTTTCGCCCGAAAACTTGAGCGTATTAAGGTATTCCATCTGCTCCGGCCTCGGATTTTCGCCAAGCAGGAGGTTGGTGGTACCAATTACCGCATTCATCGGCGTGCGGATTTCGTGGCTCATGATAGATAGAAATTCCGATTTGAACTTTGATGATTTTTCGGCCATTTCCTTAGCCCATATCAGGTCCATGCGCGCTTTTTCCTTGTCTGTTATATCTTCGCCAAGTGCTGTGGTTTCTTTAAACATGCCGTTTTCATCATAAAACACGGTGTTTTGCCAGCTTATGATCCGCTGCTCACCGTTACGGCAAATAATGGGGTTAGTGTAGTGGGGTAAAAAACTGTCGTTTACAAACCAGCTCTTTAAAAAATCCTTCAAATCATCGGGAATAAAATTGTCCATCCAATTCATCCCTATGATCTCGGCCTGGCTATATCCCACCAGATTTGCCAGGTATTTGTTGCAAAAAGTGACAATGCCATTGCTGTTAACTGTAATGGCTACCATGTTAACGGTTTCCAACACCTGCCGGTATTTGCTTTCAGCCTCCCTGAAATCGAGCTCGGCCTGTTTACGTTCTGTGATATCCTGTAAGGTCCCTATAATTTTGCGTACGCTTCCATCTTCATTATACAAACGTTTACCGGCTATGATGCTCAGGTGTTTTAAATTACCCCGGGGGGTTATGATACGATATTCGTGCGATGGGTCCATGGTGTTTGCATCGCTTTGCAACAGTTTCCTGATGATAAATTTATCGTTGGGATGAACATATTTGAGCAGCAGGTTTACAAACGTTTTCCGGTATAATGAAGTATCTTTCCCAAGTTCATAAATGTTATTTAACTCGTCCGACCAGCTGAGGTTGCCCGTAGCTACATCATATTTCCAGTTGCCTATTTTGGCAATGGCCTGAGCTTCCATCAGTTCAAGCTGACTTAGTTTAACCGCTTTATCGGCCAGGCGGGCTTCAGTGATATCCTGTATAATACCAAATGTACGGGCACCCCCGTCTGCAGATAATTTCTTTTCCCCGCGCTGGATCCTGATGTATTTTAGCGTACCAACCGGCGTAATAAACTTATGTTCAATTTTATTTTGAGCTGTTGTACGAATGGATGCAAGGTATTCATAAACATTGTCCCTGTCGTCAGGATGTACAAGGCTTATGTAGTATTGAAAACGGCTCAAGTTATCGGGGACGTTTCCAATCTCAAGCAGGTCATTCAGATTATCTGACCAAAACGTTTCCTTGCTTTCATGATCATACCACCAGTTTCCTATTTTTGCGATGTTTTGAGCCTCCAATAATAACCCTTCGTTTTCTTTAAGGGCCCGTTCGTATTTTTTTTGCTCTGTTATGTCTACTACAGATGCTGAGATCCTACCGGTGTAACCTGTTATTTTATCAAATATTGGGGTAAAGTTGGCTGTAAACGAATGCCCGCTATCGTAATCAGATGAAAACTCAATTGATACAGGTTTGCGGTTCTCAATTACATAGTTTAAAGCCTTGTCATATTTTTCGGCTTTTTGCGGGCCGACAACCTGGTCAAGTGTTTTTCCTATCGCTATCCGCGGGTTAACCGCACGTTCGGTCAATTCATTAAACCAAACGTTAATGCAGGTTTTGGTTTCGTCAAACTCAAAAATAATATCGTTAAGCGAGTTAATAAGCGCATTAAGATGTCTGCGGCTTTCACGTAGCTTGGCATCGTTAACCATAAGGCTTTGATTTAGCTTCATTACATTATCAACGGCGTTCCTGAGCTGGTATTGATAAGCCATTACCACTAAAAACGAGATATAAGCTATTAATGTAAAAACCAACAAAAGTACGATGAGCATAACAGGCGAAATTGCAAGCCTGGGCGCGGTGAAATACGCAGCTAAAATAGCCGCCAGATTAGCCTGGCTGATAATGATAAACTCTATACGTTTTTTGCAAAAAAGGGTTAAGGCAATAAAAATTGTTATTGCGCTAAACAGGTAAACGTGTTCGAACCCGTTTTTGCCAAGTAAAATGCAGTTGTTTATTACAAGGAATGATAATATGGTTGCAAAAATCCCTGCTTTATAAAATGCCTTGTTGTTTATGAAAGAAAAAAATAAAGAAAGGACACAAAAAACACAGTTTATAGCCCTTAGCCAAAAAGGATCATAAGAATTATTGGAACAAAGATAATGTAAAGATGGGCTTGCAATAAATAAACCTATAAGTAAGAGCCGGTAAACGGTAGCTTCGTTTTGGATCATTACCAATGAGTTACCTTTTAACGACATGTTTGGGAGTAATTTTTTAATCAATTATTAACCTTTATAAACAAAAATACAGGTGTTAAAATAATAAATTTGCCCGAAATTTTTACAAACAGTAAATTATATTAGCGGTTATTAATACGCAGATTTATTTACATTTGTTGCAGATACAAATTTTCTATGGCGGAAACAGCACAACTAAAACTTGGTGATAAAACATTCGAACTCCCGGTAATTGAGGGCACTGAAGGTGAAAAGGCAATCGATATTTCTAAGCTTCGCGATCAAACCGGGTATGTAACACTTGATATCGGGTATAAAAATACAGGCGCTACCAAAAGCGCCATTACTTTTTTAGATGGAGAGCAGGGAATACTCAAATATCGTGGTTACCCAATTGAGCAATTGGCCGAAAAATCATCGTTTATTGAAGTTGCTTATTTGCTGATTTATGGCGAACTGCCAACAGCCGACCAACTGAAAGCTTTTCAGTATGAATTAAGCCGTCATACCCTCGTGCATGAGGATATGAAAAAGTTTTTTGATGGCTTCCCGTCAAAATCGCACCCGATGGGGCAACTGTCATCACTGGTATCTGCATTATCAGCTTTTTATCCCGAATCATTAAAACCGTCGCAAACTACCGAGGAGCTTAACCAGAGCATTATAAAGATGCTTGCCAAAATGGCTACTGTGGTTTCATGGATCTATAAAAAATCATTGGGTCACCCGGTTATTTATCCGCAGAATAAATACGATTACGTTACCAATTTCCTTTACATGACCTTTGGTCAGCGTACTGAAGAAGTAACTATCGACCCGGTTGTGATTGATGCTATGAACAAGCTATTGATCTTACATGCCGATCACGAGCAAAACTGTTCAGCTTCTACTGTACGTATCGTAGGTTCATCTGATTCAAATATTTATGCGTCGGTATCTGCCGGTATTTCGGCATTGTGGGGTCCGCTGCATGGTGGTGCTAACCAGGCCGTGATTGAAATGCTGGAGAAGATTAAGGAGGACGGTGGCGATACCGATAAATGGATTGCTAAAGCTAAAGACAAAAATGATCCTTTCCGCCTGATGGGTTTTGGTCACCGCGTTTATAAAAACTTTGATCCGCGTGCTAAGATCATTAAAAAAGCGTGTGACGATATTTTAGAGAAACTGGGTATCAATGATGAGGTGTTAGAAATAGCCAAAAAACTGGAAGAGGTTGCTCTGAAAGACCCATACTTTGTTGAGCGTAAACTTTACCCTAACGTTGATTTTTACTCTGGTATCATTTACCGCGCGTTAGGCTTCCCAACAGATATGTTCACTGTACTGTTCGCCCTTGGTCGTTTACCGGGATGGATTGCCCAGTGGAAAGAAATGAAGGAAAACAAAGAGCCTATCGGCCGTCCACGCCAGATTTACGTTGGAGCTACATCTAAAGAATACGTTGATATTGCGAACCGGTAAGTTTAATTTGGTTCATGGTTAATGGATCATAGTTCATAGAAAATATCATATTAAAAAGGAAAGCGATGGGGGATGACCTCATCGCTTTTTTTGACCGCTGATTGGCCGTTCATATTGAGAAATGATTTTTATGATTTCGTTGATTGTTTAATCGGTCAATCAGGTAAAATCCAATCAACGAAATCAGCGCAGTCATCAAAGATCAACGGTCAAAAAGAAGCCCCGCAGGTTTTCACCATGCGGGGCCATATAAATAAATCAATCAACTGCAGTTTTTGTGCTTATAGCTTATTAATAGTAAAGGTGTTGGCGTTGGCATTTAATACCACTTTGTATGTTCCGCCGGTTGTTATGGTATAATTAGCTCCACCCGGAGTAAGCGCGCCTGGCGTACCACCCAGGTTTAAATCCCAGCTGTGATTAAATCTGAACTTCATGTCCTTGCCGCCAATTAAGGCAACTGTAACGCTCCATGTTTTGGTGGTAGCATCATAAAGCATGTCGGTATCAGTGCTCCAGCCACCCGGGGTAGCATCACCAATAACACTCCAAAACACAGGCGTAGCAGTAAATGTGCCTTTGGTTTTATCGTTTTGGTCAATAACTGCATGTAACGCATAATATCCTGCGGCCGGTACCGAAAGATTTCCGCCGGTAGTACTTATTTTACCGCTGCCGGCATCGCCGTATGAAACATCCCAGTTCTTTTTAGGTGTAAGTTTAAACTCAAGCTTGCCTGCAGGGAAACCGATATAACCATCATACACACCATCATTGTTTGGCGAAGTAAGGCTGTCGGCGGTTGCAGGGGCCCATCCCTGGTAAGCGCCGGGAACATAAATATAGCCCGTACCCTGATATGGCAATACGGTTAAGGTAATAACATTTGAATAGGTAGCAGCCAGGTTTGGAGCAGCCGACGATTTAATGCGCACATCAACCTGCGATGGGTTATCATAAGATAATTTCAACGCGGTTAACATATCGTTAAGCGCACCTACCTTAATTGTTTGTGTAAGCTTATCGGTACTTACTTCCCTTGCGTTTTTAAAATTATTGCCTTTTACATCTAATTGTATAGTGTATGTAATAGGGGCATTATAGCCCGATACCGGGGTTGCAACCCAGTTAAACGTAATAGCATCATTAGCGGCATTGGGTTTTGATAGTTCGGGGCTTGTTGTTGATGATGATAAAGTGCCTACTTTGCCCACGTTTGCTACAACCTTTACTTCATCCTTTTTACATGACGCCAGCATCAGCAGTGCAAGGCCGCCAAATGCCAGGAGCGTGGTAAATATTTTTTTCATATCCTTTTTTAGGTTTTATGGTTTACGGGAGACACTTTAAGGGTATCTCCCGGTATATTATTAATATCCTGTGTTTTGTTTAAGGTTAGGGTTAGCGGTAACGTCTGCCGATGGTAATGGATATACCGTGCGGAAGCTTTCAACACCCTTACCATCTTTTGAACCGCCTTTAAACGGCCATAAGTAGGTATCCTCAACAAACTTTTTATAACGGATAAGGTCCGTACGGCGGAAACCTTCCCAATACAACTCGCGGCCTCTTTCGTCAAGTAATAGATCGGTTGTCAGGGCGGTTAACTGGCCTGTAGTAGTGCTTTGGTAAGCGCGGGCCCTTAATTTGTTAACATAGCTTAAAGCAAGTGCCGCATCGCCGCCACCGCCACGTGTTGTAGCTTCAGCATAAATAAGGTACTGCTCGGCTAAGCGGAAGATAGGTAAATCCATATCTGCATAATCTAAACTTTGCGGAGCACCGCCGTCTATCTTAACATCTTTAAATTTGCTGATAGCGTAACCATCGGTAAAGGTGCTAATGGTGTTGATATCGATGTTTTGGCCATCGGTATAAAACTGCGCACGTTTATCAGCACTTGAAGCGCCTCCCGGAAACAGGTTTACAAAAGCTTTTGTGGTACGTAAACCGGCCCATCCACCAGCAATACCATAATCAGCGGCAGGCATCGAGCCGCCAACAGGAGCGTGGGTCATAAATGTTGCGCCACCATAGCTTTGTGTGTGCAGGCCATCATAGTTAATGGTTAAAATAAACTCATTTTTATTGAGGTTATTATCAGCACGCATTAACTTGGTATAATCAGAAACCAGGGTATAGCCTGCATCAATTACCTTTTTTGAATAGGTTACAGCATCCTGGTAATGTGCAGTACCGGTATAAACCTCAGCATTAAGATAAATCCTCGCCAGCAAAGCCCAGGCGGCAGCTTTATCCGCGCGGCCATATTCATTGCCCCGGGCATCAGCAAGGCCCCCATCAATAGCTTTAAGTTCGCTTTCTACATAAGCAAATAAATCCTTACGGCTTATTTGCTTCGGCAATGGGCCACCCAACGGATCGTTCTCTGTAACAAAAGGAGGAGCAGCGAACAAGTCCATCAAAATAGAATATTGGTAAGCCCTTAAAAAGCGGACTTCGGCAACATACTGGTGAACTTTGTCAGCATCAGCACCTTTAATACCTCTACTGCTCAGGTTAGCATCAGATGACTGGCGGATGAAATCATTGGCCAATGTGATCTGGTACATACACCTGTAATATAAACCGGTAAGGAAAGTATTGCTCGACGACCAGGTCATGCTGTGAAAATCGGGTAAGCCAACGTCGCCCCAGCCAACAACAGCTTCATCAGTTGGTAATTCTTCAGCGCACCAGTACAGACGGAAAAAGTCTGACGTACCTTCGTCAATACCTTGTACGTCGCCATTACCAGCCGGCCCCGAGTTGCCGGTTAATGCGTACGCGGCGTAAACTTTAGCAAAAGCTTGCTTATATCCTTCGGGGGTACTGTAAACCTGTGCCGAAGTAACATCATTGGTTGGCAGCAGATCAAGCTTTTTAGTGCACGACGTAAGGCCGCCCGCAATTAAAGCTGCTACAGTTATATATTTTATTGAATTTCTTTTCATGTTAATTTCTCTTTACTGTAAATAAAGTGTTATAGCGATAAATTAAGACCTAATACATAGGTACGCGGACGAGGATAAAAGTTATTATCGATACCGCTGTTAACCTCTGGGTCAAGGCCTTTATACTTGGTGATAACAAAAACGTTTTGCACGTTAGCGCTTAATCTAAGGTTGCCGGTGTTATGAAACACTTTACCAAAGTTATAGCCTACGTTAACATTATCCATGCGGATAAATGACGCGTTTTGTACGTAATAGTCTGATAACCTGCTTTTATCAAAAGAGCCTGTCATACCGCTTTCAAGTAAGTTGGTTGAGGCGTTGTTTAGGATGCCTATACCATTAAATATGCTAAGCTGGGTGCCTGAGCCTGAGAAAACGTTATTATAAACGTAGTTGCCAACGCTTGCCCGTGCAACAAAACCAGCCGACCATTTTTTGTAGTTAAGGTTTGAGCTTAAACCGAAATAGCCTTTAGGGTCGGAGCTTTTGTAACGGTACAGGTCATTTTCGTTAACTATGCCATCTTTATTTCTATCAACATAAACGCCATCAAGTGGTTTGCCATCGCTGCCGTAAACCTGCTGATAAACATAGAAGGAGTTGCGCGGGTAACCAACAGAATTGATCTGGATGGTGTTACCGGTACCACCCGAAATACCGCCGGTTGGAGCACCCGGATAGCTTGGATCCGGAGCTAATGTCAATTTGGTGATCTTGTTGGTATTGTAAGTAGCATTAAGGTTAACATTCCAGGTAATATCGCTGGTCCTGATTACGTCTGCACTCAGGTTTAACTCGATACCATTGCTGGTTAAATCACCAATGTTGGCCACAATATAGTTTGAGAAGTTGGTGCCTGCAGGCTGAGGGATCCTGTTCAATAATTTTGAGGTTTTACGATGGTAGTAATCCACGGTACCGGTAATACGGTTATCAAGGAAACCGAAATCAACAGCTAAGTTGGTTGAAGCTGTTTGTTCCCAGGTACGGAGCGCGTAGTAACCACCCGGACGGTACAGGTTGTAGAAAGTATTGCCAAGCTGGTACTGGGCGGTATTTGTACTTAAGTTGTAAAATGAAACCACATCATAATTACCAATACCATCCTGCTGGCCGGTAACACCGTAGCCTGCGCGCAGTTTCAGGTCAGATAAAGCTGTTAAGCCTTTAAACATCGATTCTTCTTTCAGTTTCCATGCAAATGCAACTGATGGGAAAGTACCGAACCTTTGGTTAGGGTTAAATTTAGATGAACCATCGCGGCGTACAGTACCGGTTAAGATATATTTATCTTCAAATACATAATTTAAACGGCCGTAAACTGATATTAACCTGTTTTCTGGTTTATCAAAAGGATAAACCGGCTGGGTTCCTGGCTGTTCGGTACCGTCATGTGCAAAGTTACCGAAGTTGTAGTTGGTGATTGAAAAATCCTGGTAGGAGTAACCTGCTACCGCATCAATGTGGCTGGCTATGCTTTTCAGATCTTTAGCATAGCTCAAATAGCCTTCAAATATGGTATTTGATTGCTTTTGTTTGTATTGGTTGTTTAAACCACGGTGTGTAACACCTTTTGCATCAAGGAAGCCTTTGTAGTTTGAAGCCGCACTGTCAGGGATGATAACATGGCCTGTACCTTTTGATACATCATAACCTAAGTTAACATTGGCATGTAACTCTGGCAAAAAGTGGAATTTATAATCTAACTGTAAGTTGCCTATACTGCGATAAACCGTACTGCGGTTATCCTGCTGCTCCAGTAAACCAAGTGGGTTTAAGGTAGCGAGGTCTTTTAAGCCGCCGCCTGGTTTTGTAGGGTCATTAAGCCATTCCCAGTAACCACCGAAGCGGCTGTTGCCCGAGTAAACCGGTTTTGTAGGATCAAAGCTAACTGCCGAACCTATAGCACCTTCATTGGCAAACCTTTGTTTTACCTGGGCACCTTTAGCATTTAAGTTAACTTTCAGGTGATCTGTAAAAAAGCTTGGGCTTAAATTAATTGCGCCTGTTATACGCTGCATTGAACTGGTTTTTAAAACACCGTCCTGGTCAAGGTAACCGGCGGATACACGGTAGGGCAGGTGTTTTGCGGCACCAGATACGCTGATATTGTTATCGGTAGTAATACCTGTTTGGTAGATCTGTTTTTGCCAGTCGGTGCTTGCGGTACCTAATTGCGCTATCTGGGCAGCAGTACCGTTGGCTTTAACATAATCGCGAATCTGGTCGCCGGTTAGCACAGATGCCTCTTTAGGGATTTTGCTTGCCGAAACCTGTGAGCTGAAATCAATAACCGGTTTACCGCTTTTACCTTTTTTGGTGGTGATCAAAATAACACCGTTTGAAGCCCTGTTACCATAAATGGCTGCTGCAGAAGCGTCTTTTAACACCGAAAACGATTCGATATCATTAGGGTTTATCAAACTTAGCGGGTTGGCTGCACCGGAGATACTACTGTTGCTGATAGGCACACCGTCGATAACAATAAGCGGATCATTGCTGGCGCTTAATGAAGCACCACCGCGGATACGGATAGTGCTACCTGCACCCGGTGCACCGCTGTTTGAAATTACGGATACACCTGCCACCTTACCGGCAATTAACTGCTCGGGGGTAGTAATAACACCTTTTTGAAAATCTTTAGCGGTTACATTGGTAATAGCTCCTGAAAGATCCTTTTTACGTTGTGTACCGTAACCAATAACCACAACCTCGCTCAGGCTTTTGCTTTCGGGCAGAAGGCTGAAGTTTTCAATTGTTGCGCCGTTAACGGTTACTGCTTTTTTAATGGTGATATAACCGATAAACTTTACGCTTAGCGTATAAGTACCGGCTTTTACATTGTTAATGGCGTAGTTACCATTAGGGTCGGTAGTTGAACCAATAGTAGTACCATCGATCGTAACCGTAGCACCGGGGAGGGGCAGGTTAGTTTCGTCAGATACCTTTCCTTTAATACTCCCGGTTTGTGAAAATGCCATGAATGACATCATCAGGAAAGCACAAAGAAGAACATACTTTTTTGAGTAATTTTTTCTCATTTACTTATTGATTTTTATGAATAAAAAAAGGCTTATTTTGCCGGCTATAATTGGTTTATTATTGTGGCCGAAACAGCATGCGACTAATTTACATTTACAAATATCAATTGCAAATTTTATATAAAAGATAATTTTGAAGCGTTTAATTAATGCTTTTTTAATTTAAACGAAATATTAAAATTTATCGAAATCGCAGAGAAAAATTATTGTTTTTATGCGAAATTTGGATTTAAACCCATATTTGTGAAATAAGTAAGTGTCAAGTTTACACAATAGTTGATTTTACTTTTATGCAAACAATTTCCGGGAACGTTCCCGGTAACGTTACCGATTTTAACCGTTTTGTGATGATGAAAAAAATAATTTTCTGCGCGTTTTTACTTTTTGGCCAAAATTTTTTGCTTTTTAGCCAAGTGAAAATATCCTTTTTTACCGGCAAAATAGCCGCCCCGAAAAGCCCTGTTGAACACCTGTTTCTGGCAGGGGATTTTAACGGCTGGAACCCCGTCGATAAGGCCTCCGAACTGGTTAAAAATAACAAAGGAACCTACACCCTAAACAAGGACTTACCTGCCGGAATTATCCATTTTAAAGTAACCCGCGGCGACTGGAACACAGTAGAATGCGATGCCGCAGGCAAGGCTATTGAAAACAGAACTGTCGTGATAAAAGGTGATACGGCTGTTCAGCTTGATATTGCAGGTTGGCAGGACAGTTTTGCACAGCCTGAAAAGAAACACACAGCTACTGCCCGGGTACATGTCATCAGCGAAAACTTTGAGATGCCACAATTAGGCAGGCAGCGCCGGGTTTGGATCTATCTGCCGGCCGGATATGAGTCGGACAAAAAGAAATACCCGGTAATTTACATGCATGACGGACAAAACCTTTTTGATGAATATACCTCCAGCTATGGCGAATGGGGCATTGATGAACTCATGGATAAAGTGCCTGTCAAGCAGGCGAGCATCATAGTAGGTATTGATCATGGCGGCGAGTACCGCATACCCGAATACGATCCATATAACTCAAAATATGGCGAAGGCAGGGGGGATGATTATGTGCAATTTTTGATTAACGACCTTAAGCCATATATTGACGCACATTACCGCACCCAAAGTGATGCCGCGCATACAACCATTGCAGGCAGCTCCATGGGCGGACTGATCTCTATGTATGCCACGCTAAAATACCCTGAAGTGTTTGGAAATGCAGGTGTTTTTTCGCCTGCTTTCTGGATTGCACCGCAAATTTATGACCAGGCGCAGCAGGCTACAATTGGTAAAAAGAGCCGTTTTTATTTTGTTTGCGGTGATGCTGAAAGCGAAAGTATGGTAGCCGACATGCAAAAAATGGCCGATATTGTAAAGGCTAAAGGAATAAATACCGTTAATGCGCCGGTAACAGTGATCAAAGGCGCATCGCACAACGAAAAACAATGGAACGGTGATTGGCCCGGGTTTTATAAATGGTTGATGGGGGTTTGAAAAAGTCTGAAAGTCTGAAGTCTGTAAGTCCGAAGTCGGAAAACTTTTAATAAACTTGCGGACTTGCGGACCTCCGACTTTCGGACTAAATTACGCCCATGACTATCGAAGAAATATTAAAACAGTATTGGAACCATGATACCTTCAGGCCTATGCAGGCCGAGATCATCCAATCTGTTTTATTGGGGAACGATACATTGGCGCTTTTACCTACCGGCGGCGGTAAATCAGTTTGTTTTCAGGTGCCGGCATTGGCCAAAGAAGGCGTATGCATAGTAGTATCGCCATTGATAGCCTTGATGAAAGACCAGGTTGAAAACCTGAAGGCTAAAGGTATCAATGCCATTTCGATAGTATCGGGCATGGGCCGCCGCGAGATAGACCTGGCACTTGATAATTGCATATACGGTTCGGTGAAGTTTCTGTACCTGTCGCCCGAGCGTTTGCTGAGCGAGCTGGTGCGCGAACGGGTGAAGTACATGAAAGTGAATCTCTTCGCCATTGATGAGGCGCATTGTATTTCGCAATGGGGCTATGATTTCAGGCCACCGTATTTGCATATTGCTGATTTGAGGGAACTGCACCCGAATGTGCCCGTACTTGCCCTTACCGCCACAGCTACTGCCGATGTAAAGGCCGACATTCAGGAGAAACTCAAATTTAAAAATCCGGTAGTTTATCAGCAAAGTTTCGAACGGCGCAATATTAGCTACGTGGTACAGCATGAGGAAGATAAGTTTCGAAAGATGCTGAGTATTATCCGCGGCGTTAAGGGTAGCGGCATAGTATATGTACGCAGCCGGAAGGAAACTTTTGAGATAGCGAAGTTTTTGAGCGATAATGGCATCAGGGCCGATTATTACAATGCGGGCCTTTCGGTTGATCAGCGTGCGGAGAAGCAGGAAGCCTGGAAAAATAACCGGGTGCAGGTTATTGTGGCTACCAATGCTTTTGGTATGGGGATAGATAAGCCGGATGTAAGGTTTGTGATCCACAAGGATATCCCTGAGAGCCTGGAGGCTTACTACCAGGAAGCCGGCAGGGGGGGGCGCGATGGTAATAAAGCCTTTGGCGTGCTGTTGTATAACCCTGCCGATAAGCTTAAACAAGAAAAGATGTATGAGCTTAATTTTCCATCTATTGATGAGATTAAGCAGGTGTATCATAACCTGGCCAATTATTATCAGCTGGCTTATGAGGCAGGAGAGGGGCTTAGCTTTGATCTTGACCTCGGTGAATTTTGCGCCCGCTATAAGCTGGACGCCATCAAAACCCTTAATGCTCTTAAGTTTCTGGAGCGCGACGAGTACCTGGCTTTTAATGAGAGTGTGTTTTTGCCATCCCGATTTCAATTTGAGGTTGTTAACGAACAGCTATACAACTTCCAGATCCAGAATGCCGGATGGGATCCTTTTATTAAAACCTTGCTTCGCTCATACGGTGGTGCATTTGAAAGTTATGTGCGTTTAAAGGAATTTGATATTGCAAGGCGTACTGGCTTAAGCGTTCAGCAGGTTATTGAGGGCATGTTGCAATTGCAGCAATACGGCCTGATCAGCTATATGCAACAGACCGATAAGCCACAGGTTACTTATCTAAAACCACGGGTGCAGGGTAGTCATCTCATTATCGACAGGAAGTATATTGAACAACGCAAAGAAGTGTACCGCCAAAAAATGGAAGCTGTTTTCGCCTACGCCATTCATAAACGCTGCCGGAGCCAGATGTTGTTGGCATACTTCGACGAGCCTGATGGTCGTAAATGCGGCATTTGTGATGTTTGTATTGAAGAAAAGCGCCGGGTAAATCAGGATGAGATTTTTGATAACATCACCACAGAAATAGTACAACTGCTCAGTAGCTCAAACCCCGATATCGGCGGACTGATAACCGGGATCAACATTGGTACTGAAAAGGAAAAGATGGAAGCCGTACGCCTGCTCCTTGATGCAGGAAAGATCAAAACCGATGGCGAGGCTTATTATCTGAGTTGATAGGTTGCTTCAACTGGTTCCCCCATACAATTAAAGAGACATTTGTCATGCTGAGAAACGAGGCATCTTCTTCGCCCTTTATAGCTGCTTTAGTTATTGAAGAAGATCCTTCACTATCGTTCAGGATGACAAAGGTTTATTTTATCGTCATCCCTTCTAAATTTTCTCCCCCATTTCACCGGGAAAAACCACCGGCTTACCGATAAAAACCTGCACTCCAGCTAATTGCGGCAAAACCGCTGTAACGTTTTTTATTTGAGATCGTCATATGTATGTATTCATTGAAATAAAATAATAATCACTTGACAATCAAAATATTAATACCATGAAAACTACATTAACCGCCATCGCTACCGTACTGTTTATGGTACTTGGCTTCGCAAACATTGCATCTGCAAACACTGCTAAAAATGATGCCGGTGTCGTTTTAACTGATATCAGCAAAATCAACAAAATTGAAGTTTACGGCAACGTTGAACTTTACATATCAAGCGGCTCTGCCGACCAGGTAAAAGTTTACAACCGTTACTATTCTGAAAACGCACTGGTTCAATCACAAAAAGGTGTATTACGTATATCATCATACAAAGCCGAAAAATTGGTAGTGTGGGTAACAGTAAACCAATTAAATGCTATCAATGCCTATGATAGTGCTGAAATCAAATCCTTTGGTAGTCTTTCAGGCATCGATCTTGATGTTAAACTAAACAACAATGCATCTGCCGAACTTAACCTGGATACTTACAGTGCCGTAATTACCCTAAGCGGAAACGCCAAAGCCGAACTTAAAGGCAACACCAATGAGTATAGCCTAACAAGAAATGCAACTTCAAACGTAAACAGCAACGGTTTGGCCTACACTCACGCTACAGAAACCCTCAATAAAGAAACCAAACCAAGGGTTGATGAATTTGCAACTTTATAACAGCCATTTTTTTGAGTCAATTATATATAGTGTAGCCGCCCCGAAAGGGGCGGCTTTTTTTGTTGTCAGTTACGTTGTAAACGCAAACCCAGGTTGCGCACTCGTTGCAAACGAGCGCGAGATGAATTAAAGAGGGGCATAAAACCATGTCATTGCGAGCGCAGCGCGGCAATCTCGTAACCAATGCATATCCGATTTGCATGAGCTACGAGATTGCCGCGTCGCCCCCAAGGCACTACCCCAGCTGGCTCCTCGCAATGACATGGTTTTATATTAACATCATGATTTTCAATCCTTCTTTCATTCTAATGTCATCAAGTAAAGTATAATTTTCATTTTCGACTTTTTAGTCTATTTTTGATTCGTCAAACAAAAACAACAATGGGCAAAGCAGAAAGAACCAGGCAATTCATTATAGAGACGGCAGCGCCGATCTTCAATGAAAAAGGTATAGCCGGTACTACCATTGATGATATTTTAGCGGCAACAAAAATGGCTAAGGGCGGGCTTTATGGCCATTTTGAAAGCAAGGAGGAGATAGCAAGCGTAATGGTTAACTACCTGCTTGATAAATTAAACGATAAAGTGACCACCGTTATGGCTAAAGAAAAAACAGCCATAAAAAAGATCCTCGCTTTTATTGATATTTATAAAGACCCCATCGACTCATATATAGATGGTGGCTGCCCCATACTTAATTTTGGTGTCGAGGCCGATGATAATAATCCGGCCCTTAAGCAAAGACTTAAAACAATGATCGAGACAGGGCAGGAGGACTTTGTTAAGATTATCAATAAGGGCGTTGCAGATGGTGAAATATCGCCTGAAATAAATGCTGCAGATTATGCACTAAAGATGTTTACACTGCTTGAAGGAGGTATGCTGGTGTCGAGAGTTACAGGGAGCAGCAAATATATGAACAGCCTTGTACGCATGCTTAAAAGCGAATTAAAAGAATATGAACTGAAATAATTTTTTTAAATTAAAAATAGACTTTTTAGTCTTTTTTAATTGGTCGTAATAAAAGAAAGCGTAATAACCGGAAACGGATTTTTTTAACAATAAAAAAAGACTAAAAAGTCTAAAAAAATAAACACTATAAAACAAACAACATCATGAAAACTCAAAAAGTAATATTGGTAACCGGCGCTTCAAAAGGCTTCGGTTTAGAGATAGCTAAAGCAGCATTGGCCGCAGGTGATAAAGTAATTGCCACTGTACGCAGCAAAGCAGATCAGCTTGCTGCTTCATTAAATAACAATCCTAACCTGCTGGTGGTAACTATGGATGTAACCAACGAAGCACAGGTTAAAGCTGCTATAGCCGAAGGTTTGTTACGCTTTGGTAAAATAGACATAGTGATTAACAACGCCGGTTATGGCATTGTAACCGCCATTGAAGAAGCAACCGATGCCGAAGTAAAAGCGCAGTATGATACCAATGTATTTGGCTTGCTGAATGTGTTACGTGCGGCATTGCCCCATCTGCGTGCTCAAAGGTCAGGTCATATCATCAATGTTTCTTCATTATTTGGTTTTGATGCCATTCCTGGCTGGGCTTTATATGGCTCTACCAAGTTTGCGGTGGAGGGTATTTCAAAAGGGCTTGCAGTTGAACTTGCACCACTTAATATTAGAGTAACTGTAGTGGAGCCGGGCTTATTTAGTACCGAATTTCTGAGTGCTGAATCATACAGCGCTTCAAAAAACATCATTGCCGATTATGAAACTACTGTTGGCCCAATGAGGGTGGGTGCAGACCAGTTACATGGTAACCAGCCTGGCGATCCAAAGAAACTGGCCCAGGTGGTAGTTGATATCGTCCATAATGAAAACCCTCCGTTACATCTGCCTATTGGTAAAGATGCTGTAGGCATGTATAAAGCCAATGCCGAAAAAACAAGCAAGGAAATTGATCAATGGATTGAAGTATCAACCAGTACCGATCATGACCATGTTGCTGCAAACTAATTAATCAAAATTCACTCAACTTAATAAATAGAAAATATCATGTCAACTAAAAAAATAGCCTTAATAACAGGCGCAAACCGCGGAATAGGATTTGAAACCGCTAAACAATTAGGCGAAAAAGGCGTGGCTGTAATAGTAGCTGCCCGCAAACTAAACGCTGCTGAAGAAACTGCCGCGCAACTAACAGCTCAAGGTATTGAAGCATACGGCGTTCAGCTGGATGTTACTAATGCAGATGAAAGAACAGCGGTTGCTGCTTATATCCAGGATAAATTCGGTAAACTGGATATCCTGGTAAACAACGCAGGCGTCGGTCCGAAAGAAGATGATCTTTTTGTTAAAAAGACAGCTGCTACAACTGCGGATGAGTTTGAATACATCTTTAACACCAACCTGTTCAGCATTGTATACTTAACTAACGAGTTGTTGCCATTACTTAAAAAGAGCGAAGCCGGTCGTATTGTTAACCTGTCGAGCATTTTAGGTTCACTGACATTGCACGCCACCGAAGGAAGTCCGATAGCTGATTTTAAACGTTTGTCGTACGCTGCTTCAAAAACAGCCTTGAACGTATTCACAGTATTATTGGCCGATGAATTAAAAGGCACCAATATCAAAGTAAACTCTGCACATCCGGGCTGGGTGCAAACAGAACTGGGCAGTGTTGAACACGCACCAATGACTGTGCCTGACGGTGCCAAAACCAGTGTGGAGCTTGCCCTGATAGGCGAAGATGGGCCTAACGGCAGGTTCATCCACCTTGGTGAAGAACTTCCGTGGTAAATTGAACTGACCTCAATTGTTTTCTGGAGCGTCGTTGCCCTTAATAGGGTGGCGGCGTTTTTTGTTGGTTAAATTTTTTTCTGAGAAATACTTGCGCAAGTAAATACTTGCATTTATATTTGCAAGCAAATGCTTGCGCAATTATGAAAGCCAGACGAGACGTTTACCAGGCCATAGCCGACCCGACCCGAAGAGCCATCATTAATATGATTGCCTCTCAGCCATATAATGTAAATACTATAGCCGCAAATTTTGATGTTACACGCCAGGCCATTTCACTGCATATCCAGATTCTGGCCGACTGTGGTTTGATTAATGTTAAACAACAGGGGCGTGACCGGATCTGCGAAGCCAGGCTTGATCAACTCGGCGAAATATCTGCCTGGGTTGACCAATATCGTCAGCATTGGGAAAGTAAATTGGATAGTCTTGAGAAATATGTAGCACAACTTAAAAATGAGAGAAATGGAAAACAATCAAAGTAACACTGCCGATCGCGAACTACGCTTAACACGAACTTTAGATGCCCCTGTGGACTTGGTATGGGAAGTATGGACCCAGCCTGAACATATTGCCCAATGGTGGGGGCCTAACGGTTTCACCAATACCATCAGCAAAATGGAACTTGAACCCGGAGGGGAGTGGGATTTAACAATGCACGGCCCCGACGGCACTGATTATAAAAATAAGAGTGTGTTTAAAGAGGTTGTTCCACTCAAGAAAATAGTGTATGAACATGTGAGCAGCCCTAAGTTTGTTGCAACTATTGAATTTGAAGCAAAAGGCGAGCAAACCTTTCTGAGCTGGCATATGCTTTTTGAATCGCATGAGCAGTTTGTACAGGTAGTGAAAACATTTAAAGCAGATGAAGGATTAAAGCAGAATATCGAAAAATTGAATCAATATTTAAAAGACGTAAGCAAAGGGTGATTCTTTTCGTGGTTATATAATCCTATCTGGAGATTAATCTCTATCATCGAAAGCGTTATTGAACAATAACGCTTTTTGTTTTTTATCGACAAATCACATCTGCACATTTGAAATCTCCACATCCGTAATCCCAGCTTCCGTCTGCACATCTGAAATCTGCACATTTAGAATCAAAAATCCTTCCGCTGTTTACCGATGATATTCCGCTGTTCGCCGACTAAAACCTGCTGTACATCTAATTTGCCCGAAACCCCTGTAACGTTTTAAAAATGGGGGCGTCTTATCTGTGTATTAAATGAAATAACAACACAAATAATTGACAATCAAAATATTAATCATCATGAAAACTACAATATTAACAATGGCAACCTCTTTAGTTTTAGCACTTGGAGTATCAACTGCAGCTAATGCAGCAACCAAAATAGATAACGGCGCAGCCGTAGTTTTAAACAACGTAAGCAAGATCAACAAGATCGAAGTTCGCGGTAATGTTGAGGTATATGTATCAGCGGGAGAGAATGACAATGTTAAAGTTTATAACAAGTATTATTCAGAAAGTGCATTGGTACAAAACAACAACGGCACCTTACGTATCACCTCATACAAAAACGAAAAACTGGTAGTTTGGGTAACTGCAAATGATCTTAAAGCCATCAATGCGTATGACAATGCAGAGGTTAAATCATTCGGAAAGCTTGCAGCCCTTGAGCTTAACGTTAACCTTTATGACAACGCATCTGCTAAATTAAACGTCGAAGCTTATGCTGCAACAGTAAACGTTAACGACAAAGCTAAAGCGGAATTTACAGGTACTGCCGATGTTTACACCCTGAACCACACCCGCGAATCATTTGTAAACAACAACGCTTTTGCCGCAGTAAGCTTTACCGATAAAGTAACCAACGCACCTGCTAAGTACACAGTTGAGAACGAGTTTGCAGGCCTTTAATAACTCACTTTTGCAAAAGTCTATCATATATTCAAAAGCTATCACCTAAAATGTGGTAGCTTTTTTTAATTTTGATGTAACACTAAACCGCCGTTCGGCGTCATAACAACCAAACTATGAAAAAATACCTTTCTACCATCACTATAGCAGGCGCATTATTAATAACTACAGGCATATTGTCATCTTGTAATTACAGATGTGTGCATGGCTCAGGCAATCAAACAACAGAGAAGCGTAAAGCCGAAGATTTTAAAAAAGTTGAGATCTCAGGCGCATTTAAAGTTCACCTGAAGCAGGATAGCTCACTAACAATTGATATCAAAGCCGATGATAACCTGATCAAATATATTTCAACTTCGGTTGAAGGCGGGGTATTGCACATCAAATCAAAAAAGAATTTCTGCGATCCGGGGGAGATGGTGATCAATATCGGCGTAAAAAACCTCGATGAAATAAAAGCAGCCGGAGCAGTTGAAGTTAATTCGGACGGTAAAATTAATGCAAAAGATTTTTCTCTTGATTTATCCGGCGCCACTAAAATTAATCTTGACCTTAATGCCGCCAATGTATCAACCGATGGCAGTGGCGCCACAGAAGTCCATCTTACAGGTCAGGCTGCATCGCACAAAATTGACCTGAGCGGTGCCGGTAAAATAGATGCCTTTGATTTTGTTGTAGGCGATTATGAAATTGAAACATCAGGCATAGCCCATTGCAAGATCAACGTACTTAAAACTTTGAACGTACACACCAGCGGCGCATCCGAAATTCAATATAAAGGTTCTCCATCTACCGTTAATAACGACAAATCGGGTGCTTCATCTATCAAAAAAGTTGACTGATCGACCTTATAAAAATTAACGAAGAGGCCGGGGATATAACTAATTCGCGGCCTTTTTGATTTTACAACTTATCACTAATTAAAAATTTGAATGAAAAAGTTTTTAAAATGGACAGCCTATGCAGTTATAGCGCTTGTTCTGATTGCCATTGCCGGTATATCGTACATCACGCTGGCGCTCCCCAATGTTGGCAAACCTGAAGCTATTAAAGTAGATGCTACACCGCAGCGTATAGCCCGGGGTAAATACCTGGCCAATAATGTTACCGTATGTTTGGATTGCCACTCGGCACGGAGCTGGGATAAATTTGCTGGTCCTTCCGATTCGACGGTATTAGGCGCCGGAGGCGAAAAGTTTGATGCTTCGGCAGGTTTTCCCGGTACCGTTTATTCGCCCAATATTACCCCTTTAAATTTAAGTACCTGGACTGATGGTGAAATCTTCAGGGCGATGACAACTGGTGTTAAAAAAGATGGCTCGGCCATATTCCCAATAATGCCATGGCCTTACTACGCAAAAATGGATAGGGAAGACCTTTACTCCATTATCGCCTATCTGCGTACTTTAAAACCCAGTGGCAAAAACTATCCTGGTCATCAGCTTGATTTTCCGCTGAACATTATAGTTCATACCATGCCTCAAAAAGCAGTATTGGGTAATGCTCCTAATCCGGCAGATACGATAAAATACGGCGCTTATTTATTAAATGCAGCGGCCTGTAAAGAGTGTCACACCGAATCAGATAAAGGTAAATTGAATGAGGCCATGGCTTTTGCAGGTGGACAGGGGTATATTGTACCCGGCGGAAGCAAAGTATTTTCGGCTAACATCACGCCCGATAAGGAAACAGGCATTGGTAGCTGGACAAAGGAGCAATTTGTAAACAGCTTTACTCAATACGCTAATGGAAAAATGCAGCCAACACCGGTAAAACCGGGCGATTTCCAAACCATTATGCCCTGGTGGAAATATGGCCGTATGAAAGTGTCTGACCTGGAAGCAATTTACGCTTATTTAAAAACAATAAAGCCCATCAGTAACCACGTAGTAAAATTTGAAAGGAATAGGAAATAGAGATCAGGGGTTGGAGATTAGAGGTTAGTTGGGTTTAATGCCCGCTTTTATGGGCAGCGCGTTGGCCGCGTTAGGGATTGAAGCGGAAAGCCCGCAGCGAGCGTGGGGATGGCGGGTAGGAAAGGCGAGGACTTGCATCCGCCAGTTGGCGGACGGGCCCGTTAGCTAACGGGAACGCCAATATTGTCTGAATCCGAATTTATTCAATTGAAGAATTTACCAGAAATGATATGCAAGTCTACTTGTTCTCAATCAATTCCTAAAATTCGTATAATTCGGGTTCAGACAAATTTATACGTTATTATCAGGCTACCCTGCCCGTCGACCCGTTTAAAAGCTGTTTCATTTTCCTTGAAAACAATATAAAATCAACCGCTAATTAAAAATAAATTTATACTTTTGCGCCTCGAATTTTGTATAGCACGGATTAGGTTTTAGGCTATATTTCAAAGGATTAAATTAAATACCCGGTAAAAGATGAATATTACACAGGAAAAAATTAATGACCTGAGCGCAGTTGTTAAAATTAATATCAACCCTGAAGACTATCAGCCACGTGTTGAAAAAGCTATAAAGGAAAATGCTAAGAAAGCAAAACTTCCTGGTTTTCGCCCGGGCATGGTGCCTGCATCGCACATCAAAAAAATGTACGGTAAAAGCATTCTTGTTGATGAAATCAACAACCTGTTACAAGATACTTTAAATAACTACATCGACGAGCAAAAACTGGCTGTGTTAGGTCAGCCATTGCCAGCTGCCGATGACAACAAAGAATATAACTGGGATTTTGCCGATAATTTTGAGTTTAGCTATGAATTGGGCTTAGCTCCTGAGTTCAGCATCGAATTTTCATCAGCTGATAAATTAACGCAATACGTAATTAAAGTTGATGACGAAACGCTGGCTTCAAGGATCAAAAATATCCGCAGAAGCTATGGCAAAATGACAAATCCTGACGTATCGGCAGATGATGACGTTCTTTACAGCGAATTGGTTCAACTTTCGGCCGATGGTAGTGTTTTTGAGGGTGGAATTACCAACACCGCGTCTGTACGATTAGATCAGATAAAAGATGAGGCTATCAAAGCTTCATTGATCGGTTTGAAAAAAGACGATGTGTTAACATTCGATATTCGTAAAGCTTTTGATAACGATGCAGCTAAAATTGCAGGTTTATTGAAAATTGAAGAAGACGATGCAGCTGATTTAAGAGGTGATTTTCAATTAACTGTTAAAAACGTTAACCGTTTAGAAGAAAGCGATCTTAATCAGGAGTTCTTTGACAAATTATTTGGTGAAGGTACAGTAACTACCGAAGAGGAATTCAGGACTAAAATCACTGAGGAGCTTGAAAGCATGATGGTTCAGGATGCCGACCGCAAATTACAGGACGACATGTACAAACTGGCTATTGCTAAAGTTGATTTTGCACTTCCTGATGAGTTCCTGAAACGCTGGTTAAAAGCAACCAACGAAAAACTGAGCGACGAGGAGTTAGAAGGCGGTTACAACGATTTTGCTCAAAACCTGAAATGGACTTTGATCGAAAACAAGATCATTACTGATAACACTATCGAAATTAAATACGAAGATGTGTTTGAATTAGCTAAGATCCGTTTAGATCAGCAGTTCAGGATGTACAGCCCAACCCCGATCCCTGAAGATCAGTTAGGTCAATACACTGTTCAATACCTGCAAAACAAAGACAACGCTAACAAAATATTTGAAGAGGTAAAAGCATTAAAGGTATTTGGCTATATCAAAAATGTGATCACTTTAGATAAGCAGGAAATCCTTTACACTGATTTCAGTGCATTGGTTACTGCAGCTCAGTAAGCAGTTTTATCTCCTGTTGGAGATCAGCATATTCACCAAAAGCAACTCATCGGGTTGCTTTTGGTGTTTTCAGGAGTGGCGTTTCTCTTTGCTCTCGCGCTCGTTTGCAACGAGTGCGTAACCTGGGTTTGCGTTTATAACGCATCAGGCCCGCGCAATACAATTGCGAAGCCAATTTAAGCACTCGTTGCAAACGAGCACAAGAAGCATAATTGTCTAAAATAACAGGCCTGTGTAAATGCTATGTAACTTTCGGACTTTACCGACTTTCGGACGTTCGACTTAAAAGAGGCCTCATCAAAAAATTACGTAATAAAAACTATCTTGCAAAAAATCTATTCAACTAAAAACTATATTTATCGCGGGTAAGACGCCCGCATTTCCTAACGAACAACAAACAAAAACCATGAGCAGTAATATCGATAAAAACGAATTCAGAAAATATGCTGTTAAGCATCACCGTATTAACAGCCTTTATGTAGACAAATATATTGCAGGCGTTGAAAGAGGCAATATGCCAACAGGAGGTATCACTACCGTACCAACCGGCATGACCCCTTATATTCTTGAAGAGCGCCAGCTTAATGTGCAGGCCATGGACGTGTTTTCACGTTTAATGATGGACCGTATCATTTTCCTTGGCGATGCTATTTATGATAATATTGCAAACATTATCCAGGCTCAGTTGCTTTTCTTGCAGTCGGCTGATGCTAAACGCGATATCCAGATCTACATCAACTCACCAGGTGGGTCGGTTTATGCAGGTCTAGGTATCTATGATACTATGCAGTTTATATCAAATGATGTGGCTACAATTTGTACAGGTATGGCTGCTTCAATGGCTGCGGTACTGTTGGTAGCTGGTACCGAAGGTAAAAGGGCTGCACTTCCGCATGCAAGGGTGATGATTCACCAGCCATCGGGCGGCGCTCAGGGCCAGCAATCAGATATTGAGATCACTTACCAGGAGATCACCAAATTGAAAAAAGAGTTGTACCAGATCATTGCCGATCATAGTGGTGCACCTTACCAAAAAGTTTGGGATGCATCTGACCGTGACTACTGGATGATTGCAGAAGAAGCCAAAGAATTTGGTATGGTTGACGAGATTTTAAGAGGTAACAAAGGAAAATAATTCCTGAAAGTCCGGAAGTCCGATAAGTCGGAAAGTCCGGATATTTGGAATGTGAAAAAGTTATTAAAGTCCGGAAGCTGAGCAGCTTCCGGACTTGCTGACTTTCCCGACTTACGGACAGAATTTTTTTTTCTGCCACTAATTTTTTAACTTTGAGTAAGAAGACGAATCAGATGAATAAAAACAGCAAGGAGATCAGGTGTTCATTTTGCGGTGCCGGTAAACAGGATTCCCTGATGTTAATAGCAGGACTTGATGCACACATTTGCGATAAATGTGTGAACCAGGCCAATGAAATATTGGCGGAAGAGTTGAAGGTACGTAAAGTGAAGTCATCGCCTCTGGCGCCGGCCTTGCTCAAGCCATCAGAAATGAAGGCCCACCTTGACCAGTATGTTATCGGTCAGGATGATGCCAAAAAGATACTTTCAGTAGCTGTATATAATCACTACAAACGCTTAAACCAGCGTGTTGACAAAGATGAGGTTGAGATTGAAAAGTCGAACATCATTATGGTAGGCGAAACGGGTACAGGTAAAACCCTGCTTGCCAAAACGCTTGCTAAAGTGTTAAACGTTCCATTCTGCATTTGCGATGCTACTGTGTTAACCGAAGCAGGGTATGTAGGGGAGGACGTTGAAAGTATCCTGACCCGCTTGTTGCAATCGGCCGATTATGATGTAACCCTTGCCGAAAAAGGTATTGTTTACATTGATGAGGTTGATAAAATTGCCCGTAAAAGTGATAATGCTTCTATAACCCGCGACGTATCAGGCGAAGGTGTACAACAGGCCTTATTGAAAATTCTGGAAGGTACTATGGTTAACGTCCCACCGCAAGGCGGCCGTAAACACCCAGATCAGAAAATGATCACTGTAAATACCAGCAACATCCTTTTCATCTGTGGTGGAGCATTTGACGGTATTGAAAGGAAAATCGCCAATCGTTTGCGTACCCAAACCGTTGGTTACAAATTTAAGCACGACGAGGGTGATATCGATACCAAAAACTTCTATAAGTATATTACGCCACAGGATCTGAAATCATTTGGTTTGATACCTGAGTTAATAGGCCGTTTGCCGGTACTTACCTACCTCAACCCGCTTGATAGGGAAGCATTGCACAATATCTTAACCGAGCCTAAAAACTCGTTACTGAAACAGTATAAAAAACTGTTTGAATACGAAGGTGTAAAGCTTGATTTTGAAGATGAGGTATTAGAGTTTATTGTTGATAAAGCAATGGAGTTTAAACTTGGTGCAAGGGGTTTACGCTCCATATGCGAAGCTATCATGATTGATGCGATGTTCGAGTTCCCATCCAAAAAAGATGTTAAACGTTTGAACGTAACATTGGATTACGCACACGAAAAGTTTGAAAAATCAGATCTGAAAAAGTTAAAAGTAGCTTAACGTACAATATATAAGTAAACACTTATATTTATTAAAAAATAAAGCGCGCCCTGGTTCTTATACCGGGGTTTGCTGTATAAAAACAAATCATATGAACGAAGAATTAAACATTAAAAAAGACGGAGATGCCTTACCACCGCAGGTGAAAGAAGTGCAATCGCCCGTAAAATCAGGACTAAAAACAAAGGATGCAATTGTAGCAAACTGGCTACCACGCTATACCGGCCGTCCGCTTGAAGCATTTGGTGAGTATATTATCCTTACCAATTTTTCAAAGTATATCCAGTTGTTTTCGCAATGGCATGATAACGCGCCTATCATGGGTGTTGACAAGCCAATGCAAAGCGTTACAGCCAACGGTATAACCATCATTAACTTTGGTATGGGTAGTTCGGTTGCTGCTACTGTTATGGATTTACTTACCGCCATTCATCCAAAAGCTGTGATATTTTTGGGCAAATGCGGTGGTCTTAAAAAGAAGAACAACGTTGGAGACCTGATATTACCGATTGCAGCCATCCGCGGCGAAGGTACATCAAACGATTATTTACCGCCCGAAGTGCCTGCACTGCCGTCATTCGCGCTGCAAAAGGCCATCTCAACCACCATTCGTGATTACTCACGCGATTACTGGACTGGCACCTGCTACACGACTAACCGCCGTGTTTGGGAGCATGACAAAGTATTCAAGAAATACCTTAAAGACCTGCGTGCCATGGCCGTTGATATGGAAACAGCAACGATATTTACCACAGGCTTTGCCAACAAGATCCCTACGGGCGCGCTGTTGCTGGTATCAGATCAACCAATGATTCCCGAAGGTGTTAAAACCGCCGAAAGCGATTCGTCAGTAACCGAACAATTTGTTGAAACACACCTGCATATCGGTATCGAATCGTTAAAGCAGTTGATCAACAACGGGTTAACGGTTAAGCATCTTAAATTTTAAGTTCATTAGTTCACTGGTTCATTAGTTCATTTGTCTTAGCAAGCGCTAAACAAATGAACCAAATAGCAGTGAGCCAGGCATACCAATGAACTAATGAACAAATGAACCAATGACAATCCGCTTCATCCCCTCTCTGCCGTAAAATACCGGGAAATACATCATTTCGGCTTTCGCCGGATTTAGGGTGTATTTACCGTTGTAACGAGGGATGAGGTTTACGTTGAATGTATATTTGCCCTGTTTAAGGCTGCGGCAAAATATGCTTACCTTCTTCTTAAAATATTCGCGGTGTACTTCGCTGTTTTGCCATTCTGATTTTTGGCATATCTTAGATAAGTTATTTATCTATTTACTTTTCCATAAAAGAAATATCATTTAAGAAACTTATTTTTGAGGCGTAACCCTGCTATATATACCGGGTTAGTAGAGATTTAAATTATGTGGTACAATAACATACTCGATACCATTGGCAATACGCCGCTGGTAAAACTGAATAAAGTAGCGAAAGACATCCCTGCTACCGTTTTAGCCAAGATAGAGACAACCAATCCCGGCAACTCCATAAAAGACCGTATGGCCCTTAAAATGATTGAGGATGCTGAAAAAAGCGGCAAGCTTAAACCCGGCGGAACCATTATTGAAGGTACATCGGGCAATACAGGGATGGGTTTGGCTATTGCTGCGGTAATAAAAGGCTACAAATGTATTTTTACCAGTACCGATAAACAATCAAAGGAAAAGTTTGACGCCTTGCGTGCCTTTGGCGCCGAGGTAATTGTTTGTCCAACCAATGTAGAGCCAGAAGATCCACGATCATACTATTCAGTATCATCACGTCTGGAACGGGAAGTTCCTAATTCGTGGAAGCCTAATCAGTATGATAACCTGAGCAATTCGCAGGCGCATTATGAATCAACTGGTCCCGAGATCTGGGAGCAAACCGAGGGTAAGATCACGCACCTTATTGCTGGTGTAGGTACCGGCGGCACTATCTCCGGTATTGCCCGTTATCTGAAAGAAAAGAACCCGGCTATACAGGTGTTGGGTATTGATACTTACGGATCGGTATTTAAAAAATACAAGGAGACAGGTGTTTTTGATAAAAACGAGATCTATCCGTACATCACTGAAGGCATTGGCGAAGACTTCCTGCCGCAAAATGTGGATTTCAGCCTGATAGATCACTTTGAAAAGGTGACCGATAAAGATGCTGCCCTCATGACCCGTGAAATTGCGCGTAAAGAAGGGATTTTCTCCGGTAACTCAACCGGCTCGGCGGTGGCAGGTTTGTTACAGATGAAGGATAAGTTTAAAGAAGGCGATGTAGTTGTGATCGTTTTCCCTGACCATGGTACCCGTTATCTTGGCAAAATGTACAACGACGACTGGCTGCGCGACCGCGGTTTCCTGAAAGACGAAAAATTAACCGCCCGCGATATAATCAGCAAAAAAGATGTACAGGAAATCATTACCATTGATTGCGAAAAGAGCGTACTGGAGGCCATCAATACCATTAAATCGCTTAATATCTCGCAGATCCCGGTTACGCAAAAGGGTATGGTAATAGGTAAGATCACCGAAAGCGATATCCTTGATTCGCTGATCGAAAACCCATCCATCAAATCGCAGCCGATCAAAAACATTACCACTGCACCGTTTCCGTTTGTTGATCTGAATACTTCGATAGACAGGATCTCGGCCATGATCAATAAAGATAATATTGCGGTGCTGGTTGAAGACGGGAATGGCAAAATTGAGATCATTACCCAATATGATATTATAAACGCTATATCAGCCTGATCTAGGTAAAAGGTTAAAGGCGAAAGGTGTTGTGCGATGAGCATGGCACCTTTTGTTTTTTAATGATTTATTGAATAGGTATTTTAATTATCGGTTGCTTTTTTCCAGTGCCAGTTTTGGGTATTTACATCATAAAAGTTAAAGCCAAGATCGATTATAAAGGGTTTGCCTTTTTTAATAAATTTGAAGTATCGCCCATCTGTATCAACGCTATCCCGGGGCTGCCCAAAAGAATACAAGTATAACTTAAAACGTGATTTAAATAAGCTTGTATTAACTTTCTTTCCTTTGTCAAGTAATTCAGAAAGATAAGCGACCTCTGAGTTTTTAAGATAAATTAATGAATCATTTTTCGTGAAAGAGGCACTTGCTATTATGTATGTGGTGGCTTTAATATTCGTTTCTGCCGCCTTTTTTAAAGGGATTGTTTGATATATATAACGTAAGGAATTGCAGGCCCAGTTAAGTGGTAAAAGATCAATATCACTACCGGATTGGATCGTTTTGTAAATTCTACCATTTTTTACATAAGTGGTTGTAACCGTCTCAATATCGGCCGGGAATATTCCATCTTGTTTAATTTTTTCAAAATTAATGATCCTAAAGCTTTTCTGTATCTGTTCATATTTATCTTGAGGCACTGTTCCTGTAAATTGTCCTTTCATTTCCCCGGTAAACATTTTACCACTAAAAAGTATAGTTCTGTCCGAATTCAAAGTAATATCCATTACAGGGCATGTACCCAAACAACCAGAAGTAGATAAAATGATTTTGTCAAACTTGTTTTCTGCGAAGTTATGTGGATTGAAACGCCGAAATGTGTACAAGCCCTCGCTTGAATCAAATTGTAATAAATCAGCCGAAAGTTTGATAAGGTGATAATGCTCCCATTGTCCTTTAACGGGGTCAAAAAGTATTAAACTGTCTATTTTGAGTTTGTACCTTGAACGGGTATCAAGATATGTTTGTGTGTTTTCATTATGTTTTATAAATCCTCCTTTATTATCAAATGTTTGGTCGGCGTAAAATGAGAAACCGGTTTTATTTGGTGGGGCTATAAGCGAGGACATTCCTGTTTTTTCAACGTCCGAATTTCTTATTCTGATCCAGTCGCCTAAAATATCTTTTTGATTATTTTGTAATGTGTTTTTACAGGATGAAAAGAGTAAAAGCAAAAATATAGGCAGCAGAAATTTCATGATTGATAAGGTTTAGGAAAGAAACGATTCTCAGTCTGTTTTATTACAGAAAACAATTTGCCTGTCTGGTCCTTAAAGTCTCCCTTTCAGGGGATATTTAGAGGGGCACTACTCCAACCTCTTCTTCGCTAATTCCGGGCTATACCTTTGATTTAACCGATAATTGGGTGTAATAATAAACACCGCCGTGCCTTTTTCTCTGGCAAGGGGATTGGTTACCTCGCCAACTTTGGTAAAACTGCCGATCATTTTTCCTTCGACAAATTCTTTAATATTTTTTCCGCCGTTTTCGTCTACATAAATCAGGTATTTGCATTTGAGGCTATCGGGTGCCCAGAGGGTGAAGCTGCTATTTAGCGAAATTACATCGGGATAGCCGTATTGTTTGCCATAATGGTGCAGGGCACCGGCTTCGCCGTAGTTATCGGCATAAACTATGGTTTGTTTTTGATCTTCAGGACTGAGGCTTTTGTAGGCTTTATCAACCAGTGAGGCCATATCGTCCCATCCCAGCATATCGGCATAGTCCTGCGTGGTTGCATGTTTTTTACCGTCTTCCCAGGTCATCGAAAAGCGAGCGGGGGGCAGGTGTTTATCGGCAAACCGAAAAAATGCCAGGGTTTGGTTCATTGGCAAAATGGGCAACAAAATTGGTAATAATAAGGCGTTAGGTAACGTAAATAATACCACTAGGGCTGTACGCAAAACATAACCATTCGTTTTTAATAAACGCTCAAAACCGAACGCACCTGCTGCAAACAACATGGGGTAGGCACCGAAGATGTAGTAGCTTTTACCATCCATCATCAGTAAAAAAAAGAAGATGAGTGCATAAGCTAATGCCAGAAACTGGAAATTACGCAACCTGAACGAAAATATCAGGAACGCCAACCCATTAAGCCATACAAATAACGCTATGCCGTTGACCAGTAATTGCTGTTTAATAAAGTCAGTTGGGGTAATGTAGTCAAGCTGCTGCTCGCGCAGGGCCTTCATATGCGTGAATACCGGCATATGGTGCGTTATTTGCCAGATAAGGTTTGGCAGTACTATAATTATGGAAATTAAAGCAGCACCAAGAATATGTTTGTTGAACAGTAATTTACGCTGTTTGCTGATAAGGATACCGATAATCAGCGAAGCTGCAAAAAACAGCATGGTATATTTAGTGAGTATGCCCAGGCCAACTGCAGCCCCCAGCCAGTACAAGTACCTTACATCGGTAGTGTTGAGGTATTTAATCAGCAGCCAAACCGTTATTACCCACCAAAATTGATCAAACACTACAGGTTGGAATAGATATTGAGTCGCTACTAAGGCAGGAGCAAAAATGAGCGATAAACAGGCAAGGGTTATGGCAAACTTCTTTCCGCCAAATTCAATAACTATGAGACCGGTAAGCAGGACAATGAGACCGCCAAACAGGGTAGGGAACAATCGCGCAGCAAAAACCGAATTGCCGAAACAGGTGATTGATATTTTTGCCAGTATGGCTATAAATGGTGGCACTTCCTTATACCCCCAATCCAGGTGATCGGCCAGTACAAGGTGCAAAAACTCATCCCGGTGAAAACCGAAATGGGATATAGCGAAAAGATTAAGAACAACTTTAATAAATACAAATATCAGTACAAAATAAACGTAGGTAGATTTCCGGTTTTTGTAAGGCATTGTTTATGTAATGGTTTTTTTAAAGGTAGTATTTTGAGGTGAAAGGCAAAAGGTTAAAGGAGAAAGGTTTTTAAAAAGAAAAGATCAAAGCTCCCTTTATGTACAACTATTTCAGTATTCCAGATTTAAATATCCTACTTTAATATAAAAAGTTCTAAAATAGAAAAAGGTTAAAGGTTGTGCTAAGTGCAGCTACCTTTAACCTTTAACCTTTCGCCTTTAACCTAAACTTATATTCGGGTTATATCAGCGCCCAAAGCTTTAAGCCTTGTATCGATGTGCTGATAGCCGCGTTCAATTTGTTCAATATTGTAAATGGTTGACTGTCCCTGTGCCGAAAGTGCAGCAATCAACAGGGAAACCCCGGCGCGGATATCCGGCGAGGTCATGGAAATGCCGCGTAGTTTAACCTGGTTATCTAAACCGATAACAGTAGCACGGTGCGGATCGCAAAGGATGATCTGCGCACCCATATCCAGCAGTTTATCCACGAAGAATAAACGGCTTTCAAACATTTTCTGGTGGATCAGTACCGAACCTTTGGCCTGGATGGCAACAACCAGTACAATGCTTAGCAAGTCGGGAGTAAAGCCCGGCCATGGTGCATCGGCAATGGTCATGATACTGCCGTCAATGAAAGTTTCTATTTCATAATGCTCCTGTGCAGGGATAAAAATATCGTCGCCTCTTAGCTCCAGTTTAATACCCAAACGCTTGAAAACGTCAGGGATCATACCCAGCTCTTTGTACTGAACATCTTTGATGGTGATCTCAGAACCAGTCATGGCCGCAAGACCAATGAACGAACCGATCTCGATCATATCAGGCAATAAGCGGTGCTCGGTACCGCCCAGCTTTTCAACGCCTTCAATAGTTAAAAGGTTTGAGCCGATACCGCTGATCTTGGCGCCCATACGGCTCAGCATTTTGCAAAGTTGCTGCAGGTAAGGTTCGCAAGCTGCATTGTAAATGGTAGTGGTGCCTTTAGCCAATACCGCGGCCATCACTACGTTGGCAGTTCCGGTTACGGAAGCTTCATCTAACAAAATATAAGTACCCTGCAGGTTTGATGCATCCACATTAAAGAAGCCATTTTCGGGATTGTAATTAAATTGTGCACCAAGTTTTTCAAAACCCAGGAAATGCGTATCCAACCTGCGGCGGCCGATTTTATCGCCACCCGGTTTAGGGATAGAAGCCTTGCCAAAGCGGGCAAGCAATGGGCCTACTATCATAATCGAGCCCCGTAAACCGCCGCCTTTTGATTTGAAAGTCTCAGATAAGAAGAAGTCCTGGTTGATATCTTTGGCTTCAAAAGTATAGGTATGCTCGTTGATGCGTTCAACAATAACACCCATATCGCCAAGCAGCTCTATCAGTTTGTTTACATCCTTAATATCAGGGATATTGCTGATGGTTACCTTTTCGGCGGTAAGCAATACGGCAGATATAACCTGTAAAGCTTCGTTTTTTGCACCTTGAGGGGTTATTTCACCTTTTAGCGGTTTGCCGCCATTTATTACAAATGCGTTAGTCATGCGGAGTTTCGGATAATTGATAAGATCACCAATGATAAACTATCAAAGCTGTGATCGGTTTTGCCAAATAAAATTTATATGGGGCAAAGATTAGAAAATTAATGCAGATAAAATAAAAGCCAGGTGGGATTTATCATTAATGATATTGGCGCAAAAACGTCATTGCTTAGGAACCATCAAAGAGGAATCCCTGAACAATCATGGTGATGTTTAAATATATTTTGGAGATGGTGCGTGGGGGCTGCTGCGTTAGGGATGGGAGCGGATACCGGCCTGTGGTTAAGGCCTTGTGCAGTATGAGCGCACAGCCCGGGCCGCGGGCAACGCCCTAACTAAAACTGATCAAAAAAACATAATAATCAATGATTTATAATCATGTTATTAATAAGGTACGAAATAATCACAAACTAAACAGAGCGAACCTGCTAATCGGGGATTGCTTTATTTCGAATTTGCACGATGTATACATCAGGACCCTATGCGAGAGACCTGATGGGACATGAAAGACGGTATGCCGTAGAAAGCAAAAGCCCTCCCCTTCAGGGGAGGGTTGGGTGGGATTAATATTTCTTCGCGCCGCCGTTATTACGGTTGCGGTTTTGATTGTTGTTGCGGTTTTGGTTGTTGTTTTGCCTGCCGCCATTGCCGCCGCCGCGGTTTTGGTTGTTTTGATTGTTGTTGCGGCCGCGGTTGTTGTTATTGTTGTTGTTTTGCTGAAAGTTATTAGGACGGAAATCCACGCGGTTAAGGTTAACGTTATCTTCCAGTTTCAGTGTGCCGCCTGATAATGCATATAAGTCGGCGATGATGCTTTCGTCGCTCACCGAATCTTTGTTCCATTGTACATAGGCCATTTTCATGAAATTGGCTATCGCCTGGATCATGTGGCGCTTGCGTTCCGGCTCCTCAATAGCCTTTGCCTTTTCAATCATCAGCTCAATGGTTTTGCCATAGTGCTTGTATTTTATACGCTGATGAGGGTAGTTTAAAGGTGCCGGCTTAATATGCACAGCATCAGGTGACGGTTTGGGGTATGGTGAATCTACATCAATCTGGTAATCAGATATGATATGCAGGTGGTCCCAAAGTTTGTGTTTAAAATCGGCCACATCGCGCAGGTGAGGGTTTAGGAAACCCATAAGGTCAATAACCACCTGTGCATAGCGGTTGCGTTCTTCTTTGGTTGGCAGCGCTACAATATATTTAACCATATTTTGTACGTTACGGCCATATTCAGACAGGATCAGTTTATTCCTGGTTGAGTTATAATCAAAATTTGCAGGCGTGTTTTCTTTAGCCATGTTAATAGTTTTTTATGAAGATTTGAAAGTTAGCCAGACAAATTTCCCTGATGGAAGGGCAAAAGAGGCTAAAATTGAATTGTTACTTGTATTGAAGTAGTGCAAATATAAACTAATACTTATAATACGCAAATTACGTTGGTTAATTGTTGCAATTATTTGTTTTATTTTAGCTTTTAAACATCTACAATTTGGAAAATCAGCAAATTACCATCACCCATACAGATATCTACCGCTTCAGCATCCCAATGGAGCCGTTTACCATTGCCACCGGAACTTTGCCTCATGCTCAAAATGTTTTTATCCGCGTACACACCGATGCCGGCTTTTACGGCGTAGGAGAGTGCTCTGCTTTCCCGATGATTGTTGGCGAAACGCAGGATACCTGCCTGGTTATGGCACGTGAATTTGCCCGGTTATGGAAAGGGAAGGATGCTCTTGATATCGAGGCGCGGCTTCAGGAACTGCATAGCTTTACAGCAGGTAATACAACCATAAAAAGTGCCTTTGATAATGCCCTGTTTGATATAGCTGCTAAAAATGAGGGCCTGCCATTATACCAGTTTTTGGGTGGCGAAAAGCGTATTGTTGAATCTGATATTACTATAGGTATAGCGGGGCACCACACCATGGCTTTAAAGGCGCTTGATTTTAAAGCTTCAGGAGCCAATATATTAAAGGTAAAGCTGGGTAAAAATGTAGTGGAGGATATAGAACGTATTAAGCAGATCCGTGAAGCAGTTGGGCCGGCTATGAAGATCCGGATAGACGCCAACCAGGGCTGGACTTTTAACGAAGCAGTGTTTGCTTTGCAGTCAATTGCACAATATGATATTGAATTTTGCGAGCAGCCTATACGTACCTGGTATGATGATAGGTTACCCGAATTGATGGAACTATCGCCGGTTAAGATCATGGCCGATGAAAGCGTATATAACCACCATGATGCCCGTAAACAGATCAACGCAGGTGCTTGCCATTATATTAATATAAAGATGTCTAAGTCGGGAGGTATTTATGAGGCTAAACAGGTTCATGATGTGGCGGCTTCATACGGCATTCCATGTATGATGGGCGGGATGCTGGAAAGCAGGATTGCCTTAAGTGCTAAATTACATTTTGTGTATGCCTGTCCTAATATCCGGTTTTATGATATGGATACCTGCAAATTAGGGCATTTGGTTGATCCCTGTGTTGGCGGAGCAGTGTATGATGGCTATCATTTAAACATTGAGGATGCGCCGGGGATAGGTGCCGATGCTGATGAATCATTCCTGGTAGATTGTGAACGATTTACTATTTAAATAAATGCTGATCAGAAAAGCTACCAATGATGACCTGCCCGTATTGCTGCAATTTGAGCAGGGGATAATTACTACCGAACGCCCTTTTGATAGCACGCTTAAACCCGATCCTATCAGCTATTATGATCTCAAGGCCTTTATTGCCTCACCCGAAGTGGAGGTGTTGGTTGCCGAAATTGACGGCGAGATTGCAGGCAGCGGATATGCCCGTATTAAAAAGAACCCCGATAACTATTACGACTTTGAAAAATATGCTTACCTGGGTTTTATGTATGTTTTGCCCGCCTATCGCGGAAGGGGCGTAAACCAGGCAATTATTGAGGAATTAAAAAAGTGGGTAGCAGATCAGGGACTTGCCGAAATCAGGCTTGAAGTATATAACGATAATATCGGTGCTATTAAAGCCTACGAAAAGGTAGGGTTTGAAAAGCGGATGATCGAGATGCGGATAAGGCTCAAATAACAAAAAAAACGAGCCGGTAAGTTTTTACTTTCCGGCTCGTGGGGTGTTATAAATATCTTATAACAGGGGCTTTCGTTTCCATTTGCTGTCGCTTAAAGTTTTAGCGGTGGTGTTTTTTTCCTGTTTAAGTGGTTTGTGATCGCGCAACGGCTTTGATGCATCGGTCTTTTCTTTGTCCAATTCTTTAGTTGCCATGGTTGTTTGATTTATATAGTTAGATAATATCATAAATATATTATTTGTTCCGCGTAAAATCAAAAATAACCACCGTTAAATTTAAATTAAAGCTTTATGCCTTAGTTTGATAGCTCGGCAAAATATTTGTGGAACAGTGGAATGGTTTCAATGCCTTTATAATAATTATAAATATCATATTTTTCGTTAGGCGAGTGCAGTGCATCGCTATCAAGACCGAAACCCATCAGTACCGTTTTTAACCCCAGCTCGGCTTCAAACAAGGCAACAATAGGGATACTGCCACCGCCACGGGTTGGGATGGGCTCTTTACCAAATGATTCGGCTATGGCTTTTTGCGCCGCACGGTAAGCTATACTATCGGTAGGGGTTACAGCGGGCTCGCCGCCATGGTGCGGCGTTACTGTAACTTTAACATAAGGAGGAGCGATACTCAAGAAGTGATCGGTAAACAGTTTTGTTATAGCTTCAGAGGTTTGGTTGGGCACCAGGCGCATAGAGATTTTAGCGTTTGCTTTTGAAGGTAATACTGTTTTGGCACCTTCGCCAATGTAACCACCCCAAATACCGTTTAACTCAAGAGTAGGGCGGGTGCCTGTACGCTCAAACGTGCTGTAACCTTTTTCACCCCAAAGCTCGGTAACGTCGAGGTCTTTCTTGTATTCGGCTTCATCATAAGGTGCGCTGTTCAAAGCCTTGCGTTCGGCTTCGGTAAGCGGCACTACATCATTATAAAAGCCAGGGATGGTGATGTGATTGTTTTCGTCATGCAGGCTGGCAATCATTTGTGCCAGCACAGTAATGGGATTAGCTACCGCGCCACCGTAAACACCCGAATGAAGGTCGCGGTTGGGGCCGGTTACTTCTACTTCAAGGTAGGAGAGACCCCGTAAGCCGGTTTCAAGTGATGGATGCTCCATGCTGATCATTGAGGTATCAGAGATCAGCACAACATCGGCTTTCAATTTTTCTTTATTGGCTTTTACAAAAATACCCAGGTTGGAAGAGCCCACTTCTTCTTCACCTTCAATCATAAATTTGATGTTGCAGGGAAGTGTGCCTGTTTGCATCATCAGCTCAAAAGCTTTTACATGCATGTAAAACTGGCCTTTGTCATCGCATGCACCGCGGGCATATATTTTTCCGTCGCGAACAGTTGGTTCGAAGGGAGGGGTTTTCCACAGTTCCAACGGATCTGGCGGTTGTACATCATAATGACCGTAAACCAATACTGTAGGTTTGGATACATCTATGATTTTTTCGCCGTATACGATAGGGTAGCCGGCAGTTTGGCAAATTTCAACATTATCGGCTCCGGCATCGCGAAGCTTTGCTGCCACATAGTCGGCAGTTTTTAATACTTCAGGTTTGTATTTTGGGTCGGCACTAACCGATGCTAAACGTAACAGATCGAATAATTCATCAAGTAAACGCTGTTTGTTTTGCTCAACATATTGCTTTATGTGCTGCATAATATTATGGTTTGCAGCAAATATAGTCAGTTCATTGGTTCACTCGTTCATTAGTTTATTGGTGAATGATTTTTTAGTTGTTAAAATCATAATACCAATTCGCCAATTAGTCTGCAGATCCAAGGTCGTGTTTTGGTGAATTGAGAGTCTGGTTTGAAAATTCAGTTTTCTCAACTTTTACTTTGATTTCAGTTTTCGCCTCTTTGTGAGTCAAGGACACGGCGGTAAGTCCTGTCGCTATTAAAACCGCTGCTGCTATGATAAACTTTTTCATATTGTTAACAGTTTTAGGATGGATTAAAGCAGTTATGCCATGAAATCAGCAGAACCCAAATCTCTTTTTGGGCCAGGACCAGACTGAGCGAAATCAGCAGAACCTAAATCTCTTTTCGGGCCAGGACCAGACTGAGCGAAATCAGCAGAGCCTAAATCTCTTTTTGGGCCAGGACCAGACTGAGCGAAATCAGCAGAGCCTAAATCTCTTTTTGGGCCAGGACCAGACTGCGCAAAATCAGCAGAACCTAAATCTCTTTTTGGGCCAGGGCCAGACTGAGCAAAATCAGCAGAACCTAAATCTCTTTTTGGGCCAGGACCAGACTGAGCAAAATCAGCAGAACCTAAATCTCTTTTTGGGCCAGGACCAGACTGCGCAAAATCAGCAGAACCTAAATCACGTTTTGGACCAGGACCAGACTGAGCGAAATCAGCAGAACCTAAATCTCTTTTTGGGCCAGGACCAGACTGAGCGAAATCAGCAGAGCCTAAATCTCTTTTTGGGCCAGGACCAGACTGAGCGAAATCAGCAGAACCTAAATCTCTTTTTGGACCAGGACCAGATTGAGCAAAATCGGCAGAACCTAAGTCACGTTTTGGCTGAGGACCGAAGGCAAAGTCGGCAGAACCTAAGTCACGTTTTGGTTGAGGACCGAAAGCGAAATCGGCAGAACCTAAATCACGTTTTGGCTGAGGACCGAAAGCGAAATCAGCAGAACCTAAATCACGTTTTGGCTGAGGACCGAAGGCAAAGTCAGCAGAACCTAAGTCACGTTTTGGCTGAGGACCGAAGGCAAAGTCGGCAGAACCTAAGTCACGTTTTGGCTGAGGACCGAAAGCAAAGTCAGCAGAACCTAAGTCACGTTTTGGCTGAGGACCACGGGCAAAGTCAGCAGAACCTAAGTCACGTTTTGGCTGAGGACCGCGGGCAAAATCAGCAGAACCTAAATCACGTTTTGGCTGGGGGCCACGGGCGAAGTCAGCAGAACCAAGATCACGTTTTGGTTGAGGGCCACGGGCATCGGCAGAGCCTAAATCACGTTTTGGTTGAGGGCCATTGGCGGCGTTTGCTAAAGTTGCTGTTGATAATATGGTGCTTAATGCTAAAGTTGCTATCAGTGTTAAATTTTTCATGACGTTTTTGAATGTGTGGGGGTACGTGAATATTTTTTTGTTTAATAAATCTCTCTTGTGTGTTGTTGTCTTTTTTTATTTAGTCGGCGCTGCCTAAATCTCTTTTAAAGCCGGTTGTCAACGAGTTAACCGGGGCAATCACCATTTTTTCTTTGCTTTCATTTTTGTTGGTAGCTGATGATAGTGCTCCTGCACTAAGGGTTACTGTTGCTATGAGGATGAATTTTTTCATGTTGTTTTATGTTTTATTGATCGTGAACAGATAAATCAGTCAGCACTTCCCAGGTCCCTTTTGTAACCCGTTGTGAATAAATGAAGGTTAGCAAACTCAGCTTTGGGGCTTTCCTTTTTGCAGGATGATATAACTCCTGTAAAAAGAACTGCTAAAGTGATGGTGATTATTTTTTTCATGATCGTGTGAATATTATCGATGTTGAATTTTCTGTATGATTTTAATCTGATCTCAGTCGGCGCTTCCCAGGTCGCGTTTAAAACCGGCGGGCGTTTTTGTGAAATTGACAGCTGTTGGCTGAGCATCTTTTTTTGTCGATGATGACAAAACCGATGACGATGAGAGTACTCCGGCGCCTGCGGTCAGAAGTACAAAAAACACTGCTTTTTTCATATTGATTAATTATTGTATTTAATATTCTATTTTTTAAATTAATACGATAGTAAATATTTATTAAAACTCATTAAGCTTATTTTAAGCTTATCACAAATATTTTAAAAGTCAGATTTTATACTCTGTTTTTTTAAAAATCCTGTTATTTTAAATTTTAAATAAAAGCTATCTGTTTCGTATTTTTATGCTGTTAATTATTCGGTTAAATTACTAATTTTAAATGTAATATCATTCCGGTTAGTTGTTAATATGGTATACAATTTGTTGCACGTTTTTCACGTTATTTCGCTTATTTGATATACAAACTATAAACATATGGTACATTTTGTATATATGTTTAAATATTATTGTAATTGGTTATAAGTTACCGTGGGTGATATTGGATGCTTGTTTTTATGTATTTAATACATTGTATATCAGATATTTAACACTGCAAATATAAATATGTTTTTTAATTAGTTAGAAAAAATATAAAAATAATTTTCCACATTGTTTTTTATTCTTAACATTAAATATAATTCAGCATTATTTTATAACTTTCACCCCAACAGAACGTAGAAGTGTTTTAATGAAAAAAATCGGCACATTTATATTATTCTTTTTATTATCGCTTACGGTATACGCGAATGATATAGCTGATGTTGCTGCTAAAGATACTACTGAAGTAATAAGCCTGAACACCAATGCTTATGCAAACAGGCTCACAAACCCCGAACAAACCGTAGAAGACGCTACCAAAGCGCTTAAACTATCTACCAAACTAAACTATATTGATGGTATTGCAGAGGCTTATCGGGTTATTGGTATTGGGAAATACTATCTTGATCAACCCGAAAAAGCTATTGAAAATTATTTGAATTCACTTTCATACTTCACCCGTAACAATAACCTGAGAGGTGAGGCCAAAGTTTATAATAATATCGGGATCCTGTTTCGGGACCATGATTACGAACGCTCGCTTACTTACCTCAACAGATCACTGGAGATAGCACAAAAAATAAACGATACTAAACTGGTTGGATCGCTGTATTTAAACATAGGCAACGTTTACACGCGCAAAAACAACCTGTACATGGCGCTTAAGTTTTATGATAAAAGCTTCCCGATATTTCAAAAACTAAGCGACTCGGTAAACCTGATCCAGTGCCTGCAAAACCGCGGTGTTATTTATTTTAAGCTTAAGGATTATGATAAAGCCCTGAGTTTGCTGCTGGAGGCCAATTCGGGCGCAAAGGCACGTGATTTAAATGAATCGGTTGCCAGCGTTGACCTCACGCTTGCAGCCCTTTATATGACAAAAGGCGATTTTAAGAACGCCGAAAAAATGGTACAGGAGGGAACCGCTTATACCCAGCTGGTAAAGGACCCTAAGCTCGATTACGATTATAAATATACCACGTACGAACTTGAGTATAATAAAAAGAATTTTGCCCGTGCAGTAAATCTGTTGAGGGAAATATATACCCAGGATAGTATTACCTACAAAACCAACGTATCGGCACAAATGAACCTGGTGGAGGCCAAACGCCGGCAGGAGGAGCAGCTGAAAGAAAATGAAAGGATTGCTGAGCGCCAGGCTTATGACCGGTCGAAATTTTGGGCGGTAACCGTGGTTGCGGGTTTGTTGCTTGTAGTAATTGGCTTGCTGATTAGTAATGTAAAGCGTAAAGCCAAAACCAATGCCCAGCTCACGCTGCTAAACGGCGAGGTATCCCGGCAAAAAGATAATCTTGACCGGATCAATCATCACCTCGAAGAAATTATTGATGAGCGTACCAAAGATTTACAGTTGAAGAATAAGAAACTTTCAGAGCATTCTTCATATCTGTCGCATCAGATCAGGGGGCCCATTGCTACTTTACGCGGTTTAATTAATCTTGAAAAAGAAGGCCTGGTTGACCAGGCCGAATGTTTGGATATGATGGATAAGTGTGTATCCGAAATTGATGAAAAAATCATCGAAATGAGCGATATGCTCCATAACCCGCCGCGGGTTTAATTCCAATTACCATTTCTCTTTCGTATTAACTAAAATGTACCGGCAGGCTTGAATGTATTTGCGCTTCAATAAGGCCCAGGTAAATACAATACCACGATATCATTTGTAAAACCAGCAGTTGCCTGTGTTTATCATAACCCTGTGTTTCAAAGGCCAAAGCTTCATTGCCGGCAGTCACAAAAAATCTTAATTCGCCTTTGCTGGGTTTAAAGCGAGCCCTTAGTAAGTCAAATGCTTTTATTTTTAACTTACTTTTAGGATCATGAATAATACCGTCGCTCAGGGTTTCATTTTTTGATATGGAGATAAGATAATTCGACATACAGTTTGTATTTGTAATCCGTATGCCACAATTATTACTCCAAACCTTTATAAAACGCTCATTATCGCTAAATTAGCTAATATAAGAAGAAGATTCTTTATTGATGTTTCCTTTTATTAAATATTGTTAACTGGTATTTAATGGAACCAATAAAACAGGACATCAAGCGAAGCAAACAATGTACACTATCTGTAAACTGTAATATTTACAGCACACATTCATATAGCTACGCTGGCCTTGTTGCGTAATTCTTCGTAAAGTAATATTACTTTGCGTTGTAAATTGGCAATTTCTGATTCGCGGTCTATTAGCTTTTTTTGCGCAACACTTAAACTTGAGGGCCTCATGTCAACTTCTTCGGTGTCAAGAGCCAGTATGTTCACAACGTTAATGTCAAAAATATTGGCTATCTGTTCAAGACGCGACAAGTTAATATCAGTTACTCCGGTTTCAATTTTTGAAAATGCCGGAATAGAGATGCCCAAACGGTTAGCCACATCTTCCTGGCTCCATCCATGCTGATGGCGTAATGTCCGGATGTTTTTACCAACGGATTTGTTTGTTTTCTTTTTTACAGTATCGCTCATATTTCAATCAAAATATTAATTAGGGAAAGGGATACTGATGTAATCCAAATGGTATGCCATCATTAAATTACCTTTAAATTAGTGTTATAAGGGCAATTTAATGATGGACTGTGGTGAGGCCTGGGGAATCAATTCCTCAAAGTAGGGATTTTAACTCTTGGTTTATGTTTTACTGAATGATGTAAAGCTTTGCAAATTTTAGCAATAACTGCTTTTGGCCAATCTCTTTAAAGAAGATGGTGGCTTTTATATCGGGCTTGTTGCCTTCAAGTGAGATCACTTTACCAAAGCCAAAACGTTCATGTTCTACCTCCATACCCACCTGCAGATTGGATGTGTCGGAAGGTTTGAAATTGGCCGATGGCACGTGCGCCTTAGCCAGTATGGACGTAGTTTTTACTGGTGCAGCAGCTGCCGGTTTTGGCCGCGAAAATGTATCAGGCTGCTTATCCCTGCTCCATGCTTTGCGTTCGTCCTCAAAAAATGGATTACTGCCGGAAGTCGGTTTTGCAGTGTAATCGAGTTCAAGGTATTTTGCATCAATTTCGTCCAAAAAGCGGCTCGGTTCGCAATTGATCAATGTTCCAAACTTAAAGCGTGAGGTGGCATAACTGATATGCAGCTTGCTTTCGGCACGGGTAACTGCCACATAAAACAACCGGCGCTCTTCTTCCAGGTCACTGCGCGAATTAAGTGACATCTGCGACGGGAAAAGATTTTCTTCAAGCCCCACAACATATACCTGCGGAAATTCCAAACCTTTTGACGAGTGGATGGTCATGAGCGAAACGGTGTCTGCATCTTTATTTTTATCCTTATCGTCATTGGTTAACAGGGCTACGTCCTGCATGAAAATATCGAGGCCTTTTTCTTCAATATCTTCCCGCTCCGAAAACTCCTTAATACCGTTTAAAAGCTCCTGGATATTTTCGTAACGGTTAAGTCCCTCTACAGATTTATCTTCATAAAGATCTTTCAATAAGCCCGAATGCTGGGCCACATATAAAGCAGATTCGTAGGCTGATTTTGTTTTGGCCAATACCTGGAAGCTCTGGATCATGGTGGCAAAATTGGCTACTGCACCGGATATTTTACCCTCAAGGTATTTGCCGGGTTCAACAATAACTTCCCATGGTGTTATGCCATGCTGATCGGCCGCTACGATGATCTTATCAACTGAGGTGTCGCCAATACCGCGTTTAGGGTAGTTGATAACACGTTTCAAAGCTTCTTCGTCGTTAGGGTTAAAGGTAAGCCTGAAATAGGCTATCAGGTCCTTGATCTCCTTGCGTTGATAGAACGACAGGCCTCCGTATATTTTATACGGGATGCCCAGCTTACGTAAAGCCTCCTCCATGGAGCGGGACTGTGCGTTGGTACGGTAAAGTATGGCAAACGCGGCCCATTTAAGCCCGTTCGAGCTGCGGTCCTGCATGATGGCTTCGGCTACCAGTTTACCTTCTTCGTTGTCGCTAAAGGCCCGCATAACTTTGATCTTATCGCCTGATTCTTTTTCGGAGAATACGTTCTTTTTAAGCTGATCTTTATTATTGCGGATAATGCTGTTGGCTACATTTACAATATTTTGTGTAGAACGATAGTTTTGCTCCAGCTTAAACACTTTCAGATCGGGATAATCCTTCTCAAAATTGAGGATATTTTGAATATTGGCACCGCGGAAAGCGTAGATACTTTGAGCATCATCCCCTACAACGCAAAGGTTTTCGTTAACGGCAGCAAGCTTTTTAACAATCAGGTATTGCGAAAAGTTGGTATCCTGATACTCATCAACCATGAGGTATTTAAACTTATGCTGATACTTGTTTAGCACATCAGGGTGCAGTTTCAGCAGTTCGTTGGTTTTGTACAGCAAATCGTCAAAATCCATAGCGCCGGCACGGTAGCAGCGGGTAGCATACATCTCGTATATTTTGCCCATTTGCCCGCGGCCGCTCGAAAAGTCGTCGGCCTGGATCTGTTCGTTCTTGTTATATTCCTGCCAGGAGATCAGGTTATTTTTTGACGCTGAGATGCGGTTGAGTACAAAGTTTACATTGTACAACTTATCATCAAGGTTCATTTCTTTTAAAATGGCCCTTAAAACACTCTTGCTATCGTCGGTATCGTAGATGGTAAAATTGCTTGGATAGCCAATTTTTTCAGCCTCAACCCGCAAAATTTTGGCAAACACCGAGTGGAAGGTGCCCATCCATATATTTTTGGCTTCGGTACCAACTACATGGGTAATACGCTCGCGCATTTCGCGGGCGGCCTTATTGGTAAATGTTAGTACCAGTATGTTAAATGAATCAACACCCTTGCGTATCAAATGCGCCACGCGATAGGTAATAACACGTGTTTTGCCCGATCCGGCACCAGCAATAATCATTACCGGCCCTTCAGTTTGTTCAACTGCTGCCCTTTGTTCGGGGTTTAATCCCTGTAAGTAATCCAAAATCTTTTCCTCTTTCTATGAGCCAGCGAAATTAAGGTTTTGAGGCGAAAGGGGAAAGGATTTCGGATGTCGAATTTGAGATTTCGGATTTGGATTTTTTGTTGGGATTACACCGATTATTTTTTGATTACACCGATTTTGAATGTTGATGTAGATAACTGCGTTGATTACGCTAATTTTTTAAAGACTGGTTTTAGATTGGGGATTCCTTTTTTACTTCACTTTTATCCTTGCGCTCATCTGTGATGAGTGCTTAACATGGCTTCGCGATTGTATCGCGCGGTGGACGATCTTTAATACTGTTAAACAAAATTTTTATAGTTTTAAACCATGCTACAGCACTATGATAAACAATGGCTCATTCAGGAGTTTAAACAGGAAAAACCGGTTAAATATCTTTTCTTTTGGGGACATACTCCGAAACCAGGCGAACAGGTAGGGAAATTTTGTTTCAGTCAATGGTTTGAATTGCCTTTTACCGTTGATGGGATAACCTATCGCACTGCCGAACATTGGATGATGGCCAAAAAAGCTTTGTTATTTAACGACACCGAAATTCACGATAAAATTATTGAAGCCGTTAAGCCCGGCGAAGCCAAAGATCTTGGTCGGGAAGTAAGAAACTTTGACGACGAGGCATGGAAAGCGCAACGTTACGAAATAGTAAAACAAGGCAACATACACAAGTTTAGTCAATATCCACTTTTTGCCGATTATCTGTTGGCTACCGGAGACCGCGTTTTAGTTGAAGCGAGCCCAAGAGACACGATATGGGGTATAGGTTTAGGAGGGGATAATCCCAAAGCACAGCATCCGGATACCTGGCGGGGATTGAACCTGTTAGGGTTCGCGCTGATGGAAGTGAGGGCTATTTTGAAAGCTGCGAAGTAATATTTTGTTAGGTTTATGGGAATAACTTTTAATTGATTTTAATGAAGTTATTCCTCAATTCAAAAACCTGTTAATGGTTTTCACCAGCTTATTTACATCAAAAGGCTTGGGTACAAAAGCATCATAACCAAAGTTAACCAGGGCAATGGCCTGTTCATGGTAGGCCGAAATTAGGATCACGGGGATATGCCGGGTATCCTCATTGCCTTTGATAAGCTGACAAATACGACCGCCGTTAAGGCCCGGCAACATATAATCAGTTAGTACAAGATCGGGGTTGTAATTTTTTACGGCTGCAATAATATCATCAGTACGGTCAAGACCTGTAACCTCAAAATCATGAAAGGTAAGCACAGTTTCAAGCACCCGTAAAATTTCGGCATCATCTTCAATTATGAGTATATTTTTTGCCATAAGTAAATTGCTAATTTAATACAGTTAGTTATTAGCTTTTAATGTCACAAATAAACAAAATGTTTTATAATTAAAAATATTTCGCGGTATTTAGGTGGAGTTAATATAGAGCTATATTACAAATATCTTCCTTATAAGCAGTTAGATATCATGCTATTTTGATAGTATATTATCTTTTGTAAAGATAATTGCTTTGATCCCTTTTTCCAATAGAAACAACTGATAGTTAACCATATAATCACTTTGTGACAATAGTGCAAACGGCTGCAATGCTTGTTTTTATCAATGAGGTGCAACGCATTGAAAAGTTGCTTGTCAATTAGGGCATAACCTGACAAATATGATTTGCAAAATGAAAATTAAATTTAACCTAAGCTTAATGTTTTTGATGCTTTTTGTTGCTATTGCAAACAACAGTGTTGCGCAGTTAGCCAATAAGATGGAAAGTGATGACAGCGCTCCTGCGGGCCGGGGCGAAAGAGATACGCTTGGCAACAATGCAGCCGGGATCCTTCCCGCTCCTGATGTTTTGAAAAATACAGGTATCGTTTATGATGATAGTGGCGATTGGCAGGATCGGGTTAAAAACGGAGTGTTGAAGATTGCGTCGAAAAAATATGGCAAAGTTTATACAGCCGGTAAATTGGACGAGCTAATGATCGATAACCGTTTTGGCGAGGTTAAAGTAAATACCTGGAGCCGCAACGAGTTTAGTGTGGAAGTACAGGTGAAAATTTATGCCGATAAACAAGCCGACGCCCAGAGTTTTTTAGATGTGGTTGGTGTAAGCGATAAAAGGGGAGAGGCGATGGTATCTTTTAAAACAATTATTGGGAATAACGGCAGTAACAGCAATGTGTTATGGACAGGAGAGGACAAGCCGCATCTTAAAAAAATCGAGATCAATTATGTAGTTTTTATGCCCGCAAAAAATGCATTAAGTATCAGCAATAGTTGCGGCACAACTATTCTGCCCGATTTTAGCGGGAAACTCATATTGAACACTTTGTACTGTGATGTTACGGCAAAGAGGCTGATCAACCCGTTAAACAACGTAAAGGTAAACTTTGGTAATGCCAATATTGAAGCGTTTAGTGGTACCCGGCTCGAGGTTTTGCATGGTAGTCTGGACCTTAATGAAGGCAGTAACTTTAATGTAAGCGTAAGCTATGGCCCCGCAAGGATAGGGCGAATTTATTCTTCGGCTAACGTTGATGTAAAATTTGGCAAACAGTTCAGGATTGAAAATATCGACAAAAGCATCAAAACATTAAACGTAAATGCAGCCTACTGTAGCGTTCAGGTGGGCCGGGTCACCGGGGTAAATGCCAATTGTAATATCAATACCTTTTATGGACAATTGAACATCAACGATCCTAATATTAAATTGCTGAGTAATGCAACATCAGATAATGCAGCAAAAAGCTATAAAGGCTGCCTGGGCAAAGGGAATACAAGCAGGAATATCGTTATAAAAACAAATTTTGGACAGGTTAATTTTGATTAAAAGAACAAAAAATGGCGGTAAGCCCAAACACTCACCGCCATTCAAAATTCCATCTAATCTCTAATTTTCCATAAATCCGAAATTGAAATTCCCAAATCCGAAATTAAAATCACTCTCCCCTGTAAACGTTGTTTTTAAGGTCAACGTCGGGCAGTTGATGATTAGGATCAATCTCCATGCTTTTAATGGCCGATGTTGAAGGATATTTAAACTTCCAAACGCCATCCCGCTGCCAGATATTTACCGGCAAATGAAGAATTTCAGTTTTGCCATTAGCCTGAACAATTTTAAGATCAACAGGCATGGCCATTTTTTCCTTATTGGTAAGGGTGATCAGCGCACCTTCGGCCGGGTTGCCTTTGATATAGCTTACCGAAGTAATGGCCTGGTCAAGCTTCCAGGTGGTAAAGAACCATGATTTCCAAAACCAGTTCAGGTCTTCGCCTGTGGCGTCATTCATTGCCCTGAAAAGATCGTAAGGCAGCGGGTGTTTAAATGCCCAGTTTTTTACATACTCACGGAAGGCATAATCAAAACGCTCGGGACCGATTACTACGTTTCTTAAGATATCCAAACCTAAAGCTGTTTTTGTATAGTATTGACCGTAATCATTCAATCCGATAGCCTCCGGAGGGGTCATGAGCGGGTCTTTGCTGTTGCGGTAACCGGCCAGTATATTTTGTGCCGAACTGCTTCTTTCAACATATTCGCCGTTGTTAAATGCCTTGGTGGCATATTCATTGATGAAAGTATTAAAACCTTCGTCCTGCCACATGTATTTACGCTCGTTTGAGCCCACGATCATCGGGAACCAGTTATGACCTATTTCATGGGTAACATCGCCCCAAAGGTCGCCTTTTTTCAGGTTGCTCAGGCAGAAGATGGCGCCCGGATATTCCATTCCCAAAGCTACGCCCGATACGTTCACTGCCGAGTTCCATGGATATTCAAAATATAAGTTTGAATAGATCTCCATGCTGTTTTTTAGATACTCGGTTGAACGGCCCCAACTGTCATAGCCTGAGCTTTCAACCGGGTAAGCCGACTGGGCAATGCCTTTGCGGCCCGAAGGGAAGTTAACCCGTGCTGCATCCCAGATAAAGGCATCCGAAGCACCCCAGGCAATGTCGCGGGTGTTTTGCATTTTAAAATGCCAGGTAAGCGTACCCTTAAACGGACGGGTTGAACCTTTACCAACTTCTGCAGCGCTGATGACGGTTACCGTTTTATCGCTGTTGCGGGCTTGCTCCAGTCGCTTCAATTGGGTTGGCGTAAGTACTTCTTCAGGATTTTGCAAATCGCCCGAACCAACTACAATTTTATTGGCCGGGGCTGTGATGTAGTAATCAAAATCGCCGTACTCGCAATAAAACTCGCCTAAGCCCATGTAAGGCAGGGTGTTCCAGCCTTCTACATCATCGTATACGCACATACGCGGATACCACTGTGCAATTTCATAAACATAGCCTTGTTTGAATTTTTTGCGGCCCATACGGTCGGCGCCATAAAATGGAATGGCGAAATCATAATTTACCTTGATCTCAATTTTTTCGCCTTTGCCGTCCATTGGGGAATTAAGGCGCAGTTGCATGCGGGCGTCAGTAATGATCGGATCAACCTTATAAGTTTCGCCTTTATAGGTAACCTCAACAGAAGCAATATGGTAACCTCCGCGGCTAAAACCACGAACATCAAACCTATCGCCGGTATAAGGAGTTACCGCTGCTCCGCGCGAGTCGGGTTTAAAAAGGTTTTGATCCAATTGCAGCCACAGGTAGTCGAGCTTATCAGGGCTGTTGTTGGTATAGGTAATGTTAACCTCTCCGGTAATGGTAGTGTCTTTGCCTTCGTTAAGTGAAGCTTTGATCTGATAATCGGCCCGGTTTTGCCAGTAATTTGGCGAAGGTTTTCCGGCAGCAGAGCGGGTTCCGCCGCTGGTAACCGGCCAGGTAATCGGGCCAAAAAGATCGCGGTGATTGTATTTTGTTGTGTCGGTGCTTTGGGCCGATGCCGTTCGCGTTAAGGGCATCAGCGCTACAGCGCATAATAAATAATTCAGTTTAAAACAGTTCATCTTAAATTTTTGGTAACAAGGGGGCAAATAAAGGGAAATAATTTGTGAGTTTGATAATTTTTAGCGTTGAAATGGTTGGATATAAGAACCTCACCTAAATCCTCTCCAAAGGAGAGGACTTTGAATTGCATCATTGGTGAAGTATCAAAGTTTTTACACCCTCTCCTTTGGAGAGGGAAGGGTGAGGTTAAAACTTTTCTAAATAATTACCATTTAACTTACAGGTGCAATTATATCTGCATTTTTGCAGCAAATACACAGCTATATGAATCGTTTGGCCAACTCTACATCGCCATATTTATTACAACACGCCAATAACCCGGTTAACTGGTACCCCTGGGGCAAAGAAGCCCTTGATAAAGCCAGGGCCGAAAATAAACTGATCCTGGTTAGTATTGGTTACTCGGCCTGCCACTGGTGCCATGTAATGGAGCACGAAAGCTTTGAAGATGAAGCGGTGGCTGCCGTAATGAACGAATACTTTGTTTGTATTAAGGTGGATAGGGAAGAGCGCCCCGATGTCGACCAGATTTATATGAGTGCCGTGCAACTCATGAGCGGCAGGGGCGGCTGGCCGCTTAACTGCATCTGCCTGCCCGATCAACGGCCCATTTACGGCGGTACCTACTTCCGTAAAAACGACTGGACATCGTTACTCTTTAACCTTGCCGATTTCTACAAACAAAAGCCCGAAGAAGCTGAAGACTATGCAGTACGGCTTACCGAAGGAATCCAAAAATACGAGTCGATTGAATTTGTGGTTGCACAGGCAGAACATACCAAAGATGATCTGCAATCTATTGTAAATAACTGGAAACGGTATTTTGATAAGCAGGAGGGAGGTACCGGCAATGCACCCAAATTCCCGATGCCCAATAATTGGCTGGCTTTAATGCGCTACGCTCATTTAATGAAGGATGAAGAGATTGCCCAACAGGTAAAACTCTCCCTGCATAAAATGGCGTTCGGCGGCATTTATGACCATGTTGGCGGCGGCTTTGCCCGTTATTCGGTTGATGGGCGCTGGCATGTACCGCACTTTGAAAAAATGTTGTATGATAATGCCCAGCTTATCGGCCTGTATGCCGAGGCCTACACCTGGAAGCCGGATGAATTGTACAGGCAGGTAGTTGATGAGATCATCACTTTCAGTACCCGCGAGCTGATGTCGCCAGATTATGGGTTTTACTCGGCGCTTGACGCGGATAGCGAAGGGAAGGAAGGCAAGTTTTATATTTTTACCAAAGATGAGATCGAAGAGATCCTGGGAGATGAAGCCGGACTGTTCAGCATCTACTACAATATTACGGAGGATGGCAACTGGGAAGAGGAAGAATCGAACGTATTGTTCCGTAAGGATAGTGACGAAGAACTTGCCCAAAAGTTAGGTTTGCCGGTTGATGAATTACTTGCCAAAATAAACGCTTCAAAACAAAAAGTATTTGAAGCACGCAGCATACGTGTACGACCTGGATTGGATAACAAGATACTTGCCTCATGGAACGGCCTGATGTTAAAAGGTTTGAGTGATGCTTATCGAACGTTTAATAAATCGGCCTATCTTGAACTGGCGCTGAATAACGCCGGGTTTATTTTAAATAACCTGCTTGGTCAAAATGGCAGGCTATCACGGGTTTATAGTGCCACATCGTCGCAGGATAAATCTGTAGCATTTTTGGATGATTATGCCAATATCATCGATGGGCTTATCGCCTTATATGAAGTTACCTTTAATGAGCACTGGCTGCAGCTGGCCAAAAGCCTTACTGATACGGCTATAGCCCACTATTATGACGAAACAAAGGGTATTTTCTTTTTCACGGCCGACGATGATGAGCAGCTGATTGCCCGTAAATCTGAAATTATGGATGGGGTGATCCCGGCCTCCAATTCGGTTATGGCAAGGGTGCTTAAAAAGTTAGGCTTGCTTTTTGATAACGAAAGCTACGTTGAGGTTTCGGCTCAATTGTTACGCAATGTAATGCCACAGCTGGCAAAGTATGGTTCGGCCTATTCAAACTGGGTGATGCTTTTGGTGGATGAAGTATTTGGTATAAACGAAATTGCGATAACAGGTACCGAAGCCGAAGCTTTCAGAAAGGAAATGGAAAATAATTACATCCCCAATAAAATTATGTTGGGTGGTAATACAGGAAGTTTACCTTTGCTGCAGGATAAGTTTGGTGCATCAACACAAATTTTCATTTGTAAAGATAAAACCTGCGGATTACCTGCTAATAACCCGGCCGACGCCCTTAATGAAGTTGAAGCCAGATTTTACAACTAAAAACAATTTACAATGAAGATTGCACCTCAGCACGTAGTATCATTAACCTACGATTTGTACGTAGACCGCGAAAACACCGGTACCGAAACTTTGGTAGAAAGTACCACCCAGGAACAGCCGCTTACCTTTTTATTTGGTGCCGGTCAGATGTTGCCTAAATTTGAAGAAAACCTGAGCACACTTTCAACCGGTGATACTTACGAGTTTCGCTTATCTCCTGAAGATGCTTACGGTGTATATGATGAAGAAGCTGTAGCCAACCTGCCTAAAGAAATGTTCCAGGGAACTGAAATTCCTGAAATTGGCAGCATTTTGCCTTTACAGGATAACCAGGGCCACCGTTTCCAGGCTATGGTAGTTTCAATTGCCGAAGATGCCGTTATTGTTGACCTTAACCACCCAATGGCTGGCCAGGAACTGCATTTTAAAGGTAATATCCTTAACGTGCGCCCTGCAACCCCTGAAGAATTATCACACGGCCACGCACATGGTCCGGATGGTCATCACCACCATTAAACCCCACCCAAACCCTCCCCTAAAGGGAGAGTGCTTTAAATAAAAAAGGTTCGCTTTAAGTGAACCTTTTTTATTTAAAGTATGCAAGGAAAGTCTCCCCTTTAGGGGAGATTTAGAGGGGTTGAGGTGCTCAATAAAACTCCAACCCTCCGTCATTCCTGAAACCGCATTTGATCACTACCCGGCAGCTAACTGCTTGGCCGTTTACAGTAGCTGGTACAAATATCTTGTCGGCAGGGTCGGGTACGTCGATGCTCATATTAAAGGTTTTTTCGTACGAGCCGCTATATACATGTACCTTGAATGATGCAAGCCTTCCTAACGGACTAATAAGCAATTCTACAGCGCCAAATGATACATTGGGATTAAGGTTCATTAATTCCGGCGGAAGCTTAAAGAGGTTGAGATAGGGAAGATATCCAAAAAATCTGCCGCCTACTTTAAGCGGCTTGGTTGTTTTTGCCGTATCATTAAGTTTTACATCAACAAAATACTGCAGATTGGAGGTACTGTCTTCAGGCGCTTCATAGGTGATCTGGTTGGTCCTGTAGTCGAAATTTTGTACCAGGTGCCCGCGGTTATCAAAAAAGTGCCAAACGCCAGTTCGCTTATCATTATCGTAATAGCCACTGGCCAGGGCATAGTTTTTTTGATACAACGCCTGGTATAGCCCCTGCCTGATACCCCTGTTAACTTTTAGCACGTTAAACCGTTCAATTACCGAATCGGTGAGGCGATGTTTTACAACCACAGTTTCGGGGCTGTTTTTTGCGGCGGCAGCATCTTTGGTTTGTGCAAACGCACAGCCGATAAATAGTATCGATATAAAGGTTAAAATAAGCTTTCTCAATGCAGGGATATAGATTGTTGTAAATATATAACAGCGGTTAACGTATCTCCAAAAAAACGGGATACAAATTATCCCCTGCCTCCACGACGCCCGCCGCCACCTCCGCCGAAACCGCGCCCGCCACCGTTACGCCCTCCTTGCGGACGACTGCCCGTAAATTTTTGGAGCCGGAGTGTAAAGCTCAGCATAAAATACCTGCCCAGGCGGTTAGTGCGCGTATCAATTATCTGGTTTCCAACCGCTGTACGGGTGATGCCTTTGTTTTCGTCAAAAATGTCAAAGGCCTGGAACCGGAGCGAAGCAATATGCTTGTTTAAAAACTGGTATTCAAGATAACTGCTCAGCAGGGTAGGGTTGGCCTTAACAGTACTGCTGAAGCCGTGATTGATGGTTTGGGTTAAACTATAACCAAGCACCCAGCTGTAAAAAAAGTAATTGCGGCCATCCAGTCCCAGTGTCCAGGTTTGGGCATCGGTATTTAATGAGGATGGCAGGCTGTAACGGGTGGTATTAATGCTGTAATTTGCGCTGATCTCACTGTCCATAATGCTGTCAAGGTCAACCCGGAGTTTAGCCCCCTGGTTAAGTACCCAGTTTTTACCCTCGTTGCGTTGATTCTCTATAAATGATATGTTGTTATTATAGCTGGCGCCGCCATTTAATGATACAGTGTACTTACGCTCGGCAAAAGGTTTGGAAAAGGAATAATTGCCGTTTACATTATAAACGCCATTGGTGTTAATATAACGGGTTTCCTGTATGGTGTTATTGCCTTTGGTGGTTTGGGTATTAGCACTAACCGGCGATGAGTTGGTAACTATTGCATCCTGTGTTTCGGCAAATGATAAATTGGTAAACAGTGAATTGCCGCTTGCAATATCGAATTGATTGTACCTTACATTGAAGCTATTGGTAAAGGACGGTTTCAAATCCGGGTTACCATAAACCCTGTTTTGAGGGTCGGAATAATCTGGCTGAAGCTGTAACTGACTAAACGACGGCTGTGCATTTGATCCGCTGTAATTGAATGAGAATGAATGGTTTTTTGAAAAATTATAGATAAACCTTGCCGTTGGGATAATATTAAAAGTAGATGTAGTGGTATGGAAATTATGTGATTCGCCATCGAGCTTTGAAGGCTGAACCGCCAATCCCAATGTGTAATTATACTTAGGTTGTACCCCCCGAAGGTTTAACCCGATGCGGTTGGTGATAAACTGATAGTTATACAACGTACTTAAGGAGTCGACATAAGTTTGATTACCCGTTACAGGATCAACCCGGTAATTGTAGCGGTTATTATCGGTATTGGAATAATTGTAGCTGTAATTGCTTTCCAGGTAAGTTGTTTTACCAATAGGTTCGATATATGAAAAGTGAAGGCTTACTTTTTGAGATTGATTATCGGAGTTAACCTGCTGAAACAGGGGCGTTACTACGGTATCAGCCCGGGTGGTATACTTATCGTTAAGTTCCTGATCGTTTTTAGAATAGCTTACATTGGCGTTAACGCTAAAATTGCGCCCTTTTTTATGGAACTTGTGGTTGTAAAGCACATTAAGGCTGCCGGTTTGTGATGAGTTGTTGGTTAAAGCCAGTTCATTACCTGTAACTAAATTTTCATTACGGGTATTGCTGAAGGTATCGGTACTCATGTTTTCAGCAGTAGCGTACGAAAACCCCGGGTTTATTTTGATATAGTTGGATGTGTCTATTTTGTATTCGATATTGAAATCAAACCTGTGGTTAATACCGTGATTATGGTTAGTGCTGTTATCCATATTGATGATATTGCCCGATTGATAAAGGTTTTGTTGCAGGGTTGTGCTATTGATATCCCTGTCTTTATCTGCAAAACTGTAGCTGCCATACACCGTTACTTTTTTGCTCCAGTCATCGCGGTAATTGGTGCCTATTGAGCGGTTAGTAGTGATGCCATTAGCAGTACTTACCCCTCCGCCACTGCCGCCGCCTCCACCGCCTCCACGCCCGGCGCGACCGCCACCGCCGCCGCTGCTGCCAATGTTGAACGTATTGGTGTTGTTGTTATTCCATGTGCCGATGAGCGCCAGCTGCCTTGCATCATAAAATGAATTGGCCGACAGGCGGGCCTGGTACCGATCGTCATTACCAACACCCACGCTTCCCTGGCCAAAGTTGCCTTTGCTTTTTCCTTTTTGTATGGTAATGTTCAGGATCTTATCCGGATCACCTGTTTTAATGCCGGTTAAATTGGCCTGGTCGCCATAGTCGTCAATCACCTGTATATTTTCTACGATATCAGCAGGCAGGTTTTGGGTGGCTGTTTGCACATCGCCGGTAAAATAATCCTTGCCGTTTACCCGCACCTTGGTAACCTGTTTGCCATGTGCGGTTACATTGCCATCCTTATCAACGCTTACGCCCGGCAGTTTTTTAAGCAGGTCCTCTACGGGTGATCCTTCTCTTACTTTATAGGCGCTGGCTTTGTATTCGACGGTGTCTTCTTTTATGGTGATGGGGATCACAGCCGAAACCACTACCGTGTTTAGCATATTGGTTTGAACTTTTACTTTAATAGGATCAAGCTTAATAGGCTTGGTATCATTATCCATTACATAACGGCGTGTAAAAGGCTGATAGCCTATACCGCTGATGGTAAGTTTAAAGTTTTTGGATACAACGGCAGGGAAAAAGAATACCCCTGCGGTACTGGTTGCTACTACTGCACTATCTTTATCGGATATCAGTTTTACGGTAATGCCGGGTACCGCGCCCACACTGTCAATCACAGTTCCGTGTACCTCACGGGACTGTTGGGCATAGGCCGTTGATAAAAAAAGAATGCCAATAAACGCAAGCAGTAAGTGTTTTTTCATAGTTTAGGGTCAATTTAGGTTATTGACCGTTAAAGTTTAATGAAGGTTTAATCATTTAATCCTGTGTAATACTAATGTTGCATAAATTGTATTTTAGTGCATAACCTTATACTATCTTAACATCATTATGAGCACTTTATCCGATATCGACGGCTATAAAAGCGTAGCCTTTTCACAAGCCACCATTACCGAACTGATGATCCCTTCATACTCCAATTTCGGCGGAAAAATTCACGGAGGGATCTTGCTTTCACTAATGGATAAAGTAGCCTATGTATGCGCCGCCAAACATGCGGGCAACTATTGCGTTACCGCGTCTATCGACACAGTAGATTTTTTACAGCCTGTAGAAGTAGGGGAGCTGGTGTCGCTAATGGCATCGGTAAACTATGTAGGCAATACCTCACTGGTGGTGGGCATTAGGGTAATATCTGAAAATATCAAAAATCACTCGGTAAAACATACCAATACCAGCTATTTTACCATGGTGGCAAAAGACGAGTTTAACAAGCCAGCCAAAGTGCCCGGCCTGGTACTGGAAAACCGGGAGCAGGTAAGGCGGTTTATCGAAGCCCGCCGCCGTAAAGAAATAAAACAAAGCTATATGAAAGAAGTTGAGCAGATTCAAATGCCTGATAATTATGAACATTGCATTGAACTGTTGCAGGGCGAGCGCTGCCTGGTTGCCGGATAGCTATTGTCCATATTAAGTTTATTATTAGATTGCAGTCCGAAACTGTTTGCGAATGACGAGGCCCGTAGGTTTATTATTGCTGTTGTTGATGCATGGTGGTATGTATGCCCAAAAAGCAAGCGGAACTGATCCCCAAAAATCGCAGTCATTAATCAAAACTATTGATAGCCTTAACAGGGTTATCGAAAATATCTACGTTGGCGCTCCTCATGAGGCAAGGGCAATGGCCGAGCATGCTTTACTGCTTTCGGAAAAAATAAAATATAACGAAGGTACCGGTAGTGCCTTTTTGAATTTGGGGCACGTATATTGGTCACAATCCTATTATCCTATCAGTTTGTTTTATTTCAATTCGGCTTTAACCTATCTGCCCAAAAGCAACCCCCTGATACTTGCTCACTGTTATAGTTCAATAGGCCGCGCTTACACCGATTTGCAGAATTATGGCAAGGCTTTAAAAAATTTAGACATAGCTGCCCGGTTTGCAGGCCATGATCCCGAAATGCTGGCCGAGGTTTACAACGAACGTTCATTTGTTTATGCAAAGCTTAAACAATATGATAAGGGGATAGCCCTCGCAAAGTTCGCCATGCGGCTTAGCCGCACTATAAATGACCAGCCCGCTATTTGCATATTGTATAGCCGGCTTGCCAACGCTTACCGGTTAAAGGGGCAGTATAAGCAGGCAATTGCTTATTCGGATACCGCTTTGCATATGAGTTACTTTGTTAACAACAAGCGCTTAAGGGCTATATCATTTATTGAGCAAGCCACTATTTATAATCTGGTAAATCAGTACGATAAAGCAATTGAACTTTCTAAAAAAGGCGCAGTGTTATCAGATAGCATAGGGATTATGGATGGCATATCATCTGCATACAAAACTATAGCTCACAGCTTTGAGCAAAAGCATGATCTGGTGCAATCGCTGGCTTACCAAAAGAAATATACAGCAGCACTTGATAGTCTTAATGCTACCAATAAGCGTAAAAATACCGAGCTGATCCAAAGCTATTTTGAACTTAACAGTCGCCTAACTGCTATTGCGGCAGTTGAGCAAAAAGCTAAGGAATATCGCGGAAAAATCCATCTGCAGAAAACGATTATCATTACCCTGCTTATTGCGCTGTTGGTTGTGATACTGGCTTTATCCGTTACCTACTATCATTATAAGCAAAAAAGGGTTTTAACCAACCGGATGCGTAAACAGCATAAGGCCCTGCTGATTCAGAAAGAACTGATAGAAGAACAATCTTCAAACCTGGCCAGCATCAACAGCCTTAAAGATAAGTTGCTGGCTGTTATAGGGCATGACCTCCGTACGCCTATTGCCAACCTGCACTCTATATTACGCTTGTATAATACCAATGTTTTAACTGATACAGAGGTACAAAGCCTGATGAAGGAGATTGAACCGGTAGTACAGGGTGCCGAATTAACACTTTTAAACCTGCTTGAATGGGCGGGGAGCCAAATCAAAGGTATTAATCATGAGCCATCGGCAGTTGATATTTATCTGATTGGTGTTGAAATGGAGCGGATCTTCAGCTACCTTTTTCAGCAAAAAGATATCCGGTTTGAAAACAGGGCCTTACCCGGAATATGTGTGCATGCCGACGAAAGGCATATCAAAGTAGTTTTAAGCAATCTGGTTAGCAATGCCATTAAGTTTACTGGCGACAAGGGAATAATCACTTTATCAACTCTTAATGGTCAAAACTCCCTTAAAATTAATATTGCGGATACCGGCAAGGGAATTCCTGCTGAAAAGCTTCAACACTTATTTAGCCTCAATACCAAATATTCAGCAACAGGTACCTCCGGCGAAAAAGGGACAGGCATTGGCTTGTTTTTATGTAAGGAGCTTATTGAGTTTAACGGCGGCAGTCTTTGGGTAAACTCGGAAGTAAATAAAGGCAGCACCTTTAGTTTTAGCCTTCCTTTGGTAACGGATTAACCTTTCCTCAAAAATTATTCCTATTTAAAATCTGTGGGTTTGCTACATGATTAATGCTTATTAAGTAATATCTGTAGGGTATTTGCTTTTGTAATTTCCTATAAAGAAATTTAATTATTTTGAAAAAGTTTTAATCATTTGTTGGGTACTTTAAATCTTTTTCTGTCGTTAATACGTATAAGCAATAAGTAATTTTTACTATATTGTGACAAAATAGACAGATATTTCCTACTCTTTAAACTAACCACCCCAAAACTTAATGGCATTTTTAAACACTGTGCTCGAACCACCTGCATATGGTTGGACAGATGAACTTGGCAATCTCTCAAAACCCACCAACAAGCAAATTGTAAAGGAATTTTTTAAAAGGCTCAACGTATTCAGCAATAAAAAGAACTGGCTTTCATTTTTAAGCTGGTCGCTGGTTGTGGCTTTGGTGCCATTTTTAGGCCTGTTCATTTTTAAATATTTCAGCATCACAGGGCTTATCGTTGCCTTTGTATATAGCATGATCATTATGGGGACCCATGGCACTATCTGGCACCATAGGTATTGTACGCATGGCGCATATACTTTTAAAAATAAATTCTGGCGTTTTTTTACCCAAAATCTTACGCTTAAAATTATTCCTGAAGAGATTTACGCGGTATCACACCACGTGCACCACGCTTTATCTGATCAGCCTGGCGACCCGTACAACGCACAAGGTGGTTTTATGTATTGCTTTCTGGCCGATGTTAACCACCAGCCTATAGCCCGCAACATGGACGAGGCCTGCTATAAAAAATGTGTTAACCTGATGAAGCATACCGGGGTAACCACCAATACTTACAAGCAGTATCAAAAATGGGGCACCTTGGCTAATCCAACGCGTACCATAGTTGGTATTATACTCAACTGGGGCTTTTGGTTTGCGGCTTTCTACCTGTTAGGCGGCCCGGCGCTTGCCTGTGCAGTATTTGGTTCGGCGGGGATCTGGGCAGTTGGCGTACGTACATTTAATTACGAAGGTCACGGCAAAGGAAAAGACATGCGCCGTGATGGTATCGACCATAACCGCGAGGATATGTCGATCAACCAATTATGGCCGGGTTATGTTGCAGGCGAATGGCATAATAACCACCACCTGTATCCTAAAAGTGCCCGTTCAGGCTTTAAACCATACCAGTTTGACCTGGCCTGGTGCTATATTAAAATGATGAGTATGCTGGGTGCGGTAAGCTCATACCGGGATTCCAAAGCTGATTTTTTGAAGGAGTATTGTACGCCTGTTCCTGTTATTGTACCTGTGGCGATACCCGTTAACGAGATATTGGCCGAGGCGGAGTAAGCTGCTTTATAATATTATATATGGAAAGCCATAGCGGGATGATTGCTATGGCCTTTTTGTATTTTGAAATTCCCGTTTCCCTTAGCCGTTGTTGGTGTTGTCACCAACAACTCTGCTCCAAGCCAGCGAGGTTCAGCGTTACCTGCCAGGTTGTTGTTGGTGACAACACCAACAACGGCTTAAATCTCCACTCCGTGTTAAAATTACACTTTGTAAAAATCTGGTTATATGTTAAAAAAGTGGAGAATTGTTAAAATAGTACTATCTTAATTGCGAATTGATTATATACCTTAGTGAACCGATTATAGTGTACACTAAACACCAAACCAATGCGCTGTAAAATATTAAACGTTGTGTTATGCATGGCTTGCGTTGCCTTGTTTTCATTTCGGGTTAAGGCTCAGGGACCGGGAATTTTTGACGGGCAAACCGATGTAGGTACAGTTAAACATGCGGGTAGCGGGGTATATGACCCCAAACTGCAGCAGTATACCCTAACCGGTTCGGGCCAAAACATCTGGGCTACGCATGATGACTTCCATTTTGTGTGGAAGAAAATGAAAGGCGATTTCATCCTTCGCACCAACGCAGCTTTTATAGGTAAAGGCGTTGAGGCCCACCGCAAGGTAGGTTTAATGGTGCGTGCCACGCTCGATTCAAACTCAAAACATATCAATGCGGTTGTGCATGGCGATGGTTTAACTTCATTGCAATACCGTAAAACTGTAAGTGGAATCACTGAGGAAAAGAAAGCATCCATCACCGCCGCCGATGTGATCCAGTTGGAGCGTAAAGGCAATACCTACACCATGTCGGTAGCACGTAAAGGTGATTTGTTTGTGAGTGAAGAAGTTACCGATCTTGATTTAGGCGACGACGTGTATGTTGGCATCTTCATCTGTTCGCACAATGCTGATGTTACCGAGAAAGCGGTATTTAACAATACACGTATTGTTACACCAGCCCCGGCTACGCTTGTGCCGTATAAACAGTATTTAGGCAGTGCGATTGAACTGCTCGACCTGGAGAGTCGGAACGCTACTGTGATTTATCAGTCGCCAAAATCGATCCAGGCGCCAAACTGGATGCTTGATGGGAAATCGCTTATTTATAACAGCGAAGGCTCGCTTTATAAATTTGATCTTAAATCGCATACGCCAACAGTACTCAATACAGGCATCGCTAAGAACAATAATAATGATCATGTGCTTTCCTTTGATGGCAAAATGCTGGCCATTAGCAGTGGTGATGGTGGCCCTTCAATTGGGTACACTGTGTCATCAGCAGGGGGGGAGGCAACCCGGGTAACACAAACCGGGCACGGTGCAAGCTATATGCATGGCTGGTCGCCCGATAAAAAGTATATTGTTTTTTGCGGCGAACGCAATAAGGAATTTGATGTGTACCGCATCCCGGCGAACGGTGGTCCCGAAGAGCGTCTCACCAATACCCCCGGGCTTGATGACGGGCCTGAATATTCGCCCGATGGTAAGTATATTTACTTCAACTCGGTACGTAGCGGCCTCATGCAGGTTTGGCGTATGAAAGCCGACGGCAGTGAGCAAACACAGCTTACTAACGATGATTATAATAACTGGTTTCCGCATATTTCGCCGGATGGCAAATGGATAGTTTACATCACATTCCTGAAAAGCGAAGTATCTCCCGGCGATCATCCATTTTATAAACATGTATATTTACGGGTAATGCCAATTGAAGGCGGTCCGTCAAAAGTAGTTGCTTACCTATACGGCGGGCAGGGTACTATCAACACCCCGTCATGGGCGCCGGATAGCAAGCATCTTGCTTTTGTAAGTAATTCCGATTTATTGTTTCCTGTATTCCCGATAGCAAAATAACCTTAAACATATAACCATGTATACATCACGCAGATCATTTTTAAAAACCGGTGCAATGGCAGTAGCCGGAGCGGCTTTGCTTCATGATAGTTTATTTGCAGCAACTGACAATAAACTAAAGCGCGTAGGGGTGCAGCTTTATAGTGTACGCGATGCCATGAAAGCCGATCCGCAGGGAACGCTTAAAAAGATTGCTGATGCGGGTTATGCACATGTGGAGCATGCTAATTATATCGACAGGAAATTTTACGGCTATACTGCTAAAGAATTTAAAAAGGTCCTGGCCGACCTTGACCTGAAAATGCCAAGCGGCCATACCGTAATGACACCTCAGCACTGGGATGCATCTAAAAATGATTTTACCGATGCCTGGAAATATACCATTGAGGATGCAGCCACCATGGGGCAAAAATTTGTGATAAGTCCATGGCTTGACGAAAAGGTACGCACCGACACCGATGCCCTGAAACGTACAATGGAGCAGTTTAACAAGTGTGGTGAACTTTGTAAGCAATCGTCAATGATGTTTGGTTATCATAACCACAATTTTGAGATCAGTACCAAAGTAGGTGATATCACGCTTTATGATTATATCATTCAAAATACCGATCCGGCTTTGGTTGCTCAGCAAATTGACATCGGCAACATGTTCAGCACCGGCGGTATGGCGTTAGAGTTTATTAATAAGTATCCCGGCAGGTTCCAGTCAATGCACGTAAAAGACGAAATTAAGGTGCCGCCACATAATGGCGATGACACCGAAAGTACAATTTTAGGTAAAGGGATACTGCCCGTTAAAGATATTGTAAAGGCTGGTGCAAAAAAAGGAGGCACCTCGTTATTTATTATTGAGCAGGAATCATACCAGGGGATGGACCCAATCGATTGTGTAAAAATTGATTTACAAATCATGAAAAAATGGGGTTATTAAGAGTATAAAGCTATCTTACGCTCTCGTGAATATTTAATTCCCCGGCCTTTAATTTTAGATTGTAATTATTAAGTTTGGGAACACGTTATAAATCATAAAAAGCCTCATCCTTTATCTGTTCAATAGACTAAAAATAGTATGGCAGATAAAATGGGCTTCGCTAAAACAATTTAGTTTAAACAATGGACCGGCGTACCGTCATTAAAAACCTGGCTTTGATCATAGGAGGAGCGGCATTGCTCCCGGCCTGTTCACAGGATAAAACAAAGTCGAAGGTTGCACTCAAAAATATCGACATCACTGCCAATCAGGAGCAGTTGATAGGTGATGTTTCGGAAACTATTATTCCTAAAACAACAACGCCGGGCGCTAAAGACCTGCAGCTGCATTTATTTGTACTGAAAATGCTGGATGATTGCTATAAAAAAGAAGATCAGCAGGCATTTGTAACCGGTATGGAACATTTTGCAGATCAGTCTCAAAAATTATATAGTAAAACGTTTGACCAGCTGGATACCAAAACCCGGGAGGCATTTTTACTGGATATAGAAAAGGAAGGTAAAGCGGAAGAAGCGGCTGCACAGAAAAGCGGCGACAAGAAGGATGCTGCACCGGCCACTCCGCCGGCAGGGAAATATTCGCCCGAGCTTAAAAAGTTTTACAGCATAGTAAAAAGGCAAACCATAAACGGTTACACCAATTCAAAATATTTTATGACCAACATAGTGGTATATGAGCTTGTGCCGGGCAGGTACAATGCACATTTCCCTTATAAACAAAAGCAAGCAGTATAAGTAATGGCTAATTTAAATATCGACAGCGTTAAGGAACGCACTTTCGACGCGATAGTAATTGGCTCGGGTATGAGCGGGGGATGGGCTGCTAAGGAGTTTACAGATAAAGGGTTGAAAACGCTGATATTGGAGCGGGGCCGCGATGTAAAACACATAAAAGACTATCCCACTACCAATATGTACCCCTGGGAGTTTGAGCACCGCGGCGAATTGCCGATGGCTGTTCAGGAGGCCAACCCAATAGTGAACCGCTGCTATGCATTTGGAGAAAGCGCGGCACACTTTTTTGTAAAAGATGCTGAGCACCCGTATATACAGGATAAACCCTTCGATTGGATCCGCGGTTACCAGGTTGGCGGTAAATCCCTGCTATGGGCACGCCAAACCCAACGCTGGAGTGACTTTGATTTTGAAGGCCCTGCCCGTGATGGTTTCGCTGTTGACTGGCCTATTCGTTATAAGGATATTGCCCCATGGTATAGTTATGTAGAGAAATTTGCGGGTATTTCCGGTAACCGGGATGGTATTGCCGAATTGCCGGATGGTGAGTTTCTGCCCGCATTTCCGTTAAACACTGTTGAGGAATATTTTAGAGATCACGTAAAAAGTAAATATAAAAACAGGTATGTGATCAGTGCGCGTTGTGCGCATTTGTCAACCCCTAAACAGATTCACTTAGATCAGGGTAGGGTACAATGCCAAAGACGTACTATCTGCGAGCGTGGTTGCCCGTTTGGTGGATATTTCAGCGCGAATGCTACTACAATTCCATGGGCGTTAAAATCAGGCCACGCTACGTTAAGGCCTTTCTCGGTGGTTGAATCCATTATTTATGACGACAAGCTTGGCAAAGCAACCGGCGTAAGGGTTATTGATACCAATACCAAAGAAGCTATTGAGTATTACGCCAAAGTAATCTTTGTGAATGCAGCAGCGTTAAATACCAACCTGATATTGCTTAACTCCAAATCGCACCGCTTCCCTAATGGCCTCGGCAACGACAGTGGTGTGTTGGGTAAATATGTTGCCTTCCATAATTATTCGGCCCATATTGGTGCCGAGTATGATGGCGCTAAAGAATGGACAACCGATGGCCGTAACCCTGCCGGCGGTGGTTACATTCCCCGGTTCAGGAACGTATATAAACAGGAAACTGACTTTTTACGCGGCTATGCATCGGGCTTTAGTGCTTATCGTTATCCGCAGCGCAGCTGGGATGGCGTAGGCAGCAGCCTGAAAGAAAACCTGGCTAATAAAGAGCTTGGCCCATGGCACGTAGGTTCGCACATGATGGGCGAAACCATCCCGAAGGAAAGCAATTTTGTAAGCCTGGATGATAAGCAAAAAGATGCCTGGGGCGTGCCTTTATTAAAGATGAACGTTGATTACGACGATAACGATGAAAAGATGAAGAAGGATTATATAGAGCAGCTAACCGAAATGTTTAGCAGCGCCGGCTTTACTAATATTAAAGCCAGTACCGATAAACGCGCCCCCGGTTTGGATATCCACGAAATGGGCGGTGCACGCATGGGTAATGATCCTAAAACATCCATATTGAACAAATGGAACCAGGTGCATAGCGTTAAGAACGTATTTGTTACTGATGGCGCCAGCATGACCTCAACCTCATGCCAAAACCCATCATTAACCTATATGGCCTTTACCGCACGTGCTGCTGATTACGCCATGAGCGAGATGAAGAAGGGGAATATTTAGCCCCCCAACCCCCTAAAGGGGATGTAAAAGCAGCTCCCCCTTTAGGGGGCCGGGGGGCGACCTATGTGTAAAAAAAACACAATGTAATTTTGCAAAATGAATTTTATTCATACATTTAACCAGATAACCAAGTACTAAACAAATTAAACTAATCATATTATTCGTATGTCTGCAAACACTTATGACGCAATAGTCATTGGCTCAGGAATTTCAGGCGGGTGGGCTGCCAAAGAACTAACACAAAAGGGTTTGAAAACCATCATGCTTGAGCGTGGTCGTAATATCGAGCATATTAAAGATTACGTAAATGCAACCAAAGATCCATGGGAATTTCCGCATAGAGGCGGTCGTACCCAAAAAATGATTGAGGATTACCCGGTTCTTAAGCGCGACTATCCGTTAAATGAAACAAACCTTGACTATTGGGCAAGTGATAAAGACAGCCCATACACCGAGATCAAAAGGTTCGACTGGTTTCGTGGTTATCACGTAGGCGGTCGTTCACTAATGTGGGGACGCCAGTCATACCGCTGGGCTGATGTTGACTTTGAAGCCAACTTGAAAGATGGTATAGCTGTGGATTGGCCTATCCGTTATAAAGATATCGCTCCATGGTATAGTTATGCCGAGCAATTTGCCGGTATCTCTGGTAATAAAGATGGTTTACCAATTCTTCCTGATGGCGATTTTATGCCGCCAATGGAAATGAACGTGGTTGAAAAAGACGTTTCAAAACGCCTTAAAGAATTCTATAAAGAAGCACGTCACATGATCATTGGCCGTACGGCCAATATCACTGTGCCGCATAACAACCGTACCAACTGCCAGTACCGTAATAAATGCTGGTTAGGTTGTCCGTTCGGTGCTTATTTCAGCACACAATCGGCTACTTTGCCTGCGGCTATGGCTACCGGCAATTTAACGGTGCGTCCATGGTCTATCGTTACCAAAATATTGTACGATAAGGACACCAAGAAAGCTAAAGGTGTAGAAGTACTGGATGCTGAAACCAACAAAACTTATGAATACTTCGCTAAGATCGTATTCGTAAACGCTTCAACCATAAACTCGGCCTGGATCCTGATGAACTCAGCAACCGACGTATGGGAAGGCGGCTTAGGTAGCAGCAGCGGCGAGTTGGGCCACAACCTGATGGACCACCACCTTAATGTTAGTGCTTATGGCAGAATTGAAGGGTATGAGGACAAATATTATTTCGGTCGCCGTGCAAATGGTTTCTATATCCCACGCTATCGTAACCTTAACGGCGAAAAGCGTGATTACATCCGCGGTTTCGGTTATCAGGGTTCGGCAAGCCGCGAAGGCTGGAGCCGCGACATTGCCGAACTGAATATCGGTGGTGCATTTAAGGATGCATTGACTGAGCCAGGTTCATGGCATATAGGTATGGGCGCTTTCGGCGAAACATTACCTTACCACGACAATAAGGTTACTATCGACAAAACCAAAAAAGATAAATGGGGCTTACCAGTTGTTGCCATTGATGCCGAATTAAAAGCAAACGAGCTGAAAATGCGTATCGATATGGAAAAAGACGGCAAAGAAATGCTTGAAGCAATTGGGGCTAAAGATGTTCAAACTTCCAGCACTAATCCGTTCCTTGGTCGTGGTATTCACGAAATGGGTACTGCACGTATGGGCCGCGATCCAAAAACTTCAGTATTGAATGAGTGGAACCAGGTTTGGGATGCTAAAAACGTATTTGTTACCGATGGATCATGTATGACATCGGCAGCATGCCAAAACCCTTCGCTTACTTATATGGCATTAACTGCACGTGCTGCCAATCATGCTGTTGAGATACTTAAAAAAGGCGAAATTTAATCTGCATCACATAAAAACAACCTAATAAGAACAACCTATGACTGAAGAAAAGGACAAAACCCCAAACCCGTCGAGACGGCAATTTATCAAAAGCAGCGCTATTGCAGCCGCTGGTTTTATGATAGTTCCACGCCATGTTTTGGGCGGTAAGGGTTTTATAGCTCCAAGCGACAAGTTATTGATTGCCGGCGTAGGCGCCGGTGGTAAAGGCCAAAGCGATATTGCTAACTTTTACAAAAGCGGTAAAGCCGAAATCGCTTTCCTGTGCGATGTGGACGACCGCAGAGCGGCCAAATCACGCGGCGATTTCCCTAAAGCAAAGTATTATAAAGACTGGCGCGAAATGTTTGATAAAGAACACAAACATTTTGATGCCGTTTCGGTTTCAACTCCCGATCATAACCACGCTATCATCACATACAATGCGATGCAGTTAAACAAGCACGTTTATGTTCAGAAGCCATTAACCCATGATATTTGGGAAGCGCGTTTGTTAACAGAGGCTGCAAAAAAATACAAAGTGGTAACACAAATGGGTAACCAGGGTTCATCAAATGATGGTACCCGTTTACTTTCAGAATGGTATGATGCCGACCTGATTGGTGATGTGCATACCGTTTACTGCTGGACAAACCGCCCGGTTTGGCCGCAAGGTATTGCATGGCCACCGCCACAGCCAAACATCCCTAAAGAGTTGGATTGGGACCTGTGGTTAGGTACTGCGCCTAAAAAAGATTACGTTGATAAACTGGTTCCATTTAACTGGCGTGGTTGGTGGGATTACGGCACAGGTGCCCTTGGCGATATGGGCTGCCACCTGGTTGAAGCTCCTTTCCGCGTATTGGGTATCCAGTATGCAAAAGATGTTCAGGCCAGCGTTGGCAGTGTTTATGTAGATGAGTTTAAAGAAGGCCATTTCCCTGAAAGCTGCCCTCCGTCAAGCCACATCACATTGACATTCCCTAAAACTAATAAAACAAAAGGCGACGTTACCCTGCACTGGATGGACGGTGGTATCCAGCCTGAAAGACCTATCGAATTGTTAGCAAGTGAAAACTTCGGCGGCGAAGAAGGCAACGGTACTTTGTTCATCGGTACAAAAGGAAAAATGTACGCAAGTACTTATTCTGATGCGCCTACGTTATTACCAAAATCGCTTACCAAAGATGCGAAAGCTCCGCAAAAATGGGCACGTGTACCGGGCGGCGCCAATGGTCACTATGCGCAGTGGGTTGAAGGCTGTATTGCCGGTTACGGTAAAACAGAACTAAGCTCATCGTTTGATAAGGCTGGTCCGCTTACGGAGGCTTTATTGATGGCTAACCTTGCGGTGCGTGGTCATGAGCTTAACGGCGGCAGGGTAAAATTAGTTTGGGATAACCAGGCTATGAAAGTTACCAACTTTGATGCAGTTAACCAATATATAAAGCGCGATTACCGCGAAGGTTTCGTATTAAAAGCGTAATTTAGGAATACGTGATTAGTTGGGAAAAGAGTTACGAAGTTTTTAAACTTCGTAACTCTGGTAAACACTAATTCACTAACCCAACTAATTCACTAATTCATTAAATCAATAATTAAACATGAATAGAAGAGAAGCGATAGGCAGGGTAGGTTTGATCCTTGGCGGTACCATCATCGGCGCCGAGTTCTTCATCTCCGGATGTAAACCATCTTCGCCGAAAGTAAACGACCTTTTTACACAGGATGATGTGGCCCTGATGGATGAAATTGGCGAAACCATTTTGCCTGCAACTTCAACCCCGGGTGCTAAAGCAGCCGAAATTGGTAAGTTTATGACGGTAATGGTACAGGATTGCTACACTGCCGATGATCAGAAAATTTTCACTAAAGGCCTTAAGGACCTGAATGATGCAAGCGACAAAAAATATGGTAAAAAGTTTTTGGAGGCTACTCCTGAACAGCGTACCGAACTATTAACCGCGCTTGACAAAGAACAAAAAGAATATACCAAAACCAAAAAGCCCGAAGATCCTAACCATTACTTCAGGATGCTGAAAGAATTAACCCTGTTGGGTTTCTTCACTTCAAAGCCGGGTGCTACACAGGCATTACGTTATATTGCCGTTCCGGGCAAGTACGACGGCAACCTGCCATACAAAAAAGGCGATAAAGCCTGGGCAACCTAAAAAATTGCAATATCAATTGATCATATCTTTGGTGATTACCCCAATGAATTTATTGTCAAAAACAGCATTATAATGTAATGCTGTTTTTGACGTATACAATCGATTGAGAAGCCTTTAATCAAAAAACATCAACCCCAACAAAAACAAATGAAATTAAGATTAGGAATGATTGGCGGCGGACAAGGTGCCTTTATTGGTGCTGTACACCGCATAGCCGCCCGTATTGATGGCGAATATGAACTGGTTTGCGGCGCTTTTAGCAGTAATGCCGAAAAATCGCAAGCCAGCGGCCTTTTGCTGGGCTTACCTGCAAGCCGCTCATACAGCTCATACCAGGAACTAATTGAAAAAGAAAAACAAATGCCCGAAGACGAGCGTGTACAGGTGATCAGTATTGTAACGCCAAACCATGTGCATTTTGCCCCAACCAAAATGGCGCTTGAGAATGGCTTCCATGTGGTGCTTGATAAGCCCATGACCTTTTCGCTTGAAGAAGCTAAAGAACTGGAAAAAGTGGTTAAGGCATCGGGTAAACTGTTTTGCCTTACGCATACTTATACCGGTTACCCTATGGTTAAGGAAGCTAAACAATTGATCAAAGCAGGCGCCATAGGCACTGTTAAAAAGGTTTATGTTGAGTATCCACAGGGATGGTTAAGCACATTTTTAGAAGGAGAAGATAATAAGCAGGCTTCATGGCGTACCGATCCGGGTAAAAGCGGTATTGCAGGTGCTATGGGCGATATAGGTACACACGCCTTTAACCTGGCCGAGTACGTTACAGGTTTAGAGGTGACAAAAATTTGTGCTGATATCAACATTGTAGTTCCTGGCCGCAAGCTGGACGACGATGGCGCTGCCTTATTGAAATTCAACAACGGTGCAAGCGGTGTGCTTACTGCTACCCAGATTGCTGCCGGCGAAGAAAATAATGTGAAGATCAGGGTGTATGGTGAAAAAGGTGGTTTGGAATGGCACCAGAGTGATGCTAATTCATTAACTGTGATGTACACCGATAAACCGGCTGAGATTTGGCGTACTGGCGGTGGTTATACCAGCTCATTTGCTCAGCATAACACACGTACACCAGCTGGTCACCCGGAAGGTTATCTGGAAGCATTTGCCAATCTGTACCGCAACTTTGCTTTAACGGTTAAAGCCGGTTTGGAAGGTAAAGAAGCTACTCCTGAAGAACTGGATTTCCCGGGTATTGAACAAGGCGTTCGCGGAATGGCCTTTATCGAAAATGTGATAGCATCAGGTAAATCGGACCTTAAATGGACTGATTTCACTATTTAATTTACCATCTACTTAAAATAAAAAACATGACTACTATAAAAGGACCTGCCATATTTATAGCACAATTTATAGGAGACGCGGCACCATTTAACAGCCTTGAATCTATTTGTCAATGGGCAGCTGGCCTGGGTTATAAAGGCGTGCAGTTGCCAACAAATGATGCCCGTTTCATTGATCTGCAAAAAGCTGCCGAAAGCAAAACTTATGCCGATGAAATCAAAGGTATAGTAAATGCTGCCGGTTTGGAAATTACCGAACTATCAACTCACTTGCAAGGTCAGCTGGTTGCTGTAAACCCGGTTTATGATGCACTGTTTGATGGTTTCGCACCTGAACATCTGCGCGGTAACCCGGCCGAAAGACAAAAATGGGCTGTACAGCAGTTAAAATATGCAGCACAAGCTTCAAAAAATTTAGGTTTAAATGCTTCGGTAACTTTTAGTGGTGCGCTGCTTTGGCCTATGGTATACCCATGGCCTCAACGCCCTGCCGGTATAGTCGAAACTGCTTTTGGCGAATTAGCTAAACGCTGGACACCGATTTTGGATGTTTACGAAGAAAACGGCATCGACCTTTGCTACGAGATCCATCCGGGCGAAGACCTGCATGACGGTATCACTTACGAGATGTTCCTTGATCATGTAAAAGGCCACAAACGTGCTAATTTACTGTATGATCCGTCGCATTTTGTATTGCAATGCCTGGATTACCTGGAATATATCGACCTCTATCATGAACGTATCAAAATGTTCCATGTTAAGGATGCTGAGTTTAACCCAACCGGGCGTCAGGGTGTTTACGGAGGCTACCAAAACTGGGTTAACCGTGCCGGCCGTTTCCGTTCATTGGGCGATGGACAGGTTGATTTTAAATCGATATTCAGTAAATTAACGCAATATGATTACAAAGGATGGGCTGTGCTTGAATGGGAATGTGCACTTAAACATCCTGAAGACGGCGCAAGAGAAGGCGCCCCGTTCATCAGAGATCATATTATCCGTGTAACAGAACGTGCTTTTGACGATTTCGCAGCGTCAGGCTCTGATGATGCTTTCAATAGGAAAACATTGGGAATATAATTTTTTGATTTCGGAATTCGGATTTTTGATTTCGGATTTAATCAATGATTTAGAATTTTAAAAAACGTCATGCTAAACTTGTTTCGGCATGACAATAGGGTCTAAGACTTACGAAGTTTTTAAAACTTCGTAAGTCTGGATTTGCAACTTGCTGTCCCCGTCTCGCGCCCGTTTCTAATGAGCGCGTAAGGTGACTTCGTGTTTGTAACGCGAGTGGCGATACAATCGCCAAACCATATTAAGCATTCATTACAAATGAGCGCAAGGAGTATGAATAACCCGCCGGCAAAGAGGGATTTGCAAAGCGGGCAAATACAAAGCTGATGTAATTCGGCAAAACGCATTTTGATAAACCAATTAACCCAATTATCATATAAACCTAAAGTAATTTGAAAATGCAAACTATTAACCGTGCACAGCTATTCAGGGCAAGCTGCCTGTCATTGCTGGTAACTTCATTGTCATTCGGTATCCGTGCCGGGATCCTGAGCGACCAGGGTGTAAGATTCCACCTGAACGCTTCACAATTAGGCACTATCGCGGCAACCGCCTTCTGGGGATTTCCGCTGGCTATTATTATCGGGGGCTTTATTGTTGATATCATCGGTATGAAAAAACTATTGGTATCAGCTTTCGTATTTCACCTGGTAGGGATTTTGCTTACCATTTTTGCCAATGGCTATTGGACGTTGTTCCTCTCTACTTTAATGATAGGGATTGCCAACGGCACTGTTGAAGCTTCCTGCAACCCGCTGGTAGCGTCATTGTTTACCGATAATAAAACAACCAAGCTTAACCACTTTCACCTTTGGTTTCCTGCAGGGATTGTAATTGGTACCTTAATCGTATTTGGGCTGGATACTGCGTTGGCCCATGGCGTATCGCCTAAACCATACTGGATCTCACAGGTAGAGATAGCGTTGATGCTGATCCCTACCATAGCCTATGGTTATTTGTTTTCGAAACTGGATTTCCCGGTTACGGAGCGTGTATCGGCAGGTGTTAGTACCGAGGATATGTATAAAGCATTGATCAACCCACTGTTTCTGTTCATGATTATTTGCATGTTCGGTACAGCTATTACCGAGTTGTTCACCAACCAATGGACAGACGTTTTGTTCAAAACGGTTACGGATAATGCTATCCTTATCTTAACTTTCGTTGCTTCGGTACAGGTATTGGGCCGTGCGTTTGCAAGTCCGATTGTACATCGTTTGGCTCCGCAGGGTGTATTGCTGATCTCTGCGATATTATCGGCATTGGGTATTTACCTGATGGTGCATTTGCACGGCGATGCTATTTATTTTGCAGCGGTGGTTTTTGGCCTTGGTGTAGCTTTCTTTTGGCCATGTATGATAGGTTTTGTGGCCGAAAACCTGCCGCGTACAGGTGCCGTGGGTTTAAACCTGATGGGGGGCGCCGGTATGTTCGGGGTATCCATTTATATGATGTTCATGGGCGGTTTTTATGACAAGATCATGGTTTCGAAATTACCGGCAGGGGCAAGTTTGGATGCTTACCGCTCTGCGCCGGCGGGCTCGGACATGGCTAAGGCATTTGATGCTGCGCGATCTGCAGCGGGCCCGGAAGTGTTGAATACAACGCTGATTATCCCGGTTGCATTAATCGTAGCATTTGTGGGGCTGGTAATTTACATGCGTTCACGTAAAAAAACCGCTTCATTAGGCGCTATATCGGTTTAATAGGGTTTTAATTATGATAAAAAGTTGTAATTTTCGCCTGATTAACCAACCCAATTAAAATTACATGATGAAAAACAGCAGGGGCTTTGTTAAGGAACAGATTTTCTGTTAGGTTATCATCATAAACCACAATTAATCTTTATGAAAAAAGTATTCGTTATTCTTTGTATCAGTGCGGCATTTGCTGCCTGTGGCGGAAATTCATCAAAAAACACCGGTGGCAGCGACAGCACTAACGGTGCCAATCAATCAGCTAAAGCTGCCGATGCTAATGCTGATACTGTAGTAGCAAAAACCGGTACCGAATCGGCAGGTGGTTCTGCAGGTTCATCAGCCGGCGAAAAATTAATGGCTTCGTTAGATTGCAGCACCTGTCATAAAGTTGACACCAAAGTTATTGGCCCTGCATTTGAAGATGTGGCTAAAAAATATGATGCTTCAGAGGCTAATATCGATATGCTTGCTAAAAAGATCATTGCCGGCGGCAGCGGTAACTGGGGTAACATTGCTATGACTCCACACCCTTCATTGCCTGAAAGCGACGCTAAAGAAATTGTAAAGTACATTTTATCACTAAAAAAATAATAAAATTTTCATGACCATAGGGATAAAATCAAAGCTATCGTTCATGATGTTCCTGGAGTTTTTTATCTGGGGCGCATGGTTTGTAACTTTAGGTACTTTTTTAGATAAATCGCTTCACGCTACAGGTGCACAGTCTGGCGAAGTTTTTTCAACACAATCATGGGGCGCTATCATTGCTCCGTTTATTATTGGCTTAATTGCCGATAAATATTTTAATGCTGAGAAGATATTAGGTGTGCTTCATTTAGTGGGCGCTGCATTAATGTATCAAATGTACTCTGCTACTGATGTTTCTGTATTTTATCCCTATGTGTTAGGTTACATGATATTGTACATGCCAACGCTGGCGTTGGTAAACTCGGTGTCATTTAACCAGATGACCGACCCCGAAAAGGAATTTTCATCAATAAGGGTTTTTGGTACAGCAGGCTGGATTATAGCCGGTTTGCTTATCAGCTTTGTTTTTCATTGGGATTCCCCCGCTGGTATAAGCAGAAACATGCTGAAAAATACCTTCCTTATGGCTGGTATAGCATCAGCTGTTTTAGGTTTGTTCAGTTTCACGCTGCCGGCAACCCCGCCAAAGGTTGCTAAGGGCGAAAAGGTAAGCATCAGCCAGATGCTTGGCTTAGATGCCTTAAAATTACTTAAGGATACAAACTATGCTATCTTTTTTGTTGCCTCTATTTTGATCTGTATCCCGTTGGCATTTTACTATCAAAATGCCAATAGCTTCCTTACTGATATTAAGATGGATAATCCAACCGGTAAAATGACCATCGGCCAGATTTCAGAATTATTGTTCCTGCTTTGTTTACCAATTTTCTTTAAAAAGGCCGGCTTTAAATGGACAATACTTGTTGGCATGTTGGCCTGGACTGTGCGTTATGTTTTATTCGCCTACGGTAACGCAGGTGATCTGAGCTTTATGCTGCTTATTGGCCTGGCATTGCATGGCGTTTGTTATGACTTTTTCTTTGTATCAGGGCAGATTTATACAGACTCGAAAGCCGGTGTACAATACAAAAGTGCCGCACAGGGTATGATTACTCTTGCTACTTATGGCGTGGGTATGTTGATTGGCTTTTACGTAGCAGGAAAGATATCTGATAGCTATAATAGTCCCGCAGGTCACGATTGGAAAATGATTTGGCTGATACCGGCTTCTATCGCTGCTGCGGTATTCCTGTTATTCTTCCTGTCGTTCAAAGAAAAAAAGGGTGCAACCCAATAATTACCAGCTCAAACCAAAATATAACCATGGCATCAAATCAAAACAGGCGTTCGGCTATTAAAAGCATGATCGCGGGCACGGCGGCAATTGGCGCGTCGGGCGTATTATCTTCATTTACCACCGAAAACGAAAAAAATATGCAGGCGGATAATAAGCTAAAAGGCAATATTAACCATGCAGTATGCCGCTGGTGCTATGGTGATTTTACCGTAGATCAGCTTTGTGCTGCTGCTAAAGATATCGGCATAAAAGGTATTGATCTTGTAGGCCCTTCAGATTGGCCAACTCTTAAAAAATATGGCTTGTTCTCATCCATGTGTAACGGTGCCGAAATTAACCTTACCGATGGTTTTGGCGATAAACAGTTTCACGCCAAGTTACATGAAAACTATACTAAAATGATTCCGTTGGTAGCTGAAGCCGGTTACAAAAACCTGATCTGCTTTAGCGGCAGCCGTCGCGGTAAAACCGACGAGGAAGGCTGGAACAACTGTGTTGAAGGCCTTAAGCCAATGGTTGCCCTTGCCGAAAAGCATAATATAATACTGGTAATGGAACTGTTGAACAGTAAAATTGACCATAAAGATTACCAGTGCGATAGAGTAGAGTGGGGAGCAGAGCTTTGCCGCAGGATTGGTTCTGAACACTTTAAACTGCTTTATGATATTTATCATATGCAGATTGACGAAGGCGATGTGATCCGTAACATCCGCGCAAACCACCAATACATTGCGCATTACCATACCGGCGGTGTTCCGGGCCGTAACGAAATTGACGAAACACAGGAACTTTACTACCCGGCCATTATGCGCGCCATAGTTGAGGTAGGGCATAAGGGCTTTGTGGCCCAGGAATTCATTCCGAAACAAAAAGACAAAATAGCTTCGCTTAAAAAGGCGGTGCATATTTGTGATGTTTAAACCTTACATCACCTTATCACTCTAAAAAGCTAAACAAACTAAAACAAATACATGACAACCAGAAGAACATTTTTAGCACAAGCCGGACTAATTGCTGCCGGTGCGGTTATTGCACCTAAATTGGTATCGGCGAAGGCTTCAAATAAAGTGGGCCTGCAATTGTATAGCCTGCGCGATCAATTGCCCAAAGATGTAAAAGGTGTTATTGCACAAGTAGCAAAAGCCGGTTATAATGAGGTAGAAACCTTTGGTTTTAATAAAGAAACCGGTTATTGGGGATTAAAAGGCAAGGAATTTAGCCAGCTTTTAAAGGATAACGGCTTAACAACGCCAAGCGGTCATTACGGCCTGGACGAATACTTAGGCTCAGGTAAAACTGATGACCTGAACGCATACATTGAGGTTGCCAATACTATTGGTCAATCACATATCATTATACCCGCATTAAACCACAGCTTTATTAAAACGGTTGACGACTGCAAAGGCGTTGCCGAAAAAATGAATAAGATTGCTGAGATTCTGAAAAAATCGGGCTTGAAATTAGGTTACCATAACCACAATTTTGAGTGGGCACCTGTTGGCGATACTACTTTTTACGATGTGGTGTTAAACAATACCGATCCTAAGCTGGTAGCCATGGAAATGGATATTTACTGGGTAGTACGTGCCGGTAAAAATCCGGTTGAAATTTTTGAAAAACATCCGGGCCGTTTCAATTTTGTACATGTTAAAGACAGGGATAAAACCAATGCCGAACTGAATACTGAGATAGGTAACGGTGATATCGACTTTAAAACCATATTGGGTAAAGCTAAACTTGCGGGCATTAAGCATTTTATTGTTGAGCAGGAAAACTATACCAATATCGATCCGTATGTGAGCATCGCAAAAAGTGCTTCATATCTGAAAAATACGCTTCACGTTTAAACCAATTATTTTAGAGAGATGAAATATCCATTAATATTAACCGCCCTTTTAGCAGGGAGCTGCTTCATGGCAAATGCGCAAAACGCTAAACCAGAGGATACTGAAATTTGGGAACCAATTCCTAAAGTAGTTACACCCGGTAAAAACTTAGGCGATGCCCCTTCAGATGCTATCATCCTGTTTAATGGCAAAGGCCTTGACGAATGGGTTTCTGTTGAAGATAAAACCCCGGCCAAATGGTTGGTAAAAGGTGATGTACTTACCGTAAACAAAGCTACCGGTAATATCGAGACCAAAAAAAGTTTTAACAACTATCAACTGCATATAGAGTGGAAAGTACCTGCAAACATTACAGGCAGCGGACAGGCCCGCGGTAACAGCGGTGTATTTCTGGCCTCAATAGGTAAAGGTGATGCCGGTTATGAGTTACAGGTTTTAGATTCGTACGAAAACAAAACCTATGTTAACGGCATGGCAGGCAGCTTGTACAAACAGGTGATCCCATTGGCAAACCCAGGCCGCAAACCCGGCGAGTGGAACGTTTATGACGTTATCTGGACTGCCCCTGTATTTAACGAAGACGGTTCATTAAAATCGGCAGCAAGGGCTACTGTGTTCTTTAATGGTGTGTTGGTTGAAAATAATTTTGAGCTGCTTGGCCCTACACAATACATAGGTAAACCATCGTATGAAGGTAAAAAACATGGTGCTTCACCAATTAAATTACAAGCTCACGGCGATAAAAGCGAGCCGCTTAGCTTCCGTAATATTTGGGTAAGAGAACTGTAAGCTATATAGCTTTTCTGAAATTATAATAAGCCTTCCGGTATCTGCCGGGAGGCTTTTTTGTGGTGTGTACAGTGTGCTATCGGCGGATATCCTATAACGGGAAATTTCCACACGAATACTTTTCAAATCTTCCACAATTAATCGAATTACACGAATCTTAAATTACATAAAATCTATTAATTGATTGATAAATAATATTGATAAACAGGTTGTTAGCTTTAAGCTTTGTGCATTCGGCTTTAAGCTTAACTAATATCAAATAAAACTCGTGTAATTCGATTAATACGTAAAAATTAGTGTGAAATTTTTTTATTCATCATTTTTTAATCTGCTCCTGATTATGGCTCTCGCTTAATACTGTACCTGTTTTGTTTCTTTTTTTTGCCTATTTTAAACTTATAAATAATATAGCCGTATAAGTTAACTATAAGCCATTTTGTTTCTCTTTTTAAGAGACAGATTTTTCCGGGATCATTAAAACTCAACGCAGACTGTTATTGTGAATATCTATAAATATTTGTTTGTTGTGGTTGCCTTATTGGTTGCCCAAAATGGGTTTTCGCAGGATAGGAACCTTAAGTTTGAGCATATCGGTACCCGGGAGGGTTTATCTCAAATTAACGTAAGCTCCGTAATTCAGGATAGCCGTGGCTTTATGTGGATAGGCACCCGAGATGGCCTCAACCGTTATGACGGGTATGGCTTTGTGATCTATAAACACAGTATCCAGGATGACAATTCGCTAAGCAGCAACCTGGTATCGGATATTGCTGAGGATAAAGATGGTAACATATGGCTGGCAACACTATTTGGCCTGAATAAACTTGATCGTAAAACGGGAAGGTTTGTACATTATTTTCATGACAGCGCCAATCCTAACAGCATCTCAAGTAACCTTGTAAACCGGCTGATATTTGATCATGAGGGTATTTTATGGGTAGCAAGCCAAAAAGGCGGGCTCGACAGGTTTGATATTCCTGCAAATAAGATCACCCATTATAAACATAGCGATACAAATTCATCTTCATTAAGCGACGATGATGTAACAGCACTAAAAGAAGATTCAAAACATCAGTTATGGGTTGGCACCCTTGGAGGGGGGCTTAACCTATTTGATCGAAAGACCGGAGCCTTTACCCGGTATCAAAATAAGCCGGGGATAGCTACCAGTATTTCCGGAACCTATGTAAGTTGTATTTATGAAGATAACTCTGGCCGGCTGTGGGTTGGTACGGAAGATGGTGGCCTTAATTTATTTGCTCCGGAAACAGGTACATTTAAGCACTATCTCCATAACGATAAAGATGCGAACAGCATTTCTGGCAATACCATTTTGTCGTTAAGTATGGATCTGAATGGTAAACTCTGGATAGGTTCGGAAAATAATGGCGTTAATATTCTTGATCCGGTTACAGGCAAAATAACAAACTATAAGCACGATGATATTGACAGGGGAAGTTTAAACGGTAATTCGATCTATAGTATTTGCCGCGACAGGATGGGTAATATGTGGCTTGGGGCGTTTAGCGGGGGCATTAACCTTTATAAGCGCAGCACCGAAAGTTTTTCGCATTTCAGGCATAACTCATCGCCCCAAAGCCTGGCTAATAATTTTGTACTTTGTTTACATGAAGATCAGAATGGTAATATTTGGGTAGGCACCGATGGAGGAGGGGTTAACGTGTTTAACAAGGACGGTACTGTTAAGCATTTTGTAAATGATCCTGCAAATCCTAACAGCCTGATAGGGAATTATATATTAAACATTACCCAGGATTTTAGGGGCGATTTTTGGATGGGGACCTGGGCTTACGGTTTGTGCAGGTACAGTCCTGGCACCGGTAAGTTCACCTACTTTAAACACGATGACTCAAAGCCCGGCAGTTTAAGCAATAATAATATTTACGCCCTCACCCATACCCGCGATCACCGCACCTGGGTAGGCACCTATAACGGAGGCCTTGATTTATTTGACGAAAAGTCGGGGACATTTTCCGCGTTTCGTTATGATCCTAATGATCCTAAAAGTATCAGCAGCGACAGGGTATACGCATTGCTTGAAGATCATGACAATAACTTTTGGGTTGGCACTTTTGATGCCGGGCTCAATTTGATGGACAGGAAAACCGGAACCTTTACCCGTTTTCAGCACGATGAAAAACGCAACAGCATCAGCAATAACAGCATCCCCGATTTGTTTGAGGATAGCAAAGGCCGTATTTGGATAAGTACACTTTCCGGCCTCAACCTGTTTAACCCGGTCACTAAGCATTTTACGGTATTCACCACAAAAAGTGGCTTACCAAGTGATGTAATATATGCTGTGCGCGAAGATAAGCTGGGTACTATTTGGGTAAGCACAAACAATGGTTTATCTAATTATGATCCGGTTAGGCACACCTTTAAAAATTATACTATTGAAGACGGTTTGCAGGACGAAGAGTTTAAGTCGCATTCGGCGCTGCAGACAAAGGAAGGCAGGATCTTTTTTGGAGGGATTAACGGATTCAACTCTTTTACTCCCCAGCAGATTTTAAAGCCATCTGCCTTTATGCCGCTGGTGATCACCAATTTTCAATTGTTCAATAAAACCGTAAAAATTGCCCGCGATAAAGATGATCCCTCGCCCTTAAAGCAGGATATAAGCGATACTAAGGCAATTAAATTATCATATAAACAATCGGTAGTAACCTTACAGTATGCGGCGCTCGACTACTCTTCGTCTGATAAAAAGAATTATAGCTATATACTCGAAAATTTTGATACAGAATGGAATAACGTTGGCAGCCGCAATACGGCATCTTACACCAATTTGCCGCCGGGCGAATACACCTTTAAACTAAAATATCAAAATACGTCGGGGCTATGGTCCCCGCCTACAACTGGCTTAAAAATTACTATTGTGCCTCCGTTTTGGCTAACGTGGTGGTTTAAGTTGATAGCGGCAGCAACTATAATTGGTTTGATATATTTTGTTTATGCCTACCGTGTTAAGTTTTTAAGGGCGCAGAAAACAGTGTTGGAGCGGCAGGTAAAAGAACGTACCGAAAGCCTGGTAAAAATGACAGCTAATGAGCGACTGGCCCGGGAGGCTGCAGAAGAAGCACGTGAGGAAGCCGAAAGTGCTAATAAAGCCAAGAGCATTTTCCTTGCGACTATGAGCCACGAAATTCGTACCCCTATGAACGGGGTTATTGGTATGGCAACGCTACTGGCCAGTACCAGGCTTACAAGCGAACAGGAAGAGTATACCGAAACCATAAAAAATTGCGGCGATGCCCTGCTAACCGTTATTAATGATATCCTCGATTTTTCTAAGATTGAATCGGGCAATATGGAGCTAGATGAGGAAGATTTTGACCTGCGCGACTGCATTGAAGGTGTTTTGGACGTTTTTGCCGAAAAGGCTTCGCGTTTAAATCTCGACCTCGTTTATCAGGTTGAGCATAATGTACCGGTGCAAATTATTTCCGATTCGATACGCCTTCGGCAGATCCTGATTAACCTGGTGGGTAATGCTGTAAAGTTTACAACCCAGGGCGAGGTTTTTATAAAAGTTGGGGTGAAAGCGTTAAAAGGCGATGACCTGGAGTTGATATTTAAAATAAGGGATACAGGCATAGGTATTGCCGACGATAAACTGGAACGTTTATTTAAACCGTTTTCGCAGGTTGATTCAAGCACAACCCGTAAGTACGGCGGCACCGGTTTAGGTTTGGCTATCAGCGAAAAACTGGTGAAGTTGATGGGGGGCGAAATTAGCGTACAAAGCGAAGTTGGGAGAGGGACCACCTTTTCGTTTACTTTAAAATCAAAAGTGGGGCAAAAAGTAAAACGCAATTACGTTTACCTTAACCTCGCCGAACTTGAAAATAAGCGGATCTTATTTGTTGATGATAATGCTACCAACCGTGATATTATTGATACCCAATTGCGGCAGTGGAAGTATGACCCTGTAGTTGTGGCATCGGCAACCGAGGCGTTGAAGGTGCTTAACCAACAGGACGAGCCTGTTGATCTTTTGATAACAGACATGAGCATGCCCGAAATGGATGGCCTGGAACTGGCTAAGGAGGTAAAACAAAAATTTCCTGAAATACCCATTGTGTTGCTAAGCTCCATTGGCAGCGAACAAAGCAAACGGGAGGATAATGTCTTTAACGCGATACTGACTAAGCCTACCAAGCATAATCTTTTACATAAACATATTGTTGAACAATTAAAGGCCGGCAGCGGGATCAAAACAGAGTATAAGCCCGCACAAACAGCTTTTTCAAAGGATTTTGCTAAAAATTACCCTATGAGTATTTTGATAGCCGAGGATAATTTAATAAACCAGAAATTGGCTATACACATGCTAAGCAAAATGGGCTATAGTGCAGATATTGCCGAAAATGGCCATGTTGCACTAAATGCTATGGTAGCAAAGCACTACAACCTCATTTTAATGGATGTACAGATGCCAGATATGGATGGCCTGGAAACAACCCGTTTTATCCGCAGTAATATGCATGACCAGCCGGTAATTATTGCCATGACTGCCAACGCTATGCCCGAAGACAGGCAGGCATGCATGGATGCCGGTATGAATGATTATCTGAGCAAGCCCATGAAACTTTCTGATTTAACGGAAATGCTTGAAAAGTGGGGTAAATATATAAACGGACTCAATAAAGATTTACTGAATTGATTTATATTTACTCCCCAAACATCCCACCATTATGAACCTTTTTTTTAAATCGTCTGTCGCTTTTTTTACATGTTTATTGATGGTTACTATAGCGTTGGCAAAAGCGCCAGCACGTAATTATTATCAGCTTAAAATATATCATTACAAAACACAGGCCCAGGAAAGCACAATTGAAAAGTATTTACAGCAGGCCTACATACCTGCGTTGCATAGGGCTGGCATTAAAAATGTTGGTGTGTTTAAACCTATAAGCCAGGTTGATACTGCAAAGCTGTTATACGTATTTACGCCTTTTCAGTCATGGGATAGGTTAATGGGGATTGATCAAAAGTTGCAGGCCGATGCAGCATATCTTGCTGATGGTAAGGATTATATTGATGCGGCCTACAACGAACAGCCATATACCCGGTTAGAAACTATTATATTACAGGCTTTTCCAGGAATGCCTTCAACAGCAGTTCCAAACCTTACCGCTAACAAAGCTGATAGGGTTTACGAGTTGCGCAGTTATGAAAGCCCTACCGAAAAATACAATGTAAACAAGGTAACTATGTTTAATGTAGGCGATGAAATAGGTCTTTTCAAGCGCCTTGGTTTCAATGCTGTTTTTTATTCGGAAGTTATTGCAGGCAGTCACATGCCTAATTTAATGTATATGACCACCTTTAACAGCAAAGAGGATAGGGACAAGCATTGGGATACCTTTGGCAAAGATGCCTACTGGAAAACACTTTCTGCCAAAGCTGAGTACCAGCATAACGTTTCTCATGCTGATATTATCTTTCTTCGCCCGGCAGATTACTCTGATTTTTAGGTTGCTGGCAGGTTCAACTTATGGACTTGCATCAGAGGTGCAAAAGGTTTGCAGCTTCTAAGTGAATTACATTTTTAGTATGCCAGAGGTATACAACATCTCCGCCTGGAACAGCTCAACGGTAAAAAATAAATCAGCGCCATCAACGCAATCAAAAATCAATCAACGGTCGATATTGAAGATTTTGTCCGATATCGATCACTTTTTGAAAATTATAATATCATAATTTATTTATAATCAATGATTTAATATTGGTATAGCTCTTGCAAAACTTTATCCAAATTTATCATAATGGATAAGGAAATTGCACTTGAAGTTACTACTGCCAAACGCAAAAAAACAGCGCTGGTCATCATTAGCAGCATAGCTGTTTTGGTGCTTGCTGTGATGCTTTTGCGGGGATATATTAAATCAACCATCACCCGGGCCGAAATAACAACCGCCAGGGTTGAAATTGGCAATATAGAAAATACCATAAACGCTACCGGTGAGGTGTTGCCGGAGTTTGAAGAAATCATCACCAGTCCGATAAATGCATCGATCAAAAGCGCGCTGATGGACGCGGGTAATAAGATCAAAGCCGGGCAATCGATATTAACGCTAGATAAATCGGCTACCCAAACCGATTATGAAAAACAAAAGTTTCAGCTCGAAACCAAACGCACCGAGATCAGCAAACTCAAACTTGATCTGAATAAAAGCTTCTACGACATCCAATCAAATAACGACATTAAACAGCTTCACATCAGCAACCTCGCCGATGCGGTTGAAAACGCTAAACGCCTGTACAAAGCCGGCGGCGGCACCCGCGAAAATATTGAGCAAGCCGAACTGAACCTGAAAGTTGCCCAGCTTGAAAAAAAGCAACTTGAAAACGAGATCAAAAGCAAACAACAAACCATGCAGCTGGAGATTAAGGAAGCTGAAATAGCTGCCGATATTCAGCAAAATGATTTGAAAGAATTACAACGCAAGCTTAATCTGGCAAATGTAGTTGCGACACGAGCGGGCGTCATCACTTACGTAAATAAAAACATCGGCGCCAACATTCAGCAAGGAGAGACCCTCGCCCGCATTGCCGATTTAGGCAGTTTCCGGATCCAGGGTAGTGTGTCTGATAACGTGGCCGATCAGGTTCATAGCGGCCTACCAGTTATTGTTCGAATCAATGATGATCAATTGCGCGGACATGTAAGTAATGTATCCCCATCGATACAAAACAGCATAGTTTCTTTCGATGTACAGCTTGACGACAGGGCGAGCAAACTGCTCAGGCCTAATATGAAAGTAGATGTTTTTTTGGTAACGGCCACACACAGCAAAATCATGAGGGTAGCCAACGGTCCGGCGTTTAAAGGTCCCACTGTTCAGGACATCTTTGTGCTTAACAATGGCAAAGCCGAGCGGAGAACGGTACATATTGGCCTCACCAATTTTGATTATGTGGAGATACAAAGCGGGGTGAAGCAAGGTGAAGAGGTTATTACATCGGATATGAGCGAATACAAAAACTCGAGGGAAGTAACGGTAAAGAATTAGAAAGGAAATCGGAATTGCTCGGTCGGTTGGAAATGTTAGTTAAAAAAGCCATGTCATTGCGAGGAGGTACGACGAAGCAATCTCGTAGCTATACAGATCGGACATGCATTGGCTACGAGATTGCCGCACTACGCTTGTAATGAAGTGCCTCTGCCGCTGTTGGTGTTGTCACCAATAGCTCTACGTCAGGCTTTCGAATACGACTTTCCGTGATTATGAAAATCATTGGGGTAAAAGTTGTTGGTGACAACACCAACAACAGCAAAGAGGGGGGCTGGCTGTTTATTTAAAAGGATATTGTCATGAAAATACTATACATCATATTATTACTAACCATAAGCACAGCAGCGTTCGGCCTGAGCAGCAGCGATACGCTCAGGCTAACCCTGCAGCAGGTGGTTGAGCTGGCCAAGGCCAACTCCATAGCCGCCAAACAGGCCGCTACCACGCGCGAAACCAAATATTGGGAGTATCGCACGTACAAATCAAACTATCAGCCGCAACTGGCGTTAAGCGGTATTTTACCGGGGTATACCAAAACATTTTCGCAGGTACAGCAGCCCGATGGTACGATACTTTTTCAGCCTATTCATAATGATAATTCGCAGTTAAGGCTTGATTTCAGCCAGAGTATCGCAGCCACCGGTGGCACCATTTTCGGCACTACACAGTTGCAGCGTTTTGACGATTTTGACAGGCACAATGTATTGTATAACGGCATTCCTTATGGTATCAACTACGCGCAGCCGCTGTTTCAGTTCAATAGCCTTAAATGGGATAAAAGAATTGAGCCTTTAAAGTTTAACGAAAGCAAGCAGGCTTATATCGAAGCCCAGGAAAAGATAGCGGTTGACGTGGAAGGTTATTTTTTCGACCTGCTGCTGGCCCAGGTAAACCTTAAAATGGCAGAAACCAATTTGGCCAATACCGAAGGGATCATCAAAATAGCCAACCTGAAATACGAGTTAGGGAAAGTGTCAAAAAACGATATCCTTCAACTGCAGCTGGAAAAGATCAACGCGCAGAAAGCAGTGGGCACAGCCAGGCGTGATGTGGAAATCACTACGCTTACGTTGCGCAGTTTTATAGGACAGGCGGGAGATGACAGGATAGTTTTGGCAGTTCCGAAAGATATCAATAATATGATTGTCTCATCGGATAGGGTACTTGCCGAGGCTAATGCTAACCGGTCGGCAGCTATCGCTTTTTCACGCCGCCTTGCCGAAGCTAAGCGCGATGTAGCCAGGGCCAAAGGGCAAAACGGCCTTACAGCCACGCTCACCGCTAGTTTAGGCTTTTCAAATACGGCAACCAATATTCCGGATGTATACAAGAACCCTCAAAACCAACAGGTGCTGGAACTGCAGCTATCGATACCGATATTGGATTGGGGCAGATCGAAATCACGGGCTAAAACAGCCCTGGCTAACCAGAAGCTTACAGAATACGCCGTTGAACAGGATAAACAGACTTTTAAGCAGGAGATAGTTACCCAGGTGTCACTCTTTAATATGATGAAGGAACAACTGGTTTACACGGCCAGTGCTGATAGTATTGCGGGCGAAAAATATAAGATAGCCCGTGAACGGTATGTGCTTGGAGATCTGAGCATAACAGATCTTGGTATCGCATTCCGCGAAAATGACCAGGCCCAGCGTGATTATGTAACCGCCCTCCGCGATTTTTGGGGAGCTTACTATCAGTTGCGTTATCTGTCGCTTTACGATTTTGAAACAAATAAGAAAATCACTTATAACTAAATCAATAATTCAATAACCCGATATCAATCCATAACCCATAAAAAATCACTAAATCACTAATTCATTAAATCAATAATTAACCTCTCATGATACGTTTACAAAACATTGAAAAGGTGTACCGCACCGATACCATCGAAACCCTGGCCTTGAACAGCGTAAGCCTTGATATTGCCAAAGGCGAATTTTTATCCATTATGGGCCCTTCGGGCTGTGGAAAGAGTACTCTGCTCAACATTATGGGGCTGCTTGATGCGCCTTCAAAAGGCAATATCCATATTGACGATCAGCAAACAGCTGGCATGAATGATAAACAGCTGGCACAGTTCCGCAATAAAAAGCTGGGTTTTATTTTTCAAAGCTATCACCTCATTAATGACCTCCAGGTGCTTGATAATGTGGAGCTGCCCTTGCTTTATCGCGATACTACTGCCAAACAACGCCGCCAGCTGGCAGCCGAAGCGCTGGAAAAAGTTGGCCTGGCTAATCGTTTAAAACATTTCCCTACGCAGCTTTCAGGCGGTCAGCGCCAGCGTGTGGCTATTGCAAGAGCTATTGTAGGTAAGCCCGAAATTATTTTGGCCGATGAGCCAACCGGTAACCTGGATAGCGCTATGGGCAACGAGATTATGGAAATCCTGCTTAATCTTAACCGCAACGATGGCACTACCATAGTAATGGTAACGCACGATGAAAATATGGCCCACAAAACCCATCGTTTGGTGCGCCTGTTTGATGGCGCGCAGGTTCAGTAATTAACTGGTTTTAAATTAAAATTATGCTTAAAAATTATTTTAAAATAGCCATAGCGGTGTTAAAGCGCCGCAAGTTTTTCACGTTCATCAGTTTGTTTGGGATTAGCTTTACCTTAACTATACTGATGGTTTTAACTGCGTTTATTGATAAAGTGGTAGGTGATACTTATCCGGATAAAAAACGCGACAGATCATTATACATTAACCGCATCCAGGAATCGGGTAAAGATAATTTGCAGTCGAGCACATTATCATATTACTTTTTAAGCCACTATACAAGTATGTTGAAAACACCGGTAAAGGTTGCCATATCATCAGCATTTAACGGTACCAATACCTACGTTAACAATAAAAAAATAGCAGTAAATTATAAATATACCAATGCCGAATATTGGGATGTGCTTGATTATGATTTTACCGAAGGTAAGGCATTCAACGGCCAGCAGGTTACCAATGCTGATCGTGTAGCGGTAATATCTGAGGATATGAAACGGGAGTATTTTGGAGATGCACCCTCGGTAGTTGGTAAATATATCGAAGCGGATAACGTAAGCTACCGGGTTATAGGTGTAGTTAAAAACGTACCCATAACCGATTATATGCTTTACAGTGATATCTACCTGCCTTACACCGTTTCCAAAGCCAATTATAAAGATAAAGGGTACATGGGTGGATATATGGGGATTTTATTGGCTAATTCAACGGGCGATGTACAAAAGATGCGTGATGAGTATGAAAACCTTATGAAAAGGGTACCGGTTGAAAGAAAGGAATTTACCCATCTGTACAGCCATGCCAACCCGTTTTTGGCGGCTTATCTTGATACAGGTAATGAACAGCATTCCGGGGTGTCTATAGCGCTTATGGCCATAAGCGTGTTTGTTTTCATATTTACCCTTTTGCCAACGCTTAATCTGATAAATATCAACATCACCCGAATTATGGAGCGCTCTTCAGAAATTGGGGTACGTAAGGCTTTTGGCGCATCATCCAAGACATTGGTTTACCAATTTATTGTCGAAAACCTGATCCTTACCTTGTTGGGGGGCGTTCTTGGTGTTGCTTTATCGCTGCTGGCACTTTATGTTATCAATAACGCCAATTTGATAGCCAACCTTGAGTTAAGCATCAATTTTACAGTATTAATTATAGGCCTGCTGGTATGCCTTGTTTTTGGTTTATTATCAGGCGTGTATCCGGCCTGGCGCATGTCAAAACTGAATGTGGTTATGGCACTTAAGGCTCAGTAAAATATTTATCATTAATTAAAAATATTATGTTTAAGCATTTATTTAAACTCATCTGGAATAAAAAGAAGCAGAACTTCCTGCTCATGACCGAGATGCTGGTGTCATTCCTGGTACTGTTTGCGGTATTTACGCTGATGGTTTACTATTATAGCAATTATAAAAAGCCCATGGGTATTGAATATCAAAACGTTTGGGTCATAAACTACGGCAATGCATATCAAACAAAAAATATCGATTCACTTAACCTGTACTATGAAACGTTAAGAAAAACAATAAAATCATTGCCGCAGGTGCAGGAAATAAGCTTTGTAAGCGGCAATATCCCATTTTCTCAACAGGTTAATGAAAGTGCCTTAACCTTTAACGGAAAGCACGTTAACCATTTAAATAATTTTACTGTTGAAGACGGTTACAAAGACGTGCTTCAGGTGCAGTTGCTTGAAGGCCGGTGGTTTAACAAGCAGGATGCTGTTGCCAAAAACAAAAGTGTTGTAATTGATGCGGCATTAAAGGAGGCAACTTTTGGTAATGAACCGGCTGCGGGTAAACTTTTTGGTAATGATAACGATAAAGACAGGTTAAGAGTAGTTGGCGTAATTCAAACGATAAAAAGGAACGGCGATTATGTAAATCCAGGCCCCGGGCTGTTTTTCAGAACTGATACTGGGTCGTTTCGCTGGCTTGGTAAAATCCTGGTTAGGGTAGCTCCGGGTACCGACGCAACCTTTGAAGGTAAACTCTACAAAACAATGGCCAATTACATGAAAAATTCAAATGTAGAGATCGAGCACCTCTCCAACAAGCTCAAGGATAGTAATTATTTTGCATTGGTACCCATGATCATATTGGGTATTGTAAGTGCATTTTTGGTAATTAATGTTGCGCTCGGGTTATTTGGGGTATTGTGGTATAACATCAATAAACGCCGGGGCGAAATCGGGCTGCGCAGGGCAATCGGCGCTACCGGTAATTCAGTGTCATCACAATTGGTAAGCGAATCCATGATCCTGGCTACACTTTCACTTATTATCGGGGTGTTTTTCGCCGTGCAATTTCCGCTGCTTAATGTATTCGACCTGTCTGCCGGTATATATATCGGAGGGATGCTTTTATCAGTGCTGTTTGTTTACCTGTTAGTGCTCATTTGTTCACTTTACCCTGGCAAACAGGCTGCGGCTATTTATCCCGCTGTTGCTTTACACGAAGAATAATTACGATATTGACCGCCTGTTATGATATTGGTTATTGATGATGATATTGCTGTACGCACCTCGCTGATCCTGCTGTTAAAAAGCGAGGGCTATGATGCTGTAAGTGCCAATGAACCTGCCGAAGCTTTGAAGATCATTAAGAAAAAAACGGTCGAGCTGATCATTCTCGATCTTAATTTTTCGATAGATACATCGGGGCAGGAAGGAATGGACCTGCTTGCAAAGATCAAGGCTTTTAACAGTGCCATTCCTGTAATCCTGATTACCGGCTGGGGAAGTATCGAGCTTGCTGTAAAAGGCATGAAGCTGGGTGCTAATGATTTCATCAATAAACCCTGGGTAAACGAACACCTCATCCAATCGGTTAAAACCTTGCTCGACTTGCAGGATAAAAAGACCGAACATCGTACCCGCAAACAACTGGATAAAACCTACAATTTTGAAAATATCGTAGGCGAAGATGCACGGATGCTTGATATCCTGGAAACCATAGGCCGCGTTGCGTCAACTGATGCATCGGTGCTGATCATGGGTGAAAGCGGTACAGGTAAGGAGCTGATAGCGGAAGCGATTCACCAAAATAGTCTTCGCCGTAATAAGCCATTTATCAAGGTGAATTTGGGTGGCATTTCTACCTCTTTGTTTGAGAGCGAAATGTTCGGCCACATTCGCGGAGCGTTTACCGATGCACGGTTTGACCGGATGGGCCGCTTTGAAATGGCCAACAAAGGCACCATTTTTTTAGATGAAATAGGCGACCTGGATGCCAGCAGCCAGGTAAAGTTGCTCCGCGTATTGCAGGACCGCACTTATGAAGTATTGGGCAGCAGCCGAACCAAAACGGTTGATACCCGCGTAGTATGCGCTACCAATAAAAACCTGAATGACATGGTATCGCGCGGTACTTTTCGTGAGGATTTATTGTACCGTATCAACCTGATCACCGTTTACCTGCCGGCTTTGCGCGAGCGGCCGAAAGATATTCCTTTGCTGGTTGACTTTTTTATTAATAACTTAAAGCAGATCTATAACCGGCCTAATTTGTCGGTAGCGCCATCAGCCATGAAGTGGTTGCAGCAGTTACCTTTACCCGGCAATATCAGGCAATTGAAAAACCTGGTGGAGCGCTCTATTTTGGTGAGCAGGAGGGATGAGTTGAGTATCGATGATTTCCGGTCGCAACTGGAATTGTCACCTGTTAAAAAAGGAAATATCCAATTGCCGGGCGTAGGCACATTAACTTTAGAAGAGGTAGAAGTAGAGATGATAAGACGGGCATTGGATCACCATAAAAACAAGATAAGCAAGGCGGCAGCGGCGCTGGGCCTCACGCGCAGCGCCCTGTACCGGCGGCTCGAAAAATACCAGATCCCGTACGATGAAGCTGAGGACTAAATACATTTTATTTGTGGTGATCCTGCACCTGCTTACCCTGGTGCTTGCATGGTTTATTTTCATCGACAATAAGATCTATTTTATCATAGCCGAGGCCTTTGTTCTTCTTTCGGCAGCCGTAGCGATACAGCTTTACCGCCAGCTTGTACTGCCTTTAAAAATGTTACTACAGGGGATAGAGGCCATAAAAGACAAAGATTTTAACGTGAAATTTCTTTCAACCGGTAAACTGGAGGTTGACGCGCTGATTGATGTTTATAACCAGATGATGGACGAGTTAAGAACCGAACGGACACGACAGGAGCAACAACATTTCTTTTTAGAAAAGCTCATCCACACTTCGCCAACGGGTATCATTATCCTTGATTTTGATGACCGCGTGCAACAAATCAACCCTAAAGCTTTGCAGGTTTTGGGTATTGATGAAAAAGCCGTGATTGGTGAATTAATTGGCGAGCTCGCTCACTCTATCTTCAAGCACATCAAAGCCCTTAAATCGGGCGAAACGGAGGTGGTTAAGCTGGATGGGGTTAATTCGTTCAAACTGCAAAAATCGCATTTTATCGACCGGGGGTTCTCACGTCATTTTATCATGTTAGAGGATTTGACAGCCGAAATACTGGCGGCCGAAAAGAAAGTTTATGGCAAAGTGATCAGGATGATGGCACATGAGGTTAATAACACCATAGGGCCTGTAAATTCCATCATGCAATCAGCCATGAAAACCGATCAGCTTTGGGCAGGTCATGATTTCGACCCGATAAAAGATGCGCTGCAGGTTGCAATGGACAGGAATCAAAACCTCAATCTGTTCATGCGTAATTTTGCAGATTTGGTTAAGCTGCCTCCGGCCAACAAACAGCCTGTTGTATTGCAAAAGCTCTTAGAATCGGTAGTAACGCTGATGGGCATTCGTGCTGAAGAAAAAGGGATATCGCTTGCAGTTGACCTACCCGAAGAACCGGTTAAAATAATGGCCGATGAACAGCAACTGGAGCAGGCATTCATCAATATTGTTAAAAATGCCATCGAGGCTATTGATGATCAGGGATCGGTAACATTTACCATCAATCTTAAAGAAAAAAAACTCATCATTACCGACACCGGAAAAGGCATCTCGGCCGAACAAAACGCCAACCTGTTTACCCCATTCTTCAGCACCAAAAAAGATGGGCAGGGGATAGGCCTCACCCTGGTACGTGAAATCATGTTAAACCACGGCTTTGAGTTTTCATTGAAAACTGTTGCCGAACGGCAGACGGAGTTTGTGGTTTATTGGGGCTGAAATGGGGTGATAGAAAGAAGGAAATTACGCCGCCGCTCGGCTCCAGCCGAGTGGCAATTATCCAGCGGCCTCTGGCCGCCGTGGCAAAAGTAGCCTAACCTTGGACGAAGCCTGTCTGAAAGAACCTAACCCTGGTCGAAGTTTAGCGTAGCGTAACTTCGTCCAGTAATTGTAGAAGCATTCTGCTTCCGTAGCAAAAGAAAAACATAGCCTTTATAGTCAGGTCGGTAACATACAATCAAGAGTTGTTGAGTTAAGCTGGAAGCTTAACCCATTTTAGGACGAAGTTTAGCGTAGCGTAACTTCGTCCAGTAATTGGATTTTATATGATTGTGCAAAGCCAATAAAAATCCATAATTGTATTAGCATTTGCTTAATCCTTTTAGTAACGTTGTAAACCAATTTACATGTTACCTTAACAGATAATTACTGCAACCACATTCACCATGCAAAGACGGCATTTTATAAAACTTTCTGCGGCTACATCAGCTGCCATGCTTTTCAGCAAGCTCACTTACTCGGCCTCAAACGGAGCTGCAATTATGAATGCTCCCGATGAGGTGTGGGCACAATCAGGCGCCGACTGGGTTAAGCTTACAGCATCAAACGGATCTCATTACACTTATAAAGATATCAGCGCAAGCCTTAAAACTAATGGCAACGGGCTTGGCGTATATATTTCATCACCAAAACAAGAGTTAAATGCGGTGCGCTTAAAATGGAAACATAATACATCTGCTTCTGCTAAATTTCTGGGCGATCATTGGGAACGCTCGTATGGTGACCTGCAATGGAAAACTATGGCTTCCGGTATTAAAAATCCCTGGTATGTAATTATCCATGATGATAAACAAACCGTTTGCTTCGGTGTAAAAACCGGTGCTAACAGTATTTGCTGGTGGGGCGTTAATGCCGATAATATCGAACTTACTTTAGATACAACCTCAGGCGGGGTAGGCGTGTTGCTGGGCGACAGGCAACTGCACGCTGCTGATGTAATTACTACCAATGCTAAAACAGGGGAGGATGCTTTTGCCGCAACGCATCGTTTTTGTAAAATGATGTGCGAAAAACCGCGTATTCCAAAACAACCGGTATATGGTATCAACGACTGGTATTTCGCCTATGGCAATAACTCGGCAGAGCTGATCAAAAAGACAACGGCCATGATGGCCGAACTGGTTACAGATCACAGCAATAAACCTTTTTCTGTTATTGACGCAGGTTGGGCTACCTATTCGCCGTTGTTACCCGGCGATGGCGGCTGGAACGATGATTTCTCGAAGCCAAACGATAAGTTTAAAGATATGCATGCTTTGGGCGATGAGATCAAGAAATTAGGCATGCGCCCCGGCCTGTGGATGCGACCGCTTTGTGCCAAACATGATGAAAAGGCCAGTCTACTGGCACCGAAGATTCCGGGCAGGAATGATCCGAAAAATCCGGTACTTGATCCTACTATTCCTGAAAACATAGCCCGTATCCAGCATAACTTTGATGTGTATAAGCAATGGGGGTACGAAATGGTGAAACACGATTTTACAACCTATGATATTGCCGGTCGCTGGGGTTTTGATATGAAGAATAGTTTCACCGCGCCAAACTGGCATTTTAACGACAGAAGCAAGACTAATGCTGAGATTATCCTGCGCCTGTACCGCTCCATTCGCGAAGCAGCAGGCGATGGCATTTATGTGATCGGTTGTAATACGATGAGCCATCTTTCGGCCGGGGTATTTGAGATGTGCCGTATAGGTGACGATACCAGTGGTCATGAATGGGAGCGCACCCGTAAAATGGGTGTTAACACATTGGCTTTCCGCCTGCCGCAACACAATGCATTTTATGCGGTAGATGGTGATTGTGTAGGCCTTACTACCGATATTGAATGGAAAAGGAACAAACAATGGCTGCAATTATTAGCCGAAAGCGGCGCACCGCTGTTCATCTCCGTTCAGCCGGAAGCTATGGGCGAAGAGCAAAGGAAAGCTGTTAAAACAGCCTTTGCACAGGCGGCAAAAGTACAACCGCTGGGCCAGCCATTGGATTGGATGGAAACATTAACACCCACCAAATGGAAACTGAACGGCAGGGTGGTTGATTTTGATTGGGCATAAACAAAAAGGGTGGGTGTCGCCCTGAGCTTTTCGAAGGGGCGCGCGCAGAGGCCTTGCCCACCATGCTTCGACAGGCTACCCATGACACCCATTTTTAATATAGCGAAGAATCTTCTTCAACATGCAGAACTACTATACAGGGTGAAGAAGTTGCTTCGTTTCTGCTCTTGACATGTTGCAGAACCCAGACTTACGAAGTTTTTAAAACTTCGTAAGTCTTTGCCTTTTTAATTCACTTTTCAAAACCCACCGAATGAGAAGAAATTCCCTTATGCATTCGTAGCACAAAATAATTTGCAATTAACTGTTAGGCGATTAAAAAAATATAACGATTATTGGAGCGCGATAAATTGCAGCCTGACATGTTTTACTGACATTGTTTTGTCAGTGTTCAACTTTTAAAAAACAAGTGTTCAATTAAATATACCGGTAAATATTAAACCGCTGTTTATCAGCTTGTTGGTTGTTTTGTTGTAATTTATTGAACGCTTAAGTTGCTGACTGTCAATGCTGAGTTTTTTTTGAGCTGTTCACACTTTTAAAATTGAACACTCCTGTTTTTGCATATTAAACCTACGATATAAAAATGAGTGATACCAATACAAGCAATACTTTCAGCATGATCAACACCATGCGCTGGTATGGCCCCAATGATCCTGTGAGTTTAGCCGATATCAGGCAGGCAGGGTGTACAGGTGTAGTGAGCGCCCCGCACCAAATCCCCAATGGCCAGGTATGGACCGTTGAGGCTATCAACGAGCGCAAAGCGATTATCGAAGCGGCCGGCCTTACCTGGGATGTGGTTGAAAGTGTACCTGTACACGAGGCCATCAAAACCCAAACCGGCGATTATCAGCAATATATTGAAAACTACAAGCAAAGCCTGCAAAACTTGGCAACCTGTGGTATCCATATCGTTACCTATAACTTTATGCCGGTACTTGACTGGACCCGTACCGATTTGAGCTTTACCGTTGAAGATGGCTCCAAAGCGCTACGCTTTGAAAAAGCCGCCTTTATTGCTTTTGATGTATTCATGCTGCAAAGGCCAGGTGCCGAATGGGAGTACACCAGCGATGAACTTGACCGCGCCAAAGCCCGCTTTGACGGCATGACGGAAGATGATAAACAATTACTGCAGCGCAATATTATAGCAGGTTTACCAGGCAGTGAGGAAAGTTTCACGCTGGATAAATTCAGGGAAGCTTTGGCTGCTTATGATGGTATCGATGCCAAGCGGTTAAGGGAAAACCTTATTTATTTTCTGAGCGAGATCATCCCCGTTGCAGATGCCAACAATGTTAAAATGGTGATCCACCCCGATGACCCGCCATATGCTATTTTAGGCCTGCCAAGGGTAGTAAGTACTGCCGAACATATTAACGCCCTGATAGAGGCTGTGCCATCGTTAAACAATGGCCTCTGCTTCTGTACAGGATCATACGGTGTAAGGCCGGACAATGACCTGCCTGCCATGGTTAAACAATTTGGCGACAGGATCAATTTCATCCACCTGCGCAGTACCCGCCGCAATGAATTTGGCGATTTTTATGAAGATAACCACCTGGAAGGTGATGTGGATATGTACTCGGTGGTGAAAGAGTTAGTACAGGTAATGAAGCAACGTAAATTAAGCATCCCAATGCGCCCCGATCATGGTCACCAGATGCTGGATGATCTTAAAAAGAAAACCAACCCCGGTTATTCTGCCATCGGAAGGCTGCGTGGCCTTGCCGAGTTGAGAGGGCTTGAACTGGGCATCATCCGCTCAATGGAATAAAATAATTTTTAATACAATCCGGAAACGGGAGGTTCAAAAGAGCCTCCCGTTTTTGTTTTATGGATATATACACTTTTTGAAATTATGGTGTACTTAAATGAAATGCCAGTGTAATTGTAAGTTTATTGATGTGCATAGCTTTAGTTAATTATTAAAACCAATTAATTAAATCAAATTATGAAAAAACAATTAAGCAAACTGATGTTTGGCAGCTCGCTGCTGCTTTTAACCCTCGTATCGGCCTGTAGCAAAGACGCAGGCAAACCTGCCGCAACCAATGGCAACACCACAGCGCCGCGGGCCGCTGTTCCTCAAAGCGGTTTTAGTTTATGGGGAACCTGTAATGGTGCACCCTATAACATTTCGGGAACCAATGGTATTTGTGTTCCGGTAGGTAATTGCAGTACCGATATTGATGCGGCGCAACAAAGCACAGGGCAAAACGCTACCGGGCTTCAGTTTAATGGTTGCTTTAAAGGTGGTACAAGCGCTTCCAGTTCGGCAAGTGAGCAGGCAGTTTTCCTGTGCGATAATGTTTCGCAGTGGAATGGTAATGAAATGGGTTTCGTGAAAACCCTGAATGACAATGCCCTGAAAGGGTATTTACAGGGAGGCGGGCAGTACATTACCCAGGTAATATCTGTGGGCGATAACGGTTACCATACTTTTAAATGCCAGGCCCGTTCAGGTAATGTGCACCAGGTTGATTTTTATGTGGATGGGACATATAAATTCACCCTCACCAACAACAGCGGCACTTACTGGAACAACTGGTATTACTTTGTAGGCACAAATCATTGGTATGGCGGTTCAAGCAATACCGGTCAGCAAATTGAAATGTATAACATGACCACTTTTTAATTTTTACTACCCCGATTAAAAAACAAAAGGCCTTTGCGGAGAGCGAAGGCCTTTGTTGCTTATTATTGGTTAGGTGTTCTTAGCCCATGTTATAAAAAAACTGCTCGGCTATAATTTTTCCATCTTTTACTTCATAAACCGCTATTTCATTCATCGGCATACGGCCGCCTTCTTTATAGGTAACATCCATATCCATAGTTACCGCAAAAAAGTTACCGGTAACAATCGGGTCAGATACCTCGCCGCTGTGTACTTCCTGTACCGAGGCATACCAGTATTCTGTTTTGCCTTTAACAGCCTCTTTGCCCTCGGTAAGTTCCATTGGCGAACCCTTTGGCTCACGGCTCACAATATTATCTGCATAAAGTTCATCAATAGCCTGGGTATGCTGGCCCTCGCGGCAATACTGTACTAATTTTTCTGCTACTTCGGTGGTGGTCATGATCTTATGGTTTTAATTGTTGTTATAAAGTTAGTTAATAACGCTTCAAACCAATCGCCTTTTTGGTTTAAATTTCTGTTAAGTTTGATCTGCAATTGCACCTCCCGAAAAAAAATAAAAATTTTCTGTAACCATTTTATGCCGCCGAAGTACTTAAGGTATATTACATAATTACAAACTGATTGAACACGCTTACAGACAATGCCATTATGCTAAAGGTGAAAGCCGGCGACCTTGACAGGATGGGTATGCTCTTTGAACGCTACAATCGGCAGCTGTACGGCTTTCTGTTCCACATGACCTATCAGCGCGAACTGAGCGAAGACATGGTGCAGCAAGTGTTTTATAAAATGCTTAAATACCGGCACACCTTTACCGGTACCGGCGAATATATACACTGGATGTACTCCATCGCACGCAACGTTTTAAAAGATCATTGGCGCAAAAACAAGCAGCAGGTACAGCACGAGGGTGTGGAAGCTGCCGAAACCATAGCCGGGGGCCTGGTACCCGACGAAGCTTTTGAAAAAAAGCAAGCCAAGGCCGAGCTGCACCGGGCCATGGAAAAGTTAAGCGAAAGTCAGCGGGAGATTTTGGCCCTGAGCCGGTTTCAGGAGTTAAAATGCCAGGAGATTGCCGAAATACTGGGCATGACCGAAGGTACAGTAAAAGTGCGCATTCACCGGGCTATGCAGGAGCTTAAAAGTATTTATGTAAAAATGGAACGATAAAACAGTATAAGATGAAATGTGAGCTATATGAAGAACTGTTTACCGGTTGGATAAACAAAGAATTAAATGCCGAAGAAAAGGGGGCGCTGGAACAACATATATCGGGCTGCGACAGTTGCCGCAATGAGTTGCAGGCTTTGCAGCAGCTATGGGGCCACATGGGGCAAATTGAAACACCCGAACCATCGGCCAACATGAGTGTGAAGTTTTATGCGATGCTTGATACTTATAAAGAATCTGTAAAGGAGCAAAGGAGCTTATGGGCTGATGTCAAATACCAGGTAAGCCGCATCTGGGAATGGCAGCCACGCTGGCCAATGGCCTATAACCTGGCAATGGTTGTGCTTTTAGTTGGAGCTGGTTACCTGTTTTTCGGAAAAAGCAAAAGCGATGATCAGGATAAACAATTAAAAGCCCTAAGCTCGCAGGTACACGAGCTTAAACAAACTATGATGCTGGCCCTGCTTGAAAACCCTTCGGCATCTGAACGAATCAGGGGGGTAAGCTATACCAGCGAGATCAAACATGCCGATAAGCAGGTGATCGATGCTTTATTAGCTACGCTGAATAACGACCCTAATGTAAATGTACGCCTGAGCACACTTGATGCATTAACCCATCTTGCCGGTCACGCGGAGGTAAGGGAAGGCCTCATCAAATCAATAGTTGAGCAGGATTCGCCGCTGATGCAACTGGCTATTGCCGATGTGATGCTTAAACTGCAGGAAAAAAGATCCGTGGGTTCATTCAGGGAGTTATTAAAACAAAAAGACCTTGATCATGGCGTACGCGACAAGATCAAACAAACAATAACCCAACTAATTTAAAAAATAAACCAAATCATGAAAAGATCACTAATACCTGTTTTAACAGGTCTCGGGCTTTGCCTTGCCCAACTTTCTGCCCATGCCCAGGATTTTAAGGAACATGTTAGCAAACAGTTCACTTTGCAGGGAGCGGCTTCAGGTACCACCCTGGCTATTTACAATGTTTTTGGATCCATAAGCGTGCAGGGATATTCAGGCAACCAGGTATCTATCGAGATAGATGAAACCATCCGGGGTAACGAGGCATCTGATGTGGAGCAAGGTAAAAAGGAATTTAAACTGGGGTTTGAACAGAAAGCTGATAGCATAATTGCTTACACAGCTGAGCCTTATGACAGCCGCCCGCGCCGCAATTGGAACAGGGACGAGGAGCACAGGCATGTTCACTATACCGTAAAACTGGAATACACCGTAAAAGTACCTTATGGCATGAACCTCTGCGTATCTACAGTAAACGATGGTAATGTTGAAGTTAAAGATGTTTACGGCGCCTTAAAAGTTAATAACGTAAATGGTGGTATTACTATAGCCAATGCTAAAGGCACAACCAGTGCACATACCATCAACGGACCGCTTAGCGTAACTTACCTGTCGGTACCGCCGGATGCTTCAAGTTACTATACGCTTAACGGGAAGCTCGAAGTAACTTATCCGGGCAATTTAGCTGCCGATCTGGAATTTAAAAGCATGAACGGTCAATTTTATACGGATTTTCCGGACGCCGAAGTATTGCCTACCCGGGTAAGTAAAACCGAATCAAAAAGTGGTGCAGGCACTACTTATAAACTCAGTAAAAACAATGGCGTGCGCATAGGGGCGGGAGGGAAGCTGTTTAAGTTTGAAACCCTCAATGGAAATATTTATATCAAAAAACAACAATAAAAGATAAAAACATGAAAACGATAAGATTTACAGGAATATTGATGCTAACTGTGCTGCTGAGCGCGAGGCTTTGGGCACAGGAAGATAAAGGGCAGCTGGTTGTGCCTTTGAGCGAGCCGGGGAAACCTTATAAGCTGGATATAAGCTTGGTTAATGGTTCCATAACAGTGACCGGCTATGAGGGTAAAGATATTATTATTGATGCACAGGGTGAAGAAAGAAAGCATCGTGAAAGAGAAGCAGCTCCCGGAGGAATGAAGCGTTTATTTGCCGGGAATAATTTAGATGTGCAGGCACAGGAAAATAATAATCAGGTAAATATTCATGGCAGCCCCAATAAAACTACTAATTTGACTATTAAAGTCCCCATGAATAGTACCAGTGTAAAGCTGTCGACCGTAAATAATGGTAATATCAATGCTACCAATCTAAACGGTGATCTGGAAATCAGGAATGTTAACGGTTATATTAAACTGAACAATATTTCAGGGTCTGTTGTAGCCAACACGGTTAATGGCAATGTGGAAGTTACCTTTAAAAGCATTGATGCAAAAGCCGCTATGGCCTTTTCAACACTTAACGGCAAAGTCGATGTTACGTTCCCGGCAAGTCTTAAGGCTAATGTGAAGTTAAAATCAGACCAGGGTGATATTTTTACCGATTTTGATGTAGTTACTGAACAGCGCAAACCGGTTGTTACCAAAAATACAGGTGAAAAAGGAATGTACAGCCTGAAGATGGAGGATTGGGTTTACGGAAAAATAGCCGGCGGTGGCCCCGAATTATTGATGAAAACTACTTTTGGCAGTCTCTATATCCGCAAGGCAAAATAAAATTAGCAACATCAGTTAGTTATTGGGAAACTGTGGGGAATTTTGTCGGCAAATTTGGGCTGATGACCAACGATTCACGAATTTTAAGAACGTGGACAAGATAAAATCAAACCATCAGGTTGTAAATGACATTCTGCATACAATACTATGACCGGCCAGTTAATAATAACGATCTGTTGAGCGCAGATGTGCTGAAAAGAGGTCTTGTCTACTGGTAATATCTAAATTTTCGTTCATTAGTTCAAAAGCAAATGTTTGAATATGAGATGAAATGATAAAATGAAGAAATTAGCTCAGAATAGGTTCAATTCAGTACAGTTTAAGTATACAATTTGTGTAAAATTGGCGTTCCGTAAAAAAAACGGAATGCTTTTTTTATAAATAAGCACCCAACTGACCGTTGAGCAATAGGCTAAACCATTTTTGTGCATTATATTTGCTCACTGGTTACTTGTTGCAATTACAAAGTATAGTATGGTTAAACTTTTTATCGTGGGTTTTCCGCGAGACATGGAAGAAATTGAACTTGTTGAACTGTTCAGTGCTTATGGCACGGTAAGCACCGTGCGGATAATTACCGATAAAGACAGTGGCATAAGTAAAGGTTATGGTTTTTTAGAAATGACCGACGAAGCGGGAGCCCAGCGGGCAATTGACGCTATGAACGGTGCTACTATTGATGAACGTGAAATAAGCGTTAGGATAGCAGAGCAAAAACATCAGCCACAACAAAGGCAACAGCAATTTACCAAGCCTAATAAGCCAGGGTTTAATAAAGTAAAACCGCAGGGATACAACAAACCCCGCTTTCCGCGCGAAAATAACAATAGATTTGAACAGCAGGAAGCTGCGGCCCCGGTAAGAGCAAAACGTCCCCGCAGGCAGCAGCCATAAGCTTTAGTTTCAGGAATTATAAAGTTCGTTTGATAAAAACTGGTTCCGGAATTTCCCATGCGGGTCATATTCGGCTACCACAGCTTTAAAGGCATCCATTTTTTCGTAACGAGCTGCTAATGTTTTAGCTGGTATAGTGAAAATTTTGCCCCAGTGCGGTCTTGCTTTAAACGGCGAAAGTTCCCGTTCAATTTGGGGAAGTAATTTCAGTACGGCTTCTGTTTCTTGTTTCCAGGTAAAGTGGATAGCCACTGATTTTTGATTATGGGCAGGGCTCATCCAAAGATCATCGGCGGCAATAGTGCGGATCTCGGTGATGAAAAGGTGAGGGCCTATTTGCTTGCCCAATTTGGCTACCGCTTCAATAGCTTCAACTGCATGGTTAAACGGAATAAAAAACTCTGATTGCAGCTCTTTTCCGCTGCTTGGGGTAAAGCCCATTTTAAAATGTGGTAGGCGTTCATACCATGGTCCCGGAACCCCCATTTGCTCGGTACAGTTTTCGGCAGAGAGCCCTATAATCGGGTGCAGGTTTTTTGTAGCTGCTTTTGCCCCGTAAAATTCTTTCAGGTTTTCGTCTTTATCTGTACCTATCCGGCTTTTTATCCAAACCTCGTTAATATGGTCGCTTTGCCAGTCGGTAAACAGGCTTACGCTATATCCTGCCGAAACAATTTTTTCAAAATGCTGCTTTAGCTCACTCATAGGCAGCTCGGTAAAAACATGTTGTTTCATCATGTAAGTTGGCTGTATTTGCAGTGTAACTTTGGTGATTACACCCAATGCCCCAAGCCCCACCACAGCGGCATTCAGCTTAGCCGCATCTTTGGTTTTTGAAAGGTGAACAATACTGCCATTGGCCTTAACAATTTCCAGGCCCATCACTGCACTTGAAAGATTGCCGTTTTTTACGCCCGAGCCATGTGTTGCAGTAGTAATTGACCCTGCTACTGATATATGCGGCAGCGACGCAAGGTTATGCAGGGCGAAGCCTTCTTTATGAAGATAAGGTGCAAGTTCTCCATATTTTATGCCGCCTTCTACAGTAACGGTGTGGTTTTGCCTGTCGATAGATACCACTTTGTTAAGATCGCGGGTTGAGAGCAGGTTGTCTTTACTATCGGCAATGTTATTGAAGCAATGTCGTGTACCCAGTGCCTTTATTTTATCGTGTTTTTTAATAAGCTGCTGTACTTCTTCAACCGATTTTGGGTAAAATACATTGCCCGTGCTGTAAGTTAAATTACCCGACCAGTTTTGCAGGCGAGGTTGTTGCGCGAATGATTCAAGAGATGATAGTAGGGGAGATGCCATTAAGGTAGTACTTAGTTGAATGAAAGTTTTTCTTTTCATAACAAATTGGTTAGTACAAGGTAGCTAATTATTAAGCAGAATTGAAAGAGAAATTGCAGGGGGCTTCGCAGGCAAGCGCAAGGATTAAAAAGTTTTTATATTTTTTTAATAAGTAAAAATAGATTTTTAAATAATTTATAAACTTTTTGTTTATTTTGGTAAAATAATTAACGTTTACCTGTTAATTCGGTGTTAGCTTTTGGCTAAAGGTGAGTTTTTGGTAAATTGAAACTGAAATATTTATAAAATAGCTGTGAAGGAAGTTTGCGTCCCGTTTATTCCGGGTAATTACAATGAAAATAACCTCGACGAGTTGTCCGCTTTACTCAACCGGGAACAAAAGCACGGTATCGATAATCTTTTATGGACGGATACCGGCTATTTTCCGTCGGTTAGTTTTTCAATAGCCCATGTTAATAACAGTATAGCGCTAAAATATTTTGTAAAGGAACAGCATACCCGGGCAACTTATACAGCCGTAAACGATCCTGTTTATAAAGATAGCTGCGTAGAGTTTTTTTTAGGTTTGGGTGATGATGGGAATTACTATAATATGGAGTTTAATACCCTCGGAACAGCGTTGGTTGGCTTCGGTAAAGACCGTAACGGAAGGCTGGGTATACCTGATGATAAAGTGAGGGACATAAAGTCACTAAGCAATATCAATTGGGCGCAGGATGCAACAGGGCTTAACGCATGGGAGTTAACCTTATTGGTCCCTTTTTCCGTTTTTATTTATCATGATATTAAAACATTGGAAGGAATTACAAGCAAGGCAAACTTTTTTAAATGCGGCGATGAATTGCCCGAACCGCATTTTATAAGCTGGAATAATATCGATAGCCCCGTACCCGATTTTCACCTGTCTAAGTTTTTCGGTACGATAAAGTTCAATTAAATTAAAATATCTCTAATCAAAACAAACTAATATGGCCCAAACAGCAACAGTAATCGAATCGCCGGTAAAAAAAACAGCGATAAACCCGATTGTAATTATCGGTGCTTTATTCTTCATTTTTGGTTTTGTAACCTGGATGAATGGTACACTCATTCCTTATTTAAAAATAGCCTGTGAACTTAGTACCAAGGAAGCTTATTTTGTAACCACCGCTTTTTATATTGCTTACGTTGTAATGGGGATCCCCGCGGGCAAAACCATCAAAAAATTTGGTTTTAAAAACGGTATGGCCATAGGTCTGTTTGTAATGGCAATTGGGGCATTGATATTTATACCCGCCGCGATGACCCGTACTTACGGCATATTTTTGATTGGTTTGTTTGTTCAGGGTACAGGTTTAACGGTACTGCAAACAGCATCGAACCCATATATCACCATTTTAGGCCCTGCCGAAACTGCCGCGAGGCGGATCAGCATCATGGGGATCTGTAACAAAATTGCCGGTGCTTTAGCCCCGGTTATCCTGGGTACTGTCGTACTTGCCAATATTGATTCAATAACTGAAAAGCTTAAAACTTTAAGTGCCGGTGAAAAAGCGCTGGAACTTAACCAGCTGGCGTCAAGGGTAATATTGCCTTACGGTATTATGGTAGTTGTTTTAATTTTACTGGCTATCCTTATTTATTTTTCATCACTGCCGGAGATTAACACCGAGCATGAAGACGAAACCGTAGCTGCGGCAAACACTAATAAAACAAGTATTGTACAATTCCCGCATCTGATGCTTGGCGTGGCAACCTTGTTTGTTTATGTAGGGGCTGAGGTTATTGCAGGCGATTCAATTTCGCTTTATGGTACTTCGCAGCATATTCCGTTGTCAACAGCCAAATTTTTTACATCGTGTACTTTGATCTCGATGATAGTAGGTTATCTTGTTGGTGTTTTTTGTATCCCGAAACTGATAACACAACAAAAGGCATTGGTAGCCTCGGCAATTTTGGGTATCCTTTTAACACTGGCAACCTTGCTTACCCATGGTTATGCATCGGTATTCTGTATTGCATTGCTTGGTTTAGCCAACTCGTTAATGTGGCCGGCAATATGGCCGCTTGCATTAGCTGGTTTGGGCAGGTTTACCAAAATAGCATCATCATTGTTAGTTATGGGTATTGCCGGTGGTGCAGTTTTACCTCCGCTGTACGGCTATTTTTCAGAGAAGTTTTCGGCGCAGTCAGCGTATATCATGCTTATCCCTATTTACCTATTCATTTTATATTATTCAACCATAGGGCATAAGGCCGGCAGAAGTAACGTAAAAGCTTAATCAGAATAATTTTATCTTCTATAACCAAACCGGGTATCATCAGTTCTCAAGCTGTTGCTATCCGGTTTTGTTGTATAACAGTTTTATGTGCTTGATATATAGTTGATTGTGTTTTGGCTATATATCGTTATGTGTTTGGTTTTTTTGCGAAATATAGCTATTGAATTTTAATTAAATTTACTTAACTTTCTGTTTGTTAGTGTGTTGTGTGTTTGGTTCGATTGTTGGCCAAAAACGGATAAAATGAACAACATTTGCCGGAATATTAGTTCATAACTTTTGATGAACTATGCCAGGAAACAGGGGTAATCAATTAAAAATCAGCGCTATGAAAAATGTAAAAACCTGCAAAAAGCTTAATCGAACTTTAACCAAATGGGTTATAGATCTGCATGGCAAAGGTTATATCAATGATTTTTCGCAAATAAACAATCAAAGGTTACGTTGTGTTCAAAACTGCGAGGATTTTTCGATTACCGACCTCAACATCAATGTTATTGATGAAGCTTTTGACCAGTTAACCCAAACATATAAGTATATCCATACCATCGAAACAATGGATGGTGACAAAGGACTACTTGTTGTTGAAGCTTTATGTACGCCGCCACTCGTAAATTGATCAGGACATAATAATTATTGAATCCCTCTGTAATAGTATCAACAGCGAAGGGAGTAACATATCTTTATCTTATTTATCTAAAAGCCTGAAAATTGACACCCGATTTTCAGGCTTTGTTGTTTGGTGTTGCCTTGGCTGTGATGGAAAAATTCATTATGTCCCTTATAACAGGATTGGTTTTTTGCTACCAATAATCGTTAGTATAAGCGTAAATACCCGAAATATAGTGAGTTTTGATTTGATGATTTGATTTTAAACTGCTTATAATCAAATAGTTGAATTGATGGCATGTTCTGTGCATACGCCCTTATAACAAACCCAAATTAAAAACATGTAAAGAAACAACTATGGAAATGTGCATATTCTGGATAACCCGTTTTGTGTTGCTTGTTTGCCTTGCAGTGCTCGTTTATATGATCATGCCAAATTATACCGAACAAAGCGACGGTTGGGATTAGGTGCAATACCGATAAATTTTATTATAACAATTTATTAATTAATACTCAAACCTTTGTCAGGGAGTATCTGTTAATATTTTATTCAGTTATAAAACTAATCATGGACAACAGGAGTAAAGCAGGATGGCCCGACAACAGCCTCATTAATACCAGCGAAAATTATGAAGTTGAATATTGGGCAAACAAATTTGGTGTTCGCCCTGAGCGATTAAAAACAGCGGTGCGTGCCGTTGGAAATTCGGCGGCAGCAGTAGCCAAATATTTAAACAGCAAATAAAAAATCACCAATATGAGCCTGGAAAAGTATGTAGAGAAACGCGATTTCAGCAAAACCAAAGAGCCTAAAGCGGGCAGAAGCAAGGATAAGGATCACTTGATGTTCGTGATCCAGAAGCATGATGCTTCGCGTTTACATTATGATTTCAGGCTGGAGATGGATGGTGTGCTTAAAAGCTGGGCTATTCCCAAAGGGCCTTCAACCGATCCTAAAGTAAAGCGCCTCGCCATGATGGTTGAAGATCACCCTTTTGACTATCGGAATTTTGAAGGCATTATCCCCAAAGGCGAATATGGCGGTGGTACTGTTATTGTTTGGGACGAAGGTACCTATGAGCCAATTGAAGAGATCAAAGGGAAAAAAGCCCAGGAAAAATACCTGCTTAAACAACTCGAAGCCGGTTCGGTAAAGATCAAACTTCACGGAGAAAAGCTGGAAGGCGAATTTGCACTGGTTAAAACCCATGGCATGGGCGAAAATGGCTGGTTGCTGATTAAGCATAACGATAAGTTTGCTTCAGTTAAGGATGTTACCAAAAAGGATAAATCCATTCTATCAGGCAAAAGCATCGAAAGTATGGAGAAAACCAGCGAAAAGGTTTGGCAGCACGGACATGAAGAAGATTTAGAAAAACCTAAAAAGGAAAGTAAAGAAAAAGTCCTGAACAAACCGGTAGAAGAACTGGAGAGCAAAGTTGATACCAATGAAGCGGAGGAATTTGATGTTGAAGCTTTACTAAAAAAAGTTCCCAAATCAAAAGCACCAACCAATATAAAGCCGATGAAGGCTACTTTGGTTGATGAGCCTTTTGATGATCCCGACTGGCTTTACGAGGTTAAATGGGATGGTTACAGGGCTATTGCAGTGATCGACAAAAAGCGAGCGGAGCTTATCTCCCGTAATAATCTGCCTTTCGACAAATATTATCCGATCAATAAATTACTGAAAAACTGGCAAATCAACGCAGTGATTGATGGCGAGATCCTGGTATTGAACGATAAAGGAATCTCCGACTTTGGAGCCCTGCAAAACTGGCGAAGCGAGGCTGATGGCAATTTGGTTTATTACGTGTTCGATATCCTTTGGTATGAAGGTAAAAACCTGATGGATTTACCCCTTAAACAGCGCCAGGCCATATTGACATCCATCCTCCCCACAAATGACGATCGTATCCGGCAAAGTAAGGTTTTTGATACCGGCGGCATCGAGTTTTTTAATGCTGCTGAACGCATAGGCTTAGAGGGTATCATCGCCAAAAAAGCAAGCAGTGTTTATACTTCTGATCTCCGCTCAAAGGAGTGGCTTAAAATAAAGGTGCACCGCAGGCAGGAAGTGATCATTGCGGGGTTTACCAAAAACGCAGGTACTTCCAAATCGTTTAGTGCTTTGGTGCTTGCTTTATATGATGATAAAGGCGAGCTACAGTACGCCGGCAAAGTGGGCACCGGTTTTTCTGATAAACTGCAAAAAGAAATGATGGAGCAGTTTAAGCCCATTATCATAAATAAAAGCCCGTTTGAGGTGGAGCCGGATGTGGATAAGCCATCGCGGTTCAGGCCGCAGCGTTTGGGCGCAAAGCCAACCTGGCTTAAACCCGAACTGGTTTGTGAAGTTGCCTTTGCAGAAGTAACGGGGGACGGCGTGTTCCGGCAAGCTTCTTTTAAAGGGATGCGTACCGATAAGAAAGCAAAAGATGTAGTCTTGGAAACTCCTAAACATACTGATGAAACGGTAGCAGAAGCCGAAAGTGCAGATATTGATAAACATGCCAAAGCCATTAAACCCGTGAAAGATACCAGTCGTAAAACCCTGCTTAACCCTAAAGATGAAACCCAGGTGCGTGAAATTTGCGGACATGAACTCAAGTTTACCCACCTGAGTAAAATTTACTGGCCCGAAGATGGTGTAACCAAGCGGGATATGTTCAACTATTATTACCAGGTTGCAGATTATATTTTACCATACTTAAAAGACAGGCCAATGTCGCTCAACAGGTTTCCTAATGGGATACATGGCCCATCCTTTTATCAAAAGGATGTGAAAGGCAAAGCCCCGGACTGGGTCACCAAAACTTTTCCGTATACCAATGGGGAAGGGGAGCATAAGGAATATTTGGTAGGCTCTGATGAATCATATTTACTTTGGATGGCCTCATTAGGATGCATTGAAATGAACCCCTGGTTTAGCCGGGTGAAATCGCCGGATAACCCGGATTATTGCGTGATAGACCTCGATCCTGATAAAAATACCTTCGACCAGGTTATTGAAGCCGCTTTGGAGGTGAAAAAAGTATTGGACGTAGTGGATGTACCGTCATGCTGCAAAACGTCGGGCTCAACAGGGATGCATATTTATATTCCGCTGGGTGCTAAGTATGATTATGATCAGTCGCAGCTATTCGCACGGCTTGTTGTAGATATTGTGCATAAACAAATTCCGGGTTATACCAGTCTGGAACGCATGGTAGCAAACCGGAAAGGTAAAATGTACCTCGATTTTCTGCAGAACCGCCCGGGGGCTACCATTGCCGGTCCGTATTCATTGCGGCCTAAACCGGGCGCTACTGTTTCTATGCCCTTACATTGGGACGAGGTTAAACCTGGACTTACCATGAAAGATTTTACCATTTTCAATTCGATAGACCGCCTTAAGGAAACCGGCGATCTTTTTAAAGGTGTACTGGCAAAAGGTATCGACCTGGAGAAAACGATTAAAAAGGCGAAGAGTGTGTTTGAATAAGATCAAGATAGCAAGTATAAAATATGTCATTGCGAGCGAAGCGTGGCAACCGCATGCTCTACAGAGCGGCTGTGCTTCCGTGCGATTGCTTCGTCGTACCTCCTCGCAATGACATATTTTGCTTTCCGATAACGTATTATTAATATACTTATAACTTTTTACTAAGCCACAGCCGCCGACAGGATAATACCATTGTGCGCATTTTCTACGCCATTTGCATAACCATTACTGTCGATAAACATCTTTTCATTTTCGATGAGGAAATGTGCCCCGCCAACAAAGAAATTCCCTTTAATGGTGACCACATGATCAGGGTGCTGCGCGTGAATTTCATTCAGCACATGGCTTGAAAGTCCATGATATTCATGCGGGTCGAACTGGTAAACATCCAGCACCGGCTCGGCATTGCCGGGTTGAAATACTTTGATGCGGCCGCTGGTTACATTAAGCTGCACGTTAGCATTGTTTTCGTTGTTGTTAGCGCTTATCCTGATGACTTCGCCGTTTGGCGCGTTAATGTTGGCATCAATGGTAAGCAACTTGCCTTTTTGGTTGTCATAAAATGACAGGATCCTCAAAAACTCAATATTACTAAGCCCATCGCTGTAAGTGAGCGTGTTTCTTTCACTTAAAAAAATGGTAGTCCCAAAAATGAATGCATGTTTCATAACGGAAATTTTTAATTGGTTAATTGATAATAATAAAATTACCAAAAAAGCAAAATGTTTTAAAATTCCGTTATTCTTTCCTCGGTGAATGCAGGATGCAATCACAAAACTTTTTCCGGTGAAAATTAGGGATCATGTAGGCACAAACATCAGCCTTGATATTTCCAAAAGATATAGTTATAAGTAGCCCTGTGCACCCGTTGATCACCAAAATGATGTTCTTCCCAGTTTTCAACAGAGAAGGAATCCTTAAATATCCCGGTTGGCAATGATATTCAAATGCTCAGGCTTTTTTATGAGGTCACTATTACAAATTGCTCAACTTAAAATAGCCAAGGGTGATCTTATCTTCCGGAAGATCGGCATTTGGAATAAGCTCGATCTGGTATTTTTCTTTTTGAACTGGATTTAAAATATCCTCTACTTTATAAATATCGTCAACGTCAACGCCGTATTTATCATCGATGTGCGAGTTAGCCCCGTTAAAATGATTATGCTTAAAGAAAAATGTTTCTTTGGCGTTTTTTGTGGCCGATGCAAAATCGTTCTGAACGGTGAGCACAATGTAGTGCCGCTCTTCAAACTTATTGGGTTGATATCCGCCAAGGTTGATGAAAAACAATTTATTACCCTGAGGGATGTTGTTACCACGCGGGGGTGATCTTAACAGCATATCCATCAACCGCATTTACTTCCCGCCAGGCATCGATATGGATTTTTTCGGGCTCGGGCCAAAAGGCCTGGATCTCGGGTACTAAATCACCAAGCGATGGCGCTATTCCAAAGAATACGTCATGTTGTTCTACGTGCCTTCCCGGTGGTTTACAGCCCAGCATCAGCATAAAAAGTTTAAGGTTTTCCATGGTTTAAAGTTAACATAAGCATGGCGGGCAATGTAACGAGTTTGTCAAACAACTATCACAAAGTGTTAAAGTGGTAACTTTGTTCAACGCTACCAATGTTTTTTACGTTAGTTGCTGTAGATACGCATCGTATTAAAACCTATTTGATATACATGAAAAAAGTAATTTGTTCAGTAGCCGTGTTATTAACGGCATGTTTCTCTGTTTTTGCGTCGGTTCCTAAAAAAGGTTTGGATACGGCCACTTTTGCCACAGGCTGCTTTTGGTGTACCGAAGCCAAGTTTCAGCAATTGAAAGGGGTTGAAAAAGTGATCTCCGGATTTTCCGGCGGGCATGTGGCCAATCCATCTTATGAGCTGGTTTGCACCGGTACAACCGGCCATGCCGAAGCTTGTAATATTATCTACGATCCCTCAAAGATCACTTATGATGAACTGCTCGCCGCGTTTTTTGTAGCCCATGACCCAACACAACTAAACAGGCAGGGAAATGATGTGGGTACACAATACCGCTCTGCTATATTTTATCATAATGCCCTGCAAAAGCAAAAGGCCCAATATTACATCACTAAACTGAACGCCGAAAAAGCTTATAAAGATCCAATAGTAACGCAAGTGGTGCCATACAAAGCTTTTTACAAGGCTGAAGACTATCACCAGAACTATTTTAACCAGAACGGCAGCCAGCCTTACTGTAAATATGTGATCCAGCCCGAGTTGGAAAAATTTAAAAAGGTGTTTAAAGATAAACTGAAGCAATAATGAAAGCGGTATATATTATAGCAGCCTTGTTCTGTTACGCTACAGGAGTATTTGCACAGCAGCTCAAAACAATAAAAGGGCACGAGAACAATCCATATTATTCTAACACTGACACCAAACATTTAAACGTGTCAAATGCTGAATGGAAGAAGATCCTGCCGCCTGCTTTATACGCCACAGCAAGGGAGCAGGAAACAGAACGGGCATTTACCGGCAAATACTGGAATAAGGATACCAAGGGAACCTATTATTGCGCAGTATGCGGTAACAAGCTTTTCCGCTCGGATGCCAAATTTGCAAGTGATTGCGGCTGGCCAAGTTTTTATGAGCCGGTACGCAAAAACAGCGTGATCTACAAAGAAGATAATTCATATGGTATGCAGCGCACCGAGGTACTTTGTGCCCGTTGTGATTCGCACCTGGGACATATATTTGATGACGGTCCACCGCCAACCTATAAAAGGTTTTGTATGAACTCTGTATCGCTTGATTTTGTGCCGGAGGGGTTTGGGTTGTAGCCTGATAATATCGGCTAACTGAAGGGGAAATTATGTCATTGCCGTCGACTTTAGTCGACGGTTAAAGAAACTAAATAAAGGGCTTTAGCCCAAATGCCGCATGCATTTGGGCTAAAGCCCTTTGCTTTTAAGCACTATCCCGTTGACTAAAGTCAACGACAATGAATTATTTTACGGGATACCCGAGATCGGCTTTTTTACCGGTATTTCGAAGTTTTGTTACATCAATTCACCAGTTAAAGTCATCTATACGTAAACCTGCAATATTCCCTGCACTGCTTAAAACAAGTATGAATTAACTTGTGTTTATCCACCAATAATCAAGCAAATTACTTATGGAACTGCAAAGCCTGAAAGATATCGCAAAACAGCTGATGGCCGGGAATAAAGGCCTTTTAGCCATGGACGAAAGTACCGCCACCTGCAACAAACGATTTAAAGCGCTCAATATTCCGCAAACGGAAGAATATCGCCGTAAATACCGCGACCTGATCGTGAACACGCCGAGACTGGAGGAAGCTATAAGCGGGGCCATTTTGTTTGATGAAACGATAAGGCAAAGTACTGCAGATGGTAAACTGTTTGTTGATATCCTGAAGGAAAAAGGAATTATTCCGGGTATTAAGGTAGATGAAAGCGCAAGGGACATGGATGGGTTCCCCGGCGAAAAAATAACTGAAGGATTGGACGGTTTGCCTGAACGCCTGGCCGAATATTATAAATTGGGTGCCCGCTTCGCCAAATGGCGTGCAGTGATTACCATAGGTGAAAACACGCCTACAAGCGGTAGTATCAAAGCCAATGCATTTTTGCTGGCCCGTTACGCGATCATTTGCCAGGAGGCAGGTATTGTGCCCATTGTAGAGCCTGAAGTTTTGATGGACGGTGATCATTCACTTCAAACCTGTGCCGATGTAACCAATGAGGTTTTGCATACGGTATTTAACCAGTTGTACCAGCAAAGGGTGAATTTTGAAGGAATGATACTGAAGCCCAATATGATTGTGCCCGGTATTAAAGCCCCACAGCAGGATAGCGCAGATGTGGTGGCCGACACTACCATCAACTGTTTTTTACGCTGTGTACCAGCCTCTGTACCCGGCATCGCGTTCCTTTCGGGCGGGCAATCTCCCGAACTGGCATCTGAGCGTTTAAACGCTATGCATGTACGTTTCAAAGATAAAATGCCCTGGGCTTTAACATTCTCGTATTCAAGAGCTGTACAGCAACCCGCGTTGGAAAAATGGGCAGGGAAGGATGAAAATATTGAAGAGGCGCAAAGGTTATTATATGAGCGTGCACATATCAATACCATAGCCCGCGATGGCAAATATACACCGGAGCTGGAAAAGCACCCGGTAGCATAAAACAAGAAAGCCGCCTTATTCGGGCGGCTTTCTTGTTTTATGTAGGTTTATAATCCTTTAACTTTGTAATGGGTATAAGTAGTAAAACCTAAAAATGTATTATCAATAGGGACGCCAAGCGGAGCCTGTAATTTTCTCAAATACTTTAGGTTATCGGTATTGTAGTGTCCATAGGCAACTTCGACTCCGGGAAAAATGCGGCTGTTTAAATCGCAGTAATCACAGCCCGTTTTTTGCTCGTAAGCTTTCCGCATAAAATCATAGCCAAGGCTGATATTTTTATTGCTGATCTCCCATAAACTATTATCACCCTGTATTTTGGCAATGGCGGCAGCATAAGCATAGGCCGTTAGCGAGTATTGGTAATGAACACAATCTTTACGCACACAAAGCTCGGGTAGGGTGCCATCCGGTTGAATGACGTTTGGCAATTCTTTTACTAAAAGGTCATAGCCGGCACGATAAGCAGTATCGTTATTTAAAAATACGCCGATAGCCATTTTAGCATATCCTGCCGATGCATCCCAGTTATTTTTATAATCGGGGATCTTATTGATGTAATTATCCTTTACATCAACAAGGTACTTGCTGAACTGCTCAATGTCAGCAGTAGCCCATCCGGCAGATTTGCCCTTTACCTTATAATGCCTGATGATCTCCGCTGCAGCCACAAAGCTTGGCGTTGTCCATGAGGCTTCCAGATCGGGCTGGTTAGGATTGGTTTTTCCTGCCAGCAGGCCATAATCCTTAAAAGCGTAAGCCCATCCGTTCAGTAAGCCGATTGCCTTCTTAGCATAGTCTGCATTGCCGGTAGCAGCCCATGTCAATGCAAATGCGTAAACCAGTTCGCAATCCTTCCTGATCTGCGTTTTTGAAGGCGATGTTGCCCCGTTTGAACCAACTACGATGGTTGATGGAAACGAAGACGGGTATTCATGATCCTTAATAAAATCAAGCACTTTTTGATAGGCAGCGGTTCGCATAGTGTCACCTGCTTTTAGTTGGGCACTGATGAAATCCAAACTGGCCCTGGTATTTAAAATACCAGGGTGCACAAATTTGGTTTTATTGTTTTCCTGCGCTTTCAGACTGAAGCTAAAGAGCATCAGGAGGGATGCAAGCAAGGTTATTTTACAGTGTCTCATCTTCAGCCTACTTATCCAATCCGCCGCGGCGCGTAGCTTTAACCTGTGCAGGCCATTTAATGCCTTCGGTTTTGGTGTTAACGGTTTTTTGCGGGTCCTCGCTGGCCATATAAGCCATGATGGCAGCTAAAATGGCGTTGTTTTTCAGGTCATCAAAAACAACCTTATCATAAGTATCACGGTTGGTATGCCATGTGTATGATCCGTACGACCAGTTAAGTGAGCTTAATGAAAAGCCAGGTGCACCAACTGCTACAAACGATGCGAAGTCAGATCCGCCACCTCCAGGTTGCCCCGGAAAGTTTGTTTTGATCCGCTTTTTGATGGTATCAGGTACAGCGGCAAGCCATCTGCTTAAATAATCCTTAGCTTCAACAAAGCCCTGGCCGGTAAGGTTCACTACGCGGCCTGTACCGTTATCCTGGTTAAACAATGCCTGCAGATTACTCACAATTTCGGGATGGTCCTCAACAAAAGCACGTGAGCCGTTCAGTCCTTCTTCTTCGCTGCCCCAGTGACCTACCAATATGGTACGTTTTGGATGCGGATAGAACTTTTTCAACAGGCGCATAGCCTCCATCATAGTCAGGGTGCCTGTGCCGTTATCGGTAGCGCCGGTGCCGCCATCCCATGAATCAAAGTGGGCGCTTAGCATTACATACTCATTAGGTTTTTCGGTTCCTTTAATCTCGGCAATGGTATTAAAGGTTGGCACTACGCCCAGTTCTTTTGATTCGCAATGGATACTGATCACAGGTTTGCTACCAGATTCGCTCAGGCGATATAGCATACCATAATCTTCCAGCGAAATATCAACCGTAGGTACAATTTTGGTATAGGCAGCGAAGATCTTATCAACCCCAAACCCTGCCGACCAGTTATTGGTCAGGATGCCTGCTGCGCCCGCGTTTTCTAAAGCTACAGGCAATGTTTTATTGGTAAAGCCTGTTTTGCTGATGCGTTTTTTCCATGCATCAGTTTGGGCCGTACGGTCAGCTTTCATCTTATCAAATGACTCTTTCAGGGCAAACTCCTGCCAGTTATAATCGGGCCTGCCCGTTGGCTGCAGCATGGAGATCATTACAAACTTACCTTTAACATTGGGCAGCCATTGCTGAAAGGCTACAGAATCGGCCACATCCGGCAGGATAATTACTTCGGCAGTGGTGGTTTTTTTGCCCATGCCCGGGCTCCAGGCCAGTTGCGTGCCTTCTAATGATTTTACCCTTGGCGATACCATATCAATATGCGAAATGCCGCGTTCCCATCCGCGCCATTCGCCCCATTTTTCGTTTTTTGCCTGAATGTCCCAACTTTTATATTTAGCTACCGCCCAGTCGTTAGCCTGTTTCATTTGCGGTGTGCCAACCAAGCGGGGGCCGATGCCGTCAAACAATTCGTGCGCCAGCTTTTCCAGCTGTGAGTTGCTGGTTTCCTCATTCATGATGCTGTTGATAACCGGATTTGTTGATTGTGCCGAAGCTATGCCGCTGCAAAGCAGCATACCAAGAACAAGAGGCTTTGTCTTGTTCCACAGGTTGTTGCAGGTATGATGGTAAATATGTTTCATAGTGCCTAAATTATGAAAAAGTAGTCGCGGTAATACGTTTTATCCAAATTGATATTGCCAGGTAACATAATTATTGCAAAACGTTAAGTTGTTAATAGATTAATATCGAACAGGGTTTGTGCTTTTAGATTAAATTATTGTTATTGAATTAACAATAGGTTTACACGTTGCGGGTTCTTTTGTAAAAGTTAATCAATCACAGATCAAATGAAAAAACAACTACTTGGCGTCATTGCCGTATCGGCGGTGATCCTTTCATCCTGTCATGACGATAATAAGGTCAATCCATTCAGCTATCCTGATATGGCCGAGGCTCAAAACCCGGCAGTGCTTTTCACTACAGCCGATGGCGTAAAGGTGTATAACGGTGGCTTTGGTTCGGCGGTTGCGGCTGATCCAAAACAGAAAGATGTATTTTATCTGCTTACTGACCGGGGTTCAAATGTTGCCGGTCAAACAGCAAATTCAATCATTATTGGTAAACCGGATTTTGATCCGCAGATAGGTAAATTCAGGCTCACAGAAGGTAAGCTCTTTTTAGAACAAACTATTGAACTTAAAAACGCCAACGGCGGCAAATTGAACGGGCTGCCAAATCCTGCAGGCATGGGGGCCTCCGGCGAAATTCCTTTTGACCTGAGTGGAAATCAACTGTCGCCAAGTGCAGACGGGATCGATTCGGAAGGTTTGGTTTTGGCAGCCGATGGTACTTTTTGGGTAAGCGATGAATACGGCCCGCATATAGTGCATTTTGATGTCAATGGCAAAACCATCGAGCGCATTAACCCTTACGGATCAGGAACCGGTGGCCGTAAAATCCCGGCTGTATTTGCTACCCGCAGGGCCAACCGCGGCATGGAAGGTTTGGCCATTACGCCTGATGGCAAAACACTGGTAGGCATGATGCAATCGCCAATGTACAACCCATCTAAAGCAAAAGTTGCTAACTCAACTGTATTACGCATCCTTACTTTTGATATTACTACGGGGGCCACAAAACAGTATGCTTACCTTATGGACAACACCTCGTTAACAGGAGTAAGCGATATAACTGCTGTTAGCGCAACCACGTTTTTAACCATTGAACGCGACGGCAATTTTGGCGGCGCACCAACCAACCCGGCTATGTTTAAAAAGGTGTTTAAAATAGATCTTAGCAATGCAACCGATATTTCTGACCCGGCCAATGGCGCCAACGGCAAATTATATGGAGGAAAAACTGTTGAAGAGCTTAATGACGCTGCCGGTTTGCAGGCAGCCGGTATTACTCCGGTTACCAAAACCCAGGTGCTTGATCTGTTAAAAGATTTGCCAACCGTTTATCCGCATGATAAAGCGGAAGGTTTGGCCTTGCTGCCCGGCAATATTCTGGCAATATCTAACGATGATGACTTCGGCGTTGTCGATAATGGTAAAAATGGTTTTGCAGCTAAGATCTTACCAGCCACTAATTCGGTTGACAGGAACCGGATTTATTTTGTGAAGCTTAAATAGGGGGGTAAAAGTTAAAAAATGATTAATGCCTTTCGGTTAGCACCGGAAGGCATTTTTGTTTATACGACTTGCAGGGCGTTAGGGTAATGTTTTGAAATTAAAATGAATTTTACTGTTAAAATAACATTTATTCAATGATTTAATTTTAACATTGGTATATATTATTTTATCACGATGACGATAATATATTGCCTTTTGATTTTATTTTCAATATTTAACTAATTGATAATTAGTTATTTGTAATTTTTAATTTCTATTTTTAACTTATGTTAAAATAATACAAAAAACCACTCATATCGTATTACAATCGATTGAGGCCTCTGGCTACATTTACTTAGCATATAATCTCTTTGGCAATAACTGTTAAAAAGTGATTATCTGCTTCAAACCAATTTTAACAATTTAAAGTAAAATGTATGAGAGGAAAACTACGCATTAAAAAAGTTGTGGCCTTCATCTGCTTAAATTTATCGCTTGTGCTGATAAGTTTTTCAGGTTATGCTCAAAGCAAACAGGTAACCGGTAAAATTACCGGTTCGGATAACGGGCTCCCTTTACCCGGAGTTACTGTTAAGATAAAAGGCAGCACGCAAGCTGCCGGCTCTAAGCCCGACGGTACTTACTCAATAATGGCCGGAAGTAATGAAACGCTTGTTTTTAGCTTTGTTGGTTTCTTAAGCCAGGAAGTTGCCATTAACGGCAGGTCGGTTGTCAATGTATCATTAGTGCCCGACAATAAAACCCTTACAGAGGTTGTTGTTGTTGGTTATGGTACCACCAAACGTAAAGATTTAACTGGTTCGGTTAGTTCGGTTACTGCCGAGCAAATCGCTAAAGTGCCTGTTACTGCTTTGGATCAGGCTTTGCAAGGCCGTTCATCAGGTGTGCAGGTTACTAATAATGATGGTGCACCGGGTGGTGGCGTTAGCGTACAGATCAGGGGTATTGGTAGTTTAGGGAATAATGATCCGTTATATGTAGTGGACGGTTATCCTATTACCGGCGGCCTTAACAATATCAACCCAAATGATATTGCTTCAATGGATGTATTAAAAGATGCATCTGCTACAGCTATTTACGGTGTGAGGGCATCAAATGGTGTTGTTATCATCACAACCAAAAAAGGTAAAAAAGATGGCGTACAGGTATCATTAGATGCTTATGCCTCTCTTCAATCCGAGCCTAAAAAATATAAAGTGCTTAATGCACAGCAATGGGCTACATTGGCAAATGAAGTTCATGCTGCCGAAGGTTTTACCGAACTGCCTGAATGGAGCACTCCATCATCTTTGCACAATGTTGATTGGCAAAATGCGGTTTATCGTAAAGGCTTGAAACAAGATTATAACCTTGCTATCCGCGGTGGGAATGATAAAATCCAATCAGCTTTTTCTGCCGGCTATTATGATCAGAAGGGTATAGTACTTGGCTCATTCTTTAAAAGGATCAACCTTGGCATGAACATCGATTATAATATCGCCAATTGGTTAAAATCATCAACAAGCGCTAAATTCTCAAGGCAAAATACCAAAAATCCATTCGGAACAGGTTCATTAGCACAATTAAGCCAGCTGATCCCTACGCTTGATGGCGGTAATAAGCTTACCAATGAAATTAAAGATTCAAAAGGCAACTATGGTTTCTTTAACCCGGTAAATATTTATACTAAAAGCTGGAATAACCCTGTTTACTCTATCGAAACACAGGATATCAAAAATTTACAGAATTACTTTTTAGGTTCTACCTCCTTAGAGGCTACTTTATTTGAAGGCCTGAAAATCAAAAGTAATTTAGGTATCAATACCAGTGATTTTTCAGGTTATTATTTTCAGCCTGAAGATAACAGGTCAAGCGAGCAATACAATTTAGGTGGTGCAAACCAGCTAAGTGTTTATTCACAAAATGCAAGCAATACATTTGAATGGCTGTGGGAAAACACCATTTCGTACAGCAAAACATTTGGTCAGCATGCCATTGATTTTGTAGGTGGTGTATCTGAACAGGAAAATACCGGCAGACAAATAGGTGGCAGCGGTAATAACCTGCCAAGTAACTCCATCAGGGATTTAAGCCAGGTACAAAATCTTGTTGCTTATGGCGGTCAGCAAACCTACTCGCTGGCATCGCAGTTTGCAAGGTTAAACTACAAGTTTGCCGATAAATATTTGCTTACAGCTACTGTAAGGCGCGATGGTTCGTCTAAATTTTACACGGGGCATAAATACGGTACTTTTCCATCTGGTTCATTAGCCTGGAAAGCCAAAGAAGAATCGTTTTTAAAGAATGTTAACTGGCTGTCTGACTTGAAATTCCGTGGTAGCTACGGTACAGTTGGTAACCAGTCAAGCATTGGCCTTTTCCAATATCTGGCACGTTATACTTCGGGCGGCCCGGCTACTTCCGGTTCAAACGTTGGTTACCCTTTTGGCAAGATTTACCAGAGCGGTTTAGCACTTACCAATCTTGACAATGTTAACTTAAAATGGGAAACATCAAAGCAAACCGATATTGGTATGGATGTAGCTTTCCTGAATAACAGCTTAACTTTAACTGTTGATTATTATAAAAAAGATTCAAAAGATTTCTTATTAAACCTGCTTACTCCGGCCCAAACCGGTTTTACATCGGCAACACAAAACGCGGGCAGTATCAGTAATAAAGGTTTTGAGTTTGCTTTAAACTACAGGCATACCATCAGAGATTTTAACTATGGTTTAGGGTTAAACATTACCACTGTTAGCAATAAATTGGTGAGTATAAACAAAAACACTCAATTTATTACCAACCTGGTTAACCTGCCGCTGCCTGCTAACGGTTGGTCAACCTTTAGCGAAACAAATATAGGCCAGCCGGTAGGCGAGTTTTATGGCTACCAGTCATTGGGTATATTCCAAACACAGGCCGAAATTGATGCACTGAATGCTAAATCGCCTACGGGGCATTATCAGGTGGCTACTACACAGCCCGGCGACCGTAAGTTTAAAGATATCAATGGCGATGGCCAGATCACTGCCGATGACCGCACCAGTTTAGGAAGCCCGATCCCTAAATTTTATGGCGGCTTCAATATCGATCTGTCTTATAAATCCTTTGATTTCAATGCATTCTTCTACGGTAGCTATGGTAACAAAATTTTCAACTACCAGGAGCGTAACCTTGAAAGTTTCCAGGCACCTGGCTTTGTGGGCGTTGAAAACGTAAGTCAGCAATATTATGAAAACCGCTGGACACCAACCAACCCTTCAAACCGTTTTGCAAGGGCTACCTACAATGATGATGTTAGCGCTAATAACGTAGCCTCAAGTGTATACGTTGAAAATGGCAGTTACCTGCGTTTAAGGAACGTTACGTTTGGTTATACTTTACCTGCGGCACTTACCAAAAAGATGAGTGTTACCAAAATCAGGTTCTATATAGCAGCTCAGAACTTGTTCACGATCACCAAATACACTGGTCTTGATCCGGAAATCGGGCAGGCTACTGGTACCGATCCTATTACTGGTGCTACTATCACAAACCCAACCGGCTCGGGTATCGACTTAGGTACTTATCCGTCATCCAAATTTTACACCTTAGGTTTAAATGTAACTTTCTAACCAAACATTTAACATAACAGTAAAGAAATGAAATTCAACAAGAAATATATATACGTACTTTCAGTTGGACTGGCAGTATTGCTCCCGCTAAGCTGTAAGAAGAACTTTCTGGATCAAACCGATTCGCAACATCCTACGGCAACAACTTTGTTTGATAAACCGGCTGATGGGATAGCCCTTGTAAACGCTATTTATGATACCTATCAAAATGCCGATCTGTTAAAAAAATCGCTTTGGTATTACGCCAATTTCCAATCGCATGATTTTTTCAACTGGGGCAACGACAGGTTTTATAATACCTACGCCATCCCATCAACATTCGGCGCTATTGAGGTGTTTTGGACACGTGCTTATGTTGGTATAGCCCGGGCTAACTCGGCCTTGCCAATCATTGCAAAAATGAAAGCCAACGGTGTTTTAACCGCGGCTCTTGCCGACAGGCTTACCGGCGAAGTTTACTTTTTGCGCGGTATGACCTATTATTACCTGGCTGCAAGCTTTGGTGGTGTTCCGTTGGAGTTAAAGGACGGCACAAACCTTGGCTTAACACCAAGAAGTACACAAGACCAGGTGTTTACCCAAGTGGTATCTGATCTTACTGCTGCTGCTGGTTTATTGCCATGGAAAGAAGCATTGGCAGATGCAGACAAAGGCCGTGCTACTAAAGGTGCTGCATTGGGGTACCTGGGTGCTGCACAAATGTGGTTGAAAAAATATTCTGATGCTTTAACCTCATACAATCAATTAACAGGAAAATATACCTTGCTGCCCAATTTTATTGATGTAAATGAATATGATAAGCAAAACAATGACGAGTCGCTTTTTGAGGTACAGTTTGATGTTGCAGGTACCCAAAGCTGGGGCGCCAGTAACGAGGTAGCCTGGATCAGCACTTTTGGTATGCCCGAAGAGGTAACCAACTTTGGTTATGATTATGCTAATGCTGCTTTGGCAAGCTCATTCCAGGATGGTGATTTACGCAGGGTGGCAACTGTAATTGGCCCCGGCGATGAAAATCCAAGCCCAGGTATCAAAGCTCGCGGCGGTATTAAATCATATCCACTGGTAATTTCGGGTTTTGCAAGCACCGACCCGGCCGTGAAAGCAAAATATACAGGCGATGACGGCAAGATCATCAATACCTGCGGTACAAAAACCCGTCCATGGGTAGGTTCGGATAATTCACAATTGAGGACTGGCTATTACAACGAAAAATTTTGGCGCGATCCTACTTTGGTAGGTAACTCAGGCGATCAAACCATATTTGGTGCCCAAAACCAGGTCTTGTTGCGTTTTGGCGAAGTATTGTTGAGCAAAGCTGAATGCCAGGCACGTACAGGCGACGCTGCCGGCGCATTAGCTACGCTGAAACAGGTTCGTGACCGTGCTTTTGGCGGCTCGGCTCCGTTAACTTTCATCAGTGATGGTAAGGTAATAACCGATCCGCTGCAGATGATTTACAGCGAATACAGGCATGAATTATCAGGCGAGTATTCAACTTTTTATGATTTGAGAAGGGCTGGTGTAGCAACTGATTTTGTGAAGAGTGTTTATGGTGTAACCATACCTGCCGGTCGTGAGTTATATCCAATCCCTCAGTTTGAAATTGGTCTTAACCCTAATTTAACGCAAAACCCGGGGTATTGAAATTTAATTTGATTTAAGAAAAGGGTTTCTTCCAGTCGGGAGAGACCCTTTTTTGTATTTTTCAACCGGGAGTGTTTTACAAGCCGGCTTATTGTATTTGTCTGGCTTGCTTTAAATCGGATATGACAAAATTTTTTCGTAATCGATTGCGTAAATTACTATCTTGCGGGATAAATGTGAGGTCGACATTATTATGCGTCCTTCGCCAATAAACCATATTATAATTAAAAACCAATGCATCGCTTTAACCAATCTCCTAAACTATTTTGTAAAAAAAGGTTTTGGATCGCGTGTGTATGCCTGTTGGGTTGCCAGCAACTCAGGGCGCAGAACGCATTATCTCTCAATGACCTTTCTTTTTTCGATAACCCTTCATCAAACTGGAAAGTAGCGGCTGGTGTACAGGCCGATATTGTGCAGGACGAAGTTTTAACCACTAAAGATGGAAGCGGAACCCTGGTAAACCTGCCCGGAAAAAAGGAAGCTAAAGATCTGTTCACCAAAACTGTTTATGGGGATGCTGATCTGGAGCTTGACTATATGATGGCGAAAGGCTCCAACTCGGGCATTTATTTGCAGGGGCGTTATGAAATTCAGCTTTTAGATAGCTGGGGAACGGTGAACCCTAAATCGGGCGATAATGGCGGCATTTATGAGCGCTGGGACGATAGCAAGCCAGACGGGCAGCAAGGTTATGATGGCCATGCACCAAGGCAAAATGCCAGCCGTGCACCGGGTTTGTGGCAGCACATGAAAATTTCATTCCAGGCGCCGCGTTTTGACGGTAATGGGCAAAAGATCAGCAATGCAAAAGTGCTTTACGTTTGGCTCAACGGTGTTTTGATTCAGGATAATGTGGAGCTTGCCGGGCCAACACGTGGAGCTTTTGATAATAAAGAAGCTGCAACGGGCCCGTTGCGTTTACAGGGAGATCATGGTCCGGTAGCTTTTCGTAACATCAGGATAACCAGCTACGATAAACCGCATCCAACGTTATCAAACCTCAAATATTGGGTTTACAAAGGAGGCGAAATTGCAGGCGATAGTTATAAAAAGCTGAAACCTGAATCTGAAGGGATTTCGCCTGTACTATCTTCAAACCAGAGCAAGCTTAATAATGATTTTTTAATTCGTTACACAGGTAATATACAGATTAAAGAAGCAGGCGAGTACGCCTTTAAACTGAGTGTACCCGGTGGAAAGGGCGTATTTAGGATTAACGGTAGCGATGCAGTTGCATTAGCCGAAAACAGGGGCGATGGAAAGATACAATTGCAACCTGGCGATCATCCATTTGAATTACTCTATTCAAAAACTGTCGATTGGGTTAAACCGGCACTGGGACTTACCGTAGCTGGTCCGGGTGTACGTGAGTATCTGTTAAGCGACGCCAATGTGAGTAATAATGATCCGGTTGATCCTATTTTGATTAATGCTACATCAAACACCATTTTGCGCAGTTTCTCCGATTTGCCGGGTGGTATCAGGGTTACACATGGTGTAAATGTGGGCAGCCCGGAGCTGTTACATTATACTTATGATTTGGATAAAGGAATGATTGTGGAGATCTGGCGCGGTGGCTTTCTGGATGCCACGCCTATGTGGCACGACAGGGGCGATGGCTCATCACGACCTTCCGGTTCTGTTCAATATCTTGGTAAACCTGTTCCCGCAATCGAAAAACTCAGCGATGCAAATGCAGTCTGGGCCATGGATACCGCAGGTACAGGATACAGACCTAAAGGCTATGTTTTAAATGCAGATGATGTTCCAGCTTTTAAATATATCGTTTACGGATCGCCTGTAACTGATGCCAGCAGCGTGATGGATAAAGGCCAAGGCATCCACCGGGAAATAACCCTTGCTAATGCTGTTGATGGATTGTTTTATCATCTCGCTTCGGGAAACATTGAAGCGCTTGGCAACGGATTGTATGCTATTGATGATAAATCATACTATATCCGTATTGATGATGCGGCGGGAGCTAAAGCCGTTGTTCGTGATGCCGGAGGTAAGCAGGAGCTTATCATTCCTATTCAAAAGAAATTAACCTATTCTATTATTTTTTAAGCTGCCCACATCATGAACAATACTTTAAAACAAATGATAAACAGGGGCGCGTTTTTATTTACGCTTTTAATTATCGCGCTGTTGAGCGATATCAAAAATACCTTTGCCCAGGCCGAATCGCCTAAAGAGGATGATTTTTTTAAGATCATGAAAGTGCCTGCCCCCGAAGGCACTATACTTGAAGTTGGCGGTTTGTGCACACTGCCTAATGGTACATTGGCGGTAACAACCCGCCGCGGGGATATATTTATGGTCGAAAATCCAACCGGTCAGCATCCGTTTTTCCGCAAATTTGCTTCGGGTTTGCATGAGGTTTTGGGCGCGGCATGGAAAGAAGGGGCTTTATACGTTGTTCAACGAGGCGAATTAACCAAGCTGGTTGATACCAATATGGATGGCAAGGCCGATGTTTTTGAAACCATTTATGCCTGGCCGTTATCAGGCAATTACCACGAATATAGCTTTGGCCCTAAAATAGCGCCAGATGGCTCATTCTTTGTAACCTTGAATCTTGGCTTCCCGCCCGATTGGTGGCACCCCAAAAGCTTTGTACCTTACAGGGGATGGGCTTTAAATATTAAGGAAGATGGTACAGTTACCCCATGGGCGGCCGGTCTGCGTTCACCATGTGGGATCAGTATGATTGACGGCGAGCTTTGGTATGCCGATAACCAGGGCGACTGGGTAGGCTCGGGCAGTATTATGCCAATTAAAAAAGGTGCATTTATGGGGCACCCATCAAGTTTGGTTTGGACCGGTTTGCCTAATTCGCCATTAAAACTTACGTCCGAACAGTTCTTCGCCAAAAATAATCCGCGGATAGAATTTGATAAAAACGGGCAACCCGTAAAACCACAGGATATAGTGAATGAAAAATTCAAAACTGAATTTGAGGCTAAAAAGGAAATCCCTGAATTGCAGTTACCTGTCGTTTGGTTGCCGCATGGTATCCTGGGGATTTCGAACTCTGAGATAGTGAAAATTCCGGAAGGTGCATTCGGTCCTTTTGCTGGGCAATTGTTGATCTGTGACCAGGGACAAAGTATGATTGACAGGATTTTCCTGGAAAAAGTTAACGGTGAATACCAGGGAGCTGCCTGGGCTTTCAGGAGTGGTTTTCAGTCGGGAATTGTAAGGTTGGCCTGGTTGCCTGATGGTTCATTAGCGGCCGGCGAAACCAACCGGGGATGGGGATCGGCAGGGGAGGCTACCATGGGCTTGCAGCGTTTGGTATGGAATAATAAAGTTCCGTTTGAGATGCGCGCCATCCGCGCCATGCCCGATGGTTTTGAGATAGAGTTTACCAAACCGGTTGATAAAAAGGTGGCTGAAGATCTTGCATCTTATTCGGTAGAAAGCTTTATCTATAAATATCACGGCGTATACGGTAGTCCGCCGGTAAATACCGAGAAATGCCCGATAGTTGGTGTCAAAGTATCAGCAGACGGTTTAAAAGCACGCCTTATTGTAAATAACCTACGTAAATATTACATCCATACCATTACGCTTACGGCTATTCGTGATAATGAAAACTATTTCAATCTCGTGCATCCAACGGCATATTATACATTGAATAACATCCCCGAAGGGCAAAAGCTCTCCATGACAGAAGTTAGTACAGTGAACTCGGCCAAAGCGACAGCTTCAACCGATTTAAAGAAAGGTGTTACCGGGAAAAAGGGTGCCGCTGTAAAACCTGCTGCGGCTGTAAATGCGATTCCTACTTATGCCGAGGTACAGCCCATCCTGTTGAAAAACACCTGTTTGTCGTGTCACAATGCAACAAAAAGACAGGTTGGTCCGGCATATGTTGATGTAGCTAAACGCAAATACAGTGTAGCAGAGCTAGTTCAATTGATCCATAGCCCTAAACCCGAACATTGGCCTGATTATTCAACGCCAATGCCGCCAATGCCGCAGGTGCCTAAGGATGAAGCCAGAAAGATAGCTTTATGGATTAAATCGCTGGCTAAATAATATAGGAGCTTAAAGCTAAAGGCAGAAAGCTAAAAGCTATTTATAAGTTACTGTTTAGGATATTAATGTTTTTATATAAAGTTCAATGAAACACAAGATTATTTTGACTGCTTTATTAGCAGGTAGTTCATTAGCCGCGTTCGCGCAACAAAATGCCAAGCCTGAAGATACCGAGATCTGGTCGCCGGTACCTGCTGTGGTTACACCCGGTAAAACTTTGGGAGATGCCCCGTCCGACGCTATTATTTTGTTTGATGGTAAAAATCTTGATGAATGGGTAGCTACCAACGATTCTACATCAAACCATAAATGGAATGTGGCGGATAAAGTAATTACCGTTGATAAAAGCGCGGGCGATATTCAAACCAAACGAAGATTTATGGATTTTCAGTTGCACATTGAATACCGAATTCCATCAAACATAACCGGCAGCGGACAAGCACGCGGCAACAGTGGTATTTTCCTGGCAGCCCTGCCATGGGGAGCCGGTGGTTACGAACTGCAGGTGTTGGACAATTATAACAATAAAACCTATGTTAACGGACAAGTGGGTAGTTTGTATAAGCAAGCAATTCCGCTGGCAAATGCCTGTCGTAAACCCGGCGAGTGGCAAACTTACGACGTGGTCTGGACGGCTCCGCGTTTTAACGAGGATGGCTCGTTGAAATCGGCAGCGCGTGCTACCGTGTTGCACAATGGTGTACTGGTTCAGAACAATACTTCGTTAATAGGAGACACACCGTATATAGGTAAGCCAGAGTATCGTAAGCATGGCGCTTCGCCAATAAAACTGCAGGCGCATGGCGATAAAAGCGAACCGATCAGCTATAGGAATATTTGGGTAAGGGAACTATAAATAAGTAACGGAACTATAAAAAACGTCATTGCTGAAGTAGGAAGCAATAATGTTTTTTATAGTTTTTCCTCTTGCGCTCGTTTGCAACGAGCGCTTAATATGGTTTGGCGATTGTATCGCCCGTTGCGTTACAAACGCAAACCCACGTTGCGCACTCGTTACAAACGAGCGCGAGATAAAACAAAACTCATGTCATTGCGAGCGTAGCGCGGCAATCGCATGCGCTACAGAGTCGCTCTGCTTCCGTGCGATTGCTTCGTCGTTCCTCCTCGCAATGACATGTTTTTTAACCCTTTGCCACTTTCTTTCCCTCAATATTTGGCAATAGGCCAGTAAAAATACCAATCAGCGGCAAATAAGCACAGATCTTAAATACATAGTTGATACTGGTCATATCGGCAACTTTACCTAATATGGCCGAGCCTAAACCACCCATACCAAAGGCCAGTCCAAAAAACAGACCTGCTATCAAGCCTACCTTTCCGGGTACCAGTTCGGTAGCATAAACTAAAATCGCTGAAAACGCTGACGAAAGGATGAGGCCGATAAATACCGATAAAACGCCTGTCCAAAACAGAGATACGTAGGGCAGGAGCATAGTAAAGGGAGCTACACCTAATATAGAAATCCAGATGATGTACTTGCGGCCAAAACGATCGCCCAATGGCCCGCCAAAAAGCGTTCCGGCCGCTACTGATCCTAAAAATATGAACAAATAAATTTGCGACTGTTGGATACTCAGATGAAATTTATTGATCAGGAAGAATGTGTAATAGCTGGTGATGCTGGCCAGATAAAAATATTTGGAGAAGATAAGTACCAGTAAAATGCCTAAAGAGAATATTATCCGCCTTTTTGATAAATTTAAATGTGATACTTCGTTAGCATTTTTATTCTTTGCCTTAAGGCTTAAGTGTTCGGCATACCATTTGGCAATCCGTAATAGCACCAAAATTCCGGCGAAAGCGATCAGGCAAAACCAGATCACGTTTGATTGCCCGTAAGGGATTACAATAAGGGCCGCCAGCAGCGGGCCAACGGCACTGCCGGCATTACCACCCAATTGGAAAATAGATTGTGCCAGTCCCTTTTTACCTCCGGATGCCAAATGCGCGACCCGCGATGATTCCGGATGAAATATAGATGAGCCTATCCCGATAAGGCTAACGGCTATCAGAATAACATAAAAGTTGCCCGCAAAGGAGGCCAGCAACAATCCCGATAAGGTAAAGCCCATGCCAATTGCGAGGGAATAAGGTTTTGGCTTTTTATCGGTGTAAAGCCCTACAAAAGGCTGCAGAATAGAGGCTGTAATTTGATAGGTAAACGTAATAAGCCCTATTTGAGCAAAGTTAAGGCTGAAGCGTTGCTTGATAAGCGGGTATATGGATGGTATAACCGATTGCAGCATGTCGTTAATAAAATGGGCCAGACTTATGGTAAACAAAATTGAATACACGGTTTGCTGAACCAATTTTTTAGGCTCGGTGGTAGTAATTGTTGGCGATGTAGATTCCATTTAGTGATAGATTAAATTATAAAACATTATAACATCAGATGAATTTTACGAAAATTTTTAATGTTGATGAATTTCGAGAGCTGTATTCCAGGCCTGTTTTGAATCGGAATCGAGAATGTTTTTCAGGAGCTTTTCGTGAAGATGTTGTGTGTCGATAAAAATACGTGTATCAGGGTGGATTTCAGTAAACCAGTTTTTTAAGTGGACGGCAGCTGTTTTATATAAATCGCTCAGGATCTCATTTTTTGACGCTTCGGCAATAGCAATGTGAAATTTAACATCGGCATCGATACATTCTTCCAATAGCCCGGCTTCGGCAGTTCTTTTCCGCGTTTCTAAATGGCTTTTCATGGTGAAAATATCCTTTTGTGAGCGGTTTATAGCTGCTTTTTCCGCTATTTTCATCTCCAGTAACTGCCTTACCTCATCAAGGTCTTGTGATCGGGCGCGTTTTATACGGGCTTCCATTGGCTCGGGGTTAACAGCTGTGCGTTCTACAAAAGTTCCTGCACCCTGCTGGATCCTGAGCAGGCCCGATTGCACCAGGCTTTTTGTAGCCTCTCGGATGCTTGAGCGGCCAACGCCAAACTCGGCCATAAGCTCGGGCTCTGTAGGGAGTTTATCATTTATTTGATATCGGCCACCGGCTATCTGCTCCTTTAGTTTCTCAGCAATCTCCTCAGCCAGCGACCTTTTAATAATCTTACTCATTTGTAAATCATCAGATGAATAGCAAATGTATGACTTTGTTTGAAAAATAAAAGTTATTTTGGGCGTAAAATCTATTTTTTAAAAATAGTACCAATTATTAGCCGGTGTTTTCTAAAGCATTAATATATATTTAAATTTAGCTTAACATTTGTGCCGTTACTTTGATGCCATAAAATACCCCTAAGTGAAACAATATTCGGATGCACAACTTCTATATGAACTGCAGGGCGGTAACGATGGGGCATTCCGGGAAATTTATGAGCGTTATGCTGATAAGCTGATTGCTTTCGCGTTAAAGAAAACGCAAAATGAAGATGAAGCGATGGATATGGTACAGGAGCTGTTCCTTTCCATATGGAAAAATCGTAATACCATCCAGGTAAATGGCGCGCTTGAAGCTTACCTTATGGTTTCGGTTAATTACATGAGCTATAAATGGTATAAAAAGCAAAGCACAAAGCCCCGTTCATTAGATGATGTTTGCGAATTGCAGGAAACTTACGAACAAAGCCCCGATCAAAAACTTTCCCTTGCCGAATTACGCCTGTTAATAAACAGGGAAGTAGCTGATATGCCCGAAAAAATGCGCCAGGTTTACCTGTGTAGTCGTGAGCAGGATATGACCGGGCCGCAAATCGCCGAGTTTTTAGGCTTATCGCACCAAACTGTGCGTAACCAGATCAGTAATGCTTTAAGCAGGCTCAAAAAGTCTGTTCAGAAATATTACGATGTTGTTCCGTTTGATAATTACAGCAGATTTTTGCTGCTGATAATTTTTTTCAAAAAGTTATAGTACACTCTCCCTTGTTCGGTCACTTAACAAGTATAAAGCCCCTGTTAGGTGAATCAAAAAGAAATAAAAAGATTACTCGATAAGTTTAACGCCGGTAAATGCACCGACGAGGAATTGCAGCTTTTACAACAAATGATGCATGAACTTGATGCGGACACTAATACCAGCGATAATATTAAAGCTCTGAAGCAACCACTTTGGGAACGTATAGAAAAACAAACCATAGCTAAAGGTAAGATTCGCAGGTTAAACACTACCTGGTTAAAAGTTGCTGCGGCTGTCTTAGTTGCAGTATGCGCCGGACTGTTCTATTCAAAAATAGCTACCCATAAAAATGAGCAGATTGCCTACCAGGTAATCACCGCCCCCAAAGGCAGCATGAAACAGATCACGTTGCCCGATAGTACCACAGTGCAGTTAAACGCAGGTACATCATTAAAATTCCCCGTTAGTTTCAGCGATTCAAGAAGGGAAGTTACTCTGATAAATGGCGAGGCATTTTTTGATGTAAAGCATGATGTAAAAAGGCCATTCATGGTGCATACCGCAAAAGTTACTACACAGGTATTGGGTACATCGTTTAATATCAAATTTTATAAAGAGCTGCCCGATCTGCAGGTTTACGTGAACAGTGGTAAGGTAGAAGTGCATGATCAGCGCCATACTTTGGGCTTTTATACCCCGAGGCAGCAGCTAACCTACAACAAACAACATGGAAGCTTTACGCGCCAGGAGTTAACTGTCGATCATTCCCTGAGCTGGATGCATGACGAACTGATACTGGATAATGCATCATTTAAGGAGATTACAGTTTACCTGCAAAATCGCTACAGCGTGAATTTTAAATACAATGAAAAACGCCTGGCACAGCAGCACTACTCGGTTAGGTTTTCAAATAAGCTGAATATCAGGCAGGTGCTGGATATACTTCAGTTTATTGATGGCCACAAGTATAAGTTAAACGGAGATATGGTAAATATTAAATAGCAATATAAAAGGAAAACCAATGCCTGCTCCAACAGGCACTGGCTCAATTAAGTGTAGCTGCCAAAACTAAAAGCCAACAGGCAGTTACTAATCACTTTAAAAACAAATGTATGGAAAAATCTTTAACCCGGATTTCAAGAAGATTAATCTCAGCAATTTTGTTGCTGGTAACAACCCTGACGGCATTATTGCCCTCACGCGCCTTCGCCGAGCGTAGTGTGTCGCTGATGGATCAGCCGGTAACCGTAAAGTTTGCCGATGAGACCATGGATGCATCGCTCGAGAAACTCAAAAAAGCGGTAAATACCGTTGCATTTAACTACAAGATGGATGATGTGGCCGCGGTAAAAGTAAAGGCAAATTCATTTGTTAACAAGCCCTTAAAAGATGTACTTAACGCTTTAACTGCTAATACGCAATTGGAGTACCGCGAAAAGTACGGCACTATCATCATCTCCCACAAAAAAGTGGTACGTGCACCCGAAAAAATTACAGTAACCGGAACGGTGACTGATAAGGATGGTCCGCTTGCGGGCGTAGCTGTACGCAGCAAAACCTCAGCCGCCGCTACCTCAACGGATGTTAACGGCAATTTTAAAATTACTGTTGAAAAAGGTGAGGCGCTGGTATTTAGTTTTATCGGTTACAAAAGCCGTGAAGTTGTTGCCGGCCAGTCGCCGCTTAACATTACTTTGGAGGCTGATGTTACCGGTCTTAACGCTGTAGTTGTAGTAGGTTACGGCACACAGAAAAATACCGATGTAACCGGTTCGGTAGGCTCATTAAAAGTTAGCAATGTTAAAGACCGCTCTGTAGGCTCGGTTACCGAAATGTTGCAGGGACAGATAGCCGGTGTTACGGTTTTGAACGAAGGTGGTGACCCAACTTCGGGCCCGAGCATTAGGTTACGTGGTCAAAGCTCTTTCAACAATGAAGGCCCGCTGATGGTTGTTGACGGTACTATTTACAACGGAGGTCCGATTGATCCTTCAGATATCGAATCAATAGACGTATTGAAAGACTCATACGCAGCTATCTACGGTGCTAAAGCTGCCGGTGGCGTAATTTTGATCACTACCAAACGTGGTAAACAAGGCAAAACCAATCTTGACATTACTGCAAAAGGCGGTGTGCAAAATGCTTTGAAGATCTTGCAAGCGTTAAACGCTGCCGATTATGCAGATGCGATAAATACTGCTTATGATAATGCAGGCAAAACCCGTTTGCCCGCCTTTGATGCAACTATCAACCCAGATTCGCGTGTAACCCGTACCAACTGGACAGATGCCTTGTTCAGAACAGGTTACATTCAGGATTATAATATGAATATCAGCGGTGGTACAGAGAAATCTAACTTTTACGTATCAGGTGGCTACCGTAAAAACGATGCTATCCTGTTAAATACTAACGCTATCCGTTACAACTTTCGTGTAAACTCCGATCACCAGATCAATAACTGGCTGAAGATTGGCGAGAGCTTCTCATACTCTTATAACAACGGACAAGGCGCTAATACAACCAGCGCCTATACCGGTGCTATTTTATCGGCAATTTTCTATCCGCCTAATGCTTCTATCTACAACCCCGATGGCAGCTTTGGTGGTGTGCCCGCACAGTACGCAGGCTCTTATGGCGACGTTATTAACCCGGTTGCCTATTTAAAACGTTTGGATAACAGCGACGCTGTAAATAGCTTCAATATCAACCCTTATGTTGAAATAAACCTGGTTAAAGGTTTAAAATTCCGCTCAAACCTGGGGATTACTAAAAACTCTGAAACCATTAAAAACTTTAGTACAAGGGTTTTGGAGCCGGGAAAGAAATTCTTCGATAACTTCCTGTTCCAGGAGCAAAATAATACGCGTACCATCCTGGCCGAACAAACTTTAAACTACGACAGAACCTTTGGTAATCACCACGTAACTGCTTTGGCAGGTTATACCTATCAGGATGATACCCAGGAGTTTTTTAGCGTAAATACGGATAACTATTTAAGCGAGGACCCTGCTTACCGTTACATCATCAATGGTAGCCTTAACCCAACCGGTGTGCCTCTGCAGGGCAACAAAAACGAATCAGCTTTGATCTCGTACCTTGGCAGGATCGGTTATGATTATGCCGGCAAATACTTTATCAACGGTATCATCCGTCGTGACGCTACGTCACTGTTAACAAGTAAAAACCGCGCTGAGGTTTATCCGGGTGTATCTGCAGGCTGGTTAATCAGCAAGGAATCATTTTTTCCTACTGATGCGTTGGTGTCATTTGCTAAGTTAAGGGCAAGCTATGGTCAGTCGGGTAACCTTGCAGGTTTGCCAAGCTTCCCAACTTCGGTTTCGCTAACCAAAACTGCAGGCTATTTAGGTAGTCCGGCTGCTGCCATCACCGGTTCGGCTGTTGATGGTTTGGCTAACCTTGACCTTAAATGGGAAAAAGCTACTCAAACCGATATCGGTGTTGATTTAGGTTTAATGAATGGCAAGATCAATGTTACTGCTGATGTGTTCCAAAAAAGAAATACACGGTTCCTGTTCCAACCGCCGGTTGCAGCGGTTTATGGTGTGTCAAATCCCCCGTTTGTTAATGGTGGCCAGATCACAAACAGAGGCGTAGAGTTAGCCGTTAAATACCAGGGTGCCGTTGGTGAATTCCACTATAACCTGGCAGCTAACGGATCATACATCAAAAATAAAATTGATAACATACTTCCAGGTCAGCAAACTATCCTTTCCGGTCCAACAGTAAGGGACAACCTGGTACCTGTATGGTTACAGCAAGGTTACTCTTTGTACTCTTTCTTTGGTTACAAAACTGCCGGTCTGTTCCAGTCACAGGATGAGGTTAATAATTACAAAGACGGTTCAGGTAACCTGATCCAGCCAAACGCTAAAGCAGGTGATATCAAATTCCAAGACCTTAACCACGATGGTAAAATAACCGAGGCCGATAAAACTTACCTGGGTACACCGTTTCCTAAATTCAGCTACGGGTTTACTGCAAACTTCAGCTACGGTCCGTTTGATATGAGCGTGTTTTTACAGGGTATTGCAGGTAATAAACTTTTCAACGCTGTTAAATACACCGGTTTAAATGCATCTATCCAAAATTATAACCTGCTGGCTGATGCTAAAAATGCATGGACCCCAACTCATACTAATACCAATATCCCGCGCTTATCTGCAAGTGATGCAAACGGAAACTTTGGTAACGTATCTGATTTTTATGTTGAGAATGGCTCATACATGCGCATAAAAAACGTGACCCTTGGTTATACGCTGCCAAAAGCATTGATGACTAAAATAGGTGTACGTAGTGCCCGTGTTTTCGCCAATGCTCAAAACCTGGCCACATTTACAAAATATACAGGTCTTGACCCGGAAGTTGGTATCAACCAAAACGGTGTTGATTTAGGTCTGTACCCACAGGCAAGGATCATTTTAATAGGTGTTAACGTAGGCTTATAAAAAATCAGGAACCACAATTAAGAAGATACAGAGATGAAATTCAAAAATATAATTAGCAAAGGCTTAATGGGTGTAATGGTTATCGCACTGGCCCAAAGCTGTAAAAAAGGCACTTTAGATAATATTAAACCAACCGGTACGCCAACCAGTACCAACTTCTGGAAAACAGCTGCTGATGCTCAGGCAGCGGCCAATGGGTTATATGAGAAACAAAGTAACAGCGAAGACCTTTATGGCCGCGGTTTCTTTTGGTTCATTAACGCCAGTGATGATATGGTTGTAGGCCGTACATCAGCGGATAGGGAAAATATCAAAAACTTTGTATGTACAGGTAACGAAAACAGTATTTACGCGCCATGGCAATTACACTTTGTGGTAATGAAACGCGCCAATGATGTGATTAACAACGTGCCAAACATTAACATGGATGCCGCTACCAAAAACTTTATTTTGGGTCAGGCTTACTTTATCCATGCAGTAATGCACCTGGAGATAGCTGATTTATATGGATCAGATAAACAAGGTGCTCCTTTACAAAATCGCGCTAATCCGTTGGCATTCCCGGCTCAGTTACCTTCAGTAAAAGATAACTACGCTTACATTGAGGCGGATTTGAAAAAAGCAGCTTCATTGCTTCCTTATTTTGATAAGCTGGCTACTTCCGATTACGGCCGCGCGCACAAAACTGCGGCCTTGGCTTATCTTGCCAAAACTTACCTGCATGCTAAGGACTACGCCAATGCCGAAAAATATGCCGATTCGGTTATCCTGAGCGGTAAGCATGCCTTGTTAAGCAATTATGCCGATGTATTTAAGATCGCCAATAACTACAGTTCTGAGTATATCTGGTCGGTAGCCAGTAACCTAAATGGTCAAAGCATTTTACCGGGTGCGATGCTGGAGAACAAAGGCTGGGGTTTATATAACGGTTTCGGTTACTATCAGCCAACTAAAGAATTGGTTGATGAATTTGAGGCAGGCGATAAAAGGCTTCCGGCTACTATCCTGCAAAAAGGTGATAGCTTCCAGTATTTCGGTCAAACTTATACTTACCCAATCGGCGGCAAAAGCAATAGCTTAACCGGTTATCAGTTCAATAAATATATGGAGCCGTTTAGCTATGCGGGTGGTATCCACGTAAGCCCTAATGGTGATGAGCCATCAACAGATTTAAACGTGCCATTATTGCGTTACGCCGAGATCTTGCTGATTAAAGCCGAAGCTCAGATCATGCAGGGCAAAAACGGCGATGCCGCGCTTAACCAGGTGCGTGTACGTGCAGGATTGAGTCCAATTACTAATGCTACGATGGCAAACCTCAAACACGAACGTCGTGTTGAATTGGCAGGCGAGTGGAGCGATCGTAATTTTGACCTTGTTCGTTGGGGCGATGCGCAGGCAATTTACGCAAAACCGTTACACGGTTCAAATGGCTCAGTTGTGTGGAAAGCTCGTAACTTTGACCCGGCGAGGGATAACGTTTGGCCTATCCCGCCAAAGGACATCCAGATAAGCCAGGGCCAGCTGAAACAGAATGCCGGCTGGTAATTGACATATTGAAACTTACAAAACCGGGCCTAGCCCGGTTTTGCTATATCTATACCAAATGAAAAAAAGTACTACCCTGATTACGCTGGCGGCTCTGCTGGCAAACACCGGCCTGACGGCCAACGCGCAGGTTAAAAACTACACCGTAGCCGACGCACATTCACACAACGATTACAAAAACAACATCCCTTTTTACCGGGCCTATGAAAAAGGTTTCGGTTCTATCGAGGCCGACTGTTATGCCGTTAACGGGCAGCTGATGGTTGCGCATGATAAAAAGGAGATCGATGCAAAGCGGTCATTAAAAGCTTTATATATAGATCCGCTGATTGAAAAATTTAAACGCGACCCGCAACGTCATTTAAGACTGCTGATTGAAATTAAAGAAGATCATAAAGCAGTATTGCCGCTGGTGATTAAAGAACTAAAACCGTTGGAGCAATATTTTGATTATGAAGGTCATCCGGGCAGACTATCGATAGTTATGACAGGAGCAGTGCCGCCTCCAGCTGAGATGACTAACTACCCAGCATGGATCTCGTTTGATGTAGATCATATGAACGGCTTTACGCCAGCGCAATGGAAAAAAATCGGACTGGTAAGTTTTCCGTTTGGTAAATACATACACTGGAATGGTAAAGGTGTATTGAATAATGAAGAAATTGCGAGGATAAAAGCGGGGATCGATAGCGTACATAACTCCGGTAAAAAAGTCCGTTTTTGGGAAACACCTGATACCAAAAGCAGTTGGCTGGCCCTTATCCGTTTAGGTGTTGATGTAATTGGTACCGATAAAATTGAGGAGCTTGGCGATTTCCTGAACAAGAAGCCAGCAAGCGAATACACCGCACCGCAAGCGTACACCATTTATAAACCAGCTTATAAATCGGACGGCGCGGTTAAGAAAGTTAAAAACATCATTTTGTGCATTGGCGATGGCATGGGGCTTTCGCAAATCTATTCAACCTATACAGCCAACCGTGGGCAGTTGAATATTTTCCAAATGCTGAATATTGGTTTTTCGGTAACCAATTCTGCCGATGCTTATATCACCGATTCTGCTGCAGGAGCAACCGCCTTTGCGTCAGGCCAAAAAACTAATGATAGGGCAGTGGGTGTTGATCCGTCAGGAAAACCATTGAAGTCATTAGCTGATTACAGCGCGGAAGCAGGTAAGAAAACCGCGGATATTGTGGTTTGTGAATTAACGGACGCTACCCCCGCAGCTTTTTATGCACATGATTTAGAAAGGAGCCATTCGATAGCAATCGCGAATCAGATCACTTCATCGCCAATTGATATTTTCTTAGGTTCGTCATATAAAGACTTTATCTGGCCGGTTAATGGTGAAAGTCCTGTTGATAAGATGAAGAAGAGGGGATATACAGTTATCCGCAACTTCGATGAATTTTTAAATAGCTCGGCTCCTAAAATCCTGGGCTTAATGGATGACAGCGTAACCCGCCCGAAAATGGAGGGTAGGGGCAATTATCTCCCGCTGGCATTCAATAAGGTAACCCAAGCATTTAAGAATGCGCCAAAAGGTTTTTTTATGATGATTGAGGGTTCGCAGATTGATCACGGCGGTCACGCCAATAACCTGAAACAGGTAATTACTGAGAATAGTGACTTTGACCGCGTAGTTGGCGATGCGCTGAAATTTGCCGATGAAGATGGTGAAACCCTGGTAATTGTGACCGCGGATCATGAAACCGGAGGTTTAACTCTGCTCGATGGCAGTATTAATAACGGTTACGTATGGGGCGATTTCAGTACCAATGATCATACGGGCATCCCAGTTCCTGTGTTTAGTTACGGGCCTCATTCGCTTGATTTCAGAGGGGTTTATAGTAATACCGAGATCTTTAATAAGATTAAGGCTTTGTTGCAATAGCTGCAATTAACAGAAACGATAATAAACCCATGTCATTGCGAGGAACGAAGCAATCGCATGCTATACAGGGTGGCTATGCTTCCGTGCGGTTGCCACGCTACGCTCGCAATGACATGGTTTTTAATTTCTCTATTGCGGTGAACCGGTCAGGAATAATCAGCCTATGATCTGCACCCATCCAGAGTAAACCGTACCATTCTTCAGATCGATCTTGTAGTAATAGGTTCCCGTAGGCAGCCTGTTGCCATTGTATGTTCCATCCCAAGCTTTTGTATAGCCTTTGGCGTTGTAAACTATTGTTCCGTATCGGTTAAAAACCTGTGTAATGGCATTGTCGTAGGCTCCCAGCGCATCTATTTGCCAGGTGTCGTTTATGCCATCTCCATTGGGAGTAAACGTGTTGGGGATGGTGAATTTATCAATAACCTTTACCTCAACAGCAGCTTTAGACTCCAGGTTGCACGATCCGGGTTGCAATACATGCAAAATATAGGTGATGTTGCTGGTTGGAAATACAAAGGGTTCTAAAGATGTGGTATTGCTGATGTTTTCGTTAGGTGTCCAGTAATAAGTAACATTTTCGCCGCTTACCTGGGCATGAAGCTGTATCCTATCGCCTTTCATGACTTCACGTGTGGCGGTGGCGTAGGCTCCGGGACCCTGGTTTACCGTTAAGGTTACGGCGCTTTTGGCCTTGCAGCTGTTATTGGTCACTTCAACTGTGTAGGTGGTTGTTTCATCTGGGGATGCCATTGGGTTGGGGATGTTTGGGTCCGACAGGCCGGTTGCGGGGTACCATCTGTAGGATGTTCCGCCCGTGGCGTGGAGCTGTGTTTTGTCGCCTTTGCAAATTGTCCGATTGTCACCTGCATTAGCAACTACAGGTGCGTTTATATTTACTGTAACCCCAGGCGCAACGCTTGAGCATCCGTTTTTAAATACAGTAACTTGATATTGCCCGCTCATAGCCGCTGTTGCACCGCTAATGACTGGGTTTTGTTGCGCAGACGTAAAGCCATTTGGCCCTGTCCAGCTATAACTATCGCCAGCTGATGCCGTAAGATAAATGTTTTCGCCAGGACAGACGGGCGAACTTGCAGTGGCAGTAGCCGGTTCCGGATTGATAACGGTTAACGTTACAGCCGATGAAATTAATCTGCATTGCGCCGAATTAATATTGCCCTGCTGGGCAACTAATACCCTGTATTGATAATTGCCGGTGGTGATAGGTTGATGGAGCGGGTAGGAGCCCGATACAGCGCCGGGAATATTTATCCATCCGTTTGGTGTACTTATTTGCCACTGATAAACAGGATTTTCATAAGGTAGATCGGATGCGGTGCTAACATTCAAGGTGTAAAACTTATCAGCTTCAGCGCATCCCTGTGCTGTTATGGCTGTTTTGTCGTTTCCGAAATAGGTAGTAAGTGCAGGGCCGTAGGGGCGTAGTGAAATATCGTCTAACGCCACGTCGTTACCGTAGCCGCCACTGGCATTATTAGTCATTTTGATAGTTACATCGCCGCCGGTTGGCGGGGTATTAAAAGTAATATTGTATTCCAGCCAGCCTAAGCCATTGTCGATAGGGCCGGTATGTTTTGTTTTGGTTTCGAGAGCAGTGGTTACAGAAAATGTAATGTCGGGCTTAATGCCGCCCTGTTTCATTAAGTTTAATACATAAACGCTGAACCTGTAAGTAGTACCGGGACACAGGGTTTTAACCGTTCTTTTATAAAATTCGTCGATGGCATTGGTGGCATCCACAATCATCATGTAGCCATTGGGTTGCCCAGGTGTATGATTACCTGTTTGCAGCCACGATTCAGGGTACATGCCGGCAGTGGAGTTGGCAATAGTATAGCTGCCTTCACCCGGTTGTGATGGAATGTAATTATAGGTAGTAGAAAAATTCCCGTCATTTATTTTCGGACCTATTTGAGCCGTTCCGTCCCCAAAGTCTTCAATTAATACCGGTTCCCCCTCCTGCGCTTTCAGATGCAGGGTTAACTGTGGCCATAGGAATCCCATCGCCAGTAAAGTGATAAATTTCATGTGTTTTTACGCATGTCGGCAAGACTTGCAACGCGCTCGCGTATCTTGCTTAAAAGTTTAATCAAAGCGGCCGGGGGACAGCCGGTATTGATATAAACTTGGGTTAATGTTGTGTTTTTTTAGGGGTAGGTTGCAAAAGCAAAGCCATGCCGGAGGCTTAAAACAATGAAGAGTAGAAATGTGCAGTGTGTGAAAATGAAATTTGGCGAGTGGTGAAAAACAAATTTGTAAAAGGTACACTAAGTAGCTGTATTATACTTTTTTGAAAGTTGCTGCTTTGAAATATGCATCACAGGTTGTAAAATGTTGTTTACGAAAAATGAATTTTAGTGGCGCGATTTTTGCTAAGCCGGTGGATTTGAATTTTGATAGCATTGTTGCTTATTTTCTACCATTAATCTTGTTGTGGGGAAATAAATCTACAAAATTTGATTTCTGTGTTGATAGCAAACTCTATTCCTGTTAGCTCTTCGCTTAAGTTTTAATTAAATGAACAACTTGAACAAAATGTGTATTAAAAGCACAAAAAGAACGGAATGAACAAAGGGGGATTTTAAGAGCCGGAGAGGCGTAACATGGCGTTTTAAAGACTTACGAAGTTTTTAAAACTTCGTAAGTCTGGGGCTGCCTCAAATGAGATTTATTGCTTAATCGAAAGGTACAATACCGCAGCAATAGAAGCGCCAACCAACGGGGCTATCACGGGGATCCAGGCGTAAGCCCAATCGCTGGTACCCTTACCTTTTATCGGTAATAGCATGTGCATGAAACGCGGGCCAAGGTCGCGGGCGGGGTTAATAGCGTAACCGGTGGTGCCTCCTAACGACAGGCCTATTACCCACACCAATAAGGCTACAGGGATTGCACCAATAGAGCCAAGGCCGATAGGCGTTTTAGCCGGCGTAATTTCCGCGCCTGCTATATAGAAAATGGTAAATAGCAGCACAAACGCACCAATTACTTCACTGGCGATATTGGAGACGTAATTTCTTACTGCAGGGCCGGTGCAAAATACAGCCAGTATGGAGGCTGGATCATTTGTGCGCTTAAAATGATCATAATACATTATCCAAACTAAAAATGCACCGAGGCAAGCGCCTGTAAATTGAGCAATAATGTAGGGTATAACATTTGCCCAGGAAAACTTGCCCGCAATGGCCAGCGCCAAAGTTACGGCGGGATTGAGATGCGCCCCGCTATACGGTCCTGCTACAACAACCCCAACAAAAACAGCCAGGCCCCAGGCGGTAGTGATCACTATCCATCCGCTGTTATTTCCCTTCGTATCTTTTAAAACTACGTTGGCCACTACGCCATCGCCTAACAATATCATGAGCATGGTGCCTATCAATTCGGCTACAAATGGAGACATGTTTAAAATATTTTAATGGTGGATATTAAATAACAGATACGGGGTGGCTGGAATTAGACCAGCATTGGGCTGTGCTTACCGCGCGTTCCCAGCCAGCTATGCCGGTTTTTACTTCTTCCAGATCATCGCCCGGGTTGAACTCGGCCTCAACTGCCCATAAATGCTGGATCTCGGCAATGTCTTTCCAGTAGCCTACGGCAAGCCCGGCCATGTAAGCTACGCCGAGCGCCGTTGTTTCAGTTACCTCCGGTCTTATAACCTTACAGTTCAGCACGTCTGATTGAAACTGCATCAGCAGGTTATTGGCCGTTGCACCGCCGTCTACACGTAATTCTTTAATTTCCATACCTGCGTCGGCCTCCATCGCTTTAAGTACGTCCATAGTTTGGTAGGCTATTGATGCCAATGCGGCCCTTGAAATATGGGCGGCGGTAGCCCCGCGGGTTAGGCCAACTATAGCCCCGCGCACTTCCGGGTCCCAGTAGGGGGCGCCCAGGCCTGCAAATGCAGGTACAAAATATACACCGGCGGTATCTTTTACCGATGTAGCCAGTTTTTCAATATCCGCCGAGGTTTTGATAATGCCAAGACCATCGCGCAGCCATTGTACAACTGCACCGCCTATAAAGATGCTTCCCTCAAAAGCGTAAGTGATCTCACCATTTATTTTCCAGGCAACTGTGGTAAGCAGATTGTTTTTTGATTTAATAAACTCGTGCCCGATATTCATCAGCATAAAACAGCCAGTGCCATAGGTGTTTTTAACCATAGCCTTATCAATGCACATCTGCCCGAACAAGGCTGCATGCTGATCGCCGGCTATGCCTGCAATGGGGATCCTTTGCGCAAATATATTATTGGCGGTGTGGCCATATAGTTCGCTTGATTGTTTTACCTCGGGCAATATGCTTTTAGGGATATTGAACAATTGTAGCAGTTCATCATCCCATTGCTGGGTGCGGATGTTAAATAACATGGTGCGGCCGGCGTTGGTTACATCGGTAGCATGTACTTCGCTGCGGGTTAACTGCCAGATGAGCCAGCTGTCAACCGTGCCAAAGGCAAGCTCGCCTGCTTCGGCCTGCGCCCGTGCACCTTCAACATTATCCAGGATCCATTTTATTTTTGATCCGGAAAAGTAGGCATCAATCACAAGGCCTGTTTTGTCGCGGATCATATCGCTATAGCCGTTTTGTTTGAGCTCATCGCAAAATGCGGCAGTGCGCCTGTCCTGCCAAACAATGGCATTATGGATGGGTTCGCCGGTTTTGCGGTTCCATACTATGGTTGTTTCGCGCTGGTTGGTTATACCTATGGCTTTGATGTTTCCGCCACCTAAGCCTGCTTTGGCAATGGCCTCAACCGCAACGGAGATCTGCCCTGCCCAAATCTCGTTAGGATCGTGCTCAACCCAGCCTGGTTTTGGGAAATACTGTTTAAATTCCTTTTGTGCCGAAGTAATGATCTTGCCCGCATGATCAAAAATTATGGCCCGCGAACTGGTAGTGCCCTGGTCGAGCGCTAAAATATATTCCTGCATAATTTGGTTTGGTTTACCTTGGTTTATTTATTGAATATCACATTAAATTTGTTCATTTTAATGCGGTGTTAGTATATAATTTTTTGCTGTTTCGTTAAAGGCTTTAATCTGTGCTTGTTCCCAGGCTACATCTTTTCCGAGTTCGCCGGCCATGAGGCGGGCTACTTCGGGTGCCATTTCGATAGCCAGGCGGGCATCTAAAAATAACACACGGGTACGGCGTGCCAGTATATCTTCAACAGTTCGTGCCATCTCCTTTCTTACCGACCAGATCACTTCGCCCTTTGTATAACTGCCTTCAGCATGAACAGGGTTTTTCCAGTCAGCGTTCTCCTTGTACAAAGCCAAAACGTTTTCAATATCGGCGCCGTAAACAAACATTGGGTTGGTGCGATCAGGGTTGGGGCGACTGCCATGTATAGATAATGAATCTGTTTTACAAGACGCGTTTTTAAGCCCGCCAACCTCAATAGCCTTATCAACAATATCCTCAGCCATTTTGCGATAAGTAGTCCATTTGCCGCCGGTTATGGTAATCAGTCCTGATGCGGAAACGATCAGCTTATGGCTCCTTGAAATTTCTTTTGTTTTTGATGATCCGTCCTGCGGGGCAGCAAGCGGCCTTAAGCCTGCAAAAACGCTTAAAACATCTGCACGGGTTGGGGCTTTGGTGAAGTATTTGCCGGCGGTTCTCAATATAAATTCCACTTCCTCATCCAGCGCTACCGGCTCCAGGCTGTGCGAGTCGATAGGAGTATCGGTGGTACCTATCAGCAATTTCTCATGCCACGGAACGGCGAAAAGTACGCGCCCATCCTCGGTTTTGGGGATCATCAGTGCATCTTCGGCCGGTAAAAACTTACGGTCGAGCACAAGGTGTACACCCTGGCTTGGCCTAACCATCGGCTTTTTCTCGGGCGTATCCATTCTAAGCACATCATCAACAAAAACGCCGGTGGCATTGATTACCGTTTTGGCTTTTAACTGATAGCTGGCACCTGTTTCTGTATCGGTAGTTTTTACGCCTGTGATTTTACTGGCTGTGTTTTTAATTAATCCGGTTACTTTAAAGTAATTGAGCAGGGTTGCGCCCTGTTCAACGGCGGTTTGCGCCAGGTTAATTGCCAGCCTCGAATCATCGAACTGCCCATCATGGTAAACAACGCCGCCGTGAAGTCCTTTTTCCAGGATTCCCGGCAATCGTTTAGTGGTTTCTTTTTTTGAAATATGTTTTGCCCGGCCAAAACTTAGTTTGCCAGCCAGTAGATCATAAATGCTGAGGCCTATAGTATAAAAAACACCATCCCACCATGTATAATTGGGAATAATGAAACTTTCATTTTTTACAAGGTGCGGCGCATTTTTTAGTAGTAACCCCCGCTCACGTAAGGCCTCCCGCACAAGTCCTATATCGCCCTGTGCCAAATACCGAACGCCGCCGTGTACCAGTTTGGTCGCACGGCTCGAGGTGCCTTTAGCAAAATCGGCTTGTTCCAGCAATAACGTAGAGAAGCCTCGCGAAGCTGAATCGACAGCTGCGCCAAGTCCCGTAGCTCCACCACCTATGATGATCAGGTCCCAGATCTTTTCGGTATCAGTAAGATAGTTAAGATTCGCCTCTCTTGTAAACTGATTCATTTTATTTCGATGTTTATTCAAATATATAAAATCGAAATAAAATAAAACTAAATGAAATTAAAAATAATTTTATTTGATTACATTTGATTAACGAGGAGCACAGTAAGCCTTACAAAACATTACAATCAATTTTTCTGTTTAATTTAGCGATTATGAGTAAAAACACTGACCGGCATAAGTTTATCTTGCAAAAGATTGATACAGATGGTTTTGTGAATGTACAGGACCTCAGTAACCAGTTAAGTGTTTCGGAAGTTACTATCCGAAAGGACCTGAAACTTTTGGAAGATAAAAACCTGCTTTTCAGAACGCATGGCGGTGCAAGTAAAACAAACCCTTATGCCAATGACAGGCCGGTTGCCGAAAAAGAAAAGTTGAATGGCCCTGAAAAGAAGAGGATAGCTTTTGAAGCCGCAAGCCGTATTGGTGCTAACGATTCGGTTATTATAGCCTCGGGTACTACCATGCTTGCCCTTGCCCGGGCTATGCAGCCAAATAAGCATATTACTGTTGTTACAGCAGCCCTGCCGGTGGCTCTTGAACTTTTGCAGCATCCGCAGGTTGATATTGTTCAATTGGGAGGGCAGATGCGTAATACCTCGTCGTCAGTAACCGGTAACTATGCCGAACTGATGCTTGACGATATGCTATGCGGTGTTTTGTTTTTAGGGGTAGATGGCATCGATCCGGAAATAGGGCTCACCACAACCAATTTATCCGAAGCACGCCTTAATCAAAAAATGATCAATGCTGCCCAGGCTACGATTGTACTTGCCGATAGTACAAAGTTTGGCAAGCGTGGATTAGCGAAGATCTGCTCGTTAGATCAGATCAATGAGATCATTACCGATAGCGGCATCAGCCCGGCAATGCTTAATATGCTGGAAGAAAAAGGAGTGAAAGTAACGGTTGTGTAATTGCTTAAACTTTATTAGATGATGACCTTACTATCAACTGCGTATCAACCTTCTCCGTAGTAAATTCTTCAACGGGCCATTTACTTTCGATGGTTTTGATCAGCATTTCGGTGGCCATTTGCCCAATCTGAAAAGCAGGCTGGCGTACCACCGTTAAAGGCGGGTCAAACAGGTCAACCACATCCGAGTTAGTGAACCCGGCTATCGCAATATCTCCGGGAACCTTTAAGCCCCATTTTTTTAATATCGACATACTGCTGATGGTTAGCCTGTCGCTGCCACTAAAAATAGCCTCCGGTTTATCATCCAATGCCAGCAATTCTTTCAGCACAATCTCCACTTCGTCGTGTATCATGCCACCATGGTTGCAATGTTTAAGGTATTCGGGCCTGAATTCGATGCCGTGTTTATCAAGTGCCGCCTTGTAGCCTTCAAAGCGCTCATGGCTTATGAGCAGGTTATTTGAGTTGGTAAGGTGTGCAATTTTGGTGAAACCCGAGTTGATTAATGCTTCCGTACCGTTAAACGAGCCCTGGAAGTTATTGGCTATCACCTTGTGGGTGTTCAGATCTGGAGCTGCCCTGTCAAAAAATACAATAGGGAAACCTTTATCCAGCAGGTATTTATATTGAGAGGTATCGGTTGTTTGGGCCGATAATGATACCAGCAAACCATCCACATGTCTTGATAGCAAGTGCTTTACATTGGCGCTTTCCCTGTCAAATGACTCGTGCGTTTGGGTAATGATAACGTGATATCCGCGGTTATAAGCTATGGACTCGATGCCGTTAATGGCCTGCGAAAAATAATCATTTGCCACCTCGCAAACCACTACGCCTATCGAGTGACTTTTTTGTTCTTTAAGACTTAAAGCAATAGGGTTGGGCCGGTAGTTTATCTTTTCGGCATACTCAAGGACAAGCTTTTTGGTTTCGGTACCTATTTCATAGCTTCCGTTCAGCGCTCTTGATACCGTTGATGTTGACACACCCAAAGCCTTGGCAATATCCTTAATAGTAACTGATTCAAACATAATTTAATCCGGCAGCAGGTTCTTAAATATCCAGGGAAAAATTGATACGGGCTAAGTTATTTTAAAAAAAGAATATTTCAGCGTTTTTCAATTTTCAAACTGTATAACTCATTTGTAATGGTTCCCATATCAGTTCTATCGTCTAAGCACATTTTTTAAATAAAAGAAAATGACATTCGATTTTATTGATTGATTTTCATTAACAAGATGTGTCCACACGATAAATATACGTTAGGATAATCTCACTTTAATTTAAGTGACATTGATTTTTAAAGTTGACGTAAAATTATTGTTATAATTATTACATTGTACCTGATTTCAATTGTAAAACGTTTTATCCCCTGGTTAAGCTATGTCTCACGAACAAATTGTTCATGACGATCATAATACTGCTATTTGGCTTGCTTTTAAAGAAGGCAATTGGGATGCCTACACACAATTATATAACCAATATTTTAAGGTACTCAATAACTACGGGCATAAATTTACCAGGGATGTCAATGTCATTGAGGATGCTATCCATGATCTTTTTATCAGGCTGTGGACAAACAGGGCAGGGCTTGGCAATCCTGCTTCGGTAAAAAACTATCTTTTTAAATCTTTACGCAGCATTATTTTCCGCAAGCTGCAATCAAAATCGCGCTTTGTCGATCTGGAAGATGAAGCGGAGCATAACTTTCCGTTCGAAATATCCTTCGATCAGCAGATCATGGCCGATGAGGAAGAACAGGAGTTACAAAAGAAGATTAAATTTCATGTAAAAGCTTTGCCGGCGCGGCAACAGGAAATCATCTACCTGCGCTTTTATGAAGGTTTGGGTTATGATGAAATTGCTGATATTATGGAGATAAACGTCAGTTCGGCCTATAAACTGATCTATAAGGCGTTTGATAACCTCCAGGATGTACTCAAAACTTCCAAATTGGCTATTGTTTTAGCCTTGTATTCATGCTTTTACGTAAATAATCATTAAAAATTAATTTTTTTTTCGGTTTGTAGGGATAATTAGGGTAGGGTGCTGTCTATAAGGAGTAAATAACACCTTATAACCCATGCAGATAGCCAAATACAGTAATTATACCCTGCCGGATTTTTTAGAAGACGATGATTTTCTCCGTTTTGTGATTAACCCCTCACATAACGACACTGTTTTTTGGCAGCAGGTTGAAACAGCATACCCGCGACAGAAAGAAATAATAGCCGAAGCTTCAAAAATTATTACCGCATACCGCAAGCAGGATGTTTTTACCAACGAGGCTAATCAATCAAAAGTTTGGCTCCGGATTGAATCATCACTGCAAAGAGATCGGGGTAAGCCAAAGATCTTCACGTTAAACAGGTTCCTTCGTGTTGCCGCAATGTTATTGCTGGTATCATCTGTAGGTATTGCTTTATGGCTGATAAAAGGCAGGCCAAATGAAATTGACACCACTTTTGGCGAACTGCGTACCGCTACCTTGCCTGATGGCTCAACAGTGGTGCTTAATGGTAACTCGAAATTAACTTACTCTGATAACTGGGATAAAAATTCAAGGGAGGTTTGGATAAATGGAGAAGGACTGTTCAACGTAAAACATATCAATAAAGAGCCCGACCATATTAAACCCTCTGAAAGATTTATAGTGCATTGCGCTGATATGGATATTGAGGTGTTGGGAACAACTTTTAATGTCAGAAGCAGGCATAACAAAACCAATGTGGGTTTAGTACAGGGAAAGATCAGGCTTGATTACGTTGACGCCGCATCCGGGAAACAATCGCTTATTATGAAACCGGGCGATTACGTGCAGCATGCTTATAAAAAAGCCCTTACCCGTATTATTCTTCCCGCGCCTGAAAAAATCACAAAATGGACCAAACACCAGCTTTTATTTAACAACGCCAGCCTTGCGCAAATCGGCGAGGTCATGACCGATGATTATGGCTATCACGTTGATTTTTCGAACGCCGATTTAACTACCCTCAAAATAGAAGGGGAAATAAACGTGCCTAATGTTGACGAGCTGATTGAAACTATCTCCACCACACTCCCGGTGAAAATTATCCGAACAGACAAAAATATCACTATAACAAAATTAAACCCCTAAACGAATAACTTATGAGAAAACTCGACTCATCCAATTTTTTAAGATGTTGCTGTTTCCTGATGGTATTACTTGGCCGGTCGGCGTACGGCTATGCCCAAATGGCGTTAACCAGTAACAGCAGGATTCATGCAAAAAGCTTCGGTTATGCGGCTCCGCAGACTGTTGAAAACAAGGTGCTGCTAAAAGATGCGCTGGATAACTTGAAAAAACAATTCAACGTTCAGATAGCTTACCAGGAAGGCTTGCTTGACAACAAATTTGTGCCCGCAAATTTGACCAATAACATCAGCCAGTTAACGCTTGATGATAATCTGAAGCAATTGTTATCGGCCTTTCAGCTAACGTACCGTAAGATAAACGATAACCAGATCTCGATTTTTACGGCGAAGGATCTTACCTCCACCAATGCAGCTGTTGCAGCAGTTACATTAACAGGTAAGGTTGTGGATGCCGGCGATGGCCAACCGGTTGTGGGCGCATCGGTTTACTTAAAAATTGACAATAAGGTGGGAGCTATCACCGATATTACGGGCAGCTTCCGGTTAATAGTGCCTGATAAATATTCAGGCAGGCCATTAACCCTGGTGGTAGCTTATGTAGGATACAACCAGGAGGAAATTAACGTGGCCGACCCGGGTTCACCTTTGCAAATTAAACTGGTGCAAAATAATAAAGCTCTTAACGAGGTTGTAGTTACTGCCCTGGGTATCAGTAAGCAAAAAAAATCGTTAGGCTATTCCGTTACTGAGGTTAAGGGTACAGAGTTTACCCAGGCCCGCGAAAACAACGTGGCCAATGCGCTTACCGGTAAAGTTGCCGGTGTTAACGCAGCCGGTTTGTCAACTGGTCCGGGTGGTTCAAGCCGCGTGGTGATCAGGGGTAATGGTGGCCTTGCAGGTGATAACCAACCTTTATATGTGGTAAACGGTATGCCGATTGATAACAGCGTACCCGGTGGCGCGGCTACAGTTAATGGTATTACTAACAACGTTGACCGCGGCGATGGTATAGCAGCAATCAATCCAGACGATATAGAATCGATAAGTGTACTTAAAGGAGGTACAGCAGCGGCACTTTATGGCTCACGGGCGGCAAATGGTGTTATTTTGATTACCACCAAAAAAGGCCGGATCCAGAAAGGAGTAGGAGTTGAATTTAACTCGACGGCTACTTATGATAATGTGGCGGTTTTCCCTGATTACCAGTATGAGTACGGGCAGGGCGATGGCGGGGTAAAACCAACCACGCTGGCCGCTGCACAAGCAAGCGGAAGGCGCTCATGGGGTTCAAAAATTGATGGTTCAACCGATTATGTGGCGGTCGACGGGAAAACCCACCCTTATGTTGCACAGAAAAATAACCTCAAAAACTATTATCAAACGGGAAGCACTTATACCAACAGCCTTGCTTTTTTAGGTGGTAACGAAGCTTTTACCTACAGGTTTTCGGCTGCTGATTTGAATAGTAAAGGTATTTTGCCGGGCACTACTTATGACCGTAAAACTTTTAACCTTGCCCTGAACGGCAAACTGAGTGATAAACTATCGATTGAAGCGTTGGCCCAATATAACATTGAAACCGGCCATAACCGTACCGGTGCGGGCGACGCATTGGGTAATCCCAACTGGACCCCTCTTGAAGTAGCCAACACGGTTGATGTTCGCTGGCTGAAGCCAGGTTATGATGCTTTAGGCAACGAACAGATCTGGAACGATGCATCCATCGCATCAAACGGTTATTTTGTAATCAATAAATATAAGGAAGATGATGTGAAGAACCGTTTTATTGGTCAGGGATCGGTTATTTATTCGCCCATAAAAGATCTTACTTTCAAAGCTACCATCAGCCGCGACTTTTTCAATTACAACTATACCAATATCCTGCCAACGGGTACATTGTATATCCCTAACGGCCAGTACGCGGGTATCAAATCGGACGTGTCTGAAACCAACGAGCTGGCAACTGTTAGCTACAAAACAAAGATCATTCATGATTTAAACGTGAATGTCTTGGGTGGTGTAAACAGTCGTAAAAACACAACAAACCAGTTAACGTTCAGTGGTTCGCAGTTTACTATTCCATATTTTTACAGCTTTACCAACCTTGCAGTTTCATCAACTACACCATATAATGCCAAGATTGTAACCAACTCGGTTTTTGGCTCGGCCGATTTTGATTACAAGAGCCTGGTATTCCTGTCATTTACCGGCAGGAAGGACTGGTTTTCAACGCTTAGCCCTAAAAGTAACAGTATCTTTTACCCAAGCATAGGCGGCAGCTTTATCCTGTCGGATGCGGTTAAACTCCCTGAGTTTTTTAACCTTGCCAAACTGCGCGGTTCATGGGCGCAGGTGGGCGGCGGCGCGCCGGATCCCTACGTTATTAACCTTACTTACAGTAACGTACCAAGCGCCGGTCAGCCGCTGCAAAACGTAACTACTAATAACATTACCAATAGCAATCTTAAGCCGTATGCTTCAACAACATTTGAAGGCGGTTTTGAATTGCAGATGCTTAAGAACCGTTTAGGTTTGGATGTTACGCTGTATGATCGTAAAACAACCAACGATATTGTAAATACGGCTATTTCTTCTACATCAGGCTACAATAATGTGATCCTGAACGTTGGTAAGGTAAGCAATAGGGGTATCGAGGTATTATTGAACGGTACGCCCGTAAAAACAGGCAGCTTTACCTGGACCGCGAGCTATAACGTAGCCTACAACGATAACAAGGTAGTTAAACTGGCCCCCGGCCTTAACACCATTCAGCTGGCTACATCAGTAGGTAACTGGGGTATTTTAGATAATATTGAAGGTAAGCCCTTTGGTATGCTGGTTGGTACCCGTATGCAAAAGGATGCTCAGGGCAATGTGGTGTTCAATGCCACCACCGGTTTGCCGGTACAAACTCCACTGCAACAGCTGGGTAAAAGCGTTGCCCCGCTTACCATGGGTTTAACCAACGAATTCAGGTATAAAAGGTTCTCGTTGAACTTCCTGGTTGATGGCAAGTTTGGCAACAAGGTGTTTTCGGTTATGGAGGTATATGCTACCCGTTTAGGCTTGATGAAATCAACATTGCCGGGCCGTGAAAACGGATTGGTGCTGAACGGTGTTGATCAAACAGGCGCGCCTTATACCCGTACAGTGCCTGTAAGTGGACTAAGATCATATTATGATAACTATAAAACGTATTCAGATCTGTTTTTGCACGATGGCAGCTTTGTTAAACTTCGCCAGGTTATCCTGTCATACGCGCTTCCAGCAAGTCTTTTAAATAGAGTTAATATCCAGTCGGCCAGTATCTCCTTTGTGGCCCGGAACTTATGGACTATTTATAAGCAGACAGACAATTTTGATCCGGAGCAAAGCTTTACCAATAGTAATGCGCAGGGCTTTGAGTCTATCGGCTTGCCGCGCACCCGTTCACTTGGTGTAAACCTGGCTGTTAAGTTTTAACACTTTTAAATTGAATACGATGAAAAGACATTTAACCCAATATATTTATTGTTCCCTGATGATGCTTTGCATTATCGCCGCACAATCGTGTACCAAAAACTTCGATACGCTTAACGTTAATCCGGATGCATCGTCGAAAGCGGTACCGCAGTACATTTTTACCAAGGCCCAGTATGATGGTACTGCCCGTATGCTTGATCTTTTACTGGGCACCATGCAGTATACTACCAGCTTTAATGACGTGGCTGGTTTCGGATCAAAATATGTGCTGAGCCAGAGCCAGCAGTCGGCAGCGGCTTTCAGCAATGCTTATCCAAATGAGATCAACGAACTGGTGGAGGTTTTAAAGGCAGTTGGTACCGATGCATCGCAGGTTAACCTGCAGGCCGAAGCACGGATCTGGAAGGTGTACTGCTTTAGCAGGCTTACCGATCTTTATGGCGATATCCCATATTCGCAGGCAGCACAGGGTTATAACCAGGCAATTTATAAACCTGCTTATGATGCGCAGAAAGATATCTATGCCGATTTATTGAAGGAGCTTGACCAGGCGGCACAAAGTCTTGATGCTTCCAAAACAACCTTTGGCTCTGCGGATTTAATTTACGGTGGTAATACCGTAAAATGGAAAAAGTTTGCCTACTCACTTATGCTCAGGTGTGCCATGCGCATGACCAAAGTTGATATAGCCCAAGCTCAAACCTGGGCAACAAAGGCTATAGCAGGCGGAGTTATTTTGGATGATGCCGATGTTGCCAAAGTAGCTTACGTGGGTGCCGGTCAGGACATCAACAAAAACCCTTTAGCGCTTGATCTTTATAACAACGATTATATTGCAGGTAACGGCAGTACCAATACCGAGGGCGGCAAGTACCAGGATGTATTTATCAGTTACCTGAAAGCTAATAAAGATCCGCGTTTGGCTGTGGTGTCTGTAGTATGGAACGGTGGGGGTGCTGATACAACCTCGGCTATCCAAAAGGGCATGTCAGCAGGCTTGAATGCCAAGCCTGCCGATTTTGTGACGTACTCCGAGCCAAATCCTAAAACTATATTGTTGTTAAACTCTCCGCGATTGGTTTTTACTGCTGCCGAAAGCTACTTCCTGTTATCTGAAGCTGCTGCAAGGGGTTGGTATACCGCAGCTACTGCCGAGTCATTGTACCAGAATGGTATAGCCGCGTCAATGCGCCAATGGAGCATTATTGCAGGCAGCGCGGGCACAATTACTACTGCTCAGATCAATTCATACATTAACGCACACCCATTCAATACAGGTGGTACATTAGATCAAAAAATGGAGCAGATCTATACCCAGTTTTGGGTGGGCATTTTTCCCGATGCACAAGAGGTTTTTGCAAGCTACAGGCGTACCGGTTACCCTGCACTTGTACCTAATAATTATGTGGGCAATGCTACTGGTGGTAAAATATTCAGGCGGATGCTGTACCCTGTTGGCGAGCAAAACCTCAATGCTGCATCATATGCTGCTGCCATTGCACGGCAAGGTCCCGATGACTTTTTAACCCGGATTTGGTGGGATAAACAATAATGTGAAAGTTTGATTAGTTGATGTTGTTTTCGGGGAGGGCGTGGGGCCTTCCCTGATTTTTTTAAACGTTTTTTTGATGTATAAGAAATATCTTTTTTCCCTGCTGCTGTTTTGTTGTATCCAAGGCGTATCGGCACAAAATGATCTGGTTAAGGATGATAATGCAAGTAATTATAACCTGAATAAGCCCGAACGCGAACTATGGCTTAAAAACACCGGCTTGGGTTTGTTTATCCATTTCAGTATGGATAGCCAATTAGGTGTGGTGATCAGTCACTCGCTGGTTGGCGCAAGCGATGATTATGTGAACCGATACTTTAATGAGCTGCCTAAAACCTTTGATCCTTCCAAGTTTGATCCGCACCAGATAGCAACACTGGCTAAGCTGGCCGGGATGAAATACATCGTATTTACAACCAAACATCATTCGGGTTTTTGTATGTGGGATACCAAGACCACCGATTTTAGCATAACCCATACCCCTTATAAAAAGGACTTGTTAAAGGAGTTTGTTGATGCCACGCGCGAAGCCGGGCTGCAGGTTGGCTTCTATTTTTCGCCGGAGGATTTTAACTTTCTACGTGACCATCGCATTGCCATCAGCCGTACCGATGTTAAGATGGATGCCCAAACCCGGCATCAATATGATGAGTACACCCGAAAACAATGCGAGGAGTTGATAACTAATTATGGTAAGATAGATGTGCTTTTTATAGATGGTGATCCGAAGGAAGTAGTTAAGCAAACCTGCTGGAAATTGCAGCCCGATTTACTGATAACCCGCGGCGCTATCAAAACACCCGAGCAGATCATGCCGGGCGCAATGATCAATGAACCATGGCTCTCCTGTATAACTATGGGTACGGCCTGGGGATATCAGCCAACTAATGAGCGCTATAAATCGGGCGGTCAGTTGATAGGTTTATTGATTGAGGCAAGAGCTAAAGGTGGGTCGTTGTTGCTGAACGTTGGCCCGAAGCCTGATGGCGCATTACCTATTGAGCAAGAAGAACGGCTGCGCGAAATGTCGGCATGGTATTTTGTTAACCGCGAATGTATTGATAGCGTACGAAGCTGGGTAATAAGTAAAGAAGGAGATACCTGGTTTACCGCTAAAAACGGTCATACACTTTATGCTATAGTAACTAATGCCGCTGATTGGAAGGAGGGGACACGCAAAAGTTTCCTGATCCGCTCGGCCATAGCCACTAATAATACTAAGGTGAGTGTGTTAGGGCAAAACAGCAGGATCATCGAATATAAAAATGATGATGTAAGCTGCAGGTATAAGCAAACCGATAAGGGGCTTGAAGTATCGGTAGTAAAGGCACAACGCATTTATGACGATCACCGCTGGCCTAACCCGGTAGTGATCAAACTGGAAAATGTTAACCCCGTTTTTAAAGAAGCCGCCATAGTTGAAACGGGTGCAAGTTCAAAAGTACAAACCGGCGCGGTTTTGAAAGGGAAGGTCCTGAACTACAAGAACATTTCAGCAAAAAGGGCCCGGTTTGATTACCGCCCTTATCATGGGCAGGTTGAAACGTTGTATGCAGGCAAGTGGACAGCCGGCACCTGGGTAAGCATCCATGCTGATGGTACTTTTGAAGCAGCGTTACCACTAAAAGCCGATTATGAATATAAAGCAGTAGTTGAACAGGCTAATGTTGAAATTGAGGGAGAGAACAAATTATTTAAGCCGTAGTATTTCTAAGAAGCTGTTTACAAACGAATGGAAAGTTTTTTGGAGAGACGCATCACATGCGTCTCTCCATTTAGAGAAAATCAAATTTTAACAGATCCTTAACATTATGAAAAACGGGATTGCGTTTTGCGTAATCCCGTTTTTAGTTTTAAAGGTCTTTGATATTATCGTTAGGATTCCTGTCAATCAGTTTGCTAAACGGATCGATGCCTATAGAAGCAGGCTGGCCTTTAACAACAATACTGAATTGCTGTTGCCCGCGTTTAACCTTATACTTTTTGAGGTATAAGGTATTACTCACCATGCGGTTACCTGCACCTTGAACCTGCTTCCCGAAAATTCCGATATCGATATAGTCGTTCATGTTAACAGCCGGGATGTCGTTGTTCTTTGCATCCTTCCACACTTTATCAATATCAAGCTTAAAGGTGACTTTATATTCATTTTTATTACCTGTGGGCTTGCTGCTTGCTTCAACCACCCGGTTATCATACAGGGTGATCTTCTGCCAGGTATCGGTAAGGTAATATTGCAGCGAATCGGGCACGTGCTTTTGAAGATATTGGTAAAGATTGTTGGCTCCGGCAAAAGGGCCGTCTGTTTTAAAAGTATAGGCCTTTTTAAATTCGCGCAATGCCACGTTTATGCTGTCTTCACCAATCAGGTCGCGCAAGCCATATAAAGCTACGCTTGCCTTGCCTCCCCATAAAAACCATTGATCGGCTTTTATCAAAGGATGTTCATTTTCATTAAGGTGCCGCCGGATAAACAGGTAGTACCACAACTGGTCAAGCACAATGTAACGCATGTTATCTTTACCGTATTTGCGTTCTGACATTACCAGTTGATCATAGTTTGAAAGGCCTTCAGGTATTACCAGGCTACCAATGGTACTGTTTGGTGCTGTCTGAAAACGCCACCATTGTTGGGACAATAGTCTTGTGGTACTGGCATAACAATAATCAAAGCTGTTGGGATCCCTGAAATCGGCATTCCATCCAAAATATTCGGCGTATGTATCCAGGGTGGTCATAGAGGCATCCTGCGGACCATAAACAGATGTTTCTACCAGTCGGATGTCGTTGAACGGATAATTGCCGTAAACCTTGCTGTAATAAGTCAGGCCATCTTTATAAGCGGCAATATACCTGTCGATATTGATGTTATGTTCAGGGTGATAATAAACCTCAATGTTCACCTGGTGGTCTAACTGAACAATCGCCTTTTTTACGGCCAACTTTTCGGATATAATACCCATTGGCATGTACATGCCCGGCTTATCCTGCACATAATGGAAATAGCTACGGCCGTTCTGCTGCCAGTTTTTTACGAGCCGGCCGGGGGCGATGGCGGTTTGATCGGCCAGGGTTCCAATGGTTACATCAAGTTTCAGGAGATCGGCCGCCCTTCCTGCTTTGAGCGTGTTAATGCCTTCCGGGTTATCCTGCTGAATTTCTTCTTCCTTTTTTTCGGGCAGACCGGCTTTTTTACGTTCATAGGGGCTGCCCAGTTCGTCGTCTTCATCGTAGCCTAAACCGGGCAGTCCTCCGTTAAAAAAGGTGCCATTATTTATGAGGGCTGCCGCATACATGCCATTGGTAAACCCTTTGTGAACTATTTCAGACTTGATTTCCAGCTTTATGGAGTCGCCGGGCATTAATGGTTTTATAAACTTATATAAACGGAAATCGGCGGTATCCATTTTCGGCCTGAACCAGTTGAAAAATCCGCGGGTATACAGCAGCGGGGCGGTAAACGGAACTAATACACCATTGGTTTTAAGCGAATAATTGCTGAGTTCATCGCCATCAAGCAGCATTTGAGATATGGCAACTTTGTTTTTATTGGTTATAGTTACCCATGCGTGTGTAGATGCCTGTTGTTTATCGGGATAAAGTTCTACCTGCATTTTTATGCCGGTTACTTTAGGCAGCGGAAGGCGTTCATATTTTTTTAGCGTTTTTTCATATTGGACCGCTCTTGCTATGTTTTCACTTTTGATGAGATAGCTGTTTAAAAAGCTTACGTTGTAATAATTCCACGCGCCCACTGCCAAAAATGCCATCGCTACTATAGTAGTAATGAGTGCCGTGCTTTTGTTAAAGCGTTGAGGTAGTAAACGTAACCGGTCTTTAAAAGATGAGGTTACCCCCCGGTAATAAAATAGTGCCGAAACAATGATGAGCAGCCCTGCAAACAGCAGCCAGTACAGGTTAAACCAATTAATTGGTGTTACCATGTGGCCCATACCGGTCATATCAGAGATCCCAGAGGATGGAGTGTATGAATATAACAGCAGGTTGTAATCAAAGGTGCCCGTTTTACGCAAAAAGAAAACAATCACCCATAAAAACACACCTATGCCGTGGGCTGCAAATTTGTTATTGATAACAACATGTACCACATAGCAAAATACCACCATCTCCAGTAATGCAGGCAGCAATATGTACAATATGTAGAGAAAATATACCGACGGGTTCAACGTATGATAACCCTTTAATAATTGAACAATAACCCCGGTTAGTATGGGTATGAAGGATAAACCTGTACCTATCAATAACAAGGTAATGAGCTTTGACCCGTTCAGGATCCAGTTTGGCGGCGGGAGCGAATCATTGATAAAAGCATAGCGGGTTGTCCTGTCGCGGTGCAGGGTTTCGCCGGTATAAAACATCAGGATAAAGAAAATGAAGAAAGGAAAGGCTTCATTAAAAATTGCAAGCAATGTAACTGTACGCGGGAAGTCGGGAACGCCGTTTCTGTTGTCGCCAAGCCAGAGTACAAAGCCAAGGAATAAGCTGCCGCTGATCAATATGATCCAGAAGTAATTATCGCGAATGATATTAAGCAATTCAACCTTTACCAGGTTGCGTAATGTGTTCCTGTTGTATTTGCCCGTAAAGCTAACAGCCGGCTTAATAGTTATTGCGTTCTTGGTTTTAGTACCTACTTCATCAATTGCTGCTTTATCGCGCCTGCCGCTAAAAAAGCGCTCGAAGTTAAACCGCAAATAAGTAAAAATTACTACAATTATCCCGATGCCTCCCCATACTACACGGTTGAGCATAAAAGTACCAGTTACCGGGAACAACGTGGTGTTTTGTTCAAGGGTGCTTGAAGAGCTGGTTTGCAGCCTGATGCCGTTGAGACCAAAAGGATCGCTTAGGTTGATTACCGTTGGATTGTTGATATGGTTGAGGAAAAACAGCGCAATAAAATAAAACAGAAATAACAGGATACCACCAAAGTAAATCACCTTTACGTTGCGTGTAATAGCCACCAGTCCAAAAAACAACGAAGAAGTGAACAAAACGTTTGGCAGCCCGATAGTGAAAAACGGGTGCAGGTAGTAAATGAGGTTATTGGGGCCGTATTGTTTTACATCCGTCCATCCCATAGCCGGGCCAAGTTTGGTGCCTATAAATGCACCGATAATAACAGCCGATGCTATGAAGATCATAAAAACGAATGAGCCAAGGTAACGGCCCCAGAAATAACCCGCTTTTGTAATAGGGTAGGTTAGGTAATAATCTTTTGTGTTATACTCAATATCGCGATATAGCGCGGTACCCATAATAGACGAACTCACAAGTGTGATCATCATGGTGATGCCTGAGCACCATAAGGCAAGTACATAAGGTGCGTTTATGTGTTCTTTTTCGCCCAGCGGTAACGAGCCTGTTGAAAAGGTGAACACTGTAAATATGAGTGCTGCCAAAAAATATAGGTAAACGGCTGGCCTGCGGACCCTATTCCGGATCTCGAACAGAAATATTTTAAGAAACATAAACTATTGGTTTATAGTGAGTTTAAATAGTGTCTACATCTATTCGTGTAGCGATGTTGCTGAAGTACACATCTTCCAGGTTTGGGGTGCTGCTGATAAAACCGTTGCCGGGTTCGGCTTCGCTGATAATGCGGATATGGAGCTTGCCGGTTTTAAGCTGCGTTGATATTACCTGGTAATCATCTTTATAAAAGCCCAACTCTGATTGGGTGATCACCTTGCTGTAGATCTTCCCGTTCAATTCATTTACCGCGCTTTCCGGATCGCCGGCATATAAAACCTCGCCCTGGCAAATGATAGCAAAGTTGGCGCAAAGGGTGCTTACATCCTCAACAATATGGGTTGAAAGGATCACGATGGTATTTTCCCCCAAACGGCTTAACAGGTTGTAAAATCGGTTCCGCTCAGCCGGGTCGAGGCCTGCGGTTGGTTCATCAACAATGATAAGTTTGGGGTTACCAATTAATGCCTGTGCTATTCCGAAGCGCTGTTTCATACCGCCGGAGTAGGTGCCGAGGTGTTTTTTTCGGTCTTTATAAAGGTTTACGCTTTCCAACAGTTGCAGTACCAGGTTTTTTCGCTCGGCATTGTTGCCAACGCCTTTGAGCTGGGCAATATGGTCGAGCATGCGTTCGGCTGATATTTTAGGGTATACACCAAACTCCTGCGGTAGGTAACCCAGTAGCTGCCTGACTTCGGTTTTGTTTTTCAATACATCCAGGTCATCCAAAAAAATGCTGCCTTTATCGGCCTCCTGCAGGGTGGCGATGGTACGCATGAGGGATGATTTGCCGGCACCGTTTGGCCCAAGCAGGCCAAACATGCCATTATTCAGGGTCAGCGAAACATCTTTTAAAGCATGTACGCCGTTGGCATAGGTTTTTGATAGGGAGTTGATTACTAATTTCATGATTTGCTAAGTTTTGGTCATTTATTGTTCCGGATCTGTTTTGTATTGCCATTCAGGATAAGTTTGGCGCTATCAGCAAGTTTGTAGTTTATGTTGCTGAGGCTGTCGTCCTTGATCCATAAGCGGCTTTTGTTCCGGATGTCGAGATTGGTTTTACTGAACTGATTGCCTGTTTCAATGGTTAAATTTGAGACGGAGCCGTTACTGTTGCCAACAACAGCATTTAAGGTGTTGAATTTGTTGTTTTTTAAAAATATGTTGGAGGCATGGTCTGCGCTGATATTTAGCATATCTCCGCTAAAACCTGTAATAGTAGTGGGGCGCCATTTAAAGTCAGCACCAGCAACTGTATCAATAACTTGTGTTTCGGCGGCCATGTATTTGGCATCCGCATCAAATGAAGTGAGTTCTGGACATGATATGTATAATACCTGTTCTGAGCGTACGTTATGCCAGTTTGCCTTAAATTCTGCCCGTATCAAAAGCGAATCGTGGCGTTGTTCAATCTTAATGTACTCCATGGCATCAGGATCAGCAAGTACTTTGAAGGGGCCTTTTACCAGTGTGATATTTATAGCTGTTGATGAGCCGAGTTTAATGACTTTAAAATTCTTGTAATTTAGGTTTATGAACCCGTGATAGGGGTTTTTATAATCGCCTTTAAGATATTCGGCTTTAAGCTGAATATCATATATGCCAACCGAAATAATTAATAGTAATACCGCGGTAAGTAAAAATTTATTGCTTGTTTTCATCGTTGCTTGCCTGGTTTAGTTCATTGTTTTGTTGTGCCTGAAAATTTTGATATTGCAGGCTGATCTCATCTATTGAAATACCCAACAGGTACATGTTTTTAAAAAGCTCGGGCAGGTTTTGACGTACAAAGTTTTCTTTACGATAAGCTTTTACTTTATCAAAACCGTCATCGGCCACAAATAAACCCAGGCCGCGTTTGTTATATATAATTTCGAGCCCCTGCAAAAATTCGTATGATCGCATAACCGTATTGGGGTTTACTTCCAGTTCTATAGCCATATCGCGTACCGATGGGATTTTTTGCCCGGCAGGCCATTTGCCCATCAGGATCTGATCGCTCACAAAAGCCGCTATCTGGAGGTATATCGCTTCGTTATCTTTAAATTCCATTATCGTCTTTTTTAAGCCTGTTTTTCCTTGAGTTTAAAATATGCCGCTATCCAAAACAGCAGTGATATAAGGGGGACTACAATAAAAACCCAGGCAGATTGCTGTGCATTTAAACCAACGGAGTAAAAGTTTATGCCATCCTGAAAATTCAGAAATGAAAAAGGCATTACCGGTTTGATAGGCCTGCCAACAATAAATCTTACAAATACAGTATTCACAAGGATTAGCAGTGCATAAAAAATAAAGAAACTGAACCCTGTTTTTATGAAGTGTAGTTTTTCGAACCGGATTGCTCCGTATAAGGTGACGGAATGCAGAAATGAAAACAATACCATCACTATCACAAATTTGTCCTGGAACAACGAAAGTATTTCACTTTGGTGCCCGGGCCAGGGTTTTAGATTCATCAGTATAAATAATACCAGGTAAAAAACGCCTGTATAAACCAACAGGAATATAACGTACGAATAGATCCAGCTAACCATAAACTTCTCGAGTTGCGATGCGGGCAGGGTCAATATCGGAATAGCCCTTCGTTTGTCGCCCAGATCAGCAAAAATGGTGCTTGTAAATAATGGCCCCGCTATGATCATGAGTACCCCGAATATGGCCATCTGAAAGCCGGCGTCTACCGGGCCGGGGATCATATAAAATATAAACGAACCGCCAAGCAAAAATACGCCTGCCAAAACCGCTGCCGACATTAAATAGGTGCGGTAATGCTCCACGGTGTGTTTCATGAACAGCAGGCCAAAGCGTTTTAAACTGAAGTAGTTATGCATGGCTTGTAGTTGGTTTTAGTACGTTTAATAATTTGCTGCTGTTGGTTGTTGTGGCATTAAATAATAATTCAAGGTCCATTTTACCGTATTTACCTGCTGTGTTTTGTACAATAGCATACTTGCCCATGAGGGTATCTTCTTCATATAATACATTCATTCCGGTAAGGTCTTTGAACACGCCGAAAAACAATTTATCGGTAAGCTCATCTACAGTATTTTCTATCACTATGCGGTGATCATCTAAAATCAAAACCGTATCAATGAGGCTGTCCAAATCCCTCACCTGGTGGGTTGAAATAATAATGCAGCGTTCTTCATTTAAAACCGATGCAATCAATTTTCTGAACTGCACCTTTGATGGAATGTCAAGCCCGTTGGTAGGTTCATCGAGTATCAGTACGCCGGTATTTGTTGCCAGTCCGAAGGCGATGATCATCTTTTTTTGCTGCCCGTATGACATTTTGGTCATCAGCAAATCGGGATCAATATCTAATATTTTGAGGTAACTGTAAAAATCTGTAATGCTAAAAGCGGGGTAGAAGCTTGCTGTCCTTTCCAGAAATTGTCCTGGCGTTAGCGCAGGCACGTAAACCTCTTCGGCAATAAAATAAAGGTTTTGTAAAGTGGATACCAGCCGTTTTGAGCTTTCTGTTCCATTAATAAGGCATTTGCCCGATTGCGGAAAGGCCAGGCCTGCGATATTTTTAAGCAGGGTTGATTTACCTGCGCCATTTTTACCCAGCAAGCCATAAATGTGCCCCGCCTTTAATGAAAGGTTCAGATTTTTGAACAGCGGTTTTTTACTGTTGTAGCTGAAATTCAAATTATTTATTTGAATCATGATTTAGTGTATTAGTGTGGTAGTACACTACAAATGTAATTAAACTTTTTTAAAATGCAAATGATATTTTTTATTGGGAGATGTTCGTGAAAACTAATCATCCGCTTAACAGTTAATAAGATATGTCAAAGAAAAGAACCATGCCAAACGAACCAGATGAAATGCCGGTAAACCCGGAACGGCCGGAGATCAGGCAGCCTACAGACCCCGGTGAGCCGGAAATGCCTGAAGAAGCGCCCGAAAATATCCCGAATGAAATTCCCGATACCGAGCCGGATGAGCCAGAGGTTGACCCCGATGAGTTTGAAAAGTAAGAGGAGGGATATTAATTATTGTCATTGCAATCAAGCGTTTGCGTGAGTGGCTGCGCTTTTGTATTTTATAAAGGGGGGTATATAACCTAAACTGCTTAAATTGCATTATGAAAATAGCTACGTATAACGTAAATGGTGTAAACGGGCGCCTGCCTGTTTTGCTCCGCTGGTTAACTGAAACAACCCCTGATGTTGCCTGCTTGCAGGAACTCAAAGCCCCGCAGGAAAACTTCCCCGAACAGGCTATTCTTGATGCCGGTTATAAAGCCATTTGGCACGGACAAAAAAGCTGGAACGGTGTAGCCATACTGGCAAAAACAGATAAACAAATTACTGAAGTTTGCAGGGCGCTCCCGGGAGATCCCACAGATGAACATAGCCGTTATATTGAAGCTATTGTTGATGGTATCACCATTGGCTGCCTTTACCTGCCCAATGGTAACCCTGCGCCCGGCCCTAAGTTTGATTATAAATTAGGCTGGTTTGAACGATTGAAAATTCATGCAGCCGGTTTGCTTGCTGCTGATAAACCGGTTGTGTTAACCGGCGATTATAATGTGATGCCTACCGAGCTTGATGCTTATAAACCGGAGCGATGGGTAAATGACGCCCTCTTTCGCCCTGAAACCCGCGAGGCTTTTAAAACACTGGTGGAACAGGGATGGACGGATGCCATCCGCAAACTATATCCTACCGAGGTAATTTATACCTTCTTCGATTATTTCCGCGATGCTTACGGTCGTAACGCCGGTTTACGTATCGATCATTTTTTGTTGAGCCCGCACCTGGAAAAGCGGCTTGTAGCTGCCGGGGTAAACCGGGATGTACGCGGCTGGGAAAAAACAAGCGATCATGCGCCTGTATGGATTGAGTTGAAAGATGCTGAATGACCTTGAGGATTGAAGACTTACGAAGTTTTTAAAACTTCGTAAGTGTGGGTTCAAACTTGTTATGTTACCTCCTCATACCAATATTTTCGTGCACCCATTTAACCTCTTCTTCCGGTGTAACTTTATCTACGGTACTGCTTACCCGGCTAAATGTAGCCGCAGGAAAATCATAAGGGTTGCTATCGTCAAAAAACGGGCCTACAACGCCTAATATCCACACGTATTCGGTAGCCCAGTGGGGCGGATTGACCCGGTACTTAAATACCTCATAATGTATAAAGTTGCCTCGCCCGTTAAGATCAATGGTAACCCGTTTAATGTGTTCAATTTCGTCAGGACAGGCATCCAGTTCAGTAGGAAACTCCAGCCATTGGGCCAATGAGCTTTCTGCCCCTTTAATTAGCGTGTAGTATTCTTCGGGAAACAGGTGTAGTTCGCCAAGTTCCCTCAAATATAAAAAGGTATCATAGCGGGTAAGCAGGTTTTGGGCAAAGGGCAAAACATCTTCGGCGGTTAGGCCTGCAGCCGATTCTGCCTTTTTATAAAGTGGCAAAATCCTGGCCGATCGTTCTAACTCAAGTTTCTTCTTTTTCTTCTTAACGTCGAATAACCTGAAAGCCGCAAACGCTATAATAAAAACTATAACAGTAATGACAATAAGCGTGGTTATATCCATAATGATATGAATGTAAGCTTTTATGTGGACGTAGTATCAAATTTATCGTGTTATCAATGGAAAATCCACACTTAACGTTTTACCCGCCGCCGGAGCTGTTACAGCTAAAACCCTGTCATCCTTATTGATGGCGCCATCCATGTTAACATCCTGGTAATGATCACCGCCTACGGTTGCCGGGGGAGTCTGCACCGGCCAGTTATTGATCTCTTGCTGCGAAGTAAATACGCCTACTTTAATAAATGATCCAATTGTCGGATCGATAACCTGGCCATCACCTGTGTAATGGTACAGGTAATAAGTTTTGCCTGGTATAACGGAGAAGCTAAGCTGGCCGCCGGCGTTGCTTATTGCCGATAGGGTATCTTTCCCAGGATAAATCCGGGTTTGATCGGACAAGATAGAAATGTAAACATTGGATTTTGCGGAACTTGATTTTACATTAACAATAATCCGGGCTTTTCCGCCATCTTTTTTGCAGGAAAAGAACATAAGGACGATGGCCAAAACAGAAAGGAGTTTATTACGCATGATATTTTGTGAATAAGGCGGGGCTAAATTAGTAAAATAAGGGAAAACACAAGTAATGTGTTATAAAAGGGTTTAGATGCATAGGGACATGCATCTACATGAAAATAGAGGGTTAATACAGCTATTTATTTCATTTTTACCTCTTTTTTGTTGTAGAAACCACTTGGTTTTATAAAAAGTGAATTTATTTATATAATTTCTATAGAATTAGTAGTATTTATCAAATCTTTTTTTACATTTGCCTCAGAAAAATTAATCACAATAATCAAATCACTTAAAAGCACCCACCATGCAACCCGAACTTTTACCTAAATACGGCTTTGCTGATAATCAGTTAACTGCTGCTGCTTTTACTCCTTGTTGTTATTCTTGTTGCTGCTGTTAAGGCTGCCTTACCAGGGTTAACCCCTTCTTTATAACCTTGCGTTAATTCGCACAGGGTTCCAGATTTTTCAATTCATTACATTATTTATCAGGCATTGCTGCTTTATGCAGATTGCTATGCAATGCCTGCATTGTTAATCACTTAATAAGTTCATTATGACCATTAACGACGTTTCCCTTATCGGGAAAAAGGTGTTGGTAGGTGTTATAGTAACCCTCATACCTTTTGTTATCATTTTCGGTGGGCTGTGGCTTGGCCGTAAACTATTGGAAAAAGGCCCTGCAACTAAGACAGCACAAATTGTTCAACCCTCAAACAGCTTCCCCTTATGAAATTAGAGCAGGCAACTAAGGTACAGATAGCAAAGAATGCTTTGCTGAGCCTTTTTCTGTACATATTACCCATCGTGCTCATGTTTGTAACGTTCGCCATAACCGGCCAGCGCCCCTGGGAAAAGAAACAACAGCATAAACAGCAAATAACCTCAAAAAGTAAAACTGTAAACTCACAAGACAATGATTGATCAGATAAAACAAATAATAGAAAACCTTAACGGCTATGGTTTTTCCGTTTTGGTGTTGGTACTCGGTGTACTTGAATTTTCGTTCGGCCTTTATAAAAAACGCTGGAACAAAAATGAAAAATGGGTTGATATTGCCTGTTTCACCATCCCTAAGCTGGTAGTAAAACCATTGGTGGCTTACTACGGCTTAAAAGTGCTGCCGGCTATATTGCCCGGGTTAAAAAACACCTTTGATTGGGTTCCGTTTTTCTGGGGATTTATCATCATTGCGGTGGCCGATGATCTTACCCAATACTGGTACCACCGTTTGCACCACCAGGTGCCGTGGTTGTGGCGTTTTCACCGTACGCACCACTCGGCATCGTATATGGGTATGGCCATGGCCAGCAGGCAAAACATCATTTATACTATCTTTTTTTCGCAAACCTATTTAACTACAGCGCTGGTTTATCTTGGTTTGGGTATCCCGGCGGTAGTGGTAAAAGGTATCAAAGGCACCATTACTACATTGGCGCATTCAAGTATCCCATGGGATAAGCCTTTTTATCAATATAAAATATTGCATCCGCTGGCCTGGATCCTGGAACGCACCATTTCAACTCCGGCAACGCACCATGCACATCACGCTGCCACTACCGATGACGGGGTAGGTTATTACAAAGGCAACTTTGGCAACATGTTCTTTTGGTGGGATATCATTTTCGGTACGGCCCATATCTCTCGCCAATACCCTAAAGCATATGGCATTTCACATTACGAAGGGGATCAATGGTACGCACAATTGGCCTGGCCTTTATTTAAATCAAAAGTGCCCGGAAGCGAGCTTGCTGCTGATGGCCCTATGGTTAAGGATGATGTGCCTTTGCAGCCTCATCAATTATACCGGCCCGATGTTGTAGTTGAGCCCGAAACAGAACAGGTTGATGCGGCATTTCAATTACAGCCTGTAAAAGCGTAATGAAAAAGATTGTATTTATGTTTTTTAGTATCGTATGGTTTGCATCATGCAGGCAACCGGCGAAACCAGTGGTGAGTATTGCGGTAGCCACGGCTCCCGGTACTAAAAAGAAACTTTGCTGCGAATCAAATATCCCCAACAGGTTTAAAGCAGCAGGACTAAGCGGTGCGGCGCTTAGTTTACCTGAAACCGGTAACACCCATGCCAACCATGCGGGGATGGCATGGGTGCCGCCCGGCACTTTCAGGATGGGGGCAGATAACCAACAGGCCGAACCTGATGAATATCCCAAGCATGACGTAACTGTTGATGGTTTTTGGATAGATAAAACCGAAGTTACCAATGCCCAGTTCGAAAAATTTGTGAAAGCTACAGGCTATATTACCACAGCCGAGCGAAAGCCCGACTGGAACGAGCTAAAAAAACAAATGCCCCCGGGCACCGAAAAACCTGCAGATAGTTTGCTGGTACCGGCTTCGCTGGTGTTTGTGCCGGCTGATCATCAGGTTAATCTGAATGATTATAGCCAATGGTGGGCCTGGAAAACCGGGGCCAATTGGAAACATCCGCACGGGCCGGGCAGCGATATCAAGGGTAAAGACAATTACCCGGTAGTGCAGGTGTCATGGTATGATGCTGTGGCTTACAGTAAATGGGCCGGTAAACGTTTACCAACCGAAGCCGAATGGGAGCGGGCTGCGCGGGGGGGGCTTGAAGATAAGATCTATCCATGGGGGAATGAGAAGGTAAATGAGGGACAGCCCAAAGCAAATACCTGGGACGGTAGTTTTCCTTATAAGAATACCCAACGCGATCGTTACTATTATTTAGCCCCGGTTAGTTCATTTGCACCCAATGGTTACGGCTTGTACGATATGGCCGGTAATGTATGGGAATGGTGTGCCGATTTGTATAACAACAATTATTACAAAACGGTAAGCAGCCCGGCAGGTGTTAAAAACCCCAAAGGCGCTTCCAAATCATATGACCCTGATGAGCCTTATGCCATCAAAAGGGTAGTGCGGGGCGGCTCATTTTTGTGTAACGACAGCTACTGTTCAGGCTATCGTGTATCGCGCAGGATGAAAACTACCGAAGACAGCGGCATGGAGCACCTTGGTTTCCGTTGTGTTAGCAATTAAAATAATACCCCTGAAATAATTGATTGATCGGCCTGCTTTATCAGGCATAACCAGAAAGGAACATGAAAAAGTAAACAACTACATTCTTCAAATAAGGGAAAAGCAAAGCCTTTCCCTCAGTCATTAAAACAACGAAACAGGGATCGATTGGCGTTGAGCCTGTTTCAATTGAGTCATTTTAATTATTCAAATTTATGCAAAATATTGCAAATGCAGGGATTGGCTATGCGTTGCCTTTTCCGCTGCAGGCAGCATCTTTTACGCTGCAAATTATTGAGGATGCTTTTCATCCGCAGCAATTATACAGGCCGTTTAACGCGGTAACTGATCAGTCGTCCGGTTTTTCATCTTTTAAAAACCTGTCGACATGAAAAAATTACTATTAATCCCATTCCTGCTGTTTATTGCTTTTCCGTTGCTAACCATCGCGCAGCAAACCCAGCCTACCATCAATTCGCATTTGGTTGGCCGTGTAATTGACAGCGCAACCCGTGAGCCCTTGCCCGGTGCAGTGGTTAAGATCCAGGGTACCACTCACGTGGTTTCAACGGACATTGAAGGCAAATTCAGCTTTATAACCGGCCAGAAATTTCCTTATAAACTCATTATCACCTTTACCGGATACGAAAAGAAGGAGTTTATTGCTGATGGCAGTCCGGTTGAAATCAAACTTAAAGATGCTCAAACTCAGCTCAACCAGGTGGTTGTGGTAGGCTATGGCTCGCAAAAACGTAAGGATATCACCGGTTCGGTGGCTTCTGTTCCGGCACTGGCTTTAAAGCAACCGGTTCCTTCGCTCGACAGGGCCTTGCAGGGTTCTGTTTCGGGCATCCAGGTTACACAAGCTACCGGGCAGCCGGGAGCAGGTGTAACCGTGCAGATCCGCGGCGTAAACTCTATCAATGCTGTTGCCGAACCATTGTATATTATTGATGGTTTCCCAACATCAAACAGCAACTCGCTTACCGACGCGGGGGTAACCAACGGACCAAAGATCAATCCGCTGGCATCTATCAATACTTCGGATATTGAAAGTATCGAGGTTTTGAAAGATGCTTCGGCCACGGCTATTTATGGTACACGCGGCGCCAATGGTGTAATCATTATCACCACAAAAAAAGGTAAAGCAGGCGTATCATCTATCAATTATGATGGCAGCTACGGCAAGCAGGAGGTAATTAAAACCTTGTCTTTGCTTAATACTCCTCAGTGGGAAGCTTTACGTAACGACGCGCTGGTAAATACCGGAAAAACCGCTCAAACAGAGGCGCAGCTAAACCCATATAATGCCAATACCGACTGGCAGGCCGCCGCTTTCCGTAAGGGAACGTCGCAAAATCATAGTCTTTCAATATTTTCTGGTACCGAGCGCACGAGACTTGCTTTTTCCGGCAATTACTTTAAACAGGATGGTATTCTGCAAAATACCAATTTTGAGCGTTACGCGGGCCGTGTGAATGTGGAGCATGATTATAACGACAAGTTTAAGATTTCGTCATATATCACCGGCAGCCGTACCACCGCGCAGATAGCACCGGCTGGCGTAGTTCCTGCCATTTTGCTGATGACCCCAACCACACCCATTTATAATACAGATGGCTCCTTCTTTAGTAAAAATATATTCGAAGGCACTTACGGAAACCCAATCAATACGCTATATAACCAAACCAACACCACTACCACAAGCCGCATTTTAGGTAACATCGCGGGCGATTATAAGATTACCGAAAACCTTACCGCAAGGGTATTGGCTGGTGTGGATATCATCGACAATAAACAAAACCGTTACCTGCCTGCTACCGTTTATGAGGGCTCAGGCTACTCAGGTCTCGGTGAAGTTGGTACACTAAACTCATTTAACTGGCTTAATGAAAATACGCTTACTTACAACAAAAAGTTTGGCAAGCACTCGCTTAATGTATTGGCCGGTTTTACGCAGCAGCAATTTAAAGCAGAAGGTTCTATTAATGGAGCATCAGGTTTTGTGAGCGATTATGATACTTTCAATAACCTTGGATCAGGCAGTGTAACCAACGTTTCAGGAAGTGGTTTTGCTATTGCACCATCTTCGTCGTCAAATACATGGGCTTTAAAATCCTACCTGGGCAGGATCAATTATGGTTTTAACAGCAAATATCTGTTAACCTTAACCCTGCGTGCTGATGGTTCGTCGAAGTTCGCGCCCGGGCATCAGTGGGCATCTTTCCCATCGGCTGCCATAGCCTGGAACGCATCGAGCGAAGATTTCCTGAAAAACGTAACTGCTATCAGTCAGTTAAAACTGAGGTTGAGCGCCGGTCAAACCGGTAACAGCGATATCCCGGCTTACCAGTCGTACTCGCAATTAGGTTACTATCGCTACAATTTCGGTAACGCTACGGTTGCCGGTTTTGCACCCAATAGTTTGTACAATCCCAATTTAACCTGGGAAAAAACAAGTCAGTATGATTTTGGTTTTGACCTGGGCTTGTTTAAAGACAGGGTTACCGTAACGGCGGATGTTTATTATAAGAAAACCACTAACCTGCTGCTTTATCTTCCCTTGCCGGCAACAAGCGGTTTAACCATTATTACCAATACAGCTATTACCAACCCGCAGCAGTATGAAAACGTAGGTTCGGTACAGAATAAAGGTTTTGAATTGGGCATTAACTCTCATAACCTTGTTGGCAGTTTTGTATGGAATACTAACCTGGTATTTGCACTTAACCGTAACAAGGTGTTAAGCCTTGGCGGTAACGGTGTTAATCAATTTATCCCCGATTCATCCCTGCCATCCATCATTAAGGTTGGCGAACCTATAGGTTCGTTTATCGGTTACAAAACAAACGGACTTATCCAGGCTGGCGGACCGGTACTTACCCCGGCGGCCAATACACAACCCGGCGGCCAAAACTACCAGGATATTAACGGTGATGGTAAAATAACACAAGCAGGCGACAGGGTAATTCTTGGTAATGCCCAGCCTAAGTTTACCGGAGGTATTACCAACACATTTGCCTATAAAGGTTTTGACCTGAGTGTGTTTTTACAAGGATCATACGGTAATAAGATCTACAACCAGCAACGAAACGTACTGGAACTGGGTACCGGCTATACCAATGCTACAACCACCTTGCTAAACCGCTGGACACCAACCAACACCAATACCGACGTACACAGCGCATACCAGGATCCTGCGCCAACCATATCAGACAGGTTTGTGGAGAATGGGTCGTACCTGCGGTTGAAAAGCCTTGGTTTGGGTTACACCTTTCCGCAATCGGTACTTTCCAGGTCGCCAATCAAGAAAGTCAGGATTTACCTGAGTGCACAAAACCTGGCAACCTGGACCAAATATACCGGTTACGACCCTGAAGTAAGCAGCAACGAGCAATCGGCCATTACATCGGGAGTTGACAACGGAGCTTACCCGAATAATAAATCTGTAATAGTTGGCATAGGAGTTACCCTGTAACGGCTAAACCTTGATTTTTTAGATATGAAGACGAAAAATATTAAATACCTTATTATACTGGTCGCTTTTGCCGCGGTTTCGTGCGCAAAGCTCAAAGAAGACCCGCGGTCGTTCATCCCGGCAAGTCAGTTTTATAAAACCCAGGCAGACGCCGTGGCAGCAGTTACCGCCGCTTATTCGTTATTGAACGCCGGGGCAAATAGTGTCCAGACACCTTATAACACCCTTTTTAACACGGGCATGAATTTTATGGCCGATGACGAAGCTCCGGGCCCGGGCGCTACCAATCCCGATGTACGCTCACAAGCAGTATTGGGGCATTCGGCATCAGGTTTGCGTGTTTTGCAGATCTGGCAGCAGCATTATGCCGCGATTAAAAAGGCCAACATTGCTATTGATACTATCCCCGATATCAAGTTTGATGCTACGTTAAACAAAAGACTTGTTGCCGAAGCTAAGTTTTTAAGGGCACTGTATTATTTTAACCTTGTGAGGCTTTATGGCGATGTGCCATTAGTTTTGCATGATCAAACCTCTATAAACCTGGCCGATCTTCAAATTCCGAGAACGGCCGCGGCTACCGTGTATGCGCAAATAGAAACCGATTTAACCAATGCAGCCACCGATTTACCCAATAACTATACTGGCCCTGATATAGGCAGGGCTACAGCGGGTGCAGCCAACTCCTTACTGGCTAAGGTTTATCTTACCGAACGCAAATGGGATAAAGCCGTAGCACAGGCAGAGGCTGTAATTAATGGCCCATACGGGTACGATCTGTTTGCCAATTACGCCGATGTGTTTTTGCCTGCAACTAAAAACGGAAAGGAGCATATTTTTTCGGCGCAGTTTAAATCAAATTCGCAGGGACAGGGCAACAACCAGGCACCCCGGTCAATATTAAACGGTATCCCGGGAATGGTGGGCAGCTATGCCGATCAGGTAGTGTTTTATTCAGTACCAGATGCTACCAAGCCGGGCGGTGTAGATAAATTTTTCAGCATTTATAAGCTGTATCCGGCCAATGATAAGCGTAAACGGGTAAGCTTTGTAACGCGCTTTCAAAGCCCTACTACCAACCTTTGGTATGGTAAGCTGAATGACGCTACTATCGCTAATGATTCAATCCCATTCTTTAATAAATATTATGACCCAAGCGTTGCCGCTAACGAGGCAGAATCGGGTGCTAATGTATCTATCATTCGCTTTTCGGATGTACTGCTGATCCACGCCGAAGCCGAGAATGAACTGAACGGGCCAACTGCTAAAGCATATGCTTCCATCAACAGGGTAAGGAAACGTGCGGGGCTTGACGACCTTGCCGGGCTTGACCAGGCTTCATTCCGTAACGCGGTTTATCTGGAACGCCGGCTGGAGTTTGTATTTGAATACCAGCGCTGGTTTGATCTGATCCGTGAACGCGATGCTTCGGGTAACGGTATATTGGAGGCAAGCCTGCTTAAAGTTGGTAAAACCAATGTAAGCAAAGGTGCGGCAGGCAAATTCTATTTGTTCCCGATACCACAGCAGGAGATTGATAACAGCAATGGTAAGTTGACGCAAAATCCGGGCTGGCAGTAAACGGTTGATGAATTGAGCGATGCGGGCAATGGCCAGCGCGATTCCCCTCTTGAGAGGGGCGGAGGGGTGTGTTACTCTGTAAGCGACTTATCGCCCCTATAACACACCCCTCCCAACGCTCTGTCCATCGCGCCCCCTCACAAGAGGGGAGCAAGGAATTTAAACTCAATAACCCCGCAAGTTCAAGCGTCCACGCTCCCGGTTTAGTAAGCGTGGACGCTTACCATGGATATAATTCAAGCGTGGACGCTTGAACTTGCGAAAGATGTTTTAAAAGCGATATTCTATGAAGAAGATAACAATGTTCGTGCTAATCCTGGCCACCGTAATCAGTAAGGTATCGGCACAAAGAGCACCTGTAGAAAGTGGCTCTCACGGCATCGATCCAAGAGTGAGCGCCGCTGTTTTCCAGGTGCTTGACGAATACATGGCAACCTTTAATGCTAAAGATTTAAAAGGATGGGAAACAACTTACCAGTTTCCGCATTACCGGTTGGCCGGCGGCAAAATGTCAGTATTGGAGAGGGCTGGTCTGCGCGATTCAGTTAAGGTATTTGGCGAATTGCAAAAAGCAGGGTGGGACCACAGCCAGTGGGACCACCGTAACATTGTGCAGGCATCGGCAGATAAGGTGCATGTTGATACCCGCTTTTCGCGCTTCCGCGCCGATGGCAGCCTGATAGGGCATTACGAGTCACTATACATATTAACCAAAGAAAACGGCCGCTGGGGTGTAAAATTCCGCTCCAGCTATGCCGAATAAACCTACATAAACATGAAAACAAAAAAAATAACATTGTTCCTGTCGCTTGGCCTGTTAGCAGCATTTACAGCCAAAGCACAAAACGGACAAGCACCGGCATTTGGCGGCACGGTGGGTAAAACGCTTGATGAATCGAAGGAGTGGTGGCCCGAGCCTCATAAAGCGCCCACCGGTGCGCCAAACGTTTTGTGGATCATTTTAGATGACGTAGGCTTTGGTGCCACAAGCACCTTTGGCGGCATCATTAAAACCCCCAATTTTGATACGCTGGCCAATAATGGTTTGCGTTATACCAATTTCCACACAGCAGGGATCTGTGCACCAACACGCTCGGCTTTATTAACCGGGCGTAATCATCATTATGTTCATGAGGGCGGATTTTCGCATGTAACTCTGTCTGCCGGCTTCCCCGGATATGATGGCAGGATCCCATCGGATAAAGGTACGGTAGCCGAAATATTACGCGAAAATGGCTACAACACCTTCGCTGTGGGCAAATATGGGTTAACGCCGGATGAGGACGCTACCGATGCCGGTCCGTTCGATCGCTGGCCTACGGGCAAAGGGTTTGATCATTTCTTCGGGTTTTTAGGTTCGGCAACAGATCAGTATAAACCCGACCTGGTAGAGGATAACGCCCACGTAACACCGGATGGCCGTCACCTCACTGATCAGATCACTGATAAAGCCATCTTCTACCTTACACGGCAGCATAAAGTTGCACCTGACAAACCGTTCTTTTTATACTATGCACCAGGCGCTACACATTCACCTCACCAGGTGGCAAAAGAGTGGAGCGACCTGTACAAAGGTCAGTTTGACAGCGGTTGGGACGATTTCAGGGAGAAGGTGATTGCAAGGCAAAAACAATTGGGCATTATCCCGGCCTATGCCAAATTGCCCGAGCGTAACTCACGCATCCCGGCATGGAAATCACTACCCGATGCCGAGAAAAAACTGTACGCCCGTTTCATGGAAGTTTATGCCGGATATTTGACCTATACGGATCATGAAGTTGGCCGTTTGATCAATCACCTGAAACAAAGCGGTCAGTTGGATAATACATTGGTGTTTGTAATTATCGGCGATAACGGTGCCAGTAAAGAAGGTACAGTTCACGGTGTTATCAACCCTAAAAAGAACTCGTCCAAATTGGTTGCTGAAGATGCTTACCTGAAAACTAATATCGAGGATATTGACGATATCGGTACTCCGCAAGCAAGCACCAACTATCCGCTTGGCTGGGCACAGGCAGCCAATACGCCGTTTAAATACTGGAAACAGGATGCCAACTCTGAAGGTGGCACCCGTAACCCATTGATTGTTTATTATCCCAAAGGAATTAAAGACAAAGGAAGTATCCGCACCCAATATGGTCACGTAATTGATGTGCTTCCTACCACGCTTGAATATACCGGTATTAAGCTACCTGAATATATCCGTGGCATTAAGCAGGATACTTTGCAGGGCACTTCATTGGTGTATTCGTTTGATCATCCCGAGGCAAAATCAAAACATGTTTTGCAGCACTATTACATTTTCGGTTCGAGGTCGATTTATAGCGATGGCTGGAAGGCCGAAGCCGCTCATCACCCTGATAATGTGGAATTGGGCGACTTTAAAGTTGGGCAAAACGTACCCGATAAAAGCTTTGATGAGGATACCTGGGAATTGTATAACCTGAATGAAGATTTTAACGAGCGCATTGACCTCGCCAAAAAATATCCCGAAAAGTTAAAAGAGCTGAAAGCTGTATTTGAAGCACAGGCCCAAAAGAACAACCTATATCCGTTTATCGATTGGTATGATGTGTATCACCAGCGTATCCACAAAAATTATAAAAAGTAACCAATTATATAAAAGCTAAAAGCAGAAGGCAAAAAGCCCAAAGCTTGATCGCTATTTGTGAACTGAATAATAAACTTTATATAACCATTTACAATTATGAAATACGCTTATCAACGAATTGTCGCCTTATCGGCAATAGCCGTGGCGTTCAGCTTGCCTGCCTTTGCGCAATTGCCGCAGGTTAAGGTGACGCCCGCTAATATAGCGCCCATCGATCCCGCCAATTATAAAGGCGTGGAAGGTAAAACCCTTGCCGAATCAAAAGAGTGGTGGAATAAACCACTCAAGGCGCCGAAGGGTGCACCAAACATTGTCTGGATTTTGCTGGATGATGTTGGCTTCGGCGCATCAGGCACCTTTGGTGGTTTGATCAGTACGCCAAATTTTGATACGCTGGCTAATAATGGCTTACGCTATGTCAATTTTCATACAGCAGGTATCTGTGCGCCAACACGATCTTCATTACTAACCGGACGTAATCACCATTATGTACACATGGGTAACTTTGCACACGCTTCAACGGCTGCCGGTTTTCCGGGCTATGATGGCCGGATCCCGCCAGATAAAGGCACTATTGCCGAAGCTCTTCGAGCCAATGGCTATAGTACTTTCGCGGTAGGTAAATGGGGGGTAACACCTGATGAGGATACTACGGCCGTTGGTCCGTTTGACCGCTGGCCTACTGGTAAAGGTTTTGACCATCACTTCGGGTTCCTGGAGTCGGCTACCGATCAGTATAACCCGCCGCATTTGGTGGAGGATAATTTCCACATCAAACCGGATGGCCGCAACCTGAACGAGCAGATCACTGATAAAGCTATAGCTTATATCGATGCAGCACATAAGGCGGCACCTGATCAACCTTTCTTTTTATACTACGCCCCAGGAGCTACCCACGCACCTCACCAGGTAAGTCATGAATGGAGCGATTTGTATAAAGGCAAATTTGATGAAGGATGGGATGTATACCGTGAAAAAGTATTTGAAAACCAGAAAAAGGCCGGCTATATTCCTGCTTATGCCAAATTGCCCGAGCGTAACGAGCGTATCAAGGCCTGGAACAGCCTGCCTGCCGATCAGAAAAAATTGTATGCCCGGTTCATGGAAGTTTATGCAGGTTATCTGACCTATATCGACCACCAGGTGGGCCGCGTAATCAGCTACCTGAAAGCTTCGGGCCAGTTTGACAATACTTTGGTTTTTGTGATGATAGGTGATAACGGCGCCAGCAAAGAAGGAACCGTACACGGTGTGATCAATCCAAAAAACTCGGCAGCAACCACACCCGAAGCAGACTACATCAAAAGGAATGAAAGCGATTACGAAACCATCGGTACGCCCGAAGCTTCAACCAATTATCCTTTAGGTTGGGCACAGGCAGCCAATACGCCGTTTAAATATTGGAAATCGGACGCTGATGCTGAGGGCGGTACCCATAACCCGCTGATAGTTTATTATCCAAAACTCATCACCGAAAAAGGCGGCATCCGCACGCAGTACAGCCATGTATCTGATGTATTCCCAACCACTATTGAGGCTGCCGGGTTAAAACTGCCCGAGTACGTTAAAGGCATTAAGCAGGATACGTTGCAGGGTAAATCATTCTTCGGTTCGTTCAATAATGCGCAGGCAAAAACATTGCATACACAGCAGTACTATTACATTTTTACTTCGAGGTCGATATATAAAGATGGCTGGAAAGCCGAGGCTGCACACCGCCCGGATAATGTGGACCTGCTGAACTTTCCAAAAGAGAAAACGATTCCTGAACGTAATTACGATAAGGATGTTTGGAAATTGTATAACCTGAACGAGGATTTTAACGAGCGTGTTGACCTGGCCAAAAAATATCCTGAAAAGTTAAAAGAATTGAAAGACCTGTTTGATGCGGAAGCTAAAAAGAACCACATCTATCCATTTATTGACAGGGACGATATCAACAACAAAAGGATCCATAAACTCGAAAACAACAATTAATTATGAAAAACTTAAAAATTGTATTACTGGCCCTGCTGGTAGTTTTCACCGGCGAAGTGAAAGCACAATCACCTGCTTTATTATCGCTCGAAGCTTTTGCGACTAAACTGAAACAGACAAAAGAACCACAGATATTGGATGCCCGTTCGGCGGAGGAATTTGCGCAAAACCATATTAAAGGTGCTGTAAACGTTGATGCCAAAGCAGCAGATTATCAGCAAAAACTGGATGGTTTGGATAAGGAAAAGCCAACCTTTGTTTACTCAATAGCTAATGGCCGTAGCACAGTGCTTTCGCGCGAGTTGCGTGCTAAAGGGTTTACCAACGTGGAGGAACTGCCTGGCGGTTTAGCCAATTGGATAGGTTCGGGTTATCCTATCATTTCGACGACAAAAAAGGGCGTTTCGTTATCAAAAGCACAGTTTAATGAATTGGCTGCTTCGTCATCTTTAGTGTTGGTTGATTTTGGGTCGAAGTATTGCGGGGCCTGCAAAAAGCTGGTGCCTGTGTTGGATTCGCTCAAAGCAAATTCTGCTTTTACACCAAAAGTGATCAGTATTGAGGTTTATGACAATACCAACTTAGCTAAAGAGTTAAAGGTTAATGTGCTGCCAACGCTGGTGCTTTATAAAAATGGTAAGGAGGTTTGGAAAAAACAGGGCTTCTCGTCAACAGTGCAAGTTGAGGCTGTTGCCGAACAGGCCAAAACCGGGCTGGCTGCAAGTGGCAAATAAAACACAACTATGCTAAAAAATATCTGCTACTTACTCATCGCTATATGTTGTACGGGGCCTGTATTTGGGCAGGCCCCTAAACAAAAGCCCAATATCGTTGTCATTTTAGCCGACGATATGGGCTTTTCTGATATTGGCTGCTTTGGTTCGGAGATCAGTACGCCTAATATCGACAGACTTGCCCGCGAAGGTCTGAAGATGACACAGTTTTACAATGCCGGCAGATGCTGTCCATCGCGGGCTGCATTATTAACCGGCCTGTACCCGCACCAGGCCGGTGTTGGCGACATGGTAAAATACAAAGGCTCTCCCGCTTACCAGGGTTACCTGAATGACCATAGCGCTACCATTGCCGAGTTGCTGAAAGATGAGGCAGGTTATAACACCATCGTATCCGGTAAATGGCATGTTGGGTTGCAAAAATCTGCACTGGCCTATAACCGCGGTTTTGATCAATCTTTTACCATGCTAAACAACGGGAGCAGTTATTTCAACTCGGCGCCGTTGTATAATGATGGCAGCAAGATCACCTTTATGCTGAATGATAAGGAGATCACCCGCAGTGATACTTCAAAATATCTTACACAAGCCATTACCGACTTTGCTATCAAATCATTGAATGAGATCAAAGACCAGCAGAGGCCGTTTTTTATGTACGTAGCTTATAATGCCCCACATTGGCCTATTCAGGCGCTGCCACAGGATATTGCGAAGTATAAAGGCCAATATCTTAAAGGCTGGGATGTGTTACGGAAACAGCGTTATGAAAAACAGTTAGCTGCCGGTATTATCAAAAAGCAATGGCAACTATCGGCAAGGGATAAACGCGCCCTTGCATGGGATTCGTTATCTCCCGAAGAAAAAGACAAATGGGATACTCGCATGGCCATTTATGCCGCCATGGTTTACCGCATGGATGCCTGTATTGGCGAGATCATGACCAAACTCAAACAATTTGGGAAAGATAAAAACACCATCGTCCTGTTTGCTTCAGATAATGGCGGTAGTGCAGATGAAGTTAAAAGCTTATCGACCGTGATACAAAAGAACGGAACTCCCGGTTCTGTAAATTCAATTGACAGTTACGAAATTCCCTGGGCCAACGTTAGCAATACCCCGTTTAAGTTGTTTAAACGCAATACACACGAAGGCGGTATAGCAACGCCGCTTATTGCCTGGTATCCCGGCCATATCAAGCCCGGAAGCAGTAATAGTAGTCCCGGCCACTTGATTGATCTGATGCCAACCTGCCTTGACATTGCAGGTATTAGTTATCCAACGCAATATAAAAACAGGCAGTTAACGCCGTTGGCGGGTATTAGTTTAGTTGATGCTCTTAAAGGGAATCCTTATAAAGGTAATGAAACTTTATTTTGGGAACACGAGGGCAGCAGGGCTATAAGAAAAGGACGCTGGAAACTGGTTGCAGAAATTGGTGAGCCCTGGGAGTTATATGATCTGGAAGCAGATCGATCTGAAATAAATAACCTTGCAGCTCAATATCCCGATAAAGTTAAAACCCTTGAAACAGAATATTTGGAATGGGCCAAAAAAGTTGGCGTTGTTGATTGGAATAGTATTAAAGGGTTGTAAACAAACAGTAAGCAAAGCTGAAACCAGATAGGGGGGCGGCTTTGCTTATTAACTATTGTGCTATCCGGTCTTCAAATTCCTGTAATAGCATAGAAACTTTGACCCGGTACCGCTCTATTAGTTTCTTTTGAAAGTTTTCGGGAGATGGTTTGGCGAAATGTTTGCTTGCTGCCATACTCATTACATTACCCCGCATATTCAGCTTTTTCATTTCGGTTTTTTTGTTCCAGCGGCCAGATGTGATCTGCATTAATGTATTATCGAGCCAGTTGCCAAATGGGTTATTAAACAGCCGCTCTGCAAATGCCTTATACCAGGGCTTTTTTAACGGCAGGGCAGTGGCAAGGCGCATGCATTTATTGGGCAGGAAATCGTGCATCCAGGCATTGGCTTTATAAAAATTCTCAAAGGTAACGTCGCCTTCAAGCGGAATAATAGTTGCTACTTCAATGGCTGTATAAATGTTTTTTTCAACTATCTGTAGCTGTACCTCATCGATATAATAGTTCATGCAGTAGTTGTGCTGTTTACCAACCAAAAAAGTAAGCTTTTTGAACATGTGCATCAACGTACGCGCAATCCAAAGCCGGTTACGTTCGGTGATGATAAAGAAATCAATATCTGAATTATCGTCCGCGCAGTTTTTAGATAAGGACCCTGAAATGCCTATACCACGCACATAAGGAAATTTGATCAGGAAAGCTCCCACTTCTTTAGCCTTATTGATCAGTTCGGCTGCTTTCTTATTTCCTTTATTTCGCTTTACCGCAATCATATAGTCGTTTTTGAGCGAATAGAACCTGTCGAAATGGAACACCAGCTTATTAGCAACAAGCTGATCAAGAGCTTCGGTAAAATCATATTGCCTATATTTATTTTCCAGAAACAGGAATATTTCGCCATATGTTAGCGGATAATCCCACATGTCAAAATAGGCAAGGGTAGCTAAGATATTGTTCCGGGTATTCAACAAGCGTTTATTGTTTTGTTCAACTAAGGTGGCTATACTTTTCACGTCTTTGTATATATAGTGATGACGTACCCCTTGTAGCTTTGGTTGCCTGCTAACAAAGTAGTTACACAATATTTTTAGCTTGATTGCCAACATCCTGAAGGCTTCCTGAAAATATCAATAACGAGAAAAATACGCTGTAAAAAAAGATGCCCTTATCTACGTCTAAAAAGTTTTCGGAAAGGGAAACGGCAGTTACAATAACCATAAAAGCCATCAGTAATAAGTCGCGTTTTGCAATTGCCGTTCTGATGCCAAAAGCCAGCACAAACAGGTAAACCAACAAGCCGGCGATCCCCGATTTAATAAAGAAGCTAATGAACTGGTTATGTGCATTTAATTCTGCTAAATACGATCGGTAAAATTGATGATCAAAAAATGGGTCTTTGAGCAAACCAATCTCGGTACCTGCACCATGACCAATAACCGGCGATTGCGCGCCCACGCTAACGGCTACACCCCAACGGGCCAGCCGCGGATCGGTAAGACCGGGGCCGGTTGATTCACTAAGGTCTTTTCTTAGTTCGGTGACATATCTTTCACGGAAGGCCCGCATCGCAAAAATGCCTGCAACCACTACAACAAACATCGATGTAACTATAGTTGTGTATTTTAACCGTACCTGCCCCTTCAGTATAAACCATGGTATAATCACATTCAAAATAATAACTATCGCCGCAAATATTGATTTTGAGCTAAGCTGGATAATGCCGGCAGCCAGTAAACAACAGCATAACATATAAAGTATCTTAAGCCTGGCTGAGCTTTCTTTTATGAACATATATAATAGATAAACCAGTGCAATAGCTATCTGCATGGAAAAAAACGTGGCGTGGATCTCCAGCGGTCCTGAAAAATTATGATTTGTAAATGCCGGTGATACCAACGCTTTAAGTGGTAAATGATAATATCTGATGGTAATAAGGGCCTGCAAAAAAAGATATGCTATCGTAATCGTACATCCAATGGAAAATATTAGTAGCAGGTTATGTCGGTATTTTTTTATATCCAGCGGATTAAAGATAAAGATTAATGGAATCAGCAAAATGGTAACCTGCCTGCCTAATTCTGTAAAAGCCTGCGGTTTATTGGTAGTATAAATCGTGCTCAGCAGCGTTACAAAAAATACTGCCGTTAAAGCAAGGTTGGTCTTGGTTAAAACAGGCTTGATATTGTTTCTACGAACCTGAATAATAGTATGCAGAGCCAGGCTTATCAACAACAGGTGGCTGTAAAACATATTGAACGGCAAGCTCAGCAACAATAGCATCAGCAGGTAATAGCTGATCCTGTTATTCAGCGTATCATCAGGCTTTAGCAGCTTTTCCATGTTGTTCCTGGTAACATTGCAATATAAAATCCTCGTAATCGTTGATCACTACTTCCCAGTTAAACTGGTATTGTATCTTTTGAAGGTTGTTCTTAACCATTTCGCGCTCGATATCCTTGCGCTGTACGTTTTCAACCAGGTGCCGAACCTCGTTGGCATTATCAAAATAAAAAGCATCCGAGTTAAGTACCGATTTATTGAAAGGATTATTATGGGCAGCAATGAGCGCTTCGCTGGCCATGGCTTCAAGCAGGGATGGGTTAGTGCCGCCCACGCTGTGCCCGTGAAAGTACAGGTAACTGTTGTTCTGCAATGCACGCACAACCGAGTTGTCAAAATTGGCGCCTTTAAATTGTATGCGGTCGTCGTTTTTAAACCGGTGCGTTATGAATTTGCCAAAGCGGTTGCTGGTATCGCCCAAAACCATAAAGCTTTTTGTTGATGAACTGTTGTTAAAACCCTCTAAAATGGTTTCGATATTGTTTTCGGGCTCCATGCGGGCCATTAGCAAAAAGTAATCTTCTTTCAATACTTCGCTTTTATCAAACTGCTCACGTTCCTGTTCCGAAAAAAGATCGGCACCATAAGGGATATAGCGGCTGTCAACCTCGTACTTATCTTTAAGATATGACCTGATCACCCTTGAATCGGAGATGTAATACTGGCTATGTTTTACGGCCAGCTTTTCGGCATATTTAAGGAATTGTTGTACCGGTTTTGAGTACTTGGAGCGTTTCCATTCCAGGCCATCCATATTGGTAATGATTACGCTGTTTGGCGGATAAAGGTGGCCCCAAACCGAGCTGCTGGTATAGCCCATCAGCAGTACCACGTCAAACTTACGTTTGCGGGCGTCCATAAGGCAGTTAAAATCATAGGCAAACTGCCCGGCGGTGCCTACCAGGTATTCCGGGTCATAACAATGCACTATGTTAACGCCGTTCCAGGTATCGGCTTTGTAAGGGTGGTTATGCGAGTTATAAACAGTAACCGAATGCCCTTTTTTCACCAAACCGGCCGATACATATTCAGAAATATGCTCAAACCCGCCATAGTAGTTCGGGATGCCCCGCGTGCCTAAGATCGCTATTTTTAGTTTCATGACAATGAAAGTTTGCTTGTAATAAATTGTAAAATATGATGCCGCTTTTTTGCCAGTGGTACCGTTGTTCAACATGTTCGGCTACCCGGCTGGTAAATGCATAACCGGGAGGTTGGTGAACGGCGAGTGACAGTTTTTGCTCAAAAACGGCCTGATTTGCCGGGTCGAAAGTATATGGCGCAAAAAAGCCAAAGTTTTTCATGGCTGTTTCTGATGAGCACAGTACCGGCGCTCCGCAAATGGCAGCTTCAAGTGGCGGAATCCCAAAACCTTCGGCTTTTGAGGGATACACAAACAATCTGCATGCGCGGTAAAACGCTGCCAGATCGGCTTGTTCTGCCTGTGGGATCCACCTGAAAAACTGCTTTTGCTCCGGCGTGAGGCTCCTGATGAGCTTGGTTAACCCGGGTGTTTTTATTGACGCTTTGCCGATAAATACTAAGCTGATCCCTTTTTCATATAACTTCAACTTTAAGTATTTCTGAAGTAATAAAAGGTGATTCTTACGCGGTTCAATGCGGCTTATATAGAGGATGAAATTCCGGATCCCAAACTTTTCTGCTATTTGGTCTTCAGCTTCTTGCTTTGATGCCTGGTATTGCAGCAGCGAGTTACTTACTCCGTTTTGGATGATGTGTACTTCATTGGCGGGAATCTGATAGTAATCACAGATCCGCGCTTTTGAATAGTCGGATACCGTGGTTTTTATATCGGCATTTTTGATGGCACGGCCAAAAATGTAGTTGCGAGGTATGCTGAACAGGATAGGGAAATCCTTCCTGAAGTCGTTAAAAAGCATATCATGCATGGTGACGATATACTGGCAGCCGGCTATTTTTTTTGGGCAGATGTACTGGAAATGCGCGAAATCAAACCTGTATTTTTTGATATAAGCAGGGATATCAAAAATGAAACGTAAAATGTTAAATCCCCGGTTTTTGTAGGGCAATACGTTTTGCGGCGGCAGCAGCGGGAACTGCCGGCGAATATTTTCGATATCACGTGCACCGATGTAAATATCTATATCAGGGCGCTCGGCCAGCAGGTGATTGTATAACTCGCGTATAAAAGTTTGCGCCCCCTGAAATTCTTTATCAAAGGAGTGTGCGTCAACAAACAGTTTTATCTTTTTAGCTGCCATAGTTTAATTCCTTTTGATTTAGAACAGCAGTTGGCAGTTCGGCTTCGTCGAGACGAAAATTGCCTTTGCCTATTTGATACAGTCTGAGCAATGTACGCTCGGGCAAAAACGTCATCAGCAGTAAAAAGTAATTCTTAATATGCAGCGGACTAATAGACAGCGTTTTGATCAGGTTTTTTCGTGCTTTTTCGGGCTGGTAATTATTCCATAAGTATTTTTTGCCGATTAGGGCATAGTAAGCCCCTTTTTTGATGCGGGGAGACAGCTGCTTAATGCCAATCTCCGATAACTGCCTTCCTTCGGCCTCAGTAATGCTCAGCTTACGCAGGGTTTTGTATTTGATCTGCCTGAATTTTCCTGTGCGCCACTTTTCATCAATGGTAATAGATTCGGCATTAAGCCTTACTTTAATGAGTGGTTGATTGAGATTAAAAGCCTTTTCGTGTTTAAGGATACCAGCCCACAAAAAATGATCTTCAAAAGTATAGGCCAGCTCATTATAGCCACCTGCATTTAACACAGCGTCGCGTTTGTAAAATACGCTTGAATGAATAAACGGACAGGTCTTGTAACTCAACTGCCTGATCTCATTGTGGCTCAGTGCATCGGGCTGCCAGGTAAATATCAGGTCGCCATGCACGTCGGTATAATCAACTCCTGATCCTATTATACTGTAGTATGGATGCGAAGTGATAAAATCATACTGCACCTGCAGCCGATAGGGATAGCATATATCATCGGCATCAAAACGGGCAATGTAAGGCGCGCGGGCATGGCATAAACCGTTATTAAGCGCTGCCGCTACGCCCTTGTTTTCCTGTGTTAAAACCTTTATGCGCTCATCTTTAAATGAATTGATGATCTCGAGTGTGTTATCTGTAGAACCGTCATTTACAATGAGTAGCTCAAAATCAGTAAACGTTTGTTCAAGTACCGAAGTAATAGCTTCGCGGATATAGTTACCTGCGTTATAAGCAGGCATTAGAACAGTAATTTGAGGGTTATGCATATGCAAGTTCCTCCGGCACTGTGGTTTTTGTTTCCAAATCGGGCGTTGTGGTTTCTTTTATATTGAGGAATAGCATCAGTTCAAAAAGCACGAGTACCGAAAGTTGCTCAAACCAGTAATCGAGAAAAAATATGCCCGCTACCATCATGATTATGGGTAAACCGTAACTAAGCTTTTTGAAATGCCGCGCAAAAAAGCCGAGGTAAAAAATAATGAGGGCAAGAAAGCCCGGGATGCCATATTCGCTCAGCATCTGATCATAAGTGGAGTAAGGGCTATTGCGTACCGAACGGAACTCGGCATTTTTGCTGAAGAAGCTCAGGTACAAGTCGAGATGGTTACTCATAAAGGCCGGGTTGATATAGATGTATTTTTTAGGATAATCGCCCCTGATACCTGCGCCCACAGCCCTGAATGCTATTTTGGACGAAAAATTTCCCGGGCCTAAGCCGGCTATGCTTTGCAGCGGATGTGCCGCGAGGTAATTGAACGTTTGTGCAGCACCGGTGATTTTACCGGGTAGGGTTGGCCTGAAAGGTTCAACCTGGCAAAGCGGCAGTTGAGCCCGGTGAGTAGTTATGCAATCAATCAATTGTTGCCTGTCGGGCGTTATCTCACCAATATTATAAAATTCGGCAAAGTGGGTGTTGGGAGCGGGTATGTACAATCTGCCATCATCTGTAAGGGGCAGTTTTTTGATTTTTTTATCGAGTGCGCTGAACTTTTCCTGACTGGCCTTTATCGCGCTCAGGCTATCGAGGTAGTGTTGCGCATATTGTCTGCGGCGTTCGTCCCTGCTTAATGTATTGCCAGTATGGGAAACCGCGTTGTTAACTGTTCCTATTTGCTTTTCAGGGCGATTTTCACGCAATGCACTTGCCGTAACCTCATTAAGGTATTTTCCGTTTTGCGGCGATATTTTAACCATGGAGATGATATAGATCATCAACGCTACCACGATCATGCTTTTTTGATCGCGCGTAGTTTTAAAAGCAAATATGAAAACCAGGATAAGGAGAAATAATACACTAATGAGGTTACTGTAGGTAAGTACCAGCGTGCTCATACACACAATCATCATGGCCAGGTTGCGTTTATAGATAAAATAAAACACACCGAAAGCGCAGATTACCGCGTTGGTTGACGAGAGATCAAAGCTAATGCCCATTACATCATCGCCGGTATTTATAAAATAGCGCTGGTGCATTCCCATGTACGCGTAAGGGTTAATGCTTTTGATTATCCACATAATATGCACCAGGTTCGCTGCCGAAAAAATTGCATTTATGATAAAAAAGATGATGAGCGTGCGGTAAATGGTTTCGGCATCCGTTTTATCAACCATGAGTTTAACCTGGTGAACTGCCAGTATGGCCAGTACCCAGCATATTAATGCCCAGCCAAAGACAGGTAAATAGTATAAGTCAACAAAGTTTTGGTTAATGAGCGCGGCAATGACGGCTATCGGAAAAACGAGCAGGTAAAACTGAGGGATCCTGGAATTGCGAAGCTTAAACCCAAACCTGAAGTTAAACTGCGTTAAATAAGCAAAAAGCAGCGCAACTATCTTAAACGGAATGCGTACGTTGATGAACAGCAGCAGGAAAATAAGCAGCCGCCAATCGGCGTAAGTTTTCCACTTCTTAATATCAAAACCCGGCAAGCTGATTGTCATTATTCCCCTTGTATTTATTGATGTTTATTCCCGGTTTTGCAGGCCCGTTCGTGATTGTTCTGTTTAAATAGGTTACGTGTCAAAAAATAGAATGGTTGCCTCGGCTTTGTGCTGATATATGCAGATATTTAACCGGTTTATAAAAATGTTACAGGCAACCTGCCGGTAAAAACATTAGTATAAGGGTATAAACAACATACAGCGTTGCTCAGGAGTAAAGCGTTCATCAGGTTTTTTTCATCAGGTTTGCAGGCATTGGCCCTGCAGGTGCTTGGCAGTATCTTTTTTTATGTTATTTCTGTTTACCTCAGCAAGGATAGCTTTGGAGCTATAAGCTGGATGAATGCAATCTCTATCTTCATTACTACAATACTTGGTTTTGGTTTGGAGCAGGTGGTGATTCGCCGCATAGCAGCCTCACAACGATCAGACTGGGCTGCTGCGGCATTTTTATTTCATTCGTTGGTTGCTTTTTCGGCAACACTTGCCGTGTTGTGGCTATTGAGTTTAGTACTTCATGATGATATCTACAGGTTGCTTCCCTGGTTTTTTGCGGCTCAGGGTTTGCTTTTTATGGGGATACCGTTAAAGCAGTTTTTAAACGCCAAGGAAAAATTCACGCCGTATGGTGTCATTGCTATTGTAAGCAATAGTTTGCGGGTTTGTGGGGCATTTTATCTTATTGCAGTTCATCAGTTGCAGGTCCGTTCTATCATCATGGTCATGATATGTACTGCCGGGGCCGAATTATTGGCCTTGCTCACATACGTTATCGCCAAAACTGATTTTAGTTTTAAATTTCGTTTTCAGGCTTATAAAAAACTGCTTAAAGAGTCCACAGCGCAATATATATCTGTAATTTTTGACATGAGCCTTTCGCGGATGGACTGGCTGCTGTTGGGCTTCATGGCAAGTAAAGCCGTTTTGGCCGATTATAGTTTCGCTTACCGGGCTTATGAGCTTACCCGGCTGCCCATGCTTATTATAGCTCCGGTTATTTTGCCGCGTTTATCGAGGTTAATGACGTCAAAACTAACTAACGAGCTGCGTGATCAGGTAAACGCTTTTAATACTGCCGAACTGTTGCTGGCCATGCTTTTGCCTTTCGTGTTTAATATACTTTGGACACCTGTAGTTGGCATGATAACCGGCGGTAAGTATGGTGCCACCAACGCCGGCGAGTTTTTGATACTATCGTTGTGTATACCATTGCAGTTTTTTATCAACCTGCTTTGGTCGTTAAGTTTCAGTATTAAAAAATATAAGGCGGTATCGTCTGTTACCGTAACATGCGCCATAACAAACATCGGCCTTAACTTTGTATTGATCCCACTATTTAATGGTATCGGTTCGGCGGTAGCGTTTTTAATTACCAATGTGTTACAGGCTGTACTTTATTACCGGCTGGTAAATAAACATGTGATGCATATCAGCTTAAAGCCCTTTGCAATATTGTTGCCGATAGCCCTGGCAGGTTGGTTTATAACAGCTTTTTTAAACGTTCATTTTTTGTTAAGGCTTTTATTGGGGGTTGGTTTTTATCTGGCAGCGGCCGTGGTTACAAAGCAACTAAGCAGGCGCACTATACAAAATACTCAACAATTTTTAACGCAATGAACATTTTATACCTGTGCGATGAATACCCTCCAGGGCCGCATGGCGGTATAGGTACCTATGTATGGCTTATTGCCCGGCAAATGGCAAAGCTTGGACATAAGGTAATTGTTGCCGGTTTGTACAGCCGCGGGTATGGAGGCGCTGATGAATTTGAAGATGATGGTGTAAAGGTTTTCAGGTACCGTTGGGGAATTGATGGCAAGTTGTTTGAAAAGCAGCAGGGTATAGGCACGCGAATAGTTAACAGGGTATTGCTGGATACGGGCATAACCCGGCGGGATATTAAAAAAAGCCTGGCTGCTTACCAAGTTAAACTGGAACAGATCATCGCCTCTGAGAAAATTGATATTATTGAAATGCCTGATTATAACGACTACATCAGGTTTTGTAGTTCTTATATCCCGTTCCCCAATTTATCAGTTCCGGTAATTGTTAAGCTGAATGGTTCAATTACTTATTTTAACGCTGAGGCCGGAAAATCTGTAGCTCCGTATGTTTTGAAAATGGAGCAGGATATTTTAAACCATGCGGCAGCTGTAAGTAGTGCGAGCGCTTATACTGCTGATAAAAGCGCCTCGTATCTGTTGTATAATAAGCCCATAAGCATATTATATAACGGTATCGATACTGATATCCCTTTTGAGAGGAATAGGATGTGTGATAACAAGCAAGTTGTATTTACAGGCAGTCTTGTTCAAAAGAAAGGGGTTTTTCAGCTGGTAAAAGCCTGGAATATAGTAGTTAAAGAGGTTCCTGATGCCCGGTTGCTGATACTCGGCAAAGGCCCGGTAGGTAAGGTTGCCGCTTTTTTACAGGAGCACGCAAAAAGCAGTGTGACCTTTAAAGGTCATGTAAATAAAGATGAGCTTTATGGCTGTTTAGCCGACTCGGCAATGGCGGTATTCCCGTCATACGCCGAGGCCTTTGCGCTGGCGCCATTGGAGGCCATGGCATGCCGAACGGCCGTGATCAATTCAAACCGAACATCAGGTCCGGAACTGATTGATGATGGCGTTAACGGATTACTAATAAATCCTGACGATGTTGAGCAATTGGCATCGGCAATTATAATGCTGCTTAACGATCCCGAAAAGCGATTGAAACTCTCCGTAGCAGGAAATGAAAAAGTGAAGCAGTGTTTTGATATCGATATTATAGCAAGGCAGACGCTGCAATTTTATGCGGAAGTGCTCATTAAACATGTTCAATAGTCAATTCACTATGATAAGCATCTTGTGTTTGCGGCAACTCTTTATATTGTTTCAAATAAAGGTATTTAAGATGCGTGTTTTTATAAATAACACGTGCTATGGCCAATCCCTCAGCGCCATCCAAAAAGCCCAGCCTGATAATGTAATTGCGTAAAAAGCCAAAAGCAGGCGAAAAGTAAAGCTTTATAAACGTTGCTTTTTTACCGGCTTTATAATACTTAGCGGCACTTAGTTGCGCATAGTGAACAGCTTTGCGTTTAAAGTCATCAATATCTGTTACCGAATGATGATGGATATAACCTGCTATGTTTTTAATTTCTGCACCGGGTGGCAAAAGCAAAGTTTCGTGCACTTCTGTTTCGCCCCATTTTACCAACAACCGGTTAAATAAACGCAGGTGATGATCGTTCCCCCAATTGCCAAAGCGGATCAGCTTTTTACCAAAGTATGATCTGAATTTGATGTCATAAACAATGTTTGGTTTATCTAAATTTAAATTGTGAAGCGCTTCGATAAGTTCCGCGTCTGGTACTTCATCGGCATCAAGGCTTAATATCCAGTTATACCGTGCCTCGGCTATCCCTTTATTTTTGTTTGCACCGTACCCGCTCCAGCTTTTTTGAAACACCCTGCAGCCGTAACGGGAAGCAATGAGTGGGGTACCATCGGTACTGTCATTATCAATCACAACAATATCATCCGTAATTAAACGGGCCATTTTAATACAATCCTCAATAAAGGCAGCCTCGTTTTTAGTAATGATCACAACAGACACCGGTACCATGCAGCAGTAGTATTAGTAGTATATATTAATCAAGGATCTGTTACAACCCTTTATAAGATATATCGTACATGTTTTGCGTATGGTTGCCTTAAGTTGGGTAAACAAAAAAATATTATGGATTTTGTTTATTCCATGCTGCTACATTGATCAGTTTATCAGAAACAGTATTTCGACAGGCTGCATTAGGGCATAGAATGACCCAGCGATCTTTGGTTTGTTCAATAACCGGGCGGCGCCCGCATATTTTACAATTGTTAACAGGGAAGTTCGGGTTTATCTCGGTTCTCATAAAAGGCCTTTAAAACAGGCGGAAGTTGTATACATGAATATTACGCTATAAACACACATTCCGGTTGCCTTCAAATCAAAAATATAACTATTTGCAGGGATTTATTGGGGATGCACTAACTTGTACATATTTTGTATAAATAGCCCTCATAAATGTGAAAATTGAGCATAGTTTTGCTCAGATATGAGAAATAATAAAAATATTTTCAGCAACAGGCAACCTTTTAATATTAGTTGCCGTGATGTGCGTAGATTAGGTTAAATTTATGCACTTGATTCTGAGTTTATAAAACCCCATATGGGCGAAGAAGAGTTACATCAATTGATCAATGGCTGCGTAAAGCAGGACAGGAAGAGTCAAAAAATGCTCTATAAGGCGTTTTATGGCTTTTCTATGGGTATTTGCCTGCGTTATGCTGGCAACCGTGATGAGGCTGCAGAAGTGATGAACCAGGGCTTTATGAAGGTATTTACCCATATTGACAGGTTTGACACTTCAAGGCCGTTTAAGGCGTGGATAGGTCGTATCATGATGAACGTTTCTATCGATTATTACCGCGCCAATTTAAAAATGGCTTACACGGAAGATTTAGAGAAAGCAGAGAATGTGAGCGAGGGAGACCTTACAGATAAAAATTTAAATTACGAAGATCTGCTGGCTATGGTGCAGCAGTTGCCGCAGGCTTATCGTACTGTATTTAACCTTTTCGCGATTGATGGATATTCGCATGAGGAAATAGGTGAAATGCTGAACATAAGTCCGGGAACTTCTAAGTCAAACCTGCATAAAGCAAGGCACAAACTAAAACAAATGATATTAAAAGCAGAGGAAACTGCTAATAAAACCAATTACAACAGGGGTATGGATTTTAACCCGATTGTGGCCTGTAATGGCATAGGTATAGATGTAAGGACTACTTTTTTTAATAATGGTATCAGAGGATGAAAAGCGAAGAGGATTTAGATAACATTTTTAAGAAGGGGCTGGAAGACCCGGCAAATCATCGCGCGTTTAACGAGGATGACTGGGATGCGCTTGAGCAAATGCTTGACAAGGGCAAAAAACGCCGTGGAATTATTTACTGGTTGCCAATTGCAAGCGGCATAGCAGCTATGTTACTGTTGTTTTTAGGCTGGTGGTTTTTTAAACCCAATGTACAGGATAATAACACAACAGGACAACAACAGGTTAAAGTTAAACCAGTTGCGCCTAAAACCAATTCTGTAACAGGTAACGGGGGGATACAACAACCCCAAACAGATACCATCCAAAAAGCGCTGCCGGCAAATAATAACCTGGCTGCCAATAGCAGCAGTACAAGCAGTCATGCTAATACTGCTCAAACTACTTTATTACCATCTGTAAGGGCCGGACACCGTAATGCCGGAGGTACAGGTGACAAATCTACGATCGGTTCAGATACCATTATGCGGCGTTATCCTGCACTCATAGCAGATACCGGTACAAAAGGGAATAACAATCCTGCTTCAAATTTGCTGGCAAGTAGTGTCTCGTCTTTGAACCTTACACAGGCTTCTTTATCAGCGCCTGATTTTAAAACTCAAATTGACAGGCCGCTCGTAATAAATACAAGTACATCTAAACCCGATAAAAAAATAACCAAACAAAGTTTTGGCTACCGGCCGCAATGGGCTATTACCGCACTGGCTTCATCTGATGTTAATGGTACAAGCTCTTTCCAGGGTAAAGTTGGCAGCAATTATGGCTTGCTGCTTTCATTTGGTGCTACTAAAAAGTTAACCATTACCAGTGGCGTAGTGTATTCATCAAAACCTTACAACACAAGCTTTGCTAATTATAATACCACATATAACTTTAAGCATGATCCAATTGATGTAACTGCCGACTGTAAAATGCTTGATATCCCAATCAATATAGGTTACCAGGTGTATGGTAATTTCCGCAATAAATTATCGGTGGGCACTGGTTTATCATCGTACCTGATGCTGCATGAAAAGTATACCTATAACTATGGTAATGGTGCTAACAGTGCCGCATGGCCTCAAACTTATACTGTACCAAACAGTAAGGGATATTTATTGAGCATTATCAATATCAACGCAACCTATGAGCACAAAATAAACTCAAAGTTTGGTGTAAGCGTTCAGCCATATATGAAAGTGCCAATTTCGGGAGTGGGGTATTCTGATATTAAACTGCAATCCACAGGTGTAGCAGTGGGGGTAACCTATAATCTTAATTCGTTCAGAAAGCCGTAATAGCTTGTACAACTCTTACGATGAGGCTCGAATTCCTTTTATAATAAATGGAATTATTATCTTGCGCCACATTTACCGCACAAGATCAACATCCATGAAAAAACTACTGTTTTTTGCTCCTTTGTTATTACTGTTTTCATGTGGACATGGCCCGGCACAGCAACTCGAAAATAAAAAACTCAATAGCCTTGCTGTTGAATATGTAAAGCTTGGCCTTGCAATAGGGCAATACGATGGTGATTTTGTAGATGCCTATTACGGGCCGGATTCATTGAAGCCAAAATCAGAGCCTCTTAAAATTTTCCCGAAGGATAGTTTGCTGGCATCGGCAAATAGTTTGATGAACGATTTACGTATTGTTGCCAATACTACAAAAATTGATACCAATAAAATCCGTGCTAACTGGATGGCCGATCAACTGGTGGCTTTTAGTCGCCGCATCCGTATTTTTTCGGGCGAAGATAGACCCTTTGACGAAGAATCACGCGAATTATTTGGTGTAGCCGCGCCGGTTTACACCGATGATTTTTTTAAGGGACAAATAGCCTTGCTGGATAGTATTTTGCCGGGCAAAGGCAACGTGAATGACAGGTTTCAAAAACTGGCCAATAAATTTATTATCCCAAAAGATAAACTTGATCCGGTTATAAAAGCGGCCATAGCTGAGGCCCGTAAACGCACCCTTGCCCATTACCAGCTACCGGCCGGCGAAACGTTTACGCTGGAATACGTGACTAATAAACCATGGTCGGGTTATAACTGGTATAAGGGAGGCTATAAAAGCACCGTACAGATCAATACCGATCTGAAGATCTTTATTGATCGTGCTATTGATGTGGGCAGCCATGAAAGTTATCCGGGGCATCATGTATACAATATGCTGCTGGAGAAAAACCTGTATCATGATAAAGGCTGGGTGGAGATCTCGTTATATCCACTGTTTTGCCCGCAATCGCTCATCGCCGAAGGCAGTGCCAATTATGGTATCGAGGTAGCCTTCCCGGGCGATGATAAAATAAAATTCGCCAAAAATGTACTGTTGCCGCTGGCCGGTTTGGATACTACCAGTATCGATCTGTATTTCAAAGCCCTTGCTATAAAAGGAACTTTAAATTATGCCCGCAACGAAGCAGCACGAGGTTTGATCAATAATACCATGAGCCAGGATAAGGCTTTATCATACCTAAAAAAATACTGCCTGATGAACGACGAAACTGCGCAAAAATCAATCAGCTTTATCAAAAAATATCGCAGTTACGTTATCAATTACAATTATGGTCAGGATTTGGTGAAAAACTATATTGAATCAAATGGAGGTACAGCCAAAGCACCCGCAAAACGTTGGGAATTGTTTGGCAAATTGCTGAGCCAGGAAGTTGAGCCGGTAAGTTTGGTGAAAAAGTAAACGGCGTTTTACCGTTTGGACGATGTTGTGTCCGTTTGAAACAGAGGTCTGTATAGAAGAAGCTGTGTCATAAATCAAATTGGCGACTCTGGTATTTTTGGTAATTATTAGTTAAGTTTTGCCGGAATTTTTGTACAAAAGGGGGTTAACACATTTTTGCTGTAAAATTATATTAATTATCTGATTGTAAGCTATTTAAATAAATGTTAACCCTGAATTGTGTTAACCCTGTTAACCCCCATTTTGTTAATAAAGTTAATTCAACAGAAACTATATATCGCTTAAGTTATCTGAATAAAAAAATAATGCTGATCATTTATGATACCGCCTTCTTCTATTTATAAGATAATTTTTATTCATACTTTAGAGGGCGTCGTTTCCTTATACATAACCAATTTAACACCAATATTACCCTTATAAATGATTAAGTCCCGGTACTTTATTGCCATGTGTTTTGTGGCTGGTATTTATGTGTCCTGTAAAAATCAACACAGTGATCAAAACAAGGATTATAGCGGCTGGCCGGCTTATGCGGGTTCAAAAGAAGGGCTGCGATACTCCTCAAACGAAGAAATTACTTTAAATAATGTAAACAAGCTAAAAGTGATGTGGACTTTTAGCACCGGCGATAGGGACACCGCTAACCTGAGTCAAAATCAATGCAACCCGATTATGGTGGATAGCATTTTGTATGGCACCAGTCCTAAATTAAAGCTGTTCGCCGTAAACGCCGTCACCGGTAAACAAAAATGGCTGTTTAACCCTGCAAAGGATGACACCACCAATAACGGCGACCCGATGGCCTATTATATGGTGAGCCGGGGCGTAACTTACTGGCAAAATGATGATGGCGGTGAAAAACGGATTTTCTACAGTGTAGGCGCTAAAACCTGGGCTATTGATGCGGAAACAGGTGCCCCCATACGTTCATTTGGCAAAAATGGATATCTTGACCTTACCAAAAACCTGGACAGGGATACCAAATCGTTTGTGGCAGGCACTACGCCGGGTGTAGTATATAAAGATGTACTGATTGTGGGCGATCGTGTATCAGAATCGGTTGATGCCGCTCCGGGACATGTGCGTGCTTATGATACGCGTACAGGCAAATTAAAATGGATTTTTCATACTATACCTCATCCTGGCGAAGTAGGGTATAATACCTGGGCCGATACCGCGGCTTATAAAAAGTTCGGCGGGGCCAATAACTGGTCGGGCATGGCACTGGATGAGAAGCGGGGGATTGTTTATATCCCGACCGGTTCGGTAGGCGGCGATTTTTATGGCGGTTTCCGGAAAGGGCAAAACCTGTTTGCCAACTCACTGCTGGCGCTTGATGCTGCTACAGGCAAGTTGAAATGGTATTATCAGTTTGTGCATCATGATTTGTGGGACCGCGATTTGCCTGCTAATCCCAACCTGGTAACCATTGTTAAAGACGGTAAAACGATAGATGCCGTAACACAGATCACCAAACACGGCTATGTATTCATGTTCGATAGAACTACCGGCAAGCCGATATTTCCGATAGTGGAAACGCCCGTGCCAACAAAAGGCCTGCCCGGCGAAGCCCCATGGCCAACACAACCTATTCCAACGCTGCCTCAACCTTTTGCACGGCAAACGTTTAATCCCGAAGATGTTACCAACCGCACTCCCGAGGTGCACCGGGAGATGCTGGCTAAATATAACCAGGTTAAAAACCGAATTATGTTTACACCGCCAAGTAAAGAAGGCGGCTGGATTTTCCCCGGATTTGATGGAGGGGGCGAATGGGGCGGAGCGGCAGTTGACCCCGAAACCAAGATCCTGTACGTTAATTGTTCGGAATTGCCCTGGGCCCAGGTAATGATAGATGTGCCTAAAACTAATACTGATGACCATTCGCCGCAGGCACTGGGACATGTGGTATATAATACCAATTGTATTGGCTGCCACGGCGCGGAACTGAAAGGGAACGGAACATCATATCCCTCGTTAGTTAACATCGGCAAAAAATACACAGCCGATCAGGTGAGCGGAATTATTGCCAGTGGCCGTAACATGATGCCATCGTTTAAACAAATTTCGCCCCAGGATAAGAAAAATCTTCTTGCGTTCCTGCTTAAAATTCCTGAAACAAAGGTGGCAAAAGAAGTAGCCAAAGAACCAACCAGTGATCGTACGGCAAGTTCGGCAACGGAGAAGAAAATGGTTGATGAAATACCTTATACCATGAACGGTTATAACCGTTTTCTGGATAAAGACGGTTATCCCGGCATAAAACCACCCTGGGGCACGCTCAATGCTGTCGACCTTACATCGGGCAAACTGCTCTGGAAAGTACCTTTGGGCGAATTTGCCGAGCTAAGCAAAAAAGGTATCCCTGTAACCGGTACCCAAAATTACGGCGGCCCGGTGGTTACTAAAGGCGGTCTGATCTTTATTGCAGCAACTAAAGATGAAAAGATCCGCGCGTTTGATAAACGCACCGGAAAAGTAGTTTGGGAAGCTCAGCTACCCGCGGCGGGCTACGCTACCCCGGCAACTTATTCAATTGATGGTAAACAATACGTAGTTATAGCCTGCGGAGGCGGAAAAATTGGAAGTAAGTCGGGAGATAGTTATGTTTGTTTTGGATTACCCCGCTAATACCTCATTATGGATTTATTTGAAGCAGTTTTTGATTTATACGAGCAAATAAGGTTAAAGGCCGAAAACGATTTTCAGGACCTGATCAAATGCCAGTATACGCAGCAATGTTACAGCGATAATGGCGCTTTTTGCCTTGTATTGGAAATTACTGTTTTGAAAAATATCTCCGATGATGATTACGGACTGGTATTTTCCATCAACGCCCAAACAGAACCTAACCACGCCGGTCATAAAAGCGATACTAAAGGCATCTTTTTAATTGCCGATGTACATCATGGTGATCATAAAGTAATTAGTAGTTTGGATGAGCTTGTTTTTGATCCGCAAAATGATGCTGAAGTAAGAGCGGCATATGCAAAAATTGAGCATTTTATTAAACCTTTTACTACAAGTGTGAGCGATTTGCTTTTGCAGGGATATGATATTAAAGTAGAAGATAATTCGGTAAATTAGTTTCGGCGCAAAATCTTTTTATTTTAGCTAAACAAAACAGCCTTCATATGCAACCTAAACTTTTGATAATCTTTATTGTCGCTGTAGGGTTATTGGGCTGTACTAAAGAGAAAACAAAAACACCAGACAAAGTTGTCCCCCCGGTTAAGATTAATTACGGAAGTGTGGTTGTTGGGGATACTACCTATAAAACTATCGAAATAGGCACCCAGGTTTGGATGGCGGAAAGTTATCGTGGTTTTGGAAGCCCGTTGGCTATTGCAGTCGTCCAGGGGCATAACACCAATTTATATTATGGTTTATACATGACCGAGGATTATAAATTACCCGCCGGGTGGCGTGTACCAACAATAGCTGATTATAATAAGCTAAGCAGTAATGTAACTAAAACCAGGGATAGCAATGGAAACTATTTGGCTTTAAAAAACGATAGTGCGAGAAAGCTTACTTCTCCTTTTTTATGGAAAGGAACTGACGGTACAAACACACTTCATTTTAACGGTGAGCCGTCAGGTTATTATCTTCATTTTGGGCCAAGTGGGTTTTACCTTCACAATACAGACAGGGGCTACTACGTCATTGATGATAAAACATCTGATAAAAATAACAATAAGAAATTTTACTGTTTAAGCCCGGATTATGCCGGAATAGTTACGATTAATGATAAGGATAGCGTCGGGTATGCGCTTTTAAGGCTGGTTAAAGATAAATAGACTCTAAAGAAAGCTACGCGACTACACTATCGATATACGTGGAAGTATTTGAAAATTAAAACTTCTCCTCATAAACCGATCCTCCCGGTGTTTCCAGCTTATATTGCTTAACCTCACCGGGCCCTTCAAACTCAAACCGGATACCTACAATGCGGCCCATATTGCTGGCTTGTTTAAATTCAAAGATCTGCTTGTCGTTGAGGTAGATCTTCAGATAGCGATCTTTAACACTACACCTCAGGTTCTGGAATTGCGACATATCTGTACCAAAGGCACTCAGGTCATGATCTTTGCCGCTAACCCAGGCTGTGCCGGTTAAAATGCCCATATCGGATATGCAGCCTTTGTTTACTATAGGGATAACAATAGCGGTACCATTACCTAAAATAGTAAGGTCGGCTTTGGCACAGGCCGACTGGCCGGGTGTTGAGGTGTTGCGCAGGGTACAATCCATCGTAAAATTGTCTGCATTGACGCCCGGAAATTCACGGATGTTAGCAAACTTTACCCATGTATTATTAAAAACAGGCGTACCCAATTTTTGCTGCATTAGTTTTGCATCAACCCCCATGTATCCCTCTCCTTTAATCTCATCGGACGCAAGGTAAACAGGTATAGGCTGATGGTCGAGAATGCCTTTCCAACCTTTGGTTTTGATAAATACCGCTGTCTCTTTTTTTACATATTTATCTACAATCAGTTTTGCTATGAAATAGCCCGGATAGTAATAAATTGAGGTGAATTGTTTGCCATCCCCCGGAACCTGCTCGCGGCGGTTGGGATCCCATGACTGCTGGATAAAAACGCTGTCGGAGTGAAATGCCGAAGCATCGTAATTAAATACAACCGAGTTTGGCAAATCGTCAGAAACCTTTTTACTGCTGAATTTTATTGAAGCCGGATCAACAGGCTTATTGCGCTTGCTGCTCATGAAAAATAAAGCACCAAGAACAAGCAATACAGTACTGCCAACCCATATATAACGTAAACGAGGCTTGGAGCGAGTGACAACAGGGAGGTTCTTTATCTCGTTGACTTCAGCAGGTTGTTCAATTATGCCGTTAACCTGGTGGCGCTGCCTGAAATCGCGCCAACTGGTGTAATCAAGGAAACAGGCAAGGGCGTTCAGCGTAGCTGCATTGGGGAAGCTTTCATAGCGCACTTTGCCCCAAATCCGTTTTAGGGTTGATACGCTGAGCTGTACCCTGGTTTTATCAAAAATCTGTTGACTTAGCTGCTCAAAGTCATCATTGCCCCAAATGCTGCTATCACCCCAGTTTAACATTTGCTCAATAAGCTGCCGGCATAGCAAAAGCAATTGTTTTTCCTTTTCCATTGATCTACAGGTAATAATGTGGTTTAAAAGACTTTTAAAACGCCTTGAACAAATTTGAACTTAACTTGAAACGCCGCCCGCGCCTGATTGTAAAGGCAATTTGCAAGTTTTGACTAAAGTTAAATCAAAACCAATGAACAACAAGATTTTATTCATTGCCATACTAAGCATGACGCTTGGCAGCAGTTTTTGTTACAGCCAGCAGAAAAAAGTTACATATGATATTAATAGCTTACTGAAGGAAAATAAGCTGATTAAAGCCTATCCCCGCCAAACTGTTGCGGAGGTCACTGACGGCAGTAAGCAGGGCCTTACTTCAGATGGTATATTATGGCTCAAGAATGTAAACTTTAAAACAGGTACTATAGATGTAGACCTGCGTGGGCGGGATGTTTTTCAGCAAAGCTTTTTAGGAATAGCCTTTCATGGAGTAGATACTACAACCAATGATGTTATCTATTTTCGCCCTTTTAATTTTCAAACCACAGATACGCTTCGCCGGATGCATACGGTGCAATACATCAGCGAGCCCGATTTTCCCTGGGATAAACTCCGCAAAGAGCATCCTTTAGTTTATGAAAATGCGGTAAACCCATTTCCGGAGGCTATCGCCTGGTTCCATGCGCGTATCGTTGTAAATGCTCAGGATATAGTTGTGTATGTAGATCATTCGGATAAACCCTCGCTTACGGTAAAGAAACTCAACAACCGGCAAAGTGGGCTTATAGGTCTTTGGTCATCCGGGCTGCCCGGCGATTTTGCCAATCTTGTCATCACTCAATAGTCATAAATCAATCATCATGAAAAAACTAATCTTACTGGTCGCCTTGTTTGCTGCTGTAAAAATACAGGCTCAGCAAAAGTATCAGCTGTATGACCTTTCGGTTGTAAACCCTAAACAATGGATCATCCCCAAAAACGATACGCTCGACTACGAGTTGGGGAGTTTCGACGGAAAAAAAGCTTTGCTTATCAAACGAAAAATTCAAAACTACAAATCGGCCAGTTTGGCTTACAAGCCGGGTTTAAATTTTAAAGATGGCATTATTGAAATGGATGTAGCCTGTACTATCCCTAAGGGTGGTTTTGTGGGCCTCGCTTTTCATATTAAAGACGAGCATCATTATGAAACAGTTTATTTCAGGCCGGGATCATCAGGTACAACTAACGCCATACAATATATGCCCGAAAAAAAGACCGAGTTTAACTGGTGGGATTATGAGGCTACAAAATACCAGGCCAAAGCTATAATTCCGCAAAATAAATGGTTCCACATAAAAGTGGTGGTACAGGGCAGCAAAATGGAGGTGTATGTTGATAATGCCGCAAAACCAGCTATGACATATACTGCGCTTGACCCATCATTGAAAAGCGGTGCTGTAGGTTACTGGCATGGCAACTGCCCGCAGGGGGCTTATAAAAATCTTATTGTAAAGGCTTTTAATTAATGCAGTTATGAAAAAGGTTTTATTGCTGCTGCTGTTTTTTTACCCGTAATTGTTAAAGCGGGGCTTTGATGGAAACCATGGTGATGGGCTTCGTGCTAAAATAAATGGATAAATATTACTAATAGTTGTTAATAATCAATTAAATACGGTGTTTTCACGGATTGATTCATAAGCATCAGGGTTGTAAATTTATATTAATATTTCACTCTTTAAACCTATTACCATGTCAGTATTAGATTCATTAGTACCCGCTTTCAGGGACAAAGTAGTTCAGTTATTAGCTAATTGCAAAGCCGCAGGTTATGAAATGCAGCCAACAGCAGGGTTACGACACCCGGTTGAACAAGGAAAACTATGGCGCCAATCCCGGACCAAAGCCGAAGTTGATGCAAAAATAGCAGACCTACAGGCACATGGCGCCGCTTTTCTGGCCGATTGCATCATTAAGGCAGGCCCGCATAACGGCGATCATGTTACCAATTCAATTCCCGGACTATCATGGCACCAGTGGAATGAAGCCGTAGATTGTGTTTGGATAGTAAATGGCAAAGAAGAATGGAGTGTTAGTAAGCTTGTGAACGGCAAAAACGGCTACCATGTATATGCCGATGAAGCCAAAAAGCTGGGTTTAACTGCCGGCGGTTTGTGGAGCACTTTTAAAGACTGGCCACATGTACAGTTACATTCTGCACCAAGCCCAGCCGGAGATTTTTCATTGCAGCAAATAAACGATACAATGAAGAGACGTTTTTCATGAGATTGTACCGGACTTACGAAGTTTCCAAAACTTCGTAAGTCTCATCGTTGTCTTTTTGCCCCAAAAATCGCCCTCACTACATCGATGTAGTAGAAAAATCTGCCAATTACCCGTCTGTTGCTTGTTTTTTTGAGTACAAAATCTGCACTTTTATGACTTGAAACGTGCCCTGCATAAGCACTTTAACCAGTTATATAGTCTATGAAATTTAAACACTTGTACAAATCGACCATTACTGCATGTTTTTTAGCGCTGAGTCTCAATTCCTTTTCGCAAAACAGCTTTAAACCTCAAAAGGATGTATTAGCAACCATCAAAAAAAACTTTGCCGATGCCGATGTTCAATATAAGTATATGGCCAAACAATTTGGGAGCGATCAGTTTCCGAAAACCTATCACCCAACTACAGATAAGTTTGAAACAAGTAACAGCAGCTGGTGGTGCAGTGGCTTTTATTCGGGTACATTGTTGAAGATCTATCAGCAAACTAAAGATGCTGAGCTGCTTAACCAGGCTAATAATAATTTAAAAGGCCTCGAAAAAGAACAATATAACAAAGGGACACATGACCTTGGTTTTATGATGTATTGCAGCTTCGGCACGGCAAATCATCTTGAGCCAAAACCTGAGTACAAAGAAATTCTGATTAACAGTGCCAAATCGCTTTCAACCAGGTTTAACCCAACAGTTGGCTGTATCCGCTCATGGAATTCAAAAGCCAACGACTTTCTGGTGATCATTGACAACATGATGAACCTGGAACTGTTGTTTTACGCTACAAAAGCAACCGGCGATTCAAGTTTTTATAAAATAGCGGTTACCCACGCCAATACCACTATGAAAAATCACTTCCGCCCTGATTTTAGCTCGTACCACGTAATTAATTACGATGAGCAAACAGGTGCGGTGAAGGAAAAGAAAACCGCACAGGGTTTCGCTAACGAGTCGGCATGGGCAAGGGGACAATCATGGGGCTTGTACGGCTTCACTGTAATGTACCGCGAAACCAAAGAGAAGAAATATCTGGAAGAGGCAAAAAATATAGCTCATTTTATATTGACCAACCCAAACCTGCCGGCTGATAAAATACCTTATTGGGATTATAATGCGACAAATATCCCTAACGCGTTGCGTGATGCTTCTGCAGCATCGGTTATGGCTTCTGCCTTACTGGAGCTTTGCCGTTACGTTGATAAAAAAGATGGCCAGGAGTATTTCAACACAGCTCAAACCATTATCAAAAACTTATCAGCTCCTGCATATAAAGCCGATTTGAATACCAACGGCGGGTTTATTCTGAAACACAGTGTTGGTCATTTTCCGGCAGGTACCGAAGTTGATGTGCCTTTAACTTATGCTGATTATTACTTTATTGAAGCTATGCAGCGTTATAAGGCTTTTGCCAAATAATGCTATATTTAGCCCATGGCATTAGGCAAAGGCAGACTGGAAGCATTTAGTGATGGCGTAATAGCCATCATTATCACGATCATGGTTTTGGAGCTGAAAGTTCCGCACGAGGAAAGCCTGGAGGCTTTAAAACCATTGATTCCCGTTTTTCTAAGCTACCTGCTCAGCTTTGTATATGTAGGCATTTACTGGAACAATCATCACCACACCATGCAGGCTGTGCGGTCGGTAAACGGGAAAATATTGTGGGCCAATTTGCATTTGCTGTTTTGGCTGTCGCTGATACCTTTTGTAACTGCCTGGATGGGGGAGAACCACCTAACCCAATGGCCGGTCTTTTTTTACGGTGTAGTATTGATCATGAACGGGATAGCCTATCGTATTTTGGCCTTCTGCCTCATCAAACATCATGGTGAAGGCTCGTTGATAGCACAAGCTTTCGGCAATGATTTTAAAGGAAAAATATCAGTGCTGCTATATGCAGTTGCTATTTTTTGTACCTGGCTAAACCCTGTTATCAGTGTTGTAATTTACGTTGTGGTAGCCGGTACCTGGTTTATACCGGATAAACGTTTTGAACGCCTCCTCGATTCTGAATAGATTTAAAGGTTATGGATGTATGACAACATCAATCCTACCGAAAACTGGGATGCTTTGGTATATCCGGGATCGCCGCTTAAATAATTAGCTTCATTAGGGTTGTCGAAGTTCACGTTTTGCAGATATTTGTTAGTTGTACCGTATGATAACAGGAGGCCTGTGCGCAGGTTAAACTTGCGTTTCTTTACATTAGTGCCTAACTGGCAATGATAAATATTATAATTGCCAGTGTTTGACCTGTAGCCCGAATCATCTATACTATACAGCGTTTTGCTGATATTATTAAAATCGGTGTGAAAGGACACGTAGCCCATTAAATCGGGCTTTAGCAAATAACTCGCACCTATACCAAAGTTAGTTACCGATTTGCGGGCATCTTTGAATTTTAAAAATTCTGGCGTAAAAAAATCATCGCCACTATCCACGCCTTTTATAAAGCTTTGACTTTTAGGTGTTATGATGTTGTATTCGCCAACGCTGGCAAAATACTCTGCCGCAATGTAAAACTGGCCACCTTTGTAGTCACAGGCATAGCCAAATGCAACACTAAAGGGCATTTTGTAATTAACTTTGAGGCTGCGCTGTCTCGAATTAGCCAGCAAGTTTACCGTGTCTTTTTCCTGGGGCATTATTAAATCACTGGTCTGGCTGTCGCTTAATATGTTCCCGCTGCCTGCCACGTGCAGCAGAGGCGATGATAAGGTTAAACCCAAATGATGCCTTTCGTTATCATAGGCAAATCCACCTTTAAATCTGATCCCTACATTGTAGTAACCTGCAGTATAAGATTCCTGCACATTTGAAAATGGCGGAAGTTCAAAACCACTGGTATTATACAATGCCCTTGAACTTACATCGTAATCATAATCCTGCTTCCGGATCTGTCCTTCGGCACTGATACCAATGGCAAAATTATCAGAAGCTTTAAAGCCGCCGCTTATAATTCCTGCCGTTTCATTAATAGTATTTACGTTTTTGTATTGTCCCAAAAAATACTCGTTGCCGGGACTATAAGAGTCATCAAGGACGTTTAAAGTAGCATCGCGCTGTTGATTAACCCTGTACGTCATTACCGGGTTGTGGGTTAATGCATACCCGATAGTAAAAGGATGGCTACCTTTTAAGGATATGGTTGCCGATATCATTTGCGGGATGATGTTGGTAGATGTTGATTTAAGATCGAGCCCGGTGCCTGCACCGTTTTTGATATTAATACGTCCGTATTGATAAACTGATGCGTTGATAGAGGCTGTATTTTTTGTACTGTGGGCAAGTAGCGCCGGGTTCAGGAACATCACCCCACTATCGCGGTTAAAAGCTATAACAGCTCCGGGAGTTAAAAACCCACCCGGGTTATAACTTGACGACCAATAGTTAGCATCCTGGGCCTTAACGCCTTCAATAAACAGGAAAACGCACAGAAAAGTGGTAAGGAATTTTGTCATAGGTTCGTTTTTATATAAAAATATCATAAATTCACTTAAATGGTTAATAGTCAGTATAGAAATTTTCATTATAAGTGAAAATTCTGTTGGATTTAACTTAAGCCTATGCTTTATGAAACTTTTCCTGAATGCTTTTTTAGGTCCCTTTATGCTGATCCTTGTGGGTTTAGGTTCGGTTAGCGCTCAGAATTTAAGCCTTAGTGCACCCCTAAACTTTCTCCCCTCAGCCAGCACAGATAAGGCCATTGATATTACCAATTTTAAAGGACGATATTTTGTGACCTGGAAAGAATCCGGAGCTACCGGTCTTATTCATGTATGCTACCTGGGCAAACGATATGACACTCAGTTTTCGCAGTATGATGCTACAGTTGGTACAGAAACGAGTGCCTCGGCTCCGGTGCTCAGGGTAACCGACAAGCATATTTACACCTTTTGGATAGGTGTTGACGGCTTTTTGAAATACATTATCAATAACAGCGACACCACTTTTAACACCAGCACTGTGAATACTGTAAGTTTCGCTGGTATGCCGAAGTTGAAGCTGGGGGTTACGGCTACTACTATCGGCGGCAAGGTGATGATCGCATCGCATGCCGATAATAAAAATGATATGGTTTTTGCCCTGCTTGATGAAGATGAGAACGGAGTATTTAAACCTGCTGTTTTGGAAACTGTGGCAGATAAACGAAGTTCCGACTATCCTTTTATAGTGACCTTATCAGATAATCGCGCCAGAATCTGTTACACCAATGATGATGGTATGTTTTATGCCGACTATAATCCCAGAGATAAAATCTGGACTAAAAGGGTCGCCGTAGAAAAATCAAAAACAAAGGTAGCCCCGGCGGTTTACCATGCCTTTAATACTACCCGATTGTTTTACATGTGGAAAGGGTATAAAAAAGATAATTTTATTTATTATGCTTCAGAACACGAGCAGAACCAGCCGGTAAATGGCTACAGGCTGCCCGATTATTTTAAGACACCGTATCCGGTGTCGATATGTAATGTTGATGCTAAAAAGTTTATCATGGCATTTGTAGGTGAGGATCAAAAGTTATATCTCAGCTATTTTACCAATTACAATCCGGCAAGCTGGATGGAGGATACTTTGTTTCCGGCAAAGGGTAACCTTACGTTAAAGGATATTGTGATTCCGGGCGCTCACGATGCCGGCATGTCGGCCTTGAATGGTACAGGTGGTATTCATGGCAGCTCCATCAACCCCTGCAATACGCTTACGCAGAAACTAAATATCGGGAAGCAGTTAAATGCCGGCATCCGAATGTTTGATTTAAGGGTAGGGGCGTTTAAAAACGCCATTTACATTAAACATAGCTCGTCCGACTGCATGGCCGATGCTATGGGAGGTGGCTATGGTGAACAGTTTAAGGATATCCTTGATTCTGTTAAAACGTTCCTGAACCGTCATGAAAAGGAGTTTATAATTATAACATTCAGCCATTTTTGCCCAAAAGAAGCTTCTGCTGATCATGTGGCTGATACTATTTTCAGTGTACTCGGAAAAGGCATGATCTATAACAACCAATCAAAAAGTATAGGTGATATCAAACTAAATGACCTGGCTGGCAAAGTGATCATTACGTTTGAACAGTATGCCAACCGCGAAAAGCTGATCGACTCCAATTCAATGGCCGATAAGGCTAAAACTTTTCTGAATTTTCGGCGTGCTTATGCAGGCACTAATCAAATAAATAAATTGCTGGCAAGAGAAGAGTTGTTTTTTACATCGATGAAGGACGGCATCAATAAAAACGACCTGGTGCGGCTGGACTGGCAGTTAACCCAAAGCAGTGATGAAGCGGCTTTAATATGTAATGATTTTGAGGATGAAAAAGTTAGCCCTGTTGTAAACGGGATAATGCTGCTAACTAATGTTGTGAAAAAGAATCAAAGTATAACTGATCTTGCTCAATTCGGTAACAAATACTTGCCATCTAAAATTAACTCGTGGATAACGAGTGGTATCATCAATAAAAATAATAAACCCAATATATTATATGTTGATGTGGCCGGCACCTGGATAACAGATTATTGTATTGAGCTTAACGGCACACCTCTTTATAATTAAAACTGTTGCTTGATCATTTTTTCGGTTGGTATAGCTGGTTGTAAAAGATACTCAGTCCGTACTTTGCCGATTTCCATTTTTCGTCAAGCGCTGCAGAGACAGGTCCGGGGCTTTGGGCAAAATTACCGGTAATGATATCCATATCTCCATCGCCGTCAACATCTGCTTTTTCGAGGGTTAGGGTTTTGATAGGTACGTCGCTTTTTTGAATGTATGATTTAAATGTAAACTGATCTTTGTTTGTGTTTTCGAGATAAACGAATGATTCATCCACCAGCTTGCCAAACTCAGGAAAAAAGGAGGTTGCTACAAAGTCGATATCGCCATCCTTGTCAAAATCATCAGCTAAAACGCGGGTTACGCCATATATCGGATAAAAGAACTTTTCCTTGAAAACATCGACTCCCTGGTTTATATGCAGCCTGATGCCGTGGTATGCTTTCAGGATATTGGAATAATCGGCATTATCGCCATGTACGGTTACGATGTCGGTAAGGCCGTCGCTATTATAGTCAATCAAAAGCATATCGGTAGTACCATAATCAGGCGGGAAGCGTAACACGCGTTTGGCCTTGAATTTAAGGTTATCCTTTTGATAAAAAATATAAACGCTTTCATCACCCTGCGAAAACATGACTACAAGATCCTTTTTGCCATCGCCATCCATATCTTTTATATAACATTTGATGGCGCCGGGTAGGGACAGCAGCACATCCTCAACATATTTATCGGCTTTATTTTTCTTATACAGTGACAAGCCCCCTGTTTTATTACCAAAGTTACATACTACAATTTCGGGTACGCCATCGTTATTTAAATCTGCTATTCGTGTATTTACAGGTCTGTGCAATGATGTAATTAACGACGTGCTGGTGGTATCGTTAAGTTGCGCATACATACCGGTGCTTAATTCGGTAGGGTATAGTTTGCCTATTTCGGTTAAGTAAACGTTGTTTTGATAGAAATTGAAGTCGACGACAGGGCTGGCTGTATTTGCCGTTTTGACAACCCCTTTACCGTACCGCCAGTTTAGTACCTGGTTGTAAAAATTGCCTATCCAAAGGGTTTTAGTTGTAGTGTTATACTTAAGCCCGGTAATGAGTGATGGTGTTTTATCATCAATTTGCACATCCTGCCTTATAAACTGCGTAAGCGGGCTGTTGCGGGTGAGGCGTTTTTCATCGACACTTACACTATCAGGAGCATTGCTGATAATGTAATCCCTGATCTTAGCCCAATCTGCCTCCGTACAAACGGGGTCTTCGGGGATGATATTATGCTTTTTAACAATGGCGCGTTCTTCATCAGATAATCCCCTGAGCGGATCGTAATTGGGATAAATAATACCCATGCGTGCCGCCATAACAGGCAGCACATGGGTAGTCCAGATATTTTTTGTAAGCTCCGCCGGGTCGGGTGCTAAATGGCAAACAGCGCAATGCCGTAAAAACAATATACGGCCTTCTTCATCTGTAGCAGCCGTACGGGTTTGGATAGAGAACGAATTCAGGCTCAGGAGTCCGGTAATAATAAAAAGCGATAATAAAACCGTCCCCCTGATCCTCATAGTTAAAAGCTGTTTGCTTTTAACTACGTTCTAATTGCCCAAATAGTTTACTCCGGCTGCTTTTAATTTTTTTATAACTGCGGTGGCAACATCGCGTCCCTGCTTATTCCCGTTTACTATAGCATCATTAAAATGGATACCGCCATAGAAACGGGATACAGAAGCTTCTTCGGCAGCCTGCCTGAATGATTTAAAATCGCGCGGGCCAACACCGTACGGAATCTCAGAATCATCGGTATAACTAAACTTATCGCCCAATAGATAGCTTAACACACCGGCCGACGAATTCGACAACACAGCATGACCACTTGGATATTCGGGAAAGGGTGGAGTTTGCAACATAGGTACCCATTTAATATCAATATACTTGTTGATATAGGTTTCGGGCCGGATGCCGTTACTGCGGTATTTCTCGTCCCAGCAACTGATAAAAGCATCCATTTCGGTCATCGCCACCAGCGCTGTTACCTCTATCGATTTATCAAAACTAAGTCCGGCTTTTTTTACCGCAATGCCGGTAATATTCATCCAGTGTCCTCCTGGACTAATTTTTTTAAAGCCGATCATCATATGGCCGGATGTAGTAACTGCAAAAGGGTTACAATCCCAGAAATTGGCAATCATGATCTGCTCGGCCGACATATTTTTGGATACCTTGTATACTGCATAAGCCTCTTTGTAAAATTCACTGGTGCTATCGGTGCTGAAAACTGCGGGCCTAACCGGTACAAACTGATCCGACGAATCAATGAACATTGGGCGAATGGTTTTCCAGTTGGGTTCAACAGCTTCCATGTACATTGGTGGGGTGGGGAACCAGTTTTTACCACCTTTTATAGGCGAATACCTGAGCCTGCCGCTTAGTTTGTTGTAGTTATCTGATTTGGAATATTTAATAACCTTAGCTGTCATTTCGGTGGCAGCGGCTATTGATTGTTTGATCACCTCGTCGCTAATGCCGTTGTCTTTAAGCAGGGCTACATATTTATCCTCGTCATCCTGCAGCATAAAGCCCGATGGCAGCATTTGCTTACCGGTTTCCAGTATGCAGTACATAGCAGCAATACGGTAATCGTATTTATCGGCCGGGATGTTGATCTGGTTATCCTGTGTGTAGCTTTTGATGAAATTACCCACAGGTACTATTTGTTTATTGTTGATGCTCACCAGGTTATAAGCCCCCAGGGTTACATAAGCATAATACCGTGAGGCAGCAGGTGGGTTTACCACATCATGGATCATAACGGCCGAAATAGCGTTTACAGCCTTGTCAATTTGCAGGTACGGGAGGATTGGCTTTTTACTCTTTTGCGCGTAGGCTGTTGTAGCTATCAGTGCTAAAAACAATATGGATATTCGTTTGATCATTTTTTTAATCTTTTTCTGATTGTCAGGAATCGCTCCTTATAATGACTTTGTGATTGTAAGTTGTTGATTATTAGATTTTCTTTTTAAATCGACATTGCAAATATGGGCGTTGCCTGCGGCCCGTGCTATCCGCTCATACTACACAGGCATTATCCGTTGGCTAACGGACGGTATCCGCTACTATCACTAACGCGGCCCCGCACACTATCACTAAAATATATTTTATACGCCATCACGATTTTTTTCAGGGTTTTCCTGATGCTCACTCGGAATGACGGATTTTAAATTACATTATATTGTAAGCCATTTTACTTGATCTTAGAACTTAAGACTTTCGACTCAAGACTTCCAAATTAATACTTATAAAACTGCAATGCCTCTCCTGATGCGCCTATCAGTACATAATTAACGCCGTTTATTTTTACTTCAGTAGCCGATTTTACATCTCCATTTACTGATAGCCCTGCCAGTGGCTGAGTTTGGTATGTGAAATTGCCTTTACCGTCGCCGGTAAGCAGGCAGCCGTAATTAGCATCAAAACTACCCAGTTTAAGGCGGTTATCTGAGTGGTTGCCCAACAGCAGCAGGTCGGTTTTGCCGTCGTGGTTAAAATCGCCGGTAAGGATTTCTGATACCGATGAGTATTGAGCCTGTAAAGGCAGCTGGCCTTTTACAAACTTACCACCGCGGTTCAGGAAAAGGCTTGTCTCATCCTCGTTAGCAGTGAGTTTAGTGGCTTTTGCAAGCTCTTCCGGCGTAAAAATATCCTTCATAGTAGCATCGCAATAAGCTTTGTATGAAGCAAAGCGTTTGCGCATTGGATAAATCTGATCGTTCAGTTCATCACGGCTTACAAATGGATAGCTTACACCTTGTATGTAAAAGTTAAAGAACGGATCGATAGAGCCATTGCCGTCAAAATCGGCAAAGTACATTTCGGCAGGTTCGGCCTGGCTGGCATGAATCTGCGTATTTTGGCCAAGGTTTCCGGCAATAATATCGGGTTTGCCGTCACCATCTACATCGGTAATTGTTATGGTGTTCCAAAAGCCGCTTACCGGGCGATCAAAATATTTGGCGGTTTCGTCAACAAAGCCAGTTTTTGTATTGGTAAACACCAGGATGGACATAAATTCGCCACATATTACGAGGTCTTTACGGCCATCGCCGTTCAAATCTGTCCATTGTGCATCTTTGATCATGCCAATATTAGCAAATGGAGCGTCAGTAATTTCAAAATGACCACCGCCGGTATTGGTAAGCAGGTAACTTTTTGGAGCCGATGGGTAATAGCCCGGCGTAATGTTTGAGCCTACAAACAGGTCGGTTTTGCCATCGCCATTATAATCGCATGGGCGTACGCATGATTTACTGCTGCCGGTTAACATTGGGAGCGAAGTACTTGAAAAACTGAAGTTGCCTTTGCCATCGTTTAGGTACAGTTTATCCTGAAGCTCGCTGGCACCAGGCTCTAAAAGAGAATAGCCGCCTTTAGCAATGTATAGGTCAGGGAAACCATCGCCATTGGCATCAAAAAAGGCTGCCGCTGATGTGACCCCGGGGGTAACATCTGATATTTCCTGAATGGTGTAGGTACCGCCTGCTTTTTGAATAAAGATCTTGCCTGGTGTATTTTGATCACCGGCAATAAATAAGTCTTCAAGTCCATCTTTGTTCACATCAGCCTTAACAATCACAGGGCCCGTTTTTGAGCTCATGAAAAGCATCAAGGGCTGTCGCTTAAAATCGTTAATGGGGTTTTCGGTGTGGGTATAATCAATAATTGGTTTAGCTAAGTTGAAAACTGATTTGGCGGTGATTTTACCATCGGTTTTAAATATTGGGTTACCTGTTTTATAGGTGATGTTTAAACGCTGATTAGCTTTAACACCTGTAAGCAATTGCGACGTTTGGTCGGGCCAGATAATTCGTACAGAATCTACTTGCTGCTGATCGCCTAACCCAAAATTCAAAACAGTTGACACGCATGAAAGATAGCCCCTGTTAGGATTTATCTCCTGATATTGCACCTGCTTGCCGTTGTATACGAATACTTTTGAACCTATGGCATTTGTATTACCCTCCGGTTGTTTAAGGTTTACGGCCAGGTAATTCTTTTTACCGGTTTCCATAGTCATGTTCTGTAATATGGAAGCCTCGCTGTTGATGTTATTGGTCACCAGGTCAAGGTCACCATCATTATCAAGATCAGCATAAACCGATCCGCTGGAGATACCGCCTTTATTGATTCCCCAATCCTGTTTTTTATCAGTAAAGGTGAGGTTGTGATTATTTTGGAAAATATAGTTTGACAGGGTAGTAGAGGGCATAGCTTTAACCAGGTCCATGAGCCGGAAGGGTTCGCGGTCCATAGCTTTTTTTAGCTTATAATCGCCCCAGTAACGTAAAAAATCTTTGTTGGTATAATCGCGGAAATAGCCGTTGGAAATAAAGATGTCCTTATAGCCATCGTTATCAAAATCGGCAATGAGCGGGCACCAGCTCCAATCTGTATTGGAAACACCTGCAAGCTGACCAATTTCACTGAAAGTACCATCGCCATTATTAACCTGCAACATATTGCGCATGTATTGTTTGTACAGGTTTTGGTTCAGCATTAGCTCAAACGACTCATAGTTTTCCTGTAACTGCAATAACTTTTGGCGGCGGTTATCGGGCGGCAACATATCAAGCGTCATCATATCGGGGAGGCCATCGTTATTGATATCGGCTATATCAACCCCCATCGAAAATTGCGACAGATGTTTGAAACACTTTTTACTATCCTCAGTAAAAGTTCCGTTTCCGTTGTTTATGTATAGGTAGTCGGGTTCGTTGTAATCGTTGGTTACATAAATGTCCTGTAAACCATCTTTGTTTATATCGGCAATGGCAACACCAAGGCCAAAGGTGAGGGGATTTTGAATGATGCCCGCTTTTTTGGATACATCAACAAAATGGCCTCCCTGGTTTTCAAAAAGTTTATTGCTGGCAAGCTCGTCGGTTTCGCCTTTTGCTTGTGCAAGTTCAAGATTGCTGATTTTTTTTACGTTATGGTTAAGCAGGAACATATCCAGCTTACCATCATTATTATAATCAAAAAATACAGCCTGGGTGCTATACCCCGGATCATCAAGGCCATATTGTTTGGCCATTTCAACAAATTTGTTGTTGCCTTTATTAATGAAGAGCTGGTTGCGGCGTTTGGCATTATCGCCAAGGCCTGAGTAGCATACATAAATATCCAACAGGCCATCGCCGTTAACATCGGCCATGGTAACGCCTGTTTTCCAGTCGTCGGGCCTGCCTGCAAGGCCATCTCCGGCCTGCTGGGTAATATCTTTAAATTTAAAGTTCCCTAAATTAAGATAGAGTTTGTTTGGGCCAAGGTTACTTGTAAAAAAAAGGTCTTCGAGGCCATCGTTATTGATATCGCCGACGGCAACGCCTCCGCCATTGTACAGGTATTCGTACGAAAGTACATTAAGCTTTTCATCCTCAACCAAATCATTGCGGAATTTAATGCCGGTTTCTTCAGAAGGGAGTAGCTTGAAAAGCGGTTGCTGCGCATTTGCCCTAAATACTGAAAGGCCTAAAGCAAGAATCACAACTAAAGTTTTTGAACTTTTAATAGTCAAATTAAAGAGGGGAGAAGAACAACACATTATCAACAGATTTTTATTATTCCGGGTTGCAGGGATACTTAAAATTAAATATTTGAATTGAAAATTGCTACCGGATTACCAATCCTTTTTGTTGTAAAACTAAAAAACAAGGCTATGAAGCCATAGCCTTGTTTTTAGTGAATTTATATAGGGGTATTATTTATCCCACCATACTCGTGACGTAAAGTTATCGCCGCCTGATAAACTTTTAACCGCTGAGTTATAATTTGCAGTGTTAGTTGTGATCAGGGTAAGCGGATACTGAATACGACGAGGAATGGAGCCATCGGTGAACTGGCCAACATATTTAACCGGCGTAAGTGCAGGGATGCCTGTCCTTCTCCAGTTAGCCCAGGTTTCGTTATGGATAAAAGTTGAAGATGTTTCAACATAGTACTCCATATTTATTTGTTGCAGTGCTGTAGCTGGTAACAATGGATGAGCCGCTGCATAAGCAGTAGCTGTGGCATTGCTTATGGTTGCTGCTACATTGAACTGAGCAAGTTCAAGCTGGTCAGCAACAAGTGCGTTAGCGTAATGTGTTGCTGCAACGCCTGTATTCCAACCTTTTGTTGCTGCTTCTGCCAATAATAACTCGGTTTCGCCGTAAGTTAAAAGCATATTGATACCGCTCTTATCAACAGGGTTAATGTTTGATGATGATGTATAATAAACCTGAAGCCTTGGGCGTGAATATTTGCCATCCGGAGCGGCAGCATCATTTGTAACCGACGGATCGGCAGGTGAAGTGCCTGGGTAACCAGGTGCTTTGCTGATATCGGTAGCACCACCGTTAAGGTCATAGCCGTTTGGCATACCGTGCTGAACAGATGCATCGTTGTTGCCAGCTACGGTTTCGTTTGAATTAGCAGCTTTGCCGGTTCCGGATGAAACTTCAGCAATAGCCGAAATCCTTGGGTCGGCAGTGGTTTGCATGTAATCGATCAATGTTTTTGACCAGCGTACTTCCCTGAAATCGTCAGGAACTGTTAAAGCATTGATGGTGCTGTTTGCATTACCATTCTTGTTATCAGTTAAAACTTTAGCGTTATCGTCAATACTGGTCATAGTACCGCCTGCATATGCTTTTTCAACATATTTTTGAGCAGTAGCAGCGTCAGCTTTAGTTAAACGCATGGCAACACGTACCATTAATGAGTAACCTAATTTTTTCCACTTGGTGATATCACCGGTGTAGAAAAGATCAGAGCTTGGCTTGTCTTTTGATGCATCAAGGCCTGCGGTAGCGCCGTCAAGATCGGCCAGCATTGCATTATAAATATCCTGTTGCTTGTCAAATTTAGGGGTAAAGATCCCTTGTTTAGCCATACCGGCTTCCGAGTAAGGAACATCACCATACGCATCTGTTACACGTTGTAAAATGAACACCTTCATGATGGTGGCAATTTTATTCAAATTGGCGTATTCGGCTTTACCATCGGTAAGGTTTTTCATTTCCTGTACAAGTGTTTCGGCAGAGTAACCGCTGTTGTAAACCCTTGCTTTGTAATCATTAAATGAACCTTTATAGATGTACTTATCACCGTTGCCATAATAATCGTAAGTTGAAGCTAACGATTGTGACCACATGCTTTGGTAAAGCAATTGATCGTAACCAGTTTGTGAATACTGGATCTGGGCTTGTGCTAAAAGAAAGTTGGGGTTAAACACAGCTGCTGAAGTAGCATTTGGGTTTGTGTTTATCTTGGTGAAATCTTTTGTACAACCCGAAACAAGAGCCGCGGCTAAACATAAACCGCTATATATGAGTCGTTTTTTCATCTCTCTGTTATTTTTTAAGTTTAAAGTTAACATTTATACCGTAGGTACGTGTGCTTGGTAAGCTGGTACCTTCAATACCTGCATAAGCTACGCTATTGGCAAAGCCTGATTCAGGATCGATGTTGTTGGTATGTTTCATGATTGTCCAAAGGTTACGGCCAACAGTTGAAATAGTTACACCGCTAAATGGTGTGCCGGTAAGGAAGCCTTTGGTAAATGTATAACCTAAAGTAACCTGGCGTAATTTGATGAAGCTGCCGTCAAGCACGTTAAGTGCCGATACACTACGCGCTAAAGCCTGGTAGTAAACCTCTGCCTCAACCGATTTTGTATTTTTTTGGCCATCTTCGGTTACACCATCACCTACTACACCACCTTCACGGCCAACTAAAGTAGCTTTATTTAAACCGCGGTACATGCTATAGTAATTAGTTGCTGATAACACTTTGTTGCCAAACCTGTAATCAACCAGGAATGATAAGTTGATGTGTTTGTAGTTGAAATCGTTATTAAAACCACCATAGATTTTAGGAACGGTTGTGCCATGAGGCCTGCGTACACCATCTGATTCGGGTAAACCGTTTGAATCAAAAATGATTTGACCTGAAGAATTACGTTTGTAATCGGTAGCCATAACTTGTGGGCCAGGTAAACCAACCACAAATGCAAGGTTAGCATTTAATGGCCTATATGTACCTAAACCTTGAGTTGTCATAGCATCATCAGTTTTCAATACCTTGTTTTTAACATAGGTAAAGTTAATTGACGGTGTCCATGAGAACGATGAAGTTTGAACCGGCGTGCCTTTTAACTCAACCTCAATACCGTTATTCTGGAACGACTGGGTGCCAATGTAACGGGTGTTGTAACCTGTTGCAATATCCAGTGAACCTTTAAGGATCTCGTTTTTGGTTTTGCGGTGGAAATAAGCCACATCTAAAGCTGCACGACCGTTAAGGAACTTCATTTCGGTACCAACCTCAGTTTCTGTTAACGTAAACGGTTTCAGGAAGTAGTTTGGAAGGTCGCCTGAGAAACCACCGGTTACTACGCCGTTAACAGGGTTGTTGATGTTGTAGTATTGTTGGGTGATGTATTTATCAGTTGGCTCACCGCTGGTTTGTGCATATGAAACGCGCAGTTTACCAAAATCAAGAGCCGGCCAGTGTGTGAATTCAGAGAAGATAAAGCTGGCAGATGCTGAAGGTGCAAACAGACCGCCGTTACCTTTTACAACAACCGGATAAAGTGTTGAGTATGTGTCATAACGACCGCTGGTGCTTAATACTAAATAGTTTTTAAGCGAGAAATCCGCAGTGTAATAAGCCGAGTGAACTTCTGATTGATTGAAGGTATAGCTTGCTGCATTTTTAGTTTGCAGGTTTGAATAGCTATAGAAGTATGGCAAAATGAACGGACCACCGCTTAAGCTGGTATATGTATAGCTGTTTTTGCGGATGTTACCGCCACCTGTAAAATCAAATGATAACAGGTCTTTCACAATGTCATGCTTTACACCAAATAATACGTCGTAGTTTAACTCGTATTGCTGTGCCGTTGACTGCTCATCTAAACCGCCTGCGCCATTGCTTGAATAAGCGGTACCGGTAGGCGTTACTTTAAAGCGGCTGTCGTTAATGTTATCATAACCAATACGGCCTTGTAAATAGATCCATTTGGTGAAATCATAACGCGCAGTTAACGAGGAAATTAATCGTTTTCTGCCTGTGTTGTTGATGAAGCTGTTTGCAGCGAAGTAAGGGTTGGTAACATAAATGTCATTGTTCCATTGTTGCTCGGCGCCAGAAGCTGTTGTACCCGGGCTCAAAGCAGCCTGATCTTCGTTGGCGGCAAGGAACAATACGTTGTTAGGGTTACCCGGACCATCGCTTAAGCTTGGCCTGTTTTTTGAATTTTCGACAAGGTAATTGGCAACAACGGCGATGTTCAACTTATCGGTAACATTTTGATTGGCGTTTAAGTTGAAGGTTTTCCTGTCTAAATTGCTGTTTGGCACAATTGAATTGGCATGTGCGTCAGATAATGATAACCTGAAAGCACCTGTTTCATTACCACCGTCAAATGATACAGTATTGGTAAAGGTGCTGCCTGTACGATAAAAATCAAGATAGTTGCTTTTATTTGAGTACGGGTACATTTTACCATCAAACTGGATAGTTGGTTTACCATCCAATTTCTCGCCCCAGCCTAAGTTACCTGTTGATATGGCGGCAGCTACGTTCGCCGGCCTTACGCCATGCTCACCCTGGCCGTAAACGGTTTGGAAGTCTTCGTAGTTAATTGGTTTATCGAATTGCGTGTTACTGTTAACCTCAACACCAAAACCTGAGTTCTTTTTACCGCCTTTGGTAGTAATTAAGATAACGCCATTGGCCGCACGTGCACCGTACAATGCAGAAGCCGACTGACCTTTAAGTACGGTCATGGTTTCAACATCATCCGGATTGATGTTAGCGATACCATCGCCATAATCCGCACCACCCCATTCGCCTGATGTACCGCGGGATGAGTTATCCATTGGTACACCGTTGATAACGAATAACGGAGAACCGGCAGATCCACTGGTTACACCACGTAATAAGATACGTGCCGAAGAACCCGGGCCACCGCTAACGCCGCTGATGCTAACGCCGGCCACACGGCCTTCTAATGAATAAGCAATGTTTGTTTCTTTAGCTTTGTCAAGCAGGTCGCCTTTAACAGTTGTTACAGCGTAACCTAATTTTTTCTCTTCCTTTTTGATACCTAATGCCGTTACCACAACCTCGTTAAGATTTGTATTGGCATTTAATGTAATAGTGATTGTTGATTTACCTCCCACCGCAACTTCTTTGGTGGCATAACCAATATAGCTTACAATTAATACAGTGTTTGGCTGTACATCAAGTGTAAAGTTACCATTGGCATCTGTTTGGGTACCTGTGGTGGTGCCTTTGATCCTGATACTTACGCCTACAAGCGGTTCGCCTTTTTCGTCAACTATCTTACCGGTAAGTTTAGCGAAGTTTAAATTAAAATTGATGTTTGATTTGGCTTTTGCTTTAGGCGCTTCAGCAGCCGAAGCCTGCATGTTCAAAAGCACCATACCTGCAAGGGCAAATTTACACAGGTTGAGGGATTTTGATACCCATGGCCTGTGTACACCCACCGGGTGTTTGAAAAATTTCATATTTTATTGAATTTAAAGGGAGTTAATAGCGGAGCGCCCTGGAAGCACTGCGCAGTTATAAACATTCAAAAATCTTTTTCGGGGCAGTAAATTCCCTCCGGGTAATTATTGCCTGTAGTGGGGAGAGTAAGCTTTTTTTACATAGGCATTCGTTTTCCTGGGTTTATTAATAATGTCATATAGTTTGGTTAATGATCACCGTGCTGAAGGAAAAAAGTATCCTTCGTAGGGACGCACCATGGTGATTTAAAGTGAGGACAATTAAATTTTAGCGATTGCCTACAAACCCGTAAAAAATATTTTGTAACTATTATTTACCAGTATTTTAAACTGCGATAAAAAAAGAGGGGGGTAGGGGAACAGGTGTGATGTTAATCATGTAATGACAGATATTCATTAGCCGGAAGTCTTAAGTTCTAAATCAAAAATGTATGAACTTAACTTTTTACTTAAGACTTAGTACTATTAACTTAACACTAATATTGCCCGGTGCCTGACATGATCATGGAAGCAAGCTGATCATCACGTTCATAGATATCTTTGCGGAAGTTGAGAAGATTATTCCTATCGGTGAAAGCGGTAAAATAAGCTATAAATACAGGCATTTTTTGTTTGAGCGTAACCTGCTGCTCTTTACCAAGATGCATAGCTTTATTGATGCGGGGGGCTGTCCATGTGCTATCATATTTTAAAAGAAATGAAGCCAGTTTTGCAGGTTCACCTACACGGATACAACCATGGCTAAATGCCCTTGATGATTCGCCGAATAATGAGCGCGAGGGGGTATCATGCAAATAGATATTATAACTATTCGGAAACAGGAATTTAACCAGCCCCAAAGAGTTGGCTGGCCCCGGTTTTTGCTGAATTACCGGAAGCCCGTTTTCCTTTCCGGTTATTACCATATTGTGTTCGTTGAGATAATTACGGTTGCTGCGCATAGCTGGCAATACTTCGTTGCGTACAATGCTTTCGGGCAGGTTCCAGTAAGGACTAAATACAACATACTGCATTTCGCCGTAAAATATAACTGTTTGATGCACTTTTTGGCCAACCACCACATTACAGCTCCATAATAAGCTGTCGGCGTGATAAACGTGCAGCTTAAATTCAGGAATGTTTACGGCAAGATAGTCGGCATTTAAACTTACTGGCAGCCAGCGGCAGCGCTCCATGTTTACAATGATCTGTTTGATCCTCGACTTAAGGGGAATATTCATTTCAGCCATAGTGCCGGAACCAGGCAAACCATCAGCTGTAAGCCCGTGCCTGGCCTGAAATTGAGTTATGGCAGCCTTAAGCTCATCATCAAACTTATTGTTTAAAGTATCTCCCTTAAAATCTTCCAGTTTGTATAAGCGGGTTTTTATACGGGCAATTATTGCAGACGAATCGCCGGGTTTTAATTTGCTGTTGAGTTTGATCGGTTCCCAGCTTTCATGAGCATCGAGCTCGCGGTATTTGGTAAGAAAGTTCTTCAGTAAATCATACTGACGGTATACGGGCTCGCTTAAGGTGGATGCTTGTTTCGATGGCTTTTTCAGGAGCGTATCCAGAAAATCATCGTAAGCTATTTTTTTGCGCGGCAGAAACCAGTTTACCGCGCGGCTTACCGAATCGCTCATGCCCCGGAATGCCACTTTTGAAAAAGCGAAATATTGCGCTGTAAGCATTAGCTCGGTGCCAATATCCGGTTTTTTAACTTTTGTTTTGGAATGGCTGTCAAATATCAGCGAATCCAGATCTTTTTGATAGGGGATACCTTTATATATCCCTTCGTTTTGCAGGTTCATTAACCTGTCGTTCAGGTTGCCGGCCTGTTCAATTAATGCGCCTTTTTCATACCAGGCGTAGGCAAATTTGCGCTTGCGGTAAAAGCTTCGCAGATCTTGTTCATAAGGCACCAATGCAGGGTGGCTTTGTAGAAAGGCGGCAATGCGCGTGCTGTCAAATACAAGTTCGGTTTGATCACTAAAGTTACCCGGAATGGTTTTTGTCCATTCCCTGGTCATTTTCTTTTTTAGGGAATCGGCTTTAGAAACGAGATGTTGTTTTGTGTTGTTTTTACAGTTGGAAAGGACTAAAACACTTAAAGCAAGTACGATAATGTATTGTGGTTTCAGCCTGTTCTGCATAGTTAATTTATTAGTTATACGGAACGTAAATTACAAGGTTTTGTTTTTCAGAAAAGGAAAGGTATCGAATGTTAACCGATAGAAAACCCATATAGAACAGGAAATTCTGATATTGAAAAATGGGTAAATATTTTTTTAATAAATTCTACTAAGTTTATAGATATTATAGTATATTTGTTGCATAACATTCAAAAACAAATGACGGGCAACAGTTTAATCATCAGCGATAGATATACACCAGCTGAAACCAGGGGCGGAGTATATATGCCCATGTGTTGCTGTTGTTGAAATTTTCTTCAGAACATACAAGCTGTTACACTCCTTTAAATTTACTGACCTCAATTAATATATTTTTATGAACACATCCAGCAATAAACAAATTAGCAGCGTCATCCCGCCGGGCTTGCTCATGCGTTACCGGGTAGTTTATGGATTATGCCGTTGTTGTTGAACAATAAAACTCAACTACAATTACCTTGAAACATTATCCATAACATCATAAATCTATTTCAAAATGCAAACCACAAATAACAATAAATATCCTTTTTTTGACCTGCTTGAAGTTGTTGCCGAACGTGACCTTAGCTTTCGCAAGCTGAAGTCATTACACCCTGTTAAGGCTGGTAATTTGGTTCCTGAATTTAAATTAAGTAACGATTATAGCCGTTGGCAGCAATTTTATAATGGTGCCGAAACACACGGCCCAATTTCACAGCGCAATTTATTGAATAAACCATTGGTTATCTCTTTTTACTCGCGTCACTGGGGGCAGCAAGGTTTGGCTCAGCTTAAACAACTAAACAATCTGCATCATGAAGTTAAAGCAAGCGGAGGCAACCTGCTTATCATTAGTGATGACCGCACCGATGAGCTTGAGAAATGGGCATGGGAGCAAAGCCTTACCCTTAATTTTTATCATGATACCGATAAAGAAATAGCGCAACAATTCAGGGTATATTCTGATGATTACCCGGTATGGGACAGGTTTTCGGGCATCGACGAAAACGCGCCTTTACTGGCAACTTATATTATTGAGCCATCAAAGCAGGTTATCTACAGTCATATCGATTGGGATTTCCTGGGCACTTTTTCTTCGGAGGAGATCATCAGCGCAGTTTATGAATCGGCATTGATCAGCAACAGCCGCAAATCAGCATAAACATTCAGAAAGTTAATTATTAGGTAAAAGACATCTCACGTGTGTAGCTAACAAACGCACATGAGATGTCTTTTTTGCGTTGAAATGATCACCATCTATTTGCTTTTTCTAATTTAAATGCCCTCCCCTTAGCCTGGCTTTGTAATAGCTTGGGGTAGTACCCTCTATCTTTTTAAACGCCCGGCTAAAGTAATTAAGATTATTGAACCCGGCTTTAAAACAAGCTTCGGAGATGCTATTGTGCGGATTGTTCATGAGCTGCTTGGCTAATTGCAGACGCTCTTTAATGATATAATCTACCGGCGATATCCCCAGTTCATGTTTAAACGCCCGGAAAAAACTGGCTTTGCTCATGAAGGCCATCTGGCTCAAAGCATCAATATTAAGTTTTTCGCTTAGATGAACCCTGATATATTCAAGCAGATAAGCAAAACGGCTGCCGCTTGATAACTCATGCAGGTTATCGCTGATCTCGTTAAGATTTTGCATCTGCATAATGCGGATCAGCAATTCCTTTAAAGTGAGGTTGGCCAGCACATCTTTGGTTAACGCATCGCCGGTGCTGATGCGGATAAGTTTGTTGATGAGTTGGGCCAGTTCATAATTATTAAAAAAGTGGAACTGGTTATAATTAAGCTGCCATATCCGTCTATCTTCCCTTGGGTAGTTCTCATTTAAAAAATCAAGCGTATTGGCAATCTCCTGGTGGTTAATAGCCAAAGCGGTGCATTGCGATGGCTGGTTGATGGTGGCTTCCGGGAAATCAATTTTCATGGTAATATTGGGTGGAACGATAACCGTTTCACCAGGCAGATAATCAAAACCGGGCTTATCAAACAGGTGCATCACTTTTTTACCTCTAAGCATGCTGGTTATTACGAGGTCGCTAAAAGTAAGGGGCACGAGTTCGCTGCGCTGAAATGTTTCAAAAACGTTGAGCTCACAATGGTTCATGGTGTAAGCCTTGCGGTTTTCAATCAATGTATTCAGTTCTTTTCCGTGTGAAAGGCTTAGTGGAGATAACAGGGTTTTGTTATTCATAGCCGTTTATAATTTATACCAAATTAGGCATACTTATTTTGATTAACAAGCGGGTAATAAAAATGCGACCATTGTGCTACCATTTGAGAGCATAATGCAAATGCTTTACAGCGAGACCGCTCTACATTAGTGTTACCAAAAAACATAAAAATTATGAGCGCTGTTTCTAAACCATCCTTTAAGGAAAAGTACGACAATTTTATCGGCGGCAAATTTGTTCCGCCTGTTAAAGGCGAATATTTTGATAACATTTCGCCCATTGATGGCAAGGTGTTTACTAAAGCTGCACGGTCAGGAAAGGAAGATGTTGAATTGGCTTTGGATGCCGCTCATGCCGCATTCCCAACATGGGGCAAAACCTCGGCCGCACACAGGGCATCTCTGTTAAATAAAATAGCCGACGTTATTGAAGCTAACCTGGAGTTTTTGGCCGTTGTAGAATGTATTGATAATGGCAAAGCTATCCGTGAATGCCGCGCTGCAGATTTGCCTTTGGTGATTGATCATTTCCGTTATTTTGCAGGCGTGATCCGGGCAGAAGAGGGCGGTATTTCCGAACACGACGAATATACTGTAAGCATTTGTTTAAATGAGCCGCTGGGTGTGGTAGGACAGATCATTCCGTGGAATTTCCCGCTGTTGATGGCTACCTGGAAAATTGCCCCTGCGCTTGCTGCAGGTAACTGCTGTGTAGTTAAACCAGCCGAGCAAACCCCAACATCCATCATGGTTTTAATGGAACTGATCCAGGATATTTTGCCGCCGGGTGTTTTGAATATTATTACCGGTTTTGGTCCGGAAGCAGGCAAACCGCTGGCTTCATCGCCAAGGGTTGCCAAGGTTTCCTTCACCGGCGAAACAACAACAGGCCGTCTTATTATGCAGTATGCGTCTGAAAACCTGGTGCCGGTTACGATGGAACTTGGAGGCAAGTCGCCCAATATTTTCTTTGAATCGGTTGCCGATGCCGATGATGAATTTTTTGATAAAGCTGTGGAAGGTGCGGTACTGTTTGCCTTAAACCAGGGCGAGGTTTGTACCTGCCCGTCGAGGATCCTGGTGCATGAAAATATCTATGACAAGTTTATGTCGAAAGTGATTGAGCGCACCAATGCCATCATTATGGGTAATCCGCTTGATGGAAATACCATGATGGGGGCACAGGCATCTAACGATCAGTACGAGAAGATTCAGTCGTACCTTAAAATAGGTAAAGAGGAAGGTGCGGAAGTACTTTGTGGCGGCGATGTGAAAAAACAGGAAGGTGAGTTGGGAGGGGGCTATTATATTCAGCCAACTTTATTCAAAGGCAATAACAAAATGCGCATTTTCCAGGAGGAGATTTTTGGTCCTGTTGCTTGCGTAACCACTTTCAAAACCACCGAAGAAGCCATCGCGATAGCTAATGATACCTTATACGGTTTAGGTGCCGGTGTATGGACACGCGATGCACATGAACTTTACCAGGTGCCACGTGCCATACTGGCGGGCAGGGTTTGGGTAAACAACTATCATGCTTATCCTGCACATGCTCCGTTTGGTGGTTATAAAAAGTCAGGTTTTGGCCGCGAAAATCATAAAATGATGCTTGGTCACTACCGTCAAACTAAAAACATGCTAATCTCATATAACAAGAACAAATTAGGTTTTTTCTAAAATTTGATCCCCGTTCCCCCGAGACTTACGAAGATTTCAAAACTTCGTAAGTCTTTATGCGGTTATGTCATTGATATACTTTGAATGTTTAAAATGCAGTGATTTTTCCATGGTCAAAAGAGTAACCATAACACCAGAAGCTTCCGGGCTCATAGCCGAACTCAAATCCCGTTTCGGTGAATTGATGTTTCATCAAAGCGGTGGTTGCTGTGATGGATCATCGCCTATGTGCTTTGAAAAAGGAGAGTTTAAACTTGGAGGCAGCGATGTGAAAATAGGAGAGGTAGATGGCTGCGAATTTTGGATGAGTAAAGATCAGTTTGAATACTGGCAGCATACCCAGCTGCAGCTTGATATTACCAAAGGCCGTGGCTCAAGCTTTTCAATTGAAATCCCGACGGGGTTTAGGTTTATGATCCACTCCAGGTTGTTCACCGATGAAGAGTTGAAGGATTTGGAGCCCGTGAGTTTTATTGAATAGCCCCTCTAAATCTCCCCTGAAGGGGAGACTTGAAAATTTCCTTTTGCGTATAGTCATTTCTCCGCTTGTACCTTATCCAGCTTATCCATAATTTCTTTGGTATATTTTATTGATAAGGCTTTCTTAAAATACTTTTCGGCATTGGCCTTGTCATCGCGAGCTAAAAAACAATCGCCCATGCTATCGTAAACATTAAAGTTTTTTGGATAATTATCAATGTTCACCTGGAAAAACATAGCAGCTTTTTCATAGTCTTTTTGTTGTAAAAAGGCATAGCCTATGCCATTCATTTCGGCTTCGGGTGGGCGTACAGTGTAACATCTTTCGGCCGACACTGCTTTGTAATGTTCATCTATCATTTGCCTTAATTGCACAGCACTATATTGTTTGTTAAAGTATTGGTTATAAGGCTGGTTTCCCGGGAATCGATTGTTTTTAAAAATGAACCGCAACGCATCATATTCGGCATTGAACGGAACCGAATTATGATCATCATCGGGATAGTATTTTTTTACCCATAACAGTTTGTTGGTTTTATTGGCGGCAAGATTATCAGCCAGCTTCATGATCGACCGGATATGATGTGATACTTCGGACGTATCCTTTTTTACCTGTAACGTGTCTGTCCCGGTTGGCATGGTATTGGCAAAGCCAAGGAAAAGCTTTTTACCGTCGAAGCTCTTTTGTCTAAGTATAGCGTTTGCCTGTTTAAGCAGGTTATCATTATTATAAAACATGCTGGGGTCAATAGCTACATAGCCATTAAAAACCTGGGTGTGTTTTAATAGCATATTGATCACGGTTAATCCGCCCAGTGAATGGCCAATCATGGTACGATAGGGGGCAGTTGGATATGTTTTATCTATATATGGGATCAGCTCCTTCTCCATAAAAGTTGCAAAGTTTTCGCCTCCTCCTGATAATTTATCAATAGTGCTGTTGGTAGGCGTAAGATCCCGCGTGCGGTGCCCGGGCGTGTTCAGGATGCCGACTATGATCATTTGCGGCAATACGGTGTTACCGGCGGTTGCACTAAGTTCTTTGATCATGGTAACCAGCGACATGAAATGATCATCGGCATCTAAAACGTACAAAACCGGAAACTCCGGTTTTGAAAAATAGTTGGTATCAAATCCAGGCGTATAAACCCAGAGCGGCCGGTTTTCTTTCAGGGTGTTGGAGTAAACCGTGTCTATCCGTCCCAAAACAATGGGTTGTTGCGGCGGCTGGGCTTTTAAAAAGTACGCAATGGTGAGATGAATGAGTATCAGGATAAGCTTTTTCATGTGGCTGTTGATTTATAATTCAATGATACAGCAACAATGTGCCCTTCAGAAGTAAATGTGATGAATGCAGCCGTTGATGTGACGGAAATAATTCGGAGTATGTTTTCGTTTTAAAGAACACCGAAACATGTTTTGGTAAGTTTTTGTTAGTCGTTACATCATCTATAAAATAATTGCCGTGCTCAATACCTATAATACTGCCCGTAAAAAGAACAGCTTAACAAAGTTTGAGACATTGATATTCGGATTAATGATCATGTTCACCATAGGGGCTATTATGCTTTTCTTTGCCGCTAAAGTATATTTTGACATGATGTACAATCCTGCCGGTGGATTTATTGGTTATATCACCGTTTTGTTGCTGCTCATCATTCTTGGGGTTTCAATAGCATACATCATAAGGCTTTCCCGCTACCGCAGTATCCAATTTTGTATTGTTCTGATTTTGGCGGGAATAGTAAGCTTCTTTTTTATAGCCGAAAAAATGAGCAGTCTGCCTGATCTTTTTCATCTGTCAACCCATTCGCTGTTTAAAACCAACACGGTAATATTGGGGGCAAATGCAAACGGAATAATCAAAATTAATGAGACCGGCAAAATCGTGCTCTATTGGATTTTGATAGCCGCAGGTGCTTTTTATTTTTTGATACTGCCGTTTATATACCGGAGTAATTTTAAGGCTAAGCGATTTATTGATAGAATCGGGATCCCCATTCCGCATCGCAACCATGTTATCGCAATAATTACGTTAGCTATTTTAATGGTGCTATTTTCGGCTGTGAATGAATCAGAGGTTTTACCGCTTGATCTCTCCGCTATATTTTTGCTGATACTGCTATGCCCGGAAAATATCGGTGTTTTCAGGCGATAGTCATATTTTTTTGGCCATGCTGTAATTTGTTTCTTTTCGGCCGGGTTAATCCGATCATTTACTGCAACTTTGTAGTAAACCTTTCAGTTACAATCTTATAATATATGGCTACAGTTTCATTAGGCAGCCCTGCCGGCAAATGGATCATGGTTTCGGCTATACTGGCTTCGGCTATGGCGTTTATTGATGGTACTGCGCTTAATGTGGTGCTGCCGGCTTTACAACAAAGCCTCGATGCCAAAGGGGCCGACCTATTCTGGATCCTGAACGCTTACCTGCTCATGCTGGCTTCGCTTATTTTAGTTGGCGGTTCACTCGGTGATAAATTGGGGCGAAAGAAGGTTTTCATGATAGGCATCTTCATTTTCATAACCGGTTCGGCACTTTGTGGCCTTTCGCCGGGAGTATTTTACCTTATTGTTTTCAGGATAGTACAAGGTGTTGGCGGTGCGCTGATGATACCGGGGAGCCTTTCGCTTATTTCATCATCTATTGATGCAAAAGAAAGGGGGAAAGCAATAGGTACGTGGTCGGCCATTACAACGGTGGTAACTATGGGCGGCCCGGTGCTTGGCGGGGCTTTAGCCGATGCAGGTTTGTGGCGATACATATTTTTTATCAATGTGCCTATTGGGATAGTGGCATTACTCATTCTCTGGCGCAAAGTTGCTGAAAGCAAGGATGACAGCGCTGATCAGTCTATTGATTTTCCCGGCGCTATTTCTATTGCTCTGGGACTTGCGTTGCTTACTTTTGGCTTTTTGCGGATGCCCGCAGTTGGCTTTAATAACTGGCAGGTTTATGGCTCATTAGGAGCGGGAATATTGTTGCTGATAGTTTTTCTATATATCGAAAGTACAAGTAAACATCCCATGATGCCGTTAAGTCTCTTTAGCAACAGAACATTCAGCGGTATAAACCTGCTTACATTTTTTCTGTATGCCGGTTTGGGCGGGGGAATGTTATTCATGTCGTTAAACATGGTGCTGGTGCAGGGGTATAGCCAATTGCAATCGGGCTTAACGTTTTTACCTTTTACAGTGCTTATGATCTCCATTGCGCGTTATGCCGGTGCCATTGCCGATAAAAAAGGCCCGCGTTTATTACTCATTGTTGGTCCGGCGTTAGCAGGAGTGGGCTTGCTGATCCTGTCGTTTATAAAACAAACCGCAGGCCCGTCTGATTATTGGACAAGTTTTTTTCCGGGAGTACTTGTTTTTGGCTTTGGTATGTCGTTAACCGTTGCTCCGCTTACAGCTACAGTTATGGGCTCGGTGAGCGATCATTTTTCGGGAACGGCATCGGGCATTAACAATGCCATGACCCGGATAGCCAATGTTTTTGCCAATGCCATTTTTGGTGCACTGGCAGTATTGTTTTTTTCGGGGGCGATGCAGGGCGAGTTGAAGAAGCTAACCCTGAATGAAAAAGACAGAAAAGCAGTTATAGAGCAATCGGCAAATTTAGGCAACGCCAAAGTACCTGTTGGTATTAACGAGCCGGATAAAAAGGCAGTTGAGATTGCTTATCATAACGGATTTATTTCAGCATACGGGAATATTATGCGGATCTGCGCCGGGCTTGGTTTTTTGGGCGCGCTGATGTCGGTCATTTTTATCAGGAACAGTGAGGTTAAAAAGGAGTGATTTTTACAGGTAGAGGCTCATCACATGCGTCTCCGAATGTGTTGTTGCAGAAAAAAATAGAAGGAGATGCAAGTAATGTTTCTCTGAATAAATAAATCCTTAAAAATTCAGATCGGTGCAACCATTTGTTTATCACCATCGTCTACCTTATAAATCCATCTAAAACTTATTGTTATGTTCAATTCAATATTCCCCCGAAATTTTGTAAAACTCATTGCCCTATGTTTTTTATGCTTTGTTGCGGTTAACGTATCCGCCCAGGATAAAACCAAAGCTATAGGCAATAAGCCCCGTACGGGCTCATCAAACACTTCTTTTGATGCTGTTAAAGGCAGACAAGTTGGCATTGAAATGAGTGCCGGTAAAAAACAAGTACAACTGCTCAGGCTGAATTTTCATACGCAAAACCGCTCAAATGACAGCATTCCCTTTAAAGTAAATGTTTACCAAATGGCCGGAAAGTTTCCAAACGAAGCCAATTTGGTTAAAGACGAAATAAAAGGTTACATTAAAAAATACGACAATGTGGAAAGCCATCAACTAACCACTGTCGACTTATCACCGTACAATGTTAAAGTGGCCGGTGATATTGTGGTTTCTATTGAATTTTTGACAACTAAAACCAACTCCAACATTGGATTTGCCTGCGGTTTATTTAACGGAGGTACTTTCCATAAAGATGGCGAAACCCAACCTTGGAAAAAGATTCCGATTGTTGGTGTTGATTTTAGTGTGCAGGTTAAGAAGTTGAAATAAATCTTCTAAATCACACTCTCTGGAACTATTGTGTGGACTTATCTTGGTCAACGAAAATCGATCAATAAAATCGAATGTCATTTCGAACGAACCAGGGGGGATTGCGTAGCAGGAGTGAGGAGAAATCTTATACATCATGCTCTAAACCATCCACACGGCTCTACAAGGTGTATAAGATTTCTCTTTCGCTCCAGCACTCGACCCGGCCCCAGCTCAATCAAATGACATTTTCTTTTATTTTAAAAAATGTGTCTACACGATAACTTCAGGAAGGGGGATCGATTTAAAGTCCCAAGGTGCAAATAATAAAAATGGCCGTTTGCAGCTATAATAAAGGTTACATTATCGCACAGTAATAACTACACGTTGATACCTTGTAAGTGAAGGCGAACCATTATCTGTTGCTTCAAGAATAATGTGGATGGTTTGACCTGACACTGCATCGGCAGGAATCTCCACTACGGCCTGCGCAGAAGTAGCGTTGACTATATTCACTTTCTTTTGATAAGTTCCAACCTGAAACTGCCACCAATTGATTGAAACTGCGTTTCCATCCGGGTCAGATACTTTGCCGTTAAGGCGTATTTTTTCTCCTGCGGAGGCCATAATATTCAAGGGCCCTTCTATTTTTACTACGGGTTCATGATTGGCACCTGCATATTTAGGGGTTACAGACCATTTGAGGCGGGCAGCAAAATCCTGTTGTGCTGCAGGGAAAAAGTTGGGATAAGCGGCAACATCTGCAGTTTTGTTGGTTTGGGCAGTGGCGGTGCTGAGTGTAGCTGCCATGGCGCGTGACGAAGTATCACCCGTTTGAAAGAAGATGTTTTTGGTATTCGGGTTGATAATCTCACGGCCTCCCCAGCCACCGAAAGAACCCGCTTCGTAGGCGCGCAGCCCGTTTCGAAGCATATTCATAAAAGTAGGGTCATCACCTTCTCCCAGCCACGAGCCTTTTTCCTGTACAGGCATCCAAACAACATATCCCATTTTTCTTAGCTCATCATCAGTGTGGCCTGTTAAACCAAAGTAATCCATGATATCGCCTTTTGCCATCTGTTTGCCATCGCCCCAAACGCGGTATAACGAACCTAACGGGCCACGGCCTGATACGTTTTCTTTCATCCAGGATGATGTCATATAAACCGAATCTTCAGTTCTGGCTTTTAATTGTGCGCCATAACCATAATTTGGCCCGTCCTGAAATTGCCGGCACTCAATGCCCGGCCAATTGGGTTTGATATACTTTGCATAGGTATCATCCTGGTCGCCGGAAGGGAGCAACACAACTTTTCTGGAAATTTTTGCTTTGATCTGTTCCCATTGAGTAGTGTATTCATATTGCTCCTGGATAGATTTGAGGGCGCGGGCAATAGTACTTTGCCCTCCCCAGGCAGTGATATATAACTGTCCTGGTTTATTATCAAGTATTAATGATTTAATAAGATCTGATCCTGGCGAATCTTTCGAAATATCACCGTCAAATTCAATATTTCCAAAACGGATCTTTGACCGGAGCTCAGCAGGCAAAGGGTATGCGGGATTATGTATTTTTAGGTTTGGATACACTTTTGCGTAGGCCTCTACCGCGTCATGAATAAAATGCTCATCTTTTGCCCAGCGCCAGGATTCGCAGGGGCATAAATTCAACCCAAAGCGGGCATATTCCCTGCCGGGGACAAACCATTTGCTGCCCTTTCCGTCGCCCTTCCAATGGAAGGCGCTACTCGCGTATATCAGCCCTTCAACCTCTACATCGCTGCTGTAAAGTAAAAAACGGATAAGTGAATTATTGTCATCCAGTTCCGGATCGGCAGTAATCACAATACGCGGCCGTACTGGCTGATAAGGGCTTTGTGCAACTGCATTGTTATGGATACTGCTCAACAGTAAAAGAGCAACAATATATTCGCTTATGCGCGGAGATAAGCATTTTATATTCAGGTTCATAAGCTTGTTTTGATGCTGAGGTTATGATGCTGAAAATAAGTAATTATCTTAAAAAAAGTTCAATGCGTTTTGCTAATAATAATTTGATAGGTTTTATTACTTGTCGGGTTTAAATAATACCGCATCGGCTGTAATAGCGCCCGGTGATCCGTTGTTGCCGATCTCTACATAAGGCCGGTTTTTTTCAGAAAGTACAAAAGCTCCTAAAAACACCCATTCGCCCGATGTTTGCCCCTGAACTTTGATATCCGATTTGATGAGTGTTTGAAGATGTAGTTTCCGGCCGTCAAAAATTTTGATGCTGATAGTATCGGCGCCTGCCGGTAAGGCTGTATAATAACTATACAGCTTAAACGTACCGTTTGTTGATTTTTCGGGATAAAACCTAACTGCAGCAGTGCTTTTACCATGACTATCTAAATAAAGCAGATCCGGCCCGTAAGCATTGCCCTTTTTGGTTGCCCAATTCCCTTTTACCGCAATATCCTTGCTTTGATTATCGATTACCTGTTCAGGTTTTTGCCCATTTAATAAAGGATTGTTTTTAATTATGCTGTTGATATTTTGATAATTAACCTTTTGAACTGCGATATTATTGTCAATGGCTATCCCTGCAGCAACACCCGCCACCTGCGCCAATACCATAAATATAGGCTCCATACGTATCGAACCATAAGCAATATGACTGGCCGATAAACAAACAGGCACCAGCAGGTTATTGCATTCCTGCTGTTTTGGTAACAAAGCCCTGTACGATAAAGGATACGGAGGAAAACCGGGGATTTCTACATTCCCTTCGTTCTTCACCATATGGTTTACAACCAGGCGGTCACAATTATGAGAATCCATGGTGTAAGCAGCCATTGCAATACTATCAGCAACTTTTACTTTTCCGGTGCAGTTTGCCTGGGTCATGACATAAGCACCGATCATGCGCCTTGCTTCCCGGATATAAGGTTGAAACGACCAGTTATTATTGTCTTTAAATTCATCTTTAGGGTATCCCCATTGCATCATTTGTTTGCGTAGGGGCAGAGGGACCCGTTCATCATGCCCAAAAAAATACAGCAAACCTTGCGTATATAATTTCAGGTCATTGATGTACTGGTTTCTAACCTGATAGCTGCCATCGGGATATGAGTAATTTGTCCCGATCAGGTCGGTTGAAAACCCATTACGGTTATTGATATCAGTTTTTTGGCCCGGCATTGAGCTCCAGATAAAATAATCGTTTAGGCTTAGTTTATCCTTTTGTGCTTCAATTAGCCTGGCAAGCAATTCGTAACGTGTTGAATCATATCCCGCCGGCCGGCTGATGGGTATGCGGTTGGCTGGATTATTAGTTAAGCAGATGCGATAATTGTATGCCTGAACTTTTTTGTCGCCACTTCCCAGCGGAATCAATTTACTGGAGCTTATTCCCCAGATCATGCCGCTTGTTGAATCTCCCTTAACCCGATAGGGATCTATATGGTCGGGAAACTGGTGCCCTTCCAGGAGTTGCACGCCATTGTAGGTTTCATTGTAGGTTGTATTTGCTTCTCTGCCAACTGTATAGCTAACCCCGGATTTGGCCATCAAATCACCCTCGTAACTGCAATCAATAAATATTTTGGCCGAGATAAGCTGAGTGGGAGCAATTGAACCCGGTGATTCTACTACAATTGACTTAATGGCATTTGCTTTTTTAATCACATTTGAAAGCCTGTAACGATATAATACCTTAATATGGGCCTGGCTGATGTAACTTTGAAAGGTATTTTCTGCCACGTGCGGCTCAAAAATCCATTGTTCCAACTGTCCGTAATGTGTTCCTATCCTGCGGTAAAAATCTTTTGCCAGGCCGGTTACCACATACTTATTACCGATATCTGTAAAACCCAGGCCTCCTGAACTTAGCCCGCCAAGGTGATTCCCGGGTTCAATTAGTAGCACGGTTTTCCCCATTTTTTTGGCGGTATAGGCGGCGATAACTCCTGCTGATGTTCCGCCGTAAATGCATACATCTACCTGAGAGGCTGTTGCTTTTTGTCCCTTAGCTATTGAGCTGCCAGTCACAAAAAGTAAGAATAACAGGATAAAACCGTTGGCTTTGTGATTTTTCACGTATAGGTTTGCTTTTTATTTTGAATATAGTACGGTATGCCCGCACCTGTATTCAAATATAACAAAGCATTTTTAAAGGTTTACGGCGTAAACCCGGTTATCTCAGAAAGTAAAAATGGTATCAGTAATAGAGCTTCGAAAAAGAGCGGCTTTGTTTGATCTTTAATAAGAGGACCTATTTTTTAGGTTTCTTCTTTTTAGAAGCTTCGGCAAGCGGGTTAAATTCAAGGCACAGGTTTATCCAGTAGTTTAAATCTGCGTTGTTTTGTAAATTAAGATCTTCAACATAAACATAGCCTTTCATCACCCGGTTGCCGCTTACCATCTGGTTGCAGTTACCTTTCTCAAGTTCAAGTTGAGCGCGTTGCTCACCTATACGGCATAAGATACTATTATCGCGAACGCAAACACATAGTTTATCATCAACCATAAAACAAACTCCCTGAAACATTTTCTTTTCTTCCACTATGGGTAAGTCCATTAATGCTTCGCGGATGCGGTTGGCCATTTGTTGGTTGTAAGCCATGTTTTGATCGTTAATTTTCACGCAGAGGTATAGTGACAAGGTAACTATACCTCTGCGTGAAATGATGATGAATGTTAATTTTTATCAACGAATTTGTAATTGGCCTCGTTATACCTGTCGCCGGTATCTGGGTATTTGGCTAAAACTGCTTCAATATCCTGCAGATCGGCGGAAGTTAATTCCACATCAACCGATCCTGCATTATCCAGCAAATATTTTCTTCTTTTTGTACCCGGGATGGGGATAATATTATCACCCTGTGCCAACACCCATGCAAGTGCCAGCTGAGCAGGCGTGCATTGTTTTTGAGCCGCAAGCTGTGCAAATTCATGAGCAAGGCCCATATTGTTTTCGGCGTTTTCGCTCTGATAACGGGGCAGACTTTTCCTGAAATCGTTATCGGCAAGTTTGGTTACATCTAACGCGTTGGTTACCAATCCTCGCACCAGCGGACTAAACGGTATAAAAGAAATCCCCAATTCTTTACAAACGGGTAGGATTTCGGCTTCAACATCGCGGGTCAATAATGAGTACTCGCTTTGCAAGGCGCTGATTGGATGTACTGCATGGGCACGGCGGATAGAATTGGCCGAAGCTTCAGATAAACCCAGATATTTTACTTTGCCTTCTTTTACCAACTCGGCCATTGCGCCAACCATGTCCTCCACGGGTACGTTAGGATCGATGCGGTGAGCGTAATACAGGTCTATCACATCTGTTTTTAAACGTTTCAAGCTTTGCTCAACGGCGGTTTTGATATAGGCAGGCGAGCCATCAAACTCGGTAAGCCTGCCATCTGAGCCTGCCCTGAACCCGAATTTAGTGGCGATGAAAATTTTATCACGATTAGGCACCAATACTTTTGATACCAGTTCCTCATTTCGGCCATTGGCGTATACATCGGCTGTATCCCAAAAGTTGATGCCTATTTCTATTGATTTTTCAAGTGTTGCTATCGATTCATTATCATCCGGCTGGCCGTAAGCATGGTTCATGCCCATACAGCCCAGTCCGATGGCCGAAAGTTCGACTCCGGTGTTTCCTAATTTTCTGTATTTCATGGTTTGGTAGTGTTGTAGTGTTGTTATATATCAAAGTACGTGAAATAACAAAAGCATATCAACCTTAATTTATAAGTGTTATGTAATGTTATAGATTGCGCGCACTGAAATAGTATTAGGCAGATTAAGCTTTTTCTGATTACTTTGAAAAAAAAATTGTGCAGTTGTCCAATTCAACCAAACCTGATCGTCTTTTGGTTTTTAACCATTAAATTTAAAAACATGAACGAGTTCTTATTGATTTTCAGAAGAGATGCAGAAGCCACAGCAGCAAAACGGTCACCCGAGCAAATGCAAACCATGATGAACTACTGGCGCGAGTGGATTGGCGGCATTGCTACGCAAAACAAACTGGTAGCCGTTGGTAACAGGCTGGACACTGCCGGCAGTGTAATTAAACCAGATAATGTAGTAACAGATGGCCCTTATGTTGAGGTGAAGGAAGCTATTGGCGGTTACACCATTATCAAAGCATCAACCTTAGAGGAGGCAACCGAACTATCAAAAGGATGCCCGATATTATCGGTAGGGGGCAGTGTTGAAGTCCGTCCTATCATCCCAATGGAAGTGTAAATTAATTTTGCCGCCTCTCATATACGGGAGGCGGCTTCTTTTATGCAGCAGGATCAGCTTTTACCGCATTTGTTTCGCTCCGAATATCAAAAGATAATTGCAGTATTATGCCATTATTTCGGCTTTGAACATATTGAAGCTGCAGAAGATATTGCCAGCGATACATTCCTCACCGCCGCTGAAACATGGGGTATTAAGGGGCTGCCTGATAATCCTAAAGCATGGTTATATACCGTAGCCCGCAACAAAGCAACCGACTATGTAAGGCGTGGTGCAAGGTTTAAGCAAAAAATAGTTGAAGGGTTTGATGCGGAAGATAATTTTGAAGCAGAGATCGACCTGTCTGATCAAAATATCAGCGACAGCCAGCTGCAAATGATGTTTGCCATTTGCCACCCGGTACTTCCTGCCGAGGCGCAGATTGGTCTTGCCCTGCGCATTCTTTGCGGCTTTGGGATTGACGAAATTGCCGAAGCTTTTTTATCCAATAAAGAAACCATTAATAAGCGCCTGTTCAGGGCCAAAGAAAAACTGCGGGAGCAGAAAGTGAAAATTGTTTTCCCTGAACCGGGCGATATCGTTAACCGTTTAGGCATTGTATTGAAAACCTTATACCTGCTTTTTAATGAAGGTTATTACTCCAGTTGCCAGAGTACTACATTGCGTAAAGACCTTTGTTTAGAGGCTATGCGCCTTAACTATCTCCTGATAGAAAATAAACAAACCAATTTGCCAGAAGTAAATGCCTTGTTATCGCTGATGTGTTTTCATGCTTCAAGGTTTGATGCCCGGATAGATGAAAGCGGCGAAATGATCCGCTATGACGATCAGGACAGGACGCTTTGGAATGACGAACTGATAGCGAAGGGAAGACACTATCTTAACCTGGCCTCAAAAGGGAACGAGGCGGGCAAATATCATATTGAAGCTGCTATAGCCTATTGGCATACTGTTAAAGCAGACACTGCCGAAAAGTGGGAAAATATATTAATGCTATACAACAGGTTGCTTATTGCAGCTTATTCGCCCGCGGCTGCGCTGAACCGGGCATACGCTCTGGCGAAAGTAAAAGGGAAAGAGAAAGCTATTAATGAGGCCGAGAAATTAAAGCTGGATACCAACCACCTGTACCATGTGTTGCTTGGCTATTTGTATACAGATGTGGATGGTGAAAAAGCAGTATCGCATTTGCAAACTGCACTAAAATTGGCTAAGACTGCTACTGATAAAAGTAGAATTAGGAAGGATTTAACGGCTTTGTTGTAAAAAACTTAAAAGTATAATCCAGACTTACGAAGTTTTTAAAACTTCGTAAGTCTTTATCGTATTAGCTCAAAATAGCTTCCTAATTAGCTATTTTAAAATCAGCCGTCAGCTTTTCATCGGTCGAGCTGCTGCCCAGAACCAGCTTATAGCTGCCTGGATAAAGTTTCCATTTGTGGGTAGCAAGGTCCCATTTTTGCAGATCCTGAACCGGGATTTTCAGTGTAACCACACCCTCTTTATCCTGCTCCAGGCTAATGCGTTTAAAGCTTTTCAATTCCTTAACCGGCATCCTGTCGATGTTTGGATATTTGATATAAGCTTGTACTACCTCGTCGCCGTTGAATTTGCCGGTATTTTTAACATTTACAGTTACTGCAACGGTGTCTGCTTTTTTGTAGGTAGCTTTCAATTTGCTGCCAAGAGTATAGTTGAATGTGGTATAGCTTAAACCAAAACCAAAAGGGTATTGCACAGGGCCGGTATAGTAACGGTAGGTGCGGTTTTTCATATTGTAATCGCTATAATCGGGCAAGTCGCTCATGTCTTTATAAAAAGTAAGCGGCAGGTGACCTGAAGGCGAAACTTCGCCAAAAATAATATCAGCTAAAGCGTTACCACCCTGTTCGCCAGGATACCAGGCAAAGATGATGGCATCTGCATAAGGTTCAATGGCAGATACATCAATATCGCTGCCTGCGGTAATTACGGCTACGAGCGGTTTGTTTTTTACGCTTTTACGTAATTCTTTCATAAAGGCAATTTCGCTGGCAGGCAAACTTAAAGTCTTTTTATCGCCTCCACTTTCTGACAGGAATGCATCGCCAGCTTCGCCCTCTAAAACAGGGGACAGGCCAATAACCGCGATGGTTGCATCGGCATTACCTGCAGCCCAGGTGCCGCCAAAGTGGGTGGTATCTTTATAGTCGCAACCTAAATCATATTCAACGCGGGTAGCTTTATCAACAGCGCCGGTAATACCTTCAACAAAGTTGATCACCTTGCTGCTGGTACCATGGTAGTTAGCTATCATAGCATCAAGCGAGGCCGCGTTTGGCCCAACTACCATAATGCTCGAATAATTGCTTTTTTTGAAAGGCAGAACATTGTTGTTATTCTTTAACAGTACCATACTTTGCTGGGCCACTTTACGTGCCAATGCTAAATGCTGGTCGTTATGAACGCTGTCTGCACCGTAGCCATGATATGGGTTAGCAGTCTGGTCATCATAAAAGCCCAGTTTAAACTCGGTACGTAATATAGCGCTCAACGCCTGGTCAACATCCTTTTCGGTTAGCAGGCCTTGTTTAATAGCCTTGATACCATCGTTTTGCAAAATAGATGAACAATCCAGGTCAACACCTGCTTTGATTGCTGCGGCAGCTACTTCAACAGCAGTAGGCAGGGTTTTGTGGGTAAGGTAAACATCATCCAAAGCGCCGCAATCAGTAACTACGTGGCCATTAAAGCCCCATTCTTTACGCAGAATGTCTGTAAGTAATACTTTATTAATTGAATTGGGCACGCCGTTAATGCGGTTGTATGCGCTCATTACCGATTCCACATGGTTTTTAACCAGTTCGTGAAAAGCATACAGGTAAGTTTCGCGCAAGTCTTTTTCATCAACTTTGGCGTCAAATTTATCGCGGGTAGCTTCAGGTCCGCTGTGTACTGCAAAGTGTTTGGCTGTTGCCGATGCTTTCAGATATTTAGGATCGTCGCCCTGCAAACCTTTAACAAAAGCCGAACCCATACGGCCGGTTAGGAAAGGATCTTCTCCATAAGTTTCCTGTCCACGTCCCCAGCGTGGGTCGCGGAAAATGTTGATGTTGGGTGTCCAAAAGGTAAGGCCCATGTATTGCAAGTGCCTGTCCTGGGCAATAGCCAGGTTGTATTTTGCACGGGCTTCAGTTGAAATAGCAGTTGATACCTGCTTTAGCAGATCGTCGTTAAAGGTAGCAGCCATGCCGATGGCTTGTGGAAATATAGTTGCCTCGCCGGCACGGGCCACACCGTGTAAAGCTTCGTTCCACCAGTTGTAGGCAGGGATGCCTAAACGAGGGACAGCCTGGCTGCGGTAGCCTAGCAGGGAGATCTTTTCTTCAAGGGTTAATTTTGATAAAAGGTCTTTAACACGTAAATCAATCGATTGCGAAGCGTCTTTGTAAAAAGGGACCTGCGCATTTGCGGTAGAAAATTTTAGTAACGCCGCAAGCATTACTAAACAGGATAGGAGTTTGTGTTTTATGGTGGATGCCATTTTAGGGTAATTTATTTTTTGAGTTTAAAGTTAACATTTATTCCGTAAGTATGCGTTGGCGGAAGGCTCGCACCCTCAATTCCGGCATATTTTATATCCGGCGAAAAGCCCGATTCGGGGTCAATATTGTCAGATCGTTTCATGATCGTCCACAGGTTTCGGCCTACTAATGAAAAAGTTATCCCTTCAAATGGCGTTTTATCAAGAAAGCCTTTTGAAAATGTATAACCAAAAGTAACCTGCCGCAATTTAATAAACCTGCCATCCAAAACATTCAATGCCGAAACGCTTTGGGCAAGTGCCTGGTAATAGGTTTGTGCCGGTACAACAACCGTATTTTTATCTCCATTGGCGTTTACGCCATCACCAACAACACCTGTTTCGCGCCCCGGTAAGGTAAGTTTATTAAAGCCACGATAGATACTGTTGTAGTTTGTGGCCGAAAGTATTTTGTTGCCAAACCGGTAATCGATCAAAAATGATAGACTGAATTTTTTGTAGGTGAAACTGTTATTAAACCCGCCGTAAATATTAGGCACCGCACTGCCCATCGGTACCCGCGGACCGGCCTGCGGTAAGCCATTTCCATCAAAAATAATTTGTCCTTTACTGTTTCTGAGGTAATCATTGGCCATAATCTGTGGGCCTGGCAAGCCTTTAACCAGGGCCGTGGCCGCATTAAGCGGGCGGTAAGTACCAAAACTTATATTAGCCGATTCGGTCGTGCCATCTGTCTGGAGAATTTTGTTTTGTACATAAGTAAAATTAAACGATGGTGACCAGTTGAAATTAACAGTTTTAACAGGTGTAGCATTTAGCGAAACTTCAATGCCATTGTTTTGGGTGGAGCCTGTAGGGATAAACCTGCGGGCAAAACCTGTTGCCAGGTCAAGATCTCCCTTAATGATCTCGTTCCTGGTTTTTCGATGGAAATAGGCCACATCAAGTCCCAGTCTCCCGTTAAAAAATTTCAGGTCTGTACCCACTTCCATTTCTGTAAGTGTATACGGCTTTAAAAAAAGATTAGGCAAACTATCGTTGAAACCTCCTGTAGGTATGCCATTTACAGGATTATTAATGGTATAGTATTGTGATGTGATGTATACATCCGTGGGTTCGCCACTTGTTTGGGCATATGATAACCGGAGCTTGCCAAAATCAAGCCCGGGGATGTGTACAAGGTCCGAAAACAGGACACTCGCCGATACCGATGGCGTAAAAATACTCCGGTTATCAACCGGCAGGGTTGAGTAAGTGTCATAACGGCCTGTAGTAGTTACTGTTAAGAAATCTTTTAACGACAGGTCGACTGAATAATAAGTTGAATGTGTTTCAGAGCTTTTATAATCATAGCTGCTGCTTTTGGTTGCCAGGTTGCTATAACTGTAAAAGTTAGGTATGATGAACGGCCCCCCGAAAAGGCGCGTAAATTCATAGCTGTTTTTACGAAGGTTTGCCCCGCCGGATAAATCAAAGCTAAGCAGGTTTTTTATAATGTCCCGCTTGGCACCGATCAAGACGTCGGCATTAAGTTCAGAGCGTTCTGTAGATGATTGTTCATCCATCGAACCCGCATCACCAGGCGAATAAGCAGTACCGGTAGGGGTAATGGTTAACCTTTTATCATACAGCACATCGTCGCCCAGGCGGGCCTGGGCATACAGCCAGCTTTGAATATTGTATCGGGCGGTAATGGCCGATATCAAACGGTTCCGGCTTATGTTATTAACAAATTTGTTTACAGCAAAATATGGATTGGTTACAAATGTATCGCCGGTCCATCTCAGTTCGTTACCGCTTGAGTCATATCCCGGTGCCAGGGCCGCCTGGTTTTCGTTGGCAGCAAGGTATTGAATGTTATTGGGGTTAAGAGGCCCATCACTCAAATTGGGTTTCAGGTTTGATGACTCATCTATATAGTTAGCAATAACATTTACGTTGAATTTATCGGTAATTCCCTGGGTTGCAGTGAGGTTTACTGTTTTGCGGTTAAGGCCGCTGTTACGGATGATTGAGCCATTGCGGAGATCTGAAACCGATAGGCGAAAAGCCCCCGTTTCATTACCGCCATTAAAAGCTACGGTATTGGTGTATGTATAACCACGGCGATAAAATTTATCAATATTATCCGTAACGGCCGAGTAGGGGTAGTATTTACCGTCAAACTGTATAGTTGGCTTACCGTCAAGCTTTTCACCCCAGCCGAAATTGCCCGATGTTATGGCGTTATTCACTGAAGCGGGCCTGATACCATACAGCCCCTGCCCGTAAACCGTTTGATAATCAAAGGTATTAATGGCTTTATCGGTTTGATAATTGGTGTTAAATTCAACACCAAAACCCGAATTCTTTTTTGCGGTTTTAGTAGTGATAAGGATTACGCCATTAGCTGCCCTTGCGCCATATAATGCTGATGCAGCCTGTCCCTTCAGTACGGTCATGCTTTCAACATCATCGGGGTTGATATTGCTGATACCGTCGCCAAAATCGGCACCGCCCCATTCGTTGGCCGCTCCGCGCTGGGTATTATCAATAGGGACGCCGTTGATGATAAAAAGAGGCGCGCTTGCTCCAAAACTGGTAACCCCTCTTAGTAAAATACGTGCGGACGATGCAGGCCCACCGTTAACACCGTTGATGCTTAAACCTGCTACGCGACCCTCCAATGAGTAGGCCACGTTTGATTCTTTGGCTTTATCAAGCACTTCGCCGCCTACTGTTGTTACCGAATAGCCAACTTTTTTCTCTTCTTTTTTTATGCCAAGTGCAGTTACCACAACTTCACTTAAAACATTGCTTACGGTAAGTGTTATTTTAAGCGGAGCTGCGCCCGATAGTTTTACATCTTTGGTGACATAGCCTACAAAGCTGATAATCAATGTTGACTGGTCTGGCGCTTCAAATGAGAAGGCACCCTTTTGATCAGTAGGTGCACCCATTGTTGAGCCTCTTACCCTAACAGTAGCGCCGGCAAGCGGTGCTCCGGTTTCATCAACCACAGTGCCTGTTACCTTAACCACATTAACTATTTCATCAACCGGGGCAATTACTATGAGGTGATTGGCAAGTTCGGTGTAAGAAAAACCAGAGTTAGCTAAAATCTTATCCAACACGGCTTTAACATCTTCATTATCAAAGCTAATGTCGGTTTTATTTAAAACAGGAATCTTCCGTTCGCTGTAAACAAAATGATAAATACTTTGATGCTCGATGGTTGATATTACCTTTTTAAAATCGGCCGATTTTAAATTGATAGTGACACGGGTTTGTGAATATACAGTTAATATAGCCAGTAAATTGAAGAATAATATTAACGTAAACCGTATTTTCATTTATACCGATAACCTAACCTGTCGCCAACATCCATTGGGGATGCCTAAATTTACATAAATTTTATAATTAGAATATAATTAGAACAGGTAATAGTGTAAAATGAACGGATTGATGTGTAACAATTATGAATATTGTAAAGCTATCGAAAGAAAATCGGCAGTTAATAAATATAAATGGCCGAGTTTTTTACCTTATAGTGGAAATCTTCGGTAATGCGTAATGCATCAAGCGCCTGGGTAATGGTTTCTTTTTCATAAGTGCCAGTAAAACGGTACTTTTTCATGTCATCATTTTTAAACTTGATTTCAACACCATACCAACGTTCCATACGCATGGCGAGATCGGCAAAGTTTTCATCTCTGAAAATGAGTTTATTTTGAGTCCATGAAGTTTCTAAAACGGCGCTGTCATCCTGGTGAAGGCGGGTAAAGCTTGTTAAAACATATTGCGGACCCTCACTGCTGTCGGTAGCGGGTGAAAGTTTGTCCTGTTTTTTATGAACAGTAGTAAACGATCCTTTTTTAACAATCAGTTTTTCGCTTGGTTTTAAAATGATCCTGTCAGATGGGCGGTCATCAAGTGTAACTTCAATAGCCCCTCTGATCAGGGTTGTTTCACTTGATGGTTCATTGGGATATGATTTAACGTTGAAAGCAGTGCCCAGTACCTTAATGTTCATTTTTTCGGTATGAATAATAAACGGATGTTCATGGTCCTTATGTACATCAAAAAAGGCCTCGCCGCTTAAATAAACTTCACGGGTTTTGCCGGTAAAGTTTGTTGGGTATCTTAATGAACTTTTTGAATTAAGCGTAATGCGCGTACCATCGACTAATACAATAGTGGATTTTTCACGAACGAAAGTGCTTTTGTTTTGCCAGGCGCTGGGAGCTGCGTTTGCAATTTCCCTGCCCGAAATACTCATTTTTGAATAAAAAAGGTAGGAGCAGCCTCCTATTAAAACAACTGCAGCGGCAGCCCGCCATAGATAATATATAATACCTTTTTTTGCAGAAGAAATGATGGTTGAAGGTTCAGTAACCTCTTGTGCTTTAATTTTTGATTTTATTTTTTGAAAGGCAAGGGCATTATCGGCGTATACGGTATCGCTATGTTTCCAATAGGCAGAAATAGCCTCGTATTGTTCACGAAGGGAAGCATCATTAGCTAAGCAACGCTGAAGTTCGGTATTTTCATCAGAGCTGATTTCATTTGACAGTTTTTTGCCTACCAGCTCTATAAATTTATCATTGCCCATCTTATAATTGCATCCTTTTTATTGATAGGACAACTTATTTAGGTAAATTACTTACAAGTGTAAAAAAAATAATTGTAAAATCACAATTACAGAGCCTAAAATGTTGACAGCGTTTGGTTTAGGTTGGATATCGTTATGTTTATTGTATTGTGTCAAAACGACACTAAGCTTTTTAATTGCTCTGAATAACTGAGTTTGCACGGTGCGGGGCGAAATATTAAGAATTTCGGCTACTTCTTTGTACTTCATGCCATCTTCTTTTATCAGTCTGAAAACTATGCGGCATTGTTGCGGTAAACCGGCTATGGCCTGGTCCATTCTGAAAATCAGCTCTTTGTTTTCTATTTCCCTTTGCGGGTTATAGGTATTCACAAATTCAACCGAGTTGGTTTCTTCAATTTGTACAAGATGAATGGTCGAGAATTTTTTAATATGGTTTAGCGATTGGTTTTTTACCGCTACAAACAGGTAGGTTTCGGGGTTTTGGATTTCGGTGAGGTTTTTACGGTTAATCCAACACTTTACAAATACATCCGAAACTATTTCTTCGGCAATCTCCCGTTGATGTACGTATAGTACACAAAATTTAATGAGCGAGTTGTTAAGAATATGGAAAAACAGCTCAAAGGCATTCTCATCGTCATTATTGCAAATGAGTTTCCATAATTTCAGCGTATCAACTTTTCTGTCTCTCAAACCGAAGATTTTTTAATTAATCAACTAAATTTAAAACTTAATAATGGTGTAACAATAATAACATATTAATATCGAAAAATAAAATTTTATGATGTAAGTTGCGATGTTTTTTAAAAAATTTTAAAAAGTGTGTAGGCAATACACTATATAAAATTGTCAGTAATTTATAAAATAAAAGCTTGATGAAACGATTATTTACAGCATTTCTTTTGGTTTTAAGCTGTTACAAAACCTTTGGGCAACAGCACAATATGTCAAAGCAATATGTTCCTGCAGGCGACCCTGCAGTTGAGCAAAAAATTGCAAATTGGCAGGATCTTAAGTTTGGTTTGTTTATGCATTGGGGTACCTACAGCCAGTGGGGGGTAGTTGAAAGCTGGAGCATTTGTCCGGAAGATGAGGGCTGGACACAACGACGCGGCCCGTATGGTGCAACTTATAATGGTTATAAAGCTGCTTATGAAAATTTGCAAACCACTTTTAACCCAACCAAATTCAATCCCGAAAAATGGGTGAAGGCTGCTAAAGATGCCGGTATGAAATATGTAATTTTTACTACCAAGCATCACGATGGTTTTTGCATGTTTGATACCAAAGAAACCGATTATAAGATCACAAGCAGTAAAACACCTTTTTCAAGCAATCCAAGGAGCAACGTAACTAAAGAAATCTTCAATGCTTTCCGTAAAGATAACTTTATGATAGGGGCTTACTTTTCAAAGCCCGACTGGCATACCGAAAATTACTGGTGGCCATATTTCCCGCCAAAAGATCGTAATGTAAACTACGACCCTAAAAAATATCCTGAGCGCTGGCAAAAGTTTAAAGATTTTACCTATAACCAGATAAGCGAGTTGATGAGCGATTATGGTAAAGTTGATATTTTATGGCTCGACGGAGGATGGGTACGCCCTAAAAGCAGTGTTGATACCACTGTAGAATGGCAGCGCGGAATCAAATTTGACCAGGATATCGATATGCCGAAGATAGCCGCTATGGGCAGGCAAAAACAACCAGGATTAATAGTGGTTGACCGTACTGTAGCCGGCAAATATGAAAATTACACTACTCCGGAGCAGGAAGTACCCGAAGTACCGCTTGATCATCCCTGGGAAAGTTGCATAACCATGGGTAACTCATGGAGCTATGTTCCCGGCGATCATTATAAATCGGTACAGCAAATAGTTCAGTTGTTGGTGAAGACCGTATCGCGCGGTGGTAACCTGCTCATGAATATTGGTCCCGGCCCTGATGGTGATTGGGATCCGGTTGCCTATGAACGCCTGCAAGGTATTAGCCAATGGATGAAGATCAATGGCGAAGGTATTTATGCCAGCCAGTCAGTTGCACCATATTCAACAGGTAATATATACTATACAAAAGCCAAAAGCAGCAACACCATTTACGCATTTGCCTTAAGCGATCAGGAAAAAGTAGTTTTGCCTGCTACCGTATCTGTAAAATTAAAAGATATAAAAAAGGTGAAGAAAGTAACCCTTCTTGGCAGTACCCAAAGCCTTAAGTGGAAACAGGTAGCTGATGGTATCGATATCAGTATCCCGGCAAAATTGCAACAGGCCAGCGGGCTAAATGAAGCGGCCGGTTTTAAAATAGTTTATTAATTACGTAGCCAAAATATCATGTCATTTCGACGAACAGGCGGGGTTGAGCAATAGGAGTGAGGAGAAATCTTATATAAGCAATAAGCAAACTTTGAAGAGTGTATAAGATTTCCTTCGTTCCGTATCCACGCCTCTGCATACTCGTCTGAATGACAATTATACCGACAAAATCCCACATCATATAGCCAAGTTGTTACAGCTAAAATGATTTGGCAGTTTTTAATTTTGACATTCATCCAATCTAAATAAATGACAACAACCCGTTCTGCAGGCAGATCTGCATTGTTTAAATTTTCATTAGTGTTATCCGTGCTTGCTTCAGGCGTTTATCAAAACGCAGAGGCGCAAACCAGTTATGAACTTAACAGTGGCTGGAAATGCACCTCAATGAATAGTGTTAAAGATAATGGCACAATTATTTCTCAAACTAATTATGATCTGGCTGCATGGAACCCTGCTGTGGTGCCGGGAACTGTGCTTACAACGCAAGTGGCTAATAAACAGGTTCCGGATCCATTTTACGGGATGAACAATGAAAAGATCCCTGATATCTATAAAGTAGGCCGCGATTATTACACTTATTGGTTTGCCAAAGATTTTAAAGAGGCTGCGCCAACTGGTAGTAATCAAACCTATCTTAACTTTCGTGGTGTAAATTATAGTTGCGATGTTTTCCTTAACGGGCATAAGCTTAACAGCAAACTACATAAAGGTATGTTTTTGCGCCAGAGCTATAACATTACTAAATGGCTGAACAAAAATGGCAACAACCGTTTAGCGGTGGTTGTTTATCCGCCGGATGTTGTTGGTAACCCCAACGGCGGTCAGGGTGGTGACGGAACCATTGCCCGCGGTGTAGGTATCCAATACACAGCAGGGTGGGACTGGATCCAACCCATTCGCGACCGCAATACCGGTATCTGGGATAAAGTGACCATTGAGCATACCGGCGCTGTGGCTATCAAAGATCCGCATGTGGTTACGCTGGTTCCGGGTGTTCGCAAGCCAGAAGGTGCACAGCAGCCTGCTATTATACAGGTATCTGCCGAGGTTGAAAACGCTACAGGTGCAGCGGTGAGCGGTACTTTACAATATAATTTAGATGGCAAGCTGGTGTCACAGCCTGTTACACTAAAAGCCAATTCAAAACAGGAAGTTAAACTGACCGATTACAGCCTTAAAAATCCTAAGCTTTGGTGGCCAAATGGCTACGGTCCGCAAAATTTGTATAAGCTTAATTTACAGTTTGTAGCAGGTGGCAAGGTATCCGATCAAAAAAGTATTGAAGTCGGCGTACGCCAGATCACTACCGAGTGGAACAACAAAACCGAAAGCCGCCAGGTTAACATAAATGGTCAAAAGATCTTTATTAAAGGTGGTAACTGGATCATCTCCGATCAGATGCTGCGTTTTAGTGATGCCCGTTATGATGCCGAGGTTCGTTTTCACCGTGATATGAACCTGAACCTGATCCGGGTTTGGGGTGGCGCACTGATTGAACGCCCAGAATTTTATGAAGCTTGTGATAAATACGGTATGCTGGTTTTTCAGGATATGTGGGGATCGGGCGACTGCAACGGCCGTTGGATCGATCCAATGAAAGCTGATGACCAATGGACCCGCCGCAAATATCCGGATGATCATGACCTTTATTTAAAATCAGTTGCCGATCAAGTTAAACTGGTACGTAACTTCCCGTCGCTGGCAATCTGGTGTGGTGGTAATGAGATCACCCCGCCCGAAGATATTTTTGCAGCCATGCGCGATACCATTATGCCAAAACTGGATAATACCCGTTGGTTTATCCCTTATTCAAACTCCGAAGAAATGTCGCGCAATGTACAGGGCGGCAATGGCGATGGCCCTTACGGCATCCAAAGCCTTACAACTTTCTGGGATCATCAAACTTATCCGTTCAATTCGGAAGTAGGTTCGGTTGGGGTTAGCGATTATGAATCGTTAAAGCGTTTTATCCCTGCCGAAAATATGATTGTGCCTGAATTTGATGCCTCTACCGGCAAAACTAAAACAGACCCGGTTTGGGAATATCATAAATATATTGGCTACGACGGTTTTGTTGATAAATACGGAAAAGCCAAAAATGTTGAAGATTTTGCAACCAAAGCACAGTTGGTAAATTATGATCAATACCGTGCTTTGATGGAAGGTTTTAGCTCACACATGTGGGATTGGTATACAGGTACCATCATCTGGAAAACTCAAAACCCGTGGACAGCGATGCGAGGCCAGATGTATGATTATTACCTTGATCCTAACGCTTGTTTGTACGGCTTACATAACGGTAGTGAACCTTTACACATCATGTACAACCAAACAGATGGTATGGTGATGGTAGCCAACAATACCTTTAAAACGCATAGCAATATGCTGCTAGTAGCCAAAACTTATGATATGGATGGCAAGGAGAAAGTGTTAACAAAGGTTTTTGCCGATGTAACACCAACTACCACTAAACGCTATTTATCACTGAAAAGAGAGATCGAGAGAGAAGCAAAAGACAAAGGCATTTTCCTTTGCCTGCAATTGCTTAAATCAGATAACGAAGTGATCGACGAAAACATTTACTGGCTGCCTGATGCCAATGGTGATTTCTCCGGTTTACAGAAAATGCCTAAAGGTGATTTAGGTGCAACAGCTAAATATTTAAAGAACGGCAAGGTTGAGGTAACGCTCACTAACGAAGGTAATGGTGCCTTGGCATTCTTCAACCGTTTATCATTAGTTAATGCTGATACCAAACAACGCATCCTTCCGGCTTTTTATAGCGATAACTATGTAACCGTATTGCCGGGCCAAACTAAAAAAGTTGTTATCGACCATAACCCTGGTGCCGATAAAAACCTTGCAGTAACTATCGGTGGCTGGAACGTAACAGAAAGAACCATATCTATCGACAAATAACAAACAGAAACAATGAAGATCATTTCAAAATATTTGTCAGCAGCGGCATTAGCGCTTATTTGTACCGGTGCTGTTAACGCCCAGGAAACAGCAGCAAAATTTCCTCTGATCCCTTACCCGGCTCAATTAACGGCGGGTGAAGGTTCATTTACTATAACATCTAAAACCGGCATAGTAACTTCCAATGCTTTTAATACTGAGGCTTATGCCTTGAAAGACCTGCTGCGTAAAGGCTTAGGTAAGCCTATTGAAGTAAGTAAGGTAAAGAAAGCTCATGCTATTAACCTTGTTTATGACGCAAGTATAACCACTCCCGAAGCGTACCGCATGAGCGTTACTAAGGAGCAGATTGTTATTCGCGCAAAAGACCCTGCCGGTGTGTTTCACGCGGTAGAAACTATCCGTCAGTTATTGCCTGTTGGCATTGAAGCGGGCGTTGTGCAAAAGCAATTGTCTTTACCCGTTGTAGCTATTGAAGACGCGCCTGTTTACGAGTGGCGTGGTATGCACCTGGATGTATCGAGGCATTTCTTTTCGGTAAGCTACCTGAAAAAATTTATCGACAGGATGGCTTTGTACAAGATGAACAAGCTTCACCTGCATTTAACCGATGATCAGGGCTGGCGTATCGAAATAAAAAAATATCCCCTGCTTACCGAAGCCGGTGCATGGCGCACCTTCAACAATCAGGACTCGGCCTGCATGAAAAAGGCTAAGGATAATCCGGATTTTGTGATCGATAAGGAGCACATCATTCAAAAAAATGGCAAAACATTATACGGTGGTTTTTACACGCAGGATGAAATGAAAGGCGTAGTGGCTTATGCCGCAGCCCGTCATATCGACATTGTTCCGGAAATTGATATGCCGGGGCATATGATGGCGGCCATTAACTCATATCCGTTTTTAACCTGCGATGGTGAAAATAAATGGGGCGAGCTGTTCACCAAACCAATCTGCCCGTGTAATGAAAGTACCTTTGAGTTTGCCGAAAATGTATTTACCGAGATTATGCAGATCTTCCCGTCTAAATATATCCACATTGGCGGCGATGAAGTTGATCGTACCAATTGGGGCAAATCAGACGCCTGTAAAGCTTTGATGGCCAAAGAGGGACTTAAAGATCTGGCCGCATTGCACAGTTATTTCATTAACCGCATGGAGAAGTTTTTCAACTCTAAAGGCCGCAAGCTAATTGGTTGGGACGAGGTAATTGAAGGCGGCATCAGTCCAACAGCTATTATTATGTACTGGCGTACCTGGGTGCCTGATGCCCCGGTTAAAGCTGTTAAGAATGGCAATACCGTGATCATGACACCCGGCGAACCGCTTTACTTTGATAACCAGCCCGACCAGTATTCTGTTAGTAAGGTATATCATTTTAACCCTGTGCCAAAAGTATTGAACGCCGAAGAAGCAAAATCAATCATTGGTGCGCAGGCCAATCTCTGGTCAGAAATGATTCCTTCAGAAAAACGCGCCGATTATATGTATATGCCGCGGTTAACCGCATTGTCTGAAATGCTGTGGACGCACAAGGAAAGTGAATACGATTCATACCTGGAACGTTTAACTCAACAATATAAAAGGATGGACGCGATGAAGATCAACTATCGTCTGCCTGATCTTCCTAACCTGCTTAATCAGTATGTTTTCACTAACGAAGGCAAGCTAAGCATTGCGTCTCCATTGCCAAGCCTTACTATCCGTTATACTACCGATGGTACTTTGCCTGATACCCAATCGCCGGTATTGCCACCGCCATTAACTATCTCTAAATCAGAGTTGGTAAGGGTTGCAGCGTTTACACCAACCGGGACACGTGGCGATGTTTATAATTTGAACTACACACAACAGCAAATGCTGGGCCCGGTAAAAATTGCCCCGCCTAAACCCGGACTCGCAGCTACTTATTACAAGGCTTTCTTTAAAAAGACTGCATTAATGCAAAATGCAAAGGTTGACAGCACGTTTAGTACTGATAAAATAGAAGTACCTGCTACGGTTAAAGCTCCGTCATTTGGTATCACTTACAAAGGCTATATCGATGTGCCAACCGATGGTATTTACAGCTTTTACTTAACCTGCGATGATGGCGGTGTGCTGTACATTGGCGATAAAACTGTTGTTGATAACGATGGTAATCACTCGGCGCAGGAACGGAGCGGACAGGTTGCGCTAAAAATGGGTGCGCATCCGTTTAAGCTTGATTTTATTGAAGGCGGCGGCGGCTTTAAGTTGCTGCTGAAATACAGTGTTAATGGCTCGGCCCCTCAGGATGTGCCGTCATCATGGTTCAAAAACTAATAACCTAATACCAATTATGAAGAAGTTTACAGGCATTGCCTTATTGTTACTTACGGCCGGTTTAAATAGTTTCGGCCAAACTGCTCCTAAGCCTTATGGCGTATTGCCTACACAAGGGCAGCTTAACTGGCAGGAAACTGGGATGTATTGCATTATCCATTACGGCGTTGATACTTATACCAACAAGGAGTGGGGATTTGGCGATGAAGATCCGAAGATTTTTAACCCATCGCAGTTCAGCGCCATGCAGATAGTTGCTGCTGCAAAAGCCGGTGGTTTTAAAGGTGTGGTTGTGGTAGCCAAACACCACGATGGTTTCTGCATCTGGCCAACCAAAACTACCGAGCACAATATCACCAAAAGCCCATATAAAAACGGCAAGGGCGATATGCTGAAAGAATATCGTGAAGCTTGCGATAAGTTAGGCATGAAACTAGGTGTTTACTGCTCACCATGGGACAGGAACAACCCTAATTACGGCACGGCCGAATATGTAAAGATCTACCGTGAGCAACTGAAAGAATTGTATACCAATTACGGTCCGTTGTTTATTTCATGGCACGATGGCGCTAATGGCGGTGATGGCTATTACGGCGGCAAACGTGAAGTAAGAAAAATTGACCGTTCAACTTATTATGGATGGGATACTACCTGGGGCATTACACGCAAATTGCAACCGAATGCTGTTTTATTTGGCGATGTTGGCCCGGATGTGCGTTGGGTAGGTAATGAGGAAGGCCATGCAGGTGAAACATGCTGGGCCACTTACACTCCTCACGCTCCTGATGAAGGCAAGATCCCTGCTAATGGTTATGTAAAGGATTATGAAGGCACCGAAGGCACCCGTAACGGTAAGTATTGGATGCCGGCCGAATGCGATGTGTCATTGCGTCCGGGATGGTTTTATCACAAAGCGCAGGATGAAGGTGTAAAATCGCCTTATACCTTGCTCGATCTGTATTACAAAAGCGTAGGCCGTGGCGCGGCGCTTGATTTGGGTTTATCTCCTGATCCGCGTGGTATTATTAACGAGATTGATGTTAAATCATTAACCGAGTTCGGCAACTTGCTTAAGCAAACCTTTGCTGTTAATTTGGCAAAAGGGGCAACACTAACGGCAAGTAATGTGCGTGGCGGTAACAAAGCCAAATTTGGTCCGCAGTTTTTGTTGGATGATAACCGCTACAGCTATTGGGCTACTGATGATAAAGTAACTACTCCCGAATTAACTATCGATCTGCATTCGCCAAAAACGTTTAACGTGATCCGTCTGCGCGAAAATATTAAGCTTGGTCAGCGTATTGAAGCAGTTGCCGTAGATGCTTATTTAAATGGCAAATGGGAGCAAATAGGGGAAGCTACCAGTATTGGCGGTAACAGGCTGATCCGTTTAACTCAAAATATCACTGCAAGTAAACTGAAACTGAGGGTTACTGCGTCGCCGGTGGCTATTGCTTTGAGCGATTTCGGGATTTATAAAGAGCCGGTGCATTTAACTGCACCAAAAGTATCACGCAATAAAAAAGGCGAAGTAAGCATTATTACCGAAGCTCCTGTAAGCGCTATCCGCTATACGCTTGACGGGCACGAGCCAACATCGAGTTCGTCGGTTTATACTAAGCCGTTTGCGCTTAATGAGGGCGGAGTAGTAAAAGCCCGGAGTTTTGAAGGTAAAAATCAACAAAGTGAAAGTGCTTACGCATCATTTGGCTTTGCTAAAACCGATTGGAAAGTGCTGGATGCCACTGCAGCTAATGATGGCTGGGGGCGTGCAGAAAATGCTTTCGACGAAAATACAGGTAGTCTTTACAGTACCCTTAAAAAAGAAGATGCGCAATTCCCGCAGCAAATCAGCGTTGATTTGGGTAAGGAACAAAAGATAAAAGCATTTGGTTATTTGCCAAGGCAGGATAAACAATCTGAAGGCATTGTTGATAGCTACATTTTCTACGTCAGCAATGATGGCAAAACCTGGGAAAAGGTGGCATCTGGCGAGTTCTCTAATATCAAATCGAACCCAATTGAGCAACCTGTAGCTTTAAAGCAGGCATTTAGCGCACGTTATTTTAAATTTGAAGCCACGCACGTAATTGCAGGCAATGGTATTACCGTAGCCGAATTAAGCGTTTATTAATAATCTATTAAGTATTGAGGTTTACTTTGACAGCAATATAAACCTCAATACATCATTTAAATAAAGAATGAAAAAACAACTCGTTTTGGCCGGTTTACTGGCCCTGGTTAATTTAAGCGCCCAGGCACAAAGGCACCAATCGCAGCCCATGAAAAAGGCCGGCGGTTTAACACAATATGTCGACCCATATATTGGCACCGGTTTTCATGGGCACGTTTTTGTGGGTGCCAGTGTTCCGTTTGGAGCAGTGCAGTTAGGCCCAACCAATATTTCTGAGGGTTGGGACTGGTGTTCGGGCTATCATATTTCCGATTCTACCATTATCGGTTTTCAGCATACGCATTTAAGCGGTACCGGTATTGGTGATCTGGGCGATATTTCTTTTATGCCTACAACCGGGCCAATCAACGTATACAAAGGCAGCAACAAAAATTTAAAAGTCGGTTATGTATCGTTGTTCAGTCACAAGGATGAGGTTGTAAAGCCGGGCTATTACAAAGTAAAGCTTAAAAAATACGATATCGGTGTTGAGCTTACTGCGAGCGCCCGTGTTGGGATGCATAAGTATACTTTCCCTGCATCAAAGGATGCCCACATCCTGATTGATTTGCAGGAAGGTATTGGCTGGGACAGGCCAATGGAAACCTATATTAAACAGGTAGATCAAAATACCATTTGTGGTTATCGTTTTTCAAAAGGCTGGGCAAATGATCAACGTATTTATTTTACAGCGGTGTTTTCAAAGCCTATTAAAACATTCAATGTTTATGACAGTACCGCCAGCGCAAAAGGTACCGAGCTTAAAGGTGTAAAAGTAAAAGGTGTTATCAGCTTTGCTACCACCAAAGGCGAAGTTGTTTATGCTAAAGTTGGTATCTCACCGGTGAGCGCGAAGAATGCCCTGCTTAATATCGAAACTGAGATACCAGGATGGGATTTCAATAAAGTGGTTGCCGATGCTGATGCTGCCTGGAACAAACAGTTTCAGAAAATTGTGATCAAGGCCGATTCATTATCACAGATGAAGAAGTTTTATACTGCTTTTTATCATACTATGATAGCGCCGTCTATTTTTAACGATGTGAATGGCGAATACTGGGGAACAGATAAAAAAGTACACAAAAACGAAGGTTTCAATAACGTAACCACGTTTTCATTGTGGGATACTTACCGTTCAAACAATCCGCTGTCAACCATTATCCACCCTGAGCATGTGAATGATATGATCAACTCTATGCTGGCTATTTATCAGCAACAAGGTAGTTTACCCGTTTGGCATTTGATGGCTAATGAAACCAATTGTATGGTGGGTTACAGCGCGGTACCTGTTGTTGCAGATGCTTTGTTAAAAGGATATAAGGGTTTTGATGCTAATTTAGCATACGAGGCCATGAAAACCACAGCAATGGGTGACGATCGCGGTATCAAATACGTTAAAAAATACGGCTATATCCCTGCCGATAGCAGCCGCGAATCGGTTTCAATGGGCCTTGAATATGCCATAGACGACTGGAGCCTGGCGCAGGTAGCCAAAAAATTAGGCAAAACCGAAGACTACGCTTACTTCAGTAAACGCGGTGCCTACTACAAAAACTATTATGACGCAAAGGCTGGCTTTATGCGCGGCCGTTTATCGCAGGATGCATGGCGTACACCGTATAGCCCATTCATCTCTATCCACGAAACCGGCGACTTTACCGAGGGCAACGGCTGGCAGTACACTTTCCTTGTTCCGCAGGATGTAGAAGGTTTGATTGATATGCTGGGCGGCGTTGATAAGTTCAATACCAAGCTTGATTCATTGTTTATTGCGCAAGGTGATATGGGCAAATTTAAATCGCCTGATGTGTCAGGTTTGATCGGCCAGTATGCACATGGCAACGAGCCAAGCCACCCAATGAGTTATTATTATGCTTACTCGGGCAAGCCATGGAAAACAGCCGAAAAAGTAAGATTTATCCTTGATGACTTTTATACCGATAAGCCGGATGGTATTATCGGCAATGAGGATGTAGGGCAGATGTCGGCCTGGTATGTGTTATCTGCTGTTGGTTTTTACCCGGTTAATCCGGCCAATGGCCTGTACGTGTTCGGCAGCCCGGTAGTTAACGAGGCTACATTGCAATTGCAGGGAAATAAGAAGTTCCATGTAGTGGTTAAAAATAACGGCCCTAAAAACAAGTATATCCAGGCTATGACGCTTAATGGCGCTGATTATACCAAAACTTATATCAAACACACCGATGTGATGCAGGGCGGCGAACTGGTAATTACTATGGGCGATAAGCCTGGCACCGTTTGGGGTGTTGGTGAAGCTAATAAAGCGGTTTCGGTGTTGAAGTAAGGTTTTCCAAGGAAAGCCCACTTCCACGTGTCATTGCGAGCGCAGCGTGGCAATCGCACGGAAACCGAGCCGCTCTGTACAGCCGCCCTGTATCGCATGCGATTGCTTCGTACCTCGCAATGACATAATTATATATTAATGAAAAAAGGGATGCCCGTCGGGCATCCCTTTTTTCATTAAAGAGACTTAAGGCAATAATCTAAAATATCTCTATAAGATAAATTCCTAATTAAAACTTAATATCCCCTCCGCATGTTATCTCCACATGAACCGTCTTCTCAAAAAGCTCGAAAAAATTGGCCGCGACCCAAAGATCACTGCCAAGGCAGTTGGCCTACGTTATGTATCCGACTCATCGCCGGGGTATACCCGTAAAAAGTCGGGCAAAGGCTGGAGTTATTATGATGCAGATAGTAATTTAGTAAAAGACAAAGAATTGTTAACCAGGTTCAACAAGCTGGTGATCCCGCCGGCATATACTAACGTTTGGATCTCGCCCTACGAAAACGGCCACTTACAATTTACGGGTACGGATGCTGCCGGGCGCAAGCAATACCGGTATCATGCTCATTGGAACCAGATCCGGAACCAATCCAAATATCACCGGATGCAGACTTTCGCAGCGCATTTGCCGGCAATTCGCAAGCAGGTAGATAAAGATTTGGCAAGGCATAACCTTGGCCATGAAAAAGTAGTTGCACTGGTAGTGAGGTTAATGGAGCTTACCAGTATCAGGGTTGGGAATGAATCGTACAAAAAGCTTTATGGATCATTTGGCTTAACGACGTTGCAAAACAGGCACGTGAAGGTTGAAGGATCCAATCTCCGGTTTGAGTTTAAAGGCAAGAAAGGAGTGTTTCACAAAGTATCACTGCAAAGCCGTAAGCTTGCACGTTTGGTAAAGCAATGCCGTGATATCCCCGGGAAAGAGCTTTTTCAATATTATAACGAGGATGGTACAAAGTGCAGTGTAGGCTCGGGCGATATTAATAGCTACCTGCATGAAATTACCGGAGAAGACTTTACCGCCAAAGATTTTCGTACCTGGGCAGGCAGCGTAAGTGCACTGTACGCTTTTAAAGAGGCCGGAGAATTTGACAGTGTTACAGAGTGTAAAAAGAAGATAGTGAGTGTTTTGGACGAGGTAGCCATAAACCTTGGGAACACGCGTACTGTTTGCAAAAAGTACTACGTGCACCCATCGGTTATTAAAAGTTATGAAGAAGGAACCATCTTTAAATATATCGGCCAGCTTGATGAACGCGAAGATGTAAAAGCCGCCGAACTTAATATTGCTGAGAAAGCCTTACTCAACCTGCTGGAAACGGAAAAACTGGCCGAGGCCAGTTGAGAAGGTTGATTATGTTTAAAGTTGCTTAAGAGCGTGTTTATTTCTATTAATATTAACTGATCTTATCGAAATAAAACTACTCACCTAATCTAACTTAATCAACCAATTACGTTACTTTTTACGGGTACCTATTACAACTACACCGTCTTTAGCTTTATCGCCATATTTTTTTGTGGCATCGTCGCCTTTGAGTATAGAAATACTCTCTATTTTGTCCGAACCGAGTTTTTTCAGTGCATCCATGGTGCTATTTTTGCCATCTATTACAACCAGTGGGTCTTTGTCGCCATTGGTTACAATGCTCATTCCGTTCACTTTTATTGCCTTAACGTTTGCTTTTTTACCGTACCCGGTAACAATAACATCACCGCCTTGAGCTACTATGGCATCATCGTCAGATTTGATGCTGTATGAAAGAGCTGTAGGTTTTGCTTTTACACCGTTAATAGTTATTGTACTGTTGCTGCTGCCAGTTGCCGAACTGCTTACACCTTTCACTACAACAAGGCTTTTAACATGTTTTACATCAACACTTTTACTAACTGGACCAACAGCCACTACATTAATATTGTCATCGTCATTTAGCACAGTATAGCCACTTAGGTTTGTGCTAACCTTTTTTAAAGTAATATTTGGTACACTTTTTTCGAGTTCTTCTTTGTTGGGAGCGTCTTTAGTAATTATATAAGCTACTTTAATCGGTTTGCCCTCTTCAATCTTAGCAAATTTCCGCGCATTGTCTCCTGTAAGTATATACATGTTCTCGATCTTTGTCGGATCGATGGTTTTACCGGCAGATACCGCGCCATTTACTACAAATACCAATGAATCTCTTTTAATGTCGCTTATTATTCTGATCTTTTTGATAGTATCATTTGGAGCGGTTAATGGGGCGGCAGGCGCAAGCGCACTTAATGCGACTTTGGGAAGTGCCACCGGAGCAGCAGTAATTGCAGCTTTAGTTGCCCTTGCTTTTGACACCGATTTTGAAGCTTTGGCGGGTTTGGTATCCTGTTTAATAACCTCGTCCGGGTTAATGTTAATGATCCTGGCCAGAGGTTGTACCGCGTTGGCAAGGGTAATCCTCACAGGTTTGGCAAAATCAGCTTTTGAAATGCTGAATACCAGTAACAAGGCCATAACGGCCGGCACTACAAAAGCGTAGCGCGTGAGGTTAAGTTTCGACGATCTTTTCGCGTTCATCATGATTATCCGTTTTTTTATAGTTGAAATATTGAAATGGTTTACAATGCCGGGTTGGGTATTATTAAAACTTACGTTTACTAAACTGTATTGGTAAGTTTTACTGTCTACACCATTTTTCAGGATCTTACGATCGGTAATAAACTCAATGTTTTCCCTTACGGCCCTTTTGATAAGCCAGATGCCAGGGTTAAACCAGTAAAAAATACTGCTCAGTTCGGCTAACAGAATATCTGCGGTGTGCCATTGGTTCACGTGCACCTGCTCATGCAGCAGGATAGATTTAAGGTCGGCTGGTTCATGTTTAGCGGGGTTTACATAAATACTTCGCCAAAAGGAAAATGGCGCGGCATCTTTGTCCATTACCCTAACCAAATGTTCGCCTATGTATTGAGGTTTGGAGTTTTTATACAATCGTAACAGGGATAAAAGCTGTAAGGCCAGGCGAATGAGCAGCAGGCCGGCCCCTGTCCAGAAAATAATGCCCAGCCAATACCAGTAATCAAATGTTTGAACCGGTTGGCTTGTCAGTTGTACGTGCGATTGCCAGTTGATGGCAATCTGCTCCATAGGTTTGGCCAGTTCTTCGTGCCGCTGTACAAAGGCCGAAAAATTGATCTGCGGATAGATGCTTGCAAACAGGATAGCCGCAAGCAAATAGATCCGGTTAAGTGTATAAAAAGTGAGGGGCCTCAGCACCAGGTAATAGCCCGCGCAAAACAACAACAGGGCTATGTTTACTTTTAATAAAAAAACAAATGTTGCCGGCATCATCGTAAGGTTTATTGTTTTTCAATGAGTTTAATGATCTCTTTCAGGTCGGTGGCGCTGATTTTTTTTTCATTGGCGAAAAACGTTACCAGGTCTTTATAAGAGTTTTGAAAATAGTTGCTCACAAAACCACTCATAAAGCGCTTTTTATATTCCTCTTCCTGTATCACAGGCAGGTAGCGGAAGGAGTTACCCATTTTTTCGCTTTTCAAAAATCCTTTGCGCTCCAGGTTTTTTATGGTAGAGGCAAGGGTAGTGTAAGGGGGCTTTGGTTCGGCCAGTTGATCTAAAAAATCCTTGATAAATCCCGGGCCCGATTGCCACACCGCCTGCATTGCTTCTTCCTCTTGTTGCGATAATTTTTCCATTGTATTTACGATTGTTTCGTAAATCTACGAATTATTCGTAGTAAAGCAAATTTATTTTCACTTTTTAACAGAATTTAACGTTTGGTGGTAGAGATTAGTGGTTGGAGATCAGAGGTTAGGTTGTAAGAAAACTAATCTCCATTCTCTAATCACTAACCTCTGTCCTTGCGTTAGGGATAGGAGCGGGTACCGGCCAATGAGCGTAATGCCTGCAGGCGTATGAGCGGATAGCCCGGCCGCAGGCAACGCCCATAATCTGAACCGTTGACGTGAATGATTGCGTTGATTGCGTTGATTTTTGCCTGAACCGCGATTAAACGGGTGAAAGAATTTATAGGATTTGAATTGCATCCTTTAATTAACTTCACATTCAAAAAATCCCTATTCATACAAGTAACTGGTCAATAATTCTATCACTAATGTCCATCAACCCATTGGCCAAGCCAGCACAATCGTTCTCGACAAAACCAACCTCTAATTAATAACTGAGCTTAACCATATCTTAACGCAAATCCATTAGCTACCAAACCAACCCTGTTAATTTCATAAAAACCTTAACAAAAGTTGTTTTAAGCTTAACATAGAAACAAACAAAAAACTATATTTAAAGCAGAGTTGATTGTAAAACATAAATACGCGCTTATTGAAAACTATTACCCGCAGGGACTTTTTAGGAAAAGGTGCCATGTTGGCTGGCGGGGCTTATCCCGCTATGCTTGCCCTTGGCTTATTAAAACCATCGCCGGCTCATGCCTTTAATCTCGAAGGCAATGGCAAAGGAAAACATATTATTATTTTAGGCGGAGGTTTGGCCGGCATGACCAGTGCCTACGAACTTGGTAAACTCGGCTATCAGTGCACCATTCTGGAGGCGCGGCAGCGCACGGGTGGACGCTGCTTTAGTATCCGTAATGGTACTACCAATACCGAAATTGATAAACCAACAGCTACCGCCCGCTTTGATGCCGGGCAGTATTTTAACGCCGGCCCTTCGCGCATTCCGCACAACCACGAACTTACACTGCATTACTGCAAAGAGCTGGGCGTGCCCATCCAGGTTTATAATAACGTAAACGAGGGGGCATATTATTTTGCTGAAGGCAAAGGGCCTTTATCCAACAAAAAGATAAAGGTTAGGGAGGTGCATAATGACATTCGTGGTTATATGACCGAAATGCTGGCTAAAAGCATTGACCATGGCAGTCTCGACAGTAACTTTACAAAAGAGGATGGCGAAAAGATCATTGAATACCTGCAGGCCGAAGGTGGGCTGGATATTGGTAAGTTATACAAAGCATCGGCGCGCCGTGGTTACGCTGAATCACCGGGGGCAGGGGACAAGCCAGGCAAAATAGCTGATCCGCATAAACTGGCCGACCTGCTGCATTCGGGTTTGATGGACCCCGATTTTTATAACGTGGCCGAATATACCTATGAATTGCAAATGACCATGTTCCAGGCCGTTGGTGGGATGGATCAGATAGCCAAAGCATTGGAGAAGAAGGTGGCTCCATCCATAAAAATGGGCGCGGAGGTTACGGCTATCAATAATATGGCTGAGGGTGTTAAGATAACCTATAAAGATGCCACCGGCGAGCATATATTAAACGGTGACCTGTGTATCTGTACCATCCCGTTGCCGGTTTTGAGTAATATCAGCAATAATTTTAGCAGTGATGTTAGTCGCGCTATCGATTATATCAGCTATAACCAAACAGGTAAGATTGGCCTGCAGTTTAAGCGCCGTTTTTGGGAGGAGGATGAGCATATTTACGGTGGTATAACGCACACTAACAATGATTTAACGCAGATTTTTTATCCATCCTATGATTATTTAGGAAAAAAAGGTATCTTGATTGGATATTACAATTTTAACGAAAAAGCGCAGAAGATAGGCGCTTTAAGCTACGCCGAGAGGGAGAAGTTCGCACTGGAAAAAGGCAGGCTCGTCCACCCGCAATATGACAAGGAGTTTGAAAGCTCGTTTTCGGTAAGCTGGCATAAAACCAAATATAATTTAGGCGGATGGGCGGTGTATACCACCGAAACCCGTAAAACACAATACCCGGTACTGTTAAAGCCCGATAAGCAGGTATATTTTGCAGGTGAGCATTTAACATACCTGAATGCCTGGATGGCCGGGGCATTTGAATCGGCCAGGAGTACGGTTGCCGCTGTACATGCCAGGGTTACTAACCAGCGCACCCAATATCCGGTTCAGAAATAATATCAACGTAAAAGCATTAAATACCACCACCATGTCAAGTACAATTAACCGCAGAAACTGGATCAAATCCAGCGCATTTATGGCCGGGGGACTGGCCTTTTTTTCAGGAACAATTGGTAAGCTGGCAGCCATGCCGGCCCGTGTATTTAAACCATTAAGCAGGGCATTAACCGATCAGGAGGCTGTTACTAATGCAGGCTTTGAATTAAAGGCAAGGTTGCTGGCCAATGAAAATCCTTTCGGTCCGTCGCCGGCTGCAAAAAAGGCTATACAGGACGCTATTGATAAAAGCTATCAATACCCGTTCATGACCCAGGGTACCTTATACAATAAAATAGCCCAGTATGAGGGCATCAACTACAATAATATCCTGATGGAGTCGGGCTCGTCACCATTATTACTCGCGGCAGCTATACATTACAGCAAAGGCGGGAAAAGCATTATTACCGGCGATCCTTCATATGACGACCTGCCATCGCACGCGCAGCAGCTGGAAGGGAAGTGGATCAAAGTACCCCTTACGGCCGATTACAAGCTTGATCTGGATGCCATGGAGGCCAAGATTGATGATAATACCGGGCTTGTATATATATGTAACCCTAACAATCCAACGGCTACGATATTAGATACGGCTAAGCTTAAAGCTTTTTGCGAACGTGTGTCAAAAAAAACAACCGTATTTGTTGATGAGGCCTACATCGATTACCTGCCCGACCCACAGGCCAGTACGATGATCAGCACTGTGAAAGCCGGAAACAACGTTATTGTTGCCCGTACTTTTTCAAAGTTGTATGGCTTTGCCGGTTTGCGTTGCGGCTACGTAATTGCCCAGCCCGATACGATTAAAACGTTGTCGATGTATACAACAGGCTTTTCGCTTGCCGCAACCACTATTGCAGGCGCAATTGCGGCGTATCGCGAAGAAGAGTTTTTAAAGGACGCTCTCCAAAAAACAAACGCTTCCAAAGAATACCTGTATTCGGTACTAAAAAAAGAAGGTTATGAATACATCCCATCATCGGCAAACTTTGTAATGTTCCCGCTAAAAATGGACGGTAAAAAATTTGTCAGTGAAATGATGAAGCGCGGTGTAGGTGTCCGTAACTGGCAATTTAATGGCAAGGACTGGTGCCGCGTGAGCATCGGTCGTATGGACGAAATGGAAGCCTTTGCCGATGCGTTTAAACAGTTGTCTTAAGTGATTAGAGGTTGGAGATTAGTTGGAAAAGCAAAATCTAATCTCTAATCTCCAATCTCTAAAACAACCAACCTCTAATCTCTAACCTCCAATCTCTAAAATGAGAAAACTCACATTAACACTACTACTAACTTCATCTCTTTATTTTGCCCAGGCGCAAACAGTAAACCCTCGTCCGCTTACTATGGATGAGTATAAAAAGGCACAATCATTCACGATTGCCAACCTGGATAATGACACTTACGTTAAATTTGAAAATACATATGTGCTTGACAGGTATGAAAGCCGTAAACCCTATTTCATAACCGGATCTGACGGGTTAAAAAAACGCATCGACCTGTATAAACTGATGGCCAAAGAAGGTATGCAGGAAATAGGCCTGATGGTATTTTATACCAACGAAAAGGGCAAACTTTACAAAGCCCTGGTACCTGATTTTACAGCCGATGCCAAGGTTTGGGAACAATATTTTCAGGATATTGATAATATCAACAAAGTAGAGCAAAACTTTATCCTAAAACTATCTTATGTACTGTCGAAAGAAGTTAGTTTTCAGCAATATAAAGTACTTAACGGCGGTAAGGACCTGAAAGAGGAAGCTGCTACTTATGGTAATGATATCTGTTTTCCGGGCGAAGAACTGGTAACTATGGCTAACGGCGATAAAAAGATGCTGAAAGCTGTAAAGAGCGGAGATGAGGTAATTTCTGTTGATCCTGCTACTAAAAAGAACATGATAGTTAAGGTGAAAGAACTCACTACTCACGAAGCAAAAAACTACGCGATTACTCAACTGGTGTTGGTATCAGCTCAAACAAAAACTACAACACAGGGGAAAGAGGTTAAATTGAATAGCAAAGTTCTGCAGGCAACTCCCAATCACCCTATGTTAACCAAACAGGGCAATGTCAAAATAGGAGAGGTGGCAACCGGACAGGAAGTGCTTTGCCTCAATGAACAAACAGGTAAATACGAAGCTTTCACCGTGCTGCAAAAAACAGAACATGCAGGCGGCGTACAAAAAGTGTATAATATTGTTGCCGATGGTGGCAGTACGCTGCTCATGAATGGTGTAATGGTGATGCAGAAGTAATCTGCCTCATGATCTGCAATTCTAAAACTTCGTAAGTTTGGGTGAGGGCATCAATCCCAGGGTAAAAATACCATTACCCGGCCGCATAGGGCAAGTAAATGACTATCTTGTCCGTTCAAAATTATCTGCATCAACACTTATGCCTATAAAAACAACGGTTATTACCGGGGCTACCTCCGGCATTGGTAAAGCAACGGCAATAGCCCTTGCCGGGCAGGATCATGCGGTTTACCTGCTGGTTCGTAATATCATCAGGGGTGAGGCTGTTAAACAGGAAATCATTAGCCAGACCGGCAATAAGCATATCTATGTAATTAAATGTGATCTCGCCGATCTGCAAAGTGTTCGTGAAGCTGCAGCTGAGCTTTCATACAAGTTGATGTCGGTTAACACACTTATTAATAATGCAGGCGCCGGTTTTAGTGAGAGACAGGTAAGTAAGGATGGGTTTGAAATGACTTTCGCTACCAACCATCTCGGTCACTTTTTATTAACTACGAGCTTGATGCCATTGCTTGAGCGTGGGCAGGCGCGCATTATCAATGTGAGCTCCGAGGGGCATAAATTAGGGAAACCCAATTTCGACGATTTGCAATCGGTACAAGGATATTCGGCTGTTAAAGCTTACGGTATGGCCAAACTTTTTAACGTTTATTTTGCCCGGTCACTCGCACAAAAGTTTGGCAACAATGGGGTACTGGCATTCTCTCTCCATCCAGGTGCCGTGAACAGCGGCTTTGCCGATAAGCTTAAAGGGTTTGAAAAAATATTCATGAAGCTGGCCCGGCCGTTTATGATCACACCTGAACGGGGCGCAGAAACATCCATCTACCTGGCAACTGCATCTCAATTGGATAAATTTAATGGTAGCTATTTTAAAAAGAAGAGGGTTGCTAAAACGGCTGGAATAGTACAGGATGCTATAGCACAGGAAAAGCTCTGGCAGATAAGTGAGAAACTAATCAGTAAATCAATTGCTTAAAATTTGTGCAAAGGTTTGTAACTATGAATTTACCGTGAATAATTCAATCATTTGCTTGAAAATGTTGCAACATTAAAATCAATAAGTTAATTTAGATGACTTAAACATGACAATTATGCCTGTTAACAAAAAATTATTAGTTACACTCGGTCTGCTATCCATAGTAGTGTTTGGCGCCATGACCACCAGTAAGCCACAGGACGAAGGTTTTAAAAATCTTAAAGTATTGCCTAAAAAGATTTCTGGCGAAAACCTGCATAAGGTAATGGAAGATTGGTCGCATTCTTTGGGCGTGCATTGCAATTTTTGCCATGCCCGTAATGAGGAAACTAAAAAGATGGATTGGACAAGCGATGCCAAACCAGAAAAGGAAATGGCTCGTGATATGTATAAAATGATGAACAAAATTAACCAGAAATATTTTCATGCTAAAAAAGACTCATTGGGCATGATTATGCAGAGCGGAGTTAATTGCAATACCTGTCACCGTGGTACAGCCCATCCTGAAGTGATGGTACCAGACGGAAAAGGCCCGGGTGGCCCAGGAATGGCCCCTGGTCCAGGGGGACAGCCAGGTCCGCCGCCGGGTGCACCTGCGCCAACTAAACCATAATTGAAATCATATTATCTATAAAACAAAAATGCCTTTGGTTTTGCCAAAGGCATTTTTATTTTATGCCTGCTTTGTATGCAAGTTACTTTAGGTAATGATTAAAGAAAGTATGAGTTATTTAATTAACCGTCGATCGCGTATTCTTTTTAGGAATAATTTTAAGCCGAGTTCATGAAAAATTCATTCATTGTAACTATTTTTATACAAAATATTAATTTGTTGATTTTATATAAAAACTTTATTTGTTAGTTTATTATAGGTTAATGAATTAATTATTACAACCTTTAATAATTATCATAATTAACAAATGACTGCGGAGTTTCGAATTAAACCACAGGAGACGGCTAATACTACAACAAGTTCCAGCGAATTAATGTGCCGGAATTGTAAAACCCGTTTAAGCCGTGTTAAGCGGAGCGCATTTGCTAAATTTTTCCTGTTTGGCTTACCTTTCAAAAAATACATCTGTTATAAATGTTCTCGTAAAACCTACAGGTGGGTTTCTAAATAACATTTAATATTTCATGCCGCTTTTATAAGCATCTGGCATATGATAAGTTTTTGGATAAATCAATTACATTTGTTTTATGCAGAAAATATTGGTTGCCAACCGGGGCGAAATTGCCTTGCGGATTATGCGCTCTGCGCGCGAAATGGGTATTAAAACCGTTGCTGTATATTCGGACGCGGATAGAGACGCTTTACATGTGCGCTATGCCGATGAAGCTATAAACATTGGAGAAGCTCCTTCCAGTCAATCTTATCTTGTTGGTGAAAAGATCATAATTGCCTGTAAGCAAACCGGTGCGGAAGGGATTCACCCCGGATATGGCTTTTTAAGCGAAAATGCCGGTTTTGCCCGGTTGGTAAGAGATTCGGGGCTTATTCTTATCGGTCCTTCGCCGGAGGCTATGGAGGTGATGGGTAACAAGCTATCTGCTAAAAATGCGGCGCTTAGATACAATATCCCGATGGTGCCCGGAACCGAAGAGGCAATTACCGATATTAATGAAGCCAAACAGCGGGCTATTGAAGTGGGCTTCCCCATATTGATCAAGGCAGCTGCAGGTGGTGGCGGTAAAGGGATGCGTATTGTTGAAAGTGCCGGGGACTTTGAAGAACAGATGCAGTTGGCGGTTTCTGAAGCTACATCAGCCTTTGGTGATGGTTCCGTTTTCATTGAGCGCTATGTTTCATCCCCCAAACACATCGAAATCCAGGTACTTGGCGATACACATGGTAATATTGTGCACCTGTTTGAGCGCGATTGTTCGGTACAGCGCCGGCATCAAAAAGTAATTGAAGAGGCGCCGTCATCAATATTAACGCCCGAAATAAGAGAAAAGATGGGGCGTTGTGCGGTTGATGTGGCCCGCTCTGTTAACTATACCGGTGCCGGTACGGTTGAGTTTATCATGGATGAGGCGCTGAATTTTTATTTCCTGGAGATGAACACGCGGTTGCAGGTTGAACACCCGGTAACTGAAATGATAACCGGTATTGACCTGGTGAAAGAGCAAATTAAAATAGCGAGAGGCGAGGCTATCAGCTTTAAGCAGGAGGATTTAACGATTCGCGGTCACGCGGTCGAACTTCGTGTTTATGCCGAAGACCCTGCTAATAATTTTTTGCCGGATATCGGCACGCTGCAAACATACATCACACCCAAGGGCCCCGGTGTGAGGGTCGACGATGGCTTTGAGCAAGGTATGGAAATTCCAATTTATTACGACCCGATGATAGCCAAACTCATAACTTATGCCGATACACGTGCCGAAGCCATTGACCGCATGATAAGGGCTATTGACGAATATCAAATCACCGGTATTACAACTACGCTTGGTTTCGGGCGTTTTGTGATGGAACATGAGGCCTTTACTTCGGGCAATTTTGATACGCACTTTGTAAAAAAATATTTTGCCCCCGAAGAACTGCAGGAAAGCCACGAGGATGAGGCAATAATAGCTGCAATGGTAATGGAACAGCTCTTGAGCAAAAAGAAGGTTTCCATTGCCGCACAGTCGGAGATTGTTGAAGCCAGCAACTGGATTAAAAACAGGAAGCAGGTTTAATAATTATCCATCGCAGCCAGTTCGTCTATAAAAGTTACCTGCGCCGGGTTAATCTTTCTTTTTGCTGTCGCGATATCAAACCATTCGCCGCGGTCAATTTCATCAAAAGTTTGTTTTTTGCCTGAACGCGGCGGCCATTCCATTTCAAATGTATTGCTTTTGATGGCTTTCGGATCGATATTGCCCTCTACTGCCCAGGCCAATACTGTTTTACCTCCTTTTTGTTTGACAGATCTCAATGCTGTAAAACTCCCTGTTATTTCATGTCCGGTTTCTTCCTGAAACTCACGTTTGGCTGCTGCGAGCGGGTCTTCATCCGCTTCGTATTCACCTTTGGGTACCGACCAAGAGGCATCGTCTTTGTTTTTAAAGAAAGGGCCGCCCGGATGTACAAGAAATAACTGTAAACCCTGAGATGTCTTACGGTATAATAAGATCCCGGCACTTTGCTTTGGCATGTTTAAGATTTAAAGGCAAGTTAATGAAAGCCTTAATTATAATTGTTATTTTTGGTTACAAACACCCAAAACCGATATACAATTTTATTATGGCAGACGACAGATGGAGCAAATTTAAAGTAACAGCTGATGTTGACACAGATGTGCGCAGTATGTATGAAGCCTGGGCTACTCCCGAAGGCCTGGAAACCTGGTTTTTGCGTAAGGCCGATTTCTTTGCCATAGCCGGCCGTCAGCGCGAACAGCAGGAATTTATTAAGAAGGAGGATACTTATACCTGGTATTGGCATGGATATGACGATACTACGGTTGAGAACGGGCAGGTATTAGAGGCCAACGGAAGTGATTTTGTTAAGTTTACATTTACCGGCGGCAGTATTGTAAGTGTTTCCATAACCTGCAAATTAGGTGTTGTTATTGTTGAACTGGTACAGGAAAATATCCCTGAAGAAGCCGATCCTGAAAAAAACCTTTATGTACAATGCCAGCTTGGCTGGACATTTTATCTGGCTAACCTGAAATCAATATTGGAAGGTGGCAAAGATCTCCGCAATAAGCGTAAGGATCTGTTCTCAAGTTTCAAATAATTTCATTTACTGCTGACAAACCGTAGTATAAAATGTTATAGCTTTGGTGCCAATCAAAGTAGCCCTTTAACGGGCCAGGAGGCATATGTTTACAGGAATTATAGAAACTTTAGGTAAGATCACCGATCTGCAACAGGAAAAAGGCAACCTCAATATCACTGTTGAATCAGCTATATCGCATGAGCTTAAGATTGACCAATCGGTAGCGCACAATGGCGTTTGCCTTACCGTAGTAGCTTTGGCTGATGGTTTGCATGTAGTGACCGCTATTGAAGAAACCCTGAATAAAACCAATTTATCCCAGCTCAAAGTTGGCGACCCGGTAAACCTGGAGCGTTGTATGCAAATGAATGCCCGGCTTGACGGCCATATTGTGCAGGGGCATGTTGACCAGGTCGCCATTTGTACCGCTTTTAAAGAACTCGACGGTAGCTGGGAGTATACCTTTGAATATGACGCCTCAAGCGGTAATGTAACGGTAGAAAAAGGATCGATCTGCGTAAATGGTATCAGTCTTACTGTAGTTAATTCGCACGCCAACAGCTTTTCTGTAGCTATTATCCCGTATACATTTGAGCATACCAACCTGCACAATGTGCAAGTTGGCAGCCTGGTTAACCTTGAGTTCGATATCATAGGCAAATACGTTGCCCGCTTAATGCAACGCTAAATCCCTAACGACTTAATGCGTTCTTTAGAGTAGGCGATATAAGTTTTTTGTGAATCCTTTGGTTTGTTCGCCAGGTATTTTTTATAGTACTTAATAGCTATTGACTTATTCTTCAGTTCGGTATCATACAGCGTGGCCAGCGCGTAATAAGTGATAGCATCGGGCTTATATAGCAAGCTTTTCTGATATGCTTCAACAGCACTTTTAAGCTGGTGCAGGCGGTCGTACGAATCACCTTTTTCGCTGTAATAGGAGCTTACCCCAGTAGATACGGCCTCCTCAATGGCCTTATTTAAATATACAATAGCTTTAGCATTATTATGTAAAGCTTTGTAGCTCATTGCTGTATAGTAATATGAAGCTTCGGTGCCTGTATTACCATCCTCCAATATTTTGAAGGTTTTGATACAATCCGCATACTGGGTGGTCATGTAATAGGAGGTAGCGAGCATAGATACGATACTGCCGGCCTGTTCACCTGCATCAATTAGTTTTTTGGTAATGGCAACGGCTACCGGGTATCTTTTTAAAGCATACGAAGCCTGGGCTTTCCCCTTCAGCAAAAGCAGGTTTGCTGTATCGGCAACTAAAGCTTTATCAATTATATTTTCGGCATTACCATATAGTTTAAGGTTTATATAAAAAGACGACAGATCATATGCAACATCCGGGTTAAGCGGATTGATTTTGTTGGCTTTTTGCAGGTACACGATACTTCCCTCTATATCGCCTATATTTTGTGATAGGTCTGCCAATTGTTTATATACGTCAAAGTTAGTAGTGTCCTTCAGCAGGATCTTCTTTACATACTGAATCGCTTTTTTGTTATTGCCACGCCTTTTAATGATCTCGCTCATATTGTATAGGTTGGTGAGGCTGGTGGTATCAGTATCGTAAATCCGTTGATAGTAGTTTTCGGCATCAGGCAGGCGTGAGGCCATTTTTGATGTATAGGCCAGTTTCGCCAATACCTTAAGATCCGTAATAGGTTCAGGATATGTTTTTTGGAGATAATCGGCTGCATCGGCAAAACGCTGATTTTGATAATAATCAAGCAAGAGCGAATCATTAGCGGGTTGTTGAGCGTGTAATTGTAATACTGATAAGATAAGGAGTAGGGTTATTAATATATTTTTCATAACTAAATATTTAGTTAAACTAAATTATTAGTTATAGGTGTTAATTCCAAATCTGAAACAATTTTTTATTAAGGTGGTTAGATTTATAATTAATCATTAAAACCACCTATTATGGATAAGTTAAAGAAGTTTGGACTGATGGAAAAAATTGTCCATGAATTGGAAGACCTTAAAAATAGTCAACAAGCTATCATTACCAAATTGACCAAGATAGAAGTTGATAATATTGACCTTGGCGATAAACGCCTGGAACGAGACCTGCCCGATATGCACCAGCGTGTATCCGAAAACCTGGATACCATAGCTGCCATCCTTGAGGACTTTGCCAATCAAACCGCAAGCTATAGTGACAGCAACAATATAGCTGCCCTGAAAGAGCAGGAAGCTTTGGGGAAATAAGTTAAAAATAGAAATCCCCGGGAACGGGGATTTTTATTTTGTCGAATTGACATTCAAATCAAAGATTTTCTCTTCTTTTTTGGAATAGCTTTTCAACGTCTTCATGTTTAACAAAGTCTCCGCCCGCTATTTCATCATCGGCAAGTTCTATTTGCTTATCATAGTCTATTTCTTCTTCCTGATATTCCATACTACCAATATAACAAATAAAGCTATGATAAGCCCTTACTATAACTCCAGTTATTCCTTCTTAGCCCTTTCCGCATTCCGGTTATACCTTTTTATTGCCTGGAGATAATTCTTCCATTGGATGCTTTCAATGGCATCAAGATCATCGCCAATCATTGCTCTTAGATTTTCTTCGTTGTATTGAACAATTGACCCGTTGTTAAGCTGAATGGCAACTATGGATTTGGGGTTGAACATTTTCCCTTCAGGCTCACTTAAAAGTGAGTAGGCGTTGATATGTCCGCTTATAAACTTAAACATCCAACAGCTATCTTTAGCAATGCCCGTATAATAATTTGGTGCCGAAATAATTTCAGCTTGCTTTTTAGTTGACAGAGGTGCTATATTCCGGGCTATTTCAATCGTTTGCTCGGGGTAAATTACCTGCTCCCTGTTTGTATCTGCTTTGGATAATGACTGATCAACAAAGAGCAGATAACTTTTATGGGCATAGGCATCTATATAAATTCTGGATTTAACTTCCTTTTTTGTTCCATTAAGCATGGTTACCAGAAACGTGTATTCAGGATTATTGGTGCTTTTATTGTTATTGCTCCAGAACGACCACATGGCAAATGGTGTTTGATTCTCCATTTGCAGATCCATGTTTTGCCTGTTAAGCGTATTGTTAACAGCCGGCAATCCACTTTGGGCGTGTGAAATACTTGCTAATATAATGAGGAAAAAGGCAGGAATACATTTATGTACAAGTTTCATGGATAAAGCTTAGTCGCGCTAAATCTATGAAACTTGTTTAATCTCAATGTTTAATCTTTACTGGTACTGAATATAAATAGGAGCAGGCTTCAGGCTCAATACCTCTTTAGGGGTAAGCATCCTGTGCGGCTCGTTCTTGATATCGTTTTTGTAGAATAATTTAAAGCCAGTAAACTGAACAGGCTCTTCAGAAATGAAGTATTTGTAAGTGCCTTTTTTAAGTTCCGGGCCGCCCCAGCCATCCATATCCATTACAACCTGTACTTCGGGCTTTAGTTTAATATCCTTATAGTTGGTCACCATACGTTTGGTAAAGCGATGAACCACGAATATTTTTGGTGGCAGGTCATTCTTTTTTACGAGTTTGGCGAGGTAGCCTGTTACATAATTAATATCATCAGCATCAAAAGTGCCAATCCGCTTGCCGGGTACGCTGCCTTCCTTCATAGAAAATTCCGGGTCGATACCTAAATGAACGTTTGGCATCTTCATATACTTCTCCAATAAAGGCAATTCCGTTTGTACCGTACTGAAGCCAACCTGTATATCTAAAAATACAAGCGCGTTGATGCTTTTTGCCCAATTGATCACAGTATCTATCTGGCTAAAGGGCATGCGTAGGTTGTGTAAACCATTACGACCGGCGTCAGCCTGTGCAGTTACACATATATAGTGGAGAGCAGGTACCACGTTGGTAGCGGTATCGGCTTTCTCCCAGTTTTTTACCTCTTCCTTTAATTTATTGAGCATGGTTTTGCGTGGGTATTGACCAAGCACGCCCATGTTTTTAGAATAAAGATTGCCGTAAAACGCTACAATGCGGTTAAATGGTAAGATAGCACCGGGCAGGGGATACTCCTTGGTTTTTACCGGCCAGCGTCCGCTTTTATCGCCGTTGGCCAGTTTTTTCATCAATGAATCGTACGTTAAAGTATCCAGCATTGACGATTTTGCAGACGTATCACGGAAGTGTTTACGGGTTGAAGCACAGGCCGTATTAGTTACGGCAATACAAATAAACAGGGCTAAAGCAGAAATTGTCCTTTTCAAATTTTAAGATTTTTGACTTGATCAGCAATATCTGTGCCTATTCTATACTCTTGCCCTTCATAGCTGTACTTATAGCCTGATCCATCAAGCGTTCCGCAAAAGGCCTTGTAAACTCGTTAACCTCATCAATCGTTTTTAAAATCAGGTCTTTATCACCGCTTGTCAGAGCCTCTTTCAGTTTCTGAACAAGTTTGGTAGTATCAGCAATTTCTGTAACGGAAACATAGTCGGCATTCTTTTGCAGGAAGCGTTCAACAGTATAAACCATTTGCTCGCCTTCTGTACGTGCCTCAATAAGCATACGCTGGCTCACATCATCTTTTGCGTGAGTAATGCTGTCCATCAGCATTTGCTCCACCTGCTCGTCGGTAATGCCGTAAGTTGGTTTTACTTCAACTTCCTGTTTTACGCCCGAACGAAGCTCAATAGCCTGTATAGTAAGGATGCCATCAGCATTCAATAAAAAGTTAATATCAACCTTAGGGAAACCGGCAGGCATAGAAGGGATGCCTTTCAAATCGAACTCGGCCAGTTTACGGTTTTCTTTAATAAGGTCGCGCTCTCCCTGGTAAACAGCAATTTTCATATTTACCTGCCCATCTATTGAGGTGGTATATTGTCTGCCGCCTTTAGTCGGTACTTTGGAATTTCGGGGGATGATCACATCCATCAGGCCGCCCATGGTCTCAATACCTAAGGATAGGGGGGTGACATCAAGCAGTAAAATATCTTTACGGTTACCGGCCAAAATATCGGCCTGTATAGCAGCGCCTAAGGCAACTACTTCATCAGGGTTTACATCATCATGCACTGGTCTGCCGAAAAACTCAGCAACCATACGCTTAACTAATGCTGTACGAGTTGAGCCGCCAACCATGACTACTTCGTCAATCTGATCGATGGTTAGTTTGGCATCTTTAAGTGCGTTTTGGCAACTGGTGATAGTTTGTTGTACCTTGGGTAGTATCAGTTCTTCAAAAGTGGTTCGGTCAAGCGTACACCAAATCTCACCTATTTTATCATTAACCAGGCTTTGATGAGCAAAGGCTTTCTTGGCTTCTTCGGCTTTTAGGCGCAGTTGTTGCGCCAGTTCGGTATTGGCAAATACTTCGGCTTTGTTAAGCTGGTTTTTCTCAATCCAGTAATCAACAATAATGCGGTCAAAATCGTCGCCACCTAAAAAGGTATCGCCATTGGTTGACAGCACTTCGAAAATGCCATTCTGGATCTGCAGTATGGATACATCAAAAGTACCACCACCAAGGTCATAAACAGCAATGGTTTTTGTTTCTTCAGGGTTTAAGCCTATACCATACGCCAAGCTTGCAGCGGTAGGTTCGTTTACTATCCGCAAAACATCAAGTCCGGCAAGTTTACCTGCATCGCGGGTGGCCTGGCGTTGCGAATCGTTGAAATAAGCAGGTACTGTAATTACCGCACGGTTAACCGGGGTTTTAAGGGCATGTTCGGCGCGGGCCTTAAGCTCTTTCAATATCTGGGCCGATAGCTCGATGGGCGTATAAAATTTATCGCCTACTTTGATCTTAACCAGGCTTTCAGTATCGTCGTCAATTACTTTATAGCTAAAAAAGTCTTTGTAGTTTTCAATATCGTGATAACTGCGACCCAGCAAGCGCTTAACCGAAAATATGGTGTTTTGCGGATCAGTTATCAGAAATTCTTTTGCCTCGTTTCCAACCAGTACATCTGCGGTATTGCCAAAATGCACCACAGATGGAACAAGTACACCTTTACCTGCATCATTTATTACCTGCGGATTTTTATCAGGGTTGATAAATGCTACCAGTGAATTGGTGGTGCCAAGATCAATACCTACAATGATTTCTTCTTTTTGTAATGAGCCTGTTGCCAGGTTGATAGAAACTTTAGCCATTATATTAAATTAACAAAGGGCAAATGTACTTAGTTTTAAGTGATGCATTGTCGTTTTTAATTCAGTTTTGTTATAAATAAGCACCAGGTTATTTCATTTTACTGACAAACAAATGCGGCATAGTTCATCTTTTTATAAAAAATAATATCATATGGAAAAGCGTGAATTAGGTAAATCCGAACTATATACTGGGCCATTGGTTTTTGGCGGTAACGTTTTTGGCTGGACAGTTAAAGGCAATGATACCGCCGTTTTACTGGATGCGTTTTTTGACGCCGGTTTTAACACAATTGATACTGCCGATGTATACACCCGCTGGGTTGAAGGCAATAAGGGAGGAGAATCGGAAACGGAGATAGGCAAATGGTTAAAACAAAGCGGTAAGCGTGATCAGGTCATTATTGCTACAAAAGTGGGTTCGGAATTAGATTCGGAAAGAAAGGGCCTGAAAAAGGATTATATTGTCAAAGCTGCTGAAGACTCGTTGAAAAGGCTGCAGACAGATTATATCGACCTGTATCAGACCCATTATGATGACCCTTCAACGCCGGTTGAAGAAACCTTACATGCTTATGATCAGTTAGTGCAGGAAGGTAAAGTTCGTGCTATCGGCACATCCAATATGTCGGTTGAGCGATTGCACGAGTCTTTAAAAGTAAGTGTTGAAAAGGGGCTCATCGCGTACCAAACTTTACAGCCCGAGTATAATCTGTTTGACAGGGAAAAATATGAAACCACCTATGAGCCTTTTTTGAAGGAGAAAAATATAGGTGTAATTAGCTATTTTTCATTAGCCAGCGGCTTTTTAAGCGGTAAATACCGTTCGGAAAGCGACCTGCAGGGGCGCAGCCGGGCACGTTCGGTTAAAAAATATCTTAATGAGCGCGGTTTTAAAATATTGACAGCACTTGATGAGGTTGCTGCTCAATACAACGTAAGCCAGTCGGCAATTGCGTTGGCCTGGTTAATTGCGCGGCCAAGTGTAACGGCGCCTATCGTTAGCGCCACCAATCTTGATCAGCTTAAAGAGTTTGTCACAGCTGCCAATTTGAAGTTGAGCGGGGAAGTTATCGAAACCCTGAATACTGCCAGCGCTTACTAAATATTCTTTTATAATTTAACGGCACGCTTTTCTGTTGAAGGGCGTGCCGTTTGTTTTTAGCAGCCTGATAGGCAAGCTAAAAGCTGGTTTTTGATTGCTTAATAATTACATCAATTTTTTAATTTAATTATTAAATAACAATGTCCTGTTTTTTGATTTTTTAAACACTAAAGTTTTAAAGATTTCATGAAAAATACTTTATTTACTAAACCGAACTCTCCGTTTTGGAGTATAAAGGGTTCTCTCTAATTAATTTTTTATTTTAAATGGAAAAGCTGAAGCGGATTATTGGCTATGGCGAGCCTGATTTGTCGCTGGAGAATAAGCTGTTTAATGTGCTCACATTATTCATTTGCGTTAGCAGCATTTTTTCGCTGATCTGTAATTTGTTCCTGGGTTTAAGTTACAAATTGGAACTTGTTCAGCTTTTCGTGATCCTGATGTCGGGGTGGGCTTTTTACCGGAGCCGTTTTGTAAAATATAAGGAGGATGTTGCAGTGATTTACATCTGTATTGGCTTAGCTGCAATTATCCCGGGCTGGTTTTACAACGGCGGTATTGGCGGCTCAACAACGCTTTCGGGCGTTTTCTTTATAGTGCTTATAACCCTGCTGGTAAAAAAACGATACCATTATATTTTTATCGGTGCCCTGATAGCTATCTTTTTAGGCTGTTATTACGCTGAAAAGCGTTTTCCGTATCTGGTGCAACCCTACAGCAGCCTTAACTCAAAAGAATCAGATCTGCTAACATCCGCAATATCAAACGTTTTAATTGTTGGACTATTGGTGGGCTTCATTAAAAAAAGCCATGAAACAGATAAGCGCGATCTGATCCGTAAGAGTGAAGAGCTGCAAGCCTCGCAAATCGAACTTTCTGCTTCGCGCGATCAGGCAGAAGCGGCTACATTTGCCAAGTCGAATTTCCTGGCTAACATGAGCCATGAAATCCGTACTCCGCTTAATGGTATCATCGGGACGGCCCAATTGCTATCCCGCACCAATTTGCAGCCTGAACAGCAGGAATTGCTTCAAACCTTACAATCAAGTAGTAATTTGCTGATCAACATCATCAGCGATATTCTTGATATCTCAAAGATCGAAGCTGATAAGCTGATCCTGCACCCGGTTTCAACACATTTGCGCAATTGCATAAAAACAGTTATTGAAATTACCGAACCTGCCATTACCACACATCATAAGCCCTTAAGCTTAACGTATCATGTTGATGATAATGTAGTCGACCACGTAATAGCAGATCAGGGCAGGCTTCAGCAAATCCTGGTTAACTTGATAGGAAATGCCATTAAGTTTACAGATGAGGGTTCGGTAAGGTTGCGGGTCAGTGCCACTGAAATCAACAACAATATACAGGAAATAACTTTCAGCGTAAAAGACGATGGTATTGGAATAAGCGAAGAAGCCTTAGCCCAATTATTTAAACCATTTACCCAGGTAAATACCACCGCGTTGCGTAAGTATGGCGGTACAGGACTGGGTTTATCCATCTGTAAAAAGCTTGTTGAAATGATGCACGGCAGGATCTGGGCGGAGAGTAAAGAGGCCCAGGGCTCATTGTTTAGCTTTACTTTACCCTTGCAGGTTACTCATAGTACTACTGAGCAGGAGATACAAGCAGGTGAAAAGGAAGCGTTTCAATACCGCCCTTTACGTATCTTATTAGCAGAGGATAATAAAATGAACCAGCTGATAGCCAGTAAGATATTTAAAAAGGTTGGCTATAATATTGATATAGCCGAAAATGGGCTGGCAGCCGTAAACATGGTTGAGCAGTGTAATTACGACCTGATATTTATGGACATTCAAATGCCCGAAATGGATGGCTTGCAGGCTACACGTCATATATTGAAAAAGCATGGAGAAGGGGCCCCTCCAATTATTGCCATGACAGCCAATGTGCTTAGCGAAAATGAGCGCGAATGTGCCCAGGCCGGTATGAAGGATTTTGTAAGCAAACCTTTTACTTTTGAGCGCGTGGAAGATATTATCCAGAAATGGACGTGATTTGTGAGCGAAAAGCAATAATCGTTGATTAGTACCATACAAAATAAAAATAGTACCATTAAGGGCAAAGCTATTGTGTGTAGTTTTGTGTCATGTTACAAAGCATTCCAACAATTGATATTTGCACGCTGGCTGATGATATAAAGCAGGACGAGATCCTGATCAGCAGGTTTGCCGCGTATCTGGATGCCCATAAAAACCTTTTCTTCCCGCACCGTCATTCTTTTTATCACCTGGTATTGTTTACTGATGGCAGAGGATCACATACCATTGACTTTGAGAGCTTTGATGTAAGGCAGGGGCAGATCTACTTTATGATTCCCGGGCAGGTGCATTCATGGGCTTTTGAGGGTTTTACTGATGGTTATATCATCAATTTCTCAAGCTCGTTTATCCAGTCGTTTTTATTACGCTCAGGCTATTTTGATAATTTTAACTTTTTGAACGGCAACCCAAAGGATGAAGTGATTGACTTGCCTGCCGATCAGTTACCCGAAATTATTGCCCTTTTTGAAAAGATTGTATCTGAAGTTGAAAAGCCTGCAGTTTTGGGCAGCGATATGGTACGGGTGCTTATGCTTCAGCTTTTCATTCTGGTAAATCGTTGTCAGGGAAAAGGCGATGGCTTTGGGAAACAAGGCTACAACCAAACACTGATCCGTAATTTTCAGAAGCTGATTGAACAGCATTATATCGATGTAAAGCTCCCTAAGGACTATGCCGAGCTCCTTTATATCACTCCCAATCATTTAAATGCGGTGTGTAAGGATGTACTTGGGCTGTCGGCAGGCGAGGTGATCCGTAACAGGACATTGCTTGAAGCCAAAAGGTTATTGACCAATCCCAGGCTCAACATAAGCGAAATTGCTTTTAATCTTAATTTTAGCGACAACTCATATTTTACCAAATTCTTTAAAAAAATAGAGGGTATTACTCCCGAAGAGTTCAGGAAAAAAACCTTAAACAATAAATCATAACGTTATGGAAACCCCTAAATATAAATTATCAGCATGGTCTGCCTTTGTAAATGCTAAATGTCCACGTTGCAGGCGCGGTGACCTGTTTATTACCGGCATGTATGAATTTAAAGGCCAGGAAATGCATAAAACCTGTTCGCACTGCGGCCTGGTATATGAGCGGGAGCCAGGTTACTTTTATGTAGCCATGTTTGCCAGTTATGCGCTTAATGTTGCCGAAATGGTTACGCTGGCAGTTGCCATCAGCGTTTTAACAGGCAGCACTAATCCCTGGCTATATGTAACCATTATTTTAGCGGTAGCAGTTGCATTGGCCCCTTTTAATTACAGGTATTCGAGGGTGATGCTTTTACACTGGCTTACACCAGGCTTGCATTATCATCCTGAGATGAGCGAAGATAAAACGAAATAATTTAACTGACTGAAATACATAGCGATGCCCTTGATTGAAAAATTAAGGGCATTTTCATTTAAACCAAAAATTGTTGCCACAGTCATAATAATAACTAGCTTGATTTATATAAAATAAATAACTATTTGAAATTAAGCTTTTTATAATTACTTAAAATCTATTATCATGAAAGCAAAACTTCAATCACTAAAGGCCGATCTATATAATGTATTTGTAGCTGGTAATGCCGATGACAGGCAATTAGCAAAAGCATATTTCCTGTTAGCTATCCCGTTGTTCGCTATATTTTTCGGGTTGGGCTCGTTTCCAAAATTCTGATCATAAAAAAACAGTCGGTACATTTCTGTAACGACTGTTTACAACTGTTCCTAACTAATTAACTAACTATTAAACTAAATTATCTTTCAATTTGGTTTAGGCCAAGGTGATTTGCTGCGATAAGTAAATTATTAAATGAGGGTATTTTATATCCTGTTTGATGGCTACCGTTAATATATTTGCTTAAAACATCATCGTAATGATGATCAGGGATTACCAGCCTGGTGTTTATTCCTGAATTTAACAACGAATCTTTATCTAAATAAATGCCGCTGCGTTGCGGAGGCATGTCAAGCTTTTTTTCGGGTGTTGAGGCAAACATGTTAGCACATGCTACTAAAATGAGGGATGCCGCAACCAGTACAAGAAAATGGTAGAATAATTTCATAAGCAAGGTATAAGTTTTTTAAAATGATTCTGCGTTTTACAGGATCAGATTATACTCCAAAAGTAACCAACGCTCTATAAAAAGTAATCAGGGATTTCACCGTTTTGCGTACGTAGTTTTACGCAATTTTTAATAGATCTGAGTGAATAGTTAAATGTAGAAAGAAAATTTGATATAACGTTGATATTTCTTTAAAAAAAAATAAAACCTTTTACCGGATAGTAATTAAAAGCTCTTTAAGCTATAAATTAAAATGTATTGCGATTTAAGGCAATGTTTGTTCCATTGTGTTTTAGTTGGATTAGGCTTTAATTTTAATTAAATTAGCGCACCTCCTGCACTGATCAGCTATAAAACCAATTAAAATTTTGTTTTAAAATTACATTATGAAGAAAAATGAATTAACCATTTTTAAAGCTGTTGTGCCATGCCTGATGCTTTTAATTGTTGTTTCCGCATGTTCAAAAAAGAGTAATGACACTACGCAAACACTAACCGTCGTCGTAAGCACATTTGCAGGCAGCATAAATCCGGGCAAAGCTGATGGTACCGGGACTGCTGCGTCGTTTAACCACCCGGCTGGTATGATTACAGATGCAGCAGGCAATATTTATTTGGCCGACGCGGGCAATAATTTGATCCGTAAAATAACATCGGCGGGGGTGGTTACTACTTTTGCCGGGAGCGGTGAACAGGGCGATACAGATGGGACAGGCACCGATGCCAGTTTTAATAACCCTCAGGATGTAACACTGGATGGGAATGGCAACTTATATGTTGTGGAAAGTACAGGTAAGGTAATCAGGAAGATAACTTCGGCAGGTATTGTTACTACCCTGGCAGGGGGCGGAGCAAGCGGGGCCGATGGTACAGGTACGGCAGCAGGCTTTACATCACCAACCGGAATAGCGGTGGATGGAAACGGGAATTTATTCGTTGCCGATGTTTATAAAATCCGCAAAATAACATCGGCTGGTGTCGTGACTACGTTTGCTGGGTCGGGTGTTAGTGGTTCTGCAAACGGAACAGGTACCGCTGCAAGTTTTTCGCAGATTAAAGGTATTGTAATTGATTTGTCGGGTAATCTTTATGTAACAGATTCGGGCAATAACATGATCAGAAAGATCACTTCCGATGGCGTTGTTTCCACACTGGCCGGCAGCGGTGCCGAAGGTTCGATAAATGGTACCGGAAACGCTGCTACCTTTACAGCACCTATTGGTTTAACGGCCGATAATCAGGGTGTTATCTACGAGGGAGATTCGGCCCATTTCATAAGGGCTGTTGATGCATTCGGTAATGTTTCGACAATTGCAGGTACAGGTTTTTCAGGACTGGCAGATGGAGAGGGCTCTAAAGCAAGTTTCTCAGTTCCTTACGGACTGGCTGTCGGCGTGGGGAAAGTTTATGTTGCCGATACCTTCAATAATATGATAAGGGTAATTACAGCTCAATAACCTGCTCCTCTTTTTTAAATTAACATCAATGTGATAGCCGGCAGGGGTAAAAAACACTACTTTTGCCGGCACTATGAATAATTCGCTTAAAAACAAATACGACAGCATAATTTTTGACCTTGACGGTACCCTTTGGGATAGCACAGCTACTGTTGCCCTGGCGTGGCAGGCGGCTATCAGTAAGGTAGAATATATTAAAGAGGAAATGACGCAGGAACGTGTACGTTCTATTACAGGAATGACCTATGATGCCATTTTTGATAAATTATTCCCCGAACTTAATGCAGAGCAACGTAAAGAGGTACAAGCCCTTTGCGCTGTTAGCGAGTTGGAAATCCTGTACACCAAAGGAGGGGAACTTTATCCTCAGTTGGAAGACACCCTTAAATATCTTGCCGCAAATTACAAACTTTATATAGTGAGCAATTGCCAGAATGGTTATATCGAACTGTTTTTGGATCTGAACCAATTGCATGGTCATTTCCTTGGTCACCAGTGTTTTGGAACGAAAGGAAACCCTAAGGCCGATAATATTAAAGACGTGGTTAATGATCATCAATTGAAAGCGCCGGTTTATGTGGGTGATACCATGGGCGATTATAGCGCCGCAAAACAAGCCGGTGTACCTTTCATTTTTGCAAACTATGGTTTTGGCGTAGTACCCGATGGGATGGTAGCAACTATCAGTAATTTTGCCGAACTTAAAGAACTGGTTTAAGCAACAGGTTTGTTGGGTTTATTTAACGGGAGCAGTCAACCTGTTACCCTAAATTGTGGTGTAACTTATCGCAATGTTATAATCCTATTGTAAAACAATTTTCAGCTTTTGCCATTGTACTTTCAGCTTTACAGCTAAAAAATTAATTTAGTAAAATGAAGTTCATCAAATATCTGCCGGTAGCCTTAGTTTTTATTTTTTTTGCATCCTGTAAACCAAAAACCAAATCAATGCAGGTGCCTGTAGTTGGTTTTGTTGATGCTTTTGAAGATGCCACCATATCTCAGGCCCGCAAAGGTTTTACTGATGCTTTGGCCAAGAACGGCTTTAGCGAAGAAAAGAAAACCGTTCAGATCGAATATAGTAATGCGCAGGGTGATATCCCAACGCTTACGCAGATAGTTAACCACTTTGTTACCGATAGTGTTAATCTGCTGGCAACCTGCACTACGTTATCAACGGTGACAGCACTTCAAAAAACAAAAAACATTCCGGTTTTTGCCATGGTATCGCCAACTGCCGAACGTATGAAGGTTGTTGATGCAGGCGGCAAAGCTCCGGCCAACCTTTTTGGCACGGTAGAAGATCTTAATTATATCGATACTTCATTCAGCATTATTCCCAAGCTGCTTAAACCTAAAGGTTCAAAGCTGGTTATCGGAATGATCTATAACCAGTCGGAACCGCAGTCGGCAGATGCCCTGAACCGTATTAAAACACTGGCTGCTGACTTAAATGTTGATATTGTAGCGCTTCCGTTAAATACATCTGCCGATGCACAGCTGGTTACGCAATCGCTGCTTAATAAAAATATCGATGCGTTTTTTGCCAACCCGGATAATACCGTTTTTGCATCTTTCGAAACTATCCTGAAAAATTGTAATCAAAAAAATATCCCAATTTTTACCAGCGAAGCAGGTTTGGTACAGCGTGGTGCTGTAGCTGCTTTTGGCGCCGATGTTTACCAATGGGGCTACCAGGTCGGCGAACAGGCAGCCCAATATCTTAAAACGCATAAAACTGATGGTTTACAGCCCGAAATGGTGAAGATCAGGAAGAGGGTATATAACCCGGCAGCGGCTAAAAAATATAACATTACCATTCCGCCAAATTTTGAGCCTGTAAAATAAATGGATTTTTACCTTACCGCTTTATTGCAGGGCCTTTGCTTTTCGGCCATAGCGCTGGGGATTTATATATCCATGAAAATCTTTAACATTCCGGACATCACAACCGATGGCAGCTATACGTTGGGCGGTGTGGTTACGGCAGTGTTACTGACCAATCATCAGCCCACTTATGTTATTTTGCCCGCGGTGATTTCAGCGGGGGCTACAGCAGGTGCGCTTACAGGTATTATTCATACTAAATTGAAAATCAATGCGCTGCTTGCCGGAATCCTGGTCATGACGGCGCTATATTCGGTTAACCTTACTATTTTAGGCAGGTCGAATTTGCCGCTTATCAATTTGCCTTCGCTGTTTACTATTGCAAATGTAGTGAGTGACCCCAATCAAAATACATTCTGGATCCTTGCCATTTTCGTTGTTGTGGTCACTTTTATGATAGGTTATCTGCTGAAAACTGATTTTGGTATAGCTATGCGTGCTACAGGGAATAGCGAATCCATGATCCGTTCATTGGGTGTAAATACCGACAGAATGAAGATCATCGGTTTGGCTTTGGCTAATGCACTTACGGCTTTGAGTGGGTATCTGGTAGCGCAATTTCAGGGCTTTGCGGATATTAGCATGGGGATTGGTATTGTGATAGTAGGCTTGGGCTCGGTAATTATAGCCGAAACATTAATCAATTGGCTTAAACTCACATCAGTATGGTTAAGCCTGATATTGGTGTTGACCGGGGCTGTGATATTCCAGTTGGTACTTGCATTTACGCTGTCAGTAGGTGTTGACCCTAAATTACTTAAAATAGTTACAGCAGGTTTTGTACTGGTTATTGTAAGTCTGCCGCGTTTATCTTTATTAAAATCATCATGATAACGATAACCGACGTACATAAAATATTTAATAGAGGTAAAGCTAACCAGGTAAACGCGGTTAATGGCATTTCGCTGGAAATCAAAAGCGGTGAGTTTTTGGTGATTGTGGGCTCAAACGGCTCCGGTAAAACTACCGTGTTAAATTTAATTGCCGGCAGTGTGTTGCCCGATAAGGGAACGATAAGTATTGATAACACCGACGTTACCAAACTGCCCGATTATAAGCGCAGCCAGTGGATTGCGAGGGTATTCCAAAATCCACTAAGCGGCACTGCACCTGATTTGAGCATTTTAGATAATTTTCGCCTGGCATCGCTCCGCACCAAAACAAAAGGTTTATCGGTAGGGGTAAATGATGCTTTTAAGAAACAGGTTCAGGAAAAAGTAGCTATGCTTGGGATGGGGTTACAAGATAAGATAGATCAGCCTATGGGAACCTTATCAGGTGGGCAACGACAGGCGCTTACCCTGCTAATGAGCGTTATGGACAACTGTAAGGTTTTATTGCTGGATGAGCCTACGGCCGCGCTTGATCCCCGCTCTGCCGATGTAGTAATGCGGACAGCTGATACACTGATCCGTGATTTTAACCTGACGGCTGTATTCATTACGCATAATTTAAAGGACGCATTTAATTACGGCACGCGAATAATACAAATGGGTGAGGGGGGGATTATTAATGATTTATCGGGTACGGAGAAAGCTTCTTTAAAACAAAACGATTTATTCGACTGGTTTGCCTAAAAATTGGCAGAGTAATTGTATAGGCATCTGTCTATGAAAAACAATAATTTTGAATCCATATTCGATGCTTACCAGTTGGTGAGCGGTGCGAAAATAAAAGGCAAAAAACACGACGAGGTATTTGAACTTGGGGCATATGATGCGCTTAAACGCGGCTATGTACTTTACCCGCTTGAACACGGTGTTAAGTTTGATGATTTCAGCGTCATGATATCCGAAAAAGAATTAAAAAACAACTTCCTGATAGAGGCAGTTAAACAAAATGCAATAGCAGCTTAATTAGGGCTGTTATTGCATTTACTGTTTTTGTAAGTCATGCAAAGGCAATAAGCCTCATACACAGTGCTGTTAGCGAGGTGTAGTGTTTTTCATTTCTTGCTTTTCTCATCCAATAATTGTAAGTTTGCACATATAAAGTACAAACCGATGTTGTTTAATAAATCATTCTGCTCAATAGTAATGTGGCCCATGGTGCCGCAGCAGAAGGGTTTTGCATCGATAATTCTCTTCTCAACTCCGGTATAGCGGTTTCGAAGTACCCAAACCGATCCTACATTTACCACATTAGTTTAACATTAGGCATTACTTAAATGTAAGCTTAACTGAATTTGAAATTTTATATGGACAATTATTATTCAATAGAAGAAAAGTACCTCCAGGCTGTTGATGAACTGTCGTTCGGTGAAACACCTAAGGGCTTAAATATATTAAACCAGATCATTACAGATGAGCCTTTTTTTGCAAGGGCGCATTACCAGTTGGGAATGATCCATTATTACAAGATCCAGGATTACCAAACTGCGGGCTATCATTTTAAAACCTGTATGGAGCTGGAGCCATCGTTTCCTGATAATTACACGCATTATCTCGATTTGGTGGTGTTCCTGGGAATGGAGAAATCGGTTTCAACTATTTCGGCCCAGGCTTTAACGACTCCGGGGGTAAATAAGGCCCGCATTCTTGATTTGCTGGGTTTGTTTTACGAAAAGCAAAAAGACTGGAATAAAGCTTTAGGTTACTATCAGGAAGCTTTTATGGAAGTGACCGAAAAAGATGAGCGTAAAGACATTGAGGACAGCCTCAAACGCGTACGCTTAAAAATGAAACAGAAGCAGGCTTACACCTATTTCATTACCGAATAACCTTGATAACTGTTATCGGATACTTAAAGAATAGGCCCCTGATGAAGGGGCTTATTCTTTAGTAAAAAAATCCTAATTAATAACGTATGTTTAAAGATATGTTATTAATGTAAGTTGCTGTTATACAATCAGCATACAATTTTTGTGAAAAGTGTGCAGAGAGAAACACTGTCCTTAATTTATCCACTCTATTTCAAAATACCGAAGTAAAGCCTTATAATTATCCTGAGCTGTAAGGCAGGTATCTAACAGATACTCTTTTATGTGATTCCATTCCTGCAATCCTCTATAATAAAAAAGCTTTAAGTCTTCATCTATAATAAATGGTACAATATTATTAGCAAGACATTCTTTAAACATGATCAATCGTCCCACACGTCCGTTGCCGTCCTGAAAAGGATGAATAATTTCAAACTGATAGTGGAAGTTAATGATATCCTGAAGGTTTTTCTTTTCGATACTGTGATAGTCAGAGAGTATTTCTTTCATTTTTGCCGGAACGCCCTTTGGATGGCACGTTTCGTTACCCCCAACCTCGTTTGGGAGTTTTTTGTATTCACCCACATTAAACCAATCTTTTCTGCTGTCGGAAGTTCCCGATTTTAGCAAAAAATGCAATTCCTTTATAAACGCTTCCGTTAGCTTGGCCATGGCTTTATCGATGATCAGATCGATGCAACGAAAGTGATTGCTTGTCTCAATAATATCATCTACGTTAACACTTTCTTTAGTGGCTCCAATAGTATTAGTTTCAAAAATATATCTGGTTTGGTCCAGAGTTAGTTTGCTTCCTTCAATGCGGTTCGAATTATAAGTTAGGTCAATCTGTGTACGGTGGTATATACCACCTTTAAGTTTCATGTCCTTTTGCTCTTTCAGATTATTTAGCAAAATATTATCACTAAATCTTTTCTTGCTTTCTTTTTTCGGCAATGCTGCATCTTCCGGAATATTCCAGGTTTTACCGGTTAGAAAAGCTCCTTTAATTTTCCCTGTAGCACAGTAATTTCGTATAGTCCTTTCCGGAACATTCCATTTTTTTGCAAATTCGTTTACAGAAGTATAGCTCATGATTTGATATTATTGCCGTTACCGGCAAATATATGGCAAATAAAGCTTTATTTTTGTGGTTTTTTGCCGATAACGCGGTAGCTATTGAGGCATTTCTTCGCATCGCTTTGTTAGCTTTACCGTCAAATATTCGGTAGTCGGTTAACTATTTAGCTGGCAAATGCACTTCGGCCATCATGCATCTTGCGCTGCCACCACCATTGGTTTCAATGGTATTGATATCTGCATAAACTAACTTTCCATATTGCTGCAAAGCCGAACGCTGAATGTCGTTTAAAGCGTTATAAGCATTTTGCGACATCACGATCATCGTTTCGCCCGCTTTATTTTTCACCTCGAGCATATTGCCCGCAAACTGGTTCATCTGCTCAAAAGTGATCTCAATAATTTCTTTGTGCGATGATTTTAATGACGCTGTAACCGTTATTTTTTCGTGCGGATTGGGAATACTATCCAAACAGATCACCGCGAACCCGCTGCCAACACACATCAGCACATTGGTATGATAAATGGCCTTGCCTTTTTCATCAACAGCATCAAAGCTGACAGGTTGGTAACCAGATTGCTCACAAAAATAATTAAGCACTTCTTTATCGGTGCGGGGTGAGAGGCAGGCGTACGCTATTTTATTATCCCTGTCAAGCACCATGCTGCCGGTACCTTCCAAAAAACGGCGCTCATGTTCAAAGCGGCTCAGATCAATTACATGAGCAACTTTGAATTTATCCTCCAAATCGGTTATAATATCTTCCCTGCGCTCAAGCCGGCGGTTTTCTGCCTGCATAGGGTACAGGAAAACACCGCCATCGTTATGGAATGATACCCAATTGTTCGGGAATATAGAATCGGGCGTGTAGGGCTGTGGGGTATCATCCACAACGGTGACATCTACATCATTATGGCGCAAAATGTTAACCATGCTATTAAACTCGCTCAATGCTTTTTCCTGTACGCCATTTTTTTCAGCATCGGGGTTCTGGAAAGCATTGCTTGCAGCGGTTTCTTCGTTAAACCCGAAATTAACCGGGCGGATCATTAGTATATGTGATGTTGATTGACTCATTTCCTATTTGTCATTATTTCATTAGGTCATTGAGTCATTTTCAATTGCAATAAATCACGCTCAGCAATGACTTAATGACCAAATGACTCAATTACAACTTAAATTACACCATCCCTTAATACCGGCATGCTCATGCAATGGAAACCACCGCGGGCACGGGAAAGCTCGGCCGAAGGCATTAATATTAATGTATCGGTCATGCTTTGCGGATCAAGTTCATTATTCTCAAATTTTTGAAGCAGCTCGGCTACCCTGATCACGTTAAAGCCGCCTTCTTTAAACGCTTCAACAGTTTTATCGTTACGGTCGTACCCAACAACTACACCTTCTTTTAATGCCAGCAGATTGCAGGAGTCTGTCCACTGTTCGCGTGCATCAAATGGAAAGGTATTATTGCCCGAGTAAATGAACTTAGTTTTTGCGCCGCTTTTGAGGTCGTTTTCGCTGATATCAGTCAGCAGGTCTTCAATGCAACCAAACAACTTTGGCTTTTCATCTTTTTCAAATTGAACAATTTCCGGCCGTTCTTTCTGTTTTTTATCAGCAAACCATGATATCGGTTCCCGTTCCTCAATAGGCGCTTCGGCTTTAGCAAGTGAACGAAGCAGCACCCAGGTATCACGTTTAACCTGGGTAAAAACAGTGTCGATATGCATATAATCACGCTTGTTCGGGATTTTTACGATGGTTACCTTTTTTACCACGTTATGCTCAAAAAGCAGCCTGATGGCCTCATTAGCTCCGCTTACAGAAGTACGTTCGCTACAGCCGATCACTAAATGATCAGGGCTTACCATCATTACATCGCCGCCCTCTAAAGTAGTGCGGCCTTCAGCGTCTTCGCCGGGGCGTAAAAAATGCTGGGCAGTTTCCGGGATCTCTAAAATATTATCACGATAGGCCTCAAACAGCGGATGGTTGAAAAAGATGTACCGCATTAAAAGCGTTTCGCGGAAACGGGCCTTTTTTGCGGGTTTATTGAGCAGCATGTGGTTATTTACCGCTATGCCCAAATCCCTCGAAAAAATAAGATTCGGAATAGGGGCAAAGATCATCTCTTCAGTTGTTAACGAACCCGAAATAAAGATCTTGGCCAGTTCAACCGGATCGGTATCGGTAAGCTGCTGCTGTAAACGATAATTGCAACTTTCAACAGCGCATACAGAAGCTACCAATTTTTTACGGATATCCGGCTGCTGTAAAATATCAGCCAGCAGGGTTTGGATCTCGATAACTTTATCTGACGAATGGAAGCCTGCATTATCTGGCTTAAAAAATGAGCGGCGTGTGCCTTCATCATTAATTTGATGAAGCTTGCCTTTTATTTTGCCGGGATCAAGAAAATAGAGCAGCAGTTTTACATAATAGTCATATTCGTTCCTGCGCACCGTATCCAGGTGGATGATGTCTTCAAAAAGCCAGTCCTGCGCCTTTGAGGGCACAACCTTGCCCAAACCGCTATCCGGACTGTGAATAAGCAATGTGCGGAGTGTGCCAATTTCGGAGGTTACATCTATTTTAAAATCGGAGTTGGTTATTGTCATAAAGTACTATAATCGTAACACAAATCTATCAGAAATTAAATTACAAAACGGGCTTACCCGGCAAAATTTGGTTGGGTAAGCCTGTTTTCTTTTAACAGAAACTGAATACAAATGTATTGATTATATGCCGCCGTAATTAATCAGCGAGTTGCGTGTAGGTATTCCTTTCCATGCTGATGTTTAACCTTTGCAGCATCGCTTTCATATCAAAACCCTGCTGCTGATATAACTGCTGAACGGCCTCCTTGGCTTTTTGTAAAACGTCCTCATTTTGCCAAATGGCCATAGTAATGCAGATAAGGCTGCCTTGTTCATCATAACGTTCAAAAGCTCTGTCTTCAACAAAGCCGTCGAGTTTTTTTATAAAATCCCGGTTAATCTTCATCCGTTTTTTAAATTCCTGTTGGGCAATTGCCGGAACAATAAATTGGTCAATAAATATCTGTTTCATGATAATCCTTGTTTTTCTTCAAAAATCAAGACAATCAAAACTTAATACTTGTAAAAAATCATTGATTTACCATGCCCGTGGTATCTTGAAGAAATCGGCAGGGCTTAGCCCTGTGAACAATTTAAATTCCTTATTAAAATGTGGCTGGTCAAAGTAACCGGCATTCAGGGCTACTTGTGTAAGGGAACCGTTTTGTGTCTTGTTACCAACTATCGATTTGATTTTAACAATACTCGCAAATTGTTTAGGAGAGGTACCAACAACCCGCCTGAAGCGTTTTTCGAATGCGTCCTGGCTAAGACAATGCGCATTGGCAAGTTCCCTGATCTTGATCTGCCCTTTAGATAACCGGATTTTTTGCAGGGCTGATATGATTAGCTGATCCTGTTTGTAAGTTTGAATATGTTGAACCAGAAATCGCTCAACGATAGCTACCCGTTGTTGATTTCCATCTACTTGCGCAAGCTGTTCCTCAAGTAAGGTTAATTTATCCGGAGCGATGAAATTATCGAGCGGCACACTCGCCTCAAATAATTCGTGAAGCGGTTGCTTAAAAAAGGCTGCTGCGCCGGCTGCTTTAAATAAGATAAGCATGTTACTTGTTGCGGAACCGTAGTTAATTAACCGGGGCGATTTCTTCAATCCGGTAATCAGCGAGGAGGGCAGTTGATTGGTGTTTAACCCGGTAATGTCACTGATATTTCCGCCATACCTGATTGCCATAACTAAAGAAGTGTCTGGCAAAATGCGGTTGATAACGTCGTCCGCCGTTTCAATAAACACGTATTGCTTTATAAATGGCTTCAATATTTCGCCCGGTGCAAAGCGTTCAATATGCATTTAACTAAGATACAAGAATTTGTTTGTCAGATGCTTTTCATAATCGATTGTAATAATTTTTTGCAGTTAATGCTTTTTTAATCTTTTATTAAGTTGCAGTAATTTATTTGCATCATCAATTAACCGATAAATGCAGGTGTACATCATCTGTTAAATAAACCTATGAATACAAAAAAAGTTGGGTTAACACTCACATCGCTGTTCCTTGCCTTTACTTCTACACTATGCTACGCACAATCTGCCGTTAACACGCAATTAGATCATTACAATGTTGAATGGGACACGCCCGGCCCAACGTCGGCACAGTCGATGCCCTTAGGTAACGGAGATATCGGCCTGAATGTATGGTTCGAAAAAAATGGTGATCTGGTTTTTTACATCAGCAAAACAGATGCCTGGGGTGGCGAGCTTGATGCCGAAAAGGACGACTGGATGAAGCAGGGTGGGGTACTAATGAAACTTGGAGCAGTAAGAGTATCGATAAATCCCGATTCTTTAAAAAACAACGCGCCGTTTAAACAGGTCTTAAAACTCCGCAATGGCGAAATCCAAGCACAGTTAGGCGAAGGAAAATCTTCAGTTCAATACAGGATTTGGGTTGATGCAAATCATCCGGTTATTAGGGTGGAGACCAAAAGCATCAGCGCTGCTACTGTTAATGTAAAGCTTGAAAACTGGCGCGCTGGTAAAACAGATACGGTGCTGAACGGACAAAAGAACTGGATAGCCTGGTATCACCATAATTCGCCAACTACCGATGCACATCTGGCGAACCTCACTTTTGGGGCGATAATTAAAGGGAAGGGGTTATCCAACCAGGATGACATTTCCCTAAAGTCGGGCAAAGTAACCTCTCAGGTAATTTCTATTTATCCATTAACCGCAATAGCCGGAAGCGGGCGCCAATGGCTTGGTAAACTGGAGCCCAAAGTAAATGCTATTGATCAGTTAAACCTTGAACAAACTCGCTTAGCTCATCAAAAATGGTGGCAGCAGTTCTGGAGCCGAAGTAATGTATTTGTAACCGGCGATGATCTGGCCGAAAAAATTACACAGGGATACATTCTGCAACGTTTTGTTACCGCTTGCGCAGGAAGGGGAGCTTATCCCATTAAATTTAATGGGTCTATTTTCGTGGTTGATAGTCCGGCCAAAAATGCCAATGCCGATTACCGCGCCTGGGGCGGGCAATACTGGTTTCAAAATACCCGGCCAATGTACTGGCCGCGCCTTATGGCCGGCGATTTTGACATGATGCTACCGCTATTCAGGATGTATGCCAACATCCTGCCGGCCAATGCCAAACAGGTTGATGACTTTTATAAGCATGGTGGTGCTTATTTTGCCGAGACTGCGCCTTTTTGGGGCGGTTTAAACTATATGGGCCCCGAAGTGAAGGCCAATTACACCAATCACTATTTTACCCCTATACTGGAATTAAGCATGATGATGCTTGATTATTACGAATACACCTGCGATACCGGTTTTGCAAAAAAAATGCTGCTGCCGGTTGCTAAAGCCGGGTTACAGTTTTTTGATGAACACTTTAAGCGGGACAGCACCGGTAAACTCCTGCTTGATCCTGATAACTCGATAGAGATGTTCTGGAAAGTGCATAACCCCGCGCCAGATATTGCCGGGTTACATGCTGTACTAAGCCGGATGATCGAGTTGCCGTTAACTGTTGCAGATAAACAGACCAAACAGCAATGGCGAAAATTCTATAACGAACTGCCGCCATTGCCAACTGACAATCATGATGGCAAAACCGTTTTGCTGCCGTATACCGGTCCGCAAACCGCTAAATCATTCAATAGTGAAAATCCGGAGTTGTATGCTATTTATCCGTTTAGGCTTTATGGTTTAGGCAAGCACGGTTTGGATGTAGCTGTTAATACCTTCAACGCCCGTAAACAACGTTCTAAAGGCTGCTGGGTGCAGGACCCTATACAGGCTGCAATGATTGGCGATGCCGAAGTGGCTAAGGATTATACCAGTTTTGCCCTAACCCGAAAAGATCCGGGCCTGAAATTTCCTGCATTTTGGGATAAAGGTAATGATTATATGCCCGATGAAGATAACGGCGGTAACGGCGAAAATGGCCTGCAATTAATGCTGATGCAGGTAGAAGGTAAAAAGATCATGTTGTTGCCTGCCTGGCCCGCAGGTTGGAACGCCGATTTTAAATTGAATGCGCCTTACAAAACCACGGTTGAGGGTAAGGTAATCGACGGGAAGCTCACTAATCTTAAAGTTACGCCGGCCAGTCGCCTTGCTGATGTTATCGATATGACTAAAAAACGCTAAATCATGAAACTGATTATACTGATAGCTTTTTGCCTGATCAACGGCGCGAATGCGATAACAAGGATAACCTGCATAGGCGCAAGTATTACCTATGGAGCTACCTTGCCCGATCCTGCTACGCAATCATATCCCGCACAACTGCAAAAGCTTTTGGGTAAAAACTACTCGGTAAGCAATTTCGGGGTAAGCAGCGCTACGCTTTTGCGCAAAGGTGATCTTTCTTATTGGAGCACCAAGGCCTATCAGCAGGCCCTGCAAAGCAAACCCGATTTGGTATTTATTGACCTGGGAGGTAACGATGCCAAACTCGTTAACCGGATACATCTCGATGAATATGAAAAAGATTATCATGACCTGGTCCGGTCATTTGCTCAATTACCTTCGCATCCGCGTATTGTGTTGTTATTGCCGATTCCATCTTTTCAGGCCGATACTAACCAGATCTATGACAAGGTGATTGTTAACAACATCATTCCCAAACTTAGAAACGTAGCCTATGATGAACATTTAGAGGTAATTGATATGCACTCTATGTTTATTAACCATGAAAGCTGGATGCCAGATAAGATTCACCCCAATTTGGAGGGTACTGCCATGACCGCTAAAAGGTTATATGATGCGGTTGTGCAGCCCCGCGATAGCAACTACGATGTTTTTAGCAGCATGAACCAACCGTTTAAAGAAAGCAATTTTTACGGCTACCCTTGCGCCGAATTTATATTAGATAACCGCGAGTACAAAATTGTAAAGCCCAAATGGGCTGCTAAAGGCCATCCCTGGGTATGGCGTGCACGCTTTTGGGGACATGAACCGCAGACCGATATCGCGCTTTTGGAGCGTGGCTTCCACCTTGTTTATTGTGATGTGGCGGAGCTATTGGGTAATAACGAAGCAATAGGTTATTGGAATGATTTTTATAAAATGCTTACCAACGCAGGCTTGGGTAAAAAGGCTGTGCTTGAGGGCATGAGCAGGGGAGGTATTTACCTATACAATTGGGCGGCTGCCAATCCTGATAAGGTAGCCTGCACCTATGCCGATAATGCCTTGCTCGATTTGAAGTACTGGCCCGATTCGGCTGTTTTAAAAAAGGATTTCAATTTAACCTCTGCAAATCAGATTGGTTCATTGAAAGTAAGCCCTATCGATAAGGTACCACAAATTGTAAAGGGTAAGTTCCCGATGCTGCATCTTTCGGCAGATGATGATGAGGCTGTTGATCCTTCAAAAAATACGCTGTTATTTGAACAGAAGGTTAAGGCTCTTGGAGGTTCAATTACGGTGATTCATAAGCCGGGCTTTAAACATCATCCGCATAGCTTACCTAATCCGACACCAATAGTTGAGTTTATTTTGAAGGCAACGGGTTACGAAATTCCTGCCCCTAATTAATGTTAAATTGTATTGTACACCAAGTATAAGTTCACTAAATGATTGAAGCTTAAACAGCTTTGTACAGCGTAGGATTATAATGTTATAATCTTTGAAACTAAACTGTATTTATTGTAATTTTAGCCAATTGAGCCAATTAAAAGCGCTGAATTAGGGCCTAAATTATAAATACCGGGCGGTACGTGAGTTGTAATGCTTTGGGTGTACTTATCAACATGAGATTTTTTTTACCGGGAATAATTGTTATTGTTTTATTGAATTTTCTGTTCATGTCGCCCACCCATGCACAATCGTACGGGTTGGGGTTCTATAGTCATGAGGTGGTGCAGGATAAACGTACCGGGCTGGACCTTGCGCTGAAAAACCTCTCGCCTAAAGACAAATTTGAGGTTTCTTTTGACCTGTCTTTTTTACCTAACAGGGTTATTTATTTCGGTTATATTTTGCGGCTGATAGGTGATGATAATCAAAATGTCGACTTAGTTTATGATAACCAGGCTAATACCAGGCATTTTAAGATCATTATTGGCGAACGTCTTTCAAAAATATCTTTCAATATTGATGATAAACTGCTTTTTGAGCGCTGGAATAATTTAAAGATCCAGATAGATTATAAAAACGATAAGATCACTGTTGTGTCGGGTAATCAGTATTTAAGTGAAACAAGCATTCATTTAAAAGCAAGCTCAAACTATAAGTTGCTCTTTGGCGCTAATGCTTATAAACAGTTTCAAACCACTGATTTGCCTCCGTTTAAATTGCGTGATGTACGCGTATTGCAAAACACGGAGCAAATAGCTAACTGGCCGCTTAATGAATGGGAGGGCAGCGTAGCCAACGAAACAGAAAACAAAAACATTGGTTCGGTTAATAACCCGCTTTGGATTAAGGCACGTCACCGCAACTGGCAGCTGGAAAAAGAATTTACAGTTCCGGGAGATGCCAGTTTGGCCTTTGACGCCGCAAACGAGGAGGTGTTTGTCATCACGGCTGATTCGTTGGTTACCTATTCCATTAATAAAACACCTCAGTTAAAAAGCAAAGCATATGGCTCCGGTCGGCAAATGTTGGTGCCGGGTGATCAGGCACTGTATGCCAACAATAAACTCTATTACCTATATATGGATCAAACGGCCGTTGGTACGTTTGATTTTATTACGGGTAAATGGGACAGGGGCTACATTAACTTTGCAACTAATAACGGGCACCTCAATAAGTTTTTCAGCCAAACAGATACGGCTCTTTATACCATAGGTGGTTATGGGCAGTTGGTTTACAAGGATAGTGTTCGCCGTTTTAGCCTGAATACTAAACAATGGGAAAAGGTTAAATTTAAAGGGGATACTTTTACGCCTCGTTATTTAGCCGGGTTAGGGGCTAATGCAACCGGCGATACCGTTTATGTAATTGGCGGCTATGGCAGCGCGTCGGGACAGCAGATTGTGAACCCGCGTAACCTGTATGATATGGTGCGTTTTACGGTTAAAGATAAATCCTTCAAAAAGCTTTTTAATATTGATGTTAAGAACGAGGATTTTGTTTTTGCCAATTCCCTTGTCATCAACTCAAAAGATAAATCCTATTATGGTTTGATCTTCCCTCAGCATAAATTTAACTCCAATTTACAGCTTATAAAAGGATCATTGGATAAACCTGCCTACGAAATGGTGGGGGATACCATTCCATTTCAGTTTCATGATGTAAGTGCTTATGTTGATTTGTATTATCTGCCGCATAGCGCCAAATTTTTATCGGTAACGCTGTTTAAAGAAAATGACCGCACCAGGGTTAAGGTTTACTCGCTGCTTAGTCCGCCTGAGCCAATTGCTATCAATACCCTTTCAGAAAGTCATATGGGGTATTTATTATGGATAGCTGCCGGTTGTGTTGTTTTTGTGGGGATTGGGGTAGTTATTGTTAAACGCCGTAAACATGCTGCTTTGAAGCCATTGGCCAAACCTCAAAATGTTACTACTGAAATAGTATTACCTGCTGATGAGCCACAGGGATTAGAGGTAACCGAAGCGAAAGAGGAAAATGAAAGCCGGCTGCATGTCAATAAAAACGCAATATTTTTATTTGGCGATCTGCAGTTGTTTACGCCCGATGGTAACGAAATCACCAAATACTTTACGCCTTTATTAAAAGAGTTGTTTTTAGTGATCCTGATGTATTCGGTTAAGTTCGACCGTGGTGTAAGTTCTGAAAAACTGAATGAAATCCTCTGGTTTGATAAATCGGAGAAAAGCGCAAGGAATAACCGCTCGGTAAATATAGCCAAGCTGAAATCATTGCTTGATAAGATAGGGCATTGCCATCTATCAAAAGATACCGGCTATTGGAAAATTGAGATAGATTATAACGAGATCCAGGTTGATTATCACAATTACCTCAATATTGTATCCAATAAAAGCAAGCTCAATAAACAGAAAATAACCCAGCTTACGCACATCACTCAACGCGGCAATTTCCTGTCGAATATTGAGTATGAATGGCTCGATGCCTTCAAGTCGGAAGTATCTAATGAGATCACCGACTCATACATTCAGTTTGCTAATTCGATAAAGGTTACTGATGATCCTGAATTTTTGATCAAACTGGCCAACGATATTTTTTATTTTGACCCGGTAAATGAGGAAGCCATGATCCTGAAGTGCAAAGCACTGTCACATATCGGTAAGCACTCCCTGGCAAAAAACACGTTCGAGAATTTTAACAAGGAGTATAAAGCAATTTACGGCGAGGCTTTTGAGCGCGATTTTCATTCAATTCTTGAATAAATCTGTTACAATTGATATTTATTGGAGTAATTAATCAATTTTTAATGATTAATTAAGTTGTTCGGGCAATTTTGAGGCATGACCAGTTAATCAATTTTAATAAACACGAGGCACCTACGGAGCCCAAGTCCGGATTATTTTTGCTTTAAACACGAAACTCCTATGGAGTTCAAAAAAGTGGAAGCTCAACTCCGTAAGAGTTTTGTGTTTATAGATGATGCAGAGGGAATTTTAAGGCTCCGTAGGTGCCTCGTGTCGGCGATATCAAAGGTGATTTTTCTGGGAGTATTGCCAATTAATAAATCTGGCGCTTGTATTTTTACAGAGTCAGCATAAAACGTTAATCAGTATATCAATATAAATTAATAGCCATGTTAAGCCCACTTCCCAGGTTGTTTAAACCACTGATTTTATCCACGGTACTCGGTATTGGTAGTTTGTGTGTCAGTGTGACGGTATCTGCTCAAACAAAAGATGAAGGCAATCTTCAATACATCGATCCGCATATTGGTAATGTGGGAGCGCTGCTTGAGCCAACCCGCCCAACAACGCATTTACCTAACCAGATGATCAGGATGTTGCCTGTTCGTCATGATTACATTGATGATCAGATCTCAAGCTTTCCGCTCAATGTGGTATCGCACCGTTTGGGAGAGGTGTTTTCGGTTAAGCCGGATAATAACACAATTACCCCTGCTTCGTGGAGCGAAAGAATGACCTATGACCATGATCTGGAAGTTACCCGCCCGTGGTATTACTCAACCTTTCTGATTGATAAGGACATCACCGTAGAGTTCGCACCTGGTAAAAAGGTTGGAGATTATAAATTTACTTTTCCGGCTAAAAGTGCTGCTAAAAGCATTTTGTTTGGATTGTATAACGATGGCGCAGCTAATTTTACGTTTACCGGAGGGAATGAATTAACCGGTTTTGAAACCTATCATGACGATATCAAAGTTTATGTATACGGTAAGTTTAATGCTAAAGGTACCACTGGCATAGTAAAAGATAATGCCCTGCTTAAACAAAGCACTGCAGATGGGAAAGACCTTAAATCATACATTACATTTGATGCAGGTACTCCGGATGTCATTGAGTTTAAATACGCCATATCATACGTAAGCCCTCAACAGGCTAAGCAAAACTTTAGCGATGAATTTGGCAGTGCCGATTTTGAAACGCTCAAGCAGGCAGCCAAAGCAACATGGGCAAAAGTAGTAGGCCAAATTGAAACAGAAGGCGGCACTGTGGCACAACGCAGGTCATTTTATACTGCTTTGTATCGTTGCAATGAGCGCATGGTTGATATTAACGAGGACGGTCATTATTACAGCGGGTACGACAAAAAAGTACATGATAGCAACCGCTCGTTTTATGTGGATGACTGGGTTTGGGATACTTATTTGGCCCTGCACCCGCTTCGTACTATCCTGAACCCTAAGCTGGAATCGGATATGTTGAACTCGTATGTTAACCAGTATGAGCAAAGCGGCTGGATGCCAACCTTTCCTGTATTATTTGGTGATAACCCTTGTATGAATGGCTTTCACTCTACCGTAATGTTTCTGGATGATTACCGCAAAGGCATTCGCGGTTTTGATGTAGATAAGGCCTATGAAGGGATCCTCAAAAATGCCAATGAAGCCACTATGCTGCCCTGGGAAAATGGCCCTAAATGCGAATTGGATGATTTTTACCATACCAACGGATATTTTCCCGCCTTGAAAAAAGGAGAAAAGGAAACTGTAAGCCTGGTACATGGTTTTGAAAAACGCCAGGCAGTAGCGGTAACCCTTGGCGGCAGTTATGACGATTGGGCGGTTGGCCAATTAGCCGGTGAGTTGAAAAAAACAGCCGATGAGCAAACCTTCGCCAAACGCGCGCTTAATTATAAAAACCTGTGGAACAACGATAAACAAATGTTTATTCCTAAGGATAAGGACGGCAACTGGATAGACATCGACCCCAAGTTTGACGGCGGTTTAGGCGGTCGCGAGTTTTATGATGAAAATAACGGCTGGACTTATTTGTGGCAGGTGCAGCACGATATCTCCGGGCTGGCGAATCTGATGGGCGGGCAGGATAAATTCCAGGCCCGTTTGGATCAGCTGTTCCGTGAAAGCCTTGATAGGAGCAAATACCAGTTCTGGGCAAAATTCCCTGACGCTACGGGATTAGTTGGCCAGTATTCGATGGGTAATGAGCCAAGTTTCCATATCCCATACCTGTACAACTTTGCAGGCGCACCATGGAAAACACAAAAACGTGTAAGGTTCCTGCTTGATGTTTGGTATAAAGATAACATCTTCGGTATCCCCGGCGATGAAGATGGCGGTGGTATGTCGGCCTTTGTGGTGTTCTCGTCAATGGGTTTTTATCCTATTACACCAGGCAAGCCTGTTTATACCATTGGCAGTCCGGTGTTCAGCAAGGTGACCATCAACCTGCAAAACGGAAAGCAATTTAAACTGGTCGCTAACAATTGCTCGGTAGTAAACAAATATATCCAAAGCGCTAAGTTTAACGGTCAGGTGCTTAACAAGCCGCTCTTTACTCATGAGCAACTCATGGCCGGCGGTACGCTTGAACTGGAAATGGGGCCTAAACCGAATAAAAACTGGGGCATCTGATTAGAAACACTTTTAAGTGATAATTATTCATTGCCGTTGGTTTTAACCAACGGGTAAGAAGAAAAGAAATCCTGGCTTTAGCCTAAATGAGCATGCAGTATTTGGGCTAAAGCCAGTTGGGTCGGGCTTACTTCCGTTGGTTAAAACCAACGGCAATGAAATTTCGGATTATGACATCATATCAAATTCAGATCGTTTTCAAACCATAAAATCAACACATATTAAAATTTTATCCTGATGAAAAAACACGTTTTTAGCATCTTGCTGCTATTGCTGTGCGCTGTCGCTAACGCTCAGTTGAGGCATAGCAAGACATCGGCATTTAAAAGTTACAAAGGTTTGGTTATGGCCGGCTACCAGGGCTGGTTCAACGCACCCGGCGATGGCGGTAACCGCTGGTGGAATCATTATGTTTCGCATGGCAAGTTTGAGCCGGGTTATACCAATATCGACCTGTGGCCCGATGTGAGTGAATATCCTAAAACCTATAAATCGCCGTTTAAGCTGGCCGATGGCAGCGACGCTTATCTGTACAGTTCATATGATGCCTCGTCAACCGAAACACATTTTAAATGGATGCAGCAATATGGTGTCGACGGCGTTTTTGTGCAACGCTTTATTGGCGATGTGCAGCGCGGGCCAGGTAAGCATCATAATGATGTAGTTTTGGGGAATGCGCTCAAATATGCGCAGAAATATCATAGGGCCATTACGGTAATGTATGACCTGTCGGGTATGAACGCCGGGGGCGATTCGCTGGTGATCAAGGATTGGAAACATCTTATCGATAGCATGAAAGTTACCAACCGGGGTAATAATCAAACCTGGTTATATCACAATGGCAAGCCTTTAGTTGCTGTATGGGGGATAGGTTTTAATGACCATCGCCGCTATGGACTAACTGAAGGTGAAAAGATCATTGATTTTTTAAAGAATGACCCGGTTTATGGCGGCTGCGCGATATTGCTTGGTGTGCCGACATACTGGCGCGATTTTGGCAATGATACCGAAAATGACCCGCACCTGCATGATTTGCTGCGTAAGGTTGATATTGTTCACCCCTGGTTTGTAGGCCGTTTTAATGAAGAGGCGTATCCTGCTTTTCAGCATCGTATTGCCGAAGATATTGCCTGGTGTAAGGAAAACAAAGTTGATTATGTACCCACAGTATTTCCGGGCTTTAGCTGGCATAATATGAACCCACGGGCCAAACAAAACCAAATCCCCCGTAACCGCGGTCATTTTTATTGGAAACAGATAAATGGTGCCATCAACAGCGGCGCCGAAATGCTGTACGTAGCCATGTTCGACGAAGTTGACGAAGGAACGGCTATTCTCAAAGTATCAAAAAATCCGCCGGTAGGCTTAAGTACGTTCGTAACGTTTGAGGACGATATCCCTAATGACTATTACTTGTATCTAACCGGTTATGCCGCAAAAATGCTGCGTAAGCAAGTGCCATTAACAGCCGATGTGCCTCCACCGGTAAAAAAATAGTGTTATAAAGCTCTTTCATCAAATTTAATTAACATTAATGGCGGATAAGCCCTGCCGTTAATGTTTTATTAATCACTTATTAGTTTCCAGGTATAGTTTTAGCCTTCGATAAGCCGGACTGGATTTGTTTGTTCAAATAAACAATCGATTGTGCGGCAAGTAATAACCCAACCAATTATAAATTATTTATGAAGCAAAAGAACGCCTATATATCGGTTCTTTTAGTAACGATTTTTTGTTCATTTAATACCCCTAAACCTACTGCTGAGCTTCCGTACAAGGATGCATCGCTGCCGGTTGAAAAGCGCGTGGCCGATTTACTTGGTCGGATGACCACTGCCGAAAAGATCCGTCAGCTGGATATGTACTGGGGGCACGAGGTTGCCAATATGCAGGGCCATGACGCGGTTTCCATGTCGGATAGTGCAAAAATCAATATCGGCACCGAAGGTATTGGCTCTGTTCATGACCTTTATCCTTTAACCGCCGACGTAAGCAATCAGATCCAACGTTATGCTGTTGAGAAAACACGCTTGGGTATCCCGGTACTTTTTATTGAAGAAGGGCTACATGGTTATGAAGGTTTGGGCAGCACCACCTTTCCGAGTCCGATGGCGCTTGCCGGCGCCTGGGATACCACGAATGTGCATAAGGCTGGCCGTATCATAGCAACGGAGATGCGTGCTCATGGTGTAGCTATGGTATTAGGCCCGGTACTTTGCCTCCCCCGCGACCCGCGCTGGGGCCGTGTTGAAGAAACCTACGGCGAAGACCCTTTTCTATCGGCAGCTAATGGTGTGGCCATGGTAAAAGGCTTGCAGGGTAGTAAGCTGAGCAGTCATAATACCGTTTTATCCGAACCAAAGCATTTTGCTGTACACGGCATTCCTGAGGCAGGCAGCAATACCGCGCCTGTTAATATGGGCGAAAGAGAAGCCCGGTCATCCTTTTTATATGTATTTGAAAAAGCAGTAAGGGAGGGCGGTGCGATGGGTATGATGGCAGCATACAGTGAAATTGATGGTATTCCCTGTGTAGATAATAAATGGTTGTTAAAAGATGTGCTGCGTGATGAATGGGGCTTTAAAGGTTTTGTTTTGTCCGACTTGGGCGCCATCAAAATGTCGCTCAATAACCACCAGATAGCAACCGATGCGGCGGACGCATTGGCTCAAACCTTTACCGCTGGTATGGATATGCAGTTTTATGATTTTCCGCATGTACCTTTCCATGAGGCTATGAACAAGGCGCTGGCGAGCAAGAAATTATACATGACAGATTTAAATCGTGCAGTATCAAATATATTACGAGTGAAATTTATGCTGGGTCTGTTTGATCATCCTTATATAGATGTTGATCTGCTAAAAAAAGTAAACCATACGGAGGAAAGCCGTGCCGTTGCCCTGAAACTAGCTCAGGAAGGGATCAGCTTGCTGAAAAATGATAATAACATATTGCCGCTCGGGCCTGATGTGCGTTCGGTGGCAGTTGTCGGACTGCTGGCCGAAAGCACATACCTGGGTGGTTACGCTAATAAGATGGGTAAAGGTGTAGCGATATTGGATGCATTGAAACAAAAGGCTGGTAATAACCTGGATATTAAATTTGAAACAGGTTATACCGCAGATACATCTACTATAAAACAAAACGAATACCTTGAAAAGGCTGTCAATACGGTCAAGCAATCGGATGTTGCAGTGGTTGTTTTGGGCGAGGATATCAACGAAGTAGGCGAGGGTAAAGACCGCGCCAATCTCGACCTGAACAAACAGCAAAGCCGCATGATTGAAGCCATATATAAAACCGGGAAGCCGACAGTAGTAGTGCTGTTTAACGGCAGACCGCTATGTATTAACTGGGTAGCCAAAAAGATCCCGGCCATTGTCGAATCGTGGTTTTTAGGCGAAACAGGAGGGTTAGCCATTGCCGATGTGTTATTAGGTAAAGTAAATCCATCGGGTAAATTACCTATAACATTCCCGCGGTCGGTGGGGCAGGTGCCTTTTTATTATGATCATAAGCCAACATCAAGGCACGTGTATGTTGATCAGGATACATCAGCGCTGTTCCCATTCGGGCATGGATTAAGTTATACTTCATTTGAATATTCAAACCTGAAAATTGCTCAGTCGCAAATTCCGCTTAATGGTTCCGCAAACGTTAGCGTTAACATTAAAAATACCGGTAAAGTTGAGGGGGAAGAAGTAGTGCAGCTTTATTTACGCGATGTAATAGCCAGTGTAACTACTCCTGTAAAATCACTCAAAGGTTTTAAACGAATTAGCCTTAAACCCGGAGAAAGCGGCACGGTTCAGTTTAAAATTGATAACAAAGAACTGATGCTCTGGAACCGCCAGATGAAGCGAGTTGTTGAGCCGGGAGAATTTAAGGTGATGGTTGGTAGCTCGTCTGAAGATATCAGGCTTAGGGGGAGTTTTTATGTGAAATAATTAGATGTGGAGATGTGCAAATTTCAGATGTGCAGATGTTTGGAGTGAACATACTTAAAATATCCCGGAGCATTCCAAACATGAATCCGGTGTTTAGTTGATGATTACCATAATATTTGGTAACCGGTGCGCCTGGGATGAGATACAGGCGCACCTTTTTTATTATATATAAATAGGGATAACAAAAAGCCGGGGTAGTGCGATTCTCCTCTTGAGAGGGGCGGTAATGGTTTGGAAGGCATACCGATGAAACACACCCCAGCATTCGCTCGTATTCCACCTCTCAAGAGGGGATTTTAAAACGTCAATTATTTAGACTCTGTTTTGACGGTAACTCCCCTTTAGGGGCTGGGGGGCCTAGAACTCCTTCAAAAATCCCAGCAATGCAATAGCAACACCGGCCAGCACCGCCATCATCTTACGCATATTAAAACGATGATCGGCGCTTGATTCAAAGAGAATGGTAGTTGAAATATGCAGGAAGATCCCGATAACTACACCCATAATTCTGTTAAAATAATGCTGCAGATTGCCGATGTTTCCGCTGCTTAATGCATCGCTGAAAAAATATCCGGCAGGAGCCATTATCGCAAAGATGGCAACAAAGAAAATAGTTTTGTTTTTGCCCTGTTTGTTGGTGAGCAAAACTGTAGCTAATGCAAAAGCGGCAGGAATATGATGCAGGGCAATGCCGTAAACTAATTGATCCTGGTTGCCCTGGGCAAGTGGCATGCCTTCTAAAAACGCATGCAGACAAAGGCTTGCCATGATACCAATAGGGAAAACCGCTAAGTCATGCGGATGTTTGTGCATGTGGCCATGTTCAATCCCGTCCGAAAATTGTTCAAGCACAATCTGGAAAAGGAAGCCTATCAAAATAAACACGCCTACATAGTTATCATTGCCATGGTAGGCATCTGGGATTAAGTGTAAAACGGTAATACCAAATAGATAAGCGCCGCTGAACGACAGCACCAGTTTTAGCGTTTTGTGATTATCGCCCTTAAATAAAAATACAGAAGTACCGCCAAAAAAGGCAGCAAAAAACAGCAGCAGAATTTTCCAATATCCCATTAAAAGGCAGGTTGTAATTTTTTAAACAATAATGAAAGCAGCCATCCCACAAAAGCGCCGTACAGAGCACCACACAATACATCTATCGGGAAGTGTACACCAACGTATACCTGGGCAAAGCAGATACTCCCTGCCCACAAAATGGCCCAAAGCCAGATCCATTTCCACTTACGGCCAAAAACAAAACATAAAAATATCGCCATGGCAAAATGGTCGGAGGCATGGGTGGATGGAAAACTGTAGCCGCTACCACAAGGCACGCGACTGATGTCGGTAACTGATACTATCGGATCACGGCAGGGGCGGAGGCGTTGTACAGTATGTTTTATGAGAACGCCGCTGCTAAAATCAGCTACACCTGCTGATGCTGCCAGTAGTAAAATAATGATAGCGCCAATTTTTCTGTATCGCCATAAACAAAAAGCGATAATGAAAATATAAAGCGGGATCCAGAATTTGGGATTGCGCAGCAAAGGCATGATCCAGTCGAAAAACGAATTGGACAGGTCATGGTTGATGAAATAAAATAAATGCCGGTCGAGATTTAAAAGGTAGTCGGGCATTGTTTTTACTATAGGTGTTTGTTTACTTAATTTTCAAAGTTATTAAATCGGTTAAAAAAACCTTGCGAGTTTTAATACTTAGGTCGTGTATTATCCCGTTAAGCATAAAATAATGCGTTGGAATGACAATTGAAACAGCGATATTCAGCGGCAATAAACGATAAACTAACCAAAAGCTTGTGTGCAAGCGTTTGCGCAATTACTTAAAACAATATCAATTGTATCTTATATTTTTTACTTTTACCACACCAAAAACATCGCATTTTGACTTTAATTAAATCTATTTCAGGTATACGCGGCACAATAGGTGGCGCTGTTGGCGACGGTTTAACCCCGCTTGATATTGTAAAATTTACTTCGGCCTACGGTTCATGGGCTGTAAAGAAATCAGGAATTAAAAAGATTGTAGTTGGCCGTGATGCCCGTTTATCGGGTGCCATGGTAAATAACCTGGTTATTGGTACACTACAGGGCCTGGGTATTGATGTTGTTGATCTTGGTTTATCAACCACACCAACTGTTGAGGTTGCCGTTACCGGCGAGAAGGCTGCAGGCGGTATTATCCTTACGGCAAGCCATAACCCAAAACAATGGAATGCCCTTAAGCTTCTGAACGCCAATGGTGAGTTTATAAGTGATGCCGATGGCAAAGAAGTACTTGAAATTGCCGAGAACAGTGATTTTAAATACGCCGATGTAAATGATCTGGGTAAAGTTACCCACGATGATACCTGGCTGCAAAAACATGTTGACCTTGTGTTGGCGTTGCCGCTGGTGGATGTTGAAGCCATCAAAAAAGCCGACTTTAAAGTAGTAATAGATTGTGTAAACTCTACAGGCGGTATTTTTGTGCCTGCCTTGTTGAAAGCTTTAGGGGTTGAAACCGTTCATGAATTATATTGTGAACCAGATGGAAATTTCCCTCACAATCCAGAACCGCTTCCTGAAAACCTGATAGCATTATCAAAAGAGGTGGTAAGCAAACGTGCAGATTTAGGTATAGCTGTTGACCCTGATGTTGACCGTCTTTGTTTTGTTTGTGAAGATGGCAACATGTTTGGCGAAGAATATACCCTTGTTGCAGTAGCTGATTACGTGTTGAAAAACAACGTAGGCAATACCGTTTCTAATCTTTCATCAACCCGCGCATTGCGCGATGTTACTGAAAAGGCAGGCGGCGAATACCATGCAGCCGCGGTAGGAGAGGTGAATGTTGTAAACCAGATGAAAGCAGTCAATGCTATTATTGGCGGAGAAGGTAATGGCGGTGTTATTTATCCCGAATCACATTATGGTCGTGATGCTTTAGTTGGTATTGCGTTGTTTTTAACTCATTTGGCAAAATATGGCAAGTCGGTTTCAAGTTTGCGTGCGTCATATCCGGGTTATTTTATTTCAAAAAACAAAATCACTTTAACGCCCGAAATGGACATAGACGCCCTTTTGAGCAAGGTGGAACAGAAATACAGCAAACAGCCTCATTCAACAATTGACGGCTTAAAAATAGAATTTGATAAAGAATGGGTACATTTGCGGAGGTCAAACACCGAGCCCATTATCAGGATCTACTCCGAAGGCAATTCTGAAACCGTGGCAAACGGTTTGGCCAATAAGATCATCGCTGATATTAAGGAGATCTTACAACTGAAAGGTTAATTTTTACTGGTATTAAAAAATAACAGGCAACCGGCGGTAAATACCGTTGGTTGCTTGCTTGTATAATAATACCGGGCATGTGTTTTAAAGTTACTGATCCATTAATTTATAAATTTTAAAAGAATGCGCGTTTATTTTGATAATGCCGCCACTACACCGCTTGACCCTGATGTGATGAAGGAGATGTACAAGGTGATGGAAAACCAGTTTGGTAATCCGTCGTCAATACATGCCCATGGCAGGGAAGCACGTACTTTAATTGAGCGTTCGCGTAAAACCATTGCGGGTTTATTGCATACCTCGCCGGCCGAAATCTTTTTTACATCAAGCGGTACCGAGGCTGATAATACGGCCATCAGGTGTGGTATCATTGATCATAACATTACTCATGCCATCACCAGTCATACCGAGCATCACGCAGTGCTCCATACACTGGAAGCCATGGAGAAATCAGGTTTGATCAAACTGAGTTTTGTAAATATTGATAGTAAGGGCACAATTGATTACGATCACCTGGAGACATTATTGAAAGAAAATGAACGCAGTTTTGTTTCATTAATGCATGCCAACAACGAAATAGGTACATTGTCAGATATGGAACGTGTGGGCGATCTGTGTGAAACATACAACGCTATTTATCATTGTGATACTGTGCAAACCATGGGGCATTACCCGCATGACCTGAGCAAACTTAAAGCTCATTTCCTCGTTTGCGCTGCTCATAAATTGCATGGCCCCAAAGGAGTTGGTTTCCTGCACATCAATCATAAAATAAAGATAAAGCCGTTTATTTATGGCGGAGCCCAGGAGCGCAATATGCGCGGAGGTACCGAAAATATTTACGGTATAGTTGGATTAGCTAAATCGCTTGAATTGGCTTACAGTGAAATGGGGCAGCACCAAAGTCATATCCAGGGCTTAAAATCTTATATGATGGAACAATTGACAGCCAATGTTCCCGGTGTAAGTTTTAACGGTGAAACCGATGCTGACAAAAGTTTATATACGGTATTGAACGTTTCGTTCCCTGAAATGGAAATGAGTGATATGCTGTTATTTAACCTTGATATCGCCGGCATTTCGGCTTCGGGTGGCAGCGCTTGCAGCTCGGGCAGTGATATTGGCTCGCATGTGTTGACTGCTATCGGCGCAAGCTCATCAAGGCCATCGGTACGTTTCTCATTTTCAAAGTACAACACTAAAGAAGAAGTTGATTTTGTAGTAGCCAAAGTTCGCGAACTTTGCGCTGTTAATGTATAAGCTTAAAAGCACTGCCATTAAAAAAAGCCTTAAGAATTGATTTCTTAAGGCTTTTTCCTTTTTTGCGAAAGTGACAAAGATTAACTAATCCCTAACCTCCAACCTGTACAACTACAATTCCTTCCTTAACCGTGCTACCGGGATATTCATTTGCTCGCGGTATTTGGCTACGGTACGGCGGGCTATGTTATAGCCGGCATCTTTAAGGATTTCGGTTAATTTTTCGTCGGCCAGCGGATGGCGTTTATCTTCTTTGCCGATATGCTCCTCCAGGATCTTTTTAACCTCTTTGTTGGATACTTCTTCGCCGCTTTCGGTTTGGATGGCCTCAGAGAAGAATGATTTTAACAGGAAGGTGCCAAACTCAGTTTGTACATATTTAGAGTTGGCTACGCGTGATACTGTTGAAATATCCATGCCGATACGATCGGCAATGTCTTTCAGGATCATCGGTTTCAGGTTTTTATCATCGCCTGTAAGGAAAAACTCATATTGGTATTGCATAATGGCATTCATGGTTTTAAGCAGCGTTTGCTGGCGCTGTTTAATAGCATCAATGAACCATTTGGCCGAATCGAGCTTTTGTTTCACAAACTGAACAGCTTCTTTTAATTTTTTATCTTTTTGCGAAGCCTTATCATAGTGTTGAAACATTTCCTGGTATGAACGGCTTACCCTAAGCTCAGGTGCGTTTTTAGAGTTTAGCGTAAGGATAAGAGTGCCATCATTGTTGGTGATATGAAAATCAGGGATCACCTGCATTTGCTTGGTGTTGATCTCGTTTGAGTCGCCGGGTTTGGGGTTAAGTTTCAGTATCTCATTAACCACAGCACGCAACTCAGTTGAGTTCATGTTTAGCGATTTTTCAAGCTTATCGTAATGTTTACGGGTAAACTCATCTAAATAGTGCTCAACAACCTGTATTGCTTTTTTGATGATAGGATCGTTCACATCTTTTTTACGAAGCTGGATCAACAGGCATTCCTGTAAGCTGCGTGCGCCTACGCCCGGCGGGTCAAAGCCTTGTATCACTTTCAACATATCCTCAACCTCATCGTCTTCGGCCAATACGTTTTGTGAAAATGCAAGATCATCGGTAAGCGACATGATAGGGCGGCGCAGATAGCCGTCATCGTCAAGACTACCTATGATCTGTTTGCCAATCATGAAATCTTTATCGCTCAGGGGCAACAGATCTAACTGGGCTTGCAGACTTTCAAAAAAAGAACTTTGTACAGCAATTGGAATTTCTTTCCGCTCATCCTCGTCATCGCCGTTTTGATCATAGCGCGAGCCATAATCATTAAGGTTATCTTCCTGCAGGTAGTCGTCTATATTAAATTCATCCATCTCGCCTTTTTCCTCGTCGTTGTTGAAGTTGTCGTCGTCGGGATCGCGGTCTGGATATTGTTCTTCGGGTTCGTTCAGGTTGGTAAGGCTCAGATCTTCAAGCGCCGGATTTTCTTCCAGTTCTTCTTTTATCCGGGTATCAAGGGAAACAGTAGGTACCTGCAGCAGTTTTATAAATTGTATTTGCTGCGGCGAAAGTTTTTGTAAAAGTTTTTGTTGAAGGTTCTGTTTAAGCATATTTAAGATGTAGCCAAAAATACATCAAATTAATATTAACTAAAAATTACTTGAGGTATCTGCCTTAAAGTTGTTAAATGTTTTAGGCATGTCAATTGTTTTGCTCGCAACAAAAAAACTATATAAATAAATTGTTTGTGTAATATTATTAACTTTAAGTAACCAAACTTTAATTTATGGCAATAGGAAAAGAGTTTAAAGAATTCGCAATGCGGGGCAACGTGGTTGACCTTGCTGTAGGTGTTATCATCGGTGCTGCCTTCGGTAAAATTGTTACATCGTTAGTAAATGATATCATTATGCCGCCAATAGGTATGTTAACCGGTGGCATTGATTTTAAAGATCTTAAATATGTACTTAAGCCCGCGGTTGATAAAACTCCGGAAACGGCTATCAATTATGGTTTGTTTATCAATAACATAATTGATTTTATCATTGTGGCGTTCTGTATCTTTTTAATTGTAAAAGGTATCAACTCGATGAAGAAAAAAGAAGAAGCTGCCCCGGCTGCTCCGCCCGAACCAACTAAGGAGGAAGTATTACTTACCGAAATCCGCGATTTACTGGCTAAGAAAGCTTAATAGTTCATGGATCATAGTTCATGGATCATAGTTTTTTCCTTAATAGCTATGATCTGTGAACTATCAACTATGATCTATCAAAAGGTTTTTGGCAGCTTTGGATCGGTTAAAATAACGTAGTCGGCCATGCCGGCGAATTTACTCCAGTTGGGATTGTCAAAACTATCATCTGCGTATGTGGCTATGTTAAGTACACGCAGTTTGGGTGCATATTTTTTGAGTTGTGCCACAGCACCAAGTTTCTCCCCGCTGTGAAATCCGCCATTTAGTTGTAGTACTTTAAAACTCGAGTGACTTTTCATGAATTTTGCTATCGACCACCCCATCGTAGCATCCCATAAATTTTGCGACTGATAGATCTGCATGCCAGGCATGGATGCGTGGCCTCCCATTATTTTAGCAAATTTATCATAATAGGCTCCTGTTGCGGTATCAATAGGTAGCGGTGCGAGATAGCTTTTGGCCTGAGCGTCAAGCTGCTTTAAAATATCAAGGCCACCGCGCGTAACCATATTGGTATAGCGGGTAGGTGCGTTGGCGGCTATTACAGGCAGATGGTTGCTTTTAGCCAGCTCAACCATTGGTTTGTAATCCTTGTAGTTGGGCCAGGTACGAGCATCTGTAATCAGGTTTTTTTCGCGGATAAGCCCAGCAAGGTATTCATTTAACACAAGCTGGCAGTCGGTTTGAAACATCTCCATTGACAGTGCGGTTTTTTGCGGATATTTTTCGGACAGTTTTTTTAATAAGCTCAGTTCAAGATAATGTGCTGTTGAATCATTATGCTCTTCGCCAAAGAAAAGAACATCTGCGTTAGCCATATCATTGACTATATCATCTTCCGAAATTATCTTTTGTGCCGATGTACTGTAAATTTTATAATGGCTTACAGGTAAGTCCTGGGCAATACCTGCAGTTGACAGGCCTGCTAATAATATGGAGAGGATTAATTTCATTTTTCGTAATAAAACGGGTGAATTTACGCGCTGATTTGTGCTTAGAGCTATTTTGTTTAATCTTTTTAAGGCTGTAGTGTCATTCAAATGTCAGCTAATATTCTTTAAAGATTTAGGTGGCTAAACTAATAATTAACTCACTTTTTAACTGTTTGTTTAGCGGTTTAAATACCGGTAATTTTTTCAGTTCATTTCGTTCATTTTTTCTGAAAATTATGATGTTATAAATTTAAATGCTAAGAAAACGGTCATTTTTTCAATGGTTTTTGTTCTTGCCCTGAAGTTATTCAGTTAAAATTACGGTAATGTTTTTTTTGTTAATTGCGAAGATTTATTAACCGGCTTATGCCACTAAACAATTGATTATTAATGAAAAAGAAACTTACCCTGTTGTTCCTGATGCTTTCATGTTCGCTGCCAATCTTCGCTCAAAACATTTTTACAGCAATCCAGGCCAATGATACCCCCGGGGTTAAATTTTTGCTGAGCAAGAGTGCTAATGTAAATGTGAAAGACGAAAATGGCGATAGCCCCCTGATCGTTGCAGTTAAAAACAACCAAAGCAGAATGGTGAACCTGGTATTACAGGCTGATGTTAAGGTAGATTATAAAGATAAAGAGGGCAATACCGCTTTAATGATTGCCGGCAAAAACGGCAATGCCGGAATTATTGATCAGTTGCTGCATTATTACCCTAATATCAATATCCGTAATAGCAATGGTGCTACTGCTTTAATGTTAGCCGTTAATGAAGGTAATGCCGGCATAGTAAAGAGCCTGCTTGAACATGGTGCAAGTGTTAAAATAAAGGATAAGCAAAATAAAACAGCTGCTGACTATGTTAAGGATGCCGGCAAAGATGAAATGCTATCATTACTGAATACTTACCCGGTTACTGCCAGTCTTAAAAATAGCGGCTCATACGCTATTCCGTTTCAATAATTATGCTTCGACGAGCTACCTATGATAAGTTGTAGAATCCAGACTTACGAAGTTTTTAAAACTTCGTAAGTCTTTTCGCTTGCCATTTTACACCCAGACTTTAACTCTACCCATGACAACTTAAAAAGGGTGTCATATTGAGCTTGTCGAAGTATAGCGGGTTAGGACTCTACGCACGAGTCATCGATAGGCCCAGACTGACAGGCAGTGTAGTTAGCCGGGATTTGTTTACCAGTTGAAAATATCGCAGATCAATTAGTTATTGTCAATAAAAAACTGCTAATTTGCTGTTATTGGGCATGTGTGCTCATGTTATAATAAATCAGAAAAATAGTATTTGAATTATTAAATAAAATAACTACATTTGCGCTCTTGTTTAAAAAAGACGAATAGAATAAAATATAGCCATGAAAAGAACGTTTCAGCCTTCTCAAAGAAAAAGAAGAAATAAACACGGTTTCCGTGAACGCATGTCAACTGCTAACGGTAGGAGAGTATTAGCAGCCAGAAGAGCTAAAGGCAGAAAAAGATTAACCGTTTCTGACGAAGGCAGGCACAAAGCATAATTGAGGTTGCCCTGCCCTTATTTATAAGGGTTTGGAACCGCTTATCTGCTTTATCCTTCGGTTCAAAAATGGCAACAATGTATACTTTTAAAAAAGAAGAACGGTTATGTAACAAGAGGCTTATCGATAAGCTTTTTCATAACGGTTCTTCTTTTTTATGTTATCCCTTCCGGGTATCCTGGCTTGTTAATCCCGAGCCTCAGCTTCACCCTGCACAAATTCTTTTTTCTGTACCCAAAAAGCGTTACAAGCACGCTGTCGACCGTAATTTAGCGAAAAGATTAATGCGGGAGGCTTACAGGTTGCATAAACAACAACATCTTTATGATATCCTGCAGCAAACAGATAAGAGGATAATTGTTTCGGTAGGATATGTTGGTAAGGAAGTCGAACCGTACCTTTTCATCGAAAAAAAGATGCTGAAGATGCTTACCCAGCTTGGTAACGAATTAGCGGCAGCTTCGGTACAGGTTCCGGCTAATTAACATGGCAGGGTTATGGATTTAATTGTCAGGTTTTTAAAAACGATAGTCGGGTGGATCTTCATTATCCTGATTAAGTTTTACCAGTATTTTATATCACCGCTTTCGGCTGCATCATGCCGGTACACACCTACCTGCTCGCAATACGGTGTTGAAGCTATCAAGAAGCATGGCGCTTTTAAAGGTGGTTGGTTAACCATAAAACGCATAGCAAGTTGTAATCCCTGGGGCGGTCATGGGCATGATCCCGTACCTTAAATTTGTAATATGAGCCTGATACTTCAAATAGAAACAGCAACAACATCTTGTTCGGTAGCCCTTGCCCGTGTTGGTGAGGTTTTGGATTTTAAGGAAATAAATGCCCGTAATATTCATGCCGAGGTTATTACAATTTACATAAACGAACTGCTGAATAATACAGGGATAAGTTATAATGATCTTGATGCTATTGCTGTAAGCAGTGGCCCCGGTTCTTATACCGGTTTGCGGATAGGCGTGTCTACCGCTAAAGGCTTATGTTTTGCTTTGGATAAACCCCTGATAGCTATTGAAACCCTTGAGGCTATGGCTGACGGCGTTATTAATAACCCCGGCTTTTTCGCTGATGACAAAACGTTGCTATGCCCAATGATTGATGCGCGCCGGATGGAGGTTTATACCGCCTTATTTGACGCATCGGGTAACAGGGTACGTGAAACCGCAGCTGATATTATTGATGAAAACAGCTTTGCTGATTATCTGTTGCATCACAAAATCATCTTTTTTGGCGATGGCGCCGAAAAGTGTAAAGACGTATTAAGCAATAATGCTAATGCGATGTTTTTAGATGATTTTGCCAATTCGGCAATTTACCTTACCGAAAGGGCTGCTCAAAAATTTGCCGATGGTAATTTTGAGGATGTAGCTTATTACGAACCTTATTATCTCAAAGATTTTATAGCCGGAAAAAAAACACTTTAATTATTGGTTTTAAAGATCCGGCCAAATAAACGGCCAAAGAAACCTTTTTCACCCATAGGGATGTAGCTTGAATTCATGGGGTGCTCAATTACCCGCCCAAATTTAAGTGAAAAACCCAGGAATACATCAGCTCCGGTATAGTTGCCCACGCGATTTATTTGATTAGTATTGCCCAAAGCTGCAAAGGCAAAACGGCCGCTGTTCAGTAACCGTTCGGAGCCGATAAAAAATTCGGCATTGGGTGATTTTACCATAATTTGCGCACCGAGATTAAAGAATTTATAATCATCATAGGTTGCCGATAAGGTAGCTACGAGGTTGTTTTTTTGTATAGAGTTAACCAATGCGCCTGTAAAACCGGTGTCAAACATTTCTTTTTGGGCTACAACAGTTGGAAAATACCTGAATGTTTTTTCATCATCAAGCCAATAGCTTTTAGATACGCTCAGCTCGGCTTTGGCATTGGTTTTTGTGCTAAAAGAAGTAACCATGCCATTGCCTCTAACTAAAGCATAAACCGCATTGTAGATATTTTCTTCCCTGTGTTGGGAGGTGATATCGGCTATATTGGTTGTATTATCAAAATCAGTAATGGTTGAACGTTTATTCCAGTGAATAAAACCCAGGTCTTTTATATTGCCTTGTATAAGTATGCCATCTTCGGTTCGATAAGTAGCACCCATAGATATCGAAGCGCCCGGATTGCGAAGCGTTGGTAAAAAATCACGACCATCCAGGCGGCCGGGCACATAGCTTCTGTAATAACGCCCCTTCATATAAACGTCGGCATTGTCGTTGTTTGGGTCAACCGGATCCCTGTTAATTTGCAGGCTCGACTCGTCCACATCAATTTTATTATATTGAACACCTGAAAGGTAACTTAGCTTAAAACCTATTGCCAATTGTTTGTTAATCTGTTCGCGATAAGAATAACTTAACTGATCATACATCTGCAACTTGTAATGATTGTTAAATATATTATTGTAGTTGTTGTAGGCGAAATTTGAGGGGCCATCAAGAAAAGCTACTGATTCGTCAGTAGCGAGAGCTTTGCCTTCCACTCTTGTTTGGGCCGAAAAACCCATTTCCACATTCCCGTTCAGACTTGTAAAAAACTTAAGCATTATTAAATAAGCATTGGCATTAACATTAAAATGGTTAAGCGCATTTTTGCCAATGTGCAGCGATGAAGTATTATAGTACGCAGGTTTTCCAAACGCGCGGCTTTTAAGCGGCCGCTGAATATCGCCGGTTAAAAAAAGATTGGCGTCAAAATTAGGTATCAAAAAGTTGAACGCTACTGCCCTGCTCGAATCCGGGATAAAGGACCTTTGTGACGGGTTTTCAAAAGAATCATACAGCGTGCCCGTATTGTATTGTGAAAATTGTTGAGCCGACACAGATAAAGAACAAAGGGTTAAAAAGAGAATAGTAAAGATCTTATTCATATTATAGCTCACACACCTCCACTCCGGATTATTAAAAAAAGCCAAAGTTGATGCCGGTAAAGTTTATTACAAATTTCTATTTGTATTGTTCTACGAAATCGGCCGGGTATTGTTGTGTAAACACACAACAAATTTATTTTTTTAGTGAGCTGGTGTCGGGAGCGTTCAGGCGCATGCAGAAATTGGTGTAAAAATTCTTATCAGAAGCAGTGAGCTGAAAAGCTGCGCTATAATAGTCTTTCCAACCGGGGCTGTTATTTTCAAAAGCGTCGTAAAAAGGTTTTTTTAAATCGCGCTTTAATACAGGCTGCATGTTTTTAAAGTTGATAAAGTACGCTACGTTACTTCTTTCGGCCAGTAAATTATCAAATTGTGTATACTGATCTGTTTTGCCGATGAATTTCCGGTTAAAGTAGGTATCGTTATAACTCTCCAGTTCGGATACTGATGTAGCAAGAATAAGATAGTTGTCGATAATCATAAAGTACGGCTTCCTGAAAACGCTGAAAGCATCACCCAATAAAAAGAAAGGCAGCTTTTCATAATTAAACTGGCCAACCTTATCGGTCACCATATTGCTGATATTCATCATCAGCGGAAACAGCCTTGAGCCATCCTTAACAGATATAATGGCGAATTTTTCAAAATAGCGCGTTGTAACTATCGCAAACTCGTTACCAAGCAGCTTTTCAAATTCCGGTTTTATAAACAGGCCCGCTTCTGATTTTACTTTGGCTAAAAGTTCGTTTTTTTCCTTGCTCACACCTGCTTTATCATGCCATTGCGAAAGATCGGCCTCGAATTTTTTAGGGTCCGAAACAGCAAAACTGATGCTATAGGCCGTAGTGGCCGGGAAAATGTCTTTCAAATGGTTCTCAACCGGTTGCTGGGTCGAATAGATGTTCAAATAGCTGGTAGCATTATTTTGCTTAGTTGTAAAGCCGTTAAACATCAACGCGTCGCTTTTATAATTCAGGTTTAATGCGGCGTAAGCCGGTAGCATCCGGAAACTCTTAAAAAGATCGGTAGTTTTATTAATGAACAACTGATCAAAAAGCGGGTTAAGCTGGTTATAGTTGATATAAAGGTTTGCCAGCGAATTGGCGTTTTGCTGCTCGGGCAGCGGTACAAAGCCATTTTGGCCTTTATCCTGTTGGTATATGGCGCTATGGTCGACCAAATCTTTTGAAAAGCTGCCCGAAAATATATTGTCGCCTGTTTTTATGATGTAGAAATGTTTGTTTAACGGTTTGACGAAAATATTATACCCCTGGCTTGCGGCTATCTGCATCGGTGCTATTTGTAAACTGTTTTTGGCCACGCCGGTTAAGTTATTAAACATGGCTGCCGAAAAGTTTTTTGATGCCGAGGTAGTTACAAGCAGGTCAACATCGTCGGTATGCGTTGGGTGAATAGAGATAAAAATGTTTTGACCGCTAAAAAACTGGCTGAGCTGCGGAGAAGCTATAAGCAACTTGCGTAATGTATCAAGCTCGCTTAATTTATCATGCCCGGCAAACGCACTGAGGAGTTTGTTACCTGCAAAAATCTCATAAAATCCTTTTTCGTTAGTAAACTCAAATACCGCAACGGCATTATCAGGAATAGCATGCATAACCTGCCCGGTACGCACTCCCGGCGGACTCAAATTTTTAAAATATAACACCGTTACAAGCACGGTAGCTATAATTAAAAATATAGTGGTTACTATCAGTCGTTTCATAGCAGGGGTGTGCAGCAAATATAGAATTTTACCCCACGGCGTTAAAGTAATACTTTCAATTGGTTAACTTAGCTTTTTATATCTGCATGAACAAACAAATAATTATTACTGCTTCGTTTTTAGGTATGCTGGCCGTTATAACCGGCGCTTTTGGCGCACATGGATTAAAAGCTGTGTTAACGCCTTCACAGCTTGAGGTTTGGCATACCGCTGTTCAATATAATTTTTACCATGTTTTTGCCTTGCTATTCCTGGCTGCCTTTGCAGGTAACAGGGACGGTGGGCTGATATCTGCCGCGCATTATCTTTTTACATTTGGCATCATCCTTTTTTCAGGGTCGTTATACTTGCTTTCCTGCCGTGATTTGCTTGGCTGGAACTGGCTTGTATTTATGGGGCCAATTACACCTATTGGTGGTTTATTGTTCATACTGGGTTGGCTGATGCTGGCCTTAGCCGCTATCCGCAACAAATAATACTGCATGTTAGAGTTTGCCGAAATTGAACATACCGACCGCGAAACACTTTTTGCCGAAGTGATTTTGCCCCTGGCTATTTCAAAAAACTATACTTATCGGATACCTTACGAGCAAAACAATGCTATTGCTATAGGCAAAAGGGTGGTGGTGCAGTTTGGCAAAAGCAAACTGTACACAGCAATTGTTAAGGAAATAGGCAAGCTCGCCCCCGAAAAGTATGAGGCCAAATATATCATCGAAATATTGGATGACCGCCCGGTTGTAACGCCAAAGCAGCTTGAGTTTTGGCAGTGGCTGGCCGATTACTATATGTGTAACATCGGTGAGGTGATGAATGCTGCGCTACCGTCGGCATTAAAACTGGCCAGCGAAACCCGCATAGTGCTTAACCGTGAATACGAGATAGATAAAGCTACACTTCATGACAAGGAGTTTTTAATTGTTGAAGCTCTTGAAATTCAGCCAGAGCTTACTATTAGCGATATTACCAAGCTGTTAGGGCAAAAAACTGTAATGCCGATATTGAAGCTGATGTTTGAGAAAAATATCATCAATATATCCGAAGAAGTTAGTGAACGCTACAAGCCCCGCAGACGCACGTTCATTACCCTTAACCCGGTTTATAATAACCAGGATAATTTACGTGAGCTATTCCCCATACTGGAAAAACGTGCACCTAAACAGGCGGATGCTTTACTGGCCTACATTAAGCTGTCGCGCCATCAAAAAAATATAACCAAAAACGAGCTTATTGAAGAGAGCGGGGCGGGCGAATCAAGTATTAAATCGCTCATTGAAAAAGAAATCTTTTTTTCGGAAGATAGGAGCGTTAGCCGTTTGCATTTTGAAGGAGAAGAGGGCGAAGGAAATAACTTCGAGTTGAGCGAGCAGCAAACCGGGGTGCTTCAAAGCATTCGTGAGCAGTTTAAAGAGAAAGATGTGGCCCTGTTACATGGCGTAACCTCATCGGGCAAAACACAGTTGTATGTAAGGCTGATAGAAGAGATTGTACGAAATGGTAAACAGGTGCTTTACCTGCTGCCCGAAATTGCGCTCACAACGCATATCATCGAACGTCTCAGGGCATATTTTGGTGCTGACATTGGCGTTTATCATTCCCGCTTTAATGATAATGAGCGGGTAGAAGTTTGGCAAAAAGTTTTAAGCGGAGAGTACAAGATTGTGCTTGGTGCCCGTTCGTCGGTGTTTTTACCGTTTGCTGATCTGGGCCTGATCATTGTTGATGAAGAACATGAAACCTCTTACAAGCAATTTGACCCGGCGCCGCGCTATAATGCACGTGATGCAGCTATCTTTTTAGCCAACATGCACCAGGGTAAAGTGCTGCTGGGTTCGGCTACGCCCTCTTTTGAAAGCTACTACAATGCCCGCACACATAAATACGGTTTTGCCGAATTAACTGAACGCTTCGGAGGCGTTGAACTGCCTGATGTGCAGGTGGTAAGCATCGCGCATGAAACCAAACAGAAAACTATCCAGTCGCACTTTACCAGTGTGTTGATGGAGGGGATAAAACAGGCGCTTGAAAATAAAGAGCAGGTGATTTTGTTTCAAAACCGCCGTGGCTATGCACCTATCCTGATGTGTAAAGTTTGTGCTTACACGCCTAAATGTATCAATTGTGATGTAAGCCTAACCTATCATAAAAGCAGCGGCAAACTGCATTGCCATTACTGTGGCTATAAGGAAGATACACCATCCATTTGCCCGGCCTGTGGCTCAACCCATTTGGAATACAAAGGCTTCGGCACCGAAAAAATAGAGGACGAGCTGAGCGTTTTATTGCCCGAAGCCCGGATTGCCCGTATGGATTTGGATACCACACGGTCAAGAAACTCCCTACAGACTATCCTTAATGATCTGGAAGAAAAACGGATAGATATTTTGGTTGGCACCCAGATGGTAGCCAAAGGGCTCGACTTTTCTGATGTGACGCTCATTGGGATTATTAATGCGGATAGCTTGCTGAAATTCCCGGATTACAGGGCTAACGAACGCGGGTACCAACTCCTGTCGCAGGTGAGCGGCAGGGCAGGACGAAGGGGCAAACAGGGTAAAGTAGTAGTGCAAACCTATGATATTTATCACCGGGTATTAAAGCAAGTGATTGATAACAATTACGCCGATCTTTATTTTACGGAGATGGAAGAGCGGAAAAGCTTTAAATACCCGCCATTCTATCGTATCGTCAACCTTGATATCAAACATAAAAATCCGGATGTGCTTTATAACCAGGCCGAATATCTCGGCGCACGCCTCCGGGAGCATTTTGGCGAACGGGTGATAGGCCCGGAGCAGCCGCTCATCAGCAGGATCCGTAATTACTACATCAAAAGCATCATGCTTAAGTTTGAGAAGGATGGCATCTCCATCGTAAAAGCAAAATCTGTTTTACGGGATGTGATCACTCAATATTATACAACCAAGCTTAGCACCGGCAGTATTGTACAGCCCGATATTGATCCGTATTGAAGCGTTTAATCAGAAGCTTGTCGAAGCCATGTCATTGCGAGCGTAGCGCGGCAATCTCGTAGCCAATGCATATTCGATCTGCATAGCTACGAGATTGCTTCGTCGTTCTTCCTCGCAATGACATGTAGAGGAGAGATGTAATTACTTTTCCAACTCCAATCCCCAATCTTTTCCTTTATCAACAGCGGGTACGCCTTTATCCATCCAAACAGGCATTGGGGCTCCTTTTAAAAAGTGATCGAAAAATTGCTGCTCGCGGATAGTAATATCTTTCTTGTTTTGGCGCAGAACAAGGTTGTGGGCTTCGCCATTATATTGCAACAGCCAAACGGGCTTGCCTAAGCGGCGTAGTGCCGTAAACATTTCAATGCCCTGGTACCATGGCACGGCCCCGTCTGCATCGTTGCTCATGATCATAACTGGCGTTTTTACTTTAGGCAGCTGAAATAGGGGCGAATTTTCGATATATAGTTCCGGCTTTTCCCAAAGCGTTGCACCAATACGGCTTTGCGATTTTTCATATTGAAATTGCCTGTTCAAGCCAGATTCCCACCTGATACCGCCATAGGCCGAGGTCATATTGGCTACCGGTGCGCCAGCCCATGCCGCTGCGTACATATTAGTTTGGGTAATAAGATATGCCACCTGGTAGCCGCCCCAGCTTTGGCCCTGTATGCCGATATGCGCTGCGTCAACCCAAGCGTTTTTCTTTAGTGATTCAACGCCCGAATTAATAAACTCAACTGCCGAAGCTCCCGGATGCCCGGTTTGATAACTGATATCCGGTGCAAAAACCAGGTAACCATTGCTCACAAAGAAGGAGATAGGTAACCGGGATGGTGTGGGGGCAGGCGCTATATAATTAAAAAGCCCATCCGAAAGTTTCTCGTAGAAGTAAACTACCATCGGGTACTTTTTGGCCGGGTCAAAATCTTCTGGCTTATACAGGATGCCTTTTGATTGATAGCCTTTAGGTGTTGTCCACCTTACCAGTTCGGCAGTACCCCAGTTGTATTCGCTTTGCTGTGGGTTAATGCTGCTTAGTTTGATCTCTTTCTTCAAATCAGAAGAAAAGTAGAGATCTGGGGATTGTTTATAGCTTGCTTTGGTATAAATATAAGCATCGACATTTTTAGCTTTCAATAGGTTATCATAGCTCATCGGGGCCATGACGATCTTTTCGGGTTGATCGTTTGCTTCAGGGAATTTTCGAAAATATCCCCATTGTTTGGTTTCCTCATTTTGGGTAAGAAGCCACATCGGTTCTTTTACCGGGATAAATTTCTGCTCCGGATCAGTTTGATCATACCTGATGATGAACTTGTTTTTACGACCGATGCCTTTAGTAAAATTGAACGCATCGCCCGTTTCGGGATCAAAACGCCATATATCGTACCTGTCGTAAATAAATACGGCTTTGTCGCCCGCAGTCCAGCCTGCTAAACCATATGGTGAGGCGTATCCCGGTACATCGTTTAGCTCATCGCCCATTTTAGTGCCTGTTGCCTTGCTCAGGTTTATTTTTTGCCCTGTAGCAATGGTATAACAATACCAGGCTTGGTCTTTCATATCAAACCAAAGCACATAATTGCCATGCGGTGAAATATAATAACGCCCTATGGAAGCGTTGACAAGCCTGTGGTTGCCGCTTTTGGTATCAATTAAAATAGCCTGTTGTTTGGTACTGCCTTCCCACTGTGCGGCTACGCGGGCACCAGTATCCGTAACCCCTAAAACATAGCGTGCATCCTTGTTTTCGGCAGTTAATATCTCGGGAATGGCCTTATTGCCTAACTGAACGGTTTTGGTATTTGATTCCTCGGGCTTAATGACCGCAAGGTAGCTTCGCTTTAACTCGGTTTGCAGGTTTTTAAGCTGTTGTGGCTGCAAATAATCGTCTTTGTAGTTCCAGATATCCAGTTTGGCAACCTCAAAATCAACCAGGGTAGTATCTGCGGGTTTCGGGATGGGGGCAGTGCCAAAGAAAAGGTTGTTGCCACTTTTGCTGAAGCTTACTTTGCCATCACCGCTTACTGCCCAGTTATTGGGAATTCCGGCGGTGCCTGCTGATGCAATAACATCCGCACTATCTTTTGTTGTATTATAGTAATAAAGTTTAAAAGGTTTTACTAATACTTTTTCCTGATTCTTTTCAGCGGTAAATGCAATCTGTCTGCCGGCATCATCAATGCTGATATTATGATAATTGCCCCGGCCGGTACTCAACCGTTTAACTGTGTTTTTCTCAACTTCAAATAAATACAAGCCGGATGTAACCTCTTTTTGCTTGGCTGGTGCCGTTACCGCAAATGCAACCCATTTTCCATTTTTACTTACCTGGTATTCGGTAACATATTTGAAAGTTCGTTGGGTGCCGGTGTTTAGTTTTCTAATAGTTAAATCGGCGCCATCGTGGGTAGGAGGGGCAACGGTTACTGCAATAGCTTTTTTTGACGTATCGCTGGTAACGGGCTTTTTAACAGTATCAGCAGCTGCCAGATAAGCAACAACCGGCGCGTTCTCTGCTATTTTAAAGGAACGTATGGCCGCAACTTTGGTTATCGATGATGATCCCAAAGTAATTATGCCTAAGGTGTCTTTTGGAAAATCGGATTGTTTTTTCTTTTTGATTTTAGCCTGCCTTGTTTCCTGGTAAAACGGCCGGATGAGGCATACGGCAAACTTTGAATCTCCGGTTATTTTTACCGTATCAGCGCGGGGTATTTTTACTAAGGTTGTGTTTTTGCTGGTTTTGATAACAAGCTCTGCATCTCCCTGTTGTGGTTTTATTACATAACCTATCCATTTACCATCATTGCTGATGCGTTGACCCGCTATGCTTTGCCATCCATCAAAAACAGAATGATCTAAGGGTTTTTTAGGGGATTTTTGAGCAGATACATGAACCCCAATAGCCAATAACAGGCAAGCTGATAGTAAAAGTTTACGCATACAGGAAAGATGTCAAAACCTAAATATGCTGAAAACTTACGGCTTAATGAAATAAGCTACGGGAAAGTTACATTGAGGCGAAAGGTAAAAGGTTGTTTTATATTCCTATTTAACATAATGCCTTTCGCCTTTAACCTCGATTAGCACATCGCCTTGTTCAAAGCGCGGATAGCTTCATCGAAATCTTCACGGGCTATCAAAAACTGGATATTTACCATTCTTAAGGCAAAGCCGCCGCTTCTGATATTGATGCCTTTTTGAGCAAGAGCTGTTGCTGCTTTGGCCAATAAGCCCGGCTGGTCCATATTGGAACCAATCAAACAAACCATGGCTACTTTTTCGACAGTTACTTTTTCATAATTGTCTTCCAGTTCGCTGATCAGTTTTTTATTCAGGTCTTTTTCCCATATCACGATAGAAATGCTGTTAGCACTCGTGGCTTTAAAGCTGTAGCTGACACCAAACTTGTAAAACAGCTGCATGATGTGGAAATCGGTACCTACGTTACCCACCATTGATGGGTCGTAAATATCGATCATCACCACCTTCTCGGTACCGGTAATCACTTCAACGCGTTTTTTATCGCAAATGTACTCACGGGTGATCAGTGTCCCCGGGTGTTCTGGCTGGAACGTATTTTTGATCCTTAAGTCGATATCGTTTATTTCCAAAGGTTTTGATGCCTTGGGATGGATAGCTTCCATGCCTACATCGGCCAGCTGATCGGCAACATCATAATTGGTGTTACCTACCGGGAAACAGTTTTCAACACCAACCAGTTGTGGGTCGGCAGTACAAAGGTGGTACTCCTTGTGAATGATGGCCTCCTGTGGTTCAACAGCAACTGCAATTTTGCTGAAGGTAACTTCGGAGTATCCACGGTCAAACTCACGCATGATGCCTTCGGTACCTTTGGCGTAGCCGGTAACAATGGTGATGGTTTTTGTAAAATCAATATGTGCCAGATCTTTTTTAATGCGCTGGTCGATAGTTAATGCACGGTGGTCATGAAATCCGCTCAAATCAACTAAAGTAGCGTTAATACCCATGTTTTGCAGGATATTCGTAAAGTTAAAAGCCGAATGACTTTCGCCTATAGATGCCAGGATCTCGCGGGCTGCCTGCAAAATGCCTTCTTTCCCTACGTAACCGGATGCCAGGATGTTGGCCAGGTTCTCAAGATAGGTTTGTGCATCCTTAATCCTTGTCTCAATGTATTTATCGGCTTCGGCAACGTTAAGACCAAGGGTTTCATACGTTTTATTGATCTGCTTTAAACGGGTAATCAGTTGCTTTAAAGGTGTATGGAAATCCTTGTAGTTGGCAAGCTTATGATATACGCCGGGGGCACCTGTCTTTTTGTTTTCGAGCAGGAGATTGGTTACCCCCGAAAATGCTGATACTACAAATATGCGGTTGTAAAGTTGGTCACCGCTGCGTTCAAACAGGATGATGTTTTTGATCACATCACCCAAAGCGGTCATGGATGTACCGCCAATTTTTTCTACTGTTAACATTTTATACTGAAAAGATCAACAGCCAAATACCATAACTATACCAAAGTGCTGTAGCTATTTATAATTAATTGAATGTAAATAGCTTGTATCTGAACTGCTTTTTTTAAAATAACTCATTTTGATATACACTATCAAAACGATCGAAATATAATGATTAAAAAGCTTTGAGCCGTCTGCCTTAAGCTTTTTGCTTAAATTAACTGTCTTTTTTATACAAATCGCCCGCTTTTTCGGCAGATAAACGGATGCCCTTTATCATAGCCGAACTGAAACCGTGGTGCTCCATCTCGTTCAGGCCTGCAATAGTACAGCCGCTTGGCGAAGTTACCTTGTCAATTTCCTGTTCTGGGTGCGATGCTAATTGTAATAGCAGGTCGGCCGCACCTTTAGCAGTTTGTGCAGCCATTTTTAGGGCATCATGAGCATGGAAACCGATTTCTGTTCCGCCTTGTGAGGCAGCACGGATGGACCTTAAAAAGAAAGCGATACCGCAAGCGCAAAGAGCGGTGGCCGAGGTCATCAATTCCTCATTGATTTGTATGGTTACACCAACGGTATCAAAAAGCGATTTGGCCAGGTTGATGTTTTTATTGGTGCCGTTATCTGTGGCGATACAGGTCATGGAATGGCCGATAGCGATGGCAGTATTAGGCATAGCGCGAACTATCTGCACGTTTAGGTCGAGGTGCTGGCGAATATCGGCACAGCTAACGCCTGAGATAACGGAAATTAATAGTTGTTTATCCGGTTTTAACGATGGTTTAATTTCATCTAACAGTTTGTTAAGCTGTTGTGGCAGTACGGCCAGCACAATAATGTCGGCTTTACGCACGGCACGCAGGTTGTTATCAGATACATGATACCCTTGATCGGCAAATTGAGACAATGCGGCTACGTTGCGGCGTGTTAATGATATTTGCTGCGGCTTACAAATCCCCGATTTAACTAAACCTTTGGCTAATGACAGGCCTATATTACCAGAGCCTAATATTGAGATGTGCTGTTGAGAGTTCATGCGTTTTTCGTTAAACGTGTTCCAAATGGTTTGTTATCTTTCAATTGACCAAGATCATCTGATTTGCCAATAATCACAGCCTTTACTCCGCAAGCAATTGCGGTAAAAGCATTATCAAGTTTAGGTAGCATTCCGCTATGTATTATCCTTTCCACTTTCAGTTCTTCGTAATGCTGCGGGTCAATTTCCCTTATCAGCGATTCTTCGTCATTAATATCTTTTAACACACCTTTCTTCTCAAAACAGTATATCAGCGTGGTGTCATACAATCCAGATAAGGCTACAGCCAGGGCCGAAGCGATGGTATCAGCATTGGTATTTAGCAACTGCCCTTCACCATCGTGCGTAATGGCGCAAAAAACAGGGGTAAAGCCTGCTTCTAATAAGCGGCTTATATTTTCGGGGTTTATTGAATCTTTAACAATATCGCCCACAAAGCCGTAATCAATGGTTTTTACCGGTCGTTTAACCGCTTTAATAAAATTACCGTCGGCGCCGGTTAAGCCTATGGCGTTATTACCAAAGCGCTGCAATTGGGCTACAATATTTTTATTGATGAGGCCACCGTACACCATGGTAACCACCCGTAATGTTTCAATATCGGTGATGCGCCTGCCGTCAACCATTTTTGATTCGATGCCTAAATCTTCGGCCATTTGCGTGGCCACTTTCCCACCTCCGTGTACCAGGATCTTGAGGCCATCAAGCGCTTCAAAGTCCTTTAAAAAATGATATAGGTTTTCTGAGTTATCAATAACGTTTCCACCTATTTTGATTATATAAAGATCCTTATTTGAGGTTAATTTCCCCGTTTTGATATGATCTGTATCAATTTTGTCCATTCCAGCTGTCAATATAACTCTTTTAATGTCAAATTTCCACTTTTTTGAGCGGAAAACTGTTAAAATTACGAAAATATAGTGTGTTTTTTCAAAAATTGATTTAAAAATGAATAACTGAATTTGCAGTTTAAGTTTACAATTTGATTATGAAAGAATTAGTAATATTGGAAAACTTTAAGGGATCATCCTTGCTTATACCTATCTATGGAGCAAAAAAAGAATACCAGGCCGCGGGTGGCAATTATTGGGGGAGGATTTGGCGGCATCCAGTTAGCTAAGAAATTAAAAGATGCACCTGTTGATGTGCTGATGATCGATAAGCATAATTATCACACGTTTCAACCCTTATTGTACCAGGTTGCCGGGGGCTCCATAGCTGCCGATTCAATCGGTTTTCCTTTACGGCGTATCTTTACGCGGCAAAAGAATTTTCGCTTCGCACTTGCAGAGGTGAAGAAGATCAATGCCGAAAGCAATACACTTGATACCGATATCGGTACCATTTATTACGACTACCTCGCTATAGCTACAGGCTCAAATACGAACTTTTTTGGCAATAAAGAGATTGAACATTTTGCCATGCCGATGAAAAACATTCCGGAGGCATTAAACTTACGGAGCCTGATCCTGCAAAATCTGGAGATGTCGCTGGTGTCTAAAGACCCGGAAGAAAAGGCAGCATTAATGACTTTTGTTGTAGTGGGCGGTGGCCCTACCGGTGTGGAACTTTCCGGTGCTTTGGCCGAAATGCGCGAGCTGATATTAATGAAGGATTATCATGGCCTGCGTAAACATAGCATGAAGGTTTATCTTGTTGAAGGTAAGCCGGACTTACTTGCTGCTTTTTCGCCCAAAGCCCGTGCAAAGGCCAAAAAATTTCTGGAAGATATGAACGTGACTATTTATAATAGTGTGCACGTAGAAAGTTATAATGGCTATTTGCTTAAAATAGATAATGGGACAACTATCCTTACCCGTAACGTACTTTGGGCGGCGGGAGTGAAAGGAGAAGTGCCGGAAGGAATTGCTGTCGATAACATTGCGCGCGGCAACAGGATCCTGGTTGATGAGTTTAATAAAGTAAAGGGCTATAAAAATATTTATGCCATAGGCGATGTCGCGGCTATGATCACCGACGAATATCCAAACGGCCATCCCGGTGTAGCCCCTGTAGCTATTCAGCAAGGGCAAAACCTTGGCGAAAATGTTTACCGGATGTTTGATCGTAAACCGCTGGTACCATTCAAATACAGGGATAAGGGTTCCCTGGCCACCATCGGGCGTAATAAGGCAGTGGCTGATTTGGGGAAAATTCATTTCCAGGGATTTTTTGCCTGGTTGGTGTGGGGCTTTGTACATATCATGTCGCTGGCAGGATTTACTAATAAGGGCATCATATTTTTTAGCTGGGCTATCAACTACTTCACCAAAAACAGCGATAACCGACTAATAGTACGTTTTTTTAATCCGGAGACCCGGATGACTGATCCAGAATCGAGATAAAAACAAACAATAGTCCTTTTAAATCCTTACTTGTAAGTATTTATGGATCTGTTTGTTGTAATTGCTTTACTGGTTATTGTAAGCGCGGTTTTCTCATACCTTAACGCGCGCTATATTAAGTTGCCGGGTACCATTGGTATTGTACTGTTGGCAACAATAGCTTCTATAACGATACTTATCGTTGATAAAGTCGACTCATCAATAGCCGGTTATCTCGGCACTCTTGCTAAAAATATCAATTTTTCAAAAGCCGTATTGAATGTGCTGCTTGGCTTCCTGCTTTTTTCAAGTTCGTTTAATTTGGATGGCCGGAAACTGAAGAAAGAAATGCGCCCGGTATTTGTACTAAGCACGTTAGGTGTTATTATTTCAACCGCTGTTTTTGGACTTTGGCTATTTTATGTGGCCCCCGTCTTTCATATCCATATGCCGCTGATCTACTGCCTGTTGTTTGGCGCGTTGATTTCACCTACTGATCCGGTTGCAGTATCGGCTATTATCCGTAATTCCAAACTACCAGCCAATTTGGAAACTATTATTTCGGGCGAATCGCTGTTTAACGATGGGATAGGGCTTATCCTGTTTGTGATTATTTTAGAAATAGCCCGGGTAGGCGAAGAAAAAATTGAGTTGGCTAAAGTAACGATGCTTATCATCAAGGAGATTATCGGCGGAATAGTAGCCGGAGCAATTTTAGGCTACATAGCCCATCGGCTTATGCATTCGGTTAAAGATTTTCAGACTATTGTGCTGATCTCCCTGGCCCTGGTGATGGGATTATCGGTATTGGCAGTATTACTTAGTTTTTCACTTCCGCTGTCAGTAGTTATAGCCGGATTATTTGCAGGCGGGCAATCCATTAATCAGGATAATAAAGAAAAATCGCATGAGGCATTGGAGAAATTCTGGAAGCTGGTTGATGAGATTCTGAACACGATTTTATTTGTAATGATAGGCCTGCAACTGGTTAATTTGCCTTTCGTAAATAATTACTGGATTACAGGGAGTGTTTCTATCGTTACTGTTTTAATAGCTCGCTGGCTAAGTATTATGCTGCCGCTCACGTTTTTAAGGCATACGCTTAAGGTAAACTACAGCAATATCAATATCATGACCTGGGCGGGCTTGCGCGGGGGGATCTCAATAGCTCTGGCATTGTCGCTTCCCAATACGCCATACAGGCACCTGATCCTGTCGGGAAGTTATTTTATCGTGATATTTTCGGTGATTGTACAGGGGCTAACTTTAAACAGAATGATCAATAGTGCTTCCAAAAAGATAGAAGAATAAAACATTCTATAATTCTGCCACGGGTTTAGCGCAGCGTAACCCGTGGTTAGCCATGGTTGAAGTTTTTAACTTCAGTAGTTAAGTTGAAAACTTAACTGATATGTCCCACGGGTTACGCTGCGCTAAACCCGCGGTAGTTAATTATTTAAGGCGCGACATATATTTAGCAATCTCTGCCTCGGTAGTATCTTTGCTCTTATCCAGCGCTTCAATGATGTTTTCCCGTTCCACTTCAGTACGATTTTGACTGAGTTTCTGTTTGCCTTGCAGATCGTTAACAATGATCTCAAAGGCCACAATGCCTTTCATCATCCGTTGTTTATACTCATTAGGAAGATTATTCCATTGCGTTAGGTAATCAGCTTCATAATTGCTGATCATCTGCGCTAACAAATTAGCAGTTTGTTCACCTTCAGATAATATCGTGGCTTTGCCGTAAGCATGCACTGCAATGTAGTTCCAGGTGGGAACATTAGTTTCCTTTTCGTAATGTTTGGGCGATATATAAGCGTGGGGCTCAGTAAATATCACTAAAACCTCTTTTTCAATAATTTCAGTAGCCTGCGGATTTGCCTTAGCAAAATGTGATGACAATACAATTTTATCATCACGCTTACTTACCAAAAAGGGGAGGTGAGTAGCAAACGGAATATTATCAGTAGCCGTTACGATTGTAGCAAAGCTATAGCGCTGCATAAAGCTGATAGCTTCCTGCTCATCCGTTAACTGGAAGTGTTTTGGCGTGTACATCTTGAGAAAAGATTTAAGAAGGGAAGAAACAAGAGTCAAGACAAAGGCTGTCTGACTCCTGTTTTATATAGAGTATTTTACTTACAAACTCTCCAGCATTTGTTTTAGCACAGCCTGGGCCGCCCAAACGCGGTTGCCAGCCTCATGTACAACGATTGAGCTTGGTCCGTCTAATATTTCATCAGAAAGTTCCAGATTACGGCGTACAGGCAAGCAATGCATTACTTTAGCATTATTGGTTTGCTCCAGCTTTTTATTGGTGAGCATCCACTCTTCGTGTTTGCCCAATATATTACCATAAGGCTCATAAGCTGACCAGTTTTTTACGTAGATGAAATCCGCACCGGCTAAAGCTTCGTCCTGGTTGTAAGTGATGTTTGCACCCTGGGTAAAATCGGTACAAAGCTCATAGCCTTTAGGCTGAACGATGGTAAAGTCAACATCGGCCTTGCACATCCATTCAGAAAATGAGTTTGGAACAGCCTGCGGCAAAGGTTTGATATGCGGGGCCCAGGTTAATACCACTTTAGGACGTGCTGTTTTCTTTAGTTCTTCGATGGTGATTAAGTCGGCAAGGCTTTGCAGCGGGTGGCGGGTAGCTGATTCCAGGCTTACAACCGGAACTTTGCAAAACTCAACAAACTTATTGAAAATCATTTCGCTGTAATCTTCCTCACGGTTCCTCAAACCAGGGAACGAACGCACGCCGATGATATCAGCATATTGCCCCATAACACCTGCTGCCTCACGGATATGCTCAACGGTGGTACCGTCCATGATCACGCCGTCGCGGAGTTCAAGCGCCCAGCCTTCTTTGTCGATATTAAGCACCATCACATTCATGCCCAGATTGATAGCAGCTTTCTGTGTACTCATGCGTGTACGAAGACTTGGGTTTAAGAACACTAAGGCAAGCGTTTTATTTTTACCAAGTTGCTGGTGCGCAAAGGGATCCTGCTTAAGCGCCAATGCCTCTTTTACAAGTGCGTTAACATCAGCTACGTCATTAACAGAAGAGAATAGTTTCATGAACTTTACAATTATTGGGTGAGTTGTTCTGCTATTTATTTTTTAAGTCTCCCCCCTCAGGGGGAGATTTAGAGGGGGCGTCTTATTGATTTAAAACATTTACAAAAGCTTCCAGGAACCTATCAGCATGGGCCTTAGTTAAATTTAAAGCTGGTAATAACCTGATCACATTTGGCTTAGCTTCACCAGTAAATATGTGGTGCTTGTTCAGCAATTCTTTACGGGCATGAGCCAATTCTTCAGGTAACTCAATACCGATCATCAAACCACGACCACGAACTTCTTTAACCTGCTCCAGCTTGTTAAGTTCTTTTATCAGGTAACTGCCAACTTCGGCAGCGTTTTGCAATAGGTTATCCTGCTCAATAGTTTCAAGTACAGCTAAACCGGCTGCACAAGCTAAATGGTTACCACCAAAAGTGGTACCTAACATGCCGTAAGCAGGTTGTATTTTAGGTGATATAATGATGCCACCAACAGGGAAACCATTACCCATACCTTTGGCCATGCTGTAAATATCAGCATCTACCCCAGCAAAGTCATGAGAAAAGAATTTACCTGTACGACCGTAACCGCACTGTACCGAATCGGCAATGAAAACGGCATTGTACTGGTCGCACAATGAGCGGATTTTTTGCAGGAAGCCCTCAGGTGCTACCTGGATACCGCCAACACCCTGGATACCTTCGATAATTACTGAAGATATTTCGTTGTTTTTGAATGCCTCTTCCAGCGCGGCCTCGTCAGCCCAAGGCAAAAAGATCACATTATCGGTTTCATTGATTGGGGCAACGATCTTAGGGTTGTCGGTAACAGCAACCGCCAAAGAGGTACGGCCGTGGAATGACTTACTGAAAGCGATAACTTTCTTCTTTCCGTTATAAAAAGAAGCCAGTTTTAAAGCATTTTCATTGGCCTCGGCACCAGAGTTGCACAAGAATAACTGGTAATCTTCCTTGCCGGAAACCTTGCCTAACTTTTGAGCTAATTCTTTTTGAATAGGGATCTCGATAGAATTAGAATAAAAGCCCAGTTTATGCAGCTGGTCTTCGAGTCTTTTTACATAATGCGGATGGGTATGACCAATAGAGATCACTGCATGACCGCCGTACATATCTAAATACTCGGTATCCTGAGCATCGTAAACCAGGCTTCCCTGACCACGGGTTATATTTATATTATTTATAGGGTATACATCAAACAATTTCATTGTTGTAGAGATAAAATGGCAAACTTATTTAATAACAGAACTTTCGGGATTCGGCGAGCAGCTTAATTAAAAGCCGATCGCCTTAAGTCGTAAGCCTGCGCGCTCGTCCAGTCCGAACAATAAGTTCATGTTTTGTACTGCCTGGCCGGATGCGCCTTTAAGTAAGTTATCCATTATGCTGATAATGAATATTTTGTTATCGTGTTTTTTTACCTGGATAAAGCATTTGTTAGTATTAACAATCTGCTTTAAGTCGATATTACGGTTGGTTACATGCGTAAACGGATGACCATCGTAATAGCTTTGGTAAAGTGCTAAAGCTTCTTCTTCGCTTAAATCACTTTCGGTATAAATTGACGCAATAATGCCGCGGGTAAAATCGCCGCGGTAAGGTATAAAATTGATAGCCTTATCAAAGCCGGCTTGCAACTGCCTTAACGATTGGCCAATTTCATTCAAATGCTGGTGGCTAAAAGCTTTGTAAACCGAGAGGTTGTCATTACGCCAGGTAAAGTGCGAGGTAGGCGATAGGCTTTGACCTGCACCTGTAGAACCTGTTGTAGCAGTAATGTGTACTTCATTGTTTAGCAATCCTTTTGACGCCAATGGAAGCAGTCCTAATTGCAAACAGGTAGCAAAGCACCCCGGGTTAGCAATATTAGTAGCCGTTTTAATAGCTTCACGGTTTAATTCAGGTAAGCCATAAACAAAGTTTTTACCGTTTAAGGTTGAGTTTTGATTAAGCCTGAAATCCTGGCTCAAATCAATGATCTTAACCGAATCGGGAATAGCGTTTGCTTCCATGAATTTTTTGGCATCGCCATGGCCAACACAAAGGAAAAGTACGTCAACATCGGTAGAAAGTTCGGCGGCAAATTTCAGATCGGTATCGCCAAACAGGTCGGTATGTACTTCGTAAACATAGTTACCCGCGTTGCTGTTGCTATGAGCAAAAGCTATCTCCACGTTAGGGTGGTTGATCAGGATCCGCAACATTTCGCCGCCGGTGTATCCTGCTCCGCCAACTATACCTGCACGTATCGCCCCCCAGCCCCCTGAAGGGGGAGCAAGGGTAGCGTCATTATTATCTTTAAATTCAGTCATAATTTTAACAATTATTCCCCCTTTAGGGGGTTAGGGGGCTAAATTTATCCGATCATTGTTTGTAGATGGATATGAATATAAAATAAACTCGAGATCGCTCCGGTCGTTATTGCTGATGAAATGCTTTTGCCCCGGATGTATCTCGATACCCTGTTCGGGCTTCAATACCGTAACCTCGCCGTCTATCGAAAAGGTAGCACGCCCTTTCAAAATAAAAAATACCTGTGTAGCTTTCTTGTGATAGTGCAATTGTTCGGCAGTATCAGGTGGCATTAACTCCTGCTTAACGGACAAAGCTTCAGTATCAATGAAAGTCCATCCGTGGCAGTCGTCACCCCAGTTATAATGCTTTAGGCATTCACCTTTTGAAAAAGCGATACCCCCTCCGCCCCCTAAAGGGGGAACCTGAATGTTGGATTTATTTATCGGATCGGCCATTTTATCTTTATTGAGCATTTGCTCCCCCTTCGGGGGGCTGGGGGGCGGCGTTAACCTTGTGATAGATCATTACCTGGTTACCAAATATTTTGGAGAACCCTTTAACGTCTTCGCCGCTCCATGCATTGTTCATTTCGCCGTAGCTGCCAAACTTGTTCGACATCAAATCATAAGGTGATTCAATACCAATTACATGGAAACGATATGGGTGTAACTGAACAAATACTTTACCGGTAACATTTTTCTGTGTATCGGTTAAGAAAGCTTCGATATTGCGCATGATCGGGTCATGGAACTGACCTTCATGCAGCCAGTTGCCGTAGAAAGATGATAACTGATCTTTCCATGAAAGCTGCCATTTGGTTAATACGTGTTTCTCTAATGTATGGTGAGCTTTAATAATAACCATAGGGGCAGCAGCTTCAAAGCCTACACGACCTTTAATACCGATGATAGTATCACCAACGTGAATATCGCGACCGATGCCATAAGGCTGTGCGATAGCTTGCAATGCCTGGATAGCTTTGGTTGGATGATCATATTTTTCATCACCGATGGCTACTAATTCGCCTTTTTCAAAAGTAAGCACAAGATCTTTTACTTCAGATTCTGTAACCTGTGTAGGCCATGCTTCTTCCGGTAGGCCAAGGTTTGAAGTTAAAGTTTCTTTACCACCAACTGATGTACCCCAGATACCTTTGTTAATAGAGTATTTGGCTTTTTCGAAGTTCATATCAACACCGTGTTTTTTCAGGTATTCGATCTCCTCTTCGCGGCTCAGTTTCAGATCACGGATAGGGGTGATGATCTTTACTTCCGGAACAAGGATATTGAAGATCATATCAAAACGCACCTGGTCGTTACCAGCACCGGTACTACCGTGGGCAACAAACTCTGCACCAATTTCTTTAGCGTAGTTAGCAATAGCAGTAGCCTGGCTTACGCGCTCGGCACTTACAGATAGCGGATAGGTGTTATTTTTTAATACGTTGCCGTAAATTAAAAAGCGTACACAGGTATTGTAAAAGTTTTCGGTTTCATCAACCACATGGTGTGATGTAACTCCCATTTTATAGGCACGTTCTTCAACGCCTTTTAACTCTTCCTCGCTAAAACCGCCGGTATTTACAATAACCGAATGAACCTCATAACCAAGATCCTGTGTTAAATAAATACAGCAAAATGAGGTATCTAAACCTCCGCTATAAGCTAATACTACTTTTTTTTTCATGTTTTGGTGAGCTTAAAGCTAAAGGCACAAGGCTTAAAGCTTTACTTATCAATTATGTTGATCTGTTTTGTTAATTATAAGTATTAAGCCAGGCTTAATGTTCGGTATGGCCGATGCGTTTTTTTATTGCGTTTTCGATGCGCTCCAAGAGCGTAGCTTTGTGCGTAATGCGCTGCATCTTTTCCTCATACTCTTTTTGTTTTTCGGCCGGATCAAAAAGCATGGCTGTACACATACAGTTTTTGCGGTTTTTGCTGGTTAAAATGTCAAAGTTTACACAGCTTTTGCAGCCTGCCCAAAAGTTTTCGTCCTGGGTAAGTTCAGAGTAGGTAACCGGTTCATAGCCAAGCTCCGAGTTTATTTTCATTACCGCTAAGCCGGTTGTTAACCCGAATATTTTGGCATCAGGGTATTTGGTGCGCGATAGTTGGAAAATGCGATGTTTAATAGCCTTTGCTAATCCCGCCTTACGGAATTGCGGATTAACAATAAGGCCCGAGTTGGCAACAAAGTCGCCATGGCTCCAGGTTTCAATATAGCAAAAACCGGCCCAGGTGCCGTCTTTATGCAGGGCTATAACAGCCTTGCCTTCCAGCATTTTATTAGCAACATATTCGGGCGAGCGTGTAGCTATACCGGTTCCGCGTGCCTTAGCCGATTCGGCCATCTCATCGCAAATCATAGTGGCATAATCTACATGCTGTGCAGTAGCAACCTGAATATCAAAATCTTGTATTGTCATTTAAATAGATAATTACCGTGAAATTAATTGGCTTTTTAAAGCCTTAAATAATTAGATGGTTTTCTTAAAAAGACGTTTAAAAAACTCTTTTTGTGTGGGCAGGAGGAAAATTAATTCAAACCCGTGGCATGTAGGTCCTTCGTCGGAGAGGGCAGTTTAAAAAAACAGTTGAACCCAAGGCAGCGGCAGCCGGAGCAAATGTTGCTCTTGTTGCGGGCTTATTTAAGCTTGGTTGATTCATTTTTGTATTGAATTACTGTGTTTTTAATTTGGCTGCAAATTAGGCTATAAATTTTTATTTATACAAGAAAAAAATGTGATTATTTGTGGGTTGGTGAATAGTTGATTAGGTTGATTGGGTGAATGGTTTTATTTTTATCTTAACTTTCTGGTCTGCAGGTGTAACTACTCACTCAATCAACCTAATCAACCATTCACTTTTTCTCAACAATATCATTGATAATCATATCAGCGTGTACCCTCGAGTTTTCGATGAACCACAAGTGGGTATCGAGGCCGCCACAAACTACACCTGCAAGGTATAAACCGGGCATATTTGTTTCCATAGTTTCGGGGTTGTATTGTGGGATAAATTTATCTTCAGAAAGGATGATGCCAAGCTTTTTCAAAAACTCAAAATTGGGTTTGTAGCCCGTCATCGCCATTACAAAATCATTTGGGATGGTGATTAGCCCATCAGGAGTTTGGATATCCACTTCATTTTCACGAATAGCTTCGAGGTTTGAGTTGAAATAAGCTTTAATACTTCCTTCCTTAATGCGGTTAAGGATATCCGGCCGTACCCAATATTTAACCCTGTGGCTTACTTCGCTGCCGCGAATCACTAATGTTACCTCGGCACCTTTACGGTAGGTTTCCAGGGCCACATCAATAGCCGAATTGCTTGAACCAACTACCACCACTTTTTGCAGGGTATAATAATGCGGGTCCTGGTAATAGTGTTTTACTTTGGGCAGGTTTTCACCTGGGATGTTAAGGTTAACGGCTATATCATAAAAACCGGTTGAAAGGATCACTTTTTTAGCCTGGTAGGTTGCTTTTTTTGTGGTGATGGTATAAAATCCATCTTCATACTTCACTTCAGTAACTTCTTCAAAAAGGTGAATGGGCAGGCTATTTGACAGTGCTACACGGCGATAATACTCCAAAGCATCATTGCGGGTAGGTTTGTTATGTACCGTAACAAATGGAACGCCGCCAATTTCCAATTTTTCGGATGTGGAGAAAAACGTCATGGTAGCAGGATAGTTGTACAATGAATTTACAAGTGTGCCTTTTTCGACAATTACAAAACTTAAACCGGCTTTTTGAGCTGCAAGTCCGCAAGTTAAACCTATCGGGCCACCACCAATAATGAATATATCGAGCATTTAATTATGTTTCCAGTTGAATGAATAAAAATCTAATTTGTTATTTTCAATGGTTATAAAACCAGATGTTTGGTAGTTTCCAAAACTATAAATCGTTTGGTCACCATATGTGCGATTGATTGGATAATATGACCATATCGAAAATTCGCTTAGCTGATCAATATTGACAAATTTATTGTTCTGAATAGTTGTTATAAATGTTTTATTGTTATTTGACACTAAATAGAACATCTGTTTTTTATAAACAAAACTTGATACAGATTCAATGCCCACGCTATCTACTAATTGAGTTGTACCTTTTGTTGATTTACTTTCATTATCTCCAACATATATTATTTTTTTACCCTTTAACAGGTTTGGGTTATATGGCGCTAATAACAAAGGATCTTTTACGTCGAATACATTTCCAAATCCTGATAAATGGGCTAATGTGGCAGTAATGTTATACTTGTCATTTACCTTTTTTACATTGACTACACAGGCAGCTTGCGCAGTGTATACTTTCTTGGTCCGTTTATCTTTAAAATAAACAGAGCCTCCCCATTCACCGCTACAAGTTGAAGCTACAAGGAATTTATCATCTTCAAAAAGAGGAGGAACCGAAAAAGGTTTGTTTAACGGGATCCAATTGTTTTGACTATTTAAAAGATAATTTTTATTCTTGGACAGTCCGATAAGACTATCACCTCTAACATACAAGTTTAATAAATTTAATTGCCTGGAGTTGTCTTTATAGCTGGAATCGATGCTATTTGTAACTTTGGTAATGACAAATATGCTACCGTTAGATTTTAAGCAGTAAAACTTATCTCCTAAAGGAACGGCAAGTCTGATGGAGGTATCAATATTGAAATTATGATATTCTTTCTGAAAAGAGGCTTTTATATCCTGGCCTTCGGCATTGCGACAGATCAAAAATATAAAGGTGAGTAATAGGTAGATTTTGCTCATTTTATGGCTGAAAGGTTAAAGGCCCGTTAGTAGCAAAAATAAGAAAATAAAAAAAGGGTAAGCTACTTTTATCGCGCCGCTCAACTCTCTACCCTTGCTGTGTTCCCACCCTGGGGGAGTTCAAGAGGAGCTGGCCGTAAAAGACTTACCCCGGCGCAAATATAGAAAAAGTTGCGTCTATGAATTAAGAAAATGTTAAAAAAGGCTTAAATCATTGATTGATAATGCAATTAAATTAAAGAGTTTATATTACTCCTTTTTTTTGCATCGTTAAAAGTTCTACCGATTTCTTGACCTATGATTTCTTTAAACTCCGAAGCCTTAGAGTCAATGTATTTTTGGTTTATTTCAAGCGCTTTTTCAATGCTTGAAATGATTTTATCCCTCTTAGCTTTAATTTCTATAGCGATGGTTTCATCGATTTCTTTATCAGTGTAAATATTTATCACCAATGAGTTTTTGGAGTATTTTCCTAAAAAAGATATTTTCGATCCTTCAATACCGTAAGTTAATATATCTGTAGATGGATTAAGAGAAAATTGATAACTAATTTTGGTTGCCAAAACATTGCTGTACTCGATCGAAGTCCTTCCTGGATATATAATTTCAAGTACATCTTCAGGGCTCATTAAAACATTTTCAGAGTCTTTGGTCATATTATCCTTATTAAAACCCATCTCCGGCCAATCCCAAAGTTTTTTGAATGCACCATCTTTGAGGATTTGTATCTGCTGTTGCGTTAACGAACTATTAATATCCAATTGGTAAACATAATCTTCAATCTTATCGCATTTTTGCTTATACAGATTTTCGATATTTCTGTCGAATAAAAACCCTTTAATAATTCTATCTACTGTCATTTGAATAAACATTTGAATAAATTTATACGTAAATGTAAGAGTTTTTTACTAATTTTTTTATTTTGTTAGGAAATAAATGCTAATAAAAATTGCATTTTTTTAATGTAATTTGATTTGGATTTCTTAGTTTGAAATTGCCCAGCCATTCCTAATATTCCTGCTTAAGAAAATGTTAAAAAAGGCTTATCTGTTGATTTATAGAGGGATAATTTTTAAATTGCCTTGCTATAACCAGATTATCGTACTTCGTTAATACGTTTTCATCTCCCCGAAACTCAAATTCGCGGTAAGTTTTGGCATGCTGGTCGATATCGAGCAACAGATTTTTCAAAATAGTAAGCCGGTTAACAACAAATTTTACGGTCATTTCCCTCTTTTGAAAATAAGGCCAAAGCAGGTTAAATTGTTCGGGCGTTATAGCTCTTGCTACGGTGATATGGGGCATGGTGCTGCTATCGCCAACGATATCCTTTAATAACTTTAGCCAATATTGGTTTTGCCCGGTAAGTTTAAGCTTTGCAAAAATGGTTTTGTTATAATTGTTATCCTCATTGAAGCAATCAAACCCATCTATCTCAAAAACGGCCGGAGGTAACAAACTAAGCTTCCTGCTCAAAAACGAAAAACCCTGAACATCTACATCAAGTGGTTTGCGCGGATAATTGTTTATGGTGATATGCGCTCTGGCATGCATACTGGGGTAATTGCCGATAACGCGTTTTGCTTCGTTCTTTAATTTCCTGACCATGACATCAACATGATCGGGTATCGGGAGGATAAAATGATAAAATGCGTAGTCCATGATTATTAAATTTTAAATGAACAAATTGATTTGATCGGGATCGCCGGCCTTAAGTAATTCCAGCTCATCGCGGGTATAGCCCGGGCCGGTCATATTTTTAAATTCAAGAACTTTAAACTTATTCCATTTGGCGAAGGCGTCAAGCGTATCACGTTTTAAAATGGTAAGTTCTTTAACCCAAAATGGCTCCACCAACTTTTTATGCCTGAAATGTGGCCAAAGGGTATCAAAATCTTTTTCAGGGATATCGCGCACGACGGTTATGTGCGGGACGATATTCTTTTTAATCCGCAGCTTCTTTTTTAAAGTGTTAAACCATTTATCGGCCGCAGGTGTTGGGCGAATAGTTGCATAAATTGTCATCCTGTTATGCAAATGAGTGAAATGAGCAAAGCCGTCCATATGCAGTAATACGGGTGGCATAGTATTCAACGCCTGTTCCATCAATTCCAGATTTTTATCGGCCATAAAAGGCTTTTGCCTTTCCAGGTGCTGTACAGAGATATGAGCGGGCGAATCCATGCTTTTAAAGTTGCCAATGAGCTTTGCCGATGCTTTTTTGTAACGCGCAACCTCATGCTTCACCGTTTCGGGAGGAGATAACAACATCAGGTAATCTTCATATATACTCATTGGCTGTGTCATTTTTGTTATTTCAAATTTGCTAAAAAAATTAGCAAAATGCCAAATTAATTTTCATATTTGTTGTGTGGAAGCTAAACGCTATATCGTTCATATCGACCTCGATTCGTTTTTCGTTTCGGTGGAACGCAAGTTTCACCCGGAACTGATCGGTAAGCCGGTGATTATAGGTGGCTCGCCCGAAAGGGGAGTGGTGGCGTCATGCAGTTACGAGGCGAGGGCGTTTGGCGTACATTCGGCTATGCCTACAAAAAAAGCTTTGCAGCTTTGTCCGCATGCTATCCTTATCCGCGGTTCGCACGGGCGGTATGGGGAGGCCTCACGTGAGGTTACACAGATCATTCATGATACGGTGCCTTTGTACCAAAAAACGTCGGTTGATGAGTTTTATATTGATTATACCGGCATGGACCGCTTTTATGATTGCTATCACGAAGCAAGTAAGCTAAGGCAAAAGATCATTAAAGAAACAGGTTTGCCTATTTCATTTGGTATGGCATCCGGCAAAACGATAGCCAAAATGGCCACCAACCAGGCCAAGCCCAACGGACAAATGTTTGTAAAACATGGCGATGAACTGAAGTTTCTGGCGCCGCTCAACATAGGCAAGATACCCGGCTTGGGCGAAAGCACCCGTAGTAAACTATATCAGTACGGGATCGAGAAAATAGGTGACCTGCAGCGTACCAATATCCGTTTCCTGGAAACTGTTTTTGGTAAATACGGGCACTCGCTTTGGGAGAAAGCTAACGGTATAGATCATAGCGAAATTGTTCCTCACTCCGACAGGAAATCCATCAGCACAGAGCATACTTTCCATACCAACGTATCTGATCCGCGCACGCTCGAAACTACGCTGGTGTCCATGACCGAAGAGCTATCGTCTAAATTGAGGCGGGAGAATAAACTTTCATCATGCCTGGCTATTAAAATACGTTATGGTAATTTTGAAACGCATACCCAACAGCAAAAAATAGCGCTTACGGCAGCAGAACACATCCTGATCCCCGGGGTGAAGAACCTGCTTAAAATAGCCTGGGACCAGCACCGGCCAATCAGGTTGATAGGCGTGCGGCTGAGCGATCTTTGTACAGGCAGCTACCAGATCAACCTTTTTGAGGATAATGAAGAACGCATCAAACTTTACCAGGCCATGGATCAGATCAACTTTAAGTTTGGCGATAAAACCGTCTGTAGAGCGGCAGGAATGGAGATTGGGACGAGGAATTTTAATCCGTTTATGCGGGGCTGACCGTTGATGGTTTTGATTGCGTTGATTTCGCTGATGCTTGTTTAGTTAGAGAAAGCGTGGGATTGTGCGATTCCCCTGGGAGGGTGTAGGGAGGGGGGCATCGCCAGGCTTATTCGCTTTAATAGTGTAAAAAACTCTCTGCCAATGCATATCCGCTCTGTGTAGCTACGAGATTGCTTCGTCGTTCCTCCTCGCAATGACATGATTTTTTTGAGCTTGTTGCCGGTATTAAGCCTGTGGTCGGTGTTTTCACCGCACCACATTTTTGAGTTTGTGAAGTCTTTGTACTGTTACCTAATTAATGATGCAGTGAAAACACCGATCATAAGCTGAATCTCCCCCGCAGGGGAGAGTTTTTCTTTAAGCCCTCCCTTCCGGGGAGGGTTGGGTGGGGCTGATTCAACCAATGGTCAAAGGTTTTTTACCGTTGGTCAAAGTAATTTTATGGGACGAAGAGCAGTGGCTTCTTTTGATAAAAAAAGAAGAAATCATGGAAACCACACAACGTCAAACTTACCTCGATTGGTTGAGGATCTTATCCATATTGGGAGTGTTATTTTTTCATTCGGCGATGCCTTTTGTTGCCGAGGATGGCTGGCATATCAAAAACCACGAAACCAGTAACCTGATGATGGAATCAAATCATTTTTTGCACCTTTTTCGCATGCCGTTGCTCTTTTTTATTTCAGGTACCGTGAGTTACTACATGATGCAGCGGCGTTCTACACTCAGTTTCATAGGTTTGCGTTTCCGCCGGCTTTTTATTCCGCTTTTAGTGGGCATGTTCATCATTGTGCCGCCGCAGATCTACATGGAACGATTGGCCAATGGCTACAAAGGCTCATTCCTGGACTTTTATCCAAGTACATTTAGCTTCCAACCTTATCCCAAAGGCAATTTCAGCTGGCACCACCTTTGGTTTATTGCCTACCTGTTTCTTTATGACCTGATCTTTGCACCATTATTTGCCTGGATGATCTCGCCCAAAAGCAATGGCTTTAAACAAAAGCTTGGGGTATTGGCAGAGGGGAAATGGGTGTACCTATTGATGCTGCCCGGAATCCTTTGGTTTACTTTCACCAGTTGGGATCTGCCCGAAACCAACGACCTGATCCACGATGGCAGTTACTTTGTTTACTGGTTATTATTCCTGCTGGCAGGTTTTATCTGTATCCTTCAGCCTAAGCTGATGGATAGCCTGGAGCGCAATCGCCGGTTTGCCTTAACCATCGGTTTTTTAAGCCTGATGACATGGGAAGTAATGCGCTGGAACGGCATCGAACCATTGCATGCCCACTGGCCTTTTCAAAATATCGCGTTTTCGTATGCCTTTACCGCTTTACGACCAATCATTGCCTGGGGATGGGTATTGGCGCTGGTAGGTTATGGCAAGCATTATTTTAATCGCAGTCACAAAGTGCTTGGTTATTTGAACCAGGCGGTATACCCGTTTTACATATTGCACCAAACTGTTATTGTTTTAATAGTTTATTATATTGTGCAAACGCAAAATGAAAGCATCCTATCAAAGTATATTTATACTGTTGGCATTACTTTTTTTGTAACCGTGCTTATCTACCATTTACTGGTACGTCCGTACGCATTAACCCGGTTTTTATTCGGTATGAAACCCAAGGATAAAACCAAATCAATTATTGAGTTACCCACAGCAGAAATGAAGCCCGTTGAAGTGCTTTCTGCATGAAATTTATAACTTAACGGCATGAAGTTTTTCAGAAGATATATTTTCCCGGCAGTATATGGCCTATTGGTATATTTTACCATCAGGCTGTTACATGATACCGACCTTGGGCAGCATTTTTGGAAAAGGGATTTTTATGTCAATGGCATTGAAATGGCCTGTTCGGTATTGGTGGGCTATTTGGCGACCTATTTGTTTGAATGGCTTTTCCGGTACTATGACAAACATGGGATAGTACAGCTATCCTATCGGGGAGTAGCACGGGAGCTGGCCATTTTGGTGGGCGTAAACCTGGTATTGGTAAACGTAGTATTTGTTCCGATGGATATGGCCCTGCATGTAAGTCAGGGCATAGACGAGCTAATGCCCTGGGCGGATGTGGCCGATATTAATATGATACCCACGTTGTATGCTATTATTTACTACGGTGTTGCACGTAGCAGTACCTGGCTGAAGGCCTATGTAAATAACAAAATGCAACTGGAAAAATTAACCAATGATCAGCTGGAGACCGAGTTGAAATTTTTAAAGGCACAATACCATCCGCATTTCCTGTTCAATGCTTTGAATACCATCTACTTTCAGATGGATGACGATGTTCCGGGTGCCAAAAAAAGTACCGAGTTGTTATCGAGTTTATTGCGTTATCAGCTTTATGATCAGCATCAGCAGGTACCTGTAAAACAGGAGTTGGAATATCTTGAAAACTATATTCGGTTACAGCAGATCAGGGCAAGCAGCAAAATGCAGCTTAGCGTGCAATTTGACGGATGTTTAACAGATCAGTTGATTTACCCGCTGCTTTTGTTACCATTGGTTGAAAACGCCTTTAAATATATTGGTGGCGAATACAAAATTACCATTGAAGGAAATGTCATGGACAATACCTTTATTTTTAAAGTTTATAACGATGTGCCTCCCAATATGAAAACGCCTGATAATTACAGCGGGATCGGTTTGGAAAATTTGAGCCGCAGGCTGCAACTGCTTTATCCGGATAAGCATAAGTTAATTGCGAATCGTGAAGACAATCATTATACTGCTATACTTGAATTAAACTTGACACATGGCATTAATTAGTTGCATTATTACCGACGACGAACCATTTGCCCGTAAAGGCCTGGAAGGCTATGTTGCAAAAGCCGGTTTTTTTGACCTGAAAGCCCAATGCGAGGATGCTATGGAACTGGGCGCATTGTTGGCTCAACAACCTGTCGATCTGCTGTTTTTGGATATCCAGATGCCGTATTTAACCGGCGTTGAGTTTATCCGCTCATTGCCCAATCCTCCAAAAGTGATTTTCACTACCGCTTTTAAAGAATATGCAACAGACGGTTTTGACCTGGATGTACTTGATTACCTGCTTAAACCTATCCCGTTTGAGCGCTTTATGAAGGCTGCTTTTAAAGCTAAAGACTATTTTGATTTAAGAAATAATGCAGGTACGGTCGATTACATTTTTATTAAAAGCAATGGCAAGCTCGAGAAGATAGTTTTTGATGAGGTGCTATTTATCAAAGGCATGGAAAACTATGTTGAGATCTATACATCTAACCGTAAAATAATAACCCATAGTACTTTGCGGGCTTTCGCCGATAAGTTGCCTGCCCGTAAGTTCATGCAAACGCACAAGTCATATATTATCGCCAGCAATAAAATTACATCGATAGAAGGGAATATGCTAAATATTGGCACGTTTGAAGTCCCGATCAGCAGGCAGCTTAAAGATCAGGTAATGCATACGCTGATTAATCAGTCCAGGTAGTTTGGAATGATGAATGATGCGGTAATTTGGTATGGTCTTGTGTTTTTTAGCGTGATTTCCCTGTGTATAATTAAAACTATTTTGTAATATGCATTATTCTACTGATGCATTACCTACAAAACCTCATGGGCGGCAAAAAACTGTTCAACGCTTTATCCTTTTTTTTAACGGCAGGCATATGCTTAGCCGGCAATATTTCATTTGCTCAAACCCGTGCCGATAGTATCAAGCTGGCCATCGAGCCATCGTATAATAATGTAAGCGGCACCCATCAATTTTTTCTGGGCGATAATTACCGTAAGCTTTGGGCTGCACCGGTTACGCTGCCTGTATTTCATCTTACCACAGAAAAAGGCGGCCTTAAAATATTGCAAAGGGGCGGGGGCAAGCAAACCAAATCATTGCGTCTGCAGGATCCTACAGGGCAGCAATGGGTATTACGTACTATTCAGAAATATCCCGAAAAAGGCCTGCCTGTTGATTTAAGGCCTACGGTGGCTAAAGATATTCTGCAAGACCAGGTTTCGGCCGCGCATCCGTTTTCGGCACTTACTGTGCCGCCTTTGGCCGAAGCACTTGGCGTACCGCATTCAAACCCCAAAATTGTTTATGTTCCTGATGATCCTGCTTTTAGTGAGTATCAAAAAGACTTTGCCAACCAGGTGTTTTTATTTGAAGAACGCGAGCCGCTTGATGCCGAAAAAACCGACAATACCGAAAAGGTACAGCGCAAACTACAGGATGATAATGATAATCGGGTTGATCAGAAGACTGTACTCCGTGCCCGCCTGCTTGATATGCTTTTAGGCGATTGGGACAGGCATGAAGACCAATGGCGCTGGGAAAAGATCGACGGAAAACATGAAACTGTTTACGAACCCGTTCCACGCGACCGTGACCAGGTGTACTATAAAACTTCGGGAGTGTTGCCCTGGATAGTAGCACATCAATGGCTTAAATCAAAATTTCAGGGTTATAGTGACGAGATCAGGGATATTAATGGATGGAATTTTAATGCCCGCTATTTTGACCGTTATTTCCTGAACCAACTGAGTGAAGATGATTGGAAAGAGCAGATAGCCTATGTGCAAAGCAAGCTTACCGACGATCTGATCAAAAAAGCGGTGCACTTAATGCCCGATACCATCTACAAACTGTCGGGGCCGGAGATCATCAGCAAAATGATTGCACGGCGCAATATCCTGCAAAAGCAGGCGCTTGAGTATTATAAATTCATCTCAATATATGTAGATGTACCAGCAAGTGACAAAACGGACAAGTTCACTGTAGCCCACGAAAGCAATGGCGATATCACCCTTACCATAAATAAGATAAAGAAAGACGGCAGCGTAGATAAGGTAACCTACCAGCGTACTTTTAAACCCGATGTTACTAAAGAGATCAGGATGTATGGTTTTGATGGTGACGATTTTTTTGCGGTAATTGGATCAACGCCTTCGCCCATTATAATTAGGATGATAGGCGGCGATGGCAAGGACACTTTTGCTGTTGACAGCAGTTTGCATAATAAAGGCAAGACTTATATTTATGACCGATCGGATCAGAAAAATATATTGCCCTCTTCATCGCTGGCTAAAAACCGTACTTCGACAGATACAACTGTAAACAGCTATGATAAAACGGCCTTTAAGTTTGACAGGTTTGAGCCTATCATTCTGGCCAATTACAGTAATGATATCGGTATTTTGCTGATTGGTGGTTTCTCATACGAGCGGCACGGCTTTCGTAAGGAACCCTATGCTTTCCGCGAAGAGTTTTTGACGAATTATTCATTGGGGCGTAAATCATTTTTGTTTACTTATACGGCCGACTGGAAAAAAGCCATTGGCGAAAATGACTTGAAGATCAACCTGCTTTCGCGCGGGCCGAGTAACCTGAGCAACTTTTTTGGAATCGGTAATAATACCGTTTTTGAAAACGAGGGCGACAGGAAGATCTCCTACTATCGTAACCGCTATGACTATGTTACAGGTGATGTTTCCTTGCACCGCAGTTTCGGAAACCTGCACGTAAGCGCCGGCGTTGCAGGTCAGTTTTATAACAGCAAGGCCTCCAACAATACCGAAAGGTTTTTGAACGGTTATAATGCCGCGTTCCCTAACGAGGCGGTTTTTGGCACCAAAGTTTACGGAGGTTTAACAGCCAACGCAACGGTTGATACCCGGAATAAACTAATTATACCCACGCAGGGTATTTTATGGACGACTACTGTAAGTGGCTTTAGCGGAGGAGGTTCGGGAAGTCACAACACCTACGGACAGGTATTGTCTGAGTTTAGTTTCTATTTAAATCCCGACAGGGATTCGGTATTGGTAATTGCTAACCGCACGGGCTTAGGTACTACCGTGGGGAATGCCGCATATTTTCAGCAGATGAAACTTGGCGGCTCGCAAAATTTCAGAGGATTTCATACCAACAGGTTTACCGGTAAAACAATCGCTTATAATAACCTCGAGTTACGATTAAAAGTTATGGATTTCACATCGTACCTGCTGCCAGGTTCATTCGGTTTAATCGGCTTTAATGATGTAGGCAGGGTATGGGTACCCGGAGAGTCATCGGACAGGTGGCATGATGGTTATGGTGGTGGCTTATATATCATCCCAGCTCAACTGGTGCTGATAGAGGCTGTTATGGGTTTTTCAAAAGAAGGATCATTACCTTATATATCTATCGGGTTTAGGTTTTAAAATAACTGCCGCGGGTTTAGCGTAGCATAACCCGTGGTTGGCATGTTCAAAGCTTTCAGCTTGTGAGTCCAAAACGCGCGTTCAAGCGTCCACGCTTGAATTATTTCTTAGCATGAGCGTCCTCGCTCCCGGTTAAATGTTAAGCGTGGACGCTTAACATTGTATGGGTTCAAGCGGAGGACGCTTGAACCTGCAGCATTTGCTGGTGCCTGTCATTTTTTACATTCATATCATAAAATAATTCTCATTTCGCAGCCCCCGGGTTAGGGGGATTTATATATTTGCATATGAATCACCTCATAGCTCCATCTATCTTAGCAGCCGATTTTGCCAACCTGCAACGCGATATTGAAATGATCAATAACAGCGAAGCCGACTGGATACACGTTGATATTATGGATGGCATGTTTGTTCCAAATATCTCTTTTGGTTTCCCGGTTGTAAACGCTGCAAAAAAACACGCAACTAAACCGCTTGACGTACACCTGATGATTGTTGATCCGGATCGTTACCTTAAAGCTTTTAAGGATGCCGGCGCTGATAGCATCACTGTACACCAGGAAACTTGTCCGCATTTACATCGTACCATTCAGGCTATTAAGCAATTAGGTTGTAAGGCTGCAGTTGCCATTAACCCGGCTACCCCTGTATCTACGCTGGAGGATATTGTTGCCGATCTGGATATGGTTTTGATCATGTCGGTTAATCCTGGCTTTGGCGGACAGCATTTTATAGAAAATACTTATAAAAAGATCAAAGAGCTCAGGACACTAAGTGCCGAAAAAAATCCCGGCCTGTTAATTGAGATTGACGGAGGGGTAGATGCTAACAATGTAACAAAATTGATAGAAGCCGGGGCAAATGTGTTTGTTGCGGGTACTTCTGTATTCTCGTCGGCCAACCAGGTGGCCGCAATTTCAAAACTCAAACATCCCTAAAAGTATTATAATGATAATAATTAAACCAGCCCCGTGGGGTTAGTTTAATTATTTGCAATCAAAAGGCCTTTTGTTGATTAATTGTATATTTTTCCAAAAAATGTAAATAATGTCTATATATTTTGTCAAATTAATTAACTTCGGCCCAACAAAATACAAACTTCCTAATAGTGTATTTAGAACCTACAATTCGTTAATTATATGAAACATAATTTTGGTGCCGGACCCGGCATTCTACCACACGAAGTTTTAAAGCAAGCTTCAGAAGCAGTTATTGATTTTAATGGTACTGGACTCTCTTTGCTTGAAATTTCGCACCGATCAAAAGAGTTTGAAGCCGTTTTAGACGAAGCTGTAAGCCTGGTAAAAGAATTATTCAACGTTCCGGAAGGTTATTCGGTATTGTTTCTGCAAGGTGGCGCCAGCACCCAGTTTGCTTTGGCTCCTTACAACCTGTTACCTGAAGGTGGTAAAGCAGCTTATGTTGAAACCGGTGTTTGGGCCAACAAAGCTTTAAAAGAAGCTAAATATTTTGGCGAAGTACAAGTTGTAGCTACTTCAAAAGAGGCTAACTTTACTTACATCCCTAAGGATTTTGAAATCCCTGCCGATGCTGCTTATATCCATATTACATCTAACAATACCATTTACGGTACGCAGTTACAGGAGTTCTTTAAATCACCAATTCCGGTGGTTTGTGATATGTCGTCAGATATTTTCAGCCGCGTGGTTAACGTTGCCGATTTTGGTTTGATCTACGCCGGTGCTCAGAAAAACATGGGCCCTGCCGGCGTTACTTTAGTTATTGTTAAGGAGGATCTGTTGGGTAAAACCGGCCGTAAGATCCCTGCAATGTTTAACTACCAAACTCAAATTGAAGGTGGTTCAATGTACAATACCCCTCCTGTATTTGCTATCTACGTTTCAATGCTTACCCTTAAATGGTTAAAAGCAAAAGGCGGTGTGCCGGCAATTGAGCAGGAAAACATCACCAAAGCGCGTGTATTGTATGAAGAAATTGACCGCAACCCATTGTTTAAAGCAGTGGCTGCCGTTGAAGACCGTTCAAAAATGAACGTTTGCTTCGTAATGGAAAATCCTGAGTTGGAAAAACCATTCCTGAAACTTGCCGAAGAACGCGGTATAGTAGGTATCAAAGGCCACAGAAGTGTAGGTGGTTTCCGTGCTTCAATTTACAACGCATTGCCAATAAGCAGCATCTATGTGCTGATTGACGTAATGCAGGAATTTGCTGAAAAGAATAAATAATTTAAAAGTATCATTAGTTCACTGGTTCATTAGTTCATTAGTTTTTGATGAAGCAGACCAATGAACCATTGAACTAATGAACCATTGAACATAAAAGAGATGATCAAAATATTAGCTAACGACGGTATCGATCCGATAGGTAAAAAAATGCTGGAAGATGCCGGCTTTTTTGTTGATACTAACAATATCCCACAGGACGAGCTTCCTGAAAAATTGAAAAACTATGATGCTATTACTGTACGTAGTGCTACTAAAGTACGTAAAGCATTAATTGACGCTACTCCTAACCTGAAACTGATTGGTCGTGGTGGTGTTGGTGTTGATAATATTGATGTTGACTATGCCAAAGAAAAAGGCATTGGCGTATACAATACTCCTGCATCATCTTCATTGTCAGTTGCTGAGCTTGTATTTGCCAGCTTATTTGGCGCTGTGCGCTTTTTACCTGATAGCAACCGCAAAATGCCGGTTGATGGCGGTACTAAATTTAACGATCTAAAAAAAGCTTATGCTAAAGGCGTTGAGCTCCGCGGTAAAACTTTAGGTATCGTAGGCTTTGGCCGCATCGGCAGGGAAGTAGCTAAAATAGCTATCGGTGTTGGTATGGATGTTTTGGCTTATGACCTTTTTGATTTCAACCCTGAGTTGGATCTTGTTTTAGGTGGCGGTACTACTGTTAAAGTAGCTGTTAAAAAATCTACGCTCGATGAGATCATCACTACTGCTGATTTCATTACATTGCATACTCCGTTCATCGACAAAGCCCTTTTTGGTGCTGAAGAATTGGCTAAAACTAAAAAAGGTGTTGGCCTGGTAAATATTTCACGCGGCGGTTTAATCGACGAGCTTGCTTTGGTAGATGCCTTAAACAGCGGCCAGGTTTCATTTGCTGCTCTTGACGTATTTGACAATGAGCCAACTCCGCGCGCAGAGATCTTAACTCATCCAAAAATTTCCCTGACCCCACACATTGGTGCTGCCACTAATGAGGCTCAGGAAAGGATCGGCGTTGAGCTTGCGAGTTTGATCATTGAGCATTTTAAAAAAGCTTAACGCTAATTCACTCTAAATTAGAGCGAATTACACGAATAAAACCATAAAGCAAACGGCACGAATTGATAAAATTCGTGCCGTTTGCTTTATATGAAAAAACCATGTCATTGCGAGGCACGAAGCAATCGCATGCTATACAGGGCGGTCATGCTTCCGTGCGATTGCTTCGTGCCTCGCAATGACATGGTTTATATTGAATGATTTTTATATTATATAACTAACACCCTTCTCCGGCATCGTAACTCCATACCCTTCTTTTTCGAGGTCATTAGCTAATAGTTGCATACTTTCGCCCTCGCCGTGCACCAGGAATATATGTTTTAGTTTTCCTTTATCAATGGCTTTTACGGTATTCATGAGGTCGTCATGATCGCCGTGGGCACTTAGTACGTCGGTTTGTTTAATAGTAGCGTAAACGGCCAGTTCGCGGTCTTTAATGTGGACGATGGAATCTCCCCGCAATAAGCGATGTCCCAATGTGCCCTTGGCGCAGTAGCCGATGAATAGAATAGTTGCGTAGTAATTCTGAATATTGTAAAATAGATGGTCCTGGATGCGACCGCCTTCGAGCATCCCTGCAGATGAGATAATGATACAAGGCTCCCAATAATTAGAGATCTGCCTGCTATCCTTCAGTGTTTCTACATAAGTGAGGTTATCAAACTCAAATTCGTCTCCGCGTTTTTGATAAAACTCCTGGGCTTCCTGGTTAACATGATTATGATACTTCCTGAACACCTCTGTAGCTTGGGTAGCCATTGGGCTATCAACAAAAACTTTAACAGGCGGCAGTAGGCCGGTGCTAAAGATCTTGTTTAATGTATATACCAGTGATTGCGTTCGGCCAATACTAAATGCCGGGATAATCAAACGGCCTTGTTCTTTAATACAGGCTTTTTCAATAACCTCAATCAGGGTTTGCTCAACGGTTTTGTCTTTACTGTGGTAGCGCCCGCCATAGGTTGCTTCCGAAACCAGGAAATCAACAGGGGGCAATGGCTGCGGATCATTCAATACCGGGTAATTTTTTCTGCCGATATCGCCGGTAAAAGCAATTGATTTTTCTTCGCCTTTATCGTTTATTTTAAATACCGCAGCTGCTGCACCCAAAAGGTGGCCCACTGGTACAAAAGTTAGTTCAATATCGCCTGTAATGCGAAATGGTTTGTTAAAACCTATGGTAACAAAGCGTTCCATTGTATCCATAACATGCTTTTGCATGTATAAAGGCTGCGCATGAGTGTTAAACTTGCCTCTGCCGCGTTTGTGATGGCCGCCTCTACTTGCGGTTTTTCGCATAAAGATATTTACAGAATCAAGCAAAAGTAGCTCTGTTAAATCTGCGGTAGGAGGGGTACAAAGTATCTGTCCTTCGAAACCTAAACGGATCAGGGTAGGCAGGTTACCCGAATGATCGATATGAGCGTGAGTAAGCACCACCACATCAATATCTTCCGGGCGAAAAGGAAAGTTTTCGTTAGATATAATACTGCGGTCTTTTTCGTAATCAAGCCCGCAGTCAATTAAAATTTTATATTGTCCAACCTCAAGCAAATGCATGCTCCCGGTTACCTGACGGGCCGCCCCGTGTATAGTTAGTTTCATTTTTATATTTGATACACAACCAAATGCCGGTATCGATAATGATATTACGCTGTAAGTAATCTTTAAATTGTGAATATAACAGTTTACACCCGCTTTATTGCGAGTGTAAACGGATTAATGCGCTATAAGTTTTTTATAAACCGATAAGTTTTAAGAAGTGTTTGCTAAGCCTGGCTACTTTCAAACTGTAATTGGCTGAGGTAGCGGTAAAGGCCCTGTTCATTACCAATAAGCTCCATGTGGCTGCCGCTTTCAACAATGTTGCCTTTTTCAAGCACCACTATTTTATCGGCTTCGCGAATGGTTGAAAGGCGGTGAGCTATAATGATAGAAGTCCTGTTTTTCATCAATTCTTCCAGTGCTTCCTGTACAAGGCGTTCCGACTCAGAATCTAACGATGATGTAGCTTCGTCAAGTATCAATATCGAAGGGTTTTTAAGCAGCGCCCTCGCAATGGCAATACGCTGGCGTTGACCGCCTGATAGTTTTACGCCCCGTTCGCCAACAACGGTTTCATAACCTTCGGGGAAAGATGATATAAACTGATGGGCATTAGCGCGTTTAGCGGCCTGTATAATATCTTCTTTTGAGGCGTTTAATCGGCCGTAGGCAATATTCTCCATAATAGTACCGCCAAACAGCAATACATCCTGCGGAACGATGGCTACCTGGTTACGGATATCGGTAAGGGAATAATTGTCTGCTGATTTGCCATCAAATAAAATGCTGCCACTTTGCGGATGATAAAACTGCAATATCAGCGATGCCATGGTAGATTTACCGGAACCGCTTGGCCCCACAATAGCGACACGCTGGCCGGCATCGGCATTAAATGAGATGCCTTTTAATACGGTTATTTCCTGACGTGATGGGTAAGTAAATACTACGTTATCAAAAGCAAGATCACCTTTAATTGGTTGTTTGATGCCGTTTTCGCTTTCAATAATCGAAATGTCTTCGCCCTGTTCATGAAGGATCTCCAGTACCCGTTCGCTGGCGCCAACTGCTTTTTGCAAATTGGCGTACAAATCGGGGAAGCTACCCATAGCGGCGCCTACAAATATCGAGTACATGATAAAAGTAGTGAGATCGCCAACATATATTTCATGATTGGCTACCAGTACGGAACCATACCAGATAACGCCTACAAAGGTACCGAACAAGCAAAATACGATGAAGGAAGCAAAGGTACCCCTGAATTTTGCACCGCGAACAGCAATGTTCACCACTTTGCGTAATATTTTGTCGTACCGGTTGGCTTCGTAAGCTTCGTTAACAAAGGCTTTTACATTGGCAATTCCTTGCAATGTTTCTTCAACTATGGTATTTGACTCGGCTAATTTGTCCTGAGCCTCGCGGGATAGCTTACGGATATACCTTCCGAAGAACACAGCAAATGCTACCAGGAATGGCAATATAGCTAACAGGGCAAGGGTAAGTTTTATTGATACGATAGCCAGCAGGGTAGTGCTGCCCACCATGATCACCAACTGGCGGATCATTTCGGCAAAAGTGGTGGTCAATGTATCCTGGATCTGGGAAAGATCGGCAGAAATACGGCTGTTCAGTTCACCAACGCGACGGTTGGCAAAGAAGTTCATGGGTAACGTAATGAGCTTGAAATAGGTATCGCGCCTGATATCAGCCAATGATTTTTCGGCTACCTGCACAAACCAAACCACCCTGAAGAACGAAACAAAAGCCTGGGCGAATAATATGATAAAACCCATTATGGCTATGGCATTTAAGCCATGCGGCAGATATTTGTATTTGTAAATTCCTTGCGCTGCATCAATTAATGCGCCTAAGATTGCTGGAAATGCCAAACCTACAAGGCTCGACAGGAAAAGGAATACCAATCCTGCTATAAATTTCCAACGGTAAGGTTTAAGGTAAGTGAGGAGTTTTGCTACGTTACGCAGGCTGCTCCGGTTTATTTTTGCTTTAGGTAATTCTGCTTCGGCCTTGCTGCCACTGTTCAGTCGTCCTCTTGCCATGTATGGGTTTGAATGTTATAAGCCGCGAATTTACGCTTTAACCCGGTTTTTTCGGAACATAAGCAATAAAATTGACGCGCTCATGAGAACTATTGCCGCAACGAAAATATTTTGTTTGGTATTGTAGTGGTCTTCTGTACTCCTTACCTGCTGTTTAAGCCTGGCATTTTGCTGTTGTAAGTGTGTTATTACCTGCATATAACCAGCTGCGGTGGTTTCGGCTTCTTTGCTGTGGCTTTGGATTTGCTTTTGTTGAAAATCGCGGTACTCCAGCAGAATTTTAAGCTCTTTAAAAATAGCATCATCAGTTTTGGCAATATCCATCAAAATACCTGCCGAACGGCGGATATCATCTTTAGTTTGAAATCCGAAAATACCCGTGTGCTGCCCAAGGCTTGTTTCATACTGCCCGAATTTTTGCTTACGGGCGGTAAGCATATTGTTTATTTTTTGCCGTTGAAGCTGATACGCCACCGAGTCGGGATTAACGGTACCCTGGGCAAATGCCCCAAGGGATGTTACTAAGCAGATTAAAAGAAGCGGGACAGTTTTTCTCATCTATAAAATTCCTTATTGAAATTCAATGATCACTTTATCATTCAGGTTTAACCCCAGCAAGCCGCTTGCGTTGCCTTTGTTGATGGCTATTTCCAAATGGTCGCTGATGCCGAACAGGCAAAGCTTTTCGCCAACGGGTACTTCATTGTAATGCCAGCTTAAATGGTTGATGGTTTCGTTACGTTTAAAGTTGAGCACAAAACGCCTGCCTTGCTGTACACTGTTAAAAAACTCTTTGGTGATATTAGTTATCACGTTCTGGAACGAATCAATATAGATCACCACGCCTTTTATCAGGTTTTTTTCGATAACAGGCTGTAAATTCATTTTGTTTTCGATCTCGTTCACCGGTAGTCCTATTTCATCCAGCTTACCGCCCTTGGCCAAATGGCAGGCCGTTTTAACAAAAATATCTGCCAACGGGAAATGCAGAAATTTTAGGTCCTGCATAATATTGATCTCAACAAGTTCTTCCGGAGCCTCATCAAACATCAATGAAAAAATGCCATTATCTGCTCCTACAAAATAATGCTTTTTGTAACGGACAGCAAGGTATTTGGTATGGTCATTATAAACAGTATCAATACCAATAAGGTGTACGGTATCGTCGGGGAAATAATGAAAGCTGTTTTTAAGTATAAAGGCAGCCTGCTGTACATTAAAGGCGGCAACATTGTGGGTTATATCAACAATATTTACTGTAGGCAACAATTTGTAGATACTGCCTTTTAACGCAGCCTGGTAAATATCTTTATCGCCTAAATCAGTAGTTAATGTTATAATTGCCATTAATTTTATAAATATTTATTGCTAATCTTGTAGTAGCATTTGAAGCTACAAATATTCAATTTTTAATTCATAAAAATCTGTAACTAAAAAATCAATTAGTATTGAACGAACTTAAGCTATCAATTGAAAACGTAAACCCTGCAGTACTGTGGGGCCCCAATAATGATCATTTTGAGATCATTAAGAAACAATACCCCAAGCTTAAAATAGTTGCGCGCGGCAGTGAAGTGAAGGTTTTGGGCGATGATAATGAACTGAATATTTTCCAGGAAAAATTTACCCACCTGATAAATCATGTTGAGAAATTCGAAAACCTCAACATAACCGACCTCGAGCGGATTCTTGGTTCAAGAAATAACAACAACACAACTACGGCCGAACCTGCTGCATCTGATAAATTTGCAAGCGGCGAAGTGATTGTATTTGGGCCTAACGGTATAATGGTTAGGGCGCGCACCACCAATCAGCGCCGTATGGTTGATAGTATCAACAAAAGCGATATTCTGTTTGCCATTGGGCCTGCCGGTACCGGTAAAACTTATACTGCGGTAGCTTTAGCTGTAAGGGCGTTAAAAAACAAAGAGATTAAACGCATCATATTAACCCGTCCGGCTGTTGAAGCAGGGGAGAACCTTGGTTTTTTACCGGGCGACCTTAAAGAAAAGATCGATCCGTACCTGAGGCCTTTATATGATGCGCTTGATGATATGATCCCGGCCGAAAAGCTGAAGGTTTACCTGGAGAACCGCACCATTGAGATTGCACCGCTGGCATTTATGCGTGGCCGTACCCTTGATAACTGCTTTGTTATTTTGGACGAAGCCCAGAACGCCACCGACATGCAGCTTAAGATGTTCCTGACCCGTATGGGACCATCAGCTAAATTTATTGTAACCGGCGACGTAACACAGATAGATTTACCTAAGAAACAACAATCAGGCTTACATACTGCTTTAAGGATCCTGACAGATATTAAAGGCATTGAAATAGTTTACCTGAGCGGTGAAGACGTAGTAAGGCACAAACTGGTTAAACGCATATTAGAAGCCTACGGGGATATACAGTAATTTAATTTTAGTTCATAGTTCATAGTTGATGGTTCATGGTAATAATGCAAATCGGCTATGAACTATGAGCTATCAACCATGAACTAAAAGAATGAACTCAATAAAAGAAACACATTTCAACTTTCCGGGACAAACGTCATTTTACAAAGGGAAGGTACGCGATGTTTATACGATAGAAAATAAATTCCTGGCCATGGTTGTTACCGACCGTATATCGGCCTTTGATGTTGTATTGCCTGAAGCTATTCCTTTTAAAGGACAGGTGCTTAACCAGATAGCGGCCCGCTTTTTGGAGGCAACGGCAGATATTGTTCCTAACTGGGTTATTTCAGTTCCGGACCCGAGTGTTACGATTGGCCGTATTTGTGAACCGTTTAAGGTAGAGATGGTGATCCGCGGTTACCTGGCCGGTCATGCTGCCCGCGAATACACTGCAGGCAGACGCCACGTATGCGGTGTAGCTTTGCCCGAAGGTTTAAAAGAGAATGACATACTACCGGAGCCTATCATTACGCCAACCACTAAAGCATCGGTAGGGCATGACGAAGATATTTCACGCGAAGAGATCCTGGCAAGAGGTATCGTATCTGAAGAGGATTATGTAAAACTTGAAGCTTATACCCAGGCACTATTTAAACGTGGTACCGAAATTGCTGCTAAACAAGGTTTGATACTGGTTGATACCAAATATGAATTTGGTAAGGTTGAGGGGCAGATCTACCTGATTGATGAAATTCATACGCCCGACTCATCAAGGTATTTTTATAAAGAAGGCTACGAAGAGCGTCAGCAAAAAGGGGAGGCCCAAAAACAGCTTTCAAAAGAGTTTGTGCGCAAATGGCTTATCGAAAACGGTTTCCAGGGTAAAGACGGGCAGGTAGTACCTGTTATGACCGAAGAAATTGTTAACTCAATTTCCGAGCGTTATATCGAGCTTTACGAAAAAATTACCGGCGAACCATTTGTGAAACCTGCCGAAGGCAGTGTGTTAACCCGCGTTGAAACAGCAATTAATAACGCCTTGAGTGTTATGTAATTTTAAAATATCCATAAAATATTTATCTTAGCTTATTAAATTTAATAAGAATGAAATTTACTGTAGATAAACATGAGAAATATATATTATTGAAGCTTAATGAGTCAAAATTAAATTCAATAGTAACGCCTCAGTTAAAGTCTGAATTGATATTGATCAATACAGAGGGCCAGCGCAACATTATTCTCGACTTGTCGCAGGTGAAATATGCCGATTCATCGGGCTTAAGCAGTTTGTTGGTTGGTCACCGCTTGTGTAAAAATGCTGCAGGTTCCTTCATTCTGGCGGGTTTAAATGATGCGGTTGCCCGTTTGGTAACCATATCACAGCTGGATAATGTATTAACCATTGTTCCAACTGCCGAAGAAGGTGTCGATCATATTTTTATGGAAGAGATTGAAAAAGAGTTAAAAAAAGAAGTAAGATAAACCATTTGATTGTTTACCTGTTATGAAATTTGAGGTAACAATCCTTGGCAGCAGCTCTGCAACTCCCATCTTTAACAGAAATCCCACTTCACAGGTGCTCAATATCAATGAGCGCCTGTATTTAATAGACTGCGGCGAAGGCACGCAGCAGCAAATGCTCCGCTTTGATATCAAAGCCAGCCGCATTGATCATATTTTAATCAGTCATCTTCACGGCGATCATTATTTAGGCCTGGTTGGTTTACTGTCATCCATGCATCTCAACGGGCGTAAAAAGGCGCTTACATTGGCATGTCCCGCGCCTTTAAAAGAAATAATTGATCTGCAATTAAAATACTCAGATACCGAGCTGCAGTTTCCTATCGAATACATATTTACTAATGCTGAGCAACGCGAGATTGTGATCAGCAATAACGATGTTGTTGTTGAAACCATACCGCTTGATCATCGCATTGCCTGTACCGGCTTTTTGTTTAAAGAAAAGAAAAGACTCCGTAAACTGATCAAAGAGAAAATAGAAAACCTCAATATCTCTGTAGCCTATTATTCAATATTAAAAAAGGGGGGGGATTATACGGACGAAAAAGGCAACGTTTACAAAAATGAGGAACTGACCACCGATTCGGCCGAGCCTAAAACGTATGCGTATTGTTCAGATACGATGTATAATGAAAGCTATTTTGCTCAAATAGCTAATGCAACGCTACTTTACCATGAAGCTACATTTTTAAATGATATGCTTGACAGGGCTGTTATAACCCATCATACTACGGCATTACAGGCCGGAGAGATAGCCCTGAAAACAAACGCAAAAAAACTGCTGATCGGCCATTTTTCGGCCCGCTATAAAACCCTGAACGAGTTATTGGAAGAGGCTAAAACAATTTTCCCCTCAACTGAACTTGCAATTGAGGGGAAAACCTTTTTTATAGAGTAGGGAGCTGAATGCTTAAAGCCGAAGGCTGAAAGCTTCTAATTATCTAAAGTTTATTCATTAACTCCACGTATAGCTTTAGGCTTTATGCTTTCAGCTCTTTATTAATCTTTTTTACCGCCGAATACCGAGAAGCTCACATAGCGTTTTGGATGTGCTTTCAGATCAATAAACAGGTTGTTGAGGTTGTTTGATGCATCTGTAAGGTTTTTGTACATCTTATCATCATTAAGCAACAAGCCTAAAGAGCCCTGGCCTGCATTGATCTTAGCGATAGTAGCCTGTAAATCGGCCATTGCTTTGTTGGCGTTATCAAGCGTTTGCTTCAGGTTGGCAGCAGCAACATCGTTACTTACTTTTTCAAAATTGGCAGTCATGCCATTAAGGTGTGCTGTACTTGTTTTCAGGTTGCCCGATACAACTTCGGCATTGCCAAGTATGGCATCAATATGGCTGCTTTGTGAACCAACAAGTCTATCTATTTTCTTTGTAGTTCCTTCAAGGGTTTGCAAAGAGTTGGCAATGCTCATGAAGCTGCGGTCGATGTTTTTCTGAAAGTTAGGGTTCAGGATCTTGTTTACCGCAGTTAAAGATGAGTCAAGCTTGGTGATCAGCATTTCCGCCTTTTTTTGAATAGGCTGCAGGCTTTCGGCAAGGCTACCCTGGATATCAGCTTTAAGTGTATCCTTGTCTTCGGCAGGCACGTTGCTGTTGCCTAACTCAAAAACAATGGCTTTACTACCTAATAAATCGGTACTTTCCAGCTTGGCAAGCGTGTTTTTTGGTACAACTACATCTGGTTCAATTTTAAATTCAACCACGGTACGCCCGTCTGGTTGAAGCTGCATTTTAGAGATGCGGCCTATCTGGAAGCCGTTTACCAGTACAGGTTTTGAAACGGTTAAGCCTTCAACACTGTTATAAATAGCGTAATATTTATTTGATCCTGAAAAAATATCATTACCGCGTAAATAACTGTAACCTAATATGAGTATAGTAATTGCAATGGCCGTGAGTGCACCAATTTTGGTTTCGTTAGAGATTTTCATTAAGTAGAGTTTATGCGTTAATTGTGTTTAAGGTTATAAACCTGAAATTGAGCTTATATGTTTTATAATGTACGTTTTATTTGAGCAGAAGGTAACAGTTTGGCTTTGATAATTATTGCGAAACCTGTTCCATCTCTTTTTTATAGCTTGTTAAAGCACGGATAATTGAAGCCACGATCTCATTTTGTCCCTCTTCCGAATTAAGGTATTTTTCGTCGTCGGGATTGTTGATATAGCCTGTTTCAACCAATACCGATGGCATTGCGCTATGGCAAAGTACGTAAATACCCTGTTCCCTGATACCTTCGCTGCGCCTTCCGTCGGTATCGGTAAATTCACCGTTGATAAGGGTTGCAAGTTTAATACTTTGCTGCCTGAATTTTCTTTTGTACTCGTTTGTTAAAATAATTGTCATTGGGTCGTTCGGGTCCAATGCGCCGCCGTCAAGTTCTGATTCTTCGCCAACCTGATTTTTCTGGATAGCACTTTCCTCTTCACGGGTACGGTGTAAACCGTAAACCAAAATCAGTACACCTTTGCCCGATCTGTCCGGAACCCTAACCGTACGGTACACCGCTTTATGGCGTTTGGTGCCAACTTTTTCGCGAATGGTTCTGTCTGATAAAGAGTTACAGTGCAGTGAAATGAATAGCTGCCCCTTGTTTTCGTTGGCAATCTCGGCCCTGCGTTCAAAAGAAACATCATCTTCGGTGGTTCGGGTCATTACCGCCTTTACGCCGGTCAATTCTTTTTCTATAGCAGCCTGCAATTTAAAGCCAATAGCCAGCGTTACATTCCTTTCTGACGAATAAGAGCCCGATGCACCGTGCGAATAATGACCTGTAGAGGCCGACGGCTTGCCACCATGCCCGGGGTCGATGATAATGGTCTTGATCTTAAAGCCGCTGTTGTTTATAACAGTATCGCTTTGAATACGAAGTGTATTGGTTGAAATTGAGCTGTACGATTTAAATGGAAAAAATGAAAGGAGAACCAGCAATACCCACAAACTATAAATCAATCTTTTCAATGCCTTATTTTTCATTATTTTTGAACGCTGTTAACTATATCTGCAAAAATACTATTCATAATCAATTTTGAAATCCATAACCTTTTTTTTTCTGCTTGCAATTATATTAATAGTAAATGGGTTTGCTAACGCAGGTACTGTTTTAAATAACAGCTATGGCCGGAGGCCATTAACTGATACTATTATCAAACTTGATTCGCTTCGTGATAAGAAACTTCTTAAAGGTAAAAAATCGGGTTCAATTACACCACTTCGAAACGGTAAACCGGTAAATTCTTTACCTGCAAATGATACCACAAAAAAAAATAAAGGTGGATTGCAATCGGAAGTAAAAGCAACCGCCGAGGATTCAACACACTCAGACAGGGATCATCAGATTACTTATTTTTACGGCAAGGCCCGGGTAACTTATGAAGACTTTGAGCTTGATGCAGATTACATCAGGGTTGACGATAAAAACCACCTCATATTTGCAAGGGGAAGTATCGATCCGCGTACGCATCAGTATACCCGTCGGCCTATCATGAAACAAAAAACGGATAAGCCGGTAGCATCCGATTCGCTTATTTTTAATTATCAAACAAAAAAGGTAAAGATTTATAACCCGGCGTCCGAGCAGGAAGGTAACTTTATTTCGGGCGGCCAGGCAAAAAAGCTTAATGATGATGAGGTTGCCTACCGTAACGTAATTTTCAGTACCTGCGATTTGCCATACCCTGATACGCATTTCGGTATAGTAATAACACGCGGTATCGGCGAAAAGAAGCGTATCATATCCGGGCCGGCATATCTCGAAATTGAAGGCGTGCCTTTACCATTAGGGATACCTTTCGGGTTTTTCCCCAAGCCCGATACCAGGACATCAGGTGTTATTTTACCAACTTTTGGTGAGGACAATACCCTTGGTTTTTATCTGAAAGGCCTTGGATATTATATAGGTATAAGTGATTATGTTGATTTAACCACAACGGGCTCTATCTATTCAAAAGGCTCATATGAATTAAGCAGTACTGCACGGTACCTCAAACGCTATAAATATACCGGTAACGTTACGCTAAGCTTTGGCTCGCATAACTATGGCCTGGAGGGTGATCCGGCAACTAAAGATGCCCACATCTACTGGTCGCATGTGCAGGATGCCAATGCCAATCCCGGCTCAACTTTCAGTGCTTCGGTTGATGCTGGTACTTCGGGCTTCTTCAAGAATACACCATCGGCAAGTAATTATAATGTTAACTCTATTGCTCAAAGTAGTTTACGTTCAAGTATAGCTTATGGCAAAACCTGGGCAGGTACACCTTTTAACTTAAGTATAGGTATTTCGCATAGCCAGGATATCGCCCGTAAAACAGTAAATATCGAATTACCTACCATCGCTTTCGGTATGTCGTCGATAAACCCCTTCGATTCAAAAAACAGGGTGGGTGAACAAAAATGGTATCAGAAAATTACTGTCAGTTACAATTTGGTGGGTACCAATAAGTTGAGCGATATCCCCGAAAGCCAATTGTTCAAGAGCGAAACTTTATCAAAGCGCTTGCAAAACGGGTTTCAGCACACAATTCCGGTTAGTTTAGGTTTAAACGTGTTAAAATACTTTCAATTCAATAACAGTTTTAACTATACCGAACGCTGGTATTTTCAAAGCATTAATGAACGGTTTGAGAGGGGGAGCATCGCCGGCTCAAACCAGTTGATCACTGATACCATACCTGGCTTTAAGCGTGCCGGAGAGTACAGTATAAGCACAGGTTTATCAACCAAATTATACGGTACCATAAACTTTAAGCATGGCAACCTGAAAGCCATCAGGCATGTGGCTACGCCTTCAATAAGTTTCAGCTACCGTCCTGATTTTAGTGATCCGAGCTTCGGTTATTATAAAACAGCTGTAAGTACGGCCACTGTACCTTATCCATATACTTATCAAAAATATTCTATTTTTCAGAACGGTGTTTACGGCGGCCCATCAGCAGGTAAACAGGCTGGTTTAAACTTTTCGGTAGATAACACGATAGAAGCAAAGGTAAAAGCCAAAAGCACGGATACATCCGGCACCGACAGAAAGATCACCATTTTGCAGGGCCTGTCGTTCTCAACCTTTTATAACTTTGCGGCAGATTCGATGAAACTGTCGGACATTTCCTTTTCGGGACATACCGCTATTTTTAATCAAAAACTAAGCATCAGCTTTTCGGGAGTATTTCATCCTTATGAAACTATAGTAAGTGATTCTATCGCCAATAATCAGATCGTAAAAACAGCCCGTTATGTGAACAGATACACCTGGCAGGATGGGAAATTCCCAACTTTAACAGGTTTAAACATCTCCATGGGGGGAAGTTTAAATTCAACTAAGGCAAAACCGGGCAATGTAGCTTTGAATACCATTGCCACCATGAACCCAACCCAAACTCAACGATTGGCCCTGGTAAACAGCGATCCAAATGCTTATGTGGACTTTAATGTTCCCTGGAATATCTCGCTTAACTACAGTTTTAGCTATCAAAACTATTTAAACACCAAAACAACCAGCAATACGCTGCAGATTTCAGGCGATGTGAACCTTACGCAGAAGTGGAAGATCCAGTATACTACAACTTATGATATTAAGGCAGCTAAATTTGCCAGTGCAACGTCGTTTTCGATATACCGCGATTTGCATTGCTGGGATCTGGCCTTTCAGTGGATTCCTTTTGGGGTATATAAAATGTATAACGTAACTTTAAAGGTGAAGGCGTCTATCCTGCAGGATTTGAAACTGAGCAAGAAAAGCGATTACAACCCACAATCATCTTTTTATTAATATAATAATGCTGGCAGAAATAATTACCATTGGCGACGAGATACTTATTGGACAAATTGTTGATACCAACTCGGCCTGGATGGCAACCGAACTTAATAAGATAGGTGTAAGGGTAAAACAGATTTCATCAATAAGTGATGATAAGGATCATATCCTGAAAGCATTGGCCGAGGCTGCTAACAGGGCCAATGTTATTTTTATTACAGGCGGCCTTGGCCCTACCAAAGATGATATTACCAAAAAAACATTAGCCGAATATTTTGGCGTAGAACTTGTTGAAAACCGAGAGGCCCTTGCCAATGTTGAACGAATTTTTGCCAAATATAACCGCCCGTTACTTGAAGTTAACAAGCAGCAGGCGCTTGTTCCGGCTAATTGCGAGGTTGTGCTTAATGAAAATGGAACTGCTCCGGGTATGTGGTTTAATCACAACGGCGTTATCTACGTGTCAATGCCGGGTGTGCCTTTTGAGATGATGTATATGATGGATGAGCAGGTGCTGCCTAAAATTAAGGCTACTTTAAAGCTCCCTTCAATTATACATAAAACACTGTTAACCGTTGGCGAGGGTGAATCATTTTTGGCTGAGCGGATTGCGGATATTGAAAATGCTTTGCCATCATATATTAAACTGGCCTACCTGCCCAAATTAGGCCAGGTACGTTTACGTTTAAGTGCTTTTGGTAATGATGAAGCTGCTTTGCAAAAAGAAGTTGATGCATTTGCTGCCAGATTGATTGAGCGCATAGGTTCGCCGTTTGTAATTGATCAGGATATCCCGCTTGAAAAGGCTATACTTGACAGGATGGAAGCAAGCGGCCTTACTTTATCAGTAGCCGAGAGCTGTACCGGTGGCTATCTGTCACATTTGTTTACCCAGCATCCAGGTTCATCGCACGTGTTTTTAGGTGGCGCTGTGTCTTATTCATATGAATTAAAGGAGAGCATTTTGGGCGTAAAGAACGAAACTTTATGGCAGCACGGAGCCGTTAGCGAAGAAACTGTAAAGGAAATGGTGGAAGGTGCACTGTTAAATTTTAAGTCGGATTTGGCTGTTGCTATTACAGGTGTAGCCGGTCCGGGCGGTGGAACGGAGGATAAACCCGTTGGTACTGTGTGGATTGCAGTTGCAGCAAAAGAGAAATCATTAATAAAAAAACATACATTTGGCAGTAAACGCCGGCAAAACATTGAACGAAGTGCTGTAATGGCGCTGTCAATGTTGAATACTTTGCTTACTGAAATTAAAAAGTAAAGATTTAAATACATAATTTTGGAGTTAAACTATATTCTACTGTATGGCCAGATACCAGCTGTTATTGCCAAAAATGGGGGAGAGTGTTGCTGAGGCAACCGTTATCAAATGGGTTAAAAATCCAGGTGATAAGGTAAATGCCGACGACGCGGTGATGGAAATCGCTACTGATAAAGTCGACTCTGATGTACCTTCGCCTGTAGCAGGTAAGTTAGTTGAACAACTGTATAAAGAAAATGATGTTGTACAGGTTGGTGCGGTTATAGCTATCATCGAAACTGATGAGCCTGAAACAGCATCGGTAATTGCCCAGCCAGAGGAAGCTGCGCTTCGACCTGCCGAAGAACCGAAAATAGCAGACTCAACTTATCACGAAACTGTTCCGTTTAAAGAAGTTGAAAAAACTCCTGAACCTGAACTGAACGAAATTCAACCAGAAGATTTATCCGGTATTCCCGGTATTGATCAGCTTGAGCAGAAGAGCTCACCTATTGTTCCTGCATTTAAATCTGAAGGGCGCTTTTATTCGCCGCTTGTAAGAAATATAGCTACGCAGGAAGGTATCAGCATTGATGAGCTTGATAGCATTCCTGGCACCGGTTCAGAAGGGCGCCTTACTAAAGATGACCTGCTAAATTATCTGCAGGCAAAAACCTCGTCGGTTGCTCAAAATGGACAGTCGTTTGAGCCGGTTAATGCTCAATACACCGAACCGGTAAAGGTTGCCGAGCCTGTTAAAAAAGCAGATCCGGTTCCTGTTGCGGAACAGGCAAAAGCCCCTGTGCAAAATCCTGATCCTATACCTCAACCGGTGGTTCCTGCTACGGCCGGGCCTGCAAAAGCCGAGGTGCCCAAAACGGCGCCTGTTGAGCAACAACCTGCTGTTGCCGCTTCGGTATCGGGTGCCGACGAGATCATAGAAATGGATAGGATGCGCCGCTTGATTGCCGACCATATGGTAATGAGCAAACAGACATCGCCTCATGTTACCTCATTTGTGGAGGCCGATGTTACCAATCTTGTATTGTGGCGTGAAAAAATAAAGAATAGCTTTGAAAAGCGCGAGGGTGAAAAAATAACCTTTACGCCTATATTTATTGAGGCTGTAGCGAAAGCTCTTAAGGATTTCCCGATGATCAATGTGTCGGTTAACGGTACTCAGATCATTAAAAAAGCCGCAATCAATATCAGCATGGCTACGGCTTTGCCAAATGGTAACCTGATTGTGCCTGTAATTAAAAAGGCAGATGAGCTTAACCTTGTTGGCTTAACAAAGGCAGTTAATGACCTGGCAAACCGCGCACGCAACGGCAAGTTGCTGCCCGATGATGTAAAAGAAGGTACGTTTACTATTACCAACGTTGGCTCGTTTGGTAACGTAATGGGCACGCCTATTATTAATCAACCTCAGGTGGCTATTTTAGCCGTAGGCGCTATCAAGAAAAAGCCGGCCGTAATTGAAACTAAAGAAGGCGATATGATCGCTATACGCCATATGATGTTCCTTTCACTGTCGTATGACCACCGTGTTGTAGATGGTGCTTTAGGTGGGTCTTTTGTAAGGCGTGTGGCCGATTATTTGGAGAAATGGGATAGCAGCAGAGAGATATAAATTCTTTATTACACAAAACAAGAAGCGCCGGGTAATTTGCCCGGCGTTTCCTGTTTTGGGAGAGCGCTGTTTGGAAATTAAATTTTAAATTTTTACTAATGAAGCATATAAATGGTTTCAAGCCTCAAATCACGTTTATAGCGGAAATTCTGTGAAAATTCGTATTAACTTTGCCTTTGAAAATGGCTTACAAGTATATTGATAATTACCGCGAACAGGGCGCCCGTAAAAGATTGGTTGATGTTTTAAGAAAAAAGGGAATTGGCGATGAACACGTTTTAGAAGCTATTGGCAAAGTGAAACGTCATTGTTTTTTTGATGAAACTTTCTGGAACCAGGCTTACAGGGATATTGCGTTCCCGATAGGCGAGGGTCAAACTATCTCGCAACCCTATACTGTGGCCTATCAAACCGAACTGCTGCATATCCGTAAGGGAGATAAAGTACTTGAAATAGGCACGGGTTCTGGCTATCAAACCTGTATCCTCCTTGAGCTTGGGGCCACTGTTTATACAATAGAACGTCAGGAAAAACTCTACCACCGCACCAAATATGTATTGCCTAATGAAATGGGGTATAATGCTCACTTTTTTCTTGGCGATGGCTCCATCGGCATATCCGAATACGCACCTTATGATAAAATTATTGTTACTGCCGGTGCACCAACTGTTCCGGAGGTACTGTTAAAGCAATTGAACATAGGCGGTATCCTGGTTATCCCGGTTGGGGATGAAGAAACCCAACAGATGGTTACAATTTTGAAGGTAAGCGAAAATGACTATGAGAAAATCGTGCTGGATACCTTTAGGTTTGTGCCGTTGGTAGGGGATAAGGCGTGGTAGCCCCCCAGCCCCCTAAAGGGGGAGCTTTTGGCGCATTAATCAAATATTTAACTAACAAAATAAGGCCCGGATTTCTAAACCCGGGCCTTATTACTAAGTATGCCAATCAAAAGCTCCCCCTTTAGGGGCTGGGGGGCTATCTCTTCATCACCCTGTCTAGTTCAATTTTAGTATCGCGCTCTTTCATAGTTTCGCGTTTATCATATGTCTTTTTGCCTTGTGCAAGGCCAATTTCCAATTTGGCAAAGCCTCGTTCACTGATAAATAATGCCAGCGGAACTATGGTTAACCCTCGTTCTTCGCCGCGGGTTTGGAGCTTTTTGAGTTCTTTTTTGTTTAACAGTAAGATACGGTCGCGTTTAGCTTCATGGTTATAAAATGAGCCAAACGAGTACTCAGAAATATGCAGATTGCGTACATACAACTGGTTGTTGATGAAAGTGCAAAATGCGTCGTTAATGTTAGCTTTCCCTTGCCTTATCGATTTGATTTCGGTACCCAGCAGTTGTATGCCTGCCACATATTTGTCAAGTATATGGTATTCAAAGTAAGCTTTTTTATTTTTTATATAGATGTTATCCTGGCTCATAATTATCAAACCGCAAACTTACAAAATTAGTTTGATTGTGGCTTTACCACCAGTACAGGCACATTAACCATATGCCTCACGGAATTTACAGTAGTGCCAAATATAAGATCCTTCAATGCTTTGTGCCCGTGCGAGCCCATTACAATAAAATCAACATTTTGATCTTTCACAATTTCAGCAATGGCGCCGGCCGGATTGCCATACCCAATTTGCCCCTGCGCGTTATAACCGAGATTTTTTAGTGCGCACACATATTTATCCAGGTTGTCAAAATCAACCTGGGTTTCGTTATCCATTACCTCTCCTCCATAGTAACGGGCACCGGCAGTTTCAACAACGTGTATTAATGTATAACCAGCTTTTTTTCCTCCCTGCATAATGGCGTGACGCAGGCATTCTGTGTCATTTTTTGAAAAATCTATCGTTATACCGATATGATCATAAGTTATAGCATTGAGCTCAGTTATAGCATTGGCTATACCATGTGGTACGATAGCAGGCCGGTCGTAATGTTTAAACAACAACGGGCGTATAAACACATAGATCAGCAATATTGCTATCCCAATGACAATCGGAACCACTATAGCATAGATCCATACCGGTGATGATGTGCCGTTTACCCAATCGCCAATTTGTTCATATACCAGTTTGGCATTTAGGGCAACAATTAATAGTGCGCTTCCCCATGCCAACGCCCTTGTTTGGAAGTTGATAGCAAACTTGCCCATCCTTTTTCTGTCGGATGTGAAATGGATAAGCGGGATTACGGCAAAACCCAGTTGAAGGCTCAGTACAACCTGGCTTAAGATCAGGAGTTTTCCTAATCCTTCCTCTCCGTAATAAAGTATAGTGAATACAGCCGGTACAATAGCCAGCACCCGGGTTAAGAGTCGGCGTAACCAGGGTTCTATCCGCAGGTTGATGTGCCCCTCCATAATGATTTGGCCGGCAAGTGTGCCGGTAATGGTTGAGCTTTGGCCTGAGGCGATGAGCGCTATCGCAAATAATGTAGGAGCAATAGCTCCGAAAATATGTTCCAGTAGCTTAAATGCATCCTGAATTTCTGCAACCTCAAAATAACCATTCCTGAAAAAAGCGCTTGCAGCCAATATTAAAATAGCCGCATTTACAAAAAAGGCGAGGTTAAGGGCAATAACGGTATCAAATAGATTGAACTTAATAGCTGCCTTGAACCCTTCCTCTGTACGGGTTATTTGCCGGGTTTGTACCAGCGATGAATGCAGGTACAGGTTATGAGGCATCACCGTAGCACCAATAATGCCAATGGCTATATAAAGCATTTGCTGGCTTATTTTATCGCCTTTGAACAGATTGCCGGGAATAAAGCCCTTTGCAACTTCTATAACATCCGGTTTAACGATAAACATCTCTACCAGGAAAGACATGCCAACAACGAAGATCATCGAAATGATAAAGCCCTCAAGTTTGCGCATGCCCTTGTTCATGAGATAAAGCATCAGCACAGTATCGGTAATAGTAAGCGATACGCCCCAGATCAACGGCAGGTGAAACAGCAGTTTTAAACCGATGGCCATACCTATGATTTCGGCAAGATCGCAGGCTACTATTGCTATCTGTGCCAATATGTACAGCCAGAAGTTTACAAATCGTGGGTAGGCATTTTTAGAGGCCTGCGCAAGGTCGAGCCCGCGCACTATTCCTAATCGTGCTGCCAGCGATTGCAGGAGCAACGCTATCATGTTTGATACAAACAGTACCCAAATCAGCTTATAACCAAAAGCACTACCACCGGCAATATCTGTAGCCCAGTTTCCCGGATCCATATAGCCTACGCTTACCAGGTAAGCCGGGCCCAAAAAAGCCATCAGCTTGCGCCATCCGGTTTTGTTTTCGGTGGTTACAGATCCGTGTACATTACCTAAAGATTCGTTGTGTGTATTGTTCATAGGGCTATAAGCAGGTTATTGGCTACCTCGCGGCTGATATGCACTTCTTTATTGCCTGTTTGCACCACTACCGAATGGTCATATTCAATAATATCAGTGATTATGATTTTGCAGCCGATGGTAAGCTGTTTTTTATCTAGGTATTGTAAAAAGGATGAGCTATGATCACGTACGCCTGCAATAACGCCGCTTTGATTGATAGTTACAGCCGAAACCGGTTTTAATTCGTGCGTGTCAAAACGGCCATTACAATCCGGTATCGGGTCGCCATGAGGGTCATGTTTGGGATAACCCATAAACTTGTCGAGGCGGTCAATCAGTTCTTCCGACGAAATATGTTCCATCTCTTCAGCAAGGTCATGTACCTGGTCCCACTTAAAGTTGAGTTTCTCAACCAAAAAGTATTCCCACAACCGGTGTTTACGGATAATGCCTATAGCTATCTTTTCGCCTGAAGGGGTAAGGTTCACGCCCTGGTAAGGAGTGTAGTTGATGAGTGCCTTATCGGCAAGTTTTTTCAGCATGTCGGTAACCGAAGATGCCTTGGTATTTAGCGAGGATGCGACTTGATTTGTACTTGCATTTCCATCATTTACAGCAAGATGATAGATGGCTTTTAAGTAGTTTTCCTCGGCTAAAGTATTCATTTAAACAAATCTAATAAAAAATTTAGACTAATCTAAAAAAATAAACGTTAGGAAATATGTTTTTGTTGAAGTACTTTAAAGAAAAATTAAATTTTGCGAAGCGAGGAAAATACTATATTTGCATACAACTATGGCCGCCGAATTAGATAAAATAGACCTACAGATACTCAAGATTTTACAGGAAAACGGAAGGATAACCAATCTCCAGCTGTCTAACGAGATAGGGCTTTCACCAGCACCTACTCTTGAACGCGTGCGTAAACTTGAGAACGCCGAATACATAAAAAGCTACCATGCCCTGGTAGATGAGGAGAAGTTAGGATTAGGTATCAAAACCTTTATCCAGATCTCGCTTGATTTTCATCAGAAAAACACTATTCAAACTTTTTTGGATGAGATCAAGAATATTAAGGAGGTAACAGAATGTCATCACGTAACCGGTCAGTGCGATTTTTTACTAAAGGTGTACGTGCGTGATATTAAATCGTACGAGCAACTGATCATGGAAAAGATTAGCCGCATCACTGTGGTAAAAACATTCCAGACAATGATGATCATGTCGACCAGTAAAAAAGAGCCTATAGTGCCGCTGGAGTATTAGCCCCCCGGCCCCCTAAAGGGGGAGGTTAGGTACATATAATATAAACAAGAAAAGCTTTGCATTGGCAAAGCTTTTCTTGTTTATAAGACCTCCCCCTTTAGGGGGCCGGGGGGCTAATGTATTTGCCAGTCAATTTCTTTTTTGCCCTCTTTCTTCAATATCTCATTGGTTTTTGAAAAAGGCTTACTGCCAAAAAAACCGCGATCGGCTGAGAAAGGCGAGGGATGAGGGGAACGAATAATAAAATGTTTCTTTTCGTCTATCAAAACTGCTTTTGATTGGGCAAAAGCTCCCCAAAGTATAAATACAATGCCTTCTTTTTTATCAGAGATGGTTTTGATCACCTCATCAGTAAATTCTTCCCAACCTCTTTTTTGGTGCGAGCCTGCATTGCCAGCCCTAACGGTTAGTGTAGCATTCAATAACAACACACCTTGTTTAGCCCATTCTTCGAGGTTGCCATGCGCTGGGATTTTAAATCCCGGAATATCGTTTTGAAGCTCTTTATAGATATTCATGAGTGAGCGGGGGATGGCAATGCCTTTTTGCACTGAAAATGAAAGGCCATGAGCCTGGTGCGGCCCGTGGTAGGGGTCCTGCCCCAATATTACTACCTTTACATCATCAAAATGTGTGGAGTTAAAAGCATTGAAGATCTCGCCGTTTTTAGGATAAACAACTTGCCCCGATTGCTGCTCTTCCTTTAAAAATTGTTTAAGTTTTACCATGTAAGGTTTATCAAATTCATGTTTTAAAACCTCGAGCCATGATGGTGGTAATGCAATCGCCATAAATATTTAGATAGAAGTTGATTAAGCGTACAAATAAACAGATATTTGCGCTAATATTAGTATCACAAAATTATGTCAAATATTGTTCGGTTAGTTATTGCTTGTGTAGTGATGGGTACGGCGGTCGCGCTTTGTGCATTCGGCTTTTGGGGATGGGGTATTCCAGTTTTGTTAATAGGCGGTATCATACTGCTTAGCTTCTTCTTTAACGAAAACATGATCATTGCCCAGTATTTTTTACGCAAGGAAAATTCTGAAAAATCAGAAGAGTGGTTGTTAAAAATTACCGATTACGAAAAACAGCTGCATAAAAACCAGCATGGTTATTACAACTTGCTGATCGGCTTGATTGAATCGCGCAAAGCGCCAATGAAATCGGAGAAATACTTTAAGAAAGCTTTATCGCTGGGAATGAAGATGTCGCATAATGTTGCGTTGGCGAAGTTAAGCCTGGCCGGTATTTCAATGGCAAAACGTAACAAGCGCGAAGCCCAAATGTATTTGTCAGAAGCTTCAAAGGATGATAAGAACAAATTGCTTACCGAGCAGATCAAAATGATGAAAGGCCAGTTGGCACAGATGGATAAGCAGGTAGTAAGGGGTGGATATCGTCAGTTCTAAGAAAAAGAACAAATAGAAAAAAGGAATAAAAAATAAAAGGGACGCGAAAACCGCGTCCCTTTTATTTTTCTTCAATGGCGCTGAAATAATCAGGCGTAGCTGAATGGTTTTGATAAGGCTGAACGTAGCTGTCTGTGTATGATGAATATTCAGATTCTTCAGACGGGTTGGCCACTTCAACAAGTTTCAATAAACTCCTGATGAACGACAGGTTGAAATTGCTCCTGTTAAGTTTGATCAGGTATTCGTTTTCGGTGATCTCCAATATTGAGTTGGTCATGATATTTTGTAATATATGTTTATTACAATATTAGCTAACTCTTTTTAAATGAAAGTATTATTTTTTTTAAGCTTTTGTTAAGAAATTGTGATAGCCGGATTTTCGTTTGTTAGCATTTATTTAAAAAGCAGCGAAGGTAAGCCAACGCCGATACCAATACCGTAGAAAAAATCGGCCCAGAAGAAACGCAGCACATTAAATAGATAAATCAGTCCGATAATTGGAAAAGATACGATGGCTAACACGTTTTTTTCTTTGGCTTTCACTTTTGCCTGGTCAAATAAGTTTTTGGCATCCTGGTTTGATGGTATTGCATGCATACCTATCGACACGCCAAGCCACATCAAAAAATACGATAACGGGTGATCGACATTGAAATAACTAATGGGGATATAAGCCGGGATGCAAATAAGCAGGCATAATAAGGTATTTATAAAAAACGGGCCCATGCTTATTAAAAAGGTTGTATAAAAATTGTTGGTGTTTTCATGAATCACATAACCTACCGGGTTGGCAAATCTGAAATAACAAACATCGAAAACAGCTACTTTGCGTAACCTGCAAAAAAACAGGTGTGCAAACTCATGTACAATAACGCCGGGAAAGGTAGCAATAGAGATAAGAATACCAGGAATGAACATATTTATTTGTTTAAAGCAGAGGTGTAACCATTAGGGAATTTTTTCAGAAACTCGTCACGACTGATGATTTGTTTGCTATCAATCCTATATAAGATCCGGCCTGTATAATCTTTTGATACAGCGCTGGTATCATCCATTTTTCTGGCCTTTTGAAGGTATTGCAGCGAAAGCTGTTTTAGCGAGTCCTGTCCATTTTGTGCGTATAAACAGGCATATGCCGAGGCTACTCCTGCCCATGATTGGGCTACTGTAGAATCAAGCCCTAAAATAGCTCTTGATGTTTTTAAAAACATGGGGTAATCTTTTTTGTCATAAGCAACGCCAATTTCGGAGTTGAGTACCCACTGGTTAATGTGAAAATCAGCGCCCAGGTCTGTGCATTTGTTAAATTCGGCTAAAGCAAAAGCTGATTTATCTTTTGACAAAAATTCAATACCACGGAAATAGGCGGCCATTTGTACAAGATCGCGGGTTTCGGGCACCTCCTCGGCCGCTTTGGTCATTAATTGTGCCGCATTTGAAACATCTGATTTTGAAAAAGCCATATTGGCTTTGTTTAAATTATTGTACGCCGCATAAAAGCGCCAGTTCCAGAATATGGAAAATACAACCAGCAATAGTACACCGCCAAAAAAGAGCTTAACCCACAGCGGGAAGATCTTTTTTTCGAGATCGACGCTGCAGCTGTCGCAAATAGGATAAACCGAAAGTTTGTTAAGCGGTGTTCCATAATCCGTTTTGCATAATGCGCATACCGCATCAGGATTTGCTATTTCTTCAGGAGTTTTGGCTTCTTGAGCCGGCACACTATTTTCATTGGTTTCCGGAAGTTCTCCTTCGCCCGAAAAATATGCGGTAAAATTAGAGGTTGGCCGCATTATGGCCTTCTGAGGGAAATGTTCTCTTTTAAAAGTGAGAACGCGCAGGTTTAATTTCATTAAAATGTGATATGATCAAGGTGGATTTACACAGTGATTTTTATTGCTGTGTAAATCCTATTTCAAATATATCACAAAATGCAGAATTAAAAAAAGAAGTTACTGTTATATATCACTATGCAAACCAAGCCATTACCTCTTCTTTGGTTGGCATAGTAATATCCAGTTTTAATTTTTTGCGCATTCCGCCAAGATCGTTAAATACTTTGTTGGGGTTAGCTGCTTTTAACTCTTCAACGGTATTGAAGCCCATTGCATTTAAAACCGGTATCCACTCGGTACGTACACCGATTTTTACAAAATCTTCGGCTGTTGCAACTTTAGCCTTTTTCTCGGGGCGCATTTGGGGGAAGAATAATACTTCCTGGATGGTGCTTTGATTAGTCATCAACATAACCAATCTATCGATACCAATACCTAAACCTGATGTTGGCGGCATACCATATTCAAGGGCGCGTAAAAAGTCGTCATCCATTGCCATGGCTTCATCATCACCACGACCGGCAAGGATCAACTGCTCTTCCAAACGCTCGCGTTGGTCAATTGGATCGTTAAGTTCAGAGTAAGCGTTTGCTATCTCTTTACCATTAACGAATAACTCGAAGCGCTCTACCAGCCCGTCTTTAGTACGGTGCTTTTTGGCAAGCGGAGTCATTTCGATAGGGTAGTCGGTAATATAAGTAGGCTGGATCAGGTGATGCTCAACTTTAGCGCTGAAGATCTCATCGATCAGCTTGCCTTTGCCCATACTTGGGTTGATTTCTATTTTCAATTCTGCGCAAACCTCGCGTAAACCAGCTTCATCCATGGCTGATACATCGATACCAGTGTATTTCAGGATCGAATCATACATGGATAGCTTTTCGTACGGGCCTGCGAAGTTAATTTCATTGCTGCCAACCTGTACAACAGGGATGCCGTGAACCGCTCTTGCAACAGTCTCCAGACATTCTTCAACCATGGCCATCATCCATATGTAGTCTTTATAGGCTACATAAATTTCCATAGCGGTAAACTCCGGGTTGTGGGTACGGTCCATACCCTCGTTACGGAACATTTTACCAAACTCATAAACACCGTCAAAGCCGGCAACAATAAGCCTTTTTAAGTAAAGCTCATTAGCGATACGTAAAAACAGCGGCATATCAAGCGTGTTATGATGGGTAGCAAACGGACGGGCCGCTGCGCCACCATGTACAGGCTGCAGGATAGGGGTTTCAACCTCCATCCATCCCTGACCATTAAAGTAATTGCGCATAGCGCTGATCACTTTTGAGCGGTTGATGAAAATTTGTTTATAATCCGGGTTAACGGTTAAGTCAACATAACGCTGACGGTAACGCAATTCAGGGTCGGTAAAGCCATCGTGGATGGTTCCGTCGTCTTCACGTTTAACAACCGGCAGTGGCTTCAACGATTTTGAAAGTACAACCAATTCACGTACGTGAACCGAGATCTCGCCGGTTTGGGTAGTAAAAACGTAGCCTTTTACGCCAACGTAGTCACCAATGTCCAGCAGTTTTTTAAATACAGTGTTATATAAAGTTTTATCCTCACCAGGACAAATATCATCGCGTTTCAGGTAAATCTGCATGCGACCGGTTGAATCCTGTAATTCAGCAAACGATGCGCTGCCCATGATACGGCGGGTCATGATCCTGCCTGCAATTACAACATCCTGGTAGGCCTCGGGTTTATCCTTAAAATTATCGGCTATGTCCTGTGCCCAGGCGTTAACATTAAAAGCTTCGGCAGGGTAAGGGTTAATACCCAGTGCACGTAACTGTTGTAAAGATTCGCGGCGAATGATCTCCTGTTCGGATAATGCAATACTCATGTGATGTACGGTATTTTAATAAAGGTGCAAAAATAGCGTTTTTAATGCGTTCTTTTTAATCAAAATTTTGATTGGTAATAAATGAGTAGATAAGGAGGAAGGAAGTGGAGATACCATACAAATCCACTACTTGTATCAAATATTTTACCCCTGTAAAATAATCAGTCTCAAAAACATATTACTTTAGCAAAACCATTATAACATTCCGTAAACTATGAAAAAACTCCCTGCTCTTATTCTGTTTATATCGGCACTGTCAGTTAAGGTATTCGCCCAAACTGAAACCAATTTGTACGAACCCAATACCAAACCTCAGTTAGTGGCCAAACAATTTTCGTTTACCGAGGGACCTGCTGTTGATAAAAAAGGTAATGTGTTTTTTACCGATCAGCCTAATAACAAGATCTGGAAATACGATACTGATGGCAAGCTTTCTGTTTTCCTGGATAGCGCAGGCCGGTCAAACGGGATGTATTTTGACAAAAAAGGTAACCTGATTAGTTGTGCCGATGCTGACGACCAGCTTTGGTCTATCAGCCCTAAAGGTAAGGTGACTGTTTTACTGAAAGATTACCAGGGGCATAAATTTAACGGCCCTAATGATGTTTGGGTACGTCCGGATGGTGGCATTTACATCACCGATCCCTATTACCAGCGTGATTACTGGACCCGCAAACAACCGGACCTCGACGGACAAAAACTGTATTTCCTGGCCAAAGGCAAAGCACCGGCTATAATGGTTGATGATAAATTTGTACGCCCTAATGGCATCATAGGCACACCGGATGGCAAGACCCTGTATGTTGCCGATATCGGTGATAACAAAACCTACCGTTATGATATCAATAAAGATGGTACCCTATCTAACCGCACCCTGTTCATCGCTATGGGATGCGACGGGATGACAATAGACGAACATGGCAATATTTATATGTGCGGCAAAGGTGTTACTATAGTTAATCCCAAAGGCGAAAAGATAGGCCATATCGATATTGACGAACCCTGGACGGCCAATATCTGCTTTGGCGGCAAGAACAAAGATTTATTATTTATAACGGCATCAAAGGCAGTTTACACCTTTAAAATGAATGTAAAAGGAGTGGACTGATCTCACCCTAATATGGTATCAGTATTAGTAAATAAGCATAAACGGCAGGTGTTCAATTTTTAAAAGTGTGAACACTTGTTGTTTTTGTTTGAGTTTATTGCTTGATAATCAGGTGTTTATAAATAATAAAAAATGTATGATAAGCTGAATTGAACGGCTTGTTTCTGATAATCAGATAGTTGTAAAAACGAATTTAAAAAAGCTGAACACCCGTTTTTAAAAAGTTGAACACTTCAAAAATATCAACAAAAAGCCGAAGGTAGTACCTCCGGCTTCTTTTTTTCAAATTATTGGCTTTTAAGATCCTGAAGCGCCGGTATCTACCTTAACTTCAAGTGCTGTCCTAACTGAAGCAGGCAGGCTTGATAGCAGAGTATAGCCTGTTGCGGTTTCAATATCCTTGATGGTAGTAATGTACTTAGTCCAGTCAGAATTGATGGTGTTGATATTAGGCGTGTTTACCGCTATAACCCTTGTTGAAGCGGTAACCCTTGCAACATCACCGTCACCTTTTGGAATGATGAGGGCAACTTTCCAAACGTTGCTTGGTACGTTTACGTGACCGCTGTTAATTGTGCTGGCGGCACCGTTTGTTCCGATACCCCCGGTGCCATAGCTGCCCATAATAATATAAACCTCGTTACCGGCAACTACCTGCTCGCGCAAATAATTTTCAAGGTTTGCCCAGGTTTGCTGATTGTTTTGAGGCGCCTGCGGTATCATGTTGGTCATGAGGAAAGTTGATGAGTTAGCATCAGTTGAGCTGGTACGGTCGGCCGAAGGGCAATTATGCCCCCTGTCAAACCCGCTGCCCGAGTAGCTGTTGCTCTCTACCTGGTACCATGTTGCCGGCAAGCCGCTCCAGCCTGCAAAATTATCAAGGCGACTGGTAGCATTGGTTGTATTGGTAGCATCAAGGTGCCAGCTAACCCAGTTTGGCTCGCCTTTGGTTGCGTTATATGACTCTACATAGTATTTCTGGTCTATCAGATAGTTATCCATTGAGGCCAGTGTAGAAAGCGCGTTTGATGGGTTGCCGAAAAGCAGGTTACTGTTATCGCCGCTTGTGGGGGGCGCATCAGCACCGGCAGTAACATCACGCGGAGTTGATGCACTTGAGCCTCCGGCTGTATCGCCGCTGCCGGTATCTGGTGTACCAATGGTTATACCCGGATCGCCGGTACCTTTAAAGGTAATATCATCAATATTGATGCGGGTTGTACCTGCTTTTTTAATCTCGAACCTGACTTTGCCTGTAACGCTAACTTTAAATGAGTCGGTTACCAGTGTTGTATTGGTTTCGGTAATATCTGCGCCTACCTGGGTGTAATTCGCTCCTCCGTCGGTCGACATCAGCAACTGCCATGTCGATGTGGCATCGGTACCATATTTGCCGTGTTTTATATACAAAGTTTTAAGGCCATTGATATCAAAATTCATGGTGATATCCCCGGTACGGATCCTTACCGATTTACTGCCATCTTTCAGGTCGGCGGCAAGATTACCTATTAGTGCATCGTTAAAATTCCAGCTGCCTGTACTCAGGCTTACATCTGCCGCTGCATAGGCAGTTTTACTTCCCTGTTCAAAATCCTCGGTAATGGTATAAGGAACTGGAGCAGGGGGCGTTGTTACCGTAGTATCGCCGTTTTTTGGTGGGGTAGGCGAGTTTTTGAGGTCTTTTTGAACATCCGGCAAAGGTTAAGGTCAAACCCAGGCCGATTAGCAGGTTGTTGATTTTCATAATCGTTGTTTTTTATGACAGATAAATACAAAGCACAGCCAATGCGGTTACGCTGCGCTAATTTTAAAACCGGAAAGATTTAGGGGAAACAGAACACAGGAGCATGCAATTCACATGCTCCTGCGTGTAAGATTATTGCGCAATTACAAAGTCGTTGCCGTTGTAAGTGAACGTTTTAGAAGTATTGGAAGTTTTTCCGAAACTGTAAACCGTATAGGTCACAATATATTTCTGGCCCGGGTTAGCTGTGGCCTTATATTTTTCAACTAACACAGCGCTAAGGGCGGCGTTCAGATCAGCATCGCTCCAGAAAGTAGCGTCAGTAGCGGCACTAATGTTAAAATCAGGGTATTGCGCAACGTTAGCCCTTGCAGCAGCGGTGCCGGCTGTAGTTTGCGTACCGATATAGGTATAGTCATCTTTAACCAAAGTATAGCTGATAGCGCTGTTAAGCAGCCATTTGCTGTTATTCCTTTCAAACGATAACGTTTCGGCTGTTGAACCGGTAATCCAGTTGTTGCCATCAAACGCAAGTGCAATGACCCTTTGGCTTGTAACCTTGCTTGCACTGTAATAATTAAAGCTCACATATTTAACGTCGCCGGTTTTGGCAGTTGCCATAAGCGCTATATCAGCCTTTAATATCCCATTGATATAAGCTGTAAGGCTGGCATCATCGGCAGAGGTGAACTGGTTGTAGCTTGACCTGCCTACCGAAGCATATTGAGCCGGAGTAAGCATATAAATTTGCTGCCATGCGCCATTCAGGTACAGGTATGAAAATGTTTGTACCGTTGTAGTGCCCGAGTAATAGTTAAATGTTAATACCGCCAGTTGATTTGGCACCGGGTTTTGTGTTTTAGGGCCGTAAGGCAACCATGACAATATCTGCGCAGCACTAAAATCGGTATACTTGTTGCCTGGTAACAGTAAATAATCGGCATTGGTGAGGGTATAGGCAACATCTTTATAAACGCTATCTGCTAAGGTGATTTTTGGCGTACCTATAGCAAACGTTACGTCGGCTGTTGATTTGTCATCAACCCGCGGGTATTTTGCAGCTAAGATCTGCGGTACATATAGCTTGGCGTCGGCATCCGAAGCAAAGTTATTGCTTGTTGATGCGTAGATAGTTGCATCCAGTAATTTATAATCGGCAGGCAATAGTGTTAGCGTAAGTGCCGGGGTATGTTTAGGAGCCGAATCAGGGATTACAGGCTGTTTTTGACATGCCGTAAAAAACAAAGCTGTAAAGGCTAATAAATAAAATATCTTTTTCATTTTAATTACTTAAAAGTTTTATTAAAATTTAATTTTTAAACTGGTTACAAACGTTCTGCCTAAGCCGTAGTAAACCAATGTGCTGGCTGCATTGCCGGTTAGGTTAGCGTCATACGAGTCGGCTATATATTTGGTGTTAAGCAGGTTGTTTACGTTGCCAATTAATACAGCATTTAAACCTGCAATTTTAAACCTGAACACACCGTTAAGGTTCCAGATAGAGTAGTTCGGCAATTTGTATGGGTGCATATTCGGCTGCCCCGCATTTGCAAAGTTGAAGTCTGAATAGTAGTTGCCATAGTAAAAGTAATTACCGCCGATAGTCAGATCAGGCAATACATCTATATCAGCACCTAAAGCCGCTGTAGTTTGTGCAGCATCGCCCACTTTAATATCTTTCAGGTAAACTTTGTTAACTGTTTTTACAGCCTGCTGTTGCGAGTTATAAACGGTAGACGGGCCTGCATCATTGGTGTAATGCCAGTCGCCGTATGATAACATGCCGTTTAAAGTGATCTCTTTAATAGGCTTTAATTTCATTTCAAGTTCAAGGCCCTGGTGCAATTCGTCAACACCGGCAACGTTCACTGTATAAAGCTGGTTGGTAGCCTGATCAAAGTAAGCGGTAGCAAATGATTCGTCGTTATATTGAGTTCTGTAGGCGTTTAATTTAGCACTGAAGTGCGCCAGTTTAAGGCCATAACCCAGCTCATAGCTCAACAGTTTTTCAGATACTGAACTTGGGTTGATATTGTTGGTGAACTTTTGGAATATGTTGTCAAAGTAAGGCGGTTTGGTCATGTAACCTACGTTGGCAAACACGTTCATGGCATCATTGATGTTGTAGTTTGCACCGCCTTTAGCCTGGTAGTTAAAGAAGTTTACGTATTTGCTGGTTTGGTTCGGATCGCTGTTCAGGTAGTTATAATAGTCGGTACGTTTGTTGCCGGTACCGGTTCCTGTAACGGTTACAAAGGCCGAGAAATCATCTTTTGAATATTCGGCCTGAGCAAACGCGCCGCCCGATATTACGTTGTCTTTGTTATAATAACCAATTTTATCGCCAACAATAGCACGATGCTCAGGGTTGTTGATATCGCCCGAACGGCTGCCAAGGTTACTGGCCGAAGTAAACGGATCGTAAACATAATCGGCACCTAATAAATCGGTTACTGTTTTATAGTGAGTGCCTTTGTATGATCTTAAGTCGACACCAGCCGATAGGTTGATTGATTTGCTTAACTCGGTACGGTAGGTACTTCTTACGCCATACCAGGTATGGTCATTATGTGATGAGTAGAAGTAAGTGCTTGCAGAACCATCCGGATTAGCAAAGTTTGCTTTTTCGGCTGCCGTATAGTCATATGGCGAATAAAGGTTGCTTATCCTTGGCGCTTCGCCCTGGATGCCGCCACCACCACCTGTACCGTAAGTTGCGTAAAATACAGTTGATAAGCTTGAGCTGCCATTGATATTCCACTCATGGTTTAAAGAGAATAATGGCTTGCTGAAGTTGTTGTTATAAGGATTGATCTGTTTGCCATCCTTAACACCCAGCTCATAGTTCCAGCGGATGCCCTGAGGTGCGTTTTGCCAGTCGGAGATCAGCTCATCCGGCCTTTGGCCGTGCGTTTGGTTAGCACCCATTACCGAAAGCGATAATGTTTGGTTTGGTGTAAGCTGTTTTGATATGTTAAAGAAGTAGTTATAACCTAAAAAGTTTAAGCCATCGGCATTACCACGACCTTGAGTCCTGCTGCCTTGGAAGGTTGCTGCCCAGCCATTTTTATCCAGGCCGGTTGATAACAGAACGGCTGTTTTTTCATAGCCATCGCTACCGATGCCCTGCGAAATATAGCCACCTTTTTCGGTCTCGGTACCGCGGGTAGTGATGTTGATGGTACCACCAAAAGAAGGCACAATGATTTTTGACGCACCTAAGCCGCGTTGTAATTGTAATGAAGTAGTAACATCAGTAAGGCCCGAAAAATCCGACCAGTACAATGAACCATTCTCCATGTCATTAACAGGGATGCCGTTAATGGTTAAAGCAACGTTACCTTTTTTTGATCCGCTGTTGAAACCGCGGATGTTTATGCGCGAATCGCCATAGCCGCCATCACCCTGGGTGGCCATTACACCCGGTACAACGCTCAATAATTGCGGAATATCCTGGTTGCCCAGTTTTTCTTCAATAAAACGCTGATTTAAGGTTGTTACAGCAACAGGTGTTTTACGGTCAATAGCTACGTCGCCGGTTACTACAACTTCGTGCATTGAGCTTGCGCTTGATTTAAGCTCAATTTCACCAAGATTGTTAGTGCCCGAAAGCGTAATTTCTTTGGTGATATAACCGATGTAGGAAATAACCAACACAGTGCCATCACCATTTTCAAGGTTTAATTTGAAAGTACCGTTCAGGCTGGTTGAGGTAGCTTTGCCGCCACCTTTAACACCAACTGAAGCGCCGATAAGTGGTTCTTTAGTAGTTGCGTCAATAACTTTACCGGTGTACAAGGAGGCCGGCGCGTTTGCTGAGTTTGCAGATGCCTGTGTGTTTTTTTCTTTTACTACAATAGTATGGCCTACAATAGCATAAGTAACAGGCTGGCCTTTAAACACCCTGTCAAGCACTTTTGTTAAGGCTTCGTTTTTTACATTTAACGATACCTTGTTGCTGCCTGCAAGCAGTTCGGTTTGCATAAAAATGTCGTAACCGCTTTGCTGCTCAATTTTGTTTAGTACTGTTTGGAGACTGCTGTTCTTTTCGGCTAAAGTGATGTTTTGGCTGAAACTTTTAGCGCTGAGATGCATGCAAACTGCAAATAACAGGACGGCGATAAGCTTAATCCGCATAATAAATTTTCTTTTTGTATCCGGGCTTATCCGGAAAAAACCTTTGGTGGCGTTTTTGAATTTATTTACCCGGCCATCGTTGTGTACAGGCACAGGAAATGTAGAAAAATCCATATTTTTGTTTTGGGTTGATTAGTTTAAAAAGTATTTAGTCGATATGATTTGGATTATGTTCGCCCGAAAATATAGCCGGAAGTGGTTGCAACACTTTCGGTTTTTTTATGGGCCAAATTTGGTAAACCGGCCTTGCCGTTTACTGCATATTGGATCTTGTTATGATTTTACTATAATCTTCCTCCCGTTAATTGTGAAGTTTAAGCCACTTGTTTTTAGAATTTCAAATATTTGTGATACAGGTACATTGCGCGATATACGCCCCATGTAATGTTTTTGTGCTGTTTTGCCCTGGTATTCCACATCTACATCATACCAGCGGGACAGCTGGCGCATAATGGTTTGCAGATCGGTATTGCTGAAAACAAATTTTCCGTTTTTCCAGGCCACAGCTTCGTCAACATTGGCATTCTCAGTGATATTAATGCTGTTTGATATATTGATGGCCTGTTCACCGGGTTTTATTTTAACCGACTGGCCGGCATTATTGGTAACCCGCACACTGCCCTCAAGCAGGGTGGTTTTAGTTGCACCTTCGTCGGTGTAGCTGTTTATGTTGAAATGTGTGCCCAAAACAGTAACTGTTTGGCTTGCGGTTTTTACATTGAATGGTTTTGAAGGGTCTTTGCTTACCTCAAAATAAGCTTCGCCGGTAAGCTCAACCCTGCGTTCGTTGCCGGTAAAGGCAGTTGGATATTTTATTGATGATGCCGCGTTTAACCAGACTTTTGTACCATCGGGCAAAACAATCTGGTATTGGCCGCCGCGTGGGGTAGCCAGCATATTCATAGCAATGGCTTCGGCAGGAGCGGGGGCTGTTGGGCTTTGGGCATTATCAGTAGCTTCATAAACTACCTTGCCGTTTTCATCTTCTTTAATTACTGCATGTTGCTGACTTGCAATTTGGCCGTGTTTGGCGCTGTCCAAAACTATAGTTGAGCCATCAGCAAGCGTAAGCACTGCTTTGTTTGTTCCCGGCGGGATATCCTTATACTGATTGACGAGATTTTGCGGCTGATCTGAAGGGCGGCGTTTGTTTAGAGTAATGGTTAATGCGGCCAGCAAAATAACAGCGGCTGCGTATCCTATCCATAGTAAGTTGCTGCTTTTACGTTTAAACCCTGTGCCTTTGGCGATATTTTGCCATGCTTTGGCTTTATTAGTTGCCGAAAAAGTTTCCAGTTCATTATTGAGCTGGTGTTCGTCGGTTAACTTTTTGAATAATTCCTGATTGCTGGCGTCAGCCTGGAGCCATTGGTCAAGCTGGAGTTTTTCCTGTTCGCTCAGTTCGTTTCGCATATATTTTGCGATCAGCTGGCCCAGGTCAAAGTATGGGTCGTAATTATTCATTTTTCCTTTTCGTACATAAAGACACCTTTGTTTTGAAAGTGGATAAAGGCAGGTGCATATTTTTTAATTTTTTTTGAGTGATGGAAAATTGCGTTTGAAATAAAGCGCAAATACGAGGCACCTACGTAGCCGAAACGTTGTGCATTATGTCTACAAACACGTTACTCCTACGGAGTTTTGTATACATACTGTAAATACACAACAGTATTATCTCAAAGTCGATAAACTTTTTTAGGACGAGACACGTAGTTTTTCCAAACTCCGTAGGAGTAACGTGTTTGTAGACAAAATCAGAGATATATTTTGGCTCCGTAGGTGCCTCGTGTTAAAGAAGAGGGAGGTTAATATAGCAGCAGGAGGAAGATTACCGCTTAAAAAAGCTTAAACCAAGCGCTATAAAAGCAGTAAACATTTCGGGCGAAAGTTTTACTCGCATCAGTTCAAGGGCGCGTTGCTTTTGTTTTTGACGGTATTTACCGACATATCCAGTTCATCGGCAATTTCCTGGTTCTTTTTACCATCAAAATAGCCCATTATAGATATGGTGCGGTGGCTTTCAGGTAGGGAATATAATGCGGCGTGAATTTCGGCTACAGCTTCGGCCGTGATGATGGCTTCAATTACCGGCGCTTCTTCCGGTTCTTTATTGCCTTGATACTGAATGTATGCTTCAACAACTTTACTGTGTCTGATGGTATTTAAGCTTGCGTTGCGGACTGTACTGTACAGAAAGTTTTTTATGGCGATCTTATCCTGCATTACACTTTCGCGCTGGTTCCAGTATTTAATGAAAGCGTCCTGCACAAGATCTTCGGCCTGGTCTTTATCTTTTATCAGTTGGAGCGAGAAGTATACCAGTCTGTCGTAATATTCTTTGAAGAGAACATCCAGATCAACATTTTCTGCTGAAGCGGTAGTGTTATTCTTTTGCCCAAAAAATCCCTTTACAATACTCATTTATCTTTCTGGCAGAAATAAAACCTGAACCCAACGAAACAGCACCTTTTGTGCCGATAAAAACTTAATTCAAAATTGAACTTTATGTGTTCAATTTAAGTTAAATCAATGTTAATAAATGGGTTTTGAATAGTAACTTTTCAGTTGCAGAATTGCATTGTGAATAGAATTTTCGGCCCCCAATATTTTGTTTAACATTTTGATTTTCAATGCAAAAAGCCTTTATGCTGTTGCCGGCATAAAGGCTCTTATTTACTTGCTGTTACGTTAACTTATTGCTTTGGCTTGCCATCAGCATCAAGTTCAACAATAGGATACCCCAATTTTTGCAAACCAGGATAAATCCTGGCCTTATCGCCAACAACCAGGATGATCATGTTTTCGGGGTTGAGGTATTTTGAAGCCAGGCTGGTAATTTCGGCAGGAGTGATGGTTGATAAGATCTTGTTTTGCTCATCAACAAAAGTAGGTTTAAGATCATACTCCTGTATGCGTGATAAAAATGCCGCTTTTTGCGCATTGGTTTCATAGCGGCGGGCATCACTTTGACCTATGGAGGTTTGTGTAAATTTTAACTCTTCGGGCGTGATACCTGTTTTTTGATAATTGGTGATCTCCTTCATGAACTCAACCACCGAGCTATCGGTTGCGGTTGCCAGCACACCGGCCGAGGCTGTAAAATCGCCGCCATATTTGCCTGAACTGAAAGATGACCGGGCGCCGTAAGTCCAGCCTCTCTTTTCACGTAAGTTAAGGTTGATGTGACTATTGAAAGCACCTCCTAAAATGTAGTTGGCGATATTCAGTTTGTAATAATCACCTGTAGGGTCGTAGTTAAGTTTGTCGAGATAACCAATACGGATTTCGGATTGTGCGGCGCCCGGGATGTCAACGAGGTACAAGGTTGTTTTATCAAACGTTTTGCCTTCAACCGGGGCAGGCACGGTTATCTTTTTATCTTTCCAGGTGTTTAAGAAAGCAAGCGCCTTTTTTGCAGATGTCTCGCTAACATCGCCCACCACAACAATTTTAGTTAATGACGGTGAAAAGTTTTTATCGTAATAATCCTGAACGTCCTGTAAAGTTATAGCCGCAACAGTTTCTTCATTGCCGCCGGCAGCGTAAGTGCGCACATTATCGGTACCGTAAAGGATTTTGCTGTAAACTGTGCTGGCTACGCCTGCGGGTTGGGTTTTAGCTTGTTTAAAACCTTCCAACGTTTGTTTCTTGATCCTGTCAAGTGCATCCTGGGTGAATTTAGGATGATATAGCCTTTCTTCGAGCAGTGACATGGTTTTGCCCAGGTTTTTGGTGAGCGACGATACTTCGGCGCTAATCTGATCTAAACTGGCGTAGAAAGTGATGCTGCTGCCCAGTTTGTCCAGCTCGGAGTTAAAGTCCTCGGCAGTGTACTTCTGCGTTTCTTCATTCATCATGCGCCCCACAATGCCTGCCAAACCCGCCTTTGACGGATCATTGATGGCAAACAAGCCGCCACCTTTAATGGATATCGACATAGATACCGATGGGATCTCGTTATTTTGGGTACCGATGATATTGATACCATTTGGCGTATTTGCAGACCAAATAACTGGTACTTTAATAGCTGGATTAGGGCCTACACCAGGTTTTACAGCACGGTCGAAACTATCTTTAGGTTTATGATAAGTTAAACCATTGTAACCATAATCAGGTGCTTTGTAACCTGTTGTGTCAATAGTAAAGTTATCGGGTGCAACCGGCTGCAGGTTACCGCCTTTAGGCAGCACACTTAATATAACTGCAGGTTTGCCTTTAATGTATTGGTTATAAACGCGCATAACATCCTCTTTAGTAACCGCGCGGATGGCTGCCAGTTCACGGCCGATCTGGTTAGGGTTACCGGTAAAGGTTTGCGCCTGCGCCAGTTCGGATACTTTACCGCTTACGCTCGATAAGCTGTTGATATAATCGGCTTCGGCAGTGGCTTTAAAACGGGCCAGGTCATCATCGCTCACACCTTTTTTCTCAAACTCGGTCAACGATTCATCTACCAATTTTTTTGCCTCAGCTAAAGTTTGACCAGGGAATGGAATAACCCGCATGCTGATCTCGCCGGCTAGTTCGGTATTTGACGAACTCATGGTAGCCTGCGCCGCCTTGCGGGTTTTTACAAAGTTTTTATAAAATATAGAGTTACGGCCCTGGCCAATAATGGCTGATAAAGCATCAAGCGGCGACATATCCTTGTCGTAGATTTTAACGCCAGGATAGCTCACAGACAATAATGGGAATTTGGCGTAGTTATCAGTATAGGATACATACCTGTCGGCTTTTAATACCGGTGCCGGTAACGACATGTTTTTTACCATTGGGCCTCTTGGGATGCCGCCGAAATATTTGCTTACCCAGGCTAATGTTTGTTTAGCGTTAAGGTCTCCGCCAATGGTGAGCGTGGCGTTGTTAGGGCCATACCATCTCAGGAAAAAGTTTTTAAGGTCGTTAACACCTACTTTGTTCAACTCCTCGATATAGCCGATGGTGAGCCATGAATAGGGGTGACCGTATGGGTAAAGTGTTTTAGAAGCATACTGACCAACTAAACCGTACGGACGGTTATCATAATTCTGCCCGCGTTCGTTTTTTACAGTTGCACGCTGAACCTCAAATTTTTGTTGTGTAACGGCATCAAGCAGGAAACCCATTCGGTCTGATTCAAGCCAGAGCATTTTTTCGAGTTGATTAGCGGGTACTGTTTCATAGTAATTGGTGCGGTCGCGGTTAGTTGATCCGTTTAGCGTACCGCCGGCTTCTGTGATGATCTTGAAATGGTCGCCATTGGCTACATGGTCCGATCCCTGGAACATCATGTGCTCAAAAAAATGTGCGAAGCCTGATTTGCCGATCTCCTCGCGCGCCGAACCTACGTGATAAGTAATGTCAACGTGAACAAGTGGGTCGGAGTGGTCTTCGGCCAAAATAACGGTTAAGCCGTTAGGTAATACATACTTTTCATAAGGGATCACCAGCTCAGTTCCCTTGCGGGTGACTTTTTCAATGAGCCTGGGTTGCGCGCCGGTTTGGGCAGCGGCGTTAAAAGCCAGTGCAGCAATTGATGGGGCAATCAATGCATGCTTTAAAAGTTTGATCATTTGTGTTAATTGTTTAAGTAATAAGTCAGTCAATTGATGCTTCCTTTGGCAAGCATCGAAAGCTACTATATTAAGCAATTTATACTACTGGTTAATATTGTTGCGGTGTAATTTGATTTGTGTAACGGATTTGTGACGGGTGTGAAGTGGAAGCCTAATTCCCTCCCTTGGGAGGGGTGCGGCAGGATGTACGGTGGCGGGAGGGGTTTATACGACTTGGCAACGATCCGGCATCTTGCTGAAACCCCCTCCCTACACCGGGAATCGCACATTCCCACGCTTTTAAAAGCTTCAGAAATCAACATAACAAAAATGGGTACCCGTTATAAGTACCCATTTTTGTTAAAGTCAAGTCTTTATTATCTCCAGCCGCCACCTACAGCCTGGTATAAGTTAACCGAGCTTAAAAATATATTACGTTTAATACCGGCCAGTTCAAGTTCGGCATCAAGTACGCTGCGTTGTGCTGTTATTATTTCAAGGTAATTAGCCCGCCCAACAAGGTACAGATCGTTGGCAACAGACAGGGCGTTATTTAGTGATTGTAACTCCTGCTGTTTAAACTCAAAAGCGCGGTTGAAATTCTCTATCCCGCTCAGGTTGTTTTTCACTTCCTGAAATCCTGACAGGATACTTTTTTGATAATTGTAAACCGCTATTTTCTGTTCGGCAATGGTCCGCTCATATTCGGCTTTGATAGCTTTGCGGTTAAAGATAGGGGCGGTGATGCCTCCTAAAATACCATATGTAAACGAAGCCGGGTCAAATAACAGGTTTGCCCTGAAACTGTTGTATCCCACATATGGAGTTAAAGTAAAGGTAGGGAAAAAGTTAGCTCTTGCTGCTTTAATGTCGGCATTCATGGCGGTAAGTTCCAATTCAGCGCCACGGATATCAGGCCGGTTCAATAACATTTGCGAAGGAACACCCGTACCAATCACTACAGGTAACTTGGTTTTCATGATAGAAGTATCCCGTGTTACCACCCCTGAATAGCTTCCGGTTAAAAAACGAAGTTGGTTCTCGGTTTCGGTGATTTGTTGACGGGTGGTATATTCCAGGCCTTTAGTACGGGATAGCTGTGCCTCAAATTGCTGAACTGCCAGCTCTGTAGCACGGCCACCGAGTTTTTGGATTTTAACAATCTCCAGCGCGTGTTCCTGAAGTTTGATGTTCTTTTTAATGATGCCCTGTTCGGTATCATAAGCCAGCAACTGGTAATAAAGCCCCGCAATTTGGGCTGTGAGTGCGGTTGTAACCAAACGATAACCGCTTTGACTGGCCAGGAAGCGGGCGAAAGCGGCCTTTTTCTGGTTGCTCAGCTTGTCCCAAAGGTCAACCTCCCATGAGCTTTGAAAACCCAGGAAATAGTTAGGCACCGGGTTGGGGATATGCTGATCGCTATTGATGTTATTTGAAAAATTGGTATCATAATTACCCACGCCGTTTTGCGTGTAATCGCCATATTTTTCAACTCCGGCATTAGCAGCAAGGTTTATGGTAGGTAATAGCTTTGAAGAGTTGAATCTTATGTTAGCCCGTGCAGCCTCAACCCTTTGCAGGGCGCTTAGCAGATCGGGATTTGCTTTAAGGGCAGTGTCAATCAGGTTAACGAGCCTTTGATCGGCAAAAAACTGAGCTACCGGCAGGCTTGCGACGGTGGCTGTATCTGTATTATTGTTAAATGTTGACGGCAGATTATCGGCTACTTCCTGGCCCGTGACCGGTTTATAGCTTTTACAGCCGGCCATGATCACCAGCAAAAGTGTCGTGTTAAGTATATAGAAATTTGCTTTTTTTAGCATTGCAGGTCTTAATTAATTGTTGACGATATCGAGCTCATGATGAGTTACTTCTGTGGTCGACTTGTTCTTTTTATTCCGTTCGGCTAAACCGGCGAAGATGACATATAAGCCAGGGATAAGGATCAAGCCGAAAATGGTGCCCATCAGCATCCCTCCGGCAGCGGCCGTACCGATAGAGCGGTTACCCATGGCACCCGCACCGCTGGCCACGCAAAGCGGGATCAAACCGGCTATGAACGCCAGGGAAGTCATCAATATCGGCCGCAAACGGGAAACCGCGCCTTCAATAGCTGCTTTTAAAACGGTAAGTCCTTCTTTTTGCCTTTGGATAGCAAACTCAACTATCAGGATGGCGTTTTTACCCAGCAAGCCAATTAGCATTACCAGGGCTACCTGGGCGTAGATGTTATTTTCGAGCCCGGTTATCTTCAAAAAGAAGAATGCGCCGAAAATACCGGTAGGTAATGATAGGATAACCGGAAGCGGCAGCAAAAAGCTCTCATACTGGGCAGCCAGTAACAGGTAAACGAATATTAAACAGATCACAAAAATATAAATAGCCTGGTTGCCTGACAGGATCTGCTCACGCGTCATACCCGACCATTCAAAGGCGTAACCTTTCGGTAGTTTTTCGGCAGCTATCCGTTCAATGGCTTTAATCGCGTCGCCGCTACTGAAACCTTTATCAGCATCACCGGTTACCATGGCCGATGTGTACATATTGTAACGGGTAAGCTGCTCTGGGCCAAATACTTTCTCCATTTTTATGAACGTAGAAAATGGCACCATTTCGCCTTTATCATTCTTAACCTGCAGGTTTAAAACATCTTCCGGTCGCGACCTGTATTCGGGCGAGGCTTGTACCATCACCTTATACATTTGCCCGAACCTTATAAAATTGGAAGCATAAAAACTACCCATCAGTGTTTGCAGGGTCGACATGGCCTTATCAACAGTAATACCCTTTTGCGCCGCCGTTTGTTGGTCAACAGAGATCATATACTGCGGAAAGTTAGGGTCGAAACTGGTAAATGCCCCCGCAATCTCTGGCGAAGCATTAAGCGCATCGACAAAGTTTTTGGTAACATCGGCAGCCTTTTGTAAATCACCCTGGCCACTTCGGTCAAGTACCCGGATCTCGAAACCGCTGGCATTACCAAAACCAGGAACAGTAGGTGGCGGGAAGAACTGGATAGAGGCGTCGCCGATATTCTTTGTTTTGGCAGTCAGCTCGGCAATGATATCCTCCAATGATTCACTGCGTTCGTCCCATGGCTTAAGGTTGATCATGGCCATACCGTATGAGGCACCGGCTATCTCATTCACCAAACTATAGCCCGAAAGGGTTGAAACTGATTCGATAGATTTCATCGATTTGGTTTTGGCTTCAATCTCTTTCAAAACCTGTTCGGTACGTTCAACCGTTGCGCCGGCAGGTGTGGTTACGTTTACGTAAAGCATACCCTGATCTTCCGTAGGGATAAAACCCGTTGGCAAAATAGCACTGGTACCCCAGGTTAGTATGAAGAAGCCTGCCAGTAGCATCAAGGTAATTCCCTTACGAGGCGACAGATAGGTCATGAAAGTGGAATACTTCCCTTGTAACCTATTGTATTTATCATTAAAGCCACCAAAAAAACGCTGCATCAGGCTTTTCTTTTTGGGTGCGTGATTGTGCTTGAGCATAATAGCACAAAGGGCAGGAGTAAGCGTTAATGCGTTTACACCCGATATCACAATGGAGATAGCCAGCGTAAGCGAAAACTGCCGGTAAAACACACCAACCGGTCCCGACATGAAGGCCACCGGAACAAACACAGCCGACATTACCAAGGTAATGGCCACAATTGCCCCGCTGATCTCGCGCATAGCGCTAATCGTGGCATCCATGGCGTTCATGTGGTTTTCGGTCATCTTTACGTGTACGGCTTCCACAACAACAATCGCGTTATCCACCACGATACCTATAGCTAACACTAATGCAAATAATGTAAGCAGGTTAATGGAGAAGCCCAGCATCTGCATAAAAGCCAGTGAACCAATAAGGGCCACAGGTACTGCTAAAGCAGGGATCAACGTTGACCGGAAATCCTGTAAAAAAATAAATACTACAATGAAAACCAATATGAAAGCCTCAACCAGCGTACGTAATACTTCATGTATAGATGCATCCAGAAAGCGGGATACGTCATAGTTTACGTTAAAGGTCATCCCGGCCGGGAACGAGCTTTCTTTAAGCTCGGCCATGCGAGTTTTGATGTTATTGATAACGTCGCGGGCGTTTGAGCCGGGACGTTGTTTTATCATGACTGATGCCGAAGGCTTGCCATCAGTATTGGATACCATACTGTAGGTTAACGACCCAAATTCAACATCAGCAATTTCTTTCAATCTTAATACCGAGCCATCTTCTTCGGCGCGGATCACAATGTTTTCGTATTGCTTAGGTTCAAAAAATTTACCCGGATAGCGCAATACATACTGCAGCATCTGCGGGGTTTTATCCGAGCTTTGGCCGGTTTTACCCGGTGCAGCTTCAACGTTTTGCGCACGGATAGCATCTATTACCTCATCGGTTGATACCTTGTAGGCCATCATCCTGTCGGGCTTAAGCCATACACGCATGGAGTATTCTTTAGCGCCCATGATCTCGGCCCTGCCTACACCATCAATTCGCTTAAGTTCCTGTAAAACGTTGATATCCGTGAAGTTATAAATGAACTTTTCGTCCATGCTGGTGTCCTGGCTCATGATGTTCAGGTACATCAGCATACTGTTTACTTCTTTCTCTGTAGTAACTCCGGCTTTAATAACCTCTTCCGGCATTTCGTCAATAATGGTGGCTACCCGGTTTTGAACGTTCACCGCAGCCTGGTCGGGATCAATACCCACGTTAAAATAGATCTGGATTACTGTCAAACCGTCGTTACTACAAACGGTAGACATGTAGGTCATGCCCGGAACGCCGTTGATAGCGCGCTCTAGCGGAGTAGCCACGGCTTTGGCACACACCTCAGCATTGGCGCCGGTGTAATTAGCGGTAACAGTTACCGATGGTGGCACGATATCCGGGAATTGTGTAACGGGCAGTGTTATCAAAGCCAGCACACCCAGCATGGTAATTATCAATGAGATAACAAGCGACAGCACTGGCCGCTTTATAAAAGTTTCGAACATAGTTTGTTAGGGTAAGTGTACAATAAACCTGTGCCGCGCGTTTACGCGGCAGGAAATGGAAACATGGGCAATTGATTACTTCATTGCCAGTAATGAATCTTTTGCCATTTTCCGTGGTTTTATGATCATACCGTCACGTACGTTCTGTGCTCCCTGAAACAAGATCCTGTCGCCAGCCTTCAAGCCGTCTTTTACAATGTAATAGGTAGAAAAACGGGTTTGCGGCAAAAATGCCTGCATGTGCAGTTTATTGTTCTTGTCAACTATGTATACGTAACTTTTGTCCTGGATATCAAATACCGATTGCTGTGGCACCATGATCACGCTATCAGCTTTAGTTGAGATGTAAAGTTTACCGGTAGCGCCATGCCTTAACAGCTTGTTCGGATTGGGAAACTTTGCCCTGAAGTTGATAGAGCCTGTTTTTTGCTCAATTTCGGCTTCTACAGTTTCTATTTCGCCCTGGTAGGGGAAGTCAAGCCCATCGGCTAACACCAGCTTAACCTTATCGCTTGTTTGGCCTGGTGCAGATTCTTTTTTGCGGATATATTGCAGGTATTCATTTTCGGGAAAACTGAAATAAGCATACATCGAGCTGATGTCCGAAAGGCTGGTAAGCAATGTGCCCTCATCAATTAAACTGCCCGATTTAAGCGGGATCCTGTCGATGATGCCATCAAACGGCGCACGGATGTAAGTATAGGCCAATTGGTCTTCGGCGCTTTGCACCATGGACCGGGCTTCTTCAATGGTTGCCTTGTCGGCATTCATTTTTGATTCGGCAACTTCAAGTTCTGATTTGGAAATTACTTTCTTGTCAACCAGTAGTTTAACCCGTGTTACTTCAAGTTCTGTTGCCTTGGCATCGGCCATGGCGTTACTTAGTGCTGCTTTAGCTTTTGATAGGTTTACTTTAAATTCCTGGTCGTTAAGTTTAAACAGCAGCTGGCCTTTTTTAACCTGCTTGCCTTCGTCAATAAATATTTTTTCGAGGAAGCCGCGAACACGTGAGCGGATCTCGATATTTTTTTGCGCCTGAATATCGGCAACATATGATTTTTGAAGAACTGTATCTCGTGTATTTAAGGTAAGCACAGGTAGCTGAAGGGTATCTGAAGCAGCAGTTTCGCTGCTGGTTTTAGCTTTTGAAGAGCAGCCCGTGACAAATATACCGGCAACTATGGCCAGTAAGGGCATATAAATAATTAACCTTTTCATTTTTTCCGAATGGGGGTAATAGGCAAAGCAGTGCATATCACGTACTGTTAGCCAATGTTAAATTTGATTGTTTAAAACAGGGGTTTGCCGCGAAAGGCATTTGAGACGGAAAAAGGATCAGAACGGACTGAGCCTGAAAAGGAAATTATAATATGCAGGCAAAAAGCCCTTAATGGATTTATTCTGATTGTGCTGTTTTGCTGTTGTTGATATAACATCGGCCAGTAAAAGCTGTTGGCCTGGTAATAATGCCGACGAGTAGTTTACCCTGCTGGGTAAAAAGCGGATAACGTTACGGGTATGGGCAGCTTCGTTGCCATCAGAATCAGGTGAATCATCCTGTACTTCCTGCTGCTGAATTTGGCCGATAATCCTTTGATGGGTTAGGGAAATTAAATCGGCAGACCGGCCTGATTTTTTGTAGTGCGTTAAAATTGATTCGGCGTTAGCAGGGGCTACAGCTAATGCAAGCTGGAAAAAAAATAATGCAAAGAATATTTTTTTTATCGTCGACGCCATGATTGCGAAATTACCAAAATTTTTGAAGCTATCGAAATGACTTTGTATTTTTTTTGATATAAAATGACTTTATTTTTATTTTTTATTGCTGTTTTTTAGGATTTTATCTTTTTGAGTCTCAATTTTTTATTCAAAAATTACCTCAATGTTATCAGAACAGTAAAAACTATTATTTGTTCGGATTTTCTTAATGTGCTTAATACAAGCACCGGTAAACTTTACTCGCCGAATAATTGTATTTTAGCTACATGCTGCATCATGTTATTCTTCAATGTACCTGCCTGTTAGCCGTTATCCTTTTTGTGGTAATGCTGGCGCAAAAAATCAAAATAGCTTATCCTATATTACTGGTTTTAGTTGGCCTGCCGCTTGGCTTCGTTCCTTTTTTAAAAGGCATCGAAATCCAACCCGACCTGATCTTCGTGATCTTTCTGCCTCCTCTACTATATGAATCGGCCTGGAATACTTCCTGGAAAGACTTCTGGAAATGGCGCCGGGTGATCTCCAGCTTCGCGTTTTTGATCGTTATTTTAACTTCCTGCCTAATAGCCTTTGTATCCAATAGCCTTATAGCGGGTTTTACCTTGCCGCTGGGTTTCCTGCTTGGAGGGATCATTTCGCCGCCCGACGCCGTATCGGCCAGCAGTATTCTTAAAAACATCAAAGTACCCAAGCGGTTTATTGCTATTGTTGAGGGTGAAAGCCTCATGAACGATGCATCGAGTTTAGTGATATTCAGATTTGCCCTTGCAGCGGTGATTACCGGTAAATTTGCTTTTGGGCAGGCCGCTTTAAGTTTTGTATTGGTTATTGTGATGGGCGTTGTTATTGGTTTGGCTGTGGCGCTGATATTTTATACCATACACCGATGGCTGCCAACTACGGCCAACATTGACATTATCCTTACGTTTATTACACCATATGCCATGTATATGGCGGCGGAAGAATTTCACTTTTCGGGAGTATTGGCTGTAGTAAGCGGGGGATTGTTCCTTTCATCACAAAGGCATGTGATACTAAGCTATCGTAGCAGGTTGCAGGGTATAAATGTTTGGGAAACAGTAGCTTTTGTTTTAAATGGTTTTGTGTTTATACTGATAGGGTTAGAATTTCCGGTAGTTATAAAAGCCCTCGGTCCTGACGGACTTAAACCGGCAATAAACTATAGTTTGATTATAACAGGTGTATTGATAGTGGCCCGTTTGGCCAGCACCTATGGAGCTACAATATTTACCATATTTATCAGCCGTTACATCACCACAGCCGACCCAAGTCCGGGCTGGAAAGGACCATTGTTATTAGGCTGGGCGGGCATGCGAGGGGTAGTTTCGTTAGCAGCAGCCTTAAGTATTCCGGAGCTTTTACCCTCGGGGGCAGCTTTCCCTCAGCGGAACCTTATCTTGTTTATCACATTTGTAGTGATCATGTTTACCCTGGTTGTACAGGGGCTTACTTTGCCAATATTGGTAAAGCTTGTAAATATGCCTGATCGTGATTACATAGGTTCGCCGGAGCAGCAAAAGCAACTGGTAAGGAAGAAATTATCAAAGTTAGCTCTGCAAATACTTGAAGATAAATATGCAGATCATCTGACCGGGAATGATATGGTTAAGGCATTTAAACTGAGGCTGAGCGCAGATATGGAACTCCTGAAGGATTGGGAGCAGGAAAATAGCGAACAGCGTGCTGATTCTTTTTACCATGATTACCGCATGATCTTAAATGACGTGATGAATCAGCAGCGCACCCTGCTGTTAACCCTTAACAAAAAGGAAAACATCAGCGATGATATCGTAAAGCAACAACTGGACCTGCTTGATCTGGAAGAGGAGAAGTTTCGGCAGCATTTTGAGGTGGTGTAAACTGAAAAATAAAGGATTTAAACGTTAAGAGAATAAGCTGTATTGGTTTGCGTTATAACGATAACTTAAAACCTATTACAAATGATGCCCACAAACATTAGGAAATTTATTAAAGCATCCATCTTAATCATTCTTGCTTTATACAGTGGAAATTTATGTGCACAAGTTGCCCTGGTTCAAAAAACCATTGATAATTTAAAGAGCCATAGAAATTTCAGCTACCAATCTACCAGCAGAGTCAAGGAATTTTTCACGAGCGATACCGTAACAAACCAAACCGAAAATATTATATTAAATGCACCTGAAGATAAAACTTTAGGCTACCTGTATAAAACAACAACTCTGTACAAAGCCGATAATTTAACATTGACAAGTTTATACAACGGGAAAAATTTAATAACAATAAACCCGACAGACAGCTCTTATCGCATAGATGAACTACAGCCTGTCATTGTGCATAACGTTCTTACTGATTTAAATTGGATTAAGGATTTTATAATGAGAAAGCCATCTAAATTAACAACGAGCGCAGATACAGCTATAAACAAAATAGTTTGTTCGCACCTGATTGTTAATACTCGTGATACCGTTGTCAATAAAGAGCACTTGTATACCTATATCCATTTATTTATCGGGAAAACATCAGAGATACCGATTAGCATTAAACGGTACTCAAGAAGTGCCGGCATTGGGAATGGAGTTACAAATTTTTACGCAGGAGACTTTTTTTTGATTACAAGTTTGATCAGGATGAGGTTAGCGCAAATGATTTGGTTATTCCGAATGGGTTTCATAAAAAAAAGGAAGAGGTAGAAGTTCCATTACTCGCGCCAGGAACAATAGCTCCTGATTGGGTTTTAGATGCTACAGATGGCAGCAAGAAATCATTAAGCCAGTTAAAGGGTAAGGTTATATTGCTCGATTATTTTTTCATTGGCTGTTCTGGTTGTATGTATTCTCTTAAACCACTTAATAGCATTCACGAAAAGTATAAAAATCAAAACGTGGCGATAGTTAGTTTAACCGAACGTGACAGTAAAAAGGCTGTTGTTGAATTTCAAAAAAATTACAATATCAAATACCCTATCTACATAAATGGACGTGATGCCGTTAAATCATATCATGTAACCGGTTTTCCTACTTTGTATTTTATTGATAAGGAAGGGAAGATAGCCAATATAATTGTTGGGTATAGTGACGACTTTGAGAAGAACGCGACTTCATTGATTGATAAATTATTGAAGTAAGTAACCTAAAACCAGCCTGAATGGCGATGATATGATTTTCTTTAACCAAATCATTAACCTGTATTTCTTTCCGGTATAATGGCTACTTTTGCCGCCCTATACACATCATACTATAATGAACTGGGATCAACTATTATCGGCAAAACGCTGGGGTTACGAGGATAAATATATTGCAAACCATATCGATGCACGATCGGAATTTCAGAAAGATTACGACAGGATAATTTTTTCGTCTCCATTCAGAAGGTTGCAGAACAAAACCCAGGTTTTTCCTCTTCCGGGGAGCGTTTTTGTACATAATCGCCTTACGCACAGTTTAGAGGTAGCCAGTGTAGGGCGCTCATTGGGCCGTATGCATTTTAACAGGATGCTTAAGGAAAATCCCGAAGTAGAAAAGAAGTATCCGCTTATCAGCGAGATCGGTAATATGATAGCGGCAGCTTGCCTGGCCCATGATTTGGGTAACCCCGCTTTCGGCCATTCGGGCGAATCGGCCATCTCACATTATTTTGCAGAAGGCGATGGCAATGGTTATAAGGATACTGTTACTCCACAGCAATGGGAAGATCTGACTCATTTTGAAGGTAATGCCAATGCTTTAAGATTATTAACACATCCGTTTGCCGGTAAAGGCCGGGGGAGTTTGGCGTTAACTTATTCAACCATAGCTTCCATTGCAAAATATCCATGCTCATCTGTAGCGGGGCATAGAAAGGGTATAATCCATCGAAAGAAATATGGATTCTTTACTTCTGAACAACAGGATTTTGAAAAGATAGCCCAAGATTTGGGTTTGATCAGGGTAGAGGATAATGAACTTGTTTACAAAAGGCACCCATTGGTATACCTTGTTGAGGCCGCGGATGACATTTGCTACAACGTTGTTGATCTGGAAGATGCTCATCGCCTTAAAATACTCTCCTATGAAGAAGTGAAGGCCTTGCTGATGCCCCTGTGTACTATTCCCAGGATGGGGGAGCGATTGGAGGAATTTGACGATACTGACGCCAAAGTGGGCTATTTGAGGGCAATAGCAATAAATACCCTGGTAAATCAATGTTCAAACCTGTTTTATGACAAGCAGGATGAGATCATGAATGGCGATTTTAATTCGGCGTTGATGAATGCGATCGAAGAACCGTTGCGATCTGCCATGAAGGCGATTGAAAAGGTATCTGTAAAAAAGATCTACAACTATAGCTCAGTAGTGCAGAAGGAAGTTGCGGGTTACAAGGTGATGGGCGGTTTATTGGAAGAGTTTGTTCCGGCTTATTTAAAAAACAATTCAAAATACCACGAGAAACTGATCGAACTGATCCCCAAACAATTTTTAACCAAGGCGGAAGACGATTATTCAAAGATCCAGACCATCCTTGATTTTGTTTCGGGAATGACCGACCTGTATGCTGTTGAATTGTTCAGAAAAATTAAAGGGATTTCGTTTCCTTCGATGAGCTGATACACACGAATTCCTTAGCGGGGCATTTATATTGAATCGAAATACACGGATTAGCCATCTGGTAGAATTCGCGTAATTCGATTTTATTCGTAATAATTAGTGCAAATAATAGTTATTATTGCTTACTATGCCGAAAGAGATCCTGCCTGTACAGATGCATACCATGGAGCAAATGCTTGCCCCGCTTGGTATTACCAATCAGTATAAAGGTCTGCATATTATGTCGTTTAATCCGGGGGATATTGAGGTGCCTATTTTGCATCCCTTCCGGTCAGATCATTTTTTTTTAATGCTTGTTCATGAAGGTGAGGCATCAATCAATGCGAACCTTTTGGAGTACAATTTAAAAAAGAATAACATCCTGATGGTAGCCCCCAATACTGTTCGTCAGTTTTTGAATGTTTCACCGGATTGCAGGCTTACCTCGATCATATTTACCTCAGCTTATCTATCTGGTACCAGTATCCACACGAAAAATGTAGAAGCCTTTGATTTTTTATCATCGCAGGTAAATCCTCTACTGGTTATTGATGAGGAGTCGGCCGATACGCTTATATCGATTATGAAAATCCTTGAAAGTAAAATGGATAATCGTAATGATCTGGCATTCCAGGGTGAAGTTGTGTTAAGCATATTTACGGCTTTTATTTATGAGATTGGTGCGCTATATCAAAAGCAACAAAAAATAGCCGAAGTAAAAGGTACACGAAAGGAAGAGCTGACTTTTCGGTTCCTAAAAATCCTTCCGCAGCATTTTAAGGAAGAAAGAAGCGTGCAGGCTTATGCTGCTATGCTCAATATCACCCCTAAATACCTTTCACAAGCCGTAAAAGAAATTACCGGCAAAACCGCAGGCGAGTTTATCGACGAGATCGTGATTCTGGAAGCTAAAGTTGCCCTTAACGATCCGGCGTTAACCATAGCCCAGATTGCTGCCTATCTTAATTTCGCCGATCAGTTCTTTTTCAGCAAGTTCTTCAAAAAACAATGCGGTATCAGTCCCAGTAAATATCGCCAAATACCTCAATAATAAACGATTATTATTTCGAACGAGCCCTTGGGGGGATCGCGCACCGGTGGTGAGGAGAAATCTTCTACAAGCGTCGCTGCAGTTATGAATGGCGGATAAGATTTCTCCTCGCGCCCGGCTTTTCCCTGCGCTGGCTCGTTCGAAATGACATTTTTTGTTATATGAAAACTTGTCGGCACATCGTAGCTCTCCGGAGGAGTTCTCTCCGCTCAATCTCAAAGATCCATTAAATAATAGATGCTGTTGTGATTTTCATCGCAAATTAAAAGTGTCGTTGCAACCCTGCAATCAAAATTACCATTCTATTACAATGTTTTCGGCAAAAACGACTTTTTGACATATCGCACCATCCTTCAAACATTCTGCAAAAACGATAATTGAGCCAATTTTGCCCTGTCATCAATCATTGATGCCATCGGGCATAATAGAGTGCCTGATTAAATGCCGTTTGTTTTATGCCAATAAGGGATACAGGTGCCGAGCAATTAATTAAGGACACCGCTAAACATATTTTTTTTGCCGAAGGCCGGCTCCATGCTAATACCCAGGATATTGCCGATGCGGCTGGGGTAAGCCGCACTTTATTAAACTACTATTTCCGCACCAAGGATGTCTTAATTGAACAGGTGTTTAGAGAAGCTATGCTTGCTTTAACTACCCGTCTTGACGCTGTCATGGCGTCTGATCAGCCATTTAAAAAGAAAATAGAGAGCTTTATTGATCTGTTTTTAACCGAGTCAAATGCCTATCCCTACCAGGAAACCTTCCTGATCACCGAGATCAATTCAAACACCTGTAAATACGCTTACGAGATTAAGCCGCATCATATCAGTATGTTCCTTGAACAAATTGAGGCCGAAATGGCGGCAGGCAATATTGAAAAGATGAACCCTATGCATTTTGTGCTGAACCTGTTCTCGCTGATGTCATACCCGCTTATCATGAGCCCGATCTATAAGAAGTCGTTTAACCTGAGTGATGAAAGTTACACCCGCCTCATTGTTGAACGAAAGAAGATGATCTGTAAAATGATTTTCCGCTAAAAAATTTACCCTGTGATTAACGCAAATGTTAAACAAAATAATCAATACGTACCACAATGCCTTTTATTTCAATTCATTCCAATAGCTACAAGTTTATATTTATGAAAAATACAGTTCAACTGCTAACCGGCTTTAGTGCCGCCTTAATTTTATTATCGTCATGCGGCGGTGGTCAAAACCAGGGTGCTGCAATGGCCGCAGGCGGCCCGCAACCGCCCCAGGCTTACCCGGTTTTTAAAATCAGTTTACATGATGCTACACTGAACAGCGAATACCCCGCCACTTTGCAGGGGCAACAAAATATCGATATCCGTCCGAAAGTTGACGGTTACATAGATAAGATCTATATAGACGAGGGCAGCGTGGTAAAAAAAGGCCAGTTGCTGTTCAAACTCAGCGCGCCGCAATATGCCCAGGACGTTAATACGGCCACAGCTGCCATCAGCAGTGCCGAAGCTGATGTAAGCGCGGCTGAGCTTCAGGTTAATAAAACCAAACCCCTGGTTGAAAAAGACATCATCAGTCACTATGAGCTTGAATCGGCCGAGTACACTTTAAAGGCCCGTAAAGCTGCTCTTGCCCAGGCAAAAGCCAGTTTAGCCAACGCAAAAACCAATTTAGGTTACACTGTAATCACCAGCCCGGTTGACGGTGTGGTTGGCGCTATTCCTTATAAATTAGGAAGCCTTATTACCGGCTCAACAGCGCAGCCTTTAACAACGGTATCAAACATTGGCAAGGTGTACGCATACTTCGCCCTGAATGAAAAACAATTGCTTGATTTTTCAAGGACAGTAAAAGGCAGCACTATGAACCAAAAATTAGCGAATACGCCGCCTGTTTCACTGGTATTGCCAGATGGAAGTACTTACCCCGAAAAAGGTAAGGTTGAAACCATCAGCGGGTTGATCAACACCGAAACCGGGTCGGCAAGTTACAGGGCAACATTTCCTAACCCTATTGGTCTGATCCGCAGCGGCGGAAGCGCCACGATACAAATCCCCCAAACAATTAAAGATGCCGTGCTGATTCCTCAAAAAGCCGCCTACGAATTGCAGGGAAAACATTTTGTTTATGTAGTTGACGGCAAAGGGGCAGTTAAGAATACCGAGGTAAGCGTGATGGATCTTACCGCAGGCCAGTATTATGTAGTTACTGATGGTCTTAAAGCCGGCGATACCATTGTTACGGATGGTGCAGGCAGTTTAAAAGACGGTATGGTTATCAAGCCCGAGGCACAGGACAATGCCGCAGTATACAAGGATCTAAAATAATTTAACAGCACCTGCCTGGGCTTTTTGCCCGGCATCAACATAAATAATATGTTACGTACATTCATTGAAAGACCAGTACTATCTACCGTAATATCGGTAATTATAGTAATACTGGGTATCCTGGGCCTTACCACTTTGCCCATATCCGAATACCCCGATATAGCGCCGCCTACGGTGCAGGTATCAGCATCATACCAGGGCGCCAACGCCGAAGTGGTAATGAAAAGTGTTATCGTACCGCTCGAAGAACAGATAAACGGCGTGGAGAAAATGACCTACATGACCTCGACAGCAAGTAATGATGGCAGCGCGGTTATCACGGTATATTTCAAACAAGGCACGGATCCCGACCTTGCTGCGGTAAACGTGCAAAACAGGGTATCAAAAGCTACCAGCCTACTTCCTGCCGAGGTTACCAAGGCGGGTGTTACCACCAGCAAGCGCCAGAGCAGCATGGTGATGGTATTTTCCCTGTCGAGCGATAATAAAAGCTACGACGAGAAATTTCTACAAAACTATGCCAACATCAACCTGCTGCCACAGATCAAGCGTATCAACGGTGTAGGTGATGCCTCATCATTTGGCATACAGGATTACTCCATGCGTATTTGGTTAAAGCCCGATGTAATGGCTACTTATGGCCTTGTACCGGATGATGTGAACAATGCCCTTGCCGAGCAAAATATTGAAGCAGCGCCGGGTAAAGTAGGAGAGAACGATAACCAATCGTTTCAATATGTATTAAAATATAAAGGCAGGCTCACCAGCGTGCCCGAGTTTGAAAACATCGTGATCCGCTCATCAACGAAAGGGCAGCTATTGCGTCTGAAGGATATTGCACGGGTAGAGCTTGGCGCGCAAAGTTATGCCAATGCCACTACCATGAATGGCAAACCGGGTATAGCCATAGCCATTTATCAAACAGCGGGTTCAAATGCGCATGAGTTAATTAAAAACTGCGAGCAAACTATTGAAGCGGCTTCAAAAACATTCCCGACCGGCATTAGCTATACATCCCTTTTTAGCGTTAATGACTTTTTGGATGCCTCTATAGAAAAAGTTGTACATACGCTGATAGAGGCCTTCGTGCTGGTGTTCATTGTGGTATTTGTATTCCTTCAGGATTTCCGCTCTACACTGATCCCGGCAATTGCGGTGCCTGTGGCCATTGTGGGTACTTTCTTCTTTCTGCAATTGTTTGGCTTTACCATTAACCTGCTTACGCTGTTTGCCATGGTGCTGGCTATTGGTATTGTGGTGGATGACGCCATTGTGGTGGTTGAGGCCGTGCACGCCAAGCTTGATCATGGGGCTAAGTCGGCAAAAGCCGCCACTATTAGTGCCATGAATGATATCAGCGGCGCTATTGTATCCATTACTTTGGTGATGGCGGCTGTATTTATCCCGGTTTCGTTTATTACAGGCTCAACCGGTGTGTTTTATAAACAGTTTGGTTTAACGCTTGCTATCGCGATATTAATCTCGGCAGTAAACGCTTTAACATTGAGCCCGGCATTATGCGCACTGTTGTTAAAACCGCATCCCGAAGGTGAGCACCATAAAACCGGTCTTTTGCAGCGGTTTTATACAGCTTTCAATACCAGCTTTGATACGCTTACCCGTAAGTATAAAAAATCGGTTGGCTTTCTTGCTGCAAAAAAATGGCTCGCTATTGCGGGGATCGCCGTTTTTGGTTTGATTTTCTGGTTCCTGCTTAAAACAACACCATCTGGTTTTGTACCTAACGAAGATCAGGGATTTATTATTGGCGATGTGTCCTTACCGCCCGCTTCATCATTAGAGCGTACTACCCAGGTTATCGACCAGGTATCAGGTATGGTAAGATCACTACCGGAGGTAGAGTCGACTATCAGGGTTGCTGGCCAGGGCATCTTGAGTGGTGCGGGCGGTTCATACGGCCTGATCATGATCAAGCTGAAACCATGGGATAAACGTACAGCCAAAGGAACGGATGTGAATACTGTTATCGGTAAACTTTTTGGTATGACAGCCGGAGTTAAAGGGGCTACTGTTCTGTTTTTTGCTCCGCCAACTTTACAGGGCTTTGGTAACAGCAGTGGTTTCGAGTTCCAGGTACAGGATAAAACCGGCGGCGATATTGTGAAATTTGCCGAAATAAACGGCAAGTTCCTTGGTGCATTAAATCAACGCCCCGAAATCCAATATGCATCTACATTCTTCAATACCAACTTCCCCCAGTATTTGGTTGATGTTAACGTAGCCAAATGTAAAGATGCGGGCATAACCGTAAACTCGGTATTAAGCACGTTGCAGGGATATTTTGGTGGTGTTTATGCTTCTAACTTTAATGAGTTTGGCAAGCAATACCGTGTAATGATCCAGGCCGATGCCGCTTACAGGGGCACCACCGGCAGCCTCAACAATATGTATGTGCGCAATGCCAATAATACCATGGCGCCTATATCAGAGTTTGTTACGCTGAAAAGGGTTTACGGTCCGGAGTCGATCAACCGCTTTAACCTGTTCACCTCAATCTCAGTAACAGGTGCGCCGAAACCAGGTTTCAGTACGGGCGATGCCATTAAAGCAATACAGGAAGTTGGGGCTAAAACACTGCCTGCCGGTTATGGTTTCGAGTTTTCAGGGCTTACCCGTGAGGAGATTGCAAGTGGCAGCCAAACCATTTTCATTTTTATGTTGTGTTTGGTGTTTGTGTACTTTTTGCTGAGTGCGCAGTACGAGAGCTATATCCTGCCGTTTGCAGTATTGCTTTCACTGCCTATAGGTTTGGCCGGCGCGTTTATCTTTGCCAAAATCTTCGGCATTCAAAACAATATTTATTTGCAGATCACGCTCATCATGCTCATTGGCCTGTTAGCCAAAAATGCCATCCTGATAGTGGAGTTTGCCGTAGCCCGCAGGCGCAGCGGAGAAAGTATTGTACAGGCTGCTATTGATGGTTCGGTTGCCCGTTTGAGGCCTATTTTGATGACATCCTTTGCGTTTATACTCGGGTTAGTGCCATTGATGCTTGCGTCAGGTGTTGGTGCCGAGGGTAACCGGTCGATAGGTACAGGCGCTGTAGGGGGGATGGTTGTTGGTACCGTATTCGGTGTGTTTGTGATCCCGGTGCTGTTCATCATTTTCCAATCGCTTCAGGAACGCATAAGCGGCAAACCTACTCCGGAAGAAATAGAAATTGAAACCGAAACGGTAGCCTGATAACAGAGTTTTTAAGAAATAATAAAGAAGCATACAATGATCTATTCATATAAACGGCAGATACTGGCTACGTTGGCAGCAACGGCAGTATTTGCCTCATGTGTAACAAAAAAATATCAGCAGCCGGTAGTAAATACCGATAAGCTTTACCGTGATACCACCATCAGCGATACTACGTCAATGGCTAATATGCCGGTGAACCAGCTGTTTTCAGATACCGTACTGGTAAATCTGATCCAGGAAGGCCTGCGTGAAAACCTCGATTTGAAAACTGCTGTGCAGCGTATTAACGAGGCTCAGGCAACATTTAACCAAAGCAAGGCAGCTTATCTGCCAAGCCTGGAGGGAAGCGCATCAGCTACAAGGGCAAAAACATCGGCGGCAAGTTTAAACTTTCCGCCGGAGTTTGCCAGCTCGTTCAATCTTAAAACAACCACCTACCAGGCAGCCCTCAACACCAGTTGGGAGGCCGATATCTGGGGCAAATTGAGCAGCGCAAAAAGGGCGGCCTTAGCGTCGCTGCTGCAAAGTGATGCGGCGAAAAGGGCAGTACAAACCCAGCTGATAGCCGATATTGCAAACGCTTACTATAATTTGCTGGCGCTTGATCAGCAATTGGCTATCACCCAACAAACGCTCACCATACGGGTAAAAGATGTAGAAACTGTAAAAGCCCTGAAGGAAGGTGCGGTTGTAAACGGCGCGGCTGTTGTACAAAGCGAGGCTAACCGTTATGCTGCCGAGGTTACTATTCCCGATCTTAAACAAAGTATCCGCGAAGCGGAGAACGCGTTAAGTATTTTACTGGCAAGGGCTCCGGGTACCATCAAGCGCACAAGCCTCAATGAGCAGAAACCCATTGCAGATCTGAAGACCGGTATTCCTTCACAACTGCTGAAAAACCGCCCTGACGTACAGGAGGCAGAGTTTGCTTTCAGGAGCGCGTTTGAAAATACCAACCTCGCACGTACCTATTTTTATCCGCAGCTTACCATAACCGGGCAGGCGGGTTTATCAACCCTGCAGTTGAAAAACTTTTTTGATCATTCCATCTTTTACAATTTTGTTGGTGGTATTACCCAGCCTATTTTTAATAAAGGCCAAAACAGGGCACGTTTAAGAACTGCGCAGGCTCAGCAACAGGAGGCATATTATGCTTACCAAAAATCATTGCTTACAGCAGGGCAGGAAGTAACCAACGCACTGTTCTCTTATCAAAATGCAATCGAAAAGCAGGGCTCAAGAGCTAAACAGTTACAGGCACTTGAAAAGTCGGTTGATTATACCAAAGAGTTGCTTCGCTACAGTTCGGCAACTAACTATACTGATGTTTTAACTTCCGAACAAAGCCTGCTTGCGGCGCAATTAAGCGGCGTTAACGACCACTTGCAGGAGTTGCAGGCAATAGTTAACCTTTACCGCGCCCTGGGCGGCGGCTGGAAATAAACAGGTTTTTAATTCCCCTGTTATTCATGAAGCCCGGTTTGCTATTGAGCAGCCGGGCTTCTTTTATTACTGGTGGTGATTTTGACATATTTTGAAGTTGTTTAAACATTTATTATCTATGCCAACTAATTGATATTTAAAAAACCTGTTACAATACCATTGTCTATAAATTATGTTAATAAATAATGTATCTAATTATTTATTAATGAGTAAATTAAGGTAAAATATGCTTGTAGCTACGAGGTTAAACCATGGGAAGTAAAGAACGGATATTGCGGCAAAAGGACGATACCCGCCGAAAAATACTGGATGCAGCATTGGATATGATTAAATGCGAGGGATGTGATGCGTTAAGTATGCGAAAACTTGCCGACCATATTGAATATACAGCTCCCGCTATTTACGAGTATTTTGAAAGTAAAGAGGCCTTATATACCGAGCTTGCCCGCAAGGGACACCTGAAACTTACGGCTTTAGTGAAACAGGCAAAAGAAGGGCATACCAAAGCGGCAGAACAAATGGAAGCCATGTGGTTAGCCTACTGGGATTTTGCCGTTACTTATAAGGAGCTTTACCAACTGATGTTTGCTGTAGGTACCGGCTGCAGCCCGGTAGAAAACCGGATAGCCGAAGCATTGGTTTTTCCTGAACTGGTTTCGGAAGTGATACGGGCGCTGTATGCACCCCGGGAGGTAAGTGATGAGGAAGTTCAAAAAAAATACTACACCTATTGGGCGGTAATTCATGGGCTGATAGCCATTAACATGATCCAGCTTACCCGGGATGAAAAAATGAACCAGGAAATCCTGATTGGCGCCATCAGGGGGATCAACGCTTTGATAACAGGATAAAGCTATGGTTGATAAGGAGCGGATCTTAAGCGGGTGTGAACAGCTTTTTCTGGAAGCGGGCATAAAAAGTATCACCATGGATGATATTGCCCGGCATTTGGGCATCTCCAAAAAAACAATTTATCAGCATTTCAGGGATAAAAAAGAACTTGTTACCACGCTGGTAAAACAGCGGCTTGCCGATGATGAGGCCATGCTTTGTGCTATTATTAGTGATACTGGAAATGTGATGGATGAGATGGTTGAGTTAACCCGGTGTACAGGAGAAATCTTTTCGAGGGTAAACCCTGCTGTATTGTTCGATTTGCAAAAGTATCATCACGAAGGCTGGGGATTGTACCTGCAATTTAAAACTGGCTTCCTGGTAAATATTATCGAAAAACTTTTAAAAAAGGGTATTGATCAGGGCTACATCCGCCCCGAAATTGATGCAAGGATCATAGCCATGATGCGGGTTAACCAAATTGAACTTGGTTTTAACGCTTCTGTATACCCTCATGCTGAGTTTAATTTATGGGATGTGCAGCTACAGCTTTTAAACCATTTTAACTATGGCGTTTGTACCATAAAAGGTATAACGGTTTTAAATAACGCCGATTAAACCTTTTGTTGAGGTAAAATAGTCCTGATCCCGTTTTCTCCTGCTATAATCGCTTTGGTTGCTATTTGATAGAATAAAGAGTGTTCAACAACACCCGGTATCATTTTTACAAGTGTATTTAATTTAGCAGGTTCAGGTAATTCAGTAAACAGTACATCCACCAGCATATTGCCATTATCTGATATCAGCGCGCCATCTTTTTGATTGCTCATACGTTGTGTAAGCGTAGCAGCAGGGAAAAGTGCACTTAGCTTTGACAGTACAATTTGTAAAGCCTGCGGCAGGATTTCGATAACAAGCGGATAAGTTGCATTAAGCAGAGGCGAAAATTTTCCTTCATCACCCAGTAAAATAAATTCCTGTGCCATTGAAGCCAGTATTTTTTCGGTAGTATGGATGCCGCCGCCGCTTTTCAGTGCATTGAGCTCGCTGTCAAACTGATCGCAGCCATCAAAGTAGATATCAAGTTTATGAAGCAACGCCGGCGACTGGATCCGTAACCCGTGCTTGTTTAATAGTTGTGTTGTTTTAAATGATGATGATGTAAATGTTAACGAAGCTGCAAGCTCAGGGTTTTGAGCTAACATATTAACCAAATGAGCTATGGTGCTTCCGGCTCCCAAACCGATAGTTTGGTTGGGGCTTATTAAGGTTAAAGCGGCTTTTGCTGCTTCCAGTTTGTAATCAATCATGGCGCTAAGATACAGCACCAGCCGCTAATAACCCCGGTCAAATTATTTCTTTTAGTCGTCTATGCCCTCCCATAAGTGCTGGGTATGATGGGCTGATATTGCCTGTGTTTTCATGTTATATTAATCGTTATTTTATTCTTCTGTTATGTTTAAAGATTGCTGCAATTGCTTAGTTCATCTTATACTAATGCAGACGAATGAGCAGCAAAAACATTTTAAAAAATCTCATTTAAAATTTCGTCCCTTGTGAAATACCTCTTTTTGTTTGCTTTGCTGAACCTGCCCTTTGTTTGAACCTGCCGGATAAGGGGCCGTTGTTTCATCGCTTCGGGATAATGTCATTACCGGCTGGTCATCATTACCAACGGTTGTCAATGTGCTTAACAGCTTTGATAAATTAAAACAGCGCCGTATAATAACGTGGATCACCTTGCCTTCAATTTGTAAAACGCCCTCAACCATGAGTAAACGGGACTGAACAATATCCTTACGGTATTTATCAAAGATCTTTTCCCAGGCTACCAGATTGGCAAAGCCTGTTTCATCCTCAATGGTGATAAATAAAATACCCTTGGCAGTACCGGGCCTTTGGCGCACAGTCACCAAACCGGCAACTTTTATCTTATCTCCATTTTTAAGGTTAGGTAACCCGGCAGTTGGGGTTACCTGCAGCATATTGAGCTGCTGCCGTAAAAAACTCACGGGATGTGCTTTTACGGATAAACCGGTAGCCGCATAATCCTGTACCACATGCTCAGCCTGGGTCATAAATGGCAAACTGATCTGGGTTTCTTTAGTACTTTCTGATGGTTGTCCGGTAAACAGGCCTATTGGTTTATCACTAAGGGCCGGTACTTCCCACAGTGCCGCGCGACGATCGAGGTTTAAGGATCTGAAGGCATCGGCATCGGTCAGCTTTTCGATCTGGGTTTGCGGCACGCCCGAATCACTTAAATGACTGATACTGGTATATCCCAAACCCCGACCGGCTACGAGGGCTTGCATATCATTTTCGTTAAGACCTTTAACCTGTCTGAAACCTAGGCGTAATGCCCGGTAATCGCCATCCTGCTCTTCAAGTGTATTATCCCAAAACGAGTGGTTAATATCTACAGGTCGTACTACTACCCCATGCCTTTCGGCATCTATCACAATTTGTGCCGGTTGATAAAAGCCCATCGGCTGGCTGTTTAGTAAAGTAGCTGCAAATACATCAGGGTAATGGTATTTAAGCCATGAGGAGATGTAAACCAAATGCGCGAAGGATGCCGCATGACTTTCGGGGAAGCCATAGCTCCCAAAACCTTCCAGCTGTTTAAAAATGCGATGGGCAAAATCTTCTTCGTAACCTCTCCTTGTCATACCATCAACCAGTTTTTGGCGGAACTGGCTTACCAAACCTTTAGCTTTGAAAGTGGCCATGCTCCGGCGCAATTGATCCGCCTCGGCAGCAGTAAACTCTGCTGCTACCATAGCTATTTCCATAGCCTGCTCCTGGAATAACGGCACTCCTTTGGTACGGCCAAGTATTCTCTCTAATTCTTTTTTTGGATAGCTTTCTTCTTCCAACCCGTCGCGGCGCCTCAGATAGGGGTGAACCATGTCGCCCTGGATAGGGCCCGGGCGTACAATGGCAACCTCGATCACCAGGTCATAAAACTCCCTTGGTTTGAGCCTTGGCAGCATCGACATCTGTGCCCTGCTTTCTATCTGGAAAACCCCTAATGTGTCAGCATCGCAAATCATATCGTAAACCTTCGGGTCTTCGCGCGGCACGTTCTTTAAATCGTATGAAATACCATAATGTTGTTTGATGAGATCAAAACTTTTGCGGATACAGGTAAGCATCCCGAGGCCCAATACATCAACCTTAAGGATACCGAGGGCTTCCAGGTCATCTTTGTTCCATTCCAGTTGGGTACGCTCTTCCATGCGGGCATTCATTACCGGGCATATATCTGATAGTTTACCCTGGGTAATAACAAAGCCACCCGTATGTTGTCCCAATTGGCGCGGGAAGCCCATCAACTGTTCGGTAAGTACCAATACTTTATGCAAGGCCTTATCATCAGGGTTAAGCCCCTGATCAATGATCCGTTGCCGGTCAAAGGCTTCCTCTGAAAAATCCCAGATAGCACCCGACAGGCGGTTAATGGTATCTACGGATAAGCCCATGGCCTTGCCAACATCACGGATAGCGCCTTTATGCCGTTCCTGCGTAACGGTAGCTACAATGGCCGATCTGTCGCGACCGTATTCACTGTAAATCCACTGGATGATCTCTTCCCGGCGCTCATGTTCAAAGTCCACATCAATATCGGGCCATTCATCACGCGCATCAGACATGAAACGCGAGAAAAGCAATTGCGTTTCGGTAGGATCCACAGCGGTAATAGCTAAGCAATAACATACTGTAGAGTTAGCTGCCGAACCGCGCCCCTGGTAAAGTATACCTAATTCTGCCGCTTTGCGGGTATATCTGTAAACCCGTAAAAAATAGGGGGCCAACCGTTTCCGCTCAATAAAGGCGAGCTCAAACTCTATCTGGCTTTTGATGCTATCGGGCACATTATTATTGTACCGTTGCCGGGCACCCTGCCAGGTAAATTTGATTAGCCGCTGCTGCGGGGTAAGGCCGTCGGTATTGGGTTCTTCGGGCTCAATGTATTTAAGGGTATCTAACGAAAACTGGCAGGCTTCGGCTATTTCGGCAGTACGGGTTATGGCATCTGGATACTGGCGAAACAAACGTTCCATTTCATCCGGGCTTTTCAAATACCGTTCGGCATTGGCGTTGAGTTTAAAACCGGCATTATGAATGGTGCATTTTTCACGCACGCAGGTAACAACATCCTGCAGTTGCCTGCGGGCTGCTTCATGGTAATGTACATCATTGGTAGCCACAATAGGTACGCCCGATTGTGCAAGCCTGTGAAGCCGTTTGGCGTCATCAATATTATAAGCACGGGATGCAGCCAGATAAAGTTCATGTCCGAAAGCTTCCTGGTACTCTTTTAAATCTGCCTTGAAGGTATCATCAAAATCAAAACGGCTGTTAAGTGATTCGGGGGGGACAGCTATAAACTTGATGCCTTTAGCGTATTCATACACATCCTGTTTATACAAGTGGCACTGGCCCTTTTCGGCCCGGAGGTTTCCCCGGGTAAGCAGCCCTGAAAGGCGCGACCATGCATCCATATCTGTTGGGTAAGCCAACAGGCTTGCACCATCGAGCAGATCAAGGCGGCAAGCCGGGATAATTTTAATATTGACATCATCCGGCCGGGCGGCTAAGTGTGCACGCACAACTCCGGCCACGCTGTTGCGGTCGGTAATGGCAATTTTGGTATGGCCCAGTGCCGCCGCCTGCATTACCAGTTCTTCGGGGTGCGATCCTCCCCGTAAAAAACTAAAATTGGTGGTTGTCTGTAATTCCGAATAGCTCATAACCTGTTATGCAAAAAATCCGTGAATAAACCATTGCCCCGACTGGCTGCCCGCATAATGCCCTGACCGGAATAGCCAGTACCGCCTGCCATCCTGATCTTCAACCTGGTAGTAATCGCGATGCTCACCCTCGTCAAGCCACCACTCACGTTCTATACGTTCTGGTCCGTCAGATCTTTTAATGTGGTGCGTTTCGTTTTTGTAGATGAACAGCATTGGCGGATAATCGGGAATAGGCGAGGTTACCTCTATCGGTTGCGGACGAGGGAGTAAAATAGATGGACGTGGCCTGTCTTTTCGCCAGGTGGTCTGAGGTTTTTCATTAATGGAGATGGCAGGTTTGATGCTGCGTTCGGGCCAGTAACGTTCCTGGGGCAGATAACGGTGAATACTGCCTGCACCAATTTTATTGGCCAGCCTGTCCAGCAACTCTGCCAGATCCGTATCATCAAGGCCGCAGCTTTCTGATTGCCATAGTACTTCCTGTTCGGGTTCTGTATCATCAACTTTTGGAGCTTCGAGGGTGAAAAGTTCAATACCCAATGCAGGTTCCAGTGTGGGGATTTTAAGTTCAAAGAGCTTAAACAAATGACCAATATGATGCGATGCGCGATTGGTGCCGATATCAGCGCCAATCACCTGCCCATCTACCCGGTAACATTTTAAAATAGCTGTCCGCAAACCTTTACCTTCACCTTGTAAACGGATGCAAAGTTTTTCGAGCAGGGTTTTAATGGCAATTTCAATTCCGGTAGCTGTGCGGATAGGCTCCAGACAGGGTAGCCTTTCAGCGTAAGGTTCAACAGGATGTAATAGTTGCAAAGGCTCGTCTATGTTGCCCAAAGCCTGGTCAAGCCTTAACAATAATTCCGGCCCAAAACGTCGGCGCAATACCGAGCGTCCCATATGTATGAAAGTTTTAATAGTATAAAATCCAAGCTTTTGCAGTCGTTCAATAACCAGTGGTTCAAGGCGCAGGGCAACAGGGGGTAATTGGATTAATGCATCGGCTTGTTCACCGGGAGGGATAATTGGTTTTACTTTACCAAAGCGGGCTATGGCCCATGCTGCTCCGGGGGTATCGGCCATGGCGCCACGAACATCGTAGCCTTTGCTTCTCAGGCGGGTAACAATTTCTTTTAAATATTCCTTTTCGCCACCCCACAAATGGGCACAGCCTGAAATATCAAGCAGTAACCCATCTGGCAAGTCGGCAGCTATCAGTGGCGAATAACGGATACACCATTCGCCCAAAGCTTTGAGCAGTTTATCGGCCTGGCCGGGTATATGATCAATAACCTGGAGATCGACTATAATGGCTTTTGCATCGGCAGCCGTCATACCGGCAGCTACACCCTGTGCCTCGGCCAGGGCGTTGGCTACTGTAATTATAACACGGCCACGAACAGGCGAAGCAAAAACAAAAGGCACTGTTTTAAGCTCAGGCCGCCGAAGGGTGAGCCAGTCTGTCAGTAAATGACGAAACCATAAAGAAACAAAGCGCCTGTTCATCATCATACCTCACTATCCGGCTATCCTTTCGTGTAAATTTATTTGTACAGCTTTTTCTTCCTCTACCGGTATAAAATTGCCGTCGATCCATTCCAGCTTCCAACTGCCAGGGTTGCCATTACGCACCCGCAGCAGGTCAATCTGCCAGCGGGGAAAGCCAATGCCGGGTAATCCATCATGGGGTTGGCTTGGCAGGGGTGTTATTTGCCATCGGGCCACACAGGTTGTTGTACCGGGCTTGCGCGGATCATTGCGCAACAAAAATCCCGTTACCTTACTGTTTTCAACTGCCAGTTGTAAACGCCGCGATTGTGCAAAGCTGATTTCCCTGACTTCGGCTATTACAGCGGCGAGGCCTTCACATTTTAAGGCTTCTTCCATTGCCCAAAGCAGGTCTTTTTCGTGTTGTACATCAATGAATATTATCCGGTGAGGCTCTACATCGTAACTTGCTAATGCCGCCGGAAATAATTGCCTGTGCATGCTCACCCATAAGCACACGCCCCCCTGTTTCATGAGCCGGGTAAGCAACCCTGCTATCAGTCCCCCGGTAGCTGCAGCATGCTCGGGGGTAGGGCATATCATTTCATGTATTGTACCGGTAGGGAAAACACCGTTAGGAAAAGCCGATTCAAGCGGGCCTAAACCAATACCCTTGGCTTTACATGCCAAAGGCGGCGTAAAGCCCTGCCAAAGCAAAATATCCTTTTGCAAACGGCTGATGATATCTTTTTGAACTCCTGGCATTACCTATCATTTTTAACTATAAACCATATTCAAAATTACTACTGTTGAAATGGAATGACAAATATAATGCTAAAAATATTAGTATTTGTTAATTACTGAATAAATTTATAATTAATTGATTTTTAATTGAATGGCGGTGTGTTGGGCTTGATTGATACGTGCATTGTTAGCTAAAACGCTATAGCCGTCAACTTAAGGATAAAAAGTGGGGAGGATGTGCGTTCGCCTCTTGAAGCTATGGTGTGGATACATCTTTTTAATCTTATCATTAATAGAAAAAAATGTCATTTCGACGAGCCGAGGGTGGGGGTTGTGCGCCAGAGGAGAGGAGAAATCTTCTACGCCCTGCTTTTACAGGTATAGTTGAAGAGCCTGATGTAGAAGATTTCTCTTTCGCTCCATCACTCAGTCCGCCGCCGCTCTATCGAAATGACATTTTCTTAAAGATGCGTTCATACGATAGTCTCAAGAGTGGATTTTAAAACCTTTTATTCGTTTAATTGCTTCAGTTAACGGCTTTTGTTTAAAATACGGGCTTATCAATTTCCACATCTTTTATTTTCCAGGCGGTTTTTAATTGTTGTTTTACTTTATTCAATGCTGTGACATTGCTTGTGTTTTGGTAGGCCTGCTCAAGGCCGGTTAATGCCCATCCATTATTCGGATTAATTACCAGGTCTTTATTTAATACAGCTATAGCTTCGCTGTACCTGCCTGCTTTTAACAGGGCATTGCCCAGGTATTGCCTTGCGGGCAGGGGCCAGTCGCGGGGTTCATTATAGATCAGGTGATCTTCGGCGGTAACGGCTTTTTGTAAGATACTAATGGCTTCGGTATGTTTTTTTTCGGCGGCGGCAATACTGCCCTGTAATATAAGATGTGCAACTCCTGCAGATTCATAGGCACTGCTGAAGTTATCAATTGGTGCCTTTAAAGATGGGTCCTGCATTTTAGTTTCCAGCAATTTGAGCTCATGCCTGGCATTGGTTGCATTGCCCTTGCCGCACCATGCCATCCCTTTTGAAAAATGCAGCAATGCCGATGCATAAACAAGCGAATCAACAGGTTTTGTATCTAAAATATCCGCCCATTTACCAAACCGCACTGCTGTTAACACCGGCTGCATATAAATGTACTGGAAAAAGTTACCATCAGCCCCTTTTGCGGCTAAGTAATAGGGGGGCAGTGCTGCTTTTGCATCATCGGCAGCAGCGAGGGCTGTTTGATAATTGCCGGCCATTTGTGCACAGTTTACTTTTAAATGGATGTTATGGATTTTATATAATATATCCCTGTTTACTACAGGGTTGTACTGTTTTAGGTAAGTATTATAACCTGCAACAGCTGCCGTATTATTGGTAATGCCCTGCTCATAATTGCCGGTACGGATATAAATATGCGAAGGCATATGTGTTATGTGCGATACCAGGGGCATTAGGGTATCCAGTATATGAGCGCTCTTTAAAGCCATTTGTGGGGTTGCGGAAGCTTCCATGGTGTGGATATAAAAATGATTAGCTCCCGGGTGTTTCGGGCAAATGGTTATGGCCTGTTCTAACAGGGAGCGGATTTGGGGTGTCCATGGTTTGGGTTTAAAATCATGAGTATACAGGTCCCATGGATGAAGTAATAATAACGCATCGGCATAAAGGGTTAACACTTCGGCATTTTTAGGGTACTTTGAGTATACCGTTTGCATAGCGCCGGCATAATTGGTTCTTAGCTGTTTTACTGTAAGGGAACTGTCCTTACTATAGCGATGCAGCATAGCGGCGATAAGTTCTTTTTCGAGCGGGGTGCAATTGGTGCTCAGCTTTTTACTTTTTTCTGATGCTTCATAGGCATCGGCTGGCGGGGCATAGCCGTTGGGATAGTTAATAGTGGGGCCCATAGCCAATGACTTTCCGTACCAGGCCATTGCACAGTCGGGATCAAAACGGGTGGCTTTGATAAAGGAAGCTATTGCTTCGATAGAATGAAAGCCATAATACATGCTTATGCCCTGGTTAAAATAAAACTGTGCACTATCTGATGAGGTGGTAATTTTCCATTGGTAATTCCCCCAGCCCTTCAATGCCGGAATATCCGGAATGCTATCTGTTCCGTTATATACAAAACCGCATATTACAGCCTTTTTAACGGTGCCTTTATACAATATTACCGTCGACGTTGTAGTGTTTTTTTGATAACGGAAATAATAAAAGGACTGCGTGGTAAAAAAAACAACCATCAATCCCAAAAAGCTTTTGATTAAAAGAAGTTGATTTTTCATTGTAATACATTGATTAGGTATATGCAATTTAAGCTTTTTACCAAACTAATGCACTCAATATTAGTTAGATTAGTACTCACTTTAACAGGCTTTTAAAATGGCACATAATATAATAACCGTAAACGAAAACGAAGGGCAAACGCTTGCCGTAGTTGGCGATATATACCGCATCATTATTTCGGGTAAACAAACAGGTGGGGCTTATGCCGTTATTGATATGCTGGTACCGCCGGGGGGAGGGCCGGGGCCTCATGCCCATGCAGATATCCAGGAGTCGTTTTATGTAATTGAGGGCGAAATTCAATTTAAAACTGAAGGGGGAATATATAAAGCTGAAAAGGGTTCGTTTGTAAATATCCCAAAAGGCGGCGAAGTACATTGTTTCAGGAATATAAGCAATACCACTGCTCATATGTTATGTACTGTTATCCCGGCAGGTTTGGATGAGTTTTTTGAGGCGATAGGGACACCGGTTGCCCCGGGTAGCTTCTTGCCTCCACCTGTTTTAACTGAAGAAGCTTTGTCAAAGCTGAAATCTGTCGCCGAAAAATACGGCCAAAAGCTCTATCCCCCCGATTACTTAGGATAAAGTATTTTTGATGAATGATGGGTTAAATTGAGCAGGGTTAATCAAAGAAATAATCCTTTTCCTCATAAATTTCAACGCGGCTTTGTTCAATAGGAAAGGTTATCATTAGGGTAACACCAAGGGCATTTTCAACTGCAAATTTCCCCTTTAACTGTTTTCCAAGGGCTTTCATCATTTCCATACCCAAAGAATTAGCTTCATTAAGATCAAAGCCGGGAGGAAGGCCCCGCCCATCATCAGATACTTTTAAAACAGCATAGTCATTGTTCCATGTAAACAGGCTTACCACAATTTCGCCGCCGTTATGATCAAAAGCATATTTTATGGCGTTTGTGATAGCCTCATTTAATATTAAACCAATGGGTACCGCCAAGGCAGGATCAAGGCTTAACGGATTTAATACCTGCCTTATTTTTATATGCCTGAAACTTGTATCAAATGAATCGCTCAGGTAATCAATTAATTCGCCGATATAAGCAGGCATGGATACCAGGGCAGAGGTTGTGCTGCTGTAAAGTTTCTGGTGCAAAAGCGCGATAGCGTTTACCCGGTGCTGGCTACCGCGAATTGCTTCAAGTGCAACATCATTTTGTAAATAAGCCGACTGTGTATTCAAAATGCTCATTACAATTTGCAGGTTGTTTTTTACGCGGTGATGTACTTCTTTCAATAACCATTCTTTTTGCAGCAGCAAATCTTCCAGCAAAACATTTTTGGAACTGATCACCTCGTTGTTTCTTTGCTTATGTACATTTTGCCTGAATAGTAAGCCGGCAATAACCAGTAATAAAAATATAGCGCCGATAGTGAGGTTTTTAACAAGGTTGGCCTGTTGTAAATTAGCTTGCTCAAGCCTGCTCTTTTGGTTTAAAAGTGAAATTTGTGCTTCTTTTTGCCTGGTTTCAAATTCAATTTGCAGTTGCTCTATTTGTTTACTTTTGGTTGCATTAAATATCGAATCTTTAATGGTATTGGCTGATGTAAGGTGATGAATAGCCGACTGATACTGCCGCCGGCTGGTATCCAGGCCAAACCAAAGGGTTTCATTGGTGCCAAGGTCATTGTCGTTACCAATTTTCTTCAATAAAGTTTGGTTTAGTTTGAGATATTTTAATGCCTCAGCATATCCGGCCGTGGCGGTATAATACTTAATGATCAGTTCGTAATAGCTGCTTCGCGCATACAGGTTTAGGTTAGGATTATTGGTTCGTTGTATCAGTTCATCGCAATAGCGTTTGGCAATATTATACTGTTTTAAAGCCAGGTAAATTTTAAGATAGGTTTGACTTACCTCATCACCTCCTTCATACAGTTTACCGGTCGGATAGGCGAATTTTTGAGTTACCTGTGTTAAAAAAGCTTTGGCTTTTTGTGGCTGATTCATCCGCAGGTAAACATCAACTATATTGCCCGCGAGCAGGTATATGGTTGCATTGTCTTTTTCAGATTTTGCAATTTCCAAAGCACGCGAAAAGTAATTGATGGCCTTTGGATTATCGCCAAGCTTCATGAAATCATAGCCCAGGTTATTATTGATCTGACATATCAGCCGCACATTGTCGGCATTGCTTGCGGTAGCAATTTGCAGGGCCCTTAATTGATAATTGATAGCAGTTTTATAGTCGCCTTGGGTATAATAAAGCCTTCCTAATAATGCATAAAGGCCTTGTGTTTCTGTGTAATGTGCCTGACCATAATATTTTAATGCCTTTTTTGCCTCATCAAAAGCTAATGTATAGTTATTCATCATTTGATGCAGGTCGGCCAATAGCCGGTAGCACCGTGCAAGTTCAACGAGGTAGTTTGTACGTTCAAATGCGTTTACCGCCTGGTTTAAACAATGGATCCGGGAAACCATTGTTTGTTGTAGAAAATCCTGGCTGTAATATTCAGATAGTTCAAAATAAGCCTTACCAAGTAAGGGCCAGTTATGTGCCTGTTTAATATCCTGTATGGTTTGTTCAAGTAAAGTACGTCCGCTTTTTAGCTCACCTTTTGATTTATAAAATGCCGAACGGATCAAAGCAATGCGAAAGTTAACCCCGGCCTGCGGCAAGCGGCGATTGAATTGTTCGGCCTGGTTGATAAAGTAAGAAGCGCTATCCAGTTGTTCGGGAGAGGGGTGACGCAAATGGCTGAAAAACTCTGCAAGCTGCAGTACAGAATTAACCTGGTTTGTTGCCGAACCCGAATAGCTCTTTTGTAAAAGCAAAGAATCCACATGTCGCCTGGTAATTTCCTGGGCGTTTACTGATACAACAAAAAGCAAATACAGGGCAATCAGTGTGCATTTTTGCATCATATCAGCTCGTTTCATCTTCTGTTGAGAGCAGGTATGCATCAATCTTTTTTTAAATTTAAGTATATTCAGGTGTATCTGCTAATTTACTGCGATGTTAATTGTTGTAAGTTGTTATTAATCAGTTGTTTTTGGTGGGTGTTTTACTGCAGATCCGGGAAGCCTGTAATGAATTAACATATGCAGCTGTATAGGCGGCTAACAAATGGGCATCAATTTAAACCACCGGTAAACTGAAGTAAAAAACAGACCCTGTACCGCTTTCACTTTCTGCCCAAATCCGGCCTTCATGTCGCCGAATGATCTCGGCACTTAAATAAAGGCCGATGCCAAAACCCGAAATATGGCGTGTGTTATTGCTCTCAACCCGGTAATAACGGTCAAAGATCCTGGGTAAGTCCTGGGCATTTACCCCCATCCCTTCATCCTTTATACTAACCTGCGCAAAGCCATCAACCAATGCACATTGTACTTCAATTTCTCTTTGTTTGGGCGAATATTTAACTGCGTTGCTAATCAGGTTTGAGATTACCGATCCGATCTTTTCCCTATCGGCATTAACCTGTACATGATCACAGATATTAATATGAATAATATGGCTGGAAACAGTAAGTTCGTATTCTTCAACAACTTCCCTGATCAGCAAATCAAGATCAAACACTTCTTTATCAATAGCAATCTTCCCCGATTCCAGGCGCGAGATATTCAGAAAGCCGTTAATCATACTGCTCATCCTTCTCGCTTGTATCTCGGCTTTTTCCATAGCGCCCGCCAAAAAATTATCGGGATTGTTTTTCAACTTGAGGTTTGCCACCTGGATTAGTGCCATCAGCGAGGTTAACGGCGTTTTAAGCTCGTGACTAACCATGCCTATAAAATCATTTTTTCGCAGCTCGTCCTGTTTCTGTTCGGAGATATCCCTGGCTATCTTGGAAACCCCTGTTATATTTCCCTGGCTGTCACGTATAGGGGATATGGTGAGGGATACGTCAAGGATCCGGCCGTCACTTGCCAATCTTTTGGTTTCAAAATGTTCCACCCGCTCGCCGTTCTTTAAGCGTGCAATAATCTGTGGCTCTTCATCCTGCCTGTCCGGAGGAAGCAGTTTAAGAATGGAATGGCCAATCATTTCAGACGCCGGGTAACCAAAAATCCTTTCGGCCGATTTGTTCCAGCTGGTGATTATACCATCCAGCGATTTACCGATGATAGCATCATCTGAAGATTCGACGATGGCAGCCAGTTTGGCGCTGTGTTCTTCTGCTTTTTTCTGGTCGGATATATCCAAAGCAATCACCAGTCCGGCATAAACCATTCCCTGCTCATCTGTTAACGGCACGTAATCCACCTGCAGATCATCACCGCCGGCGCTTTTAAGTTCAGTCCTGATCTGCTCGCCGTTCAGCATCCGGTCATAGTATTCCCTGGTTGCTTCATATTGCCCGGGAGAGGAAACATCGCTCAGGTGCATGCCTGCATAGCTTTCAGCATGGTAACCTAATTTTTCCATGAGGTCACCTTCCATGGTTATCAGGTTATGGTTCTTGTCTATAACAAGGATTAGTGACCGGGGGATATTTACAGCGATAGAGCGGAACAAACGCTCTTGTTTCTGTATTTCCTCCCTGCTTCTTTGCAACTCCTCGTTGCTTGCCAGCATTTCTTCGTTTGATGCTGCAAGTTCTTCATTAATTGCTGTAAGTTCCTCATTAAGGGCTTGTGTTTCTTCTTCACTCTTTGCCAGGGATCTGGTACGGGCCTCTACCAGTTCTTCCAGCGATCCGTTCATCAGTGAGAGTGCCTTTTGAGCTTCAAAAAGTTCTTCATTAATTGATGTGAGCTCTTCATTGGCTGTAGTAATCTCTTCGTTGGCGGCTGTAAGTTCCTCGTTAAAAGCGGCAGTTTCCTGTTCTTTGAGTTGTAATTCCCGCTGCAGGCTGTCTTTTGTATGCACATCACGCATTATATTAAAATAGGATAGTAATGTGATTACGATTGCAATTGAAAGGGCCGTTATGATAGCTGCCGGAGCAATATGCGTATAACGTTCTAAAACTGCTGCACGCTCGTTCAATAGTTTACGTTCGGTGTTTTCCGCCCGGTCAACAGCAAGGCGCAATGCATCCATGGCAGATTTCCCTTCTTCCAGATTGACGGTAGAAATGGCCTGTTTTTGTTGTTTTTTTGAAACCAGGTCCTTCAGGATCGCCATTCGGCGGGTTAGTATCGTACGGATCGCGGCCAGGTTAGCCTGCTGTCGCGGATTATCAGCGGTTAAAGTGCTTACTTCAGTAATGAGGCCTTGCGCTTTAAGGTAAGCGCCGTTATAAGGGCCAAGGAAGGATGCCTTGCCCGTAAGCAAAAAGCCCCGCTGGCCTGTTTCTGCATCTTTCATTAGTGAAATTGACTGTTCGAGCTTTTGAATTACCAATGTGCTGTGGCCTACAGCTTTGTTGCTGTTCAGTAAATTATTAATCGTATTATAGGAAACAGTTCCGACGATTAGCAGGATCAACACCGAAGCGCCATAGCCAAGCTGTAAGTTGCGGGTAAAGTTTAGTCGCATAATGATACCGGATATCACAGGTGTAAGTAGATGCAATAAAGTTATGCTTTTAAGAAAAAAATCGGCGGGAGTAATTGGATGTAGCGGCTAATAAGCGCTTGTGGTAACATAAATGTTACAATAATTAATAGGTTTTAAATTTACTTAATAGTTTAATTTAACTCTGCGGCTTAATTTCTTTAATAAGTAACTTATAACCCCAAAAAGACGTTTAAAACTTTGATTTGATTTTACTATGAGGAAAAAAGGGGCGCTTGGTATAGCCTTTGCATATTTGCTGATCAGCCTGTTATGGATCACGTTCAGCGACCGGCTGTTATTTTACTTTAAAACGATACTAAGCCCCGATCAGTATTTGTGGCTAAGTTTAGGTAAAGGATGCCTGTTTGTTACGGTTACAGCAATTGCTCTTTATGCTTTGATAAGGTCGGAAGACCGGAAGCTGAAGCAAAGTGAAAAGCAGTATCGAAGCATGTATGAGTCCAACCCGAACCCAATGTGGATTTATGAGCCCGGTACACTTCGGTTTATTTCGGTAAATGACGCCGCCATTGCAATGTATGGTTATAGCGTGGAAGAGTTCAAACAGCGGACAATCCTGGACATCAGGCCGGCAGAAGATCATCAAAACGTGATTACTTCGATAGAACAATTGGAAAATAAGCTCAACAATAGTGGTACCTGGCGGCATATTAAGAAGGATGGACAAGTAATTTACGTAAATATTACTTCGCATAAGATCAGGTTTAACAAAAAACCGCATATTATGGTTATGGTGCGCGACATGACCGAACGGGTGGAGTTTGAGCAGGTGCTTGAAAAAGTAAACCGGGAGCTTTTGCGGGAAAAGCATAAGCTTAGTGAAACCCAGCTACTGTCGCGGGTTGCCGGCTGGGAATTTTATCCCCAAAATAACAAGTTGATATGGTCGGACGAGGTTTATCGCATTGCCGGGCTTAACCGGGATGACAATCGGGAAGCTTTTGATATTTATGTACAGCACATTTTTCCGGAAGACCGGCCGATGATGATCAATGCATTGCAGGAGCTGATCATTAATGGTAAGCAACTTGATGTAACGCATCGCATTACTGCCCTGGATGGCACAACCCGCTACATTCGTCAGTTAGCCCGCGTAGAAAGCAGCCCGGGGCAAGAGTTAAAAGTAACAGGTTCCCTGCAGGATATCACAGAACTTAAACAGCTTGAATTGGAGCGTAACCGGTATCTGTATAGTTTTGAGCATACTTTGAACAGCATCACCGATTGCTTTTTTGAGCTCGATAGCCAAATGAATATTATACGGATAAATGACACTTTTCGGGAACTTATTAAAACTGAAAAAAGCCACATTATAGGTACAAGTATTTTTGAGTTATTCCCTAAAAGTGAAAATAAGTTTTATCCGGTTTACCAGAAAGCACTTGAAGAAAGGGTAATTGTAAGGCATGAAGACTATTCCGTTATCCTGCAACGTTGGCTAAGGATGGCGGCTTATCCCACGGATGAAGGCGTTGCTGTATATTTTTCGGACATTACCGAAGACAGGCTTAAGGATGAGCGCCTGAAAGAAGCGGTTGAACGTTATGAACTGGTTGCCCAGGCAACAAGGGATGTTGTTTATGATCTCGATATTGTCGAAAATAAACTGATCTACAACACCAGCCTCACTCATTTGGTACAGATTCCGCATGAGGAGATCAGCTATGAACTGGAATGGTGGCGCTCATTAATTCATCCGGATGATATAGAAGAAGTAGTGACCAGCCAGGAGCGGATCAGCCGTGCCGGCCTTACAAACTGGGAATGCGAATACCGGCTTAATTGTGGCAAAAGTGAGTATAAATATGTGATGGACCAGGGTTATTTTGTGTATAACAACCAAAAGCAACCCATACGGCTAATTGGTGCGGTGCGTGATATAGATGCCCTTAAGCGCAGTACGCAGGAAAATAAACGCCTGGCAGGTATCATTAAACAGGTAGATAATATGGTGCTTATTACCGACGATTTGCGGAGGTTGCAATGGGTGAACAATGCTTTTGTGGAGCAAACCGGTTACCTGTTAGATGAGGTAAGAAATAAGACGCCTGCTGATTTTTTAGGTGGCTCAAACCATCCGGAGTTCGAAACTATCATCCGCAGGCAGGAAGCCAGGGAGGCGTTTGGTATAGATACGATCATTTATACCAAAAAGGGAACGCCGGTTTGGGTTTCGGCGCAGCTAACACCGGCGTATAATGAAGATAATGCCTTTCAAGGTTACATTATCGTGTGCCAGGATATAACTTACCGAAAAGAAAAGGAAGAGGAGATCAACAGGCAAAACCGGCTGCTCCGCGAAGTAGCCTGGATGAGCTCGCATGAGATCAGGCGTCCTGTGGCAACAATGCTTGGGTTGGTAAACCTGCTGGATATGACCGAAGACGAAAACGAACAAAGAGAGATCTTTTCAAAGCTCCGCGAATGCGCCCGCGAAATGGACAGCATGGTACACGAGATCCATAATCGCATCGAAACCGAAAAAGCCCTGCAAATTGAGCGCGATTTATAAATGGGTACAATAAAACATTTGTCAAATCCAAATCGATAACGGTTTTTAGGTGTTACCAGGATATTTATTGTTGCCTGAAAAGGGTTGCTGTTATTCACTTTTCAGGCTCTTTACGGGGCTCGTTAACGCTGCTTTTATTGTTTGGATACTTACCGTAAGCAGTGTAATGATAAGCGCCGTAAAACCGGTTACGATAAATACCCATACCGATATGCCTGCCCGGTAATCAAAATGCTGAAGCCAGTTGTGCATCAGGTAAAATGCCAAAGGTGTAGCCAACAGCAGCGATATCATAACCAAGCTGATAAAATCGGCAGATAACAGCCGCCAAAGGTTGAAAACTGTTGCCCCCAGCACCTTGCGTACACCAATTTCCTTTACCCGTTGTTCGGCCATAAAGGATGCCATGCCAAACAGCCCAAGGCAGCTGATAAAGATAGCCAGTCCGGCAAAGAAAGCGGCCAGTTTGCCGATGCGTTGCTCGTTGCCAAATTTCTGGGCATAAGCACTGTCGACAAAGGTGTATTGGAAAGGCTGCCCGGGGTTAAAGCGTTTAAATACCTCCTCGATACTTGCTATAGCTGTACCCGCACTCATATTCGGGTTAATACGTAATAGTACTGTGCCGGCAGCGTCTTTATTAAAAAAGTAAACGCATGGTTTCACCTGTCCGTATGGTGAATCAACAATAATGTCTTTAATTACGCCGATAATTTTGAATGTTGCCCCATAAAAGGTGATATTATTTCTTAATGGATCTTTCATGCCCATGAATTTCATGGCAGATTCATTGATGACCACTGCCGATGAATCAGTCAGAAAATCTTTAGAAAACTCCCTTCCTGCTTTGAACTGCCAGCCCGCGGTTTTTCCATAGCCTGCTGATACACCATTCTGCTGAAAGTCAACGCTTAAGTTTGGATCCTTGTCTTTCCACTCAATGGCGCTGGTACTGCCTGCGGTTTGGGTTGGGTTCACATCTCCCTCGGCTGCAGATACCACCATTCCGGTTTTATACAGTTCATTTTTTACCGCTTCAAAGCTTTTGTGGATTTGATCTGTCCCCGGATTAACAGACAGAAGTCCGTCGCGGGTGTAACCCACCGGTCGGTCTTTTGCAAATTGTATCTGCCTGAAGACTACTATGGTGCCTATGATAAGCGTAATAGATACTGTAAATTGTAACACCACCAATACTTTGCGCGGAAGTGCAGCGAGTTTTCCAACTCTGAAAGCTCCCTTAAGCACTCTTACAGGTTGGAAAGAGGATAAGTAAAAAGCAGGGTAGCTGCCTGCCACTATGCCTGTAAACAATGTAAAGCCTATCCCCATAAACCAAAAAAGAGGACTGCCCCAAAGTATAGTCATTTGTTTGCCTGCCACCTCATTAAAAAAAGGTAAGCTCAACTGCACAAAAAGTAATGCGAATACAAAAGCAAGGGCCACGCATACTACCGACTCGCTAAAGAACTGATAGATCAACTGGCTCCTGGCCGAGCCAATGGCCTTGCGGATCCCTACTTCGCGGGCACGCTTTTCTGACCGGGCGGTACTCAGGTTCATGAAGTTGATACAGGCCAACAGCAACACAAACACACCAATAATACCAAACATCCATACATATTGAATACGGCCACCCGTATTTTTGCCATCTTTAAACTCATCGTAGAGATGCCATTTGTTCATGGGCTGCAGAAAAAGCGCCGGTTTCTTTTTTGCCAGAACAGCGTTTACATTGCGCAACTTTGCATCTTTTATTTTTAATGATATGGCAGCCATATCCGCGCCTTCAGCGGTTTGAACATACAGGGTACAGAAGTTTGGACGCCAGGGCTCACGCATCGATCTGATATCGTTAGCGGTAAATCCCATTTCCCAGGGTGCAATAAAGCTGAGACCGGCAAAAGTGGCGTTGGAGGGCATATCTTCAAACACTCCCGCCACCTTTGCACTGTAATGATTATCAATTATTAAAGTTTTATTGATGGGGTCATTGTCGCCAAAGTAAGCTTTGGCAGTTGATGCCGAAATAAGGATAGATGAAGGGTCGGTAAGTGCGTTGCGGTTGCCTTTTAGCATTTGTAATGTAAACATTTCGGGACCATTAGGCTCCATAAACACACCGGTACGGTTAAGTTTTTTAGTATCAAGCGCCAGCATATGGTCGCCATAACCGGCGCTGTTCACCACTTGCTTAAAGAGGCTTCCATAGTTTTTACGTAATTCTGCAGCCAGGGGCAGTGGTACAGCCTGCCATGTTTGTACCTCGCCATTATTGGTAACATTTTGGATGACCTGGGCAATAGTGTTGCGGTTTTGATGATTGGTATCAAAAGATAGTTCATCCCAGATCCAAAGGCCAATTAGCATGGCTACAGCCATACCAACTGATAGCCCGGCAATGTTAATAACAGAATGCACCTTGTTTTTAATAAGGTTACGCCATGCAATTATTAAATAATTTTTGATCATAAAATTGGTTGTTTAATTGCCCTCCTCAGAATAAACAGACAGACCTGCTTTAAGAACAAAGCATTAAATGTATGCCAAAATGTTAATTTATTGATATTCAAATTGTTAGTTTATTATCTGCTTTGCAATTGTTCGGATTCGGACGATGTGTGTGCGGTTATGATCAATGGTTTAAATTAGCCGGATATGATTGAGTGAATGAAAATTGATTAACCGGAATAGTAGTTGCATTTATAAGCGGGTAAAAGAATGTTTTTATATTATATGTGTTCCTTATTTGTGTATTTTGTTAATTAAATATAATATTATTGATGTAATAGTTTAGTAGTATTGGATATTATTCAAGAGCTTGATTTTCTGAAAATAATTGAACCAATTGATCTGTCGGATCGTAAAAAAGGTTGAAGTATTATTGAATATATTATTTAATAAGTTTTTTATTTGTTAAACATGAGGCGGCATTTTTTTTACTTTTTATCGCCGGCGGCTTTAACGTTGCCGGATCATAGCAACTTGTTGTTTATTTTATCATCGATACACCATCAACAGATATTTGTGCGGGTGGAAGCTATTAAACCTGGCACGTATGACCGGTAACTTACTTTGGGGTATTGACGGCTGCAAAGCAGAACAGGTGTAAGGCTTTAGGGAATAAAGATCTCATGAAAAAAACAGAAGAATACTTCAGAATAAGGGGCTGTGCAATCCTTCTCCAATTTCGTTTATATACGAAATGTATAATTATATATGGCATCCTGGGGTGTGCTGTAAATATAGTACCGGGTACACTGCCATGCCAGGCCCAGCCTGATCGGATCAATACGCAGCTTAAAAAACTTGATAAAGTAAAACATGATACGGATAGGGTAAACATCTACTACACTATTTCCAGGTTGTATTGGAGCAGGAATGCAGATAGTGCGTTGTTTATGGCGCAGAAGTCCCTTGATCTTGCAAAAAAAATCCATTATGAAAAAGGTATTGCCCTGGGGTATCTGGCAGAAGGTGTTGCTCTTGGATATAAGGGAGATTGGCCCGGGGCACTTGCCAGCCATTTACAATGCCTGCGGATCAGTGAAAAATTGGGTATGGAGGGACTGACGGGTAATGAATATAACAATATTGCAGGCTTATACACCTCAATGGAAGATTATTCAAAAGCACTTTACTATAATCAGCAGGGCTATAAGATAGCCATGAAACAAAATGATCCAGCCCATGAAGGTACTTTTAGCCTTTTAGTGAATATTGGTGAAATATTCAAGAAAAAAGGGCAGCCTGATTCGGCTATTGCCTATAATTCAAGGGCATTGGTTATAGCAAAAAAAGTAAAGAACCCTATCTACCTGGCAGCGGCTATGTATAATATTGCCGAAAATTATATTACTAAGAAAGAATACCGGCTTGCCGAAAGTTATTTACTCAAGGCACTTGATATTGCACAAAAAGCAAGTGATGATGAAGATGTTGCTTACTGCCATAGCGGGCTGGCACTAACATCTTATTATACGGGTAAGTACAGCTCCAGTATGATGTATGCACAACGAGGCCTTGAAGAAAGCAGAAGGTCCGGCATTGCCGAACTTATCCAAACCGCGTATAATGTATTGTACTTAACTCACCAAAAAATAGGTAATTATAAAGAGGCATTGTATTACCGGAACCTTGAAGTTGCTTTAAACGATAGTTTGAAAACCGAACAAAGGCTGAAGACAATCCGGAATATGCAATCAGCCTATGAACTGGAAAAAAAGGAACAGGAAATTGATTTATTAAATAAAAATAAGATCATAGGCCAGAAGGAGCTGGAAAAAGTGAGACTGAAGCGGGATATTTTAACTGCCGGCACCATACTTTTAATGTTAATTGCCTTTGTATTGCTCAGGAATTATATACAAAAAAGGAAACTCAGCGAGCAGCTGGCTTTGAAAAATGAAAACATCTCAGAGCAAAACCTTCACCTGGAAGAGCTTGTACATGTAAAAGATCGCCTGTTTTCGATTATTGGCCACGATTTGAGGGGGCCGATCCATACCATCAGCCATATGATGGAGATCATAAAAGAAAAAAGCCTGTCGGAAGAGGAAAATGATTATTGGATTGAAAAGATAGATGAGACCCTGGTAATAACTTCCGGTTTAGTTGAAAACCTGCTGTACTGGGCAAAAAGTCAGTTAGATGGGATACAGCCTAATCCAGCCAACTTTGATCTGCGAAAATTGATTGACCAAAATGTTATGCTGATGAAGCAGCGGGCCGCTGAAAAGAAAGTGACGATAACAGGGGAGGAGATAGCAGGGCCTATAATAGTCTATGGCGACGAAACCATGATTGATATTGTGATCCGGAACCTGATGGAAAATGCGGTGAAGTTTTCGAAAGCAGGCGATCGTGTTACCCTGACCGCGAAAAAAAGTGAGGCCTTTGCCATACTGAAAATACAGGATAACGGGAAGGGGATTCCTGAAGAATCACAATCAAAAATATTTAATAAATATACTTCATATACCACCTTTGGTACTGCCAGTGAAAAAGGAAGTGGTCTTGGCCTTTTATTATGCAAAGAACTTGTGGAGAGAAATAACGGAACAATATGGTTTGAAAGTACTGCAGGGATCGGAAGCTCATTCTATTTTACCGTACCATCAGTAAAAAACGAAGAACTGGTTGCTATTTAATCTGTTTGGTGTTTAATTGAGAAAACGGCGAGGCGAACTTGTGATCCGGAGATTTAATTTAAGGCAAGGTTTCAGTATATTACGTTTCGTATTATATTTATGCCAACCATTTATAAAAATATTTGTTAAGCCAATCATGCAACAAGAAACTACTAAAACCCGGTACAGTGATACCGAACTAAACGAATTCAGAATATTGATCAAAGAAAAGATTGGCATGGCACGCGAAGAACTGCAGGAACTGGTTGGATCGTTGAGCGCCTCAAACTCTAACGGAGACGATGCTGCAATAGCCGGTAAGACACTGGAAGATGGATCTGCCACTTTTGAAAAGGAACAAACCAATCAGCTGGCAGCACGTCAGAAAAAGTTTATCGAACAGCTTGAAGCTGCCTTGATGCGCATCGAAAACAGAACTTATGGTATTTGCCGGTCTACTGGTAAACTGATTCCAAAAGAACGCCTCTTTGCGGTTCCGCATACCACACAAAGCATGGAAGCGAAACTTAAGCAGGCATGAGTTCGGCATTTGTGAAAGAAGGGGAGGCCCGGCACCTTAAAGATGTTGCGCCGAACATCGGCGCACTCCTCTTTTTTCTACGTGTAGAAAATAATGGTACTGTTATCCGTGATGAAAAAATCTATTTCAGCCAAAAGCATGGCCGCGACGTTTATGAAATGAGCGACGGCCTGGCTTACGCGCTGGATGATGAAAATCACTGGTATATCATTCTTGATATATGAAGGCAGAGCTTTTTGGAGGTACCAGTGGTTTGCAAATTGATAGGCCCAAACGGGATTTTTTGCTTGAATATAGTCATTTATCCCGGTTGGGTTACTATGCCCTGCATGAAAACAGTATAGAAGTTAATAGCTCGTTTTATAAAATACCACAGGCCAAAACGATAGCCCGCTGGGCAACAGAAGTAACTGAAGGATTTCGTTTCACTTTTAAATTGTGGAAAGGTATTACACATCAAAAAGGCTTAGTCTTCAACCAGGAAGATATCATTAGTTTCATGCAGGCTATCCATTTGCCGGAAACACAAAAGGGCTGCCTGCTCGTTCAGTTTCCACCGAGTTTGCAGGTTTTGGCCCGTCATCAATTAAAGGAATTGCTCGAACTTCTGAAACCTTACGAATGGTCCATCGGGATTGAATTTCGCCATCCGTCCTGGTACAGGGATGATGTATTTGAGCTTTTAAACTCCTGCCAGGCAGCAATGGTATTGCAGGATATGCCCAAATCGGCCACTCCTTTGGAACTTACTTCCGATGAATTGGTTTATTTGCGTTTTCATGGCCCTTCGGGCAATTACAAAGGCAGTTACAATGAAAGTTTTCTTGCCGAATATGCATCTTATATTAATGAATGGCAACAGGAAGGCAAAACAGTTTATTTGTATTTCAATAATACCGCGGGCGCCGCGTTAGAGAACCTTCGGTCGCTAAAACGCCTGTTAACTCAATAATTGTAAATATTTACAGAGATCTTACTCAAACAACTCCTGCTCTTCAGTATAATAGGTCTTTCTTGAGGAATCATTAACAATAATTACCGCACCTGTTGGGCTATGCTTTTTCTTTGAATTGTGGATGTTCATGAAATCTCTTACTTCGCCATTAATGATATCAGGGTTTGATTTCAGGATGCTTTGTTCTGCATCTTTCAGCACCCCTTTTATTGCTATAACCAGTTCTTTCAATTTGGCCTCCGGTATTTTATTACTTACAGAAAAGGGCGAAATGCGGACATGCCACAAGATCTCATCGGCATAAGCATTACCAATGCCTCTTATGATCTTTTGATCAAGTAAAACTGTTTTGATATTTGTCTTTGTTTTCGCAAGCCGCTTTTTTAAATATTCAACATCAACATCAAGTGCATCGGGTATGTCCTTTTTGTCGGGATTAAGGGTTGGGGTAGCTATCCCCTGAAAATCGGTAAGTACCAGACCACTATCATCGTCAAAGTGTAGCTCGATAATGCTGTATTTATTTTCGTTTTTCGCGTGGAACAAAAATAATTTGCCATGCAGCATCAAGTGTAAGCCAAGCACATCACCCTTACTAAACTTAATATGAAGTTCTTTGCCTTCGCGGTAAACTTTTTCAAGTTTTTGTCCGCTTAAAATTTCGTCAAGTTCGGCTGTTGTAACGTTTAGTTTTTTTGCGTTTGGGACTTCTATCTTTTTAATGGTTTTACCTGCAAGTGTTTTTTGCAGGTTATGACTAAAAGCTTGCAGATCGGGTAGTTCGGGCATGATATATCGTTTTTATTAGGTAACTAAATGATGTGTTTAATGTTTGTTATGCCAAACCGTTAAATCTCTTAAAACGCTGTATCGCCGTTTCAATGGCCTGGGTTTGTGTTTTGTTAAGTTTGTCAAATGGTTTGAGTTCGATATCAATACTTTTTTTGCCAATGTTTCGGCCCCAGTTGCCAACCACCTGGTTGTTGACTATGATAGTCGGAAAAAAGGTAATAGCCCCCATCTTATTACGGAAGCCGGTGGGGACCATAGCATCCCGTTTTTTATAGGCTATAATCAACTCGTCATAAACAGGCAGAAGGTAAGCCCCGGATTTTTTTGCTGTATTTAAATCCACATCGGCCCCCATCCAATACATAACTCCCCCAACAGTGATATTACTTAACTGTGCTTTGTTTATTTCGATCCCGGTTTTGGCATCTGCAACGGTAAGGCCGCTCCAATGTACAAAATCATTTACTGTGGCAGGGCCATGACTTTTAAAATAACGTAAAACCAGCCTGGCAACAGCCTCATCACGATCTATGATTGGTGTTGCAGGTACCCTTTCGTCAAGTAATGCGTAGGTGAACTGTTTGCCCTGCCTCGCTCCGCTGCAAATTAATTGTTCCAGTTCGGCCTTCATCAATAATATGGTAAGCCTGAGATCGTCGGTAGCTATATTTGCCTGGTGCAGGGCCGAAACAATTTCGGCACGGGTTAGTTGTTTGCCACCCTGCATGGCTTTTGTAAATACATCAAAGCTTTTATTAAAAATGGCATCAGTAACTTCCTGCTTTTTATACATGGCGGCATTGCCTGCATTAATTCTGGGCGCGGTGAGGCTAAGCATCCACCGGATATCCTGAGGTAAAACAAAATGCCAGGTTGGCCTTAGTACGTGGGTTCGTAATATAGTTCCGCTTGTCATAGCCTTTTCCACCATTTTATCGGCAGGCGATAGCATCCGCAAACCAATTGCCCATTTTGCATGAGTGTATTCCTGCGCCTGTATGGCGCACATATATCCAACTACTTCTTCAGGCTTTTTAAATTTGCTGTGATTAAGATGCTGGTTATAAACCCGCAGGCTGGCAATATCACGCTCGGTCATGTTTTATGGTTTTAAATGCTGTTCAAAATAAATATATGGTTATGACAACGGTTTGTCAGCAAGGTAGAATAAAAAACTTGTGTAATTTGTGCTTTTATTCTATAAATGAAAAAGCTGTTTATTTTGAGTTGCATTACGGCTGTTGTAATTGTTTGTGTTGTTGCGCGGGTAACAAAGTATAATCAGTTTCACGATGCCGAAATTAACGGTAAGTTGGAATCTGTTTATCGCTACAGAGACTATGTTATGATTTCCGTTAATGGCGAAGAATTTCGTATAATTCCTGTCTCATTAAGTACAACTGCCAACTTCGATGAGGTTGCTAAGGTTGGTGATACTATATCAAAAAGAGCTGGTAGTGACAAGTTTGATTTGATACACGAAGAAGATGAAGTGTTTTTGTATACGGTTAGAAAATACTGGTGAATTAAATTTTGATACCTGATGTTGAACAGGATAGACCCTAATTATTTTACAGGCGGCTTGGTTGTTGGCATTGCCATCGGTTTAGCTTTACATAGCCTCGCAGTAGGTATAGCAATAGGTGTAGCTGTAGGCCTATCTGTAGGCTCAAGAAGGAAGAAAGGCTAAGAAAGGCTCTTCAGGTTTGGAGCCTTACGAAGCTTTTAAACTTCGCAAGGCTTGATAATGATTAAAAATCGTGGTATAAATTTCTAAACGAACTTCTTAAACCAAAAGTAATCAAAGTGTTTTTTGAATCTTTCAGATCATTTTTTTCCTGGCGGAACAATGCGCCAAGCTCCAGGCGCAAATTGTATTTGGGGTTCAGGATATAGGCAACTGTACCTTCACCATAATAAAGTTGTGTACTGATGCCCTGACCAATAGTAGTAGTTGTAATTGCCGAAGGGATAAATGGTTTGGTAATTATTTTACCATTATTGTCGGTCTTGCTGGCATCTAAGCCATATTTAGCATAATTAAGCTGCCCCTGAAAATCAAACCTGCCAACCGAGTAATTCAGGATGCCCAAAAACTCCCTGAAATTGGCTCCATAAGGATGGGCCAGCGGATCGCCGTAGAATGAATAACTGCTTATTGGCTGCTGGTTGCTGTAGGTGTAAGGCTTAACTGTATTATATTCAAATAAATAGTTTAACCTTTTAACCTTGAAAATATCTGCACCGCGGATACCCAGTTGCCAGCCATTGGTGTTATCGGTACTATTACCCGAAAAGAAATCGCTTCCTTTAAACCTGTCGAACATGATCTGTCCGTAAAGTGCAGCTTTATCAAATATTTTGTATTTGGCGTTGAACCCTAAAAATACATTGTCTTTTTGAGATCCGCCTGGCCCCAAAGAACTTGCGAATAAAATGGGGTTTACGAAATTGGCATCAAAGCCCGATCTGCTGCCCTGGTTATCGGCCTCGGGGGTAATGAGCGCATTAAACATTCCAAATGATGCGCGTTTGGTTATATTCCAGTCGATGTAGTGAAACAAAGCCCATTTGCGGCGGTTGCCTCCAAAATAATCAAATTTCTGCGCGGTGGAGGCAAGATCTTCAATATATGCCCAGGCTACCATGTAGCGTACAGGTCCAAGATCAGCCGTAAGTCTTAACAATGGCATATTAGCAGCAAAATCAGACAACAGTACCGAACGGTAACCATCGCCAATAAACATTTTATCCTCACCTAAAGTAATATTAAGCTTTTTTGTCAGAGAATAAGAGAGTATGGCAGTTACATATGACCAATCCTGTGAGTTTCTTGCCTGACCGTTATATTTTCTGGCATATGCCTGGCCCGGGATAAAGCCATTAGCATTTACATAGTCGTTATAGTACGAAACAAACTTAGCCGAGTTTTCAAAACCACTGGTATAAAACGAAAATTTATCACCAACCGTACCGCCAATTTGGTAGCCGCGCACGTTTAAGTTGGTTGATCTACTGTTGTTAAAGTCCCTTCCAGCCTGAACATCGGTAATATAATCGGCGTAAAAAGTATATTCTTTAGCTTTTACATCAAAAAGATGCTCATTAAACAATTTACGCCCTCCCCATGTTTTACGATCTTTAACACCAACATTCATCACCGAATCATAGGTGTGCAGGATAGTACTGTCAATTAAAAAAGGCCGTAGCGAGGTATGCACCGAGTTTTTTACAGAATAAATATCCGAATTGAATTTTTGATACAACTGGTATGAATTGGGTAAATAAACTGATTGAGCCTTTGTTAACTGCGATGTAAGTAAGGCAATTACAGCTATAATAAATGTTTTTCGAAAGCTTAGGGAGTAGAGTTTTTGCATTACAACAAAATAAGTATTAATTGTTCTAAGTTAAAAATTTCATTCATAAATAAGGGTATATACATAAACAGGCGGCTGGTTGTTTGTGTTATGTATAAATTATGCCGTAAATAAAATTTCGTTAATCACGGTATTTCAAAAAGTTAATTAATGTTAAATTTTGTCATGCCCGGGTGTTTTTTTTAAATAAGTTATAAAAATCATGATATTTGCCGCGCTATTAAATCAATTGATATATTATTAAATGCAGTACAAAAAAATCAATAACCTGTTAGGTTGGCTTTGTTTCATTATAGCCTCAATAACCTATATTTTAACATTAGAACCATCTGTAAGTTTTTGGGATTGCGGCGAATTTATTTCGTGCGCCTATCGTTTGCAGGTAGCCCACCAACCCGGCTACCCGGTTTTTGCTATGATTGGCAAGGTTTTGTCGCTGCTGTCATTTGGTGATAATACCAAAGTGCCGTTCTTTACCAATATGGGTTCGGCATTGGCCAGTGGTGCAACCATTATGTTTTTATTTTGGACAATCACTGCTTTTGCCAAAAAGCTGATGGTTGAAAAACGCGACGAAGCTATTGACGGCTATAAATTGTATGTGATTATGGGTGCCGGCCTTGTAGGTGCGCTTGCTTTTACTTATACTGATACCTTTTGGTTTTCTGCTGTTGAAACCATTGTATTTGCCTTATCTTCATTATGTACTGCCATTGTATTTTGGGCAATCCTTAAATGGGATGAACATGCCGATGAACCCGGCGCCGATAAATGGATTGTTTTTATAGCTTATGTTATAGGTTTATCAATAGGCATCCACCTGTTAAACCTGTTAACTATCCCGGCCATTGCAATGGTATATTATTTCCGCCGCACTAAAAACATTACCGTTGGGAATAGCATCCTGACCTTTTTGGCTGGTGTAGTGATCCTTGGTTTGGTACAATACGGCATCAGGGGATATACTATTAAGTTTGCGGCCTATTTTGACCTTTTCTTTGTTAATTCATTAGGAATGGGCTTTGGCAGCGGAGCTTTCTTTTTCATTTTACTGATAGTTTTTGCCCTGGTACTGGGTATCCTTTACAGTATCCGCAAAAAGAAGCCGGTATTAAACCTTGCCTTACTTTGCGTTGCATTTATCTATTTTGGATACGGCTCGTTTGCTTACATTCCTATCCGCGCAACTGCTAACACTAATTTAAACAACTCACATCCTGATAACGCTTTTACGCTTTACGGTTATCTTAACCGGATCCAGTACGGTGAAGTACCTTTGCTAACCGGCCCTATGTATGATTCGCAGGTTACCGATCAAAAACAGGGTAGTATCATTTACCGTAAAGGTAAAACCCAATATGAAAATGCCGGTCGTAAAACCGATTATGTTTATGATCACACTACTGCATTGCCGCGTATGTACAGCACTGATCCTAATGATGTGCAGTTTTACAAACAATGGCTACGTATCCCTGAAGGGCAGGCGCCAACCATGGGCGACAACCTGAAATGGATGTTTAGCTGGCAAATGTACCAGATGTACTGGCGCTACTTTTTTTGGAACTTTGTTGGCCGTTATAACGATGCCGACGGACAAACGAGCACCGAAGGTATCGACGGTAACTGGACAACCGGTTTGTTTGATGGTGGCAAACATCTGCCAAAATCGGTAACTGCCGCTACTACTTATACTCCGTTATATGCCTTGCCATTAATAATTGGTTTAATAGGTTTGTTTTTCCATGTAAACCGCCGCAGCAAAGATGCCTTGATTGTAGGCTTGCTATTTTTCTTCACCGGTTTGGCAATCGTATTATATGTAAACCAGGCATCGGTACAGCCGCGTGAGCGTGATTACTCGTATGTGGGCTCATTTTATGCCTTTGCCATATGGATAGGGCTTGGCGTTATTGCCATTGCCGAATTCGGCCGTAAATACGTCGACGCTAAATTGGCGGCTATCGGTTCAACCGTTATTGGTTTGCTGGTTTGCCCTGTGCTTTTAGCCGCCAAAGAATGGAAAGATCATGACCGCTCAACCAAAATGACGCCGCATGATATGGCTTACAACTACCTTATTTCATGCCCGCCAAACGCCATTTTGTTTACTTATGGTGATAACGATACCTACTCGTTATGGTATGATCAGGAGGTTGAAGGCATTCGTCCGGATGTGCGCATTGTAAACCTGAGCCTATTCACCGGCGACTGGTATATCCGTCAGATGCAGAAAAAAATGAACAGCTCCGAGCCGTTACCTATTACCATGCCTTTTGATAAATATAAGGAAGGGGTGAGGGATGTTATTTACTTTAACGATCAGAAACTACCCGGCTACCAGGATATTAAAGAGGTTTTTGACTTCATTACATCTGATGACAAAGCTACCCAGGTGCAATATCAAAGCGGCGATTATGGTAATTACCTGCCAACCAAAAACCTGAAAGTTACCGTTAATCCCGATGAGGTTATTGCCAACGGTGTTGTAAAAGCCGATCAGAAAGATAAGCTGGCAACTGCCATGGAGTGGAAATATACTTCAAACTATGTAACCAAAGAAAACCTGGCCATGTTTGATATTTTGGCGCACAATCACTGGAAACGCCCAATTTGCTTTACTACTACTATTGGTAACGAAAACCTGATAGGTTTACAGCCTTACCTGTACAAAGAAGGTTTTACCTATCACCTGATACCGTTTAAACCAGATACTGCCTTGCATGATCAGTTGAGCAAAACCAATACCGATGTGATGTATGATAACGTAATGAACAAGTTTAAATTTGGTAACTTCAAAAAAGCCAAATACCTTGATCATGAGTCAACTTCGATGTTTTACCCGGTAATGGTAACTACTTTCCTTGATCTGGCTCAAAACCTTGTTCAGGAAGGTAAAAACGATAAGGCGTTAAAGGTTGTTCAAAAATACGAAGCCGAGCTTCCCGATCTTTATCCGTATGTAGATGTTGCCGGTCGCAAATTGTATTTAACCCAACTGGCTTATCAACTTCATGACGTGGTATTGGGTAATAAACTTGCCACCAATATTGATGATTACCTTACCGATCAGTTGGATTATAATGCCTACCTGCTTAGCCAGGATGTGAATAGCATCAATGGCCGTGATGTGCAGATTGGTATGCAGGTGTTAAATGGCCTGGTGCAGTTTACTAAAGACAATCACCAGACAGCGCTTGCTACCAAATTTGAAAATCAATTAAAAGGTTACGAAACAAAATTCCGCGCTGTATTAGGCGGAGGACAATAATCCTTGATTATATTCTATTCGCAAAGCCATCCCGGTTTCGGGGTGGCTTTGTTGGTTTAAGAGGATATCTCGCTTCAAATGCATTATTATTCTATATATACCAACATGTTAAATATTAAAATAGTTACATCAAATTAACCCGGTTTTCTTTATTTTCAAAGCCGGTATACAAAAGCTTTTAAAATGCGTTTTACGTTTTCCCTTTGTTTGGTGATGTTGTTTTGGTGCAGCGGGGCTGCTTTTGGCGATACACCGTCGGTGCATATTTCCGCAAAGCCGAATTGGCTTAGCGCCATAAAGCCCTATAATCAGAAACCTTCGTCACGTACCGTCGAGCGGGGCTTTTATTACGAGCTTATTGAAGAACAAGTGCAGGTTGAAAAACAAGCCGATTATAATCATATTATCAGGGATATAGTTTCTGAAACCGGCATCCAAAATGCGTCGCAGATCTCCGTTAGCTTCGATCCGGCTTATGAGCGGCTCGACTTTCATGATATCACCGTTTGGCGCGATGGTAAACCTTTAAACCGTTTAAAAGCTTCGGTTTTTAAGGTACTGGCCGATGAGCAGGATTTATCGAATTTTATTTACCAGGGAAGCTTCTCTGCTTTGTGTATTCTTGATGATATCCGCAAAGGCGACCGGATTGAATATTCATACACCATCACAGGCCGTAATCCTATATTGAACGGTAAATTTTGCTCAAATATGTATGTTCAATGGTATACACCAATAGCACATCATTATACAGCTATAATCGCATCATCTCAGCGTAAGCTGAACTTTAAAACTTTTAATACGGTACCCAAACCTGTCATCAGCGAAGCAAATGGCTTAAAACGCTACGAGTATGAAGGCTTCCAGGTGCCGCCCGCGCATGATGATGACAGCCAGCCCTCGTGGTATAATGAACGCGGCTTTATACAGGTAAGTGAGTTTGCAAGCTGGGCCGAAGTTGTTAATTGGGCCTTAAGTATTAATCCGCCTGCATTAAATATTAAAGGAGAGCTTGGTGAGCGGATTACGAAACTGAAAAAGGATGCCGGTAATAATAAGGAAAAATATTTCAGAGACGCTGTTCGCACGGTGCAGCAGGAAGTGCGTTACATGGGCATTGAAATAGGTGAATACTCCCACCGGGCCAATAATCCCGAAAAAGTATTTAAACAACGTTATGGCGATTGCAAGGATAAGTCGTTGTTGCTGGTGTCGATGCTGAAAGCGGGAGGGATTGACGCCTCGATGGTTTTGGTAAATGCCGATATGAACGAACATGTTGAGCAATACATACCTACGGCTTACGCCTTTAACCATGCCGTGGTAACTGCCAATGTGAACGGAAAACAGGTTTGGGTTGATGCCACTATGGATAACCAGGGTGGTGAGGGTACTGATATTTATTTTCCGCGCTATGGTAAAGGATTGGTATTGAAAGAAGGCGGCAACGCGCTCACTTCCATTCCGCCATCAAAAGGCGGCAAAGTTATTGGAGAGGATGTTTACACCGTAATGGATGGGAAATCACCGGTGCTGTTCACCGTAAAAACCACCTACACCGGTGATGAGGCCGATTATATGCGGGGCAAACTGGAATCATCGGGTATGGCCGAAACAGAAAAGAGCTACCTCGACTATTACGCAAAGATCTATAATAAAATAGAGGCTAAGGATTCGATTACCGTAAGGGATGATTTGAAAGCCAATAGACTTACTACCATAGAAACTTATAAAATAGGTGATTTCTTTAAAAAAGATTCTACCAGCGACAAACTTACCGCCAATCTGTTTGCCAACTTTATTTACAACCAGTTTCCCTCAATAACCGGTCGTATTAAAACGCCGGTTTCTCTTACCTACCCTTACGATGCCAGTTATGCTATTAAGGTGGTTTTGCCCCGCGGGTGGAATATTAATGAAGATCATGATTCCATTAAGCGGGACTATTATCGCTATGAGTCGGATTTTACTGCTGCGGGCGATACCTTATCGCTTAACTATAAATTATCGTTTTTGAGTGACTATGTACCGGTAAACAAGCTCGATGAGTTTAAAGCCGATATAAAAAAGCTTAACGGTACCAGTTTGGGTTACAGTTTTTCTTATACGCCGCAAGGTGCGGTAAGCACGTCAACCACAAATAGCACATTAATTTTGGTTGTGTTATTGTTAACGGTTGGGCTTGTTGTACTGGGCGTGTGGCTTTATCAAAGAGAAACGCCGGGCATTGTGTTTGCTTACGGATCAACCTTTGTGCCGATAGGAGGATGGCTCATCTTAATTGCGTTGGGCTTAGCTGCTACTGCTTTGGTAACCGGTTCAAACATGGTTACAGGCGATTATTTTAGCCTCCACACCTGGAATGTATACCAGGGCAATCAGCATGAGTTTAATTTTAGGTCGCTGGTTGTTATAGAGGCAATTGGCAATATTACATTAATGGTTTATGCCCTTTTTTGCCTGGTGTTGCTGTTAAACAAGCGCGACATACTGCCTGTTTGTATCACCGGTTATTTTGCTTTTGGTTTCGTTTTCTTTCTGACGGATTATATTTTGGCTGCCAACATCAGTAGTAAGCTTGCAGAAACAGCGCTCAGCCCGCTTTTACGATCAATAGTTACGGCAGCCATATGGATCCCTTACTTCAAAAAATCGTCGCGTGTGCAGGAAACTTTTATTGTGCCACATCCGCCCTATAACTATAGTTACGAGGGCCCCGGAGTTGCAGAAGAACCGGCGTCGTAAATTATTGGCTGGTTAGGGGCTCCTTATAATCGGGTTTTAGCTTTTAATCGACAGAAATTTTCGGCATTTAACGAAATATCGCCATGTGATTTGGGTGGTTGAAATTCAAAGCGTTGAAAATCAGAGGCATGGTTGTGTGGTATGCGGTTTGTGAATGCAAGGGCAACCATTTTCTTGCCTTTTGCATAAACAATGTCCGATAAATTGATGTTTCTCCCCGGTGCATGGCTGCAAATAGAAATTTTTAAAATAAATTTGATTTACTTTTAACAACAAAACACTACGATGAAATTTCAACCGCTGTTAGAACAGGTAAAACAGTACGCTATATCCTATTTTGACGTACATCATGATCCCGATTTAATTTATCATAATCTGAGGCATACTAAAGATGTTGTTGCAGCGGCTACTCAAATTGCTAACCACTATCAGTTAAGTGACGAAGATTTTTTTGTAGTGATCTCTGCGTCCTGGTTTCATGATACCGGGTATTTCACTGATAAAAAGGACCACGAATCAAAAAGCGTAGCGCTGGCTACACATTTTCTTAAACAGCATAAAGTTGATCAAACAGTTATTGACAAAGTGTCTGGGTGTATTTTGGCAACCAAAATGCCGCAAAGCCCTGCCGATTTACTGCAGCAGATCATTTGCGATGCAGATTTGTTTCATTTAGGTACCGATGACTTTCGCGATAAAAATAAGTTGTTGCGCAAGGAGATGGAAGCCATCAAGAAACATGATATTGATAAGGACGAATGGCGTAGCTACAACATTGAGTTTTTGCAGGGACACGAATATTATACCGATTACTGCCGGCTGCTGCTTAATGATCAAAAACATAAAAACCTGCAAAAGCTAATTGAAAAACAGGCTGATGTTGAAGTTAAGGAAACACCTGAAATGCTTACGGCTGATGAAGGTACAGCCTCTGTCATTACGTATGAAAAAGAGAAGGAAAAGGATAAAGATCATGATGACGACCATGGTGGCAAAAGGCATAAGAACGACAGGCCCGACCGTGGTATAGAAACCATGTTCAGGATCAGTTCCAGTAATCACCAGCGTTTGAGCGATATGGCCGATAATAAGGCCCATATCATGATCACGGTTAACTCTATCATTCTTTCGGCTATTATCAGTTTGGTGCTGCGTAAGCTTGATGAGCATTCAAATTTGCTGATCCCAACTTTCATGCTCCTGTCTGTTAGTTTAGCTACTATGATCTTCTCCATACTATCAACCCGCCCATCAATTCCACCGGGCTTGTTTACGCCCGAGGATATCAATAAAAAAACAGTTAACCTGTTGTTTTTCGGTAACTTCTACCGCATGTCATACCAGGACTACAGCGATGGTATGGAAAAAATGATGGAAGACCGCGAATTTCTGTATGGCAGCTTAATCCGCGATAACTATTCGCAGGGGGTTGTGCTGGGCAAAAAATACAGGCTGCTCAGGGCATCGTACAATATATTCATGTTCGGCCTTATCGTATCGGTGGTAGCATTCATTATATCTTCATTACTGTAGGCGGTCGGGATACTGCCAAAAACAAAATCTACACCTATGGAATACTCATTTTTCGACAGGGACCTGAGCTGGTTACTTTTCAATGAACGCATATTGATGGAGGCCGAAAGCGAAGAACTCCCTGTAATGGAAAGAGTAAATTTTCTTGCTATATTCTCATCCAATCTCGACGAATTTTATCGTGTGCGGATGCCGGTAGTAATGGCATTGCACAAGCTTAACCTGCATAATAAAACCGATGAAAGCGAAGATGTACTATATAAGGCTCAGCAACTGGTAGCAGCTCAGCAAAACCGCTTTGGGAAGGTTTTTACAGGCAGGCTTATTCCGTTGTTAAAAGAGAATAATGTGAACCTGTTGTTCAATGAGCCTATCCCGGTGTCTGTAATAGATAGGGTAAGCGATTACTTTTACAGCCAGGTGCTTGCCTTTCTGCAACCCATTGACCTGGTAGGCGGTAAGAAACAATTCTTCCCCGAAAATAACCGGTTATACTTTTTGGTAAGCCTTGGTTTGGAGAAGGAAAAAGAACGGTCAGTGATCCTCAACATTCCGTCGAACCAGTTGCCGCGATTTTTCAGCGTTAATGAAGATGGTAAACAATACATCATTTTTCTTGATGATATTGTTCGGCACAATCTTAACAAGATCTTCAAAACAGAAGAAATAAAAGGCTGTTACAGCTTCAAAATAACCCGCGACGCTGAACTTGAGCTTAAAGATGATTATGACGGCGATGTTCAGGAGCAGATTGAAAAACAACTGCAAAAGCGCGATCAGGGTTTAGCCACGCGTTTTTTGCACCAGCCCGGTATCCCGCTGCGCATTTTGCATTTAATTGAGGATAAACTTGGTGTACAGGGATCAAGTATTGTAGAGGGCGGGTTTTACCATAACCTTAAAGATTTAATGGGTTTGCCGGTAGGTATCCCATCTTTAAAATATACCAAATGGCCACCGCTCGTAAACAGGCAGATCAGCGCGGATGAATCTATATTTGATTATATCGATAAAGGCGACTGTGTTTTTCATGCACCTTATCAATCATACAACGCTATTCTCCGTTTTTTTAACGAGGCTGCTATCGACGAAAACGTTGAGGAGATTTCGGTAACACTTTATCGTGTAGCCAGCGATTCGCGGATTGTAAACGCGCTGATCAGTGCTGCCCAAAGTGGTAAAAAAGTGAGGGTACTGGTTGAGCTAAAAGCCCGTTTTGATGAAGCTAACAATATCAAATGGGCTAAGAAGCTAAAAGCAGCCGGTGCCAATATCATTTACAGTGATAAAGCAATAAAAGTGCACGCCAAAGTTGGCCTGGTAAAGCGCCTTGTTGATGGCCGTGTTAAATATGCCGGGCTTTTGGCAACGGGTAATTTTAATGAAAGCACGGCTGCCTTTTATACCGATCACATCATGATGACGGCCAATCCGCAGTTGCTGCGCGAAATGGACCTGCTGTTTATCTATCTTGGCAAAAAAGCAAAATCGGCCGAAGGCTATGATATTGATTTTAAACACCTGCTGGTGGCTCAATTTAACCTGCAATCAAAATTTATTGAGCTCATTGACAGGGAAATTGAGCAGGCGCGTAAAGGGAACCCGGCAGGAATTACCATAAAACTCAATAACCTGGAGGAGCGGATACTGATTGGCAAACTGTATGAAGCATCACAGGTAGGGGTGAAAATCAGGATGATTGTGCGCAGTATTTGTTGTTTAATACCGGGAGTACCCGGCATGAGCGAAAATATCACCATAAGGCGTATTGTTGACCGTTACCTGGAACATGGGCGTATTTTCATATTCCACAACAGCGGTAACCAGGAGGTTTTTATGGGCTCGGCCGATTGGATGAACCGTAACATTTATCGCCGTATTGAAGTATGTTTCCCTGTTTATGATGAACATATCAGGAATGAAGTAATAGCAATGCTTGATATCCAATTGGCAGATAACGTGCAGGCTGTAAATTTAAATGAACAATTGCAAAACATAAGGGTTGATAAAACTGAACCGCTGGTACAATCGCAGCAGGCTATTTATGAACTTTTACAGCAAAAAAAATATGACAGGGGTTAAAAAACAGGGTGCTAAACAGGTACTGGCTCTTTATGCAGCCGGTATGCTTGCCGTGGCAGTTGTTTTTTTAATCATCTCTTGTAAAAATAAAGAAAAGGCAATTCCTGTTAGTCCGCCGGGATATGACCTTAATAACCCTGTTAAATACAAAATGCCCGAAGATCTTACCGAAATCTCCGGCTTTGCATTTCACAATGGTAAAAATGATTCGGTTTATGCCGAGCAGGACGAGGAAGGGTTTTTGTTTAACCTGAAACTGGGCGATAAAAAAGCTAACTATACCAAATTTGGCAAAAGTGGTGATTATGAAGATGTAGCCATATGCCGGGAACAGGTGATCATGCTTAAAAGCGATGGTACATTATTCACTTTTCCTTTTAGCCAGGTTAGGACCAAAGAAGTAACCAAGGTACAAAAAACTAAAGGCCAGCTACCCGAAGGAGAATTTGAAGCCATGTGTGCCGATGAAAAGACCGGCCTGGTTTACGTGCTTTGCAAGCATTGTGCCGATGAAAAAACATCCAAAAGCAGCAGCGGCTATATTTTGAAACTTCAGGCAGACGGGACCTTGAAACAGACGGGCAGTTTTGTAATAGATGTTAAGGAAATTGAGCGGCTGGCCGATAAAAAACGCGTGCCGTTTCGCCCTTCGGCAATAGCAAAAAATACGTTTACCAATGAGTGGTATGTCCTTTCGTCGGTAAATAAAATGCTGGTTGTTGCTGATGTTAACTGGAAAGTGAAAAATGTTTACCCTTTAAGTGTTACTATATTTGGGCAACCCGAAGGTATGGCATTTGATAACCAGCGCAACCTGTATATCTCTAATGAGGGAGACCAGTTGAGCGCCGGTAACATATTGAAATTCAGCTTTAAGAAGTAGCGTTTATAATATCGCTAAACGTAATACAAAATACATCTAACCGAACCTCATGATTAAAAAACTACCCTTGTTATTTGTTTTATTATTAGGCATGCTCAAGGCAAATGCCCAGGATTCGATAAAGTATAGGACGATCCTGATCGGTGACGCCGGAGAAATGGATATGCAGCAAAGCGCTGTTTTAAAGCATGCAGCTGCGAATGTGCTCAAAAATAAAACTTCGGTATTTTATCTGGGAGATAATATTTATCCGCGCGGTATGGGTTTATCCGGCAGTCCGGAAGAAGCCCAAACTAAAAAAATCCTGCAATCACAATACCAGCCTATGCGGGCTGCCGGCGCACCTGTATATTTTATACCCGGTAATCATGACTGGGATAAGATGGGGCCTCTCGGCTTGACTAAAATAAAACGGCAATGGGAGTTTTTAGATCAGCAGGGCGATAAACTGCTTAAAATGGTACCTGAAAATGGTTGCCCCGATCCTGTTGAGATTAATTTGACGAATGATCTTACCGTAATAGCTTTTGACAGCGAATGGTGGTTATATCCTTTCAATAAAAGTAACCCAGGTGCCGAGTGCGATTGTAAAAATAAAGATGATATTGCCGATAAGATCAAGCTGATTTTTGAGCGCAATAAAGATAAAGTGATCATACTGGCGTCGCATCACCCGTTCCAGAGTTATGGTACGCATGGCGGGTATTTTTCGCTTAAGGATCATATTTTCCCGCTTACAGTGGTTAATAAAGACCTTTGGGTACCGCTGCCTGTTATTGGTTCACTTTACCCTTTTCTCCGTTCTACATTTTCAAACCCCGAAGATTTGGGGCATCCGCTATATAAAGAGATGATCAGAAAAGTGGATGCGGTTTTTGGCAGTTTCCCAAACCTTATTCACGTGGCAGGGCATGAGCATGGTCTGCAGTTTATCAAAAGTAAACAGATACAGGTGGTTAGCGGAGCGGGAGCTAAGCAAACCTATGCCATCAAAGGCAAATATTCGCTTTTTGCCGATGCTACGCAGGGCTACGTTATTGCCGATCTGTTGATAGATAAACGGATGCGTTTTACTTATTATATTGATAGTGAGCAAGGTGTTAAGCAGGTGTTTACCTATACACAACCATATACATCAGTAAAAAATGTTCCTGATACGCTCCATACACCTATCAAGACGGATAGCATCATGGTTAGGGTTCATCCTAAATATGATAGCGTAAGCAACTTTCACCGCCGTTGGTTTGGCGAAAACTACCGTAAGGAGTGGGCTGCCGAAACTAAGCTGCCGGTGATCAGGCTATCAGAAATTCATGGCGGTTTAAAAGCCGAAAGTATTGGTGGTGGTTTCCAAACCCACTCACTCCGTTTAATTGATAAGGATGGGAAGGAGTGGGTGTTACGCAGCGTAGAGAAGCAGCCGGAAAAGATCCTGCCCGATGAATTCCAGGAAACCTTTGCTAAAGATTGGGTTAACGATGCCATGAGCGCGCAGCATCCATTCTCCGCACTGATTGTGCCTCCGCTGGCTACAGCCGCCCGTGTGCCGCATGCCAATCCGATAATCGGTGTGGTTTCGCCCGATCCTGTTTTAGGCCAGTATGCCCACATTTTTGCCAATAAGGTTTGTTTGCTTGAAGAGCGTGAACCGGGTGGCAAATCTGACAATACGGTAAAAATGATAGGCAAAATGCTGGAGGACAATGATAACACGGTGGATGGCGAAGAGTTTTTACGCGCCCGCCTGCTCGATTTACTAATTGGTGATTGGGACAGGCATGGCGATCAGTGGCGCTGGCGCGATGAGGATAAAGGGAAAGGTAAATTTTATACTGCCGTCCCGCGCGATCGCGACCAGGTATTTTACACCAACCAGGGAATATTGCCAACCATAGCAGCGCAGCCATGGATTGCGCCGAACCTGCAGGGTTTTAGCGGTGAAATCTACAGCGTAAAATATTCCTTATGGAAAACCATGTTTATGCAACGGTGGCCATCTGTACAATACAGTCATGAGCAATGGACAAAAATCGTGAATGATTTTGTTGCTGCCGAAACGGATGAGGTGTTGGAAGCCGGTTTAAGGCGCCTGCCCGAATCATCATATAAACTAAGGCATGATGTATTACTGAAACAACTAAAAGAACGTCGTGCCAATATCCCGGCCGAAATGGAGTATTACTATAAGTTCATTAATAAAATAGTCGATATCCATGCCTCAAATAAAAATGAGCTGGTAACGGTAAAGGATGAACCTAATGGCAGCCTGAATGTGGTGATTAATAAAATAAATAAAAATGGTGAGGTTAAGGATACCCTTATGAACCAGAATTATCACCCGGATATCACAAAAGAGCTTCGCATTTATGTTGGCGGTGGAGATGACAAAGTGGTGCTTGATAACGCTACTTCGCCAATAAAACTGCGGTTTATTGATAGCACCGGTATCAAAACATACAATATTGTAAAATCGCTTAACACGGTACAATTATATGACCGGGGCAAAAAGTTGAGCATAACCGGCGACGAATCAAGTGTTAACAAACATATCAGTAAGGATAGTGCCAATACCTCATTTCTACGGGTTAACCTTATGAATGTAATAGCGCCCCTGGCCAATATCTCTTATAACCCGGATGAAGGTGTACTGCTTGGTGCCGGTTTTAAATACACCCACCAGGAAGGCTTTCAGAAATTACCTTATAATGATGTGCAAACGGTATTTGCCAGTCACTCGTTCAGTACAAAGGCTTTCAAATTTAGTTACAACGGTGAGTGGATCCATGCTTTTGGTAAAGCTGATTATTTAATGAATGTCCAGTTTGATTATCCGGATAACATCAACTTTTTTGGCAGAGGAAACGAAACATCATTTATTAAGATTGGCGACTATCGTAAATATCATCGTACCCGGTTCACTAATCTTACATTTAGTCCGGCTTTCAGGTGGCGTAACGAATCGGGTACTTCTGTAACGGTAGGCCCTGCGTTTCAGTACTATAAATTAGATGTTGATGACAATATCGGCCGATTTATTACATATCCGTTACTGACAAATGCGCCCGACAGTTATACCTTTGATAAAACAAAAATGCATGCCGGTGTAGTTGTTAATTTTATCAACGATAAACGGAATGATAAGGTGCTCCCGGCCTGGGGAAGCTTTGTAAATATTAAACTTCAGGAGTTTAATGGCTTAAATAACAGCTCCACAAGTTTTGCTCAATTAATACCCCAGGTTGCTTTATATAAAAGCCTGAATGCCAAAAGCACTATTGTTTTGGCCGATAGGATAGGTGGCGGTATTACCATTGGCAAAACAGCCTTTTATCAATCGTTGTTTTTAGGGGGGCAGGATAATTTATTAGGTTACAGGCTGTATAGGTTTGCCGGTCAGCACAGTTTTTATAATAATCTGGAGCTGAGGGTAAAATTGAGCGATTTTGCAAGTTATATCGTTCCCGGCCAGATAGGTGTTATTGGATTTTATGATATAGGCCGGGTTTGGGAAAACGGGCAAAGCTCAGATAAATGGCACAACGGCACCGGTGCAGGTCTTTATGTTGCACCGGCAAGACTGGCAGTTATTAAAATAATTGCCGCTTACTCTGAAGAAGGATGGTACCCTTATCTTTCAACCAGTTTCAGATTTTAATAAAGGGTAAAATTGTAATTGAAAAATGCACACAGAAGTACTCAATATAAGCAAAAACGAATGCACTATTTGCCAGGTTGAAACATGCCTGACATTTAACCCGTTCGTTGCGCATTTAAAAGAACGGATTGCTACCGAAAAAACGCTCAAGAGCGAGTTTTACCGCTATGTTTTAGAGCGTTTTGAGCATGACATATGTATTGACCTGGATATGCGGCCAACCGATGCCGAAAAATACCGGGAAATGCTGGAGCTTATTTACTCCATACTTACACCGCCGATAGCCAACGAAAAGGAATTTCACTGGGCACTGAGCACACCGGTACCTGATAAGATCTTTTTCAGTACCGAGGCTTTTTATGAATTTCACTCAAGCCACCATTCAAATTTGTATGCGCTTAATGTATCCAAGAACGAAATGTTCAGCGACAGGCAAAAACGGTTTATTTACAACCTGATCCTTGAGCGGATGTATGGCTTTTCATCAGCAATGAAAAATGAATTGCTGTTTTCATATCAAGATCCCGAAACAGGTCTTTCGCGATATTTTAATATCCAAACTGATGCCCGTTTTGTAGAGATTGAATTGAATGGCGAATTGCCCGAACTTAGTTTTGATACTATTGAGCCCTATTTACATTCGCACACGAGCCTTGAGTTAATTGAAAAGGTTATACCGCTTAATATTTTTAAGTTTAAAGGGTTTTGTATAATTACATTAACCGATGTAACGTTAACCCACGCGCTAGATAGTATCCGAACAGAGTTGGTAAATCATTCGGCAAATGAAGAGGAGCAGTATGCGCATATCATCAGTTCACTTAAATCTCTTGCCGAAAGTCCGGGTATTGAGTTTGGGCTGATGCCTTTTTTAACTATCAATAACGAGCCTATATTTGATAACGACGAATGCTCCAGGAGTATCCTGCTTAAGGCTGCCAAAGATTTTAACCTTGCCGAGGAAACTTTTGACGCTGTTGTTGAAGACTATAACCAAAACCCCAGGCCTATCTTTTTCAATTCCATAACCGACGATAAGATAGGTAAATTCCCCTTTTTACAGGTTTTGAAACAGGCGGGTATTAAATCGTACGGTATTTTTCCGGTGTATTATAATAAGAAAAATGTGGGTATAATGGAAGTATATTCTTATAAAGAAATTGTTTTTTATGAGAAATTGCTTTCAAAATTACAGGCCACCATTCCGCTGATAGCACAGCTGCTTCAAAACAGTATTGATCAGTTTGAGGCACGTATTGCCGGGGTTATCAAACATAAATTTACATCGTTACAGCCATCGGTTCAATGGAAATTTAATGAGGTAGCCTGGAATTATCTTAAGGAAAAAAGAAAGAAGAAAAAGAGTCCCGAAATTGAAACGGTGTCATTCAGCCATGTTTACCCATTGTTTGGTGCTGTTGATATCCGCAACTCCACAGTTGAGCGCAACAGTGCCCTGCAGGAAGATTTGAAAAGCCTGCTCACCATACTGATTGAAACCCTGCAGGTTTTAAATCAAGATATTCATTTAAGCCTTACCGGTAAGCTGATATCTAAGTGTGAAGAATGGCTTGAACGCATCAGCGGTTACATTACTACCAACGATGAGTTGATGTTAGATACCTTCCTGCATAATGAGGTTAATCCGTTTTTGGAACATTTCAGAAATAATTATCCTGCCGAAAGGGAGATCATTGGCAGGTATTTCGACGCAATGAACGAAGAAACCGGTGCTTCATTTGAGAACAGGCGGAAGTTGGAAACCTCGATGCAACTCATTAACACGTCTATCAATCAATACCTGGAACAGGCCCAGACAGAAGTACAGGAATCATTTCCCTGTTATTTCGAGAAATTCCGTACCGATGGCGTTGAATATGACATATACATTGGGCAATCAATAGCACCTCAACGTGTTTTTGATATGCTGTACCTTAAAAATATCCGTTTGTGGCAGTTAAGGTCGATGGCCGAGATTGCCAGGATGACGCATGACCTTAGCGATCAACTTTCACGTCCGTTGCAAACCACGCATTTGATATTCATTCATTCCAATGCGATAGATATCAGTTTCCGGAATGATGAAAGGCGTTTTGACGTTGAGGGAGCTTACAATATCCGTTACGAGGTGATCAAAAAGCGTATTGACAAGGTTTTGATAGCAGGTACCTTTGAACGCCTTACCCAGCCCGGCAAAATAGCCATGGTATATTTTAACCCAACAGAAGCCGCCGAATATGACGAATACATCAGGTATTTGCAAGTTCAGGGCTATTTGCTTGATGATCTTGAATATCTTGAACTGGAAGAATTGCAGGGGGTTACCGGCTTAAAAGCCTTAAGGGTTGGGGTTAACTATGAGTTGCCGTTGTTGAATAGCTAAAAGCAGAAGGCCTTCAAGCCAAAAGCATAAGGCTGAAAGCTCAAAGCGAAAAAATCAATAAAGCAAAAAAGCTTTCGGCTTTGAGCTTGATAAGATCGCTTTTTTCATTAATAAATCAGTTTGCTTGTCGCTGCCTAAAACAAACTCGTGGCTGCTGAATAATTCAAAGCCATGCTTTTTATAAAAGGCCAGTGCTTTTTTGTTATGTTCCCAAACGCCAAGCCAAACGTATTGAAGGTTTTTAGTGGTTGCTTCTTTTAAGGTGAAATCAATAAACTGGTGGCCTATCTTTTTGCCATGATGCTCTGCCAAAACATAAATACGTTCTATTTCAACAGCCTCAGGGTCCTGAAGCTCGGTTTGGGCCGCACCATAATTTAACTTGAGATAGCCGGCTATTTCATCGTCAAGCATAGCGAAGAAAAAATGGGAGTTTGGGTTACTGAGCTCTGATTGTATTTTCTGCGGGGTAAAGGCCACGGCTGCATATGCTTCCATATCTTCCGGCTTATTTAAATGCGCGAAGAAATGGAAAAATGTTTTTTTGCTTAACGCCAATAATACATCGGCATCGGCCAAAGTTACTTTTTGAATAGTTACTGTTTCTGTAGCCATGAAGCAAAACTAAAAAACTAATGCTTCAATCAAATTGTTCTTTCAGCCTTACCAGCCTGTCAATCATGAGGTTTAATTTTTCTTCCTCGTTCTTAAACATCCGGGGTTTAAGGTAAAATGTGGTGAACAAAAACCAAATGCCGATTGATGTGTAGGTAACTATTTTAAAGGTAAGCGATGAATGTTCAAGTACTTCGATAAAATACATGGCTAAACCCGCGCTTAGCAATAGTATATAGGTATAATAAAACCAGCCAATAACCTTGCTGCGGTTTTTTTGATATGCCTTAAGACTGTCAAGATACTCAGCAGGATTAAGGGTGGCGTCGCGCTTGCTCAAAATGTGGTAATGGCGTACCATTAATGAAAGGTACATGAGCATGGTTACCAGCACAATCAAAATCCCGATGGTGGTAACTGCAGATTTGAATGCCAGGAAAAAAGTGACGACGAAAGCGAAAGCTACGGTTACAACCATGGCCACAATGCTCCAGTATAACTTTTGGGTTATACTCCTTATTCCCTTCTTTACCTGCTTCAGCACCTCTTCCACCGAAAGCTGATCTGGTTTTGGCTGTCCCTGCCAAACCGACATCAAATGATCAAAGTCTTTCATACTGGTTATATAACTCCGTTAATTTTTGTTTTATACGATAAATTTTCACCCTCAAATTCCCTTCTGATATGCCCGAAATTTCGGCAATTTCGGGGTACGGCACCTCATCAAGCACCATGGTTATAATAATCCTTTCTGATTCTTCCAGTTTTGAAATACACTTGTATAGTAAGGCTACCTGCTCGTTTTTGTCAGATAGTTCTTCGCGCTTTGTTTCGGCTAATTGTGGAGTTAGTTCGTCTTTGGCCTGGCGTTTTTCCGAGCGCAAATAGGTTAAACAGGTATTTACAGCAATGCGGTAAATCCAGGTTGATATCATGGCCTGGTTACGGAATTTCTCTAAATTTTGCCAAACCTTTAAAAAGGTTTCCTGTAACAGGTCGTTGGCGGCATCGTCATCGCCGGTATAACCATAGCACAGATGGAATATCTTTTTAGAATTAGCTTCATATATCTGCTTGAATGCTGCTTCTTTGTTGGCCACTTCAGTTAATTTTATATTTAGACGATGTTAAGCTTTGTATGTTACAACAAATGATCATTCTTTTTAAACCAGCCCAGCTTGCTCTCGGCATCGCTTATTAATTTATTGTAACTGTCTTGGTAATCAAATTGTAAGTCTTCATGGAGTTTATTGATCAACCCACGGATCTTTTCAACCTGCCTTGTTAATATCAGCCTTAAAGGTTTATATGATGTACGCCTGTCGGCATATTCGACATAGTTTTCGCAAAAATTGATTAGTAATTCGATCTCGGCACCTTTTGAGGCCATGAATTTAGTGTACTTACTTAATAGTCTCAGTATTTTACGCATGCCCTTTGCAGCGTTGTAGCTCAAAGACGATAGCTGACTGAACATGAACCCGGCTTCGGCCTTTACCTTTTCAACAAAGGCGGCTTCATCATGGGCCTCAAAAAGCAGGTAGGCAAGGAGTTCTTTGTTTTCCTTTTTGTAGCGCGCCAAACGGAGCATCAATTCGGCCAGCTGCTCGTTAGGCAAGTGCTGAATCTCTTTTTTTATATGCTGTAATCCGTAAGTTGTGGTACTCATGTTGTAAATAAGCGGGCAAATTACTAATTGTTTAAATATTTTTTCACGAATGACCTTTGCAGTTCAAGAAAATTAAAACTAATTACACGAATGCGGACGGGGAACCATTCGTGTAACTCGTTTTAATTCGAATAATAGTGAGGGAATTAAAACACGACTGCTTTGGTGCAATAATTTTGTTTCTTCATTTAACTTAATCATAAAATAGAATATTCCTATGCCTGTTTAAACAGCGCGTAAATTTTGTAGTTTTGCAGGCTTATTAAATTAAATGAAAAAAAGCAGACTGACGCTCTTCATTTTTATCGCACTGGTATTGGGTGTGATAGCCGGTTATATTTATAACACTTATGTTTTTGCCGATCTCAATAAACAGCTTAGCACTGCCGGTGCAACTATTAAAAGCATCGACAAAAGTATAGAAGCATTATCCGATACTACCGCATCGGCTTATAAAGATCTTAAACTGCAAAGAATAGCCCAGGTAAAACTACAAAGCCAGGCTACAGATGCACGGGAAGATAAACTTGAGCTTTATAATATCCTGAGCAAAATTTTTCTTAACCTTATTAAAATGATTGTAGCCCCGCTGGTGTTTACCACGTTGGTAGTAGGCGTAGCCAAGGTGGGGGACATTAAGGCCGTTGGCCGGATTGGCGGTAAAACTATGCTTTGGTTCATCAGCGCAACACTGGTGTCCTTATTATTAGGAATGCTGCTGGTTAACCTGTTTGAGCCAGGCAAAACCATGCACCTGCCGCTTCCTGATAGTCATTTAAGTACGGGCATCAAAAAAACGGCATTGTCATTGACTGAGTTTGTTGGTCACGTTTTTCCCAAAAGCTTTATAGAGGCGATGGCCAATAACGAGATCCTGCAGATCGTGGTGTTCTCTTTGTTTTTTGGCGTAGCTACCGCTGCTATAGGCGAGCAGGGCAAAATTGTGATCAAAGCGATGGACGCCTTTGCCCACGTGATCATGAAGATTACCGGCTATGTTATGAAAATGGCCCCTTTGGCTGTATTTGGCGCCATAACTGCTGTAGTAGCTAAACAAGGGATAGGTGTACTTTCAACCTATGGCATTTTTATCAGTGAGTTTTATTTTTCGCTGATCGTACTTTGGTCGGTAATTATATTGGCCGGGTATATTGTATTAAGAAAACCGGTGTTCAGGCTACTTAACAGTATTAAAGATGCCATGTTGATAGCTTTCAGTACATCAACAAGTGAAGCAGCATATCCTAAAGTACTGGAAGAACTGGAGAAATTTGGCTGCAGTAATAAAATAGTGAGCTTTGTGTTGCCATTGGGTTATTCATTTAATTTGGATGGTTCCATGATGTACATGACTTTTGCATCATTGTTCCTTGCGCAATCATATGATATTCATCTTTCATTCGGGCACCAGTTATCGATGTTGTTGGTGCTGATGCTTACCAGTAAAGGTGTGGCGGGTGTGCCAAGGGCTTCGCTGGTGGTAATTGCAGGTACGTTGGCTATGTTCAATATTCCGGAAGCAGGTTTGTTTTTGTTGATTGGTATTGATCCGTTGTTAGACATGGGGCGTTCGGCTACCAATGTGCTTGGTAATGCCATGGCAACGGCGGTAGTAAGCAAGTGGGAAGGGGAAGGAATTAATTAGTGAATTAGTGATTTAATGAGTTAGTGATTTATTAATTTCCCCTATCACATTTTAATCACCTTATCAATAATTAGTTAAGTATATGAAAGATACAAATAAAACAGATTTTGCTGAGCAATTTAGAAATCGTACTAAGAAATTCGTAGTAGACAATATTAAATTTTTCAAAACTCTACCTAAAACAGAGGAAGCTAAAATTATCGGAAGACAATTATTAAGATCTTCGTCATCGGTAGGGGCTAACTATCGCGCCGCTTGCAGGGCTCGATCCCAAGCCGAATTTCATTCAAAACTTTCAACAGTTGTAGAGGAAGCAGATGAATCAGCATTTTGGATGGAAGTATTAATTGAGGCCGAAGTTGTAAAACAATCAGACCTGGCAGTTTTATTGGATGAAGCCATTCAGATATTAAAAATCACTTCAGCATCAAGAAAAACTGTATCATGAAATTTAACGGTGATTTTAATTCACTAACTCACTAACTCACTAATTCAATAATTCACTAATTAGTTATATATGTCTCCCCGTTTAAAAAAAGTATTCCTGATCATGACTGTTGTGGTGCCGTTTATACTGTACTGCGTTTATTATTATGGTATGATGATCAAGAATGCACCTTACCGTTTCGTTGATTTCGAATCGATCAGCTTTCAATATGGTTATAAGGATAGCCTTGTTAATAAATATGATTCGCATACCGGCATGTTTCAGTACCTCGACAAACGAGATTCGCTGGTGAAAGAGCATTTGCGTTTAACCAAAGATGATCTGCTATACTTGCACCGCAAGGCCGCCGACCTCGGTTTTTGGGATTTTCCGTCGAAAGAAATTGGTGATACATCGGCCGCGGCTTCAAAAAAAGCTGTTAGATATATCATTGAGTTTAAATATAAGAAAAAAAACAAGCGCGTGATTTTCGATACAGATTATTTTGGTAACCCTAAACTGATTGATGCCAATCAGCGGTTGATAGACGAGATAAAGAAGAAACTTACTGATGTTGAAGATCGCGGTAAAAAATAAAATATTGGGATGTTGTTTATTAAATAATCAATCCCTATATTTGCACCTCGAAATTTAAAACAATATTTAACAAACATGTACGCAATAGTAAGTATAGCAGGACAGCAATTTAAAGTTGCCAAAGACCAGCAGATCTTTGTACACAGGTTACAAGGCGATGAAGGCGCTAGTATTGAATTTGACAGTGTATTGTTAGCAGAAAACGAAGGTAAATTCAAATTAGGTTCTGATTTGAAAGGTGCTAAAGTATCGGCTAAGATCGTGTCACATTTAAAAGGTGATAAAGTAATCATCTTCAAAAAGAAAAGAAGAAAAGGTTACAAAAAGAAAAACGGTCACCGTCAGCAATTTACCAAAATCGAGATCACCGGTATTACATTATAATTAAAGGTTGAACCGGAGTTGTTCTGCAATTCCATAAAAGATATAAAAAATGGCACATAAGAAAGGGGCCGGTAGCTCAAGAAACGGTCGTGAGTCACATAGCAAACGCTTAGGTATCAAAATTTTCGGTGGTCAGCCAGCAATCGCAGGTAACATCATCGTACGTCAGCGTGGTACAAAACACAACCCAGGCTTAAACGTTGGTCTTGGTAAAGATCATACTTTATTTGCACTGGCCGAAGGTATCGTAGTTTTCAAAAAGAAAGCTGATAACCGTTCATACGTTTCAGTAGTTCCGTTTGAAGCTGAAGCTGAAGAAGTAGCTGCACCTGCACCAAAAGCTAAAAAAGAAGCTAAAGCTGTTGAAGCTCCTGCTGCTGAAGAAGCTCCAAAAGCAAAGAAAGCTGCTGCACCAAAAGCTAAAAAAGAAGAAGCTGCTGATGCTGCTGAAGAAACTGTAGCTGAGTAATCAGTTAACAAATATTAGGGTATAAAAAATCCCGGTCAGTTTTGATCGGGATTTTTTGTTTGGTGCTTATTCGTCAGAAGCGAAATTAATACTAATAGGTATACTGTATACTACTCTAACCGGTTTGCCATGAATAAGCCCTGGCTTCCATTTAGGCGATCTGCGGATGTATTCGATATAAGCCTTATCCATTGCGCTATTCCTACCACGAATTGCTTTAACATGGGTCAACCTTCCGTCCTTTTCTACAATCATTTGTATGATAACCCGGCCCTGGGTATTTTCAGTTGTATCTAAGGCGGGCATTTTCATCTTTGAAAGATAAGCACCCAATTTTTCCAATCCTCCGGGAAATTCAGGTATCTCGTCAACTTTCGTATAAACAGTTGTATCAGGTTTGATTCTCGCTTTTGTTGTTTTGCTTTGGGCAAAAACAACAAAAGCGAGAATCAAACCAAATACAGACAGGTACTTCATAGATTATTCAATGATCAATTTCTTTACATAATAAGTATCTGGGTTGATAATTGGCATGTTTTTGCTTGTTATTGATATGTTCTTCAGCGCAAGTCTTGAGCGGAGAAATGTGTGGTGGCAGACTTGTGCTTTATTGGAAGGTACAAATATTCATTCCCGTAATCGCCGTACAACACTTGCGCCAAATATGATATTTGAAATTATCGCTCTTTTATCTCTTTTACAGCAACCGGCATATCGTTACCCTTTCCAAATGATACTGGTACAGAGTACAGACAACGTACGGTTTGGCCATTTTGCTGAGCTGGTTTCCATTTAGGGCTTCTTTTTACTATGTCGACGGCAAGCGAATCAGTTTCAGCAGTTAATTCTTTGGTTACATGGGTATTGGTTACACTGCCATTCCTTTCTATAACGAAGGTAATAATAACTAATCCCGAAGGCTGGTCTTTAAGCGGGGCCTTTTTTATAATATTCGATATATACTCTTTAAGTTTTTTAGTACCACCAGGAAATTCCGGAAGTTGTTCAACCTCAGTATAAACAGAGGTGTCTATCTTCGCTGTTTGCGCTTTAACGGTGGATAATAACATTACAAATAGAAATGTGACAAGTAGGACATGTTTCATCTTGAGATAGTAGAACTTTATTTTATTCAATGATCAGTTTCTTCAAATAATAGGTATCCGGATCAATAACCGGCATTGTCTTGCTGATTATGGTGATGCCTTTTTTATCAAGTATATAACGTTTGGTCACGCCATCTGCCGTAATATCAATTGGCAATGGCATATCGATGTTTAACAACTGAACCTGGTATTTATCGCCTCGCTGGGCTTTTATGTGTACTTCCAGTTTGTTGATGGAATAGATATACAGATCGAATACCGGCTTCAGATTCTGACCCGCAGCCTTGCTGAAATACTGCATCACATCATCGGTACTTGCCAAATTGCTGTAAGTATAACGCGGATCAGTAACGAAACCTTTAAGGGCAGGAAAGAAGCTGCTATCGCCCATAATATACCTGAGTGTGTGCATAAAGAATGCGCCCTTACCGTAGATATCGCCATTATAGGCCGATTCTTCATCGATGTCTTTCCCGATAACAAGCGGGATTTTATTGCCGAATGAGAGTGCTGAATTTTGGAAGAATTTGATATAAGCTTTCTCGCCTTCAAATTCCCTTACGTACAGTGCGTCGCCATAGGTACAAATGCCTTCGTGGATCCAGTAATCGGCCCAATCTTTAGCAGTTACTTTATTACCCCACCATTCGTGACCAAACTCATGATGCATCAGGCCGTCATAATCTTCACCGCCGACTTTGGTATATTTAAATTTGGCACCATAAGCATTCATGGTTTGGTGCTCCATGCCCAGGTGAGGGGTTTCAACAATGCCTATCTTCTCTTTTGCCCAGGGATATTCGCCAAAGTATTTCTCCTGTTCTTTGATAGTTTTTACAAAAATATCCAGGTGATGTTCGGCTTTGGCGGCATGTTCCTTTAATACATAAAACTGGATAGGAACCTGGTGCCCGTCAACGGTTGCGTACGGACGGGTCACAACTGTATAATCACCGGCATTAAACAAGATGCTGTAATTATTGATGGTATATTTGGTTTGCCAATGGAATGTTGCTGTTTCCTTTTGTTTAGTTACGCCTTTTAACAATCCTGGCCCGGCTACTACAAGGTTTTTGGGAACGGTGATGAACATATCCACCCCCTCATTAGCTTCGTCGGACGGGTGATCCTTACAAGGGAAATACAATTTGCCACCTGTACCTTCGGCGGTGATTGCCATCCACTGGTGCCCGGTTGAATCGCGGGTCCAAATAAAACCATCATCCCACGGTGGGCGACGGGCAACATGCGGTTTACCTCCGTAGATTACTTTTACACTTGCTTTACCAGCAGGCAGTTCTTTGGTTGTATTAATGGTAATAAGGTTGTTCTTATATTCAAATGGTTGCTGTTTGCCATTTACCAAAACTTTGCTGATGTGTAATGAATCCAACAGATCAAAAAGTAAAACTTTGGTCGGCTGGGCCATGATCACATCAATGGTGGTAAAGCCATCAATGGTTTTTTGCTCCGGATTAACAGCAAGCGAAATGGTATAATGGCGCACGTCCATTATGGCTTGCTCGGGTTTCAGTTTTCCGCCAGAGGTCAGGGTTTGGGCGTGAATATATCCCGCAAGAAAGAGAAACGTAGAAATTAATAGGACTTTTTTCATAGAATATTAATGGCTATGTTTAAAGTTAATGGGTAAAACATATTGAACTCTTACAGGCTGACCTCCCCGCGTACCTGGTTTCCAAGGGGAAGACATTTTTATAAGTCGTAGCGCTTCAGCATCCGTAGCTTCAGATAAACTTTTGGCAATTTTTATATCGCTAAGGCTTCCATCTTTTTCTACTACAAATAGAACATATACCCTTCCTTCGATTGTTTCTCCTTTAGGATATTTAAAATTTTCATCAATGAACATAGCAAGCTTTCGAAGCCCTCCCGGAAATACAGGAACCTGTTCAACCGATGTAAATACAGGTTCTTTCGTCTTTGTTGTATCAGTTGTTTGAGCTTTGGCGGCAGAGATTCCCAGCATGAAAATTGCCGTAAGTAAAATTTTCTTCATCTAATTTTTCTTAAGTGAAATTTACACTAACGGTCAATTAACTTTTGTACTATCTAAAACCTGCACTGCCTGCATGGTGAAAAATTGTATTGGTACGGTGTATTTTGATTTGATAAAATGACCATCGCGCATAGCCGGTATCCATCTTTCAGAAAGCTTAATTACCCGTAACGCCTCTTTGTTAAATGGATCACTCATGCCTTTAACCACTTTTACGTCGGTTAAACGGCCATCGCTTTCAACAAAAAAGCTTATGGTAACAATGCCTTCCCCTCCGCTAACATTTTCAGGCCATTTTAAGTTTTTGTTCAAAAAACCATGAAAAGCTTTATCGCCACCACGAAAATGCGGCGGCGTAAGTTTTTGAGCTTTAACGCTTATTGAACAAATAAGGATGATAAGGATGGGTAGAAATTTCTTCATCCTTAAATATAAATCAATTCTCCCTCACCAGCAAGCCATCCGCAAAATCGTGAAGGTACTGCTTATGGCCTTCAGGTAAATTAATGGCGTCAAGGGCAGCAAATGCTTTGTCAGCATAAGTTTGCATGGCTTCTTCTGCGTGTTGCCTGATATTAAGCTCATTGTATATACCAGTTATTACTTTAACCTTTTCAACACTATCAAATTCGGTAGCGTTTAGCCAATTACTTAATGTTTGTGCTTGATTGTCCTTAGCCAGTTCAAGCGCACGGATCAATAAAAAGGTTTTTTTATTAGAAATGATATCGCCGCCAACCTGTTTGCCAAACTTTTCAGGATCGCCGTACACGTCCAGTATATCATCCTGTAACTGGAAGGCTATGCCCAGGTTTACGCCAAAGGCATCAATCAGATCGGCATCGGTTAAAGCTGCGCCGCCAATAATAGATCCTATTTTTAAAGTGCCGCCCAGCAATACTGCTGTTTTAAGGCGGATCATGTTGATATACTCTTCAATACTTACGTCGTTGCGCTGCTCAAAGCTCATGTCAATCTGCTGGCCTTCGCACACACCGGTTGCAGTATCGTTAAAAACATCAAGTACCTTGCGCAAAATGTTGTCATCAACCTTCATCATCATGCGGTTGGCTTCAACCATCATGGCATCACCCGAAAGGATAGCCACATTGGCGTTCCATTTTTCATGAACGGTTGCTTTGCCACGGCGTAGCGGAGCTTTATCCATAATGTCATCATGCATCAGCGTGAAGTTATGGAATACCTCTATGGCCAGTGCAGGCTCAATAGCTTTATCAACGTCGCCGCCAAAAAGATCGCAGGCCAGCAGGAGCAGGGCTGGGCGCATGCGCTTACCGCCAATAGATAAAATGTAGCTTATCGGTTCGTACAGATCGGCCGGATAAGCCGGGTAGCTTAATTTACCTACTGCATCATTTATTAGTAACTGTAACTCTGTAAGTTGTTTCATTTATTTAGGGGAACCTTGATTTGCCCGATTTTAGGATTTCCTGATGCGATTAGCAAGTCTTTTGATCAAGTAATCTTAAAATCAAGTAAATCATGGTTCATTATTCTTGTACCAATATAAAATCTATCTGTTTTTTGGTTAGGTCAACCTGTTTTACTTTGATCTTTACTTCATCGCCCAACTGGTAAATTTTCTTTTTACGCTGACCGATGATGGCATAATTTTTCTCGTCCAAAGTATAAAAATCATCCGAAATATCACGCAGGCGAATCATGCCTTCACATTTGTTTTCAATGATCTCTACATACATACCCCATTCGGTAACACCCGATATGATGCCCATAAAGGTGTTGCCAACCTGGTCGCGAAGATACTCAGCTTGTTTATATTTTACTGAAGAACGTTCTGCATCTGCCGCTTTTTTCTCCATTAATGAGCTGTGCGAGCAAAGTTTTTCATAAAACTCGGCATTGGCCGATTGACCGCCGTTCAAATAATGGAACAATAACCTGTGTACCATCACATCCGGATAACGACGAATTGGCGAGGTAAAATGTGTGTAATGGTCAAAAGCCAAACCGTAATGACTGCTGCTTTTCGTAGTATAAATAGCCTTGGCCATTGAGCGGATGGCGAGGTGTGTTAACACGTTCTGTTCTTTCTTGCCTTCCACATCCTCCATCAGGTAATTGAGCGATTTGGCCGTTTCCTTGTCAGATTTGGTATTGATCTTATAACCAAACCTTGCTGCAAACTGGGCAAAATTGGCCAGTGCATCGGGCTTAGGTGAATCGTGTACACGGTATACAAAAGTGTATCTGTGTTTGCCCTTGCCCATTTTACTTACATACTCGGCTACTTTACGGTTAGCCAGCAACATAAAATCTTCAATGAGTTTGTGGGCATCCTTACGCTCTTTCACATAAACGCCCGTTGGTTTGCCGGTTTCATCCAGCTTGAATTTAACCTCGGTGGTTTCAAAGCTGATAGCCCCGTTTTTAAATTTACGGTCGCGCAGCCTATAAGCCAGTGCGTTTAGCTTAAATATTTCTTCTTTAAAATCACCCTCACCGGTTTCTATTATTTCCTGCACTTCTTCGTAGGTAAAGCGCCTGTCCGAATAGATGATTGTTTTGCCATACCATTCGGTAATGATATTGGCATTTTCATCCATTTCAAAAACGGCCGAAAAGCAAAGTTTTTCTTCTTTAGGGCGAAGGGAGCAAAGGCCATTTGATAGCCTTTCAGGCAACATCGGGATTACCCTGTCAACCAGGTAAACCGACGTTGCCCGGTCCAAAGCTTCTTTATCCAAAGCCGAATCGGGGATGATGTAATGCGATACATCGGCAATGTGAACACCTACTTCGTAATTGCCATTGTCCAGCACACGGTAGGATAAGGCATCGTCAAAGTCTTTGGCATCAAATGGGTCGATGGTAAAGGTTGTGATATTCCGGAAATCGCGGCGTTTAGCAATTTCTTCAGAAGTTATTACGTCTGAGATTTCTTCGGCATCATGCTCTACCTCGGCCGGAAATGCCAGCGGAAAGCCATACTCGGCCAGGATGGCGTTCATCTCCGTGTCGTTTTCACCCTGGGCCCCTAAAATATGTTTGATACGGCCTATAGGGTTTTTAGCCTCGGTTGGCCAGTCGGTAATTTCAGCTACAGCTTTAATGCCATTTTTAGCCCCGTTCAATTCGGAGATAGGGATAAAAATATCATGCATCATCTTGCGGTCGTCGGGGATGAAAAAGGCATAGCGCTCAGAGAGTTTAACGATACCGGTAAACTCCATCTTGGCGCGCTGGAGGATTTCGATAACCTCACCCTCTTTATGTTTGCCCTTGCTTTTGGCATATACATACACCTTAACACGGTCGCCATTAAGGGCAGTGCGGAGTTTACGCGGAGCGATGAATATGTCGCTCTCAAATTCGTCATCAGTAACGATAAAAGCCGAACCATCGTTGGTAAGATCAACTATGCCTTCGATAAAGGTCTTAAGTTCGAGCAGTTGGAATTTGCCCGGAGAAATTTCTTTTAGAACAGATTTTTTTACCTCGTCTTTTAAGATCTCATAGATGATCTCGCGCGATTCGGGATCACGCACGTTTAATTTAGCAGAAACCTGTTTATAGTTGAGTGGCGTATTGCCGTTTTGTTCAAATATATCAAGTACCATTTGGGCAAGTACCTGGTGTATAGAAGAGTTGTTTTTCTTGTGTTTAGACATAGAATAGAATTTGCATCAAAGATACTGAATTTTGGGGTGTACAGCTTGTTGTATTGCCCCCTATATGATAGGTTAATCAACCCGGTATCGAAGCTATCAGCCTTTTAGTATATTCTTCTTTAGGGCGGTAATAAATATCGTCAGGATAACCTGTTTCCACTATTTCGCCCTTGTTCATCACCATCATCCTGTCGGAGATATGCTTGATTACGGCCAGATCATGCGAAATAAAGATATAGGTAAGTTTTAATTCCTCCTGCAACTCACGGATCAGGTTCAAAACCTGGGCCTGTACCGATACATCAAGTGCCGAAACCGATTCATCGCAAATGATAAATTTAGGCTGAAGCGCTAAAGCTCTCGCTATCACAATCCGCTGGCGCTGCCCGCCCGAAAACTCGTGAGGATAACGGTTAAAATGTGCCGGCTGAAGATTAACCCGCTCAAGCAGCTCAATTACTTTACGCTTTCGGGTTGCGTCATTGCTGTAAAACTGATGCACCTGCAAGGGTTCCATAAGTGATTGCCCAACAGTAAGCTTGGGGTTTAATGACGAATAAGGGTCCTGAAAAATGATCTGGATATCCTTCCTGATCTGTCGCAATTCGTCCTTTTTAAGCCCGCGAAGATCGGTACCCTCAAAAGAAACCCTGCCCGATGTAGGTTCAATCAACCTTAGGATACTTCGCCCTAAAGTGGTTTTGCCACAGCCCGATTCGCCGACGAGGCCTAAGGTTTCGCCCGGGTACACATCAAAGCTTACATTGTTCACTGCTTTTACAACATGGTCTTTCCGCTTAATGAGGCCTGTATCTGTGGGGAACCATGTATTTAACTTCTCTGCTTTTAACAGCGGCTGCTGTTCATATAGTTTTCGTTTTCTTCGAGCAATTTCAACATCCGGATAATGATATAATTCCCTGATGCTTTCGATGGTTAATGCCGGTTTATCTTCATTCAGAAAATCGGCTACAACAGGTAGCTTTTTTAAATGCTGTTGCGGCGAAGGGCGGCATGCCAGTAAGCCTTTGGTATATGGGTGTTTAGGGTTTGCAAACAGAGCATTTACCGTAGCTTCCTCCACAATTTCGCCTTTGTACATTACCAAAACCCGGTCGGCAATTTCTTTGATCACCCCTAAATCATGCGATATAAAGATCAGGCTCATGTGCCGTTCGGCTTTGAGCTTATGCAATAATTCAATAATTGTTTTCTGTACGGTAACGTCGAGCGCTGTGGTTGGCTCATCGGCAATCAAAATCTCCGGGTTACAGGCCAAAGCCATAGCAATCATTACCCTTTGTTTTTGCCCGCCTGATATTTGATGGGGATAACTATCAAATATCGCCTCAGGGCGGGGCAATTGGACTTCTTTGAACAGATCGATGGTTTTTTGTTTGGCTTCGGCTTTACTCACCCTCAAATGCAGCCTGATGGCCTCTGTAAGCTGAAAGCCGCAGGTAAGTACCGGGTTAAGCGATGTCATCGGTTCCTGGAAGATCATGGCCACCTGGTTGCCGCGTATATGCTGCATTTCATCTTCTGATAATTTACACAGGCACACGCCGTTTAAAAGCACCGAGCCTTCAATTACAGCCTGATCTTCGTTCAGCAAGCGCATCAGCGCAAGCGAAGTGACAGATTTACCCGACCCTGATTCGCCTACAATGCCAATGGTTTCGCCTTTATCAAGGGTAAAGGAAATTCCTTTTACAGCAGCAAACTGGCTTTTGCCACCCTTAAAACTAACTGACAGGTCGGTTACTTGAAGCATCAGCCTACCATGGTTATAAATTCATCCGGTATCAGTTCTTCGCCCCTGTAGCGCCTTAATAATTGTGCTGTGGCAACCACATCCTTTTGGCAGTAAGCACAAATTCGCTCTAATTGATTTTCCTGCCAGTAAACCCGCCCCACATCGCTGCCGTCGATATCGTCTTTAGGGGTAGGGATATTAAAAATAGTGCTGAGTAAGTTTAAAGAGGTATAGTGTTTATGATCACCAAACTTCCACAGTTCCATGGTATCCAAATGGGAAATTTCCCAAGGCTTTTTACCTGCTATTTGTAATTGTTGCGGAAAAGGCATACCGTTTACCAATAACCTTCGGCAGATATAGGGAAAGTCAAATTCTTTACCGTTATGAGCACATAAAATAAGGTTAGCAGGCTGACTGAAAAGCAGGGTGCAAAATTTGGTAAGCAATTCCTTTTCATCATGTGATGCAAAAGATTTTACCCGCAAGCCTATATTCTTGCCGGCAGTAAAAATCCCGGCCGAGATGCAAACTATTTTACCAAACTCGGCCCAGATGCCGGCACGCTCATAATGGGTGTCGGCAGGTTCGTCCTTGCGCTGGTGCCGGGTTTTAAGGTCCCATAAAACCTGCAGATTTTCGGGCAGTTGTTCGTGACTGCTGTATTGGGGTACAGTTTCAATATCAATTACCAGTATATTATGCAGATCGTATTGTTCAAGCATCCCGTTAAAAATTACGGAAGCAAGATAATGATAATGTTATTAGATAATAACTATAGGGATTTAGTTTACAGAAAAATTAAGAAGGCTCAAATCGCGCGTTTTATTTCTTCAATACTTCAAATCCTATGCTAATAGTATTTCCATTACCATCAACCAAAGTGAGGATATGTTTGCCCGGAGGCGGATTTAAGGCCATTTGATGAAAGTCTTTGGTTTCGCCAACGTATTGATCATCCAAATGCCAAAATATTTTCATCCCCGGCTGGCGGTGGGCAGCGTTGCAGATCATACGGCCACGCGTACCGTCAGCCTCGAGGGGGACATATATTTTAGCGTCATTTTTTGGATAGATAACTTCCATGGTGTTTCCGTTTTCGGCCTGGGCACAATCCGGGCGGAATGGTGGAAGCACATGATATTGGTAGTTCCTGGCTTTGTAATAGTATTCCATAGATGGCGGCAACACAAACCAGCTTTTATTGAGGATATTATCCGGTGGTTCGCAATTACCGTTTACCTGCCATTTGGCATCGGCAGATAGATGAACCAACTGATGGTAGGGACAAACCGGGGCTTTTAACCCACTTTTGGGTACAAATTGTTCTTCGATGTCCTGGCAGTATTGTCCTGCACGATAACCGCTTTGTCTGCATACATTTATTTTTACCATTTCGCCCATGGGCATCTCAAACCAGTCGCGCGATACCGGTAGAAGTCTGAAAATCTCGAACAGGGCAGGGGCGGCGGTATTAATACCAGTTAATCCCGGTCTGCCTTCACCATCGGTATTGCCAACCCAAACACCAACTACATATTTGGGTGTAACGCCAATGGCCCAGCCATCCCTAAAGCCAAAGCTTGTCCCGGTTTTCCAGGCAACACGTTGGCTTGAGCTAAACTGTTGCCAAAGCATTTCCTCGCCGGGGCGCATTACTTCTTCCATAGCCTGGAAAGTATAATAAATGGAAGCTGCGTCCAATAATCCTGATTTTTGAAGTTCCGGTTTAGAAATTTCTTTTTTTTCATAAACGGGATTATGAAAATCGGCAGCATCATACTTGCCGTTGTGTTTGTTGTAATGATTGAGCACCCGGGCCATATCTGCATAAGCGCCGCTTAATTCCCAAAGCGTGTTTTCACCTCCACCCAATATTAATGAGAGTCCGTAATGATCAGCAGGCTTGGTTAATGTGGTGATGCCGGCTTTATGCAAAAAATCATAAAAACGCTCGTATTTATATTGCTGCAGCATTTTAACTGCCGGTACATTTAGTGAACGGGATAAGGCCCGTGATGCAGGTACGGCACCATCGTAACCCAGGTCAAAATTTTCGGGATGGTAACCAGCTATCATGGTAGGCACATCGGGCATAAGGCTGCTGGGTAATATCAGGCCATCGTGTAGCATGGCTGCATAAAGCAGCGGTTTTAATGTGCTTCCGGGACTTCGGGGGGCGTCAATCACATCAACGTCGCTTTCCATCTGCGGATCTTCACGATGGGCTATATTGCCCGCGTAAGCGAGTGTAGCCCCGGTTTCAACATCAAGTACAATGGCGGCTATGTTGTTGATATCATTGGCTTTTAATAAACTATGGTGCTGCTCCAAAATGTCATTTACCTGCTGTTGAAGCGATGATTTGATACTGCTTGTAATGCGCGTATCTCCATCGGGGTTCGCCTGGTGATCGGCTTTAAAACGTTGTAAAAGATGCGGAGCAAGCTGTGGTAGCGGCATCGGCCTGTCGGGTACAGGTTCGAGCCGGGCAAGGGCCGCGGTTGTGCTGTCGATAACGCCTGCTTTATGGAGCTTATCCAATAACGAATTTCGTTTGCGGAGCAGAATAGCCCTGTTCCGGCCGGGGTGAACTAATGAAGGAGAGTTGGGCAACACAGCCATAGCTGCCATTTCGCCCCAGGAAAGTTTATCAGGACTGCGGCCAAAATACCGCCATGATGCTGCATCCAATCCAATAACATTGGTGCCAAAGGGGGCATTACTGCTGTATAAAGCTAAAATCTCGCTTTTGCTATAGGTTATTTCAAGGCGCATGGCCATGAAAATTTCCTTTAGCTTGTTCCAGATGTTACGTTTATGTTTGGTTGCCAGCCTGATCACCTGCATGGTGATTGTGCTGCCACCGCTGCTAACTTTTTTTGAGCGGAGGTTTTGTTTGATGGCCCTGCTAAAGGCAACAATATCAAAACCTGGATGGTGTTCAAAACGTTTATCCTCAAAAGTAATGATGCATTGCTTGAATTTTTCGGGCACACTGCCATTGTAAGGGAAGCGCCATTGCCCGTCGTTGGCGATGGATGCACCAAGTAATTGACCCTGATCATCGTCAATTACGTACGAAGTTGGACTATTAAATAAGGGTTTGGGCAAACAAAACCAAAATATGAGGGTTAAAACAAGCAAAAAGAAAAGGGAGACTATTACTTTAGGCCTTTTTAAATAACTTTTAGCTCGTTTTAGCACAAATTGCATTACTAAATATAAAAATATTAAGCCAGTTCAGGTTTATACAACTATAATTGTGGCAAAAATCTACCAGGCAATAATACAATAAATGACGATACAAAAATTATCAATTATTATCCCGGCTTATAACGAAGGTAATACCATACATTTAATTTTAGATAAAATTAAAGAGGTAAACCTTATCAATGATATTGAAAAAGAAGTGATCATTGTGAATGATTGCTCAAAGGATGATACAGAAGCTGCCATTTATAAATACAAGCTTGGTAACCCTGATGTTAATATACAATACTTTAAACACGAAGTAAACAAGGGTAAAGGTGCTGCTTTGCATACGGGGATCTCAAAAGCTACCGGCGATTATTTGATAATCCAGGATGCCGACCTTGAGTATGACCCTGCTGAATATAATGACTTATTAAAACCTGTTGTAGCTGGCTTTGCTGATGTTGTTTATGGTTCGCGATTTATGGGGAGCAACCCTCACCGCATCCTGTTTTTTTGGCATACCATTGGTAACAGGTGGTTAACCTTTGCCTCAAACTGGTTTTCCAATCTAAACCTTACAGATATGGAAACATGCTACAAGTTATTTAACACTAAGCTTATTCAATCCATTAAACTTACCGAAAAGCGTTTTGGATTTGAGCCCGAGGTTACCCAGAAAATTGCACGTGTCCCCCGTATCAGGATCTATGAGGTAGGTATTTCGTATTACGGTCGTACTTATGAAGAAGGTAAAAAAATAGGATGGAAGGACGGCGTAAGGGCTATTTACTGTATCCTTAAGTACGGTATGTTTAAATCGAAGTAAGGCCGATGTCGTGAAACCGGATTGCAACCTGATCTTCACTTTCATAGGCCAGCGTGGCCAGATTGTTGTCGTCAAGTTTGAAAGTTATAAGCTTAATTGCTTTAGATGAATTAATGATCTTGTTGTTTATTTGATGATTACCATCTAAAGAAGGAATGTATTTAAGTCGCTCGTCCAGCCCCTGGCTTGTAAGTTTGGTAATGGCTTCTTTACGGGTCCAAAGGAGAATGAATTTTTCTTCCGGGTTACTTTGGTTAATGAAACTGATTTCATCTTCACTAAAATTATCGGCAAGGATTTCTTTATAGGCGAATGAACGATCAATTTTTTCTGTATCGATACCCACTCCAGTTTTTGATACGGCTATGGTTACCCATTCATCTGAGTGAGATACATTATAGTTGACAGTAGCCCCGGTAGTTTTTACAAAAGGTTTTTTGTTTGCCCCAATCTCAAAACGGATATTTTCAGGTTGTTGGCCGAGATATCTGCCTAAGATGATCCGCAGGGCACAGCGGCTCACCACAAAACGCTGCCTGTCTTTTTCCTGATAGTAGCGTTCCGCTCTTATTATTTCATCAGGCAGTAATAGTTTTATAAACTGTTCGATAAACGGGAGGTGTCCGACAATTTTAATTCTCCAAACATCAACATGAGCATTTGTGGTAAGGTTGAGACTAACGTCCTGCTGCCATTCAACATTGTCAAGATAACGGATTTCAACCTTTACTACTTCCATAACTTATTTTTTAGCCGCTTCATCGAGGCTATTTTGCAAGATTTTTGCAAAGATCTTATCGTTGGGAGCCTTAAATATCGAGTTATGCTCGCCGGGCATAGGGTGTACGTTAACTCCTTGTAATGCATAAGAGTTTAATTCAATCAAAATATTAAACTATAAAATAATTATCCTGTTGGCTAATAATCAATGTTTTACTGCTTCCGTTGCACCTTTTCCCAAACAGCACTTTGCTTCGTGCTGAAATAACGGATGATACCGGCCAACACTGCATAGTTCATAACACAAAAATAATAAGGGATAAAAAGAACTTTGATACGCAGCTGCCGCTTTTCCATTAACAGGCCAAGCAAAGCCAGTAAATAAAACAATACCTGTGCCAATAATAGTCCCTGCATAGCTGTTTCCCCGGGTTTAAGCGCAAGGGCGATGTTGAGGATAAATGATAGGATAAGGAGGAAGGGGGTAATTGTCCATCTTAAAACCCGGTGACTGATATACTGAAATGATAAAATGGGGTAGGGGAATGGGTTAAATAATTTTTTAAGCCTTAAAATAGACTGGATGCCACCGGCGGCTATCCTAACCTTCCGTTTTAACTCTTCCGAAACATTTTCGGATGCAGTTTCGGTAGCATACGCTTCAGGTTCATAAATAATGCGGTATCCTTTGGCTGCTATCAGCATCGAAATCATGAAATCATCAAGTACGGTATCTGGCTCAACGGGCTGGTACAATGAACGGCGTACGCTAAACAGCTCACCTGCTGCACCAACAACCGAATACAGTTCAGAGTCCCATTTTTTCAAAGCCGATTCATATTTCCAGTAAAAACCTTCACCGGCGGCGCTGGCATCGGCATTTTCATCAATATGCACACGTTTTTCGCCGGCAATTGCTCCTACGGTTGCATCACTGTAATGCCTGCAAATTTTTATCAATGCATCTTTATTCAAAAACGTGTTGGCATCGGTAAACACAACGGCATCTGTATCAACATATTCCATGGCGCGGTGCACAGCAGCTATTTTGCCTGCCCGTTCGGGCCTGTGCAATAATTGTATTTGCGGATACCGGGCAATAATATCAGGTGTTTTGTCTGATGAGCCATCGGTAACAAAAAGTAATTTCAGTTTTCCTGCCGGGTAATTAAGCAGGAGACTGTTGCTGATTTTTTGTTCAATAAAATACTCCTCGTTATAAGCGGCAATTATCAAAGTGCAGGAAGGTAGTTCATCCATATTTTCTGAAGGAAGTGGCTTTTGGCCTTTAAACGCCCTTTTGATCCTGATGATCAGGTACAGAAAAATACCGTATCCGGCAAAAGTGTAAAAAACAATGAAGAGGCTTATGGCTAAAATTATTTTCATGCTATGGTGTTAATGGGATATCCTAAATTGCTGCTGTTTTTTGAGTGTGTAAAATTCCACCATACTGCTTTAAGAAGCATCGGTATAAAATCGTATTGTTTTTCTTTGATGTAATTGACCAGGTTTCGGGGCACTACAAGCAGCAAAAAATAAAAATAAAAGAAGATCTTTTTGAAAAACGGAGCATTTCTGCGGATAAACAGGATCCTGTTCCGGTTCATAAAATATTCCTTAAGCTTGCTTTTTTTGCCTACCGATACAGATTCCTTATGATAAATGAGTGCATCGGTGCAAACCCAGGCGTTAAAACCTGCCCTGATAATGTGTTCGCACCAGTCAACCTCCTCATAATATAGAAAGAAGTTTTCGCACATCATACCTGCTTTTTCAATAGCTTCTTTTCTGATCATCATGGCAGCTCCATGGCAATATGCGGTAGGCGCAGTGATATGATCAAACTGCCCTTCATCTTTTTGCTTTAAACCTATAACACTATTGCGACAGGTATAATAGTTCATTGGGGTGTAACCCGCATATTGGATCAGGTTTTTATCGCTAAAATATTTGATTTTGGGCGATAGCATGCCTACTGCCGGGTTACCGTCCATAACTTCAACCAACTTTTCAACAAGGCCTGAGGTAAACTCAGTATCATTATTTACCATGAAAATATAATCGCCGGTTGCAACTGTGAGCCCGAGGTTATTACCGCCCGCAAAACCAAGGTTAACATCCGAGCGGATAAATATTATTTCGGGATATTTTATTGTCCAGGCAGGTACAGGATTCGCTTTACTTGCATTATCAACAACAATTATTTCGATATTACTATAAGTACTTGTATTTTTAATCGATAATAACATTTCTTCGGTTACCGAAGGCTGGTTGAAATTTACGGTTACAACAGAAACTTTTTTCATTTAAAAGGGGTTATTATCAATATGGCTTTTTACGGCTAATATGAGTAAAAGTTAACCAATTATATCAACTATATTCCTTTGAAAAATAACCTGCCCAATAATGATGAGTCATTGCTTAATATAAAAGCTGATGAACTTATATTGCTGCTAAAAAAGGAGAATATTGATAAAGAACATATTAAGGCAATACAGCAAAAAATAAATAGCGCTGTCGACAATAACTCAAGCTCACAAAAATTTGATGCCTTTAGCGGATTAAACCAGGAACAAAGCCGCCTGGACATGATAACAAATCTTGAACTTTTACTTACCCAACACCCGGTTGATAGCCGGGGATCAAAGAAGTTCCTGCTGCGCGAAAAATTAAAGCGCATAGTATTAATAGCAATTGCAGTTACCATGATCATACTTGGTTTGGCGATGATCATCATGCCGGCGCCGCCGTATTTTGAAATGTTTACCATTTTTTATTTTTCAAAGGATGATGGTATAACTTTAATGGATGTAATATCTGTATTAATAGTATTAACAGGCGTATATTTGTTTATAAACGCCATACTCCGGAAAATAAATTCCTGAAAGCACAAACCATGCCGAAACGTTCGAAAATACTCCTGGTTGATGATAGCCCTCTCGTTTTGCTGGTTATTAGTCAGGCCCTGGAAAAAGAGGGCTTTGAAAGCCGAAAGGCAACTTCTGCGGAGGAGGCTATGGCATTGCTTGAAAATGAGATCCCTGATCTTATTTTGTCTGACTATCAAATGCCCGACATCGACGGTTTTGCTTTCAGACAAAGCTTAATGAATATTCCCGAGTATAAGAATATCCCCTTTATGTTTTTAACCTCGGTCACCGACCATGCCCATATGATAACGGGAATGAGTATGGATGCCATTGATTACATTGACAAGGATACGCCCATTACTTTTGTTATTTCAAAGATTAACAATTATTTGAACAGCATCCGCGAGCGGCATGAGCATACCATAAAAGAGCTAAGCAGCGCAGCAATGGCCTTAAATTTGTATTCTGTTCCGCAGGAAACGCCCCGAATTGATGGGTTTGAAATAGATTTCTGGCACAAATCCTTCGAAAATTACCCGGGTGGGGATTTTATTGATGTCATAACGATCAATAACAGGTATACCTTTATTATCATGGGCGACGTTATGGGGAAAAAATGGGGCGCCTGGTTCTTTTCTTTTGGGTATTTGAGTTATATAAGGGCAGCTGTCAGATTATGTGTTTCGGAAGGGGATGTGTCCACCAAAAGTATTATGCAAAAAATCAATTTGGTTATTTATCATGACCCGGTTGTGAGTGAAGTTTTATCGACGCTTTCACTCATTATGATTGATTCGGAACATGAAACGTTGAGTTATACCGGTGCCGGCGATTTACCGCTTTTATATTTTAGTTGCGCCAAACAAAGGATTAACAGGATTGGCTCATCAGGACTATTACTCGGGGTTAGCAAAGAGGGCGGTTTTGATGAACATTTGATAAGTATGCAACCTGGCGATCAATTAATACTGGTAACAGACGGCTTAATTGATAAAGAAACGCCGGTTGGAAAAAAGACGGATTTGGATAGTTTTATCAACGAAATTGCAAAATATCTTGGTAAATTTAATTCATTCGAAAGTCTGAAACATGACGGCTTTTTGAACCAGAAAGCGAATGAACAAATTGACGATTGCAGTTTAATATTTATTCAAAAAAATAGCTAAATGATATTACAAACACATTTGCTTAATAATTCATTAATTGCGGATATACAGCTTAAAGAAGCAAATTTGGCAAATTCTGAGCAATTTAAAGCAGAACTGGTTAGCCTGATCAATAACGGGAATAAGTTTGTTATTGTAAATTTTGAGCGGGTTACTTATGTAGACAGTTCTTTTTTAGGTGCATTGGTATCGGCGCTTAAACTGGCTCTGAATAATGGAGCCGATATTGCCGTAGTTGGATTAAATAATGATATCAGGTCATTATTTCAATTGGTACGGCTTGATAAAGTGTTCAGGATCTACACAAATACACAGGAGGCTTTAACCGGGGCATAAACGAATTTATTACCGTGAAAAAGTTTGTTTTTAACAATGAAACCGAAGGTATTTATCCTTTAACCGTTCAGATCATCAGCTATATACAAAATATCGCAAAAGATATACTCGATGACTATGCCGGTTTTAGGATCAAAACTATCCTGATTGAGCTGCTTACCAATTCGCTCAAACATATGGGGAATGATGTTACCCGGATTGGGGTCGATCTGAAAAACAACAAGCTATATATCAGTAAACAGGATAAAGGAAAGCCGCTGCAAATTAATACCAGGCAAGCATCACTAACCTGGCCGTTAACGCACAGTAAGCTTATTCAAAATGAAATAGCTATTTATGGCGATGATTTTGGCACGTTAAAGGGCCGGGTGAAAAACAGCAACAAGCTTGAGTTTTTTACCGAAGATTTTGATGTGCGGTATGTTAACAAGGATACCATTATGGGCTTAAATGAGCATTACGGCCTGATGATCATAGCACGTGCCAGCGATACATTTAATTACAAACATAAACCTGATACTGGCGTAAATACTTTTACTTCGGTAATTGAACTTAAACAGCAGTAAATATCACTGCGTAATTTTCTGAAAACGTTTCTTAATGGTTAAGAAAGGTTTTTCATATCCAAAATAGGATAGTGAAGCCAGTCCTACAGCGCACGCTACTGTAACCGCATAAATGATGATATTTTGGGCTACCATATTCATGGTTGGAATGTATTTGTGTACGAGATAGAGCGTTAAAAATAGCGGGTATTTATGTAACAGGTAAATGCCGTATGAAATTTGACCGATATAATCAAGCGTTTTGCCTTTTATAGTATAAATACTGGTTTCGGCCTGGCTAAGGTTTACAATAAGCAGCGAAGAAATTATAGCCAGCGGAACATCGCCGTGTGGGATATCGTGAATAAGGTATAAATAAACATACCCCACAAAAATTATTGATAGTATAACCTGTATATAGGACTTAAACATCTCGTCAAACAGCCCTTGTAATTTAAACTTAAATGTGGGGTGTTTGGTGTTATGAAATATAACAGCTACAACGGCTCCAATCATCATATTATCAAACCTGGCGTAGTAAAAAAACTGACTGAAAAGTTTCCATATTTCATTGCTATGATTGAGGTTGTTTATAGTTAACTGTAAAGCCCATATCGAAACAATAAAAATCAAAAATGCATAAAGGATATTTTTGTTTTTTTTTATCCTGAAAAAATGAGGGTGGAATATGTAAAACTGCTCTTCGGTACCAATTGACCAGATTGGATTGAAAATTTCCGGCAGCATCTGGAGGCAAAAAGCCAGGTTGGGCATAAAAAATATCGACAGCCAAAGCCCTGTTGTTGAACCCTGGGCGGGATAGATAAAAAAGCCTATAATTACCAGCAGAAAGTACAACGGCCAGATCCTGAGCATACGCCGGATATAAAACGCCTTGAAATTAACAATCGAAAAGTTGCGTTTTTCCTCAAGCAGTAAATAAGTGATCAAAAAACCACTTAACGCAAAGAAAATAGTAACCCCTGTTTTACCCAAATTAAATATCGTTATATAGGGAATCCTGGCTACGTGAAAATCAACTTTATGCAGTTCGATATGGGATATAACTACCATAAGCGCAGCAAGAGCCCTTACCCCATTTAGGTTGGAGAAATAAACCCTTGCTTTGCCGGTTGATTTTATATCTTCTTTGGTAGTAATCTCCATATTTTACACAGCCGGTTAAGTTTAACATAACTGAAAAGTTTAACACGGCTGGTATTGTTTACGGGTAAATACAGGTACTTAGTTGTTTGCTACCCTGTCCAAGCATTTCTGCAGTACTTCGGCAAACTCCTTGTCATTTGGCGGAGCAAATATGGTATTATGCTCACCAGGAATCTCATGTACATTTACGCCTTTCAGAGCAAATGGCTTCCAGCCTAAAAACTCAAAATCCTCCATATAAAAAGTTCGTTTTTGGGCCCTGAACAAATCGAGCGTTATGTTTAACGGCTTTAGCACATAGTTGCGCAATGCTTTTTCACTTGCCTCGTCAATCTCATTATCATAGGCAAAAAAGCCTTCCCGCTTTTGGTTAGGTTTAAATATTTTCCAGTAAAGTTTTATCATCTGACGTTTAAGCATTAGCCCTTTGTATTCGATGGTACGTTTAGGGTCTTCGGCTAATAACACAAAACTGTGGGCAAGTTGCTTGGCTCGTAAGGCAGTCTTATCAACTATCTTTTTAGCCGCGCTGTCATTTATATCCGAACGGTCGGCATAAGTATCAAACATGGCCACCATTTTTACCTCTTTGCCGGCAGCAATGAGTTGGTTTGCCATTTCATAAGCAATAATACCACCTAATGAATAGCCTGCCAATGCGTAAGGGCCATCCGGATTTTTGGCTACGATCTCGGCTATATAATTAGCCGCAATTTCTTCCATTACATCCAATGGTTCATCTATACCATTCAGTCCACGTGCCTGTAAACCGTAAACCGGTTGCTCTGCATCCATATTCATGGCAAGGGCATTAAACAACAATACGTTTAAACCGGCTCCGTGCACAATATACAATGGCATTTTACTGCCATTAGGCTTAATAGGCACAAGAGATTCCCAACTGATCACTTCGTTGCCCTCAAGCCTTGCTGCCAGTTTTTCGATAGTGGCGTGCTCAAACAAAGTAGCAAGCGGCAAACGTTTTCCGGTTTCCTGCTCAATAGCAGCCATGATTTTTACAGCAACTAATGAACGACCGCCCAGTTCAAAAAAGTTATCAAGGATACTGATCTGCTCGATCCCCATATTCTGCTGCCATATTTTGGCCACCAGCTTTTCATTATCGGTACGTGGGGCAACAAATTCACCCTCGCGATAGATAATGTTGTAATCTGGCTTAGGTAGTGCTTTGCGATCTATTTTTCCATTAGGGGTAATAGGTATTGCGTCCATCACTACAAAATCATCAGGGACCATATATTCAGGCAATACAGCCAGCAGCCCTTTTTGCCATGCATCAAACTGGTTCTTAAGATCGATCCCTTCTTTTGGCTCGGGTGAAATTACATAAGCAACCAGGCGAGGCATCCCTGGTGTATCTTCACGGGCAATAACTACCGCCTGTTTAATATTATCCTGCTTTAACAGGTTTTGTTCAATTTCTTCCAGTTCTATACGGTAACCGCGTACCTTAACCTGGTGATCAATACGACCAAGACAAAGAATTTCACCATCCTGCCTGATCTTGCCCAAATCGCCTGTGCGGTACATGCGGGCACCCTCAACCGTTGAGAAAATATCTTTAACAAAACGCTCTGCAGATAGCTCTGCACGGTTAAGGTACCCAACGGCAACACCATCACCGCCTATATAAATTTCACCAATTGAACCATCGGTAAGATTATTAAGCGCTTCATCTAAAATATAGATCTGGGTATTGGCAACAGGTTTACCAATGGTAATATCTTCGTCACTGGTGATCTGTTTTATGGTTGAGTAAATGGTGGTTTCGGTTGGGCCATACAGGTTCCAGATCTCCTCACATTTCGGCAAGAGCTGTGTAACAAGGTCTTTCGGGAAAGCCTCACCGCCACAATATACTTTTAAAGGTAATTTGCTATCCCAACCCGATACCAGCATCATACGCCAGGTGAAAGGAGTGGCCTGCATTACTGTTACATCTTCTGCTTTTACCAGATCAACCAACGCGCGACCGTCTTTTGCCGTAGCTGAATCTGCTAACAAAAGTTCGGCGCCGGTTATTAATGGTAAATAGAGGTCTAACCCGGCAATGTCAAACGATATGGTAGTTACCGCCAATACTTTATCGGCGGTGGTCATGCCCGGTACCTTTTGGCAGCTTAATAAAAAGTTGATAAGGTTAAAGTGGCGGATCTGTACGCCTTTAGGTTTCCCTGTTGAACCTGATGTATACAGGATATAAGCAAGATCTTCTCCGCTTACACCGGTTTCTGGCTCTGTAGCCGGATATGAAGGGAATTTCTCTAATGCGGCCTCAATTAAAACCTCAATTGAGTTTGCAGCAAAATGATTATGATATTTTTCGGAGGTAATCAGAATTTTGGCTGACGAATCTTCAAGCATAAATTCGATACGATCCTTCGGATATTCCGGATCAAGTGGTACGTAGGCTGCTCCGGCTTTCATAACAGCTAATAACGATATTACCATTTCGGGCGAACGGTCAAGTGCAACACCGGCAACATCACCTCGTTTAAGCCCCTGGTCAATCAGGTAACCTGCCAGTTTGTTGGCCGCTTCGTTGAGCGCTTTATAGGTTAAAGTGCGCTCATGAAATTTTAGCGCAATTTTATCCGGGTACTGATGAGCTGCAGCTGCAGTTAAATGGATAAGTGCCTTTTCTTTGGGATAATCTACAGCGGTATTGTTTAACATGCTTATAACGTCGGTATTCAGAGGGGCGTCCATAATTTATTTTATATGCTATATAAATTCCTGATTCAATTAATTATCAACGTTGTTTCCGTTATTTAACTGCAGTAGCCTGGTCATTTACGGGTTCTGCGGGAGCGTGATCGTGCGGCGTATGAATAAACTTTTTGTTTGCTCCTTTCAGTTTGAACAACAGCAGGAACATGGTGAAAAATATAAGTGGCAGTTTAAGCATAGCTTCTAAAAGTTTTCCGTTGTAGAACGATGTCGGTATGGCAACTATGATACCAAGGTAACAAGCCACAGTTGCACCAAGCCATAAATGCCAGTGCGGGCCAATACCCGGAGTGAAAAAAGAGATCAGCAACATCAGCGGCATCAGGCCAAGCATCAGCACGCGCGGCAGGATAGCCATCTGGTAAATCTCATTTACATAATCAAAATTGCCTCGAAAAAACTGGGCAGGTGCTGTAGCTCCGTACTTTTTAAGCAAGTTAAACTGCGCCGAAAGCCAGCGTTTACGCTGCTTTTCAAATACAGCCGGGTTACTTACTTTTTCATCATATATGTATGCTTTTTCGGCATAAGCAACGTGTATCTTGTCGCGGGTAAGCAGTAGTCCCATTTCTTTATCAAAGCCACCTACAGCGTCAATACGCGACATTACATTCACAAAAAGCTTATATTCCAAAGCCATTCCTGAACCAATGATGGCTGCCGAAAATTTAAATAACTGTTGTGACTTTCTGAAAATGTGATTGTTAACCTCTTCGCTCACAGCATCAAGTATGGCTACCTGCGTATTTGAATTTTTTGCTACGCGATGGCCTTGTACCACAAGGTGGCCTGCCCGCAGATAATTATTGATCTGGTGCAGATAATCAGGTGCGGCTATATTATCAATATCAAAAACAACGGCGGCATCATAGCCGGCAGCTGTGTTTTCAATAGCTTTATTTAACGCTTTTGATTTGGTACTGGTTTCAAAAACTACTTCAACCACCTGCAAAGGCATCTGCTTTAATTTAACAATGGTTTCAGGTTTCATGGAGTCGGCAATAACACAAACCGTAAACCAATCTTTAGGGTAATCGATGGTCAGCGCTGCTGCTGCCGAGTTTAAAATAATTTCATCTTCCTTATAAGCGCAGATGTAAACGATGAATTTACTGAGCGCTTTTGCTGGAGCTGGCTGCTTAATGGGGATTAATTTCCCCAACACGGAGAACACAAACAGGTACAGGCTATATACACCAAGGTATATAAATAATAGAATGGCGATAACAGATGCAATGAATTTGATGATTTCCATGTGTTTTTGATGATAAACCCCGTTTTATAATTAATTATAAGTAACAGATGTGTTTCTCTAAAAATTAACCTTTCTGCTTATTATTCAAATTTGTTGCCAGCAGGCTCTTGATCTCTGTTATACGGTGCTCCCATGTATTTTGTGCTGCTACTTTTAATCTTTTTTGCTGTAAAAAAGGGGTGTCATTTAAAGCCAGGTTAAGGGCGGCGGTAAATTCATCTGCATTTTTGCAGATGTAAACCGTATCGCCGGTAAATTCTTCCAGATCTTCGTTGAAATCCGTGATTACAACCGGCCGGCCGGAGCCCAGGTATTCAAACAATTTAAGTGGAAAAATTGAGCTGCTAACATCATCCTTTTTAAAGGGGATGATGGCAACATCAAAGCCTTTGAGTACGGCAGGTAACAGCTCATATGGTACTGCACCCTTTTTGAAAATATTAGGAGCGTTAAAAACGGTGTTGTTTTCGTAATCAATAGCAACGGGGCCCACAAAAACAAAGTTTTTATCGGAGTTTTGCTTCAGTAATTGTGTTATCAAATCATAATCGATACGGCGTTCAATATTGCCAAAATAGCCAATGACAGGCTTTTTGACATCGGCCAGAATCCCAGCCACCGGCAAAGCCGGGTCAAGCGCTTTTTGGCTGTGACTGATGTTGGCGGCGTTAGGAACAAAATACGAGTTAGGATTAAGCTTTCTTTTTGTGTTGCTCAACTCCTTGCTGGTACTGATCACCATGTCCATATCTTTTACCAAAATATCTTCGGATATGAGGCCGTGGCGGGTTTGGTATTCCTCAATCAAAGGGTCAACACAATGATAAACCTTGAGCAGCGGTTTTAACTTCAATAACCGGTGCATGGTTGGGTAATAAAACGCATACGAGTTGATGAAGATGTAATCCTTTATCCCGAGGTTTTTAATCACCTTATTGAGCCGGTTTGCTACAATCCTTTCGTTTATTTTCAGGGCTTGGCGGTATATAGCACCTTCTGGCAACGAATTGATTGAGGGTACAGGAGGAGTAATGATGATCTTTAAATTAGGGATCTCTGTTTGTATAAAACTATCCTTCGGCGAAAAAAAGTGCGGCTTGCGGGTATTATAACCAGGGGTATTTTTAAACTGGATATAATCTTTCCAGGTATAAGGCCTGTCAACATAATAGACGTAGTTATCCTTAGCCAGATGTTTGGCTATGGTATAGTTAGTTGATTCCAGGCGGCTATCAAACTGCATTTGCGATAATATAACGATATGCCGGTTCTTTAGCTCCATATGATATAGCTTGTTATTCGGTTAATTGTTTTCCTTTGATTTTGCTCAGCACAAGTCCTATCAACTCTTTTAGTTCGATGTAACCTAAAACAAAGATGTCGGATATTTTAAATTGCAGGTTTTTCTTTAATGCCCAATAACCAAATATTGCCCCGGTAAAAAATGTGAAGATAGATGCAATAGCAACTGCGTAAAGACTGTGGAACACAAGGATACCCGTAAAATCGCCGATTACGTTAACTGTCAACATCAGGAATACCTTGATCATGTTAAGATGGGGCTTATTTATGATATCAAGCGTGATCCCAAAAAACCTGTCGATAGGTAGCAGCATCACGTAGCACATGAAAATCCTGAAGATATTCCCCGCATCGGAGTGTTGGTATTTAGCACCGAATAGCAAACCGATGATAAGATCGGCAGCGACAAAACAAAACACAGCAATAGGGGTGAGCGCTATAGTAAGCATTCCTGCATACTTTTTCATAATATAGCTTACATATTTTTGGTCGCCCCGTTGTATAGCTGCCGACATAACAGGTAAGGCAGTGGAGATAAAAGCTCTTAATGGGATTTCAAAAATTTCCATCAGCCTTTGCGGAATATAGTAAACAGCCAGCAGATCAGGGCTAAACATAGGTTTTACAATCAGTGTGTCAGAACTTCTGAGCAAGTATGAACTTATTGACGTACCTACACTGTATTTGCCAAAATGAGCCATTTGTTTTATAGTATCCCTGCTTTTATTTGCTATGTTTTTTACTTTGGCCCAGCCAATAATAATACAAATAAGGCTGCTTAACAGGCTTGCTGCAAAGTAAGAGTAGATAGTTGTTTCAAAGTTTGATTTTCCTGCTATTGCTACACAAACCACAAGTACGAGGAAGCCCCCCTGGTTCATTAACTGGAGAATGAACATCTTATCAAAACGTTCTTCAGCCTGCAATATCCAAAGGCTTACGGCCGATGGAAGCGTGCAAAAATAAATGAGACTGAACCATTTAAGCGTAATGGCTATATCGGCCCCCGGGTTTCTGTAGATAAGATAGATCAGCAGGTTTACAATGGCAAATACCGAAGTAATGATAAAGCCCAGGTACCAGGTTGATCCCGATATATTTTTCTTCCTTTCGGGTGTTGATCCTGCATAGAATTTAATGAGGGATGTTTGAAGGAAGCCGGTGCGGAAGGTGTCTGCCAGTGTAAACACGATGAGGAAGAATACGTAGTTGCCAAAGTCGGGTTTACTTAACCGGCGGGCCAGCAATGATAGTATCACCATCCCCAAAACCGGCAAAACCGCATTGGTCGCCAATGAAAGCGTGTGTTTGTTTATTAGTTTTTTAAATAAACTCATGTATTTTGTTTTACGCTTTCTCCCAGGTTTGTGTTGTGAAATTGTACTGTTTTATTACTTTGGCCGGATTGCCAACGGCTACCGAATAAGGCGGAATATCCCGTGTTACCACGCTGCCAGCTCCGATAACCGAATGCTTGCCTATAGTTACACCGGCGGTTACCACGCAGTTAGCGCCTATCCATACATTATCGTCAATAGTGATTTGTTTAGTGGTAACTTTTTGATGGCGTGGCGGGATACTTACATCCTGGTAACCGTGATTAAGACCGGAGATAACAACGTGCTGGGCCGTCATACTGAAATTACCTATTTTAACCGGGCCGATTACAACAGTGCTGATACCAATGCCAGATCCTTCTCCAATAAAAACGTCGCCAACACCATTATTAATCACAGCAAAATCCTCTACGATGCTTTTTGCGCCAAGTGAAAACTTATTGAATGGGAAAAGGTCCATCCGGGCGTTGTTCCTCACTACGCTTCCTTTACCACGTTCGTGAAAAAAGCGGTTAAGGATAAGCCTTACCCATAGCCTTGGCCTCGATTGGCCCGGTGGGATCAGCATCCAGTGGACTAATTTTTTTAATTTCGGATTTGATTTTATGGATGATACAAATGACATCTGCTTAGTTAATTAGTATTGCACCTGTACTGTTCTTTTTTTTTAATTGCTCCTGTTCCTGATCGTCAATTCGTTTGCATACTACAAGAATGGATATGGCCAGGTAAAACAGGATGTTTGATGGGTATTGAACGAGTGCCTGTTGTGGAAAGTTACCTATGTTGAACGCAAAAAGGATCAGTAACATTGCCAGGCAGTAGTTTTTGAGTTCGGGGTTTTTGATACTGAAATAAAAGTTGATCCCGGTTTTAAGTACAACAAAAAACAGCGTACAAAAAAGAAGCAGGCCAACCCAGCCCATCTCGACAGATACGCGTACGTAGCCGCTATCGGGAGGGAATTTAGCCAGCATAGAGTTTGGCGAAAACTTTCGGCCCCAAACCCCTACAGAACCTAAACCTCCGCCAATAGGGTGGGAGAGGATAAACGGTTTTATTTTTTTCTGATTTTCGGCACGAACGTTATAAGAGGGGTCATCGGAGGGATTGAACGCCGTTTGGAAGCGCTTAATTAATGGGTTTGACGTTGGCATCACTATTAAAACACCAAGCATTGCACCTGCCATAAGCGTAAAGGTTAAAACCCGTCTGTTAAAATTTAAAACCGCCAGCATTGAAAGCGCTCCCGGCACTAATACATAAGCGGCCCTTGTACCGGAGTAGAGCATCACATACAAGAAAAAGCCGGCGATACAACCAAGGATTACCTTGCGCTTAAGCGGAAGATTCCCCATAATAAGCACAATGCAAAGCAGCGCACCAATAACCATGTTGTATGAAAACGTAACGGGGTCCGAAAAGATACCAAACTTACGCATGTGTCCGTTAATAAATAATAAACTTACGCGAGTTGGGTCAGCATACAGATACCTGTGTTCAAATGGGAAAAAGCCAATGTTTTCTTGTTGGAAGGCAGAGATTCCGGCCAGTATATCGAGGAAGATCCAGAGCTTTAACAACTTTTTAATAAACTTTATCGTGCGGATCTGGAAAACAAAAACATAGTACATGAGCATAATAAAGCCTATTGTACGCACAGTATATATCCAGGCCAGTCTTGATTCGGCGGATGGATTTACAAACTCAAGCATATTGTAGGCCAGCCACACTAATATCATGTAACTGATTGGGTTTTTAAAATAAGTCCAGTTTCGTTCGGTACGTTGTTTAATAAAAAAACCGAGGATGAGCAGGTACGTTGTTACGTCCATCAAGGTACCAATGGGTACCTGATCGGGTAAAAATTCCGAAACGTAACCGATAAAAAATGCCGCAATGATCAATGCACAGATCCCGAATTCGGGATAAACAGTAATGGCAAATACTATTGGCAATCCTATAGTTAACGCCAACACAGCACCCACGCCTATAAATTCAAGTTTATAGGTCAAAAAGCTTATGGCAAGTGAAGTAATCAGCAGGAAAAACAAGGCAAAAGGATGCGAAAACTTTTGGATTAAAAGGTTTTTCCAAAAGTTTCGCTTAATGTCATTATTGCCTGTTTGTTCATTTCGCATAAGGTAGAATAGAAATGCTTTTTTAAATCTACAGGAACAGGATCTTTACCGCCCATACAAACACACCGATAAATGCAAATACTATAGCCGCCTTACGTGTTTTTTTTTGCAGGGGACTTAAATCTTCAAACGGATCCTTTTCCGGTTTTGGAGGGTCTATTCTCATTTTAAGTAGTATTATTATTTAAGGGTGCTTCGCGGCGCCGGTTAATTAAGAACTTTTTTCTTTTTTCTGATTGTAATCAGTTTTATTGAGTACCCAACCCGCAAACCTGTTTTCCAATCCTTTTAAATAGGCAATGTATTGCTTTTGAGCGTTGATTATCTTTTTATTAGCCTCAAATACCGCTATCGTTTTATTAGCAAACAATAACCACTCTTTTGATTTATTAAGTGCAGTAAGCGGAGCAGTATCAATGATCACAACATCATATTTGGAACGTAAATCATCAAATCTGCTTTTTACAAATTCTTCGCTGCCAACTTCAAGCAGGGTTACGTCTCCACCACGGTTACCTAAAACAGTGGTGTTTGAACTGCTGAGCTCTTGTTGTCCCAACGGGTTGTTTTTAAAATAATCTTCCAGGTAAGTTTGTGGCTTGGCCGTATTGCTGATGGTGGCGTTATTAAAGTTACCGTCAATTAGCAGCACCCTCTTGTTAATCATAGAATAGGAGTAAGCCAAGCTTATTGCAAGAAGGGTTTTACCCTCAGACGGTTCAACGCTTGTTATGGCTAACACTTTTTCGCCCTTTAATTCCTGGTCAATTTCAAATCTTATGGAGCGTAACAGCTCCTTAAAGGTCTTCATTTTCTCGCGGTGTTCCACGTCCCAGAGCTTGCGCAAGTCGAGGTTTTCACCGCTGATCTTATTTAAATAGCCCAATAACGGTAGTTGCGTTTTATTAACCAGTTCGGTAGGGGTTTTAATAGTATCATCAATATAAAACAACACAAACAGCCAAAAAACGCAGGCAAATAAGCTGCCTATACCACTCAGAATAATAAGCAGCATTTTTTTAGATGGCTGCGCTACATCAGGCTGGGCCATTTCAACCTGGATGAGTTTTATCGAAACGCTTGAGCGCAGGTTGGTTTCATTGTATTTGTTTAATACATCAAGATATTCTTTACCTGCAATGTCAATATCAAAGTCGTAAGTTTTTACTTTGGCATCAAACGGAACTAATCGTGAAAACTTAGCATTTAGATTTGCTAACTCATTTTCTATTGATTTGACACTATACTTGGCCAAATCGCGCGAAACCTCAAGCGTAAGTTTTTGTTTGATCTGGTCGTCTTTAGCTATGAGCGGATTGGTAATGTATTTATCAGATGTTAAGTTAATCTGATTTGCAAGTTGTTGCTGTAAGGAGTCAATCGATTCTTTATATTTGTTATTAAATCCGCTTCTTACATACTGATCTTCAAGCGTATGCAACTGGTCCTGGGTAGAAATAATAGCCTGGTTGTATTTGTTGGTTACAGCCTCAACATACTTCCGGTCATCGGGTGTGAACTTTTGGTTGATAGCATCAATAGCACCCTGGTTCGCTATCATATCTTTTTCGGCCTGCAACTTTTTGTCGTTGTAAACCATAATCTGGCCAAAAATAGCCTTTGACTGCTCGTCAAGGTTCAGTACGCCATTTTCAATTTTATATTGCTGCAATTTGCCGGTTTGATCGCTGAGGGCTTTACGTTTAGCATCGAGCAGGTTAGATAAAAATGTTACCGCGTTTGATTCGTTTTGTTTTACACTTTGGGTGTAATAGTCAATAAACTGTTTACACAAGGTGTTTACTACAAAGGCAGAAAGCTGAGGGTTTTCTGAATCAAAGCTCACAGATATAAAATCACTGTCTTCGTTACGCATAACCACCAGGTCTTTCATGATGTTACGCTCATCGTATCTCATTGATCTGAGCAGTCCTACAACAGAGTTTTCTGTTTTATCATAAACGGATAACGGCTCGAGGGTAGCAAATTTCTTTTTTAAAATGCCTAACACGTTGTCCTTTTCATACGAGTGCAGTTCAAGTAATTCTTTACTTGGTTTACGAAAAGGATAAGGATCCGTGAGGTCATGGATCATGAGCGAATAAGAAACCTGGTCAATAAGTTTCTTTAGCTTCATGATGGCTATCAGGTTGCTGAATTCGCGATAAACCTGCTGCTCCTGTACATTGGCCGTAGCATCTTTATCAAGAAGGTGCCTCGATGCGTCAATAATACCGGTAGCAATTTCAGCATGCGACTGATAATTATCGGGCAGATTTTTTACCAGGAAAAACGATGCAATAACCGCTACAAGCGGTATTATAATCAGTGTAGTTCTGTATTTCTTTAGTAGCGTGAAAAAATTGCCTATCTCCATCGTTTACTTAACGTCTTCTAATTTAGTACCCAATAATTCTTCAAGATTGGTCTTGGCTGTAAATGTCGCTAATTCGGCTTGTACTTTAAAAGAGTTTTGGTTGTATAAACTGTTAAGTTGTTCGTTATAAATCTGAAAAGTTGTTTCACCTTTTTGGAATGCATATTTTAACTGCTTAACCGCACTTTCGGCATCTATTACAGCATTGGCCCGCAACCTTAAATCGGCTTGTGCTGCAAGATAAGCAAAGTAATAACGCTTAACCTGTGCCTCAAGGGTTAACATATATGCTGCCTGCTGGTATTCAGCCGCTTTATAAGTTTCTTTTGCCTGGCGGATAACCCCTGGTCTTGAAAACATTTGGCCTATATTTAATGATATGGCTATCTGGTAGCCTTTAAATATTGTTGGCTGCGAAATATTGATTGATGTTTGCGGGCTATAAATGTAAGATGCCGTTACGCCTTCAAGCCATGAAAATACGGTTGAATTATAAAGCCCTTTGGCCGCATTTACCTGGCTTTGGCGTGCTTTAACTTCAGGATAATTCTTTTTGGCAGTCGCTATCAGTTTTTCAAGATACGGATAGTTAACGTCGTTTATAAATGAACTTTGCTGCGCTTGTACGCGGCTGGAAAAAAAAAGAACGATTATAGAAAGATACGTGAGCTTTAGTTTCACCGACATAGAGTTATACTTTTTCTTTTTGGAATAGGGCAGGTACGGTACCTACAATAATTTTTAAATCTAACCAAATAGAGTATTTCTGAGCATAAAAATTATCTAATTTTTTCCTTTCACGTTCAGACATGTCTTCTTTACCGCGTTTGCTGATCTGCCATAAACCGGTTAAGCCTGCAGGACCAAGGAAACGCATCGACCATTCATTTGAGGTAAGCATCTCAGCCTCATACAACGGCAAAGGCCTGTTGCCAACTACCGACATATCGCCACGCAGGATATTGAACAATTGAGGCAGTTCGTCTAAACTTGAGTTGCGCAGGAAGTTGCCCAGTTTGGTAATACGCGGATCGTTCTTGATTTTAACAAATGCTACTTTATTATCGCCGCCTTCTGCTGCATACTGGTTGTTTTCGGCAGATAATTTTGCAAGCAACTGGTCAGCATCGGTACGCATCGACCGGAATTTATAAAAATCAAATACCTTATAACCCGTACCAACGCGTTTGCTTTTGTAAAATACCGGACCTTTTGAATCCAGCTTAATCAAAATGGCGACTAAAAGCATAACCGGCGATAAAACCAGCATCATACCACCCGAAATTACAAGGTCGATGAGGCGTTTACCTGCAGGCATTTTATAGGCAGTATCAACAACCTTTGACAATTCAAGTAATTTGGGTTTTATCAGTTTAAAACGTACCAAAAAGTTGAGCCGCTCACGCAGATCGCTTATAGAAAAGGGCTCTCCATAAAAATCGTGTACTTTCAGCTTAATGGCTTGTTGCTTTAAGGCTTTATCATTTCTTGATGAAAGCAATACGATAATCAAACCGTTTAACAGGAAGCTGCTCTTAACTTCTTCAACCAATTTGATCCATTTCCCTTCTGTATCAACTTCAACCAAAATAATATCAGGGACAGACAAAATAGATTGCTCACCCAGATAATCATTAAGCTGATCAATGGTATTGTTGTACGCAATTTTGAAGCCTTCGTTTAAGCCATTCGAGATTTTTTCCTTGAACTCGCTGCCGGCATAAGCTATCCTGATGTTAGAACCTGAGCTTTCGTTCCAATCAGATGTTTGATGATTCATAAACTTGTAAAACTTGGTTAATGGCTGTTTTTAATGCGGTTGGATTAAATGGCTTGTGTATGTGAGCATCAACCTTAAAAGGCATGGCACTTACCTGGGTGTCAAGATCATGGGCGGCGGAAAGTAATATTACCGGAATGTCGCGGTAAAAACCGCTGATCTTAACGTTTTTTATAAATGATTGCCCGTCGAAATAAGGCATCTGAAGATCGGATATGATCAGCTCGGGCATATTGCCATCCTCAAGCCAGCTAAAAGCTTCTATACCGTTATTTTTTACTACGATATCATATTCTTTTGAAAGGATAAAGTTGAGCAGTTTTAATATGCTCAGGTCATCATCAACTATAAGTAGCGTTCTTTTCATGCTTAATTTAATTGGGGTTATTTAATAAGTGAGAAGCAATTATATTGTTAATCGGTATGTTGATTTAATTATTGTTTGTTGTAAATTTTTGATATATCGCAAAATATAAACTTAATAAATATTATTAATGAAAAAGTAAATGAATTTATGAGTTATTTTAACTAAAAGCTAAGTATAAAATAAATAGCTTCACAATTGCCGCTTTTGTTTTTCATTTAATTATATGCAAAAAACATTCCTGAAATAAAAAAAGCCACAATCAAAGGTTCGATGGGCTTTTATACGGGTAATACACGAAATAAGTTGTAAAAAAACTGAGAAATTAACGGAAAGTTAATAATTAGCCGAGGAATTTATTCCCACGGCAGGTAGCCGTTATTCCCCAAAACGGGATTTATTTATTCCCCCTTATTTGACCCCGGCTACAGGTGCACAAGGTTACTTTTCTATTATGGATAAAAAATTCCCCGCGGGGTCCTTAAACCAGGCTATCTTAGGTCCGCCGCTCAGGAATACTCCCTTTTCGTTTGTCTTAAAATTTTCCTGATCGTAAATTTCAAACTTAACTCCGCGGGCGCTGAGCTCGTCTACAGTTTTTTCTACATCATCAACCGGGAAATTCAAAATAGTAAAGGTTGCAGGCACATGATTGGGCTTGGTGTATATCAATATGGGAGTGCTGCCTGTTATATTAAGGTTAAGTAAGCCCTGCATATCAGGCAAATCACTTACGCTTAAACCAAGTACATCAGCATAAAACGCTCTGGCTTTGGCTGTATCATCTACCGAAAATCCGCTAAATGCTTTGCTGTCTTTTAACATAATAATTATTTATATTAATGTATTACCTTGCCTTTAAATGATTTGTTTGCAGAAAATAAGATTAGTCGGTCAAAACCTCGGCCCTGCAGCCCAAATCATTTAAAAAGCTGATCAGCGATTTTGCACATAAAGTGCCGCTGTCACATTGTACCCGCAGGATATTGTCACAATCATCCAAATCAAAATTGGCTTTATGATTTCCAAATGCTTTGTGAATGGCATCCAAAAGCATGCTGGCCTGGCGGCGTTTATTTACATTGGTTTTAAAAACTTCTACCATCATAAGTTTTTGATTAGCTGTACTTTTAATGGAGATCAGGAATATGGTATCAGGGATGCCCTTATTATCGGCATCCCTGATTGTTTTTTAATTATTGCGGACGGTTGGGATTGTAGGAGATCATCCAGCTGATGCCAAATTTATCTTTAATCCAACCAAAGTAGTCGCCCCAAAACTCTTCACGCATCGGGCCACCACTTTGCTGTCCGGCTGATAAACCGGCATGAAACCTATCAGCCTCTTCCTTTGATTCGCAACTGATAGTAAGCGAAAAGTTAGTGCCCATGGTTACCAAGCCCATACCGCCTTCTTCAACTCCCAAAGCGTCGGTACCCATAAGCATATTGCCCGGGCCAAGTGGCAGTGCAATGTGCATAAGCTTGTTCTGGTCTTTTTCGGCAAGTTTTGATGCTTCCGGACCATCTTTAAAACGCATTACTACGGCAAATTCGCCCCCAAAAACCGATTTGTAAAAGTTAAATGCTTCTTCGGTATTACCGTTAAAGTTTAAATAAGGATTTACGACTAACATGATGTCTGATTGTTTTTGATTTATAATTGAGTGATTTTATAAAGTAAAGATAAGGCTTGTAGCCCCTATACAGGAGGGTGGTATTAAGACATGTTAAGGGGTTAATTGCGACATTATAATTTGCCTCAAAGCACACAACGAGGTCCGGAAAACATAGTCTTCCGTTAATTACCTGCCTGTACTTTACCTGAGATAAACTTATACAGGTACGGTGCTTTATGTGCACCGCCTGTCCATTTTTTGGCTATCCGTTCTAAAATGCCAAGCCCCAGCATTTTACGTTGAAAAGCCGCACGGATAAGTTTTTTGTTCAAAATAGTTTCGTAAAGCGACTGGAGATCGCCCATAGTAAATTCATCGGTCATTAGGTTAAAGCCTATAAGCTTTTGATCAAGATTGTTTTGGAGGGTTTCTAAGGCCTTATCGATAATTTGATTGTGGTCCTGCATCAAAACTGGTAATTCGTCGAGGCTGTACCAATCGCAGCTATCTGATATTTCATCTGGTGCAGGCACAGCTTTGGTGAAATCAACAAGGGCATAATAACCAATTGAAACAAAACGTTTCAGGAGCCAATGGTTATGAGGAGGTTCATACCCCCGGGCTTTCATTATGGCTTTAAGTGGTGCAGGGTCATAACGGCTGTAGTTACCAAATACATAAAACTGTTCCAGATAGATATTGCTCAATGCCGTGCGGCTTTCCAAAACCCGGCGGGCTGCCTGATTTACATCTTCGTTATCATGAATAAAACCGCCGGGCAGGGCGTATAATGATGAGTTTTTATAGGATAGCAGCAATACCTTTAACTGGTTATCGTGAAACCCGAAAATAACGGTGTCGATAGCCAAACCGGGCAAAAAACCTTCGCCACTGATATTACTTTGCTGTTGCTCAAACTCTTTATTCATGCAGTCCTAAAAAAATGATTGCACAAGTAACAAAAAAATTTGAAATGTGAGCTTAAATATTTTATTATTGTATCATTATGTTACAATAAGGTCTGCTATCCTTATTCGCTCGTTTATACATTCGCTACAAACCAAATAACCAATAATGAAGAAACCAATTTTAGTAATGCTGTTGCTTGCGCAGGTAGCCTCTGTAAGGGTAATGGCGCAGCTATCTGCAAACAAAACAACCGTTGAGACTGGTGCGCTCGAGGGCACGCGTGAAGCATCAAACGTTTTAAGCTTTAAAGGTATTCCTTTTGCCCAGCCACCTGTTGGCGATTTGCGCTGGAAAGAGCCCCAACCCGCCAAAAACTGGGAGGGTACTTTAAAGGCCGATCATTTTGGCCATAACCCTATGCAAAAGCCAATTTTTGGCGATATGGGGTTCAGGTCATCAGGCATGAGCGAAGACTGTTTGTACCTTAATGTATGGACACCGGCAAAATCATCAAAAGAAAAACTGCCGGTGCTGGTTTATTTTTATGGTGGCGGCTTGATGGCCGGTGATGGGTCGGAGTCGCGTTATGATGGTGAGAGCATGGCTAAAAAAGGCATTGTTGCTTTAACCGTAAATTATAGACTTGGTGTGTTTGGCTTCTTTTCGCATCCGGAATTAACAAAGGAATCTCCTAATCATTCATCTGGCAATTATGGATACCTTGATCAGCACCTGGCTTTGCTTTGGGTACAAAAAAATATAGCTGCGTTTGGTGGCGATCCTAAACGGGTTACCATAGCAGGCGAATCTGCAGGATCCATTTCTGTGTCGGTACAAATGGCTTCACCCTTATCAAAAAATCTGATAGCGGGTGCTATCGGCGAAAGCGGAGCAGGTATTAAACCAACACTTTTCCCTATTCCGCTGGCTGATGCGGAACAAAACGGTGTTAAGTTTGCCGCTAATGAAAAAGCAAATACCCTGGCTGATTTACGGGCTATACCCGCCGAACAGCTATTGAATGATGCCTTTAAACCCGGTACGCCGCCAATGTCGGCCACCATTGATAATTACTTGTTACCGAAATCGCTGCCCGAAATATTTATGGCAGGCGAGCAGGCTAAAGTGCCATTGCTGGTAGGGTGGAACTCGGCCGAAGTGCCTTTTCAGTTTATGATGCGCGGAGATGCCCCAACGCTTGAAAATTACACCAAAACGCTAAAGCAACTATATGGTGACAGGGCCGAAGAAGCTTTGAAGCTATATCCGGCTGCAAATGACGGGGAAGTAATTAAAGTAGCCACCGATTTATCAAGCGATCGCTTTATTGTATACAGTACATGGAAATGGGCCGATCTGCAGGTGCAAACAGGAGGGAAGCCGGTTTATCGTTACTTGTTTTCACGCGTTCGCCCCGCGATGGTTGCCTCAATGGGCAACGCTACTCCAGGACTTGCAGGTGGGGTAGTTAAAGGTGATGCAGCCAAACCTGCCCCTAAAATGCCACCGCCGGTAGGAGCAGCACATGCTTCAGAAATTGAGTATGCTATGGGTAACCTGGCCGGAAATAAAACCTATGCCTGGACCCCTGATGACTTCAAGGTATCCGAAACTATGGAAAACTACTTTGCCAACTTTATAAAAAAGGCAAACCCTAATGGCGCAGGCTTGCCTAAATGGTCGGCAATTACAGATAACAATAATGTTAAATTCATGAATATAGATGTTAAAAGTGAAGAAAAGCCGGAAGTTAACCGCGCGCGTTATTTGTTTTTAGATAAAGATTACATGAAATAAGATTTTTTTTCAGATGTATGGGCTGGCTCCTGTGATTTTTCGCAGGGGCCTTTTTTGTAAAGTAATCTCACTATATTTATTCAATGAAATTGATCCCGGTGAAAAGCGTATTGTCTAAATGGCTACTAACAGCTATTATACTGCTTGGCTTTTTTACGTTTTCGGGGCCTGCTATTCAAACGTCAAACAGGTTTGATAAGCCGCACACAACATTAGTTGCCGGTTATACCAATAGGATCTCCAAATCAATTTTATACAGTGCTACTTTAAAGGGAGTCAACCGAAATACCATTTCAGCTTTAATTTCCGGAACGTGTAGCCTGCTTGCTTTAAGTTTTTTGCATAGCCTTCAAACTCATACTGTGGTTAAGCAAACATCATGGTTGTTCATACCAAATAACCAGATCAAATATCACTCTTTTATTAAGGTTTTCGGTTCAGATTCCGCCGATGATAGCTATTCTTTGTAGGATAATCTTTCCTTTTTGATTACCAAAAGGTAATTACCCCATTTTAATTATTCGGGTGGCGGCCCCTATAAGGGCTGTGCCCATCATTTTTATGATGTAAGATGAAAAAAATTAAAAGGCTCATGAGGCTTTGCGGGCTTATCATGTTTATGATATTGGCTGTTGCGGGCATAGGAATATTGGGAGTGGCTCCCACTTTAACTAAAGATAGAAAACTATTTGCTGATAAGCATCCTGCGACAGAAATGGCAAAGAAAAGTGAAGCCGACCAGGAAAAGCCCGACGAATAGCAGATAACTTACTCAAGCATGAAGTTCATAGCGGCATGAATAGCCCGTTAATAGTTATCTTTGCCGCTATGAACTATTTTGAATTTTATGGCATCCCTGAGTCTTTTAAAGTTAACCAGGCTTTGCTGAAGAAAAAGTTTTACGAGCTGAGCAAGCTTTATCATCCCGATTTTTATGCCGACGAGGATGAGACGAAACAACAGGAGATTTTAGAACTGTCGACCATAAACAACAAGGCTTATCTGGCACTTGGCGACCCCGCTAAGCGTTTAGAATACATTTTAAAACTGCATGACCTGGTATCTGAGGGAGCAAAACCACAATTACCTGCAGATTTTTTAATGGAAATGATGGATATTAATGAACGCCTGATGGAAGTGGAAGACGCCAACGAATTAGCAACCATAACTTCAGAAACACTTGCTATTGAGGGGGATATGAATGAAGAGCTGGCGAAGCTGACCAAAGACTACGAAGAATTGGACGACATTGCTAAAGAAAGCCGCCGGATAGAAATTGCAAATATTTACTATAAACAAAAATATTTGTTGCGAATTAAGGAGAGTTTATCTACATTTGCAGCCCGCTTGTAAGGGAACACACTTACAAAATGCCCAGATGGCGGAATTGGTAGACGCGCTGGTCTCAAACACCTGTGGGAAACCGTGCCGGTTCGACTCCGGCTCTGGGTACTTACCGGGCTCAAGCCCAAAATCCGAGAGGGTTGCTCATAAAAAAGCAACCCTTTTTCTTTGACTTTCAGTACGTTATCATAGAACGCCGGATCGACAAAAGTGGTTCTAAACATTTCCCCACCCCACGACAGATTATCTTTGAACACCCCCCTAATCAGGGTCTGCTTCTGAATTATGTTACCTTTTTCATAAATCTGAAAGATGTTAGAAAGTTCGGGTAACAAACGCTCAATTATATCATCGTCCGGCTCTACTTTAGACTTTTTATCGTCACTTAGCGCATATTCCAAAGCAGCTTTTTCCTCTTTAAATTTTTTAAACCAAGTCTGATAGGTCGAATTTTCGATTTCATTATTCATCAACCTTTCTTCAAGGTTGTAAATCTTTTCGTTAACATCCTGTAAAGCTTGTACCTTTTCCTTGTTATCATAAAATACAAACAGCAACCGGCGCTCATTTTAGTTCATCGTAAGCAGTTGGCCGATCAATGGATAGAGCGTATAGAGTCGTTCTTGGGTATCCCAAAAAAAGATATAGGCTGTATTGGACAGGGGAAAAATAAAATAGGCAAACACATCACAGTCGCCATGATTCAAAGTATGGAAAAAGCGTTGGATACAGCAGAATCTCCGAAATTGAACAACGCTTTTGGTACTGTTATTATTGATGAGTGCCACCATATTCCAGCGGAAACCTTTCAGCGGGTTATCGGAAAACTAAATAGTTATTACATGTACGGGTTGACTGCCACACCATTCAGAAAATATAACGATTGTAAACTAATATTTATTTATTGGGGCGAGATCATCCATGAGGTGAAAGCACCTGAAGTACAAAACCAAATTGGTAGTCGAATCATTGTCAGAGATACCGACTTGTTTGTTCCATTCAACATTAAGACAGATAAGTTTGAAACCCTTTTTAAGATCTTGATACATGATTCAGCGCGGAACCAACTTATTTTGAATGATGTAGTGTCGCAGTTGAACTTAGGTAAAAAAGCTGTTATAATAACAGAGCGAAAGGATCATATTGGTTCGCTTCAACAATATTTAAAACAACAATACGACACTATTGCATTGAGCGGCGAAGATTCCGACTTAAGTAAAAAATCGAAGTGGGCGGCCATAAATAAAGGTGATTTTCAGGTGCTGATCACAACGGGCCAGTATTTTGGAGAAGGAACTGATATTCAAGATATATCGTGTTTGTTTTTGGTCTACCCATTCGCTTTTGAGGGTAAACTCATTCAATATATTGGCAGAGTACAACGATCAGAAGTATCACCCGTTATCTATGATTATCGAGACCACAAGATAAGCTATCTGGAAAGACTATTTCAGAAAAGAAACCTGTACTATAAAGAACTTGATAAAAGCGGCCTAACAAATCCAATAGATGAAAGCGAAATAGTAAGTAGTCAAATAAACGAGAAAATCGAGGTGACGATCGAACAATTGGAATTTAGATTTGGTAGTATTGCTTTTAAGCATGTCATTGCTGACTTTAATAATAAAGAAGTTGAGTTTGAAATAGAGAATTTAAATGTCAGACCAGAGTTCGCCGTTCTCAAGCCGTACTTTATTCGATTTCTAAAAAGTACAACTGTGTTAGTCAGCATCCGGGCTACGTTCCAACATAACAGACTAGTCTTTAAATCAGCGACCTCAAACGACCTTGATAAAATAAACCACGAGGTTATTGAAAGTGTAAAGTTCCGTTTTTTAAATAAAGAGATCATAAAAGGTGTCCGGGCCAGCGAAGAAAATATATTGGATGCCGGGCAAGTGCAAGGCGACAGTGAGCAATTAATTTATACCAACGAAGATGATTTACTGGAAAATATACTGGCACTTAAATAGTATAAACACCATAGCCATATCCGGTATCTTTCCCAGAAACATGAAAGATCTATATTAAAGCTCCGCTTTGTATTGGAGCCATTTTCATTTGTGTTTCTACTTTCCGGCAATAATCAATATCACTTGGTGTGGGAAACATTAGACACTGAAGAAGCAACCTATATATGGCACATTGAAAAATCTATTTACGAACTTGAACGGAGTATAAAGCGAATAGACGGTTTGCTCGGCCAAATAAGGACAAAAGGGCGACAGCAATATCTTGAAACTAATCCTGAGCATTTTAGCCGCATCGTACATGATTATTCGGATCACGCTAAAGGTTTAATTACATGGAAAGACTTATTGGAAGAAAAACTATTCTAAAAAAGCAGCAATAGTTAATGCGTTATTTATCAATATATCCTGTCCCCTTACTCTTTAAACCCCAATTCATCCGCGCCACGCGTTTCAAATGATCTCTAAATCGGTTCGTATGTATAAGGGACAAGAGTACATCTGATAGATGTAGAAGGCTGTAAGTTAATAGCTTACAGCCTTTCTTTCTTTTTTCTTACATATCATTTTAGTAATATTTTTGGATCAGGCAGGATTAGTCAGCAAAGTTTGTGACGGATATTTAAGCGTTAGATACTTGCAAAGAAAATCATCCTTTCTTTGCAACCAATTGCCCGGATTATTCGTCTAAAATAAAAAATACACCTATGAAAATATTATCTGCCATTTTTATCACTGCATTGCCATTAGGCCTTTTTGCACAAACAGGGAATCATCTCCCGGTTAATTCATATGAAAAACTAAGCTTCGAAAATGCAGGTTTTTTAGTGAAGGATTATTATATACCTCTTGATGGTAATATCAATAACGACAGAAGCGCAATGTACCTGTCAAAAAAGCCCGGTATGGATGATGTTTTAAAAGCTGCAACCACATTTAAAACAGATTCTTTCACGGTTGAAAAGGACAAAAAAGTTCTTTATTCCATAATCCTTCATATCGATCCTTCATCCAGCTATTTTGCAGTCACAAACATAAGCACAGGAAAACAGCGAAATTTCCCCTGCAAATTTGATGGGGTTATATCGGCCAACAGAGCTATTGAAATAACCGGAAAGCGTTATGATAAAAATGGCTCCGTTGTTGACGGGATATTGAATTTCAATTCAGCACAATATAAGATTGTATCGAATAAAGAAATTGAAACAACAATAACCGGTATCCTCAATAATAACAAACTATAGTGGTACCCGGTTAGAAAATAACAAAGGCTGTTCCGGAAAGCGGAACAGCCTTTTGCTGTTTTCACGAGGTATTGCAGGGTTTAAAAGATGCTTTTATTTCAGGCTGCAAGGTTGTTAATTGCACATTTATCATTGCATGAATTATAGGTGCCACAGGCGGTAAGCTCAGAGCATGATCCTGAATGGGTTGCACATTCATTAACGCTACGTACCCCTCCGTAAAGCAGATCCATGACTTCGCCATTTAGTATGGTTACCTGGCTTTGCGGGGCTGTTGCAGCCTTACTTAAGGTGTTTTGAAATAATGATTTAAGAGATTTTGATTTCATGGTTTTAGGATTTTAAAGAGATTATTTTATTCGTTGTTTTTCATCTTCGTTACTGGTGTTTCGCTTATCGATGCGTTTTACCTTCAGGTTGCCAAAGGTTTTACTAACCGTAAGGCGTATGCTCCGGGCATCGCTATTGGTTATTACCCTGGTGTACTGATCGTCGGTTTCATTAATGTTGTACACATGCCGGTCGTTGTATTTCAGTAAATCGTTTACTGCAAGCGAGAGTCTGAAATTGCTTTTAGGAATGTTATAACCGGCTCCCAGGTCTATGCGGTAACTGCTGGTATTATCCCTCCATAATCCGTACCTGCCGGGTGTGTTAAAGCTTATATTGCAATAAAGACTAAGATTTTTAGAGCCGATTTTGCTAAATGAATTATTTAAGGATGCAAATAATTGCACGTTACTGTTTGAAGCAGTTGAGTTAGTAATACTTGTGTTATAGCTGCGTTGATAGTAGCCAAGGTTTGTATTTATTGAAGCGGTCCAGTGATTTTTGAACATGTTTCGTTGTGTGAAAAACCAAAAGTTATATTGTTTTTGATTTCCCCAGTTTTGCCATTTAATTAATAAAGTGTCCTGGTTAATAACCTGGTTGATTTGGCTAAACAGGCGATTGTTTTGGGTATAGGTAAGCCCCCAGTAATAGGTTTGTTTTAAACTGTACATCAATTCTACTATACCGCCGTTTGATGGGTTTAGATATGGATTGCCTTCGGTGATGGTCCTGCTGCCTATCAATCGTCTTGCGGGGTTAAGATAGCTGTACCCCGGGCGACTGTTGTTTATTTTTGAGGTTAGTGAAAATGAATTGTTATCATTAGGGCTGTAATTGAGATAGCCTAATGGAAAAATGAAAGTGTAATCCTGTTTATTGGTTTGCAAAGTGGCCGATTGTGTTTCGGTATGGATATGACTGTGCTCAACCTGCAGGCCAATCTTTGCTGACCATTTTTTGCCAAAATCCCGCTCTAAAGTTGAATATCCTGAATAGATGTTCTCGCTATAATGAAAGTCGGCCGAAAACTCGTCGAGAGGTTTAACTTCATTATTTGACAGGTCAAAGGCCTGGTAAGGAGTATTTATGGTTGAGTTACTATACCTGAGGCCGCTTGTTAATAAAACCTTTGCGAAAACAGGTTTTGAAAAATCTGTTTTAACAGCATAGTTGCGTATATGCTGTGGCGATATATTTTGGTAATTGCCGCCCGGAAGATTACTGGTAAAGCGGTTGTCCTGGTCCATATCGGCTTTTAAGTAGTCTGTGCTTAACTCAAAATAAGTTTGTTTCTTTTCCGAATTGTATTTCAGGAACGCATTGTTTGACAGCAGGTTGTTTTTTACATGGTCAACTTGCTGATAGTCTGAATTGATTGCAGCAGGTTCAATAATTTCGGCGCCATCACCATTACTATTGGTTTTGGAGTTGTTGGTTATCAGTTGTGTTCCAATAGTTAAAACCGGTGTTAAACTATACCGGAGATCGGTATAGATGTTTATTCCTTTACGGTTGGCATGGGTATTTACGTCAGATGTTACCGTTGATGGCTGCGCACCACGAAAATCGGTAGTTTTGTCGATGGTTTTGAAATAGTCTCCATCATTAAGCCCGATAGAAATGGTTTGGTTATATCGGTTAGAATTGATATCAAGACTGTTTGATAAAACACCCCGGTTTACACTGGCCCGTTCATAGGCAAGGGATGTTGAACCCCTCACGCCATTTATATCAAGATGTTTTAGGACGATATCGATAACAGGGCCGTTAACATCATAATAAGGTGGCGGAACACTGAGAATTTCTATCTGCAGGATATTATCTGCAGGCATATTTTTTAAGAAATTGGCCAAGTCTTCACCAGTAAGCGGGAACTTTTTCCTGTTAATGAAAACAGTTGCATTTTGCGGGTTGCCGAGTATGTTTAATGCACCCTGGTCTGTTAATTGCACCATGGGTGTTTGCCTCAGCACTTCAAAAACATTGTTCCCAAGTGTAAATGGCGAATTGGAAACATTGAAAATAAACCTGTCGCGTCTGCGTTCAAGCAGCCGCTTGTTACCTGCTATTGTTACGTTAGACAGGGTGTTGATACGGTCTGTTAATTTTACCTTGATGGTGGTATCATTTGCCAGGTTGATTTTTATTGACAGGGTATTATAAGCCACATTGGTTATGGTCATGCTATAAATGCCCTTTTGCAAGTGATTAATAGTAAAGGACCCATCTTTGTCACTTAAAGCTGTTTGTACAAAGCCTTGATTCGTGGCCGAAGTCAATTTAACCGAGCAACCGGGAATGGATACGGCTGTACTATCTTTTATAAAACCCTTTATACTTAACTGAGCATAAGAAGCGGTACAGAAAAGCATGAAAAAGAGAGAGATGTATATTTTTCGGAATAGTGGGGTATTAGTTATGATCATATGATTTGGGTTATGTTTGCATCAGGCTACCAAAAGCCTGTTGTATACGAATGCCTGGCTCGATAAAAAATGATAAAGACCATCATTTATGGAGCCGACTTCTATTTTTATCTGATCATGATTGCTCATGATTTTAATTATTTCTTTTCCTTTAAGTCCCTGATCTTTAATTAAATCAAACACCATAAACCAGTTTTTTAAAAGGATGAGTTTAAACCGGTTGTTTTCGCGGCAAATGAGGTACGGGGATAAATTACCTTCGCTCGGGGCTTTATCATCTATCATAGCCCCTATATTTTTGATTGTTAATTCGTGCGGCCAGTCATGATAAAGATGTATGATCTGGCACGAGTCTTCATTTATTTTGAACTCAAGATCAAGGAAATTATTGATGTCATATTCGTACAGGTAAGTGAGGCTGTTGCAGTAGGCAGTTGCCGGCTTAAGGTTTTTTACGGCCCATTCTATCTGGTAAAGGTCCCACAGCTTATGATATTCGTTTTTATCAAAGTTCTCTTCCAAAAGTGCTTCTATAACATCTTCATTAACATCTTTTATATGGTGGTTTAGCTTTCTGATGTAGCTTTCGCAATAACCAAACCTGCTGTCCGCACTGCTGGCCTGCCAGTCGGTCGGGATGGAAGGAGTAGCGCTGTAAATTTTCTGATTTTTGTAAATATTGCTGATGTGCTTGTAAAAACGCGGAAACTCAAATGAAAAGCGTTCTTCCATATGTAGTGCCAGTTTGATATGGGATTTGGCCTGACCAATCATGTGGATATATTTTTGAACCTGGGGTACCAGTCCAAAAGAAGTAAGGTTATACATATGGCCTGCATTTTCGCTTAACAGCGTGCCAGCAGCAGTTTGCGCGTCCCCATATTTCATAAACAGCAACTTGGCATAAAAGAGTTGTTCAAAGTACAGGTTATATGCGCCCTTCAGATCTGAATTGAGAATGTTATGTTCATTTTGTTTTACAAATTCAAAAGCTAAAGCACAATAGTTTTTATAGAAATCAATATCGTAACCGCCTATAATACCGGCATTAATGGCGGTAAGTTCGGTATTCTTATTCATGGCATCGGTAAACTGACAGGGGATTACAAAGTTTTTGCTTATTGCTTCTTCATGCAATTGCTGATAAATACCATGGTTTACCTCAAAGTTTTGGAAAATAAGTGGTTTGGCCAGCAGCTCGCTGTTAAATCGTTCCCACATAAATACGTCGTTATCTATGTGCAAAAAAGGTTCAGTTTGTCGGCTGTAAGTATATATTTTACCCATTGACCACAGCATCGGATCGATATGGTTAATACAGTCAAGCTCAACCTTTACATCATCATAAGGAAGGGAAAGTTTATTGATCAGCCAGTCGAAACCCTGATTATCTGTATATAAGGTTACAGGTGTACCTGCGTTGTACTTTTGCAGCAGCATTAAGCTCATGGCACAGCTTATAGCATGGTGTTTTTCGGTTACCCAGCCGCCGCGAAAGCGGCTATAGTCGTTTTCGTATGTTTTAATACAGGGTAAACTCCAGTAGGATTGAATGTGCTTCATGTTTATTATCTGTTGGATTAATTCCCTAATTCTAATTGATTTTTAACAAGCTGAAAATATTTGCCCCGTACCTGGGTAAGCTCCCGGTGATGACCTGTTTCTTCGAGCCGGCCGTTTTCAAGCACGATAATCTGATCGGCATTTTTTACTGTACTTAACCTGTGTGCTATGATCACTACAGTACGGCCTTTAAAAAACTCGTCAAGGTTTTGCATAATCTGCCGTTCATTATTTGAATCAAGTGAACTGGTTGCTTCGTCAAGGAATAAGTATTTTGGATTTTTGTAAATAGCACGAGCTATCAGCAGGCGTTGTTTCTGCCCGCCGCTCAGCCCCATACCTGTATTACCTATTTTAGTGTTAAACTGTAGGGGGAGCTTTTCGATAAAACCAATAAGGCAGGCTATCCGGGCTGCATTTATTAATTTATCCATATCCGGTTGCGTATCGCCAACGGCTATATTATCGGCTATGGTGCCGCTAAAAATGTATCCGTCCTGAAGCACTATGCCGCATTGTTCACGCCACTTTTCGGGGTTCATTAATTCAAAGTTGGTATCGTCCATAAGGATGCTGCCTTTTTGCGGCGTGTAGAAATTGAGAAGTAACTTGAATATGGTAGATTTACCACTTCCGCTGCTTCCAACTATAGCCGTTACCTTACCTATGGGGATCTCAATATTGATATCTGAGAGTACGTAGGGCTGGCTGCTTCCTTCATATTTAAAGCTTACATTCTTTAACTCAATCTTTTGTTTCGGCTCAATATCCAGGTAACCGGCATCCTCCATAACCTCGTTTCTGCGCTGCATAATTTCATCAAGGCGGGTTAACGATAGCTGAGCGTCCTGGATGGTACGCGAGAAGTTGGCGAGCGAATCGATGGGGTTGGAGAGTAGTCCTGTTATATAACCAATGCTAAGCATAGTGCCTATACTCAGTTGACCTTTGATAACAAGGTAGGCGCATAAAAAAGTAATAAGCACATTTTTAAGCTGCGTTAAAAGTTGCACGCCAATATTTTGGTATACCCCCAGCTGCAGTACACGGTTTTTAAGTACAAAGATTTTGGTTTGCAAGCGTTTCCACTGTGATATTTTTTTATCCTGGGCATTGTTCACCTTCACATCCACCATGCCATGAATAATTTCATTTACGAGATTGTGATTTTCAGAATTGAGCCGGAAGTTAGTGTAATCAAGTTGTCGCCGAAGCCTGTAAAACAGGAACACCCATGAAACGGATATAACGCTTAAAATGGAAAAGATGTAACCGATATCAGTATTATAACCAAACAAGCGTACGGTTAGTACTATAGTTAATACTATTGATACGATGGTTTGGATAAGCTGCTCAGAGATAAAGAGCTCTACGTTTTTTTGATCTTCAATGCGCTGAAAAATATCTGTTGGTACCCGGCTGTCAAAAAAGCGAACAGGTAATTTGATCACCTTAAGTAATAGCTGGGTGATCATTTTCACGCTGATCCTCATACTGAATTTTACACGTACCCAGCCCTGGATCCAGTTAAAAAGGTTTTGGCCGAATATTAATGCCAGCTGAAAGCCCAGAACCGACCACAAGATGCCAATATTTTTATGCTGGATCCCCTTATCTATTACCGTTTGCATGGTTTTGGGAAACACATAAATAATGGCTGAGCTAAACACAATGATAAGCAACAGGGCGCTGATAAGCCGGTGTTGATCTTTAATAGCATCTTTAAAGTAGGAAAAACTCCGGCCAACGCGTTCCTTAAAGGTTGAGGATACTAACTGAAGTTCGTCAAAGTCGGCTTTGGGTTCAAGGAACAGGGCAATACCTTTTTCGGCATCTTCTTTCCACCAGTTTACAAAAACGTCATGCTTTAGCCTGATTTTACCAAATGCAGGATCTGATATGTAAAAATGCTTATCGGTAATTTTATATAAAACAACAAAATGATCCTGTTTCCAATGAATAATACAAGGCAGAACCGCGTTTTCTATCAACCATTGGCTTGTGCATAATAGAGAGACCGTATCAAAACGCAGTTTATTAGCAGCGTTAACAAGGTCGCCAACGGATACGCCTGCCCTGGTTGTTTCGCATAAGTCCCGAAGCTGTGCAAGAGACGATTTTTTGTCGTAATATTTTAAAATGATCTTAAGACAAGTGGCTCCGCAATCGCTATATTCTAACTGTGAATAATGTGGAAACGACATATGAAATTTATTAAAATATTGATCTTTTGTTGCTTTCAGCCGGTAACCGGGCAATTGTTATCAGTTACCGGCAGTTGATCAGGAATAAACGGGCTTCTTGTTATAAGTAAGGCCATGTTCAGCTAGTATGCCGGCGAAATGTGTGAAATTTGTATGCTCTTCAATATTTTCATCAAGCCCGTTAGTGTAATTCAGGTAATTATTTAACACCAATCGTTTCAGGTAAAACGGACTGTTTCTGATAGCATCAAAGTCAGATTCATTTAGGGAATTAAAAATGTCTTTTTCGCCATTGAAATACTGATGATTGAGGTTTAATACCCGAACCAGGGCGTTGAGCGTGGTTTTGGCCTGATTTTCAGGTTGAAATACGTTTTGTAATACCGACTGGTAAATGGCATCAGCCTCTATGCTTTCGTCTCCAAACTTTCGCCACAAGGCATGGATAGAATTGTTAACGATATGATGGGCCCACTTTGTTTTTTCTGCGTGCGACAGGCCGCTCAACGAAGGATCGAGATAGGCGTTGTTATTGATATCGTAAATAACACTATTCAAAACTGCCGATAAAAGTTCGATGGTTTTTTCCGTGTCATGTGTTTTGATAAAAACACGCAAAATATTAACATTCAATTCATAAATGCTGGGTACAAATTTGGCCATCTTGTCTTTTTGAATAACAGTGAATTTTAAGGCCTCCTCCATGCAGTTAATGGCGCTTTCGTAACGTTTTTCAACATATTCCAGGTAAGCGAGGCATGAATAATAATTTGCTTCAACTGCATTTACCACATTGGGCGAGAAGGTACTGCGGTTAATGGCCGAAAGGGTTTTGAATGTGGCGTAAGCCGAATTTATTTCATTACGTCTGCTAAAGGTTAAGCATTTTTCGCACAGGGTATAAAAATAATAGAGCTCCATATATTCAGAACTTGAAAGCTCTTTTTCAAATTGGGTTAACAATTCGATAAAAATGTGGTAACTCTTTAATTGTTGCTGAGTCGTGTCCTTTAAGGCGCTTGCTGAGCTGAAGTAGTCAAGAAAATTCATGTCAAAAAAGATTAAAGGTTAATGATTAGTTCAATACAGTTGCTTGTGCACTATCAAGGCTTACAAACTTGCTCAGGAACAGACGTTCGTCAATATTCTTTTTGAAGCTTGGGCAGGCTGCCGTACCGCTGTTCCAATGTTTTGGACAACCACCACCACAAACAGGAAGGAATTTGCACCCTTTACACCAGGTATCGTTGGTAGGTATTTCGTTAAACCAATCACGCATGATAACCTTGGTCGAGTCGACATTTGGATTGGTATGAAGATTACCTGCATAATATTCCGTATTATCATAAACAGGGGTATAAGGAACCTCCCAGCATGTTGACACATTGCCGTAGGCGTCATAAACCTCGCTTTGAGAATTAGCAACCATACACACATTGTAGTTTCTTAAAGGAATAAGCCTTCCCCGACGCAGTAGGCCATAGCTATGGAGTTTTAGTAAAACGTCTATCTCGAACTGTGCGTAGTCGTCTTTAGATATACCATTTATTTGCGACGCGCCATTGTCGCCCCAATCATGTATAGGTGCAGTGTTAAAGCCAACTTTATCTAAAATTCCGTGTTCGTGCATCATTTCAAGCAGAGTCATGATGTTGTCCTTGTTCTGGGCATCAACATTACACCTGATATTTATATCAGCCTTATTCTCCCTGAAAAACTCAGAGTGCACAATTTCTTTTACATTGTTAAAGATGATGTCAAATGATGGTGCCCCGGTTTTTAACATCCGGCGCTGATCATGAAACTCGGCAGTACCGTCAATAGTGATCTGGTAGCTGGTGATCTTGTATTTGCTTACAAGCGTTTTAAAAGTTGACATTTTTAATGCAAGAGCGTTGGTAACGATAGATGCGCTGTAATAAATATTATTGTTGTTGCAATAGTTGATCAGCTGCTTTGAAAGCTGTTCTATTGAACTCAGGCCCGTTAATGGTTCGCCTCCATACCAGCTTACAGACAGCGTTTGCAGAGTATCCTGTATGGCCAGTACCTTGCCGATGATCCGGTTGTAGATGGCATCATTGGTCTCGGTAGATGCAACTTTCTTTACGTGCTGCTGTCCGCAGTAATGACATCCTAACTGACAATTGGCCGTTGGCTGAATGGTGAATGATAAAAACTTTTTGTCGTTATCCTTGATGTTCTCTTTATTGGAGGTTAGCACGTAATCCAGTTCATTTTGCTCGGTAGGTACAATAGCTTCGGCAAGCATCAGCGTATCAATTACCTTTAATGGCAGTGCTCTCCAGTTTTCCTGTAAAATATCATCGTGATACTTTGTTTCCAGTTCAATTGCCGCACCTGTACGTGTGGCGTACAAATAAAATGCATCGGGCAACACGTCTTCATCCTTGCTGATGTGTACGTATTTGGATAATTTAAATTCCATGGTTGTTGCTTTTAAATTTTTGTGACTTGTTTAGTACTGTTATTTCTCGGCTTTACCGGAGCCGGTCCGTTATATTTTAAATGGGTGATAGATTAGCCTAAAAAATGAAAAACCTTAAGCAAATCCTTGCTGCCTGCTACCTGATGTCAAATGTTGCCGGATGGGTTAATTAAAGTTTATGCTTTATATAAACATCTGAAATGCAGGCAGCTAAGGATAGCTAAATTAAATACCTACTTTCACGTTGTCGGCGAAGCATTTGTCGGTACATGAGTCAAAAGTGCCGCATGACGTTAGGTTTGGACAACTGGTTGAAACATTACCACCCATAGCGTAAATGAGTTCATCCTGGTTAAGGATGCTTACTTCAGTTGGTTTTGCATTGTTTTCGGCAAGTTTGGTAGCCATCAGGCCTCTTAAATTTTTGTTTTTCATTTTTATGTTTTATTAAAGGATAAACAAGTTTCCATGTTCGTAATCAGGGTTTTCGGGCATAGGTATTCCAGTTCAGCCGGAAATGTCCAGCTGAATAATTCTAAAAAACGCTTAACCGGATTTACTTTTTGCGGCGATTAATCTTGAAGAGTGCGATCATGGTTCAGGTTAATTGAGGTTGTTACAGGCCAACAGTTACGTTGTCAGCAAAACATTTATCACCGCATGAGTCAAAGGTGCCACATGAGGTTAGCTTTGGACAATCAGTTGCTACATTACCGCCCATGGCAAAATTAAGTTCATCCTGGTTAAGGACGGTCACTTCTGTTGGTCGGTCATTGGTTCCGGCCATTTTTAAAGCCATCAGGCCTTTAAGGTTTTTGTTTTTCATTTTTTTTAGCTTTTTTGATTTTTAAAAAAATCCAACAACATTTATAAAACATTAATTAAACTTTACTTATCCGGTTAAGGGGATTGCCGTTATTTGTGCAATTGATACAGGCTGTTCCCCTTATGGTGTTTTTAGTGTCTCCGGTGTTGCACCAGAGGATAAACCGATTGGATTAAAGTTAATTAAGAAGCATTTTTTTTGTATTAAAAAGAGGCTGTGTTATATCCTGAATTTTGCCCTTTTTACCCCGAAAACCGGCCTATGCGAAGAAAAATATGTGTAAAGACCTTCTGAAATGATTGTTTAGCGTAAAAAATCAGAAGAATATCTATTAAATAATATCTATGATAAAGCTGAAACTACACAATGAAATCCTTTGCCGCACGCCAGCATTTAGTTTGATCGATACGCTTGAACAAACTACCGGACATCTAAAGGAAATGATAAAAGAGGCATCGCCTGATTTTTACCAGGTAATCAATGACCAGGATTTTGTTCAATTGAATAATAGCTTAAACAAAGTTGGGTTTTCGATCTGGAAATATTTTAACAGGGCCAAATACCGTGCTACTCCCTACGGAAGCTTTGCAGCAATATCCCTGTTGAATACTGATGGCGATACCGGTACCAGAGCATCTATAAACAACACGATGCAATTGCACCGGTTCATCAACTGGCAGCATAAGGATGCTTATGTTAGTAATATATCTAACTTGATAGAAAACATACGATGGTTTCAAACCAATACATCTGTTTATAAAACTGGCAGCGAGTACAGATATATCAGGGTAAACGATGGGAAATTTGAAATAGCTTCGGTTGCCGGTTTTGCAGAACTTGACGCGCTTTTAGCGTTTTGCAGCAAAAAGGCTTGTAACGAAGATGTTTGCAGGTTTATGTTTTCTGAATACCGTTTAAAGCAGAGGGACGTTTTTGCTTTATTAAGGCAATTGGTCGGGCTTCAGCTTTTGCTAACCGATAAACATCCTAACATAATTGGTCCTGATTATTTTAGCAGGGTAGATTGCCGCGCATCAAATGGAGATGGCGACTATATCATTGCAAGCAGGGAGGTTATTTCAGGTACAATTGATAAAACAAAGCTTAAGAACGTTCCCGAAATGCTGAGTTTCATGGCCAGGCACTTACCGGGGCAGGCAAATAGTACCTTAAATGATTTCACAAGAGCATTTCTAAAGAAGTTTGAGGGCAGAAGCGTTCCGCTTACCATTGCCCTTGATCCGGAATTAGGTATCGGCTACGGAGATATGGGGGAGGAGTACACTGGCGAAAAGCCCGTTATATTACACGCCGGGAACAAATCTGAAACCTCACAACAAACCATTGTTTACACCGCGCTGCATAAGTTTATATTAAATAATTTATGTAAGCCGGTGATCAAACTGGAAGAGTTTAGCAGCGATGGTACCAGAGAAATTCTTCCGTTACCTAATACTTTCAGCGTTTTAATGCATTTTTGGAATGATAAACCGGTTATTGAAAACGCCGGAGGATGTACCGCTAATGCATTGCTTGGGCGTTTTACCATAGCCGACACCCCATTTAAACAAATGTCCCGGAAGCTGGCCGATATTGAACAACAGGCTAACCCGGATGTGCTTTTCTTTGACATAGCCTACCAGGCCGAAAAGCAGGTAGATAATGTTAATCGCCGTAGTCGGGTATACGCGCATGAACTGCCAATACTAACATGGTCATGCCATGAAGAGCCTCTGCAGCTCAATGAGATCCTGGTATCTGTAAGAGGGAAGGAAATTATCCTTTGGTCCAAACAACTTAATAAACGAATAGTGCCGCGGATTCCGTCGGCATATAACTATACCCGTTCTGATCTTGCTGTGTATCGCTTTCTTTGCGATCTGCAGCATCAGCAAATCAGTTCTGATCTTAACTTTAAAATACAACATTTTTTTCCTGGCCTTGATCATTATCCCAAGGTAATATATAAAGACATTGTAGTTGCTCCTGCATCATGGAAGATCCCGCAATCATTATATAGGGCCGGCCCTTCCGAAAACGTAAAAGATAAAGTTATAGGATGGCTCACAGATAAAGGGATTAGCTTTTTATTTAAAAGTGGTTTTGGCGATCAAACTTTGTGCTTTAATCCGAAGCTTGACGCCGATATGGATGCATTTGCCATTTACTTAAGACAATATATCCAACAGGAAATATACATTACTGAGGTGCTGAACACAGATGCTGATGGATTAAGTGACAACGATGGAAAGAGATATGCTGCCGAATATATTTTGAATTATACTCATGATGAGCAGGTGTATGATGGAATTAACATTGATAAATTAAACGCCAGTACGCAGAGCAGCAACATTTTGCCTGGCGGCGATTGGATTTATTTTGAAATATACTGCAGCACAACAAGGGCGAATAATCTTTTAACAGGCAGATTGAACTTCTTTTTACGGGATGCGAAATGGGAGGTAGCAAAATGGTTTTTTATACGTTATGAAGACCCTAAACCACATATCAGGTTAAGATTGCAATTGAAACATCCCGAAAATGGTTCGAACCTGACCCGGAAATTGAATGTATACCTGGCACGTGATTTTACAAACGGTGTGGTAACCGACGTTCAGATCAAAACCTATTACCGCGAAACCGACCGTTACGGCTATGACAGGATGCCGTTAATTGAATCCTTCTTTTTTGCTGACAGTAAATATGTGCTCAAGCTTATAGAAAAGGCATTATCAGGCAATGATTTGTATAATCAAAGTATTCGGCTAATGGCGGAGCTGCTTAAATACGGACTCGGTTGCATGGATGAAGAGATCGAATTTGTGCGTGCAATGGCCGATAGTTTCAAGTCGGAATTTGGAATGGGTGGTGAGTCTTTCAGGAAAATTAATCAGGATTATGCTGAATTAAGAAAGCAATTTCCGCAGTTAGGCTATACAGATGAAAGGTATTTGCCTTCGGCGTATGTTAAATTATTCAGGCGCATCATGGATACTGCGCAAAGCCAGGCTTCAAGACATCAACTGATAGCAGATCTTATTCATATGCATGTTAATCGTCTTTTCAACGCAAACCAACGTGCTCATGAGGCCGTTCTTTATCATTATCTCTTGAAGGTTTTGCAGACACGCCGGGCGTTTTCAAAGCAGATACGGGAATGGCAAGACTAAGTTTGAAATGTTTATCGGTTTCGTCCAGGTAATATTTAAAATCGACAAGATTACCGTAAGCATATACAAGGCGCTTTTTGATGTTGATCAAGCCGGTTTGGGTTCCGGGCTTTGGCCCGGAATTATTAATCAGGTTATCTGTATCGATATGAAAAATACCATCCTCAATAAAAATATTCACCAACGATTCATGTCCCGGTTCGGTCAGGTTACCGTGCTTGAAAATATTTTCTACCAGGGTCAGCAATACCAGGGGGATCAAATACAGTCTGCGGGCTTCATCCGCAACTTGAAGCCTGAAACCCAGATCATTGCTTTTGCGCATTTGGCTTAGGTACAGCAGATTGTCTACCTGGGTGATTTCTTCTTCAAGGCAAATGTAATCGCCTATTTTATCTGAATCAATTGCATAGCGCATCATTTCTGACAAGGTAATAACCGCATCTGAAGCTACCGGTGATATCGTTACAATATTATGGTATATAAAATCAAGCGTATTAAACAGGAAATGCGGATTGATTTGGGCTTTTAAAAAAGCGTTCTGTGCTTTAATAAGCTCCTGCTCGGCATTTTGCCTGTAAATTACATCTTCCAAACGTTGCTGCTCAAGTTCGCTGGTTTTTTGTTTTTCATTAGTGTATCTAAGGATAAAATAATATCCTGTTGAGAACCCAATGAAGTAAATCCCCCGGTATAACGTTTTAAGACTATATTGATATGATAGTTTAAAATTAGGACTGTCGGTAATGATATGGGCCTTAATAAGCAATGCATCAGCTGTATAGGACATTAAAATGAATAGCGATATTTCTCCTATAAAAATGAGCGGTATCCTCCATATTGCTGCCCTGGTGGATGATAGTGCCCATGGCAGGCCATAGTGGGCGTGAAGGTAAAATAAAAAGGCAATAATGAAATAATGCGTTGCGTAGGTTAACGGATTGCCAAACTGCCCGGTAACCAGCCCAATTACAATAGATTCATACAATATAAATAACGTCCAGGCGACTATATGATGTTTATATTTCTTTAGCCACAATAGGTTAATGCTTTTCATGTAAGATTGTGCTTTTGTATAGGATTTTAACTGTTATGTATAGTGTGTTTTCTTTTTGTGAAAAAAGGCCATAAGTTTCGGAAAAAATAACAAACTATATGAAAATCAGATCGTTTAAAATTAACTGTACTACGCTTTTTGTGTACAATGCTCCCAAAAACAACAGGCCTTCAACGGAAACCGACCCTACTACAAGTATGGTAACTTTTACCAAAACAGGAAGTTTTACTGCGCGCGGTTTAAAGTAATATTAAGGCAGGGCTTAATTAGTCTTTACGCCCTGCCTTAATAAGTTTTTCGGCCATGAAGGCAGCAAAGTTTTTCCGGTAATAGTCGCCCACGGTAATATCGAGCCCGGTGGTCATTTTGATCATATTGCCTTCAATACTTTCAATATGATCTTTGCTCAAAATGAAACTACGTTGAAACTGCACAAAGGCGGGTTTCCGGTTAAACACTTGCGAGATCTCTTTCAACGACATGTAGGTCATCACCTTTTTTGAAGTAGTATGAATCATTACATAGTTTTGCTTGCTTTCAACGGCTACAACTTCGGCATACTTTACCTTTATTATTTTCAGATTGTCATTTTTGTTTTTTACAAAAAAGAAATCGTCCAAATCACCGGAGTCAGTATCTTCTTCAATTACTTTGGGAAATAGTTTGGCAATAGTGGCAGCAAATTTAAAGAAGGTATAAGGCTTTAGCAGGTAAGCATCGGCGGCAACTTCAAATGCTTCATACCCATAGCGTGTATGGGCTGTTGTAACAACGAGTTTGTGTGTTTGCTGCCTTATTGCTTTTGCCAGTTCAAGACCGGTAATACGCGGCATTTCAACATCCATAAAAACGAGATCAACCATGTCCATATTTGCAAAGTCAAGTAAAGCGTTCACCGGGTCGGTATAGCAATTAAGTAATTTGAGATTGGGTACATCATTAACATATTTTTTTAAGCCCTCAATTGCGTAAGGCTCGTCATCAATTATAATACACTTATAGCTGCTCATTTTGCAAATAGAAAACTCAGTTCAATTTATTAAAATATTAAATATAAAATACAATCAGGCAGCATTAACATACTTATTGCTGTTTTTTGACAAAAACCAGTAAAGAAAATTACCCTGTTTATGTAGAAAGTATAACGTTTTGTATAAATATTGCACTTATTAATTTTTATACGGATAAATTGCGACATTGATTTGCCGGATATAAATATTTTTTGAATAAAAAATCCGGGATAGTAATAATGAAGCTTTACCGGCATATGTAATATTTAGGCTGGGCATCATAATTATACGCCCGAAGACCGTTTTTAATGTTTTTTGTTAGTTAAAATAACCGGCGTTAATTACCGGTGTATAAAATAGATTATAGTAAACCATTTATTATGCTAAGATGCGCTATAATTGATGACGAAGAATTTTCAGTCAATTCTCTGTTAAGATATATAGAACTTTTACCTCGGCTGGATGTAATCGGGGTGTATACCAATCCGCAGGAGGCATTGGAACAGGTTGGCCAGGTTAATGAGTTAGACCTGCTTTTTATGGATATCGATATGCCTTATATCTCAGGTATTGAACTGGCCCGGGCGTTGAGGTCAAAAACACAGAAGTTGGTTTTTACCACCTCGCATTCCCAATATGCTTTTGACGCTTTTGAAGTGGAAGGCGATGCGTTTTTACTCAAACCATTCAGTTTCGGAAAGTTTTCAACGACCATCAACCGCTTATTCCCGGTAATGCCCGGAGAGAAAGCAAACGATGCCGGTTCCGGAGACGATTATTTTTTGGTGAAAAACAAAGAAGAGGACCTGCGGATCATCAGAGTGAGATATAACGAGATTGTAGCATTTGAAAGTGCACAAAACTATGTTAAAATTTATCTTACAAATGGTAAAGTGTTAACTGCTTACCTAACGTTGAAAGATATAATGGATATAGTAGGTGCGCGGGACAGCTTTAAACAATTTCATCGTGCGTTCATTGTCTCTACAGATTGTATCGACTATATAGAAGGCAGTACCATAAAAATGGTCAATAATCTTTGTTTTACCGTGGGTGAACATTACCGGGACAGCTTTTCGATGTATTTATCAAATAAACTTGTTAAAACCTCGCGTAAGCGATAGGTGCCAGATGAGGGAGATTTGTTGAAGATATAATATCCAACACCACGTATTTATGATGCTGTATGTTCCATTTTTACAATAATGCCCGTCCGGAACTGCTTTGAAAATGCTGAACCTTCAGTTCAAACATTTGGGCGATTTTAGCAGCCCGCCATTTTGCTTCTTCCGCTTTTTCACCGCTGAAAAGCTCATCAACTGTTTGCGTAAACAGGTTTACCCAGCGGTTGAAATGTGCCGGGCCGACAGGCAGCGTTGCATGAGGCGGAAAAGGGAGACCATGATAGGTATGTTCACCAAGCAGAGTAGTTTGCCAGAATGCGTACATTTTTTCAAGATGTTGCGGCCAGTTGTCTTCGATACGGGCGTTAAAAACTGGCCCCAGCAAATCGTCTTTCTGCACCTTATCGTAAAATGAATTGACCATTAGTTTCACATCGCTGAGATCCAAAAGCTGCTTTTCCTCTTCCATAACCGCAATATAGGTGATTATATTCCAATGACGGGCAACGCCTGTCAGGGATACGTAAAATCATGGTTTTGAGCCGATATTTGTACCGGCAAAATATCCGGTTTTATGCGGTAAAAGGATATACACGGTTTGTCCTGTACTTTTTTTATTGGAAGGCTTAGTTCTTTAATAATTGAGGCTCCCTGTCGATATTAATTGCCACACTGAAGTCACAGTTATACTATATCAACAGTTGACACAACAAGCGACTTTCTTTTTTTTAGCTTTGCTTTCAAAATACTACCTATGGACTTAAACAACGTTACATTAGAAATAACCGGTCTCATCATCACATTTGACCATTACGACGCCCTGGCAGCAAATCTGTTGAGCAAAGAAAAAAGCGGATTAAACGATGAATTCGAAAAAATACGCAGCAAAAATAGCGGCCATTTACGTGTTTTTTTCGGCGATACTACCTTTTATGATCAAGACAAACAATTAAAAAAGTTGTCCGAAATTAAGACGGCGATCAAAGACAGGCTGGAAGGTGTGGATGCCAAAAAGGTACACGAATTCATTGAAAGGCTTGAGAAAGATGCAAAAAAAATGAGGAAACTTTATAAGGCATTACAGAAATGAGAACGAAGCGCCGGTTTGATAGCAGTTGTGTAGGGGAGAGATGTAAAGCCTGCAACAGGGAATGACTTTTTGATGTTTAGGCTTTCTCGTTTCACCTTACTAAATGTTGTATCAAAGAGGCTGTATCATAAATGGAGATACGGCCTTTTTTTGCTTATTCGGATACTTAAAGCGATATGCATGGTTTTAGGTTGACTCTACTGACAAAAAGGGGGTTAACAGGGTTAACAGAATTTTGTATCGATTTTTAATTATATTGTTGATAATCAATTGATTGGGCGTTTTTTATGCCAAAAAAGTGTTAACCCCCTTTTTGTATAATGATATTTACTTATATTGTTCATAGTCAGTTAATTAAATGATTTTACGCGAAAATGTGTTACCCCCCTTTTTGTGTAAATATAATCGGCTAAATTTCAAGTCACTGGTAACATAACATCAGGGGGCGCAATTTGATTTATGATACAACCTCTTTGATGTCTAGTGTCTGAGTAAAGCGGTGCTTTGTCATTTTGGAAACAACCATACTCATTTTGGAAACTTTTGTCATGATGCAATCCGGCAACTTTGTGGTATAAAATTTATGACATCATGAAAACCATTTTTATTACCGGTGCGTCTACCGGATTGGGTAACGCCACTGCAAAACTTTTTCAGGCGCAGGGCTGGAATGTAATCGCTACTATGCGTAACCCGGAAAAGGATACCGAACTAAATCAACTTGAAAATGTTACCTTGTTGCCGCTCGATGTAACTGACATTAATCAGATCAGTAAAACAGTACAGGCTGCGCTTGAACTCACAGATATCGACGTAGTTTTTAATAACGCCGGCTATGGCCTTATAGGCCCAATGGAAGCTTATACCGACGAACAGATCACCAAACAACTCAATACCAACCTGCTTGGTGTAATACGTGTCACGCAAGCTTTCATCCCATATTTTCGCGAACGTAAAAAGGGATTGTTTATCAGCACAACTTCTATGGGGGGATTATTGTCCTTTCCGTTATCCTCAATTTATCATGCCACCAAATGGGCGCTCGAAGGCTGGAGCGAAAGTATGTCGTTTGAATTGGGTATGTTCAATATTGGTATTAAAACAGTGGCCCCGGGCGGTATCATCACCGATTTTGGTGGCCGTTCTCTTGAGCCGGTGAGCCATCCGGCCTACGATGCTGCCCTGCAAAAAATGTTCGCTTTGTTTAATGTAGATAATTTTTCGACAGCCGAACAGATTGCGGCGGTGGTATATAAAGCAGCTACCGATGGGAAAGATCAGGTACGATATGTAGCCGGCGCGGATGCCAATCGTTTGTATAACCGCCGGTTGGAGGTTGGCACCGAGGCTTTTCGCAAAGAACTGGGCCACATGATCTTTGAACAGGGAAATATTTAAATTAGCATCATGAAAAAAGCAAGCCAGGCGCCTGTTAGTATCCATAGTATCAGCGAGCTTCACAAGTTGATGGGCCTTCGTGGTCCCGCGCACCCAATGATCAGTTTGGTAGATAATACAAAGGTTGTTATCAACCTGGATACCATGCCGGATAGTTTTGTGCTTGATTTTTATAAAATTTCCTATAAAAAAACAATGAAGGGCCGCATTGGCTATGGCCAGGGATATTATGATTTTGATGAGGGCGGTTTGATATTTACCGCCCCTCATCAGGTCATTCACTTTGACAAAGATGTCGAATATTACGGTTTCTCCATCCTGTTTCATCCAGATCTTCTGCGTAACTACCCGTTGGGAAGGAATATGAATAAGTATGGTTTTTTTTCGTACGATACCAGGGAGGCACTGCACTTATCAGAAAAGGAAAGAGGCATTATATTGAACATCATGGAACAGATAGGTGCCGAACTGGAAACCAATATCGACGATTTTAGCCAGGATGTAATTATATCATATCTCGAAGTGCTGCTTAACTACAGTAACCGGTTTTATAAACGCCAGTTTATAACCCGGAAAGCGGCCAGTCATGACTTGCTGGACAATATGGAAGAACTGCTTGCAACCTACTTTGAAGGCCGGCAAAGCCTAAAAAGCGGCTTACCTACAGTTGAATATCTTGCCGGTCAGTTAAACCTGTCGCCACGGTATCTGAGCGATATGTTGCGCTCCCTTACCGGTCAAAGCGCGCAGCAACATATCCATCAAAAACTGATAGATAAAGCCAAAGAGTATTTAACCACCACCAGCTTGTCTGTAAGCGAAATAGCTTATATGCTTGGGTTTGAACGCCCACAGTCGTTTAATAAACTCTTTCGTAAAAAAACTGATTTGTCACCGCTGGAGTTCAAACAAGCCTTTAATTAAGTGGTGACATCTGAACTGAAATTCAGTTCTAAACTTCCGTGGTGATTATTTGGTAAAAACCAAATAAAAATGGACCGCAAGCAAGTTCAATTAATTTTTTCCAAGTACTTTAGATTTCGAATAGTGATGGGTTGGTTATCCGGTTTGAGGCCGTAAAAAGACTAACATGTATATTATGAATCTAAAGACAAAACAATGTTTGCCCGTGTTCTGCACATTGACATTTTTATTGGTATTTGCAATGATAAGTGGGAATGCTGTTGCACAGGTAAAAAAACAGGTACAAGCCTTATCTAAAATAAAAGGTGAAAAGCCAAGAAATGTGATCTTTATCCTGACAGATGACCATCGCTATGATTTCATGGGTTTTACTGGCCGGGTACCATGGCTCAAAACTCCAAATCTTGATAAATTATATGCCGAGGGAGCCTGGTTTAAAAACGCTTTTGTAACCACATCGTTATGTTCGCCCAGTCGTGCATCAATATTAACAGGTGCATATTCTCATGTACACACCATTGTAGATAATAACGCCCCCGAACCACCTAACCTGACTTACTTTCCTGAATATCTTCAAAAGGCAGGGTATCAAACCGGTTTCTTTGGTAAATGGCATATGGGCGATGATGATGATCACCCCCGTCCCGGTTTTAACCAATGGGAAAGCTTTCGCGGGCAAGGCGTATACTATAACCCCACGCTAAATATCAATGGAAAACGGGTAACGTACGGTGATTCTACCTATATCACCGACCTGCTGACTGAACATGCGCTTGGCTGGCTTAAAAAAAGGGATAAATCGAAACCGTTCTTTTTGTACCTGTCGCACAAAGCTGTACACGCGCCAATGCAGCCGGCCAAAAGGCACCGCGGATTATACAAAAATTTGCCATATACCTTACCGTCCACGTTTTACCAAACCCAAACTGATGCCTATAAAAAATTGGGTTGGCCCGAGTGGGTAAAACAGCAGCGCTATAGCTGGCACGGAGTGGATTATCTTTATCATACGCACCAGCCGATAGAAGAGTTGGTGAGGGATTATTGTGAAACTTTGCTGGCTGTTGATGAAAGTGTTGGCGCGGTTATGGATTATCTGAAGCAGGAAGGCCTCGATCAGAATACCCTGGTTATTTATATGGGTGATAATGGCTTTAGCTTTGGCGAGCATGGGTTGATCGATAAACGGCATTTTTATGAAGAATCGGTTAAAGTGCCATTTTTGGCCCGTTGCCCGGAGCTTTTTAAAGGTGGTCAGGCCATTAGTAAAATGATCCAGAATGTGGATGTAGCGCCAACCATTCTGCAGGTGGCCGGCCTGCAGAAGCCAGCTACCATGCCGGGAAATTCTATTATTCCATTATTGAAGGGAGACTCTACTAAATGGCGCGATAAAATCTTTTATGAATATTACTGGGAATACGATTTCCCGATGACACCGGTTATTTATGGCGTGAGGACAGATAGGTTCAAATACATCAGGAACCAGGGCGTATGGGATACCAATGAGCTCTACGATCTTGAAAAAGACCCAGCCGAAAGTGTCAACCTTATTGACAGACCGGAATACGAACAAACAGTAAAGCAACTGGCCAATGATTTATACGACTGGCTGGAGAAAACAGGAGGGATGCAAATCCCCCTTAAGCGTACGGTCAAACACCCGTGGGGCGATTACCGACACCCTTATAACGACTAATGCTTTTTGTAACAACTACGATTAAAAGACAAGCTGAAAATTAAGTTGTAAAATGGATAATTCAAGAATATACAAAATGTCTTTTGCGGGTGTTTATCCGCACTATATCCAAAAGGCGGAGAAAAAAGGCCGTACAAAAGCCGAAGTTGATGATATTATATTTTGGCTAACCGGTTATGATGCAAAGATGCTGCAAAAACATATCGACGACAAAACCAACTTCGAAGACTTTTTTGCCGGGGCTCCGCAATTAAACCCCAATGTTTCAAAAATTACCGGTGTAATTTGCGGCTATCGTGTTGAAGAAATTGAAGATAAACTGATGCAGAAGGTCCGTTATTTAGATAAGTTGATTGATGAATTAGCAAAGGGAAAGGCAATGGATAAGATTTTGCGGAAATAAGAGCCGTTTGCTATTTAAAAAGAGACTGTATCAATATTTTTCTTATTCAGCTACTTAAGCAATATAGTTTAGGGTTGGATTGATTCTACTAACAGAGTAGGGTTATTGCATTCTAACGTATAGTCGCAAGTTCAAGCGTCTTTCGCTTGAACTATTTTGAAGGTAAGCGTCCTCGCTTACCTTTTGACATTGTTAGGGAAGCGCATCGAATTGGAATGCTACAACCCGACTAACAAAGGGGGTTAACAAGGTTAACACAATTTAGGGCTGGTATTTAATTATGTATTTGATAGTCAATTAGTTTTAATGTTTTTTTATCGAAAAACATGTAACCCCCCCATTTCGTATAAATATATCGGCTAAATTTCAATTCATGGGTAACAACCTGGTTCGGGATATTTTTCGGTACTGATTTTATCTGTGAAATAGATCTTAGGTATGCCTATAGCGTTGCCATCAAAAAAATGCAGGCTTTAAAATTGCTGCCGTCTAAAGCAAAACCTAATTTACATTGGCTCATGAATGGGCGCAGGTCAATATCCGGGCCTAAAACTAAACAGGCATGCGGACTAAGGGCACCATTATTTCCTGGCTTGAGTAACAATGCCTGAAAACCTATAGCGTTATTCTTAATGTAAAAAGAAAACGCACCGATACCAAAAGTTCCATTTTTTTCATCCCTCGCATCGTGATTTAGGATTTTCACCCTATTCCTTTAGGATATTACCCCCTCCAAACAGGTCATTTAAGTCAGTTTTGTTTAAACCAAAAATAAACAAACCATGAAAGAGATGATAATTCATTGACCTGCCTAATGATCTTGCTTATTGTCCGCGTGCCCTATAGCACAGCATTATCTGATCAATAAGCGCCTGATCTCCATTTTATTTTAAACAATCACAATAAATAAAACAACCCAATCAAAATGAATCAAAATGGATAAAATTTACTTATGCAGTTATTTTAAAGTAAGTATTGCAAAGGGCTTTAAACATGTTCTGGGCGTAATGGCGATACTGTGCTTTCTTATTCCCAATGCCTACTCCCAGGCCAGAAAAATATCCGGTACAGTAAAAGATGCTAAGGGCCTGAGCCTGCCCGGTGTAAGTGTTAAAATTAAAGGAACAGCCGGTGGTGCCATTACTGATAGCAAAGGAAGCTTTAGTTTAAGTGTTCCTAATAGCAATGCCGTATTGGTATTTTCCTATATCGGCTTTGTAGCCAAAGAACAACCTGCCGGTGATGCTTCAGTAGTTGATGTTGTCCTTACCGAGCAAAGCACCAGTCTTAATGACGTAGTTGTTGTAGGTTACGGAACGCAAAAGAAGGTAAATGTTGTAGGCTCTGTAGCTACAGTAAGTGCAAAAGACCTGGAAAACCGTCCTGTAACCAACGTTTCATCGGCATTAACCGGCTTAAGCTCTGGTGTATCGGTAATGCAAAGCTCAGGAAAGCCTGGTGCCGATGGCGCAACTATCCGCATCAGGGGCCTGGGTACATTAAACAATAACAACGCGCTGGTAGTAATTGACGGCATCCAGGGTACTTTAGATGCTGTAAACCCGGATGATATCGAAAGTATTTCGATATTGAAGGATGCTGCGGCTGCTTCTATATACGGTTCGTTAGCAGCAAACGGCGTTATTTTGGTAACCACTAAAAAAGGAAGTAAAAACAAAACTACCATTACTTATAGCGGTATAGCATCTAAAACTAACCCAACCGCCATGCCCTCGTTTGTTACGGACTATGTAAGGCATATGCAATTGGTGAACGAAGGCTATAAAAACCTTGGCCAAACACCGGTTTATACCGATGCCACCATTGCCCAATGGCAAAAAGCCAACGCCGATCCAAATGGGTTAAATACCATTGGTGTGCCTAATTACATTGCATATCCTAATACAAATTGGGCAAAAACTATTTTTCAAAACAATGTGCTGCAGGATCATAACATTGCTTTAAATGGCGGTAATGAAACCACGCAGTACCTGTTATCGGCGGGTTACAATGGCAACCCCGGTACAATGCAAAACACCGGATCAAACAAATACCAGTTCAGGGTTAACCTGCAAACCAAGGCTACCAAGTTTTTAACTGTCGGTACGCAAACATTTGCATCGTTACAAAGCTATGGGCTGGCCAGCACAAGCAATGCGTTTAATTATTTAAGACAAACTACTCCGGGGGTATATCCATACTATGACGGTAAATATGGCTTTCCATCTGCACCGGAAGAATCATCGACAGCCAATAACATTCTTACTTATTTAAACAGCACCGGTGGCAGGGATCAGGAATCGAGGTTTAACAGTACCATTTTTGCAAACGTTAATTTGTACAAAGGCCTGGTGCTCGAAACAAAATTCAACTATCAAACCCGCTTTGAGGAGAACAATTCCTACACCATTCCATTGGAGCGCTGGGATTTTTCAACCAATACTTTAAAATCGGCAGCAACGGCCCCTGCGCAGTTAAGTACTTACTATGATTTTAACAAAAACTACCTGCTTACCTGGGACGCCGTTTTAAGGTACAATACTACTATCGCCAAAGATCATAACATCGGAATCTTGGGTGGCTTTGACCAGTACTATTATAATTACTATTATTTCGATGCTACCAAGTTAGGTCTTATCGACCCTACAATAACTACTCTGAGTTCGGCAACAACACCGACTGCCGCAACAGGCGATGCTTATGATTATTCCCTGCGATCGTTCTTTGGCAGATTGAATTACGACTACAAACAACGCTACTTACTGGAGGCGGTGTTCAGGTATGATGGTTCATCAAAATTTGCACCTGCAAACCGCTGGGGTTTTTTCCCTGCCTTTGCTGCGGGATGGAGGATCTCTGAAGAGCCCTTCATGCAGAACATTAACAATTATGTAAGCAATTTGAAATTGAGGGCTTCATGGGGGCAAACGGGTAATAACGTGCTAAACTCTTCAGCTTCCTTAGGAAATTACGATTACATGGCTACCTATGGTACTACTGCTTATTCATTTAACGGAGCAGCGGTAACCGGTTTGATTCAGTCAAAAACAGCTAATCAAAACTTAAAGTGGGAAACTACAACCACTACCAATATCGGTTTAGACGGATCATTGTTTAAAGGCAAAATGAATTTTGAAATTGATGCCTATCGCAAGTATACCAGTGGTATCTTGTTTACCCCGACAGTACCATTAACAGTAGGTACAGCAACAGCGGCAACGCAAAACATAGCTGCCATATCAAACAAGGGTATCGAAGTAACTTTAGGCTACCATGGTAAGGCCGGTGACTTAAGCTTCAACGTATCTGGTAATTTTGCCTATAACTTTAACCGGGTTGAAAAATATAAAGGCACTTTACAGGAAGGGTATGCGACTGATGCTACCGGCGCCTCTGTGTATTCATCAAATATCGGCCAGGTATCAAGCGGTGGTACTACAAGGGTAATACAAGGTCACCTGATCAACGAGTACTATCTATACCCCGTGTATAAGGGTAACGGCAGCTACTTTAATGCCGATGGAACCGTAAATAAGAATGGTGGCCCTAAAGATGGTATGATCAGAACTCCCCAGGACATGGCATGGCTGCAAAGCATGATGGATGCTGGTTACAAATTTCAGCCAGGCAACGGCATCGGCAAAACTAAGATCTATTATGGCGATTTAATTTACGGCGATACTAATAATGACGGTATTTATGGTAATAGCTACGATGCTCAGCTAACCAAGAAATCATCAGTTCCTAAATACAATGCCGGTTTGCAGTTCAATGTTGCTTACAAAGGCTTTGATTGCTCTATGATATGGGCAGGTAGTTTTGGCATGTACTATTACTGGAACGATACGGGCTACAACAACTCCATTGTGTCATTGGGTAACGCGGTTAGCACTTTGATAGCCGACAACCACTACTATTACAATGATGCCAATCCTTCTGATCCTGCAAATAACACTGGCGCACATTATCCAAGGTTAAAAAACACATCTGATGTGCAGAACGCCGCAGTAGCCAGCGATTTTTACTTGTATAACGCATCATATGTAAAGCTTAAAAATGTGCAGTTAGGCTATACCATTCCTAAACGGATTTCGGAAAAATGGGCTTTAACTAAAATAAGGATCTATGTAGCTGCCGAAAACTTGCTCACTATTACAAAGTACCCTGGCCTCGACCCGGAAATAGGGGCAAGCGTGGGTTACCCAACCATGCGTCAATACTCAGTTGGTTTAAACGCTACTTTTTAAGAAGAAAAATGATGAAAAAGATATTTATAGCTTTACTTACCGTAATTATTGTAACAGGTTGCAAAAAGAACCTGCTTGACACGGCACCATATTCGTCTGTTGCCTCGTCAACCATGTGGACGACTGATAACTTCACCGATTTGGGGGTTACCGGTGTTTACCAGGCCTTGAGGCTTGGCGAAAACACTGGTGGCGACAGCGAACTGGAATTGTATATGTTTGACCGATTTGCATATACCGGCCAATACAGAAGCCAGGAATCAATGCTGTCGGGAACTATCACCACAGGTAATTCGCTTTTCAGTAGCACCTGGCAAAACCTATATGAAGGAGTACAGCGTGCAAATGATGCCATCAAAAATATACCGTTAAAATCACCGTCGGACGCTGCCAAAAAAAGCAGGTACGTTGCCGAATGTAAGTTTTTAAGGGCCTATTTTTACCTGAGATTAAACCAGTTATGGAAAGGTGTGCCGATATACCTTGAACCGTTTACTGCAGAACAAGCAACAAAAGCACGTTCAACAGAAACAGAGGTATGGAACCAGGTAGTAGCGGATTTAACTGCCGCCATTAACGAGCCAGCCTTACCGCAAATTTATGCAGCCGGAGCCGCTAACTACGGTCACGTTACCAAGGGAGCGGCATACGCCTTACGCGGCAAAGCCTACATGTATCTGAAAAAATGGGATTTGGCGGCGGCGGATTTTAATATGGTAAAATCGGCCGGATATGCGCTTTTTTCAAATTATGTAACCCTGTTTAAGGCAGCTAATGAGCAATGCAGTGAAATGATATTTTCTATCCAGAACGTTGCTGTTGCCGGTGGCGGAACAACAGGTTATGGTTCAACTACGCAATGGTTTTGCGGTACCCGTTCATCATTCGGCTCATGCTGGAACCAATACCTTGTATCGCCAAATCTTGTCGATCTGTATCAAAACCTTGACGGCTCAAATTTTAACTGGGATGCCGTGCTACCGGGCTATTCGAGCCTTACGCCGGCGCAGAGGGAGGTTTTCTTTTTAAGGAACAATCTTACCGCTGCCGAAATTACTGCAGCCACAACAAGGGGTGCAGCAATGAATTTGTACCTGCCGACAGGCAATGAAGAAAGGATCCTTAAAGCTTATGCTAACCGCGACCCGCGTTTGGCCGCTAACGTAATTACTCCGTATTCAACCTATAATGGTGCTTATAATTCACTGAATGCTACGGTAACGTCACGCTGGCCTTACCGTTCAGAAGCTGCCATTGGCGGTGATCTGCGTACAGATACACAGAGCTATTTTTATTACCTGTACAGGAAATTTGTTTATGAAGGAATTTCAGAAACCATTAATCGTGCTTACGGGCCAACGGATTTTCCGATCATCAGGTACGCCGATGTGTTATTAATGTGGGCTGAGGCACTTAACGAACAAGGCTTAACTTCAGATGCGGTTGCCAAAGTAAATGAAGTACGCGCAAGGGCCGGTGTGGGTTTATTGAACTCAAGTGCCGCAACAGCAGTAGCCGGACAGGATGACTTGCGTGAGCGAATCAGGAACGAGCGCAGGGTTGAATTCCCGAACGAGGGTATCAACTATTTTGACGAACTGCGCTGGAAATCATGGAAGGATAAAGTATTTTATGCGGGCAACGGTGTAAAGCAAGTTTGGGGAGCCAATGTATACACCTATTCATTCCAGGGTGATTACATTTACAATTGGCCTATCCCGTTGGTTGAAACACAAAGGAATCCCAACCTGAAACAAAACGACGGATGGATTAATTAGATAAATTAGGGTTTTTACCGTGTGTTGAATAGCAAGGCACACGGTAAAACTTTAAAGTAATTTGATCATTATTATATGCCATTTTTAAATAAACTGATTTTTCCTTTACTGCTGTTGGCAGGTTCCGCACGGGCGCAAAACAATAGTTTTACAAGTATTTCGCCGGGAGATACAGAGGCGGATATCATTTATAAAGCTGCTCATGTAACACCATCTCCAAGGCAATTGAGATGGCAGCAGCTTGAGCTTACCGCGTTTTTTCATTTCGGGGTCAACACGTTTACCAATAAGGAATGGGGCGATGGAAAGGAAGATATCTCAAAATTTAACCCTATTGAGCTTGATGCAGAACAATGGGTTAAAACGGTTAATAGTGCCGGAATTAAACAGGTAATCATCACCGCCAAACATCATGATGGTTTTTGCCTGTGGCCAAGCCGGTTTACAGAGCATAGCATTAAAAACACGCCATACAAAAATGGTAAGGGGGATATTGTTAAGGAAGTAGCTAACGCTTGTAAAAAGTACGGTGTCGGGTTCGGCATTTATTTGTCGCCATGGGACAGAAACTCTGCATATTATGGAGATTCGGTTAAGTACAATACCTATTTTGAAAACCAGTTAACCGAATTGCTTAGTAATTACGGTAAAGTTGACGAAGTATGGTTTGACGGTGCAAACGGGGAAGGCCCCAATGGTAAAAAGCAGGTTTATGACTTTAACAGCTGGTATAAGCTCATTCGCAAATTGCAGCCGCAGGCCGTAATTGCCATACAAGGACCCGATGTACGCTGGGTTGGTACAGAAACCGGTAAAGGCAGACTGACTGAATGGAGCGTATTGCCTGTTGATGAGCAGCAGCAAAAGAAAATAGCCGATGCATCGCAAAAAGATGTAATGGTAAACCCCGTTGTTTACAAAGCGGGTGAAGATCTCGGCAGCCGCGACAGGCTGAAAGGAGCAAAAGGACTGGTTTGGTACCCCGCAGAAACTGATGTATCTATCAGGCCGGGATGGTTTTATCATCCGGCAGAAGATGCTAAGGTTAAAAGCGGGCAGGAACTCCTGAATATTTACTTCACTTCGGTTGGACGTAATAGTTTACTGTTGCTAAATATCCCTCCGGATACGCGGGGTCTCATCAGCGATAGCGACGTGAAAGCCCTTAATAATTGGGCGCAATTACGTGAATCACTTTTTAAAAATAACCTGCTGAAAGAATTTACGGTACGCTGCGCAAACGGGATCAATAACCAGATGCTTGTGAGTGATCAGCGATCCTTTTGGACAACCAAAGGCAAGGATTCTACCGCTGTAATTGAGTTTGAATCGCCTGCTCCGGTATCCTTTAATGTATTGCAATTGCAGGAAGATATTACTAAAGGTCAGCGGATAGAGAAATTTTCGCTGCAATACTTTCAGGACGGTAAATGGGTGGAGATTACATCCGGAACTACAGTGGGGTATAAGCGCCTGCTAAGCTTTAAGCCGGTTACCGCTGGTAAAGTAAGATTGGTAATTGAGTCATCGCGCTTTAATCCAACGCTTACCAATGTGGGCTTATTTAAAAATGATATTACACCCTGATAAAGGGGGAAAACAACATCAAATGAAAAAAATATTTCTATTGATCGCCCTCGTTTTATTGGGCGCTGCCACATACGCCCAACAAAAAAGGAAACTGGTTTGGTCGGACGAGTTCAATTATAAAGGTCAGCCAGATCCTCAGAAATGGGATTATGAGGATGGATTCGTACGCAATAACGAACCTCAATATTATACCACCAAACGCCTGGAAAATTGCCGCGTTGAAAACGGAACATTGATTATTGAAGCCAGGAAAGAGGAATTTCCGAATGCCCGCTACAAATCCGGATCGACCAATTGGGCCGAAAAGGAACAATTTGCACATTATACTTCAGCCAGCCTGATCACTAAAGGAAAGGCCGACTGGAAATACGGGCGCGTAGAAGTCCGCGCCAAAGTAGCTACCGGTGCTGGGGCGTGGCCGGCTATCTGGATGCTGGGAACAAACCGCGGGGCAGTAAAATGGCCCGATTGCGGCGAGATTGATATTATGGAATACCTGGGCCGCGATCCTTCAAAAGTATATGGTACTGTACATTATGCCGATTCGTTAGGAAAATACCAGCATCAGGGCGAAAGTCCGGTGGTAGGGGCGCCTGCCGATGGTTTTCATATTTATGCCCTGGAGTGGTACCCCGACAGGTTTGAATTTTATTATGATAACCTGAAATACTTTGTGTTTGATATCAGCAAGGCGCAGCAAAAGGAGGGCAATATTTTTCAGAAGAATTTTTACCTGTTACTAAACCTGGCATTAGGCCATGAGGGGTCATGGGCAGGCCCGTTTAACGACAATCTTTTGCCGCTGAAGTACTACGTTGACTACGTGCGTGTATACCAGTAAATCAATAATCAGTTAACCATTATCGCAACTAAAACCGCAACATTAACTGGTCTCTGCTGATCGGTATAGTTCCCTGTGCTTTATGAATAAACCACTATCAAAATATTTATACTTTTTTTTACTGCTACTGATCAATGCAAATTATTCATTTGCTCAGCTCGGTGCCAATGATAGCCGTAAGGTTGTCAATTTTAACAGCGACTGGAAATTCCATTTCGCTTATGATATCAGGAAGCAGCCTGAAAAGGTCAACGTAACGCTGCCCCATACCTGGAATGCTGAGGATGTGCTAAAAGGAAAAGCCAATTATACCCGGGAAGCGGGCATTTACGAAAAAAGCTTTTTTGTAAGCGAAAGCTGGAAAAATAAAAGGTTGTTCCTGTATTTTGAAGGAGCAAATAGCGTAGCCTCGGTTTTGATAAATGGGCATTTTATCACAGAACACAAGGGAGGGTATACGGCTTTTTGCATTGAGATAACAGATCGCGTTAAGCTGGGTGAGGCAAACAATATCCAAGTACAGGTAAGCAACGCTTCCAGAACAGATGTGCTGCCCCTCTGCGGCGATTTTAACATTTATGGCGGTATCCACCGGCCGGTTTCCTTGCTGGTAACATCAAAAGATTGTATTTCGCCTTTAGATTACGCCTCATCAGGGGTCTATCTAACGCCGAAGGTTTTATCTGATCAAGCTGCCACGGTGGGTATTATTACCAAATTATCAGTAACCGGTACGGCAGGTTTAAAACTTAAGGCTGATATTTTAGATGCCGGTAAAACTATAGTGTCATCCGTAACAAATAGTATCACTAATAACAAGCAATGCAAGCAAACCATAAGTTTAAAGCAACCTCATTTGTGGAATGGCAAGGCCAACCCTTATCTATATACTGTTAACATAAGCCTGATCAGGAATGGGCAGGTAATTGACAAGGTTACCCAGCCTTTAGGGTTCAGGACTTACCACATTGACGCGGATAAAGGGTTTGTATTAAATGGCAAATATCTCGATCTGCATGGCGTAGGCTTTCATGAAGATGTGGAAGGTAAGGCATCGGCAGTTGACAGCGCCGATCTGAATAAAGATATGGAGCTGATTAAAGAGATAGGGGCCACAGCCATCCGCTTAACCCACTATCCGCACGGTAAATATTTTTATGACCTCTGCGATAGGAATGGCTTGGTTGTGTGGTCGGAGATCCCTTTTGTTGGTCCGGGAGGGTATACCGGAGCTGGTTATTTGAAAAGCCCGGCTTTGGAATCCCAGGTGAGGCAGGTATTAACTGAAATGATCCGTCAAAATTATAACCATCCTGCTATTTGCTTTTGGGGTTTGTTCAACGAGCTGAAACTTGATCACGATGATCCGGTGCCATTTTTAAAGCAATTGAATGAGCTGGCCAAAAAAGAAGATCCAAATAGGTTAACCACTGCGGCTACTTTTTTAGATGGCAGTCAGTTTAACGAGGTATCCGATGTTATTGCCTGGAATAAATATTACGGATGGTACGATGGCGAGTTTAAACAAATTGGTTCATGGGCCGATAAAACCCATCATGATTATCCGCAAAAGCCATTTGCAGTAAGCGAATACGGGGCCGGCGGCAGCCCGTTTAAGCATGTTGAAAATGATGACAAACCAGATGCTGATGGAAAGTTCCATCCTGAAGAGTGGCAAACGCGCTACCACGAGGTTAACTGGCAGGAACTTAGCAGGCGGCCATTTATTTGGGGCAAGTTTGTATGGGCGCTGGCCGATTTTGGCTCGTCTATCCGTACCGAAGGGGATGCTGACGGGATCAATGATAAAGGCCTGGTTACCTATAACAGGGCGGTTAAAAAAGATGCCTTTTACTTTTATAAAGCTAACTGGAATAAGGAGCCCATGTTATATATTGTCGACCGGAGGAATACTGTGCGGCATCAGCAGGTAACTGCTGTGAAAGTGTACAGCACCGCTCCGAATGTAAAACTGATGGTGAATGGTGTAGTGATAAATGGCGTTAAAACCGATGATTTCCGTACTGCTGTATGGGATAATATCACCCTGCAAAAGGGAAAAAATAAGATTGAAGTAAGCAGTGTTATCGACGGCAAGCTATTGCAAGACTCCTGTGAATGGAAGCTGGAGAATTAATCACTGACATAAATAAATTGTATGAAAAAATTACTGATGCTGCTTTTATGTTGCAGCGCTGTGTTAAAAGCTCTGGGTAATACGTATTATATCGACGATAAAAAAGGTGATGATATGTTTGACGGTCGCAGTGCAGGTAAAGCATGGCGCTCATTAAATCGGGTAAATAAACAGGTTTTTGAAGCCGGTGATAGTATCCTGTTCAAAAGAGGAGGAGTGTGGGATGGCCAATTAGTGCCGATGGGATCGGGTACTGTAAAAGCGCCTATTGTTTTCGGCGCTTTCGGCTCAGGTGCTTTGCCCGAAATTAAAGCCAGTGGGCATTTTAAGGACGCCGTTTTGTTAAAGAACCTTCAAAATATTGTAGTCGAATACCTTGCATTATCAAACTTTGACAGTACTATCCCATTCCAAAAAACAGGGCCGACCGGAGTGCGGGTATTGGCTGAAGATATAGGTACATTACACAATATCAGGCTGGCTAACTTGTACATTCATGATATTAACGGCGATAACAAAAAAGGATCGGCAGAAGGTTATGGCATCTTTTGGGATTGCCAGGGGCCGAAGCCAAGCAATATTGAACATCTGGTGATCGAAAACTGTAAAGTGGAGCGGGTTGACCGTAACGGGATCCGCGGTAATGGTACGTTTTCTTTCAGGACTAAATGGTTTCCCAATAAGTATTTAGTGATCCGTAATTGCCTGCTTGATGATATCGGCGGCGATGGTATTGTGGTTAAAGCTTTTGATACCGCCATGGTTGAGCATAATAAACTGTTTCATATCCGCACCAGGGCAAAGGATAATGCCGTGGCCATTTGGCCACACAGCAGCGATAATACAGTTATCCAATATAACGAAGTGGCGTACACCCAAAATGATAACTGGGCTAACGACGGGCAATCTTTTGACATCGACGGCAATAGCAGGAATACCATTATCCAGTACAATTATAGTCACGATAATGAGGGCGGTTTTATGCTGGTGATATCTGATCTGATTAACAAAGACAACGTAATGACCACCGGAAATATCATCCGTTATAATTTAAGTGTAAATGACGGCCTGAACCGTAAAAGGCTATTCAATTTTGCCGGCGTAACGGATAGCACGGTAGTAAAAGGGAACATCTTTTATAATGAAGGCTCAAAATCATACACTACTGAGGTAGCAGATATTGAATACGGCATCCCTGATCATGTAAGCTTTGATGATAATTATTTTTTATTTGCCGGTAAGAATGCAGCTGTTTTTTCCAAATCACCAAAACAGTACAGCAAGGTTGTATTCAGCAATAATGTATTTAAGGGCAATATCATCGGCATGGATAATTTGGTTAACGTAAAAGGCTTATCCAAAGTAAAATCTAACGGCTCTAAAGTATTGCATAAGAGCAAATTCTTTCCGTGGATGTACCTGCCTGCAAAACTCAGAGTGCTTGTTCCTGATTTTCCTGAAAGTTTATACCAGTCATATATTTCAAACGGATTGCGATGATAAATGCATAGGTGTTGGATAAGTAAAATAAATTTAATTAGTTTTATTTTCCGAGGGGCGAGATGAAACTAATTATAACCACATTCCTGTTTTGCATATTTATTTCGTTATCCGCTTATGGTCAGCGGATAGCATTTGAAAACCTCACGGTGGATAATGGACTGTCTCAAAATTCTGTATTGGCAATTGTTCAGGATAGCCGCGGTTTTATGTGGTATGGTACCCAGCATGGGCTTAACAAATACAATACCCGCAGTTTTAAGATCTATAAAAACAATCCGACAGATCAGTCGAGCATTTCATCTGATTATATCACCTCGCTCGTTGTCGATTCACATAAAGTGCTTTGGGTGGGCACTCGTAACGGCCTGAATAAATATAATCCCGAAACTGATAGCTTTGAACGAGTTAAACTAAGCCTGCATGTTACAGGAGCCGAAATCATAAGCGCAGTTTACGAGGATAAACGCAGCAACATGTGGGTTTGGTCGTCGGATGGGCTTTACCGCTTTTCAAACGCAACCGGCAGTTTTAACTCAATTGCTGTTCCTGACTCTGTTGCCGGTTTATATGGCACCAATGTGCATACCTTGTACCAGGATCGCGGCGGTAATTATTGGATTGGCTCATCAGCAGGGTTAAGCAAAATGCAGGAGACAAATGGCAGGTATACTTATCAAATGTATAAGCACAATGATAAAGTAACCAATAGCCTGAGTGATAATTATGTAACCACCATTACCGAAGACGCCGCAAATAACTTATGGATAGGTACATTACATGGCGGTGTAAACCTCTACAATAAAAGCTCAGGAGCCTTTACCCATTTTTTGGCCAATAACGGTGCTAATGGGCCTGCCAACAATAATATCAGGGTCCTTCAGCCCGAAAAATCTGGGAAAATCTGGATAGGTACACAAAGCGGCCTGAATATTTTAAATCCCGTTACAAAACAATTTGTAACCTACAGGCACGATCCCGAGGATAAGAACAGTTTAAGTCAAAACTCTATTTACAGTGTTTTTATCGATAATTCAAATACCGTTTGGGTTGGTACTTACTGGGGCGGGATCAACATGGTATCCAACCCTAATACAACATTTTTAACTTATCAAACAGCCCGCTATCACTCGGCCATTAATAACAACGTGGTAAGCGCCGTTGCCGAGGATGAAAGACATAACCTGTGGATTGGCACCGAAGGCGGCGGCCTCAACTACTTCGATCGTAAAGCAGACGTTGTTACTACTTATCAAAATAAAATAAATGACCCTTCGTCGCTCGGGTCCGACCTGGTGAAAGTGGTTTATATTGATAAAGACCGGAACGTATGGATAGGTACCCATGGCGGCGGTTTAAATATGTTTAACCTGGCAAACCATAACTTTAAGCGTTTCCTGTATAAGGAAAATGACCCGGTAACCTTAGGCTCGGAAGTGTTGAGCATCTTGCATGATTCCGACGGCAGTCTTTGGGTGGGCACACAAAGCGGGTTGCTCATTTTTTACAAAAAAGGTTCTTTATTGGAGCATGTAGATCAGTCTGTTATCGGTAAAATCGGCAAAAAATCTGTCATGGCTTTGATGGAAGATAACGGGAAGAATATCTGGATAGCTACTGCCAACGGTTTATATAAAACAGATCGCAACCATACCCATATCAAGGTTTACAAAACTGAAGATGGCCTTAAGTCAAATGATATTAATTGTATTTACCAGGATACAAAGAAGCGGATTTGGGCTGGCTCGTATTATGGCGGGCTTGCAAAATATGACGAGGCTCATGAAAAATTTATAACTTATACCGAAAGGGAGGGCTTAACCAACAACAATGTACTTAGTATTTTAGAGGATGAAAAAAATAACCTGTGGATGGGGACAGGTAATGGTTTATCCAGGTTTTCTATCGCTACACAAACCTTTAAAAATTACAGTAAAAACGATGGCTTAGGAGGCAATACGTTTAACATCAATTCCTGCTATAAAACAAGTGATGGCGAAATGCTGTTTGGCGGGCTTAACGGCTTGAGTAGTTTCTTCCCCTCAAAAATTGAGGATAACGTGATACCTCCACCGGTAATCATCACAGCATTGAAGCTTTTTAACCAGGCTGTAGGGATTAACCAGCCGGATAAGCTGCTTTCAAAGGATATCAGCCTTACGCAAAATGTGGTTTTTTCGCATGCTCAAAATGTATTCACCATTGATTTTGCAGCGCTAAATTATATCAAATCTGATAAAAATAGGTACGCGTATAAACTGGAGCCCTTTGATAAAGACTGGGTCCATACCGATATCCCATCCGCGCCGTACACCAACCTGTCGCCGGGGAGTTACACATTTTTTGCGAAAGGCTCAAACAATGATGGAATTTGGGGAAAGGCTGTTACCCTGCATATTAAAGTGCTGCCTCCTTTTTGGGAAACTACCTGGGCTTATTGTTTGTATGTGCTCTTTATCGGAAGCATAGTATTCCTGCTGGCACGCTTTTTTATTTTGAGATCTTTACTGCGGCGGGATAAAGAGCTCACGCATTTAAAACTCAACTTTTTTACCAATATCTCGCACGAGATCCGCACCCACCTTTCCCTGATATTTGGCCCGGTAGAGAAATTGATCCTCGAAGAAAAGGACGGCACGCAAACCCGGCAATTGCAGGTCATCAAAAAAAACTCCGATAGCTTGCTGCAACTGGTAAATGAGCTCATGGATTTCAGAAAGGCCGAAACCGGGAATCTGAAACTGCATATTGCGGAGCATAACGTGGTAACCACTATCTCTGAAATTTACAGTTCGTTCTATGATCATGCGGTATCCGCTAATATTACTATTGACCTGGTTACCTCTGCGGATTATATTCCGCTGTATTTTGATAAAATACAATTGGAAAAAGTGTTTTTTAATCTGTTGCACAATGCATTCAAGTTTACCAATAGCGGCGGTTATATCAATGTTTTGGTTGTGGATGGAAAAGATCATGTAACCATTACCGTGGCAGATAACGGTAAAGGCATTGCTCCCGAAAATTTGAAGAATTTGTTTGAAAATTATTTCCAGGAAAATGATCTTGGTAAACAAAATACAGGTTATGGCATTGGGCTTGCTTTATCAAAAAGTATTATTGAGCTGCACAAAGGCTCTATCGCTGCAGATAGTAAAATAGCCCATTCTGGCAACAAAACATCCTTTGTTGTTAAGCTGCGAAAAGGTGCGGCTCACTTTAAGAATACTGATCTGGTGCAAAGCCCGGTAAATGATTTTCTGAATGTACAAAGGCCGGTATTGATCGATAACTTAATCATGCCCGCTACTGAACCAGTTGGTTCATCAGCCCCTCTGTTAAAAGAGAAAAAGCATACTGTTTTACTTGTTGAGGATAACCCGGAAGTTCGTTCATTCATTGCCGGTTTTTTGCAAAGCCATTACGAAGTTATTGCATGCGAAAATGGGGTAAGAGGATTGGAAGCCGCGAAGGAATATATCCCGAATGTTATTATAAGCGATGTAATGATGCCCGAAATGGATGGCTTTACATTATGCAATAACGTGAAGGCAGACGAACGGACTAACCACATTCCTGTTATTCTTTTAACAGCCAAGGCATCCGGCGAAAACCATATAGAGGGCCTTAAGATGGGGGCTGATGTTTATTTAACTAAACCTTTCAGTATTGAAGTATTGTTGTTACAGGTTACTAATCTGTTAAACGCAAGCGAAAGGATCAGGAAACTACTTAAAGAACAAATTACAGCTACTGATAACCATGTTTTAAGTGTTGGTTCAGAAAAGAACGCTCAGGCAGCTCAAGAACTTATTAGCATAATTGATAATGAATTTATTAATAAACTGGTAAGGATCATTGAAAAAGACATCGATAATCTGGAGTTCGGCGTTCCTGAGCTGGCCCGTGAAATTGGGATGAGCCAGCCTGTGTTGTATAAAAAGTTAGATGCTGTTACCGGCATGTCGGTGAATGACTTTATCAAGTCTGTAAAAATGAACAACGCCGGGATACTGCTCAAAACCAAACGGTATACCATTAATGAGGTGGCTTATATGGTTGGGTTTAGCGACAGAAAATATTTTAGCAAAGAGTTCAAAAAAAGGTATGGAAAAACACCAACGGAATTTATGGAATGAGATGGGTGTGTAAAACTGATATACACAACAGATTTTTTGTTCTCAATCCCCATAAATATGGCTATCTTTCAAAATGAAGCACCAAGAATTTGAACCTCCTGAAGAACTGCGGGACACTATCAAATGCTTTTGGTACAATATCAGGGAAGCGGAAGAACCGCAATCAAGTTTTGAGGTACAGCCTGACGGTTTCGCTGAGATTATTTTCCATTTCGGAAGTGCTATCAGCATTTTACAGGATGGTAGTTTAAAGCCATTACCATCACCCTTTATGATGGGGCTGCTCAACCAGCCGGTTGTTTTCCATTCAAATGGGCGTTTGGAGATCATTGGTGTCAGATGTTTTCCGTGGACTGTATTTGATTTGCTCGGACTACCATCCGGCAAAGTTGGAGTGCACACTTTTGAGCACCCTGTTGCCCGCCTGCAGACTGTATTGAATGAGTGGATAACTATTGACAGAGCAGGTAAAGCGCTGGCAGAAGTAGGGAAGTATTTCCTTAATATGCATTCGGGTATTGCGATTAACAGTATGCTATTCAAAGCAGGAGCTGCTATGAGAAAAGCAAACGGAACCATACCCGTAAGCCAGGTAGCTGCTGCCGCTCATGCCACTGTTCGTACGCTTGAAAGAAAATTCAAGCAATCTTCCGGCTATAGCGTTAAAGACGTGTCGGGTTTAATGCGTTTTGAGCAAATACGAAACCGGTTATGGCATTACCCGGATACAAGTCTTGCAGGCTTAGCTCATGAGTTGGGTTATACAGATCAATCCCATCTGAGCAGGGAATTTAAACGATATAGCGGCACCACGCCGGCTGCCTTTGCACGAAAAGCGAAGAAAGGGAAACAAGCCGTAAGTAATGATTTTGTCGCGTTTGTACAAGCCTAAGCTGTAGGCATTGCGGAATTTTGTGTTTCAATATAATGTATATGAAACCAATATCTGAAAACAATAAATCTGTACAAAATTACACTATTTATGATGTCATCATTTCCGGAGCGGGGCCTGTGGGTTTATTTCTTGCCTGCGAACTGGCCCTGGCCAACTGCTCTGTCCTGATACTTGAAAAAGCAGAGGACCCGCATTCGCCATTGAAACAGATGCCATTCGGCATCCGCGGGCTCTCCGCTCTAACTATTGAGGCGCTTTATCGCCGCGGCCTGCTAAATGAATTGGAGATTCATAAACGGATAAAAAATCCGCATCAAAATGCCAAACAAGGAGCCCAGCGACAGGTAGGGCATTTTGCCGGAATACCTTTTATTGAAGGCAATGTCGATACTTCGCAATGGCAATACCGTTTGCCCGGCTCAGCTGAAACCGGCTTAATTTCCGAAATGGCGGAGCTTGAAACCGTGCTAATCCGTCGTGCCCAGTTACTGGGCGTAGAAATCAAACGCGGGTTCGCTGTTACCGGTTTTCACCAAACCGCGGATGGGGTAACTGTTGAGTCAGATGGGCAATCATTTCAAAGTAAATGGCTTGTTGGTTGCGATGGGAGTCGCAGCGCGGTGCGTAAGGCCGGTGGTTTTGAGTTTGCCGGTACCGAGCCGGAGTTTACCGGCTACACCGCGCTGGTTGACATAGCAGATCCGGAAAAGCTTAAACCAGGACGGAATGTGACACCACGAGGCATGTACATGCAATCGCAGCCGGGTTACATGGCCATTCAGGATTTTGATTGCGGGGCATTTCACGGTTCAGGAAAACCGGTTACGCTTGAACACTTACAGGAGGTGTTGCGCCGGATTTCCGATACCGACGTTACACTTAGCACCCTGCATATCGCGACCACCTGGACAGACAGGGCGCGGCAGGCCACGGCTTACCGCAACGGACGGGTACTTTTAGCCGGCGACGCGGCACACATTCACGCACCATTGGGAGGGCAGGGGCTTAACCTTGGATTGGGCGATGCCATGAACCTGGGCTGGAAGCTTGCCGCAACCGTTCAAAATAAAGCGCCTGATGGTTTACTGGATACTTATTATACCGAACGGCACCCTGTTGGCGTACAGGTTTTAAATTGGTCGCGCGCGCAGGTGGCAATCATGAAGCCAGACCCCGATGCCCAGGCGCTGTATGCTATCATGGGCGATCTCATCAATACGCGAGATGGTGCCACTTATATTGCAGGAAGGGTTTGGGGCATTAATACGCATTACAATATTGCAGGCAGCCACCCTTTAACAGGCCGCAGCGTTCCCGACTTTGAATTTGAAGATGGCAATAGGATTGGCGGCTTGATGCATGATGGCCGCGGCTTATTGCTCGACTTTGACGGGAATACCCCGCTAAAAACCGTGGCCGAAGAATACGGCAACCGACTGACATGTGTTTCAGGCAGGGCAAAGGAGCAATTTGGCTTAAGCGCCGTATTGATACGTCCGGATGGGATCATTGCCTGGGCTTCTGACAACGAGCCGGATTATGCTGAACTTCGGAAGGCTGCTAATCTCTGGTTTGTAGGCAATAAAGCATAACGGACTAGATTTCTTCACTACAAAAAAGCCGTTTCTTTACAAGGAGAAAGGCTTTTTTGTAGATGCAACTTTGTCCAGTCGGTGATTGAAAATGAATGATGCTCATATTAGCTTTCAGGGTTTAACCGCGGTGAGGAGGAAATATGTCCTTTTAACAGAATACTTGCCAGTGATAATATTGCCAGGATCACAATTGCCCAGTGAGCCTGTTCGGCTACCTTATTTACAAATGCCGAAACAAGATTGGGCGTTTCAGTTGCACGTTCTGCTATCCATGCAATAGCAACTATGCCTGACATGACCGCGCCTCCAACCCTCACATATTTGTAAACCGGCGTTTGGCTCAATAAAATTAACCACGGAATTGTAATCAATACTACAAAAAGCTGCATGATCTCAGTGCCCAGGTTAAAACCTAAAATACTCAAGGCCATAGTATCTGCCCCTAATTTAAGGTTAGCTAATATTGATGCGAATGCTAAACCATGGATCAAGCCAAAGCTCGCCGCCACATACATTTCCTTCCCCTGAAAAATTGGCCTTATAGCGTGAACTGCCGAAACAAGGATAGAAAATGCGATCAATATTTCCACCGGTTGTGCCGGTAACCGTAGCCAGCCTAAGGCACCTATCAGCAGGGTAACAGAGTGGCCGATGGTAAACGAAGTAACAATTTTTAACAATCTCAGGATACTATATTTGGTACCTCCAAATTTTCCCCATCGTTTGCCATTTATTAAAAGTGTAGCCGGTAATAACAGTACAATTAAAAACAGTAAGTGATCGGTACCTTCTTTAATATGCCGTATACCTAACATAAGCATACTTTTAAAACCTTTAAACCAGCTTCCGGGTTGTAGATTTATTTCAAGAGGATAGATCACGTTATCTTTGGTACTCCGGCTGATTACCATAGCGTCAGTAGTTGGGCTTAAATTTCCTGTTTCCCAATCACTGCGAACGGAAACGAGGGCGGCATGATTAATCACCTGGTGCATGATCACATCATAATCAAGCATAAACTTCCGGGTACTTTCGCCCGGTTGCGGTATAATAACCACATTAGCGATCACTTCCCAATAATCCATACCATTTTCAATGTATTTTCCTTTATCCATCCTCAACCCCTCTATTTCAACTTCCCATGGGGCGGTTTTCTTCAAATAAGCATGTATGTGTGCTCTGAGGTATTCTTTTAATTGTGGCCCTAACCTTTCAATTAGCGTTTCCGGGTTTTTCGATATATCGTTACCAAAGGAGAGTTCAAGTTCTGACAGCGGCATTTGAAGCTCCAGCGCAATCCTGTTTGGGCTTGCATCCAAAAAAATAAGTGTATTTGGCGTTTGATGTGCACTGGAGATGGTTGGCTTCAGCATTGTAACTGCAAAAATGGCGGCAATGATAAACAGTCGCCAGCTGTTTTTCCGGCGACTGTTTATTGAAAAAATGTTATACATCATTTCTGTTGATTTTTTATAAACCTATATAATCGCGGGTATGATCTCTCATTACAGTATGGTAATGTATTTGATTGCTAATAACCACACCAGTTTGGCATATAAACTCTATCCAAACACTTGGCCCGTCAATCCTTACATAGTCTGTATTAGTTGTTAAAAATGAAGTTGCAGAACCCGCAACACCTGAGGTATTGCTTGCATAACACACGTAAGTATTGGCCAATTCATTTTGATAAATGGTAGTAAATGCTGCTGCCGAAGTAGCGTCAAGATCATTGATCCATGGCATCATTGCCGCTAACACTTTGGCCTGGGCTGCTGTACTTAATGTACTTACCTGAATGCCCTGTTTTGTAGTTGGCATTGTATTGGTTGTTGATCCCGGAACCATCAGGCAGTCTGAAAAAGTACCTGATATTTTTGCCGAAGCTAATTCTGTACTTGTGAAAGACCCCAGCATATTTTGCATAGCAGTATGCTCAGATTCTATCGGCCCGGTATAGGTTACTCCTCCTGTGGTAAATGACCCTTTTGGCTCAACGCCCTGGTGTAACGGTGTTATACTGGTAACAACTCCTGCATCATAAGTGATATTTTGGGCATAGTGGTGACCGCCAAATTGCAACATCCATTTACCGGTAGTAGTAGGTGTCCCTAAAAATGCAATGATATAGTTGCCTGAAGAATATCCTGAAGCCATTGTTCCCAGGTAATCGTCGGCCGCCATGATCTGGGTAAATTCGTCATAGCCCTCTCCTGTGGTTGTACCCATGGCTGCCGCTGCCACGGCTTTTGCAGCTGCTAATTGTGTGCTGGTTAAGCTGCTGAAAGCTAGGCCGTTTCTGCATGAAAGGCCGCAGGGTAGGTTTGACCATCTTAAAGCGTTGGTTTTATTTAAGGTTAAAACTACTGAGGCTTGCTGGCTGGTACTGAGTGTTGCTAAAAACGCGTTGGCTAAGCAAACTACTTTTGAAGCAATGGTTGTTGAGGTTGAACAGCCGGTTGATGTACTTGCAGCATCTACAGTAACGGTAAAGCTGCACGTTTGGCCACCAAACGTAATGGAAAATGATGCGGTACCTGTTGATGTTGGTGTGCCGGCAATAGCATACGTGATATTGCCAGCCCCGCTTGCTAAGGTACCTGCCGCTAAAGTTGCCGTTAATCCGGTAACCCCTGTTGAAGAAATAGCAGTACCTGCAGTGTAAGTTGCGCCATTGCCACCTGTATAGGGTACTGTGGCGCTGCCGCTAAATACTGTATTAACGGTTGCTGTTGATGACACCACTGCCGAGCCGCAGGTTAAAGCCGAAACCGAAGCCGTGGTGGTAGTAGTTGTAGTTGTGGTAGTAGTTGTTTTTTCGCTGCTCTTTTTACAGGCAACCAGGATGCAAGCCGTTATCAGCAAGCCTGCTCCGGATAAGAGTATTAACTTTTTCATGATCTAAGGGTGTTTAATGTTTCGTTTTTTTTCCTTTGATCGAAAGTATCCTCAATTTTTCCGGCCGGTAAATATTATCGATAAACAGGGCTTATACAGTGGTGAACGGGCATCGATAGATGGTGTGCGATATGAATATAGGATCACTTTTTTCTCATGTACAGGCTTTTTATTAGGTAAACAACCGCAATGCCGGGTTAATGTCGGTAATAAATCCGCCTGTAATTATTGTATATTGGAAGTGCTAATTATAACATTGCGTCAGAATTTTACATAACCATGCAACAACCAGACTTAGGCAAAAAAATTGCGAAACTTAGAAAGGCCAGGGGATTAACACAGGAAGAACTTGTAGAAAAGTGTAACCTAAACGTGCGTACGCTTCAAAGAATAGAAGCAGGAGAAGTAACGCCAAGAAGTTATACTATAAAACTAATCTTCTCCGCCCTTGATCACCAGGTTTACAATTCACCCTCCGGTATGGCCGATTGGTTAAGTGATTCAACGGATATGATTCGCGATATTATCCGTAAACTTTATAGTTACATACTCGATCTATTTAACCTAAAAACAAACGCAATGAAAAAATTAACAATTTTATCCATCTTCTTTTTAACCTTTTGTTCACTGATCTTTTCAGCATGCCTAAGCTCCAGGAAAGTAATTAATGACCAAAAAGCCTTGCTTGGCACCTGGCAAATAATGAGTAATGGCGTGCCTGATACCACTTACGCTGGTAAGCCAGGTCAGATCAGGTATCAGACAATCACCAGTAACAGATTTATGGTTACTGATATACAATATTCAAAAAAACAGATTTACGCGGCATTCTCCGGGTCATATACTTTAGATACTCAAAATAAAACCTACTCCGTATTGATTGAAGCCATTGGCGGGCCAGGATATGCCCAATACATGGACGGAAAAATTGGAACATTTAATTACCGGCTTAAAGATTCGTTATTGTACCTGAAAGGAAATGGCTATGACGAGGTTTGGAAAAGGGTGAAATAAAGGCAGATGGATTACGATGGGCTTAGAATGAGCTTTCGATATATCATCAATTATCGTAAAATCACGGCATATCAAAAGCTTGAAATAATCTTGTTATTGCAAATATTTGACTGTTAATTCCTTAACAAATGGCACGCGTTTGGTGTTATGGATAAGAAATTACAACATCACTAAACGCTAAACAACCATAATATGTCAAAAAAAGTAGCCGAACAGCTTGTAGAAATGCTGGTACAGGCCGGTATCAAACGTATTTATGCTATTACCGGCGATAGCTTAAACGAACTTAATGATGCGGTACGTAAGACGCCCGAATTAAAATGGATCCATGTACGTAACGAAGAAGCGGGCGCCTTTGCTGCTTCGGCAGATGCTCAATTAAGCGGGCTTGCCTGTTGTGCGGGCAGCAGCGGCCCGGGGCATGTGCACCTGGTAAACGGGCTTTATGATGCCCACCGTTCGGGAGCGCCGGTTTTGGCTATAGCATCCACCTGTGCTACAAAAGAGTTCGGCAGCAATTATTTCCAGGAAACCAATGTTATCAAGCTTTTTGATGATTGCAGTTATTACAACCAGGTCGCGGCCAATAGCAAACAGGTGCCCCGCATGACGCAGGCTGCTATCCAAACCGCCATTCAGCGCAAGGGAGTTGGTGTGTTGGGGTTTCCGGGGGATGTGGCAGGGGAGGATGCTGTTGAAATCGACTCATCGGTAAATAACTTTTTTTGCAAAGCTAATATCACCCCGGTGTGGGAAGAATTGGTGAAACTGGCCGATCTGATCAATCGTCACCCCAAGGTTTGCATTTTTGGCGGCATCGGTTGTGCCGATGCCCACGACGAGGTGGTTGAGTTGGCCGCATTGATCAAAGCTCCGGTCGGCTATTCGTTTCGGGGTAAAATGTTTTTGGAGCATGATAACCCGTATGAGGTTGGCATGACGGGCTTGCTTGGTTTACCAGCCGCTTATCATAGCATGCACGAAAGTGATCTTGTTATCCTTCTCGGTACCGATTTTCCTTACACACCTTTTTATCCGCAGGATAAAAAAATAGTACAGATTGATATCAAGCCTGAAAATCTTGGTCGCCGGGCTAAGTTAACGATGGGGCTTTATGGCGATATTAAATCTACACTTAAAGCATTGATTCCATTAATTAAAGAAAAAGACGACCGGAGTTTTTTGGATGCGCAACTTCATGTACATGCTAAAGTGAAGGAGCAGCAGCAGGCATACATTCAGGATTACGGTAAACATGACGCCATCCACCCCGAAGCTTTGGCTGCTATTGTAAATGAACATGCATCTGCCGATGCCATTTTTACCTGCGATACCGGGATGTGCAACGTATGGAGTGCCCGGCACATCAGCGCTAATGGGAGGCGGTCGATGATCGGGTCATTTGTTCATGGTTCTATGGCCAATGCTATGCCTCATGCAATCGGTGCTGCTTTGGCTTGCCCCGATAGGCAGGTGGTAGCCATGTGCGGCGATGGAGGAATCTCCATGTTGTTAGGTGATTTAGCCACCATCAAACAATATGATCTGCCTATCAAGATCATTGTATTTAACAACAGGGCATTGGGTATGGTAAAGCTTGAAATGGAGGTAATGGGCCTGCCCGATTTTGAAGTTGACATGCATAATCCTGATTTTACCATGGTGGCCGAGTCGATGGGGATCAAAGGCATCACCATAAACGATCCGCAGGACCTTGAGCAGGGTATAGCCGAAGCTTTTGCGCATACAGGGCCGGTTTTGGTTAACGTTTATACCGATGGAACGGCACTTGCCATGCCGCCGCATATCGAACTAAAAATGGTTAAAGGTATGGCCGTATCTATGACCAAAATGATGCTTGGCGGTAAATTTGATGAGGTTTTGGCTACCGTTAAAGGGAATTATAAGCATCTGCCCGAGATATTTGATTAAATTATTGCACGAATACCTTGCAAATTCAACACAATTAAAACGAATTACACGAATTTGGTTGGAAATTAATTTGTGTAATTCGTTTTAATTAGAAAAATTAGTGTGGGAATTATTTTGCCGTGACTTTCCCGATTAACGCAATAGTTAGAAAGTTATATTACGGTTATGCACTTATAGATGGCGGGCCTTTATAATTTCAAGTGTGTGATAATATTATTTTCCCGGATCTGTATAAAGTTGATACGTTCATCCTGTGGATCGTAATCTATACTTAATACAAGGTTATCTATTTTATAATGATCTATCAGAAAAGGCAGATCCAGTATTGGCGAATCACCGTGTTTGGTTTGCGTTGGCTCGCCTGCTTTTTTGAAAACCGCTTCGCGGGTGTCGTGAAATGAAATCTCAAAAGGCAGTATATATTGCAGCCCCGGTTTAGGGTAAATATTCAGATGGGAGAATATCGGCTGACCTGGCTCTAAAACGATCAGTTCATCTTCGTCAATAACAGCGTCCTCGTTGCTGAACCCTAAATCGATATCCAGCATTTCAGATCGCATGTAATCACTTTTTAAAACATTGTAAGTACTGAGGTCAGTAAAAGTATCTGCTAAAAATGCCTGGAAATTATCATCATAGAGATATGAGCCGAATTGAGTTGTAAAATGGAGGTAGTTGAACATGGAGAATCTTCAATTTATAAAGCTACAATAAATTTTATATTGACGTTTTCGCGAGATGTAACTCAATCAAATTTCCCTACTTTTAAGCCCGCAATGGAAGCAAAAAACAACAAGAAAACCATTTGGGCCTGGTGCATGTTTGACTGGGCCAATCAGTCATATAACATCGTTATTACCTCTACTATATTCCCCGCATATTTTGTGGAGGTTACTAAGTTTAACTCGAAGAATACCCAGATGGTAACTTTCCTGGGGCACAGGTATGTTAATACAGTATTATCAAACTATATTCTTGGGTTATCCTATCTTATAGTAGCAGCTATTTTGCCAATTCTTACTTCCATAGCCGATTACCGGGGCAACAAAAAATCGTACCTGCAATTGTTTACCTGGTTGGGGAGTTTGGCGTGTGCCGGTTTGTTTTTCTTTAAGCCCGGTGTTGGGCTGGAGTTGCCGATGCTATGCTTTGGGTTAGCATCTATCGGCTATTGTGGTGGTTTTGTATTTTATAACTCTTACCTCCCGCAAATAGCCACACCCGATAAACAGGACGCCGTAAGCGCAAAAGGGTTTATTTATGGTTACGTAGGCAGTATAGTAGTACAGGTATTATGCTTTATTGTTGTACTTGAGCCTAACTGGTTTGGCATTACCGACGACTGGCTACCGGCGCGGATCTCGTTCCTGATGGTTTTTGTATGGTGGATAGGCTTTTCTATCATACCATTTCGTTTGTTGCCCAAAGGACAGCCGAATGCGGGCAAGCATAGCTATAATGTACTTACCGGAGGATTTAAAGAACTGGCAAAGGTTTTCGGAAAAGTACGGAATATGCCTTTGTTGAAACGCTTCCTGGCGTCGTTTTTTCTTTACTCTGTTGGTGTGCAAACCATTATGTTGGTTGCGGCCAATTTTGCCGCAAAGGAGTTGCATATGCCCGATGCCGCGCTGATCTCAATTGTGCTCATCATCCAGGTGGTTGCAGTGCCCGGAGCGCTGATCGCATCCAAATCATCTGAAAAATTCGGGAATGTACGTACGCTGGTTGGTTTGGTGGCGGTGTGGTCGGCCATTTGTTTGTATGCCTATTTTATTACTAATTCTACCCAGTTTTATGTTGCCGCTGTGATCATCGGCATAGTAATGGGAGGGGTACAATCCTTATCGCGCTCAACCTATTCTAAATATTTGCCCGAAAATATCCCGGACACGGCTTCCTATTTCAGTTTTTATGATGTTACCGAAAAGCTTTCGATAGTGGTAGGCCTGTTTTGTTTTGGATTTGTAGAGGCTGTAACTAATGAAATGCGCGATTCTACGCTTGCTCTTGACGGCTTTTTTGTATTGGGTTTAATAATGCTTATAGTGCTCATGTTCACTGAAAACAAGCTCCGTAAAAAGCGTGTTGACGTGAACACCTAAACAATTTGACCACAGGCTTGTACTATATAAAAACATAAGCCATGATCCACACAGTTAACCACAATGTTACCGCTGATAACGGCATACAAAGAAATATTATCATCGAGCCGGTGCTGCACCAATCAACAGATCACCAGTTAAACGCCACAGGGTTGTACAAGCTTTACAAAGGTGGTAGCGACGGAGAAGCTATCCTTTTTGAAATTCAGGAGATAGCACCTGAAATAGGTGAAAGCAAACCCTTGCTTGATGATAAAAAGAACCCCGATTATTTAGGACAGATCAGCTTTGAGGGTGACAGCAACTCCAAATGGCATTATTCAGAAGGGCCGCTTTCGCATTATGAGCAGCAACAGGTGGTAGAATTTATACAAAATACAAATAGTTAATTTTTCTTTTTAGCTGCTGACATAGGGCTGTCACCACTGCGTGATTACTTTGTATTGTAATCAAAAACAAAAACAACACAATGGAAACCAACGCAATTCAACAACCTGCAACAGAAACTCCTGTTTATACATCTGATCAATTTTTGCAAGGCTGGCTTGGTCAGCGCCGCGTAACCCGCCGCCTTATCGAAGCATTTCCTGAGGAAGCGCTTTTTAATTATTCAATTGGTGGAATGCGTCCTTTTTCTGATATGGTGAAGGAAATTATCAGTATGAGTGGCCCGGGTGTTAAAGGTCTTGCAACTGATGATTGGACATCAATAGCAGGCCTTGACCATCATACCGGAAAAATTGAAGCCCACTCAAAAAACGATTTATTGAGGTTATGGGATGATGCTACTGAAGCCATTACCACTTATTGGCTGCAAGTTCCGGCTAAGCGTTTTCAGGAAACTGTATTGGCCTTTGGGCAATACGAAGGCGTGGGTAACAGCATTATTCAATATATTATTGATAATGAAATTCATCACCGTGGCCAGGCTTATGTTTACCTGCGTTCTTTAGGAATTGAACCACCGGCTTTTTACGACAGAAGTTAAATTTGATTTAGCATATTTAAAGGCTTCCGCTAAAGGAGGCCTTTTTTATGATATCTTTAGCAGAATTCTTTACGCTAAAATTTAATGATGGCAATTATCCGCTCTTTTGCATTGTTTTTACTTGCCGGTTTATTTGAAATAGGAGGCGGCTATTTGGTTTGGCTTTGGTTAAAAGAAGGTAAGCCTTTATGGTTTGGGATAGCAGGTGGAATTATTCTTGCGCTTTATGGGATAGTGGCAACGTGGCAAACCGCCAATTTCGGTAGGGTGTATGCGGCTTATGGTGGTATTTTTATTGTAATGGCATTGATCTGGGCCTGGAAGGTTGATGGTTTTAAACCCGATCGTTATGATATCATCGGGGCTTTGATAGCGCTTGTGGGTGCTTGTATTATTGTTTACGCACCGCGCGGGCATTAATTGGCTTGTAGTTGTTTTAGGGGAGAGGTAACAATTTTTATTTATTGCAGGCGAAGCTTTTTTTAGCTTATATTATAGATATTAGCAGCAATAAATCTAAACCCATCATGAATACCAGAATTTTCATTATTGCTGTATTTTTCTTTTTAAACAGTGTAAATGCATTTTGCCAGGTCCCATCCGAAGAGTTTATAAACGGCCTTAAGCAAATTAACACAGATATACCGGCCGCTAAACTCAACTTCCTTGCTGCGGTTGCGAAAACTCCTTCATTTCATGGCTCATATCACTTTTTAGGAGTTATCTATTTAAATGATCATAAACCTGATTCTGCTATTTGGTATCTTAAAAAAGCAGTCGAATTAAATACCCGGAATATTGGCCATACTGCCGAATTCAGCTATTTGCGTTTAATTGCTGCTTATATCAGCAAACAGGATTATGAAAGTGCTTTTGCCGCCGCCTGGGATGCTTACAAACTATTTCCCGATTCACAGGAACTACAGTTGGGCTTAAAGGATGCCTGCCTCTGGGCTTATTACACCCAAAACAATGAACTCGATCCAAAATACTCCACTATTGATCCCCGTGATGAATATGTGGTAAATAATGTGGACGAGGAATATTTAATTGTAAGAAACTTGCGGGTGAATGATCGCAACTTACAGGTAGCCGGGCAAAGCCTGGCCAACAAAAATGGATCGGCCTATGATGCTTTAACTTGTTCAATAGCCGGCACCAATGATACCCGGAAAATAGATTTTAAAATAAACTGGGATATGGGTAAATATTTTGGAGGTATAAATGGTCCAACCACTGAAGTAGCCGGCAATAAGCAAAAATCAATAGCCGAAAGGGCAGGTGCTATGCTGGTTACTGATAATAAAATAGATTTGCCCGGGGCTATTAAAAAGATGCTTGGCGAAAGATAGGTATTGTATTTAGTTGGTGTTTTTTGCAGTTTCTAAAATTTGCATACATTTATTGAGCAAATGGAAAATAAAAACAACAAAAAAACCATACGGGCCTGGGCTTTCTTTGATTGGGCCAACTCGGCGTATAACCTTGTCATCACTTCAACAATTTTTCCGGCTTATTATGTAGCCATTACTACCAACCATGCCAATGGTGATAGGGTTAACTTTTTTGGAAAAAGCTTTGTAAATACTGCCCTTTCTGATTACGCTTTATCTGCTGCTTATTTGGTAATGGTATTGCTGTTGCCAATATTGTCATCCATTGCCGATTATAAAGGCAATAAAAAAATCTTCATGTTGTTTTTTACGCTGCTTGGTTCGGCGGCCTGTTGCGCGTTGTTCAACTTTGATAAAGATCATTTGGAGATGGGCGTAATCTGTTTTGCACTGGCGGCCATCGGTTACAGCGGAGGTTTTGTGTTTTACAATTCATACCTGCCCGAAATTGCTACCGTTGATATGCAGGATAACGTAAGTGCCAAGGGTTTTACTTATGGCTACATAGGCAGCGTATTGCTGCAGCTTATTTGCTTCTTATTTGTACTGAAAGGCGAGTGGTTTGGTATAGTTGATAAAACCTTTGCTCCGCGTTTGTCGTTTTTGCTGGTGGGCTTATGGTGGATAGGTTTTGCCATGATCCCTTTTAGTGTATTGCCTAAGGGCAGCCCCAACGCTGTAAGCCATAGCCACAACATCATAAAAGGCGGTTTTGTTGAGTTGGGCCATGTTTGGAAAAAGGTTAAGGATATGCCGCTGTTAAAAAGGTTTTTGCCGTCGTTCTTTTTTTATTCCATGGGGGTACAGACCATTATGCTGGTGGCAACCGGTTTTGCTGCAAAAGAGTTAAAAATGGAAACCCCGCAGCTGATCACCATCATTTTAATTATCCAATTGGTGGCAATTTTCGGAGCAACGCTGATGTCGCGCCTGTCTGGTAAATATGGTAATGTACGGGTTTTAATAGGCGTAGTGATCCTTTGGATTGCCGTTTGTATTGCTGCTTACTTTACCTATACGCAAACGCAGTTTTACATTATAGCTGTAGTAGTAGGTTTGGTAATGGGCGGTATTCAATCCATGTCGCGTTCAACATATTCAAAATACCTGCCCGAAAATATTCCGGATACTGCGTCTTTTTTTAGTTTTTATGACGTTACCGAAAAGCTGGCTATTGTAGGTGGGGTATTTAGCTTCGGCTTTTTTGAAGAAATAACCGGTAGCCCGCGAAATTCGGTTTTGGTATTGGGCGTATTTTTCATTGTTGGCTTAATTTTGTTGTTTTCTTTGCTGAAGGCGGAACGAAACGTCAATAAAAATTTGGATTTTAGCGCCCGTTAACTAATTTGTGCCGATGAAGGTTGAGTTGTTTATACCGTGTTTTATAGATCAGTTGTTTCCGGCAACTGCTTTTAATACCGTAAAATTGTTGGAGAAAGCAGGTTGCAAGGTTAGTTATAATCCGGCACAAACCTGCTGCGGTCAGCCGGCCTTTAATGCCGGTTTTTGGGATGACGCCAAAGAGGTAGGAAGTAAGTTTTTAAGCGATTTTTCGGAAGATAGTGTTATTGTATCACCATCGGCCTCTTGCACCGGTATGGTGAAAAACTATTATAACGACTTGTTTACCAATACCGCGGTACACAATAAATGCCGGGCCATTCAAGGTAATATCTACGAGCTATCCGATTTTTTAGTAAATATCCTGGAGTTTGACTATTTCGGTGCCGAGCTTGATGGCAAGGCTGTTTATCATGATAGCTGTGCCGGCCTGCGTGAATGTAAGATAAAAGATGAGCCGCGCCAGCTGCTCTCCAAAGTGCTTGGCCTCGAATTGCTCGACCTGAAAGATGGTGAAACATGCTGCGGCTTCGGTGGTACCTTTGCCGTTAAGTTTGATGGCATTTCAACCGCTATGGCGCAGCAAAAGGTAAACAACGCCCTTGATGCAGGTGCTGAATATATTATCTCAACTGATACATCATGCTTGATGCATATGCGGGGATATATCGATAAAAATAATCTTCCTATTCAAACCATGCACATTGCTGATGTATTGGCTTTGGGTTGGGGGAATGTATAATAACTACTATTCTTTAACCAGTTTCAATTTCAAGGTATCATCGTATACTTTGGTATCCCATTGCATTTGTTTTCCGTTGTAGTTACTGATCTTCACCCTTGTTGTATCACGTTTTGTACCTCCGTCAAAAACGATGTTGAGCGTTTTTTTGCCCGCATGGTATGTGTATTGGCCAAACCATGCGCGGTTGGCTTCAAAAATATATGGGTTAGCACATAATGCAATCCGGCCGCCGTCTTCTATATAAACATAGCACCAGTTTTGCGCGCCGTTCATCCATTCATTTTCACCTACAGTTTTACCGTTTCGTGTAAAGTGTTCTATTTTCCATCTCCCTGTAAAGATTGATGGCGGTACGGCTACTACATAACGGTAAATGCTATAAAACGCAAGGCCGATTACTAAAAGTTTTAAAACAGGTTTTGCAAAACTTAGCTTTAAGGGCGGTATTACTACTTCTTTAAATAAAACAGGTTTAATATCCGGCCATCGTAGTAGTAAAAGGTATAACAGGCCGGTAGTTATAATGATTGAGTTCATGAACGCCCCTGCGACTATATCATAAAATGCATTGATCAGTACAATGTTTAACATTATGGGTAATAATATGCAGGTGCCCAGCAAGGTAGTACGCCTGAACAAAAGCATAACGCTGCCGCCAATCTGAAGCAAACCCAGTATAACCGCGAAAGTATAGGAGTGGCCAAAATAATTCCAGGTGAGATCGAAACCACTTAATTTGCCTATTGGAGTATTATCTCTCATGTAAACGTGTCCAAACTGTGTTTTCAGGATCTTGGCAAAGCCATAAGCCGACACTTGAAAGGCAAGGAAGTACCGCATAACGCCACGCAGAAAGGCGTGCCTTATTTCTGAATTAAATCCTTCCTTTTTGCTTTTTTGATTCCAGTAAATAGAATATATCACCGAAAGGATGAGCATCCCGATAATAATCGAGGTAAAAAGCCTCGCGAAGGAAATATTACCAAAAGAGGTAAACAGCTTGTAAAGTAAAGTGCCCCACATCATCATTAAGCAATCATAAATAGCTATGAGCAGATACAGGCATTCAAAGAACTTAGCAAACCAATAGGAGCGGTGTGTGGCAGTCATAAGCTTATTTGCGTTCAATATCCAAAATAGTTCCCTCTTTTGCCATTTCTATAAGGAATGGTTTGGCAATACCTTCCTGTGCGCTATCATAAGCGGTATCACCCCTTGCTGCTATATCATCAAGTCCGTCTTCTCGGTCAACTTCATATTTATTCAGGGCCAGGTAAACTGAATCGCCAGATACTTTATTTACCCTGTAAAGGGTATAATGATCGTTTTTAAGTTTGATATGAAAAACATCGTTCTTTTGTGGCGATAAAACCCATTGGTTTACTTTTTTTGCTTTCTGCTTTTCGCTGATATAAAAAAATATCGAACCGATAACAATCAGGAAACAGCCTGCAAATGTCCACACAGGTATTGTAGTTTGAGCTTTAATATTATCATAGCTTAGTTTGAGTGATGCAGGCATTTCCTTAAACTTTAACACCTGCCTGCAATGGAGGCATTGTGAAACGCCGGTTTTGCCAATCGGGAAAAAAGGGATCCAGAAAATATGGGCCCAGCGTTGAAATACATTCATCTGTATACTGTTGGCTGTATTGCAGTTTGGGCGGGTGTCGCTTGTTATTTCGGATTTTAAGAGTTTGGCTTTGGTGCCGTATATGATCATGATTGATAAGGCCTTTAGAATGTGTTAAACCGCTTTGAAATTACAGATTTGATACTGATAAATAAAATTATCAAATTGTCATAGCCGCTTTTGGCTGGTTTTAACATTTCGTTCTTTTACGCTGATATGAAAAATCCGCCGGACCAACATTTTATAAAAAACTGTATCTTTGCCGATTGAAATGAACAAGAAAGTCGCTTTTTACACTTTAGGCTGCAAGCTGAATTATTCAGAGACCTCATCTATTGGTCGGCTGTTTAACCAGGCCGGTTATGACACGGTGAATTTTACCGAAACACCGGATGTTTTTGTGATCAATACCTGCTCGGTAACTGATAATGCCGATAAAAAGTGTAAGAAGATTGTTAAGGAAGCGCTTAAAATTTCGCCTAATGCCTACGTAACTATTGTAGGTTGTTACGCACAGCTAAAACCACAGGAAATTGCTGAAATTCCCGGCGTTGACATGGTGCTTGGGGCTGCCGAAAAATTTCAGATAGTTGATCATATCACCGACTTAACTAAAAGGCCAAAGGCGCTGGTGCTTAATCAGCCCGTGTCTGAAGCTAATGAGTTTGTGCCCGCATATTCTTTTGGCGACCGTACCCGTACTTTCCTGAAAGTGCAGGACGGCTGTGATTATTCCTGTACCTTTTGTACCATTCCCCTGGCGCGTGGCGCCAGCAGAAGCGATACTATTGAAAATGTGGTAGCGCAGGCAAAGCAAATTGCCGAATCTGGCGTAAAAGAAATTGTGCTTACCGGCGTAAACCTGGGCGATTTCGGGATCCGTAATGGTAAACGCGAGGATAAGTTTTTTGACCTGGTTAAAGCATTGGATGAGGTTGAAGGGATAGACCGTTTCAGGATCTCATCTATCGAGCCTAATTTGCTTACCGACGAGATCATTGCCTTTGTTGCTGCTTCAAAGCGCTTTGTGCCGCATTTTCATATTCCGTTGCAGTCTGGCTCAGATAAGATCCTGGGATTGATGCGCCGGCGTTACAAACGCGATTTGTATGTTAACCGCGTTGCCAAAATAAAAGAACTGATGCCCGATTGCTGCATCGGTGTGGATGTTATCGTTGGTTTCCCCGGCGAAACAAGGGAGGATTTTATCGATACCTATAATTTCCTGAACGAGTTAAATATATCATACCTGCACGTATTTACCTATTCGGAAAGGGAAAATACTTTGGCTGCCCAGATGACCGGCGCTGTTCCGGGTTCTGCACGCGGAGACAGGAGCAAAATGCTGCACATCCTGTCGGATAAAAAGCGCCGTGCTTTTTATGAAAGTCAATTGGGTAAAAATCAGGAGGTTTTGTTTGAGGGCGATATTAAAGATGGCTTTATGCACGGCTTTACCCGTAACTACGTGAAGGTGCGCACCAAGTACGACCCTGTACTGGTTAACGAGTTAAAAACGGTACATCTAACAAATATTTCACCTGATGGTGATGTTGAAATAACAGAAGGCGAAGAAATATTAGTACATTAAATTCTATATTCGCCTTAAAATATAACCTATGTTTCCAACGCTTACATCGTTATTAAAATATCTTTTTGGTTTTAATCTTCCTTTGCCCATACAAACTTTCGGCTTTTTTGTGGCGATAGCTTTTGTTGGCGCTTACTGGGCTTTTGGGCAGGAGTTTAAGCGCAAGGAAGCATTAGGCGTTATCCATACGTTTAAAAAACGGGTTACTATAGGTTTGCCCGCTTCAAATACCGAATTGATAGGTAATGGTGTATTCGGCTTTGTTTTAGGCTATAAAATAATTGATTGTGCACTTAACTATCAGTCGTTGATTGATAGCCCGCAGGAGTTCCTGTTGTCATTAAGGGGTAACTGGATAGGTGGTATACTTGGAGCGGCAGCATTTGCGTACTGGGCATGGCATGAAGCCCAAAAGCAAAAAATGGATAAACCGGTAACCAAAGATGTAGATGTGCACCCAAATGAATTGATGGGTAGTATATTATTGTGGGCCGCAGTATTTGGCTTTGCAGGTGCCAAGCTGTTTAATGCATTGGAAAACTGGGGCGACTTTATGAAAGACCCGGTTGGTATGCTGATAGGTTTTAGTGGCTTAACTTTTTATGGCGGTTTGATATGCGGCGGTGCGGCAGTACTTTATATTGCTAATAAACACGGCATTAAACCATTGGATATGCTTGATATCGGCGGTCCGGGTATGATGCTGGCTTACGCCCTTGGCCGTATTGGTTGCCAGATGAGTGGTGATGGCGACTGGGGTATAGTTAACCTGGCACCCAAACCGCACTGGCTAAGCTGGGCACCCGACTGGATGTGGAGCTTTAAATTTCCGCATAACGTGAATGACGAAGGTGTACAGATGATAAATTGTGCAGGAAAGTTTTGCCATGAACTGCAATACCCGGTTTATCCAACCTCATTTTATGAATGTGTAATTTGTTTATTACTGTTCTTTGTATTATGGAAAATAAGGCACAATTTTAAAGCTCCGGGCGTTTTGTTTGGTGTGTATATGATATTGGCAGGCGTTGAGCGTTTCTTTATTGAGCTCATCAGGGTTAATACCAAATATGTTGTCGCCGGTGTTTCATTTACACAAGCCGAAATGATTTCGGTGATTATGGTTTTAGGTGGCATTACACTTATTGTAACAGGATTAAACAAAGAAAAGAAAGCACTGGGTACTACAAATGGCTGATAATAAATCAAAAGGTAAATTAGTAGATAACCAGGTATTTAGATTTGTGCTTTCGGCCGGGGCCGGTTTTTTGGTGGATGTTTCGGCATTTTACCTTTTTTACCATAATCTGCTTACAGCGCATACTTACCATATTTTCGGACTTACTGTTCGCAATTATACCGTTTCATTGGCGCTATCGTTTTTTATGGGTGTAGTGGTTAATTTTTTAATTACCCGCTACATGGTATTCAATGAATCGAAATCGGCGCCGCGCAAACAGTTTTTCCGTTTTGTGACAGTGGCTATTATTGGCTTCTTCGCCAATTTATCTGTTGTGAAAATATTGATCCAGGCTTGCAGCTTTAACCCAACGGTAGCACGGATCTCGGCGGCGCTGAGCCTCTTTTTCGCAAGCTTTTTTATTCATAAAGTTTTTTCATTCAGCCTATCATTAAAACGTAACCATGCAAACAGCGAACATCATAAACCAGGTAATTGAGGTTTCAAAACAGGCAGGTGATTTCATCAGGCAGGAACGTAAAGCGTTTGATCCTGATAGGATAGAGTATAAAGGCCTCAACGATATGGTATCATACGTTGATAAAACCGCCGAAGAAACCATTGTAAAAGGTCTGAGCAAAATTTTACCTGAAGCCGGCTTCATCACCGAAGAGAAAACGACCACCAAAATAGGCGAGCGCTATAACTGGATCATCGATCCGCTGGATGGCACAACCAATTTCATTCACGGCGTACCTGCTTTTTCGGTAAGTATAGCTTTGAAAGAATATGATGAACTGATAGCCGGGGTGGTATATGAAATAAACCTTGATGAATGCTTTTACGCCTGGAAGGATGCGCCCGCATACCTTAATGGTAAGGAGATCAGTGTAAGTAAAAACATCACAATCGGTACCAGCTTGCTGGCAACCGGTTTCCCATATTACGATTTCACAAAACAGGCAGCCTATATCGAATTGTTTACCGAGCTGATGCGTACCAGCCATGGTTTGCGCCGCTTAGGTTCGGCCGCTGTTGATCTGGCTTATACCGCTTGCGGGCGTTTTGATGCTTTTTATGAGTATAACCTTAATGCCTGGGATGTTGCTGCGGGTATTGTGATTGTAAAACAAGCTGGAGGCGAAGTGGTGAACTTTAAAGGCGGCTCTGAAGTATTGGATACCCGTGAGTTATTGGCAACTAATGGGATAATAACAGGGGAGATGCTGGGGGTGATAGGGAGATATTTTAAGTAGAGGAGGTAGTTAATAATTTACTCCAATGCTGTAGAATCGTTGTAGTAGAGGTTTTTTGAAGTTGAATTATTTTTTTACTGTAGTGTTTGTGGACTCTATCCAATTAAATAATTTCATTTAAGAAATATGGCTTGTTTTTTATTTTGGATTTTATTTTCTCTCCCTTTTGTTCTGATAGGTTTGTTTTTCTATTTCTTTATCATTAAATCAAAAAGCCGGTACCTTCGGCGGAATGGTGTTACTTGCAAAGCGAAGGTCGAGAATGTTGAAATAACCGCACTTAGCTATGGTAGTGGTATCGTTAGTGAAAAAACAATTGCGATTGTGAAGCTTGTTATTCTCGAAGGGGGTGCCACCGGCAGGAAAGTAACGGTTAGGCAAGGGTTCTTGAAAAGCGTGATGCCTCAGAGGGGAGATGAACTGCTTGTTCTAATTGATCCACAAAATCTCAACAAAGCTATAATAATATAACTCTTTTGGGCGCGAGTATGTAGAGTAAGGTTCAGGTACATAGGTACTCGTGACTTCAATGCAGCTAATTAAACTTTGCACTATTAGTAGCCCTGATAAAGTCACGAGTACGCCACGTTTCTTAGCCCTGCATATGCATTTGCTTTTAATATAGGAACATATTTTTATAACTGATCATTTCACCACTGTTGCCTCAAGTTCAACCTTTAAGGTTTCAAAAAGGCTTTTCACCTCCAATAAAGTTAAGGCTTGCTTAATTCCATGTTTAGATATCCAATCCTGTAATATTGGAAAATGGGGCCAAAGTTCGGCTGTGTTTGTTGTGTAAATATTCAGTCGTACAATACCTTTAGGTTCGTATCCTGCCTGGCTGATAACATGCTCAAGATTTTGCAGTGCCTGAATTAATTGAGATTTCATATCCTCATCGCTTGATTTTCCGTCTGCGTTTATCGCCGTCTGTCCCGAGATATACAAGGTGCTTCCTACGTTTTTTACTTCGACGGCCTGGACATAGCTACGTTTGTTTTGCCATTGCCAGGGATTGATAATTCTTTTTTCCATTTTATTGATGTTTTTTGTTTGCGCCAAAACGGGGGCGGTCGTAATTAATAAGAGTGCTAAAAGTGTCGCTGCTTTTTTCATATTCGCGCTTTGAATTTGCACTGCAAACTTGTTAATAACATCCGGAATGGAACGTTGACCTACCTCACGTTTTTGAAGTGAGGTAGGTCACATCAATAAGAAATTCTGCTTAGGGTTTCGCGCGAGACGCCGAGATAGGAGGCCAGCAGAGCCTTGGGCACACGATTAATAAGCGTTGGATACTGCTTAATAAGCTGTTCATAACGCTCCTTAGCGTTTGATGTAAGGGTGGATATAATACGCCTTTGTGAGGAAAGAAAACCGAAAGTTGCCTTTTCAAGAAAGAAGCGTTCCATCTTTTGAAGGCCATTACAAAGCTTTTTATAGTCTTCAAGTGTTAAGCACAGCACTTCGGTATCTTCAAGGCACTCCAGCGACATTGTTGCCGGGGATTCGGTATAGTAGGCATAAAAATCAGTCTCCCACCAGTCTTCCATAGCGAAAGCAACGATATGCTGCTTTCCTGTATCGTCGGTATATATAAGTTTTAAAAGACCTGAAACAACAAAGTAGTTATACTTAACAATCATGTCTTCCTGAATAAGGAATTGGTGTTTCCTGAATTTTTTAGTCGTGAAATGAGAAGATATGAACTCAAACTCATCATCAGTGAGCGGTATTATTTTTTCTATATGTTCCCGTAATTTATTCAGCATGATGTATGTCGGCATAAAGATAAGTTTGAAACCGCTTTATTCAAATCCATTCTACGATCACCCAATCGGGCAAAAAAAATCGGACAAAAACTAATTTAAAGTTTTTGTCCGACACAAGGGTAAGTAATAGGGCCCGGACCGTAAAATCAATAATATTATAACGCTTCAGAAACCACTTCAGTAACTTCTGGCACCATACGTTTAAGCAGGTTTTCGATGCCGGCTTTAAGGGTTACGGTTGATGACGGGCAACCGCTGCATGAACCGCGAAGTTCAACAGTTACAACGCCTTCGTTAAATGAACGGTAAGAGATAGCGCCGCCGTCCTGCTCAACAGCCGGGCGAACGTAATCATGCAGGATCTGCTGAATTTTAACTTCAGTTTCAGTACCTTCAAAGTTTCCGACTTCGGCTTCTTCCTCTAACTGGATCTTCAATTCTGATTCGATAGCGCCTTTGACAAACTCTTTCATTATCGGCTCAACATCTGCCCAGTCGCTGCCTTCAGTTTTGGTGATGGTAACAAAGTTGCTGGCAAAGAAAACGCCGTTTACAAACGAAAACTTATAAAGTTCCTTTGCAAAGGGTGAATGTTCGGCACTTTCCTTAGTAGGGAAGTCAACGCTGCCATTGATAAGCAGTTTGTTAACTATGAATTTCATAGTTGCCGGGTTAGGCGTTAATTCGGTATATACGTTGATGTTCATCGTTTCGTGTTTTTATTCAATCTAATTTAACAAATTTAGCTACCTTTTTTATTAAAAACGACCCTAAACTTTGTTATGACATTTCTTTGATGCGAAGATTTAGATGTGCAAATTTCAAATGTGCAGATATGCAAATGATTTTGATTTATTAATGCTTTAATTGCTCATCGATTTGCACATCTGAAATCTGCGCATTTGAAATCTACTAATCTGCACATTTGAAATTTGCACATCTAAATGCCTGTATAATTTAAAGGTGTTATCTTTTTGATCTCTTCTTTAATGGCGTCACTTACATTTAACGTATCAACAAACTCCGCTATTGTGTTGGCGTTGATCTGCTGATTGGTACGGGTAAGGTCTTTCAGTGCTTCGTACGGGTTAGGGTAAGCTTCGCGCCTTAATATAGTTTGGATAGCTTCGGCAACAACCGGCCAGTTAGCTTCCAGGTCGGCATTGATGGCGTCGGTGTTTAATAGCAACTTATTTAATCCCCTTACGGTTGACTTAATGGCAATCAATGTATGCGCAAAAGGCACGCCGATGTTCCTTAACACGGTAGAGTCTGTAAGGTCGCGCTGTAACCTTGATATTGGTAATTTGGCCGCAAGGTGCTCAAATAGTGCATTAGCGATGCCAAGGTTACCTTCAGAGTTTTCAAAATCGATAGGGTTAACCTTATGAGGCATGGCCGATGAACCAACTTCGCCCGCCTTGATTTTTTGTTTAAAGTAGTTCATGGATATGTAAGTCCACATATCGCGGTCAAGATCTATCAGTATATTGTTAATGCGCTTCAAGGCATCGCATTGCGCAGCAAAGTTGTCATAATGCTCAATCTGAGTGGTAAACTGTGAGCGCTTTAATCCCAGGATCTCATTTACAAAATGGTTGCCGAAAGCTTTCCAGTCTTTATCAGGGTAGGCAATAAAGTGGGCATTAAAGTTACCTGTGGCGCCGCCAAATTTAGCCGAATTAGGGATAGGTTTTAACAACTCCAGCTGGGCTTCCAAACGTTCAACAAAAACCAGAATTTCTTTGCCTAAACGGGTCGGTGAAGCTGGTTGGCCATGAGTATGGGCTAACAATGGAACATTCTCCCAATCTGCGGCGAAAGCTTTTAGGATACTAATCAGGTCATTAATAGCAGGGTAATAGCTATTGTTTAGTGCCAGTTTAAAAGTATACGGGATAGCGGTGTTGTTGATATCCTGGGAGGTAAGGCCAAAGTGAATAAATTCTTTGAACGGCTCCAGACCTAATTTATCAAACTCTTTTTTAATGAAATACTCAACGGCTTTAACGTCATGATTTGTCGTTTTTTCGATCACTTTGATACTTTCAGCGTCATCTTCCGAAAAATTCCTGTAAATATCGCGTAACTTTTCTGATAGATTTTTATCAAATGATTGTAACTGAGGTAGTGGATATTCGGCAAGTGCTATGAAATATTCTATCTCAACAAATACACGATACTTGATAAGTGCATATTCTGAAAAGTATGCGGCAAGTTCGGCGGTGGTGTTTCTATAACGGCCATCAATAGGCGAGATCGCTGAAAGTGAAGTAAGCGTCATATATTAAAAAGAGAGTGGGTAATAATTTTTTGCAAAGGTAAGCATTTTTGAGGTGCCAATGGCAGATTAAAAGCTTCGCAAATAAACCACAGGATAATAAGCATTAATTAAATGGATTTTAAAAATGAACAAGTATTTGTAATAAGAAAGTAAAAATGAATGGAAACTTTTTATTCAAAAAATGTTTCCTTAGTTTTGACCCGGAAAGTCAATGAGTCAAACAGAAAGAATTATTAAAGGCGCCGAAGACCTGTTTTTAACTGCAGGTATTAAAAGTATCACCATGGATGATATTGCCAGGCACCTTGGCATGTCGAAAAAAACGATCTATCAGTTTTTCAGAGACAAAAACGAATTGGTAGTTGCCCTTACAAAACAGAAGTTGAAAGAAGATGAGGATCAAATGAATGATATCATCAGCAAATCAAATAATGTAATTGAAGAGATGATCAACATGACCAAGTGTTCGGAAGAGATCTTTTCAAGGATCAACCCGATTGTTATTCATGATCTGCAAAAGTATCATCCCGAAGCCTGGAACGATTTTCAAAAATTTAAGGCCGAAGTATTGATCCAAAAAATGGAAGAACTTTTAATTAAAGGAATGGGGCAGGGTTACGTTCGTAAGGATATCGACGTAAAGATAATGGCACGGATGAGGGTAAACCAGGTTGAACTGGGTTTCAACACATCCATATTCCCGGTATCGGAGTTTAGTCCATGGAAGGTGCAGGTTCAGTTTTTAGATCATTTTAATTATGGCATTTGTACACTTGAAGGATACAAGCTGCTTAATGAGTATAAGAATATTAATAATGAATAACATGCTGACACACAGTTGTCATTAACAGCATGAAATTTGTATCAGTTTAGATGAAATCAAATCACTCAACCACAACATATATAATGAAATATCTATTTTACACGGCAATGTTACTTTGCGCCATAGCTGTTAAAGGGTACGGGCAGGAGGCTGCGCCTAACACGCAAACGTATAATTTTACGGTTCAGGACTGTGTTAATTATGCTTATGAGCATCAGAATACAGTTGTAAACTCGGCCCTTGATATTAAAAGTGCAGAGTATAAGGTAAAAGAAACAACAGGGATCGGCTTACCACAAATCAGCGGCTCAGCTTCGTTTCAGGATTATCTGAAGATCCCGACCACCTTATTACCGGGCGAATTTTTTGGTGCGCCTGGTACCTTTGTGCCGGTTAAGTTTGGTGTAAAGTACCAATCAAACTTAGGTCTTAGTTTAAACCAGATCCTTTTTAACGGGAGTTACCTCGTTGGTCTAAAGGCTTCAAAAACATACCGTGAGCTTTCACAACGTAGCTATACCCGTTCAAAAATTGAAGCTAATGTTGCTGTTACCAAAGCATATTACCAGGTTTTGGTAAGCGACGAACAAATAAAGCTGTACGATGCCAATATTGCCCAGTTAAAACAACAGGTTGACCAAACGGTAGCACAAAACAAGCAGGGCTTTGTTGAAAAGATTGATGTAGACCGCATTACCGTACAGTACAACAACTTAATAACCAACCGCGAAAATGTAATCCGCTCGCTGGCTTTGAATTATCAAATGCTGAAATTTCAGATGGGGATGCCCGTAGATGAAAATCTTGTGTTGAAAGATAAGCTAAGTGATATCAGTCTTGATAAGAATGTTGCGGAGTTAGCGGTAGATACCGGTTTTTACCATAACCGGATTGAATACTCCTTACAGGAGACTCAGAAGAAACTAAACGAACTCGATCTGCAAAACAAGAAATCAACTTATTTGCCAACATTAAGTGCTAACGGAAGCTACGCAGCATCGTATCAGGATAATAATTTCAGTAAGCTTTATAGCCAGGTTTTTCCTTCAAGTTATATCGGTTTAACGCTTAACGTACCTATTTTCAGTGGCGGGCAAAGGCTAAACCAGGTAAGGCAGGCAAAAATTGAAGTGCAAAAATCAACAAACGACCTCGTAAACCTTAAAAATACGATTAACCTTGATGCTAAGGTGGCAACTGTGTCGTATATTAATGGTTTACAATCGCTTAATAACCAAAAGCGTAACCAGCAGCTTGCACAGGAAGTACTGCGTGTTTCAAAAATAAAATATCAGCAGGGCGTTGGCTCAAGTATTGAAGTTACACAAGCCCAAACCAGTCTTGAGGATGCCGATAACCAATATATACAAGGCCTTTATGAGGCCCTGGTTAGTAAAGTTGACCTTGATAAAGCTTACGGACGAATTAAATAACAACAACACTAAACTCACTATATAACAATGAAAATGAAAAATTTTATATACATACCGTTCCTGGTTTTACTGGCTGCCTGCTCAAGTAAACCCAAAGATAAAAAGGCCGAACTGGCCGACCTGCAAAAACAGCAATCGGATATCAATTCAAAAATAGCGAAACTGCAGGCCGAAATGGGCACTACAGATTCGGTTAAGAGCACTGATGTAAGTGTTACCGAGGTTAAAAACGGAAACTTTACTAACTACGTGCAGATTCAGGGTAAAATAGATGCTCAGGATAACGTTACTGCCTATCCGCAGGCATCAGCGGTTATTACTGCTATTTATGTAAAACCGGGTCAGCATGTAACTAAAGGCCAGGTGTTAGCACAGCTGGATAATAGCGTTATGCAACAAAATATAGCACAGGCAGAAGCACAGGTTAGCTTGAGCCAACAATTGTTTGATCGTCAAAAAAATCTTTGGGATCAGAAAATTGGCACCGAAGTACAATATCTGCAAGCTCAAACCGCATTACAAAGCAATCAGAAAGCTTTGGCTTCCTTAAAAAGGCAATCGGGTTTATACCGCATCATATCGCCAATTAGTGGTACAGTAGATCAAATGGACCTGAAATTGGGGCAGGGTGCCACTCCGGGTCAAACAGGGATCCGTATTGTGAATGCCGATGTTTTAAAAGTTAAGGCTGATGTTCCTGAATCATATGCAAGCAGCGTGAACACTGGTAATGATGTTAAGATATTGATTCCGGATGCAAAGGATTCATTAGTTACTAAAGTAACTTTTGCTGCTAAAGCTATCGACCCAACGTCGCGTAGTTTTGGTGTGGAGGTTAAATTACCTCAGCGCAGCACACTTCGCCCTAACATGACCGCAATTTTAAAAATTGCTGATTATTCAAAAACAAATACCATAGCAGTACCGGTTAAAGCTATACAGAAATCAGAAAACGGCGACCATGTTTTTGTTAATCAAAATGGTATTGCCAAACAGGTAAATGTAAAATCGGGCGTTACCTATGGTGGTCAAACAGAGATATTATCAGGCCTGAAAGCAGGCGACCAGCTGGTTGTTGAAGGTGCAACTGAAATTGAGGATGGCGATAAGATCAAAGTTGTTCAGTCGGCCAATTAGTTATTAACCAATTGATCTGTTCATTATGAAAGATGTAAAAAAAGAATTTGGCCCTTCAAGCTGGGCCATTGATAACAAAACAGCCATCTATGTGCTCATGTTCCTGATCACAGCACTTGGCTTGATAAGTTATAACCGCCTGCCAAAGGAAAACTTTCCGGATATAGCGCAATCAAAGGTGTTTATACAAACAACCTATGCCGGGCAGTCTCCACAAAATATTGAGAACCTGGTGACTCGACAAATTGAAAAGCAATTGAAGTCGTTAAAAGGCTTAAAAAAGGTGACCTCAAACTCGGTACAGAATGTTTCCATTATTACGGCCGAATTTCAAGCCAACATTAATATTAAGGATGCAAAAATCGATGTAAAGGACGCAGTCGATAAGGCTAAGCAGGATCTGCCCCAAAATGACGATAACCTTAAGGAACCGGTAATATCCGATATTAATGTTGCCGATTTGCCCATCTTATACATCAATATATCAGGTAATTATGATCTTAAGAGGCTCAAGGAGTATGCTGATGTTTTAAAAGACGAAATAGAAGGTTACAAGGAAATATCTAAAGTTGATGAGGTAGGTGCTTTAACTCCCGAAATACAGGTAAACGTTGATCTTAATAAAATGGCTGCTACCCAAATAAGCTTCGGTGATATTATTAAAGCCATTGGGGATGAAAATATTCTTTCGTCGGCAGGTACAGTTAAAACGGATGGAATACGTCGCAGTATCGATATCAAGCAGGATTTTAAAAATGCAGATGAGGTAGCTGCTATGGCAATTCGTAACCCAAAAGGCCAAACAATTTATTTGAGGGACATAGCTGAGATAAAAGACTCATTTTTAGAACAGGAAAGTTATGCAAGGTTAAAAACTAATGATAACCCCAACTTTAAGAACGTAATTACCCTCAACGTAAGTAAAAGAGCGGGAGAGAACCTGATAGAGGCATCGGATAAGATCAATGAGTTGATCAAACTTAAACAGAAAACGGTTTTTCCTAAAGGATTAGATATTGTTGTAACGGGAGATCAGTCAGACAAAACACGTACAACTCTGAATGACCTCATCAATACTATAGTTATCGGCTTCCTTTTGGTTACCGTTATCCTGATGTTTTTCATGGGCACAACCAACGCTATTTTCGTGGCGCTATCTGTGCCTTTATCGTGCTTTATCGCTTTCCTGGTAATGCCGGCCATCGGATTCACCCTCAATATGATTGTGTTATTTTCGTTCCTGCTGGCGTTAGGTATTGTGGTGGATGATGCTATTGTGGTTATTGAAAATACCCATCGTATTTTTGCTAACGGAAAAGTACCTATTAAGGAAGCTGCAAAAATGGCTGCAGGCGAAGTGTTCTTACCGGTATTTTCAGGTACAATGACTACTTTGGCGCCGTTTATACCATTGGCTTTCTGGAATAGTTTGATAGGCCATTTTATGTTCTTCCTGCCTATTACGCTGATTATAACACTGCTGGCATCGCTGGTTGTAGCTTATATCTTTAATCCGGTATTTGCGGTTGACTTTATGAGACCCCATCATGATGGCGAACATGATAATCCCAAGTTTGACAGGCCAACAAAAAGGGCTATGATATTTTTGGCGATAGCTGCAGTTATCGGTTACCTGATGAACGTTGGGGTTGGTAACCTGATAGTGCTGATCATGGTATTATACCTGATCAACCACTTCTTCCTGTTGCGGGTTATTGACAGGTTTCAGAAAAATGCCTGGCCTAAATTTCAAAACTGGTATGCAAAATGGCTTGAGCGTGCGGTACACCGTCCGGTTATAGTTTTACTGGGAACCATTGGCTTATTCGTTTTTGCTATCTTCTTTATGGCTGTGCGAGGTAAAACACCGGAGTTTTTCCCATCTGGTGATCCTAACTTTGCCTATGTATATATTACCTTGCCTATAGGTACCGATCAAGCTTATACGAATGAAGTTACCCGGCAAATAGAAAAGCGTGTTGCTCAGGTTGTTGAACCAGATAAGGATGTAGTATCGTCGGTAATCTCAAACGTGACTAAAGGCGTAACCGATCCTACCGATGAAGATCAGGGTGATTATGAAAATAAAGGCAAGGTTACTGTTGCCTTTGTAGAATTTGGCAAACGTAACGGTAAGGATACTAAAAAAGTATTAGCCAATATCCGCGCGGCGGTACAAGGTATTCCAGGGGCAAAAATAGCAGTAGCTCAGGAAAACAGCGGTCCGCCCGTACAAAAGGATATCAGTATAGAGATAGTTGGCGACAATCTTGACACTCTTGTTGCCACGGGTAATCGACTAAAAAGTTACCTCGCAAAGCAAAACATCGCTGGTATTGAAAACCTTATTGCCGACGTACAAAGCGATAAGCCGGAAATTGTTTTCGATGTAAATCGTGAACGAGCAAATCGCGAGGGCATAAGTTCATCACAGGTAAATCAATCATTGGGGGCAGCTATATTTGGTGCTAAAGCTGCAGATTTCAGAAATACCAAGGAAGATGATTATCAAATAAAAGTACGTGCTTTAGAGAGTCAACGAAGCGATATTGATGCATTGCGAAACATAAAAATCACTTATCGTGATATGGCAATGAACGGAACAATACGCCAGGTTCCTATCTCAGCTTTTACTGACGTGCGTTACACAACGACTTACAGCAATATCAAGCGTAAACAGCAACGCAGAGTATTGACACTGGGTTCAAATGTTATTAAGCCTAATAACCCTAATGAGGTTAATGCCAATATTTTGAAAGCTATAAACAACTTCAAAAAGCCGGATAATGTTATCATAAGGCAGGGCGGTGGTCAGGAAGACCAAATGGAAGCCATGACTTTCCTGCTTTCTGCTCTTGGCGTGTCATTCGGGCTTATCCTCATTATTTTAATGATCCAGTTTAACTCTATTGGCAAAACGCTTATTATTATCAGCGAGATACTCTTCAGTATTATTGGTGTGTTGCTGGGTGTTACCGTATTTGGCATGACCATGTCTATCGTAATGACTGGTATCGGTATCATTGCACTCGCCGGCGTGGTTGTTCGTAACGGGATCTTATTAGTTGAGTTTACCGATATGCTGTTGGAGCAGGGCGTAAGCATCCATGATGCCGTGGTTGAAGCCGGCCATACCCGTATGACTCCGGTACTCCTTACCGCAACAGCTGCTATTTTAGGTTTAATACCGCTGGCAGTTGGTTTCAATATTGATTTCGTGGGCTTGTTTACCCGTTTTGAACCGCATATCCACTTTGGTGGTGATAACGTTGCTTTCTGGGGGCCGCTGGCCTGGACAATGATCTTCGGTTTAGGTTTCGCTACCATTATTACATTGATCCTTGTGCCGTGTTTATACCTGATCCGTTATAACCTTAAGGCAAGGTTATTTGGTAAAAAATCGGTTGAAGTTAAGCATGCCGCAGTATTAGAAACAGAAGCAGTTTAAGAAAAAACTGTTTAGTTAAAAAAACGGCCGTGCTAATACAGTACGGTCGTTTTTGCATTATAGATTTTTAATCAGAAACATCATAGGATATTTAGAGTTATTTAAGCATACGTTTTGAAACAAAATGAAAGCATTAAAACCACTTTGGCCAGTAATTGGCCTGGGCACGTTAGCTGGTATGCGCACCTTGTCTGCGCCGGTTATGACCACTCATATCTTAAGTCGTCATCCATCAAAAAAATTGGATAAATCGCCGTTACGGTTTATCCAATCGCCTACGATAGCTGCCGTTTTGAAGATCTTATCTGTCACTGAGCTTATCGCGGATAAATTGCCTTCAACGCCAAACAGGATAGAGCCAGCCGCTATAGCAGGCAGATGCTTATCCGGTGCTTTGGCTGGTGCAAGTATTTATAAATCAGTTGGAGGAAAATGGTTAACCGGTACATTGATTGGAGGAGCGACAGCAATAGCGGCTACCTACGGAAGCTACTATTTACGCAAAAACATAGTTAAAGCCAATCACATTGCCGATCCATGGATAGGCGCGGCTGAAGATGCTTTGGTAATAGGGGTGGGTATCGGTCTAAATAAGTTGGTTTAAGAAGCAGGGGCGGGTTGAATATATTTTTCAAGCTCGCCCAGGTTGCTGAATTCATTACGTGAGCGTGGAAGGCTATTGGGATAATTCTTTTGGATAAAGGTTATCAGATTTTCACGAATATAACAACGAAGGTCGAATGCGTTTGATGAGGTACTTGAGCTCATTAGTACCCTGATTTCAATAACATGCTCCCGTACGTCCGTTACCTGTACTACCTTAACCCGCTTATCCCAAAGGTTTGATTTTACGATCAACCGCTCAAATTCTTCGCGTATGGCATCAACGGGAACGGTATGGTCCATGTATAAAAACACGGTGCCCAGGATGTCTGCCGATGTACGCGTCCAGTTTTGAAAAGGTTTTTGGATAAAATAATTGATTGGCAGTATCAGTCTTCGTTCATCCCAGATCTTTAAAACCACATAGGTAAGCGTAATCTCTTCCACGCGGCCCCATTCGCCCTCAACTACCAAAACATCATCAATACGGATAGGCTGGGTAAACGCTATCTGAAAGCCTGCAAGCAGGTTACCTAAAGAGTTTTGCGCAGCAAAGCCAACTATAATACCGCCAATACCAACACCAGTAAGCAGGCCTGTGCCTATCTTACGCATACTTTCAAAACTAAGCAGGATGATGGCTATAGTCAAAAAAATGATAGTTACTATAATGATCTTACGGATGAACTGGATCTGCGTTCGCACTTTGCGCTCTTTCAGGTTGTCAACCTTGTTAAGGTCATAAGTATGATAAATATAATCTTCCAGGATTCGCACCGAACGCACAATTAAGCCTGCAAATGATATGGTAAGCAAAATTTCAATTATTTTATCAAGTGGCTGATAATAAAGCTTGTTCATCCGCATTAGCGGCGAAAATAAATTGAGTAGAAATAAGGGTATAAAATAAGCCACCGCCGGCCCCAGGTTTACAATTATTGACCGCAATATGGAATAATCTGTGTCTTTGCGTTGAGCGTAAATCCTGAACAACCTGGTTATAATAAATTTAGCGAAAAGGCCAATAAGTATTGCCGAAGCGATAATGACCAGGTTCCAGGCAAAGGAGGGGATCCGTTGCGAAAACTCAAGCAAGTCAGGCGGTAATCTGTTTTCTATATCCATAATCACAGAACTTGTTTACCCTATAAAATAGTCAGAATGTAAAATTGTTTTAGCAAATGCCCCATCACCGGGTGTTGCTACATTTATTTAATGAATTTTTGATAGTTTTGTTAAAAAAGTCAGGAAATCGATTGTGTTGACTTTATTTGTTTACCTGTTTTTAGAAAAATTTTTCACATGGCAGCAGCGAATGACCAGCAGGATATTAAAAGGGAGAAAATTTTAGAGGCCTCGCATCAGCGCTTTTTACATTACGGTTATTCAAAAACTACTATGAATGAAATAGCCGGCGATCTTTCTATGTCAAAGGCCCTGCTGTACTATTATTTCCCTGATAAAAGTCAGTTGTACATTGCCGTAATGCGCAAGCTTGCTACTGATTATCTTAAAACACTCGAAAACAGGTTAAATAGCTTTACCAATTTAAAAGAAGCTTTCACGTTCCAGGTAAATACCCATCACGAGTTCATCGTTAATAATTACAACTTTTTTGATTTTTTCAGGCTTAACGAGCAAAATCTCCCCGAAGCCATCTGGGAGATAGTTGGCGAAGTACGTGGCGCTGAATTGGGCCTGTTGAGCAATGCTATTAAAACAGAAGTTGAAAAAGGAGCTATAAAACCCGTTGAAAACCCCGATGAGATTGTTGACGTATTGATGGATGCCTTACATGGCATTAGGGTGGGATCCATATCCCAAAAGAAAACAAACTTCCCCCGTAAGGAACATCTTGAAGAAATCCATACAAAAAAACTCCTTCTGCTCGATATTTTTATCAAAGGGTTAACTGCCTAAAGTCATCTGAAAGTATAAATGGTCTGTACTGTCAGTTAGCCGTCAAATGAACTGTCTGTTGAGTGCTGTAGCTCCTATTTATGGGTACATTTGTACTTATAAATAGTTTAATAGCCAGGTAATTACCTTCCTGTTCAAATTATTTATAAATACTTCTTTTTTAAGAGGTGATTGTTTTAGAGTGATTTAGCCTGCGTAGCTTTTTGCCGCGCGGGCTTTTTATATATTGATATTTGTGTTAATATCAATGTTGCCAACCAGTATTTTATGAACCGGGCAGGCATTTGCTATTTTAAGCAACCTGCCCCGTTGCTCGTCATCGACTTCGCCCTTAAAGCTTAGCTTGGTTTCTATGCGTGTGCCGCTTAAAGTTTTATACATCTCAATATCAGCTTTGATTTCTTCTATCGGCCACATTTTCCGATCGATGTACATGCGCAGGGTAATAACCGTACAGCTTGCGAGACTCGCCAGTAATAAACTAAATGGGTTCATGCCGGTGTTGGTGCCATTGGCTTTCAATGGTTCGTCGGTGATAAGGCCATGCCCGCCGCTGTTAACTACTGTTTGATATTGGGTACGCCCTATAAATGCGGTGGCACTTTCTATCAGCTCAAGTCCAGTTTCTTCCATAAGGCTTATAGTGGTGTATTGTTATTAGTCTTTAGTCATAAGTGCTAAGTTCAGAAAGGCGAGGGGCCCGGGCTTTTGACTTCCGGCTCAATACTTCTGACTTTGTCTATTCAGCTGTTTCGTTAATGTCTACCAAAGCCCAGTTCTTTTTTAAGTATCTAGGGCCTCCATTATATCTCAGGATCACTTCAAAATTGGTACGGTTTGTTTCCCCTCTGCTGCCTCTTGAAAGCACGTACGATTTAATGATGAAAACCGAATCGGCTTTTTTTCCAAACTGGTATTTATCGTCAGGAAAAGAGATGTTACCGTTACGGATGGTTGGTGTTACAAATTCCTTGGCAATTTTATAAGCATCATCAGCATTGGGCATTTTACTAAATGACAATACTTCGGGTACTCCACCCGATGTGGCAAATTTGGCCATGACAAATATGAATATTATGCCGGCAACAACTATGGCATACACGCCTTTCATAGCACGCTTTTTTTTAAGGTGCTTTTCCTTAAGATAAGTTTGAGTCATTAGTTTATAAAGGGTGCGATAAAATTAGTAATTAATTTGATGAATAAAGCAAGCCCCTTTTTAAGAGGTAATTACGGCTGATGGCCAAAGAATAAGTAAGCGATAAAGATAGCCGCAATAACACCAGCCAAATCGGCAATAAGTCCTGCCGGGATGGCATAGCGTGATTTTTTAATACCCACCGAACCAAAGTATAAAGCCACAATATAAAACGTGGTATCAGCTGAACCGTTAAAGATTCCGGCAAGCCGGCCTGCAAATTTGTCGACACCGAAATTTTGCATTACGGTTATCATCATGCCCTTTGATCCTGATCCGCTAAGAGGTTTCAGGTACGCTACCGGCATAGCGTCAACAAAACGGGTATCCAAATTAAACTGAACGCAAACCCAGCGTAATCCTTCGTTCATATAATCAAGCGCGCCACAACTCCTGAACACGCTTATCCCCACCAGCATCGCTACCAGATAGGGGATTATTTTTACAGACGTTTCAAAGCCGCCTTTGGCACCCTCTACAAAAACTTCAAATACATTTACCTTTTTTATAAGTCCGCCGACTATAAATATCACCGGAATGGTAAACAGCATCACATTGCTGATAACGGATGATACCGTGCTGATCTGCTCTTTGGTAAGCTGGGTAGTAAAATACCATACAACTAATGTAATAAAAGCAGTAACCCCGCCAAGCCAACCAATAATTACCCTGTCAAAAAGGTTGATCTTTTGTTTGATGGCCACGGCTATAAGGCCAACTACTGTGGCTACATAGGTAGCGATGATACAAGGTAAAAATACTTCGGCCGGGTCTTTTGAGTTTAGGATGGCCCTTTGCGCGATGATGGTAACAGGTAATAATTGTAAGCCCGATGTGTGCAGCACCAGGAACATGATCTGGGCATTTGAAGCGGTTTCTTTATCTGGATTAAGCTCTTGCAGGCTGCCCATCGCTTTTAAGCCGAGTGGGGTTGCAGCATTATCAAGCCCCATTAAATTGGCCGAAAAGTTCATCATCATCTGGCCGGTAGCAGGGTGATCTTTGGGTACATCGGGGAATAAACGACTAAAGAAAGGCCTTACTATTCGGGACAAAAAATTGATAGCCCCTGCTTTTTCGCCGATATTCAAAATACCAAGCCAGAACGCCATCGAACCTATCAGCGGCAGCGCGATATCCATTACTGACGACTTGGACGAATTAAACAATCCTTCAACCAATAATTTGAAAGCTTCTGTATCGCCAAAAAAAACTAATTTTATGAGTGAAACTACAAATGCAATTACAAAAAAAGCTATCCAGATATAGTTAAGCGCCATAGTAATGTTTAAGGCTTTGAAGTTAGTGCTTTTGTTGTTTAATATGAAATGCTGATATTTTTATACAACTACCAATGAACGAGGTAACCAACAAACTCACCGGAATTATAGATAAAGTAAGGGAACTAAAATACCATGATATTGACTGGGCTTATAAAGCCTCTCCTGCTAAGTGGTCAAAGAAAGAGGTGATTGGGCATTTGATTGACAGCGCCCAAATTAACTTGCAACGTTTTGTACGCTGTACTTATGAAGAAAACTTCAGGCTTACCTATAACCAGGTTGAATGGGTTGTTGCCGCCCGTTATCAGGACGGCAATATTAACGAGCTGATTGAACTTTGGACTTTATTGAATCGGCAGATTGTACGGGTTTTAGAGAATTATCCCGCCGACAGGTTAGGTGCACGTTGCGATAATAGTAAACAGGAACCCAACCTCCAAACCGTTGAGTGGCTTGCTGCCGACTATGTTGATCACATGCTGCATCACCTAAAAGATATATTGTAATGGCGGGCTATTCAGGTACTCCATTGGCAAAAAAGCTTGGCATAAAGACAGGAACAAAGCTTATGGTTGTAAATGCACCCGGCCGTTATCCTGATCTGTTTACGGACTTGCCAACAGATGTTTATTTCACAGATGATCTTTCGCTTGAAAATGATGTGATCCATTTCTTTAGTAAAAGTGCTGATGAATACCGCGTGAATCTGCCCGAACTAATGAAACAAATAAAGCAGGATGGCATGATCTGGGTTTCCTGGCCAAAAAAGGCTTCAAAAGTAGTTACGGATATCACAGAAGACCTGATCAGAAATTTCGCACTGCAGATTGGCCTGGTTGATGTTAAGGTTTGTGCCGTTGATGAAGTTTGGTCGGGGTTAAAATTGGTTATCCCGGTTAAAGACAGAAAATATATGATGTAGGTCATTTTTGGTTAAACAACCGTAGTGTGTTTCAGCATAAGCGTACAATTGTATAACTTAGCACAATAATACCTGATAATATGGCTCAGATTAATTTAAAACGTGTACATGGCGATTTTGGCTTTGAAGCTGTTGACGCCAACGGGCACACCGTAAAAATGGACAGCAGTCCGGAAAGTGGCGGCCAGGACTTTGGGATCCGCCCAATGCAGATGCTTTTAATGGGCCTTGCCGGTTGTTCGGCAATTGACGTGATCAGTATCCTGAAAAAGCAGCGCCAGGAAATAACCGATTATAAAATGGTGGTTAACGGCGAACGTGAAGCAGGTAAAGAGCCTTCATTGTGGGAGGATGTGGATATTGAATTCCATATCTACGGCAATGTTGACGAGGACAAAGCTGTACGTGCTGCCGAACTTTCTATTAACAAATACTGCTCAGTTGCTGCAACACTTGCAAAAGCCGGTGCAGAAATTAAGTGGAAGGTAATTGTGCACCCTGCTGAATAATAAAGTTTATTAAAAATATCAAATGGCGGAACAGGAAGTCCCTATTAAAACAGTTCACCTGTTCCCCCTTTTGGATCAAAAGCTGATAGCGCTGCTCAAGTCATTATCAGCCGAAGAATGGAACAAGCCTACATTAGCAAAGCTTTGGACGATAAAAGATATTGCCGCTCATTTGCTTGATGGTAACATCCGGGTTATCTCTTCCGCTCATCAATTCGCCGGAGATCCTCCGCCCAATCCCATTAATAGCTATCGCGATTTAGTAGATTTTCTGAATGGATTAAACGCCACCTGGGTAAAAGCCATGAGGCGTGTGAGTCCTCAACTGCTTATCGAACTTTTGGAAACAACCGGTAAGCAATACAGCGAGATCATGGCAGCTGCTGACTTGTTTGCACCTGCGCCATTTTCAGTAGCCTGGGCAGGTGAAGATAAATCTGTTAACTGGTTTCATATTGCCCGCGAATACACGGAAAAATTTCATCACCAACAGCAAATCCGCGAGGCTGTAGGTAAACAGGGTATTATCACAGCCCAATTGTTTTACCCCTGTGTTGATACTTTTATGTGCGGATTATCTCATGCTTACCGCACGGTGATAGCCAATACAGGTGCGCTTATACAAATAATAATAACCGGAGAGGCTGGAGGGAGCTGGCACTTGCTTAAAACAGCAGAAGGATGGACGTTAACCAAAGAAGCTGGTCTTGCACCGGATACAATCATTACTTTATCGCCTGATATTGCCTGGAAAGTATTCACTAAAGGTATTGATCCGCAAACAGCACTGGAAGCCTCTCATATCAGCGGAAATATTAACCTTGGCGAAAATCTGTTCAACATGGTTGCCGTGATGGCTTAACAACTATTTTGTTTATTTACCCTTTCTCTGTACAAAACTGTATTCTTTTTTACTCATTAACCATTTGGTACAAAAAGTTAGAAAATTGCTGTTTGTTGCCTTTTTAAATGAGCCTGGACTGCGTCATAAAAACACGGGTGATTTACTTAGTTAATCAACGGTTTATATTAAATTTCCGCTCTGTTTTTTCGATTTGTTTTTGACTTGTTTACGGTCGGGTGTTCATGTTGCCAAATGCCGGTGGCATCAATGTTGAATTACCCGGTGTACGTTTTTCTTGAATGTTAAACGTATAATTAAACTTATAAATATGAAAACAAATTTAAAAAAAGCCTCACTGCTTCTTACCGGAGTTATGATAGGCAGTAAATTATTCGCCCAATCGGCAGATACTTCAGCTACAGCAAGAGATTATGTAAAACCATTTTCGGGTGGCGACCAACTACGTACATGGTCAATAGGTGTACACGGCGGTTTATTAACCCCATTTACCATATTCGGCCGTAATAGCAGGCAGGACTTTACAAACCCAACCGAACAGTTCGGCTACGGTGGTTACATCAAAAAACAAATATTACCGTCATTAGGCCTACAGGCCGACTTCCTTCGTGGTAAATTAACTTCATCAAATAGCCAACCTAATGCCGCAGGCGTTTCTCCCTATGATTCTTACTCTACTAAATTTAACTGGTCGGCGGCATTAAGTGCTAACATTACCCTGGCCAACATCAACTGGCGACATGAAAAACCATTTATCCAGCCTTACTTAACCGCCGGCTTAGGTAATTTGAACTACACGCCAAGAATTACACCAGTTGGCGGGCAACAAGAAAACTTTAAGAAAACCGATAACGGACATATTAATGAGCTGTTTATACCGGTTGGTTTAGGCTTGAAGTTTGACCTTGCACCTGGTATAAATCTTGATTTGGGTTACCAGGTTAACTTTGTACAGTCAGATAACCTTGACGGTTACAACCATGGTTTAGGCGACGATAAGTTTTCTTATGCACACATTGGTTTAGAGTTTGCCCTTGGCAGCAAGAAAAAACACCAGATGGCAACTCATAACCCGGTATCATCAATGCGTACCGAGTATCAATGGGAAAACCAGCGTACCCGTGCCGAACTGCAACAGCAAATTGATGCGGAGAAAGCTAAAAATGCTCAGCTTGCAAGCGACCTTGCCACAACCAATGCCAACTTAGCTAAGTTAACTACCGATAGCGATGGCGACGGTGTTGTGGATGTGAACGATAAATGCCCTAACACGCCAGCTGGTCAAAAGGTTGATGGTTCTGGCTGTCCTTTAGCTAAACCGGTTGTTTATGTCACCGAAGAAGATAAAAAAGTAGTTAAAGACGCCATCAAAAACCTTGAGTTTGATTTGGGCAAAGCCACTATCCGCGCACATTCATACCCAAGCCTGGATAGGGTAGCACAGTTGCTGGTTGATAAAAACTTTAGCCTGAAACTTGCGGGCCATACTGATAACACAGGTTCGGCTGATTTGAACATGCGTTTATCAAAAGATCGTGCCGAATCGGTTAAATCATACCTGGCAAATAAAGGTGCAAACCCATCACGTATCGAGGCAACCGGTTATGGTCAAACCCAGCCAATTGCTACAAACAAAACTGCAGCAGGCCGTCAGGCTAACCGCAGGGTTGAGTTTACCTTATATTAATATTTATTGTTAATATGCCATAACTACAAAGGCCGCTCATGTGAGTGGCCTTTGTAGTTATATAATCGGCTAACCTGACTTTGTCATTAGGCTTCAAAGTGTAATATACGGATAACCGGTCTGTTTCCATTTGCCAACGGCATTAAACGGCAGCCTTATTTAATATCAGTGTAATTTAAAATAAGTTATTTAAAAGATTGATCAATATGCGCGTTTATTGCAACAAGTGGTAAACAGTATGGGGCTTTTAGTTAGAGGTTAAGGGTTGTAGTCTGTCAGTAATTAATGTCAATATTAAACTGACTTTTTAATGACGTTTTTAATTATAAATTAAAAACAGCCCCTGCCGTCGCTTGTTCATCCTTATATATCTATTAGCTATGAAAGCAATCTTAGTGATTCACAACCTTAAAAAAGAAAGTAATTATGCACTTACCTACGCCGGTAATTTAGGAGTAAAATTAAAAACTAAAGTAATTGTCATGAATATGGTGCCGGAGCAGTTCACCGTTCAATTATCTGATACTGCTGTTCAGGACACGTTTGAAAGTGACGACTTTGGGTTTAAAGATCAAAAAACCACTGAAAATATAGTTTTCCTTAGTTACCTGGACACGCTTGGAATGTCACTTCACGCCATTATAGCTAAGTATGATATCGGTTTAATAATAAAGGGCGTTAGCGGAACTGCTAAGGAAATCAATGAGCAACTTACACCAATTTTAAATCATTCATCCTGCCCTTTGCTTGCCGTACCTGAACACGCTACCTTTAATATCACCAATATCGGGTACCTTGCCGATCTTCGTTACGCCAAAAAGGACATTGTAAGCTTTTTAAATAAAATGAGCGAAGCGATGGGTGTACAGGCTTCTCTTTTTAATGTTACCGAATCGGGATTGCCCCACATGAGTGATAGCTATGCGGAAACTGTGTTCAGGCAATTGTTTTCAAACTCAAATCTGAACCTCGTGAACATCAGGGAGCGGGACATTATGAAAACTGTAGATGTGTTAGCCAATGTAATGCAGGTTGATTTTTTTGTGTTGAGTAACCGCAGTTCGCAATTAAACGGCCTTTGGGATTGGGAGAATATGGAAAATGAAGAACATGCCCATTTGCCCGCCTTGATATTTCCTTGTTAATCAACAAAAAAAGGGGAAAGATACGAGCGATATCTTTCCCTTCACGAATATTAAAATCGGCATTTTATAAAACGTAAGTACCGTTTGCTTTCAAAATTTTGCTGAAAAACAAAAGATGCCCGGGCAATGCGTTTTGCCAAAACTCCCAGGTATGCCCTCCCGGTTGTTCGCTGTAGTCATGCGGTGTATGGTTGTAAACAAGCCGGCGATGCAGTTCCCGGTTGGGTTCGAGCAAAAAATCATCCACACCTATATTGATAATCAATGGCAGGCCGTTTCTCCTGATCTGATCGGCCATGTTCACTACCGAATATTGAAGGTAAGTATCCGGCGTCATAGGGCCCCAAATTTTGTCAAGCATTTTGCTAAGCATCTCAAACCTGTCGGGAGGAAGTTTCCAGGTAGTCATGTTTGGGTCGAGTGCCCCGCTCATGCTTCCCGCTGCAGCAAAAAGGTCCGGATGCTTTGTTGAGAGGTACAATGAACCATAGCCACCCATGGATAAACCTGTTATAAGCCTGCCTTTTTTATCGTTAATAGTGCGGTATTTATTATCAATAAAAGGGATCACCTCCCTGGTAATATAAGTTTCAAACTTGCTGTTGGGATCAACGGGACTGTCAACATAGTAGCTAAAGATCTCGCCCTCGGGCATTACAATGATGATGTTGTATTGATCGGCCAGATCTTTCACCAATGATTTATCGGGCGTTTTCTGCAACCAGTCGTCAAAGTGGCCATACCCTCCGTGCAGCAGGTATAATACCGGGAAATTCGCTTTGCTTTTTGCATAAGTTTTAGGGAAAGCAATGGCCGCTTTGTAGCTTTTGTTCATGGCCATACTTGGGATCAGTACTGTATCAACTTTTGCTGCAAATACCCATATGCAGCAAAATAGCAGCGCAAATGTTAAAGCTATTCTTTTCATATCGTTAAGGCTTAGGGGCGGCCGCTACTATTTTTAATAATTCATCATCCGGATGGTTTTTTACTACGCACTGGTTATCCAATATCATGGTTGCTCCATTTTCTGCAGTATAAGCAGGCCATTTAGGCAACGACGGTGTATTGGGGTTACCGTTTTTAGCAAAGTTTATCCATGCGCTGCTTATTTTGTCGGCAAGGGCATAAGCGTCCTTGCCACCACCTGTCATTTCCTGGCATCGTGCTATGTTATTAAACTGGAAAGCGATATCCATACAGTGCATAGCCTTGTACATACCACCATTTACAGGCGACTGCCACGTAAACAGGTACATATAAACGGGTGCCGCGCCACTTACAGCTTTTTCGTCGGCTTGCTTAATGGCTAATGAACGGAAATTAAACTCAATATCAGTGTATTCTGAAGGTTTCGAGATAGTAGGATAGGCTTTTTTAGCAGCAGCGATGTAAGCATCGGTTTTATCGCCGTATTTTTTTTGTAAGCTGGCTTTTAACTCTTCCATGGTTTGGCTTTTTGGGCCGGGGATGAATGGAGCAAACTCGTTTTTGGTTGTACCTACAAGCAGCGGAACATTTTTGGACAGTTCTTTGGCAGCGGGATCAGATGGTTGATATGGCAAAAAATCACCATCTAAAGCAGGGCCCCAGCCATTTATACCCTTACCTTCTTTTCTTAGCTCGGCGGATACTTTACGCATGGCTTTTTTACCAGCCTCGTTCAGCACATCATATGGCAATTTTTGAAGGGAGTCAATCTGCGACGGCTGCAAGTGAAGTTCTTCCAGTAGTGCAGCAGCAACTTTTTGAGTAACCGGTTTTTCGTTAAATGCGGTTATGTAACTGCCGCTTTCAACAATGGCATTTTTAAACAGGCCTTTTACTGATGGCGCGTTCATTAAACTGGTAACCTTACCACCACCGCCAGACTGGCCGAAGATAGTTACATTATCAGGATCGCCGCCAAACTGGGCTATGTTTTGTTTAACCCATTCTAAAGCCAGTTTCAAATCAAGCAGGCCGGCATTTGCTGAACCTTTATATTTATCGCCATAGGCCGATAGATCCAAAAAGCCCAGGATATTTAACCGGTGGTTTACGGATACCAATACCACATCTCCTTTTTTAGCCAGGTTTTCACCATCATATGATGGAAGTTCAATTGATGAACCAGCAGTGAAACCACCGCCATGCAGCCAAACCATTACCGGGCGCTTTTTGCCGTCGTTTAGTTTCTGAGTCCATACATTGAGTGATTGGCAATGTTCATTTGAATACCCCAGGTCATGCTGAAAGGCAAATTCAAACTCGTCATTAATAGTTGTGGTAGGGTCGGTGGGGCAAACCGGGCCGTATGCTTTTGAGCTGCGTACATCCGTCCATGGGGTTGGTTTTTCGGGTGCCATGAAACGCTCGGCTTTAGCATAGGGGATACCTTTAAATGTAAAAATGCCATTGTGAAGATAGCCTTTTACTTTTCCGCTTTCGGTTGATGTTACGGCTACATCATTTCCGGCAACAACTGGTTCGTTGCCGCTTTGACAAAACGCCGTTACGGGTAAAAAGCAAACGAGTAAAAGCAGCATCAGGGTACTGTTTTTTTTCATAATTGTATTTGGTTAAATTGGTTTAAAGCAATATATCCCTGCACTTTTGAGGGATAAGGAAGAAGAAATATTGCAGATCAATAACCTCCTGTTTGACGACGTTATTGATTTACTATTGTGTAAATATAACACAATGGGTTTGCCAAATACAATTTATATCATACTTTTTACTTTCAGAAATTTTTGGCTAAATAAAGGGGCTTGTCCGGGTTTTCATAAGCCGTACCCATCCTTATATCGTTGCATAGAAGCTTTAAATATCTCCATTGCATTACCCTCAATGTCCTGGTTCTCAAATGCACCGTACACAGTGTCAAAATTAAGCCTGGACGCTTTCTGGTATGCTTTGGCAAATTCGTCTTTAGTGAGCAATATAATATTAGGATAGCTGTACATGATGGCCATATGCCGTTTGCTGCGGGCTATATTAAAGGTATCCCCACAAAGCAGAGTTCCGTTGGGCGTTATGCCTGTAATATGCAACACACAGCTGCCGGCAAAATGTCCGCCGATGTGCACTATACTTAGTCCATCCCAAAGCTGCAAGCTGTCACCACTCCATAATTTAACGTGCGGGATTATAAATGGCACCCATTCCGCGTCATTTTGATGAATGTAGATTGGGCAATTAAATTCAGTTGCCCAGTCATTCATATTGCTATAATAATGCGGGTGTGAAAACGCGATAGCTTTTAACCCACCTTTAGACCGGATAAAATCTATTGTAGGTTTATCTAAATAAGGGATGCAATCCCATAAAATATTACCTCCCGGCGAGATCAATAGCAATGCCCTTTGGGCTATAGCAAAATCAGGCTGTATTTTAAGAGCATATACATGCTCATTTAGTTGTGTTATTTTAATATTGCAATGCTCAAGTTCATTAGGTAGCGTCCATTGCTGGCCACTTTCCGGAATGTACTGGCGGTCATCGGTGCAGATCGGGCAAAACGAAGGTATCTCCGGCTCTGCTAAAAGTTGTGTGCCGCATGTACTGCATATGGTAGTTTTGCTCATTTTATTGGTAGTTGTCATAAGTATTGTTTTACAAGACGGATTTATATCCTGTAAGCTATTTTAGCCAAAGCTTTGATCTGTTTTAATTCAGAAACAGCGCTCAAATGATCGGGCTTATCGATGTTTTCATTTATGTTGATCACCGATGTTTTGAATTTAAGTTTTCCGTATTTTGAAAGATTAACAAGCAATACGCTAAATAAAATTACAATCAGACCTAAAACCTGAACCGCCGAAATACTTTCATGTGCAAAGCAAACACCAAGCAGCACAGCGATAACCGGGTTTACATATGAATGGGTACTCACCTGCGTTGCCGGCCTCACCTGCAATAACCAAACATAAGCGGTGAATGCTCCGATTGATCCGAATATGATCAGGTATACGATAGCCATCCACGATTGCATTGGGACGGCGGCAAGGTCAAATTCCTTAAATTCCTGGTGGATAAATGCTGCCGGTACAAAGGCCAACCCTGCAATGATCATTTGCCATGATGTATTTACCCTTGCCGGAGCAGTGCCTCCGCGTTTTTTAGAATACAATGAACCTGCCGACCATGCTATGGGGCCAGCCAACAGCAACAATGAGCCGGTAAATTGGGCATGGTCTATAGTACTGGTGATTGATTTCAGGAAAGCTTCGCCAAACAGTAGTAAAATCCCTGCAAAGCCTATAATAAGGCCCAATATGGTTGATTTGTTTTTCAGGTTTATGCGCCAGTTAGCTCTATCCAATATAATAAACCAAATCGGATTTACAGAAACCATAATGGCAACCATTGCGCTGGGAATATTACGTTCAACCCAAATCACTATGCCTGTTGCTACAAACAAGGTTAATAGTCCGCAGATGCCGGAAGTAATGATATCACGCTTAGCAAATACTTTATCACCTTTAATATAGCACCAGCCGAGCAATAACATGCCGGCGGTAAAAAAACGTAGGGCACCCATCAACATAGGAGGAAAGCCCCGCACAGCCATTTGTATAAAGAAATAGGTTGAGCCCCATACCACATATACAATAGCAAAAGCTACTATAACTAAGAGCGGTGATGTTTTGGTAGTTGTTGTAGTTGTCATGATGCTTATTTATTTAAGACGTCTGTATCTTTTAGTTGGGTTTGTGCCTGGTAGTTTGCCAGCTTTTTGTTTACGGCGCGTGAAGCAAACCAGCTATCTAAACTCCAGGGATATTGAGTTGCTCCTGCCAGCAGAAAACTTGCGGCGCTTAGCGTTAAAACTGAATATCCCAATGGTGATTCGATGCCAAAAGAAATTGCCATCGCGATAGCAAAACATAAACTCAATATGCCGCTGCCTATAGCCGCCATGCGGGTGAATAGGCCCAGGATCAGTAATAATCCAAATCCACCCTCGCCAATTGTAGCGATTGTTCCCAGCGGATTTACCATACCTTCGGGCAGAAAGCTCATTACCTGTTTGGCGTAAGCAATAAAATGTTTCCAGTCGCCCCAGCCAACATGGGGGTACCCGTTTGGCCCAAATAAACCAAGACGATCGGCTACTTCCCAAAGGTAGCTTGCCCCAATAGCTAACCTCAGGTATATGGATGATAATTTTTGATTGATATGCATAGCTTTTATTTTTTTGATGATCAAAAATACCATGGATTTGGACTATACTTGTAGTCCAGAATGTAGATTAAAGATAGTCCAGTATGATGCTCATCGAAAGTTTATTAAGCGTAGATAAAAGCAGCCAGGTGCCTGTTTACCTGCAAATTAGCAACGGTATTATCAGCTATATCAGGCAGGGAACTTTAAAGCCGGGATCTGCGCTTCCTGCCAGCCGGGCGTTGTCGGCGTCATTAAACGTTCATCGCAAAACGGTAGTAGCTGCTTACGACGAGCTTTACGCGCAAAGCTGGGTTGATGTAATACCGCGTAAAGGCATTTATGTAGCTAAAAACCTGCCCGATGTTGCGCCGCGGCCTATCGAAAAAGCAGTTCTGAAACATAGCCTGGCAAATAAAACATCCTTTAAAGTTGATGACGACAGGATCAACCCGCAACGAATGTTTGCAGCAATGCCCGATGGTAATCTCACTTTTACAGAAGGTTTTCCTGATACCCGTATCGCACCTGTCGATTTAATGGTGAGGGAATACAGGCGCATGGCCAACTACCATTTTACACATAAATACCTGATGTACGGGCCGGAACAAGGTTCGGAAAACTTAAGGAATGAACTCGCCCGCTTTTTAGGTGAAACCCGTGGATTGCACGTAACACCCAACGATATCTTGATAACTAAGGGTGTTCAGATGGCGCTTTATCTTTGTGCCCAGGTACTGATCAATAAAAATGATATCGTAATTGTAGGCGATCCCGGTTACAGTGGCGCCAACGAAGTGTTTGAACAGGCGGGTGCGCAACTGGCTTTTGTACCGGTGGATGAGCATGGCATTGATATTAATGCTGTTGAGGCTATTTGTAAAGTGAAAAAAGTGCGGATGCTGTACGTGGTGCCGCATCATCATCAGCCTACTACGGTAACCCTGAGTTCAGAAAGGCGAATGCATTTGCTTGAACTGGCAGCTAAATACCAGTTTGCTATTATTGAAGACGATTACGATTTTGATTTTCACTATACCAGCGGGCCAATTTTACCATTGGCCAGTGCCGATTATTATGGTAACGTAATATACGTGGGCTCATTTTGTAAAACTATTGCGCCGGGCATCCGCATTGGCTTTATGGTTGCGCCTCCTAATTTTTTAATGCAGGCAACCCGTTTACGCCGGCTGATTGACCGGCAGGGAGAGCATCTGCTTGAAGAAGCTATGGCAAGCCTGTTAAAGAATGGTGATATTGGCCGCCACCTGAAAAAGGCTAACAAGCTGTATCACGAACGGCGCGACATTCTTTGTAACTTGTTGGAGGAGCAATTAGGCGGGTATCTTACATTTAAAATACCGAGCGGCGGTTTTGCCATCTGGGTTGAATATCTTCATGATCTGGACACTGCTCTTGTTTCGGCAAAAGCCAATGAACTGGGATTATCCATAGGGGCGGGGCATGACTATTATTACGATAAAACATTCAAACATAGCTTTGTGCGCATAGGTTTTGCCGCTTTAAATGAAAGGGAGATGCTGGAGGCGGTAGGTATCTGGAAAAAGGCCATCCTTAAATGCCTTCCTATTGATCAGAGTTTGGCATAGGGGGTAAAAGCTTTAATTTGAATAGTTTTAGGGATGTTCATGTCATGCTTTGTCAGTGTGTGTCATGTTTTTAAGCTGATGGTTTTCTGCCAAAATTTGTATTTGTCATGCTGGTGACAAATTGTCGGTTATTTTTTTTCAAATTGCTAAGCCATAAATTATTCGAAATTAAGGATGGTGTTTTTTTACAAAAAAATGTTTGGGGGCTGATTTTTTACATCGTAAAGCGGTCTGTGAAAATAGCCTGCGAAATAAATTTCTCTAAAAATAAATTCCTGTCGGTTTAGCTGTTTTTAGAAAAATAATCTAATGAAAAACAGTTAATCAGATTTTTATATCCCAATTAGGCCCTCTTTTTCTAATCCTTAAGGTGAAATTTGAATTAAAATTTAGAAAACCTCTGTTTTTGGACGCGATTTTTAAGAAAAGTCAATTTTAAAAAATGACGTTTTGGGTCTAAACTGTTGATTTTTAGGGGCGATTTTTTAATGGCATATTTTTAGCCTAACCCCTGCCAGGAATGATACAATTGTTCTTGCATCCCTGCCACAGCATGCCTGTAGGAACGGTTGTAATTCCTTAAAACATTGTTAGTTCAGTAATTAAAACATTAAAAAAATTAAAGTTATGTTAACCGTATTAGAAGTTGCCCTTTTCTTAGCTGTTATTATCGTTCCGTTAACTCCTGCAAGAAAAACTGCAAAATAATTGGACATTAAAACCAGTTAATGAATGGGCGGCCTTTGGCTGCCCATTTTTGTTTTATATACTTCGTTTCCATTCCCCCGTTCTTCGTTAACCCGCCCGGTGGTTCTTTATGCTGGGCAGTTCCGTTTAGATATTTCATCTGTTAGCCCCTAAATTTTCTGTTTAACTGTAATGTTACCTATGGTAGTGGTGATGTAGTGCCGTAATAATAGCATCAGATTACACTATCCGATAGATTTGCGCATTGACAATCCGTTGGATCGGCATCATTCCATATAAACCATATTATAGCTCAAGTGAAAAAGGGAACCCTGTTAATCACCGTATTTATTTTTATTCAAACCTTTTGTTTTGGCAGCAAGAAAACTGTAAAAGACGACAATGGCGGCAAATCCATTTATCAGGCCCGCCTGCAGGATTCGGACGCTGTTTATTTTACCCCCGAAAACTTTAAGATTAGGGCCGATGGCAGAACCGATGTGTCCGACGAATTGCAAGCCGCCATTACCAAAGTAAAAACTGAGCATAATTTCGGTGTGCTTTTTATCCCCGAAGGGAAATATCTGATCTCCAAAACCATATATATACCTACCGCTGTAAGGTTAATCGGGTATGGCAAAAACAGGCCTCAAATTATCCTGGCTAAAAACTCGCCCGGTTTTCAAACCGCTGATGAAAACGATAAAGGTCACGCTAAGTATATGTTTTGGTTTGTAAGCAATCTTTCGAAACCCGATGATGAGATTCATGATGCCGGAGCATCAACTTTTTATAGCTCGATATCAAATATCAACCTTAAAATAGAAGATGGCAATCCTTACGCTGTAGCCATGCGCACTCATTTTGCCCAGCACAGTTTTATAGCTCATGTCGATGTAAATATTGGCAAAGGCCTGGCAGGCATGTTTGATGTGGGTAACGAGATGGAAGATGTTCGCTTTTTCGGAGGCCAGTATGGAATTTATACTACCAAGCCGTCGCCGGGCTGGCAGTTCATGATGGTGGATACTTATTTTGAAGGTCAGCGTGAAGCGGCTATGCGTACGCAGGAGGCTGGGCTTACCATAGTACGCATGAATGTTAAGCATGTGCCAACCGTGATCAGTATCAACCCCAATTATCATGAAAAGTTATTTATGGAGGATTGCCGTTTTGATGGCGTAAGTGGCCCTGCTATCATCATCAGCAACGAGGATAACGCTTTTAACCAGATCAACCTGCGTAATGTAATTTGCCGCAATGTACCTGTATTGGCCAGCTATCGTCGCAGCGGTAAAACAACGCCAGGGGCGGCAAATATCTATCGTGTAAAAAACTTTACTTACGGTTTGCAGATGGATGGGCTTGATGCCGATCCGCAATATAAAACCATTAATGAGCAGGAGCCTTTGAGCGCTTTGCCCGAAGCCGTTAAAAAAGACATTCCCGATTTTCCGGCAATTGAAAACTGGGCCAACCTCAAAGCGCTTGGCGCTAAAGGTGATGGTGTCACTGATGATACCGAGGTTATACAGGCAGCTATCGACAAATATGAAACCATATATGTGCCCCAGGGATGGTACCGCGTTAGCCAAACTATTAAACTAAAGCCCGATACCAAATTGATTGGTTTGAATCCCATTGCCACGCAGTTTTTAATTGCTGATAATACACCTGCTTTCGGCGGTTTTGGTGGCCCGGTAGCACTGCTGGAATCATCAAAAGGAGGAAACAATATATTAAGTGGTATTGGTATTTGTACCAGTGCCGATAACCCACGTGCGGTAGCCTGTAAATGGATGGCAGGTGTCGGGTCATACATGAACGATGTGAAATTTGTGGGTGGCCATGGGGGCATGCAACGTGTTGGTACGCCCAAAAGCCCAGCAGGAAGTGGTGCTTATAATCGTGCGCAAAATGGAATGGATTCATCCTGGGATACACAGTACTGGAGCCTTTGGGTAACAGATGGTGGCGGCGGTACTTTTAAGGATATCTGGAGCGCCAATACTTATGCTACTGCCGGCACTTATATCTCTAACACACAAACTCCCGGTCGTATTTATGCCATGTCGATAGAGCATCATGTACGTAACGAGGTGCGGTTTAACAATGTAGCCAATTGGAAAGTTTATGCAATGCAGTTAGAAGAGGAAAGCCGAGAAAGTACCGAATGTCAGCCAATGGAACTGGAAAATTCGAGTAATATAGTGTTTGCCAACTTGTATATGTTCAGGGTGATCAGGGTGAATAAACCGGCACCGTATTCAATCCGAAAATGGGGTGGCAAAAACATCGAGTTATTGAATGTGCATAATTACAGCCAGATAAAATATACCACTACCTTGCCGTTATATGATATCAATACAGCTACAGAAGTAAGGCCATGGGAATTTGCGAGACTTTATATTGATGACAAAGCCAACGCCGCCGAACAGCAGACCGGCACCATCAATAAGCTGGCTACTGGTTTTGAATTTGCATCGGCAGTATGTGCTGATAGCAAAGGCAATATTTATTTCAGTGAGCAGCGCATGAAACGGATCTATAAATGGTCGGCTAAAGATAGGCAAATCAGTTTACTGGCCGACTATCCATGGGAACCGCTATCCTTAGCTTGTGATAAAAATGATAACCTGCTGGTAGTTTTTAAATATGTGCCAAAGCCCGGCTATCTTGTAAATGGTAAGCCGGAAAAATTTGATAATCCGGCCGACGCTGTGGGTACATCTTTTAGCGGATGGGGCAATTCGGGCTTTGCAAGCTGGGCTTATAGTATTGACCCCCATAATCCTGATGAAACTATACAAAAACTGAAAACCATCCCAATGGGGCAAATAAACCCGGTTTACAAAGCGTTATACCCGGCACACCGCTGGCGCGATTATCATGATTTCAATACGGTAACAGTGAACAAGCCTGCCGAATGTTTTGTGGCGCCCGATGGAGTGACCATTATCCCTGTGGTGTATGATTTGGCAAGGTCAACAGCTTTGGCAGCCGCGTATCCCGGAAAGCCATTATACAGCAGCGATGAGTATGATAAACGTACCGTGAGCACAACTGTAAGTAAGGACGGTTATCTTTCTGATTTAAAATATTTTGCTGAAAGAGGCGAGTTTGGCTCGGCAACAGATGATAAAGGAAATGTTTATGTAGCCGATGGACAGATTTATGTTTATGATAGTGCAGGTAAACAAATCAATATGATAAAAGTGCCTGAACGGCCAACGGGATTAGCATTTGGTGGTGCTGGTAATAATACTTTATATATTACGAGCCATAACTCATTGTTTTCCGTAAAAGTTAAATAAAATACCCTAAATAAAAGCTACATGCAACAATTACCCAAGCGCCTGTTATCCATCGATGTATTGCGTGCCATCACCATGCTGCTAATGATATTCGTTAACGATGCCGCGGGTGTTAAGCATATTCCCGAATGGATAGATCATGCCAAAGCCTTTGAGGATAGGATGGGTTTTGCCGACACGATTTTTCCGGCGTTTTTGTTCATCGTGGGTTTATCATTACCCTTTGCAATCAATAACAGGATCAAAAAGGGCGATAGTACAAAGGAGGTGTTATTTTATATCCTGATACGCAGCGCAGCGTTGGTCATTATGGGTTTCTACCATGTAAATCTTGAAGAGTACAACTCGTCAGCGGCATTAATCCCGAAGGCCGCCTGGGCCCTGGTTATTACTACTGCGTTTTTCCTTATCTGGCTGGATTATCCCGAAACCATGGCAAAGGCCAAAAAATATTCACTGCAAATACTTGGGATTATTATGCTGATAGCCATGGCGGTAATTTACAAAGGGGGCGAAGATGGTGAAGTAAGGTGGATGGAGCCTTCATGGTGGGGCATTTTAGGCTTAATAGGCTGGGCCTATCTGGTTTGTGCATTGATATATGTTGCTGTAAAAGGCAAGCTGCACAGGCTTATTATAGCATGGACAATACTTGCTGCTATTGGCATCATAGCTCATAGCGTGTGTGAGATAAAGGTAATGCACGACGATACGTTGGTAACTTTAGCAGGTAGCAACATTACTGGTAGTTCGCTGGGTGACGCTATTGTCTTTTTAAAGCCATTTTGGATAATCAATGATGCTTCAAATATGACATTAATTATGGGGGGCATTGTTGTATCAGGGATCTATGCCAGGCTTGTTGAGCAGGGTAAAACCCAACGTATCTGGGCCACTCTGGCTATTATTGGCGTGTTGTTCCTGGTAGCAGGTTTTGCTTTACGACCTTATACCGAAGGCATTTCCAAGATTCGCTCGACACCGTCATGGGTACTCATTTGTTCGGGCATCACTACGCTTGCGTTTTTGATATTGATATATGTGGTTGATGTTAAGGGTAAAATAAGCGCTTTTAACTGGATCAAACCTGCGGGCACCAGTACGCTCACCTGTTACCTGATCCCGTATTTTCAAGTTTTTATACTGGAACTGTTTCATATCAATTATCCAGATGTGATAAATAACGGATTTCCGGGATTGCTGCGTTCATTCCTGACGGCTGTGATCATTATTTTATTTGTTGGAATACTTGAAAAGAAAAGGCTGCGCCTGAAGATTTAAATATTATAAATACCTAAATTCTAATGACAACATCATCGTTATTGCGGCCTGGGCAATGCAAAACCAGGCTGATGGCTCTTCTTTGCCTTGTACTTTCTGTAAACCTGGCTTATGCTCAAAAGAACCGGACAAGAAAACACGTTATAATTGCTTATGTAAGCGGTTTCCGTGGTTTGATTGATACTAATATGGTTCATCCGGCAAAGCTTACTCATATTAACTACGCGTTTGTAAATGTAATAGGCAACAGGGCTTTTTTAACCCATTCCCGAACCGATACCATCAATTTTAGGTATTTGGTTGGGTTGAAGAAAAAGAATACAGGTTTGAAAGTTCTGATTTCTATAGGCGGCTGGCTGTGGAGTAAGAACTTTTCGGATATGGCACTTACCGATACTTCACGTAAAGCTTTTGCGGCAAGCGCCGTTGAGTTGGTACGTAAGTTCAAAATGGATGGCATTGATATAGATTGGGAATATCCTAACGAATCAGGTGCAGGTAATGTGCATCGCCCGGAGGATAGACAAAACTATACCAGCCTGTTCCTGGAACTGCGGGCGCAATTGAATGCACTTGAAAAAGAAACCGGAAAAAAACTGTTGCTTACTGCAGCCGTAGGTGCTTTCAGGCATTTTGTGCAGAATACCGAAATGGATAAAGTAGCTGCCTGTTTGGATTACATCAACCTCATGACCTATGACTATGGTGCAGATGTAGCCGTGCACCATACCGGGCTTTACGCTTCAAAATATCTAAAAACAGAAAATAACTCAGATAATGGTACCCGGGTTTTTATTGAAGCGGGTGTTCCGCGGAATAAACTTGTGTTGGGAATGGCTTTTTACAGCCGCTCTACAAGAGTGTCGGACAGTACCAAAACCGGATTGGGTTCGCGTAACCTGGAAAGGATGCGAGGCGGTGGTTATACTTTTATAAAAGATAGCCTGCTCACCAATAAAGCATTTAAATACTATCGGGATAAAAGTGCTAAGGCACCGTATTTGTACAATCCCACAACCCGCCAGTTTTTATCATTTGACGATGAATGGTCGATTAGAAAGAAATGCAGGTACGTGAAAAAGAACGGCATGGCCGGGGTGATGTTCTGGGAATACGTAGATGATAGGAAAGAGTATTTGCTTGACGTGGCTAATAGCCATTTGAATTAAAGCGTTACTAAGGCATCAAAGAAAGCAGGTCACTGGGTTATCCGGTGGCCTGCTTTTAAGTTTGAGTTGCTACCAGTTATAACCACGTTCCTTAGCGTAATCGGCTATTAACGCCCCTGCATCGGCATCTAACAATATCTCGCAATTTGGATGTAGTTGTACTACGGATGCGGGTATATCGGTTGTTACTGGGCCTAATATGGCTTGTTTAATAATTTCGGCTTTGTGGCTACCTTTAGCTATCAGGATCAGCTTGCGGGTATGCATAATGTTTTTAACGCCACGGGTTAGGCCGCCAAGTTCAGTTTCTGGGGGGACTTGCGTTTCACGGCGCACGCGTGCTTCAAAATCGGGATCCATTGGTGATACCCAGGTTTCACTTTCAAAGGGCGTTCCCGGTTGATTGATGCCGATATGCCCGTTGCTACCTATCCCCAGCATCTGCAGATCGGCCCCGCCGCGCTCGGCAAGGCGTTTTTCAAACAGGATACTCTCTGCCACAAAATCATCAGAAAGGGTAGGCGGCATAATAAAGTTTTCTTCAGGAATTCCAAGCGGACCGGCAATCTGGTTCAGGATCATCGTATAACAGCTGCCTGCATATTCGCGTTCCAGATTGGTGAGTTCATCCACGTTAAACAGGGTGATGTTTGATACATCAAACGGATATTGAGCGTAAATTTCCGAAACAATGCGGTGCATGCCAATGGTGGTTTGCCCGGTTGAAAGGCCAATTACAGATGTTCTTTTTTCCAGCATCTGCGCTATGATGCGCCATGCCGCGGTGATATCAAATTCCTGTTCGCTTTTAGTTATAGTTACTTTCATGTATGCTTTTTATAGTTCTTTAAGCTGTTTGGTGAAAAAATCATCAATAACAATGGCTGCGCTCACTTCATCCTCGCCATCCATAATTACTGAAATGGTTTCGCCGCCTTTAATGCTCAGCGATAGGATATTAAGCAAACTGTTCAGTTTAACGGTTTTGTCGCCTTTTTTTAAACTTGTGGCCGATTTAAAGCCTTTTACCAGTTTAACAAGCTGAGTTGCCGGGCGGGCATGCATTCCCTGCGCCGATGTGATGATATAATCTTTGGTTATCATTGGGTTATCTCCTTTAAATAAGCAATAATTTTTTCTGAGCTATCCATAGTCATTACCTGCTGGGATATCTGTTTAGCCCTTGCTTCGCTATTATTAATGATGATGTTTTTTATTGCTGGAATAGAGGCAGCACTCATGGAAAACTCTTCCAGCCCCATCCCTAACAATAACAAGGTAGCAAGAGGATCGGAAGCCATTTCGCCACACATGCCTACGTGGATGTTATGCGCGCGGCCTTGTTCAATTACGTTTAGAATAAGGCGTAGTACACCCGGATTAAACGGGTCGTAAAGGTGTGTGATCTTTTCGTTCATCCTGTCTACAGCCAGGGTATACTGGCAAAGGTCGTTGGTGCCAATACTGAAAAAGTCCACTTCTTTAGCAAGGATATCTGCCGTAACCGCGGCCGATGGAATCTCGATCATAATCCCTACTTTCACATCATTGCTAAAAGCGACACCCGGCTCAAGTAGCTCATTTTTTGCTTTATTCAGGATGAGTTTCGCGTCGCGGATCTCTTTCACGTTCGAGATCATCGGGAACATAATGCTGACCGGTCCAAACGCCGAGGCCCTTAAAATGGCTTTCAGTTGCACTATAAATAAGCCTTCCTGGTCGAGCGAAATACGGATAGCCCGGTAGCCAAGAAAAGGATTAAGTTCGGGTAGTAAATTAAAGTATGACAGGTGTTTATCTCCGCCTATATCAATTGTTCGTATAACTACAGGTTTGCCTTTTGCCTGTAATACTGCTTTTTTATAAAACTCAAATTGTTCCTCCTCATCGGGAAAAGTATCACGATCCATAAACAACATTTCGGTGCGGAAAAGACCAACGCCTTCGCCTCCGTTGTCGTGCACCATGGTAAGGTCATCTGCATCCGAAATATTGGCCAGCAGGGTTACCTGTTTGCCATCAGCGGTAATGGCAGGTTTATCCTTTACCATTTTTAATACCTCCGCCTGATGCCTAAAGGAAGCAGATTTGACGGAGTAGCGGCTAATGATATCCTCGCCGGGGTTGACGTAAACCGAACCACTAAGGCCGTCTAAAATGATAAAGTCATTATGGTTGATAGTCATTAACTCATCGCCGCAGGCTACAACCGCAGGCAACCCTTTTGATTTGGCTATAATGGCCGCGTGTGAAGTACGGCTGCCCGCCTGTGTTGCAAAACCGGTGACAAGGTTAAGATCTAAAGTGATGGTATCAGAAGGAGTGAGGTCATCGGCAATAACAATAGTATCCGGCTCGAACGAGCGGTTACTGGTATCGCCTGTACGGTTGATGTATTTGAGGATGCGGTTGCCGATATCCTGAAAATCGGCCGAGCGGGCGCGCATGTACTCATCGTTCATGCTTTCAAACAGGGCAACAATACCGGCCGTAACCTCAATCATAGCATCATTGGCCGTTTTTCTTTCGGCTTCAATCTTGGCCACCACATCCTCGCGGATCTGCGGATCATTGATCAGCTCCACTTGTGTTTCCAATATGGCAATGTCATCGTCATTGAGCATCAGTTGCGAGCTGTTCTTGATGGCATCGATCTCGGCAAGCGCGTTGGTTACTGATATATCAAAACGTTCAATTTCCGCTACTATCTCAACCTGGTTTTTTAAAATAATACCGTTGGTGGCCGGTGCGTTCTTTTTAATAACGAATGCCCTGCCTATTGCAATGCCCGGTGAAACTCCAATTCCCTTCATTTATATTTTTTCTTTATGCAAACAGGTGGATAATACTCCCTGCAAAACCAAGCAGCAGCAGGCCTAACAACAGGTATGTGGTTTTAATATTCTTTTTAACAAAATAATACACTAAAAAAGTGAGCCCTAACGGAATCATCGCAGGCATTACCTGGTCTAAAATACTTTGAATGCTCATCGCCGATTTTTCCGCACCTATATGTAGCGGTGTAGTGATGTTCATGAGTGTTGCCGGCATAGCGCCAACAACCATCAGCCCTAAAATTGAGGAGCCTTTGGTAAGCCTGTCCATCACATTGTTTTTGGCCAGGTTTTGCAAAAAGCGTGTTCCGGCGTCATAGCCCACAAAAGTTAGTTTATAGCGTAATAGCAAATGCGGAACATTGAATATCAGCAGGAACAGCAATGGCCCCAGGATATTGCCTTTAATGGCGAGCGATGTTCCAACGCCAGCGGCTATAACTTTAAATGTTCCCCAAAATAAGGAATCGAATACGCCTGCCAGCGGCCCCATCAAACCCAGTTTAACCGAATTGATAGATTCTTCATCGAAATCCCCATCATTGCTGTTTTGCTCTTCCATAGCAGCAGTTATACCCAGTATTAATGTTGAACCGTAGGGACTGGTGTTGAAAAACTGCAGGTGCCTTTTCAGGGCGGCCGCCATGGCCTCTTTTGTGTTGTACAGCTTTTTCAGCACAGGAATAATGGAGAACGCAAAGCCGGTGTTTTGCCATGTCTCAAAATTGAAATTGGCCTCCAGCGTCAGCGAACGGAAAAACAGCATACGGATATCACGTTTGCTCAGCTTAGTATTGAGCTTTATTTGCTCCGCAGGTTCCTCATCGGCTCCAAAATTGTCATCGTCATCTGTAGTCGGTTTAGGAGCAATTTGTGTTACTAATAATGCGATTATAACCCCAAACCCGCCAATGGCTATTACCGGTAATTTAAGATAGGCTGCCAACATAAAGCCCAGGAAAAAATAAGGGGCCATATTTTTATTGAACATGAGGTTCATGAGCAGGGCAAAACCTAATGCGGGCAGCATATTGCCTGCAACCTGCAGGCCTGCTTGTACCCATGCCGGTATTATATCCAAAAATGTTTTCATAGCACCTGCACCTAACTGCAATGCAAGCATAATGATAATGCCCATGAGTACCGGCCTCAATAAGCCAGAAATAATATGCAGGCGTTGAATGCCTTTAAAATCACTGTCTTCGGCATATTGATTAAATTTTTTATTTAGCATAGCCCGCAATACAAACAAGCCGCTGATCATCATTTCGGCCAGTATGGAAACCGGTACGGCTATGGCCAGGGCAATTGCCGGGCCTTTGCCAGAGATGATAGCGAAAGCTGTACCCAAAACACCACCTGTGATTACATCGGGAGGTATGGCGGCCCCAACCTTGATGTTACCCATAAATATGAGTTCAAGCGTAGCGCCGATAATTACACCCTGGGTTACATCACCAAGCACCAGCCCAACCAGTGGCCCAAGTACCAGCGGACGGCTAAGCAGCGTAGTGCCCAAAAAATCTTCCGAATGTCCAAACATCGCTATCAGCGCGATGAGTAAATATGATACTGACAAGAGGATTAAGTTGTTATTTGTGAGTTAGTTAAATATGTTTAATTAAATAAGGCTTGCCACAAGCTGTTTATTATCAGTAGGTACCTGCCTTACTTCCAGCTCAAGGCCTTTTGCCAGCATTTCGCGGATAATGGCTATATCATCGTCATTTACCGCTATAGCTTTTGATATCAGCTTTGAGCCATCTTTTGACCGTAAGCCACCGAAGTTGATTGTTGTTATTTCAGGCACCTCGGCTGCCAGTGCGGCTGCATCCTTAACGCTATTGATCAGGATTAAAACTTTCGCGCTTTTACTTTTTTCGTCATTCAAAAAAGTGGCGGCCTCTTTTACCGGTTTAATCAGCAGTTTGGTTCCTGCCGGTTTCGCAAGGGCGAGGGTCATCTTCATAAACTCATCCTTAGCCACTTTGTCGTTAGCAATCAGCAGGCAATCGGCGCCAAGAGCCGGTGTCCACGTAAAAGCTACCTGGCCATGTACCAGCCTGTCATCAATACGGGTTAGTTTAATCATTATTTTCTTCCTGGTTTTGCGCGGTTAAAAGTTTATTTACGTATACCATTTGTTGCTTTGCATTTTCAATAGCTTCGGCAATTACCTCTTCTGCAGGGGTATCAGCATCAGCCAATATAATTTCAATGACCAGTGGCAGGTTAAAGCCCGAAACCACATGTACGTTAGGCTGCAAGGCATATTGCAGGATCTGATTGGTAACACTGCCGCCCATGATATCCGAAAAAACAATCAATTCATCATTGTCGCCAATCTGATCAATTACCGCTTTGATGTCATCTTCTAACGAGCGGTTTTCCTCAACATAAGCTTCAATCAAAAAAATGCTATCCGCAGTGCCGGTAATAATGTCAAGCGACGATTTTATGCCACCTGCAAGCTTGCCATGCGTTGCTATCAGAAATTTTCTTGTGCTTCCGGTATTCTCCATCAATAATTAAGGTTTTTATATCCGCGTTTTAGGGCGCGGGGTTTTCATAACTGGTTTATATATGAAAATTAATCTTATGCAATTATCAGTCAAACTTTATTCAATAGCTATTTTGAAGGCACTACAACACCACTACTGTAATTTATTGTGCTGATTTCGCGCAATTGAAGAGGTTCGAAATCACATAAAGAAGTTCGAAGTCATAAGTCCTAAGTTTTAAGTCAAAAGACTTTTGACCTCCGACTTTGCACTATCTACTTACCAGTAGTGTTAATGTAGGGGCATGAAAATATCTACCAGCGGCTTTATCTTTTAGCTTTGAAACGGGATGCAAAATGCTTCCCTGACAACCATTTTATAATTCCTTAACTTTATATATGAACCTGAAAAAGCATATCAATATCCTTTCGGCTATATGCAAAAAATGCTGCCTGCTTTTAGCCGGACTGCCATTTATTGTGCAGGCACAAAGTGTTAAAGTGGTAACCAATCATGTAGGTTATGAGGATAGTAAGGCCAAACGTGCCATTATAGTTGCAGATAGCCATCTTGCTTTTACATCTTTTAATCTTATTGAAGCAGATAAGGGCAATACAGTATTTACCGGGCAAATCAACTACAGCGGCCCGGTGAACAAGTGGAAGGACTTTCAATTTTGGACGCTTGATTTCAGTGGATTTACAAAACCGGGGACTTATAAAATTCAATTAAGTTCGCCAAGTGGAATCATTTCCTCTTATCCTTTTATTATAGGAAAGAATGTGCTTGAAAAGGCAACCATATCTGATGTGGTATATTACTTTAAGGGACAGCGAAGTTCAGGCCTGTTAGATAAAGCTGATCATCATTTAGTATTATCAGGTACAACAGATACTGTTGATGCGCATGGCGGCTGGTACGATGCTACCGGCGATTACGGCAAACATTTATCGCACCTGTCATTCTCTAATTATTTTAACCCGCAGCAGATCTCATTAACAGCTTTTAGTCTGTTCAAGACTTATGAGTTGTTAAGTGCCCGTCCCGGAACTGATTTCAGACAGTTTAACAGACGGATTTTGGATGAGGCCATGTATGGTGCCGATTACCTGGTAAGGATGCAGGCAAAAAAAGGCTCCTTTTATCGCTCTGTTTCTTCACCCGGACCGGGTAAATTACCTAAAGACCGGGTAATTCAGGCCGATGAAGGCAACTACCGGATCAAGCAAACTAAAGATCAGTCGTTCACTAAAACTACAACCGGTAAAAACTGGCGTAGTTACCAGGCCAGTTACCGTTCGGGTGCAGGGATTTCGATTGCTGCCTTGGCAATGGCTTCGGCTTATCAAACGTCGGGTGAGTTTAGCAATTCAGATTACCTGAAGGCCGCTGAAAATGCCTTTGCCTTTTTGGAAAAGGAAAACCCGCAGATGGATTATGATAAAAAGGAAAACATCCTTGACGATTATTGTGCCCTGAGCGCCGCAGCCGAGCTTTATAAGGTAACCCATAAAGAGGTATATAAAACAGCAGCCGAAAAACGGGCAAATAATTTGCTCAATCGCCTAACCTCATGGAATAAATATCAAAACTTTTGGCGTGCAGATGATAAAGACCGGCCTTTCTTTCACCCTTCAGACGGAGGCTTGCCGGTTGTTAGCCTGCTGTATTATTATCCTTATGCTTCTGCCAATTTGCAAACTAAGATCAAATCAGCTGTAAGGAAATCAATGGAGTTTGAACTCGCTATTACTCATGAAGTAAACAACCCCTTTGGTTATAGCCGCGAATTGGTGCAGGATACGTTGGGCAATCGCCATAGTGCCTTCTTTTTCCCTCATGGCAGTGATGCGTCTCCATGGTGGCAGGGTGAAAATGCAAGGCTTGGCTCTGTTGCTACTGCCGCGCGGATGGCCGCAAGCCTCTTTAAAGATGATAAAACTTTTCACGATCAACTTTCAGGTTTTGCTATTGATCAGCTTAACTGGATTTTGGGATTGAATCCCTTTGATGCCAGCATGCTGCAAGGTACAGGGCACAATAACCCGGCTTATGGCTTTTTTGGCACGTTTGAATATACCAACGCACCGGGCGGTATTGTAAATGGTATTACATCGGGTTTTGATAACGAGGATGATATTGACTTTAATATCCCTTACGCTGTATCGGGCAAAGACTCGGACTGGCGCTGGGCCGAGCAGTGGTTGCCGCACACAGCCTGGTACTTGCTGGCGGTTTCAACAGGCGATTAATTATAAACCACTATACCTAAGTTATGAAGAACTGGAAGATCCATATAAGTTTTGCCCTCGCGTTGTTATTGTGTACCCCGATATTTTGCTTTGCGGCAGATGAACACAAAACGCTGGCTATCGGCGCTCAGGCACCTGAGTTTAGCCTGCCTGGGATTGATGGTAAAACTTATACTTTGCAATCATTTAAAAATGCCAAAGTGTTGGTTGTTGTTTTTATGTGTAACCATTGCCCAACATCGCAGGCCTATGAAGACAGGGTGATTAAACTGACCAGTGACTATGCGTCAAAAAGTGTTAGTGTTGTTGCTATTAATCCTAATAATCCTAACTCGCTACGCTATGATGAATTGGGTTACAGTGATTTAGGAGATTCATTTGAAGAAATGAAAGTACGTGCCAAAGATAAAGGGTTTAACTTTCCGTACCTGTATGATGGCGAAACGGAAGTAGCTTCTAATAAATATGGCCCGGTTGCTACTCCTCATATTTTTGTATTTGATAAAGATAGGAAGCTCAGGTACAACGGCCGGATTGATGATATGGAAAATCCCGCTAAAACGCCAAAATCGCAGGACGCGCGTAATGCTATAGATGCTGTGCTGGCCGGTAAAGAAGTAGCCGTTCCTGTTACCAAAACCTTTGGCTGCTCTGTTAAATGGGCCGAGAAAAAGGATTGGATAGATAAAGCGCAAATTCAGTGGGCAAAAGAGCCGGTAAAACTTGATACCATCAGCGCTGCCGGAATCGCGAGGGTGGTGAAAAATCATTCGGACGGGTTAAGGATGATCAACCTTTGGGCAACCTGGTGCGGCCCTTGTGTTGCAGAGTTTGATGACCTGGTTACGTTGAACAGGCTGTACCGAGACAGGGGGCTTGAATTTGTGAGCATCAGCGCCGATGATCCGGCTAATAAGGATAAAGCGCTGAAGTTTCTTCAGCGAAAGCAATCGTCCGGAACCAACTATATCTACACAGGCGACGATAAATATAAAATGATTGAGGCTGTTGATCCTAAATGGGATGGCGCTTTGCCCTATACCATGCTGGTTGATCCGGACGGGAAAGTGGTATACAGTCATCAGGGGGCTATAGATATTGAAGAACTTAAAAAAGTGATCTGGAACAATCCAATGATGGGCAGGATCTACAAATAATTGATGCCGATGGACAAGCTGAAATATTTTATTGCAGTATTGATTCCGTTGCTATTGGAGAACCCAACTATCGCGCAACAATATAAATTCAAGGCGCTTGTGTTGATCTCCCGTTCGGATGATCACAGCAGAATGATGACTGCGGCTAAACCATTTTTTGAGAAGCTGGGCAAAGACAATCAATTTAAAGTTGATTATACCGACGATTCAAGCAAGATCAATGACGAAAACCTGAAGAATTATGAAGTGTTTGTGATGCTGCAATTAGCACCTTTTGATATCTCGTACAGTCAGCAGGCCGCTTTGCAAAAGTTTGTTGAGGAGGGGAAAGGTTGGGTTGGCATTCACGGCGCAGGCTTAACCGGAACTGAGTTTTTAGCTAAGAATACCAAATATTGGCAATGGTTTGAGGATTTTATGGGAGGAGTGGTTTATTCGCCGCATCCTGCTTATCAAAAAGGAACTGTTGTAGTTGAAGATAGGAAACATCCGGCCACTAAAAACTTACCCGCTAAATTCGAGATCTCTGACGAATGGTACGAGTTTAACAAAAGTCCGCGGCCCAATGTCCGTGTCCTGGCAACTGCCGACGAATCAAGCTATAAGCAAAATAAACCGATGGGGGATCATCCTATCATCTGGACGAATGAAAGATACCGCCGCATGATCTATATCGGCATAGGGCATGATCCTTCGGTATTCAGCAATCAAAGTTATGTAATCCTGCTCCGGGACGCCATCCTTTGGGCCGGATCAAAATAAATCATCAGCCTGTAAACCATCAACATGAAAAAAATAGCACTGATATTAAGTTTTTGTTTGTTAACCGTAGTAGTTGCCTGGGCGCAAAAGGCGCCACGCTTTAAAGTAATTGCCCTATACGAAAACGGTGGCCATCATATTGAATACTCAAAAGCTGCCAAGGTATGGCTTGATAAGCTTGCTGCCGACAGCAATTTTTCTATTGATTATATTCAAAGTACTGATTCAATTGATAGCTCTTTTCTATCTAATTATCAATTGTTTATTCAACTGGACTACCCACCATATGCCTGGAAAGAAAAAGCGGTTAAAGCATTTGAAAAATACATTGATGAAGGTAAGGGGGGCTGGATTGGTTTTCATCATGCAACCCTTTTGGGTGAGTTTGACGGTTACCCAATGTGGAACTGGTTCTGGAATTTTATGGGAGGCATCCGTTTTAAAAATTACATAGCCACCTTTGCCAGAGGCACCGTGAATATTGAGGATAAGAAACACCCGGTAATGAAAGGCGTGTCGCCATCCTTTTTGGTGCAAAAAGAAGAGTGGTATATCTATGATAAGGACCCACGACCTAATGTGCATGTACTGGCTTCAGTAGATGAATCAACTTATGAGCCGAAAGATGGTATAACCATGGGCGATCATCCTGTAGTATGGACTAATCCCGCGAAAAAAGCCCGCAACGTTTATATTTTTATGGGGCATTCGCCGGTACTTTTTGAGAGTAAGGATTATACCACGCTTTTTAGTAATGCAATTTTCTGGGCCGCTAAAAAGTGATATTAAAAAAGCTTAATTGTATTTATAACCATGATAAAAAAGCTGTTGTTCTTGTGTCTTTTATTCTTGCCTGTCATGGTTATGGCACAAGGGAATACTTCGCCTATTTTACTGCAGATGCGCAATGGGAAAGTTTATTTTGATAACGTTTACGCCATTAACGCAGGTTTTAAAAAAGCTGATCTGTATAATAAGGCGCTAAGTTGGTTTAAGGGAGATGAAAAGACGATAACTAATGCCAACGAAAAGAAGGGTGAGGTGATAGGCACTTGTACTACCCGGGTTAACATTGGTAATACCGGCAACTACTATTTTGTAAGGTTTGTGGTTGATGTGATAGTTTACGACGCTACTTACGAGGTTAAGGTTTTTGATGTTTACGAAAAGCCAATTGAAAAAGGAATCTCAAACGAATATTCAAAAATAGAGTACCGTTGGTGGGATTTCAGACGGGGCAAGCCCTGGTCGGCAGATGATGAACCATTGTTCATGGGTATAAGCACCTCTGTAAATAATATAATGGATTCGATTGGTAATGAAATGAATAAATAATCCAGTTGAAGTATTTGTAATGGAGAAATTGATATATACTACCTTGTTTCTGTTAGCGATATTTTTGGCGGTTGACACTGCTTTTGCGCTGCAGCCTCGCTTTAAAGTACTGGCATTATACTCAACCAATGTAGAGAGCGATCATGTTGATTTTGCCATGGATGCCATGAAGTTTTATAGCAAAATGGCTAAAGCAAAAGGCTTCGCTTTTGATACCACAAGTAATTGGGGCGATTTGAATGACAAAAAGCTAAAAAATTACCAGGTGGTTATTTGGCTCAATGAGTTTCCACATAATCAGGTACAACGGAGCGCATTTGAAAAATTTATGGCTAATGGTGGTGCTTGGTTAGGGTTCCACGTGTCTGGCTATAACGACAAGTACACCAAATGGCCATGGTTTGTTGATTTTTTAGGAGCTACCTTTTACAATAATAACTGGCCGCCTCTGCCGGCTAAAATGATTGTTGATGATAACACCCACCCGGTTACCCAAAGCCTTGGTAAAAGCTATATTGCCCCTATAAACGAGTGGTACGGCTGGAAGCCTAACCCACGGGATAATAAAGATATTAAAGTATTGGTAACGCTCGATCCGGCTAATTATCCGTTGGGTAAAAAGGATATCATTCGTGACGGTGATATCCCCGTAGTGTGGACTAACACGAAATACAAGATGCTATACATGAACATGGGGCATGGCGATTTAATATTTACATCGCCCGGGCAAAACCAAATGTTTGAGGATGCTTTACTATGGTTAGCCGGTAAAAAGTAAATGATCCATCATTTTTCCAACACTCAGAAGCCATGTTTCAATAAAGGGGCATGGCTTTTTAATGTTACTTGGTTACCTCTATCAGAAAGTCATAAAGGTTTGTCTCGGTGGATAGCTGTAGCTTTTTACGTACCCGGTACCTGCTGATTTCAACGCCCTTTAACGAGATGTTGAGCAACTGCGCTATCTCCTTTGATGACAGGTTTAACCGCAGGTAAGCGCAAAGCTTCAAATCAGTCGAGCTTAAACTCGGGAACTTAGCCTTCATGGTGGTTAAAAAGTTATTATGCACCTGGTCAAAATACATGGAGAAGTTATCCCAGTCATCGTCGTTTTTTTCAGTATCGCTTAAGAGCTTAAATACACTTCTGAACTGGTATGAAGCATCGGGAATATTAAGCTTTTTGATCAGCGTCATCATTTCGTCTTTGATATTCAGCAGTAATTTTCCCCGGTCAACCATCTGCATAGTGAGGGTGGCCAGTTCTTTGTTTTTATAGCTTAGTTCGGCTTCGAGCTTTTCATTTTTAAGGGCGATGATTTCTTTGTCATTGCGATCGAGTTCAAGACTGTGGAGATAGCTTAACCTTTTTTGTTCCTCTTCGTGGCGTTGCTGATGCAGTTCAAAACGTTTTTGTTGCAATTTTATACCGATGTAAATAGCGTAAGCTATGATCAGGAAATAAACAAGGTATGCCCAGATGGTTTGGTACCAGGCCGGCTCAACAATAAAAGTATAATTAACCGGTTTAGATGCCGCCCCTAAATTGTTACGTGCCTTCACCGAAAATGTATATTTACCATAAGGCAGGTTGGTATAATCCTTCTCCGTTTTAACCGACCATTGTGACCAATCCTTGTCAAACCCAATAAGTTTATAGCTAAACTCCTCATTGCTTTTTTGAGCAAACAGGGTAGAAGTGTATTCAAAATGAAAGGAGTTCCAGTGATTGGATAATGAGGTAATATCTTGCTGGTTTTGTGCCGGTACAATCCGGTTGTTTTTAACAAAATAGCCACCGAAGATCAGACTGTCTTTTTCGGCTATGGCTTTTACAGTTGTTAGCGATACATTGAGTTTGTTCTCTGACGATACGTATTGGCGGTAATTTAAATGGAATACACCGTTATTTGAACCAATGAAGATATTCTCCATATCATGGGGGTAAATGTATTCTGCCCCTTTTACCGTTTGCCCGGTCAGTTCCGGGAAATAGATTACCTTGTAAGGTAAATTAGCTGATCTTTTACTAAAATCAATTACACCAATCCGCTGATTGCTGATGAACCAGATATTGCCTTTACTATCTTCGGTAAGAAACTCAATTCTTGCTTTATCAAATATTGGTTTATAAAAAGCAGATCGTGTAAAGTCACCTTCGATTGTATTATACTCATAAACACCTTTTTCGGTGGCTGCTATTATCTTGTTTTTAATAAAATATACGTGGTTGTCCAGAGCCGATGGCAAACCGCCTTTTTGAGTATATTGTGTATAGCCAACTATCTTTTTCCTGTCGGCAGACAGCTGTACCTTAAAAATACCCCGGTAAGGGTGCGTCGCCCACACAAAGTTATTTTTATCCACTGCAAGGTTCCCCAGCGATTCATAAATGCCATCTAACCGTCCTTCAAAACTAAAGCCGGTGCCATTGTATTTTAAAAGCTGAAAGCCTGTGTAGGTTCCGGCAATAATATCCTGCGAGGCAGGAAAACCTTTCACCATCCAGGCACCCGGCCCTGAAGTAACCAGTTTAGCCTGGTTATCATCTACCTGTAAAACACCATCCTGGTGACCGGCTAACAGGTGCCCGTTGATTTGCGTGAGGCTCAGCACCTGGCCTTTGGTATTGGGTACTTCTGTAAAAGAACCTGTAGACATGCTGATGTCTTTTTGCTGTGTGTTTAACGGGGCGAAGTATAAACCATTTGAGGTTCCGATATATAGTTTGTTGTTAAAGATGGTTACAGCACTGCTTTTTACCAGATTTTGACGATTGGGGTAAATGTTTTTAACTGAAGTGTTATAATTGATAAAGTCGAGACCATTTTCTAATCCAAGCCATAAATTGCGGTCTTTATCCAGCAGTATACTATGAACATTATTGTTTTGAAGTCCCTGAGCGTTGGAGAATTGTTCTATTAGCCTGCCTTTGCCATCAATAATGATCAGGCCTTTTGCCGATGTGCCGATGGCGTATTTGTCGGGCCCAATTTTTTGACCAAAATTTACCAGGTCTGTGAGCAAAACGCCATCTGCGGGTGTCGATTTCTTTATCAGCGAGGTGCCGGCCATCAAAAACAGACCATTTTTGCGGGTGGTTACCAGTAATGTGTCCTTATTAAATTCGGTGATACCAGTTATTCTTAACCCTTTTGTTGGTTGTTGTACACAAGGTTCCCAGCGTGAATTTTTAAAAACAACCAAGCCAATATCTTTATCATGAGCAAACAATCTACCCCCGGTCTGGCTTAGCAGCATCCAGCCGCCGGGCGCGTCAAATGTGCGTATGCTGTTGCTTTGTAATTCAAAAATGCATTCAATGGTTCGAAAAAACACCTCATTGTTGTAAATAACTATATCCCAGATATCCGCAAATTGCCTGGCTTTTTGAGGTAAAAGTTGTTTAAATGAATGATATTTCAGGATCCCTGCATTGTTTGGGAAAAAATAGCCGACTTCGTCCTGTCCGCCAACATAAACGCGGCCCATAGCATCAATGGCTACCGACTTTATTGCACTTTTATTAGGTAGTGGATAAGTTTTCCAATAGCTGCCGTCGAAAGTAAGCAGGCCTTCATCGCTTGCAAAATAAAGAATGCCATTTTTGTCCTGTTTGATATCCCAGATCTCGCTGCCCGCATTATACTCATTATGAGTATAGTTTTTAATAGCCGGAGTACCAAGTGTAGTTTGAGCTAAAGATGTGCATATGAATACACGCAGAACAATGATAATTAGGATGCACTTCTTCATGGATGCTGTGTTTGGTTTGATGAAACCTCAGTTCATTTCTTCTCTTGTTTCTTTGTTCTGTGACCACTTGGTTGGGGCTGGAAACCTGGTAAACAATTTCCTGTATTAGTCACCTCGGAGGTGAACTCGATGGTTGGATATGTTTTCAGCCTCATTGATTCTGCCAGTAGTGTGCCGAGGCCTTGTAGGATATTATTCTTTGATATTGAATTCTTCTGAACTATGTGCCAGGTTTTGGTAGATATTCTTTGTAGTACTGAAGAACTCTGTTCTGGGCTGGGTGACTTTTGGTATCATCAGAAGGTCTCTGAGAGGAGAATGTCTGTGCCTAATGTTCTGGTTTTCAGAATTCAGCTGGAGAGCAATCTGAGTTCTGGATAGTCTCTGTCTTCTTGTCTTTTCATTATGGAATGAGCAGGCTTTATCCTTTCTCTTCTTGGCATCTTTGGTGTTTGGAGACTTTCTGTCTGTGAATCTTAGCCCATCTGGGCTGTGGTTGGAGAATGTGCTGCACAATCTGGATGGCCTCATCATGGCTTCTTTTGGCATTTTGCTATCAGATGTCTGGATACCAGTATGCCTTCTTGTAGATGAACCTTGTTTGCCTGTAGGTATCCTTTGCTTCTTCAGGTTGTGGTGGTGGTGATCTTGCCTCTTGTCATTTTCATTTGTCAATTTGATCTTTACTTCTTTTTGTAGGTCTGTGGGGATAAATGTCAGCTGAATAATGGCGATGTTGTTGATCTTCTTCTTCTGGTCACCTTTGTCGCTGGTCATGATATAGTGAACTCTTTATCTGCGCGAGCATTTCTTCGTCTGGCGGAACGACAACATCAATCGTACGCACCCAGACGAACGGAAGAACAGCTCTGTTCGTTTTCCCGCCTGCCATTTTTCTTCGTCTCTGTCTTTGTTCAGCACATCTGCGTCAATAAGTGCGTGCCCTTCAATTGCTGGATGTCTCGATGAAGCTCCAGACGTTGTCGGTAATAACGTCGGTGATAAAAATTCTGGATACGGCACGGTAATCATTCATTTCTGGAGATGGCTGAAGAACAGGCCAGGCCGATGAGGCCATATCATGTAGTCAGGCAACCGGATATAGTTGTAAAGAAGAATAACCTCAGGCCATTCAGGGCGTTTGTCCAGCGGTTTAAAAAACTTCTACTTAACTGAAAATTGATATACTCCCGAATCGGTATAGTTTCCGGCCACATCTATCGTAACAATACGCCAATAGTAGGTTGTGCCCGATTTTACCGAAACCTGGTATTGACTGTCAGATACATTTGATTTGAACAGGGTGGGTGAGCTGGTGTTGCTAAAGTAAATGTCATACCCCTTAATTGCAGCACCAAGGGTACTGCCAGTCCATTTTAGTATAACATTTCCGGTTGAAGCTGTTACATTATCGCCAAAAATGGGCGCGGTAATTTCGGCCGGATAGGGAGGAAAGCTTATAACACCGGTACCGGCATTATAAAATTTCCAGGTATCACTTTGAGCGGTAGCCTTGGTTTTTGTAGATGTAGATATCACATACCATGAGTATGGAGTATTGCGGAGCAGATCGGCTGTGGCCTGGGTTGATGCTACAGTTTGTTTTGTTTCAATTTTGGTAAGCAGGTTTTTTATAGCAAGAATATAACCATCGGCTTTATCGGCAGCTTCCCAGGTAAATGCCACAGTGCTTTTGTCGGCAGAGATGACTGTACCTGTAGTACAAGGCTGATCTTTCAATGGAGACACCAGGTTTGTTGCCACAGGAGTTACATCGGGCGGAGGAGTTTTTTTGCCGCAACCGCTGAGTATCAATATTATTAATGAGCTATAGATCCAGTTTTTCATTTTTTCAAAATTTTAAAAGATTTGGCTTTCCCATCCATCATTAAATTGAGCGAGTAAACACCGCTCGGTAAGGTTGAAAGGTCCATTTGCAGATTGCCTGATTGATTATTGTACTGGTTAGTGTAAACAGTTTTGCCGTCAACTACATTATAAATGGTCGCTGATATTTTATTAATATTTCCGCTGCCTGTATTGATATTAAGCACGTTTTGGAATGGGTTAGGATAAGGGATCATCCGCGCATCCAGGTTTATTATCTTTTCAAAAATTCCCTGGCACAGTTTGTCGGTAGTAACAGATAATTTATTTGCGCCTGTTATCAAAGGCAGGGTGATTTGGGTATCAGTAGTAGTATAAATTACGTTGTTAAGGTTTACGTTGTAACTTGCACCTCCGGTTAGCTGCAGGTTTACTGTATTTAGGGTTGTGTTAACTGTCGAATAAACTGATAAGTCGGCAGGTTCGGTGATTACAACATTAAAACATTGCGAATAAATTTTACCCTCGACACTTATACATAAACTGTAGTTGCCGGCAGTAAGCTTATCAATGGTGAGTTGATTGGTGAAAGGGTATGTTGTTGTGGTGCCGTTAGCAGTAAAAGATGCCGAGTAATTTAATTTTTGAACAGCCTCGATATTAACAGAGCCATTGGCACTACCTTTACAAGCTGCGCCGTTTAGTGTTAGTTTGAAGTTATTTACCGGCAGGCTAAACTGCGTATAAACAGTAGTAGCAGCCGATGTTACTGTAAACGATTTAACCGTAACTGCTACCGTATATTTGCCTCCGTCTGTCACTTTTAATTTGGAAGCAGTGGCCGTTTTTATAGCCACATTATCTTTAAACCATTGATAAGTATAACCAGGTGCTGCGTTCGTTGAAAGCGTAACCGAACCGCCGTCAAAAAAGGTAGTTGAGCCGTCGGCTGTTATGGTTGGTAAATTGATGATACTCAGCGTGCCGGGTACATAGCTTATGGTATAATTGTCGGCTTTTGCGCCGCTCAATGTAATAGGATAATCACCCGCCGGAGAAGATTTTGAAGCAGTATTGGAAATTGCAGGTCGAGCGCTTAAAATCGTTGTATCTTCTTTGTTTACAAATCCTTTGTATGCTATTCTGAAAATTGGGTTGTCGGTATTGTAAAGCCTTGCAGTGTCAACCGCGGTTATGGTTAATGGCGCTTTTTGAATAGTTAAAGTTTGTGAAACCGGTGTCGCGTCAAGGTATAGATCATTGCCGGGCTGGGTAACAGTAATGGTGACACTGCCGGGTTTACTAAAATAGATACTGTCTTTAGCTATTTTGGCTATCGAAGGATCACTGATTGTATACGTTAAAGGAATTGTTGTATTGTTGCTCGTAACCTTTAATGCCAATGCTTTATCACCATAAGTCACCTTAGGTAAAGGAGGAAAGGCTATTTGCTGACTGCCTTTAACTATTTGGATGGTGGCGACATTTTCGCCCTTTCCGCCTGCATTGTAGCCCGCTATTCTGTAAAGCTTTATACCCTGCAATGTTTGGGGTGTACCTGTAATTGTTCCGGTGCTGTCTAAAGAAAGCCCTTGAGGCAGTAGGTCCTCAACCTGGTAGCCGTAAAGGTTCACTTTTCGTAATACGAAATTTTTTCCGTCGGATACAAGTAAGTTTCCCGCACCATCATAAGATACGCCTAAATTATCTGAATATTTGGCAAGTGTGTCTATACCTTCTTCATATCCTTTCTGTAAAAAACCCGAAAGTGGGACATTGCTGCTTTGTGCGCCGGATGGCAGAAATTTGGTTACAAATGATATCTGTCCGCAAGCATATACATTGTTGAGGCTATCCACGGCAACGCTGTTAGGTAGAAATAATGATCCGGCTGCAAATGTTGATACCGTGTTATCTGGTGTTATTTTTCTAACACTGCCGTTAAACTTGTCTGCAATAAATAAATTTCCTTTTGAATCGACCGCAATACCGTATGGAACGCGGAAGGCAGCAATTGTCCCCGGACCGTCTATATTACCACCGTTAAGAACACCTGCTATGGTTGAAACTACGCCGGCAGGTGTGATTTTTCTGATCAAATTGTTGTATGAATCGGCTACGTAAACATTTTCGGCTTTGTCAACAGTTAAGCCATAAGGCAGGTTAAATGAGGCTAATTTTCCAACACCGTTGTCGTGTCCCGGTGAACCTGTTCCGGCCAGCGTAGTAACTGTCCCGTCCGGGGTTATTTTCCTGATCAGGCAATTGCCGTAATCGGCTACATATATGTTTCCTGAAGCGGCAATTACAACTCCGGTGGGATAATTAAAAGTTGCATCTCTGCCTTTTCCGTTGTTAGCACCCAGGTTGCCGTTGCCGGCAAATGTGCTTATAGTGCCATCGGGTGCCAATTTTCTGATGGCGTTATTGTTGGCATCGGCTATATAAATATTACCGTTAGCGTCTCTTGCTGAACTAAGCGGATTCCCTAACCGGGCATCTTTCTTATTTCCGTCTACGTAGCCATATAAATGATTGCCGCCTATTGTGCTTGTTTGAGAAAATAAGCTGGTTAAAGGAATAGCACCGCCCGTATTTGTTACCTTTAATGGTGCTATCGGTTTGCCAATTTCATAGGTATGAAGGCCGCCGCCGTAATTTATTACAGGTGCCGGGGGCCGCGTAATTGTTTGGCCCAATGATTTATTAACGGAAATATTTACGAGCACTAAAAGTAGCAGGGGATACAGTTTCTTCATATAGAAACAGAGGGGGAGTTGATGATAAGGTTAAAAGTTTAATATTATGGTATTTAATTCTAAATACGGCATAAAAATAGGCAATATTTACTAAAATACCTTAACACAAAAGGATTTATAGTAAACAAATTTCGAATACGTGAACTTTTACAAAAGGCAAAGGCGGCCCTGTTATGCCGCCTTTGCCTTTTGTTCTATAAATAATTAAGCGTGTTTAACATCGTCACGATCAGTGCCTGTAACCACATCGTACCATTCTTCAATGTCTTTTTCAAAAGCGGCGGTTTTTTCGCGGAAACGCTGTAAGGTGTCGCTGCCTAACGGTAAGTGTACCGGAGGTTTTTCGGCGGCGGCAAGATTTTGTCATGCCAACTGTATAACCGCATATAGCGCAGCGCCGGATATCGCAACCCAAAGTGCCACGCCCTGCAGAAGCGGTTTTAAGCCCACTGATGCCAATACTTTGCGTGAAAGGCCGGCGCCAATTAAAAACAAGGTAAGCGTTAAACCAGCTTTTGCTATTGTGATGATGTAAGGGCTCATGAATTTGACAATGGGCAGGTAGGTGTTAGCTATCATTGCCAGTATAAACAAACCGATAAAATAAGGGATGCTTACTTTTTTTGACTTGTTCTTGAACAAAAAGGTAGAAAAGAAAGCCACCGGGATGATCCATAAAGCCCGTGCCAGTTTCACAGTAGTTGCTACCTCAAGCGCATGGGCTCCGTATTTGCTCGCTGCGCCTACTACTGAACTGGTGTCATGTATGGCAATGGCGCACCATAATCCAAACTGTGTTTGCGATAAATTTAAATAATGACCAATTAGCGGGAAAATAAACAGTGCTATTGAGTTGAGGATAAATACACAGCCTAATGCAACTGAAATTTGCTTTTCTTCGGCTTTTATAACTGGTGATATGGCTGCTATCGCGCTTCCTCCGCAAATGGCTGTACCTGATGAAATCAGAAAAGAGGTTTTCTTTTCAATATTTAACCATCTGCCCATTAAAGTGCCAAATAATAGTGTTCCGGTTATGGAAGCGATGGTAAACAGGATGCCTTCTTTGCCGGCCTGCAACGCGCTATGCACGTTCATGCCGAACCCCAGGCCAACTACTGATACCTGTAATAAAATATGGGTAGCCTTATGGTTGAGGTGCAAATAAGGGTGACCGGAACATTGTGCTACAACTAAGCCCAATAATAAAGCCACTGCCGGACTCATAAAAGGCATCAGGCACAGTACTATACAAATTGCGAATATAACCTTGCGGGCATTTTCATTGATGTTTAATAACAGGCCGCCGGTGTTGTTTAACTGATGTGGGGTATTCATTTTTCCTTTGTTTTATATGACACAAAGGTGTATGAAATTAGCGGCGGTTTATCATCATAAAACGCAATCTGTGATAATCAAAAGTTATGGAGTTGTGCTTAGTAGTTCAACGTGCCGAATATGCCGTTTTGATAATCGTATATTGCCTGTTCTATTTCTTCAGGGGTGTTCATTACAAAGTTATCTTTGGCTGATACCGGTTCATCTATAGGTTCGGCTGAGAGGAATAATACCTGTGAATCTTCCTCTGCCAGTACAACAATGTCTTCGTTATCTTTTTCAAACACAATGAGGTTGTATTGGCTGATGGATTGCCCGTTTACATTGATGGTGCCATTTATAATATAAAGTAATGCCCAATAGCCGGGTATTGCTTTAAAATTTGCTTCTTTACTTGCAGCAATTTTACCAACAATTGAAATAACCGGAGTGAAGTTTTGGATAGGTCCGGTTTTACCCTCGTAGTCCCCACTTGCCAGATTAAAATCAAGCCCTTCATTTATAAGTACTTTGGGTAATTCCGCAGCTTTGGCTGATTGATAAAAGGGCTCATCCCACTTTTTACTTTTGGGAGCATTGATCCAAAGTTGAATAAGTTCCTGAACGCCGCCTTTTTGCAGTAATTCGGCGGTAGGGCCTTCACTGTGCATAATACCTTTGCCCGCAAACATCCATTGCACATCGCCTGCCTTAATAATCTCATCGTTACCTGCATTATCTTTATGATAGCCTTCGCCCTGCAGCATTATAGTATACGGACTAAAGCCACGATGTGGGTGAGGATGGATCCGTAAAGTTTGACCGGGTTGTATTATCTCCGGCCCCATGTGGTGTAAAACAATAAAAGGGTTTGCGAACCGAAAATCCTTGTGGGGCAGGGGCTGACGAACGGTTTCTTCGGCGGTAATTTTCTTTTCGCGACCGGCAAGAATATGGATGATAGCTTTTTTCATTGGGTGATGTTGAGGAAATAAAAATAGCTTATTCTGCACGGAATGCAGAACGGCAATCAGAAAATTACCATCGTTTTACTTGTTCAGCGTTAATCGCACCAAATACTGTTTAAACTCATCCTCCAACAAAACTTCCATATCAAAGCCGGCTCCTGTAACAATGGGTTCCAATGTTTTTTCATCGATATATAACCAATGGAACCAGTCAGTTTTTTGGCGGTTGTATTGATATTGATAAAGCAGTTCGCCGTAATAGCCTTTTTTGGGCAGGCCATCTTCATATAAATAAGCAATATCGGATGAGTCGAACAGGATTTGGCCTCCCGGATTAAGCAGCAGTTTAATATGTTGTAAAAATACTTTAAGGTTTTCAAGTGTTCCGGCAAGGCCAATACCGTTCATGAGCAGGAGCAGGGTATCGTATTTTTGCTCATTGTAAGCAAAAATATCACCTTTAACTACATTGTTTACGCCGCGCTCTTTCATCACCTCGCATGCTAAGGGTGATATATCAAGCGCAACGCAATCAAAACCACGTTCCTGTAATACCAATGCATGGCTTCCTGCGCCAGCGCCAATATCCAATACTGTTCCGCGACATTCGTTCATGGCCAACCATTCAATATCGGGCATGTCATCCTCATCCCTGAAATAAATATCAATTGGCATTTCCTCCTTCGGGCCATACTGATTATTGATCCAGAGTTTGTGATTGGCTAATTTATGGTAATGATCATGTATGGCCTGGCCCAGTATATCTTTCATGTGCCCAAAAGTATGAATTGAAAGTTTAATTTAGCGGCAATAAATCCCGTTGGTTAGCTATGTGGTTAAGTTATGGTTTGTTGACGCTCATTTTGGTAGCAGGTGTGGTGTATAGCATATCAGCCCGAAAACTGACCGTTATAGCTGCTTTAACAGGAGCAGCTGTTGCTATTTTAGTATTCGCCGGGGCAGGGTTTACAGGTTTAGCCATGATGACCACTTTTTTTATTTTGGGTTCGGCAGCTACCTCGGTGCAAGGAGAGACAAAGAAGGATTTAAACGCAGATCAAAAAGGAGGGCGTACTACCGGGCAGGTTTTAGCTAATGCAGGCACTGCTGCCTTATGCGGGGTTTTAATCCTTGCGCTGCCGGCACACGCCAATATTTTACAATTGATGATGGCTGCAAGTTTTGCTTCGGCCACAGCGGATACCCTTTCATCGGAGTTGGGGATGGTTTATGGCAAACGTTTTTTTAATATCATAACCCTAAAGCCGGAGGTGCGTGGACTGGACGGCGTAATTAGCGTTGAGGGCACTTTAATTGGTGTAATTGGTTCTGTTATAATAGCTATTGTTTGTGCAATAGGAATGGGTTGGACGACAAACTTTATCTGTATTATAGTTGCAGGTACACTTGGTAATTTAACTGATTCAGTTTTGGGTGCTGTATTCGAAAGAAAAGGTTTAATAAATAACAATTCAGTGAACTTTTTAAATACGCTGATAGCCGCTTTGTTTATGTTGTTGTTTTACATCGTTTTATAATTAAATCTATATACAAATGTTTCCCGTTATCGTCCTGATCGTAATTGCATTTGCTGTTTTCTTTTTCCTTAACAAAAAGAAAGTAATGAATGAAGTACCCGTAGCTGCGGTTAATTATAAGCTGCTTTTGGAACAGCACATACCTTATTATCAACACCTCGATAATGATCAAAAAAAGCTTTTTGAACAAAAAGTGGAGGAGTTTTTGGCAGATATTAGGATAGAGGGTGTTGGCACAACAGTGAGCGACGTGGATAAAACGATGATAGCCACAAGCGCCGTGATCCCGATATTTGGCTTTAGCGACTGGAAATACCGTAACCTCACTAACGTGATCCTGTATCCGGATACCTTCGACAATGAGTTTCAGTTTGAAGGCGAAAACCGGAGCATCTTAGGGATGGTAGGCTCAGGATATATGAACGGGCAAATGATCCTTTCAAGAGCGGCGTTGACCAAAGGTTTCAGCAAGTCGGCGGGTAAAGAGAACACTGCTATTCATGAGTTTGTACATCTGCTTGATAAATCGGACGGGGCCACAGATGGTGTGCCCGAAAATCTGCTGGCTCACGAATATGTAATGCCATGGCTTAAGATGATCCACCAGGAAATTCTCAAAATAGAAGCCGGGCGTTCCGATATTAATCCTTATGCTATCACAAATGAGGCGGAATTTTTAGCAGTCGTTTCCGAATACTTTTTTCAGAAGCCTACCGAACTAAAACACAAACATCCGGAGCTTTATGAGATGCTGAGCACCATTTTCTCGCAGGATCTGGCCGATAACGACGTTGCCTGATTAAAAGCCCAGACCAAGCTGCCCTAAAGGTTCGTGCTGAACAACAGTGTTGCTGATATAATAAACGGGTGTCTCCTCATGCCTTGAAGCTACAATAATATTGATGCCGTCGGCACAATTGGTAAATAAGTCCTCTACCAGTTTAGGATCATTGTTGTTTTTAGATAAATGTGAAAGCAACAAGTGGGTCATGTGCGGTGGGCGGTGCGTTGTAAATAAACCCAAAGCCTGCTTGTTTGACAAATGCCCTTTACCACCGCGGATCCGTTGTTTTAGATAATAAGGGTAACCGCCTTTATCCAGCATTTCGTCATCATAATTGGCCTCTAAAAAAGCCGCGTGGCATTGGCTGAAGTACCGGATCAATTGGTCGCAAACTATGCCCAGATCGGTAAAAACGCCAACTTTTACATCGTGGCAGCTTACCATAAAGCTATGCGGCTCGGATGCATCATGTATTTTGGGGAAAGAGGTTACCTCCAGGTCGCCAATGAGTACGGTTTGAAATGCACTCAAATGGTGAACTTTAAAATGATCTACGCCGCTAAGATGCATTAATGTTCCGGGTGTAATATAAACCGGCAATTGGTATTTTTTCGCTAACACAGGGATGCCACGGATATGATCTGAATGTTCATGTGATACAAAAATGGCCTTTACCTTCTGCATGGAAAGCCCGAGCCGGGCCATACGTTTTTCAGTTTCGCGGCATGAAATGCCTACATCAACCAATATAGCCTCCTGATCGTTCCCCACGTAATAGCAATTGCCATTACTTCCCGAATTTAATGATGTAATGAATAAAGACATTGAATTGCAAAGTAAACCATTTTGGTGCTATTATTTTAATCCTAACGATTTTAGCATTCAGAAAATTAGCAATTTTTTTTGACCGTATAAAAACCTGCTTATATTTAGCCCTATGGATTCACCGCAAACTTTACCCGTACTTGATGCAGAAGAACTACGTGTACTTGGTACTTTAATGGAAAAGGCCAAAACCACGCCCGATTATTACCCCATGACCCTTAACGGACTGGTGGCTGCCTGTAACCAAAAAACATCGCGCAAACCGGTTGTTAATTATGATGATGACACCGTTATCAATGCCCTAAACTCTTTGAAAAGACGCGGTTTGATGTCAACAGCTACCGGAGGCTCTATTCGTAACATTAAATACAAACACAACTTTGCGATAGTTTTTCCGGTGATACCATCAGAAGTGGCGCTGATTTGCCTGCTGATCCTCCGCGGGCCCCAAACGCCCGGTGAGTTAAATACCAACAGCGGTCGTATGTACGAATTTGATTCGATAGAAGAAGTACAGGAGATCCTGGATAAACTGGCCGGCGGTGAAATGCCTTATATTGTACAGCTACCTAAGCGCCCCGGCCAAAAAGAAGTTAGATATGCCCATTTATTAGGCGGTACCCCTGAATTTAATGATGATGATTTTGCTGATGAACCAACTGGCCGTTCGTCTTCGTCGGCACTGGAAGCTCGTTTGGTTAAAGCCGAACAGGAGATTGCTGAGTTGAAGGAAACGGTGGGTAGGTTGATGAAGGAGTTAGGAGTGGAGTAACCTATATGATCCAATCGAAAATAAATCTGCTTGTTCTTGACGAAACTGAGGATTTGTTGCTTGGTTACCAGTTTGAATCTGTTTGCCTGTTAGATAAAACACAAAACAGCAAATTATATTTAGGTGATATCTATGGTGATCCCATTTTTGGCCTAATAAGCGAGGATGGCGATTGGTGCCTGGCCGGAGGTAGCAGGTGCATTTTATGGAAAGAAGGTATTGGAGCAATTGAAATAGAGGGCCCTAATCTGTGTTGGGCAGTGAAGGTAAAACAGGTATCCGATATGAGGGTGGAGCTTTTGATCGATCCTTGGTCGGAGAACGGAGCCGTTTGGCAGTTGGATATAGATACCTTGAAAAAAGAGAAGATTAGAGATTATAGATTGGACAGTGAATATACTGAGGATTATGACTGGTAGTTTAGGTAGTGAGTTTCTATATTTCTTTCAAAAACACATCTATCACATCCCGTAACATCTTTTCAGTTTTCTGATCTGTAATATTCCCATTTTCATCAATTTTACTCCTGATGAATGGAATTAGTAAAGTAGCTCCGTCAATTACTTTTGCAGAGAGCGCTCCGAGTGTCAGAAGTAATGCAGCATGCGCATGACTGCCAACCGACGAAGCGGTAACCAAAGCCACCGGCTTATCAACCAGCGAACCGCTCGAAACCATCCAATCCAGCATGTTTTTGAGCTGACCGGGAACTCCAAACGCATACTCAGGTGTGCAAATGATAATGCCTGATACATCTTTCATCAATTCGCGCAATTCCAAAACTGCTGTTGGCGGGTGTTCATGATCCAGCCCCGGATCGAATGGAGGGATATCTGCTAATCTTTCGTATATGGTATAGTGAACCTCAGATGAAACTAATCCACCTAAAAACCTCAAAATATTATGGTTAGATGAGCCTGTTCTTAAACTGCCGGAAATGGCGAGGATGTTGCCTTTATAGTTCATGAAATAGATGTTGCTGAACCAAACTTACGAAGTTTCCAAAACTTCGTAAGTTTTTGTAAAGTCATAAAAGACAGCATGCTCGGCCGCCCCCTTCAAGGGGCCGGGGGCTAAACGAAAGAGAGGATAAACGCCGAACCTTTACCTTCGGTTGATTGTACCTGGATATTGCCCTTGTGCAGCAGCATGATCTGTTTACATAAGCTTAAGCCAATACCACTGCCGGTTTTTCGGGTACTGAAGAAAGGGATAAAGATTTTATCAAGCAGTTCAGGCGGCATGCCCAAGCCATTATCAATAACTTTTACGAAAGTTTTGCCACCCTGAATTTCAGCTGTGAGCGTAATACGCGGTTCCTCGCGGTCTTTCACCGCTTCAATGGCGTTAACCAGCAAGTTGATCATCACTTGTTCAATGAGGTTGATGTCCGCTTCGATAGAAAGTGTCGGATCGCGAAGGATGATCTCCAGTTCGATCTTCTTTTTCTCAAGGGTAGGCGTCATCAAGCTGTTGAGGTTTTCAAATATATTGCGCACCATGATCTTGTTCAGATCAAGTTTGGTGATTTTATTAAGGCTACGGTAGCTTTCGGTAAACTTAAGCAAGCCTTCGCTACGGCGTTTGATGGTATCGATACCAAGCTCAATATCTTCCAGATCGCTGTGTGGGAGGCTTTCTGCAATATCGGGGCTTTGCAGACGGTTTTTGAGCGTATCGGCGAGGGAGGAAATAGGCGCGACAGAATTCATGATCTCGTGCGTCATTACATTAAGCAGTTTTGACCATGCTTTTGATTCCGTTTCGTCAAGCGCTTCGTTTACGTTTTGAAAAGCGATGAGTTTGTATAATTTATCATCGCTACGCATCAGGCTGGCATTTACCAGGATCTTAACCTGCTGCTGGTTACGGGTAACAGTAATGATCTTACTATCACCGGGCTTAAGTTTTATAAGCTCTGCATATAATAATGGTTCGCGTTTTTCAAGCGAATGAATTGTTTTTAAGTAAGGTACACCTATGATGCTTTTAAAAGCCTCGTTGATCCAGCCGGTTTCGCCTGTTTCTTCTTCGTAGGATAAAATGCCGGTATCAACCAGTTCGAGGATCTTTTGAAGGTAATGATATTGGGTTTCGCGTTCGCGGCTGATGAGTTTAAATGTGGTATTGATGTCGTTAAAACCTTTACGCAGGGGCTTAAGTTCGTTAGGTGCTTTACGTACATCAAAATGACGGGAAAAGTCGCGGTAATGGATCGACTCAACAAACTGGTTTACTTCATCCTGCGCTTTTTTCTGAAAGCGGATCATATCCACAACCGAGTAGGCAACCAATGGCAGCAGGATCACGAGGTACAAAAGCTGGCCAAGGCTTACAATTACAAAAGCGGTAACAATAAGTACAAGCAGTAATAAAAATACGCGCAGCAAAAGCCGCCATTCGTAACGGTTAAATATCATATTTGCTTAATCTTCGGTATAAGGCAGTGCGGGTAAGGCCCAGTTCTTTGGCCGCACGGGTAATGTTGCCGTTGTGCTTCTCAATCACACGCAATATTGCATTCTTCTCCAGGGCACTTAACGGGATATTATCGGCATCAACCACACTTTCTGTTGATGTTTCCAGTATCGAAAAAATCAGATCATCGGGCCTTAACGTGTTATCGTCGGCCATGATCACGGCACGCTCAATGGTATATTGCAACTCGCGCACATTGCCCGGGAAATTGTATGATTTAAGCTTATTAATAGCTGCCGTATCAAAGTCCATTGAGGGTTTAAGGTATTTGCTTGCGTAAAGTTTGGCAAAATGGCGCGCCAGGATCACAATATCTTCATTACGACGACGAAGCGGCGGCATATTAATCTCAACGGTATTAATACGATAGATCAAATCCTTACGGAATTTGTTTTCATTAGCCAGCTCGCTCAAAGGCACGTTGGTAGCGCAAATTAGCCTGATATCCACATCAACAGGTTTGTTGGTTCCTAAACGGGTTACCTGGCGGTTTTGTAAAATGGTAAGTAATTTGGCCTGCTGTTGTAGACTGATGTTGCCAATCTCATCCAAAAACAAAGTGCCACCCTGGGCTTCCTCAAAACGCCCCATACGGTCTTCCCGTGCATCTGTAAAAGCTCCTTTTTTATGACCGAATAGTTCGCTCTCAAACAGGGTATCCGTTAATGCACCTACATCTACTTTAACAAAAGGTTTATCGGCCCGTAGGGAACGTTCATGAATTGCTTTCGCCATGAGGTCCTTACCTGTGCCGTTTTCTCCGAGGATCAGGATGTTGGCATCAGTAGGGGCTATTTTATTCACTTTGTAAAAGATATCCTGCATCACGTCCGATTCGCCGAGTATCGACGTGTCGCCCGCAGTGCTTTTAACCGGTGTTTTAGTGGTTTTTGCTCCGCCTTCTTTTTTGTCAAGCAGGTCTTTTATGGTGTTTATCAGCTTTTCATTGTGCCAGGGCTTTACTACAAAATCATTAGCCCCTTCTTTAAGCGAACGCACGGCAAGGTCAATATCGCCATATGCTGTTATCATGATCACGCAAACGTCTGGTTTCCACTCTTTTACTTTGCGCAGCCAGTACAAGCCTTCGTTGCCGGTATTTATTGCGCTGTTAAAGTTCATATCAAGCAAAATCAAGTCAACCTCGTTGCGCTGCAGCAGCCAGTTCAGGTTTTCCGGGTTCTTTTCGGTAATGATTTCCCGGGCTTCGGGTTTTAGCAAAAGTTTAACCGCGGTAAGTACGTCCGGATCGTCGTCAACAATTAAAACGGTAGCTTTTTTAAGTATCATTTATTTGGGGTTAATAGTTCGTAGATGTTTGTTTATAGTACCTCAAAATAATAACGTATGATTATTAAGGTTGTCAATTTAATAAAAGTTATAAATTTAAATTAAATTGTATCTCATTATCGAAGCTACCTAAATAAACTTTTAGCATTGTTGCCATGAACCATAAACTATGCGCTAATAAACCATCTAACATGAACAATAAATTAAAGACTCGCTAATAGTATCATCTGTTACAATTTTTATGCTAAATACCCGCATTTTATGCAGTAAATCATATAAATGCTTCACAATGAAGTGCTAACCTGCATTTGTATATAACAGGCTATTTATATGTGAAAAAACACTGTATCAATACCGTACACCTGATGTAACAGAAGCGTACGCTTAAATACTATGTTTTGTGTTTAAATGATTGAAAAACAGTAATTTAATTTGTGGCATATCTTTTTGTTATAACATTTCAAAATATTATAAAAATACAGTGGACAGAAAAATTGAGAAAAAGACCTGGAACAACAAGAAGATACTTACCATTGCAGGTATTACAGGCATTATTTTACTAATTGGCGGCAGTATTTATCTTACATCGGGTAAAAGCAAGCTGGATGTTGATACTGAACGGTTAACTATAAGTACTATTACTAAAGGCCCTTTCCAGGAGTTTATACCGGTTAACGGCGTAGTTATGCCGCTGACTACCATATTTCTTGATGCATCTGAAGGTGGTGTTGTTGAAGAAAAATACGTAGAGGACGGCGCTAATCTTAAAAAAGGCGACCGGATCCTGAGAATGTCTAATACCGATCTTGAGCTTACCTTGGCTAACCAGGAAACTGCGGTTTATGCCGAACAAACTCAAATGCAGATTTCGCACAATAACGCGCAGCAAAATACCATCAGCAAGCTAAACACGATGGCCGATGTGGAGAATGCTTTTAAAGAAGCCGAAAGGATCTACAAACTGGATAAACACCTGTATGATCAGAAAGCTATCGGTCAGCAGGAATATCAATCAGCAAAAAATACTTATGATTATCAGTTGAACCGTTATAAACTGGCCAAGCAAATTCTTTCGCAGGATACGGCATTGGTTAAGCAACAGGCTTCACAATCGCAGGAGCAATATGCCCACATGAAAACCACACTTGAGCTTATGCGTAAAAAAGTGGCCGGTTTAGTATTGGTAGCACCTACCGATGGTCAGCTAACTTCAATGGATGCTGAAGTTGGCCAGAGCAAAAATAAAGGTGAGCACCTGGGCCAGATAGACGTACAATCGGGCTTTAAAGTTAGGGTTGATATTGATGAGCACTACCTGTCACGTATTTATACCGGCCTGAAAGGTGATTTCCAATTTGCCGATCAAACATATAACCTGGTTATTAAAAAGGTTTATACCCAGGTAAAAACTACAGGTAGTTTCCAGGTTGATATGCAATTTGTAGGCAAAGTACCAACTGGCATCCGTAAGGGGCAAACGCTGCAGGTGAGGCTGGCATTGAGTGATCAGATGCAGGCTGTATTGGTTCCTAAAGGTGGTTTCTTCCAGCAAACAGGCGGTAACTGGATTTTTAAGGTAAGTGAAGACGGCACAAAGGCCTATAAAGTAAATATCCAGCTTGGACGCCAGAGCCCCGATTATTTCGTGGTAACAGAGGGTTTAAATCCCGGCGATAAGGTTATTACCTCAAGTTATGAAACCTATGGTGATATTCAGGAACTTGTGCTGAAAAAATAACTTAACCCGGCTGCAACGCCGGGCTCTGTTCAAGCGTCATTATAATATAAACCGAACTAATTAATAAATTAAGATAAACAAAAAATAAGATCATGCCGCCATACAGGCGGCATGAATAACGGAGGCACCAATGATAAAAATTTCCAATCTTGAGAAATTCTACCGTACCGAAGAGGTAGAGACCATCGCGTTAAACAAGCTATCGATGGAAGTAGCAACAGGCGAGTTTGTGGCCATCATGGGCCCGTCGGGCTGTGGCAAATCAACTTTGCTAAATATCCTGGGTATGCTTGACGATCCGGATGCGGGCAGCTATGTTTTCAACGAAATTGAAGTAGCTCACTTTAACGAGCGTAAACGTGCCGATCTGCGTAAGCACAACATCGGTTTCGTGTTCCAGAGCTTTAACCTTATTGATGAGCTTACTGTGTTTGAAAATGTTGAGTTGCCATTGATTTACACTGGTGTAGCCGCTTCAGAACGTGTTAAAAGGGTAGAAGAGGTGTTAGACAAAATGCAGATCATGCACCGTCGCAACCACTATCCGCAACAGCTATCAGGTGGTCAGCAACAGCGTGTGGCTATTGCCCGTGCGGTTGTTAACAAGCCAAAACTGATCCTTGCGGATGAGCCTACTGGTAACCTTGACAGCAGCAACGGTAACGATGTAATGGAACTGCTTACCGATTTGAACGAACAGGGAACTACCATTATCATGGTTACCCACTCTGAGCATGACGCCCGTTACAGTCACCGTATTATACGCCTGCTCGACGGACAAACCGTTATGGAAAATATCATGGTGTAGTTTGTTGAGTTAATAGTTGATGGTTTATAGTTCATAGTAAGAAAGGGCTTTTGGCTTAAAACTAACGACTCCAGACTTAGACCAACGCCCCCGAAATCAGTTTATAATAAGTTAATAATTGCCTCTGTTGCCCTTCTCCTGCATTTTGGAGAAGGGCATTTGGAGTTTTTGTTATTAAACCGCTATTCCTATGCTTAAAAGTTACCTTGAAACTGCATTTTGCTTTGCGTCATCGGGGCAAAAAAATGGAGCAAAATGGTCTAATGATATCGAGCCAATGATTTAATCAAATAAACATATGTTTAAGAACTATTTAAAAATTGCGTGGCGGAGTTTGATTAACAACAAGCTCTATTCGGCCATTAATATTGGTGGTTTGGGTGTTGGTATGGCAGTTAGCTTTATGCTGCTGTTATATGTTTATAATGAATTTACTTTTGATGGTTTTCAGGAAAATAAAGACCGTCTTTACAAGGTAATGCGCAACCAGCCATCAAACGGGGAAATAAACACAGGCGATGCAACACCGGTTCAGGTAGCCGGAGCTCTCCAAAAGGATTACCCGGAGGTTGAGGCAGCTACGCGGGTAAACTGGCCTTACGATCAGTTGTTTAATTACAATAACAAACCGCTGAAAATTAATACCATGGCGGCCGACGAGTCTTTTCTGGACATGTTTACGCTTGATTTTGTAAAAGGCAGCAAAAAAGATGCATTTAAAGATCTGTCGTCAATCATCATGTCCGAGTCGGCGGTTAAGGCAGTTTTTGGAGATACAGATCCTATTGGTCAAACTGTAAAGTTAAATGGTTCGCGTTTGGTGAAAGTGAGCGCTGTGTATAAAGATTTGCCAAGGAATTCTACCTTCAGGTTTAAAGCGCTGATGTCGTGGAAGCTTTATGAGGCCGATAACCAATGGGTGAAAACATCTGGTTGGGGAAATTATTCGTTTCTCACTTTTGTACTGCTTAAGCCCGGTGCTGATGTAAATAAGCTTAATCCCGAAATAAAAAAACTTATCGGTCGTTATGACGATCATAATAAAGAAAATCAGCTGTTCCTGTTCCCTTTTACCAAATGGCACCTGCATAGTGAATTCAAAAATGGCGTTAACACAGGCGGTGCCATCGAATATGTACGTTTGTTCCTGTTCCTGGCTATAGGAATTTTACTTATTGCCTGCATCAACTTTATGAACCTTTCCACCGCCCGTTCTGAGCGCCGCTCGCGCGAGGTTGGGATCCGTAAAGTTGTTGGGGCACGGCGGGTAGCCATTATCCAGCAATTTTTAGGCGAATCAATCCTTACCGCCATACTTTCGCTTATTGTTGCTTTGTTAATAATGGCCTCAACGCTTGGTTACTTTAACGAAATTATACACAAGCAGCTAACAATACCTTACAACAACGCATGGGCATGGGGAGCAGCTATATTGGTAACCCTGGTAACAGGTTTGTTGGCAGGTAGTTATCCTGCTTTGTTTTTATCATCATTTAAACCTGTAAAAGTTTTAAAAGGCACCAACAAAGCCGGTAAAAGAACACTGCATTCAAGGCAGGTATTGGTTGTTGTGCAATTTGTTTTTGCAACGTGCCTTATACTTTCAAGTATTTTGATTTATAAACAGATAAATTACATAAAAGACCGCCCAGTGGGCTATTCACAAAACGGGCTTGTGGAGATTTCATTAGACGGAAATTTGTATAAGGAGTTTGAAAATTTTAGGAGGGATATTATCAATTCGGGAGCGGCCGTTGATGCCGCCGAAACATCTGGCAGCATAGCCAGCAATGGCAGCAGCAGTTGGGGCATTACCTGGCCCGGACAATTGCCTGGTGAGGATAAAATACCTATCGACCAGATCGTTACATCATTCCATTTTATTTCAACCTATAAGCTTGAATTAATAAAAGGCCGCGACTACATACCGGGCCGTATGGCAGATTCGCTGTCACTCATCATGAACGAATCGGCTGTTAAACTCATGCGCTTAAAGGATCCGCTTGGGCAGATAGTAAAATGGCAGGGCCGCAATTGTACAGTTGTGGGTATTGTTAAGGATTTTGTTTGGGGCTCTCCTTACGAACCTGTAAAGCCGGCCATCATAGGTTTTGATAAGGGATGGGCAGGCCAGGTTGGGATTCGTTTAAACCCTAAAGCTTCGATATCAAAAAGCCTTGCAACAATTGGCGATATCTATAAAAAGTATAATCCCGAATATCCGTTTGAATACAGGTTTGTTGATGAAAATTTCAGCGGCAAATTCGAGAATGAAAAATTGTTGGGGACGCTGTCGAGTTCATTCACAGTGCTGGCCATTATTATTTCTTGTTTAGGTCTGTTTGGCCTTGCGTCGTTCTCGGCTGAGCAGCGTAAGAAAGAGATCAGTATCCGTAAAGTATTGGGTGCAAGCATCAGCAGTTTGTGGTTCAACCTGTCTAAGGAGTTTTTGATATTGGTGATTATCTCTTTTATCATAGGCTCGGCCTTAAGCTGGTACAACATGAGCAAATGGCTGCAGCATTATACTTATCGTACAGATATTAGCGCCTGGGTATTTATTGCCACTATAACCATCAGCATGGTTGTTTGCCTGCTCACAGTAAGCTGGCAGGCCATTAAAGCGGCACTGAGTAACCCGGTTAAAAGTTTGAAGAACGAGTAGCACGTCAACAGGTCACTGGGCCATTAAGTCATTGAAAGCTGACTAATGACTTAATGACCCGGTGACCTAATGATAGACAACATGCTTAGAAATTATCTGAAAACCGCCTGGCGTAATATTGTAAGCAATAAGTTTTACACTGCCATTAATGTAATAGGCTTAACTTTTGGCCTGGTGATCGGGCTTTTTATGCTGCTTTGGGTGCAGGATGAATTGAGCTTTGACGCTTTTAATAAAAAAGGGAAAGACATTTATCGTATAGGTATTGTTGGCGGTACCGAGGCCAGTAAGCAGATCTTTACCTATATCATAGCACCTGTAGCAACTTTTGCAAAAAACGAAGTACCCGAGGTAATGGACGGCGTGCGGATTATGAATATCGGCAATCCATCGTTCAGGTATAAAGACAAGATCTTTAATGAGGACCGTATAGCTTTTACTGATGCTTCATACTTTTCGGTCTTTGATTTTCCGATTATACAGGGTGATCGTAAAAATCCTTTCCCGGATAATAACTCGGTAGTAATTACTAAAAAAATTGCAGAAAAATATTTTGGCAAAGAAAATCCGATAGGCAAAACCATCACCTTAGGTAAAAGCGATAATTTTAAAGTTACAGGTGTTGTTGCCGATTACCCTGCAAACTCAAGTGTTACCTGTAATGTATTATTGCCAATAAGCAAATTTAATTACGAAGCTTACATAAAATCTGGCCGGAGCTATAACGGTACTTCCCGCATCTCATCTATGGATGCCGACTGGATCAATTTTAGTTTTGAAACTTACCTTTTGCTGAAACCAGGTACCGATATTCACAAACTTGAAAAGAAATTACAGGCCATCCACGAACATAATAAGCCCGATGATGCTCCTGTGCCATACCTGGCACAGCCGCTGTTAAATATGCATCTGTATAAAGCAGATGGGGGCGACGCTGGTATTTCTACGGTACGTACATTTGCGATAGTAGCTATTTTGATATTGGTGATAGCATGCATCAACTATGTAAACCTATCAACAGCGCGGTCGATGCTGAGAGCTAAGGAGGTGAGTATGCGAAAGATCATCGGAGCAGGTAGGCTGCAGCTATTTTTGCAGTTTATGATCGAAACCACGGTATTGTTCCTGATTGCTACCGTGTTGGCTGTTGGTTTAATGTACGTGCTGATGCCTGTTTATAACGATTTTTCGGGCAAGCAATTGCAAATTTCTCTTGGCAATTACCAGGTTTGGGGATATATCGCCTTGACGTTAGTGGCTACGTTGACTGCATCAAGTATTTACCCGGCATTATTGCTTTCATCATTTGAGCCTTTGAAGGCACTTAAAGGGCGGATCACAGCTGGCATTGGCAATGCGGCTTTCAGGCGCGTATTAGTGGTTTTGCAGTTTACAGTATCAATTGTGCTTATCATCGGCACACTGATCATTGGCAAGCAGTTAAGCTTTATCCGCAACCGCGACTTGGGATACGACAAGGAAAATGTGCTTACCTTTATGATGCAAGGCATGCAGGCACATTATGACGCTGCTAAAGCTGAGTTGTTAAAGCAACCAGGCATAATGGCAGTAACCCGTGGCAGCAGTAATATAGTAGATTTTAATGGCTGGACAGGGGATAATGATTGGGATGGCAAGCCGGCTAAAGCGAATTTATTTTTCCATCCGATGGATGTTGATAAGGACTTTACCAGTTTCTTTAAAATCAAACTCAAAGAAGGAGCGTTGTTTACCGGGGCTGTTGCCGACTCAAATCACTTTATTGTTAATGAGGCAGCTATAGCCGCTATGGGGATGAAGGACCCGATTGGTAAAAGTCTGAGGATCCAGAAAACCAAAGGTACCATCATCGGTGTGGTGAAAGATTTTAATTATACCACGGTTCGAAAGAAGATAGAACCTGCGGTACTGACGTATCATACTCCGGGGGCCTATCGTATTTTTATTAAAACCACCGGCGGTGATGCGCAAAAAGCTATTACTGCAGCTCAAAACGTTTGGAAACAATATAATAATGATACGCCGCTGGATTATTCATTTTTAGACGAAAACTTTAGCCAGCTTTACAAAACCGACGAGCGTACAGGTTCATTATTCAATGTGTTTTCAGCGTTGGCCATTGTCATATCGTGTCTCGGCTTATTCGGGTTGGCAACCTATTCGGCACAGGTTAAAACCCGTGAGATCGGCATCCGTAAGGTGCTGGGTTCAAGTGTTGGCGGTATTATCCGTTTATTGGCAAGTGAGTTTGTGCTGCTCATCATCATTTCTATCCTTATAGCAGTGCCTATAGCCTGGTACTCCATGAGTAAATGGCTGCAGGATTTTGCCTATAAAATAGATATGACAGTTTGGATCTTCCTGCTTGCCGGCGGCGGCGCAACGCTGATTGCCCTGGCTACCATCAGTATTCAATCTATAAAAGCAGCATTGGCAAACCCGGTTAAAAGTTTGAGAGCGGAATAAGTGTTTAGAGGTTGGAGATCAGAGATTAGTTTAAAAACTCATTGGCAATCACAGTCCTAATCTCTAATCTCCAACCTCTAAACACTTTGGGATATCGTTCACATTCGCACTGTAAGTGTTCTATTACCGAACGGTTTTGTTTTGGTGTTTGTTTTAATGCGTTGATAATTAATTGGTTGGATAATTGGTATGCGTTTTAATATTTTAGTAGTATAAACCATTTACCATGTTACGTAATTACATTAAAATAGCCTGGAGAAACCTCATTAAGCATAAGGTTTTTTCGTTTATCAATATCTTTGGTTTGGCCACAGGTATTGCAGCTTTCTGGCTCATCAGCTTCTACGTGGTTGATGAATGGAGTTACGACCGTTACAACCTTAAAGCCGACCGTATTTTTCGCGTTGTTCAGCATGGCACATGGAATGGCGGCAAATTCAACCTCGCAGTTACCTCGCCACCGTACGCGCCCGCTTTAAAAAATGACTATGCCGAAGTGGAAGATGCTATCCGAATTGATGCTGAAGGAGGGGGCAAGATCACCTATGGCGAAAAGCAGATTAACGAGGGAGCGATGTTGTTTACAGATAAAGGCTTCTTTAATCTTTTCACCCATCACTTTTTGTCGGGCGATCCCAACACCGCTTTAACCAAGCCCCAAAGCATTGTGCTTACTAAAACCCTTGCCGAAAAACTATTTGGCAATACTGCCGATGCTCTGGATAAAACAATACTCATCGAAAACAACCCGAGTACCGTTACCGGGGTAATTGATGATGTACCTGCCAACTCACAATTTACATTTAGCGCCCTTCGCTCATTACCTGATGGATATACCGATGGCTGGGCCAATTCGCATGTCTATACTTATTTGCTGCTGAAAAACCATGATGATTTTAAAAAGATCCAGGCTGGTTCTGACGCATTTTTTAACAAATACTTAAAGGGGCCGCTCGGGGCCATGCAGTATCGCATGGAACTACAGCCACTTACGTCAATTCACCTTAACTCTAATCTTGATTACGAACTGGGCAGCAATGGCAATATAACCTATGTATATATATTCGGTATTGTAGCGCTGTTGATACTTGCTATCGCCGTTATTAATTATGTAAACCTAACTACAGCACGTTCTTCAATACGGATCAAAGAGATTGGTGTGCGTAAAGTAATTGGCTCCAGCAAAAAACAACTGATCATGATGTTTTTTGCCGAATCAGTTTTGTTTACTGTTATCGCTGCCCTGATAGCGTCTGTGATGGTGCAGTTTTTATTGCCATATTTCAACCAGCTCCCCGGTAAAAATCTGGTGCTATTGCAATTTGGTTTCAGCAAAACGGTTGTCATATTCGGCTTATTTGCCTTATTAACTGGTATTTTAAGCGGCTTATATCCTGCATTGTTTTTATCCGGGTTCCGTACTATAGCTGCTATGAAGGGGCAAATGGGCAGTCAGGTTGCTACCATTATGTTCAGGAAATCATTGGTAGTATTTCAGTTTGTTATCACCATTGTCATGATAGCCGGATCATGTATCATTTACAGGCAGCTGCATTATGTCATGAACAAGGACCTTGGCTTTAATAAAGCCCAAACACTTACCTTTCATATCAGCGATAAATCTGCACGGGCAAAGATTGCCGCTATCAAAAGTCAGTTATTGCAAAATCCGGCTGTTGAGGCTGTTGGTATTGCAGGTAATCCAATTGGCAATAACGATATCGGTTCAAGTAATTTCAATATCGGTGCTGATGGAAAAGCTAATTCTGAATCAAAAATGGTTGAGAACCTCATTATTGATGAGGATTTCATACCAACCCTGCAGGTGAAGCTGGCCAAAGGGCGCAATTTTTCATCGGATATGAGTACCGACCGGCTTGAATCAATTATTGTAAACCAAACGCTGGTTAATGAAATGGGCTGGAAGGATGCCATCGGCCGCTCTGTCAGGGTTGGCGTAGATGATAAAGGCAATGTGATCAGCCGGAAAATAATTGGTGTAGTTAAGGATTTTAACACTTATTCGTTACAGCATAAAGTTGCACCAATGATGTTGTACCTGCCGTTTACCGCAAACGACGAGGACAATATGTACATCCGGGTTGGTAAAAACAACATTCCTGCAACACTCGATTATATCAGCAAAGTTTACGGCCGTTTTGATATCGAAAACAAGGTTGAGTTCCATTTCCTCGATCAGAATTTTGCCAAACAATACCAATCCGAACAGAAGCAGGGCAATATCCTGCTCATATTCACCATACTGGCTATTAGTATAGCTTGCCTTGGCCTGTTTGGCTTGGTGACCTTTACAGCCGAGCAAAGGGTAAAAGAAATTGGTATCAGGAAAGTTTTGGGCGCAAGTGTAACCTCAATAGTTACACTGTTGTCAAAAGATTTGATGAAGCTCGTACTTATAGCCACGTTGATTGCATCGCCGCTGGCCTGGTATGGCATGAGCAAATGGTTACAAAGCTTTGCTTATCGCGTAGATATTAACTGGTGGATTTTCGCTGTAGCGGGCATTCTGGCGGTGATCATCGCGTTTGTAACGGTAAGCGTACAATCAATAAGAGCGGCAAATGCTAACCCGGCTAAGAGCTTGAAAAGTGAGTAGGCAATTTGCAGTGGCAGTTAGCAGTTTTGCGGTGTGATACCAATGAACTAATAAACAATTGAACCAATGAACTATGTTTAGAAATTACTTAAAAACAGCATTCCGTACCCTGCGTAAAAACGTGGGGTTTACGGTTATAAATATATTGGGGCTGGCCCTTGGCCTGGCTACCTGCCTTATGATTGTGCTTTACGTAGCCGACGAGTTGAGTTACGACCGTTTTAACGATAAAGCTAATCGCACATACCGTGTTAACGAAGACCTGAAATTTGGTAACAACAACGTATTATATGCGGTTGCAATGCCGCCACTGGCTCAGGCGCTAAAAACAGACCTACCGGAGGTGGAAGAAGCAACAAGGCTTAAAGCAGCAGGAGGTTTTCACGTAAAAAAAGGTAATGAAAGCATCCTCGAGTATGGTACCGTTTATGCCGATCCATCGGTTTTTAATGTGTTTACATTGCCCATGGTTAATGGTAATCCGGCTACGGCTTTGAAGGAACCTAACACTGTAGTGATCACCGAAAGCACAGCAAAAAAGTACTTTAACAGCACCAATGCTGTAGGGAAAACACTCGCTATTGATAACAACCAGTTATTAAAAGTTACCGGAGTGATAAAGGACTTGCCAAAGCAATCACACTTTCATTTTGATTTTTTTATGTCGATGGTGAGCTGGCCCGACAGCCGTTCAGGGGAATGGTTAAGGAGCGATTACAATACTTACGTTGTATTAAAACCGGGTACAGATTACAAGCTATTTGAGAAAAAGTTAGCTGCTTTGCTGAAAAAATACAGCGAGGGGCAAATGCAAACGGCCTTACACGTAAATATTGCTGATTTTGAAAAAAGCGGCAGTTATTTCAGGCTTAACCTTACCCCGTTAACTGATATTCATCTGCACTCAAACCGTACCGGTGAGTTAGGCAGCAATAGCTCGGCACAGTATGTTTATATATTTTCGGCCATCGCTATATTTATATTACTTATAGCAGGCATCAACTTCATGAACCTGTCAACGGCACGTTCGGCTAACAGGGCTCGTGAGGTTGGTGTACGTAAGGTTTTAGGTTCCCCGCGCAAATATTTAATAGCGCAATTTTTAACCGAATCAGTACTGGTGACTTTGGCAGCGGCAGTTATTGCTTTTTTTGCCGTATTACTTTTATTGCCGCTGTTTAATCAGGTATCAGGAAAGGAATTGATTGTTGGTTCGCAAACCTTAGCCTGGTTGTTGCCGGCGTTACTATTAATTGTTTTGGTAGTAGGTTTCGCCGCAGGCTCATATCCCGCTTTTTTCCTCTCGGCATTTCAACCCATTAATGTGTTAAGTGGTAAACTGGCCGGTGGCTTCAAAGGTAGCTGGCTCAGGAGTGTATTGGTTGTGTTCCAGTTTTCTATTTCGATATTCCTCATCATTGGTACCATTGTTATCTATAATCAGCTCAACTATATTCAAACCAAAAACCTGGGATATAACCGTAACCAGGTACTTGTTATCAACAATGCATTTGAGTTGGGTAGCCATACCAAAACCTTTAAAAACGAGGTAAAGCAATTACAAGGCGTGGTTAACGCAACTTTAACAGGTTATTTACCAACCGGTAAAAACAGGGGAACATCTATTTTTTACAAAGAAGCGGCAGCTGATCAAAAAACTGCCTTGTTTCCGCAAAGCTGGCGGGTAGATGCAGATTACATCAATACTCTTGGTATGAAGATCTCTGCCGGGCGCGATTTTTCGGCAAATATGCCAACTGATTCTACCGGATTAGTGATCAACGAAACAGCTGCCAAATTTTTAGGCTTTACCAATCCGGTTAATAAAATCCTGTATCGCAATATGGACGGCAACCGCGATCATATAAAAGCTTATCATATTATAGGCGTAGTTAAAGATTTTAATTTCAACTCGCTCAGGGAAAACATCAGTCCGATGATTTTTTTAATGGACGAAGACAGCGGAAACCTTAGCGTCAGGGTAAATACGGCTAATTTACCGGCCCTTATCGATCAGATAAAAAACAAATGGCAGGGCATGACCCAAAGCCAGTTCAACTACTCATTTATGGATCAGGATTTTGACGCAAACTACCGGGCCGAGCAACGAACCGGTACCATATCCATCATATTTACTGTGTTGGCCATATCAATTGCCTGCCTTGGTTTGTTTGGCTTAGCCGCTTATGCTGCCGAGCAACGCACCAAAGAAATCGGGATCCGCAAAGTGCTGGGCGCAAGTGTATCGGCCATTGTAAACACATTATCTAAAGATTTTATAAAACTGGTGCTGATTTCCATTGCCATAACCACACCGGTAGCATGGTACCTGATGAACAAATGGCTGCAGGATTTTGCATATCGCATCAGCATACAATGGTGGGTATTGGTAGTGGCCGGCGCTGGGGCCATGTTAATAGCTATAATAACAGTAAGTTTTCAATCTGTAAAAGCAGCCCTGGCAAATCCGGTAAACAGCCTTAAAAACGAGTAGCAGTTTGCAGTGACTGCAGTTAGGTAACTGCGAGATACCAATGAACTAATGAACAATTGAACCAATGAACCATGTTTAGAAATTACCTTAAAACCGCTTTCCGCACATTGAAAAAAAATGTGGGCTTTACCGCGATAAATGTTTTTGGTTTAGCCCTTGGGTTAGCTACCTGTTTGCTTATTGTATTTTACGTGGCAGATGAACTGAGCTATGATAAGTTCAATGTTAAGGCCGACAGGATCTATCGCGCCAATATGCAGATCAAGTTTGGCGGTATTGACCAAAGTTATGCTTGTGCGCCTGCTCCGTTAGGTGCGGTATTTCAAAACGACTATCCGGAGGTTGAACGCGCCTGCCGTTTTTTGATGCGCGGAGGTTATAACGTAAAAAAAGGCAATCAAACAATTCATGAAGATAAGATGGTGCTTGCCGATTCGACCTTATTTGACGTATTTACCTTGCCCATGATAGCCGGTGACGCTAAACACGCCCTGGTTGAACCCAATACAGTAGTGATAACCGAAAGTGTGGCCAGGCGCTATTTCAATACGGTGCAGGCTGTGGGTAAAACCTTTACGTTTGACGACAAACTGCTGTACAAGATTACAGGTGTTATCAAAGATCTGCCCAAACAATCGCATTTTCATTTCGACTTTTTCCTTTCGATGGCATCTAAAGATGAGAGCAGGGAGAATGCCTGGTTCAGCAATAATTTTAACACTTACGTGTTGCTGAAGCCAGGGGCTGTAGTTAAGCAATTTGAAGCTAAATTTCCGGAGTTGATGCGCAAAAATGCCGGTCCGCAGTTACAGGATATCCTTCATTTAACTTTTGATAGTTTTGAACGCGCAGGCAACAGGTACCAGTTAAGCCTGATACCGTTACTGGATATCCACCTGAAATCGAACCTGATGTCGGAGCTTGACCATAATGGAAATATCCAATATGTATACATTTTTGGCGCAGTAGCTATTTTTATATTACTGATAGCCTGTGTAAATTTCATGAACTTATCGACAGCCCGCTCGGCCAACCGCGCGAGGGAGGTTGGTGTACGTAAGGTACTTGGTTCGGCGCGTAAGTATTTGATAGCTCAATTCCTGTCCGAATCGATGATGGTAACATTTGTGGCTACCCTTATAGCTGTCGCCGCGGCTTATTTATTGCTGCCGGTATTTAATAATATATCGGGTAAAAGTATTGAGTTAAACGTCGCCTCGCTCATTTGGCTTGTTCCATCTTTGTTGGCAACCGTATTACTTATCGGATTACTGGCCGGCTCTTATCCTGCTTTTTTCCTTTCGGGCTTTCAGCCGATTGATGTTTTAAAAGGCAAACTATCTGCCGGTTTTAAGGGCGGAATGCTCAGAAGCTCGCTGGTGATATTTCAGTTTTTTATATCGATAGTGCTGATCATTGGTACACTGGTTATCTACAACCAACTTAAATACATCCAGAATAAAGACCTGGGCTATAACCGCAGCCAGGTATTAGTAGTGCACGGCGTATATAATTTGGGCGGGCAGGCCTCGGTTTTCAAAGATGAAGTAAGGCGGCTGACAGGCGTAAGCGGCGTTACGATGACAGGGTTTTTACCTACATCTGACTATCGAAACAGTAGCAGTGTTTTCCAGGAACGCGCCCTTGATCCTAAAAAAGCGGTTCTTGCACAAACCTGGACTGTTGATGATAAATACCTGCCTACCCTCGATATTAAACTCATTAAAGGCCGCAATTTTTCCGATCAGATGCCTACCGATTCGGCAGCAATGATCGTGAACGAAACAGCGGCCAGGCTGATGGGAGTTCCTAACCCGATTAATAAACCAATGTACCTGCCTATGGATAACATGGCTAAGACGTTTAAGGAGTACCATATTATCGGGGTTATCAAGGATTTCAATTTTGCTTCGTTACGTAATAATATCAGCCCGGTAGTATTGATGTACGGACAGGATAATGGCTCATTAAGCGTGAAGATGAATACGGCAAATATTACAGGGTTGATGGCTCAGATCAAAGACAAGTGGAAATCCATCCAGCCCGGAAAAGAATTTACATATTCATTTATGGACGATGATTTTGATGCTTCATACCGCGCTGAGCAGCGTATGGGGACCATATTCGTCATTTTTACCAGTTTAACGATCATAATTGCCTGTTTAGGGTTATTTGGCCTTGCCGCTTACGCCGCCGAGCAGCGCACAAAGGAAATAGGCATTCGCAAGGTGCTGGGTGCCAACGTGGCCAATATCGTAAGTATGTTATCTAAAGATTTTATCAGGCTGGTGCTGATAGCCATTATCATTGCTGTTCCATTTGCATGCTTTTTTATGCACCAGTGGCTGCAGGGTTTTGCTTATCGCCAAAATATACAATGGTGGGTGATCGTATTAGCTGCAGTTTTAGCTGTATTGATTGCATTTGTAACTATCAGCTTTCAATCTATCAAAGCAGCACTGGCTAATCCAGTTAGGAGTTTGAAGAACGAATAAACCTGTTTGCAGACAGAAGTGGCAGTTTGCAGTAAAATACTAATGAACAAGTGAACTAATGATAAGAAACTATATAAAAACAGCATGGCGAAACCTTTATCGTAATAAAGGATTTTCGCTGATCCATATTCTGGGATTAACCATGGGGATAACCGTTTGCCTTATGATATTTCTATATATCATGAATGAATTTAGCGTGGATAATTTTCATAAGCAGGGCAAGAATATTTATAGGGTAATGCGCAGTTTTGATAAATCGAAGTCGCCCACACCATACCTTTCCGGCCCTTATGCTCCGGCTATGCTGAATGACTATCCGCAGGATATTAAAATGGCTGTACGTGTTTCGCCGCAAAATAACCTGGTCTCTTTTGGAGAAAAATCATTCAATGAAAAAAAGGTTTACGCGGTCGATTCTAATTTCTTCAGCCTGTTTACCTTTCCGCTGCTTAGGGGAGATGCCATAACAGCATTAAAAAATCCAGGTAGTGTTGTACTTACCGAAACTACAGCTAAAAAGTATTTCGGCAATATTGATAATGCCATGGGCAAGGTGGTACAGATGGATAAACGCCTGCAATTAAAGGTAACAGGTATTACTAAAGATGTGCCTTCCAACTCGCACCTTGACTTTGATTTGGTAATGCCGATTGCCAACTATACCCGTGACCCTGGTTTTAATGTATGGATCAACAATAGCTTGTTTGTTTACCTATTATTAAATGATCGTAGCAGTCCCGCCAGGCTGGAAAGTCGTTTTCCGCAGTTTATGGATAAATATATGGGCAAGGACATGCAGCGTTTCGGTACCAAATTTAGCTTGGGCCTTAGGCCGTTTAAAGATATCTATTTCGAAAATGCATCGTCGTTTGATAATGTAAAACATGGCGATAAAACGGTGGTATTCATCTTTATTTCAATAGCGGTGCTCATCATGATCATTGCCTGCATTAATTTTATGAACCTGGCTACTATCCGTGCTGTTGAACGTTCAAAAGAGGTTGGTATGCGTAAGGTTTTAGGCGCGTTAAGAAATCATTTGATATGGCAGTTTATTGGCGAGTCGTTGCTCCTGGCACTTATTTCCTGTATGCTTTCCATCGGCTTGTTGTTTCTGCTGATGCCTTCATACAATAGCCTGCTGGGCTATCAGCTTACCGTTTCCTGGAACAGCGCACCTATTTACCTGTTCCTCCTGGGTGTTATCTTATTTGTAGGGTTCCTTGCAGGGAGTTATCCAGCTATATTCATGTCGGCCTTTTCGCCTATCGAAGCTTTGAAGGGTAAGCTAAAACTGGGTAAAGGCGGCTCGTTTTTCAGGCAGACATTGGTGGTATTTCAGTTTAGCATTTCGGTATTGCTGATTATTGGTACTATCGTTATCGTTAACCAAATGCGGTATGTGAAAAACAAATCATTGGGCTATGATAAGGAACAAACGGTTATTGTGAAGATTGACAATAACGATATCTATGATCACAGGCAAGCGTTTAAACATCAGCTGCAAAATTCTGATTATGTAAAATCGGTATCACTGATGTCGGGCGAGCCGGGCGGTTTTTTTGATATGCAGGGTTTCGACGTCGAAGGTCAGCATGAAACGTTCAAATCCAGGTCGGAATTTGCTGATTTTGAATATGTAAAAACATTTGGGCTAAAGATTATTGCCGGCCGGGATTTCTCCCCTCAGTTTGCTACGGATACCACTAATTCGGTATTGATAAACCGTACAGCGGCAAAAGAACTTGGCTTTACACCGCAGCAGGCCGTCGGTAAATGGATTAAGAATACGGTTCGTGATAATAACCGGCGCACCATTATCGGTGTGGTGGAGGATTTTAACTTCCTTTCACTCAAAGAAAATATGGATGCCCTGGTTATATCGCCAAGTGAAGACAGGCGTGTGGCTGTAATCAAACTAAAACCCGGAAATGTTCAGGCAGGTTTGGCAGCCATCAAAAATACATACGTTGAGGTTGCACCCATTTACCCGTTTGAATATAGCTTCCTTGATCAGCAATTTGATACTACTTACCGCAATGACATCAGGCAGCAAACCATGTTGAGCATCTTTTCGGGGTTGGCAATCTTTATAGCTTGTTTAGGTTTATTTGGTTTAGCATCCTTCACAGCGGCTAAACGCACTAAAGAGATCGGAGTTCGCAAAGTTTTGGGATCATCGGTGCAAAACATTCTCATGCTGATATCTAAAGACTTATTGAAGCCGGTGTTGTTGGCCACAGTGATCGCTATTCCGTTAGGTTACTACTGCATGGATAAATGGCTGCAAAGCTTTGCTTATAAAACGCCTTTACATTGGTGGATTTTTGCTTTGGCAGCCGTGGTTACGTTTGTAATAGCTGTGGTAACTATCAGCTTTCAATCATTAAAAGCTGCGCTTGCTAACCCTATCAGGAGTTTACGAAGTGAATGATTTTTAGTCATTAAGTCAATTGCTTCGCGTCATTAGGTCATTGAATGATAGTGACCTAATTGCCAATGACTTAATGACTACGCAGCAATGACCTGATGATAAATTTATTATTTACCCGGGCCCGTGTCCTCACGGGCTCTTTTCATATCCTGATACCTTCAAAATTATTTTCAGGATAATGCAACGTATCTGCTAAACACTTGGTCTTGTATATATAAACCAAAGGTCATTATTATGAAAAAGTATTTACTTGTGTTATTAGTTGCCTGCGCCGGCAGCAGCGCTTTTGCACAAAATAACGGGAAAACACCATATCTAACCAAATCATTATCCGGCCAGTCAATTAAAGATGTGTTTGTGAATACATCTGGTGGCAGTATCACGGTAAGCGGCACTTCGGACGAGCAGCCAAGGGTTGAAGTTTTTATCCAGGGCAACAATGGTAACGGAGATTTACCTAAAGAAGAGATCCAAAAGCGCCTCGATGAAAATTATGATCTTAAAGTAGATGTAAGCGGCGGCGAACTGCACGCATCGGCAAAAAATAAAAAGAATAACATGGATTGGAAAAAGTCATTGAGCATTTCTTTCCGTATTTATGTTCCTGGCAATGTGGCCACAAACCTCAATACCAGCGGTGGCAGTATCCACCTCGATAATTTAACTGGTGCTCAACAGTTTGAAACCAGTGGCGGCAGCTTACATCTTGATAAAATTACAGGTACTATAAAAGGACGTACATCAGGCGGAAGTATCCATGTAAGCAACTCAAAAGAAGACATCGATTTGCAAACATCAGGAGGTAGCGTAGAAGCAAATAATTGTACAGGCCGTATCAGGCTGGAAACATCAGGAGGTTCATTACATCTTGATGGTTTAAAAGGTGATATCAAAGCTACTACCAGTGGCGGCAGTATAAGTGGCAACAAAATCGACGGGGATTTCATTACGGGTACATCAGGCGGCAGCATTAATCTTACTGATCTTTCCTGCAGCCTTGATGCTTCAACAAGTGCCGGTAGTATTCATGCACAATTTATAAGTGTAGGTAAATCAGTTAAAATTGATGCAAGCTCGGGCCGCGTTGATCTGCAGTTGCCATCAAAACAAGGTCTTAATCTTGATTTGCGTGCCGATAGGATAGAAACAAATCTTGCCGACAATTTTTCGGGCAGCAAGGATAAGGAAAGGGTGGAAGGTAAACTTAACGGAGGGGGCTCTTTGGTTGAAGTTAGAGGTAGTAACAGGGTTAGTCTTACTGTAAACTAATACCAATAATAAATAATATTCAAAAGGCCTGTTGCTCAAATAGCAACAGGCCTTTTGCGTTGCTTATAGTGTATCATAACCGAACACATGGTGTTACGTCTTCGTACAGTTTGTATTGTAAATTAAATATAAATAGTTGATGGTCAGTATTTTGATTTATTGGTATGCATTTTAAAACTACTAAACAGGTTAATCAGATACTCATGTTCAAAAACTACATCAAAACCGCCTGGCGAAACTTAAGGCGCAACAAAATATTTTCGTTTATTAATGTGTTTGGCCTGTCTGTGGGCTTAGCTTGCTGCATGCTTATTTGTGCTTACGTGTATAGTGAATTAAATTATGATCAATATCCGGCGCAAGCCAAACAAATGTACCGCGTTGGCTTACGCTCCATTGAAAATAATGGCGTAAGCGAGTACCCGATGGTTGACATAGCGGTAGGACAGGGGATTAAAAATATGTTTCCCGAAGTACTTGAAACCACAAGGCTTGCCGGTCTTGGCCCGGTTTTTATAAAATACAACGACAGGCAGTTTAAAGAAGAGCATGTACAGAAGATAGATGCCAATTTTTTTCGTTTGTTTTCGATACCATTGATTGATGGGGATGATAAAACCTGCTTTACGGAACCTAACAGTATGGTGATCACCAGGGCAATGGCTACCAAATATTTCGGCAACCAGGAAGCCGTAGGAAAAGCCGTTACTATTGATAGTAAGCCTTATAAGGTAACAGGTGTAATTGACAAAGTTCCTGATGATTCACACTTTCATGGTGACGCGTTTTTGAATATGGCCCCTTTTGTTGAAAATGCAAAGCAAACCTGGACCAATATTGGTTATTTTACTTATGTAGTGCTAAATAAAAATGCCGACCCCAAAAAACTGGAAGCCGCTTTTCCGGATATGGTGCGGAAATTTGTTGTGCCTGAAATTGCTCACGATATGGGGGCAAGCCTGGCACAGGCAAGTAAATCTGTTAATAACTTCCTGTTTTTTCTGCAGCCTTTAAGCGATATTCACCTGCACTCTGCAACCAAATATGAACTGGAGGCTAATGGCGATATCCATTATGTGTATATATTCGGCGCGTTGGCCGCTTTTATATTGATATTGGCCTGCATTAATTTTACTAATCTTTCAACGGCAAGTTCGGCCAAACGATCAAAAGAAGTAGGTATCCGTAAGGTGCTTGGTTCTGAGAAAAGCGGGCTCGTTTCCCAGTTCCTTACTGAATCGGTTATGCTAACCCTTGGGGCTTTATTATTAGCATTAGGTATAGTATATCTGCTGTTACCACTATTTAATAGTTTAGCAGGGAAACATATCGAACTTGGGTTTTTCCTGAGCCCTAAGGCATTGATTACCGAATTGTTTACGGCCTTTGTGGTTGGCATCCTTGCCGGCATTTATCCAGCATTTTTTCTGTCTTCCTTCCGGATTATTGCCGTTTTAAAAGGCAACAGCGCAATAAAAGCCGAAGGAAAAGGCGTTTTACGCGGCGGATTAATCATTTTTCAGTTTGCAGTATCTACAGCACTTATCATATCGACTTTTGTAGTATACCAGCAATTGCATTATATGCAAAACAAAAAGCTGGGTTATGATAAAGATCAGGTATTGGTAATTAATGATGCCTACACTTTAGGCCATAATATAGATGCTTTTAAAAATCAGCTTCTGCGTAACCCACAGGTATTAAATGCCACCATATCCAGCAGTGTACCGGGCAAGTCGGCAGGTGTTGATGGTACCCAGATAGATGCTAAAGAATTTGACGATAAAGGTGGCCATGCCGAAATCCATACCAATATTTACCATGTGGATGAAAGTTATGTACCTACTTTGGGTTTACAGGTCATCAATGGGCGTAACTTTTATCCATCTTTCCCCGGCGACTCCATGTCGGTTGTGGTTAATGAAGCTTTAGTAAAAGGTTTGGGATGGGCTAATGCTAACCCGATTGGTAAAACCATAGTACGCTCGGCCCGTACGCAATACAAAGTTGTGGGTGTAATAAAAGATTTTCATTATGCTTCGGTCAGACAAAAGATAGCGCCTTTAATGCTGTTATCGGGCCACAGTACAGGTTCATTAATTTTGAAGGTCAAAACTGCCGATGTAAAATCGGTTATTGCCGGCATCAAAGCCGAATGGGATAATTTCAGACCGGAAGCGCCTTTCAGCTACTCGTTCCTTGATGAACAATACGCATCACTTTATGCTTCTGAGCAGCAAACCGGCAAAATATTTACAGTGTTCTCCTGTGTTGCTTTGATCATCGCCAGTTTAGGCTTATTCGGCCTTGCGGCGTTTATGATCAGGCTTAGGGTTAAAGAGATCGGAATTCGCAAAGTGCTTGGCGCGTCAACAGGCAGTATCACAATTATGCTATCGAAGGAGTTTTTGAGGCTGATCGTCATCGCTTCGATCATTTCATTCCCGGTAACATGGTTTGCCATGAACAAATGGCTGCAGGATTTTGCGTATCGTATAAGTATACAATGGTGGGTGTTTTTACTGGCGGGTGCTATAGCGTTGCTGGTGGCTGCCATAACTATAAGCTTTCAATCGGTTAAAGCGGCTTTAGCTAATCCGGTTAAAAGCCTACGATCAGAATAGGTCATTGGGGCATTTGCTTCGCGTCATTAAGTCATTGAAAAGTTCAAAATGATTTAACGACCTAATGCCCCGATGAGCAGAAGAAAATGACTTAATGACTCAATGACAAAATGAAATAACATGATAAAGAACTATTTACGCAGTGCCTTTCGCAATATTGCCCGGCACAAATTTATCTCGTTCATCAATATATTTGGTTTAACCATAGGTTTAACCTGCTGCCTGCTTATTTTAACTTATATAGTTAAAGAGCTCAGTTATGATAAGTTTAACCATAATGCACCTAATATTTACAGGGTAAGCCGGAGCTTTAATACAGCCGACGGTATTGTTAACCTGCATTTGGGTGCAGTAGCGCCGCCGTTTGGCCCGCTGTTAAAAAATGAATTTCCGGATATAAAAAAGGTAACGCGCCTGTTCCCTAATGGAGATGTGGTTTTGCGTTATAAGGATAAACTGCTCACCGAAAAAGGATCGTATTTTGCCGACGAAAACTTCCTCAGCTTCTTTGATCTGAAAACGATAGCGGGCGATCCTAAAACTGCCCTTAGTGAGCCGTATACGGTAATGATGACCGAGGATATGGCCCGCAAATATTTCGGTAACGAAGATCCGATAAATAAGGAGATCAGGCTTGATAACCAGTTTAACTTTAAAGTTACGGGTATTTTCAAACCTTTTCCACCCAACTCGCAAATGCACCCACAAATGCTGATGTCGTTCAATACATTGAACGATGACAAAGTTTATGGCAGAAATGCATTGAGGACAAATTGGGGTAATAACTCATTTTTTACCTATCTTTTACTGCCTGATAATTATAATATTGATCGTATCAGTTCGCAGTTTCCAGCCTTTATAGATAAGTACATGAATTCTCCCGGGCAGCCGCGACAGTCAAAATTCACCCAGCTGCATATTCAAAGGTTCCTGGATATTCACTTACATTCCCACCTTGATGATGAGGTGGAGCAAAACGGGGATATCAAAAGGGTTTATATATTTTCGGCCATCGCCTTGTTTATTTTGCTTATAGCTTGTATCAATTACATGAACCTTTCTACTGCACGCTCTACTTTACGTGCCAAGGAAATAGGGATCCGTAAAGTGATTGGTGCACAACAAAAAGAGATCATCACCCAATTTTTAAGCGAATCGGTACTGATTACCTATTTTTCACTTGTGTTGGCATTGATCTTAACCTGGGCATTGTTGCCTCTTATTAATCAGCTTTCGGAACTTGGTTTATCTATTGACAGTTTATTTAAACCTTCAATTTTAGTGTCGGTATTGTTGTTACCGTTGATTATCGGTCTCATAAGCGGGATTTATCCGGCTATTTTTATGTCCTCATTTAAGCCGATAAAAGTTTTAAAGGGCATATTGAAAGTTGGATCAGGAAATATTTCGTTCCGCAAAGTACTGGTGGTTGTTCAGTTCTCTATCTCCATAATCCTGATTGTTGCTACTACTATAGTTTTTCAGCAGTTAAGATACATCCAAAATAAATCACTTGGTTTTAATAAGGACCACCTGGTAACATTAGGTGGTATTCCGGCTAATCAGTTTGAAGCTTTCAGAGCTGATGTATTACGAGACCCCTCTGTAAAGGATATAGGCCGCTCATCGCGCATCCCATCCGGGCGTTTACTGGACGATCAGGGCGCTTCTGTTTTCGACGGTGATAAACCACTGCCTGTTAAGGCCGATATTAAATGCATTAATACTGATTATGGCTTTATTCCAACCTATGGTATAAAAATGATGGCAGGCAGGAATTTTAGTCGCGATTTTGCTACCGATAGCAATAATTTTGTAATCAATGAATCGACAGTAAGTGTATTAGGGTGGAAATCGCCGGAGAATGCCATAGGGAAAGATATGAGCTACGGTGGCGTTAAAGGAAAAGTTATTGGGGTAGTTAAGGATTTTCATTTTGAGTCATTACATCAAAATATCATCCCGCTTTTGATGGAGATGCCCTCATTTGCCAATAACAGTTACAGAAGGGTAACCGTTAAGATCGATGGCAATCATGTTAATGCGGCATTGGCTACGCTTGAACAAACCTGGAAAAAATATCAGCCCGAAACACCATTTGAATACAGCTTTTTAGATGAAAGGTTTCAAAAACTATACAATAGCGAGCAGGAGCAAGGTAATTTGTTCACTATATTTTCGTGCCTGGCCATATTCATTGCTTGTTTAGGCTTATTTGGGCTTTCAGCCTTCACTATTTCGCAAAGGGTAAAGGAAATAGGCGTACGCAAGGTACTTGGCGCCAGCATCCCGCAAATTGTTACCGAACTATCAAAGGACTTTTTAAAGCTGGTGATCGTGGCAGCAGTGATTGCCCTGCCAATTGCCTGGTATGCAATGAGTAAATGGTTACTTGACTTTGCCTTTAGGGTGAGCATTCAATGGTGGGTATTTTTAATGGCGGGGGTAATAGCGTTGATCATAGCTTTTGCAACTATCAGCTATCAATCAATAAAAGCTGCAATGGCAAATCCGGTTAAAAGCCTTAGAAGTGAATGATCATTGAGTCATTTGCTTCGCGTCATTAAGTCATTTTGATTAATGCAAAGCAAAAACGGCTTATTGATATAATGATTCAATGAAAGAAATGACTTAATGATCCAATGATCTAATGACCAATAAAGATGTTTAAAAACTATTTTAAAATCGCGTTACGTAATTTTTGGAGGCACAAATTTTTTACCTTCATCAATATTATCGGTTTATCTATCGGCATCAGTTCGGCACTGGTGATTTACCTGATTGTACATTTTGATTTTACGTTTAATCAAAATTTTGATAATGGCGACCGGATTTACAGGGTAGTTTCAAACTATACCTTTTCGGGCGAAGAAGCGCATAACCGCGGTGTTTCAGGCCCAGTGCCCGAAGCGGTAAGAAACGGTGTGAGTGGGGTGGAACTTACTGCACCATTCTTCTGTTTGAATCAACCCAATGTGTTTATCCCCGGAAAAGGGGGCACTCCTGTTAAGTTTAAATTACAGGATAATGTGATCCTTGCGGATGGCCGGTATTTTAACATGTTTAAATACAATTGGCTTGCAGGCTCAGCTAAAACCGCTTTGAATGCTCCCAATCAAACAGTGCTCACTTCTGATCAGGCAAAAAAATATTTCCCTCAACTTTCATACAGTCAGATGATAGGCCGGGTAATCACTTATGATACCCTTAGCGCAGCCGTTACCGGTATTGTTGAACCATTAAAGGGCAACAACGATTTTACTTTTCACGATTTTATCTCCTATTCAACCGCTAAGAATAATAAAGCGCTCGCTGATGAGTTGAACGTTACCAACTGGGGGGGAACCACTTCCTCATCTATACTTTTTGTTAAGTTAGCTCCCAACACCACTGTAGCCAATTTTGAAAAGCAACTAAATATTATCCTTAAAAAGAATGATCCGCCAAAACCCGAAAATAAGGGTAATACACGTAATTTTGCCTTGCAGCCTTTGAGCGATCTGCATTTTAATAGCATATACGGAACGTTTGATTCCGGTAATCTGGCTAATAAAACAACACTTTACGGTTTACTGATTATCGCTGCGTTCCTGTTATTATTAGGTTGTATCAATTTTGTCAATTTAACCACGGCGCAAGCTACCCAGCGGGCCAGGGAAATCGGTGTACGTAAAACAATGGGAAGCAGTCGTGCCCAGCTGATCACCCAGTTTTTAAGCGAAACATTCATCATAACCCTTTTGGCTGTCATTATCTCGGTGGCATTGGCGCCCGCTATATTAAAACTGTTTAAAGATTTTATAGCCACAGGTATTAAGCTTGATCTGCTGCATCAGCCTCATCTTTTTGTGTTCCTGTTTTTATTGATAATAGTGGTAAGCTTATTGTCGGGCTTTTACCCCGCAGCTTTGTTATCGGGTTACAAACCTGTTTTAGTGCTTAAAAATCAGGCCTCATCAAACACCGGTAAAACGCGTAATGCCTGGCTGCGTAAATCATTAACTGTAACACAGTTTGTTATTGCCCAGTTTTTTATCATGGCTACCGTGCTGGTAAGCAAACAGATTCATTATGCGCTTACAAAAGACCTGGGTTTTAAAAAGGATGCCATCCTGATCGTAAACTCTCCCTGGAAAAACCGCACGCTAAGTAAGAACCAGGTATTCATGAACAAGCTGAAGGCAATACCACAGGTTGAGCTGGTAAGTGCAGGTAAGGCCGCACCATCGTCAACCAGCACCAACTCAACAGAAGCTACTTACATAGACGGCAAAAAGGAAATCAAAATTGAGTTATATGAAAAATATGGTGATCCTAATTATATCAATGTGTATAAGCTTAAACTTTTGGCCGGGCGTAATATACAATACGCCGACAGCACCAGGGCATTTTTGATCAATAATACTTATGCAAAACTGATTGGGTTTAAAAAACCGGCAGACGCTGTAGGTAAGTATATTGATAAGTTTAATGGCGATAAAAGAATGCAGATCATAGGCGTAGTGGCCGATTTTTATTCCGAATCATTGCATTCGCCAATTAAACCTACCTGCATTCACATCAGCAATAGTTACTATAACAATGGTACCTTCCATATCGCGCTTAAACCGCAAACTGCCGGAGGTAATGAATGGAAAAAAGCTATCGCATCGATGGAAGTAGTGTGGAAGGAAATTTATCCTGAGGATGATTTTGAATATAGTTTTTTTGACGAAAGCATTGCTAAATTTTATGATTCTGAGCAGCATACATCAACGCTGTTAGCCTGGGCTACCGGTTTATCTATATTTATCAGTTGTCTCGGCTTATTAGGCTTAGCAATTTATAACACTAACCAGCGTACCAAAGAGATTGGCGTGCGTAAAGTGCTTGGTGCTACCGTAACGCAGATAGTCACCCTGCTTTCAACCGAGCTGGTCATGCTTATTGTACTGGCTTTTGTATTGGTAACGCCACTGGCCTGGTATGCCATGAACAAATGGATGGAAACCTTTGCCGACCGCACAACCATAAGCTGGTGGATATTTGTAGTAAGCGGCGGCGGAATGTTATTGACCGCATTGATCACCTCAAGTTTTCAAACCGTCAAGGCGGCGTTAGCTAATCCAACAAAGAGTTTGCGCTCCGAATAATTGGTCATTAAGTCATTGGCTTCGCTCGTTAGGTCATTTATTTATGATTGAGAAGAGCAAAATGACTTAATGACTATGTAATAATGACTCAATGACTAATTAATATGCTCAGGAATTATTTTAAAGTAGCTTTCCGTAATTTAGGTAAGCACCGTATTATCAGTGTCATCAATATTGCCGGGCTTGCCATTGGTATTACCGCGGCCGTATTTATTATGCTGTGGGTGCAAAACGAATTTAGCTTTGACAATTACCATAAGGACCCGGATAACATTTACCGGGTAAAAGTAAAGCTTTCCATTACAAAAAATGAGACCTGGCTTTGGGAGTCGTCGCCCTATTTGTTGGGTAGTGTTGCTAAAAAGGAGATTCCCGGTATTCAGGGCTATACTTTTCTGTGGCCCGGATATATGATAACTATCCACAATAATGGGCAACTGGTCTCCGAAAAGAAATATGCCTATGTGGACGCTAATTGGTTCGATTTTTTTCACTATGATTTTGTTGGTGGTAGCGCCGAAAGTTTTTCAAAAAATCCGTTTAGTTTAATACTTACCCAATCAACAGCCAAAAAATATTTTGGTAGCGCCGAACCTGTAGGCAAGGTGCTTAGAATTGATAGCGCAAATTACCAGGTGCAGGCAGTTGTTAAGGATAACCCGGCCAATTCAAGTTTCCAGTACGATATATTAATCCCTGTTGCTGCTAAGCTGAGCAGCCCGCATGAAAAACAGCAGGCCATGCAATGGGGAAATTACAACGGACTTACCTTTCTTAAACTACAGCCCGGCATAAAAACCGACGAAGCGGCAAAGAAGCTTACCGATATAGTGCGGAAAAACAATAAGGACAGCGAAAATACAACAATAAGTGTGGTAAAATTGAAGGATATGCATTTTGAAAGCGATTTGCAAAGCTCTTCGTTTGAACATGGCAACGGTAAGCTGGTAAATATATTTGTGGTGTTAGCGATATTGCTTTTATCCACGGCCTGTATTAATTATGTAAATCTTACTACAGCACGGGCCAATGTGCGTGCAAAAGAGGTAAGCGTACGCAAAATAGTAGGAGCTGGCCGACTTCAGTTATTTGGTCAGTTTATGTCCGAATCGTTGGTGGTAAGTGCACTGGCGTTAGTTTTCTCTATTATTTGTATCCAGTTGTGTATACCATGGTTTAACAGCATAACCGAAAAGCATTTCGTTCAGCCATTGACCTCGGCAGCAACCTGGCTTATATTACTCGGCACGTTAATGGTAAGCTTTGTGTTTAACGGTCTTTACCCAGCTATTTTGTTGTCATCGTTTAAACCGCTAAGTGTTTTTAAAGGCCGCAACGCGCTAAACATTAAGGACGGCAGCATTCGTAAAGTATTGGTAGTGCTGCAGTTTGGTATTTCCGTAATGCTGATCATCTGTACCATGGTTATCTATCGCCAGCTTAATTTTATGCAGAAAGCTGATTTGGGCTATAACCGTGAGCATGTATTTGCATTTAACATTCCATGGAGTGTGATGGGCTTTGACGACAAAAAGAGAATTTTAATGCTGAACAGCGTAGCTAACGAATTAAGAGAACAAAGCGCTATAAGCGCGGTAGCACAGTCGGGCAGTAATGATTTTTACGATAACGGCAGCAAAACTTCCGGGTCAATGGATTGGGATGGCAGGGCAAAAGACTACAATCCATCTGTAGCCACGCTATCTGCCGACGAGAATTTTCAACAGCTGTTGAGCTTGAAAATGAAAGATGGCCACTGGTTTAGCAAAGCCAAAGCCGATCAACATAACGTGATCTTAAACGAAACCGCTGTAAAGGAACTTGGAGTTCACAGTCCGGTTATCGGTCAGCGTTTTAAATTTAATGGCGATTCGGGAATAGTGGCAGGTGTTGTGAAAGATTTTAATTTCAGGAGCCTGCATGAAAAGATTGGGCCGATGGTAATTAACAATCATACTGATTGGGCCGGAGGTTTCTATATTAAAACCTCAGCTGGCAATACTTCTGCTGCTATCAAGGCGGCTCAAAAAGTATGGGATCAATTTGTACCCGACCAGCCGTTTGACTATAACTTTTTAGATGAAGGCTACAATAAACTTTATCATGCCGAACAACGTTCGTCAAGCCTGATAGCCGTATTTGCAGTGATAGCCATTTTAATATCAGCAATGGGCTTGCTTGGCCTGGCCGCTTTTGCCGCTGAACAGCGGGTAAAGGAGATCGGGATCCGCAAGGTACTTGGTGCCAGTGTTCAAAATATTATAGGATTATTATCGACAGATTTTCTGAAAACGGTAATAGTTGCCAACTTATTCGCTTTCCCGGTTGCATGGTATATGATGAATAAATGGTTGCAGGATTTTGCTTATCGCGTTGATATTTCCTGGTGGATATTCGCCGCCGCTGCTTGTATTGCGTTGCTTATTGCGCTGCTAACAGTTAGTATCCAATCTATTAAAGCCGCTTTGGCTAATCCGGTGAATAGTTTAAGGAGCGAGTAGGGAGCTGAAAGCCGAAGGCTTAAAGCAAAAGCAAGATAAGGGTGAGCTAAATGAGGTTAAACATCATTTGGCTCTTTTCGTAAAAAGCCTTAAGCTTTCAGCTTTCCCCTTTGACACTTTTTAACTATTCATTTAAAGCGTTTTGAGTATTATCGTATAAAGTATTGAAAAGGCACAAGTAAGCCCCGCTCCGGCAAACACACAATACCTGCACCAGGCACCAGTAAACGGGGCTCAAGGAATACTGCTAAATCGGAAATCGAACGCCCGAAATCCGAAATCAAAACCACTGTATCAATATCGTACACAAGGTGTTACGCTTACGAACAGTTGGTGATTTTTATTTGTTTTAAGTATTTGATATTCAGTTGATTTTGATTTTGGTATATGTTTTACATTGTAATCAAAAAATTGCTGTACGGTATGCTTAAAAATTACTTCAAGATAGCCTGGCGCAATATCGTGCGTCATAGGGGCTATTCTGCCATAAACGTTGCGGGTTTAACTGTTGGCCTGGCTGCCTGCCTGCTCATTTTTGTGATTATTCAGTTCGAACTTAGCTTTGATACTTTCAATCCCAATTATAAAAGCATCTACCGTATAGTTACCCAGGAAAAGCACGAGTCGGAAACCACTACCAATCCCGGTATTGCCGTTCCCGCTACTGACGCTTTAAGGCTGGATATCCCGCAGGCTAAAGTGGCAGCTTTGAACAGTAGCTATGGTAGTCAAATCACCGTTCCACAGGCTGCCGGAAGCAATATTGGCGATAAGAAATTTACCGAAAATATTGGCGTACTGTTTATCCAACCTCAGTTTTTTGATATTTTTAGCTATAAATGGCTGGCAGGAAGCCCGTCGGTGCTGGCCAGCCCAGACATGGTTGTGCTGGATAAAAGCTCGGCCATTAAATATTTTGGCGACTGGACAAATGCAGTAGGCAAGATCCTTAAAATGGATAATGTTTTAACGCTGAAAGTTTCCGGAATTGTAGAAGACGCCCCGGTTAACAGCGACTTTCCGTTTAAAGTAATGGTATCATTTGATACCTGGAAACAGCACCCTAAAGATTACAATTACAGCGCCGAATGGGGATCAACCAGCAGCAGCCATGAGGTGTTTATGCTGTTCCCGGCCAGCATGTCAAAAAGCAGTATCGACGCCCAGTTAAAAGCATTTTCAACCAAACATTTTAAAAAAGGATCAGCACAAACTACGCTGCTGCCACAGCCACTTGCCGATATGCATTTTGATACGCAAATAGGTAATCCCCTGGGTGATCATAGTACCAGCAGGGCTACCTTGCGCACTTTGTCATTCATTGCATTGCTGATCATTATTATGGCGTCCATTAACTTTATCAACCTGTCAACGGCGCAATCCGTTGGGCGGTCAAAAGAAGTAGGGATCCGTAAGGTGTTGGGCAGCACCCGCCCGCAACTGATTTTCCAGGTAATTGGCGAAACGACAATCATTGTTATTGCATCGGCTTTAATTGCTTTGGCAGTCGCCCGGCTGGCCATGCCTCAATTGAAAAACATTGCTAATGTGCCTGATACTATCAGCTTGTTTACCACAGGCAGCTTGTTGTTTTTAGTAGCAAGTACAATCACCATAGTTTTATTATCGGGTATTTATCCGGCATTGGTAGTGTCGGGTTTTAAACCGGTGCTTGCACTTAAAAATAAAATCACAGCCGCGTCAATCGGAGGAATCCCGCTTCGTCGTGCGCTTGTTATCGCTCAGTTTGCCATATCACAATTGCTTATAATCGGCACCATAGTGGCCGTAAACCAAATGGACTATGTTAACAAGGCCGATCTTGGTTTTAATAAAAACGCTTTACTGATCATTCCGGGTTACACAGATAGCTTGAGCCTTCATAAAATGGAATCATTTAAGCTGCAAGTTTTGCAAAACCCAAATGTTAAAGCCATTAGCTTTTCTTCGGATGTGCCATCGTCAGAAAACAATTGGGGCACAAATTTTGATTTTAACAACTCAACCAAAGATGTTGGTTTTAATACCTATCTCAAATTTGGAGATGTTGATTACTTTAAAACTTATGGGTTAAAGTTTGCCGCCGGCAAAGAATATGATGTAAGCGACACTGCAAGACAATATGTAGTTAACGAAACCTTCATCCATAAATTGGGCATCCAAAATGCTAATGACGCCATTGGTAAAACCTTACGTTTAGGCGGCGGCAAATGGCTGCCGATAGTAGGGGTAGTTAAAGATTTTAAAACCAACTCTCTTCGCGAGGCCATTAAGCCGATAGTAATATCACCGGCTAAGAAATTTGAAGGCCAGATAGGTATCAAAATCCAAACCTCCGATTTAAACAAAACCGTATCCCAACTACAAAAATTGTGGGAGGATACTTATCCCGAATACGCTTACAACGGTTATTTCCTGGATGATAATATTGCCAAATTTTACGAACAGGAAAATAAAATGGCATTAGTATACAAGGTTTTTGCAGGGATAGCCATATTTATATCATGCCTTGGTTTATACGGCCTGGTATCATTCATGGCAGTTCAGCGCACCAAAGAGGTTGGCATTCGCAAGGTGTTAGGAGCGTCTGTAAGCAGCATCGTATTCCTGTTTTCAAAAGAGTTTATGGTACTTATCGGTATCTCGTTCCTGATAGCGATGCCTGCTGCTTGGTACATCATGAACGGCTGGCTGCAAAACTTTGTATACCGCATTTCAATGAGCGCATGGATCTTTTTACTGGCAATAATATCATCACTGATAATAGCATGGGTAACAGTAGGATATAAGGCTGTTAAAGCTGCGCTTGTTAACCCGGTTAAAAGCCTGAGAAGTGAGTAGCAGCTGGCAGTGGCAGTTTACAGTTAACGTGCTATACAAGTACCAATAAACTAATGAACAAGTGAACCAATGACCAAACCATGGTAGGAAATTACATTAAAACCACTGTGCGTGGCCTGATGAAAAACCGGGCTTACAGCTTTTTGAATATAGCCGGCCTGGCTATTGGAGTGGCTTGTGCATCTATGATATTTTTATGGGTGCAGGACGAGCTTACTTTTAATCATAATTTTGTAAAGCGGGATAACCTGTACACGGTTCGTGAAAATCAAACCTATGATGGTAAAACATCTACATTTAGGGCCACTCCGGGGCCAATGGCTGCGTCGCTTAAGGCCGATATTCCGGGCGTAAAAAATGCTGCCCGTATGGCAGGTTCTGATAATATTGTATTTGCGCTCGGTGATAAAGCAATCAACGAAAATGGTTCCTATACCGACGCGGAGATCTTCCCGATGCTGAAACTCTCATTTGTACAGGGCGATGAAGCAAATGTTTTTCACGAACTGCATTCGGTAGTGATCAGCACTACCATGGCTAAAAAGTTTTTTGGTGAAGCCAACCCGGTGGGCAAGGCTTTGAAGATGAACAATGAGCAGGATTTTACGGTTACTGGGGTGTTTACAGATCTTCCTAAAAACTCTACCTTCCAGATGCAATGGTTCGCACCCCTGAAAAATATCGATCATATGCAGCCATGGATGCAGGACTGGGGAGCTAACTGGGCCCGAACTTATGTGGAGCTGGAACCATCGGCAGATGTTAATTCCGTTAACAAAAAACTTGCTAACTACATCGGCACTAAGAAAAACGGTAATAAAACAGTGTCATTCCTTTTCGCGATGAACGACTGGAACCTGCGCGATAAATTTACCGATGGTAAAATGGATGGCGGAAGGATTGAATATGTTCGCCTGTTTTCGGCGATTGCCTTTATCATTCTTATCATAGCCTGTATTAATTTCATGAACCTCTCAACGGCCCGTTCCGAAAAACGGGCCAAAGAGGTTGGCGTTCGTAAAGTAATGGGCGCCGGTAGGGGTAAGCTTGTAGCCCAGTTTATAGGTGAGGCTTTGATCATGGCATTCATTGCCGTTATTATAGCGGTGCTTTTAGTTTACGCTGCGCTGCCATCGTTCAATAACATGGTTCAAAAGGAACTTAATATAGATTTATTGCAGCCCCTGCATTTAACTTATCTACTGTCGATAGGTTTTGTTACCGGTTTACTGGCTGGCAGCTATCCCGCGTTTTACCTGTCATCGTTTAACCCTATTGCGGTATTAAAAAATATCAAATTACCATCGGCGGCGGGCGCAGGTTTCATCAGGCAAAGTTTGGTGGTGATCCAGTTTTCGGTATCGATTATACTTATCATCGGTACAGTAATCATATATCAACAAATTCAGCACGTAAAAAACAGGGAACTGGGTTATGAAAAAGACAACCTTGTTTACATTGATACCAAAGGCAAAATAACCGACCATTTTACCGCGATAAATAATGAGCTGAAGCAAACCGGTGTTGTAGCCGATGCGTCATTAAGCGAATATCCTATTTTGCAGATCTGGAGTAATACCGATAATTTTTCATGGGATGGTAAGGACGCATCAAAAAATCCGCTGATCACTATTGAAAGTGTAAGCCCCCAGTTTGTATCAACCATGAATATGAAGCTGCTTGCAGGCAGGGATTTTTATGCCAATGCCACGCTTGATAGTAGCAACGTGATCATTAACGAAGCCTTTGCCAAACAAATGGGTAAGGCCGGTCATGTGGGTGGTATTATCAGGGATGGTGGCAGTAAGCCTTACCAAATAGCCGGGATTATTAAAGATTTCCTTTATAATGATATGTATGTTTCTGGCGCACCGCTGATGTTGTTTAACCGCCCGCAAAACAATAACATCTTAACTATCCGCTTTAAACAGGGCGTCAATTTAACCGCTGCCCTTGCAAAAGCCGGCGAAGTTTATAAACGTGCCAACCCGGGTTATCCATTCGAATACAAGTTTGTTGATAGTGATTTTGATGATCTATTTAAAACAGAAGCCCTTACGGGTAAGCTGGCTGGCGTGTTTGCATCGCTGGCTATTGTAATATCCTGCCTGGGCTTATTTGGTTTAGCTGCTTACACCGCCGAAAGAAGAATTAAGGAAATAGGTATCCGCAAAGTGCTTGGGGCATCTGTGGCGGGTTTAACCGGCCTGCTATCGCGTGATTTTTTAAAACTGGTTGCAGTTTCTTGCCTGATAGCCTTTCCGGTTGCATGGTACGCTACCAATAACTGGCTGCAAAGTTACCAATACCGGGTAACTGTACAATGGTGGGTATTTGCCGTTGCCGGGATAGCCGCGATTTTTATAGCGCTGGCTACTGTAAGTTTTCAGGCTGTTAACGCCGCGCTGAGTAACCCGGTAAAAAGCCTCCGTTCGGAATAAGTTAGTCATTGAATCATTTGCTTTGCGTCATTAAGTCATTGATACGGCGTAAAGCAAAGAATGACTTAATGATCAAATGACGCAAAGCAAATGACATATTATAAATGACCTAATGATATAAGAGATGCTGAGGAATTATATAACAATCGCCTGGCGCAATATCCTTAACAATAAGGTTTACAGCGCAATTAATATACTGGGGCTTGCCGCGGGGATGGCGGTTGCGTTGATGATTGGCCTTTGGGTAGCTAACGAGTACTCATACGACAGGTTTTTGCCCAATTATGAGCAGCTGTACCAGGTTGAGCAGCATTTTACTACCCAGCATGATGGCGAGCATACACAAACTGCGGTTTCATTACCATTGGCTGAAGTGTTGCGTAAAGAGATCCCCGGGATAAAACGGGTTGCCGAAACCGATTGGATAGGGATGCAATGGCATGATTTGCTGGTGGGTGATAAAAAGCTTTATGTTGCCGGGGGCGCAGCCAACCCCGATTTTTTACAGATCTTTAAATATACCTTTGTAAAGGGCAACGCCAAAGATGTGTTTAGCCAACCAAATTCTATCATCCTGAACGAATCGACCGCGATAGCCCTTTTTGGTGATGCCGACCCGATCAATAAAGTAGTGCGTTACGATAACAGCCAGAACTTAAAGGTAACCGGCATTATAAAAGATATTCCCAAAAACGCCACACTGCAGTTTAGTTTTTTAACACCTTTCAGCTTTAAAGAAGCAACCGAAGGCTGGATGAAAGGTGCCCGCACCATGTGGACAAACAACTCGTTCAACATGTACCTGGAGCTGCAGCCAGGCGTAACTATGGAGCAGATAGCGCCTAAAATTAAAAACGTCGTATATGATCATAGTGAACAAATGCGCCCGGGTAAGCCTGAAGTGATCATCCACCCCTTAAAAAAATGGCACCTGTATAATGACTTCAAAAATGGGAAGGCTGTAGGCGGTTTTATTGATTATGTGCGCATGTTCAGTGTGATAGGTATTTTGGTGTTGCTCATTGCCTGCATCAATTTCATGAACCTTTCCACTGCCCGGTCTGAAAAGCGAGCCCGTGAGGTAGGCGTACGCAAAGCCATCGGATCCCAACGAAGCGATCTGATAGCCCAGTTCCTGGCCGAATCTGTAATGATCACTTTCATTTCATTTTTGTTGTCGATAGTGATGGTACAGCTGGCCATTCCGTCGTTTAATGCAATTGTGGGCAGTGCTATCAGCATCCCGTATACTAATATTTTGTTTTGGGCTGTGATGATAGCCTATGTGCTGTTTACTGGTTTATTGGCAGGTAGTCGCCCAGCATTTTACTTATCGTCATTTAATCCTGTGCAGGTATTAAAGGGCACTATCAAGGTTGGTAAATCGGCTTCATTGCCGCGTAAGGTTTTGGTGGTAATGCAGTTTAGCTGTTCGGTTGCTTTGATTATCAGTACTATCATTGTTTATCAACAAATTCAATATGCTAAAAACAGGCCTACCGGTTACAGCTCAGCCCGGTTAATGATGACCGACATGAGCGGCGATCTTGAAAAAAACTACAGTGCCCTTAAAAATGATTTGCTGGCAAGTGGTATGGTGGAAAGTGTTGCTTCAGCATCAAGCCCAATTACAAATATTTATAGTCATACAGGTATCGATAACTGGCCGGGAAAAGCCGGTGGAGAAACAGGCATAAATGTTGGTTCGATATCAGTATCTCCCAATTATTTTAAAACATTGGGTATGAACCTGAAGGAAGGCCGGGATTTTTCGGCAGAGTGGGCCGCCGATACAACCAATGTTATCATCAATGAAGCTGCAGTAAAACGCATGGGATTGAAAGATCCGATTAACAAAGTGATAAATTACAGCTTTATGGGGCGGGTCCACATTATAGGGGTGGTTAAAGATGCCTTGATGGAATCACCGTTTACTCCTGTGCAGCCGGCTGTATTTAACCATGGCCGCGGCGGCAATAACATCATGTACCGCCTGGCGCCGAACGTAAATATGCAGGATGCTATTAAACGGATAGGAAAGATCTTCGATACCTACAACCCTGCATATCCATACATTTACCAGTTTGTTGATGAGGAGTATAACCGCAAGTTTAGTCTTGAAGCATTAGTTGGCAAACTGGCCGGTGTGTTTGCCGGATTAGCTATTTTCATATCATGTCTTGGTTTGTTTGGGTTAGCCGCTTACGTGGCCGAACAACGTACTAAAGAGATAGGTATCCGCAAAGTATTGGGTGCTTCAATAGCGCAGGTGTGGCTGCTGCTGTCAAAAGAATTTATTTTACTGGTGATGTTAAGTTGCTTAATAGCAACGCCCGTGGCCTTTTATTTTTTGAAAGATTGGCTGCAAAAATATGATTACAGAATAATCATAGGTCCGGGAGTATTCATGCTTTCGGCAGTTGCTGCCATAATTATCACCCTGATCACCATAAGTTTCCAGGCTATAAAAGCAGCGCTGACAAATCCGGTGAAGAGTTTGCGCTCGGAATAGTCATTGGTTCACTTGTTCATTAGTTTCATTAGTGAACGCGGGCAAGTATAAACAATGGCTTATATGCGAGGGTGGTACCCAATAAACTAATGAACAAGTGAACTAATGAACATCATACTATGATCAAAAACTATATAAAAATTGCGTGGCGAAATTTGGTGCGTAACAAGGCTTATGCTACCATCAGTGTTATTGGTTTGGCTTTGGGGATAGCCTGCGGCGTATTAATTTTTACGCTTATTACCTACCACCTGAGCTTTGATACCTTTCATAAGGATAAAGACAGGATTTATCGTTTCTATACCGAGTGGCATGACCAGGGTGTAGAACGGGCCGGAGCCATACCGCAACCAATGGCGAAAGGATATCGTAATGACTTTGCATTTAGCGAAAAAACAGCAAGATATATTAGTTTTAACAAAACGCTGATCACTATTACTAAAGGAAGCGAAGTTAAAAAGTTTGGTGAGGATAACGGCGTTGCCTTCGTTGAGCCGGAGTATTTTGATATCCTGAATTTTCCACTGCTTAAAGGCGACAGGAAAACTATTCTTGCTAACCCGATGGAGGCCCTTATTACAGAAAAAATGGCCCAAAAATATTTCGGTAATGAGAATCCGATAGGCAAAGTTTTTAAGCTGGATAACAATATCAGCGTTACCGTAACAGGTGTGTTGCAGGATTTACCAAATAACACCGACCAAAAGCAGCAGATCTTTATTTCGTATGCAAGCATGGATGCTTATGCAGGTAAAGATCGCGAAAATAACTGGGGAGGCGTTTACAGTGGCTGTCAGGGCTTTACCAGGTTAAAGCCAGGGGTTACCAAAGCACAGGTTGAAACGGCTATGCTGCAATTGGTAAAGAAAAACTATACAGGTCGTGATTTACAGGTTTGGCGCTTTAAATTACAACCTATAGCCGAAATGCACTTTGACCGCGAGTTGGGTGGCTATGCCGATAAAAGCTATTTGTGGGCGCTGTTCTTTATCGGGGTGTTTCTGATTATCACTGCCTCTGTTAACTTTATAAACCTGGCTACAGCACAGGCATTAAACCGATCAAAAGAGGTAGGGATCCGTAAGGTGCTGGGCAGCCAGCCTTTTCAATTGTTCTGGCAGTTTATCGCAGAGACAGCAATTATCAGCGTTATAGCCGTTGGCGTAGCCATTGGTTTATCTGAAATCGCCCTGCCTGCATTGAATAAACTGTTTCACGCAAACATGGCCTTTAACTGGCCGCAGTTAAGCTTGTTTACAGTTTTTATTACAGTTATTGTAGTTTTTCTTTCCGGCTCATATCCGGGACTGGTGCTGGCAAGGTTTCAGCCTATTAAAGCGCTCAAAAGCAAACTTTCGCAAAAAGATGTTGGCGGGTTTTCACTGCGGAGGGTACTGGTGGTTACCCAATTTACCATCTCGCAGGTGCTGATCATTGGTACCATCATCGTGGTATCGCAATTGCATTATTCGCAAAATGCAGATCTTGGGTTCAATAAAAATGCCGTAGTGCTGGTGCCGCTTCCTCAAAACGATAAAATAAAGATGAGTACGATGCGCAACCGCATAACCGAAATCAAGGGGGTTGAAAATGTAACCTACTGTTATAGTGCGCCGGCAGCCCGTTCCAATAGCAATACGGGTATTCAATATGATAACCGCGCCGAGGATGAGCACTGGAGCATCAATACCAAACAAGCTGATGAAAATTACATTTCTACTTTCGGCATCAAACTGGTTGCCGGCAGAAATTTTTTCAAGGGCGATTCAGTAAAAGAACTTTTGGTGAATGAAACCTTTGTTAAAAAATTGCGCCTCAAACCGCAGGATGTACTTGGAAAGCAGATGGCTATTAATGGCCGGGATTATAAAGGAACCATTGTTGGCGTAATGAAGGATTTTTACAATTACTCCTTTCATACTGAAATTTCACCCCTTTGTGTAATGCCTAATTATCAGTCTCTTTCTAACGTAGCAATAAAAATAGATATGCGCAATGCTAAAGCTACCTTAGCTGCCATTGATAAGATCTGGAACGAAACCTTCCCTGAAGAATTATATTCATACCAATTTCTGGATGATACCATAGCTCATTTTTACGAAATGGATAATATCCTGTTAACGCTTGTTGAAGCGTTTGCCGGTATCGCTATTATCATAGGTTGTCTTGGTTTATATGGCCTGGTATCGTTTATGGCGGTACGTAAAACTAAAGAGATTGGGGTACGCAAGGTACTGGGTGCAAATATCAGCAGTATTTTATGGTTGTTTGGTAAGGAGTTTAGCATACTGTTGTTAATTGCGTTTATAATAGCTGCTCCGCTGGCCTGGTGGGCAATGCATAATTATTTAAAGGATTTTCAATACCGGATCAGTATCGGCCCGCAAATATTTGTTATATCGATACTATCGAGCCTTATAATAGCCTGGATCACGGTGGGTTATAGGGCCACCATGGCCGCGTTGGCCAACCCGGTTAAGAGTCTGCGCTCTGAATAGTTGGTCATTGAGTCATTTTGCTTCGCGTCATTAAGTTATTGCAAAGACGTAAAGCAAAAATGACTTAATGACCATTAGAATGACCTAATGATATAAAATATGCTTAGAAATTACATCAAAATAGCCTGGCGAAACATCGTCAATAACAAGGCTTATACAGCTATCAATGTTTTGGGATTGGCAGCCGGGATGGCTGTTGCCCTGATGATAGCACTTTGGGTTGCCAATGAATATTCATATGACAGGTTTTTGCCCGATGCAGACCGGGTATACCAGGTACGCCGTAATTTTAACAGTAATGGCGAAACACTTACGTTTAGTTCAACTTCGCTGAAGCTATCCGATGTGTTACACACCATTCCTGAAATTGAATCTGTAGCACCTACCGACTGGACAGGTACGCATGGCCTGATAGTTGGTGATAAAAAATTATCGATTACCGGATTACAAGCAGGAAGCGATTTTCTGAAAATCTTTTCTTATTCTATGTTGCAGGGCAGCCGTTCATCAGCTTTGAAGGATGCCTATTCAATTGTTTTAACAAAGGCCACCGCCATTGCTTTGTTCGGTACGGAGAATGTGATTAATAAAGTTGTACGGATAGATAACGCGTATAATCTGAAGGTTACCGGTGTAATTCAGGATGTTCCCTCAAACTCGTCGATGCAATTCAGGTTCGTGATACCTTTTAGCCTTTTGGAGCAGACACAGCCCTACATGAAAGGTGCTCATGACAGTTTTGGCAACAATAGTTTTCAGATTTTTGTGAAACTTAAGCCTGGTGTAAGCTATCCCAAACTTGCTGCCAAGATCAGGAATATCGAAAAAGAAGAGGATAACATCAACGCTAAAAACTCCGAAGTGATCATGCAGCCAATGCTTGACTGGCACCTGTATTCTGACTATAAGAATGGTGTTGCCAGTGCTGGCTTTATTGATTATGTGCACATCTTTAGTGTGATCGGTGTACTGGTATTATTGATAGCATGCGTTAATTTCATCAACCTAACAACGGCGCGTTCCGAAAAGCGCGCCCGCGAAGTAGGGATCCGCAAGGCCATTGGCTCGCAGCGTCAACACCTCATCTTTCAGTTTCTGACCGAATCGGCCTTGATCACCTTTATATCTTTTATTTGCTCGATACTTTTTGTAAAGATTGCGCTTGCCCCGTTTAACGCGCTTACAGGTACTACAATCACCATACCTTTTAATAATATCACTTTCTGGCTTGTAGCTATTGGCTGTATGTTGCTTACTGCCTTAATCGCCGGTAGCAGGCCTGCATTTTATCTTTCTTCATTTAATCCGGTTAAAGTTTTAAAAGGCACTATCCAGGTTGGCCGCTCTGCATCTTACTCCCGTAAAATATTGGTGGTAATGCAGTTTAGTTGTTCTATTGCGCTGATCATTAGTACGGTAGTGATCTATAAACAAATCCAGTATGCCAAAAACAGACCTAATGGGTACGATCTCAACAGATTGATGGCGACAAATGCCAACGATGACCTCGGTAAACACTTTGATGCTTTCAAAAATGAATTGATTCAAAGCGGAATGGTGCAAAGCGTTTCATCGGCATCAAGTGCTGTTACCGATATTGATATGCACAACGATATTGACCAATGGCCAGGGAAATTTGCCGGTGAAACCGTTGAAATGGGCGTAATAGCTGTAGCCAATGATTATTTCAAGACTGTGGGTATGAAAATGCTTGCGGGAAGAGATTTTAACAATGCAATTTCAGATTCGTTAAACATTATTTTTAATGAAGCAGCGATTAAGCGCCTGCGACTTAAAGGTGACCCGATAAGCCAGGTAATAACTTATGGTGGTAAGAAATGTAAGATAATTGGCGTAGTAAAAAACGCGCTGATGCTATCGCCATTTGCACAGGCCGACCCAACTATGTTTTTATACAATAACGATCCGCATGGGAATATGATTTACCGCCTTTCGCCAAAGACAAACCCTCATGATGCAATTGATAAAATAGGGCAGGTGTTTTCAAAATACAGCCCGGCTTATCCTTATACATATCGCTTTGTTGATGATGATTACAACCGCAAATTTGGCCAGGAAGTATTGGTAGGTAAGCTGTCGGGCATATTTGCCGGTCTGGCCATTTTTATCTCATGCCTTGGACTGTTTGGCTTAGCGGCATACATCGCAGAGCAGCGCACTAAAGAAATTGGAGTACGCAAGGTATTAGGTGCAACAGTAAGCCAGCTATGGTTTTTACTATCGAAGGATTTTGTATTGCTGGTACTTATCAGTTGCGTAATAGCATCACCGGTGGCATTTTACTTTTTGCAGGGCTGGTTACAAAAATATGATTACAGAATAACCGTAGGGCCCGGTGTGTTTATCTTATCAGCGATAGCGGCTATAGTGATTACACTGGCAACAATTAGTTTCCAGGCTATTAAAGCGGCGATTGCCAACCCTGTTAAAAGTTTACGCTCTGAATAATTGATTGGTCATTGAATCATTTGCTCCGCGTCATTAAGTCATTGATAAAGTAGCAAAGCAAAAATGACTTAATGACCCAATGACATAATGAAATAAAGAGATGATAAAAAATTACTTCAAAACCGCCTGGCGGAATATCTGGAAAAGCAAGGTTTTTTCCGCTATTAACATTTTTGGATTGGCCGTAGGCATGGCAGCTTGTATAGTAATCACACTGTTTGTGTATTACGAAAAAAGCTTCGATAGCCTGCACACTAAGAATATCTACCGCTTAAACGAGGTGCAAAAGTTTGAGGGCATGGGAGCCACGCAAAAAGTTGCCTTATCTATGTTTCCGATGGGGCCGACGCTTAAGGCCGATTTTCCGGAAATAAAAAACTTTACCCGTGTGCGCTGGCAGCAAAAATTTCCGCTCAACAACGGACTTAAACGTGTATACATGCCACAGGTGTTCTTTGTGGACTCGGTTTTTTTGAAGATGTTTGATTTTAAACTACTGAGAGGTGACCGGGCAACTGCTTTGTTAAAACCACGCAGCGTTTTGTTAACCGAAGATGCTGCAAAACGCATATTTGGTAATGACGACCCGGTAGGTAAAACCGTTACCAATTACGGGCAGGATACCATAACTTATTCGGTTACAGGTATATTAGCTAACGTTCCCAAAAATTCACAATTGCAGTTTGATTGCCTGTTTTCGTTCAGCAGTATTTATAAACCCTGGATGTTTACCAATTGGGGCGGAAACTGGCTAAACACTTATCTTGAACTGGCTCCCGGCACCAACGTGGCAGCACTTGAAAAGAAATTTCCGGCTTATCTTGAAAAATACAGGGGCAAAGGAGGTTCTAAAAGTTATGAGCTTTTCTTGTTATCCCTTAAGGATGTGCATTCTAATTCGGCCGATATAGGGTTGGATTATATCAACTATCAAAAATTTGATAAGCATATCACTAACTTATTTACGGTGATTGGCATTATTGTTCTGATCATTGCATGTATCAACTTCATCAACCTTTCCACTGCGCGCTCATCTGAGCGGGCTAAAGAAGTTGGCGTGCGCAAGTCTATCGGTGCCGGTCGTTTTCAATTGGCAATGCAGTTTCTTGGCGAAACGGTGTTGCTTTCCCTGATCGCTTTAGTTTTTGCCTGTATTTTGGTAAGCATTGCAGTTCCTTTTGTAAATAGTTTAAGTCAGCGCGATATCAGTTTGCCATTGCATGATAACAAGATGCTTATAGGAGTGGTGCTTATAAGTACCGTACTTGTTGGTATTATTTCGGGCATATACCCGGCACTTTTCCTATCGTCGTTTCAGCCCGTTAAGGTATTGAAGGGAGCTATAGCATCGGTAGGAGGTAATAGGGTGCCGTTGCGAAATATTTTGGTTGTAGGCCAGTTTACAAGCGCTGTGATTTTGATGATTGCAACCGTGCTGGTTATCAAACAGCTTAAGTTTATGCAAAAAAAGGATCCCGGTTTTAACCGAGATCAAATTGTAAATGTTCCATTGGGGCTGATCCCTCAAAACAAATATGATCTGTTTAAGCAGGAACTGCTCTCCAACTCAATAGTACAGGGAGTTACCGCATCGCAGGATATTTTAGGTAGTCATCTTGATCAAACCGGGATCTCATTTAAGTTGGGTGATTCGCCTTTGCGCCAGCTTACCTCAACCTTGCTGGTAGTTGATAATAATTACCTTGATCTGTATAAGATCAAGCTGCTGATGGGAAAAAACTTTTCTACCGATACTTCGGCAGTTTGGAAGCAGTATATCATCAATGAAGCGCTGGCTAAAGAGCTGCTGAAAGATCATAAAGGGAAAAACATGGAATCCTTATTAGGGCAAAGATTTGGTTTTGATTCGTTGGGGGTAATTACCGGTATAGCTAAAGATTTTAACTTCAATTCCCTGCATTATAAAATCGAAACGCTGTTCCTGGTAAATGGTAAAGGGTTTAACCAAATGTCGGTTAAGATCAACGGCGGCAGGGCTAAGGATGCTGTGGCATTCATTCAGGCTACCTGGAACAAGGAATTTCCAGGGGTGCCTTTTGAATATCAATTCCTTGATGATCATTTTAAAGAAGTTTACAGCGTTGACAACCAGGTAAGCACCGTAGTGAGTATTTTAGCTGGGCTGATCATCATTATATCCTGTTTGGGACTGTTTGGTCTGGCATCGTATTCGGCCGAGAAACGGGTTAAAGAAATTGGTGTGCGCAAAGTGCTTGGTGCATCGGTACAAAATATAGTGATGCTGCTTTCGGGCCATTTTGTAAAACTGGTATTGATTGCCAACGTTATAGCCTGGCCAATCGCCTTTTACGCCATGAGTAAATGGCTGCAGGATTTTGCCTACCGCATTGATATCAGCTGGTGGGTATTCGGTATAGCAGGGTTCACCTCGCTCATCATTGCATTTGCAACTGTAAGTTTCCAGGCCATTAAAGCAGCGGTAGCTAATCCGGTTAAAAGCCTTAGATCTGAATGAATTTTACTCATTGAGTCATTTGCTTTGCGTCATTAGGTCATTGAACGCTGGCAAAAAATGACTTAATGACGAAATGACCTAATTAATGAAATAAAGGAAATGATTAAGAACTATATAAAAACAGCATGGCGTAACTTGGTTATAAACAAGGTTACTTCATTAATAAGTATTGCAGGTTTGGCAGTTGGGATAGGTTGCTTTATATTATTGGCTACCTATTTATTAAATGAACTGCGGTATGATAGGTTTCATGTTAACGCCAGTCGTATAGTACGTGTGGCTTATAATTATAAATCGTCGGATGATGCAGAGGCTAAAACAACTTCTGTAACGCCAACCGCACCGGTACCTGTATTTAAACAGCAATTGCAGGAGATTGAGGATGGTGTACGCATTTATTGGTATAATAATCCGGTACAATACCAGGATAAGCTATTTAACGAAAAACGGTTTCTGTTAGCTGATGAGCCATTTTTCAAAATCTTCAGCTTTAAGTTTCTGAAGGGTAACGCCGCAACCGCACTTAAAGATCCGTCGGCTGTGGTGATTACTGCATCTACCGCAAAAAAATACTTCGGTAATGAGGATGCTATGGGCAAGGTTTTGAAGGTTAATAACAAACAAAACATGATGGTTAGCGGCGTGGTAGAGGATGTGCCCGAGTATTCGCAGATCAAGTTTGACATGGTAGGCTCGTATGCTATTACCGAACACTCTAAAACGCGCAGATGGGATTCGGCTAACGATTATTCATACCTGCTGTTAAAGCCGGGTGTTAATATGGTTTCGGTTGAGCAAAAAATGAATAACTACGTAGCTGAGATGTTTAAAGATGATTTCAGGCAGGGGCACAAAATGTGGTTCAAGCTCGAGCCTTTGACCGATGTCCACCTTAAATCGGAAGCTACCTACCCGCTAACGCCATCTGGCAATATTAAATACATTTACATTTTAGGCGCAGTAGCGGTTATTTTGTTGCTGCTGGCCTGCGTGAACTTCCTGAACCTGGTAACAGCCAAAGCCATAGAACGCGGTCACGAAATAGGGGTAAGAAAGGTAATGGGCGCGGCACGTACGCAACTTTTTACACAGTTTATCATCGAATCTGCTATGATCACGCTGGTGTCGTTACTTGGCGGTTTGTTTTTGGCCGATTTAAGTTTTAAATGGTTCAGCGATTTTTCGGGCCAGCATTTAGGGTTTCAAACCTGGAATACATCGTGGTTGATCATGGCATTGCTGGGTTTGTTTATAACAGTGACATTTTTAGCCGGGACTTATCCGTCATTGTATCTGTCGGCTTTTAATCCTATTGTTACTTTGAAGGGGAAACTCACAAATACCTCTGGCGGCCGGGCTTTACGCAGATCGTTGGTTATATTTCAGTTTGTGGTATCTGTGTTTTTCATGATTTGTACGGTTATAGCCGGCAGCCAACTGCGGTACATTCAGCATTTGAATATCGGCATCGATAGGTCGCAGGTAATGGTGATAGATATCGGCGGCAAATCATTAAAAGATATTAAATCATTTAATAATGAGGTAACACGATTGCCCGGCGTACTAAGTGCAAGTGCTTCTTATGATTCACCGGTAGATGTTCACGGAGGGTATAGCATCAACAAAGCCGATGGCAAAAACAGTGATTATAACCTTTCGGTAACTGCTTTGCCGGTAGAACGCAGTTTCTTGAAAACACTCGGTATTAAATTGGTTCAAGGCAATGATTTTACCGATGCCGATGAGCAACGCTCTACCTTAACCGATGAAAATCAGCGCAGTTATGGCTTTATTATTAATGAAAAAGCCGCACAGGCATTGGGTTGGAAAGCTGAAGAAGCAGTAGGCAAACACATTGGCCTTAACGGACGTACCGGCGAAGTAAGAGGAGTTGTACAAAATTTTAACTTTGCTTCGCTTCATCAGGAAATTACGCCAATTGTAATGTTCACTGAGGATTATTTTGGTAAGATCCTTATCAAAACTTCGGGAAATAATACTGCCCAAACCATATCGGCAGTAAAAGAAAAATGGGCTGCCTTTAACCCTGCCACACCTTTTGAATATCACTTTCTTGATCAGGAGTTTGATGATATGTACAAAGCCGAGCAACGCACCGGTTCAATACTAACCGCGTTTACTTTTGTTACTGTATTTATTTCCTGCCTCGGCCTATTCGGACTGGCGGTATTCTCCACCAGGCAAAGGCTAAAAGAAGTCGGAGTGCGCAAAGTATTGGGAGCAAGCGTTTTCAGTATAGTGAAACTTGTTTCGGGCGATTTTCTGAAACTGGTGATTATATCGGTTATCATAGCCTCGCCGATAGCCTGGTACGCCATGCACCGCTGGCTGCAGGATTTTGCATATAAGATCAGTATACAAATATGGGTATTCATAGCTGCAGGTGCTGTAGCTATACTTATCGCTTTTATTACGGTTAGTGTACAATCTCTTAAAGCTGCACTTGCTAATCCGGTTAAGAGTCTGAGGTCCAGTGATTAGAGGTTGGTGGTTAGAGATTAGTTGAAAACATAGGAGGCCGGCTGTAAGAAAATATTTTTTACAGCCGGCCTTTTTGATTAAGTCAATTTTCGCAGCGGGTACGAGTAAGCTATCCTTAACTCCCAACTACATACTTGTTTCAGGAGAAGTAAAATTCAATATCTCAATCCGAAATCAAACTTAATCTAATCTCTAACCACCAACCTCTAATCACTAAACCCCACTGTATCATAACCGTACGCACCTTGTTACATAAGCGTACAGTAATGTTTTGATAAGATGATTTAATTTGTTGATAATTAGTTAGATATAACTTTGGTATGTTATTGATATGTTAATCGCAAAATGATGAGTATTATTGTTTAACTCATTTATTTACTAACAAACTAATTCAATAATTAAAAATGTTATCACTGCAGCATATTTCAAAGTATTTCCAGGTAGGGGGCAACAGAAACATCATCCTGAATGATCTCAGTCTTGAAGTTGACGAGGGCGAATTTATTTCTATCATGGGCCCTTCAGGTTCGGGTAAATCAACGTTGCTTAATATCATTGGTATGCTCGACGAACCATCGGATGGTTACCATTATTTTGAAGGTCATGCAGTGCATCAGCTTAAAGAAAAACAGCGCTCGGCCTTGTATAAGCAATACATTGGTTTCGTTTTCCAGGCTTATCACTTAATTGACGAATTGACTGTTTACGAAAACATTGAAACTCCGCTTATTTACCAGGATTTTAAAAGCGCAGAGCGTAAGGCTATGGTTGCTGATATGCTTGATCGCTTTAGCATCGTAGGTAAAAAGGATCTTTTTCCTGCACAGCTATCCGGGGGGCAGCAGCAGTTGGTGGGTATAGCCCGCGCACTTATCGCTAAACCCAAATTGTTATTAGCTGATGAACCAACCGGTAACCTCAATTCAAAACAAGGAGAGGAGATCATGGAGCTGTTCCGCAAGCTGAATAAGGAAGATGGCGTAACTATTATCCAGGTTACCCACTCCGAAAAAAATGCCGAATACGGTTCGCGCATTATCGACCTGCTGGACGGCCGGATCGATTCATCAAGAAAACTCTGAACTCAATAATAAAATGCGATACTATAAATTACTATTTTTCGGTCTTGTTGTATTTGGAAACTTAAAGGCTTACAGCCAGGCCCCGGCAGATTCTGTGCTTACTTTACAGCAGTGTATTGATCTTGCAATTAAAAATAACCTCAGTGTTAAAACAAGCGAATTGCAGATGCAGACACAGGAAATTGCCTATAACCAGGCACGCGAAAACCTGCTGCCGTCGCTTAATGGCAATGTGAGCCACAATATCAGCAACGGCCGTAGCCAGGACCCTACAAATTATAACTATGTAACACAGCAAATTACCTATGCCCAGTATAACCTGAACAGTAACCTGACATTGTTTAATGGCATGAGCCTTATCAACAATATTAAACGTTACTCACTGGCATACCAAGCCGGTAAAATGGACTTTCAACAAGCTAAAGATCTTGTTACGTTAAACGTGATTACTGCCTATCTTCAGGTGCTCGACAACGAGGACCTGCTGAAGGCAACAGATATACAGGTTGAACAGGCGCAGAGACAGGTAGACAGGCTGGTTATATTGAATAAAGACGGTGCCACGCCACCTGCTACGTTATATGATTTGAAAGGAACATTGGCAACCAGCCAAATTGGAGCTGTTAACACCAAAGCCGCAATGGGGATTTCAAAGATTAACCTATTGCAGATCATGAATGTGCCACTTAGCAAGGATATTAAACTTGCCCGTTTATCGGCCGATCAATTACCCGGCAGTTATGATAAAACGGCCGATGAGATTTATACCAAAGCGCTTAATGACCTGGCGTTGGTTAAAGCCTATGATCTGCGCTTAAAAAGTGCCGAAAAAGAAGTGAAATCTGCAAAGGGGGCTTTGTGGCCTACTATCTCAGCGTTCGGATCATTGGCAACCAACTACTCAAGCACCGGTAATACAGGATATTATTCGCAGTTGAAAAATAATTACAGTTCGGGCTTTGGAGTTGGGTTAAGCATACCTATCCTTAACTATTTTCAAAACCGTAACAAAGTGGCCCTTGCCCGGATCGACCTGCAAACCGCAAAATATAATAATGACTTTACACGGATCCAGTTAAAACAAAATATCGATCAGGCCTATATTAACATGACGTCGGCCCTTGAACGTTATCATTTGCTGCGCGATCAGGTGGATGCCTACGGCGAATCGTACCGTATTGCTGAAGTTAAATTTAATTCGGGAGCAATTACTTCGGTTGATTTCGTGATAGCCAAATCAAATTTCGATCAGGCTAATACAAACCTGATCAATGCCCGGTATGACTATTTTATCCGCACCAAAATACTTGATTATTACCAGGGGAATTTAGCGCTGTAACAACAGATTCTTTAAGATTAACAAAAGCCTATACTTTTATCTCAGATTATCAGTTAAATATCTGGTTGAACTTTTACCGAACTTATCGGTTAGGTTTAACCGGATATTTCTATTTTAGCGGCAGTTTTGCAAACAATATTGTTTTCATAAACTTAATACATCATCCAAACACCTAATAAATATGAAAAAATCAATTTTACTCTCATTATCTATTTTTTTATTGTCAATCGGCGTATCTAAAGCCCAGGTAATCCCAAGTTTTTCTTTTGGCTTGAAGGGCGGTCTAAATTATTCAACTTTCCCGTCAAACGGTATTTTTAACAACGATAACAAAGCGGGCTACCAGGCCGGTGCATGGGCACGAATCGGCGGTTTAGGCTTCATTTTTCAGCCGGAGCTTTATGTTACGGGAAAAAATGTAACAGTAAATACCAATGACGGTACAGCTAAAGCAAACTTTACAAGTGTTGACGTACCATTATTATTAGGTGCTAAAGTTGGAGCATTAGGCTTAGGCGGAAGGTTTTACGGTGGCCCTGTATTGTCGTTTACCGTTAACCGTGATCAAAGTTTGTCAAGTGCGGCGGCGCAAGCAGCAACTTTAAAATATAAAGATGCTAACTATGCTATACAGGTAGGTGCAGGTGTTGACATCAGCAGCCTTTCTATCGACCTTCGTTATGAAGGTGGTTTAAACAAAATAGCCTATGGTAATGATAACTCTCATACCCGTGTGAGCCTATTTAGCCTTGCTGTAGCTTACAAATTATTCTCATTATAATTCTTCGACCACTTCAAAATATACAAACGACCCGCCGGAAACGGCGGGTCGTTTTGTTCGAAATCAAAAGATGTAACTATTGTTCCGGGGTTTCGCAATCGATTGCATATTTAGTATCATACTTTAGCTTGTGATTGACAAAATAGTATTATACTTATTGTACAACGTACACCTATATTTATTTGCCATTTATGCACCTGTTATCTGTTTAAACGCGGATTATTGGTGTTTCCTAAAATTAAGGGCAGATGAAAAAGTATCTTCTCCATTCCATCAAATTTTTATTTGTGCCGCTGCTGATTACCGGCAATGCTTCTGCACAGCAAAAAGACACAACTTCGAAGCTTATCAGGCTAAATCAAATAGGATTTTATCCTGGCGCTGTAAAGAAGGCTATAGTTTTAAACGATAAGGAAGGCGACTTTTTTATCCAAACCGTTCAAAAGCAAACGGTATTTGCGGGGAAGCTAAAACCTTCGTTAAAGCCTAACTTTGCCGGGCATATTGTTCAATCGGCAGATTTTAGCGCGTTCACGAAGCCCGGTCGTTATGTACTATATGCTCCATCTGTTGGTTATTCTTATCCTTTTGAAATTAAAGCATCTGTTCATACCCCTGTGGCTGCAGCCGCTATTAAAGCTTACTATTTTATGCGTTCCGGCACAGCCTTGCCCGAAAAATACGCCGGCAAATGGCGCAGGGTTGAAGGGCATCCCGACACCGTAGTGCTGATCCATCCATCTGCCGAAAGTGAGGGGCGAAAAGCAGGTTCAATAATTTCATCGCCTCGCGGCTGGTATGATGCCGGTGATTATAACAAGTATATCGTGAATAGCGGTATTACTACAAGTACACTGCTTTCTTTGTATGAAGATTTTCCGGCTTACATGAAAACAGTCAGGCTTAATATCCCCGAAAGCAGTAAGAAAATCCCGGATGTTTTGGATGAGGTACTTTGGAACCTTCGCTGGATGTTGACCATGCAGGATCCTGCCGATGGCGGTGTTTATCACAAACTTACCAATGCGGCTTTTGATAAGTTTGAGATGCCTGATAAAGATAAGTCACCACGCTATGTGGTGCAAAAAGGCACTGCCGCCACGCTTGATTTTACAGCTGTTATGGCCCAGGCTTCACGGATTTTCAGACATTATCCCAAAGAGTTACCGGGTCTGGCTGATTCATGTTTAAATGCTGCTCAAAAAGCCTGGGAATGGGCGGTTAAAAATCCGCAATCAGCCTACCGTCAGGAAGAAATAAACAAAAAGTTTGAACCTAAGATCACCACGGGCGCTTATGGTGATAATAATTTTACTGATGAGTTTATTTGGGCTGCATCGGAACTGGTAGCTACTACCGGCAACGCAGATTATCTTAAAAATATCAATCTTGTACCAGATAATAGGATGCCGGTGCCCACCTGGTCGCAGGTTAGGTTGTTGGGTTATTATACGTTGATAAAAAATAATGTTACCGACAAGGCTGTCCCTGCGATTTCCGAAATCACGAAAAATCTTATCAGTACAGCCGATGATATGATCAGCGGGGTTGATTCAAACGCCTATCAAACGGTAATGACAAAATCCATAAGGCATTTTGGCTGGGGCAGTACATCCGAAGCTGCAAACGAAGGGATCCTGCTTATTCAGGCTTATAAACTAACTCACAGCAAAAAATATCTGAATTACGCTTTGGCTAATCTGGATTACCTGCTGGGCCGTAACGGTTCTGGCTATTCTTTTGTTACGGGATATGGAACTAAAACGCCGATGCACCCGCACCATAGGCCATCGGCTGCAGATGGGATAGTTGATCCGGTGCCGGGTTTGCTGGTTGGCGGATCAAACCCCGGCATGCAGGATGGCATCCAGGTGCCGTCGAAAGTACCTGACGAAGCTTATATCGACGACGAACGCGCTTATGCTGCAAACGAGATAGCCATCAACTGGAATGCGCCGCTGGCTTACCTGGCTAACGCCATGGAAGCTTTACAACACGAATTAGATAACCATTGATCAACTAAATAAAACATAAAACCTCACGACATGAAAAAACTCTACATTACAATGATTGGCCTGGCCTTTCTCAACGGGCTGTGCTATACAGTGCAGGCTCAAAAGAAGCCGGTTGCTGTCAGTGCTACCGATAAAAAGGTTGATGCCCTGATAGCCAAAATGAGCCTTGAAGAAAAGGTCGGACAGATGACCGAAGTTACTTCTGATGTTGTCTCTAAATCAGGTGGCGGCGCTCATGAACTTGATCCTGATAAATTGAAAGAGGCTATCATGAAATATCATGTTGGTTCGATATTGAATGTTACCGGAACAGCCTATGAACGCAGCCATTGGTATGATGTGATCTCGCAGATTCAGAAAGCGGCCGATCAGGATCGTTTAAAAATTCCGGTTATCTACGGTATTGATGCTATTCACGGTGTTACATATACTGTTGGCAGCACTTTATTCCCGCAGGAAATAGCTTTGGCTGCAACCTTTAACAAAAGTCTTGCGCATAAAATGGGGGAGATCACTGCCTATGAAACCCGCGCAAGTTATATCCCATGGAATTACTCTCCGGTGTTAGACCTTGGCCGCTCGGCTTTGTGGCCGCGGATCTACGAAACGCTTGGGGAAGATCCTTATGTGGTAAAAACAATGGGTGCCGAAATTATTAAAGGATATCAGGGTAACGATGTAGGTGATAAATACCATGTTGCCGCCTGTATGAAACATTACCTCGGCTACAGTTTCCCGCTGAGCGGAAAAGACCGTACCCCTTCGTGGATTCCTGACCGTTATATGCGCGAATATTTCCTGCCGTCATTTGCTGAAGCTGTTAAAGCAGGAGCAAAGACGCTGATGATCAACTCGGGCGAGATAAATGGCGTACCCGTTCACGCAAGCAAATATCTGCTGACTGATGTTTTGCGCGGTGAACTGCATTTTGACGGTATTGCTGTAACCGACTGGCGAGATATCCAATACCTGCATGACCGTCACCATGTGGCCGCTACCCAAAAAGATGCTGTAATGATTGCTGTAAATGCAGGCGTTGATATGAGCATGGTACCTTATGACTATACTTTTTATACTTATCTGATTGAACTGGTAAAAGAAGGTAAGGTATCAATAGCCCGGGTTAACGAAGCCGTTCATCGTATTTTAAAGGTTAAATATGAGCTTGGCTTATTTGAGCGCCCGGTTGGCAACCCTGATGACTATCCTAAATTTGGATCGGATGAGTTTAGGCAGGCCAGTGTACAGGCCGCTAATGAGGCTATTACATTGTTAAAAAACAATAACCATGTGCTTCCGCTTAAAAAAGATATTAAAGTACTGGTAACCGGCCCTACGGCAAATACCATGCGTTCGTTAGATGGGGGATGGAGCTATACCTGGCAAGGCGACTTGTCGGATAAGTTTGCTGCCGGGAAGAACACGATACTGGAAGCTATCCAACAAAAAATAGGAAAGGATAACGTAACTTATGCAGCCGGGGCATCTTTCGACAGTCTTCAAAATATAGATGAAACCGTAAAAGCCGCTAAAAATGCTGATGCTATTGTACTTTGCCTGGGCGAACTTTCCTACACCGAAAACGTAGGTAATATTGATGATCTGAACCTTCCCGGAGCGCAAACTCAATTGGCTTTGGAGCTTGCTAAAACCGGTAAGCCGGTAATCCTTGTATTGGCAGAGGGCCGCCCCCGTATTGTTACCGATGCCGAAAGTAAATCTGCCGCTACCATTATGGCCTATCTGTCTGGCAATGAGGGAGGGGATGCTATTGCCGGTGTTTTGTTTGGTGATGTAAATCCATCGGGCCGTTTATCAATAACGTATCCGCGTTATCCTAATGCGTTGGTTAACTACTACCGTAAAAATTTAGAAAATGGTAATCCCGACGATAAACACGGCTACAATCCTTTATATGAATTTGGTTACGGCCTCAGCTACACCACTTTTAGCTACAGTAACCTGCAAATCAGCAAGCCCGAACTTAAGGATAACGAAACGCTGACCATATCTGTAGATGTTAAAAATACCGGTCAGATGGAAGGTAAAGAATCAGTGTTGTTGTATATCAGTCAGCTTTATGCCAGTATAGCTCCTGATACCAAACGCTTGCGTGCTTTTGATAAGATCAGCCTGAAACCTGGGGAGACCAAAACGGTTACCTTTAAAATAACCCCGAAAGATTTGGCCTTTGTGAACGATGTAAGCAAAACGGTAACCGAAGCTGGTGCGTTTAAGATCCAGCTTGGTGATCAAACACAAAGTTTTAATTATGTATCTGCAAAAGATCAACCGTCAAGAACTGGCAGGTTGTAAGGGGGGATTAGGATTATAAGAAAAAAGCGCTTCCAATCAGTTTTGGAAGTGCTTTTTTTGCTTTTAAAGACTTACGAAGCTTCCAAAACTTTGTAAGTCTAAATTAATTTCTTTTGAAACTTGCGCTCGTTTGTAACGAGTGCTTAATGTGTTTGCGATTGTATCGCTTCCGCTTACGTTATAAACGTAAGCCCATGGTAAGCACTCGTTACAAACGAGCGCAAGAGCTTACTTCACCACCTCAACCCATTGGCCTTTTAATAAGCTGCTGATCTGGTTATTATACATAGCCTCGCAATAAACCGCCGGTAAATAGTATTTGCCGGTATAAGCCGCGTTAAGCATCACGTAATAAGTTGATTCCTGACCTTCGTTTAAGCTGAAATAAGTATTCACCCTGTCGTCACGAATATCGCGGTAATCAGATGGCGACGATTTAAATGCTTCATCACCAAGCAGGCGGGTATTCAAGATCTCCCAACCCGAAGGGAAGATCTGGGTGAGGGCGAGGTTGTCATATCTGCCGCGTTTGCCGGGGTTTTTGATGTTCACCTGGGCTACAAAGTCGGTACCCTGTTTTAACGATGAAGGATCTATCGGTTTACCTTTAAGCGAGAAATAGCCTACCCGCATTTGTAATACATCAGGATTGAGGATCGATTGGGTATCCTGTCCTGACGACGGCTGTCCTTTTTGTATTAGCCTTATGTACAATTTGTTATTGCTATTGTTTTTAAGGTAAACTTTACCGCCGTTGCCAGCCAATGCACCCTGCCATAAATACGAACTTGTGCTAATGGTAGCTTTAGCACTGCCGTTAGCATAGTTAAATTCAAGCTTGCCTGCTGGTTTGTTTTGCCCATAGAACTGCGCTAAAGCTATTAGTGAATAAGCTGTGGTTTGAGTGCTGTACCAATCATCCTGCGATAAACGTGCTGCGACAGTGTGCACCAGTCCGGCGGCCTTTTGTTTTTGCTCCAGCAGGGTAAGGGTTTCGAGTATCATTGCCTCGTCCCTTAAATCGGAGCCATAAGTGCCATAAAGACTATTATATGGTTTAACAGTGGTCGATAACTTTGCTATCATCCTTAATCCAACTTCAGGCTGGCCGGCGAGTTTATAAGCTGCGGCAAGGCGCCAGGCTGCTGCGTCACTCAATAATGCAAACTCACGCAGGCGGTTCATTGCACCCATTTCGGGTGAACGGGCGAGGGCCAGCAAGTATAAGCGGTAAGCCTGTGTAAGGTCATCCTCATAATAGTATGGTTGCTTGCGCGGTGCCCAGCTCAGCGCCTTTTCTTTCTGGTATTTTTTCCAGCGGTCAATAAAGCCTATTGGCATGCTGAATCCTTTTGCCTGGGCGGCCAACATGAAATGCCCGGCATAATTTGTTCCCCATTCATCGGCCTCGCCGCCGTAAGGCCAGTAACTTAAGCCACCGCCCTGCACCTGGAAGCCGTTGAGCCTGTTTATGGTGGCTTTGATATTACGGTCGGTTTCGGCCCTTTGTTTTGGCGAAAGATCAAGCAATTGGTTCAGGTACAATTGCGGGAATGCCGAAGAGGTAGTTTGCTCAACACAGCCATGCGGGTATTCAATCAGGTAATCCAAGCGTTTTGAGAGGTTTAACGGCGGGATGTAAGCCACCTCAAGTGTTGCTTTATTGGTACCGTTAATGCCAACAGGCTGGTAATCGATATTCCATACTTCACCAGGAGCAAGCTCTTTTTGAATAATGCGTGTAACCGGTGGATTAGGATTGCGCACATTGAGATCAACATCATAGGCTGCTGTTTCCGAACCGCTTTTGGCAATTATTTTTACTTTGCCTACGCCAACAAAATCCTTAACGTTCAAATCAAAAGTTACCATTTGGTCGCCGGGCTTATCAAAAGTAAGGGTTTTCTGGTTGTTGCCGCCGAGGTTGCTGAAAGCATTGCTCTGTACCTGTATGCTTACGAATTTAATATTGTTTTCCATAGCAAACACGGTAACCGGCAATTGAATGCTTTCTGAAGGGCCAAGCACACGCGGCAGGGTAGCCAGGATCATCAAAGGTTTTTTAACAGCTACAGCTTTTTCGGCAATGCCGTATGCTCCGTTGTGTCCCGCTACTATCATCGCTTTAACAGAACCTACGTATTGCGGCAATATAAAGCGCTGTGTTTGTTTTTCGCCGGCATCGAGGTGGAATGGTCCAAGGAATTTTACAACGGGCTTAAAGCGGTTTACAGACACGTTTTTGTTATTGCCGAGGTTCCCGTCACCACCTATGCTTAAGATACGCTCCAAGCCACCGCCAAATGCACCTATTACATAGTCAAACAGGTCCCAGGTTTTTACGCCTAAAGCCTCGTGAGCATAAAAAGTATCATGCGGATCAGGTGTTTTGTAATTGGTGATGTCTAACAATCCCTCATCAACAATTGCAATGGTGTAAGTCATTTCTTTGCCAGATGCTTCCGATACCGTAATGGCCGACTGTGTTTCGGGCCTGATCTTATCAGGCATATTGATGATAGGTTTCAGGATCGTTTCGGGGTTTTCAACCTGCAATGGGATGGCGCCATACATGCGGATGGGCAGGTCATTAACCGTTTGCGAATGTTTTTGCAACAGTGTAACGTTCACAAAAACGTTTGGCGCCATTGTTTCATCAACCGTAAATGTATAGCGGGTTTGCCCTTTCCTGGTATCTATCCACGCTGTTTTTAAAACTTTGCTGCCATTTTCAAAACTGATCAACGCGCGTCCGGACTCACCGGTTGGGATGGTCAAAGTAGCCTCATCACCAACTTTATAAGTTGATTTATCTGAAGTAAAAGATAACATCGCTGCTTCAGTAGGATTGGTTGATTGTAACCTTTCCGACCAGTTTGGCCAGTCAACGTAAATGATCTTACCTGTTGAATGGCCGGTTTGTTCATCTTTAACTTTAATAAGGTAACGGCCCCAGTCGGCTTTGTTGATGTGCAGGTTCCATTTGCCTGCGCCACCTGTAAGCCTCACGGTTTCAGTTTTGATGAGCTTGTTATATTTATCCTGTGTAAAGTTGCTCATTTCATTGCCGGTTTGATCCCACCACCAACGCCATTGCACTTTGTATAGCTCAACCTGCACATCGCGGCTGCCCGGCAGGGGGTTGCCGTTCACGTCAACATCGGCAATGTCAACTAGATGATCTTTATCAGTAACCAGCATTCCCGACAAGTCGCTGCCTTCGGGGGTTTTTATGCCCACGTAGCCCTGATAAACGTTATAAGGCATGCTAACCTGGTTTATGCTGAAGTTGCCGCCCGGCTCAAATACCTTAACCAGGAAATTTGCACGAAGCTGCCCCGGGGCTTGTTTCTCTACGTTTACATTTGCATCGACATCAGCTGTGCCGGTTTCACTCAGCTTGCCGTCAAAAACGGTTTGTACCTGGGTATTAAAGGCTAGTGTAGGATCGTCAAAAACATAATCCTTATATTTTTTGAAGCTTGTGTTTTGCGCGGATAGATAAGCATCAACTTTAGCTTTTAAGTTTTGTGCTGCACCGCCAAACAGCCATTGTGCGCTTAGTTTACCGTTGGCATTGTTGCCCTTGGTTAATTCTGCAGCTCCGCCGAACGACAGGCTAAGCTTGAGCCTGTTAGGCATTATGGTTTCAACCTTTATCTTTTTCTCAAACGTAGCACCACCAACTTTAACTTTGGCTGTCCAGTTGCCGGTAGGGGATGAGGTTTCGGTTGCCGTATGGAAACTGTAAAATCCATCTAAACTTTTAGTTTGGGTAATGCGCCTGTAAAGCTTATCACTTGGGTCATACAATTCAAATTCAACAGGATGATCGGGAGGCAGGGTTTTTAATTTGTCCTCGAGAATAAACGATGTATAAATGGAATCCCCCGGACGCCAAACGCCGCGTTCGCCATAAATAAATCCTTTGAGGCCGTTTTGTACTTCCTCGCCACCTACGTTAAACCTCGACAGAGGTAAAGAGCTGCCATCATCCAGCTTTAAATAGCCGCGTTGTGTACCTTTTTTTGCTACCAATAAGTATGGTTTTCTCTTCAGATTAAATTTGGCCAAACCGTCGCCATCGGTAGTGGTTTTGTAGATCACTTGTTTCTGATAGTCCAGCAGTTCGATATCTGCATTATTCATAGGCTCGGCACTCAGGATATCGGTAACGGCTATCAGCATGCTGTTATCATTACCCCGTTTGGCGATAAGGCCGATGTTTGATGAAATGATATTACGGGTAGCCCAGCGCTGTTTGCTGTAATACGAATCTGTACAGGCGTCGTCACGTTCCTGCCAGTTATAACCTTCGGGATAATAGTTGTCATAACGCTTCCAAAAGTCGTCGTCTTCATCACTTACTTTTGATGTATTATCGCTGTAATCACCACCGTAATAACCGCCTTCTTCGTCATCATCGCCATTATCTTTTTGAACCTTACCACTGTTGATCTTGCAGTTGAACAAGGAATATGATCGCCTGAAGCCGATAACCACCCGGTAGATGGCACCAGGTTCGGTGCGAATCATCTGGTCAAGATCGAGCATAAAACGATTCTTCTTGTGAAGGTTAAGACCTTTATCGGTGTCTAACCGGATCGTTTTTTGTACTATAGGCTTGCCAACTTGCCTTAATTCGGCACTGCCGTCAAGGCCATTGCTTTGAAAATATTGAGGTACGTTGTTTTCATAGATTTTGATGATCGTAACATCAACCGCATTGAGGTTAACTGCTTCAAATGGCATCATGATCCGTCCCGAATCGGGGAGGATAACACCTTTGCCGGGGATAGTAACAGCAGGCAGTCGGTTCTCAAAAAACAGGTTTGCGGTGTAGCCTCTGGTGATCCTTTTTAAAAGCGTGTTTTTTATCCCTTCATTTACGGTCACCGTATAATCACCTTGTAAGCGATCCGGGGCATAAACTTTTACCAGGCTCCCATCAATGCTGTATGCCGGATCAGTGATATTATTGATGCTGATAAGGCCGTTAAGTTCTTGTCCAACTAAAATGTTATCCGAAAACTGTACTTCAACGTATTGGTCGTTATCCTGAACGGCGCGGATATTCAAAACTTTGAAATCGCCAATTGCAGGAACTTCAAAATTTTGGCTGCCTTTTTTATCAACGCCAATGCTGCTGCCGTCCCAATTGATAACAAGCGGACTGGCTTTGCCAGCTATACGGGTTAAGCCGGTTATGGTAAAATGATGGTTTTTATGGGCTGCGTCATGCTCCCAGTTTATTTTAGCCGGCGAATCATAATTAGGTACGATAAGTTTATCAACAGCAGAGGGATCTTCAGCGTCGGCGGTTTGAATATCGCCTGTAAGCTTCATTTCAGTATTTGAAGTACTGCTGGCTGTTTGCATGCCAATAAATGACACGGTAAAATCGGGTTGGATAACCTGGAAGTTAAACTTAAAGTGCTCAAAATGGCCCGGCACTTCAATAAGTTTGCTTAATTTAAAATCAGCAGTGTAGTTTTTACCGGGATCGAGTTTTTCATCAGGCCTGAACTCGATGGTTCGGGCATCTGTCCAGATGGCTTTTCCTTTTATAGACGGAGAAAAGTTGAAAAGATCTTCGGTTATTTCTTCATTTTGCTGATGCGTTACCTGAACATCACTTGCCAGTCTGATCCGGATAGGGCTCTGTTTGGAAACAACGCCCGTTGTGTACGATTCGATATACTTACTGAATGCGGGATCAACAACCGTTTTTTTGTGACCACTCGCTATCAGGTATACAACGAGTAAAACAAGCGCAATGGTAGTAATAACAGTGATTAAGGTTCGGCGTTTGCGGAACTGACTGTATCCGTTTTCCATGAAATAGGTTTATTTATTATCAGGTAAATTATAAAATTTATGACAATAAATAATTTAAAGCGAAAATTATTTTATCATAACTCCGGGCTTATTTAAAACCGGGATCTTGATAAAATTCATCTCCACAATACTTTCAGGAAGGAAAATAAATTTCTTGTCGAAAATGTCTTTACCGATATAATAGCTTAGCCAATATTCGTTATTGAGGCCGAAAGTTTGCTCATCGATAGGCTCGATAAGCTTATACGCTTTACTGTCAACAACAGGGATCATATGCCGCAGGGTAGAGGTTTTTACCTGCTCGCCGTCCTTTTCACCATAACCTTTTGAGGTAATGAGCACATTTTCAATAGGCTCATTTTTAAGATTGATGAGATATACATACCATACCTTACTTTCTACACTTTCGCTCTCCAATGCTACTGCAATAGCAATATCCTTTACATTATTTTCGGGCAGGTCTTTTTTCATTCTTTTAGTTGGTTGGGTTGATTGAGTTGATCAGGTGAGTAGTTTTCAGCATGCCTACCAAACCATTCACTTAATCAACCCAATCAACCATGCACTTTATAATTTATTTTTTCTTCGGGGCCGCTTTCTTCTTTGCCGGAGCTTTTGTAGCAGCTGGCTTCGCTGCCGCGGCAGCTTTACCAAAGCGCCCTTTTTTAGCGTCCTTCGGTGTTGCATCAGCAAGTGCCTTGCATTCTTCGTAGGTAAGGGTTAAAGGGTCTTTATCTTTAGGGATCTTAACGTTCAGCTTGCCAAATTCAATATATGGCCCCCAGCGGCCGTTCAGTACTTTAACGTCCGGATCTTCATCAAAAGATTTGATCAACTTTTCAGCATCCTTTTTGCGCTTTAGGTTAATGAGCTCAATTGCTTGCTCTTCAGTAACATCATGTGGGTCGATTTCTTTAGGTAGCGACACAAAGGCACTGTTGTGGCTGATATAAGGCCCGAAACGGCCGATAGCTACTTTCATTACTTTGCCTTCATATTCGCCTACGACCTTCGGCAATTTAAACAGTTCAAGGGCTTCTTCAAGACTAATGGTTTCGATGCTTTGTCCGCTACGAAGACTTGCGTACAGCGGTTTTTCTTCGTTTTCTTCGGTAGCACTTTCACCAACCTGAACAAAGGGACCAAAACGGCCGATGCGAACAGAAACTTTCTTCCCGCTTTCGGGGTGGATACCTAATTCACGTTCGCCGGTTGCTTTGTCGGCCTTTTCAATAGTGCTTTCAACTTCCTTATGGAAGGGGTTATAAAAATCGTGGAGCATTGCAGTCCACTCTTTCATTCCCTGCGCTATTTCGTCAAATTGCTTTTCAACGCTGGCCGTGAAGTTAAAATCAACAATATCCTTGAAATATTGTACCAGGAAATCATTTACAACAGCACCGATATCAGTAGGGAACAGTTTCCCGCGTTCGGCACCTGTGTTCTCTGTTTTTTCTTCTTTTACAATGCTGCCTGCTTTCAGCGTTAATACCCTGAAATTACGTTGCTTGCCCTCGCGCTCTTCCTTAACCACATAACCACGGTTTTGAATGGTTGAGATAGTAGGGGCATAGGTTGACGGGCGACCGATACCAAGCTCTTCAAGTTTTTTCACCAGGCTTGCCTCAGTATAGCGGGCCGCCGGGCGGGAAAAACGCTCTGTGGCCGACATTTCCTGTAAAGCTAAACGCTGACCTTTGGTTAAAGGCGGCAGTATTGCATTTTCGCCATCCTGTTGTGGTTCGTCCTCGTCATCTTTCGATTCAAGATAAACTTTCAGGAAGCCGTCAAACTTCATTACTTCGCCGTTAGCTACAAGGTCTTCACTACGGGTGGAGATACCGATTTTTGCAGTGGTTTTTTCAAATTGGGCTTCGCTCATTTGCGAAGCAATGGCGCGTTTCCAGATTAGCTCATATAAACGCTTTTCTGCCGATTCGCCATCGATAGAATGATTATTGAAATATGTTGGCCTGATTGCTTCGTGCGCTTCCTGCGCACTGGCATTTTTAGTTTTGTATCTTCTTTGCTGATGGTATTTTTCGCCATAGGCAGATACGATCTCGCTTGCAGCTGAATTTAAAGCCAGTTCAGAAAGGTTTACCGAATCGGTACGCATGTAAGTGATATAACCCGATTCGTAAAGCCTTTGTGCAACCTGCATAGTGCGTGCTACGGAATAGCCCAATTTACGACTTGCTTCCTGTTGCAGGGTAGAGGTGGTGAATGGCGCTGCCGGCGAGCGTTTGGTTGGCCGGGTTTCTAACGATTTAATATCGAAATCCGCCGCGATACAATCATGTAAAAACTTTTCAGCTTCTTCCTGTTTTGCAAAGCGCTCGGGCAATTCGGCCTTGAAAGCTTCTTTGCCTCTGCCAAATATGGCTACTATTTTAAATGCTGCTTCTGATTTAAATTTATTGATCTCACGCTCACGATCAACAATAAGCCTTACTGCAACTGATTGTACGCGACCGGCTGAAAGTGATGGTTTTATCTTTTTCCATAAAACCGGCGAGAGTTCAAAACCTACCAGCCTGTCTAAAACACGGCGGGCCTGCTGTGCATTAACCAGGTTATAATCAATTTTACGCGGAGTATCTATTGCTTTTAAAATGGCCGGTTTGGTAATTTCATGGAATACGATGCGTTTGGTATGCGTATCTTTCAAATCCAGTGTTTCGTACAAGTGCCAGGAAATGGCCTCACCTTCGCGGTCCTCGTCCGATGCGAGCCAAACCATTTCGGCTTCCTTAGCTAACTTCTTTAATTCGCTAACTACCTGCTTTTTATCTGCAGGCACCTCGTATTTTTGTTTAAAGTTATTAGCTATATCAATTGCATCTTCTGACTTAACAAGATCACGGATATGCCCGTAGCTGGACTTTACTGTAAAGTCCTTTCCAAGGTAACCCTCAATGGTCTTAGCTTTTGCAGGTGATTCAACTATCAGTAAGTTTTTGGCCATTTAATCAGTTTTAGTTTTTGCAAATAAAACATAAAGTAAGCGAAACACCAATTAGTTTTTGGTAAAAGGTGTAAAAGTTGAAGGTAAATTATGTTTTAAGTTGAGATTTTTGCGCGAAAATGCCTCTGAAAATTATATTCTTGCAAAATAACTAAACTGATTTTAACAAAATGATAACAGGCGACTACGGCACCTCTTGTTTTTAAGTTCAAAGATTGCAAGGAAAAATTGTTTTACATCAGGAAACCGCCGCCAACGAGGTCATCTCCTTCATAAAATACAGCCGACTGGCCCGGTGCTATACCTGATACATTATGATGGAAGTCAACTTTCATATGTTCGCCCATTTGAAGAATAGTGCTTTGTGCTCCGGCATCTTTGTAACGTATTTTGGTAATGGCTTCAAGCGGCTCATTTATATTTTCATATTTAATGAGGTTGAGGTTTTTTACCCAGGCTTGCTTGCGTTCAAGCTCATCAGCAGTGCCTAAAATAACTGTATTGGTAGCAGGGTCAATTTTGGTAACAAACATAGGATGCCCTAATGCTACGCCCAAACCTTTACGCTGGCCGATGGTATAAAAAGGATAACCCTGATGCTTGCCTACAACCGTGCCGTTGGTAAGTACAAAATTACCCGGGCCAATTCGCTCATCAAGGTCTTCAACCTTGTGGCGCAGAAATGAGCGGTAATCGTTATCAGGTACAAAGCAGATTTCGTAGCTTTCACTTTTACCGGCAAGCTCTATTTGTCCCATATCAAGCGCCATTTGCCTGATCTCGGGTTTGGAAAAACTACCCAATGGGAATTTAGTGCGTGCGAGATTCTTTTGAGATACCCCCCACAACACGTATGATTGATCTTTATTGGTGTCCTTGCCTTTTGATATCACGTAACGGCCGTTATCCTGTAAACGGATATTGGCATAGTGACCGGTAGCTATAAATTCGCAATCGAGTTTATCGGCACGTTTTAGTAATGCTTCCCATTTAATATGGGTATTGCACAAAACGCATGGGTTAGGGGTACGGCCCGCCAGATATTCATCAACAAAGTTATCGATCACAAAATCGCCAAACTCATTGCGGATATCCAATATATAATGAGGGAAGCCATAGCCAACAGCCAAAGCACGCGCATCATTGATACTGTCCAAACTGCAGCAGCCGGTTTCTTTTGAACTACCCCCCGAAGAGGCATAGTCCCAGGTTTTCATGGTTAAACCAATAACTTCATAGCCCTGCTCATGCAGCATAACTGCCGCTACCGAACTATCAACCCCGCCGCTCATTGCCACTAATATCCTGCCATGCTTACTCATAATGCTGCAAAGATACCTATTTGATGTTTATGTTAACATATGCTTGGTCAGTAAAGGGTAAAATGTGTTTTTATCGAAGAGTTTTGTTATTAATTAATGGTTAATTGATACTGTTAGTCAGTTTTTTATGATGGTTATATTAAGTAACTATGCCATTGATCTGTGGTTTCTTAATTGATAGATACTGCTGTAAGTTCTTATTCATTACGTTTCCAATTTCATTATTTCACTAATATGAGTTAAATGCTTAAACCATTATAAGCTTAACATTATATTAATATATATTATAATTAAACATGACGGGAGTAAGAAAGTAACAGGCTTAGTGTAATAGGGGAATAAAAGGATATGTAAAATCGGATATCGCTAAAACCAATTAAATCTTGCGTCTATATCGCCAAAATCACCATAAATGTTACATTGAAACGGGGTGTAAGTGATACACCAATTTCAACAGTAAGGCTTTTTTTTTGATAAAAGTTTAATTAATAAATGTAGAGCTGACTATTATAAAAACGAGTTACATTATTTATTAAAAATAATGTAAAAATGATACTGCCTATTGTAACAGACCTATTACATTATAAATTTGCTATATCCTAATTAATAAAAGAATGTTAACTCAATTGACTTTAGAACAAAAATTACAGGGCGTGATTTTAGTGATTATTTGCTTTATTGCTGTAGCCAACTACTTAATAAAGTAACGCTTAACAATACGAATAACACGTTTAAGGTGCTTACTACAGGTTGTAAGCACCTTTTTTATTATATAAGATTTTTAGCAGGTTGATTACGGATTGCGGGTTTGTCCGTTCCCTTTAACTATCCATTTGTAACTGGTAAGTTCTTCCAGGCCCATTGGGCCGCGGGCATGAAGTTTTTGAGTACTGATGCCAATTTCGGCTCCAAGACCAAATTGAGCTCCATCTGTAAACGCCGTTGAAACGTTGGCATAAACCGCCGCGGCATCCACGTCATTTAAAAATTTAGCAATATTTTCAGCATCTTCAGAGATGATGGCCTCGCTATGTTTTGAGCTGTTTACAGCGATGTAAGCTAAAGCTTCGGTAAATGACGCTACCGTTTTTATAGCCATTTTCATGGAAAGGAATTCAGTACCAAAGTGTTCCGGGTTGGCTTCATGTAAAAGACCGGCGGGGTACTCATTTTTTAAAGCTGCAAAAGCCTGTTCATCAGCAAATATCTCTACTTCTTTTTCTTTAAGAATCTGGGCCAGTTGCGGCAAATCCTTGAGGCGGGTCGAGTGGATGATCAAACAATCTAAGGCATTACAAACACTTACCCGGCGCGTTTTAGCGTTGGCTATGATCTCCGCACCTTTTTCAACATTACCCGATTCATCAAAATAGGTATGTACAATGCCGGCGCCTGTTTCGATAACCGGTACTTTACTGTTATCCCGCACAAAATCAATTAACGACTGGCTACCCCTTGGGATGAGCACATCAATGTAACCAATAGCACTTAATAATGCTGTAGTAGCCTCACGTTCGGCAGGGAGCAGGGTAACCACATTAACATCAACGCCATGCCTTCCCAATACTTTATGAATCACCGAGATTATGGCCCGGTTTGAAAAATCTGCGTCACTACCACCTTTTAATACACTGATATTGCCTGTTTTAAAACAAAGTGCAAAAACATCAAAAGTAACATTGGGGCGGGCCTCATATATAACACCAACAACGCCAAGTGGCACGCGTGTCTTTGATATCGATAAGCCATTAGGCATTTCAGTTGCCGAAAGTTGTTTGCCAAGCGGGCTATCCAGTTTAGCAACGCTTTGCATATCGCCGGCAATACCTTTAATCCTGTCGGCAGTGAGTTTAAGCCTGTCGTATTTAGGGTCTACCGGATCCATCCGGTCAAGGTCTTTCTGGTTTTCTGCCAGGATGTATTCGGTTTGGGCTATAGCCTCTGCTGCAACATCCTCCAAAATCCCGTTGATTACGGAAGGGGCAAGGGGGGCTTTGCGGCTTGCTTCACGTGCTTTATCAAAATAGCTGTTATATTTCATGGTGTTTAGCCTTGTAAATAAAGATAATCATAATGTACCAATGCCTTTTGGTTTTTTTGGCCTATGCGTTCACGGGCCTTATCTGCGCCGTATTCAGCAATGCCTAAACCGATGAGCTTATCGGTATCATCAATCAGTTTAATAATATCACCTTTTTTGAAGTCGGTTATCACCCCAACAATGCCAACGGGTAATAAGCTGGTTGCTTTGTTTGAGATGAGTGCTGCTTTTGCACCGGCGTTAATCAGTACACTGCCAGTTGCTGATTTTTCGGAGTGGGCAATCCATTTCTTTTTGCCTGATGCTGTTTTATTTGGTATGAAACGGGTGTGCGTAACCTGGTTTTCCAAAACATCAGTTAAGATCCGATCCCGTTTGCCATTAGCAATGTGCACTGAAATGCCAAGCTGGGCGGTTTTTTGTGCCATGGTTGATTTTGTGATCATGCCACCCCGGCCAAACTGCGAACGGCCGGATGACACGAAAGTTGAAAAATCAAGTTCGTTACCGCTAACCTCATCTATCACTGCCGAACCGGCTGCTTTAGGATCGCCATTGTAAATGCCATCAACATTGGTGAGTATAATGAGGGCATTTGCGTTAAGCATAGAGGCTATCAAGCCTGCCAATTCATCATTGTCTGTAAACATCAGCTCGGTTACCGATACTACGTCGTTTTCGTTTACTACAGGGATCACCTCATATTGCAGCAAAGCCTCAAGGCAGTTTTTCATGTTGAGGTAATGCATCCTGTCCCTGAAATCTTCGCGGGTAACCAAAACCTGCGAACATAAGATCTGAAACTGTTCAAATAAATGCGAATAGGTGTTGATGAGTTTTACCTGGCCGATAGAAGCCAGCACCTGGCGGGCCGCAACAGCATCTGATTTTTCGGCGACCGTAATGAGGCTGCGGCCGGACGCTACAGCACCCGATGAAACAAGTATCACTTCAATGCCTTGCTTTTTTATCGCGGCTATCTGTTCAACCAAATGGGTTATCCTGGGTAGGTCGGGGAGACCGTTTTCCTGGGTAATAACATTTGAGCCGATTTTGATAACGATGCGTTGATAATTGAAAGCCATTAGTACAGTACAGATTGAGGCTTCAATATTACAAATTTGGGAGAAATTAGGCCTTGTTTATTTTGAAATATCCACTAAAGTGATGGATTTTATAGTGAAATGATGTAAAAATCGTCAAAAGTTTAAAAAAACATACCAGAAAGCTTGACACTCAGCTTTTAATTTATATTTTTGTCGACTAATTCTATAGACAATGTATCGTTTTAATGCAATTGCCAATCAATCCATGTTAAAAATGCAGCTCCTAACTGCAATGTGTTGTTGTTGAGCATAACTCAATCAACGATAATACACGGACCAAAAATCACAATTTTAATTACCACCACACCAATTACTTCATGAAAATTTTTACAAATTCAATTAGAATACTTGTGCTCTTCCTGGTACTATTGCCGGGCATAAGTTATGCACAGCTTAATGGCTCATATATATTGAGCGGAAAGGTTGACGATGACCAGGGCAAGCCGCTGGTAGGGGCAACCGTATCTATAAAAGGCACAACCAATAAAACATCAACAGATACTACCGGCAAATTTTCTTTAACCACAAGCGCCAAGTTACCTTATACGCTTGTTTTTACCGCAATAGGTTATCAGCCACAGGAGTTTTATATAAAAAATGCTAACAGTGCGGTAAACATCACCTTAACAACACAATCATTATTGGTTAATGAGGTGGTGGTAACGGCATCTCGTAAGGAAGAGAAACTGCTCCGATCTCCGGTGGCAATCGAAAAGTTGAGCATTACGGCCTTAAAGCAATCGCCTGGCCCCAGTTTTTATGACGCCTTAGAGAACGTTAAAGGCGTACAGATGACTACAACCAGTATTACCCTTAAAGTACCTAATACACGTGGTTTTAATAGTCCAAACAACTTCAGGTTTATGCAGTTGGTTGATGGTGTCGATATGCAGTCGGCTACTTTAGGTGTGCCGCTTGGTAATGCTATTGGCCCAACCGAACTGGATATAGCCAGCGTGGAAATTACTCCGGGTGCTGCTGCTGCCCTTTACGGAACTAATGCTATTAACGGATTGTCGAACCTATTTACTAAAGATGCTTTTAAATATCAGGGCTTAAGTTTTTACCATCGTCAGGGCGTTAACCATGTGGGTAAAGATCGTCTTGGAGCAAGCTCACTTACTGAAGATGCTTTGCGTTACGCCAAAGCCTTTAACGATAAGTTTGCCGTTAAAGTAAACTTTAGCTATATGCAAGGTCAGGATTGGCAGTCAGATACCCGCCTTGATCAAAATCCAACCAACCTTAAATCAGCAAACCCGGCTTATCCTGAATTAACAGGCACCAGCAACGCTGCTTATGACGGCTGGAACAAATATGGTGACGACGCACTTGCCGGTAGTAATACTGTATCAATAAAAGGCATCACGGTTGATGGTAAAGCCCGTCCAAATCTTACTGTGGCGCGTACAGGATACAACGAGGTTGACCTGGTTGATCCGCACGTGAAAAACTTGAAGTTAGATGGTACGCTGGCTTATAAATTATCGCCGAGCACCGTACTATCATATACCTATCGTTATGGCAGGCTTGATGGCGTGTTTCAACGCGGTAACAAAATTTCATTACAAGGTGCAACTGTTCAGAACCATAAAATTGAGTTAAAAGGGAAAGAATTCCTGGTTCGTGGCTACGAATCGATTGAAAACACCGGCAACTCGTTTAACGTGAAACCACTGGCAGATAACCTTGATTTGAACCACGCCAGCAACTCGGCCTGGGCAACTTTATATGGCAATGCTTTAAAAGCTTATAATGGTGGTGTACTTACTTCGGCAAATCTGGCAGCGGCTGAGCAGGCTGCCCGCGCTGCTGCTGATAAAGGTAGGGTTGAGCCAGGTACTCCTGAGTTTGATGCTTTGAGGAAAACCATTATAGGCATTAATAACTGGGATATTAAATCGAGCCTGATCCCTAATGCTCCGGTTACAGGAGGTGCGGCCCTGGTTCAAAAAAGTCACATGTACAACGGTGAAGCCCAGTGGGATTTGAGCAGCAAAGTTAAATTTGCTGACCTGTTGGTTGGTGCGGATATACGTGTGTATAGCATTACACCTGATGGTAATAACTTCGTGGATTTTAGCCGCCCTATTGCAGACAGGAACACTCCATTGGCCGACGGTACTTTTGGTAAAGATGTGATCTACAAAAAATATGGCGCCTTTACCCAGGTTACCAAAACTTTTTTTGATGAGAAATTGAAATTATTCGGTTCTATCCGCTGGGACCGCAACCCGTACTTCGATCCTAAATTTACACCGCGTTTAGCTGCCGTTTACACCGTTAACCAAAATCACAACTTCAGGTTTACATTCCAGAACGGTTATCGTTTCCCTTCATTGTTTGAGGCTTTATCATACGTAAATAACGGCCGCGTAAAACGTGTAGGCAGTTTACCATTCATTAACGAAGGCTTAGGATATCTTGGTAATAGCTATACCCAAACATCAGTTGTGGCATTTAACGCAGCTGTGAATGCTGCAGGCGGCTCAGATCAGGCAGCTTTGGCTAATCGTAACCTGTTAAAAATAGCGGACCTGCCACCGGCACGTCCTGAACAGATTACTTCTTTTGAAGTTGGCTACAAAGGCATAGTGGCGGATAATAAAGTGTTCATTGATATTGATGCATACACTAACCGCTATGACGGCTTCCTTGGTCAGGTGCAGGTGTTTGTACCAAATGGTGCTACTGTAGGCTCGGATGCAGCTGTATTATCAATGCTTGATATTAACCGCGACCCTACAACGGGTACATCAACTAACGCTGCCAGCCAGGGTCAAAGCAGGTACCGCGTTTATACTAACGCCAAGAATATCTATCATAACTACGGTTCATCTGCAGGTATCACTTACAATTTCTACCAGCACTACACCGTATCTGGTAACGTGAGCTTTAATAAGCTGAAAGCCCAAACAGCTTCTGATATCTTTGTTACAGGGTTTAATACACCGGAATGGTCTGGTAACGTATCGTTCGGTAACCGCGAAGTGGTTAAAAACTTCGGCTTCAACGTAGTTTACAAGTGGCAGCAGTCATACCTGTGGGAGAGCCCGCTGGTTACAGGCACAGTACCATCAATCAAAACAGTGGATGCACAGGTTACCTACCGCGTACCTTCATACTATGCAACATTTAAGTTAGGTGCTACCGACATCTTCAATAAAAGATACTACCAATATGCAGGCGGCCCAACAATCGGCGGCTTGTACTATGTTTCTGTAACGCTTGATGGTTTGTTAGCAGGTAACAATAACAACAAGTAAGCGCTCTTATTACGTTTTATATTAGTTTGTAAGGGGATGAGGTGTAAAAACTTCATCCCTTTTTTTGACCGCTGATTTTTTAACTGTGATAAAAATAGATGATTGTAAGAGATATTAATATAAATAATCAAATCATTATAAAGCATAGAAAGTCATCAACGAAATCAATGTAATCAAAAAAATCAGCTTTAAAAAAAAGGCCAACCAATCTTTCGACTAATTGACCTACGTATAAAAAAAAGCGTCTTGAACCTTGATTTACATGATCAGAGGATTTTCATGAATTAGTTTGATAGGATCAACTTGCATAGTTTTCAAGCTAATCCTTAAATCCTATTCATCAGGGTTTTGCTGTTTCATGTAACCCACATTCTTTTTTAGATTGATCTTCCCACCACCAGCGGCCGGCACGGAAATCTTCACCTTCGGCTACCGCACGGGTACATGGCATACAGCCAATGCTTGGGAAACCTTTGTCATGCAGTGAATTATATGGAATGTTGTATTGTTTAATGTAAGCTTTAACTTCGTCAAGCGTCCAGCTAAAAATAGGGTGGAACTTCACCAGTTGATTTTGTTCGTCCCATTCCAGGTCATGCATATCATGGCGGTTAACCGACTGCTCGGCGCGGATGCCAGTGATCCAGATCTTATTACCTTTTAAAGCACGCTTAAGCGGTTCTATTTTACGAATCCCGCAGCACTCTTTACGGTTTTCAACCGATTCATAAAAGCTGTTAGGGCCTTTTTTGCTTACCATTTCTTCAAGCAACTCGTTATTGGGATAGTAAGCATGAATGGGCTTCTGATACCTGTTCATGGTAGCCGCCCAAACCGAATAAGTTTCGCGGAAAAGCCTGCCGGTTTCAAGTGTAAATACTTTGATAGGCAGGTTATTGGCAAATATCATATGGCTGATCACCTGGTCTTCCCAACCAAAGCTGGTTGAGAAAATCACCTCACCCGGAAACTGCTCTGCCAATTTGGTCAGAGCTTCAATAGGGGCGAGCCCGGCAGTTACGCCTTGTATTTGTTGTAATGCGGTGCTCATTTTATATAACCTTAGTAATAAACATGATAATAGAACGGATACTGATGAGGATAACGATTACCGAGACCGCCACCATGATAGTTTTTGCAGAGATCTTATTGGAGATCTTAGCAGCAATTGGTGATGCAAGCGCACTGCCTAAAATAAGGCCGCCTACAGCCTGCCAATGATCGCTGCTTACCATGGCAATAAAGGTTATTGAACCCATCATTGCCACAAAAAAACGAGAAAGCTTCACTGTGCCCAATGAAAAACGAGGGCTCCTTCCGCCGGCTATCAGGGTAGATAGTACGATTGAACCCCAGCCACCGCCGCCAACAGCATCAATAAAACCACCACCTAAACCAAGCAATGAAATGCGTTTTACTTTATCGGCCGATTTTTTCTTTTGTGTGTTGAATGCTTTTTTGAATATTACTATACCTAATATCAGTGTGTAAACAGATACAACAGGCTTGGTATACATGCTATAATGCTCAAGTGATGATAACAAGTAAGCCCCTGTTACAGCACCGATGATACCCGGTATAACCAGGAGTTTAAATAGCTTCCAGTTGATGTTACCCATGCGATAATGCATCCAGCCAGCTATACCGCAACTCATGATCTCGGAAAGGTGTACGCCCATACTGGCTGAGGCCGGAGGGATACCCATAGAAAGTGAGAATGTGGTTGAGGTAACACCGTACGACATGCCAATGGCTCCGTCAATCATAGCAAATACAAACCCGGCTCCTAAAAAGTAATAAAAGATAGGATCGATGCCGGTTACGAAGTGCTTAAAGTTAGGCTCTTTGAAATAAAGTGCGGTTATACCAATGGCCAGCGACACGATAATGGTTGACCAAATTAGCCAGATAAAATTTTTGCGGCTGGCAGCTTTAGGCTCAACCAGTACAGATGTTACGCTGTTCAGTTTCTTTACCTTGTCGGCAAAATCACCTTCAAGGGTATTTCTTAGTTCGCTCATTTGCTGCAAAGTGATATCAAGCTCGGCAGGAAGGCTTTCATTTAATACTTCTTTTAGTCGTTTGGCCACAGTAGGTGATTTTCCGTTGGTAGATATGGCTAATTTCAGATCGCCTTTTTGCACTATCGATCCTAAGTAAAAATCACATAATGCAGGCTTGTCCGCTACATTGATCAATAATTTACGATCATGAGCAGCGTTGCGGATGTAATTGTTAAGCTCGCTATCGTTGGTAGCAGCGATAACTATATCAGCTTCGTTCAGATCATCGTCAGTAAATGATTTTTGTACGATGCGGATACCGGGGTATTGTGATGCAAGCGTATGTACCTCAGACAAAAACTCGCGCGAAATAACGGTTACCCTCGCACTATTGCTGTTGTTAAGCACAGCGGTAAGTTTTTCCAAACCAACATTACCGCCGCCAATAAGCACCGTATGCAGGTCATTCAGCTTTAAAAAAACAGGGAAAAGCTGGTTCCCTTCCTGTTTTTCATCCTGAATATTGGTCAAACTTTTATCCACGGGCAACAACGTCATAAACTTCTTGTATCAGTTGGAATTTTGGATGAAGTGATACCACTTCGCCTAAAACAATGATAGCAGGCGATGAGATCCTGCTTTCTTGAACGGCATCAAGAATGGTATCCACAGTAGCAACGGCAATTTTCTCCTCAGCTGTTGATCCGCTTTGGATAACGGCTACAGGCAGTTTGTTCTTGCCTTGTAACTTAAATATTTCAGTGATCTCGGCCAGCTTGTGGATCCCCATCAATACAACCACAGTAGCATTTGAGCGTGAAGCATCAATAAGGTCGTTCGAGATCTTACCGTTAGCAGTAGTACCGGTAACTACCCAGAAACTTTCGCTTAATCCGCGGTGTGTAACAGGGATTTGCTGTAATTCGGGCACGGCTATCGAGCTTGAAATACCCGGAATAACCGAAGCAGGTATGTTATGCGCCGAGGCAACAATAAGTTCCTCATATCCGCGACCGAATACAAAGGGATCACCGCCTTTTAACCTAACCACATGGCCATAGTTTTTGGCATAATCAACCATAAGATTGTTAATTGCTTCCTGCGAAAAGGTATGGTCGCCGGAACGTTTGCCAACGTAAACTTTTGTGGAGTTTTCCGGAGCGTAATCAAGTAGCTCCTCATTAACTAAAGCATCGTACAAAACAACATCGGCTGTTTTTAAAGCTTTGATGGCTTTTATGGTTATCAGGTCGGCATCACCAGGGCCTGCGCCAACCAGTGTAATGCGCGGCTCTTTTATATTTTTATTAGTATCAGTCATTATTGTACAAGCGCCTCTCTCTTATCCTTACTTCTGCTTAAAAATTCTGTAGCCTGTGCTAAATATGCGGTGGCAAATTCCTGTGAAGGCTCGTTTTGATTGAGCTGTAGTGCCAGTTCATTAAATGTTCCGTTTAACTCAAACTCGCCTTTTTCAACGTATTGCGCATCAAATTCGCGGATCACACCAATTTGTGTGCTGCTGTTAACGCCTTTATCGAGTAATAAAGCTTTTGCCGAACTTACGAAAACATTGTAGGCATGGTAAATAGCATCAGCCCAACGGCCGGCAGCATAGGCTTCATTAGCCCAACCCAATTTCTCTTCCGATTCAAACAGCAGGGTAGCTACCAGGTCGATGATCACACCGGCGCATTCACCTACACCAATGGCGGTAACAAAGGTTTCCTGGTGGCCCCAGTCAATATACTCGTCATCGGTAAGTGTAGTTAAATCAGCAAGAGGTTTCAACAAACGATAAAAATAATCTTTACCCTGCCTGTCGTAATATTCATGGTAAGTTTCACCTTCAGGCGAAAACTCTTTATAGTCGTTCAACAACCATCTTAAAACGTCGGTAGCACGTTTGGTAGGTACTTTAATTACCCTCTCGGCAGCGCGGCCAACGCCGTCGCCAACGGTACCGCCACCCAACATCACCTGTACCGATGGTAATACTTTAGCGCCCGCTTTAAGCGAACTGCCGTGGAAACCAATGTGGGCCAAGCCATGCTGACCGCATGAGTTCATACAGCCGCTTATTTTAATCTTAATTTCGCGGTTATAAATAAAATCCTCGTATTCGTTATAGATCAGATCTTCCAATACCCTGGCCATGGTCATACTGTTCGAGATACCAAGGTTACAGGTATCTGTACCCGGACATGTGGTAACGTCGGCAAGACTGTCAAAGCCGGGTGCAGCCAGCTCAAGCTTAGCTAATCCTTCATACAGGGCAGGCAGCGCTTCTTTTTGAACATATTTTAATAACAAACCCTGGTTTTGGGTGATACGGATCTCGTTGCCAACCAAAGGCTCTAAGGTTTTAACCAATGCACGGGCGGTATCAGATGATATATCGCCTACCGGTACTTTTATATATACACCATAAAAGCCATCTTGCTTTTGTTCAAAAACGTTGGTTGCCAGCCATTGCTCATAACGGAGCGGATTGCTGATAGTTACTTCAGGATAACCATTTGTTGGCGGCAGCGCAGGAACATCAACAGCGTCGCGGTTAACAGGGTATGACTTTACCTTATTGGCTGTACGCTCGATTTTGGTTAAGCGCAGCACTTCATCCAACCCTAATTTTTGGATAAGATACTTCATCCGGGCTTTGTTACGGTTGTTGCGCTCGCCATAACGGTCAAACACACGGATCACCGATTCGATATAAGGGATCAGTTGGTCTTCAGGTAAAAATTCTTCAACAATGCTGGCTAAAATAGGCTGCGCACCTAAACCACCACCAAGCATGATCTTAAACCCACGCTCGCCGTTAGCATTTATTTTAGGGATGGCGCCAATATCATGAATGTATGAGAATGCGGTATCCTCATCGCTTGATGAAAAAGAGATCTTGAATTTCCGACCCATTTCCTGGCATATTGGGTTGCGCAGAAAATAATCAAAGGTAGCATATGCATACGGCGAAACGTCAAATGGTTCTTTTGGATCGATACCGGCAGTAGGAGAGGCTGTAACGTTACGAACAGTATTACCGCAGGCTTCGCGAAGGGTAATATCATCCTGCTCAAGCTTGGCCCAAAGCTGAGGTGTGCGATCAAGGCTTACATAGTGGATCTGGATATCCTGACGGGTGGTAAGGTGCAGGTTGCTGCTTCCAAATTCGTCAGAGATTTCGGCAATTTTTAACAATTGCTTAAAGGTAACCTTACCGAATGGCAATTTAATACGCACCATCTGTACGCCCGGCTGACGCTGGCCATACACACCACGTGCTAAACGCAAACTCCTGAATTTTTCATCATGAATTTTACCTTCACGAAAAGCGTGGATCTTTTTTTCAAGATCGATAATATCCTTCTCAACAATGGGATTCTCCAGTTCTGTTCTGAAGCTCTGCATATTCTATGTATTAATCTTTTATAAAAAAGCCCCTTTGGCTGTGGCTAAAGAGGCATATATTGTTAAATATTACGTTTATAGCCCCGATTTACCATTGCGCATCTGGCAACAGATCAGTTGGTTTTGGCAAGTAATATTAATGCTCTCACGATTCATTTCCCAAATATATATATAGTATACGGAAAAGGTAGCATTTAAATAAAAAAAACTGCGTTATGACAGTTTTATGAAGTTTTGAAATTAAACGCTGATGAGAGTACTTTCGCGTTTAATGATATCGGCGATACTTGTTTCGCTCAATATTTTAAGTGTGGCATCCCTTACGTCAACAAACACATCCCTTATGCCGCAAGTGCTTTCCTGGTGGCACTCATCACATTTGTGGTAAAAATTTAAGCTTGCGCAGGGTACCATGGCGATAGGTCCATCGGTGATACGCATAATACTTACCAGAAATATTTCTTTGGGGTCGCGGTTAAGGCTGTAGCCACCGCCAGCGCCTTTTTTACTATACAGAAATCCTGCATTGCGCAGATCAAGCAGTATTTGCTCAAGAAATTTCTTAGGGATCCGTTCAGTTTCGGCAATCTTCGAAATTTGCATAGGCGGCTGGTCCATGTTCTTGCCAAGAACCACAAGTGCCTTTATAGCGTACTTAGTTTTTTTTGAAAGCATTTTCTAAAATAAAACTCACAAAGTTAAAGAAAGATATCATCTAAATTAATTATTTTTTCGAGTAATATTATAGATTATATAGAAAGGATATTTTATACAGACATTGTTATATAAAAGTTACAATTGATGCCTGTCTGAATGGCCAAGACTTTTACCCGAATTTACCTTATCACGAACAGCCTGTTTTAACTCTTTAATCTCAGGGAAATGCCCATCGCGCTTGCGGTCAAACAGTGTTTCTTCATCAACGCTTATCGTATATCTACCACTTACTTCACTTGGTTTTAGGGTAACTCCGTTCACATCATCGGTAAAGGTAGTGAGCAACTCCTGCGCCATGTAAGCGGCGCGCATCATCCAGTTGCATTTAGGGCAATATTCAATAGTTATGGTTGGCTTCATGTGGTTGTTATTGGTTTTTTTACTACAATAAATCTTTCCTCGGTATGGGTACTTAAAACGTTAAGTTCATTTCCCACCGAAATTATGCCGGTATTTTCATGCACCAGGTTTTGTCCGAACATAATTTTATTGTTTTTCATGCGGTACGAGGCCAGGGTTTTTAGAGGCTCCTTAGCTTTTACAGCAGTTTGCTGATCAATAGTTGTAAGCACACAGCGGGCACAAAGTTTTGCGCCGTAAAAGGTAATGCCTGCTATATCAATCTCATTCATCAGGTCTTCGCAGTAAGCTTCCCCACCGGTGAAGACGATATTGGGGCGAAAACGGTTCATTGGCAATGGCAACATCATCCGTTTGTTAAGATCATCAAGCGAAGCCTGCCCGATGAGCAGGAAAGGATAGGCATCGGCAAATGAAGTAATCACTCCGGGTTTGGCATAACGCTGGTCAACCTCGCGTTCGCTGTCATCGGGCATGTAAATCAGCCTGCATTTCATATTAAGGGTTTTGCTAAACCATTGGTCAAACTCTTCGCTTACATATTGTCCAAAGCAGGTGTCGTCCCAAACGGCAAACTGTTGCAAAGGTTTTCTTTCGCAATTAAAAGGAATTAATAACGATCCGCTTGAATGATGGTGCACAGTTATCCCATCAGGCTCTACCATTACTTTTATTAAAGCCATCTGCGGAAACTCGCGCTGTGTTATAAAGTGCCCATGTTCATTAACCAGCATCCAGCGCCGGTCATGTTCTAAACCGCGACTGGTAACCACAGCGCTTTGTACAGCAATGCCACCTAATGATTTTATTGGGTAGATATATAATTCGCTTACCTGGAGCATGGCGTAAAAATAATAAAAGAACCTTGATTTTTAGGATTAGCGGATTTCATGAAGTCTGAATAAAACTTACTATCAAGGTAATCCATCAATCCCATAAATTATGGTTCATACTTTTCTTCACAATCGATTGCTATATCAATTTTTAATTAATATACTTGTTTTATCCAATCTCAAAACCAATTTTAAAACATATGCCATTAACTAATGTAAACGGCAAAGCCAAGGCTAATAATACTTATGACGCTATTGTAATAGGCTCGGGTATCAGCGGTGGCTGGGCGGCAAAGGAGTTATCAGAACTGGGTTTAAAAACCATTATGCTTGAACGGGGCCGAAACTTTGAACATATCAAAGATTATAAGAGCGCCAGCCAGAATCCCTGGGACCTTCATCATGCCGGAAAGCCAACTCAGGCGCAGCGTAAGCAGCGCCCGGTGATATCACGTAATTGGGGCGCTACAGAACCCATTATGGATTATTGGACAGATGAACAGGCTGCGCCGTACACCGAGATCAAACCCTTTAATTGGTGGCGTTCATACCAGCTTGGTGGCCGCTCCATTTTATGGGGAAGGCAAAGTTACCGCTGGAGCGATTTTGATTTTGAGGCTAACGCTAAAGATGGCTGGGCTATAGATTGGCCTATCCGCTATAAAGACCTTGCTCCATGGTATGATCATGTAGAGAAGTTTGCAGGCATCAGCGGTTCATTAGAGGGCTTACCACAACTGCCTGATGGTCATTATTTACCACCAATGGACATGAACGTGGTGGAAAAGGATGTCGCCGCGCGCATCAAGAAAAATTACAACGGCAGCAGGCATATGATTATTGGTCGCTCGGCTAATTTAACAGCCGCCATTCCGGGGCGCACGGCATGCCAGTTCAGAAACCGGTGCTGGGAAGGTTGTCCGTTTGGCGGCTACTTCAGTACTCAATCGTCGACATTGCCCGCTGCTTTGGCTACCGGTAATTTAACGGTGAGGCCTTACTCTATCGTTACTAAAATATTGTATGATAAGGACACAAAAAAGGCCAAAGGGGTAGAGGTGCTTGATGCCGAAACCAATCAAACCTATGAATATTATTCAAAAATAGTTTTTGTCAACGCGTCGGCACTTAATAGCGCCTGGGTTTTGATGAACTCTGCTACAGACATCTGGCCCGATGGCTTAGGAAGCAGTAGCGGCGAGCTTGGTCATAACATTATGGATCATCATTATAATCTTGGTGCAAGCGGACTGGTTGATGGTTTTGAAGATAAATATTATTACGGCCGCCGCGCTAATGGCATTTATGTAGTCCGGTTTGCCAACCTGTTTGGCGATAAACGCGATTACCTGCGCGGCTTCGGTTACCAGGGTGCTGCAAGCCGCCAGGGCTGGAACCGTGAAATTGCCGAATACAATATTGGGGCCCAATATAAGGATGCGCTTACCGAACCCGGTCCATGGACAATTGGTATTGGCGGTTTTGGTGAATTGCTGCCTTATCACGAAAACAAAATCACTCTTGATAAAACCCGCAAGGACAAATGGGGGCTACCAATATTAGCGATGGACGCTGAGATAAAGGAAAACGAAAAGAAAATGCGTATTGATATTGTGCGGGAAGCCAAAGCCATGCTAGAAAGTGCTGGTGTAAAGAACATCGAAACGCATGACCGCGGCCATAATGTTGGTGATGGCATCCATGAAATGGGTACCGCAAGGATGGGGCGTGATCCTAAAACTTCGGTGCTTAACGGCAACAACCAGGTATGGGATGCCAAAAATGTTTTTGTTACCGATGGCGCTGCCATGACTTCGTCCGCATGTCAAAACCCTTCGTTAACTTATATGGCTATGACGGCCCGCGCTGCTCATTTCGCCGTAGATGAATTAAAAAAAGGAAATTTATAGGTTGGTGATTAGTGAGTGGTTGATTAGGTGAATTGTTCAGTTCTATTTTCCCCAAAGGCCAACCACTCACTCAATCAACCCAATCAACCATTCACCAAACAATAACCACTCACATAATCAACCAGTCACCAACCATGAAAAAACTACTAACCATTTGCCTACTAATAGGCGCATCTATTACCCAAGTACTTGCTAAAGATAAAGTACTTGTATTTTGTAAAACGGCTGGCTTTCATCATAACTCAATAGCGGTAGGTGTACCTGCTATTATGAAATTAGGTCAGGAGAATAATTTTGATGTGGATAGCACCACCAATGCTGCAAAGTTTACTATTGATAACCTAAAGCAGTATAAGGCTGTGATATTTTTAAGTACCACTGGTGATGTTTTGAATGATACCCAGCAGGCTGCTTTTGAGCAATACATTAAAACGGGCGGTGGCTTTGTTGGTGTACATGCCGCAACCGATACAGAATATGACTGGCCATGGTATGGCAAATTGGTAGGTGCCTATTTCAAAAGTCATCCAAAGCAGCAAGAGGCTACTTTAGATGTATTCGATCGTAATTTTATAGCTACCAAACACCTTCCTGAAACCTGGAAACGCTGGGACGAATGGTACAACTACAAATGGATAGGTGATGACCTGCATGTGCTAATTAAAATTGATGAAAAAAGCTATACCGGCGGCGAAAACGGCGACAATCATCCGATGGCATGGTACCATAACTTCGATGGAGGCAGGGCTTTTTATACAGAGCTTGGACACACTGATGAATCATATGCTGATCCGTTATATTTAAATCATCTGTTAGGTGGCATTAAGTATGCGATGGGGCGGAAAAACTGAACCATGATTTTTAGGATTTGGAAATTAACAGAATTAAAAAGCCTTGCAACGTTTCAACATTGCAAGGCTTTTTAATGTGAGTGTTCTGAAAATTCTTTAATTCTGAAAATTCTGATTCAGACAATTATGCATGCTGTATCGCTTCAACAAGCGCCTTATTGTGTTTGTATCTGAATACGAACGGGAAGATAATAGCGATTACCAAAGCATAACCGGCAAATGTAAGCCAGATGCCGTGCCAGTCTTTTCCTCCACCAGGCAGCAGGAAGAAATGATCGATAATGAGGCCACTCGCAATGCTTCCAAAAAAAGCCCCGAAGCCGTTTACCATCATCATAAAAAGGCCTTGTGCACTCGCCCTGATATCGGGAGTGGCTTGCGTTTCAACAAACAGTGAGCCTGATATGTTAAAGAAGTCGAAAGCCATGCCATAAACAATGCATGATAAAACAATCATCCATAAACCGCCTGCGGGGTCGCCAAAGGCGAAAAGGCCAAAACGTAGTACCCAGGCCAGCATACTGAACAGCATCACATATTTGATGCCGAATTTACGCAGGAAAAACGGGATCAATAAGATGAAGAATGTTTCGGAGAACTGGGATATCGACATGATGATAGCTGGGTATTTTACGCCTACAGAATCTTTATAAATAGCTATATTTTTAAAATCCTGTATAAAGGTATCGCCATAAGCATTGGTAAGTTGCAATGCTGCCCCCAAAAGCATTGAAAAGGCGAAGAAAATAGCAAACTTCGGGTCTTTGAACAGTTTAAAGGCGTTTAACCCCAATGAGTCGACAAACGATTTGTTGTTTGCCTTAGCGGAAAGCGGAGGGCATTTGGGAAGACTGAATGAATATAGTCCGAGCGCTAGTGCTACTGCTGATGCTATATAAAACTGGTTAGGCGATGTTTCATTATGGGTAAGGCTCACTGTCCATAAGGCAGCGATAAAGCCGATAGTTCCCCAGATGCGAATAGGAGGATAGTCTTTAACTACATCTTTGTTGCTGCTTTTTAATGCCGAATATGCTACAGTTATCGAAAGCGAAAGGGTTGGCATATAAAAGATCATATTGATGAGTATTACCCAAAAAAATGCAGAAGGGCTGGTAATTAAAGGCAGGGTAAATAATGATGCTGCACCAAATATGTGCATGATGCCATATAGTTTTTCAGCGTTAATAAACCTATCAGCTATAATACCGGTAAGGGCTGGCATAAATATAGCCGAAATACCCATGGTGCTAAAAATAGCCCCAAACTGAGCGCCCGACCAATGTTTGTCCTGAAACCAATATGCACCAATGGTAAGCAACCAGGCCCCCCAGATAAAAAATTGCATAAAATTCATCAGTATTAAGCGGAACTTAATATTCATATGGGTACCCGGTTTAAATAAAATTTAGTCAGTGTTAAATTAAAAGCGGAAAGTAGTGAAATAAATGTGAATCAGAAAGCTACAAGTGTAGAAATTACGATTGTTAAACAGAAACCCAGGGGCTGAGTTTCTGTTATATTATATGCAATAAATTATCTTTTGGCAAATCCGAAATCGAAAATCCGGATTCCGAAATTATTAGGATGCTTTACGTTTATTCAGTTCGTCGCGGATCTTCGCCGCTTTTTCGTACGATTCTTCGGCAAGGGCTTCCTGTAGTTTGGTTTTGAGCTCTTCGGTACTGATAGAAGCGTAACCGCTAACCGATGCGCTAACCGATTTCTCCTCAGGTGCTTCGTTGATATTTTCTAAATACACGAAGTCATTACCTTCAATAACAATGCCCGCTGTTGAAAGGATAAATTCATATGTGAAGATAGGGCAGTCAAAACGTACGGCTACAGCGATGGCGTCAGAAGTGCGGGCATCTATTTCTACAGAACGCTTTCCGTCACTGCAAACCAGCTTGGCGTAAAAAATGCCATCAACAAGATTGTAGATAATTACTTCCTGAACTTCAATTTGATAAGCCTGGGCAAAGCTCTTGAACAAATCATGCGTAAGCGGGCGGCTTGGGGTCATCTTTTCTATTTCGATGGCAATTGCCTGGGCTTCAAAGCTTCCGATGATAATAGGCAAACGACGACGGCCGCTAACCTCGCCCAAAACAAGTGCGTACGCGCCGGATTGAGTTTGACTGTATGATAAGCCGACAATATCAAGCTTTATTTTTTTCATGTTATTCCCCATCACACCTGTATTTATGCTGAAGCTTTATATTCTTTAACGGCTGCAATTAATTTAGGGAGTACTTCAAACGCGTCGCCAACAATCCCGTAATCCGCTACCTTAAAAAACGGCGCTTCAGGATCTTTGTTTATTACGACGATAACTTTTGATGAACTTACCCCGGCCAGGTGTTGAATAGCACCTGAAATGCCGACTGCAATATACAAATTTGGACTGACAGCTATGCCGGTTTGACCAACGTGTTCGCTATGGGGTCTCCAGCCAGCATCTGATACCGGTTTTGAGCAGGCAGTAGCAGCACCTAAAAGCTCGGCAAGCTCTTCTATCATGCCCCAGTTTTCCGGGCCTTTTAAACCGCGACCGCCCGAAACAACAATTTCAGCATCAGGCAATGAAACTTTATCAGTTGAGCGAACGATTTCTTTAATCATGGCTTTAAAGTCGGATGCTTTAGGTTCAACATTAAAGTCCTCAACCTGAGCGGTGCCACCTGTTTCAACTACTTTGTAAGAGTTGGGTACAAGCGCAATAACTTTAATAGCCGACGTAAGCTCAACCGTAGCAAAAGCTTTCCCCGAAAAGGCGGTTTTCTTTACCTTAAAAGAGCCTCCTGCCTGTTCCGGTAAGGCAACCGCTCCATCAGCTACGCCTGCTTCCAGTTTTACGCCAACCCTTGGCGCCAATCCTCGGCCCGAAAAAGTATTTGATAATACTACAACTGCCGAGCCTTCTTTTTTAGCAGCTTCAGCTATAACAGAGGCATAGGCCTGGTTTACAAAGTCCTTTAATTTATCTCCTGATACATTAAGTACCTTATCTGCGCCGTATTTACTTAATAAAGCTAATTCGGTTGCATCAACGTTGCCAATTGACACAGCAGTAACAGAAGTATTACTTTGATCGGCAATAGCACGGGCATAAGAAACAGCTTCAAAAATTGACTTTTTGAATTTGCCCCCGGCATTTTCCGCATATATTAAAACTGACATATTTATCTGTAAGTGATTTAGATCATAAATTAAATAACACGCGCTTCTGCATGCAGCAGTTCAACCAGTTTTGCAGTATCATCGGCAGGAACAAGTTTAACCTGGCCACGGGGGGCTGGTGTTTCATAACCGGTGATTTCTGAAAATGTTTTTACATCAACAGGTTCTGCAACAGCAAGCGGCTTAGTCCGTGCCGACATAATACCACGCATATTAGGGATTTTGGGTTCAGCCACACCCTCGGCAGTACCCGCCACAAATGGATAGGGTATGGTCAAAACTTCTTTACCGCCTTCTATTTCGCGTTCAACGGTTGCTTCGATGTCACCAGCATCTAATTTTTTGATAATGGATACCGATGGCAAATCAAGCAGTTCGCCCAGCATGCCTGCAACTTTTGAGCCGTTATAATCAATGGATTCGCGGCCGGTAAGGATGAGATCGAAGGGATTTGCTTTTACATATTGTGCAATTTGATAAGCTACATACCACGCATCGTGCGGTTTAGCGTTTATGCGCACAGCATCGGTAGCGCCAATGGCCAGGGCCTTGCGTATAGTGGCTTCGGTATTTGCCTCACCAACGTTTATTACAGTTACTGTGCCCTTACCGCCGTCGGTTAACTCAATGGCGCGCGCAAGTGCAATTTCATCATAAGGGTTAAGTATGAACTGTACCCCGTTTGTATTAAATTGCGTGTTATTATCAGTAAAAGTTATTTTTGTGGTGGTATCAGGAACATTACTTACACATACCAGAATCTTCATATCAATAGGTTTTTGCAAATTTAGTTAAAAAAGATAGAGTTTAAAATGGAGTTGAACAGATTGAATAAGCTGCTGGAATTTATAAAAAATGAACCGGATGACGAGTTTCTGAAGTATGCCCTTGCAACAGAATATCTGCGTCTGAATGAGACAGATAAGGCGCTTGCTTATTACGAAGATTTAGTGAATAACCATCCTGGCTACACCGGTACCTATTACCATTTAGGTAAGCTTTATGAAGCGTTGAACCGTAAAGATGATGCTATCAAAACCTACGAAAACGGCATGAAAGTAACCAAAGAAAAACGCGATAACCACGCTTTTTCTGAATTGCAAGCAGTATACAGGCAGGCAATGGGCTTTGAAGAAGATGACGACGATTATTAGTTTTTTGTTAATAGTTGATGGTTCATAGTTCATGGCTTTTTATTTTCCCTGATTAATTTTAAGATGAACTGTTTTAAACCATGAACTGAACCTCTTTAAAGAATGAAAAAACAGCAACTTATATTCCTTCGGGATGTGCTGATATATACCTTCACTGCTTTTGGCGGACCGCAAGCCCACATCGCCGTTTTACTGCGGGAATTTGTTGAGAAACGAAGATATATTACTGAAGATGAGTTGATGGAGCTTAATGCCTTATCGCAGGTTTTGCCGGGGCCTTCATCAACCCAAACACTGGTTGGGATAGCCTGGAAAGTAGGCGGGCTCAGGCTGGCCATCATTACATTTTTGATCTGGGTCCTTCCTTCGGCCACTATCATGTGCATGGCTGCCATAAGCTATAATATGTTTGCCAATAAGGCCAAATTTGCGCATGTGATCAGTTATGTACAACCCATAGCCGTTGGCATAGTTGCTTACGCCACTTATACGTTTGCCAATAAATTTCTGAAAACAAGGATCAGTACTATGCTGGCTATCGGCTCATTGATCGTTACACTGATCCTGCAAAATGCATATGCTTTCCCGATCCTGATATTGCTTGGCGGTATCATATCATCGGCTATGGAAACCCAGCAGCATGAAAACGAATTAAGGGTAAAGTTATATTCAAATGTAAACCCTAATAAGGTTGCTTATTTTATTGGTATCTTGCTTTTCTTTGCGGCTTTGGGTGCTGTTGTAAATCAAACATCGCCATTCAGCCTGCCTATCCGTTTATTCGAAAACTTTTACCGTAATGGGATTTTAATTTTTGGAGGAGGGCAGGTGCTTGTGCCGCTCATGTATACCGAATTTGTTGAGGTTAAACATTATCTGGGCAGGTCGGAGTTTTTGTCGGGATATGCCCTGCAGCAGGCTTTGCCCGGACCCACATTTTCGTTTACATCTTTTTTGGGTGGCATAACACTTGGCAATAAAGGCTATAACATTTGGGGACAAATAATTGGCAGCCTCGTTGCTGTTATTGGCATCAATACCCCCGGGCTTATCCTTATTCTTTTTATCGTGCCTTTCTGGGAGGATCTTAAAAAAATCACCAGGATAAAGAACTCATTGAGCGGGATAAATGCCGTAGCTGTAGGTTTTATGGCGACAGCGTTGATTTTACTGGTAAAGCCTTTTGGTTTAAACTGGTCAGCCTACGCATTGATGATAGGTACGTTCCTGGTGCTGCATTTTACCAAAATAAAAACACCGATAGTGATTATTATCGGTGTGGTTTTGGGAATGATATTTTGATTTGGGATTCCGGATTTTCGATTTCGGAATTTTGCATTTAATAAATCCGAAATCGAAAGTCCAAATTCGAAATTGAATTAAAACGGTGCTTCGTCATCCATGTCGTCCATTCTTGAAGGGCGAATGATGAAGTTACTCTGCTTTTCAAAATCCTGTGAAGGAGCAAGGCCCGCGAAAGCATTACCCGTAGGTGGAGGGAAGCCGTCCATACCTTCTTCAAGGTTAGCAAATTTCACATATTTACCAACAAATTTCAATCGTACAGTACCTGTTTCACCGTTACGGTGTTTGGCTATAATAACCTCGCCTACACCCTGGGTTGGGTTACCGTCTTCATCTTCCGTTAATCCGTAATATTCAGGACGATATAGGAACAATACCATGTCGGCATCCTGCTCAATAGCGCCAGATTCACGTAAGTCTGAAAGCATTGGCCTCTTAGAGTTACCCGGCCTGCTCTCTACCGCACGACTTAACTGAGATAATGCAATTACCGGTACACTGAGCTCCTTGGCAACTGATTTTAATGCACGTGAAATACTGCTGATTTCCTGCTCACGGTTACCACCACCACCTTTGCCCTCGGCCTTGCCATGCATCAGCTGTAAGTAGTCGATGATGATTAACTGGATGTCATACTGGGATTTTAAACGGCGACATTTTGCCCGGAACTCAAAGATGTTTAGCGCAGGAGTATCATCAATGATGAATGTAGCTTTCTCAAGTCTGCCAATTTTGGAGTGTACCTGTTGCCATTCCCATTCTTCAAGTGTACCCTTACGTATTTTTTCCTGCTCAATTTCCGCTTCGCCGGCAATCAAACGGTTAACCAACTGTACGGATGACATCTCCAGCGAAAATACTACCACTGGCTTGTCAAAGTCAACGGCGGCATTGCGGGCGCAACTTAACACGAAAGCTGTTTTACCCATAGCCGGACGGGCAGCGATAATAACCAGATCGGATTTTTGCCAGCCCGAAGTCATCCGGTCGAGGCCAGTAAAGCCCGAAGCAACGCCCGTTAAGCCATCTTTTTTATCTTTCAGGGCCTCAATATCCCGTAATGCTTCGTGAACGAGGTCGTCCATGTTGCGGGCATCACGGCGTAGGTTGCTTTGTGCAATTTCAAACAGGTTTTTTTCGGCCATATCCAGCAGGTCAAATACATCGCTGGTATCTTCATAAGCGGCGTTGATCACTTCGGTAGAGATCCGGATCAGTTCGCGCTGGATAAATTTCTGGATAATGATACGTGAGTGGAACTCGATATTGGCAGCGGAAGCAACACGGCTGGTAAGTTCTGTGATGTAGTAGGCACCACCAACCATTTCAAGCTCGCCTAATCTGCGTAACTCGGCCGTAACTGTAAGAATATCTACAGGTTGTGTTTTTTCAAACAGTATTTTAATGGCAGAAAATATCTTCTGATGATTAGTTTGATAAAAAACTTCGGGTTTTAAAACATCTATAACTGACGAAAGGGCATCCTTCTCCAGCATAAGGGCGCCTAAAACTGCCTCTTCCAAATCGGTAGCCTGAGGCTGCAATTTGCCACCTGCAATAAAGGGAGTTGGATTGGGAACTCGGCTGCGTCGCTCAAAAGTATTCGGCTTGTTATACTGGTTGTTATTCTCAAAACTCATAAGGGTACAAAAATATACAAAAAATGTTGCGACGGGCAAAGGAAACACCTAACATAGTGTATCGGCATTTTAAAATAATCATACACAGGGCAATAAATTAAAGCTTTTTAATAAACATCGGAGTGTTGATAACTTTTTAACGAAATATGGATAGGTTGATTTTCAGGTAATTGAACCGATGTTAATAAAGTTTTGGAATGTTGATAGCAATTGCACTCAAAGGCTGTTAAACCCAAAAGGGTTATCAGTTCAATAACGGCTTAATCAATTAATATAGCTACTTTTGCCAAAATTCAAATCATAAAATGGCATTTAATTCAAGGCCTCAGCGCGAAAGCAATCAAATGGTTTTTGGGATCAGGGCGGTAGTAGAAGCTATCCGTTCGGGCAAAGAGATCGAGGCATTATTTATACAACGAGGTATAGGCGGCGGTCTTATTCAGGAGCTTAAAGAGTTGATGAACGAGTATCAGATAACCGCACAACAGGTTCCCGTTGAAAAACTCAACCGCATTACACAAAAAAATCATCAGGGGGTCATAGCCGTGATCTCGCCCATTGTTTATCAAAAAATAGAAAACATCATACCCGATGTATTTGAAAAAGGGGAGACACCGTTGATTTTGGTTTTAGATAGCATTACCGACGTGAGGAACATGGGCGCAATTGCCCGGACTGCCGAATGTGCAGGCGTGCACGCTATTGTAATTCCGGCAAAAGGCTCAGCGCAGATCAACCCTGATGCTATTAAGACATCGGCTGGCGCGTTATATAAAATTCCGGTTTGCAGGCATGATAACTTTATGCAAACTGTGCGCTTTTTGCAGGAATCTGGCTTGCAGTTGGTTTGTTGTACTGAAAAAACTCAGGATGATATTTATAAACCTGATTATACCGTACCAACGGCTATCGTTATGGGTTCGGAGGAGGATGGGATCCGTAACGAGATCATCCGCATTTCAGATCATTTGGCAAAAATCCCCATGTTTGGAGAAATTGAATCTTTAAACGTGTCGGTGTCAACGGGGGTGATTTTGTATGAAGCGATAAGGCAGAGAACCCCCCCCGCCCCCTAAAGGGGGTGCTTACTTATGGCAAGCTTTCAATATTGTTAAACAAGAAAAGCTTTGCACCGGCAAAGCTTTTCTTGTTTATATATCTTTATCATTGGTACTCCCCTTTAGGGGCAGGGGGGTTAAATATACTTCGCTCCAAACTTATTTTTCACATCAGTCACAACCTGCTTGATATTTTGTTCCTGATCACGCGGGCAAATAAGCAGCGAATTGTTTGATTCTACAACAATATAATCATGCAGGCCCTGTAGTATTACCAGTTTTTCGCCTGGTACGTTTACCATACAGTTTGATGAATCATACATGATCACTTTTTCGGCAGGGATAACGGCATTGCCTACATAATCTTTTTCGGCCAGGTCATATATCGATGCCCATGTGCCCAGATCACTCCAGCCAAAATCCGAAGGTAGTACATATACATTATCTGCCTTTTCCATAATACCGTAGTCTATCGAGATATTGACGCATTGCTGATATGCCTTATGGACATAAGTTTTTTCATCGTCAGAGTTGTAAACAGGTCTTGCATCAGCAAATATTTCGTGCATTTCGGGCAAGTGCTGGCCAAATGCTTTAACAATAGCTTTGGCCGACCAAACAAAAATACCGGCATTCCATAAAAAATCGCCGCTTTGAATAAATGTCTTTGCTATTTCAAGCGTTGGTTTTTCAGTAAAGGTTTTTACTTTATGAAACTCGTCGTTAATAACATTATCGGTATATTGGATGTATCCATAACCGGTATCTGGTCTTGACGGTTTAATACCCAGGGTTATCAGGTAATCGTTTGAAGCCGCGGTTTGCAATGATTTTTCAATGGCGGTAACAAAAGCCTCTTCATCCAATATCTGCTGATCAGAAGGGGCCACAACAATGGCAGCGTCGGGATTAAGGCTTTCAATTTTGAAACAGCCGTAGGCTATGCAGGGAGCCGTGTTACGCATTACGGGTTCGGTAAGGATCTGTTGATCCCCCAAATCCGGCAGCTGTTGTTTTACCAGTTTGGTATAGTTTTCGTTAGTAACAATATATATATTTTCTTTTGGGCAAACTTTCAGGAAACGTTCGTAGGTGTTTTGAATTAAGGTTTTACCGGTACCAAGTATGTCGATAAACTGTTTAGGGTGCGATGTACGGCTTATCGGCCAAAAGCGGCTTCCAATCCCTCCTGCCATAATTATCGCATAATAGTTTTTATCCATGAGAAAGTAGAGAATTTTAATTTGGTATATCAACTGTAAAAATGTGTAATAATTTGTTAATTATCGATTAAGTGCATCTAAATAATTTAACAGGGCGCTCAATCACAATTTGTCTGGTTCTTTAAATGAACAAGTAAAGAAATTGTTTTTCATCTAATCATCATTTTTACATAAAATTTAAAAGTAAATCCAACGTTTATTTAGAAAATTTTGTTACTTTAAACTTTTAAATACAATTTAAGAATTTGTTAAAATAATGATAGAAACAAAGAAATCGCTATTTGACAATCTCCAGAATTTTTTCGGGTTTGATAATTTTAAGGGGGAGCAGGAAGCGATAATAACCAATATCCTGGCCGGCAATGATACATTTGTTATTATGCCTACCGGGGGTGGCAAATCGATGTGTTATCAGTTACCGGCTTTAATGAGCGATGGTACGGCAATCGTAATTTCACCGCTGATAGCCCTGATGAAAAACCAGGTAGATCAGCTTAGGGCTTTCGGAGGATCAGATAGTATAGCCCACTTTTTAAATTCGTCACTTACAAAATCAGAGATAGCCAGGGTTAAAGAAGATGTGCTTGCAGGAAAAACCAAGTTGCTATATGTTGCGCCTGAGTCATTAACCAAGCAGGAAAATATCGATTTCTTACGTTTGAACCAAGTATCATTTGTTGCTGTAGATGAGGCCCACTGTATTTCGGAATGGGGGCACGATTTCAGGCCCGAATACCGCAAAATACGTCAGGTGATCAGCAATATCGGCGAAAACATTCCTATCATTGCTTTAACGGCGACGGCTACTCCTAAAGTTCAGCAGGATATTCAGAAAAACCTGCAGATGAACAATGCAACCGTATTTAAATCATCCTTTAACCGCGGTAACCTGTTTTATGAAGTGCGTGCCAAGCGCAATGTTATAAAAGAGATAGTAAAGTTTGTAAAACAAAATCAGGGCAAATCAGGCATTGTGTATTGCCTTAGCCGTAAAAAGGTTGAGGAAGTAGCCGAGGTGCTTAACCTTAATGGAGTAAAGGCACTGCCGTACCATGCCGGGCTTGATCCTAAAGTACGTGCCGAAACGCAAGACAAATTCTTGATGGAAGATGTTGACGTTATTGTGGCTACAATAGCGTTCGGTATGGGGATTGATAAACCAGATGTTCGTTACGTAATACACCATGATGTACCCAAAAGCATGGAAGGATACTACCAGGAAACAGGCAGAGCTGGTCGTGACGGCGGTGAAGGTGTTTGTGTAGCCTTTTATTCTGAAAAGGACATTGATAAGCTTCAGAAATTCATGAAAGATAAGCCTGTTTCGGAACGCGAAATAGGTACCCAGATACTTAAGGAAGTTATTGACTACTGCGAATCATCGGTTTGCAGGCGTAAGCAGCTGTTACATTATTTTGGCGAAAACTTTAATGAAGCCGGCTGTAATAACATGTGCGATAATTGCTGCACGCATAAAGAGCATTTTGATGGCGAGGAACACCTGCACAGGGCGTTAAGTTTAATCAAGCATATTGGTGAGAAGTTTGACGATCATCATATCATCAGCATATTAATGGGCGAGGAAAATGCGCAGATTAAAAACTATGAACACGACCAGCTTGATTATTATGGTGCGGGCAAAGATTTGGGCAAAAATCTTTGGAATTCGCTTTTAAGGCAGGCTTTGCTCAATAACTATATTTCAAAAGATATTGATCAATACGGGCTTTTAAGGCTTACCAAAAGTGGAAATGCTTTTATTGACAATCCGCATAGTATCCGGTTTGTTTTAAACAAAATCATGGAGGCTACCGATGATGATAGTGACGATGATGGTCCAAAACAAAGCGGGGGGGCGCTTGATACGCAATTGCTGCAAATGCTTAAAGAGCTGCGCAAAAAGCTTGCAAAACAAAAGGGCTTGCCACCATTTGTGATATTCCAGGATCCATCTTTAGAGGAGATGTGTACACACTATCCTGTTAATACAGAAGAGCTTAAACAAATTTCAGGTGTAGGTGCAGGCAAGGCGTTGAAATTTGGTAAACCTTTTACCGATTTGATCCAGAAATATGTAGAAGATAATGATATTGACAGGCCGATTGACATGGTGATTAAAAGCGCAGCCAATAAATCAGCCCTTAAGGTATTCATTATTCAAAATATCGACAGGCATTTAAATCTTGACGATATAGCCGCTTCAAAAGGTCTTACATATGAAGAGATTCTGAAAGAAGTTGAAACTATTGTTAACTCCGGAACTAAACTTAACCTCAACTATTATATTGACGAAGTTATTGATGAGGATAAGCAGGAAGAAGTGTTTGATTATTTCCGTACTGCCGAAGCCGATTCAATTGATGAAGCTTTAGCCGAACTGGGCAGCGACGATTACACCCGTGAAGAGGTACAGTTAATGCGCATTAAGTTCATGTCGGAATTAGGAAACTAAGAGAGGATATTGCTTAAAATATTGAAGCCTTCAGATTAAATTCTGAAGGCTTTTTACTTTCTGATCTTCTTCAATTAAAAGGCCCGGAATTTGCATTTATGTAGCCCGGTTGCTTTACTTTAAGCAACCCGTAAGTACAAGTATTAGTCTATTAACTTTAGGCCTTGCGCGTTCTGCTTTTAGCTTTTAAAGCTTACTTAGTAATGATCATAAACTCTGTACGCCTGTTTTTTGCCCTGTCTTCTTCGCTTGTGTTTGGCGCTATGGGCTGTGTTTCGGCGTAACCTTTGTAAACAAGCCGGGCAGGAGCAATACCATGTGATACAAGATACTGATAAACGGATTTCGCCCTGTTTTCAGATAGTACCTGATTACTTTGGTGATTACCCACGTTATCAGTATGCCCCGAAATTTCGATTCGTACAGTTGGATTTACGCCTAAAAATTCAATAAGCTTAAGAAGCTCGGCTTTTGATTCCTTTTCAAGATCAAACTTATTGGTATCAAAAAAGATATTCTTGAGTATCACCTTATTCCCAACTTCAATAGGTGATAACAAAGCCACAATATTAAACGGGTTCTTGGTTTTGTAATTTTTGAGTGAAAAGTTTTCGGAATAAAACAGATATCCGCTTTTTGAAATATTAAGCGCATAGTTTTTGCCCGAAGTTAAAGTAGCTAAAAAATCGCCCTTCTCTTCGTCGCTGTAATCCTGGTAAACCGCTAAATTATTTTCGAGGTCAATAATTTCAATGGCGGCTTCCAGGGGTTGTTTGGTTTTTGCATCTTTCACAAAGCCTTTAACATAGGTCACTAAGCGAGGTCGTAACTTTACCGGTAGCTCAAATTTGTAAATATCATAGCCGCCGAAACCGTTTAAATTATTCGACGAAAAGAAAGCATAATCACCGGCGGCGGTTAACGATAAGCCGCTTTCATCACCACTGGTATTAATAGGATATCCGAGGTTTTCGGGCTTTCGCCATTTGCCATCCTGGCCTAAGCGGCTAACAAATAGGTCTTTACTTCCTAAGCCGGGCCATCCGTCACTGCTGAAGTAAAGTGTACTATCGTCCGGATGTATAAATGGTGATTGTTCATTATACGGGGTGTTAACATTAGGGCCAAGGTTTTCCGGCTCGCCCCAGCCTTTTTCGCCTAATGTACTTTTCCATATATCATAACCGCCATAGCCCCCTTTGCGGTTACTTACAAAGTAAAGCGTGCGCCCGTCGAAGTTTATAGAGGGTTGAGACTCCCAGCCGGAAGTGTTTACCGGTGGGTTAAGGTCAACAGGTTTTACCCAGTCGTTGCCCTTTCTTTGAGCTATATAGATATCACACCGGCCTAATCCATCCGGACGGTTACAGCCGGTAAAAAACAGGTATTTACCATCCTGCGAAATGGATTGTGCGCCTTCATTATATTTTTCTGTGTTAATCTGGTTGCTTAGATAGGTGGCGGTAGTCCATTTACCATTTACCATTTCACTTTTATAAAAGTCTTCGTTGTTGTTGATCTTCCGGGTAAATATCAGTGTACTTTCATCGGCTGTAGCAACTGGCAGGTACTCATCGTTAGCTGTATTTATCTCGGGGCCGATATTTATTGGCTTAAAGGGTACAGGGTGTGATATAGCCTGTATACTGAATTTGGCATCGGCGAGCATCTTTTTTGCATAGGTAATGTTGTCAGGAGTCAAGTCGGGATAGGTAAGGTATTTTTCGAGATGCAGCTGGGCCTGCGCATAGCTTGCATCATGAATTTCCATTTCTCCGGCCTTAAGATATGCACCGCGATTAAATTCAGGGCTTAATGCAATGACTTTTTCATACTCTTCTACAGCGGGTTTATACATCCGTTTCATCCGGTATAAATCGGCAAGCAGGAGGTGGGCTTCTATGAATTTCGGATCCTGACCAATGGCCTTTAATGAGTTTTGAATGGCTTCATCATAAAGGTGCTGATCAAGATTTTGGTAAGCAGAAGCGAAGAATTTTATAGCTTCTTTATTGGATGACGAATATCGGGCAGGCTGCTGGGCACAAAGCAAAGCAGGTACACACAATGCAAGCACCAATAAAACTGCAATCTTCATTTTAACTTAGGATAATTAATATCGTAAGTTAAAAAAATTATGGAATATTCAGATACTTATGAGTTTGTAATGAAATTTCCCATTGTGGGTTTTCTTTCACATAGTCAACAATAAGTGGTGTCATCTCCTTTGATTTTGACCATTCGGGCTGTAAATAGAGCTTACAGTCGGGCGATACCATTTTGGCGTGATATTCGGCCCATTCAAAGTCAGATTTATTGAACACGATTACTTTTAATTCATGGGCGCATTCAGCAACATGTGGCGTTGGTGCCTTGAACTTTTTAGGGGAAAGACAAATCCAATCCCAATCGCCCGAAAGCGGGTAAGCACCTGAGGTTTCAATAAAAGTTTTTATCCCTTTTTCGTGAAGTTGGTGGGTTAAATAGTCGAGATTGTATATAAGAGGCTCGCCACCGGTTACTACAACAGCCTTTGCCGGATGAAGGGCAGCATTACTTACAATGGTATCGGCAGCAGTGAGTGCATGCAACTCGGCATCCCAGCTTTCTTTAACATCGCACCAATGGCAACCTACATCGCAGCCACCGAGACGAATAAAATATGCGGCTTTACCCGTGTTATATCCCTCGCCCTGTATCGTATAAAACTCCTCCATTAAAGGAAGCAGCGTGCCATCGTCTGGTATTTGGTGTGCCATAGTTATTTAAGGGTGCAAAGGTACTGAAAGATAGGCGAAAGCTAAAAGATGAAAGCTAAAAGGTTACACTAATATGGAAGTATCTTTTAAGGTGAAAGGTAAAAGGCCAAAGGTTAAAGGTTTTTCCTTTCATCAATTATGCACTACGCTATAGATGACGCGATAAACTACCTTTCGCCTTTTACCTTTATCCTTTTTATTTTCATTTTATAATTGTTATAATTACTTTTAATTTTAAGATAACCAATTAACCTTAAATTCGTAAAATGCAATAACTGTATCGGCGACGCTTAATTTATATCCGGAAATGAAAAAACTTTACTTTCCTTTAATTTTACTGGTAGTGCTTTGTTTTAGTTCATGTGTGGATATTGAAGAGCATTACGATTTTAAAAGTGACGGTACCTGTAAGGTAGCCTATGCTTTTGATATGAGCAGGGCCGTATCGGTACTGGTTAATCTGATGTCTGATTCAGTTAAGGAAACTCCACAATTTAGTTTGGTTAAAGATACAACGCTTAATTTTTATAGTGCAATACCCGACAGTGCCCAACAAAAACTAAAAACTGAAGAAGTTGAACTGGCCAAAAGCAGTGAGCTAACTGTTAATATGAACCTTAAAAAGAGTGTTATGAAAGTAACACTTAATCATACAGCAAAAAACGCAGCAGACCTGCAATATTATTTGCAAAATGTATCAAAAATTGCACTTAATACCCAGATAAGTGCTATAACTACTACCGATAAAACAAATAAGCCATTTGATGCACGGCAAATGGTAGGGGGGCAGGACTATTATTCGTATGATATAACTCCTCATAAATTTTACCGCATTATTGACAAGGCTAAATTTAACGCCTTTTTAAAGAAAACCCAGGCTACCTTCATGATGGCTAAAGCTATGCTGATTGATATGCCCTATAAAGTGATCCTGCGGTTTGCTCATCCTGTAAAGAAGGTCAATAATTCAAAGGCTATGCTCTCGGCCGACAGGAGGGAAGTTACGCTTGTTACCAGTATGGACGAGGTAATTAAAAATCCTAATGTAATGAATTTGAAGATCGATTTTTGAGCAAGGGTTTGCTATTAATTACTTATGACCTGGTATAAAGTTGACTCTCTATCCGATATTTCCGTTCCATTTATTAAAAAGGTTAAGGCCGGCAGCAAAAGTATTTGCCTGGTAGGGTTTGAAGGTAAGCTCTACGCGGTATCGGCTAAATGCCCGCATGCCGGTGCGGATATGAGTGAAGGACTATGCGTAAGAAAACTCATAGTTTGTCCGTATCATCGGTATACTTATGATCTGGAAACAGGAAAAGGTGGCGAAGGACAAAATGATTTTATTGAAACTTACCCGGTTGAAGTAAAGGAGGATGGAGTTTACGTTGGCGTAGCCTCCATTTGGGATAAGTTAAGGCAAGCGTTTAAGTAGAAGGTGCTTTTTATTAATTCCGTCATTGCCGAAGTACGAAGCAGTCCCAAACTATAAAGGGCGGACCTACTTATCGGGGATTGCTTCGTACCTTATAATGATGTGATCGTAAGTTATTGATTATTAAATGTGTTTTTTTTCTGTTTTACAATATGGGCGTTGCCTGCGGCCGGGCTATCCGCTGCAAGTCCTCGCCTTTCCTGCCCGCAAACCCAACCCGCGCTGTGGGCTTTACGCTGCTATCCCTAACGCGTCCCGCGCAACAGCCCTAAAATAGAGTTTACATGTCATCACAGTTTTTTCAGATTCCCTGATGGTTACAGCAATGACGATTTATATGAAAGCGGACTTCTATTTATAAACCTCTTTATTAGCGGAGGCCAATGTGTTTTTAAGCAAACCAACAATGGTCATCAGGCCTACACCGCCTGGTACCGGGGTAATCCATGATGATTTTGGTGCAACATTTTCAAAATCAACATCTCCGTAAAGCTTAAAGCCTGATTTTGTTGTGGTTGAGGTTTCACGGTTCATACCTACGTCAACTATAACAACACCATCTTTTACCATATCGGCAGTAATGAAATTCTTTTTGCCGATAGCAACGATCAGGATATCTGCATCAAGTGTGAACTTTTTGATATCAGGTGTACGACTGTGGCAAATGGTTACTGTACAGTTACCCGGAGTGGTGTTGCGGGCCATCAGGATGCTCATTGGCGAACCAACAATATTGCTGCGACCAACAACCACGCAATGTTTACCGGCGGTTTCAATGCCGTATTCCTTAAGCATTAAAGTAATGCCATAAGGAGTTGCCGGTATAAACGACGGTAAATTACGCTGCATACGGCCCAGGTTAACCGGGTGAAAGCCATCAACATCTTTGCGATGGTCGATACGCTCGGTTACTTTTTCAGGATCGATATGTTTGGGTAAAGGAAGCTGTACTATGATGCCATCGATATCAGCATCCGCATTCAGCTCTTCAACTTTTTTTAATAGTTCTTCTTCGGTAACGTCATCTTCATAACGTACCAGCGATGATTTGAAGCCAACTTTTTCGCAATTTTTCATTTTGCTGGCTACATAAGTTTCGCTACCGCCATCATGACCAACCAACACTGCCACCAAGTGAGGCTTCCTGCCGGTCTTTTCTAATATTTTAGCTGCTTCTTCAGCTATTTCAACCTTAAGTTTTTCTGAAACGTATTTTCCGTCTAAAAGCTGCATTATTAAATGTGTTTAACGAAGTGGTCAGGCAATGGCGGCAAGCTTAAGTTTACCGGCTCTGATTTTACTCGTACTTTTATAAAAGGCCTGTTGTCCAGGGATAATTTTAATCCGTGATTTTGATTGATCTTGCTAATGATACTTTCAATAGTTTCTGTTTTATTGTTCAGGAGCATTTCAAATATAACTTTATTTGAATCTGCGTCTTTATTGAAAGCATCAATATAATATTTCGGTTCGCCGGCATCGTAAACAATCCATTTACCATAAACAAAGTCTCCTAAATGAATATGTTTAACAAACCCGTTTGCTGTAAAATATGTAACTAACCTGTACAGAATATATCAATTTACTCACCCCGATTCCGCTCAAAGGAATTAAGGGATTAATCCAACTTCAAAACTGCCATGAACGCCGACTGTGGTATCTCAACGTTACCTACCTGGCGCATGCGTTTTTTACCTTGTTTCTGTTTCTCCAATAATTTACGTTTACGGGAGATATCGCCGCCGTAACATTTGGCAGTTACATCTTTGCGTAAGGCCTTCACCGTTTCGCGGGCTATGATCTTGGCACCGATAGACGCCTGGATAATGATCTCGAACTGTTGACGCGGTAAAAGCTCTTTTAATTTCTCGCAGATCTTTTTACCAAAATCATAAGAGTTGCCCCGGAAAATAAGAGACGAAAGCGCGTCAACAGGCTCGCTGTTTAAGCGGATATCGAGCTTAACCAAATCCGACTGGCGGTAACCTATCTGGTGATAATCGAACGAAGCATAACCTTTTGAAATGGTTTTCAGCTTATCGTAAAAGTCAAATACGATCTCACCCATTGGCATTTCGAATATCAGCTCAACGCGCTCAGATGTAAGATATGACTGATTGGTAATAGTACCACGCTTTTGAATACAAAGCGACATTACCGGACCAACAAATTCAGATTTTGTGATGATGGTAGCCTTGATGTAAGGTTCTTCCACAAAATCAATTTTTGATGGATCGGGAAGATCAGATGGGTTATTTACCGTGAACGAGTCGCCTTTTGTAGTATGGGCCAGGTACGATACGTTGGGAACGGTGGTGATCACCGTCATGTTAAACTCGCGCTCCAAACGTTCCTGGATAATTTCCATGTGCAGCATACCGAGAAAACCGCAACGGAAACCAAAACCCAAAGCTGCTGATGATTCCGGTTCAAAAACCAGTGATGCATCATTCAACTGTAATTTTGCCATTGATTCGCGTAGTTCTTCATAGTCCTCAGTATCAACAGGGTAAATGCCTGCAAATACCATCGGCTTTACCTCCTCAAAACCTTGTATGCCTTCTTCGCAAGGGCGATCAACCTGGGTAATGGTATCGCCAACCTTAACCTCTTTTGCTTCTTTAATACCTGATATGATATAACCTACGTCACCGGTTTTGATCACGTCTTTAGCTAATGGACGTAATTTAAGTGTACCAACTTCATCGGCAAGGTATTGCTTTTCGGTAGCTACAAATTTTACTTTATCGCCTTTGCGGATCTCGCCGTTCACAACTTTAAAATAAGCTATGATACCACGGAACGAGTTGAATACCGAATCAAAGATCAATGCCTGTAGCGGTGCTTTAGGATCACCTACCGGAGCAGGTACACGCTCAACAATTGCACGAAGAATATCATGTACTCCCATGCCCGTTTTGCCCGATGCAGCAAGGATTTCCTCGCGTTTGCAGCCAATAAGGTCAACTATCTGGTCTTTCACTTCCTCCGGCATAGCACCTGGAAGGTCCATTTTATTCAGGATAGGGATAATCTCCAGGTCGTTCTCTAAAGCCAGGTACAGGTTGGAGATGGTTTGTGCCTGAATACCCTGTGCGGCGTCGACTATCAATAATGCACCTTCACAAGCTGCAATTGAACGTGATACCTCATATGAAAAATCAACGTGTCCGGGGGTGTCAATCAGGTTAAGCACATATTTTTGCCCATCAAGCTCATAATCCATTTGTATGGCATGGCTTTTAATGGTGATACCGCGCTCGCGCTCTAAATCCATATCGTCAAGCAATTGTGCCTGCGATTCGCGCTGGGTAATAGTGTTGGTATACTCTAATAACCTATCGGCAAGTGTACTTTTACCGTGGTCGATGTGTGCTATGATACAAAAATTACGAATGTGCTCCATTGAATCGCAAAAATAGCTTTTTAAACCGATAATTTGTACCGGCTAATAAATTAACTATTTTGAAATGTTTAATTTAATAATATTTCACAACAATGGCTATACCGATAAGCATACTAAGTGATATAGAATCAAGATTGAATACTGTTGTTAAAAAAGTGAGTGTCGTTAGCGGCGGCGACATTAATCAAGCCTATCTGTTGCAAACTACCGTAGGTAATTTATTTATTAAGATAAATGATAGGCATAATTACCCCAATATGTTTTCGAAAGAGCGACAGGGATTAGATGCTATTCGCGAAGCCAATGCAATTGCAGTTCCTGAGGTTGTTTTGCAGGGAGAGTTTGGCAATGATAGCTACCTTATATTAGAATGGATAAATATTGGTTCTGCTAACATGCTTGCATCTTCTAAGTTAGGGATGGGGCTTGCCCGTATGCATAAAAATACCAATGCCAGGTTTGGTTTTTATACTGATAATTATATGGGTTCGCTAATTCAAACTAATAATTGGTATACCAAGTGGAGCGATTTTTTTATTGAGCAGCGATTGCAGCCCATGGTTAAAATGGCGACAGATAAGAATGAACTTACCAGGAACGACGTTCACCAGTTTGATCGGCTTTATAAAAAACTCCCAGGTTTATTTACCGAAGAACCGCCAGCATTGCTTCACGGTGATCTTTGGGGAGGCAATTATTTGATTGATACCGATGGTAAGCCTTACCTGATCGATCCGGCGGTTAGCTATGGAAACAGGGAGTTTGATATAGCAATGACTACGCTTTTTGGTGGTTTCGATCCTGCTTTTTATGAGGCTTATAATAGCGAATTTCCTTTACAGGCAGATTGGCAACAGAGGCTAAAACTTTGGAACCTATACCCGTTGCTGGTTCATGTAAACCTGTTTGGAGCTAGTTACGCCAAACAGGTTAGAGAAAATCTTTCGATATTTATTTAGTTTACGCCTTGTACAAAGATTGGTGTCTCGGATACGTTTACGGTCAATTTCCCCTTAATCGTTTTAACTTGGGTTGTGATCACAGAATCGGCGCCTGTTTTTAAAGCATAAATGTTGGCTTTGGGCGTGCCGAGGTCAAGCGTATAGGCACCTGTACGGGCTCTAAAATCGGGAATTGTTAATACGTACATATTTTGCGAACCAGATACATATTTATCAACCAAAGGATCGGCATTAATGGTGCTGTTATAAGTATAACTACCCATTAGTTTTGATGTTTGCAGTATGTAATCGGCGGAGGGCCGGCGTTTACCATTTTCAGCTAAACCAGATGTTGCATATTGAACAGCAACATTGGGGGTATCGTCAAAAAGCTGGTAATAAAATACACGTTGTATACCATGTCTGATATAAAGTAACGAAGTTCTTAGAATCCAATCGGCCTGGGTGTTTTTAGGGGTATTTTTGCCCACGTATAGCGCCTTTTGATAGCTACCTTCGTTTATATCGTAGCCTGATTCGGTTACCCATACAGGAATAGGTTTAACAAACGAATCTGCATATTGAACAAACGAATCAGCAATTTGTCCCGCCATTGACAACTCGGGCGGCAGGCCAAAGGTGGCCGGCTGATGGGTCAAAATATTGCCATTATTATTGTAATAGTGATAGTTGATAATGTCAAAACATAAGTCGATGCTGCCGTCTGCCCTGTAACCACGGTTAGCACGGCACCATTCCACCATTTTCTTTACAAAATCTACGTCGGCTGTAGCCAAGCCCCCCATAACAACTTTCATGTTAGGATCGGCATTTTTTACACCCGCATTCTTTCCTAATTTGCCCTTGTCGCCATCATAAAAGGCCGACATATTGGCGGCATATTCTTCGGCAGTTTGTTGGGTAGACGGCCGTTTCCACCATTTGTCGCGCTCATTATCACATTCTATGTACGTAATAAACCCCATGCCCACTTTTACCTGGTTAGGCAGGTCATTTGGCCATCGTATGCTGGTATCAACCATTATTAATGACTTGCTGATATTAGTATTATAGCCATACCTTGCTGCAAACTGAAACGCCATATGCGCCTGGTCGATATAGCTTGCCGGATCTGCCTTATTTAAACCATAAATAAGAGGTGCATTTTCAAGATCACGCATATTGTTAGGATAGGTATCAACCAACCATGGCGGGCAATTTTTTATATCTGCTAAAACCAATATACCGTCCTGCTTACAACGGCTGTAAATTAGATCATAGTTCCAACTGCCTTCATGGGTTGGGTTGAAAGTGTAGTTGCCTTTAGTGCTTTCCATTCGGGCCCATCCTAAATAATGCCTTACCGCGCTGAATGACTTGATAAGGTTCATGTTTGTTTCATAAATGGTATTTTTGAGCTTTGGATTGGCGGGATCCTGCAAAAAATTCCATTCGTAAGCGTTTATGCCAAACATGTTTTTAAGCGGGATATTTGAAATAACCGGAGTGGTTTTATTATTTGTAATGCCTTCCGAACTTTTTTGCGGGCGACAGCGATTGAACGAAAAAGTAAATAATGATAGCATTAACAGTATCTTGTAGTTAAACAGCAGCTTCATTACTTTGCGTGGTTTTGCGTGTAAATTATGATTACAATCAGGGTTAATAAAAAGACTTCTTTCAATAAATTCCATTATGTATGTATAACATACTTAGTTAATTTTTTGCGAAGGTTTTTCAATAAAATTTGACTTTTTATAAACAGGGATAATTTAAGTTTTAACGAATAATTTATCGTAGTGGTTACGATTTTGTTGCTGTTGTGAAGGTATAAATATTGTAAGGCGATACTTAACAAAGCAGGGCAAAAAAAACCGGCATACGCCGGGCTTTAAAAAATATAATTTTAAGGTTTATTTTACCCTTACATAGGTTTCAATGATCTCATGGTCAACTTTTAGGCTATCTATCTTTTCAATGCCTTTTTGTACTAATGTATCATTGCTCACCGTAAGTTTAAATTTAAAATCGCGGTTTTCCCAATCGCGTGCATCGCAGTAAGCCAGGTGTTCGGTATAATCGTCGCCCGATAGGGTATAGGTGCCGGCACCCGACGAGTAAACCGGTTTGGCTGTTTTGCCGTGTACAAGGTCGTGCGTAAAGAAGGCAAAGTTAGTTGCGTTAAACATCTTAAACATTTCCTGATCTTTTGGAGGGGTGGTTACAGTAGTATCTCCCTTAGTGATGCTTTTGCTTGATATCAGGTGCCATGTTCCATCAAGTTTACCCGCTGGTTGGGCCGTTTCTGTGGTTTGTTTTTGCGGATTGCTGCATGAGGCAAGCGCAAGCAATAAAAAAGATGCTAAGTAATAGGTTCTCATGGTATTAATAAAGGTTATTTGATGTACAATAATAGCATAAAAAAAGCACCGGCTATCATATTTGCCGATGCTTTTTAAAATAATTTCAAAAGTTTGTGTTACTCGCCGCGCTTTAGGCCAAACTTTTCAATTTTACTGTATAGGTGACTGCGTTGAATATCGATGTCATCAGCAGTTTTCGAAACGTTCCAGTTATTTTTCTCCAGCTTAAATTTGATATACTCACGCTCTGCAAAGTCTTTATACTCCTGGAAGTTATTGAACTGATCAAAATCTGTTTGCGGAGCAGGGGCAGCTGTTCCCGCAGTAATGGCAACAGGTGCTGAAGGGTTTGCAAATGCCCTCACATCATTATCTGTAATAACTTTATCGCTTAGAATAATCAAGCGCTCAACCATATTACGAAGCTCACGGATATTTCCGGTCCATGGTAACGCTTTAAGCGCCTCCAGTGCGGCATCCGAGATCTTTTTAACCGGCATACCGTATTCATTGCAGATTTCATCTAAAAAGCTTTGCGTTAATAGCGATATATCGTCTTTACGTTCAATAAGCGGTGGTACATGGATCAGTATAACGCTTAAGCGGTGGTACAAGTCCATACGGAAATTACCTGCCTCAATTTCTTTAAGGAGATCCTTGTTTGTTGCTGCTACTACACGTACATCAACATCAATTTCCTTTTCGCCGCCTACGCGGGTTATTTTATTTTCCTGCAGTGCACGTAAAACCTTGGCTTGTGCCGACTGGCTCATATCACCAATTTCATCTAAAAATAGCGTACCGCCATTTGCTGATTCAAATTTGCCAATGCGCTGTTTAATGGCCGATGTAAACGAACCTTTTTCATGACCGAATAATTCGCTTTCTATCAATTCTGATGGGATGGCCGCGCAGTTAACCTCAATGATAGGTGCGCTTGAGCGATTTGATTTTTCGTGCAGCCAGCGCGCAACCAGTTCTTTACCACTACCATTGGCACCTGTAACCAACACGCGGGCATCGGTAGGGGCCACACGGTCGATAGTTTCTTTGATCTTAACAATGGCCTGCGATTCGCCTAAAATAGGGCGTACCTTTGATACTTTACGTTTAAGTACCTTGGCTTCAACAACCAAACTTCCCCTGTCAAGCGCGTTGCGAACGGTGATCAGCAGGCGGTTTAGGTCAGGCGGTTTGGAAATAAAGTCAAACGCGCCTTTTTTACTGGCCTCAACAGCGGTTTCGACTGTGCCGTGGCCTGATATCATTATAAATGGAAGATCGGGTTTAATGGCGAGGCCTTCGGTAAGTACCTCCATGCCATCCATGCGGTTCATTTTAATGTCGCATAGTACCAGGTCATAGTCTTTTTTTTCAATCAACTGAAGACCGTCAACTCCGTTATCTACGTCTTCAACTTCGTAATCCTCATATTCTAAAATCTCGCGAAGCGTATTACGTATTGACCGCTCATCATCAATTATTAAAATTTTAGCCATGTTTTATAATTATGTACCGATAGTAATTGTTATTTGCTAATATATGGGTTTGTATAGAAAAACAAACACTTTTAATTTGCTATAAAGGTTTAGGGCAGGTAAATGTTTGCAGCATTATGAATTTTATCGAAAATAATTGACATAAAATAAATAAAAAACCCCTCGCTTTACAGCAAGGGGTAATACAGCAGCAAACCTATAAGCCGGGTTCTGTTTTGCCTTGTTAAAGGGCAACTTCTATCATTTATCTGGCCCTGTTATCACTAACAGGTTTAAACAACCCACCCATCCTAACGACCTGCCTTGCGGCAGATACGGGAGCGAGCAACTCCGCTTTCAGGACCTATTTGGTTTTTCAACTCCTGAGGTTTACCGTCATAGCCGGTCGCCCGGTTATGCCGTGAGCTCTTACCTCACGTTTTCACCCTTACCCGCCTAAGCGGGCGGTATTTTCTCTGTGGCACTTTGCTGTCGCCGGCTGCCGGCGCCTTCCCGTTAGGAAGCAGGATGCTCTATGTTGCCCGGACTTTCCTCCGCCAAACAAGCTGGCAGCGATAGAACGTTTTGCGGTTGTAAAGTTACGGAATATATTAGGAATTATAGAGCCTATGACAACGATAACAGGTAGCGCTCAACTTTTAAAGCAAGCATTTGTTCCTGGAACCTATAAATCAGCCAAAGCCAAATTAAGATAACAGGTAAAAAAATAATTGTCCAGTTTGAATGTGATTGCTCATGGTTAATCATGTAAAAGTTAACGGCAAACAGTAAAATAATCCCTGAAGTTAATATTAACTCAACCCTGACTTTTGTTTTTAAAGTGACGTTAACTACGTTATGATCTTGAGATTCAAACAGTGCATATATTTTTATTCCCTCTACGGAACCTCCGGAACGCAAGACCATCGTACCGATCGAGGTATTGGATATAAATTTGTATTCGTTTTGGCTTACCTTCTTTATAGCAAATTCATCCTGGGGGTATTGAGCAAGTCTATTTTCAATCTCCACCGAAGAGACAGGCATCTTAAATTGTTTTTTTAGTAAAAGACTATTGTAAGCTCCCACCCGTCAATTGCAGTTTTTTAAATCATCCTGAACCTGCTGCAAGCTAATAGTCCCCAGTTTATTACCGAAGGAATTCGTAACATATGTGAGCACTTTGGCGATTTCAAGCGGCGCTATGTCATAGGCCTGCATCTGGTCATCAAAAGAACGACCGGCTACGGTTATTTTCCCTTTAAGGCCGTTTTTGATAAAACAAGCGAGTGTTGCCTTATTGTTTTTTAGATAAGTTGAATCCGTTAATGGCGGGATAAGTGATGACAGGCCCTGACCTTTATCGCCATGACAATTTTGACAGTGTTGCTGATAAACAAGGCTGCCTGCAGAATAATAGCGTTTAAACTCAATTTGATCGTCGCTTTGGCATGACGCGCCAATCACAATTAACAAAATAGCTATAGCGCCTATTACCTTTATCTTCATTTAGCGGCAATTTGGTCTGGTTCGGCCTTCAGGGTTTTAACATCAGCTATTAGTTTGGTTACTTCTGCCGGGTCTGTTCCCTCATAAGTACCACGAATACGTTTTTGCTTATCTATCAAAATAAAGAAACCATCATGAATATATTCGCCTTTCGGATTTTTTTCGGATACGCTTTGCAGGTAGCTTTTACCAATTTTATATGTATCTCCTTTTTCACCATGCAACAACCACCAGGTATTACCACTAATCCCTAATTTATCAGCATAGCGTTTTAATACAGGTACAGTGTCATATTTGGGATCGATAGTATGCGAAATGATCCTGAAATTATCATCATCCTTAAACTCCTTATACACGTTGAGCATATTGCGGTGCATTACCGGACAAATAGAAGGGCAGGTGGTAAAAAAGAAGTCTGCCACATAAATTTTCCCTTCAAGGTTTTTTTGTGTGATAGTATCGGCGTACTGGTTAACAAACTTGAAGGGGGGGATAGTGGCGTACTCAGTATCCGTTACCGTTTTTCCGTTAACAGTTTTAGTTACAGGTGTTTTATAACCCAATATCGGGAGGGCGGTTTTAGTATTTGATTTGCAGGCATTAAAAAGCATTAAAATCACGATGCCTATCCACAGTTTCCTCATTTTTTTGCCGGTATTTGGGTTATGTATTTAGTCGAAGCAGTAACAGCTACATTGATTTGGGTATCTATTTTGCTGATGAGCTTTTTTTGAGTTTCAAGATAATCCATGATTTCCTGATGCGATTTGCCCTTGTTTTCTGCGTCAAATTTATGCATCCAGTCGCTCATAGCGCTATCTGCATCATCAACCTGTTTTAGATATACTTTTGCAGTGTCTTTATTAATATTGGGGGTATTGTTTTTTACCAGGCTATCGAGCAGCATTTTGTTTTTCATCAATTGCTCGTCATTGGCCATTACTTTATCATGTACGGCAATTACCTGGTTTAAAAGGTCTTTTTCCTGTTTTTTGGTATCGGTGCAACCCAATAACAGGGTAATGCCCGCGGCTGCTAATAGATGTTTTTTCATGGGTTTTGATAGCGTGATAAAACTTGGCAAATATGCTAAATGTTTAGCTGTTTAACACTCTTAAATAATAACTATAGTCTGTAACAGGTAAACTTTTTGCGCCTGCAAACTTTAGCTGTTGCCCTATTTGTGCCCTGGTGTGCGTACCATGGTTAAGCACCTGCGTAACAATGTCTCCCAGTTGGTTTTCAAAATAGTCGCCGGTAAAGCTATGATAGGAGATCAGCTTGTTTATCTCATCCTCATTTATTTCGTTTAAAAACGTTACCCAATCGTTATAACGCTCCGGAACTTGCTTTTTGCATTGCTCAATTGTAACATTTTCGGGCCAGGTATTAGGTACAGAAGGGGGGATGAGCCTACATCTTTCAAGCCAAACCTGCTCGGCAGCCAGCAGATGGCCCATTAGTTTAAGAGTTACAGCAGGCAAACCGTTCACCTCCATGGTTTGTATCAACTGCTGATTGGCAAATAGGTTATAACCAAACATTTTTAAAAAGTATGTTTTCATAAGGTTTTTAAATTCGACGGCTAATTTATTAAAGCTATTTAGTATATTAGTATAAATGCTGGTTAACAATTAAATAACATAGTTGTCATATTCAGCAAACATCTGCTTGTTACCTTTATTATTATAGTTAAATAACATAAGGGCATGAAATTCATTATCAATATTTCAAAACTGCTGATCAATTTCCGTCAGTGGATGATGCTTAAAAGTATGCGTTCATCGTTCATACATTAAGTTATCACTTATAATTCTTCATTTATAAATATAATTGCACTTTTGGGCTTTTGTAGCTCAAATTAATGGAACTTACTGGCCAGGAAATACATTTAAGCAAAGATCTTTTTGGTAACGACTTCGAGTGGGGCGTTTCAACAGCTGCTTTTCAAATTGAGGGTGCTCATGATGCTGATGGAAAGGGCCTATCAGTATGGGATACTTTTACAACAAAAAAGGGGAAGATCCTGAATGGCGATCATGCACAAACAGCGTGCGATTTCTATAATTTATATGAGCGCGACATCGACCTCATCAAAGAACTTAATATTCCCAATTTTCGCTTCTCTATATCCTGGGCTCGCATCTTACCTGAAGGCACCGGGAAAATCAACCAGGCAGGTATCGATTATTACAACCGGGTAATTAACTATTGTATTAAGCAGGGTGTAGAGCCCTGGTTAACTGTTTATCACTGGGACTTGCCCCATGTGCTTGAGGTTAAAGGCGGCTGGACAAATCGCGAAGCAATAAGCTGGTTTAGCGAATTTGCTACTATTTGCGCTCAAAACTTTGGTGATAGGGTAAAGCATTGGATGGTCATGAATGAGCCTGTAGTATTTACCGGGGCAGGCTATTTTTTTGGCATTCATGCGCCAGGACGTAGTGGTATGAAAAATTTTGTGCCGGCCATACATCACGTTACCATGAGTATAGCTGAAGGAGGAAGGGTTTTGCGGAAATTGTTGCCATCAACGGCGCAAATAGGTACAACATTTTCTTGTTCACAGATTGAGCCCTATTCAGATAAACCAAGAGATATAGCCGCAGCCGTTCGTGCCGATGCGCTGATTAACCGTTTATATATTGAACCGTTGCTGGGGATGGGGTATCCGATCAGGGATCTTCCTGCGCTTAAAGACCTTAAAAAATATTTTTACCCCGGCGACGAGGATAAGCTGAGTTTCGATTTCGATTTTATCGGTATCCAGAATTATACCCGCGAAATTGTAAAATATTCATTTTTTACCCCTTACATTCATGCAAGCATGGTCAAAGCTGAGAATAGGGGCGTTGACCTTACTGCTATGCGCTGGGAGGTTTACCCTCCATCTATTTATCACATGATAAAAAAATATGATGCTTATCCAAATGTTAAAAAAATCATCATTACCGAAAACGGATCGGCTTTTCCTGATGAAGTAACTGATGGTGAAGTAAACGACCCAAAAAGGCTGAAATATCTTAAGGATAATTTAGCACAGGTATTAAAGGCAAAGAACGAAGGCTATAAAATTGAAGGTTATTTTGTGTGGACCCTAACCGATAATTTTGAATGGGCCGAGGGGTACCATCCACGTTTTGGATTGATTCATGTTGATCATGCAACACAGCAGCGTACAGTTAAAGTTTCGGGCAAATGGTATGCTGATTTTTTAAAATAAGCCTTTAGTTTTTGGGCAAAGTGAAATTAAATGATGTGCCGTTTTCGGTGTCGCTCTCGAACCAGATGCGGCCACTATGATCTTCAATGATTTGCTTGCAAATGGAAAGCCCAAGGCCAAATGATTTTTCACCGGCAGTTCCGGGGCGTTTTGCATCTGTAAACATGTTGAATACCTGGTTTCTCAGTTTTTCGGGAATCCCAATACCGTGATCTTTAACCGAAATCTGGATTTCGTTTTCCAGTTCAACTGCCATAACCAAAATAGCGGATTCTTCAGGGCTGAATTTAATAGCATTGCTAATAAGATTGCTGATTACCCGCCATATTTTTTCACGGCTAATGCAAACTTCAAGCGGCGAAGTTAACAGGAACGTATTGATAATCTGCTGCTTTTCGGCAGCTTTAAAGCGCATCAATTCAACGCTATTACTTAATAAGGTATTAACTTCAACTGCTTCTTTATTCAAAATAGCCGAAGCTGATTCTGTAGCTTCCAGTATTTCATTGATTAGTTCAATGGAGTTAAATGAAGTTTCCCGTATAATATTTAAAAGTTCTTTTTGTTCGTCTGTATAATTTTCTTCCGACATTACACCCGTAAGCGAAGCTATCCCTCCTATAGGATTGCGCAGATCATGAGCAACAGTGCGTAAAATACGGTCTTTTTCCTGGTTGTTAAGTTTTAAATCGTTAAGCGCATTCTCAAGGTGATGGTTTTGATGATTTATCTGGTTATTAAGACTCCCAAGGGTTTTTACATTCTTTTTTGATTTTTGCCAGTTTAAAAATACCAGAGAAATGATAATGATGAGCATCAGGGCAAAAACAATAGTTACCCTGAGGTAAACATGCTGTAATTCATTGTTTTTTTTGAGATTATTAAACTCATTGTCTTTTTCAAGGCTTTTAACCTGCTCGGCAACGTCCGCTTCTTTCAGTTTTTTATTTTCATTGGCTATAGTGTCCTTCAGTTCGTCATATTGCTTATAATGCAACATAGCTTGCTGGTGGTCGTTTTGCTTTTCAAAATAGTTTGACATTAGCAAGTGCCAGTCTTGCCTGGTTTCGGGGCTTTTAACACTGTCAAACTGGAGTTTAATAATATTGAGAAGGTTCAATAAAGAATCATTGGCATTTTGACGATCGTATACGGATGCTAGTTTTATCTCAGAGTATTGAGCATCATTATTATCGTTCCCTTTACGCAGATTGATGGCTATGCTTTTTTTGAGCAGTTTTTTTGCCTTGTTGTAATCTTTTTGCCGGATGCTTATATCAGCCATATTGCCGTAAACCACACCCTTAGATACTTCACCCATCTGGGGCCTGTCTTTAAACCTCGCAACATTATAATTAATATAATCAAGGGCTTTATTGTAAAAATACATGGCACTATCATTCATTAACATTTTACTGTAGCTCAAACCTATGTTGTTCAGTAATTCCTGCCTGCGATAAAAATAATTGAAGTTTCCTTCGCATGAACTGGTTTCATCAAAGCTTTTTCTGAAATAAACGGCTGCCCGGCTGTAATGTTCCTGCTTGTACAAAATCATACCCATACGATAGCTATAATCGCCCATCGTACAGTCGTCGAGGTTGTTATTGGCAATCACTTTACCTTCATAAAAGTACCCGTAAGCTTCGTTATAGCGGTGTTCATCAAACAGCACATCTCCTTTAGCAAGATGGGCCTGCCCGTATTCGCTGGTGAATTTTAGCTTTTTTTCGGGTGTGTCGAAAATATTCAGCATGCTATCAGCATATAACAAAGCCATCCTGTGATCACTTTTTATATGAGAAGCGTAGGTGTAGATGAAAAAATAGTAGTTGTATACCTGTTTAAAACCAAGATTGCTTGAATGACGAAAAGCCGAATCAAGATATTCAACAGCTGCTTCATGATGACCGTTATCATACATTATAGTTGCAGTATCAACAGCTTTATTATATGCCGAGGATGAAAGAAAACCTTTTGGCTGTTGCCGGCAGGAAGCGATTAGCAGGAAAAAAAAAGCAAAAAGCAAACATCTCCGCATGTCACCGGATAGCCATATTTGCCTAAAGCCTTTATATATGAACATCAATATGAAATTAAGCAGGTTTAGAGCTGGTTATAAAACAAGGGTAAACTATGAAAAAAATCAAAAAAACCATGCTGCTTTGCTAATATTTTTAATTAATTATTACTAAGAATTAAATAGGATTGCCCGAGTAGGCGATACTATGATGCCTGTGCTGGAAGATAGACGTAAAAACTCGAACCATTATTGATGTCGCTTTTTAGCCAAATCCTCCCGCTGTGTTTTTCAATTATTTGCCGGCATATGGAAAGCCCGAGGCCAAACGATTTTTCACCATCGGTGCCCGGGCGTTTAGCTTCGGTAAACATATTAAACACCTGTTGCTGTAGTTTATCAGGGATACCTATGCCATAGTCTTTAACACATATTTCAACCCCAAGGTGCTTTTGGTTCACAATTACATAAATAACCGCGCCCCTCGGACTAAACTTTATGGCATTACTGATCAGGTTGCTGATAACCCGCCATATTTTTTCCCTGTTTATTAATAGCTCGGTAGGGGTATCCAATAAGCTAAGCATAATATCCTGGTCTTTTTCGGCTGCTTTAAAACGCAACAGGTCAACGCTGTTATTGATGAGGCTATTAATTTCAACCCATTCTTTATTGAAAGTTACATTTGCGGTGTTTGCCGCCTCCAAAATTTCATTAATAAGCTCAAGGGAATTATATGAGGTTTCTTTGATGAGATTGATAAGGTCTGTTTGTTCCTCATCCTGCGCATCTTCAACCATTGATGCCGACAGCGAGGCAATGCCTCCAAGCGGGTTACGAAGATCATGAGCTACGGCACGCAAAATGCGGTCCTTTTCCCTACTGCCCTGGTTTACTTCTTCAAGGGTGTTTTCTAACTCGTTTTTTTGCTGTTTAATCTGGTCGTTAAGCTTTTTTATTGCTACGATATCCCGTTTTGACCTTCTCAGGTTTCGAAAAACAAGGAAAATAATGATCACTGCCATTACAGAAAAAAGTACTGCAAGGCATATATAGATCAACTGTAATTTATTATGGCCTTTAAGGTCTTCTATCTGGTTTTCTTTATCAAAACTGGCTTGCTGCTGATTAACATCTGTCTGTTTTAAAGATGATGTTCTTTTTATTGCCGAGTCTTTTAATGCCGAATAGTTTTTAAAATAAAACAGGCTATTCTGATAGTCCTTTTTTTGCAGATAATAACTGCTCATCAAACCATTCCAGTTCGTTTCCGCATCGTCATTCCTGATGGTATCAAGCTGGGCACGCAGACTTTTCAATAATTCAAAAAGATCGTTTGGTTTATCAATGATTGAATATAAGCGGGCAAGTTTTATTTCGGTTAATTCGGCATCGCGGTTATCATTGCCCGGTCTTAAATTAATAGCAATACTTTTCTTCAGTAGCTCATTTGCCTTGTTATAGTCATGAGTTAGCATGGCAAGGTCGCCCTGGTTGCCGAAAACAACTCCCCGGGCAACCTCAAGCAGGTTTGCTCTTTCGATAAAGCGGGTATTGTTTTCGTTGATATAAGTAAGCGCTTTGTTTAAATAAAGTTTTGAACTGTCAATATCGCCGCTGTTTTTATAACTCTCGCCAATATTATCCAAAAGCTCCTGGCGTTGGTAGAATGCACGAAAATCATCTGTATAAGCATAGCTTTGCCGGTGACTGATCTTGAAATAGTTGGCGGCTTCCCTAAAATGTCCCTGTTTAAACATGATCATACCCATCCGGTAGGTATATTCGGCCAGTATAGCATCATCAATGGCGTTTTTGCCGATGGAATAGCCTTTGTAAAAGTACCGGTAAGCCTGATCGTACTTCACCATGTCTGAATAGGCATCTCCGGTAGCAAAATCTGCCTCGGCGGTTAAAGCAATGTGTTGATTAGCAGTGACACTTTCAGTAGCTACTGACCGCATCGTATCTGCATAAGGCATGGCTTTTTTAGGATCATGTAACGCTTTTAAATTGTAAAGAAAATGAAAAGCGTAAAAACGGAACCTGTCGCTTACAAATGGCTTTTTTATAGTTGCATACGCTGAATCAAGATATTGAAGGCCTTTTTCGGGTTGAGATTTTTCACCATTGTATAAGCTTACGGTATCAAATATTGCCCTAAATTGCTTGGAGTAATCTCCGGTATCGTTAATGTTGTTTGTGCAAGAATTAAAAGACAATAAAAATACGATAGCCAGCCAGAAAGAATGGTTGAACAATAGTTTATTTAAATTAACAGGGCTATCGGGGGGCGCCAACATTAAGTGTTTACTCAGCAAATATAATGTTCATAATTATAATGAACAATATTTTTGCGTGCGAATAACATCTATGTTACTAAAAGTTAATGGCGCTGATTGTCTGTTATTTAAAAGCATCCAGTCCGGTAACATCCATGCCGGTAATAAGCAGGTGGATATCATGTGTACCCTCGTAAGTTATTACTGATTCGAGGTTCATCATATGACGCATAATAGGGTATTCGCCTGTAATACCCATGCCGCCAAGCATTTGTCTTGCTTCGCGGGCTATGGTAATAGCTGTTTCAACGCTGTTTCGTTTAGCCATCGATATTTGTGCAGGGGTGGCCCTGTTTTCGTTTTTAAGAGTACCTAAACGCCAAACTAATAACTGTCCTTTGGTGATCTCTGTTATCATTTCGGCCAGTTTTTTTTGCTGAAGCTGAAAGCCGGCTATAGGCTTGCCAAACTGTTCGCGTTCTTTTGTATAACGAAGGGCTGTATCGTAACAATCCATAGCGGCGCCCAACGCGCCCCAGGCAATGCCGTACCGGGCCTGGTTTAAACAGCCCAGCGGGCCCTTTATACCGGTTACATTAGGTAACAGATTTTCTTTAGGTACTTTAACGTGATCAAATACAAGCTCACCCGTAGCTGATGCACGTAGTGACCATTTATTATGGGTAGCAGGAGTGGTAAAGCCTTCCATGCCACGCTCAACAATCAGTCCGCGAATTTTACCCGCTTCATCCTTAGCCCAAACAACAGCAATATCAGCGAAAGGCGAATTGGAAATCCACATTTTAGCGCCATTAAGGATATAATGATCGCCGGCATCTTTAATATTGGTGGTCATGCCACCGGGGTTTGAGCCGTGATCCGGCTCTGTAAGACCAAAGCATCCCATTAATTCGCCGCTTGCCAGTTTAGGAAGATATTTTTTACGCTGTTCTTCGCTGCCGTATGCATAAATAGGGTACATCACCAACGATCCTTGTACTGAGGCTGTAGAGCGGATGCCCGAATCGCCGCGCTCTAATTCCTGCATAATAATACCATAAGCAGTATAATCCAGGCCTGCACCGCCATATTCAACTGGTATGGTAGGCCCAAAGGCGCCAATTTCCGCCAGGCCTTTTAACAGTTGCGAAGGAAACTCAGCTCTTTGAGCATAATCTTCAATAATGGGGCTTAATTCCTTTTTTACCCAGTCACGAACTGATGATCGGATCAGCTTATGCTCGTCGGTTAATAACTCATCTAACAGGTAATAATCAGGGGCTTCGTACAAATCTGTTTTGGCCATAATACTATAGTTGGTGAGCAAATATAAAGCATTTAAAGCCGGTAAAAGCAAGCTCAAAACGCTGTTTTTTGATATGTGGGGCCACTTTATTGCAAAAAGTAGGTTTAAACGGTTTAAAGCATGTTTTTGACTGGAAAATATTTTTATAAGTTGAAAATCTGGATGATTGGAAGAAATTTAAAAAGTCTTTTGGTTCGTGGTGAGATTTAGATATGGCTTTTATTACTTTTGAACATGATCAATATAGCCTTACAAGGCGCGGAATTTTTCGCGTACCACGGATTTTATCCTGAAGAACAAAAAATAGGTTGCCGCTTTTTAGTTGATGTGAATGTAGGCTTTGTGCCACCAGGCGATCTGCTGGAAGATAACCTTAGTAAAACAGTTGATTATGAACGTGTGTATATTATAGTATGCGAAGAGATGAAGCAACCACGTAAACTAATAGAAACCGTTGGACAGGCAATTATTGATCGCATAAAGAAAAAATATCCGTTTGTGGAGAGCATCGAAGTTGTCATAAAAAAGCTTACCCCACCATTAAGCGGCAAAGTGGCCCATTCGGCTGTTATTATAAATTATAAGAAATCCTGATCATGGAATTCAATAAAATATCAGCTCAAATATTAGAAGCCATTAGAGCAGTTGTTGGTGAAAGCAACGTTTTAACCAGTCATGAAAGTCTTGAAAAATATAGTCATGACGAAACTGAAGACCTAATTTACTATCCGGAAGTTGTGGCAAGACCACAAACGCCTGAAGAGGTTTCGGCACTATTGAAGATTTGTAACCAGAACTTAATACCCGTAACGCCGCGAGGTGCCGGTACCGGTTTAAGCGGAGGGGCATTGCCGGTTAGAGGGGGATTGCTGATTGCGATGGAGCGTTTCAATAAAGTACTTGAAATAGATGAACAAAACCTGCAAGCTACCGTTGAGCCAGGCGTGATAACCGAAGAGTTTATGAATGCGGTGGCTGAAAAAGGTTTGCTATATCCTATTGATCCGGCCAGCAAAGGGAGTTGCTTTATAGGAGGGAACGTATCGCATGGTTCGGGTGGCCCCCGGGTTGTTAAATATGGTACCATACGCGAGTATGTGTTAAACCTGCAGGTAGTTTTAACCTCGGGCGAAATTATCTGGACGGGAGCTAATACCCTTAAATACGCATCGGGCTATAATTTAACCCAGTTAATGATAGGCTCTGAGGGTACCCTGGGCATTGTTACTAAAATAGTAGTGAAGCTTATCCCGGCCCCAACGCTGAATGCCTTAATGCTGGCCTCGTTTCCAACAAACGAAGCTGCTTGTGCAGCGGTTTCAGCAATATTCAGGGCCGGAATTATCCCGTCGGCACTGGAGTTTATGGAGCGAAAAGGGGTGGAGTGGGTTAAAGAACACGATAACATCGCCTTTGATTTGCAGGATGGCATCGGGGCATTTTTGTTAATTGAGGTTGATGGCACAAACCAGGATGTAATTTTTACTGATTGCGAAAAGATAAACGCAGTACTTGAAGAATTTGATTGTCGTGATGTATTATTTGCCGATTCTGCTGCACAAAGAGAAGAGCTTTGGCGTTTAAGGCGCACCATGGCCGTATCGGTAAAATCAAACTCGGTTTATAAGGAAGAAGATACTGTTGTGCCCCGTGCTGCTTTGCCTCAACTGATTAAAGGAATAAAAGAAACGGGAGCCAAGTACGGTTTTGAATCGGTTTGTTACGGGCATGCCGGCGATGGAAACCTTCACGTAAATATCATTAAAGCCAATATGAGTGATGAGGATTGGAACAATAAACTGAAATTCGGCATCAAGGAAATATTTGAGTTGACTGTATCCCTCGGTGGTACTTTATCGGGCGAGCATGGCATAGGTCTGGTGCAAAAAGATTTTATGCCGATAAAATATTCAGACATGCATTTTGCACTTTGGAAAGGGATAAAACAGGTGTTTGACCCCAAAGGGATTTTAAATCCGGGGAAGATATTTTAGATTTCAGATGTGCAGATTATAGATGTGCAGATGTTCGGAAATTAGATGCGTAAGAATAATGAGATTTCATCTGCATATCTGCACATTTAAAATTTGCACATTAATTGCGTATCTGCACATCCAAAACTAATTGGTATTCAAAATCAGCCTTGGTTCATCATAGTTGATCATTCTATGTCTCTCGGATGATGGGATAGGTACTGATTTATTGGTCGAATAATCGTAGCTGATACAAACCGTTTTGCCGGTTGTTACAATCTCCTCGCCGTTGGGCGTAATTTTCACCAATACGTGCATCATATCAAAGCTGCTATTGCCTATACGAATGGTGCGTACATAACAGGCAATATTATCCTGAACAGTAATGGGTTTCAGGTAGTTGATCTCCGAGCGGCCTAAAATAATGCCTGTATTGCTCCAGTCCCAGTTGATGATTTCTTTCCAGTAGCCGATCCTGGCTATCTCAAAATAAGTTAAATATACAGCGTTGTTTACGTGTCCGAATGAATCTATATCCGAAAAACGGATAGGGATAGGGGTTTTATATTTGTAATCAGCAAGTTTTTCAGCCATTTTCAGTCATTTTGTCTGCCTAAAATATTTATTGATGACTTTTTGTCGCTTGTTTTAGGCGTTTTTGCTGTTGGTACAGCAGTTGATCAATAGGTTACGAAGTTAACAAAAAACAAAACTTTAGGAGGATATAAAAATGACATTAGTAAAATTTAACAACGGCCTTAAAAATACTTCAGCTAACCCATTCTTTAGCGATGTGTTTGATTCATTGATCAATGATTCGTTTTTAAGCGATAAATTAATTGCCCGTGTGCCTGCCGTAAACATTGCAGAAACCGAAAACGAATTTTATGTTGAACTGGCTGTCCCTGGTTTAAAGAAAGAAGATTTCAAGATCAACCTTGATAAAAACGTGTTAAGTGTAGCTGCCGAAAAGAAAGCTGAAAATGTTGAAGAAGGAAAAAAATTCAGCAAACGTGAATATAGCTACAATTCATTCGTTAGGTCGTTCACTTTACCTGAAAGCGCCGATCAATCAAAAATTGATGCTGATTATGCTGATGGTATTTTGAAACTTACTATAGCAAAAAAAGAAGAAGCTAAATTTCAAACAAGAGAAATAGCTGTAAAATAATTAAAGACTGTTTTCATAAAGTAGTTAGTTTGGTTTGAAGGCCGCCCTGTAATGAGGCGGTCTTTTTTTATGTACTAGACCAAGCTGTGGTTGTAAAATAAATCTGTTTGCATTTTAATTAATACTAAAAATATTAGTATTTTTGATTTGATATGAATGTGGACAGGATAACGGAAAAGCTCAATATTTTGGCCGACGCGGCTAAATATGACGTGTCATGCGCATCGAGCGGCAGTGACAGGAAAAATAAGGATAAAGGTTTAGGGAATGCCAGTAATGGTATTTGCCATAGCTATACCGAAGACGGGCGATGTGTTTCCTTGCTAAAAATCCTCCTTACCAATCACTGTATTTTTGATTGCGCCTATTGCGTATCCCGTAAAAACAATGATATCAAACGTGCGGCATTTACGGTGCAGGAAGTGGTTGATCTTACCATTAATTTTTATCGCCGTAACTATATCGAAGGTTTGTTTTTAAGCTCGGGTATTTTCAAAGATGCTGATTATACTATGGAGCGATTGGTTCGGGTTGCTAAAAAGCTGCGTACCGAACATAATTTTAATGGGTATATTCATTTAAAGTCTATCCCCGGTGCAAGCGAGGAGTTAATGAGGGAAGCAGGTTTATATGCCGACAGGCTCAGTGTTAATTTAGAAATGCCCACCGAGGCAGGGCTAAAGCTGCTGGCGCCCGATAAAAACCGGCAGGATATGATTGATCCGATGCAGTTTCTAAAAAAGGAGATCATTCAGAATACTGAGGAGAAAAAACTTTTCAAAAAAGCACCCATGTTTGCACCAGCCGGGCAAAGTACACAAGTAATTGTTGGTGCTACGCCTGAAAATGATCAGCAGGTACTGCAATCGGCCAATTATTTTTATAAAAATTTCAATTTAAAGCGGGTATATTATTCGGGTTATGTGCCTGTGTTGGCCGACCAACGACTCCCTGCCTTGAATACAGCTGTGCCGCTTGTGCGTGAAAACCGTCTTTACCAGGCCGATTGGCTTATGCGTTTTTATGGATTTCATGTAAACGAGATCGTGAATAATCAAAATCCCTTGCTTGATCTGGATATTGATCCAAAGTTAAGCTGGGCCATCCGAAACATGCAGGTCTTTCCTATCGATATTAATAAAGCCGATCTGCAGCTGATTCTTCGGGTGCCTGGTATAGGCTTACTATCGGCACAAAAAATAATGGCAGCACGCAAATTTGCCAAGCTGGGCTGGGAGCAGCTAAAAAAAATAGGAGTGGCTGTTAATCGTGCGCGATATTTTATTACCTGTAATAGTAATGAATTTGAAAGGCGCGACTTAACCGGGCAAAATATTAAGCAGTTTATCATGGCCCAATCGCAGAGCAAATACAATAAAAATACACAAATCCAACTTAACCTGTTTTGATATGAACACGCTGGTTTACGACGGAACGTTTGATGGGTTACTTACCGCTGTGTTTGAGATTTATGAGCGTAAACTATATCCTGTAAAATTGTTAAAAGGAGAGTGGCGCAACAGCGCTTTATTTGAAGAGGTAATACCTGTTGTTACTGATGAAGCCCGGGCCAGCCGGGTATTAAGGGGATTGCGTAAAAAACTTTCGGCAGCCGGGGTACAGCGCCTTTATATAAGTCACATGGCCGAAATAGCAGGTGAAGACTGCAATGTGCTCGGCTTTATCCGTCATGTTTTTGATAATGATCAAAACATTGAAGAAGATTATGGCAACAGGTATGTGATGCGCCTGTCGGAGATTTTGAAAATGATGCGGCGCGAAAAGCATAGAATGGAAGCGTTCGTTCGGTTTAAGAAATTGAATGACGGAACTTTTTATGCGGCTATTGAGCCCGACTTTAACGTATTGCCATTGCTGATCAAACATTTTAAAAGCAGGTATGCCGATCAAAAATGGATGATCTATGATATCAAAAGAAATTACGGACTATACTATGATCTCCATGATACGCAATTCATCGAAATGGATTTTGATGAATTGAATAAGCCTGTTAATATTATCGCTGCGTATAGCGAAGATGAAGGTGCCTACCAAAGCCTTTGGAAGAATTATTTTAGCAGTGTAAACATTGCTTCGCGCAAAAATACAAGGCTTCATGTGCGGCATATTCCAAAGCGTTATTGGCGGCATTTAACAGAGAAAATTTAGCGTTTTGCCGGTTTTGCGCGTTTTCTCATTTAGCTTGTATGTTGCTTTTGGTGACCTTTGTTGAAAAAGGACGATGTTAATAACCTTGGCGTTTATTTGCCTGATTGCCAGTGTTTATACTTAAAATGGGTGATTTGTTTATTGTGGATAACCTGCTTTTTAAAGTTGATAACCTGTTAATAAAAACAAATAAAAATATTTGCGCAATCCGGCGAATGTCCCGATATTGAAATCATCAAGAACGACGTACTTTGACAGCCTTTCAGGAAAACAGAAATTGAATCGGGTGAACCTTCGGGGGAACTAAAGATCAAGGGAAGTCCTGAGTCACAAGAAAAAATGAAGAAGGCGAAAGTCTTTTGAAAAAAGAAGGTGATTAAATGAGGTGCCGGAATTAAGGAGAAGAACTCTACGGAGGGAAACAACAGAAACCGGTGACATTGAGAATAATCGACCGCTCGTGAGAGCAACGGATGAAGATCATGTCGGTAAGAGATACACAAAACTTGATGCTGTTGGGCAACTACGGTTAAGCAACAGTTTGGAAACGGGAGTTCAAATCGCAAGAGATGACTCCCGTTTTCGCTTTTGCAGGTTTTTTGTTTTGGGAGAAATTTTTCTTCAAACCTTAAAATCGTTATTTTAGGCGGATATGAAGGATGGCCAGCGTAACCAGAAGAAAATATTTGTTTTAGATACTTCTGTGATCTTGTATGATCACAACGCATTTCAAAACTTTCAGGAGCATGATGTGGCCATACCGATCCAGGTATTGGAAGAGCTCGATAACAAGAAAAACGGTAACGATACCCGAAACTTCGAAGCTCGGAGTTTTATCCGGCTCATGGACGACCTGTCGCACAACGGACTGATCAATGAGTGGATCCCGCTTAACGGAAAAACTAAAGGTAGCTTTAAAGTAGCTATGGACACCAAAACTACCGGCCAGGATGCCGAGGAGATTTTTGGTTCCGACAAAACAGATCACCGAATCCTGAACGCGGCACTCGGCTTGCAGGAAGAAAACCCCGGAAAAAAAGTAGTGTTGGTATCAAAAGATATTTGCCTTCGCCTCAAGGCCAAAGCACTTAACCTGCATGCCGAAGATTATGAAACAGGCAAGATCAAAAACCTGGACGAGCTTTATACCGGTAAAACCGACGTAGATAAGGTAACAGAAAAGCTGATCACTACCCTGAATAAAAATGAAAATGTACCCGCCGAAAATTTAAAGATAGGTTCGTACACCAATAATCACTTTTATGTATTAAAAGGGAAAAAAGTTGATACTGTAGGTTTTTATAATTCGCAAACCAAACAGCTTGAAAAAGTTACCGAGCAGCCTGTTTTAAATATCCATCCCCGTAATATCGAGCAATCTTTTGCTATTCACGCATTACTGCACCCGGATATTAAATTGGTAACAATACAAGGAAACGCCGGCACGGGTAAAACGCTATTAGCTTTAGCCAGCGCCCTTGAGCAGCGTAAATATTACCGCCAGATTTTTGTTACCCGCCCCATAGTGCCTTTAAGTAATAAAGATATCGGCTTTTTGCCCGGCGATATCAAATCAAAGATTGATCCCTACATGGCCCCGATATGGGATAATCTGAAATTTATTAAAGATCAGTTTGCCGATGATGAAAAGATGCAGGCCAAAATTGATGAGCTGGTTAACAACGATAAAATCTCGATCGCACCGCTGGCATTTATACGCGGACGTACGCTCAGTAAAATTTTCTTTATTGTTGACGAAGCACAAAATCTAACCCCGCACGAGGTAAAAACCATTATTTCCCGTGCCGGTGAAAATAGCAAATTTGTATTTACGGGAGATATTTACCAGATAGATACGCCATATCTCGATGCCGAAAGTAACGGACTGTCTTATCTTATTGATAAAGCCAAAGGGCATCCACTTTATGCGCATATCACTCTGCAAAAAGGGGAAAGAAGCGAATTGGCTAATTTGGCTACAGAGTTATTGTAGGTTCTTGATTTACGGAGTTTTTAAAACTTCGTAAATCTTACACTTTTGTCATTAATCCTTCAGGCAATCAATTTTTTAAAACTTCATAAGTTTTTCCTATGTATCTTTAGGAAATAAACCTCTACTTATGAAAATATCAAAATACCTGCATTCGTGCCTGCTTTTTGAATTGGATAATTATCAACTATTGTTTGATCCGGGCAAGTTCTCTTTTATCGAAGGCCTGGTTACCCCGCAAATGTTTACTGATGTAAAAAGTATTGTAATTACGCATATCCATCCCGATCATTTTGATATTGATGTCTTAAAAAGTATTGTTGAATTAAGCGGAGCGGAGGTGATCACCAATACACAGGTAGGTAAGGAACTGGAGAAAATCGATTTGAAATATACTTTGCTTGAAGAAGGAACCCACAAAGCAGGACCCTTTAAACTTCAAGCGTTCCCTGTTAGGCATGAGCTAATTTTAGATAATCCCTTGCCTCAAATGACGGGCTTCCTGATCAATAACAAAGTTTTGCATCCGGTAGACTCCATGGAAGATAAATTGTTGAATTTTAAAGGTATTGAATTGTTGATCATGGTTTCTATGGCACCATTTGCCAACGAACCAACAATTGCAGCCTTTGCCGACGAATTACACCCTAAACAAATTCTGCCTGTGCATGACGGATATGCTAAAGAGTTTTTAATTCTTCAACGGTACGGCGCTTACAAAAAGCATTTTGATAGGCAAGGTATCAAGTTTCATGAAATTTATAAAGTGGGGGATGGGATAAGTCTTTAGTCAGTCAGAAGTCTTAAGCTTTAAGCAGAAATGCTTCGAAAGAATGACCACTCCAAACTTCAGTGCTGGGGCTATAGAAATATAGCTTTAAAAAAAGAAACCCCCGCCGAGAGGCGGGGGTTCTTTGCGGGCTCAGCCTCCTGCTAAGCCGACCCGCGTTAACCTTATCACACTGCTAAGGTGAGGATTAATAATGAAGAAAACATGAACATTAATTGCGGTTAAATCTTCATCTTAGCGAAAAACATAATTTTAGCTAATGCAGAAACCCGACAGCCTCATTTTTGATATGGACGGAACCCTTTGGGATGCCGTTGACACCTACGCCGAATCATGGAACCTTATATTTCAAAAGCTTGATATTCAAAGAACTATTAAACGGGACGAACTACTGCATGTAATAGGCATGGATGGAAAAAAGCTCACCCGTGTTCTGCTGCCCGAATTTGATGAGGAAAAAGGGATGGAAATATACAACGCAGTAAATCAAATAAGGCGTGAAATATTACCCACCAGCGGTGGTATGATGTATAATGGGGTTACAGAGGGTTTAAAACAATTGGCAAGCAAATACAAGCTTTTTGTTTTAAGTAATTGCGCTGTGGGTATTATACCGCTGTTTTTAGAATGGGCAGGCATTAATGAAGTTATTACGGATAGTTTTGCTTATGGTACCAATCAAATGCCTAAAAATCATAATATGCATTTGCTCATGGATAAGCATAATTTGCAAAACCCGGTTTACATAGGCGATACCAATGGTGATGCCGAGCAAACACGTATTGCAGGTATACCGTTTGTTTTTGTTAGCTATGGTTTTGGTAACACCGATGATTATGATGTAAAGTTCGACGATTTTGAATCCCTTACCCAATATTATTTGAGTTTGTAAGTTAAGTTTACATGAAAAGCGTATTACTGCTTGTTTTATTTTTAATTACTCTGTGTGGTGCGGCGTCGGGCCAGCATGCAACCGTTGAGTCGGAACAATGGATTACTGAAGACCTTGGTTACCTTTATTTTAACGGCGGCAAGGTTTATTTCAATTTCGACGGGTACAAGAAACACGAAAACAAATACAAAATAGAGCATGATACGCTCAAAATAGTGGATAGCTATAGCTCCAGTGCAGACAATTTTAAACAACAGCATATTGATGTTTCTAAGTTCATTATCAACTATTTCGATGGCAAAAAATTAACCATTAAGGCGGTTAATGAAAATGGTATAAAATTAGCTGGTCGCCCTCCGTTGCAGTTTAAAAATTATAAGGCAAGTTTTGATAATGGCGTCAAGTTTTCTAAACTGCGTTTCCTGTCCTCAACCTGTTACGGCAATTGTCCGCAATTACTGATCAACATTTGGGCTGATGGTACTTATCGTTTAAAAGGCGGCGAATACGCAGACCCCTATAAAGGTGATTATGCAGGAAAACTTACCGGTCTGCAGCTTGATAGCCTGAACTTTTGGTTAAAACGCAGCGAATTAAAAAAGATGTACGATTGGAAGCAAGGTAGCCAGGTTACAGATGCACCTAACTATTACCTGGATATTGACTTTGAAAACAATAAAGATAAACTTACGCTAACTACTAATGATCCTCCTTTTAATTTAACCGGCTTGGTTAACTTTTTAGTAGAGTCTTTTAGAAAAGTAAACCTCACGAAAATTAAAGAAGGGGAAAAGCCGGCAAACTAAACAGGTGATGGTCATGATATAAATATTTGCTTACCTGCTAAGTTTTTGTAGCTTAGTTAGCAAATAAATCTCCGATGAAAAGAAAAACCAAGGTTATTATCACCCTCATATTGCTGCTAATTATAGTAGGCTTTTTTTACTATCGCTATTACTTTGTTTTTGGCGAGGGAACCAAGGCAGGAACTATGAATTATTTTGTGAAGAAAGGCTATGTATTTAAAACTTATGAAGGCAGACTAATTCAAAGTGGCATCCGCACCCAGGCAGCCGGGGGCACAATTGGCTCAAATGAATTTATGTTTTCTGTAACCGACGAAAAAGTAGCGAAGCAACTGAGCAGCAATGCAGGTTCATTTTTGGAGCTTCATTATAAAGAATATCTGCATACATTACCGTGGCGGGGCGTAAGTGTTTTTGTGGTTGATAGCGTAGTCTCGGCCAAACCGCTTGCGCCGGGTATGTAATAAAATATATTAAGCTACAGCCTGCTTAGGCACTAACCAGGTTGTAGCTTAATTTGCCGTTTTGTTTGGTGATCTTTACCAATCCCCGGTCAAAAAGATAATTAAGCACTTCAATCGTGTTTTTTTCGTGTGTAAAAGTATTTACAGCAGGTTCGTATTCCCTTAGCTTCAAAGCGATATCGGCAACTGTGGCATGTTTTAATTGCGAAAGTGTGTAAACTACTTTATCCTGCGTGCAAATAACCTTATTGTATTGGTCTGGCACACGGCATGTTGAAAAAAATGTTTGATTTGAATTGCTCATTTGCTTATAAAAATTTGATCATGCATTAACCGTATCCCTCAGGGATTTGACGGCGCCATGCGCTTTTTTTAAACCCTCTAAATGGTTATTAAGTAAGACCACTACCTGGTCATCTTCCCATATCAGCTCCTTATCGTCAAGCGCAGCGCGGTATGCTTTTTTTGCTATGTCCTCGCCATATTCGCAATCCGAAAGTATAGAGTGGTTGTCTTTACTAACAAAAACTGATTTTACATCCATCCAGGCATGATAAAATTTGCCTGAAAGAGAAGTGCCTTCTGTGGGATCTCCACCTAATAGATGGATGTAATCCCGTATTTCATTAACGTAGTTTTTGCTTTGATCAATATATTCATTAAAAAGTAAATTCAACCCGGCTTCATCGGTTGCTTCAATAGCTTTTTGATATCCGGCTACTCTGTCGTTATTTATTTTGATCAGATCATTTAATGCTGAGATCTGATGTTGTACATGCTGTAAAACTCCCATGGCTTTGTTGTTTTGTTTAAATAAATAACATGTCTTACAGGTTAATGTTTTTATATTTTAGTTATGTAATGACAAGTGAAACAATTATTTGAACTGCATGTCACCACATACAACGGGATGAATCGGCAACCGGATAAAACGGTCACCGCCAGGGCTCATCCCGAGGAGGGGGTAACAGCAATTTAATATGTCATTTCCATATTGGTTTTAATATACCTAAACAGCGGGAAGAACCTGCGGCCTGGTGAGACGGCCGCTATCAAGGTTCTGCCCGGAGAGGGGGTAATGGTTATTTAGTTGATTGATGTTGTTTATTATTAAGCAATAATGGTTTTTTGAATAAAACGGGCCATTTTTTTAATAACTTATCCATGTCAAAGGGTTTGGCTCAATCCTCCGAAATTATTTATGATTAACTAACCTAAATGTAAATGGTCTAAAAAGAAATTAACTATGAGTATCAGCTACAGGTAATGCAATGCAAAAAGCAGGCCCTTTACGTTCAACGCTGTTTACCCGCATCCTGCTGTCTTCGCTCCTAATAATTTCTGAAGAGATGTATAATCCTAACCCCAAACCGGGGAAAGTATGCTGCTTATTTCGCCCACCCGGTAAAATTTTTTATTGTTATAAGATCAAATGCATTAAAACAATTTTATAAGTATTTTTATTACCATACCAATAAAACAAATTCCTGTATGCTTGATGGTTGTGGTATACGGGTGATTTAATAAATAGTATCTATATGACCAAATTGCATAAAAAAGAGAAGTATACAATATTTAAGGAGTTGCCCAAAACTCCAACAGGTATTACCGGTTTGGACGAGATAACGGGCGGCGGCTTACCTAAAGGCCGGTCTACGTTAATTTGCGGTGAGGCCGGATGTGGTAAAACGCTGATATCGCTTGAATTTATAGTAAGAGGCGTTACCGAATTTGATGAACCGGGCGTATTTATGGCATTTGAGGAAAAGGCAGATGAGCTTGCTGCGAACGTAGCATCGCTGGGTTTTGATTTACGTAAGCTTCAGGATGAAAAAAAATTAAGACTGGATCATGTACATATTGACAGGAGCGAGATTGAAGAAACCGGCGAATATGATCTGGAAGGTTTGTTTATTCGCTTAGGTTATGCTATAGACAGCATTGGTGCAAAAAGGGTTGTTTTAGATACCCTGGAGAACCTGTTTTCGGGTTTATCAAATCAGCTTATACTGCGCGCCGAATTAAGAAGGCTTTTTAGTTTTTTAAAAGGGAAAGGGGTAACCGCCATTATAACCGGCGAGAAGGGAGAAGGAGAATCATTAACGCGGCAGGGGCTTGAAGAGTATGTTTCGGATTGCGTGATACTGCTTGATCACAGGGTTATTAATCAGATTTCAACTCGTCGTTTACGGGTGATAAAATACCGGGGCTCGCAGCATGGTACTAACGAATACCCATTTTTAATTGATGAAGAGGGTATTTCAGTACTTCCTATAACATCGTTAGGGCTCGAAAAAGAAGTGTCGTCGCAACGAATTTCATCGGGTATTCCATCGCTCGACGTGATGTTTGGGGGCAAAGGCTTCTTTCAGGGGAGCAGTATCCTGGTTTCAGGAACAGCAGGTACCGGTAAAACAAGCATTGCGTCAAGTTTTGCAAATGAAGTTTGCAAAACTAAAAAAAAGTGCCTTTATTTCGCATTTGAAGAGTCACCTAAACAGATCCTTCGCAACATGAAGTCAATCAATATTGATCTGCAAAAACATGTTGACAATGGTTTGCTTGAATTTCATGCCTCGCGCCCTACACTTTATGGGCTCGAAATGCACCTGGTTGCTATTTATAAGATTATCAAAAGGTTTAAGCCCGTTGCTGTGATCCTTGACCCAATTACAAACCTTATTAATGTAGGATCTGTAAACGAGGTAAAATCAATGCTGATCAGGCTGATTGATTTTTTACAGAACGAGCAGATTACGGTTATGTTTACCGCGCTGAGTTTGAATACTGTAGTGAGTGAGCAAACAGATGAAGGCGTGTCATCATTAGTTGATGCATGGTTGCTCGTAAGGGATATCGAATCAAACGGTGAACGTAACCGAGGTTTATATATCATGAAATCGCGCGGAATGAGCCACTCGAACCAGGTACGCGAGTTTATTATTACCGACGATGGGTTAAGGCTGGTAGACGTTTATCTCGGCCCGGAAGGCGTACTTACAGGGTCGGCCCGTGAGGCACAAAAGTTAAAGGAAAAAACAGGCGTGGCGCTCAGGGACTTTGCTGTGTCCCGTAAGGATAAAGAGATCCTGCGAAAGCGTATGATGCTTGAATCAAAGATTGCAAGCCTGCAGGCCGAATTTGAATCGGCCGAGGAAGAACTGAACAAAATGTACCTTGAAGAAGAGCTGAAACAGGAGATCATTGAAAAGAACCGGCAGGAAATGACCAATATTCGCCGTGGAAATGTTAGTACTCCTAAAAGTAAATCAAAAAGCAAAAAGTAATGGAACTGGAAGAAGTTATAAAGTATGAGTTGAGATTGTATGTGGCAGGTAAAACGTCAAAGTCAGTTACCGCGCTTACCAATCTTAAAAAATATTGTGAAGAACATTTAAAAGGTCAGTATGTTATTGAAGTAATTGACTTATTGCAACAGCCGCAACTGGCTGAAGGCGACCAGATTTTTGCTGTGCCCACGCTGGTTAGGAAAGTACCTGAACCTATTCGCAAAATAATAGGCGATTTAAGTAACGAGGAAAAAGTTTTGGTTGGATTGAATATCAGGCCTGTAAACAATATTTAGATGACAGCGCGAAACCAGTTACCTTTAGATGCCGACGACAATTCAAATGATGCAGAAGACCAATTTTTTCGTTTACGCTTATTTGTGATTGGAGCATCACCCAATTCTGTCCGGGCCATCGCCAATCTTAAGAATATTTGTGAACAGCACATCAAAGCTAATTATGAGCTGGAGATTATAGATGTTTATCAGCAGCCGCTAATAGCAGAAGCCGAACAGATCGTAGCACTGCCATTATTAATCAAAAAATCTCCTGGTACCGAACGAAAGCTTATAGGAGATATGTCAAATACTTCAAAAGTTTTAAAGGGACTTGGTATCCATTCAGAAAGTTGATCATGGAATCGTTTAAATATACATATGAGCAATTACTGGCCGAAAACGATGAGCTTCGTTTTAAGTTGGAGGAAGCAAATGATACCATTGACGCCATTCGTAGTGGCGGGATTGATGCCCTTGTGGTTAAAGGTGAAGAAGGGCACCAGCTTTATACGCTGAAAACGGCCGATCAAACCTATCGTGTTTTTATTGAAAAAATGAACGAAGGTGCGGTTACGCTTAACCGGGATGGAATTATCTTGTATAGTAATTCGCGCTTTGCCGCTATGGTTAACGAACCGCTTGAAAAAGTGATCGGTATTTACTTTGATGTTTTCATTGCAGAAGTGTCTGCAGGAAGATATAAAGAAGTAATAAAGGACGGCTGGAACAACGATTGTAAAGGCGAAGTTTTATTGTCAAGTCCCGATGGCAAGCTAACGCCCTGTTTACTGTCATGTACTACGCTTGACCTTGATGAGGGAACGGCATTAAGCCTGATCTTAACAGATTTAACCAGCCAAAAGGAAACCGAGTGGGAGCTGAAAATTAAAAACGATCAGTTAGAAGAGGCCCAGAATATAGTAGAAGGGCTCAATAACGAGCTCGAAGATACCGTAAGAGAGCGTACCAATGACTTGCTTATCAGCCGCGAACATTTTAAGCTGCTGGCAAACAATATTCCTCAAATGACATGGACAAACCTGCCCGGAGGAGAAGTGAATTTTTACAACCAGCGCTGGTTTGACTATACCGGAAGACGGTATGGAGAAACAGCAGGATGGGGCTGGCAGCAAATTGTGCACCCCGATGATCTGCAAAAAACATTGGATACCTACCTGGCGTCTTTAAAAAACGGAAATGTTTTCGAATTGGAAAACAGATATCTCCGCTGGGATAATACTTATCGCTGGCACCTTAACCGGGCAGTGCCGCTGAGAGATGATACAGGAGAGATCCTGTTTTGGGTAGGTACCGCTACTGATATTGAAGAGCAAAAAAAGCAGCTGGACTTAAAAGACGAATTTATTGGCGTTGCCAGTCACGAACTCAAAACGCCATTAACCAGTTTAAAAGGATATTTACAGCTTATTTCTGTTTATAAAAAGGAAGAAGTGCCTCCAATGGTTAAACAATATATCGAAAAGGCCGGTATTGCTTTAAATAAGCTTCAGCGTTTGGTTAATGATCTGCTCGATGTAAGTAAAATACACGCCGGCAGGCTCGAATACGCCATGGCCGAAGTAAACCTTCGTGACCTTGTGGCTTTGACGCTGGATAGTGCTATTCACCTTTATCCTGAATTTCATTTTATTAATAAATCAGAAATGGATTTCTTTGTAGAAGGAAATGCCGGACGACTTGAGCAGGTGCTCGTGAATTTTATTAATAACTCGGTAAAATATTCAATCGATGATAAAAAGATCATCATTACAACCGAGAGTGTAAACGGCAGGGTGCGGGTATCGGTAAAGGATTTTGGCATAGGGTTATCGGCAGGGCAAATCGAGCATATTTTTGAACGGTTTTATCGGGTTGAGGATAAAAAGTTCATGGCAGGGGGCCTTGGTATGGGCTTGTATATTTCGGCCGAAATCATTAATAATCATAAAGGTGATATAGGGGTTGAAAGTGAACCTGGCAAAGGCGCTACTTTTTACTTTGAGCTGCCTTTGCTTGAAAAGTAAGTATTTACCTTATTTGAGCTCAAAATTGCAGTTGACTTAAATACTTCTGATATTGGCCGGAAAACCTGCTATAAAACATAAAATATGTCTGCCGAAAACGGAAATGTATCTATCGCAAACGAGCCCGATGGCGTAACTACCATTAGTTTTTATCATCCGGCACAAAATTCAATGCCTTCTGTATTATTAAAGCAGCTTGCCGATGCCATATTCAATGCCGGCAATGATCCGGATACAAAAGTTATTATTTTAAAGAGCGAGGGTGACCGTACGTTTTGTGCAGGTGCAAGCTTTGATGAACTGTTACAAATTAAGGATAAAGAAACCGGTGCATTATTTTTTGAAGGGTTTGCCAATGTGATCAGCGCATGCCGCCAATGCCCTAAAATAATTATTACGAGGGTACAGGGTAAAGCAGTTGGAGGAGGGGTTGGGCTTGCCGCCGCTGCCGATTATTGTTTAGCAACAGACGCTGCTGCAATAAAATTAAGCGAACTCACTATTGGTATTGGCCCGTTTGTAATAGCGCCGGCAGTGACGCGTAAAATAGGGTTATCAGCATTTTCACAGCTTACCGTCAGAGCAACCGATTTTCAAACTGCCCAATGGGCAAAACAAAACGGTTTGTATAACGAGGTTTATGAAGATCTTGCATCTCTTGATGCTGCGGTATCTGAACTTGCAAAAAAACTCGCTTCATACAATCCTGAAGCACTTAACCGTTTAAAGCAGATACTTTGGGAGGGTACTGCCGATTGGGGCGATTTGCTTAAGCAGCGTGCAACTATAAGCGGGGAATTGGTTTTATCAGCGTTTACACAGCAGGCATTGCACTCTTTTTTTAAGAATAAGTCAAAATAATTGAAATAGAATACTGATATTTTCATATAATTTAACAGATACTTCCCGTTTTTGGTGGAATTTTGTAACTTAATATTGTACACCTAAGTCATTTTATTAACCAATTAGATAGTCGTTTTACACGGACATTATTGTCTATCATCTTACTTGAATGAACTATCCTCAAAAAAACAAGTTTATTGTTATAATAAGCCTGCTTATCATGCTTGTTTTTAGTTCGCTTTTTACCGGCTGGCTAACAAATGTATTGGTATGTATCGTTATAACCGGTACTGCCCTCATACTGCTTAATTATATTGAAAATAAGAGGCTTAAAAGTGAAAGTAAGATCATCGACCTCAATAATGCGCTTGCGGAACAGATGCAGCAGCATGCATCTGCACTTTTAGATACGGTTGTTAAACTTGAAGTTAGCGAAGAAAAATACCGCTCATTGATTGAGCATGCTTCTGATGCTATATATGTAATTGACTTTGAAGGGCGTTTTACCGAAGTGAATGCAAGCATGTGTAGAATGACCGGCTATAACCGTGAAGAATTGCTTCAGCTTAAAGTTGAGCAAATTATTGATCCTGAAAATCTGAAAAGCGAGCCGGTGGTGCTTGGCCCGGATGATTTACATACTGCGGTAATGAAAGAACGCCGTTTTGTAAAGAAAAACGGGCAGGTATTTGATGTGGAAATTAACGTAAAAAAGTTTACTAAAGACAGTGTACTTGTTATAGCGCGTGACATTACCAATCGTAAAGTTATGCAGGCCGGGCTCAGGGAAGCTGAGCTTAAATTCCGCACATTGGCCGAAAAGTCGATGGTTGGCGTTTATATTGTCCAAAAGGGCACATTTATATATGTTAACCCCCGGTTTGCCCACGTTTTTGGTTATGAACCTAATGAACTGATCGGCGTTTCATCGGTTGATGTTATTATCAGCGAACAATATAAGGCACTTACGCTCGAACATGTTAGGGCGAAGCTTTCGGGAGAAGTTGAAAGCGTAAATTATGAGGTTATGGGCCGCTGCAAAGATGGCTCAACTAACTGGGTGGAGTTTTATGGTACAGCAACGCAAATTAACGACGAGCCGGCCATCATTGGCTCAATGATAGACGTAACCGAACGGAAAAAGATTGAGGAAGAGTTGCGGCTATCCGAACAAAAATATAAACTCCTTTTTGATAGCAATCCACTGCCTATGTGGATGATAGCAAAAAGCGATCTGTCTATCATTGCCGTAAATCACGCAGCTACAAAACATTATGGTTATACCGCCGACGAGTTTTTAAGCATGACCATTAAAGACGTAAGGCCTCCTGAAGAATGGGATGCAATGTATAGGGGGTATGCCGAGAAAGCGCCTAAATGGGGCAATACTATAACTACCCTTCATCGCAAAAAAGATGGCTCGATGATCAATGTACAGATTTTTGGCCAGGATATTGTGTATGAGGGGCGTTTGGTGAGGCTTTCAATTGCCAATGATATTACTGAAAAATTGCGGTCGGAAGAGTTACTTCAAAAATCAGAGGCAAACCTGCAATCCATTTTAAATACAACCGATACAGCTTATGCCCTGTTTGATAAAGATCTTAAAGTTTTGGCATTTAATCATAAAGCTGTAGGATTTGTGAGGAGCCAGTTTAATCATGATCCGCAAAATGGCGATAAACTTGCTGATTTCTTTCCACCCGAACGCTTTCCGCAATTTATTGAATTTAATCAACAGGTTTTGAATGGCCAGAATGTGAGTTATGAAGTAGATTATCTTCAGACCGATGGTTCAAAATGCTGGTTTTATGTGCGCCTTTTCCCAATCAGGGATAGCCAGGAAAATATATTAGGATTGATGATGGCTCTTTATGATATTACCGAAAGAAAGAATATTGAAAATAATCTTAAAATAGCTTACGAACGAATCCATAACCACATCAGTCGGATAAAAAATATGGCCTGGAAACAATCGCACTATATGCGGAGTCCGGTGGCTAATCTAAAAGGCCTTGCCGAATTATTAAAGGATAATCCTGCAGATACCGAGACATTGGATCATATGATTACAGAACTAGGACGCCTCGATGCCGTAATTGTTGAAATGGCCCGTGATGCTGCCAGTCATGATTAAATAAGAAGCCCCGGCAATCCCGGGGCTTCTTACCGTTTTACCAGTGCCTGCAGTAACGTGGGGCGCGGTAATACCGATGATAATATACAGGCGCATCGTAATACCCGGTAGCGTAATAACGGGGACGCCCGTAATAAACGTCAGGCCCATAATAAACAGGTCTTCCATAATATCCCCTTGTATAAACAACCCGGTGATATGGGCGGCCAAAATGCGCATTTATACTTATACTTTGTGCTTTCGCAAACTGAAATGAAAACACCATCACGAAAGCTATTATTGAAAACCGGATCAATTTCATGGTTGTAAATTTTAGTTAATACCTAAATTGTAGTACATAATTATGACTGGTGACAGGAGAGTTGGTTTAATTTTAATTTTATATTTTTAGGCATGTATTACTTTGTCTTTTCTACAATAGTTGTTCTTATCATCGCGGGTGTGCTTTATATTAAATCGTATTATGATAGGTTACGCTGGGCAAAAAAAAGATTGGTGAAAATTCAGGGTAAATGGGGCAAGCCTATCAATGCACGCCGAAATTTCGACCTGATCAGAACTTATTTAGATTCGGCAGAGGATAAAGATAAGCTTGCGGTTCAGACAGCAGATGACCTTGATTTGATTAGTGTTTTCAATTATATCGACAGAACAAACAGCAAGCCCGGTAAACAATATCTTTTTAATTTACTGCATCATCCTACAACTGATGTAGACGCTTTGCATGATCTTGACAATGCTGTCGAGGATCTTAATATGGATATTCCGGGCCGGGAACTTATCGAAGTTGAACTATCAAAACTTAACGACCCCAATGCGTATTTTATCGCCGACCTTTTCCTTAAAGCACATCAACCGGTATTTTCATCGGTAGTAAATTTTTACTCAAAGGTTTCTTCATTCCTAATCGTTGCGGCATTAATATCGCTAATCGTAATACCCAATATCTATAGTTTTATCTTTTTGGTGTTATTGTTTGTTTACAACATCGCCATACATCTAACCAGCCGCAAGGCTATTTCGGGATATGCCAGATCCTTACCGCAGTTACTGATCATGTATAAGGTAGCAGTGGCATTGGTAAAAAGCGGGAAATTTGGCGCTGCTGCAGCGGTAAAGCAAAGCCTTACCAATTTAACAGACTTAAAACGGGCACTTAAGTTTGTAAATATAGAAAGCCGCTTCGTGAATAATACAAGTGATATCAGTTATGCCGCTTTTAAGTTGTTTAAATTGCTTTTTGTAATAGAACCCAATACCTATACCTCGTCGTTAAAACAAATTGCTAAATACCGCACCGATATAAAAGAAGTATATGAATTTATCGGCCAGGCTGATGCGATGATAGCTATACAATCTGTGCGTGACGGCATGCATGTTTACTCGAAGCCGGAGTTTACTGATGTCAACGGCAAAATAGAGATTACCGAACTGTTTCACCCATTGATAGCCAATTGTGTAGCTAATTCTCTTTATACTACAGATGCAGATAGGGGAGCATTGATCACGGGATCGAACATGTCGGGTAAAACAACGTTTATTAAAGCACTGGCTTTAAATACCCTGCTGGCGCAAACCATATTTACAAGTTGTGCAAAAGCATATAAAGCACCGCTGTTGAAAATACAAACCAGTATTAAAACCAGCGATAATATTGATGAACAAAAAAGTTATTTTCAGGCGCAGGCTTCGGCTATTTTAAATATTATCGATCAAAGTTCTCAAAAAGAGGCTATAAAAAGCCTGGTCATCATCGACGAGATTTTCAGGGGTACCAATACGATTGAACGCATAGCAGCGGCTAAGTCGGTACTTTCCTATATCACCGCCAATCAAAATTTCGTATTTGTATCAACCCACGACCTTGAGCTTGCCGAACTGCTGGACGATGATTTTGTTGTATACTCGTTTTCCGACTCAAAAGATGGTCGGGTGCTTGTGTTTGATTATCTGCTGAAACAAGGCTTACTTAAAAGTACCAACGGAATAGCCATTCTAAAATCGATGGGATACCCCGAAGCTGTTATTGATGAAGCCAATATAATAAGCGAACGGATGATGAATAAGTATTTGGTGTAGTGGCGGTAGCTTTTCTGCAATTAATTAAAATAGCGTCATTGAGAGTACCCATCAGGGGAAACCTGAAAAAAATCGTGATGTAGCGGTTGTGTGCGGGCCGCGTTAGTGATAGTAGCGGATACCGGCCTTGTGGCTAATGCCTTGTGTAGTATGAGCGGATAGCACGGGCCACAGGCAACGCCCATATTTATAATATTGATAAAAAACATATTTTAATAATCAATAACTTACGATCACGTCATTATAAGGTACGAAGCAATCCCAAACTGTACAGAGAGATTTGTATAGCTGCTCTGCTTCTTGGGGATTGCTTCGTACCTCGCAATGACGCGTTATATTTCCTTTCTCTTAAAATTGGTAAAAATTAATCCTCATACAACCTCAATCTGTTTTTCAGGTATCGCATATCCTCCTGCAGTTTTTCAACCCTTTGAAGCAGGTGGGAGATAGCTTCTATACCAGCTATATTGATATCAAGCTCATGTAAACTGATTAGTTTCTCCAGTTTTTGGAGTTCTGTTTGTGGGATGAATGTAGTTTCGTTAATAATAGTAAACTCAACCAGGCCCGCTTCATGTAACGATGTGATAAACGTGTATTCAACATTATGATATACACAAAAATCATTTGCTGCTATTAATTCTGCTGTTTTCATAATGTGTTTAAATTTAGGTTGATGATTTTGCCAGTTCTTCAAATAACTGCTTTTGTTTTTCGGTAAGGTTAGTAGGGGTTTGGATATCATAGGTCAGGTACAGATCGCCAAACTCATTTTCTTTTTTGTAAACAGGCATACCCTTGCCCTTAAGCTTTACTTTGGCGCCGTTTTGTGTTTCGGGCTTTACTTTTACCTTAACCTTGCCGTTTAAAGTATCGGCAGTTATTTCCCCGCCTAAAACTGCCGTATAGAGGTCAAGTTTCAATGTAGTATATAAATTATTACCGTCGCGTTTAAAATTTGTGTCGGGGGCCACATTAAACTGGATATACAGGTCACCGGCCGGGCCGCCGTTTACACCCGGAGCGCCGTGCCCGGTTATCTTAATAGTTTGCCCGTTTTCAACACCTGCCGGTATAGTTATACGGATGTTTTTGCCGTTAACTGTAAGTGTTTGTTTATGAGTTTCAAGAATATCGCGGAGGTTTAGGCTCAATGAAGCATTATAATCCTGTCCACGATATTTTGCTTGTCTGCTGCCCCGGGTACCTCCTGCGCCTCCAAACATTGATTGAAAAAAATCTGAAAAATCTTCACTTCCAAAACCTTCTGCACCACCAAATGTGTCGGCATTGCCAAAGCCGCTGTAGCCGCCAAAACCGCTTCCCTGATTCCCGGCCTGTTGGCGCGACTGCTGTTCGTATGCTTCGCCATGCTGCCAGTTTTCGCCGTACTTGTCATATTTTTTACGCTTTTCAGGATCACTCAATACTTCATTTGCCTCATTTAACTGCTGAAACTTTTTGTTGGCTTCCTCGTCGTTGGGGTTAAGATCTGGGTGATATTTTCGGGCCAGTTTACGGTATGCATTTTTAATATCCTTTTCTGATGCATTTTTATCAAGCTGTAATACTTTGTAGTAATCTATAAAAGCCATGGCGGGGATTAATATAAACAGATGTGTTATTAACTACTAAATATACAGCTTGGTTTTAAACGAATAGCTTTTTTAGTGTCATTTGATAATAGTGTAACCCAAGATAGTATATCGGGGTCATAGTTGGCAAATCCTTTAAATTATGAAAGCCGAAATCGATTTCCAGCAACAGACATTACAAGGGTTTTGCCTTGTGGCTGCGCCATTGTTGTTTTTTATATCAACATTTTTTTGGATAGACGGACAATACGGGGTAACGGCAGCAACCCTGATCTGCCTGTCAACGGTATTTTGGATCCCAGCTTTGTATGCCTTATTTGGCTTGTTAAAGCACAGTATGCCATTTTATTCAGCAATAGGTTTATTAATAGCTGTTTATGGATGTTGCATGGGGGCAATGGGGTTTGGTATGCTGGGATACTTGTCAACTATATTTAAAATTTCTCATCATAATTATCTCGATGTTTTGAGGCAATATCCTGTTAGTTCGGGGTTGTTACTTTTTTGGGCAGGCCCGTTGTTTCCATTAAGCTTATTGGTGTTAGCCATAAACCTCGTTCGAAAAAAGGCAGTACCGGTTTGGCTTGGTTTGCTGATCGGCCTTGCAGCTGTAGCTTTTCCTGTAAGCCGGATTTTGCGGATCTCATTGGTGGCCCACCTGGCTGATATCTTGCTATTGCTTCCATTAACAATTATAGGGATAGGTTTTATAAAGCGCTCAAACGTTACTAATTTATTAATTAAGCAGAAATAATTCTTCTGAATAGCAACGCTTAATTATTAATTAAGGTGCTGATCAAGCAAGCAAAATCTACCTGAAAGTGGGTAGATTTTGCTTGCTTGATCAGTTTTTTTTGCATCTTTACTCAACATCCGCCTGCTAATTTATCACTTGATTATAACCTAATTAGTTAATGTTGGAAGCGCGGCTGCCCGAAAACGAAGAGGCCAGGTTACAGGATCTGTACCGCACCGGATTACTTGACTCTCCACAGGAAGATGAGTTTGATGATATTGTCAAATTCGCATCCTCATTATGCAATATGCCTATTTCTCTTATCAGCCTTGTTGATACTAATCGGCAATGGTTTAAAGCCAGGGTTGGTTGGGAAATTCCGCAAACAGAAAGGGGAACCTCCTTTTGCAGCCATGCTATATTGCAGGATCAGCTTTTTGAAGTGCCGGATGCTGCACTGGATGATCGTTTTTACGATAACCCGCTCGTTACCGATTTGCCGGCCATCAGGTTTTATGCAGGTATGCCCCTCGTTACCAAAAGCGGCAGTAGGCTGGGCACGCTTTGTGTAATTGACAATACTCCGCGCACATTAACAGCCGATCAGAAGTTTGGCCTTAAAGTATTGGCTGCTAATATTATTAAAATAACGGAGCTTCGTATCAAAAATAAGAGCCTGCATTATTTATCCGAAACGCAAAAAACAGTTATTTCTATCTTAGCCCATGATGTTCGTAATCCGCTGGCATCTATTAAATCAATAATTGAGTTTAAACAATCAGATATTCTGGATGCAGGTGATGCAACGGAAATGATTGAAATGGTATCAGATCAGCTTGATAACACCATTAATATGGTTGACAATGTTGTGCGCTGGGGCGAATTGCAAATGAAATTTGCCCGTTTTAACTATACCGATTTCAATCTCCACGAACTTGTTGAAAGCGTTTTTACATCTGAGTCCTTAAACGCATATGCCAAAAATAACACCATGGTAAATAATGTATTTATCGAAACACTGGTAAACTCAGATATGCAAGCGGTTGAATTTGTATTAAGGAACCTCGTAAGCAACGCCAATAAATACACGCAAAATGGTTTTATCACAGTAAATATGACCTATGTTGATAAGCATATGGTAATTGAGGTTACTGATACAGGTGTTGGCATGACAAGCGAAAGGGCCGAAAAACTTCTGAGTTCTACAAAGAACGATCACAAATCAACCCTGGGCACTAACAATGAAAAGGGGAGTGGCTTGGGATTATTGCTGGTCAGAGAGTTCATTGATCGCCTTAACGGGAAAATTACTGTAAAAAGTGCCCCCGGAAAAGGTACAAGCTTCAAAATGGTAATTTGAAGTCTTTTATTTAATGTACAACCAGTACCTTTGGCATCCTTAAATTGATCATATGCCTGTAATAACTCAAGCTACCCTTACTGATGTTCCCGAACTTAATGTTTTAGTAAACAGTGCTTACCGTGGCGAAAGCTCCAAACAGGGCTGGACAACTGAAGCCGACCTGATTGGCGGCATTCGCATTGATGAAGACACACTTGCCGGTTATATGAATGATGAAAATATCATCATTTTAAAGCATACTGATGAAGATGGCTACATTACAGGTACTGTTTATCTTGAAGTCAGGTATCCAAAACTATATATTGGCATGTTCAGCGTGTCGCCATTATTACAGAATAAAGGCGTAGGCCGTGCGTTGATAGAGGAAGCTGAGGTTTACGCACGTAAGCACAATTGTCATACGCTAACCATGACGGTGATCAGCACCCGTTTTGAGCTGATAAGCTGGTACGAGCGCCGTGGTTACAAACCAACCGGCGAAATTCAGCCTTTTCACGCACATGGCCGTTTTGGCGATGCTAAACAGCACATTGAGCTGATTGTAATGGAGAAAAGTATTTAGAGTCTTTAGTAGGAAGTCTTAAGTTCTAAGTTTTTAGTCGAAAGTACTGAGCAGAGTAAATTGACTTTAAACTTAATACTCAAGACTTCCGACTTGGAGCTTAAGACTTCAAAACAAACGCCAGCACCTCGCTGATCTTATCAGCCTGTTTAAAGTTTTCGTGGGTTAAAACGGTTTCAACGTGTTCATGCGCCCAGGTAGTGTGAAAGGGGACGTGAACGGCGTGACCGCCAATATTGATCACCGGCATCACATCTGATTTTAGGGAGTTACCGATCATCATGAATTCTTCAGGATTAATATCTAAATGTTTGATCAGCTTGATATAATCGTCCTCCTTTTTATCGCTCATGATCTCAATGTGGTGAAAATAATGTGCCAGCCCCGATTTTTTGAGTTTGCGCTCCTGGTCAAGCAGGTCGCCTTTGGTAGCAACTACCAATCGGTAATGGTCTTTTAGTGAGTATAACACATGCTCCACATCATTTAATATCTCTATCGGTTGGTTAAGCATATCCTTGCCATACTGCAGTATGGTTTCAACTACCTCAACACTGATGTTTTTTTCGGAAATGCTTAGCGCAGCCTCTATCATGCTCAGGATGTAGCCTTTTATCCCGTAGCCATAAAGCGGCAGGTTATCAACCTCAACCTTAAAAAGCTCTTTGGAAATGGTATGCTGTGGCGAAAAATTTTCAAGCAGGCTGCAAAACCTTTCTTCGGTAGCTTGAAAGTAAGGTTCATTTACCCAAAGGGTATCATCGGCATCAAAGGCAATTACTTTTAGGTTCATTTGAAGTATGTGGTTTACCTGGTGCAATAATAATACATCAGGTTGATTTTAATAGCATAGGGAGCTGTTAAGTAGCAATAAATATTTAACATTTATTAACTATTAAGCTCAATTTAAGCGATTTAAAAATAAAGTAAATTTGTATGCAACCTTATTTCAAAAGCTACGTCTCATAACTTAAATGGTCAAATTAATATTCGTTTAAATGGAAGAGATACTGCCACCCTTAAAAGAATTTATTGTTGATTATTGCAACAGGTATAAGATCCACAATATTGATCCGCATAGTCTTAGCCTCGATACCAGTATCGATCTTGATCTGGATATTTTCGATATTGAGATAGATCTTTTTCTTGCCGATTTTGCCGAAGAGTTTAATGTCGATCCGTCCAAATTCAGCTGGTATAAATACGGCTATCCCAAGGGCTCAACCCGGGTAAAGATGATAAAACTGATGTTTGGCTACAACACCACATGGGTTAAACAGCTGGCTCAATACTGCTACACTCCCAAATTTAAGGTGCGTAACCTGCAAGATGCCGTTAAGACGGGCAAATTGGTTTAATGAACGATATAGGTTTCACTAATCCGGAATCGGTGAAATCAAAAAATAATCGGTGGAATCCCCCCAAATAAAAATCAGCGAAATCAACGTAATCAGAAATGATCAGCGGTTAAAGATCTGTAACCCCTGTATGTTTACGTTTGATGAAATTTCTGATATCCAGTACAATACCAGCAAAGAAGTAAAATATAAGCGGAAAGCCTACCGCCAGGAACGAAGAGTAGATAAAGAATAGCCGGATCTTGGAGATAGAAATATTAAAACGCTCGCCAAGATAGGTGCATACGCCAAAAGAGTACCGTTCAAAAAAAGTGAGTATTCGCTGTAGCATGGTGTCAGGCCAGTTTTAGTATCTTATTACCAACGCCGCATTGCAGGCATTTCTTATAGTTACAGTAACTATTTTTTAACTCAAGCAATGCCTGTGATTCAAACGCAGTATCAATTTTCACTCCTAAGTTAACAAAATCGGCGATAATATTGTTTTTTTCGGCTGGTAAATTTTCTAATAATTTAAGACTGCGGCTAATATAATATTGCTGCTGATGCTGTTTGCCATAACTAAAGAGGAACAAAGCCACCGTATTGAGCAACAAGATATCAACAGAACCATCGCCCATATTTTTTGACGATGGCTTGGATTGTACATCAAACCGGTAATGATCTTCCCAGTAATCGTTCACTTTGATCTCCGTAAATAAACCACGGAATGCTTTCACCTCTTTAATTTCCAGTATTTTGGATAACAGATGGTTTGATTGTACTATAAGCGCTGCAAATTGAGCCAGCCTGATGGTTGGAAAATTTTGGGGCCTTAACCGCATAAACTTCCACAGGTGGTTCTCAACCGGCTTAAGGTTGTATTTTTTGCGGAGATACCCGTATTCCTTTTGGAGTTTTAATGGGTATTCATCTTTAAACTCACCCTCCAAAAAGCCTGCCTGCCCAAATATCAGCGCCTCTATTTGCATAGCGTTGTTTTTGTTTTTGGCGAGGATTAGCTGCGGCAGGGACTTAGCCGTTAATTCAAATGGCAGGGCATTAACTTTAAAACCAAAATTCGCAGCCAGGAACTGGTAAAAAGTTTCTTCCCAATCGCCTTTGTTTAATGCCAAAGCTGCCGCTACATTGGCGGATCGTTTTTCCATCCGTTCAACCAGCACGCGGGTAAGCCAGTTTTGCATGGTGAGGCCATCAACGGTTGCAATACCAGCTTCGCAGGGAATAAAGGTTTGGTTGCCGAAAACCAGTTTATGGTATTTATTATAAAGCTCTTCACTGATGCGGTTTTGCAGTTCAAGCGTTGGAACTTTGCGCCCGTTTGGCAGAAACAACGGCACATCATTGCGATAAACTACATGCAGTATCACGTTATCATACGCGCCATCGTGCGTATGTCCATGCTTTTGCCAGTCAGAAGCAGAAAGATGTACTTCTACATTTCCAGCCCAAACCGTTTCGCCGATGCGGATCCTTGCATTATGAAAATCAGGGCCCGAATCAGAATTATGCAGCCCTGCCGAAAAGATCTCCAATTCTTCACCATCTACAGTTTGCAGGTTTTCGCGCTCAAAAAGTCTGAATTTCCAGATGTAATGCAAAAAATCTTCGGTGAATAACATGTTCGGTGAGTGGTTAATAAGGTTAGATTGGGTTGATTAAGTTGTTTTATTAAAGTTAAATATGCCGGTTATTATATTGGTATTGTACCTCTATTTTAAAATCCCTAATATTACGGAAACCAACAATATCTGCCAAACCTATGAATGAAATAAAATCACCAATACCCCAAACTATGGGTGGGCGCATCAAATCCATCATTGGGGGATCGCTGGGTAATTTGGTTGAATGGTATGACTGGTATGCTTACACTGCCTTTTCTCTTTATTTTTCGGATGCTTTTTTTCCTCCACAGGCTCAACTTTCTTCATCAGAAAACCAAACAGTACAGCTATTAAACACAGCGGGTATTTTTGCCATAGGCTTTTTAATGCGGCCAATAGGCGGCTGGGTGATGGGTACCTTTGCCGATAAACGCGGCCGTAAAACGGCGCTCACATTTTCTGTATTACTCATGAGCGTCGGCTCGCTTATCATTGCTATAACGCCGGGCTATAAATCTATAGGTGTTGCCGCGCCTATATTGCTCGTGTTAGCCCGTATTATCCAGGGCTTGAGTGTTGGCGGCGAGTACGGTACCAGCGCCACATACTTAAGTGAAATGGCCACGAAAAAACATCGTGGTTTTTATTCAAGCTTTCAATACGTAACGCTCATTATGGGGCAATTGCTGGCACTGGGCGTATTAGTTTTGCTGCAAAGAGCATTTTTATCCGAAAAACAACTGCACGACTGGGGCTGGCGCATTCCCTTTGGTATAGGGGCTATACTGGCCGTTACCACCATGTATTTAAGACGGAGCTTACAGGAATCGGCATCGTTTGAAAAGGAGGGAACTAAGCCCAATGCCCTGAATGGTACCATAAAAGCTTTAACACAACATCCTAAAGCGGTCTTTACGGTAGTAGGATTAACCATTGGCGGCACGCTGGCTTTTTATACGTTCACTACCTATATGCAAAAGTTTTTGGTTAATACCTCAGGTTTTAGCAAAAGCGCCGCTACGCTCATCTCCACCTTAACGTTGGCTGTATTTATGGTGATCCAACCTTTATTCGGCTTACTGTCAGATAAAATTGGCCGTAAACCGTTGCTTATTGGTTTTGGGATACTGGGTACGCTTTGCACTATCCCTATTATGACCTTACTAAGTCATACCAAAGATGTATGGGTTGCATTTGCACTGATCCTTTGCGCACTGATCATTGTAAGCGGCTACACCTCCATCAACGCGGTTGTAAAAGCCGAACTTTTTCCGGCTAATGTACGCGCTCTGGGTGTAGGCTTCCCTTATGCCATAGCGGTATCGCTATTTGGTGGTACTGCCGAGTATATTGCCTTATGGTTCAAAAATGAACACCATGCGCAATGGTTTTACTGGTATGTAACTGTTTGTATTGCGCTTTCATTGATCCTGTACGTCACTATGAACGATACACGTAAGCATTCAAAAATGGAAGATGAGTAAATTTTTCGATGTGCAAATGGGTATGTAACCTTCGCGTTAATCAGGTGTTAAATTAACGGTAAATCTATCACGCCCGGTTAATGTTCAGGAAATGTATTTCATCCACGTGAATAAAAAGTATTAATTTTGCCCGTTCATTACAAGGGAGGACCCTTAAATTTATGACTGAAACAAGCAATTTATTTCAACTGGCAGTAACCTTACTGCAGCAACTGATATCCATACCGTCGTTTAGTAAAGAAGAAGACCGCACAGCCGATCTGATCAACGAATTTCTGCAATCGCACGGAGTAACTACTCATCGTAAACTAAATAACATCTGGGCCTGGAACAAACATTTCGATCCGGCAAAAGAAACTATCTTACTTAACTCACATCATGATACTGTTAAACCCAATTCAGGCTATACACGTGATCCCTACGATGCCAAAATTGAAGATGGTAAATTATATGGCCTTGGCAGTAATGATGCCGGAGGCTGTCTTGTTTCGCTTATAGCGGTGTTCCTGTACTTTCATGATAAGGAAAACCTGAAATATAATTTTTGCTTAGCCACAACTGCCGAAGAAGAGATCTCGGGTGTGAACGGCCTGGAGCTGATCATCCCCGAATTAGGGCAATTATCTTTTGGTATTGTAGGCGAGCCAACCCTGATGCAGTTGGCCATAGCCGAACGCGGGTTAATGGTATTGGATTGTACAGCCCATGGCCGTGCAGGTCATGCTGCCCGCGAAGAAGGGGAGAATGCTATTTACAAAGCTTTAACTGATATTGAGTGGTTCCGTACTTTTAAATTTCCTAAAGAATCGGAAGTTTTTGGGCCGATAAAAATGTCGGTTACCATTATTAACGCCGGTTCACAACATAACGTGGTACCTGCCAGCTGTGTTTATACTGTTGATGTGCGTGTTACCGATGCCTACCGTAATGAGGAAGTATTAGAGATCATCCGTGAACATGTTGCAAGCGATGTAAAACCACGTTCTATCAGGTTAAAACCATCATCTATCCCAAAAGAACACCCCATAGTTCAGGCAGGTATTGCACTTGGCCGTACCACCTACGGTTCACCAACCACGTCCGATCAATCGTTGCTTGATATCCCATCTATAAAAGTTGGCCCCGGCGATTCTGCACGTTCACATACTGCTGATGAGTTTGTGTATGTGGATGAGATCAGGGAAGGGATTGAGCTATATATTAAGATGCTGGAGCGTATTAATTAAGTACCGGTAACAGCTTGCTGAATCCAGATTTACGAAGTTTTAAAACTTCGTAAATCTTCTAAATCATATCCCTGCGTCCGTGTCCTCACGGACGTTTTGCTCTTCATAAAGCCTTATGAAACATATAGTTTGATAAGGCTTTTTTTATTGCATACAGGTTGACCGGGAGGACACGGTCAACGGGGGAGAGCGTATTAATTAAACCGGATATATAATGACGTGGTAGAGATGAGATTCTTTTGCTTCTCAAAGACCCTGGCTTAGAATAGCCTCAAAAGATCTAACCCTATTTAACCGGCGTAGGCCTTGTAGGTGTTAACGGGATTAATCCCTTAAACATCTTTGCACCATCGCCTGTAAGCCTCAGGTAGTAGTCTGCAGAGCAAGCTGTACCATCTTCGTCAAGGGTTACAAATGATGATCCCGCCGGAACAAAATCCTGGCTTTCGGCGGTCTTGGCTATCTGGTTGCCTTCATTATATTCGTCAAACATGGAGATGTAAAGTCCTTGTGCTCCTACACTTTTCATGTTAAAGAATTGCCTCCACATAAAATCACCGTGAGCGCGCTGATGTTCCTGCAGATCGCCGGGGAGGATACATGGCTGATAATCGATACCGTGGGCCTTACAATAGGCCACATCCGGGCGGTTAACCGAGCTGTAAAAGCTATCCGATTCACTTTTATTGCCAATGCGGCCAACCATCCAGGGCGATATCATATCCAGGGCGCTATAAGCTGAAAGGAATGCCGGGCGCGAGTCGCTATCCTCGGTACGCCAATGGGTAGGTACGCCGCCAATAACATAACACCCTTTGCTTTTAAACCATTTGATCACATCCAGGCATTGTGCAGCGGTAAAAGGGTGGTTATCATCACTGAAACCAAAGCCCCAGATACATACTACCGGCTTACCATTTTGCTTGGCATAAGCCGGAGATGCGGTATAAACCGACATTTTGTTGGTCCAGTCGGTTTTGATTTCCGATTGCATATTTTTCCAGCCGCTAACATCATACATGATGTAAAACTTTACGCCGTTTGCTTCTGCCGCTATTTTGGTTTTCGCCGCCATTGCATCACGTACAGGGCCTTCCAATCCGCTTGGGTTAAAGCGTTGCAAGGCAGCGCCGTCAATGCCATATTGTTTCATCCATTTAAACTGCACATCAATAGTTTGATCAGAGAAGGATGAAAACACATTTGCCGGCTGGCCGTTATTAAGGTTAGCATATTTGGTAGGGAAGGTTTGGGTATAATCCCGTACATCGGGCCATGATTTAATTGCCGTGTTGGTTGGCGAAGGCTGTTCTTCCCAGGTTTGCGCCCAATGCCAGTACCTGTCAATGGGGGAGCCATCGCCAATTGCTGCAAACCAGCCCTGGTAGCCAACAACAACTTTACCCACTACGTCGCCAACGGGCGATGGGGTAAGGTCTATCGTGTCTTTTGGCTTATCCGGTGGTGTAACATCACCTCCACTGCTACTTTTCTTTGAACAGCTTAACGCCAACACTACCATGGCGGCAATACAAAAAGTTGTTGGGTTTTTACTTCTGATATTTTTCATCGATCATTGATTAAAGGGGTTATGTGTTCGATTGGCTATTTTGAAGCTGTAGGTTCGACCATTTTGATTGAGCCATCGGTATTGTAATAAAGCTTATCCACGCAAATGGATCTCAGCCAGTCTTCATGCGATAATGCGCTGGTATGATAAAATGAATACCACTGACCTTTGTACTGCACTATAGAGCCATGATTAGTATAACTATCAGTTGGGTCCATATAAATTCCGCCGTATGTCCATGGGCCAAGCGGATTTTTACTGGTGGCGTAGTTCATGCGGTTATGCTTTCCGTTAACGTCGTGGTTATCTGAGTAGGAGAGATAATAAATGCCATTGCGTTTATGCACCCAGCTTGCTTCATGGAAATCTTTAAGCCCCTCCATTGGCTTCATTTCGCCCTCAATTTCCATCATATTATCCTTTAGCTTACCACCTTTGCAGATGCCACCACCACCATAATAAAAGTAGGCTTGTCCGTCATCATCAATAAAAACACAGGGATCAATCATCGACTCAAGTCCTTTAATATAGCCTTGCACGGTAAAACCGCTTGCCGGGCTTTTGCTGGTTGCCACACCAATTTTCCAGCTTTCGTTCCATTTGGTATCGCTTGGGTGGGGGAAATAAAAATAATAGGTGCCATTTTTATACGCGCAATCTGGCGCCCACATAAAGCCACCTTCTTTACGGCCCCAGGATACCTGCGATGCGCGAAGAATTTCGCCGTGGTCTTTCCAGTGTACCATATCATCGGTAGAAAACACGTGGTATTGATCCATCAAATCACAACCTCTTGCAGGATAAATATCGTGCGAGGCGTAAACATACAAACGGCCATCAGCCCAAACGTGTGCAGATGGGTCGGCGGTGTACATATCGCGGATAAAAGGATTAGGGGCGAGGGGAGTTTCGGCAACAGGCTTACCATTGTTTTGTTTTGACTGTTTGTCCTGCGCCTTGCTGCAACTTGCAATGAGTATTACCAAACTGAAAGTCATGGCAGCCGAAGCGCTTTTGCGGGCTATGGATTTTATTAAACTAGATATGGTCATTATTGATGTATTTAAGCCCGGAACCAGTAATATTCCAATTGCCGGGCTTGTTTTAGTATGTTTTATTTTGAGATAAAGCGCAGGTCATCAACACCGGTAACCAGGTCGTCGTGAGCTTTGCTGTTAGTCCAGAAAAAGATCCGGAAGTGGTTGATCTTGGTGTAATCGGCACCCGGATCAGTCCCAGAGGGCTTGATAGACTTATCAAAATCCAGCGTTATCTGGTTCCATCCATTTTTTAGCGTTGGTATCAATGGCGCTACATCCCAGGCTGATTCATGATCATCAGATTTACCAGAGCTGGTGATCTCGATAGAACCATCGGCTTTTAGCAATGATACATCTGATACATACCACCAGAAAGTGAACCTGCCATCAGCAGCACTAAAGGAACTATTGACCGGAGGATCGATATCCTTGATGAACTGCATAAAGTCGCTTCCGTTCGCAATGGTGTTTTTCAGGTATCCTGTGCCTTCTTTTTGGCCGGTGGTAGCTATCGTTGGCGTGCCCACAGTTTGCCAACCATCAGCCTTGTCGGCATTGTCAAACATTACTGGTGGAGGTGCAGGCGCCGCCCTGAACACAAAGTCGTCAACGCCTGTAATAAAATCAGCATGGTCTTTAGTTTGCGTCCAGAAGAAGATCCTGAAGTGGTTGATGGCCGAATAATCGGCGCCGCCATCATTGGTTTTAATAGCTTTGCTGAAGTTTAGGGCTATCTCATTCCACCCATTTTTTAGGGTAGGGATCAATGGCGCTACATCCCATGCCGATTCATGGTCGTCTGATTTACCTGAGCTCGTGATCTCGATAGAGCCATCAGCCTTGAGTAACGAAACATCTGAAACATACCACCAGAATTTAAACTGCCCGTTATTGCCGGTAAGTTTGGTATCTACCGGTGTTGACAGATCTTTAATAAACTGCATAAAGTCGCTACCGTTGGCAATGGTATTTTTCAGGTATCCTGCGCCTTCTTTTTGGCCACTTGTCGCGATACTTGGTGTACCAACAGTTTGCCAGCCGTCAGTTTTATCCGCATTGTCAAAGGATACCAGCGTAGGATCTACTGCAGGTGGCTTAGTGGTATCCGGCGGTGGTGGTTTCAGGTATGATGTATCGCGCGAAATATATTTTTCCTTTTTGCAGCCCACGGCTATCAGGCCTATCATGAGGATGGAACAAGCCATCATTGTCTTTATAAATTTCATTTCCTTTTTGGTTTTAGGTTAACTTATTTAGGAATATCTACCTGTACTATTTCCGAAAAATTTGAGCTGTTAAAACTATCGCTCAGGCGAACGCCCACCCGAACAAAGAACGTACGCCCCGGAATAAGATTGGGTACAGTAAGTGTTATCGATTTTTCGGCAGCGCTCATATCAATAAATGCCTTGTTGATGGTTTTGGCGTTCACATCCGAAAAGTCACGGATAGAAGCGCCTGTACCTACCAGTTTGGTGGTATTTACATATGGCTGCACGTCTTTGATGGTTGGTAAACCGGCAACAATAGGTGCGTCGATATCAAACGTGAGTGTGAGTGTGGTACCGGTTAAGGTATGCGTGAAGTTTTTGATCACGGTATACGGTGTAACCGTAAAGTCATGCTTGGTGCCTTGACCAATGTTAACCGTTACGGTATCGAGAACCGGCCAGAAAGCGCCGCCGGTAGGTACAATTTTATACCCGCCTTTAAACAATTTTGAATCCTCATAAGTACCATCAAATTTACTTGGAATGGTTTGCGGGGTAGTCCAGCCTATTTGCTGCAGTTTGATAGTGGTGCTGCCGCCCGAGGTAAGGAGATTGCCGCCTTCGGATGATAATATATTACCCTGCAATGAAGCATTAGGGCCATCGTAGTTATCTGTTTTTGTACATGCAGAACTTGCCAGTATAGCTATGCCCACCAAAATTCTACCAATCAGATTTTTCATATCTTTAACTTTTAAATTCTTAATAATTAGGGTTGTTAGGAAGCAGGTTAGGATTTTTGCCGATTTCGCCGCCAGGGATAGGCTCATAGTAAAATTGCTTTTGGAAAGTGTACTCCCTGTTAAACAATTCAGGTTCGGCCAGGAAAATGTATTTGTTTTCATTTAATACATAATATGGCATCAGACCTTTAAAGTGGGCACGGTCAAGCACCACATCGGCAATGCGCCATCTTTTCAGATCCCAGTAATATTGATTTTCGAAAGCAAGTTCCATACGGCGTTCCTTGCGTACTTTATCCAGATCGATAGAGCCATAAGGTGTTGCGCCGGCGCGGCTCCTGAGCAGGTTGATAGAGGTTAAAGCATCGCCATTGTTGCCCAACTCTACAGCTGCCTCGGCACGGTTCAACAATATTTCGCCGTAACGCAGGTCAATCCAGGGCTGCTCGCTTCTGTTTAAGTCTACCGATGCCTGTGGTTTATTGTAATCAACGTATTTACGCACATAGAAACCTGTACGTGTTAACTCGTCGCCGCCGGTCCATGGGCCCGTAAAACCGATAACCTGTTTGCCCTGGTAAAGGGTTTTGGTATCACCTGCAAGTATATATGACCGTGAGTTTGGTTGTTTGGCGACTTCTGCGGCGGCAGTCCCGCTGAAAGAAGGGTAGATACCACGCTGCATGTCAAACATTAGCCCCCTTAACATAGCACCCGGGAAGTAGATGGTAGCCAGCAACCTTGGTTCAAGTCCTTGCATTAGTTCGGCACGATTATCGAAGCGTTTAGGGGTGCCGTCGTCATTAGTTACGTTCAGATTACCCCAAAGCTGCACGAGGTCAAGGGTAGGATATGAGCGGGATAATGCATTAGCGGTAAAGTAACGTGGCGACATGGTATCATCCCAGCTATGTGCAGTATGATTAGCAATAGAGTATTGCTTAATGAAGATGTTTTCAGGACTTGGTTTAAGGAACAGGTCAACATAGTTCTGCACTTTATCCGAATTAGCATTATAAAGCGAATAATGACCTTCCAATAATTTGGCAGCATCGTAAGCGGCCTGGAAATAGGTATTAGCCTTGCTTCCGGGGATCCCTACCAAACCTTGGGAGCGTGCCGGGCCATCAACAAAATTGGTTGAGCCATACTTGGCAATACAGGCTGCGTATAACATTACCCTTGATTTTAAAGCGGCGGCAGCATATTTATTTGCCCTGCCTGCATCGCTTGTTTCAGGCATCATCTGGTAACCAAGGTCAAGTTCCGCACCAATAAAATCCCAGGTGGCTTCTTCTTTATCACGATGTACCTGTAATTCGGATAACGGAGCAGCCGGATCCTGGGGCTCTTTAATGATAGGGACGCCGCCATAGCGTTTGGCTAAGCCAAAGTAATAGTAAGCCCGTAAAAAGTGAGCTTCACCCAATAAGGCATTCACCGTGTTTTGAGTTAAAGCTGCGGTATGTTTTGGAAGCTCGGCGATCAGGGTGTTCACATTCCTGATATCGCCGTAAGGCCAGTAGCCAAAACCGCCGCCTATATCCATGCCACCAAATGGGCCAACTTCTTCGCCGGTAACCGAAGCCGAGTTATAGAAGTTTTCCCAGTCGTTACTGCCGGTTTTAAATCCCTGGTCGGGCCGGTATTTAAAATCCTCGATAGGAAGGTTTTGATAAATAGTTGCTAAAAATGATTTTACGCCCGATTCGCTATCATAAATGATATTAGGTGTAAAAATGTTAGTAGGCGGGATGTCTAATTTTTGGCAGGAAGTTACCGAAGTACCTACACCGACAGAAATCGCTATAATGAGTTTGTGTATTTTTTTCATGTGTTAAATGATTTAGAATGAAACATTTGCACCCAGGTTAAAGGTCCTGTTCATTGGGTAGGTATAACCGCCAAGGGCTACACCAAAGTTGCCGCCATCTCTCGGATTAGGCCCCTGGTGTTCCGGGTCATAATTCTTTAATCCGGTGAATGTTAGTAGATTGTAGCTGTTTACATAAACCCGGAATTTCCTCACCCCAATGGCTTTTAATACAGCAGGCGACAGCGAGTAACCAAATTCAAGCGTTTTGACGCGCAGGTAGCTGGCGTTTTGAATAGCTTTTGTACCCTGAGCATCCGGCGAGCCCATTGCAGGATAATAACCTGGTACCCATTGCGTATTCGGATCAAATACGTTGGCCGAAGGATCTACAGTATGCCAGCTATCCAGGAAACGGGTTAACGCGCTGCGGCCATACATTAGCGGCGATGCAAACTGCTCACCGTATTGTACATATACACCTGCAGCACCCTGTAAAAGCATGTTCATATCAAAGCCTTTGTAGCTTACACCAATGGTGAGACCATAGTTATACAACGGGATATCGGTAGTGGCAATAGGATGGCTGTCTTTATCGTCAATTACACCATCATTGTTCCAGTCTTTATAGTAATAGTCGCCGGGAATAGTATTGTTATTACCGCCGCCGGTATTTACACCATAGTTATAAATTTGGTTATATGAGGTAAACTGTCCTGCATATTCAGGTCCCCACCAAACATTTTGATACCTGTTGGTCTGGTTCTCTTTCCAGTTCAGGTATTCGTTACCCGACCCGCCACGAAGTACTTTTAATGCCTTTAAACGTGTGGTGCCAATATTGCCGGTTACGTTTAAGCCAACCTGGCCAAAGGTATTACGGTACGACATGTTGAAGTCCAGGCCCTGAACACGGTCACTGTTATAGTTGATTTGTGGTACGGCAGCACCTACAGTTCCCGGTAAAGCTACTGCCGGCTGTGCCGGTAAACCAGTCCTGTCGTTCCTGAAAACCTCAATAGTACCATCAACTTTACCCCCAAACAAACCGAAATCAACAGCGATATTTTTGATGGTATTTACCGACCATGTTAAACCTGCGTTTCCTAATTTAGGTGCTGAGCCATTTACTGCGCTTGAGCCAAATATGTAGCTGTTTACAGGATAAGTGTAGCCATTTACATAGTTAAATGCAGGAGCATTTGCTTCATCTCCAGTTTGACCGTATGAAGCTCTGATCTTCAGGTTTGAAAGGATATTTTCAGATACCAGATTACGGAAAAAGCTTTCCCTGGTTAACACCCAGCCTATTGATCCGCCGGGAAAAAAGCCCCACTGGTCTGAGCCGGGTTTGTATAGGTTATTACCATCACGACGAAAACTGAACTCGGCAAGGTATTTTCCTTTATAATCATAATTTAAACGACCTATGATACTCCTGTGGGCACGGTCCTGTAAAGCACCTGCATCCATACCACCCGACATATTAGAGTTTTGCAGACCACCAAACAGATAATCAACCGGGATCTCGATATCGCGGTAAGCGTTAAAATTATCGGCGGTTTCATGGCTTTGCTCATAGGTGGCCATTGCTGTAATGTTGTGGTCTTTAGCGAAGGTATGGGCATAGTTTAACGTTAACTGACTTAGCGTATTAAAGTGGGTGTAATACTGGCGGGTAATACCTGCCGGCGAGTTTACTACACTTGGTATGTAAGTGTCATTATCGGCTTTGTAAGTATACAGTGAAAATGATTTTCTGATGATATTGTTATCGGCCGTGCCATAATCAATGTTGAATAAAGCTTTGGCGGTAAGACCAGTTACACCAGGGATGTCATATTGTAAATTTAATTGGCTGGTAATGTTCTTGTTTCTGAATCGTTTGCTGCCTACTTTATTGGCATCGGTAATGATAGATGGGTTCATGTTATCATCTATTACCGCCGGATAAAGCGGATTGTCATTAGCGTAGATCTGGTGAGTGGGGATCTGGTTCCAGGTATATTTATAAATGGTCCATTCATCAGTATAAGGCAGATTCTTTTCGTCCATCCAGGCCGATGTTAGTACTTGTGCCCTTAAGCCTTTGGTGATGGTTGCGGTAACGTTTGAACGGAAGTTGTATTTATTATAATTCAGACTGCCGGTTTTAAATACGCCATCCTGGTTCTGATATCCAAAGTTGAAGAAATAGCTGATCTTATCATTACCACCATCAATGTTCAGATTGTGCTGAATTTGGTTGGCGGTTTTCTTGAAAACCATGCCAATCCAGTCGGCTGATTTATAAGTGCCGTCGAGCCATGGTTTAATATCGGCATATGAGTATTGTGGTGTAACATTGTGCACAAAGTTATTAGCAAAATCACGCTTAACTTTTTCGTTGGTTAACAACATATAATCAACAGCGCCAACACCTTCGGGCATACCCAAAAAAGTTTGTATAGCATCGTTAACTGAATAGTTGATGTTGATCTTGCCGTTTTTGCCCCCCTTTTTTGTAGTGATAATGATAGCACCACCAGCTGCACGCATACCATAAATAGAAGCCGCCGCATCTTTCAGTACCGAAATGCTTTCAATCTCATTTGGGTCCATACGGCCAACGGTTGATTGGTCACCTCCGATAATACCATCAATAACAATTAGCGGAGCGCTTTGATAACCCCTGATATTCAAATTGTTGGCGTAGGAACCTGGCTCGGCAGTGGTTTGTACAATACGCACACCGGGTATTTTACCGGTAAGCATATTAATAACGCTTTCGTTTTTGGTTGTAGTGATCTCTTTGCTTTGCAGTGTAGCAATGGAACCTGTAATGGTTGCCCTTTTTTGCACACCGTAACCTACAACTACAACCTCCTCAAGGCTTTTATTGGTTGTTTTTAGGGCGATAGTGCCGTCTTTAATATCCTTAACGGCTATTTCCTGTGTTATATAACCTATATAGGATACCTGCAGGATGGCATTAGGCCCGGGTACCTGGAGCTGGAACTTGCCGGCTAAATCTGTAATGGCGCCAGTATTTGTATCCTTGATCTTTACACTTACCCCCGGAAGTGTCGACCCATCGGTTAAGTCTATTACTTTCCCGTTGATGGTAGTTTGCTGGGCTAACAAACTAAGCGGGAAAAGGAAGAAAAGTATAAGTAAGTATTTATATTTTTTCATATCGTCTCTCTTTGTTGATTGGTTAAGTTTATTTGGTTGGTTACCCACTTGGGGTAATAAATAGCGCATGCGGCGGCAAGCCTTACGGCGGGTTGATGTCGTAGTAATACATGGTTTAAAGAGTTTGGTTAAAGCAGTGCTTTGTTGCAGTTACGCGATAAAAGCACCGTAGCTGGTTTATAATTTCAAGTACAAAACAACAGGCGGGCATTAATAAAAAATAAATAATACATTAATAAAGGCCGTATTAATGCCCAAAAACGCGGTTTTATGAACTTTTTTGCAATCGATTGCGGAAAAAGATGATTTCCGGGAAAATAATTTGATTTTTAATGGCAGGTGTGATAGGTTGATGCATTTTTAACAAAAGGTGATACGGATTAGCAGATATTTAATTATTGGCACGAAGAAACGATGCGAAGCCGTAAATTATATGATACAAGGCATTGATTTTTGCTTAAAAAATGTAGTTTTAAAATTCGTGAACCAATAAATTATATACCCTTATCTTAATGCCCCTTAAACGTGCCTGCCAGCTTCCTGTAAAACTGCTATTGCTTATCATGTTGTGTTGCGTAAACTACTTTTATGCATCCGCGCAAAAAAAGAACGCCGGGTATAAGTATCATATCCGCAGGGCCACTTCGGCTATTAATATAGATGGGGTAATGAACGAGCAGGCCTGGATGCAGGCTGATTCGGCGGGCGACTTTTTTATGGTATTGCCGATGGATACCAGTAAGGCTAAGGTGAAAACCGAAGTACGGATGACCTATGATGATAAAAACCTGTACATTATAGCCATCAATTATAATTCGGTACCGGGGCCGTATATGGTTGAGTCGCTGAAACGCGATTTCAATTTCGTAAAAAATGATAACTTCCTCATTTTTATGGATCCTTTTGATGCCCGTACCGATGGCTTCAGTTTTGGGGCTAACGCAGCCGGAGGGCAGTGGGATGGGAGCATGTACGAGGGCGGTAAGGTTGACCTGAGCTGGGATAACCGCTGGTACTCGGCCGTAAAAAATTACCCTGATAAATGGATCTGGGAAGCATCTATCCCTTTTAAAAGTATCCGTTATAAAAAAGGGATCAAGGAGTGGGGGATCAACTTTAGCCGCAACGACCTCAAAACTGCCGAGAAATCAAGCTGGACACCTATCCCGCGGCAGTTCCCTACGGCTTCGCTAGCATATACCGGCACACTGGTATGGGATGAAGCGCCGCCAACTGCAAGCAGTAACGTATCTATTATCCCTTATGCACTTACAGGTTTATCCAAAGATTATCAGCATAATACCAAAACTGAATATAAGCATGAGATAGGAGGAGATGCCAAGATCTCTGTTACGCCATCTTTAAATCTTGATTTAACAGTCAACCCCGATTTTTCGCAGGTGGATGTTGATCAGCAGGTAATTAACCTGAACCGGTATGAACTTTTCTTTCCCGAAAAGCGGCAATTCTTTTTAGAGAACGGCGATTTGTTTGCAAACTTTGGCTACTCCGATATCCGGCCTTTTTTTTCCAGACGGATAGGATTGAATGTGCCGATTGACTTTGGAGCAAGGCTTACCGGTAAATTGAATAAAGACTGGCGTATTGGCGCTATGGATATTCAAACCGGCGGTTCGGGCGGTGTAGCACAAGCGCCCGAAAATTATGGTATTATTACCTTGCAAAGGCGGGTGCTCGACCGTTCCAATATTGGTTTCCTGTTTGTAAATAAAGATGCTACAGCTAATATTCCCGGTACCAATACAGGCTCCACCGCCTATAACCGCAATATAGGTGCTGAGTTTAACCTCGCGTCAAGAAGCAATATCTGGACAGGCAAAGTGCTTGCCCTCAAGTCATTTACACCTGGCGTAAGCGGCCATGACTATGTAGTATCTGATCATTTTCAATATCTCAGCAAATATTGGACGCTGTACATGCAGGAAGAATATGTAGGCAAAAACTATAACGCCGAAGTAGGTTATGTGCCCCGTGTTGGTTATGTGAAGCTTAGCCCGTTGTTGTTACGCAACTTTTTCCCTAAGCAGGGAAATATCCTGAGTCATGGCATTCAGCTTACATCCAATTATTTTTTTGATGAGTCGTTTCATCGTACTGATAATGAAAGCATCCTGTCATATCTCATCACTTTCCGTAATAGGGCAACCTTATCGGTATCTGGCATTAACGATTATGTGCGGCTGTTAAAACCTTACGATCCTACCAATATCGGCAAAGGTTTATTACCTACCGGGTCGGAGCACAACTGGAATACTATTGATATTCAGTTTGCTTCTAAGCCGCAAAATGTATTTACTTATCTGCTTGAGGCATCGCACGGTGGTTATTATGATAAAGGCATACGTAATAGCGTTACAAGTTTGGTTGGCTATCGTTTTCAGCCTTATGTAAATATCGCTATCAATACGTCATTCAACGATTTAAGGTTGCCGCAACCTTTCGGGCATAACACGTTCTGGCTGGTTGGGCCAAAAATTGATGTTACCTTTACCAATAGCCTGTACTTTACAACCTATGTGCAGTACAACCAGCAAATAGATAATATCAATATTAACACGCGCCTGCAATGGCGTTATAAGCCGGCATCGGATCTTTTTATAGTTTATGGCGATAACACTACACCATCTCCCTATACGGTAAAAAACAGACAGCTTACTTTAAAGTGGACGTACTGGTGCAACTTATAACAGTATTGTTATAAAACAAGCTCAGTTGATGGCTGTTGGGCTATTATATCTGCCCGTAATGAAAAAGCTGATCATATTTGATTTGGACGGTACCCTTGCCGAAAGTAAGGCTGCCCTTGATAAAGAAATGGCTGTGTTGCTAGCCGATTTAATGAAAGTTGCAAAAGTGGCCATTATATCGGGCGGCGACTGGCCTCAATTTGAAAAGCAAGTATTATCAAACCTGCCCGACAAAAAATCGCTCAAAAACTTGTCGATATTACCAACCTGCGGTACTAAATACTACCAGTACAAAAAAGCAGGTTGGAAAAAATTATATTCTGAAGATTTCACCGATACCGAAAGACGAGAGATCATCGGTAAATTAAACACGGCTGTTGAAGCATCAGGTATAAAATTTAAGAAAACCTGGGGCGATCAAATAGAAGATCGTGGAAGCCAAATCACCTTTTCGGCCTTAGGCCAGCGTGCGCCGCTCGATGAAAAAAAGAAGTGGGACCCTAAATATGTCAAACGGAAAAAAATCAAGGCCCTGCTTGATAAATCGCTAACAGGTTTTTCGGTACAAATAGGAGGAGCTACTTCTATTGATATTACCAAACCCGGCATTGATAAAGCTTATGGCATTCATAAACTACAGCACACTTTAGAAATAGCTATCAGGAAGATGATATTTATTGGTGATGCCTTATTTGAAGGCGGCAACGACCATCCCGCCCGTACAACCGGGGCAGATTGCATCCAGGTGCGTAATCCGGAAGAGACCAAGCGCGTTATTGAGGGTATAATTCTTTGCTTGAAATAGTATCGTCTGTTCTCCTTAGGGTCTGCTTAAAAGTGATTTTAATGTAAAGTGTATTGTTTACACTTAAGTGGTAGGTAAAACTGCCTATCTTTGCAACATGGAAGCAGATTCAAGTATAGAGAGTACATCATCAAATGTAGTTTTAGCCATCGCCGGATTTGTAAAATTTACCTTTATGGGATATTTTACTATTGGTTTGAGTCTTGGGGTACTTCCGGTGTTTATTCATAACCAGTTAGGGTTTAGCGCTATGATCGCTGGTATAGTGATTAGCCTGCAGTATTTAAGTACTTTTCTATTCAGGGGATATGCGGGCAGTATCATCGATAAAAAAGGCCCAAAAACTGCCGTGCTTTCCGGGTTAACAGGTTTTGCTATTAGTGGCCTGTTTTTGTGTGTGGCCTTTTTGTTTAAGGGACAACATGAACTATGTTTGATTTTAGTTGCCCTTACCCGGCTTGTAACAGGTTTTGCCGAGGGATTGATAGGATCAAGTCCTATAAATTGGGCCATTAATACTACAGGCGAACAAAATACAGCACGGGCTATATCATACAACGGTATAGCAAGTTACGGCGGACTTGCAGTAGGTGCTCCAATCGGGATTTTGCTTGCTTATAACTATGGCATAGCGGGTATTGGTATTGTAGTTTTTATACTCGGTATGATTGGCTATTTGTTGGCCGGAAGAAAAAATAATGCTGTAATGAAAAGCACTGAAAAGCGAAAGTCATTTGCTTCGGTACTTAAAACAATTGCCCCGTATGGGATATGCCTCACACTGGCCGCGTTAGGTTTTGGTACTATATCCACCTTTATAACACTTTATTATGCATATTTAAACTGGAACAATGCAGTACTTTGTCTTTCGGTTTTTAGCGTCTTTTTTATTTTAGGCCGGTTAATATTTGCAGGGGCAATTGATAATTACGGCGGACTAAAAACAGCCATTGCCTGTATGGCGTTAGAGTCGGTAGGTTTAGCGGTGCTTTGGCTGGCCAATATGCCACAGGTAGCACTTGTTGGTGCAGGAATAACAGGACTTGGGTTTTCGCTTGTATTTCCTGCACTTGGGGTAGAAGCTGTTAAATTAGTGCCCGGTTCAAATAAAGGCGCTGCATTAGGAGCTTACGGCTTGTTCCTTGATATTTCGCTTGGGCTCACCGGACCGCTTGTAGGAGGGATAGCCAGTCATTTCGGGATGTTGTATATATTTCCGTTCAGTATGGGAATGGTGCTTTTAGGCTTAGTTTCATGCCTTTTTATCGGCTGGAGAGTAAAAAGCTTTAAGGCATAATCCCATAACGCGGGTATTTAATCTATTTCATACTTTTCGTAAGGAATTTCAAAGCTGAAAGTACTTCCTTTGCCAGCATCGCTTTTTACGCTGATACTTCCTTTTTGCAATTCAATCAGTTGCTTACAAATGTATAAACCAAGACCGGTACCGGTGTTTCCTTTCGCTGAGCTGGTTTGGTAATATTTAGAAAATAAGTTCATCTGTTGTTCCTGGCTTATACCAGCCCCGGTATCTGTAATATCAACTGTTAGCCCCTCTGCGCCCCCAGTCAATTTCAGTGTTGCTTTAATGTTTACGCTTCCTGTTTCAGTATATTTAATGGCATTGCTAACAAGGTTCACGATAATCTGCTTTAGCCTGAAACTATCACCCAAAACTTCAGCTTCCGGATCGCCTTCAAAATGATAATTCAATTCCAGTTGCTTTTTATCGGCACTAAATGCCATGCTTTCTATTACCTCTTTTAATGTTTTATCCGGGCAGAACGGATCATGATGGATTTTTAGTTCGCTGCTTTCCATCTTTGCAGCATCAAGGGTATCATTGAGTGTTTGCAGCAGCAAGTCGGACGATGCTCGAACTGTACCCAGCATTTCCGATTGTTTTGGTGTTAGTGTCGTTCGGCTGAAAATGTATAAAAAACCATTTATAGATGTAAGTGGGTTACGGATTTCATGACTCATATGCAACAGCAGGTCCTGCTTTTGTCGCGCTATCGTTACGGCACGTGCGTTCTCTTTAAGTAAGCGCCCTTCAGACTGCCCCAGCTTAATTACAAACACAATCAGCAGCACTGCAAAGGCCAAAAGCAATAAAAGCGCAACAAGGTAAAGCCTGTTTAGTAAACGTGTTGTTTCCAGGTAACTATTAAATGCTAAACCCTTAAAGGCATCAGTCATGCTGTAATTTATATCCTTAATCGTTGTAATTAACTGCTCCATTTTATGGGTAATGCGCATATTGAGGGCGATGAGTTGCCTTTGCGCTTCCTGTAATTTGAAGTTGCTTTGTTGTAACTGCTTTATCTTATTAAGGTAGCTCGACTGATCTTTATTTCGAAGTTTTTGTGTAACTGAATCAACATAAACCCGGGTTCTATGGTTAATAACAACCCCGCCGGAGCCTGTAGCATAAGCATTTTTATTTTTAATAGCTTCCTTAATCCTCGCAAAAAAGCCTTTTCTTTTTAATGTGCCAGGCTGAGTTAAAGTGTCGGTGCTGTTTTGCACAGTACGGCTACTTTTAACAGCAAGTTTATTTTTAATGGTCGCCGTATTGTAATCTGAGTATGTTGTGAGTAGGGAATCAAAGTCGTGCCGGGCAGATAGAAGATCAGTGGATAGTTTTAGCTTTTGATTATGCCATGTATGAAGTTGAGCGCGCTGTTCAACATTTAGTTTGGAGGTGTCATGCTGCATGTTCAGCAGTGTATCAATTTCGGAAAATGCTAACGAAAGTTTGGCCTGGTAAGCCTGAGCTTTAGTAGCATCGGCATCTACGAGCGAGGATTGAAATAGATCCTCGGCCTGGTGAAGTAATAGCAACGCTTGCTGGGGCCTGGAATTGTTAAGGTCCATCAGGTGCGATATCTGGGCCGTATGGGCTAATCTTTCGGTGATCTTATCTCTCACAAAAAGAGCTGCGATGACTAAAATTATGGTAAAGGCTAAAAAAGCAAGCAGGATCTTCCTGGATAAAACGTTCATATAATTATTTTCATCAGTGTTCCGGTTTGTGTCAATTTAGAATTGATACCGCCGTCGCCAATGGTTTTGAAGAACAATGATAATGATAAAAATAATATAATCAGCCGATGATTACCTCGATTGATTGTCAGCGGCTTTCATGGAGGGGTAAATATTTAACTTATATTTTAATAAATGACTTTCGCGTATGTTAAATGTATCGGATGTTAAGTAAAAGTGTGGTGCCCTGATTTAATTATAAGTTATGAAGTAAAAACAAGGTAATTTTTAAATGCAAGTTTGGGATAAGGAGAAATTTATAAATGCATACTTATACGTTAAACCTTTACACCATATATTAGTAGCCTGATATTTACCATGAGATATTTTACGATAAAATTCCTATTGCTTTTAAGCTTATTGTTGATATGCAACTTGTTAAAAGCTCAAAATAAACCTGTTGAGTATTTAGCTTCATCAGCAAGGCATATTTCCCCGGGCAACCGAACCTATTATATCGACCCTGTTAAGGGTAATGATAATAATACCGGGCTAACAGATGTAAAGGCATGGAAAACATTTACAGGCATTAACCGGCTTATTTTATCGCCGGGTGATGTTGTGAAGATACTATCGCCGGGAGGGTTTCACGAAACGTTGTCAATTATGGCCCGTGGAGTGAAAGACAGGCCGGTAAAGATCTGGTTTGCCCCCGGACAGTATAGCTTTTTTCCGGATGAAGCATACAAAACACAATTGCAGATTTCCAATACCAACGATGCGCCTTACGGATTAAAAGCAATTGCATTAATGCTTGATAGCAGCAAATTCGTGGATATTGATGGTGCTGGTGCAACGGTAAACCTTCGCGGAAAAATGATTGAAACGTATATTAATAACAGCCATCATATTAAATTGAACAGTTTGAGTTTTGATTACCACCGACCAACGGTTTCTGAATTTAGCGTGGTAACAACAACGTCAAAATATGCCGATGTTACGGTTAATGCCGAATACAAGTTCGCCATTAACGACAGCACACTAACATGGCTGGGGGAAGGCTGGAGTTACCAGCCCGGATCATATTGGCAGGTGTATGATCACGTCACTAACGAATTATCGAGAATAGATATTCCGCAGGAAGGGCTTCGCTATGAAGCTACAGGAGAGCATAACCTGAGAATATTTTTCAAAAACAATCCGGGCTTTAAAAAAGGCTTAACCTATCAAAATCGTGATGTTACCCGTGATTGCGCCGGTTTTTTCATACAAAAAAGCAGTAATATCAATTTAAACCACATTCGCGTTTATTTTATGCACGGCATGGGCGTAGTAAGCCAGTTTAGCAATGACCTGAGTTTTAATCATGTTGTGGTAAAGGCGAAAGATGGTCGTACCTGTGCTGCATGGGCAGACATCCTTCATTTTTCGGGTTGTAGTGGTAAAATTGAAATAGCCAGTTCATACCTGTCCGGGGCAAATGACGACGCAATTAATGTGCATGGCACTTTTCTGAAAATAACAGAAAAGCTTTCGGCAACTCAGGTTAAAGTGAGGTTCATGCATGACCAAACTTACGGATTTGATGCTTTCTCGGTAGATGACAGTATCGGGCTTGTTCATCCGGCGAGTTTGCTTACTTATCAAAATAACAAGGTGTCGAAAGTTGAGAGACTGAATAACAGGGAATTTTTGCTGGATTTTAGCAAACCGATGCCTGATGATATGCAAACAGGAGATGTAGTGGAGAACATCACCGCTACGCCGCAGGTATGGATCCATCACAATACTATTGAAAAGATCCCGACAAGGGGCATCCTGGTTACTACTCCCAGGAAAGTAATAATCGAGAACAATATAATTAACCGAACCCACAACAGCGCAATTATGATCAATGATGATGCATCGAGCTGGTATGAGTCGGGTGCAGTAAAAGATGTTACTATTAAAAACAATACCTTTTATGAATGCGGAGGGCCGGTTATAGCCTTGTCGCCAGAAAATAAGGTAAAATCAGCAGCTCCGGTTCATTCCGGGATTAAAGTAATTGATAATAAGATCATATTGAAGGACATCCGGTTTTTTGACGCTTCAAGTACATTCGGAATTAAAGTTACGGGGAATGAGATAACAACACCCCGCAGTATTAAAAATATTGATCAATTGATAAGTTTAAAAGACTGCCAGGATACCAGGGTTTATAACAATCAGCTAATAAAGCAAAAAGAGTAATAGGGCGGTGGATATATGTTAACAGAATGGTAGTTTATTTAAGAGCGAGCGCCGAGTAGATTATTCCTCCAAACCTTGATGGCGCTTGCGCCAATTTAACGGTTTTATAACCTAAGCGGGTAAACTCAATATCTAACTTTTGAAATGATATAGGGTAGGGAACCCATGGATTAGCTTTGGTGGTATCATATTCTACAATTAGAAATTTAGGATTGCTTTTAAACCTCTTCTCCAACTGTTTTATCAAATTTGATTTATCAGCTACAAAATGCAATGAGTTTGCCATAAGCAATCCATTCAGCGAATTTAGGCCAATTGGTTCATTTACAAAATCAACTTTTCTAAAATCTATTTTGACGTTATCGCTAAAAGCAGGAAAATGTTGTTGCGTTTTGTCGATAGCTGTAATATTACTTTCCGGAGGCAGCAGGCTTGCAAGGGCAAACGTAAATGTGCCGTTTCCGCAACCCAGATCTGCCCAGTGTTGCGGGTGTTCATTTGTTATTCCTTTTTCTATCAGCGCTATAGCTTCGGATTGTTGCATGCCTTAAATGAAGCGCTAAAACTCGTCGGCCGTGCTACGGCTATCAATAAATGGCGAACTATAAAAACTTATAATTAAGAGGTCGTAATCAACAAGGAAGGTCCATTCTGAAGTTTGATCCTTTTTGTAAGTGACAACATCTTCGCAACCAAACGAGTAGTTAACGTCAAGCACTATACGGAAGCTTCCCTGACCTTTGTTCGGATCAAATTTGATCCTGTCGAAATTTAAACGGATTACCTCCGGCGAGCCTTCCGGCCTGAATTCGCGCTCAAGCGCATGTTTAAGCTCTTCGTAGTTCACTGAAAGAGGCTCAAACATAACATTCATAAACCTTAACAAGCTTGCAGGTTCATTCTTTAGCTCATCAAGCTGCTCTTTGTTAAGTTTAATTTGTAAGCTGTTCATCATCAATACAAATTTAAAAACAAAAGCTGGATTAAATCAAAATTGAGACATTAACCCAGGCAAGCGCATCCGAATAGGGTTAACACTTTTTTAAAGTATTGAATTTGAATTATTTATAATCAGTTTATTGTGTTTTTTAGGGGTTGCACCAAACTGATATTTTTGAGCAATTAGGCATGTCCAAATGTCCGTGCCTGTATTTGCAAAGCATCCGCTGAGAAATCTGGGCTATTTAACTGCCATCGATGCATAAAACAAGTATCATTTGATACTAATAGCTCTCCGACACCTCATCCTTATTTCATTAGTTGTTTTTATAACAAGCTATCGTCACTAAATATTTGAATGGGAAGGCCCTGGGGTATTAACCTTATTTAATTGTTTTAAGTACATTAATTTAAGTACGAAATCGATTGCGTTGAAATAACCTTTTCAAAACTGATGGCTGTCCTGCCTCAGAATTCTCCATCAGTTTTTTAGCTGTAAATACAGCTTCTTGAAAGTGTAAAGGCTCAGAAATGCCCCTGTTTAGAACTCGTAGTTTTAATGACGAAGATTTTTTTAATAAATTTTTAATAATTGTTGTTTTGACAATAAAAGTTTTTACATTTAGCTTTCTTTAGATAGCCCAACCTATTTAATTATAAACCAGTTAATACAACTTCATGGAAATTTTGAACGATGCTCATATTATTGAGCAATTAAGATTAGGGAACAAGGAGGCCTTTGAGGCTGTATTTAAAAAATACTACAAGTTGCTTAATGTATCGGCTTTTTACATTTTACAGGACGAAATGGAAGCCGAAGATACTGTTCAGGGTTTTTTTGTTGATCTTTGGGAAAGGCAATTATATACCAATATTAATTCGTCGCTAAAGGCTTATTTAACTACGGCGATTCGTAACCGTTGCCTGAAAAAAGTTGAAAGCGAATCACGTGCGCAAAAAAAATTAATTGATTATAAATACACACTTACCGAAATAGAGGAGGAAGAAGAGGTTCCATTGCCCGAAATTTATCCGGAAAAAATACTGGCCGATTTATCGATGCAACGGATGCAGGCTTTTACCCTGGTACATTATGAAAATAAAAAATATAAAGATGCTGCCCTTGAAATGGGCATCAGCATAAATTCATTGAAAACTCATTTAAAACTGGCGGTAAAAACTTTAAAAGCAGGGTTGAAAAGTGCTAAATAAGTTCACCCTTTTATCCTTAATGAGGTCTTATATATAATGACATACAATAAAGCGTATTTTCAGGAACTAATAATTGAGCAAATTGCGGGCGCGATAAGTGAAGAAGACAGCCATTTGCTTAACGAAGCCATACAAAATGATCCCAGGGTTAAACAACTGTGGGATGAAATGCAGCAGACATTAACATCAAATAAAGCCCGGTCGTTTTTTAACAATATTGATGAAAATAAGGCATGGGATAAAATTAAGCCCGAAATAAAACCATTAACACCTGTTAGCTCCCATCGGGTGGAGATAATGAAATGGATGTCTGTGGCGGCTTTATTATGCATTGCCTTTACCGCAGGATATTACTGGCGAAAAATGCCTGTTAATGAAGTTGCTGTGGCTTCAAAGAATATCAAAGCACCGGCCATTGAACTACAAATGGCAAATGGGCAACATATCGATCTGTCCGACACCTCAAAAAGGGTAATCAATATACCCTTTGCGCATTTGAAAAAGGGGGCTAACGGGCTAAGTTACCAGGTAGATAATAGCAAGAACGAGGAATGGAGCACGCTCGTTATTCCTTCAAAATTAAATTACAAGATTGTACTTTCCGATGGTACACAGGTTTGGTTGAATTCGGTATCAAGCCTGCGTTTTCCGTTTTCATTTTTAGGTAAAACCAGGGAAGTGTACTTAACAGGTGAGGCATTTTTTAAAGTTGCAAAAAATGCTGCTCATCCCTTCATAGTTCATACCGGCCAAACGGATGTTAAAGTTTTAGGTACAAAATTTAACGTAAATACCTACAAGCCAGATGAAACAGTAACATCTTTGGTTGAAGGTTCGGTATCAACAAGCGGTTTGGATAAGCAAAAAATGCTTTTACAGCCAGGCTACCAGGCGGTTTATACTTCGGGAAGCGGTTTTCGGGCCCAACCATTTGATTCTTCTGTCGAGTTGGCCTGGATGAATGATATTTATTATTTCCACAACACTAAACTACATGACATAAGCGATGTGCTACTGCGTTGGTTTGATGTAAAAGTTGTTTTCGATGATCCTGGTACAGCCGACGAAACATTTAGTGGCGCTATTCAAAAAAACAAACCGGTTGATGTTTTTATTCAAAATATTAAGGCGTCTGCCGGAGTTACGGCCGTTTTAAAGGAAGGGGTTTTACATATCAGGTAATTTATCCCCGGGTTAAATCACAATTCATTTCAGATGTTTTTAAATGCTTGTTTTTTGAGCATATGGGCGTTTATTGTCATTGATTAACCAGAGTTTTTAGTTTTTAATGCATTGAAACACTGCTAATTGCATCCTTTAAGAACCTTGTGATAAAAAAAATACATTTTTTCCTGTTCCAGTTCACCCGTTTCATCAGGATACGGTCTTATAGAAAACCAAATCATAAACCCAATAAGTATGGATAGAATTTTATTCAACCGGCGGCTTATACTGCCTTTTATTTTTCTTTTATTGGTAACCCGGTACAGTGCGGTACAGGCACAGGCTACGGGGCCAATAACGCTTAAAAAGGCCAATATTAGTTTGGCCGAAGTATTTAAATCGATTAAAAAGCAAACAGGTCTAACTGTTTTTTACAGTAACAATCTTTTAAATGACAAGGAACTTGTTACTGTTGATTTTAAAAACGCAGAGCTGAAAGAAGTTTTCAGTGTTCTTTTAAAGGGAAAAAATCTAAACTACGTATTGCGCGACCAGCTCATTGTTATTGAAAAAAGTGAACCAGCGCCTGTTGCCCCTCCATTAAAAAAAGAGCCTTCGGTGCCTCCCGTACCCAAAAAGGTACAAGGCGTTGTTTCGGATGACAAAGGACTTACGCTACCCGGTGTAAGTGTTAAAGTTAAAGGAACTATGAACGGTACACAATCAGATGTAGACGGAAAGTATACCCTTAATCTAAAAGAGGGCGGAAGTACAATTATTGTTTTTTCATTTGTAGGATCAAAATCGCAGGAGTTTGATCTTGCAAACTATACTCCATCAGCGGGCGGCGTTTATAGAATTAATGTGCAAATGGGGGCTGATAAAAATGCACTTGAAGAAGTAGCCGTAGTTGCTTACGGAACGCAAAAAAAGACAAGTCTTGTTAGCTCTATCACTACTGTAAACCCAAAGCAACTAAAAGGGCCGTCAAGTAACCTTACCACCATGCTTGCAGGTGTTGTGCCCGGCATGATCTCATACCAAAGAAGCGGTGAACCTGGTGCTGATAACGCCCAGTTCTTTATAAGAGGGGTGGGGACTTTTGGTGCAGGTAAGGTAGATCCGTTGATATTAATTGATGGTATTGAATCGAGTACCACCGATCTGGCAAGGCTTCAGCCGGACGATATATCGGGTTTTTCGGTATTGAAAGATGCTACAGCTTCATCATTGTATGGTGCAAGGGGAGCAAACGGCGTAATATTGGTAACCACCAAACGTGGTGATGTAGGTGCTGTTAAGTTCAATATCCGGGGTGAAAACTCAACCTCATCTAATATTAAAAATATTGATTTGGCCGATAATATTACGTACATGACACTGGCTAATGAAGCCGTGCTTACCCGTAACCCTCTGGGCATTTTGCCGTACTCACAAAATAAAATAGATCATACAGCCAAAGGTGATGATCCGCTGTTATATCCTAATAATAATTGGATCAAACAGTTGATCAAAACCAAAACCAACAATCAAAGGTATAACATGAACGCCAGTGGCGGGTCGGAAAAAGCTAAGTACTATCTGGCCATGACCTACAATATCGACAATGGCAACCTGGCCGAGAACAGCCTTAATAATTTCAGCAATAACATTAAGCTGCAATCATACTCTATTTTATCAAATACCACTTTAAACCTTACTAAAACCACTGAGGCCGTAGTAAGCTTAAAGGGGCAGTTTGATAGTTATCACGGGCCCATTAATGGCGGCGGTTACACTTTTTTAAATGCTTTGTGGAGCAACCCGGTAGCATTTCCGGCTATTTATCCTGGTAATTTGTTACCGTACGCAAGTCACCCGCTTTTTGGTAATGCGCTTATACCCGGCGGCGGCCTGTATATGAATCCGTATGCGCAATCTCTATCAGGCTACCAGACTTCAAATACAAGTACATTGACAGCGCAGTTAAACCTAAATCAAAAACTTGATTTTATTACTCAGGGCTTATCAAGCAGGGTAATGGCGTACACAACCCGTTATTCGTACTTCACAGTTTCACGTCAATACAGCCCTTACTACTACCAATCAAATGTAATTAATGGGCAATTTAATGGTTTAACTTTACTTAATAGCGGAGCACAAGGCAGTGTAGGTGCCATACCAACCGAGTATTTAACTTATAGCCCCGGAGGCAGCATTTCCAACTCAACTACATATATTGAGGCGGCAGTAAATTACAACCGCACATTTGGGCAAAAACATGCTGTTAGTGGCTTGTTAATTGGCACCATGCGTAATTATCTTACCGCTAATGCGCCAACGCTCCAACTATCCTTACCGTCACGAAATCAGGGTGTATCGGGCAGGTTTACTTATGGTTATGATAACCGTTATTTGGTTGAGTTTAACTTTGGCTATAATGGTTCCGAACGTTTTGCAAGCAATCACCGTTTCGGCTTTTTCCCTTCTGTAGGTGCCGGTTGGGTTGTATCGAACGAGAAGTTTTTTGAACCATTGCTGTCAACTATCGATAATCTTAAATTCAGGTTTACCTATGGTTTAGTAGGTAATGACCAAATCGGCTCGAGTAATGACCGTTTCTTCTACCTCTCAGATGTTAACTTAAATAATGGCTCGAACGGTCAGTTTGGTACTAACTATACCTACAGCAGGCCGGGTATAGTCACCAACCGTTACGAAAACCAAAACATAACCTGGGAACAATCAAGGCAAACCAATATAGGTATGGATTTAACGGTGGCTAAAAACTTTACTTTAACCGTAGATGCTTATCAGCAAAAACGCGATAATATCCTGATGGTACGTAGCACCATACCTACCTCGATGGGTTTACAGGCCAATATATCATCAAATGCCGGCAAATCATCCAGCAGAGGTATTGATATAGCCATGGATTATAAAAAGAACTTTAGCAATTCATTTTGGGTTCAATCGCGTGGTACGCTTACTTATTCTAAAAGCAAATTGTTAAAAAATGAAGAGCCGGTTTATGGTAATGACCTTAAATACCTTAGCCGGGTTGGCAACTCATTGAGCCAGATCTACGGCCTTCTTGCCGAGCGGTTATTTATCGATGATAAAGATGTTGCCAACTCGCCGGTTCAAAGCTTTGGCGATTATAAAGCGGGCGATATCAAATACCGTGACATGAATGGCGACGGTAAAATATCCAGTTCGGACGTTGTGCCGATCGGGTATCCGATTGTACCCGAAATTATCTACGGATTTGGCTTTTCTTTCGGTTATAAGAATTTCGATATCAGCGCGTTCTTCCAGGGATCTGCACGCTCGTCTTTTATTATAAACTCGGCGGATATTTCCCCTTTTTACCTCGTTAACGGTTTGCAGCCTAACGGCCTTAATACTGGTAACCAAAGCGGGCTTTTAAGCACGATAGCTAACGACCACTGGTCGGAAGATAATCGTAACCCCTATGCCTTTTGGCCGCGGTTAAGTACCAACATACAAGGTAATAACACCCAAACGTCTACCTGGTGGCTGCGCAACGGATCATTTGTGCGCCTTAAATCAGCAGAACTTGGGTACAATTTTAACAAGAACCAGCTTAAGTTTATCCATTTGAGCAGTGCCCGTATTTACCTGAACGGCCTCAACCTGCTAACCTTAAGCAGCTTTAAACTCTGGGACCCGGAAATGGGAACATCAGGATTGGGCTATCCAATTCAAAAAGTATTTAACGTGGGCCTAAGGGTAGAATTTTAAAAGCTTTCAAATCACTTTATATGAAAAGTAATTTTATACAAAAAATTAAGGGTTTAGTATTAAGCCAAGCACCTAAAGGGTATCTCTCTTTTGGAATGCTGATCTTGATAATGATTATTCCGATATCATCCTGCAAAAAGTCATTTCTGGATGTTGTTCCTGATAACGTATCAACAATAGCTAATGCTTTTGTTTCAAAAACCGAGGCAGAAAAATACCTGTTTACCTGCTATTCATACCTGCCTACAGAAACCGATCCTACTTACAACGTTGGTTTAACTGCTGGCGATGAGGTCTGGGTAGAGGACCCTGCAAATCACATCCGTTCAACAAACGTTTTGCAGTTACCAAGAGGGTTTCAAAACTCATCAGATCCTATTGCCAACTACATGAATGGTACCAGGGATGCCGCCGCAAACTATAAGGCAATTCGCGATTGTAATGTTTTTATTGACAATGTAAGTGATCAAACCAAAGTTCGCGACCTTGATATCGACACACGTGAACGTTGGATTGCTGAAGCACAATTTTTAAAAGCTTTTTATCACTTTCAGCTATTCAGGGCGTATGGGCCGATACCTATTATTGATAAAAACCTGGCCATTGATGCGCCTATCGATGAAATCAGGGTAAAGCGCCGCCCGGTTGATGAAGTTGTGAATTATATTGCTGATCTGTATGATAAGGCCGCGGCAAAATTACCTTTAACAATCCGCAATGAAGGAAGCGAACTTGGTCGCGTTACCAAAGCAGCAGCTTTAAGTATGAAGGCCAAATTATTGGTAACAGCTGCAAGCCCGCTGTTTAATGGTAACCCGGATTATAGCTCATTTAAAAATAAAGATGGTGAACAATTATTTAACCCTGCCTTTAGTGTTGAAAAATGGCAACGTGCCGCAGATGCCTGCAAAACGGCCATTGATTTTTGCGAATCACAAAATATCAGTTTATACACTTTTCCTGCGCCAACAAATCCGCTTAGCGATACTACCATGACGCAGATGAGCATCAGGAACGCTATGAGTGAAAAATGGAATAATGAATTGATATGGGGGCTAACCGCCAATAATAACATCAACTATAATTCATTTTTCCAGTCAATGTGCGCAGGGCAGTATGATTTCAACAATGCTGATGCCGCGAAATCAGCAAACCGTCCGTTGCTTGGCCCTACCATAAAAATGGCCAAAATGTTTTATACTAAAAATGGTGTGCCAATTAACGAGGATAAAACGCTAGACTTTAGCGATATAGCTCAGCTAAGGGTTGGTACGCATGCCGACCGTTTTAACATCAAAGAGGGTGAAACCACTGCAAGGCTCAATTTTGACAGGGAGCCTCGTTATTATGCCGATCTGGGATTTGATCGCGGTGTTTGGTATATGGCCAACAGTCCAACCAAAACCGACGAAAACACCTGGTGGATGAAATCGCGCGGTGCCGAAGTTGGTCAGTCTTCACCAATTCCTATTGCCGGTTTTTATATGAAAAAAGCGCTTAACTGGCATTATGAGTGGGCAACTGTTACTTATATCAACTATCCATGGCCCGAAATGCGCCTGTCTGATCTGTATTTGCTTTACTCGGAAGCATTGAACGAGGCACAGGGGCCAGTGGCGGATGTGTATACCTATGTAAACCGTATCAGGGCAAGGGCTGGTTTGCCTACAGTTCAGCAGTCGTGGTCAAACTACAGCATCAATCCAACTAAATATACTACTAAGGATGGTATGCGCTCAATCATTCAGCGCGAGCGCAGCCTTGAACTTTGTTTTGAAGGGCACCGTTTCTGGGATTTGCTGCGCTGGAAAACTGCCGGTGTTGAGCTTAACGGAAACGTAACAGGCTGGTCAATTAGTGAAAACTCGCCCGAATTGTATTATCGCGAACGTACCATTTATTCGAGGCATTTCGTGATCCCGCGTGATTATTTATGGCCGATACAGGAAAGCGACCTGCTGGTTAATCAAAACCTGGTGCAAAACCCTAACTGGTAAATGCGTAGCAATAATATGTTTAACACAAAAAGCATTAACATGGAAACAAAGAAACTACAAGCTGTTTGGTGCATATTGCTATCGATGATAGCCATAGCAGGATGCAAGCAGGAATCACTTAATAAACCAACTATAACAAATAATAATGGCCCCGGAGTTGTAAGTAATGTACAGGTGCAAAACCTGAATGGCCAGGCCACTTTAACATATTCGCTGCCGAGCGATAATGATCTTTTTTATGTAAAAGCTGTTTACGAAACCTCGCCGGGCAAAACGCGTGAGGTAATAGCCTCACATTATACCAACAATTTAACTGTTGATGGCTTTGGCGATACGTTAGCGCATGTGGTAAAATTATATGCTGTTAACTCCAGCGAAAAGGCTTCGGCACCGGTTTCGGTTACAGTAAACCCTTTAACCCCGCCTTTTTTACTTGCCTTCCGTTCGCTTAAGGTAACACCAACATTCGGCGGTTTTAATGTAACCTGCGATAACGCAGCTAAAGATAACCTTGCTATTGTGCCCATGGTTGATACTGCCAATAACGGCCAATACGTACAACCAAAGGGCATGGATAACATTTACAGTAACAGTGTTTTGATAAAGGCTGCAGTAAGAGGCCAGCCTGCCATTGAGCGCAAGTACGCATTTTTTGTAAGGGACAGGTTTTTAAATAAATCCGATACTTTATTTTTAAAGTTTACACCGTTTTATGAGGAACAGTTTTCGAAAGCAGATTGGTCTGTTTATGCATTGCCTGGCGATGCTACTAACCTGTATTCATATACCGATGTAACCAAGATTTTTGATGGAAACTTTACCGGTGGCTGGCCAAATTGCCTTTTCACAGTTGAAAGTGCTGGTAGCCCGCAAATGGTTACTATTGATCTTGGCAAGCAGCGGGTATTCAGTCGTTTTATATTGAATCCTTTCATCGAGATCGGTAATGTTTATTATGTAAGGGGTAACCTGCGCGACTTTGAAATATGGGGATCAAACGCGCCAAATGTGAATGGCGCCCTTGATGCCTCATGGACAAAACTGATAACCTGTAATGTGGTAAAACCATCTGGCTCACCATCAGGTACGGAAACTGCTGCCGATTATAATTACGCCCATGACGGATGGGGATTTGATTTCCCGGCCGGGCTAAGCGGTTACAGGTACCTTAGGATCAGGAGCCTGCGCAACTGGACAGGATCGTACTTTATGAGTATCAGCGAGTTTACCTTATTTGGAAAGTAGTAAAATGTGCGGAAGCTTTCTTTCAATTTAATTTCAATTATGAAACCATATAAAATCATATCATACTATCTGTTAATGTTAACGGCTTTCATCATGAGCGCCTGTACTAAAATGGATGATTACAAAAAGAAATATGAGCCCAATGGCCCTATTATATACCCCGGTAAACTTGATTCGGTGCAGGTATTTTCGGGCAGGAACCGTGTTTTGTTGACCGGTTTGTTTACATCAGATCCTAAAATTGTAAAATATAAGGTATACTGGAACAGTAAACAGGACTCGATAGTAACCCCTGTAACCCGTACATCCGGGGTTGACACGGCGAAATTGTTTATACCCAATTTACCAGAAGGTGTCATGACCTTTGAAGTTCGCACTTATGATGGCGAAGGACACGTATCTATTCCGGTTACCCTTGCAGGCAATGTTTATGGCAGTTTATATCAGAGCTCGCTGATTAATCGTGGTATTGCCAAAGCCGAACTTCAAACGGATGGCTCGGCCTTAATTAACTGGGCCGATGTAAACGCCGATGACGGATTGCAGTCGATGGAGATCAAATATACAGACGCTTCTAACAAACAGCATGATACGCTCATTGTTTCATTGCCTTCAGGGTTAAGTACATCACTGCCTAAATTTAAAGCAGGTGGTGTTATCAGTTATCGTACCTCATTTAAACCTAATAAGACAGCTATTGACACCTTCTATACAGATTTCCAGGATCACAGTGTTAAGGCCGATGTAACCAGTATTTACCTCTCAAATACGGGGCCTTTTCAGCGAAATACCTATGATGGTCGCTGGGGAACGCTCGCTGCGCCATGGATAACCAATGCTGCTGCCAAAAATAAAGACGGAGGAACAAACGGTGGTTACAGCTCAGACGGAGGAGGAACCATTAACTGGGAAACATGGAATAATACCCCTGTAGTGGATGGTATAGTTTACCAGGCAACATCTTCAGCGCTGCCAGCCGGCAATTATATAGTTTCATTTGATTCTTACTCAGAAGTACAATCAAATTCATCTGTTTATTGCGTAGCTGCGGCAGGAAATGGTATCCCTGTACTTGCAAACCTTTCTACCGCGTTGGGATCTGTAAATATGTATAATGGCGCAAAAGTAGGTACAACCAGTCCAAATTCGAGAGAAGTAAAAACTTTCACGTTCACACTTACTTCACCACAAGTGGTGTCGATAGGATTTTTGGGTAACCTGGTAGGCAATGGCAATCCGGGCAATTACTTTACGGTATTTAATATCAAATTATTTAAAAATTAAGAATGCTAAAAAGAAAGGCCCTGATACTAATCAAGGCCTTTCTTTTTTTATAATACCTTAGTTCGCTATTGAGCTGATCGATCATTCGCAAACTGCCATTTGTACAGCTTCGGGTTCCGGTATTTCTTCAATGTTTTCCGATGCTGCTTTCTTTGAAATACTTGCTTTAATAAAGCTCATACCAAATGCAAGTAAAAGCAACGGTACCGTCATCCAAATTACTTGTTGAATGCCATAATGGGCAATCACAAAGCCACCGAGTAAAGTGCCCAGCGTAATGCCTGCATTAAAAAAGGAGGGAAGCAGGCTGTTTACAAAGTCGAGCGCAGGCTCCTGAATGCCGTGGGTGAGCTGTATGTTGGCAGCCAAAAATCCCCCGGTGTGTATAAATCCCCAAACCGAGAGAATAATGACCATCGGAATAAAATGTCCGCCAAACTGATAAGCTAATATATGGGTTGCAACCAATGAAAGTAAAAACAGGCGTGTGGTAAGTATTACGTTTTTGCTAAGGGCAATACCCATAAACCAGTTGCCAGCAATACCTGTACCACCAAATACCAGCAGCATGATACTGATCTGCGCCCCACTCATGTGCGATACTTTATCAAGATATTCGGCAAGATATCCGTAGGTGGCAAACATACCCGCCAGTATAATGGTTGAAGCCAGTAATTTAACCCATAAATGTACATTTCGCAGTAATTTTACCTGGCTTTTAGGGCTTGCCAATTCTTCATTAACAGGCATTGACGGTGAGAAAAGCGCCAATGCACCAAAAGCCAGTAAGTTTACAATAGCTGATACAACAAAGGAAGCCCTCCAACTAAAAAGATCGGCCATGTAAGTGGTTAAAGGTACGCCAAGCACTGTTGCTACACTTAACCCCGCCATAACTATAGAAATGGCTTTAGGGGCATCTTTAGGCCCCGCCTGTTTGGCAGCGGCAGTCATAGATACAGCCCAGAATACCGGGTGTAAAAATGCCGGTAATATGCGGGCTATCATCAACACTGTAAAGTTTGGCGCAACTGCCGATAATAAATTAGAAATAACAAATATTCCCAATACCAGGCACATTACAAATTTGCGGTTGAGGCGGGCGGTGAGCATATTAGTAAACGGCCCGGCAAGCGCCACTGTTAATGCAAAGGCGCTAAGCAACCATCCTGCTGTATCAATTGAAATATGAAACTCTTTTACAAGGTCGGGGAGGATGCCTATTACCCCAAATTCGGTAGTAATTATACCGAATGCGCCCAGCGCCATAATGTAGATTGATTTATTCATAAGTAGATGTATTTAAATATTTAAATCTTTCGATGTTTTATGTCCTGAAAATTAAATTTTATCGATAAAAACTAATTTTAACCTTTTAAATCGTTCAACGAAGCAATGTACTCGTCAAGTACTTCCTGATTTAGTACGTATTTGAGGTTCCGGCCTTCCTTTTGCGGCAATAACAAATCGGCATCAACCAATTGTTTAAGGTGATGTGAAACGGAAGGCTGGGTAAGGTCAAGAAGATCGTTCACCTCGGCGCAATACAAACAATCCTTCCTCTTTTTAAACTGTTGTAAAATAGCTATCCGGTTTGTGTCACTCAGCGCCCTGGATATTTTTTCTATTTTTTTATTGTCCATTATCTTTTGCTTCAGATGATATTTAATCAACGTTGGTAACGCAAAGGTAGAATAATATTAATACATAGAAATGTTTCTATGTATTTAAAACACTGTAATGACAATATTAAAGGCAGGTACAGTTGCTAATTGAACGGGAAGATCTGGCAGAGCTTAAAATTTGTCACAAATGCCCCTGTTGCTTGGCGCGTTTGCCTGTTTAATGCAGGCGGTATTTAATGTAGCTTCATGGTATGAAAGTAGTAAGAGTACAATATACCACACGCCCCGGGTTTGTGGCAACCAATCAACGCAACATAGCTGCCATTGTTGAAGAGTTGAAAACCTTAAATCATCCCGGCATAAAGTACACCGCGTGGCTATTGCCCGACGGTAAAACATTTATGCATTTCGATCAGTTGGAAAATGAGGAAGCTCACCTGGTGCTACAGGGATTGGCTTCCTTTCATAAATTCGCCACCGAACTTGAAGCCAGCGATTTAGAGGTTGAACCTAAGCTTGAACTGCTTGAGCTGGTTGCCTCAACAGAATCTTATTTTTGACGATTTGAACTACTGCTTCCCGATAGGTAATGCCGTTTCGGTTTTTGCAGCTTTCATTACCAGTTTGGTTTCTACCTTACCAATAGCGACTACCGCGAAAAGTCGGTTCATCAAAAAGTCATAGTATTCTTTGCGGTCTTTTACAGTCACCTTAAGGATAAAGTCAAAATCGCCTGTAAGGTGATAGCATTCTAAAACCTCAGGTAGTTTAATGATTTCGCTTTCAAAGTGGCTTAAGCTGTGCTGGCTATGGTCTTTTAGTTGCACGTGTGTAAAAGTCATGAAATCAAGCTCCAGCTTTTCATGATCAAGCACCGCAACGTATTTTTTAATATAACCGCGTTCCTGCAACGAGCGGATGCGGTTATTGATAGGCGTAGTGGTTTTGTTGAGCTTAAGGCCTATTTCCTGGCCGGTAAGGCGGGCATTTTCCTGCAAAAGCTGAAGTATGCGGATATCGGTTTCGTCGAGTTGGTTGAGCATAGGAGTTATAAAAACTAAAATGGAAGCTTTAAATATTTGTCAAAAGTTTTACAAACTGTTTTTTAATGTAAAAATAGTTTGCAAAACCAAATTTTAAGTACTCTATGGATTATGAGTTTGTGAATATACAATTTTACATCATAATACTATGGAATATCAAAAAAAACAACTATCAGCTGTAATCCTCGTTACCGGCGCCTGCGGGCAGATTGGTACGGAGCTCGTTGCCGCTTTAAGAAAGGTTTACGGCCGGAAACAAGTAATTGCTACCGATTTGCATGATGCCACAGCAATATCTGATCAGCAGCGGCCATATCATCAGTTAAATGTATTGGATAAAGATGACCTCGAAAGCCTGGTTGTTACTTATGGTGTAACTCAAATTTATCATTTGGCGGCTACTTTATCTGCCAAAGGAGAGGAAGCCCCGCTTAAGGCATGGCACCTGAATATGCAAAGCCTGCTTAATATATTGGAGGTAGCTAAGGATCATAAATTAGATAAAGTATTTTGGCCAAGCAGCATTGCTGTATTTGGCCCGTCAACAGCCCGTAAAATAAGTCCGCAGGATGCTTTGCTTGATCCTCAAACAGTTTACGGTATCAGTAAAGAAGCTGGCGAGCAGTGGTGTGCTTATTACAGGGAGCACTACGGATTGGACGTGCGCAGTCTGCGCTATCCAGGGTTAATCAGCTATAGCGCTCCGGCTGGTGGCGGCACTACGGATTATGCTGTGGCCATATTTCACGAAGCTTTACAAAACGGATCTTACGAATGCTATCTGAACCCGGATACTGCATTGCCTATGATGTATATGGATGATGCGGTAAGGGCTACACTCGAGCTGATGAATGCACCCAAGGAAGCCCTCAAAGAGCGCGGCGCTTACAATATAGGTGCATTAAGTTTTACTCCTGCCGAACTTGCAATAGCGTTGAAAAAGCATATCCCCGACTTTACTATCAGCTATAATGCAGATAAGCGCCAGTCCATCGCAAATTCATGGCCGGCCGGCGTTGATGACACTATGGCAAGGCATGATTGGAACTGGCAGCCAGAATACGATTTGGCAGCAATGACTAAAGACATGTTTGATCACCTGGAGCCGGTTTATAAAAACAGCAATGCAGCAACTATGAGTTAAACGAAGGCCTAATGAGAGACCTGAATATTACCCAATCTATCACCGCTCGTGACGCTGCCTCGCTCGAGAAATATTTTAGCGACATTGCCCGTGAGCCAACTATTAATGCGGAGGAGGAAGTTCTGCTGGCTGGGAAGATCCGCCAGGGAGACCTGTCGGCTTTGCATAAGCTGGTAAAGGCCAATCTGCGTTTCGTAGTTTCAGTGGCGAAGAAATATCAACATCAGGGTATGCCCATGGGCGATTTGATAAGCGAAGGTAATTTAGGTTTACTCGAAGCCGCGAAGCGCTTTGATGAAACCCGCGGTTTCAAGTTTATATCGTATGCCGTTTGGTGGATCAGGCAGCGTATTATGGAAGCGCTCCTTGACAAAACGCGGATGATCCGCCTGCCTGCTAACCAGGTGGATATGATAGTACATGTTAACAGGGCGACAGGCGTTTTGGAGCAGCAGCTCGAAAGGCTGCCTGTTCAGGATGAGATAGCTGCATTTCTGGAAACTGCTGAATGGAAAGTAAAGGAGGCTTTGCATGTAGCGCCTTTTACACATTCGTATGATAAGGCCGATACAACGGCCGACGATGGATATGGCCTGCTTGATCGTTTACAGATTGACGAACCCGGAGCCGAAGGTGTTTTAGAAGCATCTCAAATCAAACAACAACTTGATGATTTGCTCAGCAAGCTAAATAGTAACGAACGGTCTGTTATATTTTATCATTATGGGCTGGATGGCTATGGTGAACTTTCGGCGCCCGAAATAGGCAGCCGACTTGGGGTTAGCGCAGAAAGGGTGAGGCAGCTAAGGAACCGCGCCATCACCAAGCTTCAGGAAAACGCCCGGTTCCAAAAGTTTGAAATTCATTAGTATCAAGAACTTTATCATTGCTTTCTTGTTGGCTAAGTTCATCTATTCAATTGGGATTCAAATCCTGCAGTAACGATATTCGATATACCTTTTTTGTTTGGCAAACGTTTGCGTTAAATTAAGATTGCAGGAAATTAGGCATTCCTATTTAAGCTTTATAATTTAGGGGCTCGTAAACATAGCGGTCAGTATACTTATACATGATCTATCATGAGTCAACTCTACAAATGCAAATGAAAAAAGCACTTCTCTCTTTATTATTGTTAATCCTCATTACTTCACAGGCCTTTAGCCAGGCAAAACACACTTTTAAAATTGCCGATGGCAATTTTATTTACGATGGAAAACCAATCCAGATCCACAGTGGCGAAATGCATTTTGCCAGGATCCCAAAGGCTTACTGGAAACAACGCCTGCAGATGCTTCGCGCAATGGGCATGAATGCCGTTGCAACCTATGTTTTCTGGAACCATCATGAGGTTAGTCCGGGCGTTTGGGATTTCAAAACTGATAACCGCGATATCCGTGAGTTTATAAAAACTGCACAGCAGGAAGGTTTGATGGTGATATTAAGACCGGGTCCGTATGCTTGTGCCGAATGGGAATTTGGGGGCTATCCGTGGTGGCTTCAAAATGATAAGCAACTGGTGATCCGCAGCAAAAATGATCGCTTTCTGGATTCATGCAAAACTTATATTAACCAATTGATGGGGCAGGTTAAAGACTTGCAAATAACTCACGGAGGGCCGATAATCATGGTTCAGGCGGAAAATGAATTTGGATCGTACGTAGCACAGCGCAAGGACGTGCCGCTTGCCGATCATAAAATCTATAGCGTGGCTATAAAGGATTTATTGCTAAAAGCAGGCGTTGATGTGCCTCTGTTTACTTCAGACGGCGACTGGCTGTTTCAGGGCGGCGTAATTCAAGGCGCATTGCCAACGGCTAACGGAGAAGGGGACACCAAAAACCTGAAGAAGCTTATTAATCAATATAACGATGGAAAAGGCCCATACATGGTGGCCGAATATTATCCAGGCTGGCTTGACCACTGGGGTGAGAGATTTGAGAAAGTGTCAGAGACCTCGGTAATTAAAGATCTGGAGAAATATCTAAAAGATACCGTATCATTTAATGTCTACATGGCGCATGGCGGTACCAATTTTGGTTTTACCAGTGGTGCCAATTATGATAAAGAGCATCAGATTCAACCGGATATTACCAGCTATGATTATGATGCGCCAATAAGTGAAGCCGGATGGGTAACACCTAAATTTACGGCTATCCGTAACCTGATGAAGAAATATGCAGCTTATTCAATTCCGGAAGTACCTGCACAAATTCCGGTGATTCAGATTCCTGCTATTAAACTTACTAAAACAGCCGATCTGCTGGAATTTGCAAAAAATCAGCAAGCCGTAGAAAGCGATACTCCGCAAACATTTGAAACACTTAACCAGGGGCATGGTTATGTATTATACAGCCGCAAGTTTACGCAACCTATTAATGGTACTTTAAACCTGGAAGGGTTAAGAGATTATGCAACGATTTATATAAACGGTGAAAGAGTTGGCGAGCTTAACAGGCAAGGCAATAAATTTACATGCCCTATAAATATCCCGTTTAATGCTCGTTTGGATATATTGGTTGAAAATCTTGGCCGCATCAATTACGGTGGCGAAATCATTCACAATCTTAAAGGTATCATCAGCCCGGTAAAAATCGACGATCATGAAATTACCGGTAACTGGCAAATGTATAAGCTCCCGATGGATAAAGTTCCGGCATTTATGGCGGGGACAACCAACACAGCCGGCAGCCCGACACTTTACCAGGGAACATTTGACCTCAACAAACTGGGTGATACCTTCCTGGATATGAAAAACTGGGGTAAGGGTATCGTATTTGTAAACGGGATTAACATTGGCCGCTACTGGAAGATTGGTCCGCAACAAACACTATATGTGCCGGGCTGCTGGCTTAAAAAAGGAGCAAACAGCATTGTTGTACTTGATCAGTTAAATGATACTAAACAGACAGAAATTAGCAGTGTACTAGTGCCAGTATTAGATGGCCCTGTAACCAAATAATATTTATTTAATTAACGCAATCAAAGGCAGCAGGAAAATCATTCTGCTGCTTTTTTGTTATTGCTAATCAATAAGATTTGGGTTTTAACATTAACTATTACTACTTAAATTTGCTCGCAATTTTAACCTATTGTTTATATCAATCGATAAGCAATAATAATAGTTCAAAATATTCGTATGGGTTGTTATATTCACACTTTATTATGAAAATCCCTAAACCGATTATGGAAATTAACCGTATTCCTAATCCAAAACGAAACAAATTTATAGGCTTTTGATTTTCATAATAAAAGCCGTAAATCAATGAGGATCAGCAAAGTTCTACATATTGCGTTTGTTTTATTGATCGGAACCGCTGCAAGGGTATCTGCACAAACTAATTATGTAGCTGCGGTTCACGGTGTATTGGATCTGCGCAGCAAACCTATCAACGATAAAATTGAGCTTACCGGGAATTGGTTGTTTTACTGGAACCAATTGCTAAAGCCCGGCGATACAGATGTTATTAAAGACAGGCTGCTGGTTGAGTTTCCTTTTAAATGGAACGGATATACCTGGAGAGGGAAAAAATTAACGGCATTTGGTTACGGAACTTACAGACTTAAAGTTTTGTTACCTCAAAAGCACGTAGCATTAAAGTTGGCGATGCCCGATGTCTATAGTGCTTACCGGCTTTATATTAACAGCAAATTAGCGTCGTCAAACGGAAGGGTAACCACTTCTGCAAAGGGTTTTGAAGCACATTGGGAGTATCATGCTGTCGACTTGCCTAACAGTGATACCATTAATATCACATTACAAATTTCCAATTTTATACATAGCAAAGGTGGTATCAGTAAACCAATATTCATAGGACCGGCAGATAGAATTGACCTTGCCCGGCACAGGGCAGAAGGTATTGACCTGATGCTTACAGGCTGTTTAATGATGGGAGGGTTATTTTTCCTTGGCTTGTATTTGTTGGGCAGCCGCGATAAAGCTATTTTACTTTTTGCTTTGTTTTCTATAGTTTATAGTTACCGGATCATTGGTACCGATAACTATGTCTTGCATACTTTATTGCCTGATATTAATTGGTACATTACAGCGAGGTTGGAGTATACGAGCTTGTTTTTAGGGATAGGTTTGTTTGGTTTCTACACTTTGTACTTATATCCTGCAGATGTAAACAGCCGGATAGTGAATGTCATTAATGGCATTAGCTTTTCGTTTGCAGTAATGACATTATTTAGTCCTGCTGTAATTTTCACCCAGTTGGTAAATCCCTTTTTGGTGGTGATGCTTTTTTGCCTCGTTTATATTCCTTATGTATACTCAAAAGCATGGCGCAATAACCGGCCGGGGTCTGTTTATGCTTTGATGAGCGCATTTGCTTTAATGTCGGTATTTGGGATATCGCTTTTTCACTACTGGGCGTTAATACCTCCCTTGCAGCTGGTAAGTTTTTTAGGTTATATCGCATTTTTCTTTTTACAGTCGCTTGTTCTGGCGCACAGGGTATCATTTGTGTTAAAAAAGGCTAAAGCTGAGGCCGAACAGGGTTTAAAGGTTAAAAGTGAATTTTTAAGCACGATGAGCCACGAGATCCGGACACCGTTAAATTCGGTAATAGGTATGAGCCATCTGCTGCTGAGGAACGAGCCACGTAAAGATCAGATCGAACATCTCGATGTCATGCTCTTTTCGGCTAATAATCTGTTGGCGATAGTGAACGACGTCCTTGATTACAACAAGATCGAAGCAGGCAAAATTACCTTTGAACACATAGAGATGGATCTGGCTGCAATTGCCCGCAATGTGGTAGGCGGCTTACAAACGGCTGCTCATGATAAGGGGATTACACTGAGGCTTGATTTTGATAAGAAATTGCAGCATAAACTACTTGGCGATCCCACCCGGTTATCGCAGGTAATTAGCAATCTTGTTCATAATGCTATCAAATTTACCCCGAGCGGCGAGGTTGTATTGGGGATGGAAGTGAAAGAACAAACTGACACTGCCGCCACATTAATGTTATTTGTTAAAGATACAGGTATCGGCATCCCCCGCGGTAAACAGAAATTAATATTTGAACGCTTTACCCAGGCCGATTCATCTATATCACGAAGTTTTGGAGGCACAGGTTTAGGTCTTGCTATCAGCAAAAAAATATTGGAACTACAGGATTCGGCTTTACAATTGATTAGTGAGGAAGGAGTGGGCTCGATATTTTACTTTATTCAAACCTTTGAGAAAGCAAGTAGTATATCGGGGGCGGTTGACGTTAACGTTAAACCAGATGCGGCGGATAAGCTTCTCGACGGGATCTCTATTTTACTGGTTGATGATAACCCAATGAACGTGCTGGTTGCGCAAACTTACTTAAAACGCTGGGGCGCCGCTACAGATGTAGCAACCAACGGCCAGGAAGCACTTGACAAGCTGGATACTTCAAAACATCGCCTTGTGTTAATGGATTTACAAATGCCTGTTATGGATGGGTATGAATCCACAAAAAAAATGAGATTGAACGGGGTAAATATTCCCATTATTGCGCTTACAGCCAATCTTCCTAAAGACGTTGAAGACGATGCTTATAATACAGGTTTTGACGATATTGTGATGAAACCCTTTTTACCTGACGAACTGCATAGCAAGGTGCTCCATTATGTTTTTAAGCAGGAGCATGCCTGAAAATCTTTCATACATCTGAAGACAGAAGGATTGTGATGCTGCTCTGAAGTCATCCATTCACAGTGTTTCCATGAAGATACATGCCTTGTTTCTGAAACACTCTTCTGTTACTACTACTATCTCCTTTTTTGTCTTTGAGGCCAATCCTTCGAAACGGGAAACGTCATCTTCCCATAAAACAAGCATTCATTCTCAGAATCATTCTTTGTGATGTTCTCAATTGATTCAACTAACAGTGTTGATCCACCTTTACTTCAGTGACAGAAACAGCACTTTTGAAAGTTTCTTTTTCTATTCTTTTTACATGTCTAATCTCCTTTGGATGGGAATCTTTGAGGCCTTGGAAACATCTTCGTATGCTAGAACTAGACAGAATCATTGTTTTAAACAAACCTACACATAGATGTTCATCTATGTATGTCCTCAGGCATAGAATGGTATCTGTCATATCTGATGTTTCAGGTCCTTTGTGGACGCTTGATGTCGAACATGTTTCAAGCGCCTTGGACTCTCCTTCGTTGCAAAAGGAAATACCTTCGTGTTTCATTCAAGCAGACAGAAGGATTCTCAGAAATGTGATGATGTGTGTGTGTGTGTGTGTTGAACTCACAGTTGAACCTTTAAACATTCATTCAGTTAGGTTGAACCCTGTTCTCCTTTTTGGGTTTTGAGGCCTATTGTGGAATTGGTTGGATGTCTTCAAGCCCATTGTGAAACCCCTTCGTAGTATTTCCTCATTGTGACATAAAAACTAAACTCAACAAAAATTTTGAATCTTTGTGATGTGTGTCCTGAACTAAAAGTCAGCTGACAGTCTAACTCTCATGGTAGATTTGAACAGTTGTCAGAAACAGGGGATGATATCATTCAGAGCAGACTTTGCAAATTTCATTTGTGTGAGATTTCACATTGCCTTGACAGCCGTTGGAGTTGGAATCTTCTCATGGTGTAACCAGCTGATAAATAAAATATGTCCCACTCTAAAACACACGTAAAAACAAATGGTGATTCTTTAATGATGGCTCGTTGATCACCATGAATAAAAATTCGGTTTTGAATTATCCCGACAAGTTTACCGGCGATACCCGTGAGATTTCATTAAAAGGAGAAGCTTTTTTTGATGTGGCCCATGATAAATCAAAACCATTTATGATCCACGTAAATGATGTGGTTGTAAAGGTGGTTGGCACCTCCTTCAACATTAAAACTACCGGCGCCAACACCGAGGTCATTGTTGAAACCGGTATAGTGCAGGTAATTCAGCAGGAGATTGTAGTGAAGCTAAAACCGAAGGAGAGAGCATCGGTACAGGGAGGTAAAATGCAAAAAGGCAGCAGCCAGGACGAGTTGTATAATTATTACCGTACCCAAAAGTTTGTGGCCAATAAAACGCCGCTATGGCGCCTGGTTGACGTGCTCAATGAAGCCTATCATGCAAATATTGTGATAGATAACAAAAAGCTGGCAAACAGGACTATAACAACCACATTTAAAGCAGATTCATTGGACAATATCCTGAAAACAATTGCAGATACATTTGGCGATGTTAAGGTGATCAGGAAACCACATCTCATCATAATCAAAAACTGATGGAAAAGAAACTAAACATACTATTTTATATAATGTTGGTATTGGCGGGTTGCCTGCTCATTACCAATGCACTTGCACAAGATAACCTAAACCGGACTGTAACGCTCAATGTTAAACAAAAAAAGATAGCCGAGATTCTTAATATCATCGGCGAAAAGGGAAAGTTTTATTTTTCATACAGTAATGATGTTATTAAAACTGATAGTGTGGTGAGCATGGTAACGTCGGGTCAAACTATCAAAAATCTGCTCGATGAGCTGTTTCACGGTAAGGTTGATTATAAAGAGTCGCCGGGGTATATTATACTCCGGCCTACACCGTACAGGCTAAGCGTTGTGCCCGATACCATAACCGGTCCGGGTAATGTTTATTACATAAGCGGTTATGTGTACGATGACATAACCGGCAAAAAACTTTATAACGCAAGCGTGTACGAAAGAAATTCCCTCGAATCGACGCTTACCGATCAGAATGGGCATTTTCAGCTTAAAATAAAGGCCAATGGTATGATTACGCTTAATGTAAGCAAGGAGCTTTATCGTGATACAAGCATCAATCTTTTGAACAACGTAAATGTATCTATAAAGCCGCGCGAGTATTATTACAGCGCCGACGCCGCCAATTCAAAATCAGACAGGAGCTGGCTGGGCAGAATGTTCCTTTCATCAGGCCAAAAAATACAGAACCTTAACCTGGGCGGGTATCTTTCAACAGTGCCGGTACAGGCTTCGCTTGTGCCAAGTTTGGGCAGTCACGGCATTATGAGCGGGCAAATAGTCAATAACTTTTCGTTCAATCTTTTAGGTGGCTATAATGGAGGTGTTAACGGCGTTGAGCTTGGCGGCTTGTTTAATATTAACAAGCAGGATGTTAAATATGTTCAGGCTGCGGGGCTCTTCAATGTTGTGGGGGGTAACAGCAAAGGAGTTCAACTAGCCGCTGTAAGTAATAATGATCAAAAAAGTATGACGGGACTTCAGGCCGGAGGTATCTATAATATGATAAAAGATAGTGTTAAGGGTGTGCAGCTTGCCGGAATCTTTAATCATGTAAATGGCAATACCAGGGGTTTTCAGGCAGCGGGCATTTATAATTATACCAGGAAAAACAGTGAAGGCTTCAGCATTGCCGGGATAGCCAACGTTACAGGCAATGAAGCAAGTGGGATGCAGGTAGCCGGAATTTTCAATAAGGCCAGGGTTATAAAAGGATCATCATTTGCATTAGTAAACATCGCGGATACACTTGATGGTTATGGTATCGGTTTACTGAATATTTCACGAAATGGTTATGCTAAAATTGAGGTGTACAGCAACGAGATCACCACAACAAATATTGCTTTCAAATCGGGCAATGCCAAACTGTATTCTATCGTTTCCGGAGGCGTTAATTTTACCGATAAGCATACATTTTACAGCGCAGGCTGGGGCTTAGGGCATGATTTTATTTTTAACAATAGCTTATTCTTATCTGCAGAAGGCTCAACTCATTTGTTGTTTGCAAAAGGATGGAAAAATCAAAATCAGATAAACCGGGTAAGCGCTTTATTGAACTTCAAAGCCGGTTCAAAAGTTAGCTTTTTTGCAGGCCCATCCTTTAACGTTTACACCAATAATGGCGATCATCCCGGCGATAGCGACATTAAGCAGATCATCAAAAATAAACCAGGTTTGATAGATTGGGGCAACCGTACAAAGGGCTGGATTGGCTGGTCGGCGGGTATAACCATATTGTAAGTTTGCAGCAGGATGCTCAACTTTGTGCGATAAAAATTACCTTATGAAAAAACTCCTGTATCTCATTTTGTTCAGCGCTTCGTCGGCATGTTTTGCCCAGAAAGCAAATAAAGACGTAACTTTTTTAAATCCAGCTACAGTAGGCAAACCGTTTGGCTACTCCCATGCTGTAATTGTTGACTTGGGTAAAAACAACATGGTGATCATGTCGGGCCAGGTTGGTTTGGATAAAGATGGCAAACTTGCCGGGAATGGTGATCTGACAAGCCAAACCGAACAGATCTTTACAAATATCAAAAATATAATTGAAGCTGCCGGCGGTACCATGAATGACCTGGTTGAGCTGAACTATTATTTGATAGATGCTTCCCAGGTTCAGCTGGTTCGCGGTATCAGGGATAAGTTTGTGAACACTAAACAACCACCGGCAAGCACATTGGTACAGGTTAGTAAGCTTTTTAGAGATGATATTTTAATTGAGATAAAAGCTACGGCGATTATCAAAAAGAAGTGAGGCTAATGATGAAAGACTTACGAAGTTTTAAAAACTTCGTAAGTCTGGTTCTGCTATTTTTTATTGGTGGCCCTTGTGGCTTTTACTTGTGCCATAGTAATGGCGCTGGCTTTATTTCCAAAGCTGTTGCGTACAAAGGTCAGTACGTCAGCAATTTCCTGATCTTTCATAAAATCATGCGCAGCCATGGTGTTTGAGTAGGTTTCGCCATTTATTTCTACATCTTCATCAAAACCATTGAGCACTATTTTGATAAGCTTGCTTTTATCGCCCAAAACATAAGTGGTTTTAACTAATGGCGGGTTCATATGCGGTACGCCCAAACCATCTGCCTGGTGGCAGGTCACACAATATTGAGTAAAAAGTGCCTGACCTCTTTTTATGGATGCTTTTAAGCCTGCAGCAGGTTTCCTGCCTGCCGGCTTTTTATGTTTTGTTTGTGCCTGTAAGGCAGCGCCTGTAAATAAGGTTATGAATAATAGCAGAAGGGCTTTCTTAAAGTCCATTGTTATTTTTTATAAGTGATTTTGTAAATGTTTCCAGCCACATCATCGGTAACATAAAGCGAACCATCCGGGCCTTGCGCTAAACCACATGGGCGGTGGGCCGCTGCACCTGAAGCTGTATTAGCAGCAGACCCTGAAAAGCCATCAGCAAAAACTTCCCACTGGCCATCAGGTTTGCCATCTTTAAACGGCTGAAATACTACAAAATAGCCAGCCTGGGGTTCGGGTGCACGGTTCCATGAGCCGTGGAAGGCAATGAACGCACCATTTTTATATTTTGCCGGAAATTGGTCGCCGGTGTAAAATATCAGGCCATTAGGAGCAAGGTGACCTGGATAAGCAGCAACCGGATCAATGGCATCTTTTCCTCCTTCTATTTTGCCATCGCCACCATATTCAGGCATCAGCATTTTTTTATGTTGCTCCTGATCATAATACATATAAGGCCAGCCGGCATTATCACCTTTTTTTAGGGCATACATACACTCTGCCGGTAATATGGCCGATTGTTTAGCGGTAAAATATTGAGGGTAAAATTCATACAGTTGGTCGCGGCCATGCTGCATTACAAAAAGCTGGTTGTTTTGCTGGTTCCAGGTAATGCCTACAACATTACGCAGGCCGGTGGCATAACGCACGCCATCGCCATAGTGCTGGTTCAGCTTATCAGCCTTAAACTGCCATATACCACCTGCCGAATCCAGGATAGGGCAACCTTTTTGACCTGGCGAGCCTTTTTTACGGTCTTCAACCTGGCAGGCGTTTGAGTAAGCACCGATATTAACGTAAAGGTTGCCATCATTATCAAGCGTTATAGCTTTAGCTTCATGCTCATGGCGACTGATAAGTCCTGTAACAATTTTTTCAGGCTTATCAGGATTGATCACTTCACTTTTATCGTTCAGCTTATAGCGAAAAACTTCTTCATCTGACGAAGCATACAGGTATCCGTTTTTGATGGACATACCTGTACCGCTGTAGGCGCCAAAGCTGTTTTTAACGGAAGCTTTACCTCCATCTTCATGCAGCATTAAAATACCCTTATTGTTTTTAACGTTGGTAAGCTTTACATAAATATCGCCTTGCGGGGTGATAGCAATATGGCGGGCACCACCAAGTTTTTCGGCAATAATACTGGCGCTGAAGCCTGCGGGTGTTTTAAGTCCGGCGTTTTCTGTTGTCGAAGCAGGAGCAGAGGTGCTATCGGCGGTTTTCTTTGAATCATTGTTGCTTTTGCAGGCTGTAAAAAACATAAAGCCTCCTATAGCAACCATCGGCAGTATGGAATGTAATAATTTGCGGTTTTTCATGGTAATTGATTAAAGGTTATCAAATTAAGTAAATATACCTATAATCCTAAAATCTGTTTTGTAGTATTCAAGTGACACTTTCATTTTTATTACAACATCCAGGCTAATAAAATTTGGTTACAATAGATTGCTGTAGTTTTTTTCGGAATAAAGTTTGGTTAAAGCAACTATGAATAAAAGATTGTACTAATTAACTAATGTTTTAACATATAAAGCAATAGCCGGTTAAACCATTGCTGATAGATATCGTCCTAACTATATAAAATTTACAATTATGAAGAAGTTAGTCATATTATCAGCAATAGCAGCCGGAAGCTTATTTATCAGCAAAGCCAACGCTCAGGTATCTATACAATTTGGTATTAATATCCCTGCTCATCGCGTTTATGTACCGGCCCCTCCGCCACCTGTGGTTCAAGAAGAGCCTGTTTACGATGACAACGTAAATGTTAGCGACGACGATGATTATTACTATTTACCGGAAGTTGAAGCTTACTACAATGTGGGCGCAGGATGCTATTATTACAATGACGGCAGCCGTTGGGTAAACTGTGCTTACCTGCCCGGTGCATACAGGGACTACAACTGGCGTACCGCTGTACGTTATGAAGTGAGGGCGCCACGTCCGTACCTGCGTCACGACTTCTACAGGCAAAGATGGGGCGGTTATATGGGTGACCGTAGTAACTGGGGCCATCGTTTTGACAGAAGGCCTGCAGATGGCTATGCTTATCGCCAAGGCTGGGGCGGCGACCGTGGAAGCTGGGGCAGAAGACCTAATCCATACGATAGCCGCGGCAACTGGGATAATGGCAGAGATAATCGTGGCTGGGGTAATGGTCGTGGTAACTGGGGTAATGGCAATGGAAATGGCAACCACGATAACCATGGCGGCTGGGGCAACGGCCAACAACAAAATAACGGCAACCATGATAACCAGGGCGATCACGACAACCGTGGCAATTGGGGTGGCCGACCATCAAACGATGGCGGACATGACAGAGGTAACAGCGGTGAACGTTTTACTCAAAACCGAGACTTCGGCAGAGGCATGCGCAGATTTTAATATTCTAACTCCCTATATATTAACTGAAAGGGTCGCCTGTTACGGGCGGCCTTTTTTGTTTTGTATGCTATTGTCCTTTTTGGAATTATTGCATGGCAGTTAATTAATAAGCAAAATAAACCATTTATTATCTACTAAACCTGTTTAGCATTACCATTTATATTATATATTTGGTTTTAAATACTAAATATCCTTGAAGAAGAAATTATCTATAGTTGACATTGCCAATAGTCTGAATATATCTAAAACTACTGTGTCTTTTATCCTTAACGGGCGGGCACAAGAAAAACGAATCAGCGATGAACTGGTAAAACGCGTATTACAATATGTAAAAGAGGTAGGCTACAAACCAAACTCTTTGGCCAAAAGCTTGCGGACTGGTAAATCAAATATCATAGGTTTATTGGTACAGGATATCTCAAACCACTTTTTTGCAACCATAGCCCGCCGTATTGAGGATTTAGCCTATCAAAGCGGTTACAAGATCATTTACAGCAGCACAGATAATGATACGCAGAAAACCCGGGAACTGATAGCCATGTTTCGCGACAGGCATGTTGATGGTTATATTATCACCCCTCCGGATAATATTGAAGAGGATATCAGCGATTTAATCAAAGATGGCTTTCCTGTTGTGCTTTTTGACCGTTACCTGCCTAAAGTGGCAACTGATTATGTGGTGGTTGACAACCTGTTCAGTACTTTTAACGCTACACAGTACCTCATTGATAAAGGACATAAAAACATCGCCTTTATAACTTACAGCTCTATCCAAACCCAAATGATAGAAAGGCTGGAAGGCTATGAAAAAGCGATGCACCAAAGTAAATTGAAACCTAATATAACCGAAGTTGATTTTCACACCACCGATCAGGCCCTCCTTAAACTAATGAGGGATTTTCTTGAAAACAATAAGGATGTCGACGCTATCCTGTTTGCCAATAATCATTTGGGAAAATGCGGGCTAAAAGCTCTCCGAAAGGCAGGCAAAAAGGTACCCGAAGATATTGCACTGATAGCTTTCGATGATTATGAACTTTTTGAATTGTATACTCCAGCTGTTACCGCCATTGCCCAACCTATTGATGAAATAGCCGATAATGTGATCAAACTGCTGATGGAAAGACTTAACAACACAACTCCCGAAGAGAAAAATCAACATATAACACTGGCTGCTGAATTAATTATCAGGGATTCATCAAACTAAAATAACTATTTTGCATCACCAATAAACCAAATCCCGCGTGATGAAAAGGTGTTTTATTTTCTTGCTGCTATCGGTACTTGCCGCTAATGTATTCGCCCAAGGCTCTGTTTTAAAAACTGCCGACCCGGTGTCGGCAAAGTTTTCGCCCGAGAGGTTAAAACGGATAGATGCCATGATTGAGCAGAACATCGACTCGGGATATGTAAAAGGTGTGGTTGGATTTATAGCCCGCGATGGCAAAATTGTTTACGATAAATCATTTGGCCTGGCAGATGAAGAGCAGAAGCGTTTGATGAGCAACGATGCTATTTTTCGTATTGCTTCGCAAACTAAAGCCATTACCAGTGTGGCAGTGATGATGCTTTTTGAAGAAGGTAAGTTTTTACTTGACGATCCAATCTCTAAATATCTCCCCACATTTGCGCATCCTGCAGTGGTTGACCAGTTTAACGATAAGGATAGCACGTATACCACTATTCCCGCAAAACGGGAAATCACCATTCGTGACCTGCTAACCCATACTTCGGGCATTGAATATGCGCAGATCGGTTCGCCCAAGATGAAGGCTATTTATGCTAAGGCTGGAATTCCGGCGGGGTTTGTAGCCGATAAGATTATGCTGGCTGATGTGATGAGCAAACTGGGTAAACTCCCCCTGCTGCACCAACCCGGCGAACGTTGGACTTACGGAATGAATATCGATGTGTTGGGCTACCTTGTAGAAAAAGTATCCGGCAAAAGTCTTGACCAATTTTTTAAAGAACGGATTTTTACACCGCTGGGCATGAATGATACTTATTTTTACATCCCTGCCGTAAAGCAAAATCGTTTGGTTACAGCCTATACATTTGACCAAAGTGGCCATATCACCAATTGGAGCAAATCTACATTTCCTTCGTTTGATGTGAATTATCCGAAGACTGCCGGTACATACTATGCCGGTGGCGCAGGACTAAGCTCAACTATAAAAGATTATGCCACCTTTTTACAAATGATGCTTAACGGCGGTGTTTATAACGGGCAACGTTTACTGGCTCGTCATACTGTCAACATGATGACCACCAATCAAATTGGCGATCTGTATATTAATGCCGATAAAGATAAATTTGGTTTGGGCTTTGGCCTAACCACGCAAAACAGTTCGGCCAAACTGGGTATTAGCGAGGGTTCCTTTGCCTGGGGCGGTTTTTATGGAACGTTATATTGGGTTGATCCTAAAGAGCATCTTGTTTGCCTGTTGTTTGTACAAAACTGGCCCTTTCCTCATAACCAGATCCAGGATAAATTCAGAGCCATGGTGTACCAGGCCCTGAACGATTAACCCAATACTTCTAAAAAAAATCTCAATTCCTGTTAACGTTTCAATAAAATATTATTCGTTATATGGCTGTGGTAACAATAATACAATAGTATACTTTATTGATATATAGGAAATTAATTTCCTTGCAGTTTATTTTTACGTAAAAATACGTGAACACGTTACGTCAAAACTGCAATGAAGTGCAGTGAAAATACTGATGTTTTTTTTATAAAAGAATGCTGTATTATAAGTAATTTCATGATATATTATTTGAGTAATAATCGGTTATCTGTTGTATCTGAACCTATTTTTCAAAAAAATATTTAAGCCTTATCGTTATGTTCAATAGCATAGTATTAGATGTTTTCATCGGATTAATCTTTGTTTATCTTTTGTATAGCTTGCTGGCAACCATTTTACAGGAAATTGTAGCCCGTTGGTTTAATCTCAGAAGCAGGATGTTGCAAATGGCTATCAGGAGAATGCTGGAGGATGATAATAAATATTCGCAATTGTCCTTAATTAATGCAGTTATAGAAATATATTATGGAATAGTACGTTTTTTTTATCCGCATTATAAATCAAAAAGCTATCTCACCAAAGCCTTTTTTAATTATCCAACAATTAAATACCTCGCGCAAAGCAGTTGGCAAAGTAAACCGGCCTATCTGGATCCATCAAATTTTTCACAAACATTGATTTACATGCTTCGTGGAGATAATTATGACGGAACGAGCCCGCAAATGAGCTTGATACAGAAATCACTATTTGTTCAAAAAAATATTTTGATAGGCGCTAATACAGCACAAATCGACTCTGAAACACTTGCATTTCTTCAAAAACTCTTCTACGATTCGACTAATGATATCGATAAATTTAAGTCGCTGCTTGAAAAATGGTTTAATGATACAATGGATCGTACTTCCGGCTGGTACAAAAAGCAGACGCGGGTGTTGTTATTTTTAATCGGCTTTATTATGGCTTATAACTTTAATATTGATACAATAGCCATTTACAAGCTTTTAGCTAAAGATAAAACAGCAAGGCAAAACCTGGTAACCCTTGCCGTAAACAACAGGGATAAATACGAAACATTGGTAAAACAGGTTGATGAGAAAGCAAATAAAGACAGTTTAACTGCAGATACCAGCAAAAAAGGTGCGAAAATAATCAGGCATTATATTATAGTTAGTGATTCCGACCTTGTTAAAGCAAGGAAGGCTGTTGATGAAGATATAAGCCAGGCGAACATGATTGCTGCAATTGGAAGACCTGATGAAGATAGCTGTAAAATTTGCGATACCTTGAAGCTAAGACTTGGTAAGATAAAAAACTTACATGATACAAGCAGCCTGAAGTTGCGAAAAGGTTTTGCAACTTCAAATAATAAAAAACCATCCAAAAATGACACCCTTAAGTTAAAAAAGGCGCTTGATTCAATAAAACGGGTTGCCCATAGCGATAGCCTTAAAATCAAACAAAAAATAGATTATTACAACAAAACCTTTACCTGTGCAGGCAATCCTTATCAAAATCCGCAAAATAAGTTTTGGGGGTGGTTAATAACAGCTTTGGCCCTGTCGCTTGGCTCAACATTTTGGTTTGATTTGTTAAACAGGTTTATTCAGTTACGTGGTACAGGGCCAAAGCCACAATCCGACGCAAGTAATAGTACACCAGATCCTTCAGCCGGGGGAGGTCCCGGGCAATCACCAACTAACAGAGTAGGGTAATGAAGCTAACGGTAAGCAAATATTTAAACGCGAGGATAGATAAGCCATCAACCTTTTCTGACTGTATTTTATACCGCGCTCCGGGTTTTGTAATAGATATTGATGATGTTGTTACGGGCACTGAAATTGAAGGAAATGGCGTATGGGTTCATAGTAAAGATGATGGCTACTTTTATTGGAGTGGAGGCTTTGCCGAAAATGATTTTGTGTTTCCCGGAAAGGAGTTTCCCGATTTTAATGATGAAGACAAAATAATCCTTTTAAAATCGGCAAAGAAATATTACTCGACATTATTAAAGGCAAAAGTTACCGGTTTTAAGGGAATAGGAGTAGGCAATAAAAATAATGATCAAACAGCCGGCCTGGCTTTGCTTGTATTTGTAGATGCTAAAGTAGGCGTTGATCAGTTGGATTTTGTCGTGCCGGGCAACCTGGTGTTTAAAGGCATTGCCATGCCTGTTGATGTTATAGCCGTAGGCAACCCTGCAACCGCGGCCCGAATTGAATATAAAAATAATGAAAACTTACGGCTGGATAACGGGAGTAAATTGGGAATGGGAGGGAGTATTTCATACATGGACGATAATGACAATGTGAATGAATACGGATCGCGGACGATAATCGTGATCAATGATCAAAACAAAAAAAACTACCTGATGAGTTGTTTTCATGTATTGCTGCCTGCATTGGTAAAATCGGGCGATGCCATATATTACAATGCTAACGATATAAGATGCCAGGTGCCTTCAAGCAAATTGCAAGCCCGCAATAGTTTCGATGTATTAACTGTTTTTGAAGGATATTACGACGGCGGATATGATTATGCTGTTGCCGAAATAGCTAATATCGGCGGTTGTGTGAATGGTGTTGATCAGGCTAGGTTTGCAGATTATTACAAAATCGATGAAATTGACAGCTTACTAAATAAGCCTGTAAAAATTTACGGTGCTACATCCTATATCCAAAGCGCTACTGTAAATAATCCAAATTGTGATGTTGAGCTTGATTGCAGAGGTATCAGGCGCGAATATGTCGGGCTTATTTCAACCGACAAAGTAACAACTGGTGGCGATTCGGGAGGACCCGTTACTGACAATGCCGGTAAGTTGATAGGTTATGTTGTGGGCGCAACTAACGATAATCAATTTACCTATATTTTACCTGTATACAATTTATTTTCTAACCGCGGATATTCACTATTTAAGTCATGAAAAAACTTTTTACTATTTTATTATTAACAATAACCTTTAATTGCGCTTCTGCGCAATCGAAACCCGATATTGTGTTCAAGTACACAGATTTAAAAGGTACTAAACAAATTATTCTTGATACAAGTAACGTAAAATATTTGATGCGTATAAGTGGCATACCAAATGATAGCGTCGATGCACTTGTGGCCAATTCAACGTTTGAACAGACAAACGGTCCCGTACAGCAATTGGGTGATTATCTGAAAGGCCTATGGGGGCAAAAATATGCAGATAGCATAAAATCAATTAAATCCACATCGAATTTAAATCTCAACCTTGATAGTAAAGTAAATAAAGGAAACCTGACGACAGGAAAAAAAATAACTTTGGTATTCGGGACAGGAAAAAAACCAGCTGATAACTTGGCTCATATTGAATTTTCCAGGGGAGTAGCTGGCAGTAAAGCAACAACTGATACAGGTAAAGTCAAAGCAGAATCAGATAGGAGCAAGGTGTTGGCCGCATTATTACCACTTGATACCGCTTTCATCGGCCCGGCATTTAAATTTATTGACAGAGAAATGTTTGACGGATTAGCCACGTTTGGTTATTCATCTCTAGTGCGCTGCATGAGTGATCAGGATGATAAACGGCTTCCCGGCGAATATATATGGCTGTATGATATGCAGCGCGGTGATTATTATACCTTGAAAAAAATAATTAAAAAATCAACTGATACTCGTAAAATAAACGGTCTTAATTGCGATGGTAAATACGTGGAATATTACAAATGGGTAAAATCAATGTTTTATAGCCCGCCGGTAGGGGCGCAGTTTAAGGTTGAACTCATGAATTATACCAGTAATGATGCGCTTAGCCTGACTCTTGCATACAAGGATAATTTTTTGGAGGATGAAGGCAAATTTTCGACAATGCTTAACAGTGCTGCCAATTTTAAAAAAGATACCTCAAAAGCTGACACTGCAAAAAAAAATGATTCGAAAGTAAACAGTTCAGGCGACGATAAATTGGCGTCGACAACTGCGGTTAATTTAATTGATTGCAAGAACGATTTGTACTACTACACCAAAAACTTTTATTTCAACTCCGCAACCATCGAAAAACACGCACGTAATATCCAGGCTATAAATAAACACATTCATGAGCGCTTCGGGATGTCGATGGCCGAAGTTATCAAGCTCTATAAAAGCGATAAAGATGATAAGTTAACGCTGCTTGTTAAATATATTGAACTGTTGTACAACAAGGTTTATAGCTACAAAACCACATCATTTTTGGCCGAAAAACTTAAAAATCATGATTATCTGACCATGACTTTGAAAGACGCTCAGGGTAATGTGAAAAAAACAGAGGAGATCAGGTTAAGCGGCGGGTTTAAGATTGATTTTAGTTCGGGCGTACTTATCACCGGCCTTAAAAATCAAACATTCGCTTTTATGGATACCACTGTGAAATATCGCCGTAGCACCGACACAACAACATCACTGAAAACACTAAAAGATACAACCGGCCGTATCGCTATCAGACAAAATAATAGTAAGCAAAAAATTGGGTTCGGAGTTCTTATGCACGCATACCCGAGAATAAGCAGCAATTACAATATTGCAGTCACAACAGGCTTATCGGTAAACACGGAAACAGAGCTAAATGTATTGTTAGGTGGCAGTGTATTGCTGGGTTCAACCCGTCGCCTGGTACTTTCAGGTGGTGTGATCTGGGGTAAAACGGATCGCCTGAACAGCACAGTTAAATTAGGGCTTAACCGGTCTGATCCTAACAATATATATTCAGCCCCTAAGTTTTATACCGATAGCACAGTTCCGGTAATTTCGGATTGGGATCACAGCTGGTTCTTTGGTATCACTTACAACTTTACTGCAAGGTAGCTGGCGTTTAGAACTTTTAATTTTTTAATTCATCTTTTAAAACCGCCCAAACATTATTAGCTACAATTTTGGCACCCTGGGCAGTAGGGTGGATGCCATCGCTTTGATTAAGCGATGGCATGCCACCAACGCCCTGCAACAGAAAGGGCACCAGCGCCATATTGTTCTTTTTAGCCAGGTCGGGGAACACGGTTTTAAATTTACCGGTATAATCCGCCCCCATGTTGGGTGGCACCTGCATGCCTAACAAAACAAGTTTAGCATCGGGGTATTTAGCTTTCACTTTATCTACTATGGATTGCAGGTTCTTTGCAGTTTCATTCACAGGGATGCCACGAAGTCCGTCGTTGGCGCCGAGTTCGAGTACAAATACATCTATCTTTTGCTTTAACAGCCAGTTAATACGCCCGTTACCGCCTGCGGTAGTTTCGCCGCTCAAGCCTGCATTAATTACTTTGTAAGGCAGTTTCAGTGAATCAACCATGTGGCTGATCACTCCTGGAAAGGCATCTGCCGGGTCATCGAGCCCATACCCGGCAGTTAGGCTATCGCCAAAAAATAAAACTATTTTCTTTGATGCCGAGTCGGTTTTTGCCACTTCGGTAGTAGCCTGGGCCTGGTCATTATTTGGTGATTTAGCGCTGTTGCCGCAGCCCACCATTGTAAGGGCACCAAGCATGATACCGCTTAAAGTAACTTTGTTCATATAAAATAAATACAATGCGTTTATGCGTTTGTTCTTAAAATCTCCAGCGGAGGCTTGTTTAGCACTCCACGGCTGTTCAATAAACCGATCACAACGGTTAGCAAGCTGACTGTCAAAAATAATACAAGAGCAGGTAAAACATTAATGCTGTATGGTATTTCGAAACTATATTTTGCAAGGAAATAAGTGCCCGCAAAGGCAATCAGGATGCCGGTTAATGCCGACAAGCTACCTAAAAACCAATATTCCAGCGCCGTTATGGTGAATATCTGCTTACGACTTGCCCCAAGGGTACGCAATAACACGCTTTCCTGGATTCGCTGGTATTTGCTGATGCGCACGGATGCAATGAGTACTACAATACCTGTAATGATGCTGAATGCACTCATAAAACGGATGACATAGCTGATTTTACTCAGTAGCTCATCAACAACACTTAAAATCAAACCCAGATCGATTATAGAAACATTAGGATAGGCCTTCACTACAACCTGCTGAAAAGCTGCCGATACTTTGTTTGAAGGCACGTGCGTCATCAATACATGAAATTGTGGCGCCTCCTCAAGTACTCCCTTAGGGAAAACAACCTGGAAATTGGTTTGCACCTTACCCCAGTTAACTTTGCGGATGCTGGCCACATAGGCAGGCATCTGCACGCCCTGTACATTAAATACTATTTTGTCACCAATTTTAAGGTTGCCTCGTTTGGATAGGTTTTCTTCAACAGATACCGGGATTTCCTTTGAAGGATCGGCCTGGCCAATCCATTTGCCATCCAGCAATTTTTCTGACGAGGTTAACGAATCCCTGAACGTTACCCTGTACTCCCAGGCAAATACGCCATGCTGTATTTTAATAGTAGTGTCTTTTGTAAGATCAGCAGCTGTTTTACCGTTGATCTGTTCAATGCGCATAGTAACGATAGGTACCTGTTGTAATACAGGAAGTCCTTGCTGTTTGGTTAATTGAACAACCCCTTTTTCCTGGCTGCTCTGGATATCAAACAGAATCATGTTTGATTGATTGCCGCTGGTTGAAAGATTAACCTGCTGCACCAATAATGTTTGTACAAAATACAGTGTACAAATAAACATGGTGCTTAAGCCGATTGATACGATAAGGATAATAGTTTGATTATTTGGACGATACAAATTTGCAAATCCCTGTCTCCATAAGTAGCTCCATGAGCCTTTTACTATTGCTTTTGTGATGCGCATTAACAGCCATGCTGTTGCAGTGAGGATCATGAAGGCAATCAGGATTCCTAACGTAAACAGTATACTACCCACCACGCTGTCCAACTGCAAATAAGTAAAAGCTATTACAAATAGCAGTATCAGCAAATACACGAGCCAACGCAAAGGATCGCGCCTGTTACCACTTTCATCAAACGAAATACGGAGCGTATTGAGCGGCGAAATATTTCGAACAGAGATTAAAGGCAGCAGCGCAAATAGAATAGAGATAATCACGCCCAGCAAAATGCCCTGGCCAATAGCCATCCATGATATTTGCACCGAAATAGCAAAGGGCAAAAAGTCTTTAAATACAAGGGGTAATAAATGTTGAACAGCCGTACCTAATATGGCCCCGGTAACAGAACCGATAATGCCTATACCCACAATTTGTATCAGGTAGATCAGAAATGCCTCGGATGATTTAACACCCAGGCAACGCATAATGGCTATGGATGCAATTTTTTCTTTTACATAAATATGGATAGCACTGGCTACCCCAACGCAGCCCAATAGCAAGGCAACAAAACCCACCAGTGATAAAAAGCGGCTCAGATCACCAAAGGCGCGCCCTGTATTATCTTTTTTTGTTTCGATGGTTTCAAAGCGCATCCCTGCCTTGTCAAGCATTGGGTCAAGCTTTTTGCCGAGTTTATCTACATTAACCGACGAATTGAACATGTAATAAAAGCTATAATTAACCCGGCTGCCTATTTTTACAAGCCCTGTTTGCTCCAGGTACTGCATTGGGATGTAAACTACAGGGGCAATACCAGCCATTACGCCGCTTTGGCCGGGTGCCTTATTCAGGATGCCGGCTATCTGAAAATTAAGGTTACCTACCTTTACGGAATCGCCCACTTTGGCATCGAACTGCAGCATCAGGGTTTTATCAACCAGCGCCATTCTACCTCTTTTAAAGGTAAGCCCGGCAGCTTCGGGGGTAGTTTCTAATGCGCCATAGTAGGGAAATCCTCCCTGTAATGCTCTGATCTGCACCAGTCGTGTACCTTTGGTACGCGGAAAATAAAGCATAGATGCAAAGCTTCGTTCCTGCGAGCGTTGATCGCCCAGTGAATCGAGCAGGTGCTTTAATTTATCGTCGGCCGGTTTATTGCCGGAAATGGCTAAGTCGGCGCCAATGAGGGTAGCCGCCTGATCGTTCACATCATTTTGTACGTTGTATTTGAATGAATAAATAGCCACCAGTGCAGCAATTCCAAATACGATGGCCGATATAAAAAGGAACAGTCTTGACCTGTTCCGTCTGCTGTCGCGCCAGGCCATGCGGAACAGCCAGGGGATATTTATTTTTCTTTTGAAAGAAATAGCGGTATTATCCATTAGCTTATGCGTTAATGGTTTTTTCGTCGGCAATAAGCTTACCTCCCTTGATCCTGATAATACGCTGGGTTTTAGCTGCCAGTTCAAGATCATGCGTTACCACTACAAGGGTAGTACCCGCTTCCTTATTAAGGTCGAAGATGAGTTTGATCACCTTATCGCTGGTTTCGGCATCGAGGTTCCCCGTAGGCTCATCGGCGAAAAGGATCCGGGGGGCATTTGAAAAAGCACGTGCCAACGATACACGTTGCTGTTCACCACCCGAAAGTTGGAGTGGATAGTGATGACCACGTTCTGACAGTCCCACTTTATCCAAAAGATCTAAGGCCCTTGCCCGGATGTTTTTTTCGCCCCTGAGCTCTAGTGGCACCATCACGTTTTCGAGTGCTGTAAGTGTTGGCAGTAACTGAAAATTTTGAAATATAAATCCTACGTGCTGGTTGCGTACTTGCGCGCGCTGATCTTCGGTTAGTTTGTTGAGGGTAATGCCGTTGAGTTCAACAGTACCTGAAGTTGAGCGGTCAAGCCCGGCGCAAAGGCCAAGCAGGGTAGTTTTTCCGCTGCCTGATGGCCCTACTATAGCATTGGTTGAACCTATTGCCACCGAAAAATTTATTTGATCGAGTACAGTAAGCGTGCGACCGGCACTTTGGTATGTTTTACTCAGATCGGAGATATTGAGGATATTGCCCACAGATGTTTTTTATGGTATAGATACAAAAAAGCCGGGGTTGTTACCAGGCCCGGCTATTGAATGTTCAAGTATTATGCCATCTTTACTTTTAGCTGACATTGAGTTTAAAGCTGGCTAAAAGGCAATATCATTTAATTTGAAAGTTAAATTTTATCAGCCATTACCTGTTCATACATCTGGTTAAAAGGTTTGTTTTTTAATTCGATTGCGATGGAGGAGTTTCGCTGTTCGCAATACCTGAGCATTTCATAGCAATCGGTTAAGATTTCATCGTCAATACCTTTAAAGGTCATTTCAACCACTTTACCTGAGATTTTATAGTATTCGTCCAGTGCAGCAAGCCCGTTATGGTTTACTTTGATGAGCTTAGCCCGTTTGTCATCGGGCGAGGTCCGTTCATCTATTTTCTCTTCCCGGATGAGCCGGTTGATGACCTCCATACCGGTAGTTGTTTCGGCAAACATATAATTGATGAGGTCGCTTTTTCGAACTTCGCCAAGGTGCAGTAAGCCGTTTAGGTAATAAAAGCTTTCGGCAGGAGGGATGCCGATATAATTTACAGCCGACCGGAAATAAAGCGAATAGGCACTCAATATTCGGCCGAGGGTTTTAAGCAGGTAAGCGCCATTCATAATGCGCTCACCTTTTTTACCAGGTTGCTTAGGTTTTGGACGTTGCTTTTGCAAATAATATCTGCAAAATGCTTCAACAGTTGGTTGTTCACTTACTTCCTCAAAAGCTGTCCATTCCTCAACTAATTGTACTACTGACTTCATTTTGTTCCGGTTTGGCTGTAAAAATATAAAATTACTACTAAAATGTTTTAATTATTCCTGATTTGAAATATATTTGTCAAACTATATCGAAATAGAAATATATCTAAAATAAAAACAGCTTGCCGTTTCGTTCTGATTTATTTCGATAATTTTAGATGAAATAAAAATGTTTTCCGTGCTCAATCGTCAAACACAATAAAGACTCGATTGAGATCCACAAAAAAAGAATTATAAATCAAAGATCATATGCAACCTGATCCTTCAAAAAAAACAAACAGTAAGCCACCCGGCGTATTTAGCCTATTGAAACCATATAAAGGCCTTGTCGCGCTGTTACTGCTATTTGCTTTAATGGGAAATGCCATGAACCTTTGGTTGCCAAAGATTATAGCCAATGGTATTGATGCCTACTCCAATCATCATTTTGTGCTAAACGAGGTAATGGCTAACTTCCTGACTGCTACATTGGTGGTGTTTTTTTTCGCTGGTTTACAGGCAATAGTTCAAATTTTTGCGTCCGAAAAAGTAGCGCGTGATCTGCGCCAGCAACTGGCTAATAAGATATCCCGCCAAACCCATGCTTTTATCGAGCAGGCAAATCCATCAAAACTATTAACCAATCTGACTTCAGATATCGATTCAATTAAGTTGTTTGTATCGCAGGCCCTGGTTTCTATCGTATCATCATTGTTTATCATTATTGGGTGCAGTGTTATGCTGCTAACCATTAACTGGAAACTTGCATTGGTGGTGATTACCATTATCCCTATTATAGGTGGTACATTCTTTTATGTATTAAAAAACGTACGGGCCCTGTTTATGAAAAGCCGCGGGGTTATCGATATGCTTAATAAGGTTATTAATGAAAGCATACTTGGCGCGGCGCTTATCAGGGTGATCAATTCACAGCAGTTGGAATATAATAAATTTCTGGCTGCCAATACCGAAGCGAGGGACTATGGCTTGAGGATCCTTGGTTTTTTTGCCGGACTAATTCCCATTGTAACGTTTACGGCTAATATGGCGGCATTTACCATTTTGGTAATGGGTGGACACTTCGTAATCAGCGGTAGTATGAGCCTGGGTAGTTTCGCGGCCTTTAACAGTTACCTGTCGTTACTGATATTCCCGATATTTATTTTGGGTTTTATGAGTAACCTGATTGCTCAGGCTACGGCTTCGTTTACAAGGATCAGCCTGGTTTTGAACGCACCTGATGTTTCCGACGGCGGCCCGCTGAAAGATATCCTGCGAGGTGATGTTGAACTCCGCAATGTAACAGTAACCTACGGGCAAAAATCGGCATTGAAAAACATCTCCTTTAAGGTTAAAGCAGGTTCAAAAATAGCTATTATCGGACCTACATCTGCCGGTAAAACGCAGTTGTTGTACCTGCTTACAGGTTTGATCAATGCTACTTCCGGAGAGGTGTTGTTTGACGGCAAAGCCCTTGCCGAATATGATAGCGAAACCTTTCACAGGCAGGTTGGCTTTGTTTTTCAGGACAGTATCATCTTTAACATGAGCATCCGTGAAAATATCGCATTTAGTGATACCGTTACGGATGAATCGCTTAAAAAAGCAATTGAAACTGCCGAGCTAAGTGCGTTTATAGATAATTTGCCCGATAAGCTGAGCACCATTGTTTCTGAGCGGGGATCAAGCCTTTCGGGTGGGCAAAAGCAGCGTATTATGCTGGCCCGGGCGCTTGCAATTAATCCAAAAGTATTGCTTCTTGATGATTTTACTGCAAGGGTTGATAATAACACAGAAAGGAAGATTCTTGCTAACATCCAAAAAAATTACCCCGGGTTAACGCTGATCTCGGTAACCCAGAAAATTGCATCTGTTGAACACTATGACCAGATCATATTATTGATGCAGGGCGAAATAGTAGCCAGCGGAGTACATGATGAGTTGATGAAAACCAGCCCGGATTATGTACAGATCTTTAATTCACAGCAAAGCACCAGCAATTACGAACAGGGTGTTAACCACTAAACATTGAGTTCGCAAGAAAAAAATATTCACTACAATGAACTACGATTTAAACTATTTAGGTAAAAATCAGCCAAAGACGTCAACGCTGGCCGGGTTGAAAAAGCTGCTTCAGCTTATTGCCCATGAAAAGCGTACGCTCATCATTGCTTTTTTTGCCATTCTTGTTAACTCAACCCTCAACCTGCTCGGGCCACTTATTATTGGTCGTACCATTGATAAATACGTGCAGCACAAGGATTTTAACGGGGTTTTACATAACGCGGCAATTTTGTTTTGCATGTACCTGGTAGCGCTATTTACCAGCTATAAGCAAACCACGCTAATGGGCGGGGTAGGGCAAAGGATGTTGTTTACCTTGCGCAACTCCATTTTTAATAAACTGCAACAATTACCGGTAGCTTTCTTTAATCAAAACAAGGCCGGCGACCTGATATCAAGGGTAAATAACGATACCGATAAGCTTAACCAGTTTTTCTCCCAATCGCTGATGCAGTTTATAGGCAATATTTCTATCATGATTGGTGCCGGGATCTTTTTGCTGGCAATCAATATCGAGCTGGGTGCAGCTGCTTTATGCCCTGCATTGGTTATTCTTTTTTTAACGTTGGTATTATCGCCATGGATAAAAAGAAAGAATGCCGCCAACCTAAAAAGTACAGGGGCACTAAGCGGAGAAATCCAGGAAAGCATCAATAACTTTAAGGTGATCATTGCCTTTAACCGCCGCGATTATTTCAGGAAACGCTTTGATATAGCCAATAATGAAAACTATAAAACGGCTGTAGGATCGGGCATGGCCAATAACGTGTTTGTACCGGTTTATGGTTTATTTGCGAGCATGGCGCAGCTTACCGTGCTGTGTTTTGGTATTTACCTGATCAGTAAAGGCCTGTTTTCTGTTGGTTTGCTGGTGAGTTATTTATCGTATGCTACAAACTTTTATAACCCCTTAAGGCAGCTGGCTGCTTTGTGGACAAACTTTCAGCTGGCAATGGCGGGTTGGGACAGGATCTCTCAAATTCTATCCCTTGAAACTGATTTGCCGATAATTCAGGCAGATATTGATGAGCCGAAAGCTGCTTTGCTGGAATTCAGGCATGTGCATTTTAGCTATGACGAAAGCAGGGAGATCCTCCATAATATCTGCTTTAAATTGGAACGCGGCAAAACCTATGCTTTGGTTGGCCCAACAGGCGGCGGTAAAACAACAACAGCTTCATTAATAGCTCGTTTATATGATCCAACTAAAGGTTTGGTATTACTTGGAGGAAAAGATATCCGCAGTTTTACAGCAGAGGAACGCAGCCAGAAGATAGGGTTTATTTTGCAGGAGCCATTTCTGTTTACCGGCACTGTAAGGGATAACATTTTGTACGGTAATGAGCTTTTTAAAGATCATACCAACGAAGAAATGGAACAGGTGATCAGGGATGCTAACCTGGGCAGCCTGCTGGCAATTTTTGAAGAGGGCCTGGATACCAAAGTTTTATCGGGCGGAGATAGTATCAGTTTAGGGCAGAAACAGCTTATAGCTTTTATGAGGGCCGTTTTGCGTAACCCCGAAATTTTGATATTGGATGAAGCTACCGCCAATATTGATACCATTACCGAAAAACTGTTGAGTGATATTTTGGATAACCTGCCAAAAACTACCACAAGGGTAATCATAGCACACCGTTTGAATACGATTGAGAATGCCGACGAAATATTTTTTGTAAACTCGGGCGAGGTGATCAGGGCGGGATCATTTGACGATGCTATGGATCTGTTGTTGCAGGGTAAAAGAGTGAGCTGATTTATCAGAAACTTATCCTGTTTTCATTTTGGCGCGGTAAATCATTTTAATTTAGATCAATAAATTGTTATTGTATAAAATAGTTGTCCGATTAACAATAAATAATTGCTAAATTATTTTTACCATTGCATATAAACTTAACCTAAGTTATGCATAAGTACAGCGGCGAAACGCGCATTTTAGTTGCAACAGATTGTATCATATTCGGATTTGACGGAGCAAACATCAAGTTATTGCTTGTTCAGCGTGGCCTTGAGCCCGAAAAACATAAATGGAGCCTGATAGGTGGTTTCATAAAACCGACCGAGTCGCCCGAGGATGCTGCAAACCGTGTACTTGAGTTGCGTACCGGGCTAAAAAATGTATACATGGAGCAATTCCAGGTATTTGGCAAGCCCGAACGCGACCCGGTAGAAAGAACGCTTTCGGTTGCTTATTTTGCGCTTATTGATATCCATAAATATGAGGAACAGTTAAGTGAAGAGTATCACCCCGAATGGTTCCTTCTTAACGAAATGCCCGACCTGATATTTGACCATAACGAAATGGTGCGGCTTGCCAAAAGACAATTGCGTTACAAAGCTGCGCTTCACCCTATATTATTCCAGCTATTGCCCGAAAAGTTTACCATCCCGCAATTGCAGGCCCTTTATGAAGGCGTTTATCAAACTAAGTTTGATGACAGGAATTTCAGTCGCAAACTACTTTCGACGGGGCTGCTTGTGAAGCTTCCTGAAAAAGATAAGCTTTCATCAAAAAAGGGGGCATTTTACTACAAGCTTGACCAATCGCATTACGAAGAAAATTTTGAAAAGTTCCTGAATTTGGTACCTAATCCGGATAAGTTTTTTTAACTATCAGTTCAGACTGAAAGAACGGCAGGGTTCAGTCCAATAAAATTGCTAAGCAATTAAACAGCGTGGTTAATTTTACATAATTATCCTGTTGTGGCAATAAAGGTTTTTGTACATTTAAAGGGCAGTTTAATACTGCAAAACCAAATCCAACTGTACACCTTTGAGCAATATAATTTTTTTGCGGTCGTTAAGCCTCGCGTTTATTTTCATATGTTTTGCTATTTGCACTCACGCACAAGGTTCATCAAACCAGGGCACGGAGTTTTATACCGCATATATTGACCACGTTGATGGTGCTGCCGGTAACTCCGACGCATTGGGCAGGGGCAGCCAGATGGAACTTTATATAACTGCAGATGTAAACACAACTGTGAAGATTGAAGTTGCAGATGGCAGCTTTTCAAACTCCTACCAGGTTAAGGCCAATGATATATTAACTGTCGATATTCCTCCGGGGGCCTTTATTGGTACCCAGGGACAGTTTTTAAAGGGCATTCATATTACTTCGCCTAAGCCTATCGCTGTTTACGCACATATCTTTGCGCAGAATGTATCCGGTGCAACACTCCTGCTACCGGTAAATACTTTAGGTAAAGACTATCTTTCTATTAATTATAAACAAATATCAAACTCAAACAATGGTACAAAAACTACAGAGGGGGTCCCTTCGTATTCAACTTTTGCAGTAATAGCAACTGAAGATAATACCGCCGTTGAAATAACACCTTCGCAGCCATTGCTAAACGGTATTCCCGCAAACCAGCCCTTTACCATAAATTTAAAAAAAGGCGAGGTATACCAGGGCTTATCTGCCATGGATTTAACCGGTACCCGCATCCGTTCAATTGTTAGTGCTACCGGTGCCTGCAAAAAAATAGCTGTTTTTTCGGGCAGTTCAAAAATAAGTATCGGGTGCCAGGGTGATAAGGGATCATCAGACAACCTTTTTCAGCAGGTGTATCCTTTAGCCGTTTGGGGTAAAAATTATATAACCGCCCCTTTAAAGACACGCAATTATGATATTTTAAGAATAGTACTTAGCTCGCCGGATACAAAGGTAACAGTAAATGGAGCAGCACCCCAGGGTGGGTTAATTAATGGCCTTTATTATGAATTTACTTCAACCACAACCAATGTTATCGCTGCCGATAAACCAATTCAGGTAGTGCAATACGCGGTGACCCAGGGCGAGGGCTTAAATTGCCAGTTCATTAATGGAGATATTGGTGATCCTGAAATGATATATTTAACGCCGATTGAGCAAACACTTGATCATGTTACATTAAATTCAACCCATAATTACCTGATACAAAATAACTTTATTAATGTTATTATAAAAACAGCTGCCGTACCTACCTTTTCGCTTGACGGGCAACCTTATACCCAGTTTTCACAAGTGCCTAACAGCGTTTATTCATACGCACAAATTAGCGTTAACGCCGGCGTACATAATATCAAAGCGTCTGATGGATTTAATGCCATAGCATATGGGTTTGGCCGAACAGAATCATATGGCTATGCTGCAGGTACCAACCTTAAAAACCTGAATGAGTTTATTGTATTACGAAATCCGACAGATAACTCAACACAGGCCAATGGCTGTGCCGAGATACGTTATAAGTTACAGCTTACACTGCCATTTCAAACAAACAAAATTACATGGGATTTTAAAAACGGAACCCAGCCCGTTACTATGAATAACCCAATACCAACCGGTTCAACAGTAAAAGACTCAAAAGTGCTTTACACTTATGAGTATCCTGCAGACGAAGTGTACCCCGATGGAGACTACAGCGTAGTAGCCACTGTATTTAACCCAATTGCCGACGAATGTGGATCAAACGAAGATATTGAGTTTGATTTTAATATTTCGGTGCCGCCGGTTGTAAAGTTTGGTTTTGCAAATATCTGTTTCGGCGATAATGTTCAATTTACAGACCAGTCAACATCAGGTACCCGGCAAATAAAAACATGGCACTGGGACTTTGGCGATGGAACAACCGATGTAGTACAAAACCCCGTACACAAATATACCCAGCCCGGCGATTACATGGTCAATTTATTCGTTACTAATGAAAATGGTTGCGGGGAAACATCTGATCTTATCAAAGTACATATATCAAGACCTCCTGTTGCATCGTTTAGTTATTCAGCGCCTGGCTGTGTTGGTCAGGATATTACATTTACTGATAACTCCACATCTGTAGAAGGGAACATCCTTAGCTGGCAATGGGACTTTGGCGATGGCACACCTGTTGAAACCCTTACGAGCAAAAATCCGTTTAACCATAAGTATAATACGCCGGGAGATTATTTGGTTAAGCTAACCGTAACAAATAGTAACGGTTGCATAAGTAATATAGCTCCGCTGCCTGTTAATGTTTATCCTGTGCCAGTAGTTGATTTTTTATTACCCGATGCCTGTGAAGATGACTTTGCTCAATTCACTTATCAAAGCACTATTGCCGATGCAACAGAAGCCGGTTTTACTTACGAGTGGAATTTCGGCGATGCAAATGCAACTGCAGGTAATCCCGATACTTCCCATGATAAAAATCCGAAGCACAAGTTTTTAGCCGGTAATTACCAGGTTACACTTAAAGTTACGTCTAAATACGGATGTTCTGTTACCTCAAGTTCAAAATCATTAACAATTAACGGGAGTAAGCCAAAGGCAAGAATAACTGTTCTGAATCCGGCGGACTTATGCAGTGCGCAGGAAGTTTTTTTTGAAAACCAATCGTCGGTTAATTTCGGTGAGATCACCCGGCTTGAGGTTACTTATGACGACGGCGATCCTGCAACCACTGTGGTTTACGATCACCCGGCATTAGGGCTAAAGCTAAGGCACAAATATCCTTTGTTTACCGCGGGAACGCGCACCGTTACCTTACGGGCGGTAGCGTATTCAGGTACTTCGTGCTCAGATGTTAAAGATGTGCCTTTCACCTTGAAAGCGTCACCCATAATAACCTTTGATCCGGCACCGGTTTTTTGCATCGAATCGCAACCATACAAACTAATACCTAAGCTTAATGGCCCCACAGGTTCCGGAGTGTTTTCAGGAACCGGGGTTAGTGCCGACGGCGTGTTTAACCCTGCCGTTTCCAATGCCGGTACATTTGACATCAGGTGCATTTATACAACTGCCAATGCCTGTGCGGATACCGTTGTACAGCAGGTAAAGGTGGATGCATCGCCGCTTGTTTCGTTAGGGCAGGATTTTACCATGCTCGAAGGCACTAAACATATCTTTAAACCGATAGTTAACGACGATAATTTATCTTATAAATGGACGCCCGCAACAGGACTGGATCATGATGATGTAGCCAACCCGGCGGCGAGTCCAACCCAGGATATTACCTATCAACTGGTAGTTACATCTGCACACGGGTGTCAGGCCATGACCAGCGTATCAGTAAAGGTTTTAAAGTTTTTAGTTATTCCTAATGTGTTTACTCCTAATGGAGATGGCGTAAATGACATTTGGAATGTTAAATATTTAGAAAGTTATCCAAATAATAAGGTTGACGTATACAACAGATACGGAGAAAGGGTATATTCGTCAATTGGTTATAGTGTACCGTGGGACGGTAAATACAACGGCTCATATTTGCCTCCCGGAACTTATTATTATATTATTGACCCCAAAAATGGCCGAGAGGTTATTTCAGGTAATGTGACCATTATCAGATAAAAATGAAGCGAATCTTATATACTCTAATTGTTATTGCTGCAACAACTCAATTGGCAAAAGCTCAGCAACGACCGCAGTACACGCAATACGTATTTAATAACTATCTCTTAAACCCAGCATTAAGCGGTATTGAAAACTATACCGATGTAAAATTAGGGTACCGCAGCCAGTGGACAGGCCTTGATGGCGCGCCGGTAACATCTTATTTTTCGGTAAACGCACCTATAGGTAACCGATTTTTACAGGGTGACGCTACAGCATTTCCTGCCGGAGGTGGCTTAAACCCATCAAGCAGGTCATATACACAAAATTACATGGCTGCCGAACCGCATCATGGTGTGGGTTTAATGGTAGTATCTGATAAAACAGGGCCAATAACTCAAACCAATATTGATGCTACTTATGCTTATCACCTTGGGCTTACCGAAACATTGAATTTAGCGGTAGGGGTATCGGCAGGAGTAAGTCATAATGTTATCGATGTGAGCAAACTTACTTATGTAGATCAAAATGACCCAACCATCAATAACATTACCGGCTCGCAGTGGAAACCTGATTTGGGTATAGGTGTATGGGCTTATTCGTCTAATTATTTCTTTGGTGCGTCGGTACAGCAAATCCTGCCACAAAATTTATATGTAACTACATCAACAACGGCTGTCCAAAACAAAACGGTGCCGCATTATTTTGTAACCGGTGGCGTTAAGCTCTTTGTATCTGATGATATTACGCTTATGCCTTCGGCCTTGTTGAAATTTATAGCGCCGGTTCCGGTAACTTTTGATGTAAATATGAAGATGTCGTTCAAAGACAAGTTCTGGATAGGCGGTTCATACCGTCGTAATGACTCATATGCAGCTTTAGTAGGTTTTAACCTGAACTCACTCATCAATGTTGGTTATTCTTATGACTTTACAACATCTGCTTTAAACACCGTAAGCCATGGTTCGCATGAAATTGTATTAGGTATCCTGCTTAATAACCGTTATAAAGTAACGTGCCCTCAACATACTTTTTAATTCTTAAAAACGTTAATTATCTGTAACTGAGTTGCTACATCTTTGTGAGAAAATCACTGTGAGCAGCCGATGGAACCAGTTGTCAGTAAAAGTGCAATCAATTAGTTCTATCTAAAAGATTTTATAAACCATTTCGTATTACTTCCTAATTAATCAGGGGACTTCCTAAGTATTGAAGTCGAATTTGTTTTTTTTGTTGTATTTTCTTAAAAAGATAAAAAATAAAACAATACGACTGTAGTGTGGGTTTAATTTAATAACAACTAAAATTAAAACCTATGAATACTAATAATAAAACCTGGGAAAACCGGGATAATGAACGTGATGGCTATGAAAATAGCACCAATTCATTTTCTATAAATAATGGTGAAGCCAATGCAAACCGTGACCTTGAAAGTGATGACGATGATTTGGATGAGATTGACAATATAGCTGACAATGATGACAGGCCCGAAGTAGAAAAGACCGAAAAAGAACGGGTGGGCACTCATAGTCAATCGGAGGTGAATCAGCCTGACAGAAGTGCCGACACTTCGTTTAGCGAGCAAACAGATGTGACGCCGCCGAATAAGAAAGAATTTCCTTCACAAGGCCCGGCTAAAACCGACTTTGAGAGCCGACCACAAGGACGTACTACCGGCAGGATGGTTGGTCATGAGCCCGGCACCGAAGGAATTTAATAAAAGGAGGGTATAATCATGAGTGATTATAAAGACGACTATCCTGCTTCCCGGCGGGATAATATTAAAGAGGTAAGGGAAAGTAATACAACAGACAGCGATAACTACGCTAATCGAACAAATCCCTGCCTTGAAACAAAAGGTCCTCATAAAAAACACTTTAGAGTTTTACATGAGGATGGTAGCCTGGCCGATCTTCCCGATCCAAACGTTGAAGGTGCCGGTGTGGGAGATGGCACAATAGGCCGTTAATAAAAAGAAAAGGTGACCAATTTTTAGCCACCTTTTCTTTTATACTGATATTATAAGAATTAAGTCGTATAGCCCAGGATCTTTAATACTTGTTTACTGTTTTGCTCTTCGCCAAATACTTCAAAGTTGAAAGTCTCATCTCTGTTACGGCGAATAATTACATGCTTTGGTGACGGCAGCAGACAGTGGTGAATTCCCCCGTAGCCGCTTAACACTTCCTGGTAAGCACCAGTATTAAAGAAGCCTAAATATTGCACTTTACGGGTTTTAGGCATAAATACGCTGTTCATATGAGCTTCCTGGTTGTAATAGTCCTGACCATCGCAGGTGATACCGCCAAGGTTTACACGCTCATATTCCGAATCCCAGTTATTTACAGGTAATAGAATATACTTTTGGTTCAGGGCCCAAACATCAGGCAGGTTCGTAATAAATGAACCGTCAAGCATTAACCAGCGTTCGCGGTCGTTTTGCTGTTTGCGGCCTAATACTTTATACAGTATCCCTGAAGCCTCGGCTACAGTATATTTACCAAACTCGGTAATGATATCCGGTTCCATGGTATCGTGTTCGGCACAAATCTCTTTAATGCGGCTCACAATTTCATTGATCATATATTCATAATCAAAATCAAAAACCAGGGAATCTTTAAATGGCATACCACCGCCAATGTCAAGCGTATCCAGATGCGGGTTTACTTTTTTGAATTTGCAGTAAAGCGTTACATATTTCTCCAACTCATTCCAATAGTATGGCGTATCAGAGATACCTGAGTTGATAAAGAAATGCAATAACTTAACCTGGAAATTAGGATTGTCCTCAATTTTATTGTGGTAAAAATCGATAACATCCTCCATCCGTACACCTAAACGTGAAGTGTAAAACTGAGAATCAGGCTGTTCTTCGGCCGCTATACGGATACCCAGGTTACAAGGAGTATCCATTTCAATTTCATCATCGTAAAGGTTAAATTCCTCTTTATTATCCAATACCGGGATGATGTTTTTAAAGCCATCATGCAGCATATCAATAATATAAGTTTTGTATTGGAAAGTTTTAAAACCATTACATATTACGGTAATGTCCTTTGTTACAGTACCTTTCTTCTCGAGGGCATCAATCATTGGCATATCAAATGCTGATGATGTTTCCAGGTGGATCTCGTTTTTCAGCGCTTCTTCAACAATATGCCTGAAATGCGAGCTTTTAGTACAATAGCAGTATTTATAACTGCCGCGATAGTTGTTTTTGATGATAGCCTGTTGAAACAACAGTTTAGCCTGCTGGATCTTTTTAGATATCAAAGGCAGATAAGTAAAGCGTAGGGGGGTACCATACGTTTCAATCATCTCCATCAAATTTAGGTCCTGAAAGTATAGCTCATCGTCGATGATCTCAAAACCATCCTGTGGAAAGCCTACACTTAAGTCAAGAAATTCCTGGTAACTCTGCATCCTTAAAAATTTTGGGGCAAAAATGTAATTTTTAAACGGAATATTTGGCTATTTGTTAGGATTAATTTTATCGACAAAATGTAATGTTTTTACAGTAAAAAGATATTGGGTTATTACCTGCTGTAATACAGTGTGTTATGGTTGATTGCCGATAGGTATTTCGATAATAATGAAGCGGTAATATTGAGGCATCCAAAGCACTAACAGATACTCGAAATTTGGTCGGGTTTAGCTATGCCACTGCTGCCTGTTTATTGTATTTGTTACGATAATCAATTGGCGAAAGCCCGGTTATTTTTTTGAAAACTGTGCGGAATGCTTTGGCATCTGTATACCCAACATCATACATTACTTCGTTTACGTTTTTGGGGGTACTTTCCAGTTGTTTTTTTGCTGCTTCGATTTTTACACGTTGAATATATTCAACAGGTGTATTGTTGGTGGCTTTTTTAAACCGGCGCTCAAAATGTCTTCTGCCAATGGCATACATTGATGAAAGGTCTTCAACCGAAATCTTTTCGGTAACATTATTTTCTATGTATTCCTGTGCCTGCTTTATAGGATCGTCTTCATGCTTCTTTTGACCGGTGAACATCGCAAAAGGCGATTGACTTTTCCGGTCTATCTCCAAAGCATAGATCTTGGCGGCCATGATTGCAATATCCCGCCCGGCGTACTTTTCAATCAACAACAATAACAGGCTCCAATAAGAGGTGGCTCCGCCGCTTGAATACAAGCCCTGCTGTTCGGTAACTATGCGACCATCAACCAGTGTTACTTCGGGAAACATGTTCCTGAATTTATCGGCAGTGATCCAATGACTGGAACATTCCTTCCCGTTTAATAACCCGGTAGATGCCAGTATGAACGAACCGATACATAAGCTGGCAATTTCAGCACCGTTGCTGTATTGGTTTATGATCCAGGGTACAAAATCCTGATTTATTTTAACAGCATTCTCCAGGTCGCCGCTTATGGCGGGGATAACCACGATATCGCTTTTTTGTAATTCGTTCAATAAAATATCCGGATGAACCGAGAATATGCCTCCGTGTACTTTAACCTCTTTGGCAAGCCCAACCATATGAACGTCAAAAACGGGCTGCCGGCCCATGGATTGTAGAAAGTCATTAGCGCCGGTAAAAATAGTCCGTGCATCAACAATACTGGCTAAAACCGCTTCATTGGGTATCAGGATAGCAACGTGTTTCATTTGATAGTTCGTAAATTGATTATGCTGGATAAAGATAGTGAACGCAAATGTCGCAATCAACCCCTTAACAAGTCCTTTTTACGCGCTACACATCCTTGTCTCTGCAGATAACTTTGTATCGTTAACTAATCAATAATCACAAAAAAAACATATCATCATGAAACCAAAAACAATTAAAACTCTGTACTGGATCTTCACTGTTCTTTTTTTATTAGCAATGCTTGGTGATGCCTACGGGGGGATTACCATGCAACAGGCAGGCAAAGATTCATTAGCGAGGCTTGGCTATCCAATGTACCTGCTGGTAATCATGGGGGCGGCAAAAATTGCAGGTGTACTGGCCATCGCGCAAACAAAATATCACACTATTAAAGAATGGGCATATTCAGGCTTCACCATCAGCTTTATCGGGGCATTTTTATCATGGCTTGCAATTGGCGCCGGCGCTGCTATGCTCATTCCACCAACGGTGATGTTGATCGTTATGTTTTTTACCTACTATTTATGGAAAAAGTATGAACAGGTAAAAGACCTCGGTTTAACCAACACCAAACTTGCCGGTAATGCCGGCGTAGCCTAAATAACACGAATTTATATTCAATACCCGGGCTTATCATTAAGCCCGGTTTGCTTGTAATTATTATGCGCAAACTAATAGTATCCCTGAATATTACACTGGATGGTTTTATTGCGGCAGAGGATGAAGGTCTTGACTGGCATTACAAATATTGGACTGATGAGATTGCCGAGACAACAACAGAACTGCTGAGCCAGGCAGATACTATTTTATTGGGCAAAAATACTTATCAGGCTATGGCGGCGTATTGGCCTTTTCAAGCTAAATGCATGAATTTTCCCCGTACGGATATAGCCTATGCAGATATGATGAACAGTTATCAGAAGGTGGTTCTGTCTTCAACAATGACTGCTGTTTGGTGGAACAATTCATTGCTACTTAATGGTAATCTGAAACGGGCTGTAGAAAATTTGAAAAATCAGCACGGTCGGGATATCCTCACTTACGGAAGTATCAGCGTGGTTGATAAACTGGCGACTGTAAATTTGGTTGATGAGTATCAATTTTGGGTACATCCGGTAATTTTGGGTAATGGCAGGCCTCTTTTTATCCGAAAAAAAAAATCTATTTTATTAAAGCTGGTATCACAGAAAGTTTTTTCATCCGGAGTAATGCTGATGATTTATCGGGCTCAGCATTAATTTTCAGGCTAATACAGGGTATGATTGTACCTTGTGCCGCATTTTCGCTGCTGACACACTGTTGTCAATAACCTATTACATTTTTGTATAAAAAATGTGATCAACTATGAACAGGGCCGACAGGTTGCTCAGGGTATTGGTATTGCTGCAAACCAGGGATGTAGTTTCTATTGAACTGCTGACCACTCAATTCCGGATCAGCAACCGCACAGCATTCCAGGACCTTGAGGCCTTAAAACAATTAAAAATAACGGTAACCTTTGAAGCTGAAAAGGGCTGTTTTATTTTAATAGCAAGCTGCCCCTCGCCGGGGAATAGTGATGTAATCGTTTCTCAACCGATGATGGTTATTCCCCCGGCCATAAAAAATGAGTTGTTATCGGTTATCCCTCGCGAGGCAAATAATGATCATCAAAACTCGTCGTCATAATTTATTTTTCCATTCGTTAACCGCACGTAATCCACCGATCCTGTGCCCTGAAAACGAAAGACAATTCCTATTATTTTGGCCCGGCCAATGCCTTTATATACATTATAAACCAATTTGTTATCAATAAATATTTGTGCTTTGCCGTGGTGAGATTCAATTTTAAGCGGCACATATTTTTCAAAATCAACGCCAAAAGCAGAAAGATCATGTTTTTTACCCGATGCCTCATAACCTGCAAAATACATATCCAGATCGGATACGCAGCCTTTCGAGCTTAATGGGATCCAGATGGCTGTACCTTTACATAAGATATAAACAGTACTTAGCCGGCAAGCAGCGGCACCCTCACTATAATTGTTTTTTATCGAGGTTTCAAAAGTAAAATCATTGCTGTAAATCTCTCCAAAATCGGTTACGTTGGTATAAACCACATAGGGCGGCGTAGGCTGCATGGCTATATTGCGTTCCTTGATCTTTTCGGGTGACAGCGAGAGCTTGCCATCAACCATAGCATCCTTTTTTTCATAATAAACCGGCACAGGCTGCTTTTCAACTATTGGCAGCCATCCGTTCGACTCAACAAACAGTTCATGCTGTTTCACAATTTTGCCGCCCACAATGAGCTTAGCGTAATAAAAATCAGGAAAATAGTAAATAGAGGTATGCTGACGATCGTTTTTTGAAACATTGACACGTAAATGCCTGTCCCATGATTGTTGGATGGCTACCGAGTCATAAGGCGATTTGGTGGCATCAAAATCAAACACAACAGAATTGGGTAATCCCGAAGTGATCACCTTTTTACTGCTGAATTTATAATCTTTTGCTACTATAGGTGGCCTGGAATGCTCAGTACGTGAAGCCATGATCACAATCAGTAATATACCTACCAGCGTTAAAACACCTAATGCGTAAGGCATCGACCTGAAATGCTTTCTTAAGGGTTGCGGCTTAACTTGAGCATGTTCGACCGGTTTACCTACAGGAACAAATTGCATGCTAAACACCCTGAAGTTTTCATAACCCAAAAACTGCACCAGGGTATCCATGGTATAGGTATTGGGCAGGCTGTCATATTTAACCTTGCCCCAAATGCGCTTCAACGTAACATGGCTTACAGAAGCCCCCGTTTTCTCCCTGATCTTTTCGCTCAGATTTATAAAATCCTGGTTTTTCCAGTTCGCGCTGTCGCCCCAGCCGGTATAGGTTTCGTATTGTTTTATCAGTTCGGTAATAAGCAACTCTTGTGCGGGCATATTCATTGGGTCAAAAATAGCCGGTAAATCAGTTCAAATATTATTTGTACAGGCTTGTACCAACTTGTACAGGCTGTGAATTGCTATAGCGTGGCGTGCAAACTAACTTTATCAGCATTAAAATTAAACCTAAATATACCATAACCTAACCAACAATGAAACAAATAATAAGCAGGATTAGCACCTATATTTATGCTACGGTAATGTTCGTATTTGGTATACAACATTTTATGTATGCCGATTTTGTAGCTACGCTGGTTCCCGGCTGGATTCCATTCCACCTGTTCTGGGTATATCTAACGGCGGTTGCGCTGATGGCTGCCGCTATAAGCATCTACGTTAATTTATATGCTCAATGGGGATGTTTTTTATTGGGATGTATGATATGGGTATTCATTTTAACTATACATATTCCCTTATTGATCAACAGCCATTTTGATGCGGGCAAAATAACCAACGCCCTTAAAGATACCGGGCTTGCGTCATGTGCCTTTATACTGGCTTCTGTTTACGACCGGGAAGGATAAACTAATATTGTATTACCTGTAACATAACTGCGTTTGCTGTTGTCTCTTTACCATCAATCCGCAACTTATGAAATTGAGTTTAAAATACATGTTTCTGCTTGCCATGTTTGCTTTATGCACACAAAGAACCATAGCGCAGCAAACCAAGGCTGCTCATATTGACACCCTGATTCAAAGAGCAAACAGATTAGGTTTATTTAATGGTAATGTATTAGTTGCCGATCATGGGAAGGTTATTTATAAAGCCGCGATAGGCTATGCCGATGCACGTAAAACTATAAGGCTTACCGATCAGTACCGCTTTCATATAGGGTCAATAGCTAAAGAATTTAATGCCGTTGGTATCATGATGCTTGAGGAACAAGGTAAACTGAGCCTGGACGACAAAGTGTCTAAGTACCTGCCTCAACTGCCTGCCTGGGCAAATAAGATCAGCATCATTAACCTGTTGCAATACACAAGCGGTTTGCCCGATGTAAAATGGAAGACAGTTAAAGATGACGCCGGTAATATGGCCGATTTGATCAAAATTGACTCGCTTGATTTTGAGCCGGGTAAAAAATATGCGTACAATAACAATAATGTTTTTTTGCAGCGCCGCATTATCGAAAAGATAACAGGACAGAGCTTTAAACAATTTGTTGAAGATCATGAATTGAAGCCGGCCGTCATGAATACTGCTATCGTTGACCCCGATGAAAATGATAAGCTTGTTGCCCAGTCATATAATAATGATGGCAAGCCAGACGGCCTGGTATACCCCATATCTGGCTGGACAGCTGTAACGCTGGATGACTTTTATGCCTGGGCCAATGCCATTTCTAAGTTTAAACTGATGAGTCCCGTTGCTACCCGTGAGATCATTAATGGCGTAACTCCGGGAAGACAATCTGGCCTTGGCGGCGGTAGCATGGAAGGTGATAAGATGCTCAGCCATGTTCATGATGGCACTTCATTTAATTACCAGGCGTTACTGGTAAACAAGGTGCCGGAAGGCGTTACTATTATATTGATGACCAATAATAAACAGGGAAACCTGTATTCAATTGAAAAATCTATTGAAGCCATTTTAGATGGTAAACCTTACGCGCAGGTTAAGAAGTCCTTTCTTGATGCGTTTAGCGCAAAGCTTGACTTAATGAGCGGTGAGCAAATTATCAGCTTTTATAATGAGCTTAAAAGTAAACACGGCGATGAATACAGTTTTGATGACGAAAATACATTGAACGAAACGGGGTATTATTTAATGAGTAAAAAGAGACTGGCAGATGCTGTTGCTGTTTTTGAATATAATACCAAACTATTTCCAAAATCGGGCAATGTGTTTGACAGCCTTGGTGAGGCATATTACAATCAGGGCAATAAACCATTGGCCCTGTTGAATTATAAAAAGTCGTTACAACTTGATCCTGCAAATGACAATGCCAAAAAAATCATAACCGAATTGGATAAATAGGGGAGCCTGCAATAAAAATGATAAGGGGTTTATTGACGGGCTAAATTTTGCAACCACTTACCAACTCCTATATATCCGTCTGTTAACGCCGGTTTGCTTAGGCAAGCCGGCTAACAGATTTTATCGGTTCAATAAGATCATTTCAAAATTACCGCAGATCTGCTCAATGAAAGCTGTTATAAAGGCAAGGTTAGGCAATCAACACAGCTGTTTTAAAAATGTAATAAACTTTATCCTCATAATGTTGTTTTGTTCACTGATCGGTAACATCGCTTTATATGCCCCCAAAAACTTATTCAATTTTGGGCTGGCATATTTAAAAAGATGATTTAACTTTAAGGCGTTCCGTTTTGGCTATTTATTGCCATATTTACGTCAAAACCGAACCAGATAAATAGAAAAACATACAATCACTTATGCAGGAATTAGACCCCACCATTCTTCAAAAAGCAAATTCATGGCTTCAAGGAAATTATGACGCTGATGTTAAGCAGGAAATTCAAAAGTTAATTGACGATAAGGCTTATACCGAACTGACAGATTCATTTTACCGCGATCTGGAATTTGGTACAGGAGGCCTTCGCGGTACTATGGGGCCAGGTTCAAACCGTATCAATAAATATACAATAGGTGCGGCCACACAAGGTTTAGCTAATTACCTGAAAAAAACATACCCGGGCGAAAAAATCAAAGTTGCCATTGCTCACGACAGCCGCAATAATGCCGATTTCTTTTCGACTATTACAGCCGAGGTTTTTTCGGCAAATGATATTTACGTTTACTTTTTTAAAGCACTTCGCCCTACTCCCGAGCTCTCATTTGCCGTACGCCAGTTAGGTTGCAAAAGTGGTGTAATGCTTACAGCATCACACAACCCTAAAGAGTATAACGGTTATAAAGCTTACGGTGCTGATGGCGGCCAATTTGTGGCGCCACATGATAAAGCAGTGATGGACGAGGTTGCCGCTATCAGCAGTATCGATGAGATAAAATTTAATCGTGTTGATGCTAATATCGAAGAAATAGGAGAGGATATTGATGAGCTTTACCTGAGCAAAATCACCGAGCTTTCTGTTTCGCCGGATGCAATTGCGCGTCAAAAAGATCTAAAAATAGTTTATTCGCCTATTCATGGCACGGGCATTACGTTGGTTCCTCAAGCCTTAAAAAGGTTTGGTTTTGAGAATGTGATCCTGGTTGATGAGCAAATTACACCTGATGGTAACTTCCCTACGGTAGTTTATCCTAACCCGGAAGAAAAAGAAGCATTAACACTTGCGCTTAAAAAAGCCCAGGATACTGATGCTGACCTGGTGTTAGCTACCGACCCTGATGCCGATCGTGTAGGTATTGCTGTAAAGAATACCGATGGCGAATTTGTGCTCCTTAATGGTAACCAAACCGGCGCCATGCTCATTAATTATTTATTAACTGCATGGGAAGAAAAAGGTAAGCTTACAGGTAAAGAGTACATTGTTAAAACCATTGTTACCACCAACCTTATCGAGCGTATTGCCGAAGCTAAAAATGTTACTTACTATAACACATTAACCGGCTTTAAATACATCGGTGAGCTGATGACCCATTTTGAAGGTAAACAAACTTTTATTGGTGGCGGTGAAGAAAGCTATGGTTATTTGATAGGCGAACTGGTAAGGGATAAAGATGCCGTTATTTCAAGTACGTTCATTGCCGAAATGACTGCTTATTATAAGGATAAAGGCAGCAGCTTGTTCGAAGCGTTGATTGATACTTATGTACAATATGGCTTTTACAAAGAAAAATTGATCTCTTTAACCAAAAAAGGTAAAACCGGTGCCGAAGAGATTAAGGAGATGATGGAGAAATTCCGTACAAATCCTCCGGCTACTTTAGGTGGTTCAAAAGTAATTACGCTTAAAGACTACGAAAAACGCGTGGAAACTGATTTAGTAAGCAATACTTCTAAACCAATTGAATTGCCAACATCTGATGTTTTGCAGTTTATCACTGAAGATGGAAGCATTATTTCGGCACGCCCTTCTGGTACCGAGCCTAAAATTAAGTTTTATTGCAGCGTGAACGGCAAACTTGCCAGTAAAGAAGCTTACAACGGAACAGATAAACAGCTCGACGCTAAAATTGCCTCAATTATGCAGGATCTTGGTGTTTGATACTAAATCAAGCTACATAAAAAATCCCGGCCGATTAATAATTGGCCGGGATTTTTTTATGTGATTTAACGCAGTTTTATTACATCGTTTTTCTCGGTCGCCTTGGCCTGTCACCTGAAGGCGATTGCTCATTATTACTCCTGTAGCCGCCCTGACTATTATTGTTATTGTAGCTTCGGGTATTGTTAGGCCTGCTGTTATTATTGTTGCGGTTATTGTTGTTGCCGTATCCAAATGACTTGCGGGGTGGCGGGGTTTTCTTAACAAAATCGTCGTTTATTTTTACGCTTAAAATACGGTCTGCAATTGGGGTGCCATCTAAAGCAATCACGGCATTCTCGGCCCCTGTACGATCTTTCATTTCCAGAAATGCGTATCCCTTGCATATTCTTGTTTTTTTGTCACGTACAATTTTAATCGTTTCCACATCGCCATGCGGACCTATCATTTTAACAAGTTCCAGTTCTGTCATTTCCAGAGGAAAGCCGCCTACAAATAATTTGACCATTTATAAATTGAGATTAAAGATGATAGATAACCACCGTATACAAATTTCGTTTGATTTTTTTTAAATAAAGGATGTTTTTGTGTTAAAACCAAAGTTTATTTAATAAATCGGTTATTAAAAGTCATAAAAAGTATAAAAGGGGCATTCCATGCCTTTTCAAAAATAAGTTTATCAATACAAAGCGGAGAATGACTGATATGCATTTTTAAATATTATGGCTGGCCTGTTTGCTGCTATTTCGTTTTCGAGATGCTTGCTGGTAAATATTGCTACTCCCATTTCAGTTTTTACCTGGTATCGTAATGATAAATTCAACATACTTGTATCCCAGTTATAAATATCTGCATAATTGTTTGGACGCCCGGTAAAAGGGCCATATGCTTTTAAAAAATCACTGAGCACTTTGTAAGCATCACTCATTCTGAAAAAAAGATAAATGCTTACTATCTTATTTTTATAGGCACGGAAACCTATTGCATTCAATAACAAGCTATCTCCTAATACTAACAGACTACTGTCTTTATATTGATAACGTACGCAACTATCAGCATCTGGTTGGGCATCGTTATCTAAATAGGAAAGTTTATACGAAGGGATTTGAGCAATATCTTCACCAAGTGTCAATCCGTTAATCCCGTTGCAAAATTTTAAATACTCAACAGATCCTGGTGTTTTAGACTGAGAGAAAACCAACACCGGTAAAAGACAGGCTACTACAATCAAAAGCTTTTTAATTGCTGTTTTTGGTACTTCATTAGATGTTTTCATAATGTGTCAGGGTTTTACAGTAGCCAAACAACCCCGATGCCATGTCAGTATTAATATAAGTTTATATTAATTTTTATTTAATTTTTAAAATATTGAGTTTATATAATTTAATTTATTGCAATTATATAAATTGATTGTTGATATAGTGTATAGAAAATGAAGCGTTTATCTGTATCAGTGTCTTGTTTTGTTAACTATAAATTAAATTTAATGCCCAAAGCTAATTTGACGGAAATTTTTTAAGAGGCATTGACAGTACAATTGTTCTCAATTAAAAACAAACTAAAACGCATTAGCAATGCTTCAAATCCATATCTTTGAGAAGATAAACCAGGGACAATTGTACCATTGTTCTTAAAATGAAAGCCTGTTAGTTGCCGTTTTAATTAAGTTATTGAGTATTTAATCTGCTGAAATTAATGTGTTTGATTAAATGCCATGTAGCATGCTGTGTATTATTAAAAAACTTTATAACAAAAATGAAATACATCTTCTGCCTGTTTTTTTTATTAATTAGTCTTTCGGCAAATGCGTTAACTGACACAAACACTTTACTCGAAGAACTAAAAAATGAAATAGCAAAGAAAAATGTATACGACGGTGCTAAAGAGGTAAGGATTCAGAAATTAAAAGTATATCAGTCAAAACTTTCGCAAACAGATTATGATGCCCGGTTTGACACCTGGGATAAGCTTTATACCGAATATAAATCATATCAATTTGATTCGGCCTATGTTTATGTGGATAAAATGATATCGCTGAGCAAGGTAACCGGGAATAAAAAACGGGAATATTATAGCTATGTTAAGATGGCTTTTATTCTCCTTTCGTCAGGTATGTTTAACGAAACCTTTGATTATTTACATAAAGTGGATGTACACGCTTTGAGCGATGTAGATAAAGTAGACTATTATTTTCTTTTAGGCCGATGTAATTACGACCTGGCAAAGTATAGTAATGATAAGTATTTCACCCCAGATTATATCTCTGCGGGTAACAAATACATTGATTCTGCAGTTTCATTTTGTGGTAACGACCATATCATGCATACTTACCTGCTTGCTTTGCAGGATTACCAAAAAAGAGATTATAAAGAGGGGCGTATCAGGTTCAGGAAACTACTTGAACGGGACATGCCGATATCTATGCACCTCCGAGCCATGGTTTCCTGCTCGTTGGGAGCAATATGTTTAGAGGATAATGAGCCTGAGGAAGGATTGAACCTCATGATCCGCTCGGCTATAGCCGATATAAAATCATCTACCCGCGAAACTGTTGCTTTATTCACACTTGCCGAACTGCTGTACAAACAGGATAATATTAAAGATGCTTATAGTTTTATTCAATTGGCGAAATCTGACGCTGATTTTTACGGTGCCCGCCAGCGCAAGATTCAAATCGGTGCAATTTTACCGTTAATAGCCGCCGCCGAGCTTAATAATACTGAGCATCAAAAAAACCGCTTCCTGATGTTTTTGTTAATTATTACTGCGCTCGCTGTACTGATTGTTTTTTTCCTGGTGATGATAGTCAAACAATTAAAAAAACTCAAGATTAAAGAAGCTATAATTGAGGGAAAAAACGTTCAGTTGAACCATATCAACGGCAAGTTGATTGAAGATGCAAAAATCAAGGAAGAATACATTGGTCAGTTTTTTAAAGCCATCTCGGGATATATAGTTAAGCTCGAAAATTTAAAGATTTCCATCGACGCCAAGCTTTCCATGAAAAAGTATGATGCCATACATACATTTGTAGATAGCATAGATATTAAAAAGGAAAGGGAAAACCTATACTATAGCTTTGACCATATCTTTTTAAAGATCTTCCCTAACTTTATTACCGTATTTAACAGCCTTTTTGCCGAAAAAGATCAAATCTGGCCCGATGAAGATGAAGTATTAAATACCGATCTCCGCATATTTGCGCTTATCAGAATGGGTATTGCCGATAACGAAACAATTGCCAAAATACTGGAGTATTCTGTTAATACAATTTACGTTTATAAAATGAGGATCAAAGCAAAATCATTGCACCCAGATCAGTTTGAACAACGTATTATGGATATCAAAGCTTTTGATTATAATTGACTTTTTAAGAGAAATTATGAGTTGAAACCCTGTAGGATTACCAAATCTTACGGGGTTTTTAGTATAAAAAGTATTATAAATGATTAAAAAATCATTATATTTTTTTTGCGTTATAATTATATAACTATTTGGTTTTCAATATTTTAAATAAAAAAAACATCGAAAAAGTTTATAAAAATCATTAAAATAAGCCATTTTTTCCTTGCTAACCGTTGTGAACGTTTTTCTGAATTTATTTATAATTAAATTGCATTAGATTTTAATCTGTAATAATTGTAAACCATTACATTTTTAAACGACCAGTTATTGTTAATCTTATCCTGTTGCCTACCCATTAGTTGGTGAGGGGAAATGTTTTTGATAGCATTTGTGTGTATGCTTTGAGGATATTATTTTTATAATAACCGCAAACCATATCTGCATAATTTTCGTATACTGATGTAGGGTCTCTTTGTTGCAGTTTAAAAACTAAACCCAAACAACAACCAATTTCAACTAAATCTCAAGTTTTATGCAAATTAAACATTTACTCAACGTATGTTTCTTTGCTGTTTTTCTCTTTTTGATGGAGCCTGCTATGGCCCAAAATAAGGTGATAACCGGTAAGGTAACTGACAAAAAGGATGGTTCCCCTTTAATAGGGGTATCGGTAGTAACTGCTGTAGGTGCATCAGGTGGCGCCATAACCACAACTGATGGTTCTTATCGTATATCAGTGCCTGCAAATGCTGCAAGTCTTACATTTACTTATGTAGGATACGCTAATCTTACAGTTGCTATTAATGGACGTACAGCCATTAACGTAAGTATGGAAAGCGACAGCAAAACGCTAAGCGAAGTTGTAGTTATCGGTTATGGTACTCAACGAGTAAAAGATGCTACGGGTTCAGTAGCTTCATTGAGCACCAAAGACTTTAACAAAGGTGTAATTTCAACCCCCGATCAGTTATTACAAGGCCGTATCGCGGGCGTTCAGGTTACCCCTTCAAGTGGTGAGCCGGGCGCTGCGTCTTCTATTTCTATCCGTGGTACAGGTTCAATAAGGGCAGGCAATGACCCATTATATGTAATTGATGGTGTGCCTATAGCCAATGATGCCAATGCTGCTTCGGGAGCTACTACAGGCTCTTTGGGTATGTCGTCTGCAAGAAACCCGCTTGCATTCTTAAATCCGGCCGATATCGAAAATATATCCGTATTAAAAGACGCTTCGGCTTCAGCTATTTATGGTTCACGTGGTGCAAACGGTGTGGTGTTGATCACTACCAAAAAAGGCCGTAAAGGTGCAGGTATCCAATTTTCATCCAATACCTCTATCAGCAGCGTTGCCAAACGTTATGACCTGTTAAATGCACAGCAATTTATAGCGGCAGTTACAGCAACAGGTGCAGATGCAAGCGCTGTTAATAAAGGGGCCAATACCAATTGGCAAGACCAGATTTTCCGTACCGCTGTATCGCAAAACTATAACTTAGGTTTTGGCGGCGCAAAAGGGGGGTTCAATTATCGCGCATCTTTTAGCTATGACGACCAGAACGGTACAGTAAAAAAATCGCAATTGAAACGCGGAACCGGTCGTTTAAACGCGTCACAACTGCTTCTTGGCGACAGGATCAAATTAGATCTTTCATTCCTGGCTGCTGATTTGCGTAATACTTATGCGCCTATTACCAATAATGCCGGTTTTCAAGGCAGCTTGATCGGTGCAACCCTGGGTGCAAATCCAACCTATCCTATTAAAAATGCCGATGGTACTTATTATTTTGACGGTACCAACAGGAACCCGGTTGCCATGCTTAACCTGATTGATGATAAAGACAGGGTGCACAGGTATCTTGGTAATTTTGGTGCAACCTTTAAAATTACTAAAGACTTATCGTACAAAGGAACCTTTGGTAATGACTATTCAATCGCTAAAAGAACTACTTATTATGATCCGTTGCTGCAGGGGTACACCGATGCTGATAACGTGCGTGGGCAAACTATCTCGCAAATTTCGGGTAATGGCCGCGGTCAGATTCAGAACGTTAAGTTGAGCTCACAAATTACCGAGCATACATTAACCTATGACAAAAAATGGGCAGATAAGAGTGCATTAACCGTATTAGCCGGTTATTCATATCAGGTGTTTAAAAACTACAGCTGGAACGATGTGCGCTGGAATACAACCACTGCTAATGTTTTAGTGAAAAGCATTGATGCGTTTAAGAACAGGCTGCCAATTTATGGTGATACTTCTAAATCGGAGTTACAGTCATACTATGGCAGGGTTAACTACTCATTTATGGATCGTTACCTGGTAACAGCTACTGTACGTTCAGACGGTTCATCCAAATTTGGTGCTAACCACAAACGCGCAACTTTCCCGGCGTTGGCTATTAAGTGGAAAGTTATGAATGAAAGCTTTGCGCCAAAAGGCGTATTTGATGACTTGAGCCTTCGTTTAAATTATGGTAAAACAGGTAACCAGGAGTTCCCACCTTATCAGTCATTAGCTGTAACGCAGTATAATTTTGGTAATAACAGTAATACATTGTTATGGTCGCCAAATCCGGATTTGAAATGGGAAACAACCACTCAATATGGTGCCGGTATTGATTTTGCTATCTTTAACAATAGGGTAACAGGTACTCTTGATTACTTCAATAAAACCACCAAAGATCTTTTGTTCTTCCAATATTTTTCAGCTCCGGCTCCGTCTCCGGGGCAATGGATTAACCTTCCTGGTAAGATCATAAACAAAGGTTTTGAATTAGGTTTGAATATAGCTGCTGTACAAAGTTCAAAATTCAGGTGGGATGTGGCTTACAACATGACTGTTTTGAAAAATACGGTTAAAGATTTTAAACAGCGTATTGTAAATACAGGTGCCATAAACGGACAAGGTTTGTCAGGTGCTTATGCGCAGGTAATACAAAACGATTACCCAATATTCACCTTCAAAGTACCTCAATTTAATGGGTTTGACTCAAACGGGTTTGGTATTTATCCAAACGGTATTGATAAAGCTACATTGCAGGGAAGTGCATTGCCTAAGTTTACAACGAGCTTAACCAATAACTTTAGCTACGGGCCGTTCAACGCAAGTATCTTTATTAACGCGGCAACAGGTTTTTATATTTATAACAACACTGCCAATGCCTACTTTTACCGAGGCAACCTTGTTACTGGTCATAACGTAACACAAGAAGTAGCAAAGAGTAACGAAAATGTACTGAACTCTGGCGAGGTATCAACCCGCTTTCTTGAAAAAGGCGATTTTGTGCGTCTTTCAAACGTTACTTTAGGTTACACAGTAAACCTTGGTAAATCAAAAGTTTTCAAATCACTAAACTTTAATGTTAGCGGTCAAAACCTTGCCTTAATAACCGGTTATAAAGGCCTCGATCCTGAAGTTAACACAAATAAAGATATCAACAACGTGCCGTCAAGGGGAATCGATTACGCTTCCTATCCAAAACCACGTACAATTACATTAGGTATAAACGCAGGATTTTAAAATTATTAAAATGAAAAATATTACATTGAAAATTTCAGCGATTTGTGCTACCGGCCTTCTCTTTACGGCTACCAGTTGTACAAAATTGAATGAAACCGTTTATGGATCAAAATCCGTATCAAATGGTAATGCGGGGTCGGCATCTGATCTTAATGGCGTTTACGCCCAACTAAACGGACAAGCAAACCAGGCTAATACATATGCATTGCAAGAGCATCCAACCGATGAAATGATGGGCCCGACAAGGGGAACCGACTGGGGGGATTTTGGCACCTGGCGTAAATTGCACACCCACACCTGGGATGCTTTACACCAGCAGATCAGCGATACCTGGGATGAGTTAAACACAGGTGTTTATCGTGCTACACAGGTAATTAATACATCTGGTGTGAGCGCACAGATAAAAGGTGAGGCTAGCTTTTTACGTGCTTATTTTATGTGGCAGGTAGTTGATCTTTACGGGCAGGCACCGTTCAGGGATCCGGCAGCCCCATCTGATGAAAACCCAAAAGTTTATAATCGCAGCGACGCAACTGATTTTATCATTAAAGATCTTCAGCTTGCCGAATCAAGTCTTGGAGCGGCAACATCAATAGGGAAGGCCTCAAAGGCAGCAGCCGAAGCTTTGCTTGCTAAAGTTTACCTGAATAAAGCCGTTTATAAAGCTACTTCGGTTGGCGGCCCGTTCACGTTTGATAAGGCAGATATGGATAAAGTTATTGGCTATGCCAACAGCATTGCCGATGCCGGTTATCAGATAGAGCCTGCAGGTAAGTATTTTCAGGACTTTGCATGGGATAATACAGAAAAATCGCAGGATATCATTTTTGGTATAATTAATACTGCCACAAATGCTCCGGCAAATACACACAACCGCTGGAGAATGGGCATGCACTATAACCAATCGCCAGGTGGCTGGAACGGCTTTACCACCCTTGCTGATTTTTACAACAACTTTGATCCAAAAGACGAAAGAAGAGGTGGCGATTATCCGGGATTAACAGAGCTTAATGGTTTAAATACAGGTTTCCTTGTAGGGCAGCAATATGGCCCGGGCCATAAGGCTTTAACAACCCGTGGTGGCGCCCCGCTTATTTTTACTCCTAAAGTTGATCTTAACTATTCAACAGAGGCGCAAGGTATCAGGGTAATTAAATACTTCCCTAAACCTAACGCTGATGGCTCTGTAAACGATGATAACGCTACTAACACGCTTATTATATTACGTTACGCCGATGTTCGTTTGATGAAGGCTGAGGCTATTATGAGGGGCGGTACCGATCCTAAAGGCGAAACTGCTCTTTCAATAGTAAACTCAATCCGTGTTCCGCGCGGTGCAGCTGCGCTTACCACTGTTGATGAAAAGGCGATGCTTGCCGAACGTGGTTTTGAGCTTTATTATGAAGGCTGGAGAAGAAATGACCAGATCCGTTTTGGTACTTTCAATAATCCTGTAGATCAGCGCCCAAGCGCTTCTGATAAAACAAGGACAGTATATCCAATACCTCAACGTGCTGTCGACTCTAACCCCAATCTTAAACAAAACGCAGGTTATTAATATTTGAGATTTATTTGATTGAAAGGAACGTAGCGGAAAACTCCGCTACGTTTGTTTTATCCCTGATTATATGCATCCAAAGATACCCCTGTCTCTATTTGGCTTAACCCTTACCATTCTTTGCGCTTGTAATGGTGCCAATAAGCAAACCCTGTTTACGCTCCAAAATAACGAAGCAATGGGCGTAAATTTTGCTAACCAGCTTAATGATCAGGACCGTACAAACGTTTTTACTTTCCGTAATTATTATAACGGGGGCGGGGTGGCTATCGGTGATGTTAATAACGACGGTTTAAACGACGTTTACTTAACCTCAAACATGGGTGGCAACCAGTTATATATCAATAAAGGGAATTGGAAATTTGAAAATGTAACCGGTAAGGCAGGGGTTAAAGGGACTAAGTACTGGAGCACCGGAGCAACCATGGTTGATATCAATGGTGATGGATGGCTTGATATTTACGTTTGTCATAGTGGAAATGCACGCGGCAATGAAAAAGGAAATGAATTGTTTATAAACCAGCATGATGGTACGTTTAAAGAAGAAGCCCAAAAGTATGGCCTGGTGGATAACGGGTTATCAACCCAGGCCATATTTTTCGACTATGATAACGACGGCGATCTGGATTGCTTTGTATTAAATAACTCTTTCAGGCCCATAGAATCCTTCGATTTCAGTAAAAACCTTCGCGCTGTTGTTGACGAGCTGGGTGGCGCACGGCTGTACCGTAACGATGGCGGACACTTCACCAATGTAACTAAAGACGCCGGCATCTATTCGAGTGACATTGGATTTGGATTAGGCGTTTCTGTTGCGGATATAAACCAGGACGGGTATCCTGATATTTATGTATCCAACGATTTTTTTGAGCGCGATTACCTCTACATTAATCAAAAAAACGGAACTTTTAAAGAAGATATTCAAAATGAAACCGGTCACCTGAGCCTGGCTTCAATGGGGTCGGATATCGCCGATGTCAATAACGATGGGCAGTATGATATTTTTACTACCGAGATGTTGCCCGAAGGTGATCAGCGGCTAAAAAAGATGACGGCGTTTGAATCTTACGACGTAATCAAAGCTAAACAACGCGATGGCTATTACAACCAATACATGCAAAATTGCCTGCAGGTGCGTAATGGAGATGGCACTTTTTCCGAAACTGCCTTTTACTCAGGAGTAGCCGCGACAGACTGGAGCTGGGGAGCGTTGATGTTTGATATGGATAATGATGGTTGGAAAGACATTTTTGTATCAAACGGTATCTACAAAGATCTTACAGATCAGGACTATATCGAGTTTTTGGGGAACCGAGACAATATGGCAAAGATCGCCGAGGGCAGAAAAAAGTTTGATTATAAGGATTTTACTGATAAAATGGCATCATCGCCCATTTCAAATTATGCCTATCTGAACAATCACAACCTAACCTTCACCAATAAATCAGCTGATTTTGGTTTGGATAAGCCAGGGTTCAGCAACGGATCATCCTATGCAGATCTCGACAACGATGGAGACAATGATCTCATCGTAAATAATGAAAATGCTCCTGTATCGATCTTTAAAAATAATGCCGAAAAAAATGGCAACCATCACATTCAATTAAAATTGAATGGTGCCGGATTAAATACTTTTGGTATTGGCGCAACGGTAAAGGTATTTATGAAGGGTAGTTCACTGATTTATTACAATCAACCAACGCGTGGGTTCCAAAGTTGCACGTCGCCCAATTTGCTTACTATCGGCATCGGAAAATACAAAACGATTGATTCAATACAGGTGATTTGGCCCGGCAATAATTATCAGTTACTGAAAAATGTAATTGCTGATAAAGTTTATACTATAAAACAAACTGACGCTAATTTGAAATACAACTGGACAAAGCCTCCGGTTAAAACAATGTTTGCGGATGTTACCAAATCGATCTTTGACAGCATCCCAAGGCATAAAGAGGATGATTTTATCGACTTTGACAATGAGCGTCTGATGCTCCAGATGTTATCGACAGAAAACCCGTACATGGCGACCGGCGATGTTAACGGTGATGGTCTTACAGATTTTTACTTCGGCAGCTCAAAAAACAATTTTGCAGCTATCTATATTCAACAAAAAGACGGACGGTTTAAACAAACCGTTCCCGATGATTTTAAAAAGCAAGGGTATCTTGAAAATGCGGGTGCCGTTTTTGGCGATTTTGATGGCGACGGCGACCTTGACCTGATCATAGGAGTAGGGGGCAATGCCGATGAAGCAGAAACACCGATTTATAATCCGCGTTTTTTTGTAAACGATGGCAAGGGCAATTTTCATCGCGACCCCGAAAGGACGTTACACGCCGCGGTTAATACTTCGGTAATTGTTTCGGCAGATTATGACGGCGACGGCAAACCCGACCTTTTTATTGGTGGCAGAAGCGTACCGGGACTTTATGGTTGCTCGCCTCGCTCATTTGTTTTTCATAACGATGGTAACGGGCATTTTACGGACGTATCTAAAGCTGTATTAGGTAATGATACAAAGCTGGGAATGGTAACAGCCGCCAAATGGGTTGATATAGATAATAATGGTTCGCCCGATTTGATAGTGGCAGGTAACTGGATGGGGATCCGGATCTTTAAAAACAATAAAGGTAAGTTTACTGAAGATAAGCAACTGGCTAACTACAAAGGTTGGTGGAGCAGCTTGGAGGTTGCCGATGTAGATGGTGATGGTACACTTGATATTATTGGCGGTAACATTGGCCTCAATTCAAAATTCAGGGCGTCGTTTGATCAGCCAATGGAAATTCACGTAAAGGATTTTGATAATAATGGCACTAAAGAATGCGTAACCTCCATGTATAAAAGCGATGGTGTAAACTACGTTTTCCATATGAAGCCCGATTTAGTAGGCCAAATGCCCATCCTAAAAAAACGCTTTTTACGCTATATAGACTATGCAGGCAAGCCATTTAACGAAGTATTTACTGCAGATATGCTTGATGGCGCTGAAACGCATCAGATGAACTTCCTGGCCTCGGCTGTATTCTTTAATAAAGGCGGAAAATTTAGCTGTAAACCGTTGCCCGCTGATGCGCAGCTATCAATGGTAAATACTATTTTGTGTGTCGATATTGATAATACAGGCACCAGGAAGATCATATTAGGTGGCAATTTTTATGGCTTTAAGCCCGAAGTCGGGAGGCTTGATGCTAACCACGGTCAGGTTTATCAATACACAAAAAATGGGTTTACTTATTTCCCTACTGCGCAAACCGGGCTCAATTTAAACGGACAGGTGCGCTCATCGGTTGTTATTAAAAATGCAGGGGGCAAAAACTACTACCTGTTTGGCATTAACGATGAACCGCTTAAAGCTTATGAACTTCGCTAACACCAATTTAATGCTGTTTAACAAAAATACTTTTAAATATTTCCTTATACTGTTATGCATTGGTGTAGCGGGTTTGTTTTCCTGTAAACCGCAAAAAGGTGGTGAGGGCATATTTAAATTGCTCCCGGCCAATGAAACAGGAGTAACCTTCGTCAATAAAAATATAGTAACAGATTCGGTTAATATTTTAGATTACCTGTATTTCTACAACGGAGCAGGGGTAGCCACTGCCGATTTTAATAACGACGGCCTGCCCGATTTGTATTTTGTATCTAACCAGGGGCCGAATAAACTTTACCTGAACAAAGGCGGGATGAAGTTTGAGGATATTACGGATAAGGCTGGTGTTGCCGGTACAGGTAGCTGGCAAACCGGTGTAACGGTGGTTGATATCAATGGCGATGGGCTTAAGGATATATACGTGAGCGTAGTATCAGGCTATAAGACTTTTAAAGGAAAAAATCAGCTTTATATCAACAATGGAGATTTAACTTTTACCGAAAGTGCAGCTAAATATGGGCTCGATTTTGCCGGCCTCTCAACTCAGGTATCGTTTTTTGATTACGATAAAGATGGCGACCTGGATATGTTCCTGCTTACCTCATCAGTGCACAGCAATGATACTTATGGTGATTCCACCCAACGGTTCAAATACAGTCATGACGCGGGCGATCATCTTTTCAGAAATGATAATGGACATTTTACAGATGTAACCGTTGGATCTGGTATTTATTCGGCTCCGATTGGCTATGGCCTGGGGGTAAGCATTGGAGATTTAAATAACGACGGATGGGACGATATTTATGTAAGTAACGACTTTTTTGAGCAGGACTATTATTACGTTAACCAGCATAACGGCACTTTTAAAGAGGAATTAAAAAGTGCATTCGGCCATACAAGCCTGTTTTCGATGGGGAATACCATCAGCGATATCAATAAGGACGGGCACCTGGATGTGCTTAGCACCGATATGCTTCCTGAAGAAATGAAAGTGCTCCGCTCGACCATAAATGACGAACCCCTGGATATTTACAACCAGGAAGTTAATGCCGGGTATTACTATCAATATTCAAAAAATTGCCTGCAGCTAAACGTAGGTAATGGTAATAAGTTTGTTGATTTGAGTTTATATAGTGGTATTTCGGCTACAGACTGGACCTGGTCGCCGCTGGTTCAGGACTTTGATATGGATGGCACGAAGGACATGTTCTTTTCTAATGGTATTAAACGCCGCCTCAATGATATGGATTACCTGAAATACCTTGGTGACCCTACGGTAATGCAAGCCTACAAGGAAAACCGCGTATTTGACAAGGAAAAGATCAATAAAATGCCGGAGGGCGGCGTGCATAACTACTTTTATCGCGGAGGGGATAAGCTGAAGTTTACCGATGAATCATCGGCTAATGATATGCAACAGGCATCCATATCGGCAGGCGCGGTTGCCGTTGATCTGGACAATGACGGCGACCTTGATATGGTAACCAATAACATGGATGAACCGGCCTTCATTTATAAAAACACAACAATTGAAAGTCATAAAGAGGGCAAGCCTTCTTTTCTGAAATATGCTGTAAAGTATAATCTTTTGAACCGTGATGGTATCGGCACCAAATTTTTCCTGAAATCAAAAAAACATATCGATCACCAGGAAATCCAAACCAGTAACGCTTACGAGAGCAATTTAAACAATGAGTTGCTATTTACGTTTGAGCCAGGTGATAAACCGGAATCGCTATTGGTAGTATGGCCGGATAATAGCTATCAGGTGATCAAAGATTTCAAGCCCGGACAGAAGACAATTATAAGTTATAATGCACAGATAGTTGACAGGAAACCTGTAGACGGGGTTATAGATGCCTTCATCAGCGATAAAAAGCAGTTTGACTATAAGCCCGTGCAATCAAAACTTTTGGCATCAGTTAAAACTTTTGACACGCCTGATTTTAATTATTACTCACTTTTACCCCATACCTATTTGCCACATACGCCGGCAGTTGCTGTAGCCGATGCAAATAATGACGGCATTGATGATATTTATGTAGGTGGTATTGCAGATGAGGAAAAATATATACTTGCAGGCAATAAATCTGGCGGCTTCAACAAAATAAGGGTGGCATTATTTGATCAGTATAAAAACACCGGCGATGAACAGGCTGTATGGGCAGATGTAAATAATGATGGCAAACCCGATTTGATCGTGATCAGCGCCAATCATCCATTTTTGGAGACAGAAAAGTTGGTTCAGCCGCGATTATATTTAAACAAAGGCAATTTCCAGTTTGAATATAAGCCGCTGCCGAAAATTAATTACCAGGCATCAAAAATCACCTTATTTGATTTTAATGGGGACGGTCTGAATGATATTTTATTAACAAGTGCCGTTTCATTTAAAGACTATACAGCCGTTGTTCCGTCTTCAATTTTAATTAACAAAGGCAATAGTGCATTTGAAATAAGTCATGATAAAGCTTTTGATGAAATTACTAACCTGCAATATGTTACCAGTGTAACAACAACCGACATTGATCATAATGGCAAACCCGACCTGCTGATCACTGCCGAGTGGCAGCCCGTTTATATTTTTCTGAATGACGGAAAAAAACTAAAGCGATTTTCGTCGAAGGTTTTAGACAAGGAAAAGGGCTGGTGGCAATCGGCAATGATAACCGATGTTGATGGCGATGGTAAGGCCGACCTGATTGCCGGTAACTGGGGCCTAAACAATAAATATAACGTTGCCGCTGATCAACCGTTGTTCGCCTATAATACCGATTTGGATAAGGACGGCAAAAACGATCTGATCCTCTCATACTTTTACAAAAGCTTATACTATCCGTTCCGCCCTAAAAATGATTTGGAGCAGGAACTGCCATATCTTAAAAAAGAATGGCTCAGCTATCAAAAAATGGCCGACAAAACCACTTCCGAAATATTTAAAGATAAATTGGATGATGCTAGGCGCCTTAGCGTAAATCAGTTCAATAGTATTTTTGTGAGCGATGTATTACATGCGGCGTCGGTTACGCCACTGCCTTATTTGTACCAGCAAGCCCCGATTAAGTCGGTGTTAAAAGATGACAGCGGCAATATATTGCTCAACGGAAACTTTTGGGGGGTAGTACCTTATGAAGGTAAGTATGATGCGCTTGGTTTAGCCGAGCTTGGTTATAATAAAAATAACAAAGCTTTTGAAAATCCCGGCTATTGGGTAAATGCCTCATTCAATTTTCAGGAGCTCAGTAATTTAATACCGCTTAAAACGGCTATTCCTCATAGTTATTTAGTAGTTACTTATGACGGCCGGTTACTGCAGATAAACCACTAAATTAAAATATCGGGTAATATATTTGGGTGATCCATTTTGAGGTATCTTTTTCAACCGAACGGTCGGTTATTAATGACTCAAACGGCATTGCCGGGGATATCAGCCTATGGTCTTTCATGTATATTTTGATCTGGGCCAAAGCATCCTTTACAGTGTTGGAGCCGCCTTTTACATCGGCTACTAACAAATTACCTCCTTTGGGTATATAGTTTATAGCAGTTTTTGCCGATGGTATGATCTTTTTATTGATGGGAACCGCAACACTTACCTGGTATTGCTCTTCGCCGATTTTCGTAGCATTCATCATCGGATAATTGGTTTCTTTGGCGCCGCTGGCAGTTACTTGTTTCCTTAAATCGGTAATGATATTGTAAACGTACGGGGTAGACGGATAGGTGCTTAACAGGGTTGTTGAGGTTATTAAAACAGTATCCTGCGCAGCTTTTAAATAGATTTTATACCCATAAGCGTTTTTTTCATTTTGTAAAAAAAGTTTAAGGTGGTTGGCAATTTCCGTTATCTGTTTTTCAATACCCGTTAGTTTAAAGTTATCAAGTATAGGAGGGAAGGCCGCTCCACTTTCTTTTGTAATGTCCCAGATAACTTTAACTTCACCTTCATTAGCTGCCAGGTAATTAACTGTACAATTAAGATAGAGTTTATCTTTTTGAATACTGAGCTCGGCCCCGCCGTTGGTAAACTTGATGGTCTTAAATTCAAGATCGTTGTAGCGGAATTGGCGGTCATTTATTTTAGTTCCGGGCCACCATTTGTGCCAGTTGTTTTGATTAGTTAAAAATTTGGCAGTAACAAAGTCCGAAGCCTCAATAGTTTCTGTATAACTGATACTTTTTTTTGATGGAATAACACAGACGATAACAATAGCAAAAACTAAAATGATAAGAACTTTTTTCTTCATTGGTTTATAAAAGCGGAATACAAGGGATCGTAAATTTAACAATCTTGCATCATTTGTAACACATATTGTATTGAAAATATAACATGTGTTTATTTAAGTGAAAAAGTGCATTTTTTAATCAAAAAGCAAACTATTTTATACTGCTCTATTGCTAAAAAAAGCCTATATTGGCTGTTAAGCAATTAAAAAAAACCGATAGGTTTTCCCTATTTACCTGTTTGGTTTTAACCTATTTTATAATTTATGAGATCCTTTTTATTTTGCCTTTCCGGGGTATTATTTCTATTTACATCCTGTAAAAAACCTGATTATGAAAAAGTAATTCACGACCCTGAACTTTACCGTTTAACCGTTAAAAAGTTGAATGATATCGTTCTTGAAAATAACTTTCCGCCGGTAACAGCTTCCCGTAATTATGTATATGCCAATATCGCTGCATATGAAGTCATTGCCTCCGGCGATCCTGAACATTTTAAATCATTAGCGGGGCAAATTAAGCACCTGCCTGTCGTACCAAAAGCATCAAAAGACACAGCTGTTGACTATCAGTTTGCTTCGCTGCTTGCATTTTGCACCGTTGGCAATGCGGTAACATTTCCAGAAGGTAGTATGGATCAATATGTTGACGAACTCAAAAAGAAAGCTAAAGATGCAGGTATGCCGTCGGCACTGTTTGAAGGCTCGGTAAATTATGCCGGTAAAGTTGCCAAATTTATACTAAAATGGAGTAAGGGAGATCATTATGCCCAAACGCGTTCGGCAAGTAAATATACTGTGAAACAGCAGGATGGCCGCTGGATCCCGACGCCGCCCATGTATGCTCAGGCTTTGGAAGCGCATTGGGGCGAGATCAGGCCGATGGTGCTGGATTCAACGGCGCAATTTATTCCACCTGATCCACCGGTATTTAATGTTAAAGATCATAACAGCCCCTTTTATAAACAGGCGCTTGAGGTAAAACAAATAGTTGACAGCCTGACCAAAGAACAAAAACACCAGGCCGATTTTTGGGATGATAATGCTTTTAAGCTCAATGTAGTAGGCCATGCATCGTTTGCAACCAAGAAGTTTTCGCCAGGAGGGCACTGGATGAATATAACAGCTATAGGCACACGCAGTAAAAAGTTTGATTTTGGTACTACGGTTAGCGTTTATACCGAAACCTCAATTGCCCTGTTCGACGGTTTTATCAATTGCTGGTATCTTAAATATCGCTCAAACTACGTACGGCCAGAAACTATAATTACCAAATATATAGATGCCGACTGGCGCCCGTACATTCAAACGCCTCCATTTCCGGAATACAGCAGTGGTCACGCTGTGATTTCATCGGCTGCTGCCGAGGTACTTACCAATAGAATTGGTGATGATTTTGCCTATACAGATTCATCAGAAATGGAGTTTGGGATCGATCCTTTATCTTTTAAGTCATTCCGGGAGGCGGCAAAATCTGCAGCTATGTCGAGGGTAATGGGAGGGATCCACTTCAAAAATGCCTGTGTTGTAGGCAACAAACAAGGTGCCGAAATAGGGCAACTGGTTGTTAAAAAGCTTCAGTTAAAGGTTAAGTAGTATTTTAGTTATTGAATTTAAGTTATTGATTTTGAATAAGGTATTTAAGTTTGGTTTGTTTTTTGCTTTACTGGTGCCCGTGGTATCTCAAGCACAAAATATTGACCCGTGGAAAATTAAAGCAGATAAAATTGATCCATCTAACTACTACGGAATTACGGTAGCCAATGGGATGATCGGGATAGTATCTGCCCCTGAACCATTCAAGGTTAAAAATGTAGTGCTGGCTGGTGCTTATGACCTGTATGGCCGGGGCCGGGTAAGCAATTTTCTGAACAGTTTTAACCTGCTTAACATGTACCTCGAGATTGATGGTAAACGCATCGATGCCAAAAACATCAGTAATTTTAAGCAAGAGTTGGATATGCAGCATGCTGCATTCACCACCACTTTTGATTATGCCGATAAAGCGACCATAAAATACACCTATTACTCACTTAGGCAATTGCCTTTTACCGTTTTGATGGATGTTTCGGTGACGGCAAAGCAAGCTATCAGCATCACATCCGCAAGTGTAATGGAAGCGCCCGACGCGCTTAAAGAGGTTCAGAATTACTATAATGAAATTGACAGGCCGCATGTAACCATAAGCTTACTTACTTCAACAGCAAAAAGCCCCACTGGTAAAATGCAGCTATGTGCGTCTACGTCCTTTTTATTTAGCGAGCCGCATGGCCAGGAGCCCCGCATCATTCATGAAATGTGGGATAATAACATGCACCTCATGAAATTTAGCAAAGCTATAGCTGCCGGCCAAACTTACAATTATGCTGTTACTGGTTCGTCCATAACTTCAGCACATCATGCCGACCCACTGAATGAAGCCGAGCGCCTTACTATTTTTGCTAAACTGGAAGGCCGCGACAGGCTCATCAAATTTCATAATAAGGCATGGGATGAGCTGTGGACAAGCGATATCCAGATAGCGGGCGATGACCAATCGCAGCAGGATATTCATAGCATGTTATATCATTTATACTCGTTTTCGAGGGCAGGTACGGCATATTCGCCCTCACCAATGGGGCTTTCAGGATTGGGTTACAATGGTCACGTTTTTTGGGATTGCGATGTTTGGATGTATCCGGCCATGTTGGTTTTGCATCCCGAAATAGCGAAATCAATGGTCGAGTACCGGTTTGAGCGCCTGGATGCCGCGCATAAAAATGCGTTTTCGCATGGTTATAAAGGGGCAATGTTTCCCTGGGAAAGCGCCGACAGCGGGGTAGAGGAAACACCTGTTTGGGCATTGAGCGGCCCTTTTGAACATCATATTACGGCTTGTGTGGCACTTGCGGCATGGAATTATTATTGTGTTACCCAGGATAAACAATGGCTGAAAGAAAAAGGCTGGCCTATACTTTCGGCCACTGCCGATTTCTGGGCAAGCCGGGTTGAACGCAACGGAGCCGGTCATTACGATATTAAAAACGTAGTTGCGGCCGACGAATGGGCCGAAAATATTGATAACAACGCATTCACCAATGCCGCTGCAAAAGCAAACCTTTTAAATGCCACCACTGCTGCTAAAATTTTAGGAGAAAAAGCCGACGCCGATTGGGTGAATGTTGCTCAAAATATCCCAATTCTGAAGTTGGATAATGGGGTTACCCGCGAACACGCATCCTACAATGGCGAGGGGATTAAACAGGCTGATGTTAACCTGTTGGCCTATCCGCTTAAAACAATAACCGATCCGGCTCAGATAAAAAAAGATCTCGAATACTACGAAACCCGTGTACCCAACGAAGGCACCCCGGCCATGACCCAGGCCGTTTTTGCGCTGTTATATTCACGCTTGGGCAATGGAGAAAAGGCCCTGCATTTTTTTAAAGACGCGTACGAGCCCAATCTTAATCCGCCGTTCCGTGTAATTGCCGAAACCAAAGGCGGAACCAACCCGTACTTCGCTACCGGGGCAGGAGGAATTATTCAAAGCCTGTTGATGGGTTTTGGCGGTTTGGATATTACGCCAACCGGCATTGTGCAGGTTAAAAGTAAATTACCTGCGAATTGGAAATCATTGAAAATTACTGGTGTTGGGATGAATAAGGCTACCTATATGATAAAGTAAACATCATCAATAAACACGGTCATTGCGAGCGCAGCGTGGCAATCGCACGGAAGCAGATCTGTATTGTATAGATGCTTCATAGTTCCTCCGCACGATAGTTAAGACTTACGAAGTTTTCGAAACTTCGTAAGTCTGGATTCTACAACATGCTTTACAGTTTAATCAATTCTGAACTTCAGCCGGTGTTTTTTCCAGTTGTTCTGTATCAATGTGATATCTGTTAACCAAATGCAATAAAACCCCATTAGTCCAGCCGAAGCCATCCTGCAGGGGGTACTCCCCGCCGCCGGCAGTTAATTGTGTATCAACCACATTATACTTTTCCAATAATTTTCCGGTTTGTTTAAACACCCTGATATTAAGTTTAAGCCAACGAGTAGCAATTTCTTTTGCCAGTGTATTGTAATTGTATTTTTCAAGGCCATCTACAGCCATATATTGCAATGGTGCCCAGCCATTTGGTGCATCCCATTGTTGGCCCGAAAAGTTTGGCGTGGTAACCAGGCCACCAGGTTTCAGGAAGTTGCTTTTGAGCCCATCGGCCACTAAACGGGCCTGCTCATCGCTGGCAATTTTAAATTCAAGCGGGAATTCGCCGGCAAGCGTTTCAATAGCTGATTGTTGCTTCAATTTCCAGTTATAATCATCAAACCAGCCTGTTTTTTGGCTCCAGCAATATTTTAGGATTGCATTTTTCCGGCTGTTTGCTCTATACCTATACATTTTAGCCAGTTTGGCATTTGGGAGTTGGTTTAAGCTGCGGGCGATGGTCATTTCCAAATTATATAATAAACAATTCAGATCAACAGGTATGATATCACTGGTTTGTATAGTTGGCAATTTGCCCGATGCATCAAACCATCGCGTGCTGAAATCCCAGCCTGAAGCCGCAGCTGCACGGATGTTTCTATAAAATTGGGCCGACGGTTGTTTGCTTTCTTTAGCTGCATCAACATCTTTTATGTATGACTCCTCGCGCGGTTCATCGCTTTCGTCCCAATACCTGTTCAAAACAACGCCATCTGGCATACGTACAACCCTGTGTGCCGCTTCATTGGCCTTTATTGTTTCCCAGCCATGCATCCAGTATTCATATTCTTTGATCAACTGTGGCCTGAAATGTACCAGCACTTTCTCGCCCTCCAATTTTGCCAGGAGGTTAACCATCATAGCAAAAAATGGCGGCTGCGAACGGGTGAGGTAATAGCTGCGATTGCCGTTGGGGATAAAGCCATATTTATCAATCAGGTAAGCAAAGTTTTCGACCATATTGTGGATCACCTTCACCTGGTGGCTTTCCTGCAGGCCGAGCATTGTAAAATACGAATCCCAGTAATAAATTTCCCTGAACCTGCCGCCAGGCACAATGTATGGATTAGGCAAGGCAAGTGCCGATGAAAAAGGCTTGGCTTCGTCAGGGCGGCGCTGTAATACCTGCCATAAAGTATCAATGTGCTTGCGAATCCCCGCGGATATATCGGTTTGAAAGTTGTTGTGCGATACAGGGACATTGAAATTAGCTAAAACAAATGCCTGCAGGCTAAAGCCGGGCTTATCTTTCTGCTCATTATAAGCTTTCATGATCAGTGCAGGATCCTGCTTGGGCACGGCATCAACAAAGGTCTTGTTATCCGGAAAAATGGTTGAGGTCTGAACCGCCTCAAACAGTCCCGGAAACTGTTGCCGTGGTGTGGCGGTTTGAGCATTTGCCTGTAATACAAAGAATAAAAATGCGAGTAAAAGAAGTTTTCTCATCAGCTTAAAATTACACCTTTTTGCAGGATAGGTATTTGGTTTATAACAGGAGATAAATTTACTATTTTTGAAGCGATTATAATTGATATCTGCTTTGTTTTCAGCCATTATTGTGCAGGATATAAAAGATATCATCCGTATGACCCCATACTATAAACCATAAATCATTTACCATGATAAGCTTTTTACGAAGAGGGTACATTATATTTTCTTTTTTGTTTGCCCATGTTTGCTATGGCCAGTCAACTGTTAACAAGTTACCTTCGTGGGCATTTGGCGGGTTTGTACGGCCGGCAAATATTAACCCAATCATATCGCCGGATACTGCGTCTCGCTTCCTTGATCCCATGAGTAATAAGCGGGTTCAATGGGAAGCCAATGATACTTTCAATCCTGCAGCGACTATAAAAAACAATAAAATAGTAGTACTGTACCGGGCCGAGGATCTGTATGGTATAGGCATCGGCTTCCGCACCTCACGTATTGGTTATGCTGAAAGTAACGATGGGATTCATTTTAACCGAAGAGAAACACCTGTACTTTACCCGGATAACGACATCGCCAAAAAATACGAATGGCCTGGCGGTTGTGAAGACCCGCGTGTAGCAGTTACGCCCGATGGTACCTATGTTATTTTTTACACCGAATGGAACCGGGATTTACCAAGATTAGGCATAGCGACGTCAAAAGACCTGATCCACTGGAAAAAGCACGGGCCAATATTTGAGACCGCCTACCATGGTAAGTTTTTTAATATTGCCAGTAAATCAGCCTCCATATTAACCCGGGTGGTTAATGGTAAACAGGTAATTATTAAAACACATGGAAAATACTGGTTGTATTGGGGCGAACACCATGTATACGCCGCAACATCGACAAACTTAGTAGACTGGGTGCCGGTAGTTGACCAAAAGGGGGATCTGAAAGAGCTTATGTCACCTCGCGATGGTTATTTTGATAGCGATTTAACCGAATGCGGCCCGCCGGCATTGATGACTAAAAATGGCGTGATCCTGTTTTATAACGGCAAAAACAAACCAGCGGAAGGTAGGGATAAGCGGTTCAATGCCAATTCGTATTGTGCTGGGCAGGCCTTATTTGATGCAAAAGATCCGTCTAAATTTAAAACGCGACTTGATATTCCTTTCCTTAGACCGATGGAAGCTTTTGAAAAGAGCGGACAATATATAAACGGAACCGTTTTTATTGAGGGAATGGTTTACTTTAAAAAGAAATGGTTTATGTACTACGGCTGTGCCGATTCGCGGGTGGCAGTAGCAGTATATAATCCATCTAAACCTGCACCGCCCGATCCGATTGAATAGCAGTCGATTGTAGTCTGTTATTAAACAGAAAAATTATGGCTTAAAACTTTGGGTTGTATTAATCTAAATATTATCTTCAAAAATTAATATTTAATATGCTTTACATCCTTATTTCAACTGCTGTTATCCTGTTTATTGCCCACGTAGTTTTGTTATTTACTTCGTTTTCAAATGCAAGTTTGATCTCGCCTCGATATTTTTATTCGCACTTAACTTTATGGCTTACGGGATTATCTGTTTTTGCATTGGCTGCGTTATATAGTGGTACCAACCAATCGGGCTTTCTTGATTATTTTAATACATGGATGAAGAGATCATATATCCTGGTATTTACTTTTGGTCTGTCGTTGGTTGCTCATTGTCTTGTGACTTTTTTAGTGCTGCCTTTATTACGAAAATCAAGAGCTTAACAGCAATTTATTGTAGATAGATTGTTGCTGCAGTGAGGCTAATTCAATAAATCAAGCAGATCATCTTTTGAAAGCGAACTTGTGATAGTGCTGTCTGGCTTGATGAGGGTGTTGGCTATATCCTTTTTTGATTGCTGCATTACCATGATCTTTTCTTCAATAGTACCGGGGCAAATGAGCCTTACGGCCACAATCTTTTTATCCTGGCCTATACGGTGGCAACGGTCTATGGCCTGATTTTCGACAGCCGGGTTCCACCAGGGGTCAACAAGGTACACATAGTCGGCTTCTGTTAAATTGAGTCCGGTACCGCCGGCCTTCAGGCTAATCAGAAAAACCCTGATGCCTGGATCATTTTGAAACTCATTAACTGCCTGTTCCCGTTTGCGTGTTTGGCCGGTGAGGTACGAGAAACGAATATCACGGGAGCTTAATTCCTTGCGGATCAAATCAAGCATAGATACAAATTGCGAAAAGATGAGGATCTTATGCTGATGTTTTTTACTCTCAATTTCTTCCATCAGCATATCCAGCTTGGCCGATGCATCGCCCGGCATTTTTTCGCCTTTTATCAGCATCGGGGAATCACAGATCTGCCTGAGCTTATTAAGCCCTTTTAATACATTCATGGAGCTCTTTTTCAACTCTTCGTTTGTTGTGGCCGAAATGTATTCCCTGAATTCCTTTTCGTAGGAGTCGTAAATATGGCGCTGTTCCTGCTTCATTTCGCAATACAAAACCATTTCGGTTTTTTCGGGCAGTTCCGCAGCAACCTGTTGTTTGGTACGCCTCAATATAAAGGGCTTCACCTTTTCCTGCAATTCGGCGGCACGTTTACTTCCCTTAAATTTATCGATAGGAACTGCATAAATGTCCTTAAAGTATTGTTTGCTTCCCAGCAGGCCCGGGCATGCAAATGAAAGCTGGCCATACAAATCGAAGGTGTTGTTTTCGACAGGGGTACCTGTTATGGTAATTTTATTGCGCGATTTCAGGAGCCTGACGGCCTTGTAACGTTGCGATTCGGGATTTTTTATATGCTGTGATTCATCCAGAAACACATAATTGAAATTAAAATCTTTTAAGAAATTAATATCTGACAATAGTGTACCGTAGGAAGTAAGCACAATTTCATGCTGACGCAGATGTTTGGTATGTTTAAACCGCTCCGCACCATAAATAGTATGAACTTTGATAGACGGTGCAAATTTTTGAACCTCCTGCTGCCAGTTAAACAGGAGCGAAGTAGGTACCACAATGAGGTTGGTATTGTCGTCGGTTTTACTCCGCTGCAAAAGGATAAAAGCAATAACCTGGATGCTTTTACCCAGGCCCATATCATCGGCGAGGCAGCCGCCGAAATTAAGATTATCCAAAAAGTTGAGCCAGTTCAATCCCTGGCGTTGATAGGCACGGAGTGTTCCATTTAGTCCGGCAGGTACAGGTACTTCATCAATAACTGCAGTACTGGTTAGCTTTTTATTGTATATGGCAAGCTCATTTCGTACATCCTCGTCAAGCATTTCTTCATCATAATATTGCTGTATGGCAGTATAGTTACTTTTTGAAGTGTGCAACGTATCATCATCTGAGATTTCGCCCGAATTAAAATAGTGTGTGAATTTCTCTATCCATTCGGCGGGTAAAATTCCCTGCGTACCATCATCAAGCCGTATGTATTTACTTTTGTTTTTTACAGCCTGGTGCACCTGTTTTAATGAAGCCCTTTTTTTGCCGAATTTTAAATCGATTACTGTGTTGAACCAATTAATGCCGCTCACTACGTTGATGGTGATCTTTACTTTATGCGGGTTTAGCTTATTGCCCTCCAGTTCGTTAAAGCCAAGTATTTCAATATTGCTATTAAGCCACTCGTCAAATACGTTTAAAAACCACTCTTCATCCAAAAAGTGCCTTTTATGCAGGTAAAAGTAATCGAGGTCGTTATCCAGTTGTTCGTTAAAATAGGGGTGTTGTTTTACAAGTAGGGCTGTAAAGGCTATTTCCTCGTCATCTCGGCGTTTGACTAAAAACTGGTTGCCTTTTTCGTCGGTGCCATAAATTTGTTTTTGTGTGCGGATGGGGATCTCGGCCTCTCCATAACGTATCACCGGGATAATCATCACATGAGCACCAAAATCTGACAAGTAAATGATCTTTTCGGCAGGCTGATCAAACCCCTCTTTTTTTATTTGCTCCTGTGTGGCTGGTTTAATGTAAGTATAATCAATGTGAAGCCTGTTTTCCAGCTTGTTAAGAAGGTGCGATTTTAACTCGCCGAATTTGCTTTTATGCACCTGCAGGCTGCCTTGCTTCTTTTTCAGCAGTTCAATAACATTCAATACCTGCAAGCTTTCAACCAGGTAAAGTACATTGCCGGTGCTGATAAAGTAGGTGTATTTGATATCAAGATCTTTTATATCATACAACAACCCATCTATATTAAAAATGCCGCTTATCTCATAAAACTCATCCCATGTATTTACCTTAAGCTCCAGGTTGCTTTTTAAACTTTTAACCAAAACCTGGTTTATCGAACCGCTGCTAACCTTTTCAGAAACATTGTTGTCATGAGCGTAAAAACTATATGCTAAAGGGTTTTTAACGATGGCTTTCAGCGCTGCGATATCTGCAACTGTTTTCTCTTTGCTAATATGGTTTTGAAACTTATGTACCCCGGTAAAAAACTTGAGCTGTTGTGCGTCATTGGTTTTCCAGATGAGGTCTAAAGGAGCTATTGGCAGCAAAGGATTCTTAATCTTTCCGTCTTTAGTGCTTTGTGCAAGGTACAGCTCAATAAATAAATACTTATAATATTTGTGTTGTTTTAGTACAATACAGGTTGTTTTATCCGCCACATCGCCGGGTTGTTCAATTGGTTCGGCTTTATCATTTACGATGATACTTTGCAAACTGGCAAGGCTCTCTTTGGTAACGGCGGTTAATGCTACAGAGCGCGGGATTATTTCAAAGCTTTTAGATGATGATCTCAGCTCGAAAAACTTATCGAGATCTGGCTCTTCTTCCAATCCGTAATCGGCCGCTGTCTTTTTTAATTTTTTATGCCTTAGTTCGGCATCAAAAAACACCCTAAACTCATCTCGTTGTGTTATGGCCGATAATACCTGTGCCTGGTGTTCGCACAGTTTATTACCTGTGGCATGGCATCCGCATGAAAGCGCCATCTGCCCGTCGTGGCCGGTAACAATTACCTCAGGGAAAGCTACGGTACCCGATTGATTGGTAAATACGCCCTGGTTAATTTCAAGGTGCTTGGCCAGTATTTGCCGGTAGCTATGCGAATCAAAATAAATACTTACAGCAGCATGAGCGGCAATAATACTTTCGCTAAGGTCGGCAATGGTTGCGCCTTTGATGATGATATTATGATTGCTTTCGCCTTCCTGGTAGCTGATTATCCTGATCACTCTTGCTTTGATGGTTCCCGGTAAATATCATAACAATTATGGTAATGACGATAACCGAGGGTGTTTTTTCGCTAAAAGATTATTTAATTTCTGTTTAAGAAGTTGTTATGAGGCTGTATCAAAAAATGATCAGCTTCATTTTTTGATACAGATAACTTAAGCGATATATAGTTTCGATTGAATTAACTTTTCTAACAAAAAGGGGGTTAACAGGGTTAACATAATTTTGTGCTGATTTTTAATTATATAGTTAATAATCAATTAGTTGATCGTTTTTTATGCCAAAAAAATGTTAACCCCCTTTTGTATAAATATTATCGGATAAGTTAAATTGGTTTCTAAAAACGCCAAGTAATGTCAATATTAATTATGGGTTCAACCTTGTTCTTTGAAAGTGTTAATCTTAAACAGCCTCTAACTATGTAACAATTATATTCTTCATCAATTATTTACCTTTAATAAATCTATCTGTCATAATTTAGCTGTTTAGTTTAGTACTATGAAATATCCAAAAGTCTTATTGCATCTATTTATTTTAGCGCTCTCTTTTTGTTTTTATGCTTGTCATACTGTTTCAGGAAATAAACAGACTTCCGATAATGAACAGGTCAATATGCATAGTGCCTATGACGACAGTACACTTAACCGCCATATCCTGCCGGTTTTAATGCCTTATAACCGCATTATTGATCCGGCCGGTACGGTAATTTCATTTGGCGATGCTGCTGATGAAAACCACAGCATGGATGTAAGGCTAATTCCGGGTACCAGGTTTATCGCTGTTGAAGACAGGTACGGTATGACCATAATTGATACTACTGCAAAAAAAGTTGCCACCCGGTGGACCTACAAGCAAGATGCACGCTACCGCGGGCTTACAAGTACTTACTCCGGACTTAAAGTTGTTAATATCGATAACCAAACCCAAATTTACTGGAGTGCTGCCGCCGGCAAAGGCAAAGATTCTAAATCGTACGTTTTCCAGGCAATATGGAAAGACGGCAATATCAACATCCAAAATACCTTCAGTTTTAAAGCTGAAGGCGAATCGCCACTGGCGTTACCTAACGATCTGGCCATCAATAAAGAAAACGGTATAAATTATCTGTACGTGGTTTTAAACGGAAATAACCAACTGGTTAAGATTAATTTAGCAGATAATAAAACCGTTTGGACAAAATCAACCGGTGTTGCTCCATATGGAATTACCATCGCGAAAAACAAAATATTTTTAACCAATTGGGCAGGACCGCAAGCCATTGATACATTGAAGCGTGAAACAGCCGGCGTTCCATATGGTAAGGCATATATCGACCCCAAAACCGGGGCAACGGTACAGGGTACCGTAATGGTTATGGATTTAGCTAAAGGCGATGTGATTAAAGAAATTACAGTTGGCCTGCATCCGAATGCTATCGTTAACAGTGCCGATGAAGCTTTTGTTTATGTGGCGAATGGCAACAGTGATATGGTATCGGTAATTTCAACCAATTCACTGCAAAATGTTGCTGCTATTGATGTTAAGTTAAATCCGGGTAAAAAAAGCTATATAGGTGATTCGCCCAATGCTTTGGCTGTTAATGCCGATGGTACTATATTGTATGTCGCTAATGGTTTGGATAATGCGGTTGCCGTAGTAAAGTTGGGAAGCAAAACATCGCTTAAGGGAACCGGCAATGATGAAGTGAGAGGTTTTATCCCAACAGAAGCATATCCCGGCGGCCTGGCTGTAGATGGTAACAATCTGTTTGTGACCAACCTGGAAGGCGAGGGCTCAAGGATAAGCACAGACGAGATAGGTAAGGATAATTTAAAAGGCGATTTGCCATCCGGCGCTGACGTTACTGCTTATAACTCGCACCATTTAAAGGCAACTGTATCAATGATTAGTATCCCCGATGATAATTTATTGAAGCAGTACACCCAAAAAGTTCAGGACCTGAACCTCAGCTTCCGTCAGCAGATAGCGCAGTTACTGCCCCGTAAAAATATCGCGCCTAAACCAATGCCAGAGCGTATCGGTGAGCCATCGGTTTTTAACCATGTGCTGTATATCATCAAAGAGAACCGTACGTACGACCAGGTTTTAGGCGATATGCCTGAAGGCAATGGCAATAAATCGCTTTGTATTTATGGCGATAGTGTTACGCCAAATCAACATAATATAGCGCGCAACTTTTTGTTGCTTGATAATTATTATGCCTCCGGCAAGTGTTCGGCAGAAGGTCACCAGTGGACCGATGCTGCCATGGTTACAGATTATGTTGAAAAAAGCGTACGCTCCTGGTTTAGGAGTTATCCGCATGTGCAGGAAGATGCACTTGTTTACGATGGTAACGGTTTTATCTGGAATAACGCTGCCGATCATGGTAAAACAGTAAGGATTTATGGTGAAGCTTGTGCCGTGCATTTTGATGATAAGCTAAGCTGGAGCGATATTTATAACAACTACACAGCAGGTAAGCCTTTTGTATTTAAGAATACCAGTACCATTTCGCGGGTGAGACCAATGCTGTCGCAGAATTTTCCGGGCTCCGATGAACATAAGATCAACGAGCAATTAAGAGCAACAGCTTTTATTAAAGAGCTACATGAATATGAGCAAAAACCGGGGGACCAGTTGCCTCAACTGATGATCATGGCGCTATCTGCGGATCATACAGTAGGCACCCGGCCTGGTTTTCCAACACCCGATGCCATGGTGGCCGATAACGACCTGGCGCTTGGCCGTATTGTAGAAGCAATTTCAAAAAGCCGTTTCTGGAAAAATACGGTAATATTTGTTACTGAAGATGACTCGCAGGCGGGATGGGATCACGTGTCTGCATATCGTACTACAGGCTTTGTGATTAGTCCTTATAGCAGGCTACAGCATAAAGTAAGCAAAAATTATAACCAGACCTGTATCGTACGTTCCATTGAACAAATATTGGGTTTACCACCAATGAACATCATTGACGCAACCGCAATGCCCATGTTTGATTGCTTTACCGGTAAGCCATCTCCTTATACTTATACCAGTTTGAAAAATATGGTGCCGCTTAATAAAATCAGCGCGCCTTTTTCTTCACTCAAAGGATCTGCATTACATTTTGCGAAATTATCATCAAGGCCCGAATACGATCATATTGATGGTGGAAATGATGACGTGATGAACAGGATACTGTGGTTTGCTGCTAAAGGGAAAAAAGCCTATCCCGCTAAGCTGGCAGGGAAAGATGAAGATGATGATTAAAAAATAAGTAAACATCGTCATTAATTCTAAGATCAACTATAATATCAAAATAGTTGTATGTTTTAAAACCGCGGCCTTAATAGGGCCGCGGTTTTTTTGATGTCAATCGGCTTAATCTCCAATAACTGATTGTTTTATACGTAAAACTACGGTAAAAACACCTCAAAAATACCGTGAAAATACGGGGGCACCTGTTCGCAATATAGCCTTATCTTTATTGTAAACCTCATCAACGCCTGCAAGCGATTAATCAATCAATTTCACAACCTAACCAAAAAAATTATGAAAATTTCAGCGCTTGATGAAAGTGGCGAACCAGTTGACTGGTGGTTTATTTACAAAGTTCCGCAGCTTGACGGAGGGGTGGGCAACGACAAAGCTACAGGGTATGAGTATGTTTATTACGATTCCAAAATCGATGCAAATTCTGATGCCCGGCAAAGAGTAATTGAAAAATCTCCTAATGTACTGAACAGCGACAAGGGGGCGCTCAACCTCACAATGGAATCGGTGTTCAAGAATTTCAACACGCCGGCTCCAACCACTGGTTGGATCCTTTACAATGATGAGATGCCCGAAAGCTTTAGCGTTAATAAACATGACGATGGTACCAGGGGGCATACCAAGGGAATATTAGCATTTGATACCGAATCTGAAACAGCTTTCTGGTTGCTTCACTCGTGGCCCAAATTTATGGAGCCGGGTTCAGAGAAAGACCCAACTCCCAAATATGGGCAAACATACTTATGTATTTCATTAGATTTAAAAACTGCGAATGCTATTGCCAAGCAAATGCTGACCCACCAGGAGCCGCAGATATACCATTTTAGAACTGCCAATTTGCCTCCGACGGCTGATCTCTTTACGCTAACACAGCCATTGAAAAACCATCCCGATCCCCTTGGGGATTCTATTGATTTAACTTCAATTGGTGGTATGCCTTTCAAAGTTATTGCTAAGAACAGGGAATGGAATAAAGATTTTTGGAATGATTTGGTAGGTGATGTTTTAAAAGATGACCTGGACGTAGAAACGTGGATCCGCGGCCCCATTCCACCGATAGCTGATAGTGACGGTATTCATAAAACCTTTGATATTAAGTATATCAACTTAGGCTTCATGGGCGCACATTGGGCATGGCCCGAAACAAATGATCATGCCAAGTGGGGAGTTACATTACACGATCCATGGATTTGTGTTGGTGATATTAACCGTATGATCTCGCAACGCAAACGCGGCGGAGGTACTATTGCATTTAAAAATCAAACCTTGTGGTCGGGCTTGTCCAAAACAAGTTTGCTTTTGGCCCCTCCGGGACATAACAGAACTGAAGCTCATGTGCTGATTCAAAAAACGCACCATCTTCATGCAGAGGCCCCTCCAAGAACACCGCCTGCATAAACATATAAACTATTTCTTATCGATACAGGTATTATTAGTTGTATATGACCTGTATCGAAAGGAATTAAAATAAGGTCGTTAATATGACAGCTTATTCACCAAATTATGCTGGATCATTTCTGATACCTCGAAAAAGGTCATCAGTTTCTGCTGTTCTATACCCGCCCCGGCAAGCTCGTTTATTTTTTCAACGCTTAGTTCGATATGTGGTATATAGCTTTTGGCTAAAGGAGAAAGTGATATATAGTGACGACGCCTGTCTTCAGGATTGATATTTATTGATACCAACCCACGCTTTTCCAAATCAAAAACAATTACCGCCGTGCGCGATTTGTCAATCTGTAGCAGCTCTGAGAGCCTGTTTTGTGTAACCTGGTTCTCCTCAACGGCAAGCGTTAACAATACTTCAAAGTGATGGTCGAGTTCAAAGGGTGAGAGCTCGTTTAAGATCATTTTTGTATACAGATAATTGATCTTTTTTAATCGTTTTGATATCAATTGTATATTTTTCATATCCTCTAATGATATTAAGTCAATTCATTTCATTATTAATGCTATTCTCTGGATGACTCATGTTCTGCGCGCGCCTCCGCGATATCATACTCCAGTTCAGGGTCAATATTCTGTGCCTCAACTTTTCTTGCTTTTTCCATCAGTTCTTCATGGTGCGCTTGCAGGTAAGCCAGTTGTTTTTTTCCGTAGGATAACCTTGTAAGAAGTACAAAAAGTACGGGCACAACAAAGATGGATATGGTTGACGACGCTATCATACCACCCAGCACCGTAACGCCAATGGTATTCCGGGATTCGGCACCGGCACCTGTAGCCAGCACCAGCGGTAATACCCCTAAAATAAACGCCAGCGATGTCATGATGATTGGCCGTAAACGCAGGCGTACCGCTTCCAGCGTTGATTTGATGAGTTCTTCACCGCGGTCAACCCTCAGTTTGGCAAACTCTACAATAAGAATGGCATTTTTAGCAGACAAACCAATAAGTGTTATTAAACCTATTTGTGCATATACATTGTTGGTTATGGTCGGCGTAACGGTTAATGCAACTATAGCCCCAAACGCACTGACAGGAACCGCAAGCATAACCGAAAAAGGTACCGACCAGCTTTCATATAGTGCGGCAAGAAACAGGAATACAAAAATGATAGAGAACAGGAAGATATATACTGTGATGGAGCCCGCTTTTATCTCCTCATAGCTTAAACCCGAAAACTCATAGGAGTAACCCCGCGGAAGTGTTTTTGCAGCCAGTTGCTTTAATGCTTCAATGGTTTGCCCGCTGCTATATCCCGGTGGAATAGCGCCATCAACCTCTGCGGAACGGAAAATGTTAAAGTGGGTGATGAGCGGAGCGGCTACAATTGGTTTGTAACTGATCACTGTACTCAGCGGCAGCATTTGACCCGCCGAATTGTGTACATAATATTTATTGATATCAGACACAAGCGCCCGGTAGGAGGTATCTGCCTGAACCACCACGTGATACGTACGATTATACAGCGTAAAATTATTTACAAACAAGCTGCCCATATAAGCCTGCATAGTTGAAAATACGTCTGAGATATTGATACCCAGTTTTTCGCATTTTTCCCTGTCTACATTTAATTCATAGCTTGGTGTATGCGCCGAAAAATAGCTGTAGGCGCCTGCTGTTGCGGGTACTTTTTTGGCTGCTGCAACAAATTTTTTGACTGTCTTCTCAAATGCATAAATATCGTCGGTAGAATTTCCCTGTTCTATTTGCATACTAAAGCCCGCTGCCTGGCCTATGCCGCGGATTGGTGGAGGTTGAGCAACAACCACGTTGGCATTTTTGATACCGGCCTTCGCAATACGCTTTTTAATTACGTTAATTAAACCTTGTATCCGGGTATCAGGAGTGGTGCGGTCATCCCAGGGAGTGAGCATACAAAACATGGAGCCATTGTTTGAGTTGGCCCCGCCGTTAAGAATATTGAACCCGGAAATGGCAGTATAATGCAGTATTCCCGGAGTTGATGCCACAATTTTCATCAGTCTGGTCATCACATTAACCGATTGAATTGTTGATGATGCTTCCGGCAGTTGGTAAGTTATGTATAACCTGCCGCCATCTTCAGAAGGTACAAAACCAGAAGGCTTTAGCTTAAACAAAATATAAGTGCCGGCACAAATACATACCAAAACAATGATAACATAGCGAGCCCCCTGTATACATTTTTTTACGCTGTTAGCGTAGCTGAAGGACATTTTTTCAAACATCCGGTTGAAGGCAATAAAAAAACGATCGAGCCAATTTTGCTTAGCGCCATCAGCTTTAGCGGGCCGCAATAACAACGTACATAACGCCGGGGTTAATGAAAGCGCAACAAAGGCCGACAGCATAACCGATATAGCGATGGTAATAGCAAATTGCTGATACAAACGCCCAACAATTCCCGGAATGAAGCCAACCGGCACAAACACTGATGCAAGGATAAGCGCAATGGCTATTACCGGTGCCGAGATCTCCTTCATGGCATGATAAGTAGCCTCTTTGGGGGACATACCTTTTTCATCTATATAATGTTGTACAGCTTCAACCACTATAATGGCATCATCAACCACTATACCTATAGCCAGCACAAAGCCAAACATGGTTAGCGTGTTTATGGTAAATCCAAGCGGTATAAAAAAGCAAAAGGTGGCTAATATAGATACCGGGATAGCCATAATAGGAATGAGTGTTGATCGCCAGTTTTGCAGGAACAGCAACACAACTATAGCCACCAGCCCCAGTGCCTTAAGCAATGTGCCCACTACTTCCTGCATCGAAACTTTAATGATGGTTATGGATTCAAATGGCACTACATAATCCACATCGCTTGGAAAGGATTTTTTGAGTTTGGCTAAAGCAGCATACACATTTTCGGCTGTTTGCAGCGCGTTGCTCCCGGGCGATTGGTATACCTGGATGGTTGAGGCCCGGTTACCGTCAATAAAGGCATTGCTTGAGAAGGTAAACTTACCCAGTTCAACCCTGGCAACATCTTTCAACCGCACAAGCTGACCCGTACCGGGGATGGTTTTGATAATGATATTTTCGTACTCCGTAGCTTTGTTAAGCATGCCATTAACCAAAATCCCGGTTTCATAAACCTGCGATGACGGTTGAGGAGGCGCACCTACAGCACCCGCTGCTACATACATGTTTTGTGAAGACAGGGAACTGGTAACTTCGGCCGGAGTAAGGTTATACGATGCCATTTTATTGGGATTAAGCCATATGCGCATACTGAAGTTATCGGTACGTGCAGTCACATCACCAACACCAGGCACGCGTAATATGGCATCCTGAATGAATGTATTGGTATAGTTGTCTAAAAAGGTGATGTTATGGGTATGCTTTGGCGAGTAAATGCCTATCATCATTAACTGATCGGGATTACTGGCGCGTACAGTTAAGCCTAACTTACTCACAACCGATGGCAATAACGGCGAAGCAATCCCCACGCGGTTTTGGACATTAAGTGCTGCTATGTGCACGTTAGTGCCAATTTTAAAAGTAACCCTGATACCCATGCCGCCGCTGTTGGTGCTGGTACTGGTCATGTATTCCATACCCGGCGTACCGTTTACCTGTTCCTCAATAGGAGTGGCAACTGTTTGTTCAACAGTTTGCGCATCAGCACCGGTGTAAGATCCGTTGACGGAAACGCTCGGTGGTGAAATGTTCGGGTATTGGTCAACCGCCAGGTTAAACAGGCATATTAAGCCCGAAATCATCAATACTACGGATATAACGATTGCGGTGACCGGTCTTTTTATAAATGTGTTTGCGATCATCGTTATTCAGTTTTATGTAATTCGCGGGATTTCGCAATCTCGTATTCCAATTCAGGGTCGATGTTTTGAGCTTCGACCTTTTTAGCCTTTTCTCTAAGGTTTTCGCGGTGCGCCTGCAGGTATTCCAGCTTTTCTTTGCCATACGAAACACGGGTTATCACTACAAACAGCACAGGTACAATAAATATGGCTATTGTTGATGCAGCAAGCATGCCGCCAAGTACGGTATAACCAATGGTTTGCCTGGCTACAGCTCCTGCGCCCGTAGCAAGCACCAGCGGCAGCACACCTAATATAAATGCAAGTGATGTCATGACGATAGGCCTTAAACGGAGGCTTACGGCTTCAAGGGTAGATTTGATGAGCTCTTCTCCCTGGTCAACCCGTACTTTTGCAAACTCCACAATAAGGATGGCATTTTTTGCTGCAAGGCCAATCAACGTTATCAAACCTATCTGGGCATAAACGTTATTGGTTAAACCTGGAACCATTACCAAAGCAAGGATAGCTCCTAAAGCTCCTACAGGTACAGCCAGCAATACGGAAAAGGGAACAGACCAACTTTCATACAGCGCGGCCAAAAAGAGAAACACGAACGTAAGAGAAAATATAAAGATGTAAATAGTGGTTGAACCTGCTTTTACTTCTTCGTAACTCAACCCCGACAACTCAAATTCGTACCCCTCGGGTAAAACCCGTTTGGCCAGTTTCTGCATTTCGGTTATAGCTGCGCCACTGCTGTAACCTTCGTTGGTTGAGCCATCAATTTCGGCCGAACGGAAAATATTAAAATGTGAGATCAGCGGCGGGGCATCTACCGGCTTATAACTAATAACCGTTCCAAGTGGTACCATGCCACCGGCCTGGTTACGCACATAATATTTATCCATGTTGGATACCAGCTTGCGATAAGCTGTATCGGCCTGTACTACAACGTGAAATGTGCGGTTGTAGGTAGTGAAGTCATTTATATACAGGCTTCCCATATACGCCTGTATGGTGGTAAAAACATCAGCTACATTTACCCCGAGTTTTTCGCATTTCTCCCTGTCAACCGTCAAGCTGTAATTAGGTGTATGTGAAGTATAAAAAGTAAAAGCTTTTTTAATAACCAGATTTTTATTGGCTTCGGTTACAAAATTGTTCACCACTTTTTCAAACGCCTGCAAATTATCAGTTGTGCTTCGTTGCTCTATCTGCATACTAAAACCAACCGTGGTACCAATGCCCGGCAGGGGCGAAGGCTGGATCACTTCCACATTGGCATCATTTATACCGGCGTCGGCAATCCGTTTTTGTAGAACGCCTATAATTCCAGGTACTTGTTCGCTTGATTTACTTCTGTCATCCCAGGGGGCAAGCTGACAATAAATGGTGCCGTTGTTTGAGTTACTGGCATTGGTGACAACGTTAAGGCCCGACAATGCGGCGTAATGCGCAACGCCGGGAGTGGAGCCGATCACCTTCATTAATTTCGACATCACTTCAACCGACCGGGCGGTTGATGACGCCGGAGGCAACTGAAAAGTGACGTACAGATTTCCATCATCTTCTGACGGTATAAACCCTGATGGTTTGCCCTGGAAAAGGAAGTACGATCCCGCACAAATACATATTAATATGATGATCACCAGGCGTGAAGCCTTAATGCTTTTTTGCACGCCAAGGGTATATCGGTTGGTTATTCGTTCAAATGCATTGTTAAACACAAAAAACCACTTATTGATACCCTTAGCCTCCTTATTAATTGGCGAGGGTTTAAGCAACAACGTACAAAGCGCCGGTGTTAACGACAAGGCTATAAAAGCCGATATGATAACAGATATGGCTATGGTAATAGCGAATTGCTGATAAAGACTGCCTACAATGCCGGGTATAAAACCCACCGGCACAAATACGGCAGCCAATATAAGCGCAATGGCGATAACCGGGGCCGAAATATCCTTCATAGCCGTATAAGTCGCTTCTTTAGCCGACATGTGGTCATGATCGATATAATGCTGCACGGCCTCAACCACAATAATGGCGTCATCAACCACAATACCAATGGCCAATACAAAACCGAACATGGTTAAGGTATTAATGGTGAAGCCAAGCGGTATAAAGAAGCAGAACGTACCGAATATAGATACTGGTATAGCCAATACCGGAATGAGCGTTGAACGCCAGTTTTGTAAAAACACAAATACAACCACGGCAACCAGCGCTAATGTTTTTAAGAGTGTGCCTATTACATCGCTCATGGATACCTTTACCACCGTAACGGATTCAAAAGGTACCTGGTACTGTACATCGGCCGGGAAGTTCTGTTTCAGCTTGGCGAGGGCGGCGTATACGCCATTCGCAGTTTCAAGGGCATTGCTACCGGGTGCCTGGTATATTTGCAGGTAAGATGCTTTATGGCCATCAACAAAAGAATTACTTGAGAAGGTGAATTTACCCAGTTCAACCCGGGCCACATCCTTAAGATAAACCATTTGTCCGGTTGCCGGGATGGTTTTAACAATGATCTTTTCAAATTCAGATACTTTGCTTAACCTGCCGTTTACCAGGATACCCAGTTCGTAGGTTTGGGTTGAGGCTTGCGGAGGCACACCCGCTGTTCCGGCGGCTACCTGTACGTTTTGTGCATTAAGGGCAGCAATTACATCAGAAGGGGTTAAGCTGTATGAAGCCATTTTTTCCGGGTTCATCCAGATCCTCATGCTAAAATCGTCGGTAAAGCGGTTGATGCTTCCAACGCCCGGCACCCGTAACAAAGCATCCTGTATAAAAATGTTGGTGTAATTATCTAAAAAAGTGATGTTATGTGTGCCTTTGGGAGCGTATATGGCTACCATCATCAGCATACTTGGGTTAACTGCACGTACAGTGAGCCCAAGCCTGCTTACCACGGCAGGCAACAGCGGCGTAGCTATGCTAACCCGGTTTTGAACATCAAGGGCTGCAACATCAATATCGGTTCCGGGCTTAAACGTTACATTCAAAGTCATCTGCCCGTTATTGGTACTGTTACTTTGCATATACTCCATACCCGGTGTCCCGTTTACCTGTTCTTCAATAGGGGTAGCAACAGTTTGCTCAACGGTTTGAGCATCGGCCCCTGTGAACTGGCCGTTAACCTGTACAATGGGCGGTGTAATATCGGGGTACTGATCTATAGGTAACAGCAATATGGATACCGTACCCGTAATAACCAGTACAATAGATATCACGATTGCCGTTACAGGTCTTTTTATAAAGGTATTAGCTATCATAAATTTTTTCCTGAATAAATTAAGCGTGTTTTATCGGCCTCCTTTACCACCTGCAGAGGGAGCAGCCTTGTTGGCCGTTGTTATCGGCACGCCATTGCGCAGCAGTTGCACTCCATCAACAACAATGCGGTCGCCGGCTGCAATACCACTTTTGATGATCATGCCGGCTCCAATGGTTTGCCCCGGCTGTACCTTTTTTTGTACCGCAAAAAGCCTGGATATTTTATTTTTAGCAGAATCGGCCCCGGCTTTTGGGTTGTTAACCAAACTATCCTTGGCGGTAAATACAAAGTATTCGCCCATTTGCTCAACTACAGCTTTGCCCGGCACCACCAGCTGAGGGCCTGCTTCCTGGTTATGTACCCGTACAACACAGCTCATACCAACCCTTAACATGCGCTTTGGGTTAGCAAATACAAGCCTGATAGTAACCGACCCGGTTTGCGGGTTAACTGCACGGTCGATAACCGAAATTTTACCGTTTACAGGATATAGTGAATTATCAGACAATAAGAGCGTAAAAAGCGAATCTACAGCCTGAGTTTTACTTTGTTGCAGGCGCTCAAATTGGGGCAGTTGCTTTTCATTTATTACAAAATCAACCGCCATTGGGTCATCGGTTGATATAGTGTTTAATACGGTTGAGCCAACGTTTACTACATCACCCAGTTTAACCTGGCTAAAACCTATGGTGCCGCTAAATGGTGCATAAACCGTAGCATAGTTTAGGTTGGTTTTTGCAGTTTTTACGGCCTGCCCTGATGCGCTTAACTGATTCTGTGCATTTTGCAGCGCAATAACTGCATGGTCATAAAGCTGTTTGGCAACTGCGTTGTATTTGTTGAGATACTCGTACCGGTCGGCATCTTGTTGCGCCTGGGTAAGACTGCCTTCGGCGACCTTGCGATTGGCTACCGCCGCATCATAATTATCCTGGTATATACGCCTGTCTATTTCAAAAAGCTTTTGTCCTTTTTCCACATGCCTCCCCTCGGTAAAAAATATACCGGTTATAGCTCCCTGCACCTGTGGAAGCAGGTTAACCTGGCTTAAAGCAGCAGTAGTAGAAGGATATTGATCATAGTAAAGCACATTTTTGGCTTTGATCTTTAACAAATTAACCGGTATTTCCGGGTCGACAGGTGGCTGTTTTTGTTTGCATGCACCCAGGATAAGTACGGTTATGAAGCTGATTATTAATGATAATTTATTCATGGAGGTTTATTTTCTTTTGCATTAATAAGTAATGTCACCCATTGCCTTTTGCAGGTCTATCTTGCTTGACAGCAGCTGGAACAACGAGTTTGTATAGTTTATTTCTGCGGTAATGAGATTTGATTCGGCTGTTATTACATTGAGGTAGGCTACAACGCCTTGCTTATATTGCAGGTTTACAACAAAGTACACCCGCTTTGCCATGCCTACATTTTTTTGCTGCTCCTGGAAACTGTACAGGTTGCTTTTATAGTTGGCCATACTGGTGGCATATTCTTTATAAATCCCAAGTTTTAAGTTCGTCTCGTCCCAGTTGATGAGCTGTTCCTGCAGGTGCGACTTGTGTATATTATGCATACGGGCAAATCCGGTGAAAATGGGAATGCTGAGAGACAAGCCGACTGAAGAGCTTGGGTATGAGCCCGACAGCAGATCTGAGAAGCGGTTATTCGCAAACTGAAGCCCATAATTAAAAAAACCGGACACCGTAGGCAAAAAGGCGTATTTATAATAGTTGGTGAGTTGCGCCTGTAAATCTTTACGTGTTTGAATCTGCTTATATTCTATCCTGTTTTCATATTGAAGTCTCTTGCCGGTATCAATGCGGATATCGTTCATCATCTGCACGGTATCTATACTCACGTTAAACTGTTTTTCGGGTTCGTATCCCATCAGTTGCTTCAAAGCGGCGTACTGCGGGGCAAGGTTTTCCTTAGCTTGTTTTAATTGCGTTTTTGAGTTACTAAGGGTTATGGTTGCCTGCAGATAATCTGTTTCATCTGCAATACCACCTTTATATTGATGATAGGCATCGCGCAAACTTTTACCGAGCCTTGTAGTATCTTCTTTTAGTACATTGATTTGCTGCAGGGTGAGCAATACATTATAAAAAGCTTTACTGACCGAGCTTACGAGATAAATTTTAGTACTGTCTGTAACTTGCTTTGCCTGCTTAACGAGTAAAGGTGCGCTCTTAGCAGCGTATAACAATCCCGGGCTTACGATAGATTGTGTTACGGACAGTTCGGGGATGAATGTATTGGCATAGTTGCTGCGTACGCCCGTAATGCTACCGGCTCCTGTTGTTGCGCCGCTGCCGGCATTGGTTGAAATGTTATTGTTAGTTTGCTGTATGTAATGGACAAGGTTACCACTTGCATTGACCTGTGGCAGCCACGCCGCCAAATTAACAGCGTTTGAGGTGCGCGCTATATCTGCATTAATAAACGATTGGTTTAATGCAGGTTGATGAATTAAGGCATAATCGATACACTGCCTTAACGTAAGATACTCGCCGGAGCCCTGTATAACGGGCATCACAGGAAAACCTGCCTTCCCGGTATCCGGAACCTGATCAGGTGCAGGGAACTGCGTTTTATTATTTTGCGCGGATGCGCTTAACGACATAAGGCATAAGATAGCAGCAACCAAAAAACAGGGTCGTGCTAAGTTTATGCTGAAAAACATGATTTTCATTATTAACCGATAATTATTAAAAATTGACTTTAAATCAGGCGGGTACATGTATTAAGCGTAAGCTATTGAAACAGAAGCGCAGCTATTTGTAGCACCTCATTTACAAGCTTTGCTTATATGCATTACACTGATTAAAATGTTGTTGACACGCGAGGAAAATCGCGTAATAAGATCATGACCAAACTTATTTCAGTTAAAAAAATCAGCGGCCACGGGGAGGGTAGCAATCAGATCCTTAACCGGCGAAGTTGAAGATAAGTACCGGAATAGGAGATATTCCCTGGAGATGAATAGATGTAGTGTTTTTTCTTTAATAAGAATAAAGCGAAGGCACTGAATATAAATGCCAGCAGGGGAGTAAAGGCTGTTAATTTGGGGACAATGACTTTGCGTTTACTTTCAACAACCGAACGAATGCCATGGTGTGCCGACGAAGTGCCGTTACTTTGACTCCTGTTTTTATGAATAAATTCGCTATTGGCTAAGGCTTTGAGTTTTAAAGCCTCCTTATTAAGGTTAGGTAAAAAAAAGATATGCGTTAATGTAATAAATAAATATGCCGCTATAGCAAGCACATTTATAAACTGATCAACGATACTTTTAAACCGGTTCACCTGATTGAATTTTAACGTGATTATATTACAATACAGTAGCTATTAATGTTTTGTAACTATTTGAGTACAAATGCCGGAGCTACCATTCTTCATGCAAAAAAAATATTTCTATGCCTTTCCAATACATCCAAATAAGCGCTCTTAACGTGGTAAATGCATCTAAAAGCTATAAAATAGCCGTTTTTTAGCTGCTTTGGCTGTTTGCCTTTTCTTTACCCTGCAATAATAGCAAGATTTATTACTTGCTGTTGTAAAAATTGCTTTACCAATTGAGTATCTCCCCGAAATATTATTGTCTCTATATGTGATAATACCCTGTTTGTCAATAGTATTATTTTTTTGTTCTCGCAAACTAATTACCATTTATAAATCTAACCTCGCTGGTTATCAAATATTGTTTGGCCAACATTGAAGTTGTCTGTCTTCATAAAACAGGCAGGGGAAAGTTGCACCCCTGAAAATGCACTATCATCAAATATGTTTTATTTATCTGTTCTGTAAAAATTAAGTTTGGGGCTATTGAATATTTTATCCCAAACATTTGATTTTTTAGGATTAACAGGAGTGTTTTTAACCAATAGCAAACCCTTCTGATAAATAGCGTGGAGGCTAACAGCCTGCCATTACATAACAATTTTAACTATGAGAAAGAACTTATTGATACTAATCACCTGCTGTATCATTGCAGCAACTGGTTGTAAAAAAACAATTTCGCCCGAAAGTATCGCCAGTGAAGCCAATCACTCTGGGGGCAGTAAACTTAAAACAAATGCTACGTTCAGTTTCATCCATCCGGGTATGCTGCATACTTCTGCCGATCTGATCCGGATGCAAACACAGGTAAATGCCAATGCCTCGCCATGGGTTGACAGTTACAACATCCTCACTGCCAATTCTTATGCGCAACTTAGTTATACTATGGCCGGCCCGAATGATACACTCACGCGAACGAGTACCGGAGGCAACTATGTACACATTATGCGCGATGCCGCCGCTGCCTATCAGGATGCCTTGCGGTGGTACATTTCGGGCAATAATGCCTATGCCGATAAAGCTGTGAGCATTCTTAATGCCTGGGCAACAACCTGTAAGGCCATAGGCGGAGATTCCAACTATGCATTAGCTTCCGGTTTGTATGGATACCAGCTTGCAAATGCCGCCGAAATCCTTCGATCGTACAGTGGCTGGTCGGCTACCGACTTCAGCAATTTCAAAACATTTATGTTAAATGTTTTTTATCCGGCAGCCAATGGTTTCCTGACTAATCATAACGGTACCTGCGATACGCATTATTGGGCAAACTGGGACCTTTGCAACATGGCTACTATTTTATCTATCGGCATTTTATGCGACGATCAGGCTAAATTTAACCAGGCTATAACTTATTTTAAGAGCGGCATCGGTAATGGCAACATCGACAGAGCTGTATTCTATGTTCACCCCGGAAACCTTGGGCAAAATCAGGAAGCTGGTCGCGACCAGGGGCACGCAACACTGGATATATCACTGGTAGGCGCATTTTGCCAGATGGCTTTTAACCAGGGGCAGGACTTGTTCGCGTACGAAAACAACAAAGTATTGGCATTAGCCGAATACACTGCCAAGTATAACCTGAATATGACGGTGCCTTATAACACCTACAACAATTGCGACAACGTGAACCAAACCGTTATTTCAGATGCTTCGCGCGGTACCATACGCCCGTGCTGGGAATTGATCTATAATCACTACCAAAACGTGATGGGCATTACAGCAACTTATAGCAGCCAGTTTGCTACCCAGGTAAGGCCGGAAGGCGGCGGCGGAAACTACGGTTCAAGCAGCGGCGGCTTTGATCAGCTTGGATTTGGTACGCTTACCTGTACCGTTGGTACGCAGCCGATTGCTAATGGTACCTACCATTTAGTTAACCGGGCTACGGGCAAATACCTCGATAACCTTGGCGCAACCACAGATGGCGCTAATGTGGGGCAATGGACCTCGAGTACCAGCAATAATCAAAAATGGACATTAACCTATACCGGAGGTTATTATAAGCTGATTTGTGTATCCAGCGGAAAAGCGTTGGATAGTGATAACCATACGGACGATGCTTCAACAGTTGTACAGTGGACAAGCGGTGGCAGCACCAATCAGCAATGGACAATTGTGCCAATTGGTTCGTACTATAAAATTGTGAACAGAACTAACGGCAAATGCCTGGATACCGGCGGCGGAACAACCAACGGCAGCCCTATGGAATTTTATGGTAACAATAGCAGTTTAAACCAGCAATGGAGTATTGTGCCTTGATACTCATAGCTTGATATAGTAAAAAGGCGGCTATCTGTACTTATCGGATAGCCGCCTTTTTAAAACGGTTTGCTCTGAGTCGATTAAACCTCGCTCAACTTAAATGGCAATTTCCTGATCCTTTTACCTGTTAAATCAAATATGGCATCAGTGAGTGCAGGGGCAAAAGGCGGTAAGCCGGGTTCGCCCACACCTCCGGCATCTGCGGTATTTTCCATAATATGTACTTCAACAGGAGGGACGTCACTCATTCGAGGCATCAGGTAATCGTAAAAATTATGCTGCTCCACCAGTCCATCTTTGAATGTAATTTCATGGATAGTAGCTGCGCCCAATGCCATAACAACAGATCCCTCAACCTGAGCTTTAATAATATCCGGATTCACGTACCAGCCGCAATCCATAACTGCCCATACTTTGTCAATCTTCACTTTTCCATCTGTGTGCCTGGAAACTTTTACAATTTGGCCTACGGTAGTTTCAAAACATTCGGTTATTGCCACGCCAAAGCCTTCATTCTTTTTCCTCGATTTCCAGCCCGAAACTTCTTCCATTCTGTCAATCAGGCGCTGACAACGTTCATCTTTTAAATATTTCCTTCTAAAGTCAAGCTGATCTTGTCCTGCCAAAGCAGCCATTTCATTGATAAAACTCTCATAGCCGAAACCGTTTGTAGAGGCATAAACCGAACGCCACCACATATTAGGCAAAGGCATTTCATAGGGAACATCGGCGAAGCTGATATTCTTAATACTGTCAAAGTAAGGTTTCAAAAAACCTTCTGTTGTACTATTATTGGCTTTTCCTCTCTTATCAGTATTCCAGTGATCGATGTTCTGACCGGCCATTTTGAATTTCAATGCACTGATTTCACCATTTTCAATGGCACCCTGGCCTCTGTAGGAAATTCCGGCACGATATGGACCTTGCTTTACATCATCCTCTCTTGACCAAATAACCTGAACCGGTCCGCCTATTTCTTTCGAAATGGCTACGGCCTCATGGGTATAATCCAAAAAAGCCTTTCGACCGAAGCCTCCGCCTAAAAAAGTCATATTAACGATCACTTTTTCTTTAGGCATCTTAAATTTATTGCTGATATCACCCTGCACCCAATCCGGAGCCTGTATAGGGCCCCAAATTTCTATCTTGTCATTTTGGTAATATGCCACGCAGTTTAACGGCTCCATTGCGGCATGCGCCTGGTAAGGTGTTTGATAGATCACGTCAATTTTATTGGCCGATTTGGCCAAAATATCATCCGGATCACCTTGTTTTTTAAATGAAAGGCCTTCTTCTTTTTGAAGTAGTTCCTCGTGCTGTTTGTATATATCGGCGGTGTTTACATGCTCAAAGCCGCTTTCATCCCAGTCAACCTTTAGCGCTTTCCGGCCTTGCATAGCCGCCCAGGTTGAATTGGCAATAACTACCACGCCATCACGGGTAGTATTAAAAACCATCATTTGTATCTTAAATACATTTTTCACCCCCGGAACTTTCAAAGCCGCGGAGGCATCAAAACTTTTAAGCTTACCGCGCAGCCTAGGATTGCGCTCTACAGATGCATAAAGCATTCCCGGCAGCTTCTTATCCAGCCCGAAGATGGCCTCACCATTGGTTTTCATTGGCGTATCCAGCCTTTGAAGAGGCTTACGAATCAGTTTATATTGAGATGTTTCCTTCAACTTAACATCTGCAGGAGGCGTGAGTTTAGATGCATCAACAACCAGTTCTCCGTAATTTAATTTTTTTCCGGACGGCCTATGGATAACGTGGCCAGATTCTGCGTAGCACTCGCCAGCAGGGACATTCCATTTGTTCGCCGCCGCGGTGATCAGCATCTCACGCGCTGTTGCACTTAATTTGAGTAGTTTTTTGTAAGATCCCCTAATGGTTGAGCTGCCCCCGGTAATCTGACTGCCAAATTTATCAGGATTGCCTTGTGCAAAAACTACACTGATATCCTTGAGGTCAACCTCCAGCTCCTCTGCAATAATTTGCGGCACGGACTGAAAAGATCCCTGACCCATTTCTGCGCGATGATCTGTGAGCGTTACCTTGCCATTAGTATCGATATGCATCCAGGCATTAAAATCAAAGCCATGCTCAGCGCCGTTTGCCGATATTAACTGCTCTTTTTTTGCATTGGCGGGGAAATAAAAGCCTAAACAAAGTGCGGTGCTGGCAAGACCAGACACGCGGAGAAAATTTCTTCTTGATATCGCATTAGTTTCCATAATGGTTGCTCTTATCGTTTAAATCATTCATTTTGCCTTTGCCGAAGGTGCATACGCTCCTTTAGCTATCCACAAACGTACCTGTGCAACAAAGGCTGTCCGACTCATAGGAGGTAACGTTCTTCCATCGCCGGGATGCCATGCCCAGCCTACCAGGTCGTCTTTAGCCATATGATCGATTAGCTGTTGTTTGGTACGCCCGCCGTTTTGTTTAGGGTCAAGAAGTTGCAATGCCAGCTGGCGTGGGGTACGTCCCTGGAACACCATTCGCATATTGGCAGGAGGCAGACCCCATTTAGGATTCCCGGGCGGCATATGCAAACCTGCGGTGTTCTCCGCCTGATGACAGTTACTGCAGCGAACAGCATAAATGCCGTGCCCGTCGGCACCCCGCTTAACATTCATCGTATGTAAATGGCTATCATCGCCCTGTAAAGGCACATCGCCAGAGGGATGACAATTCATACACCTTGCACTCATCAATACTTTATATACCGACATAAATGCTTTGGTTGAGCCAACGCTGTCTTTTGCTAAGAGGGGGGAATTATTAACTTTTACAGGTTCCGTTCTGAACGATAGCAGTAGTGCCCCTCCAACGATAAGTATGGTGCTTATGATCAGCAGCTTCTTCATAATTTGGCTCCTTCCGTTTGCATGGCTGCAACTTTGTGAATGGCAGCCCGGATGCGCTGATATGTACCACAGCGACAGATATTACCCGACATAGCGTCATCAATATCCTGATCGGTTGGGTTGGGATTTTCGCGTAACAATACGGCTGCAGACATCAGTTGTCCCGACTGGCAATAGCCACACTGCGGGACATTCATTTCGTTCCAGGCCAATTGTAGCGGATGATTATTATGGAGAGAAAGCCCTTCGATTGTTACTATTTTTTGCCCAGCGGCACGGCTTAGCTTCGTAACGCATGATCGTACTGCTTCGCCATTCAAATGTACTGTACATGCCCCACATTGTGCTGCGCCGCAGCCAAATTTAGTACCTGTTAGGCCCAGGATGTCCCGAATAACCCAAAGTAAAGGCATGTTAGGGTCAGCATCGACATCGTGACGTTGCCCGTTTACCGTAATGTTGATCATAAACCAGTGATTAGTTAAATAAAATTAGGAAAAAATCAGAAATCAAAACAATAGTATTGTACTTTTCCGGGTGAGGAGGAACTTATTGTTTGGGGCAGCCATTTCGACGATTGTTGTTGAATTTATGATGCGTTATGAACTGGGCCTGGAAGAACCTGATGCAAACCGCGCTACCCAAAGCGCCATCACCATAGGCATTTCCTATATCGTAGGTGGCATCATCCCGCTTTCACCCTATTTTATTATTCATGAGGCACAAGAGGCACTTTATTACTCATGTGGGGTAACGATAATTTGCTTGTTTATTTTTGGCTATTTTAAAAGTAAAATGACCGGCCAGCATGCGTTAAGCGGGGCATTAAAAGTAGTAATTATTGGGGCTCTTGCCGCAGGGGCCGCATTCATTATGGCAAAGCTGATTACAGGGAAATAATGTTTATTTACCGTTACCGCCGTTTATCATGTCTGAAACTATGCCTCTGTCATCTCTTCTTTCGGCAAAAATACGGCAGGCTTAATTTGTCGCTGCTTTTTAAACCTGTCGCCGTTTGTCACATTTTTTATACAAAGGGTCAACTACAGTTTTGCTTCAGATTACCGTAATAGCTTGGCACGAATACTATTTGTATCCGTTTTAATGCTTTATATCGATGAAATACGTTTACTTACTGATCCTTACATTTTGCGCCCTCAACCTAAAAGCACAGGATAATTATGAAATTCAGGTTTATGGTTCAGAGACCGTTGAAAAAAGCAAAACCATGGTTGAGCTTCACAGTAATTATACGATAAGCGGCAGTACAACAGTAAGTAACGGCGAGCTTCCTACAAATCATGTTGAACATGAAACCATTGAGATTACTCATGGCTGGACAACATGGTTTGAAACCGGGTTCTACATTTTTAATTCAGTAGGCGATGGCGGCCGCACCGCTTATGTAGGCTCTCATATAAGACCCAGGGTTGCTGCACCGGAAAGCTGGAATTGGCCGGTAGGGGTAAGCATTTCAACCGAGTTCGGTTTTCAAAAAGCTGCATTTTCTGCCAATACATCCACATTGGAGATCAGGCCGATCATTGATAAAAAATGGAATAAACTTTATATATCCGTTAACCCAACGCTCGAAAAAAGCTTTAAAGGCCCCGATCAGAATAGGGGTTTTACGTTTTCACCTAACGTTAAAGGGAGTTATGATGTAACAAAAGTTGTTGCACTTGGCCTGGAATATTATGGCAGTACAGGCCCATTTTTTCATTATGACCCAATTAAGCTGCAAGACCATCAATTGTTTGTTGCAACCGACTTGAACGTTGATCCTAAATGGGAGTTTAATGGCGGTGTAGGGTACGGTTTTACGTCAAATTCAGACAGGGCTATTTTGAAGATCATTGTAGGTCGCCGGTTTTAGGTCACGCATAATTAATCCGGAGGTTTGCGCCTGGATTTACTACAATGGCCGGAGGGGGATTTGATTTAGGGAAGCAGCAAATCATGGCTTTAAAGACGTTTGCGTAAATCGATGGTTGTAATATCCAGTTACCTGTAGAGCAGAAATCCAATCCCTGCTGTGGGTTAAAAACAAAAAACGCCGTAAATAATTTTACAGCGCTTTTTGATCCTAATTGATATCTGGCGGAGAGTTAGGGTTCAGTAAGCAGTTTAATGTCCGCTATAAATCAATGCTTTGTGCTTTTATTCAGTTAGGGGTCACCTGATAGATCACCCTTAAATAATCAAATCGCTTGTGCTTATTTAACAAAGATATAACTATTTTAAATGTAAATATTCACAACTTCAAGATGAAGGAATTGACAGACGCACTAGTCTAAAAGATCTGTCGGAAACCGTACCGGTTCGATTCCGGTTTGGAAAGATTTGATACTCCAAAAAAAGCTATTTCTAAGAGCTGATTACCAATAGGACAAACTTTGCTTATCCGCGCTTTGAAAAGTGTCAGAAATGACTATCATTTCTGACTTTCAACTGCTGATATCTTCCACATAGTTTCAATAACCGAGTTTTCCGGGTGACCGATATCATTAAGTTATTTGACGGAGGTCATTCTTTTTGGTAAATGTTATTCAAAACTTTACTTAAAAAATTGATGATCATTTGTCTCTTCGAAAATGGCACCGGTATCATAAAATGATTAAAAATGAAAAAGTTGATTTTGGTGATGTTTATAGTCGAATTATTCTTTTCGATAGATGGATTTGCCCAGGACAATAATCCGGCGCTAGTCAGTGCCGTCCGTCATCAACTGAATTCACCAGCTTTACTGCAGGTATTACATTACCCGCAAACCGCAACCCGTTTTTACAGGCAAAATAACTATCGCGCGGTATGGATAAACCCCGAATCTCATTCAAATACCGGAAATGCTATGTTGCTTATAGATTGTGTAATGCAGTACGGATTATCGCATAACGATTTTCATCCCAAGGACCTTCAATTCGACGTACTTCGTGATATTTTAGATAATCCCAATACAGTGGGTGACTCGTTGAAGGCAAAATTTGATGTTTTGCTCACGGATGCGATAATCACCATGATGAATCATTTGCATTACGGAAAACTAAATCCAGATTACGGATCTGCACGTATCGATTATGGGATGGACATTCCGTTTGCAGCGGAAACCAAGCTAAAAAACGTTATAGATTCGCCCGATTTCAAAGATGCGATTCTTAGTGTTCAGCCACGTGCTAAAATCTACGTTGTTTTGCGGGAAATGCTGTATGTAATCAGGGGGCAGGCGCCTGACGATTGTTACGGAGAACCTGGCAGCGATGTTATGAAAATAGCCGCCAATATGGAACGGATCAGATGGGCGGAGATTGATGACAAGCAAGAGTTTATCCAGATCAATGTGCCAACTTATACGTTAAAATTGCATTTGCCGGATACTACAATGCTCTTTAAAGTAATTGTAGGAGCACCGGAAACACCAAGCCCGACGTTGCAAAGTCAGGTGACTTATTTGACTACATATCCGAATTGGCTTATCCCTAACCAGATATTTACCCATCATATATTACAAAATGCCCTTGCAGATAGCCTGTTTCTTGTGCGCAACCAAATAAGCATCTACAATATGGACGGGGAACTAACAGATATCACAAATGCCCAATTGAAACTGATATTAAAATCACCTGGCGGATATTATGCCAAACAAGCGCCGGGGTGCGATAAAACGCTTGGGGCGATGGTGTTTCATTTTCAAAATAGCTACAATATTTATTTAAATCAAACGGATGATCCAAAACTGTTTATATTGGATAAGCGCGATGTAAGTAATGGTTGCATTTGGATAGATAAGGCGGCTGAACTTGGTGCGTTGCTGCTTAAATATGACGGTTTGGGACAAGCTGCTCAAATGTACAGGAGTTTGAAAAAAGCAAAGACTCAAAATTTTATTCTTAATAAGTCGGTTCCTTTAAAAATTACTTATTTAACGTGTGAAGTGAGAAACGGCGAGTTGATACGGTTTGAAGATATCTATAATTTGGATGAAAGCCTTGAAATGGCCATCTATGGTAAAAATACACATAACATAAGTGTGAAATAAACATCGGTTTGCTAACCTTAACATTTAACCATTTGGTATTTTAAAGTTCCGGGTTTCATTTTCCCCTGAAGAGGTTGCTTAACATAGATCAAATTATTCTGACATTTTGCGATAATGAAAAGTAACCAGCAGCTAATTAAAAATCGAAAAAATGGGGTGGTGAAGTTTTTTTCAGTATTGGGTCCGGGCCTTACAACCGGCGCTGCTGATGACGATCCCTCTGGTATAGCCACTTATTCGCAAACCGGTGCACAGTTTGGTTATAATCAATTGTGGACAGCTCTTTATATGTTGCCTTTTATGATCGCCGTGCAAGAAGCTTGCGCAAGCATCGGGATGGTTACCGGTAAGGGTATATCGGCCGTAATAAAGGAACATTATAGCAAAGGTGTTTTGTACACGGTTGCAGGGCTGGTATTAATAGCAAATACCATTAATATCGGCGCCGACATAGGAGCCATGGCCGCTGCCGCGCAATTATTGGTTCCAACATCTTTTGTTACCTTGACGTTGTTTTTTACGCTATTAATCCTTATTCTTGAAGTTTTTACTTCTTATCGGTCATATGCCAGGATTTTAAAATGGCTGGCGATAACCTTGCTTGCATATCCCATAACTTTATTTATTGTGCGGCAACCCTGGCTCACTATACTGAAAGCATCAGTATTACCTCATTTTGAATTAAATTTTAGCTTCCTGTTTATTATTACAGGGGTGTTGGGAACTACTATTTCTCCATATATGTTTTTTTGGGAGGCATCACAGGAAGTAGAGGAACAAAAGGAATGGGAACGGCTTTCACATCATAAACCAAAAGTAAGCCGGGGGCAAATTAAGCGGATGCATATCGACAATACTTTCGGAATGTTGTTTTCAGAATTTACCACCTGGAGTATTATTGTAGTTTCTGCTACGGTTTTACACAACAGCGGTGTAACAGACATCAGGAGCGCTTCCGATGCCGCAAAAGCGATCGAACCATTGGTACATACCTTTCCGAACGCCGGTTTTTTAGCAAAATTAATTTTTTCAATTGGTATCATTGGCCTCGGCTTGCTGGCGGTTCCCGTGCTTTCTGGTTCAGTAGGATATGCTACTTGTGAAGCGTTCAATTGGAAATCGGGACTTAATTTGAAGTTAAAAAGGGCCCCGGCATTTTATGCTGTTATTTGTATCTCCACTTTAATTGGATTACTTATCAATTATAGCGGGGTAGATCCTGTTAAAGCACTTGTTTATGCTGCAGTGTTAAACGGAATTGCTGCGGTGCCTTTACTTTTTTTAATAATCCGGATCACTTCTAACAGAAATATCATGGGGGAATTCAAAAGTAAACTATTTTCTAAAATACTGCTTTGGTTCACTTTCGTCACTATGGGGGCGTCTGCGATAGCGTTATTTTATACAGTTTACGTATAAACCAGATCCTTTCGCAACAGCTATAATCATTGACTTCCTTTTTTATATTAAATAAACACGCTTTTATTGCTGATAAGCCAAATGATTTTGACACCTCAATTAAATGATTTAAATTAGGCTATGTCCAGTACCTGATTTATGAGTATTCCAATCTTAATAATAGAAGATACCGCCGACATTCGGGAGGGTGTAGTTGAAATACTCGAACTGGCCGGTTATACCGTTTATGCTGCAGAGAACGGAAAGGTAGGCGTTGAACTTGCTAAAACCCATTTGCCGCATATAATTCTTTGTGACATTATGATGCCGGAGCTCGACGGGTATGGTGTGCTGTATATGCTCAATAAATTGCCGGAAACGGCTAACATACCATTCATTTTTCTTACAGCCAAGGCGGATCGGGTTGATTTACGCAAGGCGATGGAAATGGGAGCTGATGACTATCTCACCAAGCCTTTTGATGATGTGGAACTGTTTGCAGCCATTGAGAGCAGATTGAAAAAGCAGGAACAGCAAAAGAAATTTTATAGCGGGAGCCTTGATCAGCTAAGCTGTGTTGTTTCCCGGAATGAAGGTTTAGCCGAACTGCAAAAGATCATTAAAGAACGCAAGGTTCGTTCATTCAAAAAAAATCAGGTTATATATTATGAAGGAGATAAAGGGAACGGCTTGTATGTTGTATTGAATGGGAAAATTAAAACCAGCAAGCTTTCTTCAGACGGGCGGGAATTGATAACAGATTTGCATACGGCAGGCCAATATCTGGGTGTCAGGGCTCTCCTGGCCGATGATGTATATTCGGAAACTGCCAGCGCGGTTGAAGATAGTCAGTTATGCCTCATTCCCAAGGAGCGGTTGGATGAAATGCTTAATTTATATCCCGATATAACAAGTGAGTTTATTAAACTGATGGCGGGCCAAATACGGGAGAATGAAGATCGTTTGCTGCAATTGGCTTATGATTCTGTTAGAAAGAAAATGGCAGATGCCATTTTAAGGCTTTACAAGCAAACCAACGCTGGAGACGGAAGTATTCGTATTTCCAGAGAGGATTTGGCCGCATTTGCAGGTATGGCTACAGAAACCGTTAGCCGCACATTGTCAGATTTCCGCAGCGAAGGATTGATCGAAAAAAATGGCAGTATAATCAGAGTGATTGATTTGCAGCGGTTAAGTAAAATGAAGAATTAATCCTTTTTGAAAAACCGACAAATATGTTAAAATTATGACGGAGGAAGTTTAGCGTGTGTTTTTTATTCCCCAGCCGATCGCAGGCATTGCTCAAGCGTTTGCAGTAATTCTTCCGGGCTAAAAGGCTTGCAAACGTACCCTTTTGCTCCTAAATGCATCCCCGATTCCATTTCTTTTTTCTCGGTATTTGCCGTAAGAAAAATAAAAGGAATCGTTGCTGTAACAGGGAGCGATTTTAGTGAACTAAACACTTCATAGCCATTGGCCACGGGCATCATGATATCACAGAGGATAACATCCGGCAACCAGTCTCTCGCTAACTGCAAACCAGTTTTTCCATCCCCAGCCGTCAGTACCTCGTAACCTTCCAGTTCCAATAACTCACTTGTATTTTCCCGGATATCCTGATTATCTTCAATTACCAAGACTTTTTTCATAGCGCCTCATCTTGTGGTCTTAGTGCCGCAAACAGAGTTTCAATAATAAAGATATAAAAGATTTCTTAAATACTCCTGTGAGTTGTGAGCTGGTATCAGCTGAGCTGCCTCGTTATTGGAAACGCCATTTTTAATAATCCTAAATAGTTATAATCATAATGTGAAGAGGATATAGCTGTGCCAAACTGACAACCCTATTCAATTAAATTAAGCGCTGCCATAAAGCGACAGCGCCTTCCTGTTAAAAAGCAAATTCAGCTTCTCCGATATCCAGTTTGTTTTTTACATGGAATATGCCGGGCGCGGCCCATGCTGCATTCTCGGCGTCGTCTTTCTCCGCAAGGGAGCGTACCCTGCCGGTCAGCGTTACGGTGTTTCCATCGATCTCCGCATGAACCTTCGCTGCATCTATACCTGCGCTTCTGTGAAAAGCCGCGCTAATTTTTTGCTCCAGTTCGTAAGGAGATAGCCTGGGTTTCAGCGCAATCCGGTTGATTACCGATTTTATACCCGTGAGGTTTTGAATAGCTGTTACTGCGCCGGCGCGCTGATATTCCCATTCCAATTCGCCCTCAAGTGTGACAACGCCGCTTTCTACCTTGATTTTGATCTTATCGTTGGGGATCGCTGAATGCCATTGCAGGGTGTTTAATATTGCCTCGGCGATTTCAGTATCGGTTCTGCGGTAGATTGGGGAAATCCCTATTTGGATGTCTTCGGCTACAGCCTTTACGCCGGCCACCTTTTTTACTGCCTTTTCCGCATCAACCTTTTTAGAAAATGTGTCTACGGTACCCGACAGCGTAACAATGCCGTTTTTAACGGCAACTCCAATTGTGGATGAGTTTAGGAATGGTTGCCATTTAAGTTCATCCATCACGTCTTTCTGAATTTCATGGTCTGTTTTCATAATTAATTATTAAATAATAGAGTTGTGTTAATTGATATTCAAATGACCTCATTTTCAGTAGAAAACAACATGACGGTGGACAGTACCCCGGATGATTGTTGTCACGATAATAACCCATACAAAAAAGGTAGGGAACAGCGATAGTTTGGACCATTTTCGAACATGACCCAGGTCATTTTTGTATTGGTATTTGCCAGGTAACTTGCCCGTACAAAATCGACAATTGCCATGAAAGGAATCATCATTTACGGGAGTAAATACGGCGCGACTAAACAATATGCGCATTGGCTGGCCAATATCTTGCAAATGCCGGTATCAAAAGCCGAGAGTGTAACTCCCGACTTGCTGGCTCTTTATGATATGATTGTAATTGGTAGCCCAGTTTATATTGGCAAGTTAGTGCTGCGTGATTGGCTGAGGAAAAATATCAATAGTCTAAAACACAAAAAGCTTTTTATATTCATCGTTAGTAGCACCAATGGTGAGGATATTGCCCAGCGCCAGACGCTGATAAAAAACAACCTCGACCACAACATCAGCAAAGTAGCCAAAATCTTTTTCCTCTCAGGAAGATGCGTTGTCGCTAAACTTTCGTGGAAAGACCGGTTATTATTAAAGATGGGCGCGTGGCTGGAAAAGGATCCGGAGAAAAAATTAGTTATGAAAAAGGGATTTAACTATATAGACCGCCACCACCTTGATGATATCATTGCGCAAATTCAGCGTTTAGCTGACGATTAGCGCGAGCTTTTTTGTGCAGATGTCAAACAGTTCAGAATAGCAGCTTTTAGATCAGGCTTCATCCATAACCAGCACTGCGGCGCCGCTGATTTTCCCTGATCTTAACATCGAGATTGCTTCATTAGCTTCGGCCAGTTTGAATACCTGGGTTTGCGTATGTACCGCAACATCTTTTAATACCGAAAAGAAGTTCAAACCATCCTGATGGGTTAAATTGGCGACTGATTTTACCGAGCGTTCGCCCCAAAGCAAATCGTATGAAAAGGCCGGGATATCGGTCATGTGAATGCCCCCGCAAATCACCTGCCCGCCTTTGCCCACCTCTTTTAAAGCTTTCGGAATTAATTCGCCGGCGGATGCAAAAATAATAGCGGCATCAAGTAACTCAGGAGCTGTTTCTGAACTGCCGCCTGACCAATATGCGCCCATTGTTTTTGCAAACTGTTTTGCCTGGTGGTCATTGTCGCGAACGAACGCGAACACTTTCTTATTTTGGGCTATAGCTATCTGGATAAGGATATGAGCCGCTGCCCCGAAGCCATACATGCCTATATTTTGGGCTGATGCCGTAATCATCTGATAAGAACGAAAACCTATAAGGCGGGCACAAAGCAAAGGGGCTGAAGATGGGCTGCGATACGGCTCATCTAATACAAAACAAAAGCGGGAATCTGCCACTGTATACTCGGCATAGCCCCCATCTATGGTATAGCCGGTAAATAACGGGGTATCGCAAAGGTTTTCCATTCCTTGCAGGCAAAACTTACAATGCCCGCAGGTACTCCCCAGCCACGGTATACCTACAAGCTGGCCAGCAACTGGTTCTTTGACCGCCTTTCCGGTTTCGATTACTGTTCCTAAGATCTCGTGCCCGGGGATTAGCGGAAGTTTGGGTTTATTAAGTTCGCCATCCATTATATGCAGGTCGGTACGGCAAATGCCGCAAGCCAATACTTTAACAAGCACCTGGTTATCAGAAGGCCGGGGGATCGGCAGCTTTTTGCAGATGAGCGGGTTGCCGGCTTTTTCCAGCACCATGGCGCTCATCGTATCGGGGTATATCATGAGTATTTCGGTTTTATTTATTAAGCATCAAAACAGCCGACGTCAAAATATAATTTATTGCATCGCTGATAGTTTATGAACTGTACATTTTCATGTAGTATTCATCAGCCATCCTTGCCGATTCAAAGGCTGGGAATATATCTTTTGCTGCTTGCTTCATGAAAGATAGCCATTGATCCTGGTTGCGATAATACATGGGCATTATTACGTTTTCTAACAAGTCCATCAGGTTCCGGTTTTCCAGAATATCTTTTTCTTCTTCTGATATCGTACCAGGCGCGGGCCTGATCAGGAAACAATTATTCATTTCACGGGCAAATTCGGGAACCCAGCCATCAGGCATCGAAAGGTTTATACTTCCGTTCATGGCCGCCGTCATACCGCTTGTGCCTGATGCTTCATGATAAAGTTTCGGGTTATTCAGCCACACATCCGATCCTTTTTTTAACATAGCCGATAGCGCAAGCTCATAGCCTGTCAACACCGCGCAGCACTTAAAAGGCTTGGTTTTAACCATGATCTGGTTAAATTGATCTATGGAATCCTTATCTTCGGGATAAGGTTTACCTGCCCAGATCAACTGTACAGGGTAATCGCTTTGTTCGAGCAAATGTGTAAAACGTTCCCAGTCTTTCATGATGAGGCCAGCCCGTTTATAGCCTGCAAAACGTCGCGCCCAAACAATGGTTAGTATGTTTTCGTCAAAAAGTTTACCGCATTGATCGGCTACGGCTTTGAACATGCTTCTTTTCATTTCTTTTTTCCAGGCTATGATGCGGTCATCATTATTATCAGCAAAGGCCGCGTTAAGATCAGTGTCGCTCCAGTAAGCCTTGTTTTGCGCGTTGGTAATAGAAGTGATTTCACAGATGCCTGGGTTTTTACCCCACATTTGCCTGGCGACTTCGCCGTGAAGCTTTGAAACTCCGTTGGCTTTTCCGGAAAATTTAAGTGCTGCTAATGTATAATTTAACTGATCGCCTTCCATGCCCAGCATTGCCCTTACCTCGGTGCCCTGTAATTGATAAAAGAACGACATTTCTTTTAACAGTGCATAGCTATGTGATTCGTTACCGGCCATTTCGGGGGTATGGGTTGTAAATATCACTCGTTTTTTTATCTCTGCAAGGCTTTTAAATTTATCAAACAGGTAAAAGTTGAGGGGTAGGGAATGCCCCTCATTCATGTGGTAAATATCCGGTTCAAACCCTAAAAGGTCCAGTAAAGCAGCTCCACCAATGCCCAATATGATACTTTGCGCAATGCGGGTTGCTTCATTCGGGTCATACAGGCAATGAGTGATGGATCGCGAAAGCTCATCATTTTCGTCAATATCGGTGCTAAGCAGGATTAATGGGGCTGTTCCGAACGTTTCAGGCGGCAGTAAATAAGCTTTAACATGTACCGGGGCGTCATGAACGGATACCTGGAAAACAATGCATAAGTCTTTCAGAAAAGCATATTCTTTCCGGATAAATTCTGCTTTCATCAAACCTTCACTATCTCTTACCTGGTCATAATAACCATATTTCCATAAAATACCTATCCCAATCAGGTTTTGCTTTAACTCATAGGCGCTACGCAAATGCGAACCTGATAAAAAGCCCAACCCTCCGCTGTAAATCTTCAGCGCCTGGTCAACAGCAAATTCCATAGAAAAATAGGCTACGTTGGTTTGATATTTTTTATCGGGCGTATAGCCGAAAATCTCGTCTTTGGTTATCATAAATAGTCGATTGGTGGCTTATTCTATAACAGGTGGCGCTATTGTTTGTGTTATCTGGTGCCGGGTATGAGTTTGCCTTAATTACTATGCTTAGGTTCAACAAAGTTAGGTTGTTGCTTCGCCCGCGAAATGATCGTTTCTCCTCAAATAAATGATATTGGTCATTTATTTGGTAAACAGTTGTTTAGTAATACATGATGAGTATCACCCTTGCAGCTGTTTGTAGTCATTCCGGCCATGGGCAGCGCGTTGCAATTTTGTATCATGAAAAATCATATCAATATCAAATACGTTAAAAACCTCAATAATGACGCTTTACGGGGCATTGTTTTTTATACACAGGAATTGGGTATCCTTCAGGAGAGGTTACAGGAAATAGCAGCAGATAATACCGCGCGAGAAGTGCAGGAAAAGGTTGAACATTTTCAAAATCAGTTCAGCATCCACCGGGATTATCTGACAAAGTTAAGGCAGGATATTCAAATCAATGATAAGGCAATCGAGGCCCAATTACTGGCTACCGATGCCGTGATCTCTGAAAGGACTGCAGCTGAGCATGCCGACATACATGAGAACTACATCACTGAGGAGAATATTTTTAACAACCTGCGACACGAATTTAACCGCTTCGCCGCACAATGGATGTAATCTAAGGAAATAAGAAGAAATAGGTGCAAACCTTGGTTTTTAAAAGGCATTTAAGGTTCTCCAAATGACGAGGATCACAAACAAAACTGATCATTGTCCTGTCCGGTCTTCAATATAGTAGATAGTTTTGTTATAACCGATGGATGGAATTTATTCCTGTTTCGGTAAATGATCCACGTCATGGGTTCAATACCGGTGACGGCGGCATTACGGAACGGGAGGTACCGGTTCCGTTTTTTTATTAAATACCCCCCCGCGTTGTCAATGACTAAAAATAATTTCCATATCCAGGGTTTGAGCCGGTTGGACGTTGCCGTTGCGCGGGAAAAATATGGTATTAATCGCCTTTCAATAGAAAAGAATAATGTTTTTTTTGCTGTTCTGAAAGACCTCGTGGCAGAGCCAATGGTTGTTTTACTATTGGCAACAGCCGTTATATATTTAATTAGAGGTCAGAACGGCGATGCAATATTTTTAGCGGTAGCCGTGATTTTGGTAGCCGGAATTTCTATTTTCCAAAACTCCAGGAGCAAGGCCGCCCTAAATAAATTAAAAGACTTTACACAGCCAAAGTGCAGGGTGGTTCGGGAAGGTTTGGTAACTGATATAAATAGCGACGAGCTTGTTGTAGGCGATAGCCTTATAGTCGAAGAAGGTATGTCTATCGCAGCAGATGGAAGGATCGTGCATTCCAATGATTTTTCTGTTAATGAAAGCACACTGACAGGAGAATCCCTTCCGGTTTTTAAGGATCCATTGTCTGTTGAACCCATCGTATTTCAGGGTACAACAGTAGTAAGCGGCCTTGCAGTGGTTTCTGTTTCTGCTGTAGGTGATCGGACCCAGCTTGGTAAAATTGGAAGGGGGCTGGAAGCAATCACGGTAGAAAAAACGCCGTTGGAATTACAGATCAACAATTTCGTAAAAAAGATGGTCATCATTGGCGTAATTGTTTTTGCGATTGTTTGGGCTATCAATTTTTTCCGCTCTGCTGATTGGCTGGCCAGCCTTACTAAAGCACTTACCCTGGCTATGAGCATTTTGCCGGAAGAAATCCCGGTTGCATTTACCACTTTCATGGCTTTGGGGGCCTGGCGATTGATGCAGATGGGAGTGGTGGTCAAAGAAATCAAAACCGTAGAAACCTTAGGCAGCGCATCGGTAATATGCACCGATAAAACAGGTACTCTTACTGAAAACAGGATGAGTCTTGCCAAATTATATTTAAGAGGGTCCAGGCAATTTTATGACGCCGTAGAGTTGACGGATGAAAAAAAAGTAAGGCAGTTGGTAGTATTGGCAATGTGGGCAAGCGAACCTATTCCTTTTGATCCGATGGAAGTGGCTTTACATGAAAACTATCAGAAAACCTGTGATATAGATGAGCGCCCCGGTTATCATATGGTTTATGAATATCCATTGGCTGGTAAGCCGCCAATGATGACACATATTTTTGAAAATAAAAGCGGCCACCGGATCATTGCGGCAAAAGGCGCGCCGGAGGCTTTGTTAGCGGTATCAGGATTAAATATTGAAGAAAAAAAAGTTATTGAAAGCGCGATCAGGAAACTATCGGCAGAAGGTTACCGGGTATTAGGCGTAGGGCGGGGACTTCTTGATGGCAATCAGTTTCCGCCTGTGCAGCAGGAAATCCAATTTGACTTTATTGGCCTGGTGGCTTTTTATGATCCACCAAAAAAGAACATAAAGGATGTACTGGAAGCTTTTTACAAGGCAGGCATCGTTGTGAAAATTATAACAGGCGATAATCCTTTCACCACCCAGGCAATTGCAAAGGAAATAGGTTTCCGCAACGGCAATGAAACCATCTCCGGCGACGCGTTACTCGCCTTGCCCGAAAAAGAGTTCGGGGAGAAGATAAAGCATGTCAATATTTTTAGCAGGATGTTCCCCGATGCAAAACTGAAGATTGTCAACACGTTAAAAGCCGCAGGCGAAATTGTTGCTATGACCGGCGATGGTGTTAATGACGGGCCCGCACTCAAGGCAGCGCATATTGGTATAGCCATGGGCACTAAAGGCACGGAAATAGCCAAAGATGCCGCTTCGCTGGTGCTTGTAAAAGATGATTTGTCAAAAATGGTTGACGCGATAGCCATGGGCCGGCGTATTTATACTAACCTTAAAAAGGCAATACAGTATATTATTTCAATTCATATACCTATCATTCTTACTGTATTTATTCCTTTAGCGTTTGGATGGATCTACCCTAATATGTTTTCCCCGGTTCATATTATATTTCTGGAACTGATTATGGGGCCGACATGTTCTATTGTTTACGAGAATGAGCCTATTGAAAAGAACACCATGCTTCGGCCTCCAAGACCTCTGGTCTCGACATTTTTCAATTGGAATGAGTTAGTGACCAGTGTTATTCAAGGATTAGTGATCACCGGGGTGACCTTGCTTATTTACCAATATGCAGTAAACGCAGGGTTTAGTGAGCAACTGACACGTACCATGGTTTTTAGTTGCCTGCTCTCCGCCAATATTTTCCTGACGCTGGTTAACCGTTCATTTTACTACTCGCTGTGGGTTACAATAAAGTATAAGAACCGGCTGATGTTTCCGATGCTTGGTTTTACCTTGCTGCTTGGGTTGGCGTTGCTTTATATCAGGCCATTAGCAATGTTCTTTGAATTTAAGTCTCCTTCTGCATTTCAGCTTGCAGTAAGTGCCGGCGCAGGTTCTCTTTCCGCCGGATGGTTTGAGGCATTGAAATGGGTTAAGAGAAAACGAGATTAGCGCGTCAATAGTTATGTGCTAATGATTTCGGGGATACTCCTGATCGGAGCAAATTAGGTTTTATTGACCATGAAAGAAACTATAAACAGTTACAATCAGCACGTATCTGCTCTTTATTTCGCACCCAACCGGATGATTAATTGTGCTCAAACCGACCGGTTGTTTTGTCAATTATTATTTTATAAACTATAAGGTCAATTTTATCTCCCAGGTCGTATTCACTTTCGGTGATCCCATGGGAGGGATGGCCAGAAGGCTGTTCAACCAATGGCATGATCCGGTGAATTAGCGCCTGCATAGCTCGTTCCTGTTCTCCAATTTCGGTAATCTCTTCAAATTTTCCCCAGGCGATGACACTTTTCCAGCTAAAGATGTTTTTTATTTCGTCCACCTCAAAACAAACTTCAGGGTTTTGCCGCATCATCTCGATCTTTTTTCCCGGCCCTGAGTGCGCATAGATAACGCCGTTTTTATATACGTAATTAACAGGCACAATATAGGTAGTACCGTTGGCGTGGCATCCCAGGCGGCCTGTAATTTGCCGGCTGAGCAAAGCTTCGATTTCCGGCTGTTCCAATTTTCCTAACATAGCTAAGAGCATTAAGTTTATCAAAACTAAACAAGCAGGGATTTAAATAAGATGTTCTTTGTCAGCGGGAGATATGATCTATATCACTCTTGTTGAATTGTTGCTGATATCAATTTTTTAACCGGTGCTCTGCCGCTCTAAGTTTTTGCGCGATACAGATACTTGTTATATCCGAATGAGATTTTTTCGATGAGGCCGGCCTCCACCAGTTTCTTCAACTTATTATTGAATGAGCTGTGTGAGATATCGAGCCCGATAGCTCGAACATCCAACCAGATAGATTCGGCATCCTTGCTTTCTTTTGATGTTAACATGTGATTGATAATGTAGCCATTTATCAACTGCATTTGTTCCTGCGGTTTAGTAAGCCGTGACTTTGATGACCTGAAGGGATATTGGATACTCATTGTTTTATATACTCAATGATTTATAGGTTAGTTCCAGTAAGCCAAAATAGCTTTCAAATTTGAAGCAAATCTGTACCTGGCTTTAATAACCGTTTTTTAAGGGCTTCAAATTGTTAAATTCTGTTAAACAATACGCATTTCATCTCAACTACAGAATGTTGCAATATTCTTGTTGAAAAAAGAAGAATGCAGATAACTATGCTACGTTGTTTACCGACACAAAATAGCCGTTTGTCCGCACATTGTTTGAAATACCTAATTGCTAATTAAATTTAAAGGAAACTTATTTATATACCCCGATCTTAAATTTATGGACAGAAAAGAATTTCTTTCAACGATTGGAATTACGGCCGCTTCATTTGCGTTGATCAATTGCATCGGATGCAGTAAAAAATCAGATAGCGCATCCGGCAGTATTACCGGGCCGACGGGCGTTGATTTTACACTTGATCTCAGCCTTTCGGCAAATTCGGCTTTACTGAGCAATGGTGGTTACCTCGCTTCAAACGGCGTAATTGTAGCAAAGACTACGGCCGGCGCTTACATTGCTGTTCAGCAATCCTGCACGCACGAAAGTTACCCGCTCATTTATCAGGGTAGTAGTCAGCAGTTTTATTGTAATAACCATGGCTCCGCGTTTACTGAGGCCGGAGTGGTTAAAAATTCGCCGGCAAACCGTAACCTAACTGTTTATAAAACAACTCTAACAGGTACATCTTTGAGGGTATTCTCTTAAAAAACGTTAAAATGAAATTACTGATTTTTACATTTTTTTTATTTGTGGCTAAGCCGGTTACCTGGCTTGGCGATTTCAGCAAGGCCCGGGCCGAAGCTTCTGCATCACATAAACTGATTGTTATAAACTTTTCCGGTTCGGACTGGTGCGGCCCCTGTATCCGGTTACGAAAAGAGATACTGGAATCGGATAAATTCAATGATTTTGCCGCTGATAAACTTGTTTTGGTAAGGGCTGATTTTCCACGGCAAAAGAAAAACCAACTGAGTAAAGAGCAGGTGAAACTGAACGAGGCACTTGCCGACAAATACAACCCCGATGGTAAATTTCCGTTTACACTGCTTGTTGATGAGCATGGTAAAGTGTTAACAGAGTGGGACGGGTATCCAAATGAATCCACCGATCAGTTTATTGACCAGATCAAAGCCTTTACAAATGATAGCCATTGAAATTGCCCCAACCGTTTACAAACGCGTTCTGAAATTGATGGGCAACCGCTTTGAAATAAGCGTAGTAAGCGATGATGAGAACTGGGCGTCAGGTCGTATCGATTTGGCTGTAGCAGAAATAAGCCGGATAGAAAAATTACTCACCACCTTTAGCGACGATAGCCAAACCAACCAGATTAATGCTGCTGCCGGCATAAAGCCGGTAAAAGTGGATCAGGAGGTTTTTCAGCTTATTCAACGCTCGCTCAAAATATCCGCGCTTACGCAGGGGGCATTTGATATTACCTACGGATCAATTGATAAAAGCCTTTGGAACTTTGATGTAAACATGAAAAGTTTGCCTGATGCTGAAACCGCGCGTAAGGCTGTACGACTGATCAATTACAAAAACGTGATCATGGATCCTGAACACCTGACAGTTATGCTCAAAGAAAAAGGTATGCGCATAGGTTTTGGCGGGATAGGAAAGGGATATGCTGCCGACCGGGCAAAAGCCATTTTACAGCAAAACGACGTAAACAGTGGCATAGTAAATGCAGCTGGCGACCTAACCACCTGGGGAACACAGCCCAACGGCAAGCCATGGACTATAGCTATAGCCGATCCAAACAGGCAATTGACCCCGTTTTCAACACTTAATATTAGCGATATGGCTATCGCTACATCCGGCAACTATGAAAAATATGCAGTTATAGGGGGTAAAAAATATTCCCATACCATCGATCCTAAAACAGGCTTGCCTGTAAGCGGGATTAAAAGTGTGAGCATTATTTGCCCAAGCGCGGAATTTGCCGATGCTATGGCCACACCGGTAACCGTAATGGGTATCAGGGTAGGACTTGATTTGGTAAATCAACTACAGCAACTTGCTTGTGTGATCATCGACGACAATAACCGCCTTTACACCTCCAGGAATATCAACGTTAAAAATTAATACATGAAAAAAATACCCCTGATTAAATTAATGCTGGTGAGTAGCTTGCCGGCGCTTTGTCTGTCATCTTGTATGTCGGTAAAGGCTTATCAGAAAAATCGCCTTAATGATGCGGAGATGGAACTGTCAGCCCGTAAATCTCAGAAGTTTGAGCAAAGTTTTCAATTATACCGTGAAGGCGGCTCAGGAGCAAATGGCGGTAAAAGCGGCGGTGGCTGCGGATGTAATTAAAACGGCGGCCGGAAATGAGAAAAATATATTTATGCGTTGCCGCTTTGTATTTAGGAATAGTTGCCGCGCATGCGCAAACTAAAACCTTACCCGTTAAAGATAGTAGCAATTACCAGCCACGTAAACTTAAAATTGATGAAATTAACATCGTATCTGCTTATTACCATCAGGATGGTAACAACTCTGCTGTTACAGGCGGTATTGGTACCGAAAAGCTGACTGATTTTGCTAATACCTTTGATCTGCAATTATCAAAATATGGTGTAGGAGGAAGTAAGCACACTTTTACTTTTGAACTGGGTGTTGACCATTATACGTCGGCCTCTTCAGATAAGATCGATCCTTATAGCGTTTCTTCGGCGTCCAGGCAGGACACCCGTGTTTATCCCTCACTAAATTGGACGGTATCCAACGATAAAACGGGAAACGCATTTGGCTTAACCGGATCTTATTCACATGAGTTTGATTACCAGTCTTTCGGCGGAGGGATTAACCTAACCCGAGTATCAAAAGATAAAAACACGCAGTTTGATTTTAAGGGACAGGTGTTCCTTGATACCTGGAAAGTTATATTGCCGGTTGAGTTACGACCGCCGGGATATGGGTCAGGGTCAGATAGGGATGGACGGGGTAACGTGGACCATAGTCCCCGCAATTCATTTAGTACATCATTTTCAATTTCGCAGGTGCTGAGCACGCGTTTACAGGCTTTGTTTATTATCGAGCCGTCCTACCAGCATGGTTTATTGGCAACAAAATATCAACGTGATTATTTTACCGATGGATCTGAAAGGGTTGAAAACCTGCCGGGCAGCCGTTATAAACTTCCCATTGCGGTAAGGTTCAATTATTTCCTGGACGACCATTTTGTGATCAGAACGTTTTACAGATATTACATGGACAATTGGGGGATCCAGGCGCACACAGCCGAATTGGAGATACCCATAAAGCTAACCTCTTTTGTGTCGGTAAGTCCCTATTACCGGTATAATAATCAGCAGGGTACACGCTATTTTGCACCTTATGGGCAACATGATCCAACTGCTGTATATTATACCAGCGATTACGACCTGTCAACACTCCATAGTAATTTTGTTGGCGCCAATATCAGGTTATCACCGCCAACTGGTGTATTTGGATGGCAGCATTTCAATTCGCTGGAGATCAGGGCAGGGCATTATATGCGCTCAACGGGCTTAAACTCAAATATTGTAACTTTAGCAATGAAGTTTAAATAAATTATTATGCATCGCGAACATCATGTAACAAGTTCAGAAACCATCAGGGATATCGTTATCGGTATGTCTGATGGTTTAACCGTACCTTTTGCACTGGCGGCAGGGCTAAGTGGGGCGGTAAGTTCGTCAGCCCTGGTGGTTACGGCGGGTATTGCCGAAATAGTGGCCGGATCTATTGCCATGGGTTTGGGCGGATATCTTGCCGGACGAACAGAAGTTGACCACTATCAATCTGAGTTGAAGCGTGAATACGATGAAGTTGAGAACGTGCCTGATCAGGAAAAGGCAGAAGTAAAGAAAGTATTTGCAAGCTTCGGTCTTTCAAAGCATCTTCAGGATGAGATTGCAGATGAACTGGCGAAAGATAAGACCCAATGGGTTGAATTTATGATGCGTTATGAACTGGGCCTGGAAGAACCTGATGCAAACCGCGCTACCCAAAGCGCCATCACTATAGGCATTTCCTATATCGTAGGTGGCATCATCCCGCTTTCACCCTATTTTATTATTCATGAAGCACAAGAGGCACTTTATTACTCATGTGGGGTAACGATAATTTGCTTATTTATTTTTGGCTATTTTAAAAGTAAAATGACCGGCCAGCCTGCGTTAAACGGCGCATTAAAAGTAGTAATTATTGGGGCTCTTGCCGCGGGGGCCGCATTTATTATGGCAAAGCTGATCACCGGAAAATAATGTTTATTTATTATTACCGCCATTTATCATGTCTGAAACAATGCCCTTGTCATCTTTCCTTTCAGCTAAAAATACGCCAGCCAAATGCACAAGTATAAATGCGATAATCAGGTACATGCAAAATCCGTGAACTTCTTTAACACTATGCCTGATAGATTTAAATGGTGCTAAAAGGTCTTCAAATGCCAGGAATAAACCCGTTAGGGCCATTATAATAAGTAAGATATAGAATAACGCATAAATGGCTTTCACTGTAAGCTCATGTTTGGCAAGTTCACGCTCTTTTTTGGTGGAATGAAACTGACGGTAAAGTTCTTTTATCCGGCGGATGAATTTTTGATCAGCTAGTTGAAAAAACTCCAGAATAAGCCTGAACAGCAATAGGCTGACTAATACATAACCAAACCAGGTATGTATGCTCCAAACGCTATCTCCGAGAGCGTGCGCAACTGAGCCCGACTGCTCGTCGGTTATGGTAGCTCCACCGGCCTTAAGCTGTGTTTTAATTATGTTTGATACAGTCCTTCTATCGGTAATAGTGGAATTGATCAAAACAGTAATTAATGAACCGCTGATAACGATTGTGTTTGCCCAATGCCAAAAGCGCAAAGGGGCCGAGTATACCCGATGGATAAGGCTCTCATGATTAGGTTGGATTATTGCCATAGTTTTTTGACTGAAACAGGATTTGTTATATCCTCACTTAAAATGTTTGTAAATTAACTGATGATTTTGAAGCAAGTCTGTAGTTTGTGACACTTCAGCTTCTCTTCAGTTTCCATATTTAAATTTGATCAAAAAGCTTTGAAAATCCTGGTAATAGAAGACGAGCAAGGTTTACGCGAAAACATCACAAGTTATTTGAATGTAGATGGCAATATCTGTGAAAGCTGTAGCACATTAACTACGTCACTGCAAAAACTTTCTGACTATGACTATGACTGTGTTTTGCTCGATATTGGCTTGCCCGATGGAGAAGGGTTTGGCGTGCTTGAATACCTGAGCATCAAACAAAAAACCGAAGCTGTTTTGATCATCTCGGCCCGAAACTCGCTCGATGATAAATTAAAAGGGCTTAATATAGGCGCCGACGACTATCTTACAAAACCCTTTCATTTGGCGGAGTTAAAAGCCCGGTTGATGGCTGTGTACCGCCGAAAAGCTTTCAATACAAGTAATAAATTGGTTTTCAATGAAATTTCTGTTGATATGCAGGGACGCACAGTTGAAATTAATCAAACTCCAATTGTCCTGACCAGGAAAGAGTATGATATGTTACTTTATTTTATGGCCAATAAAGGAAAAGTTATCTCCAAAAATGCCATTGCCGAACACCTTTGGGGAGATGAAATGGATATGTACGATAGTTTTGATTTTATATACACGCATATAAAAAATCTCAGACGGAAAATTCTGGAGGCTGGCGGGAAGGATTATTTGACATCTATATACGGTATGGGTTATAAATTTACTGATTGATGAAGCTGGCGCAGCATTATACCAGGACGAGCGTTTACGTCACCCTGACTGTTTTAGTGATAGGAGCAGTTATTTACTACTTTGCCATAAATTACATTGGCACACAGCAACTTGACCGGGCGCTTCAGCAACAGCTAACTGAGGCAGAAGAGTATATCAGGAGTAATAATGGTAACCCACAGCAATATGACGTTGACCGTGATCATGCTGTGTTTGTTAAAACTAATAGACAACTGTTACTAAAGCGCTTTTTTGATACAACGTATTTTAATCCAAAAGAACAACGAAGCGAAGCAGGCAGGGCGGTAGAAGACCTGGTAAAACAAAAAGACAGTAACTACAAGGTTGTGATCACTGTTTCGCGGGCAGGGCAAAAAAATCTTATCGAGCTTATTTCTATCATTACGCTTGTATTGCTGGCTGGTTTACTTGCAGTACTTTTTGTCATCAATAAATACATGTTAAATGGTCTTTGGAAACCCTTTCAACTCACCCTAAATGAAATCAAACAGTTTAATATCGCCGACGTTGACCAATTTAAAGGCAAACCAAGTAAAGTTGACGAGTTTACAGAGCTTAATGAAGCTATAAGGGAGATGTCTCTAAGGGTAACCCACGATTATCTTAATCTGAAACAATTCACCGAAAACGCATCACATGAAATGATGACCCCGCTGGCTGTTGTTACTACTAAACTGGATACCCTCATACAGGATGAAACATTAAGTGCAGATCAGTTGGGACAAATAGCAGACATTTACAGTTCGATAAATAAGTCCAGTCGGCTTAATCAGTCGTTATTGCTATTGGCCAAATTGGAAAATAAACTGGTTACTGAAGAGGAACCAATTAAACTTGAAATGATAATTGAAACTAAAATACTCCAGTTTCAGGAGCTTATTGAAAAAAAAGAACTTACCATCCGGTATACCCTGCACCACAAGCAGATAGTAGCCAGTAAATACCTGGTTGATATTTTGTTGAATAACCTTTTAAGCAATGCCATCCGGCACAACGTGCCGGGTGGATCTATAATAATTGATCTTAATTCCGATCAGCTATCTATAAGAAATACCGGGACAGCAAATACATTAAGCGGGCTGCAAATTTTTGAACGTTTTCAAAAAGGGAAGGACTCACAGGGTACCGGATTAGGCTTAACATTGGTTAAAAATATCTGCCAGTTATATGGCTATACTATTCAGTATGAGTACGAGCCCGGCTGGCATAAATTTGCCGTTTCTTTTTAAGCCTGTCGCTGTTTTGTCACGTTTTTTATACACAGGGATCAACTACAATTTTGCTTCAGGTTATCGTAATAGCTTAGCACGAATACAATTTGTATACGAGTTGATCAAATAATGACGCAGATCATTTGTTGTGTTGATGCGGGTCAACATAATATCCGGCGATATGGGCTTAATTTGACAGGTATTTCCAAAATCTCTTCGGCCAAAACCAATGGAACATAAAAACAATCAATTAAATACCTTCTGGCAGCTTACGCAAGATGACGCATTGCACTTGCTTGACACTACAGTTACAGGGCTTAGTTCATCGCAAGCTATTGAAAGGCTTAAACAACACGGTGCCAATACATTAAAAAAAGCAAGCAAATTCAACAATCTGGTATTGTTACTCTCTCAATTTAAAAGCCCTGTAACATTATTACTTATAGCCGCAGCATTACTGTCTGCCGGTTTAGGTGACATGGCCGATACTTTAATTATCATGGGTATAGTGCTTGTTAGCAGTATTTTGGGGTTTTGGCAGGAGAGGGGGGCTGCCGGCGCAGTTAATGAATTGTTGAAAATGGTTCAATTACATTGCACCGTACTGCGTGATGGCAAAAAAACAGAGCTTGAAGTAACTGGTGTAGTTCCGGGGGATGTTATCTGTCTGTCGGCCGGGGATATTGTGCCTGCCGATTGCCTGATCATTGAATCAGATGCCCTGTTTGTTGATGAAGCAGCATTTACCGGCGAAACCTATCCGGTTGAAAAAAATCCTGGTATTGAACGCGCTAACACACCTTTAGCCAGGCGCAACAATTGTCTTTTCATGGGCTCGAGTGTAGTGAGCGGCATCGGAAAAGCGCTAATAGTACAAACAGGGCGAAATACAGAATTTGGGAAAATATCAAATGATTTGTTATTGAAAGCGCCAGAAACCGATTTTGAAAGAGGGATAAGAAAATTTGGTTATATGCTAATGGAAATCACCCTTTTATTGGTATTGGTGATTTTTGCGATAAACGTATTGCTACATAAACCGGTGCTTGATTCCTTTTTATTTTCACTTGCTTTGGCCGTTGGCCTTACCCCGCAGCTTTTACCTGCAATTATTACCGTTAATCTTTCATCAGGCGCCCGAAGGATGGCCAAACAAGAGGTAATCGTAAAGCGCCTTAGCGCTATAGAAAATTTTGGCAGCATGAATATATTATGCTCTGATAAAACCGGCACTATTACCGGGGGAAAAGTTAATTTAAAAGATACACTTGATTTTAAGGGCGATCATAACGATAAAGTGTTTACCTATGCCTGGCTTAATGCCAGATCCCAGCAGGGTTTTGTAAACCCCATAGATGTTGCTATTTGCTCAGCCGGTACCGGACAAAAAGACTTAGAACCCTTTTCTGTAATTACTGAAATTCCATATGATTTTATCCGTAAGCGGCTCACCGTACAATTGAAAAGCCAGGCTGCTAACCTGGCTATCACCAAGGGTGCGTTAAGTGTAATTCTTGATATCTGTAACCGGGTTGAAGTGTCCGAAGGTGTTATTGAAGATATAGGAGATCGTAAACAGGCGATGTTAGATCTTTATCACAAATTAAGCGATTTGGGGCTTCGAACGCTGGGGGTTGCCTATAAAGAAGTGGCCGATGACCAGGTTTTTACGAGGGATAATGAAAATAATATGGTATTCCTTGGATTTGTAACGCTGTTTGACCCACCCCGGGTGGGCATGCTTCAAACAATTGAAAAGTTGCAAAACCTTGGTATAAAGCTAAAAATAATTACGGGTGATAATGCGCCGGTGGCCCTTAATCTCGCGCGGCAAATCGGCTTTCAATCAGTTCGGATACTTACAGGTCAGCAAATGCGCAATATGAGTAATTCCGCACTCCGGCATAGCGCACCACTTACCGATATTTTTGCGGAGGTTGAACCAAGCCAAAAAGAGCGGATTATAAGCATACTAAAAAAAGCAGGGAATGTTGTTGGTTTTATGGGCGACGGAATAAATGACGCCCCCGCGCTGCATACTGCTGACGTAGGTATTTCTGTAAATTCTGCTGTTGACGTAGCTAAGGAGGCGGCCGACATAGTACTGTTGAACCAGGGCCTCAATGTATTAATCAATGGTGTTACGGAAGGCCGTAAAACTTTCACCAATACCATGAAGTATATTTTTATGGCTACCAGTGCCAATTTTGGCAATATGTTCAGTATGGCCGGTGCATCGTTGTTTTTACCATTTTTGCCATTGTTGCCAAAACAAATATTGCTCACTAATCTGTTAACCGATTTTCCTGAAATGACTATTTCTTCGGACAAGGTGGACGATATTAATGTTAAAACACCTCAACGCTGGGACCTACGCTTTATTCAGCGTTTCATGATTGTTTTTGGTTTACTGAGTTCGGTTTTTGATTACCTCACTTTTGCGGTGCTCATTTTTGTGCTGCACCCCAATGAAAAGGTTTTTCAAACCGGTTGGTTCACCGAATCCGTGATTTCAGCTATTTTGATTGTATTGGTAGTGCGTACACGTTTGTCATTTATGAAAAGCCTGCCGGGTAAATATTTATCATTGGTAACTACCGGCATAATGTTCCTGGTATTGGCTATTCCATTTTCACCCTTTGCAGCAATGTTTGGTTTTATAACACTATCATGGAAGTATTATGTGTTGATGATGGGCACAGTAATAGCGTACATCTTATCAGCGGAACTTGCGAAGCAATGGTTTTATAAACGAATTGCTAAGTAACTATTTATTTGCATGCCCCGTAGTTTTAAGCAGGAACAACTAAATTATTTCGCGGGTAGGATTTGAAAGTATGCTGCCAGTTTACCTGATGATATAGTTAATTTACCCGGGCATTGAATATTAATATGGGCACATTTACATTTTTAGTCATTTCAAGCGTGTGGCTGCCCTTAAATAAACGTTTTATAAAACCCAAATGATGATGCACCATCGCCAGCATATCCACATGCTCTTCTACGCAAAGTGTTGCAAGCTCATTTTCAATTTCTTTAGATCTCAGAATTTTGGTGCTCAATAAATCGTTTTTGTTTTTTAATGCCATGGCGTTCAATATTTCCTGCATAAATCGTTCATTGAGAGCGAAGTAATTATCGTGCTCGTCAACTGTTGTTAATAGTATTTCTGCATTAAGCGGTTCTATAAGTTTGGTTAATGATTCAATAGCCTCAATATCGTCTTTTGTTGATGTCAGATCGGTCGCGAACGCTATACGCCTGATATCGTCAAACCCGGCGGCGGGAGGAACAAGCAACAGGGGAAGGTCTAAATTATTCACCATGCTTTTCATGTTGTTGCCTTGCAAAAAGGTATTTAATCGGTCTTTATCATGCGTGCCGGCCACAATCATAGCAACGTTATTGGTGGATGAAAGGAATTTTATTACGCTGCACAAATTGCCAAAAGAACTATTAACAGATATTTGAGGGCTAAACCCATTTTCTTCACGAAGAGTACCCCGCCAGGTTTCCAATTGGCTCTTCAAAAGGTTTAGCATGTTGGTGCTTTCTTCGCTCAGCATATCATATTCTTCAACCGGCCAGCCAACAGTGTAAGGACTTGGAATTTCTGAAGGCAACAGATAAGCATTGCACAATAGTAAATTGGCTTTTAGGCTCATTGCAAGTTTTAATGCAAAATGTGCGGCGTGTGTCGCATTAGGGGAGAAATCGGTGAGTGCAATAACGGTTTTCATGATCCGGTAATTTTTAAGGTAAAAATGCGATACCCGCGGCAGGAAAAGCATGATGAAAATCATATAAATGATTGATAGTCATCAGTGAATGAGGTTTTACAGATAGCTTATTTTGCAGATGTTACCCGGTTATTCACCTAAAAAGCATTATTATGAAAACGATCCTTGTAATTGACGATGGTTCCGCATCAGCAAAACATGCGGCACATTTTGCCCTTAGCATGGCTCAGCAGGCAGAAGCAAGTTTGGTGTTGGCACATGTTTATCCATTAAAACGGCCTGCGGCATCCAGAAAACTCCAGTTGGCCGGCCAAAATATACCCGAATATGATATTACTGAACCAACGCAAGATCTTTCGGCTCAACTCAAATTGGTAGCAACAGGTGCTTTTGTGCCCCCAATTGATGAATTTGACGCATTGCTTGATACTGAAGCTCAATTAATCTCTTACATCAATAAAAATAATATCTGGCTGGTAATAAAAGGGGGGACGAAACCTGAACCTTTTGACACGGAAATAAAAATTCAGTCGGTTTTAAACAGGATCACATGTCCGTTGATGCTAATTCCTGAAAAATATGACAGGCAGGGTTTTAAACAAGTTATTTATATCGCTGACTTAAGGTATTGCCGGTTAAGTGTGCTGCATTACCTTGCCGCGCTGGCCCGGCCATATAAAGCCAATTTGTTGCTCACACACCTGTCGGCAAAAGGATTGCCCCATATTGAACAAAACTATGCGCTCAGCCTATTCAATGATGAAATAAGTACAAGGATTAATTACGAACAATTGCATTTTAATAATACGAAGGAACGTGATGTTACCCGGGCAGTTGATGTTATGGTACACACTATGAATGCCGATCTGCTGGCCGTTGTTCATCATCGTTTTCATTGCGAAGAATTGGCTGCAGAAAGCAAAGGTAGTTCTGTGCCTGTTCAGGTAACTATTCCGGTTATAATCTTTCCTTATTGAATTTCAGTTGGTTATGGTTTATCCGGGTGTTGAGGATCAATCAGATAAGTGACGGCTGTCACTAATTTAGCAATTGGTGCGTTGCAACTTTACATTATAAAAAAAGATGTTATGAAAACAGGTGAGATGAATAACGCGGTTATTAACAGAGTTGTAATTTTTCTTTTTATCTCATGCGTTCTTACTGCTGCCAATGTTCAGGCCAGGGGCTTAGCAATTTTAAAAACCGATACTTCGGTAAAAGCGGAGATAACCAGGCAACTGAATGACAGGGCGGTAAATAGCGTGTTATATTTCCCTTTGTCAACAAAGCGTTTTTATCTTAAGCGTAATTTTGCACCTGTTTGGACATTAGAGCAAAAAGACCAGAATAAAACCTGGGCCGCCATGCTGCTGGTTGATTGTGTATTACAGTTTGGTTTAAGGCACGAGGATTATCACCCTAAAGACCTATTGTACCCACTACTTCACAAAATACTTGAACAGCCCGAAAAAATAAGCAACAGCCAAAAAGCCAGGTTTGAAATACTGCTTACAGATGCCATGCTTACCTTCATGAATAACCTGCATTTCGGCAAGTTAAACCCATATTATTCACCTGCAAAAATTGATAGGGAAACTGTAAATGGTTTCAATGGCAGCGATATTTTAGCTAACGCGCTCAACCAACCTGCCTTTATGGACGCGATAGTAAAAGTGCAGCCAGCTAATGAAGATTATAAGATTTTTCAGCATCAGTTACACATGATAAAAGGGGTTTATGAAGGCGATTGCTATGAAACACCTGAAGCCGACGTGAGGAAAATAGCCGTCAATATGGAAAGGCTGCGATGGGCCGAGATTAATGACAGTACTTATATCCAGATCAACATTCCAACTTATTCATTAAGACTGGTACGGCCGGATACGACAATTAACTTTAGAGTTATTGTGGGAAAACGTGCGACACCAACTCCATTAATGGTTAGCATGCTTACAGATTTTGCAACTTCGGCAGGACCTCGGATTATAAAAAGCGAGAGCCGGGATAAATTTAATTCCGGAGATTTTTCATTCAAAGCCGCAGCACCTAACGAAGGAAAAGGGGCATATATATACTTTATGCCAGGCAATAAAGCAGGTATTGAACTACAGGGAGTATCAGATAAAAGTTTATTCGGCAAAGGGGGAAGGGCAGCAAGTGACGGAGGTATAAAGATTGAGCGAGGGGAGGAGCTTGCAAAGCAATTACTAATAACAGGCGGTGATAAAAATGATATAAAATCAGTTCATCGCGCTTTGATGAACCGTGAAGTTAAGGTTTTCTCATTAAAAAAGCCCATCCCAATCAGGATCACCTACATTACGGCGGCTATTGTAAACGGCCAGATTGTTAAATACAATGACGTTTACAATTTGGACAGCACGTTTGAAAACATGCTTTATGATATTAAGCCTAACAATAAAACTAAATGATCATATTATTAATAGTTGTTAAGTTATGAAAACGATCTTAGTACCAACCGATTTTTCAGCTCCTGCTCACAATGCGGCAAGCTATGCTTTAAACCTTGCAAAAAATATAAGGGCCGGGGTAACGTTGTGCCATGCTATTAAAGTGCCATCGGAAGCCCCCATGGCGGCGCAGGTTGCCTGGCCGCTGGAAGATTATGCCTCTTTGAAGGAAGATGCGGACCAGGAACTGAAGTACTTGTCGGTAACTTTACGACATGAAGTCCCTTTTGAGAAAATTGCCTCTGGTCGCGAATTTATCGGCACCCATAGCGCTACCGGTGAAGTAATGGATGTGATAAGAAACGCCGTTGAAGAACAAAAATGTGTAATGGTAGTAATGGGAATGTCGGGAGAAGGGGCTGTAAGCAGGTTTTTTTTAGGGAGTAATACCCAGGAGATCATTAATAAAGCAACATTCCCGGTACTGCTAATCCCGGCGGAGGCCCGTTTTCGTCCGATATTTAAAATAGCGTTTGCTACTGATTTGAGTAGGGGAGATATCGAACTGATTCATTCGGTAGCCAGCCTGGCTTACTATTTCAACGCCGAGTTGTTAATAGCCCATATTACCGACGACAAATTTGAAAAAGGTGATGATAAACGAAAAGTTGATGAATTTTTAAAAGAGGTTACCTGTAAAGCCAATTATCCCAAAATCTATTATAAGCACATAAAAAGTATAGATGTAATGCACGGGCTCGACTGGCTTAGCGAACACGGTGTAATTGATATGCTGGTTATGGTACACCGGAGGCTAAGCCCCCTCGGACAGCTTTTAGGTTTTAGTTACACTCAAAAGCTTTCACATCATATTGAAATACCCCTGCTAATGCTGCCTGAAGGCCTGCCTGCCGTACACTTTTAACTGAGCGAATATTTTGAAAACAATTAACAGCATGGCGGATATCCGTAATTTTTATGTCATTGGGATAAGTTACAAAAAAACAGACGCCGATAACAGGGGTAAATTTGCGATAAGCAGCGGGCAATATGAAGCTTTATTAAAAAGGGCAAATAGCTATGGTATCAATTCGGTATTTGTTCTGTCAACATGTAACCGTACCGAAATTTATGGGTTAACAGACAATGCAAACAAGCTTATTGATTTATTATGTGGTGTTGCCGTTGGCAAAAAGAATGAATTTACCGCTTATTGTTATGTGAAAGAGAACGTGAATGCAGTTAGGCATTTATTTAATGTTGCGGCAGGTTTAGACTCACAGATACTGGGTGATTATGAAATTGTAGGGCAGTTAAAACAAGCTGTTAAATTTGCCAAAGAACGTGCCTTTATCGATAGTTTTTTAGAGAAGCTTTACAACACCGCTTTGCAGGCATCGAAGCAGGTTAAAAATCAAACCGGCTTGAGTAAGGGAACTACATCCGTTTCTTTCGCAACCGCTCAACTCATAAAAAAACATAGCCTTTTTAATATTGATAGTAAAATATTGCTCGTGGGCGCCGGAAAAATGGCGCGGCTAACATGTAAGAATCTGACCGAATACCTGGGGAGGGTTAGTATTACTGTGGTTAACCGTTCTGTAGATAAGGCAAGCGAAATTGCAGGTGAAATGAATACTGATTACGCAGCCATTGACGATTTGAATAGCCTGATAAGATCTTCTGATATTATCATCGTGGCTACAGGGGCACCTTATCCCATTGTTTTAAAAGGAGACCTTGAATGCCCGGGTAAAAAACTGGTTATAGATTTGTCCATGCCCTATAATGTTGACCCGGAAGCAGCAAAATTGCCTCATATTGATTTAGTTAATATTGATGAGGTATCGCTGATTAATAGTAAAACGTTACAAAAAAGACAAGGGGACGTATGCGCCGCCCAAAAGATCAATGAATACTTTATTGACAAGTTTATGGAGTGGTGTGAAATTCGTAGAAGCCTTTTATTGGTAAATACTATTAAAGGAAAACTAACCTCCATTTGTATAAGTCAATCATTGCTTGCCCATGGTACAGGTAGCCCTATTGTTTTTGAAGAGCAACAAAGGATACAGCAAATTTTGAATGAAACAGCCACAAAAATGAAAAGCTCAAATCAAGTCGGCTGCCATTATCTTGAAGCTTTAAATGATTTTATGTCACCTCAGTTTTCGGTGCAAAAAACCGCTCTGATATGATATCTGTCAAATAAGTTATTGACTAAGATCATTTCAAAATTCTGTTTTAATCAACAGATTTGATTAAAATAACTTCTTATGGCTAACGATGTAAGCAAATCAGAGATCGCATTCCTGGAAGGTCCCCGTTCCCGGTTCAAGGAGTTGCGTTTTACTTTAGAAACCATGTGGGAATTTATAAAGGGTTTCCGTGCTTTGCATTTTATCGGCCCTTGTATTACCGTTTTCGGTTCTGCCAGGTTTAATGAAGACCACCCTTATTATGAACTTACCAGAAAAGCCGCGGCCGAATTTGCTAAACTTGGGTTTACTATAATGACCGGAGGGGGGCCGGGACTTATGGAAGCGGCCAATCGTGGCGCTAAGGATGTTGGCGGTAAATCGGTAGCTTGTAATATTCAGCTACCAGTGGAGCAGAAACCCAATCGTTACCTCGATAAGTGGGTTTATATGAAGCATTTTTTTATCAGGAAAGTATTGCTGGTCAAATATTCTTTTGCCTTTGTAGTAATGCCGGGCGGTTACGGTACCATGGACGAGTACTTTGAAGCGCTTACCCTGATTCAAACCCATAAAATAGAAAACTTTCCCGTTATTATTTTCGGCAAAGCTTATCACAGGGAGCTTGTGGAACATATCAACCTGATGAAGGCGAATGGAACCATTGGGCCCAACGACACGAAATTATACCTGATTACCGATGATATACAAGAAGCAGTTAGCCTGATAGCAGAGAAGAGCATCAAAGCTTTCGGTTTAAAACCCGCTAACCCCATAAAGCCAATGAAATGGCTGCTCGAGCACATTTAAATTATCTGCTGATATTTAACGGGATCAACAGGGACGATTTACCGGCTTGAACCACAATATTGTTAAGCATTATCTCGAATTAGTACAGAATACTATCAATATTGAAAGCCAAATTGAGCCTGGTGCCGTTTTTTTAATCAACTCTCTCGCCACACAGTCAGTTGCCCATTGCCGAAAATTGTTTTTTCTGATATCTGCTTGTAATAAAGGCTTACAGCATTGGAAAGCCAGTTAAGTGTTCTAATGTTATAAGCCCTTATTAGTAAATAACAGATCATTAATAATGCCGGTACGCGTTATACAGTTGCAGGAAAAATGAATAATGGTAGTTTTAAATCTTCAAGAGCATCTTTAGTTGTGCTGTGCTCAAAATAGCGTCTGAAGAACGAATGCTGATGATGAACTACAGCAAGAATATCCGGTTTTACCTCAGCACAATGACGGTGCAGCCTGTCTGCAACATCATGACCTCCAAGGTTTCTGAACGAGATTTTATCATACCCAAATCTGGCTATGTGCTTTTGGAATGCCGCTTCCTTTTCAATCTGTTGCTGCTTGTCCTTAACCGGTTGATTTACGTGTACCACTTCGATGCTAAAATGAAAGGTTTTGCCAAGGTTTATTAAATAGTGCAGGGCCTGGATGTCGGGTTCATCAAAAGTTGTGGCGAATACTACATTTTTAATATCTGCTAAAGCACCATTGGCAGGTATAACAAGTACGGGTTTTTGAGCATGCCTTATTATTTTATTCGTTTCACTGCCAAAAAACAAATGGTCGATTGATGTACCTGATGGTGCGCCCATAGTTATAAATTCGATTTGGTTTTCATCAATTACCTGTTTGAGGTTGTCTTCCAGGTTTCCGTCACCACTCAAACCTTTGAGTGTTGGTTTACGATAGCTTTTATCAATGTCATCGGCAATGTATTGAAGGGTGTTTAGCTGGTGGTCAAGCTTTTTCTTTGTTTCAGTGGTAGCTAAAAAAAACTCTTCATCTACGTAAGGGCCGCCTGAGAAAGTAGAAGCTACAGCTATCGTTTCATAATTATGATACAACAGCATGTTGGCATGTAATTTACCCGCAAGCAACACAGCTGAGTTAGCCGCGTTTACTGAATTATCAGAAAAATCGGTAAGTGCAAGGATAGTTTTCATGATGACAAATTGGTTTAATGTTATTGAAATTGTTTATACAAATTTTTGCATAATAAGCCCCGCTGCAAATGATCGTGATCATCAGGAATACTGATATCGGACATCGATTATTCAGCCACTGCAACACTTTGATGTTGAATGTCATACCTTATTGTGACGGCCGTCATGTTACGTTAAATGGTTTGTTCCCAATTTTGGACTATAAACTTAATACATACCGCTATGTCAACATTAGTAAAATCAAACAACGCGCCTTCATTACGTTCAATGATGGAAGATTTTTGGAACAACGACAGTTTTTTCACGTTCCCTTTATTTAATCAGGAATTATTGCCCGCGGTAAACATTCGTGATACTAAGGATAATTATGAGCTTGAAGTTGCCGCTCCGGGTTTTAAAAAAGATGATTTTAATATCAGTACCGAAAATGGCTTGTTAAATATAAGTGCGGAAACCAGCGAGGAGCATAACGAAGAAAAGAAAAATTATACCCGTAAGGAGTTTTCTAATACTTCGTTTACCCGCACTTTTCGCTTGCCGGACAATGTGGACAACGAGCATATCAAAGCAAACTACAATCACGGATTACTGACTATTGATATCCGCAAAACAAAGCAGGACACAACGGAGAAAAAGAAAATCAATATTGACTGATCAAACCACGTTGCACCTGTGCCTGGTTGCACCGGTGCAACTTTTTCTTTGATCTAAAGCGAAAAAAATCAAGCGATGGAAGTAGTGGTTTATAAAAGTGCCAGAGTGCCCTCAAGATATTGGGTGTTGATGCTATTATCAGGGATATTACTTTCTATTCTCGGCGTGTGGATCATTTTATCGCCGCTGCAGTCCTACTTATCGCTCAGCCTTACGTTTGCAGCAGGCATGATCATAACAGGTTTTTTTGAAGCCATTGTATCCCTCATGAGCATCAGACATATTGAGCGCTGGGGGTGGTTATTGGCAAGCGGGCTCATTGATATTGCTATTGGAAGTTACCTCTTTAGCTATCCTTCAATAACCATGATGCTACTTCCGATTATTATTGGCTTTTGGTTGCTGGTTAGAGGGATAATGGGGATTGGAAGTGCTATCGATATGCGTGCTTATGGTATTTCAAGTTGGGGCTGGATCTTATTTAACAGCCTTGTTGTTGTTTTTTTCTCGGTAGGGATACTGGCCTATCCTGCTTTTGGAATAGCAAATCTGATCATTTGGACCGGGCTGGCTTTTTTAGGGGCCGGAATATTCAGGATCGTTATTTCAATAAAGATAAAGGAAATAAGCCGGCGTATATCCGGCCATAGGTGACATTGTCATTAGTTTTCTTTCAATAATCAGTAGCCCGGTTTCATTTAACGAATATTGGGCGTTTAGTATTTGTTACAGTATTTAAATGTCTGAAAATGAACCCAGAAGTTCCAACCCCGGCAGCATTACTTGCAATTAATGCAGGTTCATCAAGTATCAAATTCTCTTTATTCCGCCTAAGTGATAATGTTCAGAAAATAGGAGACGGACGGATAGTCCGCATTGGCTTACCCGGAATGTCATTTGAACTTACAAGAAATCAGTTCTCCGAAATTGAACCACTCCCTAATGATGTTAGTGATTATGTATCGGCGATAAAATTCATTGTTGACTGGTTGGAATGCCAACCGTCATTCACCCAGGTTAAAGTTATAGTGCACAGGATGGTACATGGCATGGAGGATTGCTCACCCGCTATTGTTGATGACCGCATGTTATCCTCTTTAAAACAGGAGGCCGGTGATGATCCGGAGCATCTGCCAAACGAAATTAAGCTGATCGAAGCTTTCATATATCGTTATCCGCAATTGCCCCAATATGTTTGTTTCGATTCATATTTCCATCAGGATATGCCAGCCGTAGCCAAGTTACTGCCATTGCCAAGGCGCTTTACACAAACTGGAATACAGCGTTACGGCTTCCACGGCCTTTCGTATCAATATATCATGCAAAAGTTAAAGGCAGAGGGCAACGGGGAAGGCAAAATTATCATTGCGCACTTAGGTAATGGTTCGAGCCTGGCGGCGGTGAAGGACGGCAAAAGCGTGGATACCACCATGGGTTTTACCCCAGCTTCGGGGTTGCCAATGAGCACCCGGTCGGGAGATATTGACCCTGGCGTGGCCTGGCACATTATGAAGCATGAACGGCTTACTGCCGATCAATTTATCCACATGACCAACCATGAGTCGGGACTTTTGGGTGTCTCCGGAAGCAGCGGCGATATGCATGACCTGCTTTCGCGGGACGCAACGGATTATTTTGCAGGAGAAGCGGTAGATCTGTTCTGCTATTATGTTAAGAAATCTGTTGGAGCCTTCACTGCCGCTTTAGGTGGCATTGATACCTTGGTTTTCACAGGTGGAATAGGGGAAAAAGCAGCAGTGATACGAAAAAAGGTATGCGCGGGGCTTGAATTTTTAGGAATCGAGCTTGATTACGAAGCAAACCAAAAAAACGAAAATGTCATATCAGTAGCTGAAGCGGGGGTTAAAGTTTATGTAATGCCAACCGATGAAGAGCTAATGATGGCTGAGACGATTAGTGAATTAATGAACATTTAAATTTTTAAAAGTTAAGAAATGAAAATGATAACGGATATTACCCAAAACGAGAATGCACCGTTAACCGATGATTGTTTAACAAAATTGGATGCATATTGGCGTGCAGCAAATTATTTATCTGTTGGCCAGCTTTACTTGTGCGATAATCCGCTGCTGGATGAGCCTTTAAAGATAGAGCATATAAAAAAGATGCAATTGGGGCACTGGGGAACCACACCCGGTCAAAACTTTATATACACACACCTCAACAGGCTTATTAACAGGTACGACCTAAACATGCTTTATATTTCCGGTCCCGGGCACGGGGGGCCTGCTGTAGTTGCAGGCACCTACCTTGAGGGTACTTATAGTGAAATATATCCCGAAGTTAGCCAGGATAAGGCTGGGATGAGAAAACTATTCAAACAGTTTTCATTTCCCGGTGGTATCTCCAGCCACGCCTCGCCCCAAACACCGGGATCAATGCACGAAGGAGGAGAGCTGGGTTATTCGCTAAGTCACGCGTTTGGCGCGGTGCTTGATAACCCAGACTTGATAGTTGCGTGTGTAGTTGGCGACGGTGAGGCCGAAACCGGGCCGCTTGCAACTGCCTGGCACTCTAACAAATTTCTAAATCCGCTTACCGATGGTGCCGTATTGCCCATTTTGCATCTCAACGGCTATAAAATATCTAACCCAACCGTATTAGCCCGTTTACCTCACGATGAGCTGGAACAGCTATTTTATGGTTATGGTTATAGCCCGATATTTGTTGAAGGATCAGATCCTGAATTTATGCACCAGGCTATGGCGGCAGCCTTGGAGCAATCGATTCATTACCTTAAGCAAATTAAATATAATGCCGCCGAACACCCCGGAATGGAGAGGCCAAAATGGCCGATGGTTATTCTGCGGTCACCCAAAGGCTGGACAGGACCTAAAGTTGTCGACGGAAAACAAATAGAGGGTACGTTCCGCTCTCATCAAATCCCGCTTACAGTGTCACCAGCTTACGAAAGCCATTTGCAAATGCTTGAGAGCTGGATGAAAAGCTATCGGCCTGAAGAATTATTTGATATCGACGGCAGCTTGAAAAAAGAGATAGCGGAGATAGCACCGAAAGGGAACCGCCGGATGGGGGCGAATTCTCATGCTAACGGTGGGCTATTATTGAAAGAACTCCGCCTGCCGGATTTCCAGCAATACACCGTAAATGTACCTGCCCCTGGTGTTGCGGGGGAGGGTGATGTACACGTATCCGGACGTTTTTTACGGGACGTTATATCCCTTAATCCCCAAAATTTTCGCGTTTTTGGTCCGGATGAAACGGTTTCGAATAAACTGGAAGCTGTTTTTGAAGTAACCAACAGGCAATGGAATGCCGATGTTGATTCAAATGATGAATACTTGGCTGCAACCGGAAGGGTAATGGAAATGTTGAGTGAACATCAATGCGAAGGCTGGCTGGAAGGATACCTGCTTACCGGCAGGCATGGCCTGTTCAACTGCTATGAAGCATTTATTCATATTGTAGATTCGATGTTTAATCAGCATGCCAAATGGCTCAAAATGACCAGCGAGATCCCATGGCGAAGAAAGATAGCTTCATTAAATATACTGCTAACATCTACCGTTTGGCGGCAGGATCATAACGGTTTTACCCACCAGGACCCGGGTTTTATAGATCATGTGATCAACAAAAAATCAGAGATTGTGAGAGTTTATTTACCGCCCGATTCTAATTGCCTCTTATCTGTAATGGATCATTGCCTGCGGAGCAGTCATTATGTAAATGTTATGGTGGCTGGAAAACATCCTTCCCCACAATGGTTGAATATGAAAGATGCTGTAGATCATTGTACAAGAGGAATAGGGATTTGGGACTGGGCGAGTAATGATCAGGACTGTGATCCGGATGTAGTAATGGCGTGTTGCGGAGATATCCCTACACTGGAAACCCTTGCTGCGGTATCCATTCTAAGGGAACACCTGCCGGATTTAAAAATAAGGGTTGTAAATGTAGTTGACCTTTTGAAGCTCGAAAGGCAATCCGGGCATCCTCATGGCTTGAATGATCATGATTTTGACGCGCTATTTACTGCCAATAAGCCTGTGATTTTTGCTTTTCATGGATATCCATGGCTTATTCACCGGCTTACCTATAACCGCACCAATAATAATATTCACGTAAGGGGATACAAGGAAGAAGGTACAATTACCACCTCATTTGATATGACTGTTTTAAATGAAATGGACAGGTTTCATCTAACTATCGATGTTATAGATCGCGTGGCTACACTTGGCAGTAGGGGCACATATTTAAAACAGAAATTAATGGATAAGTTAGTTGAGCATAAACAATTTATCTGCGCTCATGGGGAAGATATGCCTGAGATAAGGAATTGGCAATGGAAAGTGGGAAGTAAATCATAAAAAACTACAAAATGTTTTCGCGAAGGTATTTTGCAGGAAAAATTACTTGATTCAGTACGGGTAATATGAAGGTGGGAGGAGCGCCGCTTGCTAATTTTGAGTCTGTTCAATCATTTTTCACTGGGCTATCCTGAAGCGCTGAAATCAGGCAGAATGGTAAGACGAAAGAAGCCGCAACGCTCCTTGAGTATACCCCAGGCTCAAGCCCGCTTTGGCTCGGGTTAGGTTTTTAAAATAAACCCAACGTTTCTTTCTGACGGTCCCGGTATCCCAATTCTTTGTTGCATCCCAATTCAGGATACTCCTCGCTGTTATCTTTAAGTACAATGACGGGGTAAGCATATCCTGTAATGATCAGGGCTACATAAACAAGTAAAGTGTTGCCAGGCCAATGGCTACAGTACTTTTCATGGTTTCTAACCTGCTTTTGTTTTGAGACAAAGGTTGTTAGGAAATGTTTGCGGGCATACAAATTATGTTAGTAAAATTTTTTTTAAGCTGGATGAAAGATCGGTAAGAGAGGGGAGTCTGTTTCGTAAGCTGGCACCTTTCGGGGAGTTTTAACTAATTGGTCGTATTGCTGCTGTTTCTCAGAATAACATTTTATCGGGGTATATATGCTTAGTAATAATGATATCGACAATATTACTTCCTGAGGAAAGCCGCATAATGACCACCTATTAGATATCCTGTTAATCAAGCTGGCGAAGCATTCGTTTGTGATATCGGAGCGGTGGTAATGACGTACCGGGCATTTCTTTTGAAAAGGGCGATATCAAAATGAAAGGATCTGCCATTGACCGGAGCTTGAGCTATGCCGGGATTAATACGCAGCTTAACCGCAATCTACGGGCGCAGCAAGAACATGTAGTAAGAAAAGTAGATTCACCTTCATTAGCCGATCAGTTAAGGGATGCGATCAGGCAGCGAGGCCAGGCTGATCAGATACACAATCAATCCGGCGGTAAAGGCTTACTGGAAACGTTGCTGGAACCGCAGTTTGTTGCCGGTCCGCCCGATCCGATGGGGGATGCGGATATAGCCAAAAGGAAACGAAAGAAATATGAAGCAGAACATTCCCAGTCACAAGGGATCAGCAGGTAGCGTGATTACAAAAGGATTATTCAAACTATTAAAACTTAAGGTTTATGCAATAGGAAGAATTGGAAGAAAAAGTAACGATGCTGGAGGAACTGATACAAGGGTTTATTCAAAGGATAACAATAGTAGAAACTGAAATACCGGATTTTCTAACGAGTTTTTTACAGCAATACAAAGAAACATTAGACCGGATAACCAGCAGGATCGAAACGGCTAATAAACGTTATGATGATAAAAAAATCCAGCAACAGATGGATGAATTGAAAGCTGTGGTTTCGAGGGTGCCTACAGTGATGGGTGTTAAAAACTATCATCACTTTGGGGCATGGTCAAAAAGCCTGATTATCGGGGTGGTGGTGGCTTTTGTTGTGACAGCAGGTTCGTTTGGTGCAACTTTGTATCTAAATCATCAAAATGACCGGCTAAACGAGGAGACTTATAATTTATGGCTGGTCAGGGCGATGTATCCTGAAACAGCGGAAGCAATCCTTACAGGATTAAAGAATGATCCGAATGCTTTTATCGCTAAGGCAGAAAAGGCGATGGAGAAGCAACAGATAATTACTGCTGCTAAAGCTCTTGCCGATCAGGCAGACAAGGATCAGAAAACGGCGAGAGATAACCTGAAGAAAGTAAGGTCAGCCAAGTGAGTACACTTTGACCGATTTTCTTTTTTGACAGGAGCGGATGGCCATGCGGCTGCGGCAGGCGGCTGCATTACACCACGCGCTTCGCTCCGGGTTCCATTAGGCTGCCAGCCTCGCCGCCGCACGTGCAGGAGTGTATTCGTTCCTCATACACACCTGCCTTTACCGCCCACGAATTATCGGTTAGTCACAGCACCACAGTCACAAAGTTAGCTACGCATGAAAACAGTCAAGGCTATATAAACCGGCTATCGCCGGGCTTTGACAGTTTTCATGCTAACAGCTCCGGTTGTTTAAGCGGTGATATGACGGGGTGTGCGCAGATCAAAAGTCGAGAATTATCCGGTTCGCTGCTTCCTTTCTTGCCTTGTCTATAACACGGGTATACCGTTGCGTGGTTTTAAGGTGCCGGTGTCCTAAAAGTTTTGATATGGTATAAATATCTGTTCCGTGATCAAGCTGTAAAGTAGCATAGGTGTGCCGGAGACAATTGAAGGTTAGATGCTTATTTATACCGGCTTCTTTGGGCCAGGCTTTTAAAAGGGCCCTGGTGTAATTATAGTTGACCTTAGAAAAGACAAATGTACAAGGATCGCCTCGTTCACCCAGTAGATCGAATGCTTTGTTCGGAATGTAGACATATCAGCTCCCGATAAGCAATTATATACTGAAGGGTTCGGAATGTAAAGGACATATTGGTGAAAATATATATTGCGTTATGCGCACCACATTGCGATACATTTATTAATTTGTCAGCCCCAGTTGCCCATTATGATTATTATAATAAACGTTATTTTTTGCCTTTCTTTTTTGGTCTTCGCTTATCTTAACCTGAATGATATCGACCCCTGGCTTTGGGTGCCAATATACCTTAGCGCGGCAATTTGCTGCGGACTGGTAGTATTCCATCTGGTATACCCGCGGGTATATTTGTACCTAATTGCAATCTACCTAATTCATGCTACCACTATTTATTTTTCCAAAGATGGTGTACATGACTGGATCACGAAGTACAACAGGCCAAGCCTGGTGGAAACTATGCAGGCCGAAAAACCATATATTGAAAAAACAAGGGAGTTCTTCGGACTTTTGATTATTGCCGGCGCATTGCTGATCAATTATTTAGCGGCCTGAACAACTTGGATCAATTATTCTTAATTAATTGAATATATGTTCACTTATGAAATTGAAAAATTCAAACCCTTGCTTACTGAACTCATAGTAAGGAATATAAACGCGGAGGATGCAAACTGGCTGTTGGCACAAGGTGTCAATAGTGTATCGGCAACAGCATTTAACAGCGCCTTTGCTGCTTTACCACGCAGGACCGGGAAGAAGCCGGTTAATGCCAGTACTGAAATTGAAATTGGTTTATCGGCTATACGTAAAGGTTTCTCTACCATAGGATGGTCCGTTGATCGGCTATCACGTGTTTGGTTGTTATTAACAATTGACCCTTCAGAACAGGGGCGTTATTTACGAACAATTGAGAACCTGTATTTGGCTGCTGAAATGAACGAGTTGGTCGCCTTATATTCGGCCTTACCCTTGCTTGCCTACCCGGAGGCATGGGTAAACAGATGTACGGAAGGTAACCGTAGTAATTTAGGCGTGGTTCTCGAAGCGATCATGTATAATAACCCTTATCCTTCGGAAAATTTGCCCGAGTCCGCGTGGAATCAATTGGTACTGAAGGCTTTATTTACTGAAAAACGGCTGGAGCTGATCACAGGGATAGACGAACGTGCCAATGCCGCGCTTGCCCATACACTGATCGATTACGCCCTTGAGCGCCTGGCCGCAGGCCGCAATACCGATCCAATGTTGTGGCGCTTGATTGGCCGTTTTATTGATGATGGTATCCTGCACGATATCAGGGGCATGTTACCCCGTTTAGGTTTACCTGAAAAAGAGGCTGTGGCGCTGGCGATCCGCGAAAGCGGGTTCCTGCCTGCAAAGAAATTGCTGGAAACCGCTCCATTACAAGCAATAGCCGGAAAGAAAACGAGTTGGAACAAATTTATCAACGATACAAAAAAATAAATTTAGGATATGTGTTGCAGTCATTTTGAGAACAGAGAGCAAGTAAGCGGCGAAAAGGCCGCATCTTTTGATTTGGCGTCGGTAAAAGGCATGCGTTTCTTTGACCCGCATGTGCATATGACCTCGCGTACTACTGATGATTATCAGGCTATGGCAGACGCTGGTGTGGTGGGATTGATCGAACCAGCCTTTTGGCTTGGACAGCCCCGAACTGGTATCGACAGCTTCCGGGATTACTACAGCAGCCTGATCGGCTGGGAAAGGTTTCGCTCATCACAATTTGGGATCAAGCATTACTGTACTATAGGGCTTAATTCAAGAGAGGCGAATAATGAAAGCCTTGCCGAACAGGTAATGGAGATTCTTCCGCTGTTTGTTTATAAAGAAGGTGTGGTCGGGATCGGCGAAATAGGTTTTGATGATCAGACAGCCGCTGAGGAAAAATACTATCGCCTGCAACTGGAATTGGCCAAAGAAGCCGGCCTCCCGGTACAGGTTCATACGCCGCACCGCGACAAAAAAAATGGCACGCGCCGCAGCATGGATATCGCGATAGAACATGGCATTGATCCGTCAAAAGTTATTATAGATCATAACAACGAAGAAACCGTTAAAGAGGTTCTTGACCGGGGATTCTGGGCCGCGTTTACCATTTATCCCTTTACCAAAATGGGGAATGAGCGTATGGTTGAGATAGCCCGGGAATACGGCCCTGACCGCATTATGGTCAACTCGGCTGCCGATTGGGGAATCAGCGACCCTTTGGCGGTACCCAAAACTGCCGCGCTGATGAAATTGCGCGGCATCAGCGAAGAAGCTATCCAACTGATCACCTACGGCAACGCTATTGCCGCCTTTGCACAAAGCGACCAGATCGATGAGGCGGATTTCACATCGGTCCTCAGTGTAGATCAGAGCGCGAAATTTGAAGGCAACAGTATATTGCGTGGTGGCCAGCAGCCCAGGATCGATAAATCATCTATTATTATCAGCTAACATTGGGCTACAGTAAACCATATCTTTATCTGCAGCTTATGAGGCCGGCCAATATTGTTACCTCTGTAGCTGATATTCTGGCAGGTATCGCCATTGTAAGCGTTCCGGTCAGCTCAATAAGAGCATTCTCGCCGGTAATACTGTTACTTTGCCTGTCAACAGCCTGTCTTTACGGGGGAGGTATTGTCTTCAATGACGTTTTCGATGTGGAGCTGGATAAGATCGAACGGCCAGAGCGTGCGATCCCATCGGGCAAGGTAAGCTTAAAGGAAGCCTTCATACTTGGCACGATACTGCTATGCGCAGGCGTCTTATCAGCCCTTTTCGTTTCGGTTGTATCAGGTATGATCGCAGCAGCTATCGCACTTTGTGCTTTACTTTACGATAAGTTTGGTAAACACCACCCATTTTTCGGACCGCTTAATATGGGTATGTGCAGGGGATTGAACCTGTTGCTGGGTATCAGTATAATTCCGATAGCGCTCATTAACTGGTTTTTGCTGGCCTTGGTGCCGGTGGCCTATATATTTTCCATCACGCTCACCAGCCGCGGTGAAGTACATGGCGGCAGTAAAATCAGCCTATATACAGCGGCAACTTTGTATGCAGGGGTCATCGGCTTCATCAGTTATTTTTCCTATGCAAATAACCGTTTGCTATGGTCGCTTTTGTTCCTCATTCCCTTCACCTGGATGATATTCCGCCCGTTGCTTAAAGCGATCAGGGAGCCTATCGGTAAAAATATTGGTAAAGCCGTCAAGGCCGGGGTAATCTCCTTAATATTGATGGACGCCTCCTGGTCTGCCACATTCGGCTCGCTTACCTTCGCCGTGCTGATCGCTTGCCTGTTACCGCTCTCAATCTGGTTTTCAAAAACCTTCGCGGTTACTTAATAATTTTAATTAAAACAGACCTTCCCCCGCATGGAACATTTACAACAAAACTTCAGCGTCAAATATAGTTACAACGTTTTTTTTACTTCAAGCTTATTCAAAGCCAACAACCCGCTATTGAACCGGTTTTTAACAAACGCTGCCACCTCAGGAGCGTTAAAGAAGATTCTTTTCGTGGTTGACCAGGGAGTTGCGGACGCCCATGAGCATTTATGCTCGGAGATCAATGCCTATTTTCGGGTTCATACCGCCGTTGAGCTGGTACCTGAGATATTGATCATCCCCGGCGGCGAACAGGTGAAGAATGATGAGCGCTATTTTGAGCTGATCCTTGAAGCGGTCAATAATTACAGTATTGACAGACACTCCTACATAGCCGCTTTGGGCGGAGGTGCCCTTTTAGATATGGCAGGGTACGCAGCAGCTGTAGCGCACCGCGGTGTGAAACTTATCCGGATACCAACAACCGTACTTTCACAGAACGACTCAGGTATCGGCGTTAAAAATAGTATCAATTATTTTGGAAAGAAGAATTTCCTGGGCACTTTCGCGCCGCCTGCAGCTGTATTTAACGATGATCGTTTTTTGACCACGCTTTCCGAACGTGACTGGCGCTCCGGCATATCCGAGGCGATTAAAGTCGCGCTGATCAAAGATCAAATGTTTTTTGACTGGATAGAGGAGAATGCTCCTGCCCTTGTAAGCCGGGATGCGGCAGCTATGAACTACCTCATTTGGCGTTGTGCACAGCTGCACATGGAACATATTGCCGGTGCCGATCCCTTTGAAAGCGGTTCTTCACGCCCTTTAGACTTTGGGCATTGGAGCGCACACAAACTGGAGTACCTCAGCAATTTTGACATCCGGCATGGTGAGGCAGTCGCCATGGGCATTGCCCTTGACACAGTCTATTCCTTCCTTGCAGGCCGTTTAACAGCTTTGGAAAGTGAACGTGTAGTAAACCTGATCCAAAACCTGGGTTTTGATATCAGCCATGAACTTTTAAGGTTCAGCGGAGAGAACGATCCTTTACTAATGGGACTGGAAGAGTTTCGCGAGCATCTGGGCGGAGAGCTCACGATCACGCTGCTGGACGGGGTCGGCAAAGGTACAGAGGTTCATGAAATTGATACGCGGCTACTGAAACAGGCAAGCCTCGCGCTGTACAACAGGCAACGCGAACTTCAGCAATCAAAATTTTAATCAAAACAACTGCTGTCATGAAAATTAATACCGCGTACCTTACCTATTGTACGAATATCCATCCCGGGGAAACCTGGCCGGAAACATTTCAGGCGTTAAAAAAACATTTCCCGGAAATCAGGGCCTCCGTAGCCGGAGACGAGCCAATGGGTATTGGCCTGCGCCTTTCGAATTTAGCAAGCTTAGGGCTGCTGGCCAACGAATATAAATTAACAGAATTCGGCCGATGGCTTTCTGATAATCATGCATATGTTTTTACAATGAATGGCTTCCCCTACGGCGGATTCCACGATACCATTGTGAAGGACCAGGTACATGCGCCGGACTGGACAAGTCCCGACCGCTTGGAATACACCTTAAGGTTGTTTGATATATTGTCCAAATTACTGCCGGATGGCTTGCAGGGGGGCATATCAACATCACCTTTAAGCTATAAGCCATGGCATACCGCCGGCGAAGCCAGGAATACAGCGAAGGCTATCGCCACAAAAAATATTTTAGCGGTTGCTGAAGCCCTTTTCAAAAAACACCGCTCGACCGGAATACTCATGCACCTGGATATTGAACCCGAACCAGACGGGTTCCTGGAATCGGGCCCGGAATTTATCGATTGGTTTGAGAAAGATCTTCTGCCGCAAGGTATTTTATCGCTGAGGGAAAAGTTTAACCTATCCCCAGCCGATGCCGAAGCAGCTATCAAACGTCATATTAACCTGTGTTATGATGTTTGCCATTTTGCAATAGGTTATGAAGAGCATGAGCGCGTTATCGACGAGTTACTGGCTAAGGAAATCCGGGTTGGCAAGATACAGATCAGTGCTGCCTTAAAGGCATTCCTTCCCGAGAAAATGACATTGATGGAGGAAGTGACCAACGCGCTTGCCAGGTTTAATGAGCCTACCTACCTGCACCAGGTGATCGCCAAAACAGGAAATGGTAATTTGATCCGCTATCCTGATTTGCCGGAAGCTCTGGCAGATAGCCGGAACAATGCGGTGAGGGAATGGCGGTCACATTTCCATGTACCTATTTTTGTGGAAGATATGGGACCCGTGCAATCCACGCAAGCCGATATTGTCAGGGTGCTCAATAAATTCAAGAATATGCCTTTCACCCAACACCTCGAGGTGGAAACGTATACCTGGACCGTGTTACCTGAAGAACTGAAAGCCCCATTATCACAATCGATCATCCGGGAGTTGAATTGGGTCAAGGAACAACTTTTGTAAAGGAGAGAAAATATGAATAAAACGGTAGTCATCGACGTGGTGGGTTTATCTTCCTCTCTGATCGGCAAGCATACGCCATTCCTTGAAACGTATATTAACGAAAGGCATCTGGCGCATATTAAACCGGTGTTGCCTGCTGTCACAACATCCATGCAGTCGGCCTATCTCACCGGTAAATTTCCGGCCGGGAACGGTATTGTTGGTAACGGTTGGTACGACCGTATTGATTGTGAAGTGAAATTCTGGAAGCAATCAAACAAACTTGTGGATGGGCAGAAAATATGGGAAAAAGCCAAAAGTGAAGATCCATCGTTTACCAGTTCGGTAATGTTTTGGTGGTATAATATGTATTCCTCCGCGGATTACTCTGTGACCCCAAGGCCTAATTACCTTGCAGATGGGCGAAAAATGCCGGATTGTTATTCGGAGCCGGCCGACCTGCGCGACCATCTTCAGGCCAAGCTCGGCCAGTTTCCACTTTTTCAATTTTGGGGGCCTGGTGCAAATATCAAGTCAACCCGTTGGATAGCGGACGCGGCCATGGAAACTGATAGATTGCATAACCCGACACTTACACTGATATATCTGCCGCATCTGGATTATTGCCTGCAAAAATCCGGTCCGGATTTGGAGCTTATTGCCAATGATCTCAGGGAAATTGACAAAGTGATCGAGGATCTGGTGCGTTTTTACCAGCAAAAAGGTGCGAAGGTGATCATTCTTTCTGAATATGGTATATCTCCGGTGGATCGCCCGGTACATTTGAACCGGGTATTGAGGCAAAACGACCTGTTAGGCATCAGGATCGAGCGGGGGCTCGAATTGCTGGACCCGGGAGCTTCAAAAGCTTTCGCGGTAGCCGACCACCAACTGGCACACGTGTACATCAACGATGAAAGTATAAAGGAAAAAGTCAAAGCGCTGCTTGAAGCTGTTCCGGGTGTTGAACGGGTCCTTAACCGTGAAGAGCAGGCGGAATATCACATCAACCATCCAAGGGCTGGCGACCTCGTCCTGATCGCTGATGAAAAAAGCTGGTTCACTTATTATTTTTGGCTGGATGACGCGCTTGCTCCTGATTATGCACGTGTAGTTGATATTCATAAAAAGCCTGGTTATGACCCTGTTGAGATGTTTATGAGCTCGAAACTGCGTGCCGGCTATAAATTGCTGCGCAAAAAAGCCGGATTCAGGTATGTAATGGATGTGATTCCGCTCGACGCCAACTTGATCAAGGGTTCACATGGCCGCGTGGATGTGGCGCGGTGTTACCAGCCGGTTATCATCACCGAAAAAACTTTAGATAAACGGGAGATCATCGCTACCGATGTTCACGATATCATATGGAGTCATCTTAAATGGTGAATATTTGATTAAGCATTACTGTGGGTTGATCAGGAAGGTGGCTAATCCCGAACGTTGATTGAGAACACTACGTGACATCCAATTCAAATCTTAGACAAAACTAAACCTATCAACAAGCCATTGTAAATAGTAATATTCTAATAACCGGAGGCACACAACTGACAGTAATTGATTATAATTCAACAATTAGATAAAAGCTTTATTATGACACTTACCGCTTTCTTAGATGCCGCAGTTTGATGCTTTAAAGCCGTTAGTTTGCCTGTTTCACAGCTTCAGTTGATGCCAGACATTACTGCATTCTGCCTTGGGCGGTATAAGAAAGTTGGTCACAATGCATTCCTGAAAACTATAATAGATTGTCAACATAGAGCCATATATAGCTCTATGTTGATCAAATAGATAACCTATTAATAAAGCTGTCTCAGCTTAGACATGTCTTGCGCTACTTTCATATCAAGGATTTTCGCGTAATGTTGGGTTGTTTTGATATTGGTATGGCCGAGCATCTTAGATACGCTTTCGATAGAAACACCATTTGCAAGTGTTACAGTCGTTGCAAAAGCGTGCTATGTAGTAAGTCAGTTCTTTATTGATGCTACAGGCATCAGCTATTTCCTTCAAATAGCTATTCATCTTTTGATTGCTCAATACAGGAAGCAATAAACCATCATTTACGCATTGTGGATGCTCTTTGTATTTTGCCATTAGCTCCATCGCCTGTGGAAGTAAAGGAATTCGGGAAGAAGTATCTGTTTTCTGACGACTTGTGTAAACCCATTTTTGCCCGTCGATTCCGGTTACAATTTCCGAACGTTTTAATTTCTTAACATCAGCATAGGCTAAGCCGGTGTAACAACTGAAAAGAAAAATATCCCTTACCTGTGATACCCGGTCGCTAACAAGTTTCTTATTGGCCATGACTTCCAGTTCTTCAGCGTTTAAGAAACGCTCTTTTAACCTCTTTAACTTTAGGCTTGTATTTGACAAATGGATCTCTATCAAGCCAGCCGTTTGCTATACAGATCAGAATGATCTTCTTAAAGTTTTTTAGGTACTTAACGGTTGAGTTATTGTTGCAACTCCTTTCCGAACGTAGATAAAAATCATAAGCCATGATAAACTCGTGATCAATCGCGCGGATATCAATATCTGATGAATTAAATTTCCATTGCAGAAACGCCTGTGTATGTTTGAGGCTTGTTTCGTACCGATCAAGCGTCCCCTTTGCATATTCTTTGCCAATAAGCACAGCAACCTGACGGTTATGTTCCTGGAATATCGGCACCAGCATTTTTCCAGGCGAGGGTTTTCCGCCAAGGAGTCTGTCTTTTAAGTTGGGGGCAGTGATCAGCAACTTACGTTCTATCATGTCCCGGTGGACATCGTACACCTGGTGTTCTAATGTTTTCAGGTAAGTATTGATGCTTTCTGTATCCTTATTGTTCCCGGTTAACTTCTGAGCGTTTGTATTCCATTTGTCGGGATTGATATAGCGTTTAGAGGAGCGCAAGCCATCAATAGTGATACGCAGGTAAACAGGGGCGAGGCCTTCGGCATTTGTTTTTGATCTCTTTACGTAAAAGAGGAGGTTAAAAGATTTGTTCATCGCTGAAGCTTTTAAGTGAATAAAATTAGTTACATATCCTCCTGTAATCAAGATGTTTAAATACTAAACCAGCTCAATAACAGTAACTTATAAGCATTCCGGTGACCTGCAAAAGTACCTTGAAAAAGGTCACCGGCAGGTCACTGGAGCAAAGCGATTCATTGGTTTATTTTGGTGTGGGCTAAAAACAGAAAACGCCGTAAATAATTCATTTACAGCGTTTTGATTCTAATTGAATAATACTTGGCGGAGAGTTAGGGATTCGAACCCCAGGAACCTTTCACAGTTCAACAGTTTTCAAGACTGCCGCAATCGACCACTCTGCCAACTCTCCGGGCGCAAAAGTACAAATCTGAACCGAATTGCCAAATCCTAATTGGTACTTTAAGCTTAGGTTAAGTAAATGTTATAATACAATGCCTGTTTATCAGGTTATTATAAATGCATTTTTTTTTAAGGCCGGCCATTTTTAACTGCGAAAAATGGCTAAAAATGCCCGTTAAATGCCTTTAATAACTTTGCAGGTCATGCTCAGCAGGTCTTATGTTTTCAAATAATGTGGCAAAGCCGTCGGCCATCTGCTTAAATAGTTGCTCATCGAGGCTATACTTAATTGAGCCGCGAAACCCATGCGCCTTGATTATTCCCATCCGTTTTAATTCGGCAAGATGCTTGGTTGTTGTTTCATGGTTAAATGGAATTGTGTACAAACTTTCTTTAGATATTGAATTGTTGTTAGCTATGATGATGCGGACAATAGCAATCCTGACAGGTAAAGCCAGGGCTTTTGCAAAGTTGGCCAGCTCGTTATCGGTATTTGAAAATTTTAAGTTAAAATAAGGCATAACTTATCCGTACGTTTTTTTGCATTTGACATAGCAGCGATGGTGGCCGTAAAATGCAGGTGATAAAAATTAAGAAACATTGTAAAAGGTATCAGCAGGAGAGGAGCGATAGCTCAGATTTTCCAGGTACGGATAATGGAAAAGATATTGGCGGTGTAAAATATCTTGTGGGCCCTAAATCTATTCTGAACATCATTTTTTGTTAAATATCGGAACGGACAAAACTCAAAAGCGCGTATTAATCTGAATTGATTAGTTAAGGCTACCAGGTTTTTACCAAAGACAACACGAGGGCGCGATAAAAAAAGAACCGGTATAGATTTGCTGTTAGTGGTACTTGAAATGACAGTGTTACTTTGTTTTACCTGATTGTTAAATAAGTAATACGCTCCGGTTTTAGTATGGCCGGCAACTTTAGGACACCGTGTAACATACAGGCATGAGAAAAAGAAGTACCCAATTGCTATAAATAAACAAAGTATTCTTTTTCCTAATGATACTGACCTCATAAACCGGATTTTCAAAATACAAATTTAGCTGCGCAGTGTTATTATTGTGTTTATCAATGATTAAAATAATATTAATTGAATTGGCGTTTAATTGTTAACTTGTATAAAAGTTATAAGCCCGGGCTCTTTTCAATTCTTTTGCAGGTAATAATTCCTTTTTGATGAACGAATATGTTAAGCTTTTATTAGCTTGTTTGTCGCTTTTTAGTACGATTAACTTGTATGCTCAAAACAACAGGAGGCTTTGCTTTGCTTTTTATGATGGTACATTTAATGCTGATGCAGGTACCTTGCTTCTTTCCGATACTGCACATGAGCCATCTTTAAAAAACATCGAAAACTTTTATGATAATGTCAACGCGGGTAATTATAATTCTTTACTTCAGGCATTGTTAAGTTATAAAGAGGAGCACAAATTAAACGACTGGCTTTACTATCAGCTTGTGCGCAAAACTGCACAGCAAATAAGCCCCAAAGAAAAAAACTATAGTAACTATACCTTATATAAATGGTTCCTGATGGTTAAATCTGGGTATGATGCCCGGTTAGCACTGGCTGGGAAAAAGATCATTTTTTATGTGTACAACAACGAGGATATATCCGATATACCTTCATATACCGTTGACGGCAAAAAGTATATGTGCCTGAATATTCATGATTATCCGGGTACAGATCTCACAACAGAGCCTGCTATGCCTGTTAATATCGATGTACCTGGGGCTGTTAACCCGTTTTCATATAAAGTTACACGGATGCCTGAATTTACGCCGGCGGATTATATTGAAAAAGATTTGCAGTTTACCTACAGGCACAAGGCATACTATTTCAAAATTAAGCTTAATCCATTGGTTGATTCTATTTTCAGGAACTACCCGGTTGTTGATTTTGAATCATATTTCAATATCCCTTTAAGTAAGGAAACTTATGGATCACTGATCCCTTTACTTAAACAAAATGTGAGCAGGATGGATGTCACAAAAGGAGTTGATTACCTGATGCATTTTACCCGGTATGCCTTTTTGTATGAAAATGATAATATAAATTTTGGCAAGGAGAAGCGGCTAAGCCCGGAAGAAACCTTGTTTGCACAGTATAGCGACTGCGATGACCGCGCTGCGCTGTTTTTTTACCTGGTAAAAGAGATCTACAATTTGCCTATGATAGCTGTGTTATATCCTACGCACATAACTATGGCAGTGCAATTTGAAAAACCGGTTGGGAAACCTTTGCTTTATAAAGGAAAAGCTTATTCATTTTGTGAACCTACACCACAATTGCACGATTTAAAGATAGGGCAGGTGTCAGCCTCGCTTACACAAATACCGTACAAGGTTGTGTATGAATATACCCCATAAACTAAATTCGGGGAATATGTCAGGCTTGTTGTTCTGCGTTGTTAATGGCACTAAGCATATTCTCAAACTCAGCTGTATACCTGTTCCAGGTGGGCCAGTTTACATCATATAACGATTTTTTGCCATCAATTGCAACGGTGATTAGCCGGGCATCCAATAATTCTTTTAAATGATGTGATACAGTTGGCTGCGCTAACGGAAGTATTTCAACTATTTCGCCGCAGGTAAAATGTTTATGCTGCGCCAAAATGCGCATAATGGCAATCCTGGCGGGGTGAGAAAGCGCCCTTGCTACCATTGATATATCCTGATCTGTTGCGGCAAACTCAGCCTTTTTGTGATTAGCCATGTTTAAATGTGTGCTGCAAATATATAATTCATATTAAAATCGAAGTCATTAGAAATTTGCCTCTTCATTTAATCTTCATGATATTAGATAAAATCCATTCTTTTCTATTTAATTTAATATTTAAGATATTCGATTTGATAATTCTGACTTAACATGAATTTAATTTAACGGGAATACTTTTGACCCGTCATTAAAAATTTATGAACAGAATCAAAACGCTACTCCTGTTAACCTTATCCGTATTTTTCATTACCTCCGGTGCTTTTGCCCAGGGTAACGGGAAAATAGTTGGTAAAATCATTGATCAAAAAACAAGCGAGACCCTTATTGGTGCTACTGTTGGTATTGAAGGTTCCCAAAGGGGGGCAGCCACTAACGTGGACGGAAGCTATGTATTAACTGATGTAAAACCAGGAAGATATACCTTGATCATTAAATATATTGGTTATCAAACCAAGTCAATTTCGGATGTTGAGGTAAAAGCCGGGGCCGCTACTTCACTTGATATTGCTTTAAGTGCAGCAACTTCAACTACACTTAAAGAGGTGGTTGTGAAAGCTACTTATAGGCAGGCTTCTGTGGCTGCCCTGTATGCGGTTCAAAAAAACAGTGCTTCAATATCCGATGGCATTTCATCAGAATTAATTAAAAGGTCGCCAGACCGTAGTACAAGCGATGTTTTGAAAAGGGTAAGCGGCACAACCATACAAGACAACAAATTTGTGGTGGTAAGAGGTTTGAGCGATCGTTATAATACGGCCTCGTTAGATGGCTCTCCGCTGCCAAGCACCGAACCCAACCGCAAAGCCTTTTCTTTTGATATAGTTCCTGCAAGTTTGATCGAAAACATCATTATCAGCAAAACTGCTACGCCTGATATCCAGGGAGATTTTGCAGGTGGTAACGTGCAAATCATAACAAAGGATATACCCGATCAGAACTTTGTAAGCCTCGGAGTAGGTGTGGGGTATAATTCACAAAGTACCTTTAAAGATTTTCAAAGCGGTTTTCGTGCTACCAGCGACTACTTTGGTTTTGACGACGGAACACGTAAGCTGGTGAGCAATTTTCCCACAACAACTCAAATTGTTAACAAACAGTTAAGTACCACTCAAACAATCCAGTCTATAAGGAGCCTGAATAACGATTTTAATATTTACAAGAGCACTGCCTTACCAAGTCAAAATTACCAGTTTACCATAGGGAATGTAAAAGAACTTGGCGCTAATAAAAACAGGCTGGGTACCACGGTGGCGTTAACTTACCGCAACACACAGACTATAATACCCGACCTGATACAACAATTTGATAACTATAATTATAGCAATACGCAATATAAGTTTTCGACCAATGTTGGCGCCCTCGCCAACCTGGCATACAGCTTTGGTAAAAATAAGATCACTTTAAAAAATCTCTACAATCGGGTTTTTGATGATCAGTTTACTTACCGTACAGGCTCAAACTCCAGCAACGGAAGCTATGACAGTCGTTTTTATGCTAATGACCTGCTCGAAAAATCGTTGTTCAAAACTACACTTGAAGGCGAACACGCCCTTGGCGCTAAAAGCTCAAAGTTGAAATGGAACCTTGGCTATAGTAATATCATTAATGATCAGCCCGATCAGCGTAAAACCAATTACAGGCAAAGCGCTGCCAGCGAGCCATTTTATGCCCAGGTTACCAACCTAAGCAAAGAAAACGCCCGTGTTTTCTCTCACTTAAACGAAAATATCTACTCTGGTAAAGTGGATTTTAACCTGCCCGTTAACTTATTTAAACAAAGTACACTTAAGCTGGGTGTTAATTCGCAATACCGCGACAGGAAATTTGATGCAAGGTTCATCGGACTTGTTATCAATACTAACAATCCTGATTATGATATCAATACCATATTGCAACGTCCAATCCAAACCATTTTTGGGCCAAATCTTGTCAATACCGGTCTTTATTCGCTTGATGAAATTTCAAACCCGACAGATAGGTATAACGCACATAGCTTAACTAACGCCGGCTATGCAATGCTTGATAGTAAGTTCAGCGAAAAAATCAGGATAGTATACGGTTTAAGGGTTGAGAAGTTTAATTTAAAGCTTCGTACAGAAGAGGTTGCTGTTCACCAACCCCGCGCCCAGCTGGATAATACAGACTTTTTACCATCGGTAAACTTTACCTACAGCCTAACGCAAAAAGCAAATTTCAGGGCTTCATATTACCGAACTGTTGCCCGTCCCGAATTCAGGGAACTTGCACCTTTTGCTTATTACGATTACGAACTATTGGCAACCCTGCAGGGCGAGCCTGATTTGAAACGTACACTTATCGACAATGCCGATTTGAGGTATGAATTTTATCCTTCAGCAGGGCAGATCTTATCCTTCTCTGTTTTCTATAAAAAATTCCAGAATGCTATTGAACCTAAGATCGAAGATCAGAATTCTTCAACTACTATCAGCTACTTCAACTCAAAATCGGCATACGTATATGGTTTTGAGATGGAAGCCCGTAAAACGCTTGATTTTATAAATGGTGGTTCTTTCTTTAAAACTACAACGGCATATGCTAACCTTTCCATCAACAAATCAAAAGTAACCAACCCTGATGACGGGGTAGTGAGGCTTGAAAAAGACCGTGCCCTGGTAGGACAATCGCCTTATGTGGTAAATGCAGGTTTGCAACATACCGAATTTGACAACAAATTATCGGTGAATGTATTATTCAACAGACTTGGTAAAAGGATCTTTTATGCTGGCGGCGAAAGGTTTTCAAGCGTTTACGAACAACCGAGAAACGTGCTCGACTGCCAGATTGGCTACAAAGTGCTGAAAAGCAAAGGCGAAATAAAGTTAAGTGCTACGGATATACTTAACCAGAAATACAGTTTCATATATGAGCTTGATGGCAAGCCTTATATCCCATCCGGATCGGGCTATATATTCAAAAGCTACCGCACAGGCTCAAGCTACGCACTTTCATTCAACTATACCTTTTAACAACGGATAAGAATAACTTAAAACAAACTGATTCAAATCGAAAAAAGCAAAATTATGAAAAAACAAGGATTATTATTAGCGTGTATTGTGGCTCTTTTCACAGCTGCTTGTAGCAAGAAAGAAGCTGTTATTGACACTAATCCGCCAAAAGATACTACCAAAGTAAGTAATGTTGTTACTGTAACCGGCGATATTGCTGCCAACACTACCTGGAAAGCTGATAAAATTTATTTATTGAAAGGGTTTGTGTACGTTACCAATGGTGCTACACTTACTATTGAGCCAGGAACAATAATTAAAGGCGAAAAATCAAGCAAAGCTGCCCTTACAATAACCCGTGGCGCCAAGATCATGGCGGTTGGTACTGCCGATAAGCCGATTGTATTTACATCGCAATTTGATGCCGGCGCACGTGCAAACGGCGATTGGGGTGGCATTATCCTGTTGGGAAAAGCCCCTGTTAACCAGGGCGATAACGTTGGTATAGAAGGTGGCCTGGACGCAAAAGGCGACCCCGCCAAATATATCCAATACGGTGGTACAGATGTTAACGACAACTCCGGTACTTTGAAATATGTACGTATAGAGTATGCCGGTATCCCTTTTTCGCCTGATAATGAAATTAACGGTTTAACTTTCGGTGGTGTTGGTAAAGGAACTACTATTGATTATGTTGAAGTTTACCGTTCAGGTGATGACGCTTTTGAATGGTTTGGTGGTACAGTACAATGTAAACACCTTATTGCAATGGGTAGTTTAGATGACGATTTTGATACCGACTTTGGATTTGCCGGTAAAATACAGTTTGGTTTAAGCCAGCGCTTCAAAACCATCGCCGATATCTCTGGCTCAAACAGCTTTGAAAGCGATAACGATGGTTCTGGTTCAGACAAAACACCGCAAACTTCTGCGGTGTTCACTAACATGACATTGTTAGGCCCAATCACTAAAGATGGCGAAACTAACGTTAACGCTAACTATCAGCACGCTGCTCAAATTCGTCGTAACTCAGCTATAAGTATCTTTAATTCAATCTTCTCAGGTTATGTTGAAGGCATTTATATCGATGATACAAAAGAAACCACACCTAACTCAACTTTAGCTAACTACACTGCAGGTCGTTTGGTGTTCAAAAACAACATTATTTTAGGCAGCAACAAAAAAAGCAACGAGGTTAAAGGCGAAAACAAAGCATCATTTGAAACCAAACTTAGGGCTGATAACGTTTTTGATGCTCTTAAATATGCTGATTTAGTTATCAATGCCCCATTCAAATTCTCATCTGATTTTGCTAATGCAGGTACTCCTGACTTTACTGTGAAAGCAGGTTCAATTGCTGCCACCGGTGCTTTGTTTACTGATGCAAAATTAACCGATGCCTTCTTTGATAAAGTTGATTACAAAGGTGCTTTCGGTTCAACCGACTGGACTGCTGGTTGGGCTAACTTTGATCCTCAAACAATGCCATATACAACACCCGGCGCTGTTAAAAAATAATTAAACTACATGTTGAAAAAGGTCTCTCAGCAAGCTGGGAGGCCTTTTTACATTCATGAATATCATCCTGTTTTTTAGTGCTTATCTCATATCTATGCTTACATTAAAATCAAAATTTACTGAAACTGATAGTGAACTGGCCCGCTTTGCCCGCATACTTGCACTTCCTGTAAGAGTTTATATCATCAGGATGATTGTTGAAAATGGTAATTCCATCAGTAAAAAGGAGATTTGTAATGTGCCATTTGAAATGGAAAATATCCTGAAGCACGTAGCCGAACTTAAAGCAACAGGAATTATAAAAGTAAGCGGGGTAAAACCTAATACAATATACAGTATAGATATCCCTCTGTTTAACCGGATGGTATCGCGTTTTTTTTCGTTGTTTGATAATTTAAACAACATTGAGCAATTGCAGGCGCCAGCCTTAAAAGAAACCCAAACCGTAAGTAACATAGCCGGCACGGCATTGGAAACTCCTGGTAACAACCTTAGTTTTGGAGCATTTATAAAGAAACATCGTTTAGCATTAAAAATTTCGCAGGAAAAATTGAGCCGGGAAATGAATATCGACAGGGCCGAATTAAGCAGGATTGAATGCGGAAAGAAAAACCCCGGTTCTGAAAAGCTAATATTACTGTCGAAAGCCCTTTATATCGATCTGGATAGCCTTACCAGGGAGTACTACAGCTCAAGGATAGTAAATATGGTTGAAGAAAGCGGTTTTAGCGATGTAATATTAAAAAGTGTATTAGCCAGGCTCAATTATTTTTTGCCTGCGGTTTGATAGTTTTTGGATATGTGTAAATTAATATAAAATTAATATAGTTAATTGTAGCACAATAGGTTATCTGTACGTTATATTCAGTATAAATAACCTTTAATATGAAATCAAAACTTATCCTGCCATTATTATTACTAAGTAGCGCCGCTTTTTTTAGCTCATGCAGTAAACAAAAGAGTGAAAAAGACGAATTAAAAATAGACGACAAGAATTTGACTACATGTACAGCAGGCGCCAATTGTAGTTTCATGTTTACCGAACAAGCTGATTTTGAAGGCTACACTACGCTTAAACCAGGTACATACCGTGTATTTTGGAGCATTCAACAGGGTTCAGGTATTACCTCTACTTTATATATCAAAGCCCCTATGCCGGGTAAAAGTTTTTCGCTCACAAAAGCCGACATCCTTGCCGGTAAAATACAAGTTAACAGTTCATGTCCCGCTTGTTATATGATCCCATTTAAGCCGGTGGATGGTTACGTAAAAGGTATTAATACCACTCCGGGTAAGCCGGCCGATCAAACAAAATGGCTTGTAGAGGCAAAGATATTTTTACAGGCCGATGAAAACCCTCAATTAAAAGACACTGTTTTTATTAAACAATATTTTTATCCAAATTTTGTAATTGATTAGTCGTAATAATTGATTTCTTCCGTGGCACTCCAGGTTAATAAGAGTACCGTTTCATTGTATAGGTTCAGCTAAATTCCTTGAAAAAAGCTGAACGTTATGGATCATGCTGAAATTTGTAATAATTCTTTTTATGCACATTTGTTAATTGTAACGTGTTTTTTGCATTGATAGCATAACTTTTAAGAAAATTATAGCGTATAAAGAAATGCCTAAAAACAACGAGCGCAAAACAATTTGAAAACGAGCTATCTGAAAATAACCCTGCTGTCAATCTGTGCACTCTTAATAAATATACGCGCTTTTGCAGCTACTTTTGATTGGAACGGAACTATTTCAACAAGTTGGACCACCGCCGCAAACTGGACTGTAGGAGGGGTTGTCGCACTCGAATATCCAGGTCAAAACAGGAATACCGACGTCGTGCAGTTTGGTGTAAACATAATCGCTTTATACCTTACTCAACCCACTTTAACATTAACCACCAATCAAACATTAACCGTAGCGTCAATTACATTTGGGCCAAGAGAATATAGCATCACCTCTGGTGTTACCGGCACTACTTTAACAGTCAATGGCACAACAGGGAAACTAATGGTAACAGGCGATATCAGCCAAACCCCTAATACCACCAATGGCTCCAATACAACCGTTAATAACTTTATAAATGGCACAGCTTCCGTTCAATGTGCCAACATAAGAGTTGGTACTTCCGGCACTACAGGGGGGCAAAACAGTTTCCTTTTTTCGCATGTAGCTAACTTATATGTAACCGGTAGCGTTTATCTCATCCCGAGTACAAGTTTAGTTAATGGCAGTGGTTTCAGATTAGAGGATGGCATTATGAAGCTTGATGGGCAGATAGTCATTACAAATCCCAATGGGTATACTTCAGGTAATAACCTGGTATATTTCACTGTAAATGGAACCTATAACACAAACTCCCCTAAAAGTAGTCCAAGTCTGTATCTTAGTAACAGTAGTGCGATAGCTTCAATAACGCCTCCCTACGGTTCTGTTAACTTTAATGGCAACAGACAGGGGGGGACTTCGGGGGGCAGGGTTACTATTCACTATACAGGGGCAAATCCTACAATTTATACTTCATCTTATACTGGCTTTGGATCTGGTGGAGGTTCATATAATGGCACTACGCCAACTTATGATAACCTCGTTATAGAAGGTACGGGTACTGCCACAATAGGTACCTCAGGCGCAACCAATGCTAGTACCTTAATACTTGATTCTGCATTTACAACTACAAGCAATGTAACGTTTGCTACATATAGTACTGCTACCACTGTAGGTACCGACTGGACCAATAGCGCTACCGTTACAGGTGGTGCAGGTACAACAGATATTAACCGCGACCTTAGCAATTCAGGAACAATGACCATGGGGGCGGGGAATGCAACCATTGCCCGCAATTATACCAATACAGGCACTTTTACACCAAACGTGTCTGCACTGATATCATTTGATGGTACAACGCAGACTCTTACAGATGCAACAAGCACCGGTACGAATTTTTATAACGTAACCTTTACAGGTGGTAATACCAAAACAATGGCATCAGGCAGCAAATTTACTGTTGCTCCATTATATACATTAAATGTAAATTCATCGTCAACTCTTGCGGTAGGTAGTAGTTCAAGCACAACGGCGCTTACCTTACTATCCACACAGTCAGGAGATGCCAGTATTGGTACACTTGCGGCTGGTACTATTACTGGCAATATAAATGTTCAACGTTATGTGAAAGGTACTTTACGCCGGTATATGTTGCTTTCATCGCCGGTGCTTAATGGTACAACTACGTTTTTAACAACTGGGTCGCTTTCTACTTATAATCTCCTTCCACTTATTGCAACAACTTATATCACCGGGCCTGGCGGTTCAACAAACGGGTTTGATAATGCCACCGCCACGAATAATAGCCCTTCGGTTTTTGTTTATGATGAAAACGCACCTGCCAGTACAGATCCCAACCAGGTCGTAAATAATGAATATAAACCATTTAGTTCAACAAGCCAGGGGTTACCGGCCGCCAACGGTTTTTTATATTATTTCAGAGGGAGCAGGAGCGTAGCTAATCCATTTGTAAGGCCATTCCCCGCAACAGATAACGCCACTTTAAATTTTTTTGGAGCAGTCATTAAAGGTTCAGGAGCCACCAACGCACAACTAACAGCCAATATTGTCAATTTTCCTTCTACGCCGCCAACTTATTATACCGCTACAGCGGTAAGTGCTCCGCAAACCCTGTCGTTCAGTTCAAGTAATTCTACAAAAAAGGGGCTTAATCTTATTGGTAACCCTTATGCCTCGGTAATTGACCTGCACGCACTTTACCTGGCAAATACTACTAATAAATTTTACTACATGCTGGTAAAAGATGCCAGTACCGGAACCAACAGTTCGTCTACCAAGTTTGCGTTGTATGATGCCAGCACAGGCTCTGTAGGTGCGGGCTCAAGCCGTTATGCTTTATCCGGGCAGGGTTTTTTCACTTTAGCAGCTTCGGCATCGGCCATCAAATTTGATGAAAGTATGAAAGTGGCCTATTCGGCATATACAGGCGCCCCTTCATCCAATCCGATATTTAATGTGGTAGGTAATCCTGGTAAAAATATTGCCGCTTCATTTGCAAGCAAGGCTACCAATGATATTGAAAGCCCCTTGCCCCGCCTTACTATGGAACTGGTGCAGGATACAGTAGTTCACAACTCAACCGATATTAATTTCGATGGTAATGCCAGCTCTAAATTTGTTCCGGGCGAAGATGCTCCATACTATCAGCCATCCGGGCAGGGCGATTTGTTCTACTCGTTAAGCAGCGATTCGATAGGTTGCTTTGCTAACTACACCGGCAATCTCGAAAAATTAAAACGGGTAAACCTGATTGTTACTTTCTCCAATTATGGAACATATAAACTTACCTCGCCGGTAAAAAAGAATATCGACGCAAGGTATTCAATCTACCTCAAAGATAAATACACCAACGATTCGCTTGATGTTGTGCATAATGCCGAGTATGCATTTAAGGTTGAGTCAAACCCGGCGAGCTACGCTCATGACAGGTTTTATCTTAAAATTGGCATAGTACCCGGACATGATTACCGCCTATTGACCTTTACAGGGAAGAAAGTTACTGAAGGGATAGCCCTGAACTGGGAAACCAATAATGAAAGCAGCTTTACCAAATTCGCGGTTCAGAAAAGTGCCGATGGCGGTAAAACTTTTTTAACTATTGATAGCCTGCAATCAACAGGGGCGGGTAAATATACCTATACCGATCAAACTCCGGGCAGCGGCCGGATCATTTACCGGCTGAGCCAAAACCTGGTAACCGGCGAAAATAAATTGTCTGATAACCTCAGTTTTGAAATACAGCCAGGCCCTGGTTTAAATAAATTCCTGGTATATCCAACCGTAGTTTCGGCCAGTACCGTTAATATAAAGTTAGAACAAACATCCTCCAGGCCTGTTAGGATAAGTATAGTTAGTCCTTCGGGGGCTATTGTCAGAAAGCTGTCGGCAACAGGTACAAATACCTTACAGGAAAATGTTAATAGCCTGGGCAGGGGACTTTACATAGTGGTTGCAGTTAATGAAAGCACGGGAGACAGAATTGGAAGCGGAATGTTCTTTAAACAATAACAGCATGTACATATTACCTATGATTACATCAAAATGGAAAACAATATTAGCTATTATAATAATCAACCTATTCGCTGTATCCTGGAGTTTTGCCGATCCGGGAGATGGTCTTTGCGATGGCAATGATGGCGGGCCGGATGGGTGTCCGTTAGATACATGGGTTTGGGTGTTAATTTTAGTAGCTGCGGCGTTTACCATAAAGCACCTGAGCCGGAGAAATAACGTAAAGACAGCGCCGCAACAAGCCGGCTGATCTGGGTACTCATTTTAAACCAGGGCGCAATGGCATGCGGGTTGGGGCTTTCATTCTTTTAAGGAAGCCTGCTATCATTGTATCGGTAACTCAACCAAACCTTCCCGCATATTTAAGGACATTAGCATGGTACCAAACCTCATAGCGCTTGTATTAATACAAAGCGTATAGCATGAATAAATTTATATGGGTTGTTTCCATAGCCCTTTTTTATAGTTCGGCTGTTGTAAATGCACAAACCGGTAAGGCAATAATGATCAATACCGATAATGTAAGCATGGTGCTTAACATTGGTGCAAATAGCAGGGTGTATCAATCGTACCTGGGTAAGCGGCTTTTAAATAGCGAAGAAATCAGCCTTATCCCTATCGGAAAACATGAGGCATATATTACCGGTGGGATGGAAGATTTATTGCAGCCTGCCATCCGTTTAATACATAAAGATCATAATCCTTCGCTTGAGTTGAGATATGTTAGCCATGTCACGAAAAAGTTCGACTATAATGTTAGTGAAACAACCATTAAGTTGCAGGACCCGAAATATCCCATACAAGTGATTTTGCACTACCTGGCCTATAACAGGGAAGATGTTATAAAAGCATGGACCGAAATCACCAACAATGAAAAAGGAAGCGTAACCCTCGAAGACTATGCCTCATGCATGCTTCACCTGGATGCTAAGGACTATTGGCTTACCCAATTTCACGGCGACTGGGCATCTGAGATGAAAATGCAGGAAAGCAAATTGACCAGCGGCGTAAAAGAGATTGAGAGCAAATTAGGTACAAGGGCCGATATGTATCAAACTCCGGTTTTTTTTCTTGCAATGAATAAACCGGCAGATGAAACAAGGGGCGAGTTAATAGCCGGAACGCTGGCCTGGACGGGCAACTTTAAATTTCACTTTGAAATTGATGAGCGCAACGCCTTGAGGATCATACCGGGTATTAACTCTTATGCATCGGCATATGAGCTAAAGAATGGCGAAACTTTTACAACTCCGGCCTTTATTTTTACTTATTCGGCTAAAGGAAAAGGGCAGGCCAGTCGTAATTTACATAAATGGGCCCGTAATTATGGGGTACTTGATGGTAATAAACCGCGCCTCACTTTGCTCAATAATTGGGAGGCTACGCACGTTAATTTCGATGAAAAGGAATTAGTTAATTTATTTGATGGCGCCAAAAAGCTGGGTACCGATCTGTTTTTATTAGATGACGGATGGTTTGGAAATAAATATCCCCGCAATAATGACAAAGCAGGATTGGGCGACTGGCAGGAAGATAAATCAAAATTGCCAAATGGTATTGCTTACCTGGTGAAACAGGCCGAAGCCAAAGGCCTTAAGTTTGGTATCTGGCTTGAACCTGAAATGGTAAACCCCAAAAGTGAACTATATGAGCAGCATCCCGACTGGATCCTGAAATTGCCCAACCGTGATGAAAATTACCAGCGAAATCAACTGGTGCTTGACATTACCAACCCCAAGGTGGCAGATTATGTGTATCATATTGTAGATGATATGCTGACTAAAAATCCTGGTTTGGCTTATATCAAATGGGATTGTAACCGCAATATGACCAATGCCTGGTCGCCTTATTTAAAAGATAAACAGTCGTCTTTATATATTGATTATACTTTGAACTTGTATAAGATCCTGGATCGTTTACGCCAAAAATATCCGCATTTGCCGATTATGTTATGTGCCGGAGGCGGCGGGCGCACCGATTACGGAGCTTTAAAATATTTCACCGAATTTTGGCCCAGCGATGATACCGACCCTTTGGAGCGTGTGTATATTCAATGGGGCTACAGCAATTTCTTTCCATCGTTAACGATATCGAGTCATGTTACTTCGTGGGGTAAGCAATCCATTAAATTTAAAACGGATGTTGCCATGATGGATAAGTTGGGATATGATATCAAGGTTAATAAAATGACGGATGAGGAGCTCCAGTTTAGCCAACAGGCGGTCAAAAACTATAACCGCCTCAGCAATATCATTTGGTTTGGCGATCTGTACCGTATTATCTCGCCATATGAGGAAAACCGTATGGTGGCTATGTATGTAAATGACGAAAAATCAAAAGCTGTACTGTTCAACTATAACCTGAATACACGTTACAAAGAAGTACTTAACCGTGTACGTTTACAAGGGTTGGACAGCCACAAATTGTATCGGATAGAAGAAACAAACCTGATGCCGGGCATTAAATCAAGCCTTGCAGAAAACGGTGGCACATTTAGCGGGGATTACCTGATGACCATCGGACTTAATTTAACTCCCGGAAAACTGATGCCTTTAAGCAGCATGATAATAGAAATAAACGCCTCAAATTAAAAATATCTCATAACACTAAGCTATAGCCCGTTGATTAAACAGGGTACGTACACGTTATTACTGCGTTTGCAATAGTCATAACGCAAACGTTTGCGTATTTTGTAGTAAATTATCATTTTACTATTAAATTTTATCTCTACTTTAGTTTTACCAATTATAGCCCGGCAATGCATAATCATAACTTTTGCAACATGGTTGTTGATTTTTAACATTGATAAGGGTATTAATAAAACAAATAACATTGCCGCCATGTTTAAACTCCGTTTGTTTATTGTTGCTTAAACGCAAAAAAGGCAGGGTTTAATGTGTATCCAATACACTAAGTTGGGCGGGTTGTGTTGTTTGTTGTTGTTTAATTTTAGTAAACTTAAAGTTTGATGTTTATGCCTGAAGCAATTTCAATGGTGGCATTTCAAAATGGGGACAAGGAAGCTTTTAATCATATTTTTAATATGTTTTATAAGCGGGTGTGCTTTTTTGCCGCGGGGATTGTTAGTGAAGATGCTGCGGAGGATCTTGTTCAGGATGCGTTTGTAAAGTTATGGGAGCGCCGCTTAAGTTTCGATAGTTTAACATCAATAAAAGCTTTTTTATACTTAACCACCAAAAACAGTTGTCTTAATACCTATAAGCATCAAAAGGTGGTTGAAAAATTTGAGAGCTATCAGGCTGAAAGCACAGATGAATCAAACATAATTTATCGGCTTATAGAGGCCGAAGTGTTGGATGAAGTTCAGCAGGCCGTACAGCAGTTGCCGCAAAGCTATCGTAAGGTTATTTACCTTAGTTATTTTGAGGGACTTAGTAATCAGGAGACTGCCGATTACTTAAATGTTTCCATCAATACAGTTAAAACACAAAAAGTGCGCAGCCTGCGCATCCTTCGTGAAATATTGAAGCATTCTCCAACAGCCTTGGTATTGCTGATGCATAAAGTTCTGTAATAGCGTTAACTTCTTTCTTTTTTTAATAAGATTTCGGTTCCGAAAGGCTGCAAATTGTGATTGTTTACAGATAATCATTAACCCATAACCATAAATATTTTAATGGTTACTGGGCAACTGCGTGACAGGATTTGAACTTGACCAATGCAACGGTTCACGTTGTTTAATTACCGGCTCTTTTTTGTTCTTCCTCTGACCCCGACCGTTGCTGGGTCTTCCGGGTCTTGCCTATGCCGAAACGGTAGGTCAGGGTAGCGATGAGCGCCTGCGAGTAAATATGCGAAGAACCATGCTGGTAAAGGTTCAGGTATCGGTCCGTCGAGCGGCGCCGGTCTGTATTCAGCGCATTGATCGCGTTGAGCGTGAGCGATCCCTTGCCATGAAACAGCTTTTGCCGCACTGCCGCGTCTACCGTTGCATAGGCCCCGAAAATCGAGCCCACAAACTGGCGTTTGGATTCATATTCAAAATCGGCTTCCAGCGATAAACCTTCATTGCAGCGGAAGGTATTATTAGAAACCAGGTCAATGGTCGCCATACCCGGATCGTTCAGGCTATAACCTTGAAAGGTACTGCCGTTAAAGTAATTCTGATAGATCGTCGCACTGGTGTTGGTAGTTAACCATTTCGTCAATTCTTTTGTATAACTGACGTCTAAGTTCCAGGAATGTGCGCCCTGTATGTTGGTCGGCATCCGGGTGATCGTCGTTTGATTAGCATCGAGATAATACAGCGTGCGCATATAATTGCGGTTGATATCATAAGCCGCGGTGATTGCCAATGTATGCTTCCACGACCAGGTGAATTCCGTATGCCAGTTGAAGGCAGGCAGCAAGTTGGGATTACCCTGGAAATAGATTGTGGGGGAAAGCGCTCTTCGGAAAGGCACATATTCGTGATAATCGGGGCGGTCTGTCCTGCGCCCAAACTGAAAATTCAAAGTCTGCTGGTCGTTTAACTGATCACTCAAAAACAGGGTTGGAAACAGGCCAATGTAATTTTGATCGACTGATTCACCGGTCAGCACTTGCTGCCCTTTCAGCACGGTTTGCTCAGCACGCAAACCCGCCTGCACGGTTAGCTTTTGATATTGGCGATTAAAGTTGATATAAGCCGCGTTGATGTTTTCAGTGTTGATATCATCATCGCTTTGCGAGGGGTCAGGAATATTTTGCCCGTTCAACTGGTTGTAATAGATGCTGTTATTAACAGTTTTGACATAGCTGGATTTCAGCCCGGCCTCCAGCTTGCCGCCGCCGCTTAGCGGCCGGACATAATCCACCCTTGCACCAAACACCCTCAGCGTCCGCGATTCATCGATAAACACATTGTCCTGGCTTGCGTAATTACCGGCTGCGTCAAAGTTTAGTGCCGTATTATACTGACCTGGCTGGTAACGGTAACTGGCATAATTCACATCAGCGGACCACTGCCTGCCTGCCGTGTCCAGTTTGTGTAATAATTGCAGCCCTGCCGTGTAATTCAGCGGCTGATCCCGGTTGAGCGCGGAAAAGTTTTCGCTGCCAGTTTTGTTCCGGTTGCTGTCCGCGAGCGTCATCCCCGAAGTCAGGAGATTATAATAGCGGCGTGCCGACACGCTGCCCGTCAGGCTCAGGGTTGTTTGTTTAGACAAAAACAGATCCAGCCCGCCCGATGTATTGCACGTGCGGTTCATTGTAACACCCGTATTAACAGACATCTGTTCCGAAGCCAGTGCGTTACGATTCAGCACGTCGGTCGTCACCTGGTTCAGGTTATAACCCTTGTTATAGCCATAGCTGTTATTCAGGTACACATTGTATTTGCCTGTTTGATAAGCCAGCGCCAGGCTACTACTATTTCGGCCGTAAAAGCCTTGTCCCGCGCTTGTAGTAAAACTGCCGTTCAGCCCGTTTTGGTGGCTTTTTTTGCGGATGATATTGATGATACCACCGGTGCCCTGTGCATCATACTTAGCTGAAGGGTTGGTCATCAGTTCTATCCTGGAAATGTCTGAAGAGGGCGTATTAGTCAGCAGGCTTGCCAGGTCATCAGCTGATAAAAAAGTGGTCTTGCCATCCAAAATGACATTCACCCCCGATTTCCCGTTGAGAGAGATCTGCCCCTCCGGGCCCACCGTCACACCCGGCAGCTTTTTCAGTAGTTCCAGCGCGTTTGTACCGGTATTGGTAATATTCTGTTCGATATTCACGACGGTTTTATCCAGCTGCCGGTCGATCAAAGGCATGGTTGAGCGGATCGCAACTTCCTTTAGCTGCGTGGCAACTGGTGTCAAAGCGATCTTGCCAACTTCCAAAGTATCCGCCGAACCCATGACCAGTCCCATCCGTACAGTGGTTTGATAACCTATCATCAAGGTTTGCAGCCGGTAGTTTCCCGGAGCAACTTTTTTAAAAACGAATCTCCCGGAGGTGTCGGTGGCCGCCGCTTGCAGCAGCGCCGTATCCGGCAGCTTTTGCAAACGCACGACCACGCCCGGCAAAGGCAAGCCCTTGTCATCGGTAACGCGGCCGCTCATGTACCCTTGCGCATAGCATAGGTTCGCATAAACCATACCTGAAAAAAGGAGGAAGTAACGGAATGCAGATTTCATTTGTCAATAATAAACTACACTGGCATCCGAAAATCAAAATGACGGCAGACCGTCTGAGTCCGGTGACAGATAGGCCCATACGACCTTTCAATCCGGTCTGTGCGCAAAAAACGCCGGTTCAGGGGGCGCTTTTGCCTTTTTGTCGACGATACAACTGGAACGGTGTTCAGATCGTTATACTTGTATATGAATTTGCTGGACCGCCTCCTTGAGTTTCACCGCAAGCACCGCTGGCCGAGCCACGTGGCTTACTGGACGGCGGTATTGCTTGTGGACGTGAGCTCCAGCAAGTACAGCGACGGGGCAAAAGGTAGTTATGGCTTTGAGTTCCTGTCAGATTTTTTGTATGAGCTGACATATATGATCGCCGCTTATACGGTAGCCTATGTGATCATCCCCAAACTGTTTGAGCGAAAAAAATATGTCTGGTCTGTCCTCGCCTTCATTGGCATCAGTTATCTCACCAGTGCACTTGGCCGAATCATCATTGTCAAAGTCTGTGAGCCGCTGGCGGGCGTCCCTCCAAAAGCCTTTGAAACGTATAAAGAAATTCTCACCGATATCCCCAAACTGATCTACGTCTATTTTTTCCAGATCATGGCCGGTGCCTTTGTGTTCGTTTGCTTTAAACTATTCAAAGACCAGATCGAAGTGAAACAACATGCCCTTGAACTGGAAAAAGGAAGAACCGAAGCCGAACTCAAGCTGCTGAAGACCCAGCTTCACCCGCATTTTTTGTTCAACACGCTGAATAATATCTATTCACTTTCTTTAACCGGTTCACCTGTAGCCCCGGTATCCATTGCGCGGCTGGCCGATATCTTGGATCATATCCTGTACCGCTGCAACAATCCGCTGGTGCCGCTGTCCGCCGAGATCGAACTCATCAACAATTATATCGGCCTGGAAAAACTGCGTTACGATGAACGCCTGACCATCGACTTTCACACGCATATCGAAAACGAAGTTTACATTGCGCCACTGATCCTGCTATCCCTGGTGGAGAACGCTTTTAAACACGGCGCTGGCCACGATGCAGGTGCACCTACCATCCATATCCGGCTGTTAGTTAACCGCGATGCACTTCAATTCAATATCACCAACTCCATCGCAGGCGCCGCCGAAAAGCAGCTAAAGGGTGAACGGATCGGGCTGAGTAACCTGCGACGGCAACTGGACCTGATCTATGGAGACGAGTACCGGTTAGTGGTAACACCGGAGGAAAAACAATTTATGGTAACCCTGGATATTCCATTAAACCAGCAATACGCATGAAAAAGATCAGGTGTTTATTAGTGGACGACGAACCACTGGCGATTTCGTTGCTGCAAAACCATATCAGGCAACTGGATTTCCTAGAAGTCGCAACCACCTGCCCGAACGCACTGAAAGCGGTTGAAGTACTGAAAAACACCACTATCGATCTCCTTTTCCTGGATATCCGCATGCCTGCCATCAGCGGTATCGATTTCCTGAAAACACTCCACCATCCGCCCAAAGTCATTCTTACCACCGCTTATCGCGAATATGCCCTGGAAGGCTATGATCTCGACATCGTTGATTACCTGCTCAAGCCTATTACCTTCGAGCGTTTCTTTAAAGCCGTGGAGCGCTATCTGCGCACCCATGAACTGCCTTCGTCAGCATCTGAAATCTTACCGGATTCGATCTGTATCAAATCCGGGAGTAAAAATATCAGGTTACAGACCGATAACATCCTGTACATCGAAAGCCTGAAAGACTATGTCAAGATCGTCACCACAGGCGAAACCCTCCAGGCGAAATACCGGATCAGTGACCTGGAAACCGAACTAACACCTAAAGGCTTCCTCCGCATCCACCGTTCATTCATTGTCAACCCCCAAAAAGTAACGGCCTTTACCGCAAATGATGTGGAAATTGGTAAAACCGAACTGCCCATCGGCGAAAGCTACAAGGCTACGGTGATGAAACTTTTGAAGGGGTGTTGAACAGTAAAAACAGATGCAGTAAATACTTGCAGACTATCTGTGAATCCTCACACAGATCAAAAAAATAAAAAAATATCACGCTGCTGTCACCCGTTGGCTTCCTTTAGTTGTTTGTATAGTATTAAATGGAAAAAAACGAGCGTGAATTTTATGTAGCTGAGCTAATCGGCAAACTTTTAAAAGGTGATATATCACCGGAGGAAGATCTGTGGTTAAAAGGCTGGATTAATGAAAGCACTGAAAACCGGGTACAATTTGAAAAGCTGACGGATGCTGGTTCCCTCGAAAATAAACTAAGCTTTTGGAACAAAATTGATAATGATAAAGCGTGGAATGAGTTGCTGGGGAAGTTACCTGAAGCAGAGCTGGGGCCGGCAAAACGTTTTAATTATTTATCGTTATTGAAATATGCTGCTATTGTGATATTGGTATTAAGCGTTTCCGTTTTACTATATCGTGACAACACAAGCAGGATGAAAAATTATGATAGTAAGTCTATCGCTCAAAATCAAATCCGCCCGGGAAGTAATAACGCTATACTGATTTTAGGCAACGGCCAAAAGGTGGCGCTTAAAAATCACACACAGGTATCTATCAATGAAGATGATGGAACTGCAGTATCTAACAAAAATGAAATATTGGCTTATAAACATACCGGAAATGCAAGCGCCGGACGGGAGGTAATATATAATACTATTGTAATTCCACGCGGGGGCGAATATCAACTGGTATTAGCCGATGGATCAAAGATCTGGATGAATTCCGCATCCTCATTACGTTACCCAACTTCCTTTTCGGGCAGCGAACGTAAAGTTTATTTAACAGGTGAGGCATATTTTGAAGTGGCTAAAAACGCCAGGATGCCTTTCATTGTTAAAACCGATAAAGCTGAGGTTCAGGTATTAGGAACTCATTTTAATGTGAAAGCTTATAACGATGAAGACCTTTGCAAGACCACGCTTTTGGAAGGGGCTGTTAGGGTACGGTCATCGGCTATGATAAATGAGATTAAGCCGGGGCAGCAGGCAATAATTGATAACGGTGGCCAGCAAAAAATAACCAGCGACATTGACGTTGATGAAGAGGTAGCCTGGAAAAACGGATTGTTCATGTTCAATAAGGCTAATATTAAAGATGTTTTGCAACAGGTTTCGCGGTGGTATGATATTGAGGTGGTTTATGAGGGAAAGGTGCCAGAGCTTCAGTTTTCGGGCCAGCTATCGCGCAAAGTTGATTTTTACGGATTTACCAATATATTAAAATACGCCGGATTAAACTTTACCATCAAAGGTAAAACGGTAATTGTAGCAAAATAATGACAGGGGTTAATGTGTGAGAAGATTAACCCGCTGAATATATATATAACAACCAGTTATTCACTTAAATTAAAAATGATGAGAAAACAAATACTTATCTCTCCCTAAAGGGAATTTACTCCGCCCGTATTTATAGCAGCAGATGCTTATAATGCGATTTTACGAAAAACGAAGATAATAACCGGGAAGTGCTCGTAACACCGCCCGGTAGTATCTGGGTAAACCAATTAGCCCTGGAAAGCATAATTGAAATTCAACGTCTAACCCAAACCGTACAAAAGTATGAAATTCATTTCTAAGTCTGTAGCGGGCGTGTGGCCTGCTATAACTAAAGTTTTATTGGTTATGAAACTGATTGCCATCATCATGATTACTGTTTTTACCAGTGTAAGCGCCAAAAGCTTTAGTCAAACTGTTACCCTCCATGAAAAAAATGTATCTGTTAAACAGGTGCTGAAATATATTGAAAAACAAAGCGGGTACCACGTTATGCTGGTAAATGTGAAGCCCGAAATAGCCCTGATGGGCAAGGTAAATATTAACCTGGAGAATGCCACGGTAGAAGAGGCGTTAAACGTATGCTTCAGGGATAAGCCAATTACTTATACCATAATCCAGGGGACTATCATCGTAAAAAAAAAGGAAGAGGAGATAAAGGCAGAAGCAACGGCAAGCATTGAGATCCGCGGTAAAGTAGTTGATGAAAAAGGGCAGCCTTTACCCGGCGTTAATGTAAAAGTGAAAGGGGCTACATTGGGGAGCATAACCGGGGCACAGGGAGAGTATACCATAAAAGTACCGGATGAGCAAGCGGTGTTAGTATTCTCCTACGTGAGTTTTGAAACCCAGGAAGTGGTAGTAGGTGATAAAAGGGCCATCAACATCACTATGAAAGAAGCTTCTAACAGGCTTAGCGAAGTAATAGTTGTAGGTTATGGAACGCAAAAGAAAGTTGATTTAACAGGCGCCGTTGTTACTGTAACAGGATCAGAGTTAAATAAAAGGGTAGCTACAGACCCAACTCAATTACTGCAGGGAAAATTGCCGGGTTTGTCGGTTGTACAAGGCTCTGGTGAGGCCGGTAATGAAGGAACGTCGCTTCGCATAAGGGGCACCGGCACTTTCAGCAGCGCGGGCAATTCGCCGTTCATCATTGTTGACGGTTTACCCGGAAGCATTACGGCCCTTGATCCGCAGAATATCGAATCGGTAACAGTATTAAAAGATGCGGCTTCTGCATCTATATACGGTACCCGCGCTGCAAACGGCGTTATATTGATAACTACCAAGCAAGGCAAAGAGGGTAAGATGCAGCTCTCTTATGATTATAACCTTGGCATCACCAGGGCTACTTCACTGCCCAAAAATCTTATATATAATTCGGCCCAGTACATGACCCTCTGGAACCAGGCCGCAACCAATTCAAATTATCCCAATAAATATAGCGATGCGCAGATAGCACTTTATACCAATGCTACGGATCATAAATTATATCCGGATTATAACTGGTTAGATGCCATATTCAATACGGTTAATGTGCAAACACATCATTTGGGGATAACCGGTGGCAGTAACGGAACTACCTATAATGTAGGTTTAGGTTACGTTGATCAGCCGGATGTTATGCTGGGTTACTATTATAAAAAATACAATATTCAATTAAATCTCAACTCAAAGCTAAATAAATGGGCAGCATTTGGCGCAAGTGTTACTTTAAACAGCAGTGAAAGAGGTTATACCTCAAGGGGAAGCCAGGATCAGTTTTTATCGGCGTTGTCTCAACAACCGATGTATGGCCCCATATTGCCCGATGGCAGCGGAAGGTATACCAATTCGGTGTTCCCGAGTGTTCAAACACCCAATAAAAACCCAATTGCAATTGCCCAAAATGCCATCAATAAGCAAAACGACTATTATTTACAAAGCAGCTTTTATTTAAACATCCATCTTTTAAAAGGGCTGGAATGGCGAACCAACGGTGGTTTTAACTTTGATTATAATAAAACCATTGATTTTAAGCCCGTAATTAATCAGTATAACTGGTTTGCAAAACCCGGCGATGCACCCGAACGCACCCTGGATGTAAACGGACAGGGCATTGATGTAACCGATAACAATTCATTTTACCCGGTTGCCTATACGCAGTTTACATATTCACGGTCAATCAATAATGAGCATAACTTTAAGTTGTTAGCCGGTACACAGGTTGAATATAATAAATCACAAAACCTGGAAGGGTTGCGCAATTTGCCCTTTGCATCCAATACTTTACAGGAAATTGATGCCGGGCCGATAGCTTCACAACTAACCAACGGAACAAGTAATATTTACTCACTGCATTCATACTACGGCCGTTTAAATTACGACTACCAGGAGAAATACCTGCTGGAGGCCAATGCCAGGTATGATGCTTCGTCACGTTTTCCGGCAAACAACAGGTGGGCGTTCTTTCCATCAGTATCATTAGGTTGGGCAGCTACCAAAGAAAAATTTCTGCAAAATGTAAGTTGGTTAAATAATTTAAAGGTAAGGGCGTCGCTGGGTAACTTAGGCAACCAAAATATTGGTAACTATCCTTACCAGGAAACTTATAACTTCAAAAGCTACTATAATAACAAAACAAGCTACGCTTATCCGTTTGTTGGCACTACAGTAACAAGCGGCGTTATTAATAATTCACTAACCAATCCTAATATTAAATGGGAAACCACCCGGGTATTTGATATTGGTACAGATGTTACAGTGTTGAATAATAAACTCAGCTTTTCATTCGATTGGTATGATAAATTAACATCGGGCATTCTTGAAACGGCCACCACGCTTACCCCGCTTTATTTTGGTTTGAACGCGCCGGTTATAAACTATGGTAAAATGAAAAATACCGGTATTGAAGCCTCATTTGAATACAACGACCGCTTTGGAAACGTGGGCTTTTCATTCGGCGGAAATATTCAGGCCAATAAAAATACTTTAGTTTCTTACGGTGCTCCGGCCATCAGCACCGGTACCAATACCATTAACCAGGAAGGGCAACCCTATGGCAGCTTTTACATGCTCAAATACGTGGGCATCTTTCAGTCGGCGGCAGAAATTGCAGCCTCACCAACACAGCAGTATAACCCTCAGCCAGGTTACATGAAATATGCGGATACGAATGGCGATGGAAAGGTTGATGACAGTGACAGGGTAATAGTACCTGGTGCCTATCCTAAATTTAATTATGCTTTCAACACTGGTGTCAACTGGAATAATTTTGACCTCACGGTGTTTTTTTATGGATCATACGGGCAAAAATTATACGTTAATGGCTGGGGCATACAGCCGTTTAACCAGGGATCGCCTCCGCCCAAAGAGTGGTTAAATGCCTGGACACCATCAAACCCAAGTACAACCATGCCTATGGTATATGTTTTGGGCCAGGGAAACATCAGCAGCAACGCCAACACGGCATCTACCTATTATTTAAAAGACGCTTCCTTTTTAAGGTTAAAAAACGTTCAGCTTGGCTATAATTTACCTAAGAATTTTGTTAAACACCTGTTTATGTCGGGATTGCGGATTTATTTTGCAGGCGATAACCTTGTTACGTTCACCAAGTTCCCCGGTCTTGATCCCGAACGGATAGTTTCCAACACAAGGTATGTTACCCACCCGCAAAATCAGGTTTACTCTTTTGGTGTAAGAGCTACATTTTAACATTTATTATTTGAAACGATCATGAAAACAACGATAAAATATTTGATGCTTTTTTTGACTGCCGTTTTAATGGTTAGTAGTTGTAAAAAGGACCTTTTAGATCAAAACCCACCGGCGGATATGGCCAGTTCAGTATATTGGAAAACACAAAACGACGCTGATCTTGCTTTGGCCGGGATCTATAGCTTTTTTATCCAGGGTTTTAATTATACCGCATCAGGTAATACCGGGCAAGGCTTTGGGGCAGGTACACCTTATTGGGATAGCCTTAGCGATAATGCGTATAGCGGCGCATACTCAAATATTGCGCAAGGTGCAATAACCCCAACTGTTGGCGGTCTGCAAACAGATGCCTATTCAACTGCATACAGGGCTATTCAGGCATGTAATACTTTTTTAGATAACGTACGTAAGATCAACCTGCCACCGGCTACATTAAACCAATATTTGGCTGAAGTAAGGTTTGTAAGGGCTTATTGGTATTTTATGCTTACGCAATTATATGGGGATGTTGTATTATCACTTCACCAAATCACCATTAACCCGGTAAATGCCCAAATGGGGAGAACCCCAAAATCAGTAGTAATTGACACCATTTTAAACGATCTCACTTTTGCTGCTAATAACCTGCCCAATACCGCTTATACCGGCCACGCTGTTAAAGGCACTGCTATGGGTTATATGGTTAAAGTGTATTTGGCCAGGCATCAATATCAGTTGGCAGCCACTACCGCCAATACTATTATAACAGATGGTAAGTTTCGTATTTATACAGGTGGGTACAGGAATTTATTTTTAAAGCCGGGACAAAACAGCAACCCCGAGATCATGTTCTCGGGGCGTTACCAGGTGCCTACAGCTTTTAGCCCGGCAGATTATTTATATACCTACAGCTCAAGCTTTCAGCCTTTAAGTTACCTGGTTAATGATTATGAGTGTACCGATGGGCAGCCTATCAGCACATCGCCGTTATATAATTCGGCAACACCATACGCCAACCGCGACCCGAGGTTATTAGCTACCATATTAACTCCAGGCGTTTTATATAAGGGCGGAATCCCATTTGTTCCTGCAGCTATTGGCGCTTCAGCCGGATTTCTGAACAAGAAAGGAGTTGACTCCACCCGGGCGACAGTTATCGGTACCCAAAGCGACCAGGACTGGGTTTATTTACGCTACGCAGATGTTTTACTGATGTATGCCGAGGCGCAAAATGAAGTTGCAGGCCCCGATGCCAGTGTGTATGCTGCAATTAATGCGGTTCGTACCCGCCCCGGGGTGAATATGCCGCCAATACCCGCCGGACTTTTACAGAATGATATGCGTACACGGATCCGTCACGAACGGCGGATTGAGCTGGCGCTGGAAGGGCAAAGGTATTTTGATTTAAAAAGATGGGCATTAGACAGGGTAATTATACCAACCATTAAAGACCCAAATGCTGCGCAGCGAACATTCCCGCTTCGGGATACCATTTGGCCGATTCCGCAAACAGAGATTGATATTGCCAAAGCAGTGGGCAACACTGCATTTACACAAACGCCGGGCTATTAATCAAACCGGAGACAATGAAAATTATTAAACGTGAGAGTGGCTACACGCATAGCACTCTCTTTGATGAGGTGTTCGTCAGGTTTGTTTACTGCCGCTAATGTGGCAGTAAACAAACCTGATAACCCGGGGGGTAGGTGGCGATGCTTGCCGGTTAGTGTCCCGGCCCATTTTAATACGGATAATATTAATGATTACGATATACAAAGCCGATGCAATTTAATATGAGAAAGATTAAAAGTTACATCATACTACTGGTATTTAACTTACTGGCAGCACCTGCGATAATGGCGCAGAGTAAGACGGTTACTTTAGACTATTTTTTTAACAACGAATACCGTAAAAACTCAGCCGGTGCTTTAGAACGATACCATTATACCTGGGAAGACCAAAGGAGCAGTGGTTATTCTATATGGGGAGAAGTATTTAAAAAGAATGGCGCCAGTCTTAAAAGCCTTGAAACAGAGCCAACTGTTCAAAGTTTAAGCGCGACGGATATCTACATTATAGTCGATCCCGATACTAAAAAAGAAACAGCCAACCCCAACTATATTGAAACCAGGCATATTAAAGCTATTACCGATTGGGTTAAGCGCGGAGGGGTACTGGTATTGATGGCAAATGATAGTGCAAACGCTGAGCTACCTCACCTTAATAAACTGGCCGAAAAATTCGGGATTCATTTTAATGATGATTTATACAAACATGTAATTGGTACCCAGTTTGAAATGGGCGCTATAACAGTTTCTGCAAATGATCCTGTATTTAAAACCGCAAAAAAGATTTATCTCAAGGATATCGCCACGCTTAAATTATCATCTCCGGCAACCCCGCTGTTAACCGATAGTACACGGGTAATTATCGGCACAGCCAAATACGGAACAGGTACAGTAATGGCTGTTGGCGACCCCTGGTTGTATAATGAGTATACCAACGGGCGGCTGCCTGCAGTAATGGGTTTTGATAATGATAAGGCCGCCGATGACGTAACCAAATGGCTGTTATCCAAAATTCCTGCAAAAATTAAATAATAAGATACGGCAATTAATGCCTGTTGTTCAGGCAAAAGCTATTTATATACCGATGATAATTTAAGTCAATTAGTTTAAAGTAATGCTTTCAGAAGTTGAATTAATCACATTAATAAAAGCCGGGGACATAAACGCCTTTGATGAGTTTTACAAACGGAATTGGCGGCCTTTATATCACACAGCTTATCGTTCAACAGGCTCATCTGATGATGCGAAGGACCTTGTGCAAACTGTTTTTATTAATTTATGGAATTGCCGGTACAGCTTACAGCCGGACAGATATAATGGCTCATATCTATTCAGAAGTTTAAAAAATAGTATCATCAATTTCCACAAAAAGGACTCAGTAAGAAAAAGAGGTATGGATAACCTGTTATACCTGGAAGATGATGATCAGTACACACAGGAAGATAGTTTAATTGCAAAAGAGCTTTCGGTAACAATAGAAGGAGAGATTAGGGAACTACCCAAAAAAATGCAGGAGGTTTTTATTTTATCAAGGCAGCAAAACTTATCCGTTAATGAAATTTCGGAAACCCTGAATATCACTCCCCGAACAGTTAAGAACCAGCTCTCAAACGCATTGAAGATATTACGGACGAAGCTGGGGATGTTTTGAAGGCGGGTTGAAAATATAGGAGTACCATTATGTTCAAAATCCTGATAGCTTTTTTACCCAGGAAGATAATTTGTTTATTTAAATGGGTTCTTTAAAATGAAATGCCTAACTGCAGCCCTGTACTGATGGAAGCAGGCAAGTCATTGCCAAATCTTACCGGAATAGGAACCGAAACAAAAAAACTGGCATCCTTACCTTTCTTAATAACCTGGTTAAAAACCGGTGTTACACCGAAGCGGCCATTTGTTTCAAATGCCATGCGCCCAATAAAAGTAAAACCATGCTTAAAACGAAACATAGCACCGGGATGGAATAAAACTGTATTAACCTTTGAAATATTTCTTTCTGTGCGGATTGCAGGAGCAACTTCAAAGCTTATACCAAACCGATCACTTTTAAGAATATTCATCCCGAAGGGAAAGCCAACCGTGTAGACATCACGAAAATTACTCTTAAAGCCATCCTTCGTCCAGGTGCCGATTGGGTTGAGGATACTGAAATACCCCGTTACCCTTGGATAGGCTGGCTGCTGCTGGGCGAAGCCAATCTTGAAAATGAACAATAATAAAACAATAGTGGTAAGGTGTTTAAACATGTTAAAGGGTTTTGATCAGGAAGCCTATGATAGCGGCGATCCCAATGATATAAGGTTCCTGTAGTTTTTTTACATAAATCAACGCTAGTACAGCAGCAGCGGCAATCAGTAGGGTAGGAATATCTATCACCGACCGTAATCCAATGACAATCACGGACCCTACCAATGCGCCGATCACAGCAGCAGTTATACCGTCCACAAATGCCTTGATACTTGTATTTTTGGCTATCTTTTTAAATGATGGCGCAAGGGCCACTGTAAATACGTAACACGGTAAAAATGTAGCCAACGCGGCCACACACGCCCCGGGAAAACCGGCTACCACGTAACCGATAAAGCCTACTGTTATAACCACCGGGCCGGGTGTGATCATAGCTACAGCAACCGCATCAATAAATTGATGTTCATTCAGCCAGCCAAATTCTTTCACCACCCCCCCATGTAAAAATGGTACGATAGCGAGGCCGCTGCCAAAAACAAATGCGCCTGCTTTAGCGAAAAACCAACCGATCTCCTGCAAGGTTTTTCCATCATATTTCCAGAAGCTTGTACTTACTAAAATTCCGGTTGGCAATACCGACGGCTTTTTGAGCCATTGCGGCGGTGCTTTAATCAACATGTATAAAACACCACAAGCCAGGAACAAAAGGATTTCTTCACGCTCGGTAATTACGGTAATTACTATACCTGCGATATAGAAAAGCCACAAGAGCCATTTGGCTTTCATGACAGGTAATTCAAACTTACTGATCGACTTAATGGTCAATTTATAGGCGCTCATAGCTATAATTCCGATAACAGCTGCGCCAACGCCATAAAATACCGCCTGCATCCAGGCCAAACCTCCATAAAGCTGATAGGCCATACCCAGCAATACCACCATTACAAAGGAGGGTAGCACGAAAGCCAGCCCGGTCAATGTAGCGCCGATAAGGCCATAATGCACAAAGCCGATATAAATACCTAACTGTGCTGCCAACGGCCCCGGAGCCAGTTGGGCAAGGGCTAAGCCCTCTTTATATTCTTCTTCGGTAAGCCAGCCTTTATTCTCTACGAGGTCGCGCTGCATATAGCCAACTAAAGCAACAGGGCCGCCAAAACCCCATGTACCTAACTTGAGGAAATACCTGGTGATATCCAATAGCGAGTAGGCTGGTTTAATGAATTGTCCTTTCATTACATCTTCATATTATCCATACCGCCATTTTTCTTGCCTAATACATCCAATGCTGCCCGAAAGCCCTGCGCCAGCGTTGCGGCGTTGCCACGGCCATAATAATGCAGAAAGATCATATGTGGTTCATCGCCCAGCATATGATTATGCACGGCCACAACTGCCAGGTTATGCGCACGGAGGATTTTGATCACACCATTCACTTCACTCTGCAGCATCGCGATATCACCTGCGATATGCGCATCCTCCTGTTTACCAGCGAAAGAAGCCCAACTGTTCAACCCAATATTGGTCGTCATTTCCACACCCATCGCTATGATCTTTAGATCAGCACGTCCAATGGTGTATTTATATGTAGGGCCATTCACAGTTCCGGTATATTTTACAATAGCATCCAAAGCAAGCAGATCAAAGTTCTCTTTACCTGTGATAGTGGCAGGTGCGGATGGTGCTGGTTGATTAGCTGGAAACAGCTTACTGTCCCTGATCGTATCGGCATACTTTTTAGCTATTTCTGCAACGGTGCCCATTCCGTGGATGTGCATATAGAAGATGCGTGGTTCTTCGTAAAAGAAGTGGTTATGAATGGCAGCGATTTCCAAACCATTAGCATGAGCTGCCGAAATGAGCGGGTTAACTTCGTCCATTTGCAATACTGTATCGCTCATAACCATAGCTGATTTACCATCAACAGTTTTCTTAAACGACACCCAGCCACCAAAACCAAAAGGAATTGGCACCGGCTCCCCCTTAATCTTCATCTTTAGGTCATTACGGGGCAACGGTATGGTGTAAACAGCTTCAACCTCCTTATAACTGCCTTTTTTACCCAAAGCAGCATCTATCGCAGCTATTTCATCAGGAGTTAAGGGCGGTGTGTTGTCCGCTGGAGGTAATACAGCAGCTTCTGTTTTACCAATCGGTAAAAATAAGGCGGTACCCAAAACCGCAGTGGCCTGTAAGGCTTGCCTGCGCGTAAACATATTTGTTTTCATGAGAGGTAAATTGTGTTGATAATACAATACTACCTACTTGAAACTCCTTAAACTTGTATGGAATTAACTATTTGTATCCTTTTTACTTTTCAGGATACTTTTTTTATAAATGGATGGGGTTTGCCCGGTTTGCTTTTTGAAGATCCTGTTAAAATGGCTTTGATCAGAAAAGCCGGTAAGGTAAGCGATCTCAGTTAATGAATAGGAGGTACTTGTCATCAAACCAATCGCTTTCTCTATCCTGAGTTTACGGATATAATCTCCAAACGAAAGGTTATCAAAATACTTGGAGAACTCACGCGACAGATAAGCCGGATTGATCTCCAACTCATTTGATACTTGCTGCAAACTCAGGGTCATGTTGGTGTCAAGTTGATCCTGTATCATTTCCCTGAGATCTTTCGTCCAATCAGGTGCTTTCTTTGAGGTACTTTGTTTGATGTATTTATGAAACACTTCCAGCAGTATCCGTTCAACCGGCCCTGCCTGGGAATGTTTTAACTGGTGCAGGTGTTTTGCCCAACTATATAATCCATCATAAATAGTCATCCCCAATTCCAGCAGTTTCTGGTCGTCTTTGATATTATAGGCCAATCCCGAAAAAATTGCTTCGAGTCCTGCAGATTGTGGTGCAAAATCATGCCGGTCGGTATCTGCCCCACGCACAATTGCGGCAATCCTGTTTAGCGCCTCATTTTTGAGCTGGTGTTTTTTGATAAAGTAATCAAAAGTGCATTGATCTTCATAATGGGTGTACTCCACATCGGGCAGGTCAAATGGGATCGCTTTCAACTCGTCGGCTTTTGCCAGTACCTGGTGAAAGGGGACAAAGATGATCTCAGCTTCGGCATCAATAAATCGCTTGATGAGCCAGGGACAAGCAATGCGGTCAATCTTCGGGCGTTCGCGGGTGATCCATTTCATCTGTTTAATTCGAGCTACAAATGTAATCAAGAACCTGACAGTCTCATTAATGGAGAAAAATCACATTTAATAAAAAAATGCAAATTGATCTGGTACCAATGCCGGTTAGCCCTGTATATAGTATCAAAGCCAAAAACTGCTTTAAGCGGTTGAGATAAACTTAAAATACTAATCATAATGATACAAAGGCGCAAGCCTGGCCATAATCCCGGAGACGACCATCTTCAGGATGAAAAAGCAATGCTGGCCATAGAGAAGGAAATGCTTCATAACATCCATAAAGAAATTTATGGCAGATGGCATTTTATAAAAACATCAGCAGCTAAATATGCCATCGCCGCTTCATTGGTATTGATGTGCAGTGCGGTGCTTTTTTACTTCAAATTGTCGGTTAAAGATAAAGCCGCCATGATTGCCGTAACTGCAAAAAAAGGCAATCTCAAAACAATAACACTTCCCGACGGATCAACTGTATGGTTAAACTCAGGTTCAACAATAAAATTCCCCGAACGCTTTGGCAAAACCAGGGAGGTACAACTGGTTAATGGCGAAGCTTACTTCGATGTAAAACACGATAATTCTTCTCCTTTTATTGTTAACTACGGCCGGTTACATGCGCAGGTATTGGGGACGGCTTTTAATGTAAAGTTTTACAAAAACATCAGTGATGTAAGGTTAACAGTTACAAGAGGTTGTGTAGCCGTTGGTAACAAGGGCGAAACCTTCGGTTTGCTTACAGCTGATAAAGAAATGGTTTACGATCAGGAAAAGACTACCCATCACATAAGGACAATTGACGCAGAGAAAGTAGCGGCCTGGAAATCAAGTGAAATTAATTTATACAGTGTTTCATTTGGCGAATTAGTGATGAGGCTGGAAAATACCTATGGCGTTCATGTAAACTACAACCATAAAAAGAATGATCACTTAATAACAACTATTCATTTTTCAAATAATAACACGCTATCCTATGTGCTTGAAATCATCAAAACCATCCATCATTTAGATTATGTTTTGAAAGGAAAGGAGGTTTACCTGGCAAAAAACGAAAACAGTTAAACCCAAAAAGCCAGTACCCCCGAAGCCGGGCTGCAGGGGTATAGGCAGAGAGTGCAGATATAAATTATTGGCAGGTTCCAAGCTAATCCAATAATTCATATAGTTTTTTAGGATAAAAACCTCGTAAAGATGAAAAAAAAATCGACTAAATTTTTTAATTTTTTCATGAAGGTATCGATGGTTGTTATGGTTAGTTCACTGGTTTTTTGCCAGGTGTTGCTTGCCAAACATGCAGAGAGCCAGATTTCAGATTTCCCTGTAAAGATTACGTTTGATAACGAATCGTTGCAAAGTTCAATTGATAAGCTTGAAAAGCAAACCAACATCAAATTTTCTTATAACCCGGTTGAATTAAGCGGATATAAAGTAAACCCGCGTAAATTCAAAGATGAGCCGCTGGGCAAAATCCTTAATTATTTATTTGCTAAAACCCGTTTGTCATTTAAAGAGATCAATACCGGAATTGTAATTTATGATAAATCAGCTTCTGCTAAACCCACCGTACTAACCAACAAAACCAATGAGCAAAATATTGAAGCTGCTGATATTACAGTTACAGGTAAGGTGACCGACGCAAATGGCGCGCTGCCGGGTGTCTCTGTAAGTATAGAAGGCGGGGGAAGAGGGGTGATCACGGACCCTAAAGGCGAGTATACTATTAAAGTACCTGCCAATGCCACGCTGATATTTTCTTCAGTGGGCTATAAAACCCAAAAAATCGCTGTAAACAATCAAACAACCATCAACGTAACCATGACAGGCGACCTGAAGTCATTAAGTGATGTTATCGTCGTTGGTTACGGTGTTCAGAAAAAATCTGATGTAACGGGTTCAATCGTTTCTGTTAGCGAGCAATCGCTGCGTGATGTTCCGGCCGCTAACCTTGGCCAGGCCTTACAGGGGCAAGCCGCGGGTGTGGACATTCAGAAAAGCGCGGGTAACAGTCATCCGGGTGCTTCTCCATCTATCTTAATCCGTGGCAACAGGTCTATAAACGCCTCCAACTCACCCTTAATCGTAGTTGACGGGATCCCGTTTAATGGCAGTTTGAATGATATCAACCCTGATGATATAACCTCATTAGAGGTATTAAAAGATGCTTCATCTACAGCTATTTATGGTTCAAGAGGTGCAAACGGCGTTTTGCTGGTTTCTACCCGAAGGGGTAAAAAGGGCGGTACAGCAATAACTTACAGTGCTTATGCAGGTTTTAATAAACCGCTGGGCCAATATAATATCATGAACGGCCCTCAGTTTGAAGATCTGAAAAAATGGGGCCTGATCAACGGTAATCCCGGTAAATATACCGGGATTGATGATCCTGCCTTTTTAACCGATGGTTCTTTCGCGCCGCAGGAGGTGGCTTCTATAAAAAGCGGACGCAGTACCGACTGGCAAAAACTGATCTATAAAAACGGCTTTGTGACCGATCATCAGTTGGGTGTTGCGGGAGGCAATGAGCTTACCCAGTATGCCATATCCGGCGGATACTACAACGAAACTGGTATTTATTTCGGTCAGTCATTTGTACGTTATTCTGTTAAACTTAGTGTTGACCAGCAATTGGGCAAATATGTAAAGGTTGGCTTAAGTAGCTTAAATACTTTGAGCTATACCAATGGAGAAAATGCAAATCCGCTTGGGCAGGCGCTTAGGGCAAGTCCGCTTTCAACACCTTATGATGATGCTACCGGCACCCTGGTAGGTTTTACAGCCGGAAGTGCCAACCAGGTATGGAACCCGCTTGCAAATTTTGTTCCGGGCGCTGCTGTTGAAACCCGTAAAAGGTTTGGAACTTTTACAACAGCTTACCTCGAAGCCACGCTTGCACCAGGATTAAAATACAGGTTTAACGGCGGTGCCGAAATAAGGCCCGACATCTACGGTAACTACTACGGCAGCGCCACTACCAATAACCTTGGCGGTGCATCAACAGCAAATAACCAAAGTACTTACAGCTATAACTATACGCTTGAAAACATATTGACTTATGATAAAGTGTTTGCGCAAAAGCACCATGTAAACTTTACCGGCCTTTACAGCCTGCAGGAAAGCCAGTCGCAGTCAAATTCATTTAGTTATAATAATATCCTGTCGGATGGGATCCAGTATTTCAACCCACAGTACGGAGCAAACTTAAGCGGCTCGGGATCATATTCTAAGTGGGATATCATTTCTTACATGGCCAGGGTGAATTATGGTTACGCCAATAAATACCTGCTTACCTTAACCATGCGTTCAGACGGCTCATCCCGCCTGGCGCCGGGAAATAAATATCATGTGTTCCCTTCGGCGGCAGTTGCATGGAATGTTACCAAGGAGCCTTTTTTAATGAACTCAAACATACTGTCAAATCTTAAATTGAGGGCAAGTTATGGTACGGTTGGTAATACAGCTATTAACCCTTATCAAACTTTGGGTGCTTTATCATCGGTTAACTATAATTTTGGTTCTACAAACCTAACCGGAGCTTATCCAACAAACGTTCCTAATCCAAAGCTAACATGGGAGTATACTTCTACATTAAATGCAGGTGTTGATTTCGGCCTTTTCCAGGGACGGATTACAGGTACAGTTGAAGCTTATCATCAGTATACCAGGTCTTTACTATTGCCATTATCATTGCCGCCAACATCCGGTATTCCAAACAGCATTTTAACCAATGTGGGGCAAACGCAAAATAAAGGTATCGAGGTAAGCATAAGCACTATCAACTTACCCGGCAACGGCAGGAACACGGTTAGCTGGACAACCAATTTCAACATCGCCTTTAACAGGGGAAAAGTGACCAAATTAGCAAGCGGGGTTACCCAGGATATAACAAACGGCTTGTTTGTAGGGCAACCTATCAATGCCATATTTGATTATAAAAAAATTGGCATCTGGCAAAACACAGCAGCCGATACAGCCCAGGCTAAAAGTTTAGGACTTACAACCACCGGCACAGGCTCTGTAATTGGTACCATCAGGGTAGAGGATGTAAATAAAGATGGAAAGATCAGCGCTGCCGACAGGATCGTGCTTGGATCTGATCAGCCTACTTATACCGGAGGTTTCACCAACCGCATAGGTTATAAAGGGTTTGATTTTACGGTAGTGGCTGCCTACAGGGTGGGGGGATTAATCACCTCTAAAATGTTCCAGAGCGGGAGCTTTATTAATACTTTCCAGGGTAATTATAATAACCTGAATGAGGATTACTGGACACCAACCAATCATCAAAATTATTATCCTAAGCCAAATTCCGCTTCAACCAATACGCCTTATTCATCAACACTAAGTTATTTTGACGGCACATTTTTGAAGATCAGGAGCCTCACTTTGGGCTATAATATGCCTGAGTCAATAACTAGGCGTATCAGTGCACGGTCTTTAAGGGTATATGCTACGGCGCAAAATCCATTTATTCTTTTTTCTCCGTATCGTAATACTTATCACGGCCTCGATCCTGAAACAGCCGGGGCTTTAAACGTAGATACGCCTCCTACAAAGTCATTTACATTCGGTATTAACATGACACTTTAAATTTAAATAAGATGAAAAGGATATCTATATATTTATACACCTGTTTGTTTTTAGGTCTTGCAACTACAGCTTGTAAAAAAACACTGTTAGAAGATCCAAAATCAACACTTACCCCAACTTTTTTTACAACAAGCCAGGGTTTTCAAGCCGGCCTCACTGCAGCCTACGCTGGTTTCAGAACTATTTGGGGCCCGGATACCTATTTTGAAATGACCGTTCCCGGCACCGATGAATTTATTGCCGGTAACGATGGTAACAACGGCATGGTGAAATACAACAGTAACTTTAATACTGCCGATGGTACTGTTGCCACGATCTGGAAAAACTGTTACACGTATATCAACACCTGTAACGGTTTGATCGGTAGCGTTCCGGCCGGTATTGACGCCACATCGGCAGCAAGCATGGTTGGTGAAGCCAAATTTTTGCGGGCAAATTATTACTTCATATTAGTTCAGTTTTGGGGCGATGTAACTCTAAATAAAACATTCCAGTCGGTACCCACAACATCAGCCACCAGGGCCCCTATGGCTGATGTTTATAATTTTATCGTTCAGGACTTGAAGGATGCCATAGCGGCTCTTCCTGCAACTCCTTTAACCAACGGCGTGCAGCCGGGCAGGGCAACAAAAGCCGCAGCAATGCATATGCTTGCAAAAGTATACTTAACAAGGGCAGGCTCATCGGCCAAACAGGCAGATGATTATAAAAATGCTTACAATACAGCAATTGACCTTATCACCAATGTTGCGCCTGCAGGTAGCTTAAAGCTGCAGCAGGATTTTGGAAAGGTTTTTGCCGAAGGTAACGAGGCCAACAGCGAAATACTTTGGACTGTACAGCATACCACTACACTGGCCTACAATGGTTCGGCTACACAAAATAACAGTGGCCCGGACAACCTGTTGTGCCACTTATTTGTACCTAAATATGAAGTGCAGCCTGGTATGCAGCGTAGCACCCTTTATGGGCGCCCTTACATCCGCGTGGTGCCTACCCATTGGCTTACTGATACCGTGTTTAGCGAAAGGATTAATGACCAGCGTTATACTAAAACGTTTCAAACAACCTGGTTATGTAATAATGCTGCCTCAATACCTACCTGGTCTAATCCACTGCCGGCCGGGGCTCCAGCTGGTGCGCAACCTGGTGCTCCTAAATTTACAGTGGGCGATACTGCTATATGGATGCCCGGTTATGCTATGACCTCAGCTCAAATTGCAAAGTATCGTTACCAGGTTATTCCGCCTGCTAAATACAGCATTGCTTTGTCGCCCGCTATGATCAAGTATTTTGACACTAAACGTCCCGATCAAAATTCACCCTCAAGCAGGCCGATTATTATCTACCGCTTAGCCGAGACTTATTTAATTGCTGCCGAAGCATTATTTATGGATGGTCGTGCGGCAGACGCGGTGCCTTATATCAATGCCATCCGCGAAAGGGCTGCTTATCCTTCGGGCAACGCCGCAGCAATGGATATCACTGTTGATAAGCTTTCACTGGATTTCATTTTGGACGAACGCTCAAGAGAACTGTGCGGTGAGCTTGTGCGCTGGCTTGACCTTGCTCGGACAGGTAAATTACTGGAAAGGGTAAAACTGCATAATACAGACGGCAAAGCTAATATTAAGCCATTCCACGTACTGCGCCCTATCCCACAAACCCAAATTGATGCAACAATTACAGGTACTCCATATCCGCAAAATCCGGGCTGGTAGGCCGGGGTAAATTAAACGTGTAGATAAACGCAAGCGATAAAAATACCATGAAAAAACACAACACGATACTTCGTATTCTTTTAGTTTTTCTTTTGCCTTTTTGTTTTATTGAAGCGCAGGCAAATGGTAATGCATCGCCCGAAACATCCCCATATAACGTAAAGTTATATGGGGCAAAGGGCGATGGAAAAGCCATTGATACCCAAAATATCAATAAAGCAATTGAGGCTGCAGCAGCGGCTGGTGGCGGAACAGTTTATTTTCCGGCCGGAAATTATTTAAGCGGTTCCATTCATCTGAAAAGCGGTATCAGCCTATATATCGATCAAGGAGCTACCATAATAGCCGCGCCTATTGAAGCCAGTTCTGGTTATGACGAGCCCGAAGCCAAAATCGATAATAACTACCAGGATTTTGGGCACAGGCACTGGCATAACAGCCTGATCTGGGGCGAAAACCTGCATGATATTTCCATATTGGGTCCCGGTACCCTTTGGGGAAAGGATTTGGTGCGGAGCAATAAAGGCGAAGACGATAAACGCCCTAACAAAACCATCAGTCTTTATTTATGCCGTAATGTAATTATCAGGGACATTTCCATATTGCATGGCGGCTGGTTTGGGATCCTGGCGACGGGGATAGACAATTTTACTATTGATAATGTAAAAATGGATACCAACCGCGACGGTATGGATGTTGATTGCTGCCGTAACGTACGGATCTCAAATTGCAGTATAAACTCGCCTTATGATGATGGTATTTGTTTGAAAAGCACCTACGGGCTTGGATTTGCCAGGGCTACCGAAAATGTTACCATTACCAACTGCCAGGTAAGCGGCTATGATGAGGGCTCATTTTTGGCCGGTACTTTTACCCGTAATGAAAAAAAATATTCGGACGGTAACCCTACGGGCCGCATAAAAATGGGTACCGAATCAAACGGAGGCTTTAAGAATGTCACTATTTCAAACTGTGTGTTTGATTATTGCCGGGGCCTGGCGCTTGAAACTGTTGACGGTGCACTTTTAGAGGATGTCACTATCACCAATATCACAATGAGGGACATTGTTAATGCGCCAATTTTTGTAAGGCTTGGTGCACGCATGCGCGGGCCGGAAAGTGCACCTGTGGGCGCGCTCAGGCGTGTGATTATCAGCAATGTGGTATGTTATAATGCTGATAGCAAGCATGGGGCGATCATAAGCGGGATCCCCGGCCATGATATTGAAGATTTGCGCTTAAGCAATATCCGAATCTATTATAAAGGCGGAGGAACAAAAGAACAATCTGCACGCGAAGTACCTGCGCTTGAAAAGGAATATCCCGAGCCTTATCGTTTCGGTACGATGCCTTCTTATGGCTTCTTTATCCGCAATGTTAAAGATTTGAAAGTGAGTGATGTGGAAGTTAGCTATATCTCGGATGATTTTCGCCCGCCATTTATTCTTGATCGTGTAACCGGAGCCGATTTTCAACATATCAAGGCGCAAAAAGCGGTGGGCTCGCCAACCTTTATGTTAAATGAGGTAAAGGACTTCAATATTTATAACAGCCGCCCGATAGCAGATACTAAACTGGCGAATGCCAATAAAAAAGAATTATAATCAAATAAATAGCATGAAAAATATCCTATTTAAATGGGTGATGATACTTTCCATCCTGCCGGTAAGCATAGCACTTTATGCCCTGAAACCGGGCACAGAAGTAGTGCCCGATGCCGACAACGGAGGTTTAAAATTACCTGCAGGTTTTGGCGCCCTGAAAGTTGCCGAAACCGGTGCGAAGGCCCGGCATTTAGTAGTTACTCCACAGGGGGATATTTATGTAAAGCTGGCCAAACCCAATAAAGAGGGGAAGGGGATCTTAGTATTTCATGAAGCGCCCAATGGTAAGGCTGAACTTAAATCGGGCTTTGGTACTTATGGTGGTACCGAGGTTTATTTAAAGAACGGGTACCTGTACGCATCGTCAAATACCGAGGTCTTCAGGTATAAGGTAAATGATAAAAATGAAGTGATCAACCCCGATCAACCTGAAAAAATCATTACAGGCCTAAAGGCCGGCCGCCAGCATGAAACCAAATCATTTGCTTTGGATAACGATGGCAATATCTATGTAAACATAGGAGCCTGGTTCAACTCCTGCCAGGAAAAAGACCGCGGCCTGCATTCGCCGGGAATACCGGGATGCCCGATACTGGATTCGATGGGTGGGGTATGGCAGTTTAAAGCTGATAAGCTAAACCAAACCTATGGCGATGGTGTACGGTACGCAACCGGCTTAAGGAATATGGTTGGCATGGACTGGAGCCAGCAAGATAACCAGCTTTTTGTGATGCAGCATGGGAGGGACAACCTCAACAGTTCGTGGCCAGAGCTTTACACTACCAAACAATCTGCAGAATTGCCTGCCGAGTGTATGTATGCCCTTAAAAAAGGCGACAATGCGGGCTGGCCATTTATGTATTACGATCAAATCCAACATAAAAAGATCCAGGCCCCTGAATATGGCGGCGATGGCAAAAAAGAAGCTGATGCAAAGTTTCTTGATCCGGCTGCCGCCTATCCAGGACACATGGCCCCTAATGGTTTGCTATTTTATACCGGAAACCAATTCCCGGCGAAATATAAAAACGGCGCCTTTATAGCATTTCACGGCTCATGGAACAGGGCGCCTGAACCGCAGGCAGGATATTTTGTGGTTTTTCAGCCATTTAAAAATGGAAAACCTGATGGCGCATGGGAAGTATTTGCCGATGGATTTTCAGGTTCGCCCGAGAAAACGGCTGCCGGGCGTGCCGATCATCGTCCCTGCGGTCTTGCCCAGGGTGCCGATGGTTCATTATATGTAACGGACGATTCAAAAGGTACCATTTACCGTATTATCTACCTTAAAAAGTAATAAGCAAATGACTAAATACTTATTGATCCTCTTTTTTGCGTTTAGCTGCTTCCAGTTAAGGGCGCAGGTTAAAACCAGGACAAAAACAAAAGCGAAGCCGGCTACAGGGCTGGCTGCGTCAATAGCAAATGGCAAAGCTGTCTATGTAAATCATTGTTTAACCTGTCACCAGGCCGATGGTGGTGGTGTGCCAAATATGAACCCGCCATTAATCAAAACTTCTTATGTAACGGGCGATCATACACAGCTAATTAAAGTGGTGCTCAACGGATTTTCAGAAAACGTTGATATTGACGGCGAATCATACTCAAATGTGATGCCCGCGCATGACTTTTTAAAAGATCGTGAAATTGCTGATGTACTAACTTATGTAAGGAAAAGCTTCGGTAACAAGGGTGGAGCGATTACCGCAGCACAGGTAAAGGCGGTTCGCGCGAAGAACAAAAAGAAGACGGCTATTAAAAATATCTAACACCAAAAACAGCTAAAATGAAATCATTTTTATACTTATTACTAATTGCCTGCACGTCGGCAGCATTTGGGCAGGACGTAAATACCGGCGATGTTGTGCGTCGAGTTGCCGATAATGTTATTAAGGAAACTTCTTTCCAGTTTGTGAATAGCAAAACAAATGAAAAATATAATTCAACAAAAGGTTTGGCTTCATCGGCAGATCTTAAGGTTGACAGTAAATACAATAAGTGGGCATACGTAAATGGTGTTTTAACCATTGGCATGATGCAAACCGCGGATGTGCTTGGCGACAAAAAATATTCAGACTATTCCCAGCGCAATTTTGCATTCATTTTTGACAACCTTAATTATTTCGAAACGCTTTATAAAGCAAAAGCAGGTAAGGTTGAATATGGTTCTGTATTTAATATCACCAACCTTGATGCCTGCGGCGCGATGTCGGCCGGATTGTTTGATGTGGATGCCCTCGCACAAAGAAAGGATTATAAGGCTTATTTAGAAAGATCTGCCAATTATATCTTAACTAAACAAATGCGCTTGCCTGATGGTACACTTGCCCGTCCGCAGCCCCGCTTTGGTACCCTTTGGGCCGATGATATGTTTATGAGTATTCCGTTTTTGGCACGTATGGGCAAACTTACCGGCGATAGTAAATATTTTGATGATGCCATTAAGCAGGTTGAGAATTTTAACAAATACCTTTATGACCCGGCAACAGGCCTGTTCTTCCATAATTATTATGCTGATGATCAAACCAATGGTGTAGGCCACTGGGGCCGCAGCAATGGTTGGATAGCCATGGCACAGGTTGAACTATTAAACAATTTACCTGCAAACCACCCAAAACGTGCAGAGCTGATTAAATTGCTGTTGAGACAAATAGTGGGATACGCCCGCTACCAGGATCAAACCGGTTTGTGGCACCAGTTATTGGACAAGCCCGATTCATACCTTGAAACATCAGTCACTGCTATGTACACTTACGCGGTAGCCAGGGCTGTAAACCAGGGCTGGATAAATGAAAAATATATAGCCATTGCCCGTGAAGGATGGAAAGGCCTGGCCTCAAAAGTAACTGCTGAGGGGCAATTGCAGGATGTTTGTATTGGTACCAATATGGATACGGATATTAAATTTTATTACACCCGCCCAACCGAACTCAACGATACTCATGGCTTAGGCGCTTTGTTATTAGCCGGAACAGAAATGCTTAAAGCCGAAAAGAAGAAATAACCATGCAGAGGCTAACGAGGTTTTTGTTATGTATTATCGTAATAGTGCTGGCATCTGATTTTAATTTGTTTGCCGCCGATGTGAATATTACGGCTTACGGAGCTACCGGGAACGGTACTACCTTAAATACCAAAGCTATTCAAAAAGCCATTGACGCTTGTTATAAGAGCGGTGGTGGCAAAGTGGCGGTTCCTTCAGGGGTGTTTTTGACAGGTACCATTGCACTGAATGATAATATTACCCTTCATCTGGATAAAGGCGCTATTTTATTAGGGAGTACCGATGTTAACGACTATAAAAACCTCGATCCTTTTGTTGAGGGCCTTGGCATTAGCGTGGGCTGGGCGTTGGTTGTAGCTGTTGATAAAAAGAATATCAGTATTGAAGGCGAGGGTATTATCGATGGGCAAGGATCAAAATTAAAAGCGCAGCAAATACTAACTGATACCCGCGCCGAATCACAGCGCTGGGGGAGGCGCCCTTTTCTATTACGGGTTGTACGCTGTCAAAATGTTTCGGTAAAGGGAGTCACTTTAAATTACTCAGCCGCCTGGACCTCACATTACTTTCAATGCAAACAGGTAAACATTCAAAATGTAAAAATTGAAAGCAGGGGAGTTGCCCATAATGACGGCATGGATATAGACGGCTGCCAGGATGTAACTATCAAAAATTGCGATGTGGTAAGCGGCGATGATGCCCTGTGTTTTAAAACTACATCAAGCAAAATGGCCTGCCGGAATATTGTGATCTCGGGCTTGCGATTAAAAAGCGGCCAGGGGGCCATCAAGATCGGCACCGAATCAATGGCACCATTTGAAAATATCAGCATTTCAAAATGTTATATCTATGATACAGCCAATGGAGGGATCAAGCTGCTTTCTGTTGATGGTGCAAATATCAGGAACGTTGAAATTGATGATATTACCATGGTTGAAGTAAAAACGCCCATCCTGATCCGTTTAGGGGCAAGGTTAAGTGTGTTTCGCAAAGACCAGGATACGCAGCAGCCAATAGGAACGCTTGAAAACGTAACCATAAAAAATGTAAAGGCAAAAGCAGCGGATAACGCGCAACTGATGCCACCTTCAGGGATACTGATAACCGGCATCCCCGGACATAATATTAAAGGGCTTACTTTAAAAAATATCGGGATAAACCTTGCAGGTGGCGGAACTGAAGAAAATGCCCGGCAGGTTGTACCGGAAGCTATTGATAAGTACCCCGAAGTAAAAACATTTGGCCCCTTGGTACCTGCCTATGGCGTATGGGCACGTCATGTAGAAGGATTAAAACTTGATAATGTAAAATTCACATTAAGTCATAATGACCTCCGGCCGGCTTTCATTTGTGAGGACGGGAAAAACATTGAACTTAAATCCTGTGTAATTCCTGAAACTACAGGGGCCCAGGCTGTGATCAGGTTAGATAATGTTGCCGGAGCTTACATCAATAATACCAACGTTGCCGGCTCTGCCGATGCATTTGTGCGTATTGAAGGCAATGCAAGCGGTGACATCAGGATCCTGAAAAATAAAACACCGGGCATACAAAAAAAAGTCGACCTATTTGCCGGTCTGCAAGCAGGCACTGCCATTTTAGATTAATATTAATGAGCAATCGAATACAGCAAATGGAGATAAACACACATAAGATATTTTTAGCACTCCTGACATTTTTGTTCCCTTTTATGGTTTATGCCCAACAGGTTACTTTGCCCGCGCAAACAGATCGCTGGGTTATCCAGTCGGATGGAAGTATCAAATGGGCCATCAACGGCCGCTTGCCCCATACCGATCATATTGAAATGTCGGGCGAAAAGGTATCTGTATGGGTGCAGTATGGATTGGATAGCGCCGGCAGTGCTTCGGTTTCACGTACCGTTGTTTTCCCAACCTTCAGGATGCTGCCCGATGGCACCCGCACCCACATTGATTATACATTTCAGGATAATGAGTTGCCACGGTTCTTTGTTAATAACCGTAAGCTCAAGACAGATCTGGCCAACGGGAAAAAATCAGGTGATCTTTCGTACAATGTCACCGGTATCAGCCATAAGGGGATTATGAGGATAGCCGCCGCGGCAGGTAATCCGGCTCTGGTAAAAATAGACCGGAGTATTTTTCCATCTGTAGACAAACCACTGGTAATTGAAAAGTTTGTGTTTACCAACATAACGGATAAACCTGTTACCGTTACTATGGAATATCTGCGCCGTGAGGTACGGACGGATAGCGCTAAAAGCAAAGTAAGGCCCCATTCGGTAATTATGGGTTCTGTTGATCATGGCAGCAGGGTGGTACAACCCGGAGCAAACACCACCTTTTCAGTTTATTACCTGGCTACGGATTTTCCCGCCCAAGCGGTTAAAATTGATGCCGATGCTGAAGAAAAAGCCCGTGAAAATCGTATAAATACTATTTTATCACCATTACAATTAAAAACACCCGATACTTTATTGAATACAGCGTTCGCTTTTGCCAAGATCAGGGGAACGGAGAGTATTTACAAAACCAAGGTCGGTTACCTGCATGGCCCCGGCGGGCTTGCTTATTATGCCGCTATCTGGGCAAACGATCAGGCAGAATATATCAGTCCGTTTTTCGCTTTTTCCGGAGATAGTATAGGCAACCTCTCGGCAATGAACTGTTACCGGCTATTTGCAAAGTACATGAACCCGGAGTATAAACCAATCCCCAGCTCAATAGTAGCCGAGGGCGACGCCGTATGGAAAGGTGCCGGCGACCGGGGCGACCAGGCCATGATTGCCTATGGAGCATCAAGATATGCATTAACCTATGGTAAAGCCGATTCTGCCAAAAAGCTCTGGCCGCTTATCACCTGGTGCCTGGAATATAGTCACCGGAAATTGAACGATCAGGGGGTTGTTCTTTCAGATCATGATGAACTGGAAGGGCGCTTCCCATCTGGTAAAGCCAATCTGTCAACCAACAGCCTTTATTATGATGCATTGATCTCTGCCGCATACCTTGGCAAACAATTGCATCAGCCAAAAGCACAAACAGATGAATATTTAAAACAGGCCGCGACGCTTAAAAGTAATATCGAAAAGTACTTCGGGGCAACTATTGATGGGTTTGAAACCTATAAATACTACGAAACGAATGATGTACTGCGTGCCTGGATCTGTCTGCCGCTTACCATGGGTATTTTAGACAGGAGCGAGGGAACCATAAATGCCCTGTTTTCGCCCCGCCTGTGGACAGCCGACGGCTTAGCCACACAGGCGGGTAAAGAAACCTTTTGGGACCGTTCAACGCTGTACGCGCTTCGAGGTGTATTGCAGGCAGGCAAAACCGAAAAGGCAATGGAGTATCTGCGTTATTATTCGCGCAGGCGATTGTTAGGTGAACATGTTCCTTACCCGGTAGAAGCCTATCCTGAGGGAAATCAAAGGCATTTATCGGCCGAAAGCGGGCTTTATTGCAGGATCTTTACCGAAGGCTTATTTGGTATCAGGCCGACAGGTTTCAGCAATTTTAACTGTACCCCCCGTTTACCAAAGGGATGGAACGAGATGGCTTTGAATAATATTCATGCATTCGGCCATGTTTTTGATCTTCAAATTTCACGGATAGATAAAGCGAAATTGCTTATCTCTATTATAGAAAGTAACAAAGTGGTTAAATACAGGATAACTGATGGAGCAACGCAATCAGTCGTGTTATAAACTGTATCTTGATTTATAAAAACACAAGCTATGAAAAAAATATTGAAATGCACATTGCCTGCTTTAATTGTATTTATGGTACAGGGCGCTTTTGCTCAAACTCATCAATTGGAGAAACTTTGGGAAACGGATACCGTAGTGCGGATCCCGGAATCGGTTTTACCTGACTTTAAAAAGAAGATCTTATATGTATCAGAAATTGAAGGAAACCCCAGCGCTGTTGATGGTAAAGGAGGGGTCGCAAAGATCGGGCTGGATGGAAAGATCATCAACCTTGATTTTACAACCGGCTTAAACTCCCCCAAAGGCCTCGGGCGGGTTGGTGATCAATTGTACGCGGCAGACCTGTCGGAAGTGGTGGTTATTGACATCAAAATCGGTAAAGTGATCAATAAGATCCCGGTTGACAGCGCAAAAATGCTAAATGATATTACTGTGGATGAAAAAGGAATAGTTTACGTATCCGACAGTAAAACCAAAAAGATCCACCGGATTGAAAAAGGCAAGGTAACTACTTTTTTAACCAATGTAAATGGTGTAAACGGTCTTAAAGTTATTGGTAATGATCTTTATATCCTCGGCGGGCCAAAGTTCATGAAAGCTGATAGCAAAGGTAATTTAACCCAAATTACTACGCTCAGCTGCGGAGGTGATGGACTTGAGCCTGTTGGCAATGGCGATTTTTTGATCACCTGCTGGTCGGGCCATATATTTTATGTAACAGCTGATGGCAAAATAGAAACCCTGCTTGATTTGGAGGCACAAAAGATGAATACTGCCGATTTGGGTTACGATACCGTTAACCATATTTTGTATGTGCCCATGTTTTTCGGAAAAAAGGTAGTGGCTTATAAACTAATCACCCGTTAATATGCAGTTGAAACACCTGAAACTGTATTTAATAATGATCTGTGTTTTAAGTACTAAAACTTTATTCGCGCAGCAAAGTACCCGTTTAAATAACGGCTGGGAATTTTTGCAACGGGATTTAGGCGGAATCTGGGAGGCTATCCGCCCGGAAGATAAAGGCATTCCGCATGATGTTCCGCATTGGCAGCAGGTAACGCTTCCACATTGTTTTAACGCACGTGATGCGGTTGATCCCGATGTGAACTACTACCAGGGGCCGGGATGGTACCGTACACAGGTAAGCATTAATAATCCGTATACGGGAGGGCGTACACTGTTGCATTTTGAAGGTGCCGGGCAAAAAACGGATGTTTATGTGTATAATACGAAGGTAGGCTCGCATTTGGGCGGGTATGATGAATGGACAGTGGATATAACCGAGGCTGTTGATGATTTTAAGAAAACGGAGATTTGCCAAACTCAATTTAAGGGTAGTGTTCCTATCGAGATAAGATGCGACAACTCGCGTGATTTGGAAAGTATTCCTTCACGTTTGTCGGACTTTACGGTGTACGGAGGGCTTTATCGATATCTCAATTTGGTATACGTACAGGCTGTTTCATTGGATAAGGTTTTTGCCAAAGCAGCGGTTGATAAGGATGGTAAACAAGGTAGCTTAAATGTAGGTATCCGGATCTATGATCCTGAAAATATCAATGCAGTCGGAGGTGACATCAAAATCATTGATCCGCAAGGTAAAGTTATTCAGCAATCAAAATATAATTTATCATCCACCAAAGGGGATTTACCAATTGGTTCATTTATAGTAAAAAAACCGCAATTATGGTCGCCGGATCATCCTGCATTGTACACTGTTGAAGTTACTGCCCGTACAAGCGGAAGCATCTATACCCAAAAAGAAAAGATAGGGTTCAGGAATTTTGAATTTGTTGATCATGGCCCTTTTATGCTGAACGGCAAACGTTTATTGTTAAGAGGTACTCATCGGCATGAAGATCAGGCTGGTGTTGGCGCTGCCATGACAGAGGACATGATAAAGCGGGAAATGCAGTTGATGAAGGATATGGGCGTGAACTTCATTCGCCTGGGGCATTACCAGCAATCCCGTATTGTACTTAACCTGTGCGATAGCCTGGGGATCTTAGTCTGGGAGGAAGAACCCTGGTGCCGTGGCGGTTTAGGAGGAGAAGCTTATAAAAACCAGGCCCGGCAAATGCTTACCAATATGATTGAGCAGCATTATAATCATCCCGCCATAATTTTATGGGGACTGGGGAACGAGAACGATTGGGAAGGGGATTTCCCGGAGTTTGACAAGGCAAAGATCAGGGCATTTATGAGCGAGCAAAATGATCGGGCCCATAAGCTTGATCCATCGCGCAAAACCACCATTCGCCGCTGTGATTTTTGTAAGGATATAGTTGATGTGTATTCGCCTTCTATATGGGCAGGCTGGTACCGGGGTATTTATAACGAGTACAAGCAAACTACCCTTGATGAGTTTAATAAAGTGAACCACTTTTTTCATGCAGAGTGGGGAGGGGATAGCCATGCATTGAGGCATTCGGAAGATCCCGATAAAGCTTTTGTAAATATTAAAACTGGCGGCGGTGCCGATGAACGTGCAGGAGACGCATCACTTTCTGGCGGAGACTCACGGGTTTCAAAAGACGGTGACTGGAGCGAAAGCTATATCTGTAATCTGTTCGACTGGCATCTGAAAGAGCAGGAAACAATGCCCTGGCTCACCGGTTCTGCCTTTTGGGTGTTCAAAGATTTTGCTACACCCTTACGGCCTGATAATCCGATACCATATATGAACCAAAAAGGCGTTCTGGAACGGGACATGACCAAAAAGGAATCGTATTACGTTTTTCAATCGTATTGGGCAACCAAACCTATGGCACATATTTATGGCCATACCTGGCCCGTGCGGTGGGGAAACGATGGCGAGCAGAAAGTGATTAAGGTTTATTCTAACTGTGAAACGGCCGAACTGTTTCTGAACGGCAAAAGCTACGGTGTAAAAAAACGTAACAGCCAGGATTTTCCGGCCGCCGGTTTGCGTTGGGTGGTGACCTTTAAAAAAGGAGCCAATAATATCCGCGTAGTAGCCAAAAAAGGAAAAACCATAGTAACAGATGAGATCAACCAGGTGTATCAAACCGAGAAATGGGACAAGCCTGCTAAGCTGATATTGGAGAAAATAGCCGACGAAAATGGCTTTGCCACAGTGCAAGTGAAGGTTTTAGATAAAAATGGTGTCCAATGCCTTGATGCCGTGAACTGGATCAGTTTTTCATTAAGCGGAGATGGCATCCTACAAGATGATCTGGGCACATCCGGCGGATCAAGAAAAGTGCAGGCTTATAACGGGCGTGCTACTATAAAAGTGCAAACCCAAAATGGTAAAAGTGTCGTCGGCGTACAATCGCCGGGATTACAAACCGTATTTATAAACCTTTAATATGCATCAGCTTAAAAGATATTTAGTTTTTGCAGGATTGATAAGTGCTAAACTTGCTGTTGCGCAAACACAAAGCAACAGCACTGTATTAAAGCTTTGGTATAACAGGCCAGCGGCCGCCTGGGAGGAAGCGCTGCCTTTAGGCAACGCGACTACAGGGGCAATGGTATTTGGCGGCGTTAATCACGAGCGTTTTCAACTGAATGACCATAATCTTTGGTCAGGTTATCCCGAACCTGGAAACAATCCCCAGGGGCCTGCTCATTTGCCAGAAGTACGCAAAGCTGTATTTGAGGGCGATTATGATCAGGCGGCAGCAATATGGAAAAAGTATTTGCAGGGGCCTTACACCGCCCGGTATCTTCCCTTAGGTGATTTGTTACTCAATTTCAACTTGTCGGATAGCACTTGCAGTAATTATTATCGCGATTTGGATTTAAATAGTGCAGTATCTACAGTAAAATATAAGGTTAATGGAGCTAACTTTTCGCGTGAAACATTTATAAGTTATCCCGATAAGGTAATGATGGTGCGCATTACTGCCGATAAAAAGGGCGCAATAAACTTTACAGCTAACCTGCAAAGCAGGTTACGCTTTACTGTTACAGCTGAAGGCAGCAACAAATTGGTCTTGACCGGAAAAGCGCCCACTTATGTAGCCAATCGTGATTATGAACCCCGGCAGGTGATTTATGATGAGCCTAAAGGCGAGGGTATGGACTTTCGGATCAACCTCAAAATAAAGAACAAGGGCGGTAAGGTAATCGCTGTTGGTAATGCGTTGGAGGTAAGGGGAGCAAACGAAGTTATACTATATCTAACTGAGGCCACCAGTTTTAATGGCTTTGATAAATCGCCCGGATTACAAGGGAAAAAACCCGCTATCGAAGCTGAGGGAAACCTGTTGGCTGCGGAGCAAAAAACATATGAACAGCTTAAACAAAGGCATGTATCCGATTATCGGCATTTGTTTAAACGTGTGAGTTTTAATCTGGGGACAGATAACGCCATGGTAAATTTGCCTACGGATGAGCGGCTAAAAAACTTCAATATATCAAATCCTGACAGGCAACTCCAAACGCTGTATTATCAGTTTGGGCGTTATCTGCTCATTGCCAGTTCAAGGCCGGGCAGTGCTCCTGCCAATTTACAGGGGATCTGGAACGACCAGGTAATACCACCCTGGGGCAGCAATTATACCACCAATATCAATACAGAAATGAATTACTGGCTGGCCGAGAATACCAATCTCTCAGAATGCCATCAGCCTTTGTTTGATTTTCTGAAAGAGCTTGCGGTAAATGGTAAAGTTACAGCTAAAGTGAATTATAATATTGATGAAGGCTGGGTTGAGCATCACAACACGGATATCTGGGCTAAAACATCAACAGTCGGCAATTTTGACCAGGACCCTAAAAGTTCGGTAAGATGGTCGGCCTGGCCAATGGGCGGGGCCTGGATGAGCCTTCATCTGTATGATCATTATCTTTTTACCGGCGATAAGGATTTTTTAAGTAAAACCGCTTACCCGGTTATGAAAGGCGCCGCGCAATTTATGCTGCATTGGCTGGTTACTGATCCCAATACAGGTTACCTGGTAACAAATCCCTCAACATCACCCGAAAATACGGTAAAGATCAATGGTAAAGAATACCTGGTAAGCATGGCTTCTACCATGGATATGTCAATTATTCGCGAATTGTTTCAGGACTGTTTGAGTAGCGCTCAGGCCCTCAATGCTGATAAAGCCTTTGCAGCCCAGGTAAGAGAAGCATATTCCAAATTATATCCATTTCACATCGGCAGGCACGGTCAGTTACAGGAGTGGTTTAAAGACTGGGATGACACGGCAGATACACACAGGCATATTTCCCATCTGTTCAGCCTGTTTCCCGGAAAGCAGATCTCTGTATTCAATACGCCGGAGTTAGCAGCGGCGGCTAAACAATCCATGATCTACAGGGGAGATGTAAGTACCGGCTGGTCAATGGCCTGGAAAGTGAACTGGTGGGCGCGGATGCATGATGGTAACCATGCTTATAAAATACTGGCCGCTGCATTTAATTATATGGACCCATTGCAGCAAAAAGCGCAAATGAGCGGTGGCGGCACGTATCCCAACTTGTTTGATGCACATCCCCCTTTCCAGATAGATGGAAATTTTGGAGGAACAGCGGGCATGACCGAAATGCTGTTGCAAAGCCAGAACGGAGAAATTGAATTGTTACCGGCCCTGCCCGATGCCTGGCCCAATGGTAGTATCAAAGGTATTAAGGCGCGCGGAAATTTTGAGATAGCCATCGACTGGAAAAAAGGAAAGTTGAGTAAAGCGCTGATCAAATCAAACATTGGAGGAAATTGCAGGCTGCGTACACCTATCCCTGTAAAGGTTGTGGAAGTAAGCAGTAAAACTGCTGTCAGTACCAATGATAATGTATTAAATGTGGCACCCCCGATACCTGTCTATCAAAAAGCGGATGATGCAAAGCTTCCGCAAGTATCATTTAATAAAGGTTGTTTAATTGATTTTGCCACCCAAAAAGGCAAAACCTATACTGTTATTCCCAGGTAATACCATGAAGAATTTAAAATACTATTTGCTGTTTTGTTTGTTTTTAGGTTTGGCTGCAACAATCCACGCACAATCGCAATCCATCACATGGACGGAGGTGGAACCCGGAATCTGGAAAGGTGTAGTCGGCAAGCCCGAAGAGTTTGACCTGTTGAAAGCTTCAGGTGCGCAACCTTATCATGCCGGTTTACAACAAATGCCTGTAGCCGGTTTCCCTCTGGAACAGCAGGAAATTACCGCTCGGGTACAGGACGGTAAAACCTACCTTAGGTTCCCTCTCGAAAAAAAAGAACAGTTATTTGGGTTTGGTTTGAATTTTCAGACTGTATTTCAACGGGGCAAGGTGCTTACCCTACATGTTGATAATTATGCCGGTAAGGATAATGGCCGTACACATGCACCAACGCCGTTCTATGTATCATCAAAGGGCTATGGTGTATTTATTAATTCGGCTAGGTATATCAATGTATACGCCGGTACAGCGGTGAATCGCGATAGCAAAACCCCGCCTGATGTGAAAGACCGCAACCTGGATAAAACATGGAGCTCGCACCCGTATTCAGATGGTGTAGAAATGCTGGTACCGGCTGCAGGTACTGAGATCTACGTATTTGCAGGGCCAACCATGCTGGATGCTGTAAGGCGGTATAATTTATTAAATGGCGGTGGCTGTTTGCCGCCACGCTGGGGCTTGGGCTTTACTCAACGGATGCAGCGTTTAACCGATGCGCAGGGTGTTGAGGATGAAGCGGAGGCATTTGAAGAAAAAGGTTACCCGCTTGATTTTATTGGTCTTGAACCCGGCTGGCAAAGTAAATCGTATCCCTGCACTTTTGAATGGGATGCAAGCCGTTTTCCTGATCCCAAAACTTTTGTACAGGAGATGCTGAAAGAGAATATCAGGCTTAATTTATGGACTAATCCTTATGTATCGCCACAAGCGCCGGTTTATAAAAGTATGTTACCTTACAGTGGCTCGCATACGGTTTGGAACGGCATCGTGCCGGATATCAGTATGCCCGAAGCCCGGAAAGTATTCTTCGGCGAGTTGGAAAAGGGGAAGATAGATATCGGGATCAGCGGCTATAAAATGGATGAGGTTGACGGTGGCGACAATTATTTATGGCCCGATGTTGCTGTTTTCCCATCAGGGCATGCTGCCGAACAAATGCGCCAAACCTACGGGTTGATGATGCAGCGCTATACCAGCGAAATTTATCATCAGCGCAATCAACGCACATTCGGCCTGGTACGCGCGTCAAACGGTGGCGGGTCGTCGTTTCCTTACGTGATCTATAATGATTACTATGATCATCATGACTTCATTACCGCGTTGGTGAACAGCGGTTTTGCCGGGGTGCTTTGGACGCCCGAAGTACGATCATCCAAAACAGGCGAGGAGTGGCTGCGCAGGTTCCAATCTAACGTGTTTTCGCCCATGGCCATGATTAATGCCTGGGCAAGCGGCACCAAACCATGGTCGTTTCCCGAAGTTGCAGAACAGGTAAAAGCGATGGCTAATCTGCGCATGCAAATGATGCCATATTGGTACAGCGAATTTGCTAAATATCATTTTGAAGGCACGCCGCCTTTCAGGGCCATGTACATGGAAGACGGTTTTGGAAATTCGGAGGCGAAAACTGAAAAGAAGCAGCTTAACCTGGAAGAAAACCCCTATGAAGAAGCTACGACCAAAGAAGTTAAAGACCAGTATATGGCTGGCGAATATTTACTGGTAGCCCCGGTATTTGCGGGTGAAACCGGCAGAAAGGTGATATTACCCAAAGGTAAATGGTACGACTTTTATACCGGAAAGTATGCCGGTGATGGCGAAGTGATCGGTGTTACACCGGGCCTGGATAAAATCCCTGTATATGTAAAGGATGGCGGAATTATACCCATGATGCCTGTAATGCTGCACGCGCCAAAAGCAGGACAGAAGGTAGACCTCGAGATCAGGTATTATGGCAATAAACCAGGTGTGTATTCATTATATGATGACGACGGTGAAACATACAACTATGAAAAAGGCGATTACACGTTTCGTAAAATTACTGTAGTTAAAAAGAATGGGAAATTAATGGGTTCTATCACATCTGCAATAAAAGGTAAGCCCAATAATATCGGAAAAGTGACCTTCAAAGCCATGACCGAACAGTAAATTAAGGAAAATAAATTAGCGGCCGGTTGTATCAGCTCGAATGTTGAGGTTTTAAAGCCAGGGGATTAGGATAATTATCGCTCTGATCTTCGGCTACATTGTCAAGGCATTTAAAATCTTTTTCAACCAGCAGGTACATCTGGCTGTTGTTGTTTTCGTAACCAACCCGGTCGGTACTTGTCCATTCAATAGCCATGTTAGCCGGCATGTGCATAGTTATCGTATTGTTGCCAAAATCTGCAGTTAAAAATTCGGTTGCAGAGCGTTGCAGCGCATATTTAAATGTTTGCGAACCAAAATTAGTGCTTTCTTCCAGATATCCGTCCCTGTCAAAGTTTTCAACATCTGTTTTAGTTAAGCGATAGCGTAGCGAGTTGCCTTTTATTCTGATCTTCATTTTTTTAATTTTTTACGTTAACAACGTCACCTATAATAATAATAGCGGGGTAGGTAAGCTGATGATCTGCAGCGATTGCTTCCAGATCACATACTTTTCCCTTTGCCGATTTTTGATTCGGCAATGATGCGTGCTGAATAATAGCTGCCGGTGTGTCTCCTTTACCAGCCTTTATATAGGCCGAAGCTATTTCTGCCAGCTTTTTCATTCCCATATATATAACTACTGTTGCATTGCTATGCATAGCGCAGGTTAAATCGGCGGATAGGCTGCCATCTTTTTTGGTGCCGGTAACCATCCAAACGCTTTCACTTACCTGCCTGTGGGTTAGGGGGATGTCTTCCAGCCCGGATGCCTGCATGCTGGTTACACCTGGTATATAGTGGGTAGTGATACCGTGTTGACGGGCATATATAATTTCTTCGAACCCGCGGCCAAATATAAACGGGTCGCCACCTTTTAACCTTACTACATTGCCTTTGGTAAATGCATAATGCCTTATCATTTCATGAATGGTTTCCTGCGGAGTATAATCGCCGTAAGGTTGCTTGCCAACGTATACTTTCTCGCAGTCGTCCCGGCTTATGGCCAGTAATTCTTTGTTAGCCAGGTTGTCATATAATATAACATTTGCTTGTTGTAATGCCTTAAATCCCTTGATTGTCATCAATTCCGGGTCTCCCGGACCTGCTCCAAGTACAAAAAGCTCTGGTTTTTGTATATTTTTTTGCATTTTATTAAATTAGTGATTAAAAAAACAGACTTTTTGGCCTTTTAATTTTGCTGATTTTGCTAAAAATTCAAAATAAATCAAAATATTGTCTCTTAATAATGATGTAAATTATATTAATAGTACTAATTTATGAAATTAAATGCCAATAATCATGATTTAGCTAATAAAAAATTGAAATTAAATTTTTATTTGATGTTTTTTTGAGTTATAATTGTGATATAAATGAAATCAGGGTCGCAGTTGGTTCATTTTTAGTTTGAAAATTGCTTTAACATTTAAAAAATTTCGATATGTCAAAACCAACCATCATTGTTGTTGGCAACGGTATGGTAGGTTATAAGTTTTGTGAGAAACTTTTAGCCAGATCAACGCAGTTCCAAATAATTGTTTTTGGCGAAGAGCCGCGTCATGCTTACGACAGGGTGCATCTTAGCGAGTATTTTAACGGCAAAACCGCTGATGACCTGTCGCTCTCTACTTTATCATGGTATTCAGATAATGGCATTGCGCTGCATTTGGACGACCCGATCCAGGAAATCAATCGCTCCGAAAAAACAATTCACTCTTTAAAAGGCGTTACTTTAAAATATGATTACCTGGTTTTGGCAACCGGCTCCTCTGCCTTTGTGCCCGATATTCCGGGCATTGAAAAGGAAGGTGTATTTGTGTATCGCACCATTGAGGATCTGGAGCTGATTAGGGCTTGCGCTGCTAATGCAAAATCAGGTGCCGTAATGGGTGGTGGTTTGCTGGGGCTGGAAGCTGCCAAGGCTTTAATAGATCTTGGTATAGCTGAAACTCATGTTATTGAATTTGCGCCCCGTTTGATGCCGCGCCAGATAGACTCTGCAGGAAGCAATATGCTGCAGATGAAATTAAGTCAGCTGGGCTTGCATGTGCATCTCAATAAAAGTACGGCTGCTATTACCGGCGATAAAAAAATTCATGCATTAAAATTTAATGATGATAGTCAGCTTGCGGTAGATATGCTGGTGATTTCTGCAGGTATTCGCCCACGCGACGAGTTGGCTAAGCTTGCGGGTCTGCATGTGGGTACCCGTGGCGGCATTGCAGTGAATGAGAAAATGCAAACCAGCGATGAATGCATTTATGCTATCGGCGAGTGTGCTTTATACGAAGGTATGATCTATGGCCTGGTTGCGCCGGGCTATGAAATGGCCGATATTGTAGCTGCTCATCTAACCGAGGCCGACAAAAGCTTTTACGGCTACGATATGAGCACTAAGTTAAAGTTGATTGGTGTCGATGTGGCCAGCTTTGGTGATGCTTTTATTACCGAGCCTGATTGTCGCACTATTTTGTTTGAGGATACGCATAAGGGTATTTACAAGCGCATTAATATTACAAACGATGGCAAGAATCTTTTGGGCGGCATCTTAATTGGTGATGCGGATGCTTATAATATGCTGCTCCAAACCGTTAATAATAAAATAGTATTACCGCCCGATCCGGAAGATTTAATATTAGGGTCAAGAGGAGGCGAATCTAATGCGGGGGCGGGTGTAATGAGTTTGCCTGATGACGCACTAATTTGTTCATGCGAGGCGGTTACTAAAGGGGTGATCTGTTCGGCTGTGAATGATAGCGGTGTAACCGGTATTGATGGTATGAAAAAATGCACCAAGGCTGGCACTGGCTGTGGTGGTTGCGTGCCGTTGGTGAAAGATTTGATTGCCGGCACCATGAAGGCGAATGGTCAGTATATTAAAAATGTTATCTGTGAGCATTTCGATTACTCGCGCCAGGAGCTGTTTGATCTTGTTAAGATAAATGGCTTAAAAAACTATGATCTCGTATTAGACCATTATGGCAAAGGTGATGGCTGTGAGGTTTGCAAGCCGGTTGTAGCCAGTATTCTATCCAGTTTATGGAATGATGTTATTGTGAAGCAGGAAGTTATACAGGATAGCAACGATCGTTTTTTAGCTAATATTCAAAAGGGTGGTACTTATTCTGTTGTGCCCCGCATTCCGGGTGGTGAAATTACACCTGATAAATTGATTGTAATAGGCCAGGTTGCCAAAAAATACGGATTGTACACCAAAATAACGGGCGGACAGCGTATTGATATGTTTGGCGCACACCTGAGTGATCTGCCTTTGATCTGGGAGGAGCTTATTGATGCTGGCTTTGAAAGTGGTCATGCTTATGGTAAGGCGCTTCGTACTGTAAAAAGTTGCGTGGGTAGTACCTGGTGCAGGTTTGGCCTGCATGATAGTGTGACTTTTGCCATAGAGGTAGAGGATAGATATAAAGGTATCCGTGCGCCGCATAAAATCAAGGGTGGCGTAAGCGGCTGTGTACGTGAGTGTGCCGAAGCGCAATCGAAGGATTTTGGAATTATCGCTACCGAAAAAGGCTGGAATTTATATGTATGCGGTAATGGTGGGTCTAAGCCGCAACATGCTCAGTTATTGGCTACCGATATTGATAAAGAAACTGTAGTTAAATATCTCGACAGGTTCCTGATGTTTTATATAAAAACCGCAGACCAATTAACGCGTACTGCAACCTGGCTCAATAAGCTGGATGGCGGCATGAGTTACCTTAAAAATGTAATAGTAAATGATAGTCTTGGTTTGGGCGAGCAGTTAGAGGAGGAAATGCAGGCATTGGTAAATAGCTATCACTGCGAGTGGAAAGAAGCTATTAATAACCCTTCAATGCGCAAGCGTTTTGCTCATTTTATAAATGCACCCGACGAAAAGGATCCTCATGCGCAATTTGAACCAATGCGCGAGCAGGTGCGTGCTAAGGAATGGTAGGTTTTAATCTCAAGTTAGATTGGTATTATTTAAAAGAAAACACAATGGAAACAACAATAGTAACTCAATGGATAATGGCTTGTTATGTTGATGATGTGCCCGAAAATGGTGGTTCATGTATTAAGCATGGCGATGAGCAGATAGCAATTTTTAATTTTGCACGCCGCAATGAGTGGTATGCTACTCAAAATCTTTGTCCGCATAAGCAACAGATGGCTATATCGCGCGGGATGATAGGTAGCGCAGGTGAAAGTTGTGAGCCAAAAGTGGCTTGTCCTTTTCATAAAAAAACATTCTCACTCCTTACTGGCGAATGTTTGGGTGAGGAGGAATTGGTTATAAAAACCTATCCCGTAAAAATCGCCGACGGGAAGGTTTTTGTAGGAATTGATTAAAAAAGGGTATCTCCGGACTAAAGGCCGAGTAAAATTTACATTAAGCGTCGTTGTTAAATAGGGCAATGGCGCTTTTTTATGCACTTTTTTCAGGGATTGATGTGTATTAGATACACTATTGGCAGTGTTTTGGATTTTTGTTTCTTTTTTGAATGTTATTCTTTTGATTTTTTAAGCTTCTATGAAATTTTAGCGCTTATTTATTGTATTATTTGGTTTTCAATGATGGTTTTTATTGTTTTTATGGATTTTAATTTGGGTTTGGTAGTTATTTGTCTGCTTTTTATTCATTAAAAAATTGTTAAAAATACATTTCAGTTGTTTTTGATTATTTAAGAAATGAATTTTTGTTAAAAAAATGTGTTTTTAATGATTTTTATCATAAAAATTCATTTTAAAATTCAATTACTTGTACTTAATCATTAAATAAGTTATATTTATCATAATTAAACGGATAAATAAATCAAAAAAAGATTGAGCCTATGGTAAAAACCCCAAACGCATAAAAAAGCCCTGCCGGGAGGTCGCATTCCCAGACAGGGTTAAATAGTTTTTAATCGCTTTAACAAATAAAAAACCAATTCAAATGTACAAAAATGTATCTAATCAATACACTATTGGGAAAATTCTATTAATTATATCATGTTTCGTTTCTTACAGCGCTTCAGCGCAGCTGTCTTTAACCGGGCAAATTAAAACAAGAGGCGAATTACGTGATGGTTATGGAACTTTAGAACCGATAGGTAACAAAAACGCGGCCTTTGTGTCACAACGAACGCGGCTTACCTTCAATTATAAAAGCAGCAAGCTTATTTTTCAAACATCGGTACAGGATGTTAGGCTTTGGGGTCAGGATGCCTCAACCATTACTATTAATGACGGCAGCCGGCTAAGCCTGCATGAAGCCTGGGCCGAACTGATCCTCTCCAACAAAAAAGATACTTCCTTTAAAAAATCACCTGTCGATTACTTTGCTATCAAAGCAGGCCGCCAGGAAATTAGCTATGACGATGAACGCTTGCTTGGTGCTACTGATTGGATCCAGCAAGCCCGCCGGCACGATGCCATCGTGTTAAAGCTCCTTCAATCGGGCTGGCAGGTTGATCTCGGCGCAGCCTTTAATCAAAGTTCTGACGCTATTAACTATAATGGCACCTATTATACTCCCGCCAATGTGCCCGCTACAGTAAAGGATAGCAAAGGTAATTTGGCAAATACGCCCGCCGGGCTTATTCCGCTGGTAAACGCTTCGGGTATTAGTTCAAAAACCGGTAATCTTTCATTCTTAAACCCGCCCGGTACTAATGGGCAAAACCAAAACTATAAAGCACTTGAATATCTCTACTTTGCAAAGAAATTTAATAAAACTAAACTAACAGGCCTTTTCCTTGCCGATCAGTTTGCCAAATACAAACTCGACTCGGTAAAAAATGTATCCGGCGAGGATGTTGGTTATATCTATGGCCGCCGGTTTAACCAGCCAGGTGTTAATACACGATATACAACCGGGCTGCTTGTAAATCCCGTTTTCGGCAGTAAAGATGAATGGGCTGCCACCGCTGGATTTTATTACCAGGGAGGTCATGATCGCGACGGCGCTGAGTTGAGTGCCTATACTTATACCGCATCTTTATCATACAAAAGCAGTAACCTGGCCTATACGGCCGGCTGGGATTATCTGTCAGGAAATGATGCGCTATCTACCTCAAAAACCAATCATCGGTTTGATCCATTGTATGGCACGCCGCATAAGTTTTGGGGCTACATGGATTATTTCTATGCAGGCAGCGGATCTCCTACAGGCGGCTTGAGCAATCCTTATGTTAAAGTTAAATATCTGTCAGATAATAAGCGCTTTAGTGTCGATTTAGCCAATCATTACTTCTTGTTAGCTAAAGATCAGAAAGGGGTAAACGGGCAGCCGATTAACAAATATCTGGGTACCGAATTTGACCTGACCAACAGCTATAAGCTTAACAAATTTACTGTTGTTGACCTGGGTTTATCTTACATGGCGGCAACCCACAGTATGGAATATGCCAAAGGCTTAACACCTGACAATAATAAGCTACACCCCTTTTGGGCATACCTGCAGCTTAATATCAAACCCGAGTTTTTAAACAAGTAATACATGGGCTATAATCCATAAGATAATATTTAATGACCTGCTTTTAATTTAAAACGATCATGGAAAAACAACTTACCAAACTCAACATATTCTCATTTAAGGGTGTTCAAATGCGCACCTTCCATATTACCTGGCTCATGTTTTTTGTGTGCTTTTTTGGATGGTTCGGTTTGGCGCCGTTAATGCCAACCATACGTGCCGAATTACATCTGAGTAAAGGACAGGTGGGTAACACCATCATTGCATCGGTGGCTGCAACAATTATAGCCCGCCTTATTATAGGTAAACTTTGTGATACCTGGGGCCCGCGTAAAACAGCGGTCAGGTTATTGATTGTTGGGTCGTTACCTGTGTTTTTAGTAGGCCTGGCTCATGATTACACTTCATTTTTATTGTTTCGCCTGGCTATTGGTGTAATTGGTTCATCGTTTGTAATTACCCAGTTTCATACTTCCATGATGTTTGCCCCTAATATAAAAGGTACTGCCAATGCAGTAACCGGCGGCTGGGGTAACCTTGGCGGCGGTGTAACTAATATGGTGATGCCTTTAATATTTGCAGCCATAGTAGGTGCAGGCTTTACCAAAGCCGAAGCCTGGCGATATGCTATGATAGTTCCGGGTATAATGATGCTGATAATTGCCTTTTTATATTGGAAGTTTACCAAAGATACCCCTAACGGCAACTACGACGAAGTAGGCTACGCCAAAACCAATCCATCAAAAACCGATTGGTCAATATTAGCCGACTGGCGCGTTTGGGCATTGACCATGGCCTACGCTATGTGCTTTGGTATGGAAATCACTTTTGATAACGTGGCTTCATTACATTTTGTAGATACTTTCCACTTGTCGCAAAGTTCTGCCGGTTTCTGGGCAGGTATATTCGGCTTCATGAACATTTTTGCCCGTGCCTTGGGCGGTATTGTGTCTGATAAGGTTGGTGGCAAATTCGGTATGCGGGGCAAGGGCCTGCTTTTGGCCGGGGTGTTACTGTTGGAAGGTATCGGCCTTATCCTGTTCGCTCAGTCGGGTAGCCTTACAATGGCCATTATTTCTATGCTTTCATTCGCGTTGTTCCTCAAAATGTCAAACGGTGCTACTTACGGTATAGTGCCTTTTATCAACAGCAAAAATGTGGGGATGGTAAGCGGCATTGTAGGCGCCGGTGGTAATCTTGGCGGAATGCTGTTCGGGTTTCTTTTCAAATCGGAGCATATTACCTATATACAAGCATTTACCTACATCGGTATAACTGTTATGGTGATTTCCGCAATTGTTTTGATCACCCGTTTTCAAAAACAAGCCGAACCTCAAACAGTAGAGGAACCTGCTTTAGCCTTATAAGCCTAAAGCAGAAGGCCGAAAGCGAAAAGCTGTAAGGCTGATTAAAGCTTTCGGCCTTAAGTACAGAATAAATAATAATATATAAAGAGCTTTCGGCTTTCAGCCGTAAGCTTTTAGCTTAAAAAGAATGTCTAAACGCCCTCAAAATACATTTAAAAGTACTTGCTGCTACTGCGGGGTAGGCTGTGGCGTGGTAATTAACAAAGAGAAAAATGGCAGCATAACACTTGAGGGCGACAAGGATTATCCCGTAAATAAAGGGATGCTGTGCAGTAAGGGGCTTAACCTGCACTATACAGCCAATGATAAAACCGACAGGCTGCTGTACCCTCAAATGCGCTACAATAAAAGCATGCCCATGCAAAGGGTAAGCTGGGATGATGCTCTGGAGCGTACAGCAGCCATTTTTAAAACCTTCATCAATAAATACGGCCCGGATTCGGTTGCGTTTTACGCTTCCGGTCAATGTCTTACTGAAGAGTATTATGTTGTAAATAAGTTGATTAAGGGGTTTATCGGTAGTAATAATATCGATACAAATTCGCGTTTGTGCATGAGCAGCGCCGTTGCTGCCTATAAAATTGCGCTGGGCGAGGATACAGTACCTGTTTGTTACGACGATATTGAGTTGGCGGATTGCTTTTACGTTACAGGGGCTAACCCAGCCTGGTGTCATCCCATTTTATGGAGAAGGGTTGAGGCGCATAAAGCCGCAAATCCCGATGTAAAGATCATTGTGGTTGATCCCCGGGTTACAGATACATGCAGCAATGCCGATTTGCATCTGCAGTTAAACCCGGGCACTGATATTACCTTAAATCATGCTATAGGGAGGGTATTGATAGAAAACGGTGATATTGACGTTGACTTTGTAACCAAACATGCCGATGGTTTTGAGCAGTACAGTAAATTAGTATTTGAACGTACGCTTGCCGAATCAGCCGCCATTTGTGGCGTGAGCGAAAGTGATATCCGCCTTGCCGCCCTTCATATCGGTGAAGCAAAAGGCTTTATTTCGATGTGGACAATGGGTTTAAACCAAAGCTCAGTCGGAGTAAATAAAAACTTAAGCCTGCTAAATCTCAATTTAATAACCGGTCATATTGGTAAACCGGGTTCGGGCCCGTTGTCATTAACCGGGCAACCCAATGCCATGGGCGGGCGCGAAGTAGGCGGGCTTGCCAATCTTTTACCGGCCCACCGTGTCCTGACAAATCCGGCAGACAGGGCAGAGGTACAAAAGTTTTGGGGAGGTACCGAGATAGCGGCGAAACCGGGCCTTACAGCCACGGAGATGTTTGAGGCCCTAAATGATGACCGTCTTAAAGCTATCTGGATCATGTGCACCAATCCGCTCACCAGCCTGCCGAATGTGCGCCTGGCCGAAGAAGCGCTGAAAAAAGCAAAATTTGTGGTGGTTCAGGAGATCAGTAATAAGCCCGAGACTTTAGCTTATGCCGACGTGATCCTCCCGGCAGCGGCCTGGGCCGAAAAAGAGGGGACTATGACCAACTCTGAAAGGCGCATCAGTTATCTGAGTAAGGTGCTAGACCCTCCGGGAGAGGCTATGCCAGATAGCGAGATCATTTGTCGCTTTGCAAAAAAAATGGGGTACAAAGGCTTTGATTTTAAAAATGCCGCTGAAATTTATGCTGAGCACGCTAAACTCACGGGTAAAACCAATATTGATATCAGCGGGCTCACCCACGATACTATCATACAGCAACGATCAATGCAATGGCCTTATAAAAAGCGTAATGCAGCATTTGGTACGCCACGTTTGTTTACCGACAAACAGTTTTATACAGCAACCGGCAATGCGCAGATCAGCGCTGTACCGGATGCGCATACCAGCGAAAGTACTGATGGTGATTACCCTTTTATCCTTACCACCGGCCGTATTCGCGATCAATGGCATACCATGAGCAAAACAGGTAAGGTTAATAAGCTTAATCAGCATATTAAAGAGTCGTTTGTGGAGATTAACCCTATTGATGCTGCGGCTTTGGAAATCAAAGAAGGCGATGTTACCATTATTACATCACGGAGGGGAGAAGCAAGGATAAAAGCTCGCATTACCGAACAGATAAAACAGGGCGTTATTTTTGTGCCGATGCATTGGGGCAAGATCCTGAATAATGACCTGCACCGCATTAACAACGTTACCAATGATGCGCTCGACCCGATATCAAAGGAACCGGATTTTAAGTATTGTGCGGTAAAGATTGAGAAATATAAAAAGCCTTTTCAAAGAATTGTAGTTGTGGGCGCAGGCGCAGGGGCGCATGGTTTTGTCCGGTCATACCGGGAGTTGAACAAAGATGATGAGATCATCATTTTCAGTAAAGAGGATCATCCTTTTTACAACCGCGTAATGCTTCCGGATTATATCAGTGGTGAACAACGCTGGGAGCAGTTGGTGAAAATGACCGATGAAGAGGAACCTGAACTTAAAATAAGGCTGCTACGTGGTGTAAGCGTTGAGAAAATAGACCGTGCCAATAAATATGTGCTGGATAGCCGTGGCGTAAAAACGTACTATGATGTATTATTGCTGGCTACCGGTAGCCGGGCAGCAATTCCTAAAAACGTGCCGTCCTTGCCGGGTATCTTCAGCATGCGCAGCCGTAATGATGCGGACAATTTCAAAAAACACGTACCTAAAAGTGGCCATGTGGTTATTGTTGGTGGTGGTTTGTTAGGATTGGAGATGGCCGCGTCTTTACGCGAAATAGGAATTACCATCACTATTATTCAACGTACATCAAGGTTTTTGAATCGTCAGTTGGATGAACTGGGGAGCCGACTATTACACGAAGAAATGGTTGACCAGGGCTGCGACATCTTTTATGATGATGAAGTGCAGTTATTTTACGGTCGCAACAAGCTTACCGGTATAGGTTTAAAAAGCGGACGGAAGATTGATTGCGATGCCATGATCCTGGCTATTGGTACAACGCCAAACCTTGAAATAGCCAAGGATTGCGGCCTTGAAATTAAACGCGGTGTAATTGTAAATGAACGCTTGATTACCAGCGATCCGAACATATATGCCATTGGCGAAATAGCGGAGTTTAACGGTACTTTATACGGTATAACTGCCGCAGCAGAACAGCAGGCAGCAGTAGTTGCGGGTTATATGAATGGCGATATTGCCAGCTACTACAAGGGTAGCCTGTTTATGAATATCATCAAAATCCATGGTTTTGATTTGTGCAGTATAGGTTTATCTGATTGCCCCAATGATAAAGATTATGAGGAGATTGTGTTTATAGATAAGGCTAAACGCTATTATAAAAAATGCATTATTCACCAGGACAGGCTGGTGGGTACCATTTTAATTGGCGATAAAGGCGAGTTCCAGGAGTTTAGGGAGCTGATAGCCAACAAAACAGAACTAAGCGATAAGCGCCTCAAACTACTTCGCAGCGGCAAAACGGCCGAGCCTGTTTTAGGCAAACTGGTATGTAGCTGTAACAACGTTGGTGCCGATAATATTCGCAATAAGGTAAAAAGCGGGTGCACGCAACTGGCCGATGTTTGCAGCCAGACCGGAGCAGGAACAGGCTGTGGCTCATGCAGACCCGAAGTAAAGCGACTGCTTGAAGAAGTACTTGAACAACAATTGTTAAAAGCTTGATTTTATGGAGAATAAGCAACTGATTAAGATTAATCTTCCGGGAGGTGTAGCATCTGCCGGTGATTTTTACGAGATGCTCATTATTGCGCAAAATGCAGGTGCTAAACAGGTGCGCTTCGGAAACCGGCAGCAGCTTTATTTTGAAGTTGAAGAAGCTCAATTGGAGGATCTGGAGTTTGATATGTTAGGCGCCGGTATCGACCATGAAATTAATGAAGACATTTATCCCAACATTACCAGCTCATACATAGCCGATGGTATATTTAACCAGGAAAACTGGCTCAAAGAAGGGGTTTATAAAGATATCTTCGATTTGTTTGATTATCAGCCCCAGCTAAAAATAAACCTGGTTGACAGTAGCCAGACCTTTGCTCCATTTTTTACGGGCAACCTTAATTTTATCTCTTCGCCAGTGAGTAATTACTGGTACCTGTATATCAGGTTTCCAAAAACCAATATCCTGTATTGCTGGCCTGTGTTGGTTTATTCGGATGATATTCCTGCTATGGGCAAAGCAATACAGCAGGTGATATTTGCCAACAAAAAGCTGTTTTACGATCAGGTTGAAATTAATCCGGATGAGCTTTATCAATTAGTTGCTGCCGGTTACCAGTTTGTAATTCAGGAAATTGATCAGCCTTTGGTTATCCCGGAGTTTCAGTTGCCTTATTACGAAGGTTTTAACAAGCAAGGGAATAGATATTGGTTGGGCATTTATAGGCGTCATGAACTTTTTGATATTGAGTTTTTGAAGGAGATCTGTAACCTGTGTATGCAAACCAGGGTAGGGCAATTGTACATCAGCCCATGGAAATCTTTGCTCATCAAAAACATTGAGGCGAAACACAGGCCATTATGGGGTAATTTGCTTAATAAATACCGGGTAAACATCAGGCACGCTTCAAACGAACTCAACTGGCAGGTTGAAGACCTTTGCAGCCCCTGCCTTGAGCTTAAGCAGCAATTGGTTAGTGAATTTGAGGAAGCAGATTTGCGGACTTATGGCCTTAGCTTTGCTATTAAGCGATCTCCTAAATCAGGTATTTATGGTTCGGTGATGATTCGTGCGCGAATACCTGATGAATATGAAATTGTACATACCCGTGATTTTAACCATAATACCCGCGAGTTTGTGATATATAAACAAGGCGTTACAAAAGCAGATTTAAGCAGGCACCTGATAGCACTTTGCGATTTGTTTTATGAACAGCAAATCAATAATCAATCGCCATTACAGGTGAGTAAAGCCAGCAATGAAATTAAATCGTCTGCTCAAAAAACTGTTCATCAATGTAAAAGCTGCTTCACCATTTATGACGAGTTGTATGGGGATATATTTAATGAAATAGAGCCAGGGGTGCCTTTTGAAAACTTAGGCGATTACGAATGCCCTACCTGTGGCGCCGGAAAAGAAAACTTTGCAGAGCTGATATATCAGGTTGCTTAATTAACCTCGTCCAAAGCGGCTTTATCATAAATTAAATTGACCATCCTGGGTCTTGTGTTACCTATGAATTTAAATTTAAGTGATAATATTTATATCAAGAGGGGTTAACACATTTTTGTTATAAATTTCACTTAATTACTTGATTATAAGAAATTTAAATAAATATTAGCCCTAAATTGTGTTAACCCTGTTAACCCCATTTTATTAATAAAGTTAATTAAATGGAAACTATGTATCGCTTAAGTATCTGAAAATAAAATGAGGCTGATAAATCTATGATATAGCCTGAAAAAAAAGCCTCTCTAAATCTCTTCCAAAAGGAGAGACTTAGAGAGGTTTTTTACCTGAAATCTCCGTATAACGATTTTATTAATTTATTTTGCCGGAGTAATGATAATGTTCCTGTAATCTATAGGTCCATGATCCCCCTGGATCAGGAGAGGCCCAGGTTCGCCTTCTTTGCTATCGATAGCCCCACCGGTAATACCCGGGATCTCCTGCTGGCATATCACCATAGTGCCATTGGCTACTATAGTAACTAAGCGTCCTACGAGGGTAATATCGTATGTCTGCCATTCTCCGGCGTCTTTTGCCATCATTTTGTTAGGTGGCAGGAAACCATAAATAGCACTGAACTGGTTATTGATAGGTTCTGGTTCGCCGGTTTTCGTGTCAATTACCTGTACTTCATAGCGCCCTCTGAGGTAAACACCACTGTTACTGCCTTTTTGATAACGAAATTCGATATGTAATTTAAAGTCGCTGAATTTTTGATCGGTAATAAGGTTTGCACCCGAGTGCTTGCTTCTCAAAATGCCCGATTCAACTACCCATTGGTTTTTTCCGTCGGTATGCCAGCCTTTGGTATCTTTACCGTTAAACAGTTTAACAGGCTTGCCCCAAACCGGTGCCTTTGCCCTTGTCATTAACGGAGCTCTAACTCCGGTGAAATGGTAGGTAACCCCATCTGTATATACCATAGTCCCGGTTAGTTCTTCGCCTTTAAGCTCAAATTCAAAATCCATATTGCGATTTCCTTCTTCCCATTGTGGCGGAATGGAAAAGCTGTATTTACCGTCATGTGGCTTAACCTCTGATATAGGGCGCGCGCTACCAAAAGCGTAGGTAAAACGACCGATCAGCGTGTGTGTACCTGATTTTTGAACTTCCAGCCATGAGGGCAGGCTTTTGCCGCCTTTATCAATTGTAATATCCCAGCGCCCGATAACCGCAGGGTCTTTTACTTGTTGAGCTTTAACTCCTGAAATTATTAAAAGCAGTAATCCCGCAATGAGTTGTACGCGGATAAACCTGCGGATTAGGTTCTTTTTATTGGTAGTTTGGTTTCTCATAATTTTTAAATCTACAAACTAACATTCAATATTTAATTAAACGGGTGATTTTTTGATTGCTGTGCAACCGGTGGTTGCGTTGTGCCCTTTTGCTATTATTTTTTATCTATTTTTTCGAGCAATGCTAAGATTTTGTCGAGCTTATCTACCTCAATAGCATTTAAGCGCAGTTGTAATTCTTCAATTTCTTTTTTTGCCTCCACATTAGTCCGGAAATCCTCGTTTGCCTGGGCACGATCGCGTTCATTCTGGCGATTTTGGGCCATCATGATAATGGGGGCCGCATATGCCGCCTGGGTCGAAAACAATAAATTTAATAAAATGTAAGGGTAGGGGTCCCAGTGGCCAACAAAAGCTACTACGTTTAGCGCCATCCATAATGCAACGATTATGGTTTGAATAATAATGAACCTCCAGGACCCCATGCCTGCTGCTACCGAATCAGCCAATCGCTGACCAAAGTTCATGGAATCGATATGTCTTTGATACCAGTTTTTTTTGTTGTTTGCCATTTTTTAATAATTAAGATTTACATAATAAATATATAAAATTAATTGTCATGACCGATTTTGCTGGGCTGTACATACTGTGGGTAATACGTTTTCATTTTGCTTTAACCTTTCTGCCTGTTAAGGCACTATTTTAGAATAATCATAATATTTAGAGAGTCAATAGTATTTTCATTGCCGTTGACTTTAGTCAACGGAATAATAAATGGACGGCAAACGGCTTTAGCCAAAAATGCCGCATGAATGGTTGGGCTAAAGCCCGGCAATTCGTTTTTCTTGACCGTTGACTGAAGTCAACGGCAATGAATAGACTTGCATTTTTACCGGCATTATTGTTAGTAATCAAATATTTCTCCCCTTAATCTTCAAATCTCTGTAACTTTAAACACATATCATTATGTTAGATAGCCAAGAACATACACCTCAGTATTGGCTCACACGTTTTGTGATCCTGCGTCTGCTGGGCTTGGTTTATGCGGTGGCTTTTCTGGTAGCCATAAATCAGGTGTTGCCATTGGTCGGTTCGCATGGGTTGTTGCCGGTAGATAAATACCTGCAACAGATTAGCATTGCATTGGGCTCAAAGAGTGCAGCTTTCTTTCGGTTGCCTTCGCTGTTTTGGTTCTGGCATTCAGATACGGCATTACTGCTGGCTTCATGGACGGGTTTTATTTTATCGTTAATTGTGGTGGCCGGTTATGCAAATGCGCTTTCAATGGGTATACTATGGATATTATATCTTTCCCTTGTACATGTTGGGCAGGACTGGTATGGCTACGGCTGGGAGATCCAACTAACAGAAACCGGTTTTCTTGCCATATTTTTGTGCCCCTTGCTGGATATGCGGCCTTTTCCCAAACGCCCGCCGCCTTTGCTCATCATTATCCTGTTTCGCTGGCTCATCTTCCGGATCATGTTTGGTGCCGGGATGATCAAATACAGAGGCGATGAGGTGTGGCGAAAAGGAACTGCGCTTTATTATTATTTTGAAACCCAGCCGATACCAGGGCCGTTTAGCCGTTGGTTCCACTTTTTACCGCGTGTGCTTTTACGGTTGGGTGTCTGGTTCAACTGGCTGGCCGAACTGTTGGCCCCCTGGTTCGTTTTCGGTCCGCGGGTATTCAGGCATATTGCCGGTATCATTATTATTTTGCTTCAATGTGCAATCATATTGAGTGGTAACCTCTCTTTTTTGAACTGGCTTACCATCGTACCTGCGCTGGCTTGTATGGATGATGGTTTTTGGGCTAAGCTTTTGCCGGGAGTACTTGTGCGCAAAGCTGCGAAAGCTGAAGAGGAAGCGGAAATTTCGCAGCCGATGCAGTATACGGCCCTTGTAATAGCCTGCATTGTGGGGCTACTGAGCTTCCAGCCAGCATTTAATTTGCTATCTCCTAAACAAATTATGAATACCTCGTTTGATCCCCTGGAGCTCGTTAACACCTATGGGGCATTTGGCAGCGTGGGGCAGGAACGTTATAACGTAGTTTTTGAAGGCACAAGGGGTTTTAATCCCGATAGTGCAAATTGGCAGGCCTATCCTTACAAAGGTTTGCCTGTAGATCTGAATCAGCAGCCGAGTCAGGTAGCACCTTATCAATTGCGGCTGGACTGGCAGATGTGGTTTGCCGCTATGTCTACGGCAGATCAGTATCCCTGGACCTATCACCTCGCCTGGAAATTGCTGCACAACGATCCGGGAGCAGTTGGCTTATTTGCCGGAAATCCCTTTCCCGGAAAGCCACCCCGTTATATTCGTGCTGTAATTTACCGTTATCGTTTTGCCCGCCCCGGGCATGCTGCAGGCCCTTACTGGGAGCGGGAGAGGTTAGGATTATGGCTGCCAGTACTTTCTGTTCAAAACCCTCAATTTGTTGCATACCTGAAAGGCCAGGGATGGATAAAATAGTATTGTCACTAATAAAGTACATTTCCACAAACGATATTAAGATAGCTTTGTAGTACACATGGTATTATAACAGAGCCATTTAATGATAACAATCACTCAGTTTATAAAAGGGGCCCGAACCTGCTTCGCTGCTATTGCATTTTTCATTGGGGTTTATTTTGCGCCCATGCAGTGCGTATTGGCTCAGGATGGAACGGGATTTACTTTTAAACTCGACAGCAGAGCTAAAACCAGTGCAGGAGTATACTCAAAAGACGGAACATTAATACGCACGCTTTGGAGTGGTGTAATCTATAACGCAGGTAGTCATCAGTTTACGTGGGATGGTATTGATGATGAAGGTCGCCTTGCTACAAATGGAAGCTATGTGGTTAAAGTACTGTCAAACAATGTAAAATATAAATGGGAGGGTGTGATAGGTAATACATCTGATTCTCTTAGCGGGGCATCTGTTTACCACGCTATTGAGCGGATGTATGGGATGGCCGTCAGCGGTAATAATGCCTATTTTGCGGTTGGGTATAATGAGCAAAGCAGCAGCACCTTTAAATTCAATATCCATAGTCCTCAAAAGAAAGCGGTAATACTGGGCAAAGGATTGTCGGTTAAATATGTTGCTACCGATGGCATAAACGTTTACTGGGCAGGGAATGATGCAGGTGTTGTTAACAACTGGATGGTATTTGGCACTAAGGTAGCCAATGATTTTGAAAGTAGTTTTCCCAACGGCCAGCCTGCAATAACAAAATATGGCCGCAAGTATAAAAGCGTGGTCGATGTTGTAAATAATGAAAGATCAGAAATCTCGGGACTTGCTGTACAAAAATATGGCAGGTATTTGTTTGTGTCGCATAAAAATTTAAACGAGTTACATGTACTTGATAAAACGACTGGCGCACTGGTTCAAAAGCAATCGTTTGATACCCCATTAAATATAACCGCCGATGATAAAGGCCATGTTTGGCTTATCTATTCAAAAAATGGTAAGCGCATTGCAGAAAAATTTACCGTTGAGGCCAACGGACAATTAAATCCCTCAAATGTTACACCGGCGGGACTAACCGAGCCGCAGGCATTGGCTATAAGTCCAAGCGGTAAAACACTCATAGTGGCTGATGGTGGGGACAGTCAGCAGCTAAAAGCATTTGATGTTGATAAAGGTTCGCCTTTGTGGACGTATGGCACTGCCGGTGGCTATGCAACCGATCCTAATGTGCGTAACGATAAGTTCTATTTCTATGAAACCAAAGGGCCCGGTACTTTTATTGCCTTTCAGCCCGATGGGAGTTTTTGGGTGGAAGATGCCGGTAACTCAAGGGCGCAGCATTTTACCGGAGATAGAAAATTTATTAACAGGATCATGTACCTTCAAACATCATACAGCTCGTTTGTTGATGCCAATGATCCGTCGCGCGTGTTTTCTGATTACCTTGAATTTAAGGTAGATTATAGTAAACCGCTCGGCGCTAATAATGGTTCGTGGCAACTGGTACGTAACTGGGGCTATAATCTACCTGCCGAATATGATGATAAATATAACAGACTGCGGGGAGTAGCTACCTTGAGTAATGGTAAAACCTATGCTTTATTGGCACACAGGATCAGGTCATTTTTTAGCTGGAAACTTGTTGAATTACCCAAAACAGGACCGTTGCGAATAACCGGGGTTGATATCCCTATGGATAATACACAATTATATCCCGATGGTTCGCTTTATAAGGTTTCAACATTCAGGGCTGGAGTGCCAACCGTTTTTACCAAAAAAGAGCTTTTAAAATTTACGCCGGAGGGCGATCCTGTATGGGGACCGCAAAATACGATCGCCCAAACCCAACCCGCCGAATTGACGGATCCGGGCTATCATGGCAACAATACCTTGTTGAAATCAGGTGAGATTACTTCTTCAGGAGTTATTGCATTATTTGATGGTACTACTGCCAATTGCTGGCACCTTGGAGGAATAAAAGTTGGCGGTGACAAATGGCTTTGGCGCACAGCAATGAGCACTACAAAAGAATACTGGGGACTGTTTCCCTCGGACGGGACTTTTGATATTGGTAACCATACCAATTACCCGGGCTGCATTGCCATGGCAAGCGGACGCAGTATTTTTTGGGGCTATCATGGCGAGTTTTGGAAAAACAGCGAGGTGAACAAATGGACAGAGGTTTATGATGACGGTTTATTTATTGGCCAGTTTGGTGTTGCCGGTCCTGAAGCCGGGAGCGTTGAAGCCGCCGCCGAAATGGCGGGCAACTGCTTTGCCGCATCATTGGTGAAATTGCCCAATGGCGATATTTATCTGTATCATAATGATGAAAGCATGCATGGCGGCGTGCACCGGTGGAAAATAAGCGGGTTATCAAGTATAAAAGAGCAGGTTATCCCTATCAGTTTAGCTATTAATACGCATGGTTTATCAACTAAAATTATATTGACGGCTTCGGGCTCGGCGCGTAGTTATAATGGTTTTGCAGAACCATCATATTCAGAGCGATATGATTTTTTTTTAAAAGGCGATAATATAGCCGGTTGCAGGCTGTGGGCGGATGGGAAATTGATAATCCCCCAGAAAGGCACTTCAATAGAATTGAACAAAGGCATACGATATCCGGTACGTTTAGAATGCCCTGCCGGCGTTGATAACAAAAATTCAGTACAACTTTATTGGAAAAGCACAAGTCAGCCCGAACAGGTAATTCCTGACGCACAGCTTTATAGTTTAAAATCATCCGGCGCTTCATCTACCATTCAACTGATGGCCGACCTCCCGTATAACAGCACCCTCGAAAATGGCCGCTATGGCTGGAAGCGACAACCGGCTCTTGATGATAGCACAAATAAATACACCCAATGGTGGAATGTGCACACCAATATCAAAAGCTACCGCAAAACCAACCCGGATATTTACGTAGACTTTCGGCAGCAAAACAAACAGGCTGTTTTAAGCCGGGACCTTGGTAATCAGCCGAATCTTGAATCATGGACATTATCGGGCATTGTTAACTTTACTCAAAATTGTGTTAACGTTGGCGCAGGCAATAGCTTTGATGAAAACAACGGGGTTTACCTGGAGGTATTAGATAAAGTACAAAGAGTAATAGCCCGCGTGTTTTTGCACTCTGCTGTTTATCGCGGTGACGTAAGTTTATTGGTGAATGAAACTCCTATTTACAGGTTAAAATACGATAGTGTTAAAAAACTGGAAGATTACTGGCCGCCGATTACTGTCAAGATGAGTAATGGCCAATTACTTGCTGCTTTCAACAATAATAAATTTATAGGAATCCAAATCTTTGATAAGCAGGCAGATATTAAAAGTCCCTCATCTATGCGCCTGGTATGCTCATCACTCAGTAAAAAAGGGGGGTATACTTTGGGTTTGGATGCATGGAAGTTTGAGAAGAAATAGAATGGGATGTACGCTATTCTATCTCTTGATTGGGACAACCTTTTTCATTCTCGTCTTTTTTCCCTGTTCCACGATGAATTGCTTGCACGGAACAATACTTTGCGATTCCTTATGCATAAAAAGAAAGGTTGTTGTTTCCTGTGCTGATAACGGCTTTTAAATTTATTTTCGCAAAAAATATTCTCTTAATGAAAGAACAACTATCAGCATTACTTATAGCCTTAAAAGAAGGTGCCGTAACATTTAATGAAGTAATTGAATTTATAGCAGATCATTATCTGCATCAGCCAACGGCATTTAAAAACGGCGATTTTTATAACGAAGCCACACAGAACCAGGGCAGCGCCCGTGTGTTTGCGTTTGCGAAAATCAAGAACCTGACTGCAGCGGATACGCTTTATTTATTTGCTGAACACTACAGGGCAGTTTTGGCAACGCCCGCTGGTACAGATCATCAAAATATCCGGCAGTTTATGGCTCATGGCTGGGCTGGGATTGCGTTTGAAGGAGAGGCGCTTGTATCTAAATTGGGGCAGGTTTAACCGGAAAGGCTAAGTATTGAGTTTATAAAAAGGAGGTATCTTTATTAAGATACCTCCCTAAGCGATACCCGGGGTTGGTATTAGCCTCGGATATTTTAATCTCTCATATTGATGTATTGCAGCGGTTGCCCAAAATCTTCGGCACGGCAAAGGCTGATAACTGCCTGCAGGTCATCTATCTTTTTGCCTTGCACACGTACCTGGTCATCCATAATTGAAGCCTGTACCTTAAGGCCGCTGTCTTTAATTTTCTTTACGATCTTTTTGGCGGCTTCCTTATCAATACCTTCCCTGATCTTAATTTCCTTGCGGATCATGTTGCCCGAAGCATATTGCTCCTTGCCAAAATCAAGTGCTTTGGGGTCAAGATGCTGTTTCACCATTCGGCTGATGATGCTGTCCTGTATGGCTTTAAGGCGCATATCGTTTTCAGTAACTATGGTAACCTGGTTTGTTTTTTTATCCAGGTCGATAGTGCTTTTTGAATCGTTAAAGTCGTAACGGTTCAGAATCTCTTTTTTGGCGGTATTTATCGCGTTATCAAGCGTTTGCCCGTCTATCTTACTAACTATATCAAATGTTGGCATAAGTAGTGTATTGGTTATAAATGATTTGCAAAACTAATGTATTGTTAACATACGGCGCAATATTGCAACAAATTGTTTAACTTCTGCAATAAATAATGGTGAACGAAAACAGGTTAATTCCTCATGAGTTAATATTAAGTTAACAAATAAATAAGCAGATTTGTAACATCTGGCTGTAAAGCAAGAAATTCTTATGGATAAACAGGTTCCCTTAATTAACAGAGAAATAAGTTGGTTATATTTTAACGATCGGGTTTTGCAGGAAGCAGCCGACCCAACAGTCCCGCTGATTGACAGGATCCGTTTTTTAGCCATATTTTCGTCTAATCTTGATGAATTTTACAGGGTAAGGGTAGCCACACTGAGCCGTTTGGCAGCCCTGAACGAAAAATCGAAAGAAATACTTGGTTATAACCCTAAAAAGGTACTTAACCAGATCAAAAATATCGTGGTAAGGCAGGAACGTAAGTTCAATAACCTTTACGAAAATATTATTGTTAAGCAGCTTGCCGAAGAAAAGATCTTTATCCTGAATGATAAACAGCTTAACGTAACCCGCGGTACCTTCGTTAAAAATTATTTCAGGGAGAAGTTGCTTGCTACATTGGTGCCTATCATGCTCAATGATACTTTACCGCTGCCCGAGCTTAGGGACAGGGCTGTTTACTTTTTTGTAAAGCTTACTACCAATAAAAAAACAAGGTTTGCCCTTATCGAGTTTCCGGATAATCTTTCGCGTTTCGTAAAGCTACCCGATACCAATAACCTGAAGTTTATTATCCTGCTTGATGATATTATCAGGTACAGCCTGGAGGATATCTTTTTCATTTTTGAACACGACAGCATCGAGGCATATTCCATTCAGCTTACCCGCGATGCGGAGCTTGATTTGGACAAAGAAGTGAGCGAAAAGTTTGTCGATTCGCTTGCTAAGAGCCTTCAAAAGCGTAAAAAGGGTAAACCGATGCGCCTGCTGTATGATTCGGACATGCCTATGGACATGCTGAAGTATCTGGTAAATAAAATGGGCCTTCATGGTGAAAGCCTTATTCCGGGTAACAGGTATCATAATTTTAAAAATTTTATCTCGTTCCCTAACGTTGGCGGTCCCGAGTTAGAATACAGCAAATATGTGCCGTTACCGGTAGCTGACCTTTCGTTTGGAAAAAGCCTGATCGACCTGATTGCAAAAAAGGATTACCTGGTAAGTACACCATATCAGTCATATGACTATGTAATTCACTTTTTACGTGAGGCTGCTATCGACCCGAAAGTAAAAGAGATCAGTATTTCTGTATATCGCTTAGCCGAAAATTCAAGGGTTATTCACGCGCTGATCAATGCTGCAAAAAACGGCAAAAAAGTAAACTGTTTGGTGGAGTTGCGTGCCCGCTTTGACGAGCAAAATAATATCCACTGGAGTAACAGGCTTGAAGAGGAAGGGGTAACCGTACTTTATGGTGTTCCGGGTTATAAAGTACACTCAAAAATTTGCTTGGTAAGCCGTACCGAAAAAGGGAAGCTGGCTTATTATGCCTGTCTTTCGACAGGAAACTTCAACGAAAAAACCGCGCAAATCTACGCAGATCATACCTTGCTTACAGCTAACAAAAAGATCACTGATGATCTGGTGAATGTTTTTAAAGCTATTAACAGGGGGCAACTGGCCAAGGGGCTAAAAAGCCTTATTGTATCGCCAATTGATTCGAGGCCTGCAATTTACAGGTTGATTGACAATGAGATCAAAAATGCAAAGGCTGGTAAACAGGCATACATGATCCTGAAAATGAACAGTCTTGCTGATGAGGAGATGATCAATAAACTTTACCAGGCCAGCAATGCCGGGGTAAAGATCAAGATGATCATCAGGGGGATGTGCTGTTTAATAGCAGGGGTGAAGGGCTACAGCGAAAATATTGAGGTGATTAGTATTGTAGATAAGTACCTTGAACATGCCCGCGTACATATTTATTGCAATGGTGGTAAGGAGCTCATCTACCTTACATCGGCCGATTTCATGACCCGTAATATTGATAACCGAGTTGAGGTTGGCTTCCCGATTTACGATGAAAAATTACAGCAGGAGATAAGGGATATTATTGATATCCAGCTTGAGGATAATACCAAAGCCCGCGAAATCAACAGCCAAAACACTAACAAATATCATAAAACAAACTCGCCCGAAAGTCACCGTGCGCAGATAGAGATATATAATTATTTAAAAAGTAAAACAAAATAACATTGAGATACGCCGCTATTGATATAGGTTCAAACGCCGTGAGGCTTTTAATTGCCGACATAATTCAAAACACCGGATCGGTGTCATTTAAAAAAAATACCCTGATCCGTGTTCCGTTGCGTTTGGGCGATGATGCTTTTATACAGCAGCATATATCCGAGAAAAAAACTACGGAACTGGTTAAATCGATGGTTGCTTTCCGTAACCTGATGGACGTATATAAGGTTACCGATTATTTAGCCTGTGCAACATCGGCCATGCGCGAAGCCAAAAACGGAGAAGATGTTGTTAAACAGGTTAAAGAAGAGGCGAATATTGATATTGAAATTGTACATGGATCGAAAGAAGCCAGTATTATTTATGCCAGCCATGCCGAGCAAAATATTGATAGAAGCAAAAACTACCTTTACATAGATGTGGGTGGCGGCAGTACAGAGCTTTCGTTGTTTTCTGCAGGAGAGCTGATTGTTTCGCGCTCGTTTAATATCGGTACCATCCGCATTCTGGACAATCAGGATACAGAAGAAACCTGGAATGAAATGAAAGATTTTGTGCGCGATAATACGCGTAACTTTAAGCAATTATCAGGCATTGGCACCGGAGGCAATATCAATAAGCTTTTCAGGCTGTCCGAAGAAAAGGAAGATATGCCGCTAACTTTTGCTAAGTTGAGATCATTATATACTTACCTGAGCTCATTTTCATTAAAAGACAGGATCAATGTGCTTGGCCTTAATCAGGACAGGGCCGATGTTATTATCCCTGCATGTGAAATTTACCTTACCTTAATGAAAAACGCCAATATTAAAAATATCTATGTGCCAAGGGTAGGTATGGTTGATGGTATTATTCAAACTTTAATAGAGAAAAATTTGCAATAAACAGGTTAAAATTATTTTAACAAATTGTTTAATAATTTAAAAACTCTTATTACATTTGTAGTGCCCTCTCAAGGGCATGTTTTTCATAGGTAGATGTAGGGTCGGGTACAAGTTATTCGACCCTTTTTTGTGCCCCTAACTTTTTGTGTGTTCGGGTGGTTGAAGGAGTAATTATGAAGAAAAAGATAGTTGTTGCTATTACGGGTGCCAGTGGTTCTATATATGCCAGTCTGCTGCTAAAAAAACTAAACCAGTTACAGGATCAGATTGCCGAAGTAGGGGTTGTCATGTCAGACAACGCCAAAGACGTTTGGAAATTTGAGCTCGATAACGAGGACTACGCCCGGTTTCCCTTTAAATTTTATGCTAAAAATGATTTCATGGCGCCTTTTGCCTCCGGTTCGGCAAAATTTGATACTATGGTAATTGTTCCATGCTCAATGGGGACTCTTGGGAGGATAGCAGGAGGGATTTCAGATGATCTGATTACCCGGGCCGCTGATGTAGTCCTTAAAGAACGCCGTAAGCTGGTGTTAGTGGCCCGCGATACCCCGCTCAACCTGATCCATATCCGCAACATGTCTACGGTTACTGAAGCCGGCGGTATTATCTGCCCTGCAATACCGTCTTATTACAGCAAGCCTCAAACTATTGAAGAACTGGCTATGACAGTAGTAAACCGCGTGATTGATTTGATAGGGTTGGAGAATGAGAGCTATGAGTGGAAAGGGATGTAGCTCTTTAGGTGATGAATTATTACTAAATTCATACCATGAACCTTAAATACATTTTCCTTGCAACTGCTGTTTTCGTATTACTATGCCACAATAGTTTCGCGCAAGTAACCAAAGCAAAAGTTAACCAACTGGCTTTTTATGGCCGGCACCTGGACACAAAAACTGGAGTGGGGCGATATGGAGGAATTCTGGAGTGAGCCAATGGGCGATAGCATGATCAGCAGCTTTCGGGTAGTTAAAGATGGTAGAGCGGTATTTTATGAGTTTGTTGTTATTGAAGAACAAAACCAGGTGCCGGTTTTTAAAATGCGTCATTTCAACCGCGGCAGTATAGGCTGGGAAGAGAAAGACAAACCGCTTTTATTTTACCTGGTCGGCATCGAAAAGAACAAAGCTGATTTTGAGTTGAAAGATAAATCTGTTCATCTCACATACCAATTGGTTGCGCCCGATAAGCTGGATGTAATTCTTGCCGAAAAAGACAAAAAAGGCAAATTGAAAAAGGATGTATTTAACTATTCGCAAAAAAAATAACTGTCTTGGTTTTTATATCAAAACACACTGAAAATTAGATTTTCATTATTATCTTACCCTCAGTTTTGCTGATACAAGTTGTACCTGAACCATGCGTAAAGTAACTGCTTTATTAATCATAGTAGTTTTTGTTTTTTGTACCGAACATGTAAGTGCACAGCGCGATACAGTGATAGCTTATATGAAGAATTTTGTTGCCGCCCCCTGGCTGCCTTTGGCAGCAAGAATAACCGACAGTAAAGATAGTGCCGACTTTATTCGCATGGTAAGCAGCCCCGACATCAGCACCGATAAGCTTGCTTTTCCCGTAAATGATTATTATTTAAATGGAAATCCAAAACTTCAAGGTTATTCAAATAATGGTTTTGTTGAAGCGCAGTTACAAGGCGCTTGTATCGAATACTTTCCTAACGGCAAAAGAAAATGCATTAGCAATTACGATAAGGGGCACCTTTCAGGTGACATAACCAAATACTTCCCCAATGGCCAATTTTATTTGTCTGGAGTTTATAAAAAAGACACCTTAATAATAAATAAGTGTAGCGATTCAACAGGGCGGGTATTGGCAGAGGATGGTAACGGGACCTTAGTACTTTATTCTGATGGCTTTAAAAATATGATTGGCTCCGGCCCAATAAAGGGAGGCCTGAAGGACGGTATATGGAAAGGAACTTTAAATGACACTCTAAGCTATGATGCTACTTATAAAAATGGGAGCGTTATTGCGGGAACAAGTTATGCCAAAAGTGGAAATAAATACTTATTCAATAAAGAATATACTGCCCCTGACTTCGCAGGAGGGCTAAATAAATTGGGAAGCTATCTTGCAAAAAACATAAGATACCCAAGTGAAGCACTATACAAAAACATACAGGGAATTGCGTATATCACTTTTTTGGTTGACCGTAAAGGCTTTTTGAATGATATACACCCGGTACAAGGAAATGAAATGCTGGCTGAAGAAGCGCTGCGTGTAGTCCGTTTATCTCCGCCCTGGGAGCCTGCTACAAGCTACGGAATTACCGTTGAAGTAATACACACCGTACCAATTAGTTTTTCAATAGCAAGGGAATAATGAAATATATTCCCTAATTCAAATAACTACTACACCAATCCCAGCGCTTTACTCGTCCTTGCCCTCATTTCATCGCTTAATGCCTCATTGTTAGCCAGCGACTCACCATACGAAGGGATCATTTGCTTAAATTTTTGTTTCCAGGCTTCTGTTTTAGCCTGGTTTTTAAAGCAACGTTCAATAAGCTGGATCATGATAGGTACCGATGTTGACGCACCTGGTGAAGCACCTAACAAGGCCGAGATACTGCCATCCGCAGAAGTTACTACCTCGGTTCCGAACTCCAGCACACCAGTGTGTTTCGGATCTTTTTTAATAACCTGCACGCGCTGTCCAGCTATATCCAGATCCCAGTCTTCGGCCTTGGCTGTTGGCATATAGTCCTTGAGTGCGTTAAGCCGGTCGGCAGGTGATTGCAATACCTGCGAAATAAGATATTTGGTTAAAGGCCAGTTATCGCGCCCTACAGCAAGGAGGGGAAGTATATTGTTTAGTTTAATGGAGCCGAAAAGGTCAAGCAGAGAACCCCTTTTCAGGAAGCGGGTTGAAAAACCTGCATAGGGGCCAAAAAGTAAAGCCCGCTTACCATCAATCATACGGGTATCCAGGTGAGGAACCGACATAGGCGGCGAACCAACCGATGCTTTTCCATAAACCTTGGCTTCGTGTTGTTTTACCACATCGGGGTTGTTACACACCAGCCACTGGCCGCTTACCGGGAAGCCGCCAAAACCTTTACTTTCCGGAATGCCCGATTTTTGAAGCAAGGGCAACGCACCTCCGCCGGCGCCAACAAAAATAAATTTGGCGTTCAGTTTCCTTTTATTTCCGGTGGTTTTATCTTTTACCGTAACCTTCCAGGTACCGTCGGCATTACGTTTAATGTCCTTAACATCATGGTTAAGGCTAATATTTACATTTTGTTTTTGTTTAAGCTCATCAATCAACGCGCTGGTGAGGCTGCCGAAATTCACATCGGTGCCAATATCCATAAACGTTGCGGATACTTTTTCATTAGGATCACGCCCTTCCATAACCAAAGGGATCCATTGTTTTATCTGAGCTTTATCCTCCGAATATTCCATCCCTTTAAAAAAGTGATGTTTGGTAAGCGCTTGCTGGCGCTTTTTCAGGTAGTCAACATTTTCGGCACCCCAAACAAAACTCATATGCGGCACTTTACGGATAAAGCTTTGCGGGTTACTGATCAGGCCCTGATCAATAAGATAAGCCCAAAATTGTTTGCTGATTTCAAATTGTTCGGCAATTTTAATGGCTTTTTTTATTTCAATGCTGCCGTCAGGAAGCTGCGGGGTATAATTTAACTCACAAAAAGCCGAGTGGCCGGTACCTGCGTTGTTCATTGGGGCCGAGCTTTCGGCTGCAATGACGTCCAGGCGTTCAAAAATTTCAATCGTCAAATCGGGCTGCAGCTCTTTAAGCATTACACCAAGGGTGGCGCTCATAATACCTGCGCCAATTAAAACCACATCAACCGTTAAATTTGAACCTGTACCGCTATTAGTCATTTTATTATGATATCCTGCATTAGTTTGCAGTGTTATTTATACCAAGGTAAACCTCGTTTTTGAAAAATTGTTATGATGGTTTAAGTCCTGCCGGCAGTCAACCCGACCGGGTCAAAATAAATCAGGCAATTTTAAGAAATTTTTATAGAAAAACTGTCCTTTACTTATCCAATAAATGCAATAAAATCTATGTTTAAATTGTTTAAACTTAATTTATAGATTAATACTGCATTTGGTATATCCAAAACACATTAACACAAAACAGTTAAAATGATGTATATAAATAAAGTGCTAATTTATAAACCATGAATCTGTTTAAACCCTGTATTTATTTTTGTGTTTTGGCGATGACAATATCGGCCTGTAAGCAATCCGGCAATCAAACCAAAGCTAAACCTGTATCAAATGATATTTCGAAAACAACGGTAACAGTGGCCGGAAAAAAAGATAGCGTGATTAACAACCCGCGTAAAAAATATGGAGAGGCAACAGTGAGCGACCCGTGTGTAAAATGTTTGCTGGCCGTTATACAGGATAGCAAAAGCTATAAAGAAAACACAAACGGCATTTCGCCGCAAAGTATAAATTTTACAATTAACTGGGTAAAAGCATCGGCGCCGGCATTAAGACCCGATACAAGCAACAAAACCAATGGTTTACGGGTTGATGTAAAGAAAGAGGAAGATGGTGAGGACACCCGTTTATGCTCATATATCTATAATAACACAAGTGGTACCATGTACCTGCTTGATAATCAAAGTAAATATAAAAATGAGGTCTCAAGCATCACGCCGGCTATTCTGAAAAAAATCCGGAATAGTTGCTATTGGGGCGTGGCCTCACGATAATGACTAAACATACTTGCCCTTTACGTTTTTCGTCATTTTATAAGCACCTTTTAAAACATTGATCAGCGCTTCGGTTTTCATGGGTTTGGCTATATAGTCGTCCATACCCTCGCTTATACACATGTCCCGGTCATCGGGACCTGCATTCGCTGTCATTGCAATAATAAAAGGTTGCTTAAAGGCATATTGACGAATATGGCGGGTTGCCTCAAAACCATCCATCTCTGGCATCTGCACATCCATGAAAATCACGTCAAATTTTGGATTGGCTTTTAATTTATCGAGGGTCTCGTACCCGTTATGGGCCATGTCAAATTCATAGCCCAGCTTTTCCAGCATGCGGCTAATAAGTTTTTGGTTAACGGTATTATCCTCGGCCACGAGTATATTAAGGGGATGTTTCTTTGCAAAATTCACATCGAGCAGCTTATCCGGCCTTATTTCGGGTGCTGGTGGTTGCATTTTACCCTCGAACTCGGCCTGCAGGCTTTTACCCAATTGCGATTGTTTTACCGGTTTGGTTAAAATGGACGAAAATAAGCCCGGGTATTTTTTCTTTGACCCATCGCCAATGGAGCTAAGCATAATTACCGGAAGGCCTTTATAGTTATTTTTGATCTCCCGCGCTAATCCAACACCATCCATTTCGGGCATTTCCATATCAGTTATAACCAGGTTAAAACCATTATTAGCGGCAAGTACATCAAGCGCCTGTTTACCCGAAGCTGCAGCTACGGTTTGAATTCCCCATTGTTCAAGCTGTGTTTGCAGTATAAAGCGGTTGGTTTTATTATCATCAATAATAAGCACCTTTTTGCCTTCAAGCTCTTCCGCATTAAAAACAATAGGTACTTGCTTGGATTGTTTGCTGCTGATGGCGGTTTTTATGGTAAATACAAATACAGAACCCTCACCAAAAACACTTTCGGCCCATATTTCGCCGCCCATCAATTTTACCAGGCGTTCACTGATGACAAGCCCTAAGCCGGTGCCGCCATATTTGCGCGTGGTTGATGAATCAACCTGCGAGAAGGCGTTAAATAAAGTTGTTAGCTTATCTTCCGGGATACCTATACCGGTATCCATAACACTAAAGCCTATCTCAATTTCTTTATCATTAATTTTCTTTGACAAAAACACTTTGATAAACACCTCGCCTCGCTCGGTAAACTTCAACGCGTTTCCTGTTAAATTGGTAAGCACCTGTTTTAGCCTTAAACTATCGCCAATAACCTGATGAGGCAGAGCCGGATCGATCTGGTAAACGAGTTCCAGCTCACGCTTGGCTGCATTTTGCGAAAAGATATCCATTACCTCTTCAATACACTGGCGCAGGTCAAAATCTTCCTGCTCCATTTCCATTTTTCCTGATTCTATCTTGGAGAAATCAAGAATATCGTTGATCACATTTACCAAACTGTCGCCGCAAGATATAATGGTATCGGTATAATCACGTTGCTCTGCATTCAGTTCGGTTTCGCCTAATAAGGAGGCCATGCCGATAACTCCATTCATCGGTGTCCTGATTTCATGGCTCATCGTAGCTAAAAATATGCTTTTGGCCTGGTTGGCTTTATCGGCTTCTTCCCGCGCTTCACGTTCCTGTTCTTTTTGTAGTTGCAATTCCTCTGATTGCGCCTGTAACTCTTCATTTAGGGCCTGTAACTCTTCCGACTGATTTTGGAGCTCGATATTCAAAGTCTGTAAATTTTCGGACTGGGCCTTCAATTCTTCCGATTGCTGCATAACTTCGGCAGTGCGTTCGGTAACCTGTTCTTCAAGCAGGTTCTTTTGTTGTACGATGGCATTTATCCTAAGTCGGTGCCATGTATAAATAATTACCGCAACAAACAAAACAAGTAAACTGATAAACCACCAGGTGAGCCAGAAAGGGGGGAGTACGGTAACATTTAAACTTACTTGCCTTACAGACCATTTTCCGTCGGTGCTGCGGCTTTTTACCCTGAAAACATAATTACCGGCGGGTAAATTGGTGTAAGTTGCTGTATTTTTATTGCCAACGTAGTTCCAGCTTTTATCAAAGCCTTCCAATTGATAAGCGTACGATTCCTTATTACTTAAGGCATAATCCATCGACACATATTCAAATGATATAACTGATTGGTCGTGTGTTAAGGTAATAGACTTTGTTTCTGCAATGTCTTCCTTCAATGGCGAGGAATCATCACTGTTTTGAGCTACGCGGATAGACTTGTTATAGATCTGAAAATCGGTGAGTATCAACGGCGGGTCATATATGTTATTCCTGATGCTTTCTGGGTTGAACATGTTAAATCCGTTAACACCACCAAAGTACATGACCCCATCATGGCTTTTTACTGCCGAGTGAGGTTTAAACTCTTCGGCCTGCAGGCCATCTTCAATAGTAAAATTTCTGAATTTATTGGTTTTAGGATTGTATCTCGAAAGACCTTTATTAGTACTTATCCATAAATTACCGCTGCTGTCTTCTTCAACAGCATAAGTATAATTATTGGGCAGGCCATCCTTTACTTTGAAATTTGCAACTTTACCTGTAACCGGATTTAAACGATAGATACCACCATAAGTACAGATCCAGATATTACCCAGATGATCTTCAAAAAGGTCAAGCGCAGTGTTGTTGCCAAGTGCGCTGTTCAGTTTTTCGTATTGTACCGGTTTAAATGAATTCGTCGCCGCATCATATAAATTAACGCCACCATCATTGGTGCCTATCCACAGGTTCCCTTTTGAATCGCCAAGTAACGAGTTAATATTATCGCTGCTGATACTTTTGGGGTTGTTGGCATCATGACGGTAATGAATAAATTTGTTGATTTTAGGGTCAAACAGATCAAGCCCTGTTCCGAGGGTGCCAAACCACAGTTTCCCGTCGAGCGTTTTGGCTATGGCATAAATATTATTGCCGCTAATGCTGGTGCTGTCATTGGCATTATGCTTAAATGACCTGAAACTGCGGGTTTGCGGGTTCATCATGCTTACCCCATCGCCCCAGGTGCCTATCCACAAATTGTTTTTAGCATCCTCCTGAATAGTCAAAACATAATTGCCGCAGATATTGCTATTGTTGGTTTTATAAGCTTTGAACTCGCCTTTTTCAGGGTCAAAAAGGTTAAGGCCGCCACCATCTGTGCCAATCCAGATGTTGTTCTTTTTATCTTCGTACACACTTAGTACAAAGTTGTTGGATAAGCTGCCGGTTTGCGCGCCATGCTGGTAATGAGTGAAATTTTCGCTTGTTTTTTTATAAAAATTAAGTCCCGAGGCAAATGCACCTATCCACATGTTTCCGCTTTTGTCTTTCAGCATCACATCAACCGAATTATTGGCGATACTGCTGTTATCTACATCATCTTCCTGATGGTTACTAAATTTATTCTGGGCGTAGTTGAAAATATTCAGTCCGCCATTTTCGGTACCTATCCATAAGTCGTGGTTGCTGTCTTCGGCAAGGCACTGTACGCTATTATAAGAAAGGGAGTTTTTGTTGCGGGGATCGTTTTTGTAGTGAGTAAAGGTTTTGGTTGCCGGATCAAACAGGTTAAGCCCGCCGTCGCTTACACCCACCCATAAGCGGTGGCTGCTATCTTCTAAAATAGCATTGATCTTATTTGCCGAAAGAGAAGATGATTTGTTTCCGTCATGTGCAAAACGGGTGAAATTATGGCTTTGCTGATTGTAAAGGTTTAAGCCCCCATAGGTTGTACCCACCCATAATTTATTTTGGCTGTCTACATAAACATTGCGGACATTATTATCGCTTAAACTGCCTGTATCGGCAGCATTGTACCGGTAATGTGTGAATTTTTTCTGGGTTATATTAAACTGGTCAAGACCTTCTTTTTGATTTGCGATCCACAGGTTGCCGCTTTTATCGAGCGCTATCTTAACCAAAATATCACTTGCTAATGAATTAATATTACCGGGATTATGGCGATAATGGATAAAACGATCGAATTTACGGTCGTACATATTTAACCCGCCGCCGCTGGTCGAGATCCAAAGGTTACCATTATGATCCTCAACTATATCCTGAACAAAGCTATTACTGATGCTATTATTATCGCCGACAATATTTTTAAAAATTTTGAATTTGTAGCCGTCATAACGGTTAAGGCCATCGCGGGTACCTACCCATATGAAACCCCGGCTATCCTGCATGATGCAGTTTGTATTTAATTCGGAAAGTCCTTCACGACTACCAATGTGCTGAAAATGAATAGGATGGTTTTGTGAGTATGCGCATAACGAAATAGCTTGCAATAATAAAACAAGGTAACACTTATAGCTATTCATTAAAATAAATTTGGGCAAATTGAAGAAAGCGGTTTTAAACAAGCCTATTAGCTGCACTAAATTTAATAATTTTAAACATTTATTAAATAGCAGTTAATATCATTTTAGTATTTAAACGAGATGGCAACAGATTTGGTTATATTATTTTAACGAAACAAACATTTACTTTTGCGCTATGCAGCAACAGCCCAACAATCCCTTACATGGTAAAACCCTTGAGATGATACTTAACGAACTGGTAGCCCATTTTGGTTGGAAAGAGTTAGGCACACGGATCCGGATAAATTGTTTTAATGATAATCCGAGTATAAAATCAAGCCTTAAATTTTTGAGGAAAACAGATTGGGCAAGGAAAAAGGTAGAAGAGTTGTATTTGGAGATAGTGTGATACTTTCCACATATGTCATTGTGATAGAGACTTACGAAGTTTTTAAAACTTCGTAAGTCTGGATATAACGGATTTTTTACCCGTGCTTTTTCTTCTTATTCATTTTGGCCTTGGTACTGGCACTTAAATTATAAGTTTTAGCATTTGATGCTTTCTTTTCGTGAAAAGCTTCGCCAACACCCGCCGGTTTAACATCTTCTTTAGCATCGGCTTTTTTAGGTTTTGACTCGGTTACAATCACCAAATCATCCGGTAAATCGGCTACAGGGATCTTGCTGCCGATCATCTGTTCAATCTTTTTTACCTGGCTCAATTCAATATCAGTGGCAAAGGTCATGGCCAGTGTTTCTTCCTTAGTATCCTGGGTATGGTTTGCAACACGGCTAATAAACAGGTTATTATCGGCAGGTAAATCAAAATGAATAATGAAGGGGATACCGCCCAGGTCAAGTTCTTCCTCGTTTTCGTTGATTACGATCAGGATCCTTGCGCCGGCTTCAGCTTTAAAAGCGTCAATATCTTTAAAACCTTTTGTATCAAAAAACTTTGGATTTAGGTAAGCGACTCCGGTACGCAAACGGCTTTTGAGGCTTTGGAAAAGTTTTTCGGCGGTAGTTTGACTGTTTACAAACACAACTGTTTTGGTGAACAGCTCTTCATCGTACATGAACAAATTAAGCAAGTTTAGCTTGGTGCCAAAGTTAGGCACGTTATATAGCAACTGCTCGTAGGTTTCAATAGCCGTATCGCTCAATTCATCAACCTCAATTATAGCCGGTTGCCTCATGAACGGATCAATCATTTTCTCAAGCTTAGCATGCATTACCTCCGTAAATACCAGGTGCTGGGCTTTGTCAATGCTGTTGGCCAACTCAACAACCGGCAACTGTAAGCCTTTTTTAATTATCTGGTCGGCATCATCAACCACCAGCAAATCAACCTTATTTAAATTTAAGGCTAATTTAAGATAGATAGCCCTTGCCCTGTCGGGAGTGGCTACAACAATATCGGCGCCATCGGCAAGGTCATCCATCTGGCTTTCAAAGCCAGGGGTAACGTATAAACCAACTATGCGGATAGATTTATTTTTGTTGAGCCTGTCAAACTGTTCTATAACAGCAAATACATTTTCTTTTTCGGGTACGAGGATCAACACGCGCGGAACACCTTCCGGGGCGTAGTTAAAGCGGTTTAAAACACCCAATACATAAGTGGTGGTTTTGCCGCTGCCCTCCGGGCCAATAGCAATGATATCCTGCCCGCCAATAATACGGTTGATGGTTTTAAGCTGGAGCTCTTTAGGATTTGCAAAACCGGCTTCGTTTACCGAACGCAATAATTGCTTGTTAAGCTTCAATTTATCAGACCACGCCATCAGGATATCAATTAAAATTTAAAATGAGGGTGCAAAAGTACCAAATTAACGCGTCATATTTTTATAAATCAACAGATAAGCGTTATATAGGGTACCAGTCGGTACTGTTGAGCAATGAAAATGCCGACCTCGGTTCAAGATCGAGGTAACGGTAAGTAACTTTTGAAAGGTATAAACCCTGCGGATGCGCCGGGATAATGATTTTGGGCGTTTGTTTGTTGGCAATATAAAACTCAAATTCATCTGTGCTTATCTTTCCCTGACCAATTTCAAGCAACCGCCCCACAGTAATCCTGATCATCTTATACAAAAAACGGTTGGCGGTAATGTTAAACCTCAGTTTACTACCGTTCCCATCGATATAAAGGCCGGCAGATTTTACGTGACAGATAGTATGCTCTATTTTATCGGGTGTTTTACACAAGGCGCGGAAATCTGTATAATCAGGCAGAATTGAAACAGCCTTTTTCATGGCATCCAAATCAAGGTCCTGATCAGGATAAAGCGAGCTGAAACGGCCCAGGAAAGGGTCTTTATAATTATGGATGAAATAATCATATGATCGGATCACACCATCAAAGCGGGCATGTGGATCGCCCTGCATCGGGATAATATCAAATATGGCAATATCATCCGGAAGCAGCTTATTTAGGCGAAACAAAAGGTCAAAGTCTAAATTATCATTAATATCGGCATGAAAAAAATACTGACTTGCGTGTACTTTTGCATCAGTACGGCCACAGCCGTTAATGGCAACCGGGTGTTTCAGAATTTTTTCCAGGGCTGTTTCAATTACCTCCTGTACAGTAATAGCTTTAGAAAGTTTTTGCCAGCCCGAATACCTGGCGCCGTGATAACCTATATGAAAAAAGTAACGCATTATTATTTATAAGTATAGTTTTCAAAAATGCAGATTATTTTAAGAACACTGCATAAAACAAAAGCCCAATGTAATTAAACACCGGGCTTTATCTATACAAAACAATTGTTTATACTTTTTTAGGTGGCAGATCAAATGCGATAGCATTGTGCTCAAAATGGCCTTTGTGCGACCCATCGCAGAATGGCTTATTTGCTGATAAACCACAACGGCAAATTGAAAGCACCGTACGGCCCTGTAAGCCATAAGCATTGCCTTGCATATCTACAATTTCAAAATCGCCTTCTATTTTAACCGAACCGTTATTATTAATGGTAAGTTTAGTTTTTTCCATGTTTTAAATTTTGCGCAAAGTTAAAATATGGCATCGGCCCAAAAGGGTTTATTTGTTATTTAGAAGTGTTCCTGATTGGATAAAACAGGGAAGGTAATTCAATTAAAGGATTGGTTGAACGCAACCAATACCTGCAAAAAAACACCCCTGTCAAGCGCAAATGAAGATGGCTGTTCGGGTTTTACCGGTTTGCCATTTTTTATTTTAAGCGGAAATAAGGCAATAAAATCACGGATACTGATCTCATACCTCAGCATAGGGTCGCGGCGATGGATTTCTTCCAGCCTCATTTCAAAAATGGAAACGCTTAACGGGTCTGCAATCATTACCCAAAACTAATATTTGTTTATGTGTGTACGATGAAACGTCAGCCATAAATGACAAACTTATGATGTGTAAAAATCCCCCCGGCAATCCATTCCGCCTAAATTTGTGATAGAGGCCGCGGTCTTTTACATCACAAAAACATTAAACTATGGAATACAGACAATTAGGCGCATCGGGATTACGGGTGCCCGTATTAAGCTTTGGTACTGCCACATTTGGCGGTGGTAACGAATTTTTTAAAGCATGGGGAAATACCCAGGTTGACGAGGCCAGGAAGCTGGTTAATATTTGCCTTGATGCCGGTGTTAACTTATTTGATACAGCAAACGTTTATTCGCAGGGTATTTCTGAAGAAATATTGGGCAAGGCCCTGGAAGGTATTCGTAATGAGGTGCTGATCTCAACCAAAGCCACTTTTACCATGGGAAAAGGAGCTAACGACTTCGGTTCATCGCGATATCATTTGATTAAATCTGCCGAAGATAGCCTGCGCCGTTTAAATACCGACAGGATCGACATCTATCATATGCACGGCTTTGATGCCAACACCCCGGTTGAAGAAACATTAAGGGCGCTTGATGACCTGGTAACCAGTGGTAAAGTACGTTACATTGCCTGCTCCAACTTTTCGGGCTGGCATTTAATGAAATCACTGTCTGTATCTGAAAGATATGGATGGAGCCGTTATGTGGCCCATCAGGCATATTATTCGCTGCTTAACCGCGAGTTTGAATGGGAACTGATGCCTTTAGGGATCGATCAGAAAGTAAGCACCATTGTTTGGAGCCCGCTATCATCGGGTCAGCTAAGTGGTAAGTTTAGGAGAGGCCTGCCAATCCCCGAAAGTTCAAGAACAGTACAGGGTGGCGCACATGGCCCGGCCACAAATTTTGATCATTTATACAATATTATTGATGCACTTGATGAGGTTGCCGAAGAAACAGGGAAATCAGTTGCACAGGTGGCACTGAACTGGTTACTGCAAAGGCCTACCGTTGCCAACCTGGTGATTGGTGCACGCAATGAGGAGCAGCTTAGGCAAAACCTTGGTGCCATTGGTTGGAATTTAACCATCGACCAGGTTAAAAAACTGGATGTCGCCAGTGAAGTAGATCCAATATACCCGTATTGGCACCAGCGCCAAAACTTAAAACTGGTACCGCTGCCAATACAGTATTAAATGCATTTAACAATAAAGCTTACGTAAAACTACGTAAGCTTTATTGTTAAATACCGTAACAGCACGCTGTTATTGTTATGGCGATTCCTTTAGTTTTGTTTTAAAGGTAATGAGATATCCGCCATTACGATATCTAAACCTTATCACTATTTAAACCCCTGCTTTATGATCAAAAAACAGTACCTCAAGGAGATAGTTATATCGGCTACCCAGCAAAAAGGCAGCGCTTCAAATAATCAAAAAGAAGTATCTAAAATTCAAAGCTGGCTTAACCTGTATGCGGTTACTAATCCTTCGGCAGGTACGGCTACAGGTATTGATGGTAGTTTTGGCCCGGGTACCGAAACGGCGGTTAAAAATTTTCAGAAGGCAAAAGGTCTCCCACAAACAGGTATTGTTGACAGCAGTGTTTTTTCAGCTTTAACCCAACCTATGGTAAATGCATTCAAGAGTCCTGTTGCCGGTACCGGCCTTAGGGAGTTGATTGTAAATACAGCAATGCAGCATTTAAGCAATGCGCCTTTTGAACTTGTTATTAAAGGCCAAAGTAATAGTGGGCCGTGGGTGAGGGCTTACATGGATAATAATGAAGGAACACCCTGGTTTTGGTGCATGGGCTTTGTACAAACTATCATTGATCAGGCTGCAACCCAATTAGGAAAAGATTTCCGCACGTTGATGCCGCTCACCTATAGCTGCGATACCGTGGGCACAACCGGCATCAGTAAGGGTTTGCTGAGCCGCGTGGCAACAGTAAGGGCTAATCCTTCGGTAGTTAAGCCTGGTGATATTTTCCTTGTTCAAAAAACACCTAACGATTGGTTTCATACCGGGCTTATCACCGGTGTGCACGGCGATTTATTTGATACTATTGAAGGAAATACCAATACCGATGGCAGCAGCAACGGAAACGGTGTATACAAGCGTGTCCGTAATTTTCAAACTTCAAAGCTGGATGTGTTTTCAATACAACCACTTGTATAATAGCTTTCCCTGCAATTAATACCCCCTTGAGCCCCGTTTAGGGGCTTTCTGTTTTTATAAGCTAAAAGCAAAAGGCGGAAAGCTTAAAGCTAATTGAGCAGCAAATAATATGAACAGCAGCTTTTTGCTTTAAGCCTTCGGCTTTCAGCTCAATTAAGTAACAGTTAAATTACAATTGCTTCATAAAAAAAACAACGGATGGTTTTAGTCCTTTACAAAACTTAGCTAATTTGCGGGGCTGCCCGCCGAGGCATGCTTATAAATCCAATTAACCTGTTTTGAAAAATGATTAACCGTCGAAAGTTTATTCAATCAACCGCTGTAGCGGGTACAAGTTTTTTACTTGCACCTCAACTGTCAAAAGCTGCCGGATTTTTTAAAGGATCGCCCAATGAAAAAGTTGTATTAGGCATGATGGGCACCAACAGCCGTGGGCTGTATCTCGCTCAAAGCTTTGCTAAATTGCCCAATGTTGAGATCGGGTATATCTGCGATGTTGATTCGAATGTGGTTGCTAAAACGATTGATGCGATCTACAAACAAACGGGGAAAAAGCCGCAGGGTTTAACAGATATCCGCAAAATGCTGGAGATAAAGGATATTGATGCTGTAGTAGTTGCGCCGCCCGATCATTGGCACGCGCCGGCAACTATCATGGCTTGCCAGGCCGGTAAACATGTTTATGTTGAAAAACCATGCAGCCATAATCCGCATGAAGGGGAGATGGCTGTTGAAGCTGCAAATAAATATAAACGACTAGTGCAAATGGGGAGCCAGCGCCGTTCGTTTTCTAACGTGCAGGCCATGGTAAAAGAACTGCATGACGGTGTAATCGGCCGTACTTATTATGCGAAGGGCTGGTATACCAATCATCGGGCAAGCATTGGCAAAGGCAAACAGGTACCGGTACCTGCTAATTTAAATTACGATTTATGGCAGGGCCCAGCGCCAAGAAAGCCTTACCAGGATAACCTGATCCACTATAATTGGCATTGGTTTTGGAACTGGGGCACAGGTGAGGCCTTGAACAATGGCACGCACGAACTTGACGTAATTCGCTGGGGGCTTGGCGTCGACTATCCAAATAAGGTAGTGTCAACAGGTGGCCGCTTCCATTTTGATGACGATTGGCAAACACCCGATACGCAAAATGTACTTTACAATTTCCCCAATAACACAGCGGCCGAATGGGAATGCCGCAGTTGCAATGGCTTCGATATTGAAAAATTAAGCAGGGGAGTGGTGTTTTATGGCGATAAAGGAACGCTGTTTTATGACAGTGGCAATAGTTATCGCGTTTATGACGGCGATAACAAACTGGTGAAAGAGATTAAAGATGATACCAAAGTAGATGGCACCAATAAAGTAAGCCCAACCGAAGCACTGGATGGTTTCCATATGAAAAACTTTGCCGATTCGATACGGGGGACGGATAAGCTGAACTGCCCGATTGAGATTGGTTTTAAATCAACCCTGTTGCCGCAATTAGGCAATATCTCATATCGCGTTGACCGGGTGCTGCACATCGATCCCAACAACGGTCATATATTGAAAGATCCCGAAGCACAAAAGCTTTGGAGCAGGGAGTATGAGAAAGGTTGGGAGGTAAAGGTATAATGCCAGTATCGCTAACTAAAAAACGACCGCGATAACCTTTTGTCATCCTGAGCGATAGCGAAGGATCTTCTTCGATAAGCAAAATCGCTATACAGAGTGAAGAAGATGCTTCGTTCCTCAGCATGACAGCCGGTTTAAACTTGCCGCGCTATCGCTCGCAATGACATCTATTTAAAATCAAACAAGAAAATATCAATCAATGAAAAAAATAATCTACCCAGCAATTATGCTTTTGGCGTCAACGGCATTGAGCCCTGTAAGCGCGCAAACCAAATTATTTGATGGTAAAACCCTTAAAGGATGGAAACGGCTTGCCGGCAATGCCGATTATAAAGTAGAAGATGGAGCTATTGTTGGTACCACCGTACTTAACTCAGGTAATTCATTCTTAGTTACCGAGAAGGAATATGGCAATTTCATATTAGAACTGGATGCTAAAATTGAAAGTGAACTAAGTAACTCGGGCGTGCAAACCCGTAGCCATTTTGACCCGGAAGGTAATAAGGGCAAAGGCAAAGTTTATGGCCGGCAGTTTGAAATTGACCCGTCATCACGCAAATGGACTGGTGGCATTTATGACGAAGGTCGGCGCGATTGGCTTTATCCGCTTGATCTCAATCCCAAAGCCAAAGATGCTTTTAAAGTAGGCGAATACAATCACATCAAAATTGAATGCATCGGCAACGAAATGAAAACCTGGGTAAACGGAATGCCAGCCGGCGATGTAGTTGATACTATTGATAGCAAAGGCTTTATAGCTTTGCAGGTACATGCTGTAAGCGAAGAAAAACAAGCAGGGAAAAAGGTGTACTTCAAAAATATTAATCTGAAGACCACCAACTTAAAGGCTACCCCGTTTCCAAAGGATGTGTATGTAGTTAATCTTACACCCAACAGCTTAACCGCTGCCGAAAAGGCAAACGGCTGGAAACTTTTATACGATGGTAAAACCAATACCGGCTGGCGCGGTGCAACCCTTAAAGGTTTCCCTGAAAAAGGCTGGGAATACGCTGATGGCACTATGCACGTATTGCCATCTGCCGGGCAGGAAGAATCAGGCGGCGGCGATATTGTAACCAATGATAATTATAGTGCTTTTGACCTGTCGTTTGAATTTAAACTTACTCCGGGGGCTAATAGTGGTGTTAAATATTTTGTAACCCTGTCCGAGGTTACCAAGGGTTCGGCTATTGGTCTGGAGTACCAGGTGCTTGATGATAAACTGCACCCAGATGCCAAACTTGGCCGCGACGGTGACCGCACCTTAGCTTCATTATACGACCTGATAAAAGCCAACAAACAGGATCGTTTTGTTCACCCGATAGGAGCATGGAATATTGGCCGCGTGGTGGTTTATCCAAACAATCATGTTGAACATTATCTGAATGGGGTAAAAGTATTGGAATATGAACGCGGTTCAACAGCTTTCCGCGACCTGGTAGCCATAAGCAAGTATAAGATCTGGAAAAACTTTGGCGAAGCTGCCGAAGGTCATTTGTTATTGCAGGATCATGGGAATGAGGTGTTTTTCAGGAGTATCAAGGTTAGGGAATTGAAGTAAGGGGGCTCTTTATTCTTCTATATATCTTGCGCTCATTGCTAACAAACGCAAGAATTGAACCCAGACTTACGAAGTTTCTGAAACTTCGTAAGTCTTCGCTACGCTTCAACCTCTCTAACTATCGTTCCCCCCTTTAGGTGGTTAAGGGGGTTACAACGAACTCCTCAACCTCACGGTAAATGGCACTGCAAAATGCTCATGGCAATTGTTCAAAGCAAACTCAGCTGCTTTGCTGCCCATGAGTTTAAAATCGGTTGATATGGTGGTAATACCGTCAAGAATGATCTCCTTAAGCGCTGTTTCGTTATAAGATATCACACCTACATCTTTGGCTACTTTTAAGTCGGAGGCGATGATGTTTTTAATGAGGTCAACCAGGTCGTCCTCTGTAAGACTAATATATACGGTATTTTTCTGGATAGTTTCTGTAGATAATGTTTCAACTATACCGTATTCAAAAGCGTATTGCCTGCAAAAATTCAGGAAACCCTTCATAATCTCCTTAGAGTGATAGGTTTTACCGGGGAAGATTAGCTTGAGCGTATGGTATTTGCTCAGGTTGTCCAGCATGCTTTTAAGGGCTTCGTAAACATCAGTAGCGAAGTTTTCGTAGATCGCTGCAAATTTGCCGTTTACACCCGGAACCAGGTTATCCAACAAAATCAGTTTATCCTTAGGAATGGTGTTGATGATCTCATGCGCCTTGGTTTCATTATCTATGAAATGGGGGATAACAATGTATTTTGCATAATCGGCCTGGATACTTTCGGTTATGATCTTTTTAAAAAAGTAAAAATCATTATTGTAGATATAAAAATCAATTGCAGCCTGTTCGCCAATAGTAGCTACAAAGGCATCGTAAATGATTTTTTTATGAGCGCTAAGTTTATTGAACAGCAAGAAGATCTTAACCGGCTTCTGAAAATCGGTATTTGAAATAAAAAAACCTTTGCCTGGCACCGAGCTTACAATGCCTTTCTCTTTTAGTTCCTTGTAAACACGTTCAATGGTATTGCGTGAAGTATCCAGCGCATAGCTCAGGTCATTAATAGAAGGAAGCATATCGTCCTTTACTATCTGCCCGCTTTCAATAGCCCCGATGATAGCATTAGATAGCTGCAGGTATTTAGGCGTAATGGAGTACTCGTCTATCGATAAGATCTTTAAATAATTCTTCACATCACAAATGTAATATTTGAAAGCGCATTTTTACCCTCGACAGGATAGACAAAGATGGCTATGTCGAGCTTTACCGGTCAATATAGAATCAACGAAATCAGCGTAATCAAAAAACTCAGCGGTCTTTCTTTTTAAACGCATAATACAAATACCCCAACGCCGGCAATATAAATAAACTGCCTACCAATAAACCAATGCCTAAGTCATCTATACTGTTGCTGTTGGCGTGTTCGGTAAGTAAAGACATCGAACTGCCATCCTTAAAAATAACAAACCTTGGGAAGCGTGAAAACCCAACCGATATCAATATCATACACACCTGGAAAGCTGCCAGTACCCTGATCCATTGCCGGTTTCGGCGATGTGATATGATCAGATAAAGCACAGCTAATGAAATTGTTGCAGCTATTACTGCAACTAAACTTACGGGGTTGCCAAAAATCCAGTTTGCAAGACGAACATGTTCAAAATGAGATGCTAAGAACACTAATGCACCACATATTACCGCAGCAATGTTCATGATTTTTGCCTTGCGGATATAACGCTTGATTTCGTCAACGTCTTCAGTTTCGCCTACTATATATATAGCTGCAAGGAAGCCGCACAGTGCCACGGTAAAAAAGCCAACGGATACCGAAAACCAATTAAACCAGCTAAATATGTAAGCATGTACGAAGTCAGTAGCTTTTGGATCAATTTGACCCGATAAAGCACTGCCAGCGATGATGCCCAAGAACAGCGGTGTAACAAAGCTAGAATAAACGAATATGTGGGTATAAAAAGCCTGTGTTTTTTCGTCTTTAATAGCATCATAGTTACGGAATGAAAATGCCGTACCCCGGGCAATTACACCAAGTAGCATTATCAATAACGGAATATGTAGGTAAATACACATTTCGCTGTAAATAACCGGGAATCCAACAAATAGCACCACCACAGTAATGATGAGCCACATGTGGTTGGCCTCCCAAATAGGGCCGATGGCCTGGTACATGATCTTACGGGTGCGGTGTTTATTATCTGTTGATGTAAAAAGTTCGATTATGCCTGCACCGAAATCGGCCCCGCCTAATAAAAAGTAAAGCGTGATTGCCGCAAAAAGGAAGAGGATTACAATATATAGCATCATGGCTGTGCAGTTTTACGGTCATACAATTCGGGCACCATCTGTATCTGCCTTTTCAATAAAAATATAACAGCAACACTCAGCGTAAAATAAATAAAGCTGAACAGGTAAAACGAATACTGAATGCCGGGCATGGGGGTAACCGCCTCGCTGGTGCGCATAACACCCTGTATAATCCAGGGCTGTCGACCAACTTCTGTAACTGTCCACCCGGCTTCAAGGGCTATAAAACCAAGTGGGGTAGCCCAAATGAAGGTTTTCAGAAACCAGGGTTTGGAGATCAGGTCTTTCTTTTTCCAGAGTTCATAAAAATAGATGATCCCGATCAGCATCATCAAAACGCCTATACCTACCATGATCTGGAACGCGTAGTGCGTAACGGCTACCGGTGGTTGATTTTTTACAGGGATCTTATCCAACCCGTTTACCGGCGTTTTAAAGTTATCATGTACTAAGAAGCTTAATAAACCAGGAATTTCTATACCGTAATTTACCTTTTTAGCTGCTGTATCCGGAATGCCGCCAATAACCAGCGGTGCATATTCCTGAGTGTGGAAGTATGCCTCCATTGCGGCCAGTTTTGCAGGCTGACGTTTGGCTGCGTTTTTGGCCGAAAGGTCACCGCTAAAGGGTTGCAGAATTGCTGCTGCTGCTCCGAATATAATGGCGATTTTAAATGCCTTGGTATGGAAAGCAATGTTTTTCTTTCTGTATATCATTAACGCATGGATGCCCGCTACTGCGAAACCTGTTGCTGAAAACGCTGCAATGATCATATGTAATGATTCGGAAAACCAGGCCTTGTTGAACATGGCTTTTACCGGGTCGATATTAATATACTGCCCGTTCACAAAATCAAATCCTGACGGACTATTCATCCACGAATTGGCGGCTACAACCAGGATGCCGGATGCAACACCGCTCACACCAACAATGATTCCGGCTGTCCAGTGTACCCAGTTATTTAACCGGTTCCACCCGTAAAGGAATAAGCCTAATGCTATCGCCTCAATAAAAAAGGCCACACCTTCCAGGGAGAATGGCATACCAAAGATAGGTCCGGCATGCCTCATAAAGCCCGGCCAAAGCAAACCAAGCTCAAACGAGAGCATGGTGCCCGATACAGCACCGGTGGCAAAAAAGATAGCCACGCCCTTGCTCCAGGCAACAGTGATGTTTTTATAAACAGGATCCTGCGTCTTTATCCATTTGAAGTGTGATATGGCCATAAAAACCGGCATCACCATACCGATACAGGAGTATATGATATGAAAACCTAACGATAAGGCCATTTGGGATCTGGCCGCTAAAAAATCATCCATAAGTATTATACTTAAATAATGGTTGAAATTAAGGCTTAATGTAACAAATCTGTAACTAAATGCTTATCGATATTGAATTTAAAGTGTGTTTTTTATTGAAGAAAAGTTGGATTAGTAGTGATTATTTAGTAATAATTGAGCTATAAAACCTTTTTCTGGCGCGAGCATGCAGCGCTGGCCGAAAGCGTAAAGTACCCGTGACTGTTTTAGATCGTCACAATTAACCTTTCTGCTCTTTGCCAGCTCTTCATACTTGCGCCAGTTGCTTTTTTCAAGTCTCCCCTTCAGGGGAGATTTAGAGGGGCTCGGGCTTACCCTTTTTTCGTCGTTGATCCCCTGATGATCAATTCCGGTTTTATACTGATGATCTTTGGTTTAACCGAAACCTCAGTACTGGCGTTCTCCTGGAAAAACAGATTGCCAATGGTTTTGCCCATATAAATACTGAACTGATCTATAGTAGTTATCGACGGACTGGTTATCTCTGTAAACGCTTCATTGGAGTAACCGCAAATGCCCAATTCTGCAGGTACCTTGATATTCATAACATTAGCAACCTCCAAAACACCTAAAGCCGAAAAATCAGATGTCGATGCAAATATGGCGTCCGGTGGGTGGGGGAGATTAAGCAGTTTACGGGTAGCTTCGGCACCAAGCTCTTTTGTCCAGGCGTTTTCAACTACCAATTCATCAATAACTTTCACTTTATGTGTTTCCAAGGCCCGCAGGTACCCATTTTTACGCTGGCGAAAAATATTCAGGTTTTGCGGGCCTTCCAGTAAAGCAATACGTTTATATCCGTTTTCTATCAGGTGCGATACCGCTTCAAATGAAGCCTGTTCGTTATCATTGATCACTTTAAGCGTTTCCAGTTCTTCCGCAACGCGGTCAAACTGAATCAATTGAATACCATGGTCAAGTACGTTTTGCAGGTGCTGGTAATCATAGCTATCAGCTGATACAGAGATCACAATGCAATCCACATGTTGGTTAATCAAAGTATTTACGCACTGAATTTCTTTATCATGCACCTCGCCCGACTGGCAGATGATCAGGTTGTATCCTTTTTGATAGGTTGTTTCCTCAATCCCGGCTATTACATTACTGAAAAAGTTCTGGTTTATCCGTGGTACCACCACGCCAATGGTTTTTGAATGCCCCTTGCGCAGGTTTGAAGCAAGGGTATTGCGTTTGTAATTCAGCTCATCGGCAGTTTTAATGATCAGCTCCCTTGTTTTTTCGTTTACCTGGCTGCTGTTGTTCAGTGCCCTTGATACCGAAGAGGCAGTTATGCCGAGCTTGGCGGCAATGTCATAAATGGTGGTACGTTTAACTTTCTTCATTATAGCGTGCAAGTTGGAAAAAATATTTTACGCAATCGATTGCAATTTTTATTTATTTCTTTATTTTCGTTGCGTTAAGTTACCAATTAATAAATACAACCAAAAAATCATACAAAAATCTGAATAGGCTATGCTGTTATTAGGGATCGATATAGGTACGTCGTCGGTAAAGGTAAGTGTTGTTGATGCCGCAACTCAAAATACAATTGCTTCGGCACAATACCCCGACCAGGAGTCGCCAATAAAAGCATTGCACCCCGGCTGGGCCGAGCAATCACCATCAATGTGGTGGGAGCAGGCACAAAAAGCATTGGAGCGCTGTCATGCTAAAGGCGGTTACAACCCAAGCGATATAGCTGCCATTGGTATCGCTTATCAAATGCACGGGCTTGTACTTGTTGATAAGGATCAAAACGTACTTCGCGATAGTATTATATGGTGCGATAGCCGCGCCGTTGAAATTGGTGATAAAGCTTTTGCAGCAATAGGCGAGGAGCATTGCCTGTCGCATCTGCTTAATTCTCCGGGGAACTTTACGGCTTCCAAACTGGCCTGGGTAAAGGAAAATGAACCGGAGATTTACAGCAAAATTGATAAGATCATGCTGCCTGGCGATTATATTGCCATGAAACTAACCGGGGAGATTACCACATCGGTATCGGCGCTGTCTGAAGGTGTGTTCTTTGATTTCAAGACTAATGGCATCTCCAAAGAGGTTGTCAGTTACTTTGGTTTTGATGAAAGCCTGTTTCCGGTTATTAACCCCGTATTTTCTTCACACGGAACTTTGCAGGCATCCGTCGCCGAAAAACTGAATTTAAAAGCCGGCATCCCGGTTACCTATAAATCAGGCGATCAGCCTAATAATGCTTTATCGTTAAATGTGTTAAACCCTGGCGAAGTAGCAGCTACTGCGGGCACATCAGGCGTTATATATGGTGTTGATGATCAACTGGTTTACGATCAGCAATCGCGCATCAACACTTTTGCGCACGTCAACTATGCCTCCGAACAAAAAAGACTTGGTGTACTGCTTTGCATTAACGGAACAGGTAGTTTGTATCGCTGGGTAAAAAACACCTTCGGAACCGGCTACAGCTACAACCAAATGAATGCCGAAGCCGAAAAAGCGCCTTTAGGCAGCGAAGGGCTGCAGGTATTGCCCTTTGGCAATGGTGCCGAACGCATGTTAAATAACAAGCAGGTAGGCGCGCATTTTCAAAACATCGATCTTAACCTGCATACCCCGGCACATATTTTCAGGGCTGTGCAGGAGGGGATAGCCTCATCATTCCGCTATGGCTTTGACATTATGCGCGGCAATGGCATGAACCCAACTGTGATCCGTGCAGGCAAAAGCAACCTTTTCCTGAGCGATCTGTTTACCCAAACCTTTGTAAATGCTACAGGTGTACCCGTTGAGCTTTATAATAATGATGGCAGCGTTGGCGCAGCATTAGGGGCAGGGATCGGCGCAGGAATTTTCAAATCACCATCCGAAGCATTCAGCAATATTAAAGCCATTAAACTGGTTGAACCAACAACCGATCAGTTTGAACCTGTTTACCAGGAGTGGAAAGCCCTTTTAGAGGCGAAACTGAGGTGAAAGGGAAAAGGTTAAAGGTGAAAAGTGTTGCCCGTGTATCCAAATAAATAATTCAACAATTATCCAATAAAAAAATCACTAATTCAATAACTCACTAATTCAATAATTAAAATGATAGTAACAGGAGAAAAGGAATTTTTCAAAGAAATAGGCCAGATAAAATTTGAAGGCCTTGAATCAGATAACCCACTGGCGTTTCGCTGGTACGACGCTGATAGGGTAGTGGCTGGCAAAACCATGAAAGATCATTTACGCTTTGCAGGTGCTTACTGGCATTCGTTCTGCGGTAATGGTGCCGATCCATTTGGTGGCGCAACGCATGTTTTCCCCTGGGATGAAAAAGCAGACGCTGTAGAGCGTGCTAAAGACAAGATGGATGCAGCATTTGAGTTCCTGACTAAAATGAACCTGCCTTATTACTGTTTCCACGATGTTGACGTAGTTGACTATGGCAATGACGTTGCCGAAAATGACCGTCGTTTACAGGCTTTGGTTGATTATGCTAAACAAAAACAGGCTGCCAGCGGCGTAAAACTGCTTTGGGGCACCGCAAACTTATTTAGCCACAAACGTTACATGAACGGCGCTTCAACCAATCCCGATTTTCATGTATTGGCACATGCCGGTGCGCAGGTAAAAGCTGCAATGGACGCAACTATCGCTTTAGGTGGTGAAAACTATGTTTTCTGGGGTGGCCGCGAAGGTTATATGAGCCTGCTTAACACCAATATGAAACGCGAGCAGGAGCATTTGGCTAAGTTTTTACACACAGCTAAAGATTATGCCCGTAAACAAGGCTTTAAAGGCACATTCTTTATCGAGCCAAAACCATGTGAGCCAACCAAGCATCAATATGATTATGATGCAGCTACTGTATTAGGCTTTTTACAGAAATACGATTTGATCAATGATTTTAAACTGAACCTTGAAGTTAACCACGCTACATTGGCCGGCCATACTTTCCAGCATGAGCTTCAGGTAGCTGCTGATTCAGGTTTATTGGGTTCGATAGATGCCAACCGTGGCGATTACCAAAACGGCTGGGATACCGACCAGTTCCCGAATGATATCAACGAGATCACTGAGTGCATGCTGATTATTCTTGAAGCAGGCGGCTTCCAGGGTGGTGGTATTAACTTCGATGCCAAGATCCGTCGTAACTCAACTGATCCTGCTGATTTGTTCTATGCGCACATTGGTGGTATGGATCTTTTTGCAAGGGCGTTGATAACTGCCGATAACATCCTGCAGAAATCAGAATACAAAAAATTACGTACCGAAAGGTATGCCTCATTTGATGCCGGCACCGGGAAAGATTTTGAAGAAGGCAAGGTTTCTTTGGAAGATTTGCGTAACTATGCGATCGCTAATGGTGAACCAAAAGTGACAAGCGGTAAACAAGAATACATCGAAAATTTGATAAATCGATATATATAGTTTATAATTGTCAATCATACATATTAAACCCAAAGACAAACCAAAACAATGAACCTGAAAACCCTCTCGAATGGCGATTATGCTGTTTTCTTTATCTACTTTGTAATTGTTGCCAGTTACGGCTGGTGGGTGTATAAGCGTAAACATAACGCTGATGCCACCTCAAAGGACTATTTTTTGGCCGAAGGATCTTTAACCTGGTGGGCTATCGGCGCATCGCTCATCGCTTCAAATATTTCTGCCGAACAATTTATAGGTACAAGTGGGTCTGCATTTAAAATGGGGCTGGCAATATCTACTTACGAGTGGATGGCTGCTATTACCCTCATCATTGTGGCGGTTTTCTTTATCCCGGTATATCTTAAAAACAAGATCTTTACCATGCCGCAGTTCCTGCATCAGCGGTATAACGGAACAGTAGCCATGATCATGGCCATCTTTTGGCTGTTGCTGTACATCGTGGTTAACTTAATGTCGATCCTTTACCTTGGTGCATTAGCTGTAAGCGGAATATCAGGCCTGGATATTCACCTGTGTATCTGGCTGCTTGCTATATTCTCGGCTGTTATTACCCTGGGAGGTATGAAAGTTATTGGCTATACCGACGTTATCCAGGTAGCGGTATTGATACTGGGTGGGTTAATGGCGTCTTACCTTGCACTTACTTTATTAAGTGAAAAAGAAGGTACTACGGGCCTATTAAACGGTTTCAAGATCCTGCATAACGAAGCTACAGATCACTTCCATATGATCTTTAAAAAGGATAATCCAAATTATATGGATCTTCCGGGCTTATCGGTACTGATAGGCGGTATGTGGATCACCAACCTTAACTACTGGGGCTGTAATCAGTATATAACGCAAAGGGCCCTGGGTGCAAACCTTAAAACAGCCCGTGGCGGTATCCTGTTTGCGGCTTTCCTTAAGTTGCTGATGCCTGTTATTGTGGTATTGCCTGGTATTGCTGCTTACCTGTTATATCAAAAAGGTATGTTCCACCAGGAAATGGCAAGCTCATCAGGTGTATTGGATCCTAACAAAGCGTATCCATCACTGTTAAACTTATTGCCAAGCGGCTTAAAAGGTCTTTCATTTGCTGCGTTAACAGCTGCAATTGTGGCCTCGTTAGCAGGTAAAGCAAACAGTATTGCTACCATCTTTACGTTAGATATTTACAAAAAAGCAATCAACCCTGAGGCTACCGATAAAAAACTGGTTAACCTGGGTAAGATCTCCGTACTTGTTGCCTTGTTATTAGGTATCCTGTTATCTGAGCTTATCGGTAAAGCATTAATGGGCGAAGGCAAACAGGGCTTCCAATACATTCAGGAGTATACAGGCTTCGTTTCTCCTGGTATCTTTGCTATGTTTATCCTTGGTTTCTTTTGGAAAAAAGCGACTTCAAATGCCGCGTTATTTGCAACCATTGGCGGGTTCATATTCTCATGCTTCTTTAAACTTTGCCCAAGGTTTATTGATCTGAGTTTCCTGTCGCCGTATGGTTTCTCAAAATTAGCCCTGCAGGATGATAAGGTAACCAAGTTATATGAAATCCCTTTCCTTGACCGTATGGGTTTTGTATTTATTCTCTGCGTTATCGGTATGTATATTATTTCAAAAATTGACCAGGCCAGGGGCATTACAACAAACGGCCTTGAAATTGATGGTTCAATGTTTAAAACTTCAAGAGGTTTCTTAGCAGGCGCCTTAATTGTAACCGGCATCGTAGTTGCATTGTACTCAATTTTCTGGTAGCAGAAATTTTACCAATAGACAGGAAAAGGCGATGGGTTAATACTCGTCGCCTTTTTTGTGTAATTGCCGATAACTTTTACCCGCTAACGAAAACGTTTGCGTGGATTGTTTGGGCTTATTACTTCCAACTTGCCTATATGATGTGTAATTTGCCGCTTACAAGTATAAACTACTATGTCACTAACCCTGGCATACATCCGTTAACAACCAATGAAGAATTTTTTAGACCAGGATTTTTTGCTTCAAACTAAAACGGCACAGCGCTTATATCACGAGTTTGCGAGCCATCAGCCTATTATTGATTACCACTGCCATCTTCCGCCAGATCAGATTGCCGACGATATCAATTTTAAAAATATCACCCAGATCTGGCTTTATGGCGATCATTATAAATGGCGTGCTATGCGTGCAAATGGAGTTAATGAAGCCTATATCACCGGTAATAAAACGGATGAGGAAAAGTTTACAGCCTGGGCTGCTACCGTACCTTATACTTTAAGAAACCCATTGTATCATTGGACACACCTTGAGTTGCAGCGGTATTTTGGCATCGATGAGTTACTTTCACCTGTATCGGCACAAAAAATATATGCCCAGTGTAACGAAAAACTACAATCGCCAGAATTCAGCATCCGCAATATCCTGAAAAGTAAAAACGTAGAGGTTGTAGGTACAACCGATGATCCACTGGATAATCTTAGTTATCATCAGAAACTGAAACAGGATGCATTCAGTGTAAAAGTCTTGCCCGCTTACCGCCCTGATAAAGCTATGAATGCAGACGATATTGCCGGGCTCAACAAATACATCGACCAGTTGGAAGCAGTGGCAAATGTATCCATATCCAACATTGATGAATATCTTTCGGCGTTAAAAGCAAGGCATGATTACTTCGCCGAAAACGGCTGCAAATTATCCGATCACGGCCTGGAGCAAATTTATGCCGAAGATTATACTGATGCTGAGATAGCTGCCATTTTTACCAAAATCAGGAGCAACGAAGTATTGTTGCCATTAGAGATCCTGAAATTCAAATCGGCTATGTTGTATTACTTTGCCATTTGGGATCACGAAAAAGGCTGGGTGCAGCAATTTCACCTTGGCGCATTACGAAATAACAACGCTCGCGCATTAACCAATTTAGGTCCTGATACAGGCTGGGATTCTATAGGTGATTTTGCACAAGGCAGGGCGTTGTCGAAATTCCTGAACCGATTGGATACTACTAACCAGTTGGCCAAAACGATTATCTATAACCTTAACCCGGCCGATAATGAGCTGTTTGCTACCATGGTGGGCAATTACAATGACGGTTCGGTTGCAGGCAAAATGCAGTTTGGTTCGGCCTGGTGGTTTTTGGATCAGAAAGACGGCATGATCAAGCAATTGAACGCTTTATCAAACATGGGTTTGCTGAGCCGTTTAGTGGGGATGCTTACCGATTCACGAAGCTTTATGTCATTCCCGAGGCATGAGTATTTCCGCAGGTTGCTTTGTAACCTGTTGGGCGATGATATTGAAAATGGCGAACTGCCAAATGATATTGAATGGACAGGGAAGATCGTGAGTGATATTTGCTACTTTAACGCCAAAAACTATTTCAATTTTTAAATGAGCAATATTGAAAATACAAAGGGAAGCATCTTGTCTTTTGGCGAACTGTTATTACGTATGTGTCCGGATGGCGAAGGCCAGTGGCTTGCGGAAAATAAGCTGCCATTTTTTATAGGCGGCGCTGAGCTTAATGTTGCCAACGCCTTAGCCTTGTGGGAGCAGCCGATAAAATACTTTACTGCTTTGCCTGATAATGCACTTTCCGAACAGATCGTCAGCTATCTGCAAGGCAAAAATATTGATACCTCGGCGATTCACAAAAGCGGCAACAGGATAGGGCTTTATTACCTTACCCGCGGTAAAGACGTAAAGAATAACGCCATTGTATATGACCGTGCAGGTTCGGCCTTTGCCGATCTTAAACCGGGCATGGTTAATTGGGATGTTGTTTTGGAAGGCGTAAGCTGGTTTCATTTCAGTGCGATTTGCCCGGCCTTGAGCCAATTGGCCGCCGATGTTTGCGAAGAGGTTTTGCAGGCAGCCAGCAGAAAGCACATTACCATATCTGTCGATCTTAATTATCGCCCCAAATTATGGCAGTATGGCAAGAAGCCTGTGGAGATCATGCCAAAGTTGGTACAATATGCCGATATTATTATGGGCAATGTTTGGGCCGAAGAAACGATGCTTGGTATCCCGGTTACGCCAGATATGCATGAGTCGGGCCAGCAAAGCATCTACCTGAAAGAAGGGCTTTATTCGTCCGAAAGGATTATGGATGCTTACCCGCGTTGCCGGGCTGTAGCTAATACTTTCCGTTTTGATGCCGGCAAAGGTGTTGAATATTACACTTCGCTTTATACAGGCAACCGCTTTTATCATTCACCAACCTATACAACCGAAACAGTGGTTGACAAGGTAGGTAGCGGCGACTGCTTTATGGCCGGACTTATTTACGGCTTTTATAACAAGCTGGATCCGCAGCAATTATTAGATTTTGCTACAGCAGCTGCTTTTGAAAAGCTGTTTATTGAAGGTGATGCAACAACAAAAACAGTTAATGAAATTTATAATGCTATGAAACAATGAGTAAAAAAGATATAGTACTTGACGCGATATTAAAGCAGGGCACATTACCGCTGTTCTTTTACAAAGATCCGGAGGTGAGCCTGCAGATAACCCGTACACTTTATAAAGCCGGCATCCGGGTATTTGAATATACCAACCGCGGTGAAGCTGCTCTTGAAAATTTTAAGGTTTTAAAACAAGCATTAGCCAATGGCGAAATGCCGGGGCTTGAATTAGGTATAGGCACCATTAAGAGCGTGCAGGAAGCCGAGGCTTTTATTGCTGCCGGGGCTGATTTTATCGTGTCGCCGATTGTTAACCCCGAAGTAGGCAAACTTGCAGCGCAGCATAACTTGTTGTGGATTCCGGGGAGCATGACACCAACCGAGATCTATTTAGCCCAACAAAACGGTGTTGCTTTAATAAAAATATTCCCGGCCAATATATTGGGGCCGGAATTTGTATCGTCTATCAGGGATTTATTTGCCGGTCAGTTGTTCATGCCAACGGGTGGGGTTGACTTGAGCCATGACAGCATCAGTACCTGGTTTAAAGCCGGTGTATGCGCGGTGGGAATGGGCAGCAAGCTCATTAGCAAAAGCGTACTCGAAAACCAGGAGTACGACAAGCTGTATAACGATACTTTGAAGCTGCTGGAAATAGTACAAACCATTAAATAGCCAGTTAACCTAAATTATAATGAGAGAAGAAAAAGTTGGAAACTACCGGTGGGTTATCTGCTCATTGGTGTTTTTCGCAACAACCGTTAATTACCTTGACCGGGCAGTGATCAGTCTGCTTAAATCAGACCTTACAAAGGAGTTTAAGTGGAATGATGGCGATTATGCCAATATTGAGATAGCGTTTAAAATAGCATATTCTATAGGTCTGCTGGCTGCCGGCAGGATCATTGACAAGATCGGCACCAAGCTTGGATATTTCCTTTCAACGCTGCTGTGGAGTATTTCGGCTGTGTGCCATGCTTTTGTAGGCAGCACATTCGGCTTTGGTGTAGTACGTTCTGCCTTGGGTATCAGTGAAGCCGGAAACTTTCCTGCAGCTATTAAAACCGTTGCAGAGTGGTTCCCCAAAAAGGAGCGTGCTTTTGCTACAGGAATTTTTAATTCAGGAGCTAACATAGGTGCGATAGTAGCTCCGTTAACGGTTCCGTTTATAGCGGTTGCCTGGGGATGGCGTTGGGCATTTATTATAACCGGTTCAATCGGTTTTATTTGGCTGGTACTTTGGCAGGTAATTTACCGCGCACCTGCGCAACACAGTAAAGTATCAAAGGCCGAGCTTGATTACATTAACAGCGATCATGACAGCCAAACCGAAGCTTTGCAGCCTGTTGAACAAAAGAAAATATCATGGGGTAAACTGCTTTCGTTTAAGCAAACCTGGGCATTTGTAATAGGGAAATTCCTTACCGACCCTATATGGTGGTTTTACCTGTTTTGGTTACCCGATTTTTTGGAGAGCCAGTATAACTTAAAGGGCACGCAAATAGCTATACCTGTTGCGCTGGTTTATACCATGTCTACTTTTGGTAGCGTTGGCGGTGGCTGGTTGCCCATGAACCTGATCAAAAAAGATTGGCCGGTGTTTAAAGCCCGTAAAACATCTATGTTTATTTACGCACTGGCAGTAATACCCATCATATTTGCTCAAATTTTGGGCGGTGTAAATATGTGGCTTGCGGTTATAGTAATAGGAATAGCAGCATCAGCGCACCAGGCCTGGAGTGCCAATATTTTCACTACAGTTTCCGATATGTTCCCCAAACGTACTATTGGTTCGGTAACTGGTTTGGGTGGAATGTTTGGGTCTATTGGAGGGGTTTTCCTGTCGCTTGCCGTACAAAAAAACTTGTTCGTTTATTACCGTTCAATCCATAAAATTGAGATTGCCTATTACATTATGTTTTTTGTTTGCGGAAGCGCTTACATTTTAGCCTGGCTCATCATGCACTTTTTAGTGCCCCGGATGAAACCAATTGAGTTAGACTAAACTGATTGAATTATTACGCAGAAAGCCGGGGCATTAGCCCCGGCTTTCTTTTTTATAAAGAATGACTTACTGCCTGTTCGGCAAGTTCATCTATCCAGCTTGAAAGGTAGGGCTCTGTGCCATCAAGCCTGATCCATTCGCCGTCTTGATCCCTGGCTATTACCAAATGCAGCGTTTCATCTATCGATTTAAATTCATAGGCATTTGGGTAACCGGGACGGGTTACCTGTTGCGCTATACCGTCAATTTCACTATCGGTTCCTGTAAGTGTAGCATCAAATTGCTGTTCCATAATATTTACGATTTATTAACCTAACATGGCTTAGGTAACTTCTGTTTGCGCCGGCATCAGGTAAGTCGCTATATTATTTGTTTTTAAGCTGATAAAATTGTTTTTTAAATTTAACACAGCTAAAACTTTTAATATACGAGTTATGTTTTGTTAACAATTATAAACCATGAACAGAAGGCTCAGCACAAAATATTTCCAGGTATCGCAAAGGGTATGGGGAACCAAATTATTGTTTGTTAACGTTTACATGATAGCTAACCGTCCCGGTGCTGCTAAGGGCTGGGTTTTGGTTGACACGGGGTTAAAAGGTTCGGCAGGTAAGATCATTGCCATGGCCGAGGACCTTTTTGGCCCGGGAACAAGGCCGGCCGCTATTGTGCTTACACACGGCCATGGCGACCACGCAGGTGGCCTTGAAGAACTATTGAAGATATGGAATGTACCCGTTTATGCCCATGCGCTGGAGCTGCCTTATTTAACCGGACTGTCGTCGTACCCTCCGGCCGACCCTTCATTACGTGATGGGGTAATGAGCCTGCTATCGGTATTTTTTCCTACAGCGCCCATAAACCTCGGTACTAAAGTAAAGGCAATCGATATGGAGGAAGGGATCCCTGAACTGCCCGAATGGAAGGTCATTCACACACCTGGCCATACACCGGGGCATATTTCGCTGTTCCTGCCAATAAATTCAACCCTTGTAGTAGGCGATGCGTTTTCAACCACTAAGGCCGAATCAGCTTTGTATTCCTTTAGTTCGTTTAAGAAGTTAACCGGCCCGCCCCGATATTTCACTACCGACTGGGAAGCAGCAGCCGAATCTGTCCGCAGGCTTACTGCTCTTGAGCCTCGCGCGGTGGCAGCTGGCCACGGCCCGGTAATGCGCGGTCGTGAGCTTCATGATGAACTGCACGAGCTGGCAGATAATTTTGAGCAGTTGGCAATACCCGCAAAAGGCCGCTATGTAGGCCACCCTGCCATTGCCGATGAAATGGGCGTAAAATATATCCCGCCATATGTAAGCAGCGGGATATTAAAAGCAAGTATCGGTATTGCAGCTGCACTGGCAACTTTTTTTATTATCCGAGGATTACAGGAATAAAGAAGAATCCCGCCGGTTTGTGCTTACCTTTACCGTGTGGAAAATTTAAAACCAGACCCCAAAATACTCATCGATATTGTACAAACCAGGATGCCTTACGGCAAATATAAAGGTACTATCATAGCCGATATTCCCGTATCATACCTAGAGTGGATGGCCGGCAAGGGTTTTACTAAAGATAAAATGGGGATGTTGTTATCAACCACATTCGAGATCAAAACAAATGGCCTGGGTGAGATCCTTTTCATGGTGAAGAAACAAATCCAAGCCCCCCGGCCCCCTAAAGGGGGAGGATTCTGATAGTGTTTGTTACCACCCTAAATAAAAAAGAAGCACTACACACTGTAATGCTTCTTTCTGTTTTTTGTCGATAACTCCCTTTTGAGGACAGGGACTTTACAACCTGTTAAACCACCCCTTTTTCCAAAACACAAACACCTGTATTACGGCAATCAGCAACATAAATACAATGGCATAAATATAGCCATGGTGCCAGTACAACTCGGGCATGTTATCCGGAAGGATATGGCCTTTATCATCCTGGCGCGAAAAGTTCATGCCGTAAATACCGGCAATGAAGGTAAGCGGGATAAATATCACCGAAATAATAGTAAGCACCTTCATGATCTCGTTCATACGGTTGCTAACCATTGATAAGTACAGGTCGATAATGCTTGAGGTTACCTCTTTATAATTTTCAATAAGGTCCATCGCCTGGATGCAGTGATCATAGGCATCGCGTAAAAACAATTTAACTTCTGGGGTTATCAGCGGGCTTTCCGACCGGATCATATCATTGATTTTATCACGCTCGGGCCAGCTGGCACGGCGTACAACAATAAGCGTGCGTTTTAGCTGCTGGGCATCAAACATGATTGTTTTATCGGCACTCTCATAAAGCTTATCTTCAAGCGCATCCAGATGATCTCCAATTTGAGCCAATAAAACAAAATAGTTGTCGATTATGGTATCGGTAAGCGCATAACACATATAACCCGGACCTGCAGTACGAATAGCCCCTTTACCGGCTTTCAATCGAGCCTTTACTGCATCAAAACGATCTGTGTGATCTTCCTCAAAGCTAACAATAATGTTATCTTTAATAATGGCCGAAAACTGGCAGTTGATAATCTCATTTTCTTTATTGAAATGAACTATCCTGCTGGTGCAAAAAGCATAATCATCATACTCGTCAAATTTAGGGCGTTGATGGGTGTTAGCAATATCCTCCAACACTAAAGGATTAATATTGCAATGCAAGCCAATTTGCTCAATCAGGTCGGCATCGCCCAAACCGTTTATTTTAATCCAATGGGTATGATTATCACATTTATTGAGCTGCTTTAGTGCAGTTTTTATGTCCTTGCCTTCACAGGTTACCAATTCATCCTTATTGTAAGAATAAACTGAGATAATGGGCTTAAGCGCATCGCTGGGCACGTTGATAGTGCCCGGTCTGTCGCCTACATTGCCTGCATGTTTATGTTTTTTAAAGCGTAAACGCTTCAGGTTGCCATTCATTTACAAATAGTTTATTGTTTGCGGTCCCTGGTTAAATAGCAGGTCAATAATGCTCAGGTTTTTCATAAAGCCCTTCCGGTCTTCAAATACCTGAAAATATGGCTTCTGCTGTATTTCGCTTTCCCTTTTTGGATGGATAGAAAACCGAAAATCATGCAGGTTAGGGTATTCGGGTTGATATTCATCCGTGTAACTTAATTCTGTTTTTATTTTAGTGAGCTTGAGCAGCAGGTTCAAAAGCTCCTGGTTATAATCAAATAAGTAGGTAATTTGTTTTTCATAAAAAGGCGCAAAGTCATCTTCATAAAATTCAAAATAAGCAGAGCGACGGTAGCAAGCCTGTAAGCTCTGCCAATGTAAGCGCTGCCACATAAAATCGTAGCTTATTTTTACGTCTTTAACTTTGGTATGATTTTTTGAACCTTTTATTACGGGCACAACCAATGCCAGCATACCATCGGGCGAATAGATATTAGCCCGGTTGCGATAAGTTTGTTTAGGAAAATGCTCCTCTCTTTCTATCAGTATATCAGGCTTGTACGTGTTTAACTGTACAAAATAATCTACCGGTGGAAGATAAAACATAGGTAATACAGCGCCTTTTTCAATCATATATTTTATGTTTGTGCTCAAAATTGGCGAAAATAATGATAAAAAAGGGCTTTACTAAGTTTGGTATATTAATTTTATACCTGATATCGTTGCTTCCCTTTTGGTTTTTATACATTTTATCTGATATAGCATTCGTTATTATTTACCACATTGTTCATTATCGCCGCGATGTGGTGCAGCAAAATCTCCGTAATGCCTTTCCCGAAAAAACAGATCAGGAGCGCCATGATATTGAACGAAAATACTACCGCTACCTGTCAGATTTAATGGTGGAAACCATTAAAATGATCACCGTATCAGAAAAACAAATTCAGAAAAGGGTTGTGGCTACTAACTCTGATCTGGTTTTCGAGTACTTTGCTAAAGGTAAGAGTATTATTGCAGTTGCAGGGCACTATTGCAATTGGGAAATGGCGGCCCTCAATTTTAATTTCGTTACCGATAAAAGGTTCATGATCGTTTACAAAAATCTATCGAATAAAACGTTCGATGATTTTTTTATTAAAATCCGGTCACGATTTGGCGGGCAGCCGGTAGCCATGAAGCAAACACTGCGCAAAATGGTGGAGTACCGCAAGGAACTCACTGTAACCGTACTGGTAGGCGACCAAACCCCTGTAATGCATGAGGTAAACTATTTTACCAATTTTTTAAACCAACCCACAGCTGTATTTTTGGGGATTGAAAAAATTGCTAAAACAATTGACGCGGCCGTTGTTTTTTACGACATGAAACGGGTGAAGCGCGGGTACTACGAATACACCCTGATCCCGCTTACCGAAACACCAAAAGAAACTGCCGAACACGAAATAACAGATATGCACGTGAAATACCTTGAGGGGATGATCAGGAGAGAACCACAGTATTGGTTATGGTCGCACCGGAGATGGAAGTTTAAGCCGGAGGATTTACATAGATGACCCATACACCTAAAGTTGCTGTAGTTATTTTAAACTGGAACGGCATAAAGTACCTTAAACAATTTCTTCCTTCGGTACTATCATCTACATATCCCAACCTGGAGATTGTGATGGGCGACAATGCTTCGTCTGATGATTCCGTGGCTTTTATGCGCGAAAACTACCCGTCGGTAAGGGTCATCCAAAATGATAAAAATTACGGCTTTACGGGGGGCTATAACCGTGTATTGACCCAGGTTGATGCCGATTATTATATCTTGCTTAACTCGGATGTGGAGGTTATCCCCGGCTGGATTGAACCTGTTATCGAATTAATGGAAAGCGATAGCTTAATTGCTGCAGCTGCTCCCAAAATCAGGTCATACGCTCAAAAAGATTATTTTGAACATGCCGGTGCTGCCGGTGGCTTTATTGATAAACATGGTTACCCGTTTTGCCGTGGCAGGATCTTTTACGAACTGGAAAAGGATAACGGCCAATACGAGCAATCGGGTGAGGTATTCTGGGCGTCGGGCGCATCATTGTTCATCAAAAAGAAAATATGGGATGAAGCTGGTGGCTTTGACGAAAGCTTTTTTGCCCACATGGAGGAGATCGACCTTTGCTGGCGCTTAAAAAACATGGGTTATAAAGTGATGTATTGCGCCGAATCAACTATTTTTCATGTTGGTGGTGGGACACTTAACGCAGAAAACCCATTTAAAACTTATCTTAATTTCAGAAACAACTTGTTTCTTATCAAAAAGAACCTTCCTTTTGGACGTGCGTTTTGGGTGATCTGTATCCGTTTTATAATGGATTTGCTTGCTTTACTCCGTTTTTTAATGGAAGGCAAGCGTAAAGATGCCTGGGCGGTAAGCAGGGCGCACCAAAGCTTTGTGTTAAGCCTTTTTAAGGCGAAAGGTAAAAGGCAAAAGGCGAAAGGCAACGCAGTGCAAAATACCGCAGGTATTTACAAAGGCAGTATTGTTTGGGCTTTCTTTGTGAAAAAGAAAATCCATTTTACTGATCTTGATCCTGCGGAGCTTTAGTGTCGTCTGTACCTTGTTCCGGTTCTTCAGTTTCGTTTATGCCGGGAACCTTTACTTTAATAGGTGGTAAGCCCTTTGGCCATATAACCCGCACATCCTGCTGGCGGAATGGGATATCAATGCCTTCACGATTAAATGCATCGTAAATATCGGCTAATACGCGGCTCTTAAGTTTAAGCCAGGTGTTGATATCGGCAGCCCAGAAAAATATCCTGAAATCGACCGAGCTTTCATTTAAATTATGCAGGAATACAGAAGGCGACGGCTGGGACATGATATCATCATGGTTAGTTAATAAGTTTAATAGTATTGCCTTAACCTGCTCAATATTAGATCCATATGCTACGCCGATGATCAGTTCAACGCGGCGGTTGTTATTGCTTAGCGTCCAGTTAATCACGTGGTGCGATATCAGGTCGCCGTTAGGGATAATTACCTCGGCGCCATCGGCAGTAGCTATTTTACTTGCACGGATACCGATATCCATAATGGTACCCGAGCGGCTGTCTACCTCAATAATATCCCCAACCTGTATCGGTTTTTCAAAAGCCAGTATCAAACCCGATACCAGGTTGTTTACAATATTTTGTAAGCCAAAGCCGATACCAATACCAAAGGCACTTATTATGATGGTGATCTTATCAATAGGTACGCCTGAAGCAGCAACCGCCAAAAAGAAGCCTAAAGCTATCACTCCAATGCGGATAAGCAGGGTAGAAGTACGGTTTTTTTTCTTGGCGACATCAATGTCATTGGCATGCTTGGCAGCAATATCATAAAGGTAACTGATGATTTTCGACGCGATAGACGACAGCCAGATCACCGCTACAAAAATGATCACACTTTGAAATGTGAATTGGGTATTTGTGCCGCCTATGCTTCGGTTCTTTGTCAGGAAATCGCCCAGGTAATCAAATACTGTATCCTCAATATTCAGGTTTTGGGTAAGCATCACCAGCCACAATATAGTAGCAAGTATGGTTAACACGCTCCTGAATTTGTTTTGAAGTAATTTATAGTCGATGAAAGAGGTAAGGTTGTTGCTCTTTTTACCTGCTTCCAGTTGCAGGAATAAGGCTTCCATGATGATATGCACTATGTAATACAAGGCCAGCGCGAGCCATAGGTTATACACCACGCTAACGCCGATGATCTTAGCTAAACTCACCCTGCCAAAAACATTGCATAAAAAGGATGAAGCTTGCAGAAATATAAAAACCTTAAGTATAAAACTTGTATAGGGCAGGTAATCATCCTTAGCTTTACGCACTTTTGATAAAAACCTGAAACTTAGCACAGATGCTGCAAGACCTAAAACTAAAATAGCTATTCTGTCGATATTGGTAACCTGGATATAAAGGTTGCTCAGGCTATAAATAAGGGTAATGCCAAATAATTGGAGCATGTAGCGGAACATAGGCGCCGGACAGGCCTTTTTTACCAAGTAAAGTATGGCTATCATCAATACCAGTAAAAACATCTCCAATACCACTACCGGTGGATGATCATAAAAATTAGGCAGCAGCGTAAATGCTAAAATGAGCGAGGACGCGAACGGATAGTTCACTACGTAATTGGCCTGGTCAAATACATTTTCGGGTGCATCATTATCCCGTAAGATCCTTCGGCGACTGGCACGTACCCAAGCAAAAAATGCTAATAAAACCACCAAGCCCGAAAGATGGAGCAGAATATCCCGGCCAATGAAAAAGCTAAACAGCTTGGCGTTCATGTCGGCTGTAGCTTTTGTTGCCGGGCCGAAGTCGCTGCCCTCATCGGCATTCATGTTCCAGATATTACTATATTCCTGCGACATGGCCCGGATACTGAAATCCCTGATTTTGGTATCAATTTGGTCTTTAAGGTCAAGTATGGTAATATAAACGGCAGAAGTTCGGTTTTGCAACAGCCCAATTTTTACCATCACCTTTTTATTGGTAGTATCAAGCCGGTGATATTTGCTGTCGATAGCTATTTTTTGGATGAGATACGTAGTAGCTAATGAACTATCGGCCGGCAGGATTTTCAGTACGCTATCGCGTGATATGGCATCCAGATCATTTTGATTTTGAACAAGTTTGCTATTGATATCGGCAAGCTGCTCCTGCCACAGGTCAAGCTGGTCATCGCTGCGGGTAAGCACATCTCTGATAGTGTATAGATATCTTAGTGTGCTTGATTTATCATTATCAATAAGCGATTTGATCAACGTAACTCGCCGCTCAAACGATGGCAATTTGGTGCTGATATCAGCAGTGTCTAACTTTTTTGAAAGATTGCTTTTAATCTGGTTAAAAGCAGATGTATAATACTCTACTTTTTGTAGCAAATTATTTACCGATGTGTCTGAACGTTTAAGCGCCCGCATCATCGAATCGCGCGAGAGGATAGAGGCCCGCAACGAATCTCTTACCGAATGTGTTTTTTTCTTTTTGGTTTGAGCAAACGTATTAACACTGGATAGCAGCGTAACAAAAAGTAAACTTAGCGCGGTAACTCTGAATATTTTAAGCATCTGGAACAATAAGCTAAAAGCAATGTTTAAACGCTTTTATGACAAAAGCGTTTTATTTTTTTTATCGATTACACTGATTTTTGTATAATTCCACCGATTTAGTTCGTTAAACGTTTGAAATCATCATTTAAAGTCAATGAAGATTTCATTGAATGTGAGTCAGTCAGCGCTAAATCGATAAAATCTTTTCATCTGCGAAACCGCAAAAAATCGGTGCAATCATATACAATCGGTGAAATCTCAAAAGTTTATTTAACCGACAGATTTTCAATGGCTAATCTGTAGCTATCCATTCCAAAACCTGCAATTACACCGCGGCAATTGGCTGCTATCATTGATTTATGCCTGAACTCCTCACGTTTGTGTACATTGGAAATATGCACTTCGATAACCGGCGTATTAATAGCGGCAATAGCATCGGCTATAGCGATGGAGGTATGAGTGTAAGCACCGGCGTTCATCACAATGCCATCGTAACTAAAACCAATTTCATGCAGTTTATTTATAATTTCGCCCTCAATATTGCTTTGATAATAATCAATAGTGATGTTTGCAAAGCGTTGGCGCAGGGTTTCAAGATAGGTTTCAAAGCTGGCATCGCCATAGATTGATTTTTCGCGAACGCCCAGCAGGTTCAAATTTGGGCCATTTATAATTTGTATCTTCATTAGTTCAAACTTAGCTATAAATCATCAAAACTAAAATCAATTGGATTGGCGTTCGGCAATAAAAGGTTTCCAGGCATATTTAAAGTTAGAGAAATCTCTTTCCGATAACTCTATCGAAGCTTATAGCAGAGACATAGAAAAACTATATCAATATTCAGATTCACAGATAGTTAAACTGAAACCTGAATTAATTACTTTAACTGATTTACGAGGGTTCATCAACTGGATAAATGAGTTGGGGATGATCCCTTCATCGCAGGCCAGGATCCTTTCGGGCATCAAAGCTTTTTATAAATACCTGCTGATGGAGGATATGATCAAAACTGATCCATCAGAATTGCTCGAATCGCCAAAGATCAGGCGCAAGCTGCCTGATACGTTGAGTTATGAAGAGATCAATAAAATTATAGCTGCCCTTGATCTTTCAAAACCTGAAGGCATGCGTAACAAAGCTATCCTGGAAACACTGTACGGATCAGGATTACGGGTATCCGAGCTTACCGAGCTGAAGCTCTCCAACCTATACCTTGATATTGAATTTATAAAGGTGACGGGAAAAGGCAATAAGGAACGATTGGTGCCTATAGGAAGTGAAGCTATAAAAGCAATGAAGCTCTGGATAGAGAATGTAAGGGTCCACAATCCCATCAAAAAAGGAGAGGAGGACTACGTTTTCTTAAACAGGCGTGGTACAAGGCTAAGTCGGCAGATCATTTTTTTAACCATTAAAGGCCTTGCCGAAACAATTGGGCTAAAGAAAAAGATAAGCCCGCATACATTTCGCCATTCATTCGCTACGCACTTGGTTGAGGGCGGCGCTGATTTACGTGCCGTACAGGAAATGTTGGGCCACGAAAGTATTACTACAACGGAGATTTATACGCATTTAGACCGGGAGTATTTAAAAAGTACGATAAGCCAATTTCACCCGCGGAGTTGAGGTCAGATCAGGTACTGATCAATCACATCCTGCGGAATCTTTGCACCGCGTCCGGTAGCCATATCAATCATCACGTAATCAAACCAACCATCGCAGCAGATTTTTTTTGTAGTTTTATTGGTAATGGCAAACTTTACGCGGCAGCCCTTGTCGTCGATACTTTCAATGCCGGTTTTTACAATAAAGTAATCGCCCATGGTTAGGGCGCGCTTATAGTCAACATGCGCTGTACGCACCACCCAGCCAAAGCCGCGCTCCATAAATTTTTCCATGGCCATACCGTAGCAGCGTTCCATCTGATCATAACGGGCAGCCAATACATAATCAAAATATTTGCTGTTATGCACATGCTGAAACATATCGATATCATCAGGGCGTACGCGAAACTCAGATTCAAAAGTGGAAAGTTGGAGTGGTGTATCCATGCAGCAAATATAGTAATCCTATTTAAGCGAAAGGAAGGCCTCCAGTTTCTCATTAAAAACGTTCCCGTGATCGCAATTGGTAAAAAAAACATAGCCGGATTTTCGGGCTTTATCCATCATGAAAGCAGATTGAAAATTCCCATTATTGCCCGAATGCAGGTAAACTGTACCTGATGAACTTTGCGCAATTGCTATGCCCAATCCCCAGGTTGAATAGCCTGCCTTACGAAAGTCTTCGGGAAGCGGAACATTCAGTTGCGGGCGGTACATTTCTCTAAAGCTTGCTGAACTTAATCCTTTGTCTTTCATTAACGCTATGATAAAAGCTGCGTAATCCAAAGCGTTGGTATGCAGGGAAGCTGCAGGATTAAACGTATTTGAATCTATACTTAAAGATGGCAAAATGGGCCAGTTTAATCCATTCGTAGGGTCAATATGCCCATCTTGATGTCCTTTTACCTTGTGTTCCAAAATATATGGGTTAGCAGTGTATGAGCTATGGGGCATATGCAGCAGTTGGGCCACATCTTTTTCAAATACAGGCTCCATATTTTGCAACGACCGGTTAAGCAGATGCGCAACAACTTTACCCAGGTAAAGAAAACCTTCGCCCGAATAGCCAAAGGATGTTCCTGGTTTGAAATTCAAATAAAGCGCACCCGGCTTAACATGTAAAGATGAATCGGCAGGGAAGAAGCGCCAGTTTGGAAAGCCCGATTGATGAGAAAGCACCATTCGTGCAGTAATCAGTTTGTACCTTTCATCCTGTGCGATATCTGGATACGGAAGATATTTATACAAAGGAGTATCCAGATTTAATACGCCCCGGTCAACCAGTTTCATAGCCCAGTAGGTAAATACCGGTTTAGAAAGCGAGGCGGCTTCAAAAATTGATTGTTCATCTATTGGCTTCTTCGTTTTAATATCAGTTACACCTAATGCACGGCGATAAACGATTTTGCCTTTATTGATAAATGCTATAGACAATCCGGGGAGCTTTAGTGAATCCATCTGCTTTTGCAGAAAGCTGTCCATAGAGGCGTTGCTGATGATTTCTCCGGTTGAAGTGGCTATTTGGGCTTCTGATATATTACGAAAAACAAATGAAACTAAGCAGATAAGCATAAATGATCTGCGGCATTTACGGTATAAGTATTGTATGTAATTTCTCATTGGAAGGCCGAGTATAGTGTGTATGCTAATTGAGACGCAAGCATTAACGACATGGTTACAGATTTTATCATATTTTCGCGGCCACACAACTACTAAGGCAGCACTTTCGTAGAATAAGGGTAATTTATGAGCAAACACATTGTATTAATAGAAGACGAACCCGATATCCTTGAATCTACCACGTTGCTACTTGAAAACGAAGGCTTCCGGGTGTCTGGATTTAAGGCATTTACCACCCTGGAGGAAATGGTAGCCTTACAGCCCGATTGTTTTTTACTTGATGAGAACCTGCCGATTATTAGCGGCCATATAATTTGTATTTTATTTAAATCGAAGCCCGTAACCCGGGAAATCCCTGTGGTACTGATTTCTGCCAACCCGGCAATCAAACAAAAAGCAGCCCTTGGAGAAGCAGACGCTTATATTGGTAAGCCTTTTGAAATTCAGGAACTGGTGGATGTTTTGATGAGGCTGATGATATAGTGCCATTGGCGAAAATCTCCCTTTAATATATTCTATACGGTAAAAAAGAGAGACCGGTTAAGCCTCCCTTTTTTAATAACCCCAAATAAACTTATTGATTGACTCTAAATGATTCCCAGCCACCGATAGTAGCGCGGTTACAGGTCATGGCCTGCGTGCCGTTCTCGCCTGAGATGTACTTGGCGTTATTACCTCTGAACGAAGTAGTGCCGTCGGCGTTGCTTACCCAATCAAACTGTTCCCAGGGGCCTATAGACGTGCGGTTACAGTTGATAGCCTGGGTACCGTTTTCGGATGACACATATTTACCCGAATTTAACAGGGCAACTTTACCACCGCCCGCGTCAACAATGGTAAATTGCTCCCAGCCCCCGGCAGTTGCCCTGTTACAATTCATAGGCTGTGCGCCGTTTTCACTGCTTACATAGTTATTATTTGAACCTTTAAGGATTATTGTTTGCCCTATGGGTGGTGTGGTTGGGTTGCTGCCGCCTGCCACAGGCGCCGTCGGGCGCACAGCAGTAAGTGCAATTTGTCCTTTCAGCATTCTACCGCCATCACCGGTTAACCTTAGATAATAATCGGCAGAGCAAACGGTACCGTCCTCATCCAGTGATAAAAAATTGGATCCGGCAGGCACAAATGATGAGTTTTCACTGGTTTTGGCAATCTGGTTACCTTCATTATATTCATCAAACATGGATATATATAATCCCTGCGCACCACCACGAATCAGGTTATAAAATTGTGTCCACATCATGTCGCCATGTACGCGTTGACGTAATTGCAGGTCACCTGGCAGTACGCAAGGTTGATAATCAATACCGTTGGCGTTACAATAGGTCTGATCGCCTACTTGCGTATTGTTATAGAAGTTGTTGGCTTCAGTTATGGTGCCGATCTTACCGATCATCCATGGCGAGATCATATTTAAAGCGTTAAAGGTTGGTAAAAAGTTAGGCCGTACCTCGCTGGCATTAGGATCGCGCCAATAAGCGGGCACACCTCCTATAACATAACAACCCTGGCTTTTAAACCAATTGATCACATCCAGGCAAACCGCGGCCGAAAACGGGTGATTATCGTCATTAAAACCAAAGCCCCAGATACACACTACAGGTTTCCCATTCTGTTTAGCGTAAGCCGATGAAGTGGTGTAGGCCGACATCTTGTTTGTCCAGTCGGTTTTAATTTCTGATTGCATGTTTGTCCAGCCGCCAACATCGTACATAATATAAAATTTACGGCCGGTAGCCTCAGCGGCGGTTTTAACCTTGGCAGTTATAGCATCCCTTACCGGGCCTTCGCCGCCGGTGGGGTTAAAACGCTGAAGCGCCGCGCAATCAATATTATTTTGCTGCATCCACTGAAACTGCACATTTACCGTTTGATCATTAAAAGAGGAAAACAGTTTTGCAGGGCTGCCATTGTTCAGATTGGCAAACCCAGTTTGATAAGTGCTGGTGTACTCCCGTACATCGGGCCAGGATTTTACACCGATATTATTTGAATTAGGTGCCTGGTTATTGGGGTTTGACCAGTGCCACCATAAGTTAATGGGCGAGCCATCGCCGATAGCAGCAAACCAGCCCTGGTAGCCTACTGTAATTTTACCCACAACATCGCCAACTGCCGAAGCCGCTGTTTTGATTTTTGGCTGATTATTATTCAGTGAATTGGCCTGATTGCCTGCCAGTTCTTTTTTTGAGCAGGCGCTAACAATGCCTATGATAAGCGCGCAGCTTAAAACATAAAGTTTTTTTAAGTTCATAATTTTAGATGTAATTTTTTGATAGATTGGTTTATTAAGCGGAGATACAGGAATAACCTGCAAAAACCTACGGAGGTTTAAATACGGTAACGGGCATAAATAGCAATATTGGTTTAATGGTTTAACCGCTGCCATTTAGGGAAGCATTGGTTTAATTGGTTGGGAGCAAATAAAACCGGTCGCTATTAAAAAATACTTAAAAAAAGCTTAATGATATTGTGTTATAGTTAACTTATTTCCAATCTCAATTAAAAAATATTATAAAAAAAAGCGGACGGCCATCTTACTGGTCGTCCGCTTTTAAATAGATTTACAGGTATTATCTTATTGCCACCATTTAAGCGGAAACGTTATTTTATCAACCGAGCTGGCCACCATATCTGGTTTGAAAGCATAGTGGCTCAATTGATCTTTGCTGGAAATGCCGGATAGCACAAGGATAGTTTTGTAGCCCATTTGCACGCCTCCCTGGATATCTGTTTCCATGGTATCGCCAATTACGGTTGTTTCGGCAGTTTCGAGGCCCAGGAATTTCCTAGCCGAACGCATCATCACCGGGCTTGGCTTGCCGGTTACAAATGCTTTGCGTCCGGTAGCCTCTTCAATCATGGCTGTTGTTGCTGCAATGCCTAAATTATTCCAGCCTGGTTTTTTAGGAGAGGGGTCCCTGTTAGTAGTTATGAATTTAGCGCCGGCCAGGATCATATCAACTGCACGCTGTACCATTTCCAGCGTAAAATTGCGGCCTTCGCCTAAAACAACAAACTCAGGATCTGAATCAACAAGCGTAATGCCGTTTTCGTGTAAACTGGTTAGTAGACCGCCTTCGCCTAATACAAATGCTGTACCGTTGGGGCTTTGGTCGCCCAGAAATTTGCCGGTAGCCATGGCACTGGTATAAACATGTTTTGTTTCAACAGTTATTCCCAACCTTTTAAGCTTGCGTACTACCTCAAGGCTGGTGCGCTGGCTATTGTTGGTCATAAATGTAAAGGGAATATCATTATCAATAAGATGTTTGATGAATTTATCAGCGCCATATATCAGTTCTTCGCCGCTGTAAATTACCCCATCCATATCAATTAAAAGACCTTGTTTCATGGGTATAAAGTATTTAGTTTTTGTTAGGTGAGAGGGGTTAAGCTCCTTCAAAAAAGTCTATCAGGCCACCAAAATAGCTGTCATTCCATCCGTCAACAATGTCATTATAATCATCATCGGGAATGTTGGTATGCCTTAACTCGGCCGAAGTACCCTGTTTATCAGCATGTAATTTAATGGTTACGATAGAGTTATCGCTTTGCCCTTCAAAATACCATTGCTGTACCACTTTTTTATTAGGCTCAAACTCAATGTTTTTGCCTACAATGCTGCCATCCCACATCGAAAACTCGGTGCCGGGTTCGGTCGACATTTCGGCAACCTCGCCGGTCCATAATTCAATGGTAACAGGATTGGTAATGGCCATATAGATCTCTTCGGGAGTGGCCGGTATGCTGTAATATTTTTTATAATCTTTCACCCACGCAATTTAGCTGAAATAATTTAAACCTTTACAGGGCCAATTGGCAAAACAGTTTTTCCGTAAACCTCGTTCAATACGTTGGCAATACCGGTATAAATGGCCGAAGCACCGCAAATAATACCTTCGTAACCTGCAAGGTGTTTAATACCTGTGTTACCGGTAGCATCGCCCGCTACTAACAGGAAAAATAATATGGTTAACGATGCAAAGACAAATTGCAAAGCGCGGTTAAGCCTTAACGTACCGAAAAATAAGAGGAAAGTAAATACTCCCCAGATGCTCAGGTAGGCAATCATGGCGCCTTCAGATGGTGCAGTACCCCAGCCAAGTTTGGGCATCACCAACAGGCCAACTAATGAAAGCCAGAAAAATCCGTAGGAGGTGAATGCTGTAAGCCCAAAGGTGTTGTTCTTTTTAGCTTCGATAACACCGGCAATAACCTGTGCCAGGCCGCCGTAAAATATGCCCATGCCTAATATCATGGTGTTCATTTCAAAAAAGCCTGCGTTGTGGATGTTTAATAAAACGGTGGTCATACCGAAAGCACATAGGCCAAGCGGCGCCGGATTGGCAATACCATCCTTTACCGGAACTGGTGTAGTAGGGATCATAGTAGGTTTTAGTTTATTTGGTTTGTACCGCAAGCTAACTGATTTATAAATATTAAGCAAGTTTTTCACAACCCTTAACCTACTTTTGCGTTAAGTAAATACCTATGCAAAAATTAGTATTAATACGTCATGGCGAGAGTGTCTGGAACCAGGAAAACAGATTTACGGGCTGGGAAGATGTAGACCTTTCGGCCCAAGGGTACGACCAGGCCCATAACGCAGGGAAAATCCTCAATAAAAATGGTTATAATTTCGATGTAGGCTTCACGTCGTATTTAAAACGATCTATCAAAACGCTGCATTATATTTTGGAGGAACTAGATCATCTGTGGATCCCCGTCGAAAAATCATGGCGCTTAAACGAACGCTTTTATGGTGCCTTACAAGGACTAAATAAAGATGAAACCATTGCTCAATACGGAGAGGAGCAGGTATTAAAATGGCGCCGCGATCCTAATGAGCATCCACCTGCTGTAACCAAAGAAGACCCACGATATCCGGGACATGATTTGAGGTATAAAGACCTGACCGAGCGCGAACTTCCGTTAACAGAAAACCTGAGTGAAACCATGGACAGGGTATTGCCATTTTGGAACGAAAGAATTGTAAGGGCTATGCGCCGTAATCAAAAGGTTATTGTAGTGGCGCATGGTAATAGCCTTCGGTCACTTATAAAATACATTGATAATTTAAGCGATGAGGAGGTGACGGCCCTCGAAATCCCGACTGCTACGCCATGGGTTTATGAGCTTGATGAGGGCTTGAACAAGATCAGGCATTATTACCTTGAATAATTTGTACCCCGACTAAGTGAATACTTTGCAGGCTTTAGGCTGAATGTAAAACTTGTTTACAAGTTTCAACGGGTTTACTTAACAATAAGTTAATGAAATAGAAATGATTATGAATTAACCTTTGTGCAGGTTTGCCGTATAATTCAATATTATTAACTTATACATTAAAACCTAAAAAATCATTATGCTAAAGCTTACTAATCTACGTATGTGGGTATTGGCCGCTGCCGCAACCGGCATGCTGGCAAGCTGTCAGAAAAATGGCCAGATGCCTGCATTAAAAGATGCTGATCAAACCATCACCAACAAAACAATCAAAACATTAGCTGTATCCTTAACACAGGGTTTTGAAGTTGGCTCAACCAGTCCTAAAACTGCTTATGACGTATCGCCAACCGGCTCTTCAAGTGGTGATAATGTTACCTTATCAGGCAGTTCATGGAATATGTACGATGCGCTGATCGGCAATCTGGCTGCAGATCAAAAGGCAGGTTCATGGAGTGCCCGTGTACGTAACACCGGTAAAATCACCATGCTGTTTGATGTCACTACCGGCATCAGCACTGTTACTATCAAAAGTGCCACTTACAATGGTGACAGCGCCAGTACCTGGGGCTTGTTTTATTCAACCGATGGCGGCTCATCATGGGCTCAGTCAGGTTCGGCCATTACTACTACCGCAAGCTTAACAGTTTCAACATTTACGCTTACCCAAACCGGTAATGTACGTTTAGAGATTCGTAAACTTACCGGCGGCAGCAACCGTATCAATATCGATGATATCACCATTAATGATAACGCAGGTGGTGGTACAGGTGGTGGCGGTACTGTGCTTACAGGCAAAAAATTCCTGTTTGATGCAAGTCACCTTGAAAACGCGGGCAGTGCCGACTGGCAAATAGATGCCGATGGTACCGAGCAGGTTGCTATTTATACCGGTGGCACAACTACCGAAACCAAAGCACAGCGTATCCCTACGCCATCATATACAGGTATTACTTCGTCTACTTCTGAAACCTATTGGAAAGGCGCCCTTTCAGCATGGGCTGTAGAACTGGTAAAACGCGGCGAACTTGTTGAAACATTGCCTGTAGGTACAGCAATTACCTATGGTGGTGGCGGTGCCCAGGATTTGAGCAACTACGACGTATTTGTTGTTTGCGAACCAAACCGTTTGTTTACTGCTGCCGAAAAAACTGCCCTGATGAACTTTGTGGCTAACGGTGGTGGTTTATTCATGATAGCTGATCACACCGCGGCAACAACTGCCGGTACCGATGCAAATGGTTACAATCCATCTGATCGTGACGGCGATGGCTATGATTCACCAAGGGTTTGGAATGATTTGATGACCAACAATGGTATCAACAACAACAATCCTTTCGGCTTTAACATTAATTATGTTGATATCAATGAAAGCCCATCAACCAACGTTTACACCGGCTCAAATGCCGATGCTCAAAAAGTATTGAACGGTGCAGCCGGTGCGGCTTCAAAAATGGCATTCTATGATGGCTCAACTGCAACCTTATACCCAGCCAACAATTCAAGCGTACAGGGGTTGTTCTGGCGTAACAGCGCTACCAACGGCGGCACAGCCAATGCTATGGCATTATTGGCGACCTATGGCAGCGGTCGTGTGGTTTGGATCGGTGACAGCTCAGATGCTGACGACGGTACAGGTGATACCGGCGACAATTTATTTAATGGCTGGTCTGGCGATGCTCCGTCAGGATATACTTCTCACTCAGCATTTCATTTAAATGCTTCATTGTGGCTTGCTAAAGCTCAATAAGTATCATAAGCTTTTATCCTTAAGGGTAAGTTTCAATTGTTAGTTTAAGTCCTGTTGCCGGTGGCAGCAGGACTTTTTTATTTCCCTGCTTCAAACAAGTCGGTTGCTTTTGCAGTTGTAATAATAAAATGGCTGATGAGGCCGACTACTGTTTACCTATACAAAAAACATCACCATGAAAAATTATGAAACCTTAGTGGATGCCACTAATGACCTCCTGAAAAGGGGATATACAGCCAACCTTAGTCTGGATGGCGATACCATTGACGATAAGGAAAAAGATATCCATATGACTGCCGATGATTTTGAGATTGATGAGTTTTACCGCTTTGAGGGTGCCAGCAATCCATCGGATATGTCGATTGTATACGCCGTATCATCATCAAAATATAACTTAAAAGGCGTGCTGGTAAATGCTTACGGCACCTATGCCGATGACAGTTCATCGGCCGTGGCGGCAAAATTGCACCATGGGCAGGTGAGCCACAACCTGCATGGCGAAGACAGGCCTACTGCGTAAGTCGGCAGTCTTAAGTCGAAAATCTTAAGTTAAAAGTCGGCGACAAATATTTCTGTAGGGACAGCGGGATATTGGTTGTCGGCTTTTGGCTTTTTAAAGTCTCCCCTTTAGGGGAGATTTAGAGGGGTTTAACTCCTTCATCATTTTCCTCCCTGCCGATTGAATTGCTGGCGTACCATTGCGCATCAAAAATTCCAGTTGTGCCGGCAGTTCTTCGGCTATCCATGGATAACGAGATCTTAAATTGAGTAAGGCCCAGCCTGCAAATACTTTCACTGCAATTTTTACCTTGGGATCTATCATCCAGTCAAAAAGCTGCTCAACCACAGGTTCAAGATCAAGGCTGTTCAGTTTTTGTTTTACCGGCGATTGTTCCTTTTCGTCGGTAGCGTGCATCAGTATTTTCGTGTAATGCCTTTGACATCCCGGGTTAGTGACCTGTGGTAACCGTGCAATCAGGTATTCAAGATTATTGGTAAAAACCTCAGGATCTTTTAAAAACATATTCTCCAATAGCCAGGCTGCACGAAAGCCGAGGGGCTTATCGGCATGAAAGGTAATGTCGATCAAATCGCGCAAATCAAACTGCTGTTCGGTCAAAATAAGACTTAGTTCAAGCACTTTGAGTTTGCCTATGGTATTCGCTATTTTTTGGGTAAGTTCGTCGCGGGTCATTGGTAGCCTAAAAGTAAAAAAATACCGGTGCCTAACCTAAAACACTTGTTCATTTTTGGCATGCACTTTCAATGTCATCAAAAGTTATACATTTGCTGTCCGTATTAAAAAACTTAATATATACATGGTTAAATTCAACCGATTCACACTTGACAATGGCCTCAGGGTTATTGTGCATGAAGATAATACCACACCTATGGCCGTGCTCAATATTTTATATGATGTTGGTGCACGCGATGAAGATCCCGAACAAACCGGTTTTGCTCATTTGTTTGAACACCTGATGTTTGGCGGCTCTGTAAATATTCCTGTTTATGACGAACCCCTGCAGAGAGTAGGAGGCGAAAACAATGCCTTTACCAGCAACGATATTACTAACTATTACATCACCTTACCATCGGCTAACCTGGAAACCGCCTTTTGGCTGGAGAGTGACCGGATGTTAAGCCTTGCGTTCAGCGAAAAAAGCCTTGAGGTACAGCGCAACGTAGTTATAGAAGAGTTTAAACAACGCTACCTGAACCAGCCATATGGCGATGTTTGGCTAAAGCTTCGTCCGCTGGTTTATAAAACGCACCCATATCGCTGGGCAACCATCGGCAAAACCATCAAACATATTGAAGATGCCAGGATTGAGGATGTAAAAGCGTTCTTCAAAAAACATTATAACCCGCAAAATGCCATTATGGTAGTAGGGGGGAACGTAACGACAGAACAGGTAAAAGAGCTTTCTGAAAAATGGTTTAGCCCGATACCTGCCGGCGAAAAGTATCACCGCAACCTGCCGCAGGAGCCGGAACAACAGGAAGCCCGCCGTGAAACGGTGACTGCAAAGGTGCCGCTTAATGATGTGTATATCGCTTTTCAGATGGGAGCCCGTACAGACGAAGATTATTATGCCGTTGAATTGCTTTCGGATATCCTTTCGAGAGGCAATTCATCACGGTTGTACAAATCGCTGATTAAGGAAAAACAGATCTTTAGTGAAGTACATGCCTATATCACAGGTAGTTTGGATAAAGGCATGTTTGTGTTGGAGGGCAAGCCGCTTGAGGGTATCAGTATTGAGCAGGCAGAAGCGGCGTTATGGGATGAGCTGGAGAAAATAAAAACAGAAGAGATTCCGGCAGATGAGCTTACCAAAGTTCAGAACAAAACCGAATCGACAATGATATTTTCAGAAATGTCATTATTGGATAAGGCAATGAACCTGGCCTCGTTCGAGTTGCTTGGCGATGCAGACCTCATCAACCATGAAACAGCTAAATACATTGCTGTAACTGCTGAACAAGTGAAAGCCCAGGCCAGTAAACTGTTCAGAAAAGATAATTCATCAACGCTTATTTATTTAGCAGAGAAGTAAATCGTCTGAATCAGAATTTACAGAATTTAAGAATTAGCTGAATTTGAAATTACATTCTGCGAATTAAAAAAAATCTGTAAATTCTGATTCAGATTAACAATATTCATATGATCAACAGACAATTAGCTCCCGAGTTTAGGGCTATCGATAATATAAGCCTTATCAGGCCGGAGCATCAACAGCTTGGTAATGGCGCCAACGTTTTTAGTTTTAACTCCGGCGATCAGGAACTGGTACGTATTGAGTGGATCTTCGGCAACCTTAGCTTTGATCCGGCAAAGCCATTGCTTAACATGGCTGTAAATTCCATGCTTACCGATGGCACCACAACTTTAACAGCTGCCCAAATAGCCGATAAAATTGATTTTTACGGTGCTTTTTTACAGGTAGACTATGGGTATGAAAACTCGCAGGTTACGCTTTATACCCTGAACAAACACCTGCAGCACACTTTACCGGTTATTGCAGATATACTCCAAAACTCCATCTTCCCCGAAAAGGAGCTGGAAACCTTTAAGCGTAATCAGCGGCAAAAACTCCAGGTTAGTCTTCAAAAAAATGATGTAGTGGCGCGCCGCGCGTTTAACAGGGCTGTTTATGGCGCTACTATTTTTGGTTATGCATCAGAAATGGCCGATTATCAGACCCTTCAGCATGATGATATGCTGGCCCATTACAAAAAAATGTACCAGCCTTCTAATTGTACCATCATTGTAGCCGGTAAAGTTGAGCCCGAAACGCTGACGCTGTTGGCAGAAACATTTGACAAAAACTGGACGAGCACAGCGGCCCCGGCAATTACAAGCCAACCGGATATTAAGGCAGCTACCGATCTTTTTTATTTTACAGAGAAACCGGAGGCATTGCAGTCGGCAATCAGGATAGGTACGCCTATCATCAACCGTTCGCATGCCGATTTTCAATCATTACAGGTTTTAAACACGGTATTTGGCGGCTATTTTGGATCGCGGTTAATGGCCAATATCCGTGAAGATAAGGGGTACACGTATGGTATAGGTTCCGGACTGGCCTCATTTAAACAAGTCGGTTCATTTTTTATAGCAACTGAAGTTGGGGCAGATGTTTGTAAGCTGGCGGTTGCTGAAATTGAAAAGGAAATAAATGTTTTAAAAACTGAATTAGTGCCCGAAGAGGAGCTATCCCTGGTACGTAACTACATGCTTGGATCATTACTTGGTAGTTTGGAAAATGTGTTTTCACATGCCGATAAATTCAAAACCATCTATTTTGCAGGTTTGGATTATGATTATTACGACAGGTACACCGCAAATGTAAAAAATATCACTTCAGATAAGCTGATCCAACTGGCTAATACCTATTTCAACTTCGATCAGTTTTATAAAGTGATTGTAGGGAAATATTAATTTGATTTCGGATTTGGGAATTTCGATTTCGGATTTGTTTTTATTTTGGATTTGAGATGTTCGCTTCGTACCCTCGGAGACTGGATATCCCAAATCTAAATTATTAAATGTCTAATTATAAAATCCGAAATCGAACATCCGAAATCTCAAATCCCGAATTATCATCCCAAGGCAATTTTAAATAAATCCGAAATCGAAATTCCGAAATCCGAAATATTTTATTACCTTTGCCCGGCAAATAATAACTCCAAAATAATTATTTGCTATGCAGTTAGACCCATCAAAATTTGTTGCCGAAGGATTAACTTACGACGACGTTTTACTACTCCCGGCTTATTCAGAAGTGTTACCACGCGAAGTGAATACCGGAACTTACTTAACTAAAAGCATCCGGTTAAACATTCCCATCATCTCGGCCGCCATGGATACCGTTACCGAGGCTGATTTGGCTATTGCCATTGCTCAGGCCGGTGGCATAGGCATGCTACACAAAAACATGACTATACAGGCACAAGCTGATGAGGTACGCAAGGTTAAACGCTCAGAGAGCGGCATGATCCAGGATCCTGTTACTTTGCGCGAAGATGCTTTACTGGCAGATGCTTTTCAACTGATGAAAGAATTTAGCATTGGCGGTATCCCGGTTATTGATGCAGACCAGAACCTGAAAGGTATCATCACCAACCGCGATCTTCGTTTCCAAAAGGACATGAGCGTTCCCGTAAGTGAAGTAATGACCAAAACAAACCTGATCACTGCGCCGGAAGGAACTACCCTAACCGATGCTGCTAATATTTTGCAAAGTAATAAAATTGAGAAACTACCGGTTGTTAATAAAGATGGGAAGCTGGTAGGCCTGATCACATATAAAGACATTCAGAAAGTTAAAAACTTCCCTAACGCCTGTAAAGACGAATACGGCCGCTTACGTGTAGGTGCTGCTGTTGGTGTTGCTGCAGATAATATCGACCGCGTAACTGCCCTGGTTAATGCAGGTGTTGACGTAATTACGGTTGATACAGCTCACGGCCATTCAAAAGGAGTTATTGATATGGTTAAGGCGGTTAAGAAACTCTATCCTAACCTGCAGGTAATTGCCGGTAACATTGCAACGGGAGATGCTGCTATTGCACTTGCCGATGCAGGAGCTGATGCTGTTAAAGTAGGTATTGGCCCGGGCTCAATTTGTACAACCCGTATCATTGCCGGTGTAGGGGTGCCTCAATTATACGCGGTATACGAGTGTGCCAAAGCGCTTGAAGGCCGTGGTGTACCTGTAATTGCCGATGGTGGTATCAAACAAACCGGTGACATTGTTAAAGCTATTGCTGCCGGTGCAAGCTCTATTATGGCTGGTTCATTATTTGCAGGTGTTGAAGAATCGCCAGGTGAAACTATTATATACGAAGGCCGTAAATTTAAATCGTACCGTGGTATGGGCTCGGTTGAGGCTATGGCTAAGGGCTCAAAAGATCGTTATTTCCAGGATGAAACAGATGTGGTTACCAAACTGGTACCTGAAGGTATTGTTGGTCGCGTGCCGTTTAAAGGCAGCATGGCCGAAGTTATTTTCCAGTACATTGGTGGTTTACGTGCCGGGATGCACTACTGTGGTGCCGCCAATATCGAAGATTTACAACGTGCTAAATTTGTACGCATCACCGCTGCCGGTATGCGCGAAAGCCATCCGCACGATATTACTATCACTAAAGAAGCGCCTAACTATACAAGCAGGTAATTCTTAACATAAACTGCATAAAATAAAGCGTCTGAAAGATATTATCTTTCAGACGCTTTTGTTTTTAACGGCCTTATTGGCCGGTCACGGATGATGACTTTGAAATTAAGCCGTTGGCGGTGATGATCTTTAATGCCTGGTCATAATTGAAACCTACTTTAACCAGCGCATCAAAATAGTCTTTATTTAGTTTAGCTATTTCGGCTATTTTGCCAGGCTGCTTAAAATATGCAAGCTGGGCATCGAGCACTGATTTCGCCATCGATGCGTACATCGGCCCCATAGAGCTCATGGCATTTTGCATATCATTGGAAGGGCCTCCATAAAATAGATCTGTGGAAGCAGCCGTATCTGCGGCAACCGGCGGAGGCGGAAGTAATACTACATCTGTTATCTTGACATGCTTGCTTGTGTTAGCTTGTTCCGTTAAACTCACATTATAAAAATTAAAGTAACTGATTCCGGATTTGTGTAAGCCTGCATGTTCAATAATGTCAATTGATTTTGCGGCAGCAGGTATTTTTTTAAAATAAACTTTAAATTCAAGCTTATCGCCGACCTTTTTTAAGATGTCTTTATTGGGCACTATGGCTATATTTTCCGACTTAACATAGTCATAATGCGCGTTGCTTAAATCAGTTTGAATAAAGATCTCTTTATTGAGCTGCACCCATGCATTATCCTGGTAGGCGTAGTTTTCAAAAGTTACAATAGTATACTGACTATTGGTTTCAATTTTTTTGATGATTGTTGACTGATCATCTTTTTGCTCTACATTAGGAGTAGTGATGTTTTGTGCGAATGCCTGCGCCGCAACAATAAAAAAAGTGATAATGGTTAAAATAGGTTTTTTCATGTGATAATTTTTTCTAAATATATCAATATTGAAGTAATGCAATCAACACATAACAAAACCTTAATAGGCTAACGAACAAATTTTACTATCATTGAGCATGAAATCTATTTGTGTATTCTGCGGTGCTAATTTCAACGGCGATCCTGTATTGAAACAAGCCATTGAACTATTGGCAGAGGTTATGGTAAGCCGTAATATCACCCTCGTGTTTGGCGGCGGTAAAGTTGGCGTTATGGGCTTAATGGCCGATGCGGTGTTAAGCCGGGGTGGTAAAGCTATCGGTATAATTCCGCAGTTTTTGATGGATAAGGAAGTTGGACATACTGGTTTAACGGAGTTGCACATCGTAGAAAATATGCACCAGCGTAAGCAAATGATGAATGACCTTAGTGAGGGCATCATTACGCTTCCGGGAGGCTGGGGTACTCTTGAGGAGTTTTTTGAGGTTTTAACCTGGCTACAATTGGGTTTACACAATCATCCTATTGGTTTATTAAACGTGAACGGCTTTTATGATCTGTTGCTTAAACAAATGGATGTAATGGTTGAACAACGTTTCCTGAAACCAACCAACCGCGAACTCATCCTTACCTCCGGCGATCCGATAGAATTGGTGAACCTGATGGATAATTTCAACGCCAAACCAGACGAAGTATGGTTTAAAGACAGAAACCTTACGTAAGTGTTATCCAGTGGGGCTCTTTTCTATTCGAAACCATTTTTTATAGTTATTGAAGCTCCTGGCTTAAAATCAAGGTTTAAGAAACCCGGTTCAGATTGATTTATAGTTACATTTTTCCGTGCGCTGGTGAACCATGTTTTAAAAGGGAGTTTCAATTTGGTTTTACTCCCTTTTTCGGAAACTATCTTTACTTCTGAAACCTGACCTTCTGATTTCTTAACACTTACCAGGAAAGCACCCTCGGTACGTAAATTATCAAATGCCACGTCTTTCCAGGCAGCCGGTATTGCCGGTAACACCTCGATAAATCCTGCATAGCTTTGTATAAGCATTTCCTGTAAGCCAGACGCAAAGGCGAAGTTGCCCTCAAGCGTAAAAGGGCGGTACTGAAATTTTGAATATCCGGATTTGGTTTGATCGCCGTTAAGGTGAAAACTATTTACAGAACAAAATGCTTTGGCAAAAATAGTAAGGTCTTTTGCCGCTCTTTCACCGTCTTTAGCCCTTGCCTTCATATTTGCAAGCCAGGAGTAAGAATAACCACACCAATAGGCCGGACCAACACTATCAAGCAGGTGAATAGAGTTTTTAATGATAGATTGTGCCCTGGGCCCGTCTTCCCATTTAATGAGCCCCAAAGGATGGATGCTCATCATGTTAGAAAAATGACGGTGCGATTGATTATAAGGCGTCCCCGGCGCAAACATTAACTCATTTGCAGCAGTGAGGGCAAAGTCATTATATTGTGATGATATCTTTTTCCAGTGCGATGCTTCTGTTTTAAGGCCAAGTTCATTAGCCATTTCGGCTGCGGCCTTGAAAATAAATTTCATAAGCGACAGGTCATAATTGGTGTTTTGATGAAACCAGGCCGAGATATCATTATCATTAATTTCGGGGCTTGAGCTAATTGGCAACTTACGGTGCCCGGTGTTATCCAATACCGTTATATTTTCAATAAATGTAGCTGCGTCCTTAACCCATGGGTAAGCCCTTTGCCGCAGAAAACTCCTGTCCATACTATATCGCCATTGCAGGTAGTAATGCTGGCCCAACCACGCAGATACTGTAGGCGATAGCGAATATTGGATCCAGCCGCCCATTTCGGTACCGTCGAGGGTAGTAACGCCAGGTACTGCCAGGCCGGTTTTGCCAAAATACATTTTGGTGTACCGTTTGTAATTGGCTTTGTTTTGATCAAGGTGATCAAGATATGCCATGCTTTCATTTAAATGGTTGGCGCTGTAACCTGGCCAATAACTCAATTGCGTATTTAGGTCATGATGAAAATCGCCTTTCCATGGCGGCAGGCGGCCATTATCGGCAGTCCACACGGCCTGAAGCGAGATAGGAGGTGCCTCCGGCCTTGAAGCGGCGCCAAATTTATATTGTTCTAAATACCATTGCTTTTCAAGCAAAGCATCGGGGATGTGAATGGCCGATTTGCTCCAGAAGTTTTTCCACCAGGCACTATGCGATGTGTAATCTTTATCATATCCTCTAACCAACGCTTTCTCATTAGTGACAGCGGCAATAACGTTCCTTTTCTGATCCGGATATTGGGAAGAAATGCTCCAAACACCTTCAACGGTATGTAAACCCTTTTTATGCCAGCTTACATTAATTTGATAAGAAAAGCCATTCCAGCCTTTTTGTATGTAGGTGATATTATCCCCCTGCCTTGTAATGGTTCCCTGAGGATAGCCTAGTCTTGAAAGGTCATCGCCACCAACCGGGTCGCCGGATACTTTTACGGCCCCTTGGTATCTTGGGGCAATTATTTGCGGTATAATATCAGTATTAACATTCTCAAACCGGAACCAGCCGACCGGGGCCTTGGCATGTACAAATGTTTTAAGTATGGTGCCGTTTGCCCATTCTACACGGCAAAGCGCGTCTGCCAAATGTAAATTAACGGATAGTACCTTTCCCCACCCAAATGTATTAAACTCCAGTGCACCTCCGGGAATTTTTGACGGAGCAGGTTCATTATCATAAGGTTCGTCAAAATACTTTTGTACCGGGGTATAGTCTTTTTTATTAACGTGGTCAACAACCCATTGGTAGTTAAATTCCGGCCGGTGCAAGCCTTTCATGGGGCGCAAGTCCCAGATATCTGCCCTATCAAGCGAAAAGCGTAAATGATCCGACTTTTGCCATATCAGCGCACCTATCATGCCATTACCCAGCGGTACAGCTTCATCCCAACGTTTGGCAAGTGTGTCAAAATGCATATCGTGCTTAGCTGTCTGCGCAAATACACCGGCAGTAAGCAATATATAATAAACGAGTAATGCGTATTTTTTCATAACCTGTTCAGCGTATCAATAAAAGGGTTCATCTAAAATAAATTATTGGGTGCGCAAAACGATATAAATAACAACGCAAACGTTTGTTATCGCTTGATTTAATAATTACTTCATTTACTTCGTGCCTGTAACGACAATGCAGATGCTTTTAAAAGAAGATAGAATAAACCAATTCGTCTGTATATTTGGTTTCTGAACATGAAAGAAAGTAACTCAAATTCAATAGGTGTTAAAGAAATTGCCCGGCTTGCCAACGTTTCTATCGGTACGGTTGACCGGGTGATTCATAACCGGAAAGGGGTATCGGATGAAACCCGTAAAAAGATCAATGCTATTATTGAGGAATTCGATTTCAGGCCCAATAAAATGGCCAGTCTTTTGGCCCGGCGCAACAAGGTGAACATTGGCGTTCTTATACCTAAAACGTCGGCGGAAACCAATTACTGGTCGTACCCGCTGGCAGGTATCACACAAGCTGTTGATGAATTAAAACAGTTTGGTGTAAGTGTTATGCATTTCTTTTACGATTTAGACTCAAAAAGCAGTTTTGTTGAAGCAACTGAACAAGTCCTGGCTACTGATCTTCAGGGAATATTGCTGGCCCCGTCATTTATTGAAGAGTCACTGACGTTTACCCAAAAGCTTACCGTAGCAAATATTCCTTTTGTTTTTATAAATTCTGATCTGCCACGTCAGGAGAGCCTGAGTTATATTGGCCCCGACCTGTTTCAAAGCGGCCGGCTTGCCGCACAAATTATCGGTATGATGGTACGTGAAGCTGATGATATATTCATCGTGAACATTTCTACCGAACTGGAACCCGATCATCATTTGCTAAGAAAGGAGCAGGGCTTTCGCAGGTATTTTGAGGAACACAACATTGCCAATACCATACTCACACTCAATATCAACCATACTGACAACCAGTCGGTAAAAAAACAATTGAGCAAAGCGTTGGCCTCGGCTCCAAAAGCACGGGTATTATTTGTTACTAACTCAAGGGTAAATGTGGTGGCTGGAGTATTGGCCAATCATCCTCAAAAATTGATTCTGGCTGGATACGATTTTATCGAAGAGAATATCCTTTGCCTCCAAAATGAATCTATCTCTTTTATTATTAGTCAGCGCCCAAAAGAACAGGGCTACCGTGGTGTTATGGCGCTTTACAAACACCTGTTTGGTTTAGGCGATGCAGAGCGTATCACTTATATGCCGATAGATATCATCACCAAAGAAAACTTTCACTATTATAAAAATTAGAGGCTTGAAACTATCGTTCCCAACCGTATCGCCAGTCATTGCAGAAAATGGAACAATAGTTTCTGTTGAGCATCATCAATGCTGTAGCCAGAAATTGGCCTCAAACAATGGCTTGTTTACAATAACGATGCACTTTGCGAATCCAGGTATAGCTTAGCATTCTGGTGTTCACGCAGGATCGTCGACGGATATTTAACAGAAATGGGCTCTTTCAACGTTTTTACAACTGCCTCAGCTTTATTAATCCCCGGAACCATACAGAATATATAATCAGCGCCTAATAAAACAGGAATAGTTAGAGTAAGTGCTTTTACAGGCACATCTTCCAGCCGTTCAAAACAACCGTCGTTAACCTGTTGCCGGCGACAAACCGCATCAAGAGTAACCTTTTTTATAATTTCCGGATCATTAAAATTTGCCTGAAAGGGTTCGTTAAAGGCAAGATGGGTATTTTCTCCTATTCCCATAAAAACTATATCCGGTTTGTTATCATTCAGAAGGCTGGCGTAACGCTCCCTTTCTTTATCTGTATCTGCAGTATTGCCATTTATATAATTTACGCTCCTGAAATTAACATGCCCAAATATAGCATCCGCTAAAAAATTACCAAAGCTTTGCGGGGCATTGGCTGGCAAACCAAGATATTCGTCCATATGGAATGCGTTGACCCTTTCCCAGACGATAGAAATATCGTTTTTAAGGCTCTCCAAAAAAACCGACTGTGATGGTGCCGCTGCGAATATGATATTGATGTGTTCTTTTTTATTCAGCAGTGTTTTAATGGTTACAGCAGCATCGGCAGCAGCTTTTACGCCGAGGGCGTGCTTGTCGGTCAGGATGATAACATTTAGGTTTTGATATGCGCTTGTCATTTAATATCAGTTAAGCTTTGTAAATAGTTTGTCCTTTAACAATGGTTTGCAGTACACGGAAATCGCCGGTCATTAACACCAGGTCTGCATCTTTACCAATTGATAATGAACCTTTTTGCTGATCGACACCCATTATCTTAGCCGGATTTATCGTTATCATTTTTATGGCTTCAATTAACGGGATATCGGCCAGCTGAACCATGTTTTTAACCAGTTTATCGCAGGTAGCCACACTTCCGGCGAATGACGAGCGATCTGGCAATTTAGCTACATCGTCCTCTACAATAACTTTAAAATTATCGTCAATGGTGCCGAGATAGCTTTCGCCCGGTGGTAGTCCTGCGGCGCGCATAGCATCGGTGATCAGCGAAATATTGTCATATCCTTTTAGTTTACAAACCAGTTTAAGCAGGGCAGGGGGAAGGTGAACACCATCAGCAATGATCTCAACTGTCATATTATCCAAAAAGTAAGCAGCTTCTACTGAACCGGCATAGCGATAAGCATCTTTTCGGAATACGGTTGACATGCAGCTGTAAAAATGTGTTACATGGGTAAACCCATTATCGAAAGCTTCAACCACATCTTCAAAAACAGCATCGGTATGAGCTATGGCCGGCAATACGTTTTTGCTTTTCAGGTACCTGCCAAAATCCATTGCACCTGGTAATTCAGGTGCCGCACTCCAACGCTTTACAAAAGGGAACCGTTCAATGATCGATTTATATTCCGAAGGATCCGGATCTTTAATGTAACGGGGGTTTTGTGCCCCCTTTTGCGCCATTGAAACATAAGGGCCCTCTATATGAAAACCAATAAATTCGGCCCCCTTATCGTTAAGTCCCGAGGCTGATTTGTAGCACTCCAGAGTTTTCTCTAAATCGGAGAAGCTTGAACTGAGGCTGGTAGGGGCCATAGCGGTAGTGCCGAAGCGGGCATGCATTTCTGCTATCTTCAGATAGGCATCTGCATTATTATCCATAAAATCAAAGCCGCCCCCGCCGTGCACATGAATATCAATAAATCCGGGGCATAAAAGATTGCCACCGGCATCAATTTCGTTATCGCATGTAAATTCAGTCGGGCCGTTTTCAATGGCTTTGATTTTGCCGTTTTCGGCTATTAAAGTACCGTTTGAGTAAATGCCATTGGGCGTTACGATACGCGCGTTACTTATTTTTAAAAAACGTGACATTAGTTGTTCCTTAGCTTGTTATTTCGCGTGTACGTACACAATGCAATTTAGCGAAATTTCTATATCAAAAGATATATTTTTAAATGATGTCGATAAGGGAAACTTTCCAAAAGATCAGTTTAGCAATAAACAAACTTATAAGCATTTTAAAATCACATGGCAGAACGAACTGAGCACATGATAAAATCAACTTTAAACATAACAAAACCTCAGCATAATTTTATTGGTGCAAATATTTGGAAGATTAAAATGAACCAATTACTTTCGTTTACGTGTGCGTACACGTAAGTCACGAAAATGAAAAATCCTCGCACTAACGGTCTCAAACTCGCAAAACTTTATCTATTATTAGCCTTTTTATGTTGTGCCATAACTGTCAAAAGCTTTGGGCAGGATAATCTGAAGGTAAAGGCTTTTCATGTTGATTTGCGGATACAGGTAATGACTATGCCGGCGTTAAAGCAGTTGGCACTGAAACTTCATAGCCAGGGAATCAATACGTTAATTATGGAATGGGAGGGTTCATATCCGTACAGCACTGAAGCGGTAATATCTAATAAGTACGCCTATAAGCGGGATGAGGTTAAGGCATTTATAAAATATTGCGATGGGCTGCATATCGATGTTATCCCTTTACAACAAACCTTTGGTCATGTTGAATACATATTAAGGCATTATAAATATGCTGCATTAAGGGAGGATGATCAAAATTTTTCGCAGGTGTGCCCGAGTGAACCCGAATTAAACCGCGAATTGTTCACCAAGCTGGTTAAAGATATGATCAGTCTACATGATTCGCCTTATGTACATATTGGAGGCGATGAGACCTTTTTGCTTGGCCATTGCGAAAAATGCAAGAAAAAGGCCGCTGAAGTGGGGCTTTCACGCCTGTATTTTGACCATATCAAACTCATCTGTGATATTGTCAGCAGCCTTGGCAAAAAGCCTGTGGTATGGGCCGATATCGCCCTGAAATATCCTGACTATATTCATCTGCTGCCTAAGGAAACCGTTTTTGTGGACTGGAATTATGGCTGGAACCCCAATCTTTTTGGCGACCGCAGCAAATTACTGGCCAGCGGCTATGAGGTGTGGGGAGCGCCGTCAATCCGTAGCGAACCCGATAATTTTTACATCGAAAAATGGTTTAACCATTTCGAGAACATCCGCAATTTTGTACCGCAAATCAAATCATTGCATTATCAGGGCGTAGTGATGACATCATGGTCAACATCAGGCGTATACTCAACCGTTTTTGATTCAAATGATGATCCGGTTGCGCTATACCCAATACGCCGTGTTTATCCTTTATCTGCCTTTAATTTGCTTATCACGGCCTACACCGAAGCCGTTAAAAGTAATCAGCCGCTTGATGTAACAGCATTTATCCGCAATTATTGCAAAACAAATTATGGCTTTAACCAGTCGGATGCAGAGCTGTTTAAACAGGCACTTTTTACAGCACAATACCCGGTAGCTATGGGTAAAGTAAAAGGAAAAACAAATTTATCGCTTGATGAACTTATTGACAGTACAGGTACCGCACTTTCAACGTTGAACAAACTTAAACCGCAGAAAAATCTGCGTGAGTTTGAACATTACAGGTTAATGGCCGAAATCAGGTTATTTTATCTCCATGTATTGCAGGTAGAGGCTGCCATGAACAGCGCGCAGTTTAATGTGGCATCAAAAGATAAATATCGCCCGGCTATTATTGCCTTAAAACGACAATCGGTATTGATCGATGAAAAATTTAACAAGCTAAACGGTGGCTTCCTGAAGGCGGGTGAACTGGCAGATGAAAAAGAGCTTCGTAATGCTAAACTAAGCGAGATTTATGCTAAACTGATAAAATAACTATAGCCTCTGGCAAGGAACCATTTAGAGTATAAAATCACCTATTGCTGCACACCTTGAAGCAGGTTGTCATCAAGCTATTACAAACATTATGACCATAGATACCGGTGGAAAAGCTATGTTTGACGAAAATAGCAAGAGGTTATTGTAAATGGTAAAATATTTAAATATTAAAAACAAATGGGTTGCTGCTATCGCCATAATATGCTTTTTGACAGGCGGGACGCATGTTTTTGGGCAGGGCCGTCCCAATAAATTTCACATCGAAGGCTATTCGCAGGGAACAACTTACCAGGTTACCTATTATGCTGTCGACAGCGTAATTACACAGAAACAAACTGATAGCTTACTGGCGCAACTGGATCAATCTGTATCCTTATATAAGCCTACCTCGTTAATCTGCAGGTTTAACCTGTCAGCAAAAGGTATAGTCATTGATAGCCATTTTAAGCTGCTGGTTAAAAAAGCTTTGGAGATAAACCGTGCTACCGGCGGCGTTGTTGATATTACCGTAAAGCCCCTGGTTGACGCATGGGGTTTCGGCGTGAAAAAGCCGAAAATCTTCCCAAATGATGCGGAAGTAAAAAGTATACTTAAAGACGTAGGCAGTGATAAAATCTGGCTGAAAGGGAATTTTCTGCACAAGAAAACGCCGGGTGTACAGGTAGACCTGAACGGCATTGCCCAGGGCTATGCTGCCGACCTGCTTGGTAATTTGTGTGAACAGCACCATGTTTATAATTATTTAGCTGAAATAGGCGGCGAACTGCGCATAAAAGGCCATAAGCCAGGTGGTGAGCAATTTAAAATAGGTATTGAAGCTATTGACGGGAATGATATAAACCCCGGCCCCTTACGTAAAATTATTGAACCGGGTAATGGCGCGGTAACCACATCAGGTAATTACCGTAAGCATTTAGAGGCCGGCGGTAGGCAAATTTCGCATATCATGGATCCTAAAACCGGTTACCCAACCCAAAATGAAATGATCAGTGTTACTGTTTGGGCAAAAGACGGTATCACAGCCGACGGGTATGATAATGGCTTTATTGCCATGGGTTTAAAAAAAACACTTCGTTTTTTGAATAATAGAACAGATATTGGGGCATACATTATTTACAAAAAACCTGATGGAATGGTCGCCGATACCGTAACTGCCGGGTTTAAAAGCCATATGAAACTACAAAATGAATAGAAGAACTTTTGTTGCAAATACCGGACTGATAGCAGGAGGGTTATTATTGGGTAATATAGATTTTGCTAAAGCCGATGATGCGGAAGTAATAAAAATTGGTGTTATTGGTTGCGGGGACAGGGGCAAAGGCGTAATGCAGATAATCAACCAGTCGCCCGATAAATTTAAGATTGTTGCCATTTGTGATGTTTTGGATTTTCGCCTGTCCGAAGCACAAAAACTAAGTAAAGATAAACCTTATAAAAGCTACGCTGATTACCGGCGCCTGTTAGATGATAATTCCGTTGATGCGGTATTGGTTGCGGTGCCGCTTAATATGCACTATGCAATAGCTGTGGATGCGCTTAATGCGGGCAAACACCTGTATCTCGAAAAGACGATGACTTACAATATTGAACAAGCGCTGGAACTGGTAAAGCTGGCAAAAAGCAAGCCTAAACAAACAGTACAGATAGGGCACCAGTATCGTTATTCGCCGCTTTATTACAGGGTGAAAGAGATGATCAATAAGGGCTACCTGGGCAAAATAACCCAGATTGATTGCCGTTGGGACCGTAATGGCAATTGGCGTAGGCCGGTACCGGATCCATCGCTGGAAAGACAAATCAACTGGCGCATGTACAAAGAATATTCAGGAGGCCTGATGGCCGAGCTATTATCACATCAGATTGATTTTATTAATTGGGCATTTGATACCAATCCGTCAGATTTTCAGGCTACAGGAGGCATTGATGTTTTTAAGGATGGACGCGAAACTTACGATAATGTACAGGTTATGCTGCGATATCCCCAGCAAGGCATGATTGGTAACTTTGGTGCAACATGCGGTAACGCACGGGATGGTTTTTTGTTCAAGATTAAAGGGACACAAGGAACTGTATCCCTGCTAACCGATCAGGGCATGTTTTATCCCGAAAAGCAATTGCTAAAGGAAAAGGGCGTGGTTGATGGGGTTACCGGTGCTACCCGTATTACCTGGAATAAAGAAGGCGGCACGCCAATTTTACCCGAGCCCACCAAAGATGGCACCTGGTATGCCCTGAATGACTTTTATGAAAAAGTACGTTCAGGCAAATTACCGGATTCCAATATCTATACTGGCGCCCGGACAGCTATATGTGTCCATCTGGCTAATAAAGCTTTGTACAACAAGGAAATAGTTAGCTGGAAAAGCGAATATTCCAATATTTGATCCGGTTTATGGAACTTTCAGGTGCATTTAGCGGACTGAAGCCTGAAAACTAATGCGGGCAAGATAGGATCACCAGCAAATTCGGTAATGGTAGCCGGACTGATACATTTTGCCGGTTACATCGGCAGGGTGCACGGAATAATCATGTGTAGTTTAAAAATGGTATTGATCAATTTTTGATTGCGTTTTTTACTTATATGCGAGTTGGCTTTAGACTAATTCAGTGTTAAAATGATTGAATTCTTTTTTTAATTCATTAACCGATTGCTGTTGTGACAGGCATTCCTGATTTAAAATTTCGAACGCCTTAAGTGTGTATTCAATATTGGTTTCATCTGCTATTTCGATTGCCAGACGGGCAAGATTTTCGCGGACCCGGTTTCTCAATCTATCGATATCGTTTTTGCAAATAGTTAGCCGGTCTTTAAAATGTTTGGCTCTTTCTAAGATATCCTTGTCTGCACGGTCTTCAGCTACTTCGTCCAGTTGTTCCTGGATAAGAAACAGCTCAAAATGATAAAAATCAAGCCAGCGCAGCCATTCGTGGTGAAGGGGAGAGGTTTGTTTTACACTGATTTGTTCCATACTATAAGGGTAGCCATCAGCCCGTTTAAAAAAATGACCATCGTCACTTTTTTAATTGATTGATATCATAAAGTTTATAAATCTTTCTTGAACAAAGGATTCAATGTTAATCTTGTTATTGTTTATTTATTTGATTTTTAATTATTTATAATCTTGCTTTCTAGTTTATGTTAAGCCTGTCAACCTCATCCATTGGTATCCAATCCGGCTAAACGTGTCATGTCGAACTTGCAGAGCGTACTAAGTTGGATGTGTTTACTCCAGTTTGTTTTGGGTTTTGAATCACGCGGAATGGTGACGGAAGTCATTATCTCCACCTGCAAAAACAGGCAATTTTGTGATGTAAAACAATCACACTCAAAACATGAAAACACTGCTTGTTGCTACCGATTTTTCAGCTAATGCAAGGCATGCTGCTGAATATGGTTATGATTTGGCCAAACAGATTAAAGCTGATATGGTACTCTGTAACGCGGTAATTGTTCCTGCAGAAACACCGCAATCAGGTGTGTTGGTATGGCCTATGGACGATCATGATTTATTACTGTTTGGAAGTACCTGCGAACTCGAAAACCTTAAATCAGACCTGGAAAAAAACGCCCGGCCAGACGGGTTTAAACCGGCAATTGCACTCAAAAACGAATCCGGAACCGTAGCCGATGTAGTAGAAAGCTATGCCGAAAATAACCTCATTGACCTTGTGGTGATAGGAACGCATGGTGAGGGTATGAACAGTTTTTTATTAGGCAATCATTGTAAGAACATGATCGAAGCTACTACCAAACCTTTAATGCTCATCTCGCCGGAAACCCGTTTTGTGCCACTTAAAAAAATAGCGTTCGCTACAGATTTTACCGACCCCAAAAATGATCTTGAAAGTTTATTTCACTTAATACCTTTTGCCAGAATATTAGGTGCTGAAATTTTGCTGACACATATATATGATGGCGAAACACTGCCGGAGGAATTAAGAAAAAATATTAGTGACTTTATGACTGAGGTTTCGAATAAAGCCAATTATCCGAATATCTATTATCGCAGTGTACGAAACAGCCATGTTGAAGCTGGTTTAAGCTGGCTTTGCGAACACGGGCAGGTTGATATGCTGGTAATGGTGCATCGGCCGCATAGTTTAATTTACCGCTTATTGAAAAGCAGTCATAGCGAAAAAATGGCCGGTCGCCTCAATATTCCGCTGTTGGTATTTCCTTCTAAAAAGTAAGCCGTTCACCGTCAATCAATAAAAAGTAAAGAGATGCTGCCTAAAACAATGAAAGCCGCGGTGGTCCATCAATTTGGTCAACCGCTTCAAATTGAGGAAATGCCCGTGAAAGAACCGGGCGAAAACCAAATATTGGTAAAAGTTATGGCTTGCGGCGTATGCCACACCGATTTGCACGCCTGTGAGGGAGACTGGCCCGTAAAGCCCAAAATGCCTCTGATCCCCGGGCATGAGGCCATTGGCTATGTAGCTGCACTCGGTAACGGTGTGAAAAATGTTAAGGAAGGTGATATTGTGGGAGTGCCATGGCTGTACAGCGCCTGCGGATGCTGCGAATTTTGTATAACTGGCTGGGAAACGCTTTGCGATTCTCAACAGAACGGAGGGTACAGCGTAGATGGGGGCTTTGCGGAATATTTAATTGCGGACTCGCGTTATGTAGCCCATTTTCCCGCTAATGCAAACTTCATTGAGATGGCACCTATTATTTGTGCTGGCGTTACAGTTTATAAAGGCATAAAAGAAACAGAAGCTAAACCCGGCGAATGGATTGCCATATCGGGCATTGGCGGGTTAGGGCACCTCGCTGTTCAATATGCCAGGGCTATGGGCATGCATGTGGCTGCCATTGATATAGCAGACGATAAACTGCAATTAGCAAAAGATTTGGGTGCCGATTTAACGGTAAATGCCCTCAATCAGGATCCGGGAGAATTCCTGAAAAAAAATACAGGGGGGATGCATGGCGTGTTAGTAACAGCAGTTTCACCAGTTGCCATTAAGCAGGGGATCTCGGTGTTAAGGAAAAAAGGTACCATAGCGTTAAACGGGCTCCCCAAAGGCGATTTCGAGCTGCCGATTTTTGAATCTGTTTTAAACCGGTACACTATTCGTGGTTCTATCGTAGGCACCAGGAAAGATATGCAGGAAGCCATTGAATTTGCACTCGACGGTAAAGTGAAAGCCACTGTTCATACCGCCAATCTGGATGATATTAACCAGGTATTTGACAGGATGAAAGCAGGTGAAATAGAGGGCAGAACGGTGCTGGATATAGCCAACCCGGGGTAAGTTGAATGCTTAACTAACTCAAAAGTGACGCTATGGTCTTTATGGCAGTATCGATTTTATTGTTCCATAGCGGGCCATAGCAGGTGGCCTCTATGATTGTGGATCTTGCGTTTTTTATTGATATGAATCTTCGTTGCCGGAACCCTTTTCGGCTCCGTTTGCGCAAACACTAAGAGGATAGCGTCTGTTGTCAGGAATAGGATGAGCGCTTTTAGCAAATAAACAGACGCCTGCGAAATAAATCATTGATCAGTTGCACGTAAAAAGTAACAGGCATCACAATCATATCGCAGGTTAATCTTAGATTTGCGCCATCAGCTGTGTTTTAAATATTAATTAAATATAAAAAGTATTGATAATTATGTAAACATTTGTTCGTTTTATTCCTAATATTTGTATCGTGATCAAAAAGCTGTTTGTAACCTTTTTAGCCCTGTTGTATCTCGGAGTTTCTTCCGGGGCAACCCTGCATTACCAATACTGCATGGGCAAGCTGATCAAGGTTTCTTTATGGCACAGTCATAATGAAAAATGCCATACCTGTGGTATGCCGCTGAAGGAAAAGGCGACAAAAAAATGCTGTACGGATAAACACCAGCAGTTGAAATCCGAGAAAAGCGGCGCGGTTACTTACACCCAGGTCACTTTAGGAACAAGTGCCGTGATTCTTCCGGCATTTCCGTCTTGTGCTTGGGTCGGCTATCATTTGCCTTCGGTTACCGTTGAGTATCCCGTGAACAAGGCACCGCCACCTGTAGCGGCAATTCCCGTTTTTCTCCGCAACCGCAATTTTCGTATCTGATTTTCCTTTTTTTGATTTCTTCGTTCTGAAGAAAGATGTGACTTATATAGTTACCTAACCTGCAACAAAACTTCTTTAATCAATAATTGTCTGCCTGGCAGACAATTGATATTCACTTATTGTACTATTTCAAAACATGAAAAAGCTTCAAATTTTTGTATGCGCTTTTATCGCGCTGCTTTCAGCCATTCAAGTAAAAGCACAAACCAATGTCTCGAAAAACGCGGTATTGACCGCTTATTACGGCGTAAAAAATGCGCTGATCAGTGGTGATGCGGCCACGACCAATACCAGGGCCAAAGAATTTCAAAGTGCGGTAAATGCTGTTCCAGCCGATCAGATGACCGAGGCGCAAAAAGACAAATTACTGTTTGATGCCCGGCACATCGGCGAGAGCGATAATATTGCCCACCAGCGGGAACATTTTGCCAGCTTGTCGGAAAACCTGTATACGCTGGTCAAAAACGGTAAGTTTAACAGCGCACCGGTTTACCGCGACTACTGTCCGATGAAAAAATCGTACTGGCTCAGCGAATCTCTGGCCATCAAAAACCCTTACTATGGTAATCAAATGTTAACCTGCGGCGAAATGAAAGAAACATTGCCCGCAGCAAAATAATTTCAGAGGGCCGGGGTGCAAGCTACGGCCTTTTTTTATACTACGATGAAGAAGTTAATTTTATTCTTATTCCTTTTGCTCCTGTTGCAAAGCACCTTTGCCCAACATGCCATGATGGGCATGGGACGCAACATGAACAAAGGCAAACATCTCCCGCTTTACACCAGGATTGGGAAGCGGGAGATCTATCACCTTTATATTAATGATACCACAGTCAATTATACCGGCAAAGCGCGGCCGGCGATGGCCATTAACGGCAGCATTCCTGCACCCGCGCTTGAATTTACTGAAGGCGATACCGCCGAGATCTATGTGCACAACGAAATGATGATGGAAACCTCCATCCACTGGCACGGGCTAATCCTTCCTAATCGCTATGACGGCGTTTCCTATCTGACCACAACGCCGATCCAAGCCGGACAGACGCATTTATTTAAGTTCCCATTAGTGCAACACGGCACCTACTGGTATCATTCGCATACCATGACCCAGGAACAAAGCGGTTTGTATGGCGCGTTCATCATCCATGAAAAGCAGCCTTCACTGACGAAGGAATATACTTTGCTGCTCAGTGACTGGACCGATGAGAACCCGGAGCAAGTACAGCGCAGGTTGCATAACGCTTCTGATTGGTACGCGATCCGCAAAGGCAGTACACAGAATTATCTGCAGGCCATCCAAACCGGACATTTAAGTACAAAACTCACCAACGAGTGGAAAAGAATGACGGCTATGGATGTGAGCGATGTGTATTATGACCGCTTTTTTAGTAATGGCAAAGCTGAAAATACCGCCCGGCAATTCAAGGCGGGTGATCAGGTGAGATTGCGGGTGATCAACGGCAGTTCGTCCACTTATTTCTGGCTGGGCTGGGCTGGTGGCAAACTGAAAGTCGTAGCCAATGATGGCGAAGATGTACAGCCGGTGGAGGTTGACCGTATGATTGTGGGAGTCGCGGAAACCTACGATGTTATGGTCACCATACCCCAAGACGGCAGCTATGAGTTTCTGGCTACTCCCGAAGATCGTACTAAAAATACCTCATTGTGGTTGGGTAGCGGGCCAAAGCATCCGGCTCAGAAATTGCCGAAACTGAAATACTTCGACGGCATGAACATGATGAACAGCATGATGGACATGCACGGCAATATGAAAGAAATGGAAGGCATGAAAATGACCAACCAGGTGATGGATATGAACACCGTCATGTATCCGGAGATCGGTGAAGGCGAACCGCCGGTGACGCTGAACTACGGGATGCTAAGGGCAGTTCATACCACTACGCTGCCCGAAGGCCCTACCAAAGTGCTCAACTTTGAGCTGACGGGCAACATGAACCGCTATGTATGGTCGATCAATAATAAAACCGTTTCCGAATCCGATAAAATATTGATCAAGCAAGGCGAAAATGTGCGCATCATTTTATACAACAATACCATGATGCGCCACCCGATGCACCTGCACGGCCACTACTTTAGGGTGTTGAACGGGCAAGGAGAATATTCGCCGCTCAAGAATACGCTGGACATCATGCCGATGGAGCGTGATACCATCGAGTTCCGTGCGACCGAAAGCGGCGACTGGTTCTTTCACTGTCATATCCTGTACCACATGATGAGCGGCATGGGGCGTATCTTCAGTTACGAAAATTCGCCCGCAAATCCCGAAGTGCCCGATCCTGTAGCCGGATTTAAAAAAGTCGCGGCTGACGACCGCCGGTTTTACGCCTCCGCTAAGGCCGGTTTAGAGACGAACGGCAGTGACGGCAATGCCGCTTTGGCCAACACCCGCTGGAAATTCTCCACGATGTGGCACCTGGGCATTAATGCCACAAAGGGCTACGAAAGCGAAACCATGTTAGGGCGTTACTTTGGCCGGATGCAATGGTTGTATGCCTATACCGGCTTCGACTATCATTACAAAAAGACTAATGAACCGGAGAAAAACCTGTTCGGACAAATCAGTAACAAAAACAACCGCCATACGGTAGTCGCCGGTCTGGCTTATACGCTACCCATGTTGTTTGTCGCTGACGCGCGTATCGATGGCAATGGAAAGTTAAGGTTTCAGCTGGGGCGCGAGGATATTGCCTTAACCAGCAGGCTGAGGTTCTCTATCGTGGGCAATACCGATAAAGAATACAGCACGGGACTACGGTATATCGTAAATAAAAGCTTTTCTGTTTCCAGTCATTATGACAGCGATATGGGACTGGGCGCAGGCTTAACCCTGACCTATTAAAATAAATGAGCAATATGGAACATCCGCATGAACATCACTACGAAGAAAATACTATGGCTCACCAGCACATGGCGCACGCAGGTCATGATCATAGTAGCATGATCGCCGATTTTCGGATACGTTTTTATGTAGTATTGGTACTAACGGTGCCCATATTGCTTTTACCCCAAATGATCCGGCAATGACTGCATTTACAGATGGGTTTTCCGGGAAGCCAGTATGTCCTTTTTGCGCTCTCCGGTATTATATCGCTTATGGCGGCTACTGGCTTTCGGAAATAAGAGGCAAAAATCCGGGTATGATGACGCTGATCTGTTTTGTCATAACGGCTACCAAGGGATACAGTGCCGCCGCCGTTTTTGGGTTAAAGGGGATGGATTTCTTTGTTTGGAGCCAGGCACGCTGACCTTCATCGTGCTGCTGGGCCATTGGATCGAAATGAAATTGATGGCAGGCACTTCCCGCGAGCTCGAACAGCTGGTTCAACTGATGCCTTCTGATGTGTACATGGTGAGCATATCATGGATGTCAAAACAGACAACCTGAAGGAAAAGGACCCTGACGAACCGAAGAAACGCTGTTTTGAATTAATAGAGGCTCCAAAAACTACTAAAGGCAAACAATTGAAGGTCCCGTACCTTACAAATTTCGAACTATTTTCTATCTGATTTAAGTCTAATGGCGGATTTGGATATATGAAACGACTTGGAATGCTTAACTTAAAGATATAATACATCGGAGTGATGATGTACGTCATTTGTATAGATCAATATTGTAAATTTGGAACAGTGCCTGAACTTATTAAATAACTTGAACCCTGATATACTCCATACTGACTTTTCCCACGTGACTGCCATGGCAACCCTGTTTTCGGGATTGACGCTTGCATTGCTTTTGACTTTCGCAAAAAGGCAAGACCAAAGAGCCAATCTGTTTCTAAGTGCCGCTTTAACTGTAATTGTAATGAAGACTGGCGGGCTTTCGCCGTTTTTTTTACCGGCGCTGGGACCGTTGCTCTATCTTTATGTACGGCAGCTAACGTCTCCAAAACTAAAATTTCGCCGAAATGATCTCCTTCATTTTTGCCCTTTGTTGGTTGCATATTGGATGCCCGGCTGGCTGGTGCTAATATCTGTTGTTATTTATTTATACCTGTCGCACCAGTTAATCCAGCATTTTTATAGCCACTTGCAGCCAGTGCTAATGGATAGGTCGCGCTTTGCCTTCCGCCGATTGGAAAAGGCCATTCACCTGCTCGGCTTTCTTTGCGTGTTATGGCTGTTTAACGACGCTTCGAGTTTTATCGTTGCTTTTGTACTTATTGGCGTAGCCGCCGAAGTGATGCTAAAATGGGATAAAGGCACAGAAATGACCATGCCGCTAACAGATAGATATACTGCAAAGGAAAAAAGCCGCAGACTAAAGGAAGCTGTAGCCTTAAACCGTTTTTACGAGGATGCCGAATTGACGTTGACCACCCTGGCAGTAAAGCTGAATATCCATCCGCACGATTTATCACGAATTATTAATGTTGGAATGGGAAAAAACTTTAACGACTTTATTAATGAGTTCAGGGTTCGTGAAACTGCCCGGAAGATGCGGGACCCGGCACACGTCCATCTCACGTTACTGGGAATAGCCTACGAGTCGGGGTTTAATTCTCAACGAACTTTCAACCGCGTTTTCAAAGAGATGACCGGCAAAACCCCGGCAGAATACAAGAACGGCCTGAAGAAAGAGTTGCCAAATGATAAGTTGGCCATTCCATCACACTTGCAGGCGGTAATATTGCGTTCAGGAAGCCCGCCAAATAGGGCCCCTGTAATATTAAACCGCAATTATATGTTTAGAAACTATTTGAAAATAGCCCTTCGCACATTGGCTAAACAAAAAACGTTGTCGTTCATTAACATATTTGGCTTATCTGTTGGAATAGCCTGTTTCAGTCTATTTATGCTTTATGCCATCAATGAATTTAGTTTTGATGGTTTCCATAAAAATGCTGCTAATACCTACCTTGTTTTGGATAAAAATGGGAAGGAAAATATAAAGGCACTTGCAGGAACAATTTACACCCCAATGCCTCTGGGCCCTGCTATGAAACAGGAGCTGCCGGGAGTGGCGAACTATGTCCGTTATATTCAGCCCTATGAAACATTTATAAAAGTAAAAAATGAGGCGAGACGGGAGAACATAGCCTACGCCGATTCCTCGTTCTTCAATGTTTTTTCGTTTAAATTTAAATACGGGAATGCCAAATCGGCTATCAGTGGTTTGCACAGTATGGTTTTAACCGAAGAAACCGCTAATAGGTTATTTGGTAAAACAAATGCCATTGGTCAATCATTCCAGGTAAAGATTGGCGATGTGTTTGAAACTTTTACGGTTACGGCTATAGCTGAAAATCCGCCATCTAATTCTTCCTTTCAATACAGCATGCTTGTCAACTTTGATTGTTTTGGTAACACAAAGTCAGGGAAGATGGGTGCACATGACTGGTGGATGAACATTTTTGTCACCGTGGTTCAGCTAAAGCCCGGAAGCACACTGGCAAATAACAATAAGTTGTTGGCCAATTTCTGGCACAGGCATTTTCCAGATGCAGGATCGGGCGGGTATAACCTGATGCCAATCAAGGATGTGCACACAAGCCCGGCGTTGGTAGGTATTAAGATCCCGCCTGTCGATCCAAAATCGATTTGGATATTACTAAGTATCGCTGCCGGTGTATTATTAATCGCCTGTATTAATTTTACAACGCTTTCCATAGGCCGTTCAGCAAATCGCGCAAAAGAGGTAGGCGTCCGCAAAGTTATTGGCGGCACCAAAAAGGCTTTAGTAGTTCAGTTTTTAACAGAATCATTAATGCTCGCTTTTTTTTCGACGCTGATAGGCCTGGCACTTGCATACCTGCTTTTACCTTACTTCAATCAATTGTCGGGCAGGGAGCTGAGTTTCTCTTTTGTGCAATTCCCACAGCTAACGGGTCTCATTGCCGGCTTAGTACTAATTGTTGGTCTGCTTTCCGGATGCTACCCTGCTTTAATATTGTCAGGTTTTAATACAGTGGATGTGTTGAAGGCTAAAATCAAGTTTGGCGGAGCCAATTTTTTCACAAAGGCATTGGTCACTTTTCAGTTTGTACTTTCCGCCACGCTTATTGTTTCTGCCATAATCATCACGCAGCAATTACGCTACATGGAATTAAGAAACCCAGGTTTTAATAAACAGAATGTGCTTGTTTTGCAGACGTTAGGCGTGCCAAATACGAAACACTTGCTGCCTCTCTTTAAACAGGAAATGTCCGGATATCCCGGCGTTTCGAGCTTGACCGGCGCCGATAATGGCCTCGGTGACCATGAAGGGACGAGTTTCACAGACTTTAGTTACCAGGGCAAGCCTGTCAATACAAAACAATTTCATATCGACCCCGATTATATACCCACCCTGGGAATGCAACTGCTTGTGGGACGAAATTTTAACCCGACAATAGCTTCAGATACCGTAAACGCTGTCATTATTAATGAATCCATGATGAATGAATTGGGATGGAAGCCCGAAAACTGTACCGGCCGCCGATTGGAAGGCTATGGTGAGCTGAGCTTTAAAAATCCGACGGTGATAGGCGTTGTTCGTGATTTTAACTATGAGCCTCTTACAGATCGTGTAGCACCCGCGTTGTTTCATCAGTTTAAAAGAAGCGGGGAAAGCCCCAATTTTCTTTATGTGCGCCTTCAACCGGGTGATCAGTCAAAAACTTTGAATGTGGTACAATCCGCATGGAAAAAAATTGCGCCCGATTACCCCTTAGAATATAATTTTCTCGACGAAGATATCAACCGCTTCTATAAAGCAGAAACCAGGTTGGGAAATATTATTAGCTGGGTTAGTGGAATCGCCATCTTGTTAGGATGCCTGGGGTTACTGGGACTTTCAGCGCTTACAGTTGCCAATCGCACCAAAGAGATCGGTATCCGCAAAGTGCTGGGGGCATCTGTTTCAACTATCATCAGCCTGATTTCGAAAGATTTTTTTAGGCTTGTTGTATTAGCTTTATTTATTTCAACTCCAATAACATGGTGGTTAATGAGCAAATGGCTACAGGCCTATGCATACAGGATAACTATTGAATGGTGGTTTTTTGGTATAGGTTGCATGGCAATCATTTTTGTAGCATTGCTTACCGTTTGTTTCCAGGCGATTAAAGCAGCCATCGGTAAACCGGTGAAGAGTTTGCGGACGGAGTGAGAATCCCAATATTTATTTAGCGGCAGCGTTGGCGTTGAAATGATATTAGGAGCCGGCAATGTTAGTCGGGTATATAGTAATGTTGAATCATAAAAAAAGTTGCCGATAATATTGACAACTTGCCTAAAAAAGTGACCCTACTTTACAAATTTCGAACTATTTCCCATCTGATTTGCGTTTATTAATAGATTTAGACCTATAACCGATGCACGATTTATATGATGGTGAAATGATATCCAATTGCCCTTTTAGATTGATATTCATAACGTAGTATTCGATCATTAATTTATGATCGCACAAATTAATCATTTCTCAGGCTTTTTACAGGATTAACAATAGCGGCCCTGACTGTTTGAAGAGATGAAGCAAAGAGCCCAATAAGTAACATCCCCGTCCCGCTTAAAATAAAGATCCACCAGCTTATCGAAGTCCGGTCAGCAAAATTTTGTAACCATTTGTTCATCGCCAACCAGGCAAGTGGCGTAACCAAAATAAACGACAAACAAATCAACCAGGCAATTTCCGACAAAAGCAATCTGATTATATTCGATATTGATGCGCCCATAATCTTCCTGATGCCAATTTCTTTTGTACGCCGATTAACATTGAATAGTGTGAGCGCAAATACCCCCAAGCAACTAATCAATATTGAAAGCCCCGATGCCCAACCGAGAAGTTTGGAGGTGCGTTGGTCGTTCTGATAAAAATGAGCGATCTCATCATCAAAAAAATGGTAGTCAAATTCAACATCCGGATAAATCTCATTCCACGCTTTTTTTATACCGCTAATAGCCTCCTCCCAATCATTGCTTCCCAAAACATGAGGCTTTAACAGAATATGAAAAAAGCTGTCATTAAATCGGTAATGGGCAGCTTGTATTGAAACTGGAGCAATTGCATCCCGAATTGATGTCTGATGAAAATCTGCGACTACCCCAACAATCGTTCTTTTATTCCCTTCGTAATCAAAAGAAGCCCCAATAGCGTTTTCCGGTTTTTGAAAGCCAATGATCCGCGCATAAGTTTCGTTCACTAACACAGCTGTCATAGAATCTGCTGGCTGCAAATTTCGACCTGCCAAAAGTTTTATATTATAAACTTTAAGGTAGTTTTCATCACCATTTCTCTGCTGTACAGTTGTCTTGATTTCCTTCTTGCCATCGTTGTAACTTAACTCCCAGGTACCGATACGCTCATCCGCCGGTGGTTCACTTCCCGTACTTATCATTTCTATATGAGGTATGCTGATGATTTTATTTTTAAAGAGCTGCTGTTTATTTGTATTCCTCATATTAATAGGCGTATTCAGGTTAATGATCGCATCTTTTCTGAATCCCATATCTTTATGAAGTGCATAATAAACCTGTTTGTTAACCAATAGGCTTACCATTACAAAGAACAAAGCGATCATAAATTGAATAACCGAAAGTGATTTTCGAAACAAAGTGCTACTATTGTTCACCGAGTTTGCGTTATGCGCACCGTTCAAAACAGAAATAGGCCTATATCCTGAAAGGATGATTGCCGGATACAGACCGGCTAAAAAAGTTACTCCCATGAGCAACATGATCAAGAATAAGATCAATTTAGTGTCCAGGTAATTCAATGATATACCAACAGGAATAAAATCCGAGAAAAGTTTCAGGATTATTGGCGTTAAAATTAATGCGATAACAATAGCACCAAGCGTCAATAAAAAAGTTTCACTTAAAAACTGTATAACGAGCTGTGAACGACTGCTACCCATTGTCTTACGAATACCGATCTCTTTGGCTCTCATCGAGGCCTTTGCTGTGGAAAGATTTATAAAATTGATGCAGCCAAGCAGTAACAGGAAACCAGCAACAACTTGTAGTCCATATAATGTACTTTTGCTTGCTCGTCGCCCCTTTTCGAAATTGGCATACACGGGGTCAAAATGTAAATCGCGCAATGCCTGCAAATGTTCAATCTGTTTGTCTCCGGGTCTTAATTCATTGTTGTGCTTTTTCAAAACATCGTTAATCTGCGTTTCGATTGCGGCGACATTGGCACCTTCATTTGTTTTAATAAAAAGCTGCCATACAGCACCCGGCCATTCTGTTAGGCGGGCCATTGCCTTCATGTTGGTATTATTTAAACAAGTAGCGGAAGATATGAAATCTTTAAAATACAAATCTGTATTTTGATAAGGGGTTTGTACTATCCCAGAAACGGTAGTCTTGATACTGTCATATATGACAGTTTTTCCTAATAATTGATTAACGGGTATATTAGGGAAATATTTGCCTGCTTGCCCGGAGGTAAGAACTACCTCATTAGGATTGTGAAGAGCGGTTACTGGTGAACCGGCAAGCCACTTGTAATTGAACAGATTAAAATACCCAGCATCTGTTAGAACTATGTTACTTTCGTTCTTGAATTTTTTAGGTATTGACGTTTGCCCTGGGATCAATACATTAGTTTCTTTCATTTCCAAAAAGGATCCGATTGTTTTTATACCTGTAACTTCATCCTTGATTGCGGCGGGAAGTGGGCCGTTTACTTTCCCAAGCTGTGCTACAACTTTATCCATGAATGAGAAGTCTGTCACAACCCGATAAATCCTTTCTCCATCAGGGTGAAACTTATCAAAACCAAAATCAAACTTTACAATGACAAAAATTGCCAGTGCTGCACTTATACCGATGGATAAACCGATAACATTGATCAGTGTAAATAACTTATGCCTCCAAAATCCACGGAATGCAATCTTAAAATAGCTTTTTATCATATAGTTTCCAGTTAATGTTTCACGTGCCACCCCCAGAGGGCTTACATGGTTCAATATTAACGGCATAGATTGGTTGAAACCTCTCAAATTATAAGATGGGAGAACTTTTTGAAGATGATTTTTATATTCCAGCGGGGTTTTACCGGTAAATTGTTTGAAAACGCGGTGAAAGCTACTTTGTGAATTAAAGCCCGATTCATATGCAAGACCGAGCAAGGTAATATGATCGTAAGAGGGATCCTGCATTTTGATTACAATCTCACGCACACGGTATTCATTAATAAAATCGTTGAAGCTTTTTTTGAAAACCGAATTAATGATTCGGGATACTTCATGCGTATGCATTTCGAGTTTTTCAGCAAGCGAGGTCAGGCTTAGTTCTGCATCGCGGTAATATGCTTTATCTTTAACTTCGAGTTTTAACCAGGAACCTTTTTGCTTCAGATTTGCCGGTAATAATGGCTTTAGGTTAAAATAAGTTGTGTCGGAGGTTTCTGCTTTTAAATGACTCTTCCCTGCCAACCCAATGATGATGGATATCAACAGAAGATATAAAGGATAATAATGCTGTACGGTTAATTCATAACGATAGTAAAAAAAGTCAACAGCGGTAAACGGTATCCATAAGAGCCACCCCAAAGCTAACCCGGCAAGCAAGCGATCTAACCATAACAACCCATTGCGGTAGCGGTCTCCCGCTCGAAATTGTTTTTCCTGGTAAAAACGATCAATTTGTACGTGACATAGAAATAAATAGATAGTAATTGACAGGAATGCCAATAATTGTAAGATTAAGTTGAGGTGGTTGTAAATTACGTTATCCGTCTCAATGTTTTGTATTACAGCAAATACCTGAGCACCCAATTCCGGCACAATAGGAATGAAGTGCAGAAGATCCTTGCGTTTGAAGACATACCTGGGCCGGGTTATCTGACGCACGTAAAAGTAGATTAAAGGGCCAAAAGTCATTGGCAGCCAAAAGTTCAGACGGTTCCATAATGGAATGCGCGTCACGAGGCCAATGTCAATTGTTAAAATCCGGATTATCCACAAAGCAACAGCAACCATTAAAATTGCTAGCCAACGGTTTGCAGACTGGTTCTGGTTAGGGGCGATCCATAGAAATAACGATAGCGTTAAGCTGATAAATACAGCCCCAAAAAACGCAATATCATAAAAGGTTATATGGAGTATAAAGGGCATTAATTGAGTTTAGGCATTTTGTCGCTTTTCCAAACCTAAGAAAATATTGAAACTAATTCAATGGTTTATTGATTAAAGCTTGGGTTAGTTGTAATTGGAAACACTCCTTTATGCTCTCCTATTTATCAGAAACGAAGGCATAAAAAAAGTTGCCAATAATATTGACAACTTGCTTGAAAAAGTGACCCCGGAGAGATTCGAACTCTCGACCCAATGATTAAGAGTCATTTGCTCTACCAGCTGAGCTACGGAGTCATGTACCGGATTTTGGTAGGGTTGCAAATATGCGAATTATTTTCTTTTAAGCTGTGAAAAACAGCCTTTGTTAACAATTATTTTGATTGACTCATTGTAAAATAATTTAGCATCAGCAGTAAACTTTTGCGAATGTTATCCGGTATTTTTACTAATACCGGATCTTGCTAAATAGATTTAGTAATAACTTCATAACAAAATATTGATTTTTTTATTGGAATTTCAATGAATGCTGCTTAAATTGTAAAACTTAACATCTACTCCTTATGAAAAAAAGAAAATTACTCAAAATTAACAAGCTGCAGTATGAAAGCGTTGTTAAAGACTTTATCTCCCAAAATGGTTTAAATGTTCAATATTCTTATACCAAAGATCATTTTTACCTTTATAGTGACGAGTCTACTATCAATCAACTCGAATTCAGGCTGTTGGGGTAAACTTATGGTAAGCTATAAAATATAAAGGTCCGGTAGTGTAATACTACCGGACCTTTTCAATGTTGTATTTTTATTATACAGCAGCGTATAAGTCTTCCTGTTGTTTTTGTACCACGGGACTATTGATGTATTCATCGTAGGTCATCAACTTGTCGATGTAACCGCCCGGTGTTAATTCAACAATACGGTTAGCTACTGTTTCAACTAACTCATGATCTCGGGAGGTAAACAGTATTGTACCACGGAAGTCTTTCATGCCATTGTTAAGCGCAGTGATAGATTCCAGGTCAAGGTGGTTGGTCGGCTCATCAAACATCAAAAGGTTGGCTTGCTGCAGCATCATGCGGCTAAACATACAGCGCATTTTTTCACCACCCGAAAGTACACTGCATTTTTTCATAACCTCTTCGCCCGAAAAAAGCATCCTGCCTAAAAAGCCGCGGATAAACTGGTCATCTTTTTCGCCAGGTGAATATTCACGCAGCCAGTCGATCAGATTATCATTTTTACCATCAAAATATTCGCTGCTATCGTTAGGGATATCTGCGGCATTAATAGTTACACCCCATTTGAAGGTGCCGGTAAAATCTTTATCACGGCCTGTCAAAATATTATAGAAGGCAGTGGTTGCCAAACTATTTTGCGACAGGATGGAGATTTTGTCGCCTTTGTTTACCGTGAAGGTAATGTTGTTAAACAGCACTTCGCCATTCAATGTTTTGCCCAGATTTTCAACGGTCAGGATCTGATCGCCGGCTTCACGGCCCAGGTTGTTGAATATGATGCCAGGATATTTACGGTTTGATGGCTGGATCTCATCCAGGTTGATCTTATCCAAAGCTTTTTTACGGCTGGTTGCCTGCTTTGATTTTGAGGCGTTGGCGCTAAACCTGCGGATAAACTCCTGAAGTTCTTTAACTTTATCTTCGGCTTTCTTGTTTTGTTCAGCACGTTGTTTAAGGGCCAACTGGCTTGATTCATACCAGAAGGTGTAGTTACCGGTATAAATGGTCATTTTACCAAAGTCGATATCTACCACGTGGGTACATACGGTATCAAGGAAGTGCCTGTCATGCGATACTACCAGTACGATAGCTTCATATGAGGCCAGGAAATCTTCCAGCCAGCTAATGGTGTGGATGTCCAAATCGTTGGTAGGCTCATCCAGTAACAGAATATCTGGTTTACCAAAAAGAGCTTGTGCTAACAACACGCGTACTTTTTGCGTGTTATCAAGGTCTTTAACCAACTGGTAGTGAAATTCCTCTTTAATACCAAGGTTGCTTAGTAGGGTAGCGGCGTTGCTTTCGGCGTTCCATCCATCCATTTCGGCAAAAAGGTTTTCCAGCTCACCGGCACGTTCGCCATCGGCATCGCTAAAATCTTCCTTGAGGTAAATGGCGTCCTTTTCTTTCATTACAGCATACATTTCCTTATGGCCCATCATTACAGTTTCGAGAACTGTAAATTCGTCAAAAGCGTAATGGTTTTGACTTAAAACAGCCATGCGCTCGCCGGGAGTAAAGCTCACCGAACCGCTGGTTGGGTCAATATCGCCCGAAAGAATTTTCAGGAATGTAGATTTACCGGCACCATTGGCGCCAATAATGCCATAACAGTTGCCTTGTGTAAATTTCAGGTTAACGTCTTCAAATAAAGTACGCTTACCGTAACGTAAAGAAAGATTGGATACCGTGATCATGCTGCACCTCTAATTTGGCGCAAAAGTACGTTAAAATCTTCATTTTAACGATATCAGGTGCCGATATTATAAATGGGGAATTTTTTTGAGCAGCAATTTTCCCCATAATTTATTTCGTGGGAATACAATTACACAGAAATGATAATTGATTACAGACTAAAAGTGCGTTTCTGCCGTTTTAAAGGGACATTTCGCCAATTATTCATAATGGTACAGCCTTTGACTAATAACTGATATAACAATTACTAAAAATATTTAACAATGGTCATGGGAGCTTTAATTATAGGTTTAATTATCATCAATGTGGTAATAGCCATTAACAATACACAAAAACGCAAAGTATACTAATAAACTTTGTTATGATGCTGCAGGAGTTAACTTAAAATATTAAGCAAACTCTGTGTTTCATGGTCGGCCAGTTTTTGAAGCGGACCAGATGCCAGCATCTTCATCATCATGCTAAGTTCTGCATTAATGGTGAATAAAATATCGGTATGGTCGTTATTGAAAGATAACGACCATTTTAGTTCAAGATTAAAAGGAGGTTTCTCCGCGGGGATAATCCTTATCAGCTCATTTGTAGTACGTTCATCAATTTTCAAAGCAAGTTTAGCCATGTTCTGAATGCTGAAACGCGCCTCATCCCGGGTAGATGTCCACTCCTGGATGTTATCGGGCATTAGCTGCTTGTGATTATTAAAATCGGCCAAAAAATTATAAACCTCTGTTAAAGGCTTGTTAATGCTGATAGTACTGGTAAATGTATTCATGAACAGATATGAGATATTAGACGTGAGATTTGAGACAGATTATACGTTTTGTAAAAAATCAACGTAATCATATAAATCTAAAAAAACTCAGCTGTATTAACTTGCTGCTATTTCGCCCCAGGTTGATGGATTTTCGCGCCATTGTTTAAGCAGGTTTACATCTTTCTCATTAATAAATTGATGCTCCTCGGCATATTTAATAAGCGCGTTGTAGTTTGACAGGGTTACATAAGGGCAATTGGCCTGTTTGAAATTTTCGTCGGCAATATCAAAGCCATAGGTAAATATGGCAGCAAGGCCGGCAACGTCATAACCAGCGGCACGCAAAGCTTCAACAGCCTGTAGGCTGCTTTTTCCGGTGGAAAGCAGATCTTCAATAACCACAACACGTTTGCCTGAGGTAGTAGGAGCATCACCCTCAATCATACTGCCGGTACCATGTTCTTTAGGTTTTGAACGCACATAAATAAAAGGAAGGCCTAATTCCTGTGCTACTAATGCACCTTGCGGAATGCCTGCAGTTGCTACACCCGCAATACAGCCAACTGATCCGAATTTATCCTGAATAGCTGCAACTAATTGCTGCCTGATATAAGTACGAATGGTTGGATGAGAAAGGGTAACGCGGTTATCGCAGTAAATTGGAGATTTCCAGCCCGATGCCCATGTAAAAGGATTATTGGGTTGTAATTTAATTGCTTTAATTTGCAGCAGGAATTCGGCTACTTGTTGTTCGATCTCATTATTAGTAAACATGGCTCAAAAATACAGAATTTATATTAACGAAAAGGTTATCCTGCTCACAGAATCTGAACCAAAGCATGCGGATAATTTTGAAAGGCTTGATGCAGAGACATTTGATCTTAAAATTATATATACCTGGATCCTCGCTAACCCCAACAAATTGTTCTATATAAAAACAGCCAATGCTAAGGTGTATTTTAAAGCTGTTAAGAAAAATATTACACTAATTGAAGCGGCAGGCGGGCTGGTTATGAACACTAAGGGGCAATATTTGTTCATTTATCGTAATGATAAATGGGATTTACCCAAAGGCAAAATTGAAAAAGACGAAAAGGTAAAAGAAGCTGCGGTGCGTGAGGTAGAGGAGGAGTGCGGCATAAAAGTAAGCGAGCTCGGCGAAAAAATTTGTAAAACCTACCATGTTTATGTTAACCGAGGCGAGGTAGTACTTAAAAAAACGCATTGGTTTGCAATGAAAAGCAAAGGCAAAGAAAAGCTAAAACCTCAAAAAGAAGAAGGTATTACCGATGTGCGCTGGTTTGAGCACCATCATATTGAACCGATAGTTGAAAATACTTTTCCATCCATCATGGATGTGCTGCATAAAGAAAAGCTGGTTACAAATAAGGTAATGCCTCTTTCGGAATAAACTGGCTTACATCGCCATTATAGCGGATGATTTCGCGCACAATGGTTGAGCTTATGGACGAATATCCTGGCTTGCTTACAATAAATATGCTTTCAATATCGGGTGCCAGCGAATGGTTCATCTGGGCTATGGCTTTTTCGTACTCAAAGTCAGATACTGTACGGATCCCTCTGATCATGTAGGCCGCACCTATGCTTTTGCAAAAATCTACGGTAAGTCCTTCGTACGCTATTACATGGATCCGCTCATCGTGCTCAAAAACAGCCCTGATCATCTGCTCCCGCTGTTCAATTGTCAAGAGGCCTTTCTTGCTGCTGTTTACACCTATGCCTATATAAAACTTATCAAACAGCTCAACAGATCGTTTTACGATATCAACATGCGCTTTTGTGATGGGATCAAATGAACCTGGAAACAGGGCTATCTTCATGCAGTAAAATTAGTGAATAGTTGATTGGGTTAGTTAAATGCACAGTTGTTTTTTATCTTTTATCTGTATTTAATTAAACCCACAGTGTATAAACCATTCACCTAATGAACAAAATCAACCCTAAACCAGGGCGGCTAATTGCGCGTATTGTAAAAGCATAATTGTTTTGGCATCTTTTATTTCCCCTGTGTGTACCATTTTCAAAGCCTGGCTAAAAGATAATTCCAAAACTTCAATATTTTCATTTTCGTGAGCGAGGCCGCCGCCATCGCTAACTTTCATTTCTTTGGTATATTCGGCTACAAAGAAGTAAAGGATTTCGGTAACCGATCCCGGCGACATATACGCTTCAAAGACTTTCTTAACATGCGTTATTTTATAACCTGTTTCTTCTTCGGTTTCCTTGCGGATGCAGTCTTCCGGATTATCCTTATCAAGCAATCCGGCACAGCATTCAATCAGCATTCCGTCGGTGTTGCCGTTAATGTAGGTCGGTAGCCTGAATTGTTTGGTTAATATCACCGATGCCTGTGCTTTATTGTAAAGCAGGATGGTTGCACCATTGCCTCGGTCATACGCTTCCCGGTGCTGTACAGATGTTTCTCCGTTTTTTTCGGTAAACTCGTAAGTTACTTTTTTAAGGGTATACCAGTTATCTGATAATATTTCAGTATTAAGAATGTTGACTTGTTTCATTTGATTGATCATTTATGATTAATAATGACTATTTTTGATCGAATTAAAACAAATAAAATGAACTTTCCTAAGAGAAAACAAAAAATAATTGAGCAGCTTAACCTTTGCGGAGAAATTGATATAAAGCAAATGGCTGCCGATTTGAATATTTCGGAAATAACCATCAGGCGCGATCTGAACCAGTTAGCAGCCGATGGGATTCTTTACCGCACACATGGAGGCGCAACAAAAGTTAACCCTCACGAAAAGCCGCACAGCTTCGCGAATAAAAGTGCCCAAAATGCAGCTGTTAAAGATGCTATTTGTCGCAGGGCAGCAGCACAGATCAACGACGGGGACATTATTTTTATGGATTGCGGAAGCACCGTTTTCAGGCTTTGCCAGTTCATTAAAAACAAAAAGATAAAGGTTATAACAAATTCACTGCCTGTAATATATGAACTTCAGGACTGCGCTGTAAGTGTGAATATTATAGGAGGGGAGCTGGACAGGGAGCGACAAGCCGTACATGGCACTACGGCTATTGAGCACATCCAAAAATACCGGGCAACCAAGGCTTTTTTAGGTATTGATGGCATTTCACAAGCAGGTTTATTTGCCAATAGCGAGCATGAAGCATCTATAACAACTGCTTTCGCGGCAAACAGCACTTACACCTATATCCTTTGCGACGCGGACAAGATAGGAAAAGAAACCTACCTTAATTTCGCTGGTTTAAACATCATCAATGCAATCATTACCGATGCTGATAACAGCAAGGTCAAAATCTTTGAGGAAAGCGGGATTGCTGTTTTAAAGGCGGATGTCTAAACCGGTCTGAAAAATGAAAAAGATGAATGCCCGTATTTTCTTTGTTCCACGAAAGCTGGATGATTGCTTAGATTTTGAAGGGATTGATGCTCGACTATTAATAAACCGTCGGGTTTAAGCAAATTCTTCTCGAAAACAACTTTTGGCAAATCGGGAATTCTGTTCAGATCATATGGGGGATCGGCAAATATCAGATCGTATTGTTCGGTTTCAACATTCAGATATTTGAACACATCTTCGCGGTAGGTTTTTATTTGTGTAAGCTTATGCTGGCGCGAAGTATCTTTAAGATAATTTACGCAGTGGATACTTCTATCCACTGATATAACCTCTGATGCCCCACGTGAGGCAAACTCAAGAGAAATGTTACCCGTACCGCTGAACAAGTCGAGCACTTTAATCCCCTCAAACTCAATTTGATTAAGCAGGATATTAAATAAAGCCTCCTTTGCCAGATCTGTTGTGGGGCGAACGGGAAGGTTTTTAGGAGGATTAAGCCTTAAGCCTTTTAAGCTGCCTCCTATGATGCGCATAATGAAAGAGCTGATATTGATAACACCCTGTGTGCAACAACTTCTGTGGGTAGTTGTAATACCCGTAAATTATTGATTTCAACTTTGCCGAAAAATTCAGCCAGGCGGTTTAAAATCTTATCATCGGCTTCAAGGTCTCCACTCAGGTATAGATTCGTGTTTATGGGTTCCAGGGCAAGCTCCTTAGTAACCAATACGGTAAAGTAAACAAGCTCATCAACCTCCTTAAACTCAAATGAATTATAAAAACGGAGTTTATCGCCTGCGAAGTAGCTTATTTCTACCTTATCTTTTTCAATATTGAGGTAAAGGTCACTGCTGCCGGGGTTATTTTGAGCAATGGCAGTTAACCATCCTTTTGATGTAAAAACGGTATTACGAATGCCAAATTCCTCAGCTGCATTTACAACAGCCTCGCTGGTTTTGTATACAATAACATTTTCCTGGTCTAACACCTGTGCTAAAACTTTACTGTCTGCCTTTACATCAAGAAAGCGGGCAAGGTTGGGAAGGCGGTCGGCGCTAAATATTTCGGCAGGCACAAGTGTAAAGCTATGTGCCGGTAAACCAATAACTATTTGCCTGTACTTAGGAGATAAGAGATCGAGCAATTCCTGCGGATCACTGAGTTCATCAAAGGGATAGTTTTCGGCCCAGGCAATTAAAGTTCCATTATTGCTTATGGCATACGAAAACGATTTGTCTTCAACCTGTATTAATAAAGTGTAATCTTCAGTTCTATCTAAACTAAAGTTATCATCATGGTAAGTGTAATTGTGTTCGTTCATACCGGTTTTAACAAAAGTAATATTTTTTAGCAGATACAGTAATTACCGCAATCCAAATTGATATGCCGTTATAAAATGCGGGTTAATATCATCAGGAAGATAAATATCAAAATTGGTAAGCCCACCGGTTTAGGATAGTAATCATTATCCGGAAAATATCTTTTGAAAAAAAACTGGCTAAGAATTAACGCGCCAATCAGTCCAAAACCTATGTTAAGTCCTGCTACTGAAAGCATTGCTGTAACCTGTGCCGGTGTTGGCTGGCCGCCTTTTGCAGTTACATTCATGGCATCAACAACCTGTTGCAGGTTAACGCCCGAATGCATGATAACAAAGTAGGAGAGATAGGAAAAAAATAAAACAAAGGCCAGTACCGCCGGAACCGCTTTTCTATAACCGGCGTTGTATAAATTGATAACTAGCAGCACCCCGCCAAATATCAGGTTAAAAAACGAGAACCAAAATATTGCCCTTTTGGAGTAAATATCTACATAATCGTCTTCGTTGTATTTTTCTTCCTCTTTGTTTTCGTCAAATTCCATGGCCCAAATGTAAAACTAATCTTACTGAATTAAATACTTATCATCATTTTTGCAGGGTGTCAAATCCCGATCATATCCGCCAGGCATTTCCGCATGAGCCAACAGGCCAGCAAACCGAGCTTTTTAGCAAACTGCATGCTTTTTTAAAAAGCGCAGAGGGCGATGAATGCTTTATCCTGAAGGGCTATGCGGGTACCGGGAAAACAACCATAGTGGGTGCGCTGGTAAAAGCGTTGAGGCACTACAATTATAAAGCTGTGCTTTTAGCCCCTACAGGTCGCGCAGCCAAGGTAATTACCAATTATTCCGGGCGTAAGGCTTTTACTATTCACAAACGCATCTACCGTAAAAAATCAGCGCTGACTATTGATGATGGCTTTGCCCTTGCCGATAACCTGGCCAGTGATACGCTTTTTATTGTGGATGAAGCTTCCATGATCTCGGATGAAGCAATGGGCAATAACCACGTATCGTTATTATTTGACTTACTCAGATACGTTTATAACGATAAAAACTGTAAGCTGATACTGGTAGGCGACACTGCACAGCTGCCTCCGGTTGGAGCTGATGATAGCCCCGCGCTCGATGGGCAGCTTATGGGTGATAAATTTGGCCTGTCAATATTCAGTTATGAGCTTACCGAGGTTTTGCGACAGCAGAAGAACTCGGGTATTTTATATAACGCCACCAATATTCGTGATCTGATACGCGAAGAGCTCATTGAGATACCTAAAATTGTAACCAAAGGGTTTAAGGACGTTTACAGAATGACCGGCGAACGATTGCCGGAAGGCTTAGAGTATGCTTATCGCAAATATGGCTATGACCGCACGCTTATCATTTGCCGCTCAAACAAAAATGCCAATTTGTACAACGGGCAAATCCGTAACCGCATCCTGTACCGGGAGGAAGAACTCACTGGTGGCGACCAGATCATGATAGTGAAGAACAATTATTTCTGGCTGCAGGATAAGGATGAGAATAGTACGGCGTTTATTGCCAACGGCGATATAGCCCGCATAGTAAAAGTGCGCCGCACTGAAGAGATGTATGGCTTTCGTTTTGCCGATGTGCAATTGGAGTTTATAGATTATGCCGAAGATCCAACGCTCGATTGCAAGGTGCTGCTTGATACGCTTTATGCCGATTCGCCTGCATTAAACCAGGAAGATCAGAAACGGTTTTACCAGGAAGTGATGAAGGACTATGAGCATTTGCCCAGTAAAAGAGTCATGCATAACGAGCTAAAGCTTAATCCATACTACAACGCTTTACAAATAAAATTTGCTTACGCCATCACCTGTCACAAAGCCCAGGGTGGCCAGTGGGATGCCGTTTTTGTTGATCAGGGGTATGTAACTGATGAGATGATCAATATGGATTTTTTGCGATGGTTTTACACAGCCCTAACCCGGGCCACTACCGAACTGTTTTTGGTTAACTTTGATAACAGGTTTTATAAGTCAAATGAAGATTAATCCGCTTTTTAAAGTTAAAGCGGATTAACCGCCGGAAGCGTGATCGTAAATGTTGATCCCAAACCCTCGGTACTGGTAACGCTGATGCTCCCTTTATGCTTTTCAATAATCTGGCGCACTATACTTAAGCCAAGCCCTGTTGATTTTTCACCGCGCAAACCTGTTCGCCCTGCTTTTGAAAATTGATTGAAGATCTCAGGCAGCATAGCAGCCGGGATGCCCACGCCATAATCCTGAACTTCGATGGTTACCACATTATTTTGTTGAGATAATCGAATATCCACCCGGTCCCTGTCTTTTGAAAATTTAACGGCATTACTGATCAGGTTATCGATAACCCGGTGGAATTTTTCATGGTTGATGAGTGCATTAACAGCACCTGCCGTATTGATGAACAGCACATCAACCTTGTTGCCTTGCTGCAATTTCCATTCGTTTACAATGCCGTTAAGCCATTGGTTAAGGTCGGTATTGCGGGTTTCAAAAACCGCTATGTTTTCATTTTGGGCTGCCTCCAGCAAATCATCAATGATACTTCGTGCTTTTACGCATGAAGCTTTCATCATATTGATATTATCCTGCGTATCTTCATCAACCTCATCAAGTTCCATCATCATGGCAATCGACTCTACTGCTGCTATTGGATTTCGGAGATCATGGGCTACCATGCCTAATACCTGGTTTTTAAATTCGCTTGCTTTTTCAATTTCCGAGTTTTTTTCGCGAATCTCGATCACCTGCAAATAATAGTTGGCTTTATAAGTAAAAAAGTATCTGGAAGTAAAATAAAATCCTGAGAGCAAAATGGCCGATATCAGCTGGTTATACAGCATATCTGTAGCGGGTGTTTGGCTGTAAAATAACAGCGAAGTAAAAAATACTTCAACTGCTACAAGCAGCAATACAGTTTCATAGTATTCAAATACAAATATTACACTAATGAGGCTCAGTGCAACAAGATACAAAGTGAGTGCATTGCTTGGATCGGACGTGGCAATAAAACTCGAATACATACCACAAACAATAATATACAGGGCAAACAAAAACACAAGCAGAGACATGCCTGTTGTTGCTTTTTTACGTCCTTTAAATCCAACTATAAAAAGATTGCTGGCTATCAGGAAAACCGGGGTTACGATAATGAAAACCCAGTTACTGAAATTAAATTCAGGGAAATTTTGTGCTTTGGTTAAACTAACCGGGAATACAAGGTAAAGGATGCGGATAATTAAATTAAGTAGCAAAAATATCATACTGGCACCCCTGATAGCCACCAGATTTTGGTAAGTATAATGATCACGGTATTGCGACCGGTATTTGATTGGAAGACTATTAAAAAAGAAATGGGTGTTCAATTATATTTTATGGATTAAACAAAATTATGAAAATATTTAAAAACAACGTAACGGAAATGTGACAAAGCACAATTAACCCTTTTTACAAATATTAGGTCAGATAACATATAAGCCTATTTTGATGAACCTTGATTGTTTTTAAAGAAAGGAAAAATATAATTTACACATCATAAAACCAAAATCACATGTTAATGAAATCTATTAAATTTATCACAATTGTTATTACTGTATTAACAACTTTTTCCTGCAGAACTGTAGAAAGGGCTAATCAGAAAGAAATTAAACCGTTTGTAGGCATTTGGAAGGATACAACCAATCCAGGATCTCAAGTCGTATTCAGGTCGGATGGCAGCTTTTATAACATTGCAAAAGAAAATAATGTACAGATTGTTACACACAGCGGTACTTTTAAAGTCCTATCCGACAGTATTTATGTATTGACGATTACAGATGCGAGGCCCAACGCCACATATGATCTCAAAGGAAGACAGTATGCCAATTATTACACGTTAAGCAGCAATAGAAAAACGATGAAGACAAGTGGCGTGGTTGACGGAAGAAATGGCGGAAAAGGACTTGCCTGGACCTGCAATTTAGTTAAAGTTGATAAATTGGATAATTAAACCCGCGCCTGGCTGACTAAACCCTCGTCACATTATAAGTCCCCATTTTACAGACAATAAGAATTGCACCCTCGCAATTATCTTTATCCGTTACACAATATTTCACTAACAGGCAAGCGCACGCCTGTCTGTTAATGAGGTGTTTGTTAAGCTCATCTGAGCTTAGCGTCCTTAAATATCTCCACTTGAGGCATACTTTTATTATTGTTTTAACATGTTAAACGACAAATTGCTTCGTACTATTGTTAATATTAACGTCTAAATTGCTAATAATCATGGCAAAGTGTCATTATAATTTGATTTTAAATGACAATTTTTCACTATGAATACTATGGCCGATAATTTGATTAACACTGAGTACTATGAATTTTAACAACTTTACCATAAAAGCTCAGGAAGCCGTGCAGAAGGCTTCTGAAATTGCTGTTGGTAACCAACAGCAGGCAATTGAGACCGCACATCTGCTTAAAGGCTTGTTACTGGTTGATGAAAACGTAATTAGCTACTTATTAAAGAAACTAAACGTTAACCTGAAAAGGTTAAATGATACTTTAGATGCACAGATTGCATCGTTCCCTAAAGTAAGCGGAAGCAATGTATATCTTTCGTCTGAGGCAAATTCGGCTTTGCAAAAAGCTTCGGGATATTTAAAAGAATTTAAAGATGAATTTGTATCGGTTGAGCATGTGCTGTTAGGTATTCTGGCAGCCGGCGGTGCGGTGAGCACTATGCTTAAGGACTCAGGTGTTAATGAAAAAGACCTGAAAAAAGCTATCATTGAATTACGCGGTGATAGCAAAGTAACTGATCAAAACGCCGAAGCTACTTACAATGCCCTTAATAAATATGCCCGTAATTTGAACGAATACGCAGGTTCGGGCAAGCTGGATCCGGTTATCGGTCGCGACGATGAAATTCGCCGTGTTATCCAGATCCTGTCGCGCCGTACCAAAAACAACCCGATATTGGTTGGTGAGCCCGGTGTTGGTAAAACAGCCATTGCCGAAGGCATTGCATTCAGGATTATTAAGGGCGATGTGCCCGAAAGCTTGAAAACCAAGGTGGTATACTCGTTGGATATGGGAGCCCTGATTGCTGGTGCCAAATACAAGGGTGAGTTTGAAGAGCGATTGAAAGCCGTTATAAAGGAAGTTACCCAAAGTGACGGGGAGATCATCCTGTTTATTGACGAGATCCATACGCTGGTAGGTGCAGGCGGGGGAGAAGGTGCTATGGATGCAGCCAATATCCTTAAACCAGCTTTAGCACGTGGCGAGCTTCGCTCCATTGGAGCCACTACGCTTAACGAGTACCAGAAATACCTGGAAAAAGATAAAGCTTTAGAACGCCGTTTCCAAAAAGTAATGGTTGAAGAACCTGATACTGCCGATGCCATATCTATTTTACGCGGACTGAAAGAACGTTATGAAACCCACCATAAAGTGAGGATCAAAGACGAAGCGATCATCGCTTCTGTCGAAATGTCACAACGCTACATTTCCGACAGATTTTTACCGGATAAAGCTATCGACCTGATGGATGAAGCCGCTTCAAAGCTTCGTTTGGAAATGGATTCGGTACCTGAAGTGGTTGACGAGCTCGAACGCCGCATCATGCAGCTGGAGATTGAGCGCGAAGCCATCAAACGTGAAAAAGATGATCGCAAGGTTGCCGAACTGAGTGAAGAAATTGCCAACCTTTCACAACAACGTGATTCGTTACGTGCCAAATGGAAAGGTGAAAAAGACCTTGTTGATGGCATTAACACCAAGGTTGAGCTGATAGAAAATTACAAACTGGAAGCTGAACAAGCAGAGAGAGCAGGTGACTATGGCAAGGTAGCTGAATTACGCTATGGAACTATAGTAGAAGCCCAGGCCGAAGTTGAAAAGCTGAAAGCTGCCCTGCTTGAAAATCAAAGCGACAGCCGCATGCTGAAAGAGGAAGTTACCGCCGATGATATTGCAGGTGTAGTAAGCCGCTGGACAGGCATCCCGGTGAGCAAAATGATCCAGAGTGAGCGCGAAAAACTGCTTAACCTCGAAGATGAGCTGCACAAACGTGTAGCCGGACAGGAAGAAGCTATCGAAGCTATAAGTGATGCCATCCGCCGCAGCCGTGCAGGCTTGCAGGATAAACGCAGGCCAATAGGCTCCTTCATATTTTTAGGTACAACCGGTGTGGGTAAAACCGAACTGGCAAAAGCTTTAGCCGAATACCTGTTTAACGATGAAGCTGCGCTTGTGCGGATAGATATGAGCGAGTACCAGGAACGGCATGCTGTGTCAAGGCTGATAGGAGCGCCTCCGGGCTATGTAGGGTATGATGAAGGCGGGCAGTTAACGGAGGCCGTTCGCCGCAAGCCTTACAGTGTGGTTTTACTGGATGAAATTGAAAAGGCCCATCCCGATGTATTTAACATCTTGTTGCAGGTGTTGGATGATGGCCGTTTAACTGATAACAAAGGCCGTGTGGTGAATTTTAAAAACACTATCATCATCATGACCTCCAATATCGGCTCCAACATTATCCAGGAAAACTTCCAGAACCTGGAAGACGAAAACCGCGATGAGCTGGTTGCAAAAACAAAGAACGAGCTGTTTAACCTGTTAAGGGTAACTATCCGTCCGGAGTTTTTGAACAGGATTGATGAGATCATCATGTTTACCCCGCTTAACCGCGACGAGATCCATGATATTGTTAAGCTGCAATTTAAACAGGTTCAGCAAACCCTTGCAGAAATGGGTGTAACTATCGAGGCATCCGACGAAGCTTTGGATTGGCTGGCACAATTAGGATACGATCCGCAATTTGGCGCACGTCCGTTAAAACGTGTGATCCAGAAAAAGATCCTTAATGAGTTGAGTAAACAGATCCTGGCCGGTACGGTGGATAAAGACAGCGTTATCAAAATCGATATGTTCGATAACCAGTTCGTGTTCCTGAACTCAGCCAAAGAAGCTGCGGAACCGGCTAAATAAGCCATAGAAATAAATTAAATGTAAAAAGGCTTCTCAAATTTGAGAAGCCTTTTTATGTTAAAAACAGCTGAAGAATCTACTAAAAAACTTCGGCTGTTTGTTTAGCTGCCGATGCTAAGCTGACCCCCGTAAGCTGATCGGCAAAGGCCACGAAGGCCTTACTTTCCGATATACGTAGTTGATTGGCGATCAGATTTTGTAAATTGATTTTTCCTATAACAAATTTGTAGTTACCAGAATAGTAGCGTTCGTTGATGTGCTCAAAATTTAACGCCTCAACCAGTTCTTCATCGTCGTAGCGCAGGTAAATGGTTAACTCAATATTATTGGTAAAATTAAGATCGGTTTTCTCTTTAGCCTTTTTGTATTCGTACTGATAGTTATAACGCAAAGCTGCTATATCCGATAATACTGCCGAACCGGTAGGGTGGCCACCGGCGCCTTTTCCGAAAAAGAATTGCTGATCGGCAAAGGCGGCTTGTACGGTTACGCCATTGTATTCGTACTCAACGTTATATAAAAACTCTTTGTCGTTCACAAATTTAGGCAATACAAACAGGGCAACATTACGGTCATCAAGTTCTTTGGCTACAGGTACCAGTTTAATTTTGAGGTTCTTTTCGCGGGCATACTGTAAATCGGCAGCTGCAAGGTTCTGAATACCCAGGTTAAATACCTCATCGGGCTGTACAACAACGCCGTAAGCGTGGGCCGCCGCTATAACCAGCTTATACTTAGCATCAAAACCGCCAACATCGCTGGTTGGGTCGGTTTCGGCAAAACCCAGGTCCTGGGCTTGCTTCAATGCACTATCGTAATCAAGCCCTTCAATAAAACCTTTCGAAAGGATATAATTTGAGGAGCCATTGAAAATACCACTTATGGAATGCAGTAACTCGTTGTCATAGTATTCTTCCAGGTTACGAATAATAGGAATACTGCCACAAACCGCACCTTCATATAATAGCGATGTACCATATTGATGCTGGATCTCGATCAGTTCTTCCAAATGCAGTGCGATCATTTTTTTGCTGGCAGATACTACGTTCTTGCCAGATTTTAACGCTCTTGAAACAATCTCAAAAGCAGCTTCAGTATCATTGATGAGTTCAACAATGGTATTGATCTCGGGGTTGTTAAGCAATTCTTCTTTGTCGGTAGTAAATAAATGCGCCGGTAAAGAACGTTTTTTATTTGGATCCTTAATAGCAAACTTTACTATCTCGATATTTAAATGCTTTGTTTTGATGATGTCATATAAACCCTGGCCTACAACTCCAAATCCGAAGAGGCCGATATTTAACTTTTTACTCATTACGCTGTACGTTGCAGTTCTATAATTTTTCCTTTTACATCCGTTTTAAAAAACGATGTAAATATGTTTGTTAATGCTTCTGTTTCAATTAAAAATCCGTCGTGCCCATAAAACGAATCCAGTTCGGCAAAGGCTGCTTTAGGGATATGTCTGAACAGATATTGCTGCTCTTCAATAGGGAATAACACATCAGATGAGATCCCGATAACCAATGTTTTTGCCTTAATCAGGCTTAATGCTTTATCAACCCCGTTACGGCCGCGGCCTACATTGTGCGAGTCCATCACTTTTGTTAAATACCAATAGCTATAGGCATTATAACGGTTTACCAATTTCTCGCCCTGATAATTTTGGTATGATGATGAGCGGAATCCGTCCTTAACGTCATCACTTTCTTCCTGTTGGGTAATGCCGTAGGTTTTATAAGTACGATAACTTAGCAGCGCGATACTGCGGGCTGCTTTTAAGCCTTTTTGGCCGCCTTCCGGTGTATTGCCATAAAAAGTACGGTCGGCACTAATGGCTAAACGTTGCGACTCGTTAAAAGCTATGCCCCAAGGCGAGTGCTTGGCATTGGTTGCTATCAGGATAAGGTTTTTAATCCGCTCCGGCTCAATAATAGCCCATTCCATAGCCTGCTGACCACCCAATGAACCACCAATCAATACACTGATATTATTGATGTTCAAATGCTGGGCAAGCAACTGGTGCGCTTTAACCATATCCCGTGTAGTAAACTGGGGATAGGAAAGATAATAAGGCTGGCCGGTAACCGGGTTAATGCTCAGCGGACTTGTAGTACCATAAGGAGAACCCAAAATATTGGCGCAAACTATAAAGTGCTCTTCCGGGTTAAAAAAATAACCCTCACCAATAAGCCCTTTCCACCAGTCAAACACGTCGCTATTAGCAGTAAGCGCATGGCAAACCCAAACAACGTTATTTTTTTCTTTATTTAACCGGCCATAAGTATGAAAGCCTATCTCTAAACCTTCAATTGTGCGGCCCGATTCAAATTCAAAAGTATCAGTGTATTTAAATATCTCTGCGTTCATTCTGTTATTTGTTATTTCAGGTGCAACCGGTATTTCCGGCTGCAACCTGCAATAACGTTTACTATATCACTTAAAAAAACTATACATTGTTAAACTAACTCACCCTCGCTTTGCTTAATTTTTGCAAAAGCCTGTTCAAAATCGGCTTTAATATCATCAATATGTTCAATACCAACAGCCACACGTAATGAAGCAGGTGTAACACCGGCAGCTAATTGTTCTTCGTCAGATAATTGCTGATGCGTGGTTGCCGATGGTTGGATGATGAGTGTTTTTGCATCGCCAACATTGGCCAAATGACTTACCAGTTTAAGGTTATTGATCAACCGGCTGGCCTGCTCTTTATTACCCTTGATCTCGAACGACAATACACCGCCAAAACCGTTCTTTAAATATTTTTTAGCCAGGTCATGGTATGGCGATGATTCCAGTCCCGGATAATTTACGCTTGCCACCTGCGGGTGCTGCTCCAACCATTTAGCTAATTGCAGGGCATTGTCAACATGGCGCTGTACACGTAATGAAAGTGTTTCCAGTCCCTGTATATTCAACCATGAATTAAATGGAGCTTGTGACGGGCCGAAATCCCTCAAGCCCTCAACACGTGCACGAATAATAAACTGGATATTACCAAACGGCCCACCGATGCCAAAAACATCGTTAAAGATCAGGCCATGATAACCTTCAGACGGTTCGGTAAATTGAGGGAATTTGCCATTGCCCCAATTGTAATTGCCGGCATCAATAATAACGCCGCCAATACTTGTACCATGCCCGCCAATCCATTTAGTGGTTGACTCAACAACCACGTTGGCACCATGCTCAATAGGGCGGAAGAGGTAACCACCCGCACCAAAAGTATTATCAACAATCAGCGGCAGATCATGTTTTTTGGCAACTTCGCTAACCTTTTCAAAATCAGCAATGGTAAAACCCGGGTTGCCGATGGTTTCCAGGAAAATAGCTTTTGTTTTATCGTCAATAAGCGCCTCGATATTAGCTGCTGTATCGTCTTTAGCAAAACGCACATCAATACCCAAACGTTTAAATGCTACTTTAAACTGGTTATAAGTACCGCCGTACAGGAAAGGGGAGGTAACAAAGTTATCACCCACCTGCAATATATTATTCAGGGCAAGGAATTGCGAGGCCTGGCCCGATCCTGTAGCCAGCGCAGCCACACCGCCCTCTAAAGCCGCGATGCGTTTCTCAAACACATCGGTTGTAGGGTTCATGATGCGGGTATAGATGTTACCAAACTCCTTTAATGCAAATAAGTTTGCGCCATGCTCGGCACTGTTAAATACGTAAGAAGTGGTTTGGTAAATGGGCACTGCGCGTGAACCTGTTGTTGGATCAACTTCCTGACCGGCATGTAATTGTAAGGTTTCGAATTTTAAGGCAGACATAGTTGTAAATTTTTAAATGTGTTTAATTTAGATTTTTAATTTTAAGATGGATTTAGTATGCCGGTTAAGATAACCGGTTAACCACACACGCGTTTTTCAGAGAGATGAAAAAGAGCGTGTTAAGCATCAACAGCAGCAACACATACAAATACAGCCAATAGGGGAGCCAATATATTGTACGTTACCGTTTGCGGTGTAAAAAGTGTTGCGTTGCGTAAATTTAATTAAACTTTTCATGGTTATAAATTTATATTCCCCGGTGTTATTTGCCGGGACAGGAATTGGCACCTTCTTCAACATTGAAGGGTTGCCAGCGGGTCATTGAGCCTGATCTCTCGCCGCTTCTTTATAAATCAAAACCCGAACTACGTGCGGAGTATTGATCGACCTTGGTATTGCTACCAAATAATGTTGCGAATATAAGGGATTATGGGATAATGCACCAAATTTTATTTTCGAAAGCTGCATTTATTAATACAAATGAAAACTTTATACCTTAGCAGATATTTTTTATGCCTATCCCTTATGCAGGAAACTATGCTTCGAAAATCATTTATAATCGTTCTGTTTTTATCTATTTTTTATACAGAGGGTTTTGCGCAAATAGATAATTCTACTCTTTCGAAAAAAGTAATTGTAAATAATATCTGTTTGTGTCAAACTACAATTGCTGATTTAAAAAAGTCAGATTCGGACTTGAAAGACACGGTGCTTGAAGAAATGGATTTGAACGCCGTTTGTGTCGGAAATGATCCGAGATATATCGCAGGTAGCGGATATTCAACGTCAAAATATCCTGGAATGATATTCCAGCAAGATCAAAAAAATGACCTTATCAGCAAAATCAGGCTGACTAAAGCATTTGCTGGAAAACTACCTGACGGAAAGGAAATTGATCTTAGTAAGTTATTACTTAAGGACTTGTTTAAACTATATCCTGCATTTAAGGAGCAATGGTACACGAGAGGCTGTTCTGATTATTGGAATTTCTCTAACGACACTATTTCTTTTTATGTTAAGATAGATTCGGCCAAAAAATCAGTATTCCCGATAGATGAAGCGTATTATATGGATAAGCCTGTGGAAGCAGCTGATTTAATATTGTCTTGTCACGGGGCAGTAAAGGAAGATACTCAACAGTATGTTACAGGTGAGACTGAAAACAACGAACCTGTATATTTTATTGACAGTGTGCGCGTAACCGGAGAAGGCCTAAACAAGTTAAACAGTAATGATGTAGCCACGGTTTCTGTTTACAGGGGTGCAAACGCAATAATAAAATATGGCCGCGAAGCGAAATATGGACTAATTTATATAGAAACTAAAAAATTTGATATTCACCGGTTTCAAAACTATTTTAAATCGAAATCTGCTGATTACACCAAGCTAATTTCCACACCAGCAAACGCCCCCAAGATCCAATACATTCTTAATAAAAAGGTACTGACCAATAATTACGAAGGTAATTTAGCTGGGATAAATGATAAAATATTCAAGGGGCTCATAATTATAAACAAGCGTCAGCTTATGAAACAATATGGGGTCACGAATAAAGATTATGGTGTAATAATTACTGCCGATATACCGGTTAATTCATTTAATAAAGACAAGGAAAAGGAACAAGAAAAAAACAAGCACTAAGCCAAAGCCTGTTCCATATCGGCAATTAAATCATCAATATGCTCCAGTCCAACCGAAACCCTCAACAGGTTACGAGGCGTTTTAGTATCCGGACCTTCAACCGTGGCACGGTGTTCTATTAAGCTTTCAACACCTCCAAGGCTGGTTGCTTTGATAAACAGTTTAAGCTTGTTGATGATATTATGCGTATCGTTCTCATCGCCTTTAACAATAAAGGATAACATGCCGCCAAACGCCAGCATCTGATCTTTAGCGATATCATGCTGCGGGTGCGATGGCAAACCTGGATACATTACCTGTTCAACATTAGGATGCTGTTCAAGGTATTCTGCCAATAGTTGTGCATTTTGTACGTGGCCTTTTACGCGGTATGGCAAGGTTTTTATACTACGTACCAAATAATAACAATCCATAGGCGAGGGGATAGCGCCGCCCATTTCCTGCACCTGGCGGATTTTTGTCCACCAATCATTCTTTTCAGAAGTGATCAAAACACCGCCCATCAGGTCGCTATGCCCGCCGAAATATTTGGTGGCCGAGTGCATCACCATATCTGCCCCTAACTCAAGCGGCCGTTGGCAAATAGGAGTGGCAAAAGTATTATCGCATAAAACTTTAATGCCTTTTGCTTTGGCAATTGCCACTACCTTTTTAATATCGGTTATTTTAAGCAAAGGGTTTGAAGGTGTTTCTATCCAGATCAAACCTGTTTCGGGCTTAATATGCTGTTGTAAAACTTCTTTGTCGTTTACATCAATAAAATCAAAGGTAAGGATGCCGTTGAACAGGGTTTTAAGCTGGTTACGCAAGCCATGATACATATCATCAGGAGCAATAATATGTGTACCTGGTTCAAGCGATTGAAATACCGACATACCTGCAGCGTTGCCCGATGAAAAAGAAGCCGCTTCATCACCGCCTTCCAGCTTAGCCAGCACATGCTCCAACGCATGGCGGTTAGGGTTTGATGAGCGACTGTAAATATACCCCGCCGGAAAGCCACCATCTTCACCACGCTCAAACGTGGTTGACATAATAATGGGTTGTATAACGGCCCTTGTTGCTTCATCAATATGATTGCCGGCATGTATGGCTATAGTTTCAGTTTTCATTGGCATTTGTGCTTATCGCTCAAAGTAAAAAAGAATATTTGTTATTAACTGTAGCGTTTTTTTCTTTTTATCCGAATAGGCTGTAAAACCTATCCAAATGAAAAGAGCCTGCATTCTTGTCCTGCTTATGATTGGCAGCTTAATTGCCTGTAAAAAAGATGCCAATGAAACCGCTTATGATAAAAGTTATAAGGCATGGCAAAGCTTTAAGATTGAAAGCAAAAACTCATATACTTATACTGTTAACGCCGGTTCGGTTTTTGGCTATGGATCCGAAACAAAAATTACTGTGCAAAACGGCGTGGTGGTAGGGCGAGATTTTCTATCATATACTTTAGAGCAAAATCCCAACAGCGCTCCCACTAAAAAAATAAGGGAACAGTGGCATGAAGATAAAACATCATTGGGGCAACATAATTCGGGTGCCGCATTACTTACGCTTGACCATGTTTATCAAAAAGCCAAAACCGAATGGCTTGCCGTCGATAGGAAAAAGAACACCATTTACTTTGAAACCAACAATAATGGTTTGATATCAGGCGCCAGTTATGTACCCAATGGTTGCCAGGACGATTGCTCAATAGGGATCTCCATCAGTGAGATCAAGGCTCTGTAACCTTAATGTAATTTACCGGATAATTTGGCCAATATATGTCATAACGCATATTACTTTTATGCTTTTTTGTACATTTGGCCAAATTTATAATGATGCAAAATTCAGATAATTTACAGGTATTGCTCCAGGATCCGAATTTATCTGCTGACTTAAAGCACATTGCCCAAAAGGTACTAAATAAACAACGCATCACTTTTGATGAAGGCGTTTTGCTTTATGAGCAGGGCGAGCTTGGATATCTTGGCACTTTAGCCAACTACATCCGCGAGGAGCGCCACGGCGATAAAACTTATTTCAACCGTAATTTTCATATTGAGCCTACCAATCTTTGCGTTTACGACTGCAAATTTTGTTCGTACTCACGCCTGCTGAAACAAAAATCAGAAGGGTGGGAGTATACCATGGATGAGATGTTCAACATGGTTACCAAATATGATGGCGAACCGGTTACAGAGGTTCACATTGTTGGTGGTGTATTACCGCAATATGATGTGCCTTTTTACCAGGAACTTTTTGCCCGCATCCGTGCCCACCGCCCGGAATTGCATATTAAAGCCCTTACCCCGGTTGAATATCACTACATCTTTAAAAAAGCCAAAATTGACTACGCCACAGGCATGCGCCTCATGCAGGAAGCAGGTCTGGATTCTATCCCTGGTGGTGGTGCTGAAATTTTTGATCCGGAAATCAGGGATCAGATCTCGAAAGATAAATGTACTGCCGATCAGTGGCTGGCTATTCATGAAGAGTGGCATAAGCTTGGCGGTCGTTCAAATGCTACCATGCTTTACGGCCATATTGAGGAATATAAGCACCGTGTTGATCACATGGAGCGCCTGCGCCGGTTGCAGGATAAAACAGGCGGTTTCCAAACATTCATTCCGCTTAAGTTCCGCAATAAAGATAACCAGATGTCGCATGTGCCCGAGGTTTCCGTGATTGAAGATTTACGAAATTACGCCGTGGCCCGTATCTACCTGGATAACTTTGATCATATCAAAGCTTACTGGGCTATGATTAGCCGTAATACCGCACAGCTTTCGCTTAACTTTGGCGTTGACGACATTGATGGCACGCTTGATGATACCACCAAGATCTACTCAATGGCCGGTGCCGAAGAGCAGCATCCGGGCATGAGCACCAAACAAGTGGTTGAGTTAATTAAACATGTAGGCCGGCAACCCATCGAACGCGATACTCTATATAATGTGGTCACGGATTATACCAACTTTGTGTTTGGTGACGAACCTAAGCCCCAGTATTATAAGTTACCGGTAATTAATTAAGTTTTTAAGCTAAAAGCCGAAGGCTGAAAGCTTAAAGCAAAAATAAAATGATTCAAAAAGCAAGAAAGCTTTCGGCCTTCGGCTTTAGCTTTCAGCTCAAAAAAATGGTACAAAAAAACTTATACATAGTACGCCACGGCCAAACCGAGTATAATAAACTTGGTATTATACAGGGCCGTGGGGTTGATACCGATTTAAATGCCGAAGGGCGCAAACAGGCCTGCCAGTTTTTTGAGGCTTACAAAACCGTTCCGTTCGATAAAATTTACATATCGGCATTAAAGCGTACGCAACAAAGTATTCAGCCTTTTATTGACCTCGGCATTCCTTATGAAAAACTTTCGGGTTTGGATGAGCTGGCCTGGGGCATTCATGAAGGCCAGGCACCAACTACGGATAATAAGGCAGCCTTCCTGCAGATCATGCGTGATTGGCTGGACGGAAAACTCGACAGCAAATTTGAAGGAGGAGAAAGTCCGCTTGAGGTTGAAGTACGTCAGCGCGAGGCCATGAAGGTGATTATGAGCCATCCCGAAGAAAAAACTGTACTTATATGTATGCATGGCCGTGCTTTACGCTTGTTGCTTTGTATCCTCACCGGCAAGCCATTATCCGAAATGGATACCTTCCCGCACCAAAACCTGGTATTATATAAAGTAACCTACAACGGTGAAATATTTGAGATTACCGACTTTAATAATGCCGAACATCTAAAACATTCCGAAGAAAAGTAATAGCGCATTTGTGAACAAGATCAGAATATCAGCAGTAAGCTACACTAACACCAAACCCTTTTTATACGGCATTCAACATACCGACATCATAAATAAAATAGACCTGAGCCTCGACATCCCGTCAGATTGTGCCCAAAAGCTCATTGACGATGTGGTTGATATCGGCCTTATCCCTGTTGCAGCAGCTTTGAGCCTGCCACAATGGGAAATTGTTTCTGATTATTGCATTGGCGCGGTCGGCGCAGTTAATTCTGTCTTTATTTTTAGCAATTGCGATATTAAGGATGTAACCACTATTCAGCTTGATCCGCAGTCGCGCTCATCAAATAACCTTGCCCGCGTTTTGCTTAAAAACCATTGGCAGGTAAATCCGGAGCAGGTTACCAATGCACCGGATTATGCTCAATCAACAGATGCACACACTGCCTTTGTGCAAATAGGCGACCGTACCTTTGGAAAAAAACATCAATATAAATATGTTTATGACCTGGCCGAAGAATGGCAAAAAATGACAGGTCTGCCGTTCACCTTTGCCGCCTGGATAGCCAATAAACCTATTCCGCAAGAATTTATGGATGAGTTTAATGCGTCATTAAAATACGGCCTCGACCACCGGGAAGACCTGTTCAAGGAACTACCAATGCGTGAAGACTTTGACCTTGTTGATTATTTGATGGTTAAAATAGATTACGAGCTTACTGTGGATAAGAAGAAAGCCTTATATATGTTTCATGATTATATAAAGGCCTTGTAATCTGAACCATGATTTATGGGATTAAAGGATCCCCGGATTTATAAAGCAGAAATCTTAATCCTGTAATCCAGTAAATCTACCCAAATCCCGGTTCAGAAAAAACAATTACGCTCTCAATTCAATTGCTTATCTTAAACACAAAAATGTTTATCTATGAGCAATACCCCCCAACTATTAAAAGGACAAGCAGCTTTAATAACCGGTGCCGATAGTGGCATTGGCAAAGGCGTTGCATTAGCCATGGCCGAAGCAGGCGCAAAATTGCTGATCAACTACGCGCATAACAAGGCCGCGGCCGATGATGTAGTTAGCCAGATCAAATCTTCCGGTGGCGAAGCATTTGCATTTCAGGCCGATGTGAGCCACGAAGATGAAGTAAAGGCCATGTTTGCCGAAATATTTAAGCAATACGGTACCGTGGATATTCTGGTGAATAACGCCGGGTTGCAGAAAGATTCCAAATTTGTTGATATGACAATTGACGACTGGAACAAAGTGATCAGTATTAACCTTACCGGTCAGTTTTTGTGCGCCCGGGAAGCTGCTAAAGAATTTATTAAAAGAGGTGTTGTTGAAGACAAAAGCAAGGCGGCCGGTAAAATCATTTGCATGAGCAGCGTACATGAAGTTATCCCATGGGCAGGCCATGTAAACTATGCTGCCAGCAAAGGCGGTATCATGATGTTCATGAAAAGCATAGCGCAGGAGCTCGCCCCGCATAAGATCAGGGTAAACGGTATAGGGCCGGGCGCTATACAAACACCTATTAATAAGGACGCCTGGGATACGCCAGAAGCCCTGGATAAATTGCTGACACTCATTCCTTATAACCGGATAGGACAACCGGCGGATATCGGAAAACTGGCCGTTTGGCTGGCTTCTGATGAGTCGGATTACATTACAGGGGTAACAATTTTTGCAGATGGGGGCATGACTTTATACCCGGGCTTTGCAGATAATGGCTAAATGACATTTTTATGACAACATAAATCGGTTTAGCATTATAAAAACGCCATTAATTGGCGTTTTTTCTTTTAGATATTGTAAAATATACACTAAGGTCATTGATAAAATTTAAATTTTGAGGCTATAAAAGGCTATAATTATTAAATATTCATAAAAGTTTCAGAAAATTTTAAATATTGATAAGTACACTGTATTTTTGTTGCAGGATTTAAAATTTAAACGAACATGAAAAAGATATTTTTAACAATAGCAACCGCAGCATTATTTACCGTTAACGCTTTCGCCGATGGTGGCAAAAAATCTGACGGTGGTACCAACGTTTCTTACATTGCTTTACACGGCTTTACTGCTGATTTTGCTGAAGCTACCAATGTTAACTGGACTGTAACTAAAAACGTTCAAAAAGCTACTTTCACTGTTGATGGTGTTCAAAAAACTGCTTTCTACAACCTGCAAGGTGAATTTTTAGGTACAACTCAACGTGTTGACAACAAAGCTATCCCCGCAAAAGCTCTTCAACAAATTAACAGCGATTACAAAGGTTACGAAGTAGGCGAAGTTATCGTTTACCAGGCTAACACTTCAATCAATGACGCTATCGAGCCAACTTCATACTTTGTTGACTTGAAAAACGACAAACACGAAGTTTTAGTAAGGATCACTCAACAAGCTAACATTGAGTTTTTCCAACAAGTAAAATAATTCCGAAAAATTATAACAATTGAAAGCCGTCCTGATATTTAGGGCGGCTTTTTTTATGGTTAAAAATCACGTTTTTATGTCATAAAACGCCATTTTATAAAACAAAACCGCTGTTTTTGCCTTTTAAATATTAATTAATATTTAGTTAGTATGTCGAAAACAATAATTGTATCAAACCGCTTACCTGTTAAAATTTCCAAAACTGATGGTGCTTACCATTCATCACCAAGCGAGGGAGGATTAGCTACCGGTTTAGGTTCAATATATAAACAGGGCGATAATGTGTGGATAGGGTGGCCCGGAATAGAAATAGCCGAACAAGAGGATAAAGATCAGGTTACCAAAGAATTAAAGGAATTAAGCCTGATCCCCGTTTTTTTAGACCAGGAGGAGATCAATCAATATTACGAAGGTTTTAGTAACGAGGTTTTATGGCCCGTTTTTCATTACTATGCTTCAACGTACGCGGCTTACAAGCAATCAAACTGGGATTATTATAAAGCAGTAAATAAAAAATTCAGGGATATGATCCTGAGCATTGCCGAACCCGGCGATGTGATCTGGATCCATGATTACCAGTTATTATTACTGCCGGCCTTGGTTAGGCAGGAGTTGCCCGATGTTTCCATAGGTTTTTTCCTGCATATCCCATTCCCTTCAAATGAGATGTTCAGGTTGATTCCCTGGCGGTCAGAACTTTTGGAAGGTATGCTCGGTGCCGATTTGATTGGTTTACATACTTTTGATGATGTGCGGCATTTTTTAGGAGCGGCTACGCGCTTGCTCCCGGTATCATCAAGTGCCAATATCATCAGTAATGGTGAACGTTCTGTTGTAGTCGAATCGTTCCCAATGGGTATCGATGAAAAACGTTATTCTTCGTTACCGCTGCAAGATGAGGTAAAGGAACAGATTGGCTTAATTAAAGAGAATTTTCAAAACAAGAAGCTGATCCTTTCTATCGACAGGCTTGATTATAGCAAAGGTATTTTACAAAGGCTCGAAGCTTTTGAACTTCTGCTTGAGCAATGTCCGGAATGTATCGAGCATATCACGCTTTACATGATCGTTGTTCCATCGCGGGATACCGTTCCGCAGTATGCTCACCTTCGTGATGAAATAGATAAAAAAGTGGGTAAAATCAATGCGCTCTATCGCACTATGGACTGGAGCCCAATTCATTATTACTACCGCTCGTTTCCAATCGAGACACTCTCGGCGCTGTATTATTCGGCCGATGTTTGTTTGGTTACCCCCATGCGCGATGGCATGAACCTGGTAAGCAAGGAATATGTTGCCAGCAGAATCAACAACGATGGTGTGTTGATTATGAGCGAGATGGCTGGCTCATCTAAAGAGCTTATTGATGCTATTATTGTAAACCCCAATAACACCGGCGAAGTGTGCCGCGCTATTCTGCAAGCCATCAATATGCCGCTGGAAGAACAACGAAGGCGCATGATCCCGATGAGGCAGCTGGTTGCGAAATTCAATACATCGCACTGGGTTAAGATCTTTATGGACCGCCTGAAAGAAGTGAAATTGATGCAACGCTCCATGCAGGCCAGGCACGTAAGCAACACAACTGAGCAAAGTATCATTAATCGTTATATCAAAACTAAAAAGCGGATCATCTTTTTAGATTATGACGGCACGCTGGTAAATTTCAAGTCAAATATCGACCAGGCCAGTCCTGATAAAGATTTATACAATATCATTAATAAACTTGCGGAAGACCCTGCAAATCAACTGGTTTTGATAAGCGGAAGAAAACATGAAAACCTTGATGAGTGGTTTGCCGGGAATGATATTTACCTTATAGCCGAACATGGCTCATGGTTTAAACAGCCGGGTACTTCGTGGCATAAAATAGGCGGTCTTAGTGATCAGTGGAAGCATGATATATATCCTATACTGGAAACCTATGTAGATCGTACACCGGGCTCGTTTATTGAAGAGAAAACATACTCATTAGTTTGGCATTACCGCAAAGCCCAGGCCGGCTTAGGCGAGCTTAGAGCTAACGAGTTGATGAACAATCTCAAATACCTTGCGAGTGATAAAGGATTGCAATTGTTGGCAGGGGATAAGGTGCTGGAAGTGAAGAACATGGATATCAACAAGGGTAAAGCAGCTTTAACGCTTACCGAAGGCCGTGACTATGACTTTATTATAGCATTCGGCGATGATTATACCGACGAAGATATTTTTAAAGCCCTGCCCGAAAGCGCCATAACCATCAAAGTAGGCAGCAATCTTTCGGCAGCGAAATTTTATTTGCGGAATCCGGGAGAAGTGAGAAAGCTGCTTACCAGTTTTGCGAAGTATACGCCGGTAGAGGAAACGGCAGACAAGTAAGTGGTGGGTTTTAGTGGCGGTAATTTTAAAAATTTATTAGTGCCTGCGGTTTAGCCGCGGGCATTTTTTATATTCGGTTCATTATACGTAACTTGCTATGAAGAAAATTAGCCTGCTTGCTTTTGCCTTGATGCTTTGCTGCCATATCATTTATGCGCAAACCCCAAACTATAAAATTTATGCTGTAAAATTCGCCGAATCCGGATATCCATTTAAAGTGGGCGATTGGGCATTGAATGGCGCCAAAAACGAACCTGTTAAAATTGATTTTATGGTATGGCTCATTAAAGGTAGCAACGGGAAAAACATTTTGGTTGACGCTGGTTTTTTGGGCGATATTGAAGATGCTAAGGAATTTAAACTAAAAACTTATCAGCGTCCCGATTCAGCACTTTTAAAGTTGGGTGTTAAGGCCGGCGATATAACCGATATTATTGTAAGCCACCCGCATTGGGACCATATCGATGGTTTAAGCCTTTTCCCGAAAGCAAAAGTTTGGATGCAAAAGCTGGATTATGGTTTTTTTGTAGGATCGGCCTGGCAAAAGCCTGGTGAGGCTGGCGGCTACGCAAAACGGGATGTTGTTAATATGGTAAATTTAAATTTGGCTGGCCGGCTTAAATTGGTTGATGGTGATGACAAAGAGATCATTAAAGGCATAAAAGTTTATACCGGTTCAAAGCATACCTATAATTCGCAATATGTGTTGGTGCAAGCAGGAAAAAACAGGGTGGTAGTAGCGTCGGATAACATTTGGATCTATTATAGCCTTCAGCATTTGGTGCCGCCTTCACAAGGTGGAACGCTTGATCCGGCAGGTTATGTAAAGGCTATGAAACGAATGAAAATGCTTGCCAGTAATGTTAAATTTATAATCCCGGGGCATGATGGAAAACAGCTTGAGATCTTTCCCAAGGTTGCGGATGGTGTGGTGGAGATAAGGTAAATATTAAACATTTATTTGACCGCGATTGCTTACAGTGTAAGTGAATAATGTAGTTTTGTATTCTAAAACCCTATCACATGATATTCTTTTTTGGCTCCGCATTTTACGGTAAAGTTGGTACCTACAACGATCAATGGATTGAAAGCAAGTTTTTTCACTTTATGTTTATCCCGCTTTTCCCTGTAAGTTCAATATATGTCACCCGGTCTGATTTCAGGAGCAGAAGCGGATTAGATATCGGCACAAACAGTAAAAGCATACGTGCAGCTTATGCACGGTTATTTACTGCCGCTATCGCGGTAATAACATTTTATTTAGGATTTCTGCCTGATATTTTTGATACAAACTTTAAGCTATTAATGTTAACTATATCGGTTATAGCGGCAGTTTTGTGGGTTTATTTCTGCTTTTTTTATGGCAAGGCAAAAAAAAGTGAATATGCCATGCGCGATAAAGTAGGTAGTATTACCGGTTTTTATGCGCTGCCGCATATGTTTGACCATGCCTATCTGTTTACGAAGTTCGAAGACTTTGAAAAAAAATATCGGATACTATATCCCGGAGGCAATTGGAAAACTGATTTAATGATGGACGGGGGTGATCCCGAAAGGTATAAGATTTTTTACGCATTAGCATTGTTTAATTTTATGGTTCATGATGAGCCTGAAAATGACACACTTTACGCTAAAGCTGATGCCCTGTACGAGATATAATGATAACACCAACAACGGAGCGGCAAAAAAAACAAAGCCCGATTGGTTTAAAAGATCAATCGGGCTTTTCTGTGTAGAAAAAACGGCTTTAATAAATAAAATGCGAAAATGGACGGGCAGGGGACGATCCGTGAGGACACGGATCGGGAGATATTGTTGTTGTCCCCCGTGCCCGTGTCCTTACGGGCACTTACAAAAATATCGGCCTGTCCAATTTCATAGCTATCCGGTAGGCCGCATTCATTAAACCTACGTGGCTGTAAGCCTGGGGGAAATTGCCCCATTGGCTGCCATCTTCCTCATCAACATCCTCGCTAAACAGCAACAGGTGATTAGAATATTGCAGCAGGTTGCCAAACTCCCGCTGGGCATCATCCAGCCGGCCAACAGTTGCCAGGGCCTCTACGTACCAGAATGCACAGATCAGGAAAGTGGTTTTAGGTTTGCCAAAATCATCAGCATATAAATACCTGTAAAATAATCCATTAGGTGTCTTAAGCTCTTTTTCCAGTGCAGCTAAATGGTCTTTTGCTTTTTGTGAGCTTGGATCAAGGTAGTTCATCATGATAAGCTGTAAAGTACTGGCATCAAGGTTACTGCTCCCGGCAGAATTGGTGTAAACCTTGCGCACCGGGTCATAGCAGCTTTCAATATGTGCTGCTGCGCGCTCTTTAAGGGCTATGGCCCTATCAATTAATTCCTGATTTTGAATGGTGCGTGCCATTTTTTCAGCAGCAGATGCGCCTGCCCACTGAAACAGGTTGCTGTAACAATGGATATTAGCCATATTCCTGAATTCCCAGATCCCGGCGTCTTTTTCGTCGATGGTATGCTCTATCTTATTTAACAAAAACTCTACCCAGCGAACGGAGTCTTTTCGCTCTGAAAACACAAATCGATGATCTGTATACAATGGCAGCAGAGAAATAAGCACCTGGCCGTAAATATCATTCTGAATATGTTCAGATGCCTGGTTACCGATGCGCACAGGCTGATTGCCCATATAGCCCACCAAATCGGTCAAAATATTTTCAACAAGGTCCTTTTTACCGGTGATGCTATACAGTGGCTGGTACCGTTCCATTTCGGAGAAGGTGATATCGGTAACATAGCTGAAATACTTTTCCATCTCTTCAAAATGGCCGATGTGGTTAAGCGCAGTTATTACATAGTAGGTATCGCGCAGCCAGCAATACCTATAATCCCAGTTACGGCCGCTTCCCGGCGATTCGGGCAAACTTGTGGTACTTGCAGCTATAATGGCGCCCGTGTCTTCAAACTGGTGTATTTTAAGGGCCAGGGCCGAACGGATAACAAAAGGCTGAAAATAAGTTGCAATTGATGAGTGTTTGATCCAGGTACGCCAGTATTGCACTGTTTCGGCCAAAAAACGATCGGCGGTGCTGATGAGCGGGGCCTCAAGCGGCTCACCGTAGGTCATGGCCAGGTACTTGGTTTCGTTAAGCACAAATGCCTGCTCATCAAAAATATAACTTATAGGGATATTGGTTGTAAGGCGGATGTTTTCTTCGCCCCCCTGGTATTGGATGTGGTTACTGCCGCGGTTTACGTTCAACTTAATAGTGCCATATTCAGATACGGGCGCGCATTTAACAATGATCCTTGGCGAGCCTTCAATAGCCTCAATCTTCCTGATCAGCATCAATGGTTTGTAGTAACGCTGATGCTGGTAGAAACGTGGCGCAAAATCAGTTATCCGGTATTTGCCACCGCTTGCCGGGCTTATTTCTGTAATTAAAATATTGGTGTTTTCCAGGTAATGTTGTTGGGAAGTATAATCACCCTCCGGGCGGATGGAGAACTCACCTCCTTTATCTTTATCAAGTAAACCGCCAAAAATAAAGGTGCTGTCAAAACATGGCCAGCAAAGCCAGTCGACATTGGTATTTTTATTAATATGGGCTAAAAAGGCGCAATTGCCAATTATCCCGGTATCATAGGTGTGTTTGCTCATGGATAGCTGTTATTTGTTTCAAACTTCAACAACACAGCCTTTGTAATGTTGGCGTAAATAATATGATTATTTAAAGTTTGTTTGCATTTGTTTAACAATGTATAGTAACTTAGTAGTATTAATTTAAAACAAAAATTCTATCAACTATGAGTTTAAGACTGGGCGATAAAGCGCCAAATTTCAAAGCAAAAACATCAGAAGGCGAAATTGACTTTTACGAATATTTAGGCGATAGCTGGGGTGTATTATTCTCACATCCTGGCGATTATACACCTGTATGTACTACTGAACTTGGCAAAACTGCCGCTTTAAAAGACGAATTCACCAAACGTAATGTTAAAGTATTGGCACTTAGCGTTGACTCGGTAGAATCGCACCATGGCTGGATCCAGGATATTAACGAGACACAGGGCGTTGAGGTTAACTTCCCGATCATTGCCGATGAAGACCGCAAAATTTCTGAAGCTTATGATATGATCCACCCAAATGCATCGGTAAATGCAACTGTGCGTTCCTTATTCATTATAGGCCCTGATAAGGCGGTAAAGCTGATCATCACTTACCCAGCATCAACCGGCCGTAATTTCCAGGAGATTTTAAGGGTGATTGATTCACTGCAGCTAACCGCTAATTACAGCGTAGCTACGCCGGCCGACTGGAAAGAAGGGGAAGACGTAGTTGTAGTACCTGCAATCAAGACTGAAGATATCCCTGCCAAATTTCCAAAGGGTTTTACTGCGGTTAAGCCTTATTTGCGCCTGACACCGCAACCAAATAAATAATTTTATTTGGTTTATTTAATAATTTTATATATTTGAGGGAAGCGGGATATCTATTCCTTCTGAACATATAAACCTATTTTATTTTTCAGTTTGGTTTTAGTTGATCTTAACACGAATTTTTTATTACGATTATTATAATTATGAAAACTGGAAAAGTAAAATGGTTTAACACGCAGAAAGGTTATGGCTTTATTATTACCGAAGAAGGTAAAGATCTTTTTGTACACTTTAAAGACGTTCAGGGCGGTGTAAATGCTATAAAAGACAACGACAGCGTAACGTACGATGTTGAAGAAGGAAGAAAAGGATTACAGGCAGTTAACGTGAAAAAGGTATAAAAATATATAAAGTTATTGAACAACATTTACTCACAGAACCTCTGACTCAACAGGGGTTTTTTTTGTGTTCATTTTTTTGCTTTTATCTGCGTAAATGCCCTACATTAGCCAACCAATTTTTATAGTTTATGACCGACGCTGCTAATGCCAAAGTTACAAGGAATGCCGTTTTTTTAGTACTTGTTGCTTCTCTGGGCTATTTTGTTGATATATATGACCTTCTGGTCTTTTCGATAGTACGGATCCCCAGCCTTAAAGATATTGGTTTAAATGCGCAGGAAATAACTGACAAAGGCCAATTCATTATCAGCATCCAGATGTTTGGATTATTGCTTGGCGGTATCATATGGGGTATTGTTGGCGATAAGCTGGGGCGTATTAAAGTGCTTTTTGGTTCGATATTACTTTACTCTGTGGCCAACTTTGCCAACGGCCTTGTGCATGATGTAAATACCTACGCAATTGTACGATTCATTGCCGGTCTTGGCCTGGCAGGTGAGCTTGGTGCAGGCATTACTTTGGTTAGCGAAACATTGAGCAAGGAAAACCGTGGTTACGGAACCATGATGGTGGCTGTTATTGGCTTGTTTGGAGCTACTGCTGCTTATGCAGTAGCTAAATTTGGATGGCGTAATGCTTATTTTGTAGGTGGAGGTTTAGGAATTTTATTGCTGCTGCTTCGTGTTGGTACCTTTGAATCGGGTATGTTCAAAAATGTCGAGAACAGCGATGTATCCAAAGGCAACATGCTCATGTTGTTTACTAATTGGGAACGATTAAAAAAATACCTTTTCTGTATCCTGATAGGCGCACCATTATGGTATGTGGTAGGTGTATTGATCAGTTTTTCGGATAAGTTTGGCGCTGCCTTAGGGGCCAAAACACTGATTAAGCCCGGCGACGGTATTTTTTACAGTTATATAGGGATCGCAATTGGAGATATTGTGGCGGGCTTGCTTGCCCAGGTTACCAAATCGCGGAAATTAACCATGGCTGTATTTCTAATACTTTCATTAGTAAGTGTGCATTTTTATCTAGGCAGCTACGGCATTACCCCCGAAAAATTTGCTGTATTAAGCTTTTTTATGGGCTGTACAGTAGGTTATTGGGCAACATTTGTTACCATTGCCTCCGAGCAGTTTGGCACCAATATCCGCTCAACAGTTACCACTACAGTGCCAAACTTTGTACGCGGCTCATTGATCCCTATAACTGTAGCATTTAATGCTTTCAACGCAAAATATGGATATATCAAATCGGGATATATCATGATGGGCATACTTACCGCGGTAGCGCTATTATCCTTAAGCCAGCTAAAGGAAACTTTTGGCAAGGATTTGAATTATGTCGAAATAAGTTAAAATCGGCCGGGTGTTCAATTTTCAAAAAACGGGTGTTCAAAAAGCTTCTGCTTAGTCTAAAATTAAAAATACAGGCATTGACTATCAGTTACTTATGTTTTTGATAGCAAAATAATGAACATGTAAATCATTGATTGTCAATTAATTTTATTTTAGCAAGTGTTCACGCCTGAAAAAATTGAACACTTTCCATTATCACGTGTTTGATATAGGTAGCCACAGGACTACACGTTGAAAAAGGTCATCTGCGGCAATTCCTAAAATTCATTACTTTTACGGCCTATGATCAGCAAAGAACAAATAGCCGAAGATTATAAGCAGATACAGGATGAGATCTGTGCCGCACTTGAGCAATTAGATGGCGCAGCAAAATTTGAGGAGGAGCTTTGGGAGCGCGAGGGTGGAGGTGGAGGCCGTACCCGGGTTATCCAAAACGGAAACATCCTTGAAAAAGGCGGAGTTAACTTTTCGGCGGTTCACGGTCATTTGCCCGATACCATGAAGCGGGCTTTGCAGGTTGAGCAGGATGATTTTTTTGCCACCGGTGTATCTATTGTGATCCATCCCAATCATCCGTTGGTGCCAATCATCCACATGAATATCCGTTACTTTGAAATGCCCACTACTATGGGCGATAGTCAAAAGCCTGTTCGTTGGTTTGGCGGAGGCATTGATTTAACCCCTCACTATGTAATTGAAGATGATGCCCGGTTTTTTCATAGTGGCTTGAAAGCTGCGTGCGATCAATACTATGCCGATTTTTATCCCCGCTTCAAAAAATGGGCCGACGATTACTTCTTCATCAAACACCGTAACGAAACCCGTGGTATAGGCGGCATATTTTATGACAGGCTCACTGCCAACGATGACTTGAGTTGGGAGGATATCTTTGAGTTTTCAAAAACGGTTGGCCGTTCTTTTGCACCAATATACTCCGAACTGGTGAGCCGTAACCGGGATAAATCATTTACCGAAGCGCAGCAGCTTTTTCAATACCAGCGTCGCAGCCGTTATGCCGAATTTAACCTGGTTTATGATGCCGGCACCAAATTCGGGCTGGAAACCAACGGCAGGATTGAGTCGATACTGATGAGCTTGCCGCCTACAGCCAAATGGGTTTATGACTATCATCCGGTAACCGGCAGCGAAGAGGAAAAAACACTATCTTTACTAAAAAAAGGTATTAACTGGGCTTAATCAAAATTTAGTCCGGTACAAACATCATCTATGCAAAAGCTTTTTTTACCTGTGGCAGTGATACTGCTGTTATGCTCTTTTAATTCCGCTGATAGTCCGCTGAAAGGCAGCTGGGAATATCGCGGAGGGATAATTAATGGTAAACTTGATGCTGCTCCCACAGCTTATAAATTACAAAGGGATTATGACAATGAGCACTATAAAGCCAAAGTGATTGAGGAGGGGGAGAAGACCCAGATATATGAAAAGGGCGATTATCAGTTGAAAGACGATACGTGCTTTGAAACCCAAACATACTGCATGCAGGAGTCAAAGCTGCTTAACAAAACCATAAAATACAACTACACAATCAGTAACGATACACTTAAACTGCTTTCCGTTTTACCCAACGGCAACAAGGTTGAAGATTACTGGGTGAAACTTAAATAAACCCTGATTAACGTAACAAAATTGTTGGTTCTGCAGCAATAAGCAGCATGGTTTATTGTTACTAAATTGGTGCAATCCCAAGTATTTTTTTAACTTCGCAGGTCGTTGAAAAATCAATTTTAACACGCAATTATAAGAGAAGGTTCTACAAATAATAAAAAATGGCTGAAGGAACAGAAAACGATAATTCACACGCAGAAGACAGGATAATTTCGATAAATATTGATGAGGAAATGCGATCGGCGTACATTGATTATTCAATGTCGGTGATTGTTTCCAGGGCGCTGCCCGATGTCCGCGATGGACTGAAACCCGTACACAGGCGCGTACTTTACGGTATGCTCGACCTTGGTTTAACAAATAACAAGCCCTACAAAAAGTCTGCCCGTATTGTGGGTGAGGTAATGGGTAAATATCACCCGCATGGTGATAAATCGGTGTATGACACCATGGTACGTATGGCCCAGGAGTGGAGTTTGCGCTACTTGCTGGTTGAAGGCCAGGGTAACTACGGTTCTGTTGATGGCGACGAACCGGCGGCGATGCGTTATACGGAAGCGCGCTTGCAAAAGCTTGCCGAAGAGATGCTTGCCGATATCAATAAAGATACCATTGATTTCCAATTAAACTTTGACGACTCGCTGCAGGAGCCAACAGTATTGCCATCTAAATTCCCCAACCTACTGGTTAACGGAGCTTCGGGTATTGCAGTAGGTATGGCTACCAATATGGCGCCGCACAACCTTTCGGAAGTTATTGATGCTACCATGGCATTGATTGATAACCGCCAGATTGAGGTTGCCGAGTTAATGAAATATGTAAAAGGCCCCGATTTCCCTACAGGGGGCATCATTTACGGTTACGATGGCCCGCGCGAAGCGCTGGAAACCGGTCGTGGCAGGGTTGTGATCCGCGCCCGTGCCGAAATCGAAACCTATAACGGCGAACGTGAACGCATCGTTGTAAGCGAAATACCTTACCAGGTAAACAAAGCTTTAATGATTGAGCGTACCGCCGAACTGGTCAATGAAAAGAAACTGGAAGGTATATCGGCTATTCGTGACGAATCGAGCCGTGAAGGGATCCGTATAGTTTACGAAATAAAACGCGATGCCAATGCAGCTATCGTATTAAACAACCTGTTTAAATATACTGCACTTCAAACATCTTTCAGTGTAAACAACATTGCCCTGGTTAACGGCAGGCCAATGCTGCTTAACCTGAAGGACCTGATCCATCATTTTGTTGAGCACCGTCATGAGGTTGTGGTTCGCCGTACTAAATTTGAGCTTAATGAAGCTGAAAAACGCGCGCACATCCTTGAAGGTTTATTGATTGCTTTAGATCATCTTGATGAGGTTATCCGTTTGATCCGCGCTTCGCAAACACCTGACGAAGCAAGGGAAGGCTTGATGACCAGTTTTGGTTTGACTGATATCCAGGCACGCGCTATCCTTGATATGACCTTAAGGAGGTTAACAGGACTTGAACGTGATAAGATTAAAGATGAATATGCTGCCTTAATGAAACTCATCGAACATTTAAAGAACATCCTGAGCGACGAAGGCTTAAGGATGCAGATCATTAAGGATGAGTTACTGGAAGTTAAGGAGAAATACGGTGATGAGCGCCGTACAGAGATGGTTCACTCATCTGCAGAAATGCAAACTGAAGACTTTATCGAGGATGAGGATGTAGTAATTACAATTTCGCGCGAAGGTTATATTAAACGTACCCCACTTACCGAATACCGCAGGCAGAGCAGGGGAGGTAAAGGTGCTATAGGCAGCAACAGCCGTGATGAGGATTTCATTGAGCACCTGCTTATTGCCTCGAACCACAATTACATGCTGTTCTTTACCGAATCAGGGCAGTGCTTCTGGCTCAGGGTATTTGAGATACCGGAAGGTACCCGTACATCGAAAGGACGTGCAATTCAGAATATCATCAATATTCCTAAGGAAGAAAATATCAAGGCGTATATCAAGCTGATCTCGCTTAAAGATCAAAATTACCTTGAAAACAATTTCATCATCATGTGTACCAAAAAAGGTACCATCAAGAAAACTTCGCTTGAGGCTTACTCACGTCCGCGCTCAAACGGTATCAATGCCATCAATATCAATGAAGGCGATTCATTACTTGAAGCAAGCTTAACTAGCGGCAGCAGCGAGATTGTTATGGCGCTTAAATCTGGCCGTGCTATCCGTTTCAATGAGTCAACCGTAAGACCTATGGGACGTACCGCTACTGGTGTTCGCGGTATTACGCTTGATGACGAAAATGATGAGGTAGTTGGCATGATTGCTATTGATGACGCAGAAACAACCGTATTGGTAGTATCAGAAAAGGGATACGGTAAACGTACCGATATTGAAGATTACCGTGTTACAAACCGCGGTGGCAAAGGTGTAAAAACACTTAATATTACTGAAAAAACCGGAAACCTTGTAGCCATAAAAGGTGTTACAGATAAAGAAGACCTGATGATCATTAATAAATCAGGTATTATTATCCGTATAGCTGTAAGCGAATTAAGGGTAATGGGTCGTGCCACACAAGGTGTAAGGCTGATTACACTTAAAAATAACGACGAAATAGCTTCAGTAGCCAAAATTGAGCATGACGAGGATGAAGAAGTAAAAGACGGCGACGAAAATGCTGAAGGCTCTGATAATATTGCTGCTGAAAACACAGGCAATGGTGATACGGCCGAGAATGGTGCCGAACCATCAACTGACGATACAACAGAATAACAAATATGCACTACCGCAAGATCATTTTATCGGTTTTAATTACTTGTTTTACTACATCCTTTGCGTTTGCGCAAAAGGAAGCGCTTAAGGTTGTGGTAAATAACCTGGCTTTTTATAAACAGAAAAACGACCTGAAGTATTTGGCCGCAGCCAAAAAATCTGCAGATAGTTTGATCATTACAAAGTCGGATACGGCTGATATAGAAAAGAATCTTTACAGGGCTATTGTAAATACAAGTATCCTGTATATTGATTCGCTAAACAAGCTTGGTATGCCCGCGGATATGCTGGATAAAACTACCAAACTGGTTGACAGGTTATCTGGCATGAGCAAAATTTTCAAGTACCAGTCAGAGCTTGATTACACCAAGCGGTGTTTGGCTAATGTTTATATCCGGAAAGGGTTTGAAGCTGTAAATAATTCGGATTTTGCCAATGCCAGAACTTCGTTTGAAAACGCGAAGAAGTATGCGCCGGGGATGAACCAGATCAATACTTATATTGCCTTTTCGAACAACAAAGCCGGTAATTTGCAGGATGCAGCCAGGTACTATACAACCATGCTGCAGGTTGACAGTGCCCGTACTGAGTATATCGAAACCGCATCAAATATCTACAAATCATTAGGCGATACAACTAAGGCGTTACAAATACTCCAAAAAGGTCGAAAAATTTTGCCGAATGACCGTTTTTTGCTGCTTGACGAGGCCAATATTTATAACAATAAGAAAAATTACAAGGCGTTAGAGCCCTTAATTGGCCCACTGCTTGATATTAATGCAAATAACGCCGATATTGCATTTGTAGCTGCTAATTGCTATGATCATTTAGATAAATTTGACCAGGCGGAATCTCTCTATTTACACGCCATTGAACTGAGCGGAACATATTTTGACCCGGTATTTAATTTAGGGTTATTATATTTAAAACAAAGCTCAACTACAAAAGGGGAGAGGAGCATCCAGGATCTGGGACGTGCTATACAATGGCTTGAAAAGGCTAATGAAATATCGCCCAACAACGTCAATAGCCTGCAGGCTTTGCAACTGGCATATGCCAAAACCAATAACCAGGATCAGTTAGACAGAATAAACAATAAACTAAAACAGTTAACCAATCAATAATAATCATGAAAATCAAACTTTTGATGGCGGGCCTGTTAGGCTTAGTTTCAGCAACAGCTTTTGCGCAAAAAGGTGAGTTAAATACCGCAAAAGAAGAATACGAAAAATATTCGGGTTTAAGGGGCCAGCCGGCAATGGCATCAATGGCAGGTAAAAGCCTTACCACTGCGAAAGAATCAATTGACAAAGCCTCAGTCAATGAAAAAACCGCTACATTACCGCTTACTTATGCTGTAAAAGGTTCAATTTACTCGGCGTTAGCTGTTCAGGACACTGTGCCAACCACTTCATTGCCGCTATTTACTACTGCCGAAGAAGCTTTGAAAAAAGCTAAAGAGGTTGATACCAAAGGGGAAAATAAAAAAATGATTGACGAGGCATATTTAAACCTTGCCCAATATCAGTTAACCAAAGGTGTTAAAGAATACTCTGCGGGCAAATATGATCTTGCTTACAAGTCATTTGACTTTTACCGTACGGTACTGCCTGAAGATACAAATGCTATCTATTATACAGGCCTTGCAGCCGCAAACGGAAAAAATTACCCCGCCGCAATTTCAAACTACAGCAAACTGGTAACTACTAAATATTCAAAAAATGCCGGTGTTTATCTTGATCTTTCTTCGTTATACCTTGCAAGTAAAGATACCGCAGGTGCGCTTAAAGCTGTATCTGAAGGAGTAAGCAAATATCCGGCGAACAGTGAGCTGCGTAAACGCGAAATCGAGATCAGCTTGCAAACAGGAAAAGAAAAAGAAGTTACCGATAAAATTCAGGCAGCTTTAGCCAACGATCCAAAAAACAAAACTTTGTATTATTATGCTGGTTTAACTTACTCACAAACAGCCGATAATTACGCAAGAGAAGCGGGCTCAACTAAAGATGCGGCTGCAAAAGCTAAATTAAATGCATCAAAAGCCGAAGCCTATGTTAAAGCTGGTGAGATGTATAAAAAAGCCTTAGAAATTGATCCTAACTATTTCGAAGCTAACTTAAACTACGGTTACGTAATTCTCAACCCGGCAATTGATGCTTATAATGCGGCTAATAAATTACCAGCTAACAAACAGAAAGAATATGATGCTGCTATTGCCAAAGCTAAAGCACAGTTTGAACAAGCTAAACCATATTTGGTAAAAGCCGTAGAACTTCAGCCAAAATCAATTGATGCGTTGCAAAACTTGAGAACCTATTACTTAGGTGTTAAAGATGACGCAAATGCTTCAAAATTGAAAGCGCAGATTGACGCATTACCAGCTAATCAATAATATCGAAAGATACTATAAAGAGAGGGGCCTTTTTAAAAGGCCTTTCTCCTAAATACATTATTTAACATAATGTTAATTATGAGAAATAATGTATTGCTGTTTTTTTACATGGATGCTATCAATTTTGGGGTGAAATTATATCGAATTGCACGGGTATACAGATATATATTTACAGGCGTTCACAGGTATGTAAAGTAATTGAAAGGTAGTTTACAATTTAAGAGTCAATAAAGTTGTGTGGGCTGCTGATAAGTATGAATTAAATATATTTGATATAGCAAAATGCCGCAATAGCCGACTCGTAATTATTGCTTTTTGATCGAACTACATTTGTATTAAAAAGTTTATTTAAACAATAGACCTTTCGATCAGATTGATAAGAAATGTGAGTCATATGGCGAAGCACTGTGCGATAATCGAAAAGCACGCCGGACTTTCAGTATTTATTAAAACATCAGGCTCGCCGCGACGAAAAATCCAATTTATAATACCTCTGCAAAAAATTACTTTTTATATGGTAACAGATCAGAACTTGATGGTTAGCATTTGTTGTACAACTTATAACCATAAAGATTTTATCAGTCAAACTATCGAGAGTTTCCTGATGCAGGAAACTAATTTTAGATATGAGATTGTTGTTGGCGATGATTGTTCAACCGACGGCACGACTGAGATACTGAGATCATACAAGGAAAAATATCCTGATAAAATCAAGATCATATATCCGGAAAAAAACCGCGGAGCTCATTTAAATACAATTAATACCATCAAAGCATGTGAAGGAAAATACATTGCCCTCTGTGACGGTGATGACTTTTGGACAAGCCCTCAAAAGTTGCAAAAGCAAGTCGATTTCCTGGAAAATAACCCGGAATATATTATTTGCTGCCACTATACAAGAGTAATTGACATCAACAATAATACCCTGAATATCGAGTCAAATCCTGTACCGCTTGAATATACTTATCACGATTTACTGGTTGGCCGACAGGTAGAAACTAAAACCGCTACAGTTGTATATCATAACATCCCTGAAGTGCATGAATTGTTTCAGGAACAATGGTATACCAGTTGCTATGCGGCCGATAAGTTCTTTAAAATTTTTGCCACATTTAATACCGGTCGTAAAATATATGTGATGCCCGAGGTCATGAGCTGTTATCGCAATCACGTGGGCGGCATTTGGAGTATGATCAAAAATGAAGCCAGGATGGAAATGGTTATCAGTGATTTTAATCTCATTATCAGGCGTTTTCGCTATCGCGGAATGCAAAAGAAAATGCTGCTGCTGTTGTATCTTAAAAGATATATACTATTTGAATTGGGTCGATTTCGGTTACGCAAAGCTTTCGACACAGTAAAATACCTGCTTTAAACTTCATTGCAATTTTTCTTCCTGCTGCGCTATTATCCACCTATACCGTATCGCGTACCCTTGATAAGTATTTTCATTTTAAGGCATAAACTGCCAGTATTATTGGCTAACAAGTACCCCATGCCCTACCCTCAGGGCGTATAATCAATAATTAAATACATAATTAAAAACCACTTATGAGCTATCGAAGTTTCACCATACGTAATAGAAAGGATTGGGACGAATATATAAAGCGGTCATATACACACGAGGGGTTTCATACCTGGTATTATCACTCTTTAAATAATGAAGGCGAGCCTCTTTTATTTGTTTATGAAGAAGATGTAGTTTTTATAGCATTACCCGTAATCAAAAGGAAAATCGAAGGCTCCGAATACTTCGATATGACTTGCGTGTATGGCTATTCAGGGCCTTTATCTAACATATCCCTTGAAAACCTATCAGCCGCAATAACTACACAATTTAAGGTTGCATTTACGGATTTTATGAAAGAAGAATCGGCCATTTGTATCTTTTCAAGATTACATCCGTTCCTCAATCAGCATCATCTGTTAGAAAATATCGGCGGTATTAAGGATAACGGCACAACGCTGTACATTGATCTTTTGATGTCTGAAGAAGATCAACGGAATGGCTACGATAAAAGGCTTGGCCGCCAGATAAGAAGTCTGCGAAAAATGGGCTTTGTTATTAAAGAAGCAGATACAATTCAGGAAATCGAACGTTTTGCTGAAATGTATTATAAAAACATGGATAGGCTGCATGCTTCATCTAATTATTATTTTGATGTTCAGCATTTTATCAATCTTCTTAACGAAGAATACATGAAAAATAAACTGATTTTAATTTACGATGGCCTAAACCTGATGTGCGGGGCGCTCATTTTATTATCAGATAACATAGTTAGAAACCACCTTTCTGCTACTTCTCCCGATTATTTGAGTATTTCTCCGAGTAAGTTACTAACAGACGAAATAAGTATGATTGGGAGAAGATTAGGAAAAAAGATCTTTCACCTTGGAGGCGGCGTTGGCGGAAAAGAGGATTCACTTTTCAATTTCAAAAAGCTATTCTCAAACTTGCAGGTAAAAGACCGGATCTGGTGTTATGTCAATGATGAACCTGCTTATAACGATCTTGTTTTAAGGTCGGGCGTAGAAACCAATCCGGAAATTAAATTCTTTCCATTATATCGTCATCCTAACAGAAAAACACAAGCAACTACCTCTGAGCCCGAAACCACCACAATTGACAACCTTAATTAATTGCAAAATGAAAAATAAGTTTAACTATTCCGATGCTGACCTTGCTGTATTTGACCAGGTAATGGATGAATATGGGTGGATTATATATGAAGACGCCCTGGATGATGCCTTCATTGACGAAATAAGAGATTCATTGGTGCCAGCATATGATGTGAGGCGCAAAATTCAAATTGCTAATGGTATAGGCGACAATATGAATGGAACCCTGCACCACCTTGTTGAACGGGAAAGATTTTCATTGAAGTTTCTTGAACGAAAATATTGCGCAGACCAGATGACGCACTTTTTAAAGGGAAATTACATTATCAATTCATTAGGTGCGGTAATTAATTTAAAAGATGAAAAACCTTATGTGCAGAATATTCACAGGGACATAAGGAGCTTTACCGGAGATTTTAAGGTAATGATTCAGATGATGATCACCTTAGATGAATTCACCGCTGAAAATGGGTCGACCTATTTTTTGTCAGGCTCTCATAAAAAGGATGACAAACCAGAAAGTGATTTCTTTTATCAAAATGCAGATCGCGCTAATACAAAAAAAGGCAGTATTATCTTGTTCGACTCCAATTTATGGCATGCAGCCGGTAAAAACTATACCGACGCAACAAGGCGGACTTTAACCATGGCCTTTACTAAACCTTTTTTCAAACAACAGCTTGACTATCCAAGATTTTTAGGCTATGAATTTGGTGAAGGGCTAAGTGATGACTTAAGGCAAATTTTGGGTTACAAGTCCCGTGTGCCGGAAAACCTGGATGAATATTATCAGCCGGTTGAAAAAAGAATGTATCAACCCGGACAGGGTTGAGTTTGTTTGTGTTCAATACTTCATGTCAATTGTCAGTATTGTTCAATCTTTGATTTTAATATCAGCTAATAGTTAACAACAGTGCTACACTTGTGTTATAAGCTAAAAACAAAATCATGGATCTTAAACTTAATGACAAAACCGCACTTGTAACAGGGTCAACAGCTGGCATTGGTTATGCCATTGCGAAATCACTGGCTAATGAAGGTACTACTGTATATGTAAATGGCCGCAACCAAACCAAGGTTGACGAAGTTGTAAAAAAGCTGATTGCAGAAACCGGCAATAATAAGATTAAAGGCATTGCTGCTGATTTTTCAAATATTGTGCAAGTTGAAGCATTGACAGCACAATTGCCGGAAGTTGATATCCTGGTAAACAATGTTGGCATTTTTGAACCCAAGCCATTTGCCGAAATTACTGACGACGATTGGCTGAGATTTTTTGAAGTTAATGTACTAAGCGGGGTTCGTTTATCAAGGGCTTATTTTGATAAAATGCTCAGCAAAAACTGGGGCCGTATCATTTTTATCTCCAGCGAATCAGCCTATCAGATCCCCGAAGAAATGATCCATTACGGTACTACCAAAACAGCTCAAATTGCAGTTGCACGTGGCCTGGCCGAGCTTACTAAAAGCACTGGCGTTACTGTAAATACCGTTTTGCCGGGCCCAACATTATCTGAGGGCGTTGGTGATTTCATTGAGGCTTTGGCCAAAGATCAGGGTTTAAGCAATACTGAGGTAGAAAAAGAATTTTTTACCAATGTGCGTGGCACCTCATTAATAAAACGCTTTATTACTACCGATGAAATTGCCAGCATGGTTACCTATATTGCCAGTCCGCTATCGGCGGCAACTAATGGCGCAACTTTACGCGCTGATGGCGGTGTTATAAAAACCGCATTCTAAAATTTAAAAAGAAAAACGCATAAAAAATCCCGGTCTGGTGAAATACCCGGCCGGGATTTTTTATGCATTTTTAATTACTAATGCTTCGTAGTATCTTTTTTTGCAGTGTCTGTTTTTGCCGTGTCAGTAGCAGCCGGTGCAGGTGCACTCTGGCTTGTTGAATCCATTTTTGTACTATCGGAGCCATCACCTGCTTTTTTTTCCGAACTGCAGCTTGTTGCAATGGCGCCGATCATTGCCGCGACAAGTGCGAAACTTAAAAATTGCTTTTTCATAGTTATTTGCTTTTGATTAAATGATCAATTCATGTTGAACCATACTATTAACCAAGCTTTAACCGTATTGTTTACCAGCAATTCTGGATTTTATTATCTTTTATTTTTAAACATAGGCCTGTTTGATCCACATTTGCCGCTTATTGTTTGATTTTTTTCTGATCTTTAAGCGCTATGGTAGTATCCGAAGGATTATTAAAGTGGGTAATGCGCTTCTACCCTCCTCTCCTTTTCCAGCGTATCTGGGTAGTTAAATTCAGTAAAGGTTATCGCGGCGTTAAGGTAAGGATCAGGAAGAGTTTTCTTAATAAAAACTACAATAACTCAATTTTTGGCGGTACGCTTTTCTCGGCCGCAGATCCTTTTTACCCTATCCTGTTTTATCAAATATTTAGCCATAAAGGCTATAAACTTACGGTGTGGTCAAAATCGGCAACAGTAAAATATGCAAAGCCTGCAGCAACAAATTTATCTTTTAATATCGAACTAACAGACAGCGATATAGCCCAGGCAGAGCATGTTTTAAATACAACCGGGAAATTTATTCGCTCGTTCCCTATTGACATTTACAATAAAGATGGCGAAATATGCGTATCCCTCATGATTGAGGTATACGTTCGAAACTTAAACTTTATTGATACTACTATATAACTTATACTGATGACTGTAATTATGAATGACGAAGCTTTCGAAAAAAAAGGCTTTACGATCTCAACCGATAAAAACCTGCTTAATGTTGACGTTATTTATGATTACCTCAATAATGAGTCATACTGGGCAAAAGGCATTCCGAGGCAAAAATTAGCCCGGGCTATGGAAAACTCCATGTGTTTCGGTATCTATTTTAATAATGAACAAGCAGGTTTTGCACGCGTTGTTTCTGATAATGCCACCTTTGCGTACATCTGCGATGTGTTTGTTTTGCCCGCTCATCGGGGTAAAGGCCTTTCCAAGTGGCTGGTGCAAACAATTGTTAAGCATCCCGATTTAAAAGGCTTAAGGAGATGGTCGTTGGCTACAAAGGATGCGCACAACCTGTATAGCCAGTTCGGTTTTTCACCCATCTCACGACCTGAAACCTGGATGGAGATTTTTACACCATATATTAAGCCCCAATAAATTAATAAAAAGGCTATGAGTAGAACAAATGTTAAAAAGCTGATTTTTGAAGGAGAAGGTGTAAGCGTCGACTTTAAAAAAACGATAACCAGCTGCGAAAAAATAGCCCGGACAATGGTGTCATTTGCCAACAATAAAGGTGGCAAGCTACTTATCGGCGTAACTGATGATGGCACGATAAAAGGCGTGAAATCGGAAGACGAAGAAAAGTACATGATAACAAAAGCGGCACATTTATTTTCGCGTCCCGCTCTTGAACCTACGTTCGAAGAAATTTATTTTGATGATAAGCTTGTGTTGGTTGTTGATACACCGGCAAGTGAATTGAAGCCACATTACGCCCTTGCCGAAGATGGTAAATGGTGGGCGTATGTACGTGTAAAAGATAAAAGCGTACTGGCCAGTAAAATTGTACTGGAGGTTTTGAAACGCTCATCAAATGACCAGGGCGTTTTAATTGAATATTCTGAAAACGAAAGCACCTTGCTCGGTCATTTAGAAAAGGCAGGCCGCATAACCATAAAAGAATGCAGCGAGCTACTTAAAGTTGGGCGCCGCCGTGCTCAGAATGTACTTGTTGACCTGATATTATCGGGCCTGATCAAGATCAACACAACCGAAAAGGAAGAATATTATACAGCCTGCTGACTTTTGTGTGTGCCCAAATGGTTACTTTTGCGCTCCTGTTGCCTGAGTAATTATGAGAGCCGTTTACCAAAAATACAAGCCTTATTATCTTGAAAGCCTTAAGCTGGCTATCCCGGTAATTATATCAAACGTTGGGCATACGCTTGTTCAAATGTCTGATACTATTATCGTAGGGCACTTTGCAGGCACCGTTTCGTTAGCTGCAGTATCAACGGTAAACAGCCTTTTCATGGTTCCGTTAGTTATTGGCATGGGCATCTCCTATGGGCTAACACCGCTCGTTGCTCAAAATAACGGCCGTAAAAATTATAAAGAATGTGGGCTGCTATTGTCCAATAGCTTATTTCTGAATATCCTGAGTGGGATTATCCTGTTTTGTGGAATTTACTTTGGTACGATGTTGCTTATCGGGCATCTTGATCAATCGCCGGAGGTTGTGAAAGAAGCCAGGCCTTATTTATTCTTGCTTAGCTTGTCCTTGATTCCGCTGCTTATCTTCAATACGTTTAAACAGTTTGCCGAAGGCCTGGGCTTTACCAGGCAAGCCATGATGATATCCATATGGGGTAATTTGATCAATATCTTATTGGGGATAACTTTTGTTAAAGGCTTGTTCGGTATTCAACCAATGGGCATCAGGGGCGTTGGTTACAGTACACTCATTGATAGATGTGTAATGGCTACCGTAATGGGAATTTATGTTTTCCGTTCGAAGAATTTCAAAGCCTATTTAACTGATTTCGCTATCAAAAATATCGACAGATTGCGGGGGATTCAAATCATGAAAATCGGGGCGCCCGTGGCTATGCAATATACTTTTGAGATCAGTGCTTTTGGTGGTGCGGCTTTACTGGTTGGCACCATTGGCGTGGTGGCACAGGCAGCACACCAGGTAACTATCACTATGGCGTCGATGACCTACATGATGGCCAGTGGTATCGGCGCTGCCGCCGCTATCAAATCGGGGAATTATTTTGGTGTTAGCGACCATCGCAATTTAAGGCTGGCTGCTATCTCCAATTACCATATCGTATTACTGTTCATGTGTTTTACAGCAATAGTATTTGCCCTGGCAAGAAATCTTTTACCATGGATAATTACTTCTGATAAAGAGGTAATAGTTATTGCATCACAGTTACTTATCATTGCAGCTTTCTTTCAATTATTTGACGGGGCACAGGTTGTTGGTCTGGGTATACTAAGGGGTATGGGGGATGTAAATATCCCAACTGTTATTACCTTTCTGGCTTATTGGGTGATAGGTTTACCTGTTGGCTACCTGCTCGGTATCCAATTTAACCTTGGGGTATATGGGGTGTGGTATGGTCTTGTACTTGGCCTCGGAACTGCATCAATACTTTTGTTTGCGCGCTTCAGTCTGCTTAGTAAAAAGCACAAGATTAAACCGGTAATACCTATAATTGCAAAAGACTAAAAATAGAGGTCGACAGCAACCTTGAAGGTATTACAATGCGCATCAACAATATCCTTAATTTGGGGCGAGTAACCGCCTCCCATGCTTACCTGTACCGGGATATTACGCTTAATGCACTGCTCAAAAACAAACTGATCACGGGCCTTGCATGCTTCTTTACTTAAGGCAAGCTTACCCAGCTTATCCGTTGCCAAAATATCGACACCTGACAGGTAAAAGATAAAATCCGGCCGCTGTTGTTCAATCAATCCCGGTAATGTTGTTTCGAGGATATCAAGAAATTCGTCATCGCCAACGCCGTCCTGTAAAGCAATATCCAGGTCAGATCGCTCTTTTCTGTAAGGGAAATTATTAGCCCCATGCATGGAGAAAGTGAAAACCTCCGGTTTGTTTTCGAAGATCTCGGCAGTGCCATTGCCCTGGTGCACATCTAAATCAATTATTAAGATGGATTTAGCTAATTTATTATGCAATAGATAATTAGCTGAAATTGCCTGGTCATTTAATAAGCAAAATCCCTCTCCCCAGTCGCTGCCCGCATGATGGGTTCCGCCTGCAACGTTAAAAGCAATTCCATTTTTAAAAGCATAATGGCAGCCATCAATCGTACCCTTAGCTATCCTTATTTCACGCTCCACCAGCCTTGCTGATAAAGGAAAGCCTGTGCGTCGCTGTTCTTTTGGCGGCAAAGCTAAATCACGAAGTTGATGCCAATAACTTTCATCATGTGTTAGGATGATAATATCCTCGGTAAGTAACCCCGGCGAAAACAAGTTATCTTTACTAATTACACCTTCGTGCAATAACTGCGCCGGGATTAACTCATACTTCAGCATCGGAAAGCGGTGGCCTTCGGGTAGCGGATGAGCATATATTGGATCGTAAGCTATTTTGAGCATGCCTCTTATCCTATCAACTCCCCTACGTGCTTCTGGATGTTTTCGCAAATACTATCCAAAGGCAAGTCATTAGCGTCACGACCAAAGGGATCTTCAATTTCTTCGGCCAATAACTCAATACTTGCAAAAACAAAAAGTATAAAACCAATTATCGGAATGATAAAGTATTTAAGATCAAAGGCCCAGGTAAAGGGTAGCGTCATGATATAAGTAAAGATAAATTTCTTTATAAATACATTATATGAAAACGGAATGGGTGTTTTCTTAATGCGTTCGCAAGCACCACAAATATCTGTAAAAGAAGTTATTTCGGCAGTTATGCTAAACAATTGCTCCGGGTTAATAATGCCATCTTTGTTTAACCGGTAAATGTTTTTGATCATTTCGGATGCTACCTGGTTAGGTACATGTTTTTTGGCATCGATATCAATAAAGGGTTGATCTTCGGATACATATTCATCTCTTAAATGATCACGGAGTGCCCGTGCATAACGCGGGATGATGTAATTAAAAAAAGCAAGGTCCTCCTCGCTAATCAGGTGTTTTAGCTTAATGGCAAGATTGCGGCTGTTATTAACCAGACTCCCCCAGATCTTGCGTCCTTCCCACCAGCGGTCATATGCCGAATTGATCCGGAACGCCAACAGTAATGAAAATACAAAACCAATTGTTTGATGAATAAAGATTACCTTTTTGAGTATGCTTGTATCGGGCAGATGCCAAAAATCGATCAGCAGATAAGTAACGACACCGGCATAAGCGCTCACTGCAATCATAAGCGGAAACAGCTCACGCAGCGTTTCGGCTTTGTTTATTTTAAAGATGAATGAAAACCACTCTTTAGGATTGTAATAAACCATATTTTAAATTTAAACAGCTTTTAATGCATCAGCCATCAGTTTGGCTGTTTTGTAAACATCCTCAAATGTATTGTAAAGTGGCACCGGACTCAGGCGGATTACATCAGGCTCGCGCCAATCGCTTATCACACCGTTTTGTGCAAGATAGTTGAAAATAGCTTTGGCATTTCGTTTACAAACTATCGAAAGCTGGCAGCCGCGGGCAGCCGGATCTGCTGGAGTAATAATCCTGTAAACCTCTTCGCCCTGCTCCTTATTGATCTCTCGAATTAAGAACTCCAAATAGCCCGTTAAACGAACGCTTTTTTGACGGATGGTATTTAATCCTTTCACGTCATCGAAAATTGCCATAGAGGCTTTAAATAAAGCGAGAAGCGGAATTGGGCTTGTACTTACCTGCCAACCGGCCGCACCAACCTCCGGATCAAAGCCCGGAGCCATCAGAAACTGCTTATCTCGGCGATATCCCCACCAGCCTGCAAACCTGTTAAGTTCTTTCCCGGTAAAGTGCCGCTCATGTACAAAAATGCCGCTTATCCCGCCAGGTCCGGAGTTCATATATTTGTACGAACACCAGCAGGCGAAGTCTGCACCCCAGTTGTGCAGCTGTACGGGTACATTGCCCGCAGCATGAGCCAGATCAAAACCGGCATAAGCCCCTGCAGCATGGGCCGCATCGGTTATTGCTTTCAGATCAAAGAATTGTCCGGTATAATAATTGATGCCTCCAAATAACACCAAAGCGAGCTCATTTTTATGTTGATCGATAGTTTGGATGATGTCTTCAGTTCGTAATGTAACCTCACCCTCCCGTGGGAAAATTTCAATTATTGCATCTTCAGGATCAAGATCATGGAACTTCACCTGGCTTTCCATCGCATATTGATCCGAAGGGAAAGCCCCTCCTTCTATGATGATTTTAAAACGTTTATTGTCTGGCTTATAAAAACTTACCATCAGTAAGTGAAGATTTACTGTAAGTGAGTTCATTACAGCAACCTCATTTTCCTGCGCACCAACAATGCGGGCAATTGAACCGGTAATTGATTTATGATAGTCAAGCCAGGGATCATCTCCCTGAAACCAACCTTCAACGGCAAGGTTTTTCCAGGTATTTAATTGATCGGCAAGATATTGCTGTGCCGATACAGGCTGCAATCCAAGCGAATTGCCACAAAGATAAACTGTATCTTCCCCGTTATGCTGAGGAATTAAGAAGCGGCTTCTGAAATCTTTAAGCGGGTCCTGCTCATCCTGCTGTCGGGCAAATACCAGATCGTTTTGATAGTTCATTCGCCAATATTACAAAATAGGAAGCTTATTTGTTGGGCTTGCTTACGTAAATATTGCCCTTTACATAGAAACGATAAGGTAACAAGGCATCTTCAGCAGCGTAGGCTACCCCTATCCTCGGACCGGCTTTTATCTGCTCATCAGGAAAAGTTAAACCACGATCTTCAAGCCAGATAGTATCACTTTGCAGACTAAAAGCATTGATATTACGTGAAATGCCTAAAGCCTTAGCTACGGAACCTGGCCCTGCTGTAATATTAGGCTTAAGAACCTGCATATTGCGCCGTACCTGCATGGCTTCAATCCCGTCAGTGGGTTGAATAGCACGGATAAGGATAGCCTGCGGGTGCCCTTCAACAGAAGTAACAATATTGAACATTTCATGAATACCATAACACAGGTAAACATAAGCGATGCCGCCCTGCATGAACATGGTTTTAGTCCGGGGTGTGTTGCGATTACCAAACGCATGTGATGCCTTATCTACAATACCATTATAAGCCTCTGTTTCAACAATATATCCACCGGTAATTATACCATCAATACAGGTAAATAAATACTTACCTAACAGATCTTTACTGATGCTCACCACATCATTGCCCAAATAGTAACTTTCAGGTAGCTTCATTTTTTCAGGATCCCCTTCAATAATTTATTGATCTCTTTTGCCTTATCAAAGATCATGATATGCGTGCCGCCCTTAATAATGGTAGCACCTTTTATTCTTTTATAATCAAACACCAGATCCTTATCGCCGGTAATGTGATAGAGATTGGGTGGAATAATTTCGTTTTTCCAATGCAAAATGGCATACATAGCCCATTTCATAAATACCGGTGATGACTTTTTGAGCATATCGCTAAATAACCATGCATCCTCCTGGCTCATGTGACCAAACAAAGGTTTAATCATAAAGCCCATCGAATTAAATACTTTACCCGGAATCATTTTGTAAATGGGTAGTGCGCGGAAGAGCTTAAAATACCCTGGCGCTTCATCGCTGGTCTTAATACTGGAGATCAGGACAACCTTTTCTACCGGTATGAACTTTGCCATTTCAACGGCGATGATCCCACCTAAAGAATTACCAATAAGTACAGATTTAGGCTTGATATCATTCTGATAAATAAGCCTTTGCGCATAACCAGGTAAAGTATCGTTTAAGTCGGGTTCAACCCAATCTACGGTAATTATTTCATGCTCGTCATTGAGATTGATATTATTGTAGACACGGGTGTCGGCGCCGAGACCAGCGATCAGATAGATCCTGCTCATTAAAAATTAACAAGCTTTACTATTTGCTCAAGATACTGCGCGTCTGTTTCGTTAAACTGATCAAGCAATTCGCTGTCCACATCAAGTACCGCCACAACCTTGTCATCCTTAAATACCGGCACTACAATTTCCGAGCGGGAAAGTGAACTACAGGCAATATGCCCCGGAAATGCATCAACATCGGGTACAACCAATGTTTTAGCCTGCTGCCATGCTGCGCCGCAAACACCTTTCCCCAGGCCAATGCGGGTACATGCTACGGGGCCTTGAAACGGCCCTAATACCAACTCGTTTTCTTTAACCAGGTAAAAGCCTACCCAAAACCATCTAAACTGCTCTTTTAAAGCTGCTGCAACATTGGCCATATTGGCAACGAGGTCAGGTTCGCCGTAAAGTAATGCTTCTATCTGAGGGACAAGTGTTGCGTATTGCTCCGCTTTATCGGTTGATGTATTTATTGTTAGATCTTCTGCCATGATGTAAAAGTAACTATGCTGCGTTGAAAGTAAATAAGGCAAATATCATATTTAATCTTTTATTTAGCATCTGCATGATCGTTAGCCTCACTATAATCCGCTACCGCAAACTATTTATTCCTTTTGCCCTGTTGGCAATGGCTATTCATCGTCTACCTCTGCTGATGCAAAAAGGATGTAGTTTTTACAAGCTTCTTGGCTCAGGTAAAAACGGAACTTTCGACCTTGAACCGGATTGGCAGCAATGGGGCTTATTAGCTTGCTGGGATAGCCGGGAAGATTTTGACGCGTTTTATAACCGGTCGTTCGTATCTTCCTGGTGGCAGCTTTTGGGTACAGAGAGCTGGACAGTAATTTGCCAACCCCTGCAAAGTCACGGAAGCTGGGATGGCAAAGAACCTTTTGGCAAGCCAGACGTAAGCGATATTAGCGGCCCGGTTGCGGTGCTTACCCGTGCTACTATCCGGTTTAACAGACTTAAGAATTTTTGGGCCAATGTTGATACTGTAGCAGATATAATGGCATCCGCTCCAGGCTATGTAAATTCATTTGGCGTTGGCGAAGCGCCAATGTACCGCCAGGCTACATTTTCTGTTTGGGAAAGCCTGGAACACGTAAAAGCTTTTGCATATAAAAGTCCCGAACATGCCGAAGTGATAAAAAGGACAAGAAGCGAAGGCTGGTACAGTGAAGAGCTCTTCGCCCGGTTTAAACTGGTTGCCAGCTTTGGTACCATCAATGGAAAAGATCCGTTAAACGGATTATTGGATAAATAAAAAAGACATGAGAATTATTGCAGAACTCCCCCATCCCGATTTTAAAATTTCTATCCTTAATATGAACAATAAATTTATTGTAAAGATAGAACAGGGCTCCCTTGAGCAAAGTTACAAGATCCCCGAGATGGATTTAACTGATGGTGTTAACAGTGTTTTTGAATTACTTGATGAAGAGTTTTTAAAAAAGATAGCTGCCCGGTTTATCGACATGCGTAACGATTATAAAGACGCTTATTTTAGATATAACTATTAGGATAATAATTGCAAGTATCTAATAATTAGTTATTTATAAAAAATCAAAGCCTAATACAGAATTTAATTTGGCAAATCGATTGCCTTTCGGACAGCAATTATCTTATCCTTTGGCTCTATCTAAATAGAAAGTTAACTTATTTTAAGTTAAATCACTGATATTTAAAACACTATAATACTAAACAAAATTTTATTCTGCGTTGAATATGGCAGAATAAATGCCAAGTTAAGCCAATAAAAGATCGCAATACCAAAATCCGGAAGGTTTTGAGTCCGCGGCCGAAACACAGGAATCATCGGCATTTTTCGGCGCTGCGTATTCCTTGAAAATCTTTACACCTGTTTTATAGTCGATTGGATTTTTAAATATAGGCCCTTTAAAAGTGAAGGTGTGGAACTCCCCGTTCTCCCCACATACGTCAACATCATCAGGTAAAGTATCAATCAGTTCGCGGGTAATTTCTTTACCAACTATCCTTTCCAAACGCTGTTGGGTACAAGCTATCACGGTTCCGAAACCAAGGTTCAGAAATTCATTTATCAATTCGGATGTATCTCTTTTCCATAAAGGATAAATGCCTTTGAGACCAACCTCGCTTAACCTCGCATCACGGTAATCTTTCAGGTCCTGCAAAAATATATCACCAAAAACAGAATGGGTTATACCTTCATTTTTGAAATAGGTTAAATGGTGGCGCATGACATCGTCATACTCTTTCATCCCGGGCATTTCGGGCAGGCGGATCTGGTATAATGGAATGCCGATAGCTTCGACCTGTTTGACCAATAACTCTGTTCTTACGCCATGCATTGAAATTCTGTCGGCCGCATCATTGATCGTAGTTACAAGGTAGGCGATTTCCAGGCCAGGATTTTGCAAGCAATGATATAAAGCAAGGGCACTGTCTTTGCCGCCGCTCCAGTTGAAGATACATTTCATATTTAATTGGTGATTTAGTGAGTTGGCGAATTAGTGATTTAATCTTTCAATAATTCATTTACTAATGCCGGCACACCTATGGTAGCTTTTTCCTGGATCTTAATTACAGGCCCTTTAACATTTACTGAAGGAATATTAGGATCGATAATGTATTTCGGCACCTCACGATCTACATAGCCGATAAGCCCCGCCGCAGGGTAAACGGCAAGGGAAGAACCTATAAGCATAAATACATCGGCCCCAACACATATCGCAGCTGCATGTTCAATCATCGGCACAGGTTCGCCAAACCAAACTACATGTGCACGCAATTGTGAGCCTAATTCGCAAAGTTCCCCCATTTTAATTTCCCAGCCGTCAATTGGATAAGTAAGCTCGGGTTTTATACTCGATTGCGAACGGGTAATAATACCATGCAGGTGCACTACATTAGTTGAACCCGCGCGTTCATGCAAGTCATCTATGTTTTGGGTGATGATAGTTACTTTATATTTCTCTTCGAGCGCTGCAAGTGCATAATGAGCTGCATTAGGTTTAGCTTCCAGTACTGTTTTACGGCGCTCGTTATAAAATTGCTGTACCAAAACCGGGTTATGTTCCCAGGCTTCGGGCGTAGCTACGTCTTCAATATTATAACCTTCCCACAGACCATCACTGTCCCTGAAGGTTTTTAAGCCACTTTCGGCGCTAATACCGGCACCGGTTAATACTACTAAATTTTTCATTTGATATAAATAGATGATAATTGGTTAGGCCATAAAAAAAGCGGACTGCCTTTCAACAATCCGCTTTAAATTTAAATGCATTTATATTATAAAGCCAATTGCTTTTTGTCCCGAAGAAAAGTGTACTTATTCTTAGCCAATTCAAAACCACCAAAAAGTATTGCACTAAATACCAATGTACCCAATGCCATATTTTTCTCAAACGGAATAGCTTTAATCAATGATTCGCCATAGCCTGCTAAGGTATGCGGATAAAGCGTGCCGTATAACCATGGTAGGTCGGTAATTAACCAGTGAATTAAAACTGTTGCAATTGAGCCTAAAAGCACGTTAACAACGTTTACCCTTTCAAGCAGATTGCCAACAAGCACCATTAATGCAAAGCATAAGTAAACCCATGCAGCTCCGCCGTACCACAAAGTCAGCTTTGACGTGTACAGGTAATTAATCACAATATCTGTTGTAAATAATGTAAGCAATACCGTTGCATAACCTTTCCACTTTGATGCGAAATAAGTACCACCAAATAATGCAATAGCACCCACCGGATTGAAATTACTCAATTCTTTATACTTAAATGCTAAAAGCCTGAATGCGGCAGCAACCACGATCATCAGGATCAGGAACAGGTTGCGGTTGGTGTTATCTTTTGCGGTCATGATTTTATATATGGCGTAAAATTACTTAATAATCCGAACAATAAGCAAACGCTATTTAAATTGATACCTGGCACCAAGCATGAAGTTGATACCACGTGTGTTATATCCTAACCAGTCTACGTATTTAGTATCCAAAACGTTGTTCAGGTCGCCGAAAACATTTAAGTTTTTGGTTGCCTTATATCCCAGGTGCAAATCTACCAGGTTATAGTGCTTCAATGTAATCACTTCTGATCCTGTGTTTGTAAAAGTCAAATCAGTACGGTTACCTGTATATTTGTAGTTAACACCTACCTCAAAATCACTTAAAACATCGTAGCTGATATTAGCGCCGAAAGTACTTTTAGGCCTGCGGTAAAGATTGCTGGTTTGTACACCGGTTTCATCGGTAAGCTTACCTGTTACATAAGCGTAATAGGCAGATGCGTGTATTTTGGTGTCGCGATATTTTAACTCAGTTTCAAAGCCTTTATCTTTTTGCTCTTGTCCGTTTTTATAGAAGGAGCTATACGGCGGGGCCGATTCAGAGAAAAAGTAGATCACATCTTTTGTATTACGCTTAAAAAACTGGGTATTAAATGACAGCGTGTTTTTAACAATCTCCCAATCAAAACCTGCTTCGTATGATGTGGTGATCTCAGGATTTAATTTAGGATTGCCATACTGAGAAAACAACTGATATAGCGAAGGCGACCTGAATGCTGAAGCTATTGTGCCGAAAACTTTAAACTGATCGGCAAGGAACAACGATGGATTGATGGTATAGGTAAACTTGTCGCCATATTTGCTGTGGTTGTTGTACCTGCCGCCTAACTCCATGTGGAAGATATCGTATTTGAAAAACAACGAAGTATAAGCGCTGAAGATGTTATTAGCAGCGTCGCCTGCTTTTATAATGCTTGGCACACCCGGATAGGATGTTGATTCATACAGGCTGTACTGGCTTGTGTTGCTGTATTTAAAGGCCGCGCCGCTGGTAATATCAAAATACTTATTCAATTCATAATTAAACACAGCTTCAGCATTAGTTATACGACCTGTATTTTTTGTAACCTGGTGGGTTCCGTAATTGTCAGACGGCAGGTTATTGAAATCATTTTGAACCGTATTTTGCGACAGGTTCACGTTTAGGTCACCTTTAGGCAAAATCAACTTTGCACCTACTCCGCCAAATAAAAAGGTGTTTTTATAGGTATAATCATTATCATTAGTGAAAGCACCATAAGGTAAATCGCCTGTGTTGTGACTTACCTGCAGGTTTCCGTTCAGGATAAACTTAGATGAAACATTTTGGCTCAAGTTTACACTGGCAGAGCGCTGATGAAAACCATCTTTCTTAAAACCGCCTTTGCCTGTAGTATCTGTAGCAGCGGCAAATCCCTTTGAATCGGTATTTGAAAGATTGATGGCAATATCGGTATTTTTTACACGCCCAATTAATGACGCCGATTCTTTAAATGTATTGTAGCTGCCGCCGGTTAACTGCAAGCCACCGGTTAATCCTTGCTCTTTTGCTTTTTTGGTGATGATATTGATAACGCCAGCTACAGCGTCAGAACCATACAGTGTTGAACCGCTTCCTTTTAAAATCTCGATATGATCTATCATATCCAGCGAAAAGGCATTAAGATCGTAACTGCCGTCAATGCCTGATGCATTGTTTACCGGGAAGCCATCGACAAGGATAAGGGTATTGCCCGATGACGCTCCGCGCAGGAAAACAGAAGTACTGATGCCCGGTGCGTTGTTTGCTCCTGAAAATGTTATGCCTGCAACATTATTTAATAATTGAGGCAATGATTTGCCTTGTGATTTATTGATCTCATCGGCAGAGATTATAGTAACAACGCGACCGATGTCTGACAGTTTTTTAGGCGAACGACTTGCCGTTACTACCACCGTATTTAAAGTGCGTGTGGTGTCCTGTGCATATGCAGCATTGGCTGATAAACCAACAGCTAACAAGCCGAAACCCAAAGTAATTTTAGCGTACTTTTTTTCCATGTATGATTGATAATGTATAAAATAATAATGCAGCCTGAATAGCATACACGGAAATGAGTAAAATGAAAACACGCCAATTGAAGAGCATTCACATTCAAGCTTCAATCCCCGAAAGCTATGAATAACATATAATGCCTTGGCAGGTCTTCTGACTTACTCCCCATTTGCCTGGCCTTCCCTCCTTTTTTCAGAAAGTGACCTATAGATTTGGCAACGGTTACGGAGCTTACAGCTGCGGGACAGTTACGGACTTACACCGTATTCCCTTTTAATTCATTAAAACAACTTTAATGAAACCTAAAGCGCTGCAAAAGTACAATAAGTATCTGTTAACCTCAAATCACATGACTATATTTATCGTGATGAAATATTTCTGTACTTTCTTGCTGATCATGAGCGCACTCGGCAGTTTTGCCCAGCAACCAGATACCATTTTTCTGAAGGGGTTACTACATGAACATCCTGAATTATTTTCTGGCGTGCTTAATCATCCCACGCAAAACGAGGTGCAAATACTATATACCCGGATAGACAGGGATAATAACAACACACCTCACTTTACCTCATATAGCTACCACCTTAATGCGCATCATTATTTTTACCCGGCAAGCACAGTAAAACTCCCTACAGCCATATATGCACTTGAAAAGCTAAATGAACTAAAAATAAAAGGCTTAAACCGGAAGGCAACCATGATTACCGACAGCGCATTTGCAGGCCAAACCAAAGTACAGGTGGATACATCATCAGCCACGGGTCTCCCATCCATCGAAAACTACATTAAAAAGATTTTACTGGTAAGCGATAACGATGCATATAATCGCCTGTACGAATTTGTTGGTCGTGAAGAGATCAATCAAAAGCTAAAAAAATATCACCTTGATAATACGCGTATTGTAGGCCGGCTGGCTATCGGAGATGCAGGTGAAAGTACCCGGCACACCAACCCTGTCAATTTTTATAACGGCGATAAATTGGTTTATTACAAGCCGGCATTATATGATGCTTTAAACTACCCTATGCACCTGGAAAATATGCTACAGGGCAAAGCGTATTTAGATAGCAGCGACCGGCTGGTCAACAAACCCCTTGATTTTTCTGAAAAGAACGTCTATTCACTTGCCGATCAGCAGATGGTGCTTAAGCGATTGCTATTCCCCGAAACATTTCCGGAAAAACAACGCTTTAATTTAACGGCGGACGATTATCGGTTCATTTACCGTTACATGAGTACCTTTCCTACAGAGAATACAAAGCCTACCTATAACCGACCTGAATATTTCCCGGCCTATTGCAAATTCTTATTTTATGGAGGTGATAGTACCGCTGTCATTAACGCTGATATCAGGATCTTTAATAAAGTTGGCGACAGTTATGGTTACGATATTGATAATGCCTATATCGTTGATTTTAAAAACAAGGTGGAATTTATACTCAGTGCCGTTGTGCAATCAAACGAAGATGGGATACTGAATGATAATAAATATGAATATACTACCGTGTGCCTGCCTTTCCTGAAAAACCTTGGTCAGGTGATATATCAATACGAATTAAATCGCCCTAAAAAACACCTGCCCGATTTAACTAAGTTTAAATTCACCTATAGTAAAAAGCAATAAAATTCACTTCAGAAAAACTTAGTAGCACAATAGGTGTTTTAAAAACGACAACTATTTAAAAACCTATGGCAACTACAATAGTAAAATATACCGACAACTTCCCTGTACTTTATGGTGATGACCGCATAAACCTGAACTGGCCCGAGCGCTTTACCTCTATTGCAGGCGGCATGAAACTCGGATTCTCAGGCTTTAAAAACATTTTTAAAAATCCGTTTGCAAGTATCGTAAAGATAGGAGCTGGCGGTTACCTGTTAAACCGGGGTATTACCGGGCATTGTGAACTTTACAAACGCATTGGCAAACTATCTACCAATCCCATAAATGTAAACATTCGCTCGTCATTTATCGTGAACAAACCGCGGCAAAAAGTTTATCAGTTTTGGCGCAAGCTGGATAACCTGCCGCTGTTTATGAAACACCTGGAAAGCGTAGAGGTTATCGACGCAAAATACTCGCATTGGGTTTTAAAGCTGCCTAAAAATGTCGCTACAGTTAGCTGGCATGCCGAAATTGTTAATGATGAACCCAATGAAGCTATTGGATGGAGTTCGCTACCCGATTCTATGATTAACAACGCGGGCAAAATACGCTTTCAGGATACGGTTGACGGGCAGGGAACTATTATTGATATAGTCATCAGTTATCAGCCGCCTGCAGGTGGCGTGGGTGCAGGAATCGCCAGGATATTGAACCCGGTATTCAAAAATATGGTTGATAAAGATATCCAGAATTTCAAGCAGTATATGGATATTAATAATGACCCGGACGAGTTTGTAGAAGTGATTGTGATTGAATGATCATGTGCCTTTCATTTGGCAGGCAATGCTTTTGTGAGGAACAAGAGCCAGGGAGATAAAACAAAAAAGGCCGCAATTTGCGGCCTTTTTCATGCATTTATAATGCGATATTATTTTACTGCATCAACAACTGCTTTGAAAGCATCTGGGTTGTTCATAGCTAAGTCGGCTAATACTTTACGGTTTAAACCGATTTCTTTAGCGGCTAATTTACCCATTAACTGAGAGTAAGAAATTCCGTGCTGACGGGCACCAGCGTTGATACGTTGGATCCATAAAGCCCTGAATTCTCTCTTTTTGGTTTTACGGTCGCGGTAAGCGTACTGTAAACCTTTTTCAACTGTGTTTTTTGCAATGGTGTATACCTTGCTACGTGAACCCCAATAACCTTTGGCGAGGTTCATGATCCTTTTCCTGCGTCTTCTCGACGCTACTGCGTTAACTGAACGTGGCATCTTGTGTGTTTTTTGGTAGTGAGTGCCTGCATCTCGTGTGCCGGACTTAAAACTCTAATACCTGGTTTTAAAATTTGTGAATTACTTTCCGATACAAAGCATACGTTTTACGTTACCCATGTCGGCATCAGATACTAAGCTGGTTTGACCAAGGGCACGCTTACGTTTTGTCGACATCTTGGTTAAGATGTGGCTTTTGTATGCGTTTTTTCTTGCGATTTTACCTGTTCCAGTAAGCTTAAAGCGCTTTTTAGCACTGGAATTGGTTTTCATTTTTGGCATAACTCTATTTATTTGTGTTAGATATTAACGTTTCTCAACGTTTTATTTTTAGCATCTGCACATTTTTAATTTGCACATCTGCACATTCTCATTATTTTTTTGCTGCCTTAGGTGCAAGGGTTAAAAACATCCTTTTTCCTTCAAGCTTTGGTAACTGCTCTACTTTACCAACTTCTTCCAATGCCTGGGCAAAGCGAAGTAATAAGATCTCGCCTTGTTCTTTATAAACAATGGCACGACCTTTAAAGTGTACGTAGGCTCTTACCTTTTCTCCAGATTCCAAAAACTTAATGGCATGCTTTAATTTAAATTCAAAGTCATGGTCGTCAGTATTCGGTCCGAAACGAATCTCTTTAATAACCGTTTGCTTGGCATTACTTTTTATCTCTTTAAGCTTCTTCTTCTGCTCGTAAATAAACTTATTGTAATCAGTTACTTTACAAACGGGTGGTACAGCGTTTGGAGATATTTCAACCAGATCCAGTTCCTGCTCCTGCGCTATCGCAAGGGCATCTCTTAATGAGTAAACTCCCTGCTCAACATTATCACCTACAAGGCGAACTTCCTGAGCCCTAATGAATTGATTGATATTATGTTCAGCTTCTTTTTTCTTAAAAGGAAGCCTTGGTCCTCTATTGAAAGGTTTGTTTAATGCCAAGTTATACTGTTATTTCTTTAGTTATCTGTTCTTTAAAATCTTCAATGCTCATACTTCCCAAATCACCGGTACCATGTTTACGTACAGAAACCAAGCCTTCGGCAGCTTCTTTTTCGCCCACAACCAGCATGTAAGGGATTTTTTTAACTTCAGCATCACGTATCTTTCTGCCTATTTTCTCGTCCCTGAAGTCGATTAGCCCGCAAATATCGGAATCTTTTAATATATCAGAAACTTTTTTTGCATATTCTTCATATTTTTCTGATATGGGAAGTATAATGAACTGCTCTGGCGATAACCAAAGTGGAAAATTACCTGCGCAATGCTCAATTAATACCGCTATAAAGCGCTCCATCGAGCCAAACGGTGCCCTGTGAATCATTACCGGACGATGCTTTTGATTATCGCTGCCTGTATATTCCAGTTCAAAACGCTCAGGTAGGTTATAATCAACCTGAATAGTACCCAATTGCCACTTACGGCCAAGGGCATCCTTCACCATAAAATCAAGCTTAGGGCCATAAAATGCAGCCTCGCCATATTCTACAACTGTTGGTAAACCTTTTTCGGCTGCTGCTTCAATGATTGCATTTTCGGCAAGCGCCCAATTTTCGTCGGTACCTATATATTTAGCACGGTTTTCAGGATCACGTAATGATACCTGTGCTATGTAATTATCAAAGCCTAAAGCCTTAAATACATACAATACCAGGTCAATCACTTTTTTAAATTCATCTTTTACCTGGTCCGGGCGGCAAAACAAGTGGGCATCATCCTGAGTAAAGCCACGCACACGGGTTAAACCGTGCAACTCACCACTTTGCTCATAACGGTACACAGTACCAAATTCAGCAAAACGCACCGGCAGGTCTTTGTACGAACGTGGTTTTGTTTTATAGATCTCGCAGTGATGCGGGCAGTTCATCGGTTTAAGGAAAAACTCCTCTCCTTCCTGCGGTGTTTTTATCGGCTGGAATGAATCGGCGCCATATTTTTCGTAGTGGCCTGATGTTACATACAGGTTTTTATGACCGATATGCGGAGTAATTACCTGCTCGTAACCGGCTTTAACCTGTGCTTTTTGTAAAAAGGTTACCAACCGTTCGCGCAAGGCAGTGCCTTTAGGCAACCACAATGGTAGCCCCATGCCTACTTTTTCCGAAAAAGCAAACAACTCCAATTCTTTACCCAATTTGCGGTGATCGCGCTTTTTAGCTTCTTCGATCATGTGCAGGTATTCGGTAAGTTCGCTGGCTTTCGGGAAAGTAACACCATAAATACGGGTTAACTGCTTACGGGTTTCGTCACCACGCCAGTAGGCTCCGGCAACGCTCATCAGCTTAACCGCTTTTATAAAGCCTGTATTTGGAATATGTGGCCCACGGCACAGATCGGTAAAGTTACCCTGGGTATAAAAAGTAATAGAGCCGTCGGGCAAGTCCTTGATCAGGTCCAGTTTATACTCGTCACCTTTTTCAGTAAAATATTCAATAGCATCAGCCTTGCTCACCGGTTTACGGATGTATTCCTCTTTGGTTTTAGCAAGCTCGATCATTTTATCCTCGATCTGCTTAAACTCATCAGAAGATAAAACCTTGTCGCCAAAATCAACATCGTAATAAAAACCAGTTTCAATTGCCGGACCGATACCAAATTTAGTACCCGGATAAAGGGCTTCCAAAGCCTCGGCCATTAAGTGGGCTGATGAATGCCAGAAGGTTGATTTACCATCGGCGTCATTCCAGGTTAGTAATTTAACATGGGCATCCTGCTCAATAGGGCGGCTTGCATCCCAAACCTGGCCGTCAACTTCAGCTGCTAATACGTTACGTGCTAAACCTTCAGAAATCGACTGCGCGATTTGCATAGAAGAGATCCCCTTGTCATACTGACGAACGGATCCATCGGGAAGTGTAATGTTAATCATCTACAACTATGATTTAAAGTTTTATAAAATTACGTTTAAACGGTCACCTACAAAGTGACCCTCATTTTGTGGGTACAAAAATAGAATTTTAAATAGCATTTAGCATCATACCATTTTCAAAATTTTATTGAATGACATCAGAAGGAATTAATGTGTCGAAAACAAAAAATGGGTATTCTCATTTCCACACAAACTGGAAAATAAGAACACCCATTCGGCTTTTACAAATTAAGTCTATTTAAAAGCCTCGTTTGAAGGGTTGGAGTTAACCGACGTTTCTTTAACCTTAAACTCTATCGGCTGCCCAACAAGCGTAGTTTTTATGGAGAACGGAATTTTAATACCTCCGTTTATGCCCTCGTAATTACCAAATTCAACGGAGAGGTCATTCGCCCCTTCGATGGTTTGTTTAAGTTTCAACCCTGTTTTTTGGCTGTAATAATTATGAATATGAATATCGGTGCCTATGTTAACATCAACCTCATAAGCAAGTTCACCGTTTACTACGCGTAAAATAGGCTGCAACATCATATTTTGATTTATCCGCTCGTAATCAAGCTCCGGGAACGGGCGGCTTTTAAGTCTGATCATTTTTTTACCGGCATCATCCAGCTGTACGTCCCTGTTAACCTGCTTTGCTTTTATACTATCGCCATTAAGGGTAACATGAGATACAATCATGTTATTATATGATGGCACAATTGCTTCCTGGAAATACTTATCCGGCATTTTATATCGTGTTACCAATTGAACGTCTGCACCTTGTATATTACCTATCGCCGATGTTTGCAGATCACGAATATTCTTAAGCTTGTCGGAGCCTCCAATGGCATCTAAGTACGTTTTTATAACAGAACCTGCGGTTGTGCCCTGTGGTATTGGCAATCCGCTGTATGAGTTGTTTTCGGGATTAACATCGGGCAGACTATGATCAGGATCAATAGTTGCATAGGCAATTTTCGAGGTCGATTTGTATGGGAATGTCCAGGTATCACCACGCTGCCAGATCTCGGCCGGGAGTTTTACAATACCTGTTTTTCCATTTTCTTCCTTAATCGATATGGTAACAGGTAAGGCCATTTCCTCCAGGTTTTCGAGCGTGATCATAGCGCCTTTTGAAGCATCATTATCCGGGTACGAAATATCTTTTATACTCTGATCCACTTTCCAGGTAGTAAAAAACCATTCGTTCCAAAACCAGCTCAGGTCCTCGCCGGCAACATTATCCATCGTATGGAAAAAATCCCATGGAGTAGGGTGTTTAAAGGCCCAGCGTTTGATATAGGTTTTAAAAGCATAATCAAACCGTTCTTCGCCTAAAATTTGCTCGCGTAAAATGGTTAAGCCTAATGCCGGTTTTTCATAAGCTGCAACTGCTAAAAAATCTTCCTGTATCACATCCGGCGTATTCATAATGGCCTCGGCGCCGGGGCTAAACAAATAAGCGGCGTTTTTTTGCTGATCGGGCTTTTCATAATATTCGCCCTTGTTAAACACTTTGGTATCAACGTTATTCAAAAAGGTATTAAAACCTTCGTCCATCCAGGCGTACTTGCGCTCATTTGAGCCAACAATCATCGGGAACCAGTTATGGCCAAACTCATGGTTGGTAACTTCCCATAAGCCACCGTTTTGATTGTTTGAACCACAGAATACAATGCCGGGGTATTCCATCCCGCCAACTATTCCCGCCACATTGGTGGCAACAGGATAGGTATATTCAAACCATTTGTCGCTGTACAACTCAATGGCCGCTTTAACATATTCCGTCGAGCGGCCATATGAATTATTCCCTTTAGCCTCAACCGGATAAACCGACTGTGCCAATGCTTTTTTACCGCTTGGTAGATTGATCCGCGCAGCATCCCAAATAAAGGCTTTTGACGCAGCCCAGGCAACGTCACGTGCATTTTTGCACATAAAATGCCAGGTCAGCGTTGGCTTTTTAGGATAATCGTTATTGCGTAATATATCCGTTGAATCTTTAATAGTAACTGTTTTATCGCTTTTACGAGCTTCGGCCAAACGGTTTATGGTAGTTGGTGATAATACTTCGACAGGATTAAGCAACTCACCCGATCCTGCGACAACTAAACTTGCAGGCGCGGTGATGGTATAATCAAAATTGCCATACTCCAGGTAAAACTCACTTGCGCCAAGGTAAGGTATGGTATTCCAACCCGTTACATCGTCATAAACCTCCATGCGAGGATACCATTGCGCAATTTCATAGATCCAGCCGTTTTTTGTATGCTGGCGGCCCATCCTGTCGGTACCGTATTCGGGGATATCAAAACCATATTCTATTTTAATCTGCAATTTACTTCCGGCTGCACGTAATGAATCCTTCAGTTTTATCTGCATACGAGTATCGGTGATCAGGTAGTCGGCTTTCAGCGTTTTACCTTTATTAATGATATAAACCGATTTTATTTCGGCGCCTTTGGTATATGATTTATTCGCGAACCGGCCTCCTGAAACGTTGCTTGTAGCTTCGGCACGTGAATCTTCTTTATAAATATTCTGATCTACCTGGAGCCACAAAAAAGCAAGTGCATCGGGGCTGTTATTGGTATAGGTTATTAATGTACTGCCTTCTATACGATGTTTAGCAGTATCAAGCGTAACATCGAGTTTATAGTCGGCCCGGTTTTGCCAGTATTTTGGGCCCGGGGCACCACTGGCCAGCCTGAATTCGCCACCTCTTTCGGGGTAAAACATAGGGTTAAATACTTTATGCTGATCATACTTAGGGGGTGCCTGATCTGCATTTTGCGCTTTTACTTCGAGGGCATAAAAGCCTAAAACCAATAACAACGCGGCTTTGTAGAATTTCATTAACTGTGTTTTAATTGTGAGGGAAAGATATTAAAATATATTTGACTTGAAACGTAATTGCTTGGTTACGTAGTATCAGGTTCATTTTTTTATCGCAATAATGAATAAACTATTTCGCTAAAATCCCCGTTGATACAATGTTGCAAATCAATCCCTATTTTTTATATTTTTGCGGATGATTTACGGCACATATAGTCGTTGATCGCAGCCCTATAAATGGATATATCAGTTGTAGTACCTCTTTACGATGAAGTAGAATCATTACCCGAATTAACCTCATGGATTAGCCGGGTTATGGATGAAAACCGTTTTACTTACGAGATAGTTTTGGTTGACGATGGCAGCAAGGACGGATCATGGGAAATGATCAGGAAATTGCAAACCGGCAATCCGTTTATAAAAGGAATAAAATTCAGGCGTAATTACGGCAAATCGGCAGCCCTAAACACCGGCTTTATTGCAGCTAAAGGTAATGTTGTAATTACCATGGACGCCGACCTGCAAGATAGCCCTGATGAAATCCCGGAACTTTATCGTCGGATAACTGAAGAGAAATATGACCTTGTATCTGGCTGGAAAGCCAAAAGGCATGATCCGCTGAGTAAAACTATCCCGACCAAGCTATTCAACGCCGCCACCCGCAAAATGAGTGGGATAAATAACCTGCATGATTTTAATTGCGGTTTAAAGGCCTACCGTGGCGTAGTGGTTAAAAATATTGAAATTTACGGCGAAATGCACCGTTATATCCCGGTGCTGGCTAAGTGGGCTGGTTTTACCAAAATTGGCGAACAGGTTGTTGAACACCGCCCGCGTAAATACGGCAAAACCAAATTTGGTTTAAGTAGGTTCATCAATGGCTTTCTTGATCTGCTTTCTATATTTTTTGTAGGTAAATTTGGAAAGCGGCCTATGCACTTTTTTGGTTTGCTGGGCACATTGAGTTTTTTTACCGGTTTTTTTATAACAATTTGGATTATTGGTGAAAAACTGTACAACCTGGCTCACGGAATAACTGTGCGGCAACCTACCGATAACCCGTTGTTTTACATAGCATTGGTGGCAATCATATTAGGCTCCCAGTTGTTTTTGACTGGCTTTGTTGCCGAACTTGTATCGCGCAGCGCAAGTGAACGCAACCATTATCAAATTGAGGAAACAATTTAATTAGATTTGAGATGTTAGATATGGGATTTGAGACTTTTTGAAAACTCAACAAGAACACGAAGTCTCATATCTAACATCTCAAATCTCACATCTATCTACAAAACATGTTTTTTTCCATCATTATCCCTTTATATAACCGCCCGCAGGAGATCAAAGAGCTGCTGGAAACCTTAACCCTGCAAACGTACAGGGAATTTGAGGTGTTGGTTATTGAGGATGGTTCTGTAAATGATGCTGAAGCTATAGTAAATACATTTACTGATAAGCTTAACCTGCGGTATTTTAAAAAGCAAAACGAAGGACAGGGCTTTACCCGCAACTTTGGTTTTGAGCGCGCTAAAGGCGATTATTTTGTGATTTTTGATTCGGATTGTTTGATCCCTCCTGCCTATCTGCAAATTGTAAACGATTCCCTTGCAAAAAACTATCTTGATGCCTATGGCGGACCCGATGGCGCTCATGATTCTTTTACTCCTACACAAAAAGCCATAAGCTATTCTATGACCTCCCCTTTTACAACCGGCGGCATTCGTGGTAATAAAAAAGGTATAGGGCAGTTTCACCCGCGAAGCTTTAATATGGGTGTTTCGAGACAGGCCTGGGAAAAAGCCGGAGGTTTTATCATTACACGCCTTGGCGAAGATATTGAATACAGTATCAGGATCCATTCGCTCGGTTTTAAAATCGGGTTAATCCCCGATGCTATCGTTTACCATAAACGACGTACCAACTTTTACCAGTTTTATAAGCAATTACACTTTTTTGGAAGGGCGCGTATTAACATATCCAAATTTTTCCCTCAGGAGTTAAAGCTGGTCCATTTCTTCCCGGCGGCTTTTACAGCAGGAGTTATCCTTACCATTATATTAAACCTGTTTGGCTCGCCATTGGCAGTAGCAGGTAATTTTATACTGTTGATTTTCACTTTGTTAATTTTTTTCCATGCCTGGTGGAAAAATAAATCGGCAAAAATCGCATTTTTGAGCATTATAGCTGCCTTCACACAACTTATTGCCTACGGGTTAGGATTTATACAGGATTTTTGGAAGCGGAAAGTTTTAAGTAGATCATAAGCAATATGTACCACACCTTTTCTGTAGCGGAGACCATTAAAACCGCATGGAATATTTTAAAAAGAAATTTTGTACCGCTAGTGGTTTACTCTATCATATCGTTGTTTATAAACGAATTTGTTGAGTTTTTAAAGGCATTTATCATTGATAATGACGACCGCTTCATTGAGATAGGTTTTGTAATTGTACAGATGGTTGTGCAGTGTTTTATCGGTTTAAGTTTTTACAAACTGATACTCACGCTTATCGACAAAGAGTATTACGAATTTGAATTCAAAGACATTTTGCCATCGTTCAAAATGACCTTCAACTTCGTGATCATAGGTATAATAACGGCGTTCTTTGTAGCTACTTTGGTTTTTTTATACGTATTGGCCAAACGCAACATTGGGTACGACAGCATTTTTGAGGTTATTGAGCTGCTGTTTATTCTTTATATAAGCCTCAGGTGCATCTTTTGTATTTGTTTCATTGTTGATGACGATTCATCGCCTATTGAATCGTTGCGTCAAAGCTTTGAGATCACAAAAGACAATTTCTTCAAAACTTTAGGCGTTTTTGCTATAATTATACTGATACTGGTTGCCGTATTACTACCTGTAGTAGCTACGATGGGCTTATTTGGTTTTGACCAGGAAAAAGATGGTTTTGCATTCAGGCTTGCATTTTATTGCTGGTTCATTCTTTGCTTTCCTTTTACCCAGGTGATCATTATGGTTACTTACCGTAAACTGGTTTACAGCCATCAGGATGTGGACGATGACCTATCTGAAACCAATTAAAAATGGGATTTAAATCTGCATTAAGTAAAGTATTTGCGGCCTTTGTTAATCGGGAATTAAATAAGGTGCGTAAAAACGCGGTTTCCTTTCAACAAAAGGCGTTTACAGATCTGGTACATGCAGCCAAAAACACCAGTTTCGGCAAAGATCATCAGTTTGAAAAGATCAATAATTACGAAGATTTTAAGCGATTGGTGCCTGTACATGACTATGAAGACCTTCGCCCCTATATCGACCGACTGGTTAATGGTGAGGAGGATGTACTATGGCCCGGCAAACCTGCTTACCTTGCTAAAACATCAGGCACAACATCAGGTGTAAAATATATTCCCATCTCCAAAGAAAGCATGCCTGAGCATATCAAAGCGGCACGAAATGCTTTGCTAAGCTATATACATGAAACGGGTAATGCTGATTTTGTAGATGGCAAATTAATATTCCTCCAGGGCAGCCCAATCTTAGCCGAAAAGCATGGTATCTCAACGGGCAGGCTTTCTGGTATAGTTGCGCATCATGTTCCGGCCTATCTGCAAAAAAACAGGTTGCCGGCCTACGAAACCAATTGCATTGAAGATTGGGAGCAAAAAGTTGATGCCATTGTAGACGAAACCTTTAATGAAGATATGCGCCTCATCAGCGGGATCCCACCCTGGTGCCAGATGTATTTCGACAGGCTTTCGGCCAAAGCAGGTGGCAAAAAGATAAAAGACATATTCCCAAACTTTAAGCTTTATGTTTACGGCGGTGTCAATTACGAACCTTACCGTGCCCGTATAGAAGAGAGCATTGGCTTTAAGATCGATTCGATAGAAACCTACCCTGCATCCGAAGGCTTTATTGCGTTCCAGGACTCGCAGAAAGAAAAAGGGCTTTTATTGTTGGTTGATTCAGGAATCTTTTACGAATTTATCCCATCGGAAGAATATTTTAATGAAAATCCAACCCGCATCAATATTAAAGATGTAGAGCTGAACAAAAACTATGCGCTCATCATGAATACCAGCGCAGGTTTATGGGGATATAGCATAGGTGATACTGTTAAATTTATTTCGAAAGATCCGTATCGTATTATTGTAACCGGTCGTATCAAGCATTACATATCTGCTTTTGGCGAACATGTCATAGGCGAAGAAGTAGAGCACGCCTTGATGAGCGTGGCTAAGGAAGAAGGTATCGACGTGGTTGAATTTACGGTTGCACCTCAGGTTAACCCGCCGGCAGAACAATTGCCTTACCACGAGTGGTTTATCGAATTCGGCACAGCCCCGGTGGATCTTCAGGCTTTCGCCATAAAAGTGGATAAAGCGCTCCAGAATAAAAATATTTACTATTTTGACCTGATTGAAGGTAACATTTTGCAACCTTTGGTAATCCAAAGCCTGCAAAAAGATGCCTTTATCAATTACATGAGGGCTGAAGGTAAACTTGGCGGGCAAAACAAAGTACCACGGCTATCAAACGACAGGAAGATTGCCGAAGGATTAAAGAGTTTTATAAAATAAAGATACTTGAGTAACCAAATAAAAAACATTGCCATCCTTGGCTCAACAGGCAGCATCGGTACACAAACACTTGATGTTATAAGGTGGAACAGCAATTTATTCAGGGCGTTTTTGCTCACAGCACATTCCAATGCCGATTTGCTCATTAGCCAGGCTATTGAGTTTGTGCCCGAATATGCCATTATCTGCGATCAAAACAAATACCAGGAAGTTAAAGAGGCTTTGGCGCACTTACCAATACAGGTGCTTGCCGGTCATCAGGCTATCATCGACACAGTAACCCACCCCGAAATTGCGGTTGTGCTGACTGCTATGGTGGGCTTTGCCGGTCTTGAACCAACAATTGCCGCTATTAAAGCAGGGAAAGATATTGCCCTTGCCAACAAAGAAACATTAGTTGTTGCCGGCGATATAATAACAGCATTGGCGAAACAACATGGGGTTCAAATTTTACCGGTAGATTCGGAACATTCAGCAATATTTCAAAGCCTTGTTGGCGAGGACTATAAATCGATAGAAAAGCTGATCATCACGGCTTCTGGCGGCCCATTTCGTGGCCGTGGTCTGGATTTCTTAGCAAACGTTACCCGCGAGGATGCGCTTAAACATCCAAACTGGGTAATGGGCGCCAAAATCACTATCGATTCGGCATCCCTCATGAATAAGGGGCTTGAAGTTATCGAAGCCAAATGGTTATTTGATGTTGAAACCGATCAGATTGAAGTAGTAGTTCATCCGCAATCTATTATTCACTCACTGGTGCAATTCAGGGATGGATCAATTAAGGCTCAATTAGGCTTGCCCGATATGAAGCTGCCTATACAGTACGCCCTCACCTATCCTAACCGGATCGAAACTAATTTTAAACGTTTCAGTTTTACCGATTACCCTAATCTCAGTTTTGAAAAACCGGATATGGAAACTTTCCGTAATCTAAGTTTGGCGTACGCTGCTTTAAAACAGGGAGGTAACATGCCTTGCATTATCAATGCAGCAAATGAGGTAGCGGTTGCAGGCTTCCTTGATCGTAAAATTGGCTTTTTAACTATGAGCGGTATCATTGAAGAGTGTATGCAGAAAATAAATTTTATCGCAAACCCAACCCTAACCGACTATTTGAATACTGACAAAGAAACACGCATCTTTGCGCAAAATTACATACAACAACTACCTTCAAAAACATTACAATTTTAATATTACATAGATATAGATAATGAGTATAGTGATCATGGTGGGCCAGCTTATACTGGGCCTTTCAATTTTGATAATCCTGCATGAACTGGGGCATTTCCTGGCAGCACGGGCCTTTGGCATTAAGGTAGAAAAATTCTACCTGTTTTTTGATGCCTGGAACGTGAGCCTGTTTAAATTTACATATAAAGGCGTTGAGTACGGCATTGGCTGGTTACCATTAGGGGGCTATGTTAAAATTGCCGGAATGATTGATGAATCGATGGATACTGAGCAAATGGCTGGTCCGCCGCAACCCTGGGAGTTTCGTTCAAAACCGGCCTGGCAGCGCCTTATTGTAATGCTTGGCGGTGTTACGGTAAATGTTATACTGGGAATCTTGATATTCTGGGTGCTAACCATGCGTTTTGGCGATAGCTATATCCCTAATTCTGCGGCAAAATACGGTATTGTACCTGGCGAAGTAGGCAAAAAAATAGGCCTTCAAATTGGCGACAAGGTTGTTGCTATCAATGGCAAACCATTTGAACGTTTTGATGATCTTACAAGCCCGCAGGTACTATTGGATAATACTGTATTTACAGTGTTGCGCGGCACTCAAACTTTGCAGATCAGTATTCCGCGTACAATCCTTAACGATTTGAACGATCATGACATAGAAGGCTTCATCAGCCGCCTGCCCCGTGCTAAGTTCATTGTTGATTCATTGGAGCCAGGTAGTAACGCAGTAAAAGCAGGTTTAAAAAAAGGCGACAGCATTGTGATGGCAAACGACCATCCAATTGTATTTTGGGACGAGTTGCAAGCTCAGCTATCTGCCAATAAAGGCAAGCAGGTTGAACTGGGTATTAAACGCAATCATGAACTGGTTACCTTAAAAGCACAGGTTACACCGGAAGGTAAGCTTGGTTTCTATCGTGCAAAAAGTGATTTCCCGGATATTAAAACCATAAAATATGGCTTTTTCGAAGCTTTCCCTATAGGAGCGCAAAGAGCTTGGGGAACTTTCAGGGATAATGCCAAAGGTATCGGAAAGATTTTCAGGGGTGATGTTAACCCGGGCAAAGCAGTAAGCGGACCGGTAGCTATAGCCAACCTGTTTGGCGGTACTGTTGATTGGGTTCACTTTTGGACGCTTGTAGGCTTCCTGTCGATGGTATTGGCGCTGATGAACTTATTACCTATTCCTGCGCTTGACGGCGGTCATGCAGTTTTCCTGATTATAGAAATGATTAAAGGCAAACCGTTAAGCGATAAATTCCTTGAGCGTGCACAGATTGTAGGTTTTGTAATTTTAGTTACCCTGATGGTATTTGTTTTTGGAAACGATATTGTAAAGCTGGTAATGAAGAAGTGATTTAGAGATTAGAGATTAGTTGCCTCCCAAGCATATATAAAAGAAAGGCCTTTTAATTACTGAAAGGCCTTTCTTTTATTATATGAATTTATCAATTAATTGAATAGCTGTACCAATCTATTAACTTTAAGCTCTGTGCATTCTGCATTTAGCTTGTTTTATACTGCCGGATCAGTTGGCTTTGGGCTTTCATAATTATCAGATACCGTATCAAATGGAGATCGTTCGTTTTTAAATATCGCTGCCGAAATGAGGCTTACAATTGTTCCGAAAAGGATATAAATAAAAACAACGCCTACTACAGCAAAAATTGCAAAATATTTACGGGTCATATTCATGGCCGCATCTATTTGGTCCTGGCTTAATTTGCCGTCTTCGGTCATCTTTTTCTGTGATGCATCCATGATCTTTGTTACCATGTCCGGACTTAATATGGTGTAGTATACATATGTAAATATGGCTATAAATACACCGGTGAAGATAGCATACAGAAAACCTGATAAAAAGCCCTCTCCGTAAGTAAGGTAACCGCCAAGCTGATCTTTATATTCCTTTTGAGTAAGAAACAGGAACGCCAGGAAAGGCAAAAAGCTAAGGTATTTAAGAGATGAATTTGGGTCGAGATCCAAAAACTGGAATGCGTAAGTTATGACTACTGAAGCTATCAGATTGATCAATGCCCACTTCAGGGCTGGTTGCGATGGGCTCGCTTTTTTTACTTCCATGATATAGGTTGTTTAGTGTTTGGTTAAAATTAACCAATAATATTATATCATGTACATCTTTATTTTAAACCCAAAGAGTTTTAATAACAAAGCAGGCCTTTCAAAATCCGAAAAGCCTGCTTTGTTATTGGTTTAACTGTTTTGCTGTTATGAAGCCGAACCGGCTGGTTCCCGCTTAAAAAATGCTGCAAAAATTATTGACAGAACGAACAGAAATATAATGCTGATCCCCAACGACTGAATTTGTTGCCCGATAGTAACGGTTTTTTCGGCGTCAAAAGCTTTCTTCATTTCCACTATTTTTGCGTCAGCTTCCTTCTTTTCCTCCGGTTTGGTTGTTTCATCCTTTAATTTATTGAGGGCGCTAACCATAGCTGTCTCCGTTTTTTGAACCATATTGGGTTCAACTATCTTAGCAAAAAACTGGTCTTTAATAATAAAAACCATTAGGTATGAAACAAAAAACATGATAAAAATCCCGGTACCTGCCTGCCTCATTGTCCATAGCCCACCTATTTTTTTTCGCAGGCTTAATGAAAACAAAGCTGCAGCACTTAGAGGCAGCAGGTATGAAAACACCATTGATCCAAAAGTGATGATCACGGCCGATTTAGCAACTGTAACCATAAAATAAAAGTAAATAATGCTTATGGCCGATATTACCAGCCCTAAGAATACTCCTTTAATCAATCCTTGCTTCTTTATCTCTTTATCTGTTTCTTGACTCATTTGTTGGTTTATATTACTTAAACGCTGTGTGTATTATTAAAAATTAACCAGGATCTCTAAAACTGCCATATCGAATTCCTTGTTGATGGCATTGTCGGCAATTTCTTTTATCTCTTCATCAGAAGGATCTATGTTCTGGAAAAAGCACATCATTGGGTAAAACAATTCTTTAAGTTCTGAATCTTCAGGAAGTGTTTTTGCCACCTTGCTGATTTCAGATACCGGGCTTTCAATCAGGATTTGATTGGCAATTACAGGCTCATAAATACGGTACTCGTCCTGGAACTCATCTTCATCAACCAGTAAAAATTCCTTCAGGTAATCTTCAAGTTCAGGTTCAATATCTTCGTCTTCACACTCATTCAGGTACAGTAAAAGATTAAGGAGTTCGGTACCACGATCAAGGGTTTCTTCTTCAATACTCTCCCATTCCGGCGTATCAAGATAATCTTCTTCCAGCTTTTTAACGTCGGCACTAAAGAAGTTGATCATTAACAGGTCGAAGAAGATTTCGCGAAGTTCTTCAACCTCCGGGTTTTCATCAAAAACCGCGTCCAATTCATCCACTTTTGATAAAAAATCTTCGTCGGATGCAAAAACGTCAGCAAACTCGTCGGTTAACTGGGTTGCGTCAAAGCTGTTGTATTTTGAAAAGGCCTCAAGCGCTGCTATAAAGGCATTTTCTATTTTAGGATCGATCATAGGTATGTTATTTAAAGATTTGTTGATTGTTGTAAGTTAACAATACTTTACCTTTTAAACGCTGCCCAATGTAAGGCGAGTTTGCAGATTTAGATTTGTTATTGATCGCTGTATACTCCCATTCAGCATCAGTATCAAGAATTACCAGGTTTGCCTTTTCATTTTCGGCAATAACAGGCAGTTCAACACCAAGTATTTCGCGGGGATTGATGGCCAGTTTTTCAACTATAAGCTCAACAGGTAAGCCGGCTTTTAAAGCCAGGGAAAACGCCGTTTGCAGGCCCACCATACCGTATTCGGCAACCTCAAACTCCACATCTTTAAATTCAATTTCGTGTGGGGTATGTTGCGATACAATAGCGTCGATGGTGCCATCTTTTAAACCTTTTACAAGTGCCGCAACGTCATCGGCAGTGCGTAATGGGGGTTTAACTTTATACAAGCTGTCGAAACCTAAAAGGGCCTCATCAGTCAACACTAAATGATGTGCGGCAACATCGCAGGTAACTTCAATACCTTTGCGCTTAGCCTCACGGATCAATTCGACCGAACGGGCTGTTGATATGGTTGTAAAATGGATGCGCGATACCGTGTACTCTGCTAGATAGAGATCGCGGGCAACCATCAGTTCTTCTGCCAATGCAGGAATGCCTTTCATGCCAAGCAGTGTACTGATCTCGCCCTCATTAACTTTTGCTTTACCTGCTATTGCAGTATCTTCAGGATAAGAGAAAACCAATGCGTCAAAGCCCTGTGCATACAGTAAAGCTCTTTCCATTAAACCGGCATCCTGTACAGGGCGACTACCATCGGTAAAAGCTTTGGCACCGCTTTGGTACATATCGTACATTTCGGCAAGGTCTTTTCCTTCTCGTTTTTGAGATATAGTACCCAAAGGATAAACATCAACCAGGTTACCTTTTGACCGGTTCAACAGATATTCAACTTCCGACTTGGAATGCACCGGCGGCTGGGTATTAGGCATTAGTGCTATGCCGGTAAAACCTCCGGCTGCCGCAGCTACTGTACCGGAGCGAAGATCCTCCTTGGTTTCAAGGCCCAGCTCGCCTACATTACAGTTAAGATCAAAAAAACCGGGCGAAACATATTTACCTTCGGCATCAAATAGTTCGGCGTCGGCATCAATGTTGTCGGCTATGCGGGTGATAACACCTTTTTCAATTAAAATATCGGCAACTTGTTGATGAAAGGATGATCCGGGATCAAGAATAGTGGCTGATTTGATAAGCAAATTCATTAGCACTGCTTTATGTGTGGATTTGTATCGATCTATCCCGCCTGAATAACACCCTGTTGATCAGGCTTGTAAAATCTGATTAACAATATTTCTGCAAGCAGGAAGATCAGCGCCAAAATTATACAAAGTTTCCATAATTGTGTGCCAAAATTTGATTCGGCAACAACACTTTTTAACGAACCGTTTCCTGCTGTTAATAAGGGCTTTGCATTTGGCAGTATTTTTTCGAGATCGACCGCTGTAAAATAACTCATATCTGATTCGGCCCGGCTGTCATTAAAAGCAAGTGTTGCCAGTGTGCTATCCTGCTTCCTGAGTGAATAAATTCCAGGTTCATTTAATTGATCGGAAACATATAACAGTGTACTCCCCGCCTGCTGCCTTATATCAGGGATAATGCTTTGATTGCCTTTGGTGAGTTTTAGCAATTGTTTTTCGGTAGTTTGCACAGGCGGCACCTCAAAATTTTCATCGGTACCAAGGGTATAAAACAAGGGTTGGTCATGCCCGCTTAATAATGCCATTCTGAAAAGTGTTGGTACAAACAAAGCATGCCGGGGCAGGTTACTAAAATCTTCGTTAAGTGGCACAGCACACATGTAAACATTCCCTTTTCCGCTGCTGTAACCCTCCCAAAAAGCTTCGCCTGTAGCAAGATTCATCAGGCTTTCCTGTTTAACGCCGCTTTTACTTAGCTGATAGTATTTTTTAACAGACGGCAGATCGGGGTTTTGAGGAAAACTTTCAAACACGTTCTTAAATACCGGGCTTTGCCTGTTAATGGAAGCTACTTTTACATCCTGGGTTACCAGTTTTTCAGGATATCCTGTATTTAAGGCTAATAAAAATGATTTATAATTAGCCAGATCAGCATCGACCGATGGGAATACAACCAGTGTCCCCCCTTTTGTTACGTATGTTCTCAGTTGTTGTGCCAGCCCGGTGGCGATAGTTTTAACATCGCTAATAATTACTATAGGATAATTATTAAGCGCAGCATAGTCAACACCGCCGTCTGTTACACGGGTTGCGGCAAAGAAAGTATCTGAAGCAAAAACTGCTTTCAGATAAGGATTTACCATCCCACCGTCTATCAGCAAAACCGGCATTTGCTGTTTCACATTAAAACTGAAGTAAAACTGGTTATCAAAGGTAACCGGGTTATCCTGTAACTGAATTTCGCCGCGTTGCCATCCGGGCTTTAAACCCGAAAATGATAAGGTGTCGTTTTGAACTTGACGGGCATTGATGCTAAAACTGCCAAGCGCCTTTTGCTCACCATTGATCAATATTTTAAGGGGGATCTTTTCGGCTTTTTCCATAGCATAATTATGCAGGCGAACAACCAGTTTCTCACTTTCGGCCGGGCGATGTACCGCGCTAAGCAACCACGCCGAATCAACTGCAACATTGGGCAGATTTCCGGCTTTGAGCTGAACAAGGTTTACGGTAATATTACTATCAGCTTTAACAGGTTTATCGTTTTTGTTTTTTTGAAAATCAGAAATAATGAATACCGATTTAGCAGCACCTATCTGATTTTCCAATAAGTTTTCCTGCCTGCTGATAACCTGTTGCAGGTTTCGGCTTTGCGAGTTTACCTTAACTGCATCAACCGCATCATTAAATTCATCCCGGCTCAGCAATCGTTGATGTTTACCTTCAAAATCCTGTGTGAGTAATTGAAAGCGGTCGTTGATATTATAAGCCGAAGCAATTTCTTTTGCGCGGCGTTTAGCTTCATCAAGTAATGAACCTTCACGGTTTAGGGTTTCCATGGAGTAGGAATTGTCCACAAAAATGCTGATTACCTGCTGTTTGGCCGCATTTGGATTGTGAGCATTGGGTATATATGGACGGGCAAATGCCAATATCAGGAACAGTAAACCAAGTAAACGCGAAGCTAATATCAATCGCTCTTTTAAATTGCGGCTCGAGGCCTGCTGTTCCTGCACCTCTTTCAAAAACTGTACATTACTAAAGTATACCTTTTTGTATTTACGAAAATTGAACAGATGGATCACAACCGGGATAGCCAGGCTCAGCAATGCGAATAAAAAAGCGGGATATAAAAAATACATATTTTATATAGGCGGTTGTGCTGTTTACAAATGTGCTAATTTTTTAAATATGCAGGTGTGCAAATTTCAGATGTGCAGATGCTATTCTAGCTATTTCATGACAACATTTTAAAACCATACTTTCATAAGCTCCCCCTTTCAAATCATGTATAAATAAATATATTTGGTGCATACATCAATCTACTTTAAAAAAAATGGAATACAGAAGATTAGGCGAAAGTAAACTAAGCGTATCGGCAATAACTTTTGGAGCATGGGCAGCAGGCGGCTGGATGTGGGGTGGCAATGATGACCAGGAAGCTATAGATGCTATGCGTGCTGCCTACGACCTTGGCATAACCTCTATTGATACCGCTCCTGTTTACGGACAAGGCAAAAGCGAAGAACTTGTTGGCAAAGCGATAAAAGACCTCCCCCGCGATAAGGTACAGATATTAACTAAATATGGTTTACGCTGGGACCTCGCAAAAGGCGAGTTCTTTTTCAAGAGTAAAGACAACAGCGGGAAGGATATTGATGTATATCGATATGCAGGTAAAGATAGCATCATCTCAGAGTGTGAAAGCAGTCTTAAGCGCCTTGGCACCGATTATATCGACCTATACCAGATTCATTGGTCGGACAAAACTACGCCCATCGATGAAACCATGGAAGCTATTTTACGCTTGCAGGAACAGGGTAAAATTCGCGAAGCAGGCGTTTGTAATTACGATGTAAGTCAAATGCATATCGCTGCCAAAACCATTAAACTGGCTGCAAACCAGGTTCCGTTTAGTATGGTAAACCGGGGCATTGAAGATGAGTTAATTCCTTACTGTATCGAGAACAGGAAAGCAATACTGGCCTACAGCCCGCTTGAACGCGGTTTATTGACCGGCAAAATGAAACCTGGCCAAAATTTCGGTGAAGGGGATCACCGTGCAGGCGTTAAATACTTTAAAGATCAAAATATTGAACGTATCAATGCTTTCCTTGCCAAAATAAAACCGCTGGCCGATGAAAAAGGTGCAACTTTAGGGCAATTGGTTATCCGTTGGACGATCAATCATCCAGGTATAACTGTTGCGCTGGTTGGCGCCCGTAATGCTGAGCAGTCTATCCAGAATGCTAAGGCTATCAATATCCATATCAACGGAGAAGAAATGGAATTTATCAATAACCAGTTAAGTGACCTGGAAATTGTAGGTTAAACCCAAGTATTTTTTTATCTTCCCAAATGAGAAAGTCGTTATTAATTTTCCCGCTATTGCTTGCGTTTAGATTATCTGCTCAAAACGCGCAACAAATTCATCAAAAGGCCATTTTAATTGACACACATAACGATGTTATTTCAAACGAGCTGATAACTGGCTCCGATTTAGGCAAACGGCAAAACGAAGGAAATTTTGATTTAGTTCGTGCTAAAGAAGGCGGACTTGACGCGCAGATCTTTTCTATCTGGTGTGGTGAAAGCTATGGCAAAGGGACTGCCTTTGCTTTTGCAAACCGGGAAATAGATTCGTTGTATGCGCTTATCAAACGTAATCCTGATAAAATAACGTTAGTACGCAATACCAAAGAACTTAAAAAAGCAGTTGCGGATAAAAAGCTGGCTGCGCTGATAGGTGTTGAGGGCGGGCATATGGTCGAGGATCGGATGGATTATATCGATAGCCTTGCTAAACGTGGGATGTGTTACCTTACCTTAACCTGGAATAACAGTACCTCATGGGCAACTTCGGCGCGTGACGAAGTTACAAAAAAAGATAGTTTGAGACATTTAGGGCTTACCGATTACGGTAGGCATATTGTTAAACACCTGAATGAACTTGGCGTTATGGTTGATGTATCGCACGTTGGTGAACATACTTTTTATGATGTGCTCGCAACTACTTCAAAACCCGTCATCGCCTCACACAGCTGTGCCTACAGTATTGACCCCAATCGTCGCAATTTGAAAGACGAACAACTAAAGGCGCTTGCCAAAAATGGAGGCGTGGTATGCGTTAATTTTTATAGCGGTTTTGTAGATAGCACCTATACACCCAAAGTACTTAAGTTTTTGGCGCAGCACAAAGCAGAACTTGATTCATTGACAAAAGTTTACCATGATGTCGACCTGGCCAATATCCGGATAAATGCTATGTACAAAGCTGAATCAGACAAATTAAGGCCGCCCCTTGAACTGCTGATCAAGCACATCGATTACATAGTAAAGCTGATAGGAGTTGATTTTGTAGGTATAGGATCCGATTTTGACGGGGCCGAATCCTATCCGCTTGGCTTGGACAGTGTGGCTGACTATCCCAAAATAACTGAAGAGTTGCTTAAACTTGGGTATAAGCAAAAAGATATAGATAAAATATTGGGCGGAAATGTGATGCGGGTGCTAACGGCAAATACGGGCAAATGATGTCACTTTGTTGACGATATGCGCTTTGCCTTATGCGCTTAAAATCGTAAATTCGCAACTCATTTATAATAAAATGTCTCAAGAAACTGAACACGTAAAATGCCTCATCATAGGCTCTGGTCCTGCAGGTTACACTGCAGCTATATATGCTTCCCGCGCTGATCTTAAACCAGTTATGTATACCGGCTTACTGGCAGGCGGTCAGCTTACACAAACTACCGAAGTTGAAAATTTCCCGGGCTATCCGCAGGGTATTATGGGTCCTGAACTGATGGAAGATTTCCGTAAACAAGCTGAGCGCCTGGGTACTGAAATCCGCTTTGGATATGTTAGCTCTGTTGATTTTTCAAGTTTGCCACATAAGGTTGTGGTTGATGACGTAAAAACCATCACTGCCGATACCGTAATTATATCTACCGGCGCTTCGGCCAAATGGCTTGGCCTGGAATCTGAACAAAAATACAGTGGTTTCGGTGTTTCTGCCTGTGCTGTTTGCGATGGCTTCTTTTTTAAAGGCCAGGATGTAGCGATAGTTGGCGCCGGTGATACTGCCGCTGAAGAAGCTACCTATTTGGCCAAATTGGCCCGTAAGGTGTATATGATCGTTCGCAGGGATGAGTTCCGCGCTTCCAAAGCTATGGTTCACCGTGTGTTGAATACGCCAAACATCGAAATTTTATATAACACCGAAACCAAAGAAATTTTAGGCGACGGCCAAAGTGTTACCGGTGTTAAGGTGATCAATAATCAAACCAATGCTGAAACTGATCTTGATGTTACAGGATTTTTCGTAGCAATTGGCCATCATCCTAATACCGATATTTTTAAAGGCTGGTTGCATATGGATGAAACCGGTTATATCATCACCCGTCCCGGTTCAACTGAAACCAACGTTGAAGGAGTATTTTGTGCCGGCGACGCTCAGGACCACATTTACCGTCAGGCTGTAACAGCAGCCGGTACCGGTTGTATGGCTGCTATTGATGCTGAACGCTACCTCGCTGCCAAAGAGCATGTGGTGACAGCTTAAGTTGAACCCCGCCCAAACCCTCCCCTAAAGGGAGAGGGCTTTAAAAAAGCGACAGGTAGCTATACTTGTCGCTTTTTGCTTTCAACTCCCCCAGTTGCCGTGTCCTCACGGCAACTGATCCGCTTCAAAATAATACATGAATGTTGTCGTGAGGACACGACAACGGGGTGCTTTTTTGAGGTTAGATTAACGAATTACGGGAATCTACTAAATTCCAATAGTAAGTTCAGATAAGCACCTGATTAATCATCGAACAAACGAACTAATATTTTACACATCAAAACTTCTTATATTTTTTTAAAAAGTTTTATCTTACGGGCTCACACTAACCTGTTAGATAAATTATGTATAAAAAGGCTTCTTTAGTACTGCTTGCCGTGCTTGCAGTGTACACCACCACTGTAAACGCACAAGACGCGGACCCAAACCTGGGAATTATCCCAGTTCCCGTTTCATTGAAAAAAGCTCCCGGTCAATTTGTTTTGAGCCAGGAAACTACCGTCCAGGCAGATACCCCTTCAAACAAAGCTGTAGTATTTTTAAAAGATTACCTTGCCAAAAACCAGGCTTATAACAAACCGGTTGTTGTAAAAAGTGGTAAAAGCGCCAACGTTATAACCCTTACGGCTGCGGGTACTGATGGTTTACCCGCCGAAGGTTACCGTTTAACCATTACGCCACAACAGGTTATTGTTGCAGGTAAGGGTGCCGGATTGTTCTATGGTGTGCAAACGCTGCTGCAGCTGATGCCTGCTGAACATGCCGCTACCATCAAACTACCGGCTGTACAGATTGAAGATTATCCGCGTTTCGGTTATCGCGGCGCTATGCTTGATGTTGGCCGTCACTTTTTTGGGGTAGAAATGGTTAAGAAGTACATCGACCTGTTAGCAACCTATAAACTAAATACCTTTCACTGGCATCTTACCGAAGATCAGGGATGGCGCATAGAAATAAAGAAATATCCTAAGCTTACCCAAATCAGCAGTATGCGCGCTCAAACATTGATAGGAGGTTATCATGACCGTACGCCGCAACAATTTGATGGTACACCTTATGGCGGCTTTTATACACAAGACCAGATTCGTGAGGTTGTTAAATATGCATCAGAAAGGTTTATTACCATAGTACCTGAAATTGAAATGCCGGGGCACTCTAAAGCTGCGCTTGCCGCTTATCCCGAGTTAAGCTGTGACCCATCAAAAACGTATCAACCGGCTGAAACCTGGGGCGTATTCAACGACATTTATTGCCCTAACGAAAAAACATTTGCCTTTTTACAGGATGTGCTGACTGAAGTAATGGCACTTTTCCCGAGCAAGTATATCCACATTGGTGGTGATGAAGCTCCGAAAGATGCCTGGAAAAACTCGCCATTTTGTCAGCAGTTAATTAAAAAGTTAAAGCTGAAAGATGAGCACGCGTTGCAGAGCTATTTTATACAACGCATTGAAAAGTTTCTAAATTCAAAAGGCCACAGCATCATTGGCTGGGACGAAATTTTAGAAGGTGGCCTTGCCCCTAACGCTACCGTAATGAGCTGGCGAGGCGAAGAAGGAGGCATTGCAGCAGCGCAACAAAAACATGATGTGATCATGACGCCGGGAAGCAACGGTTTATACATTGACCATGGCCAGGGAAAACCAAGCCAGGAACCATTGAGCATTGGCGGTAACGAACCGCTTTCGAAAATTTACAGCTATAACCCTACTCCTGCTGTATTAACGCCTGATGAGCAAAAATACATTAAAGGTGTACAGGCCAATTTGTGGACAGAATATGTAGCCACAGATGCTAAAGTAGAATTTATGCTGTTGCCGAGATTGCTTGCGCTGTCAGAGATTGCATGGTCGCCATTGGCCAATAAAAATTACACTGATTTTGCTGATACACGCTTACCGGGACATTTGGCATGGCTGGATAAAAACGGGTTTGACTATCATGTGCCAACAGCTATAGGTGCAAAAGATACCGTAATGATAGGCAGTAAGTTAAGTGCTGTACTGAAACCATCTGTTGAAGGAGCAAAAGTTCATTATACTATTGACGGTTATACCCCACGCGAAACAGATTTGATTTATTCTACTCCTTTGAATTTGGATATACCTGTTGATCAGTACCGCGAATTACAGACTATTGTGATCACTCCTTCAGGTAAGCGCAGCAATGTGACCCGTACATTGGTTTATAATAAAGCGCCGATGGCCGCCGTTACTTATACAGGTGCAGCAACAGGCCTTAAGTATCAGGTTTTTCCCGGTCTTTATACCAGTACAAATCAATTAGGCATTATGCCTGCCGACAGCGGCCTAACCAAAACCTTTAATACAGCCGATCTGCGAAAAAATAAAGGTAAATATGGTGTGATTTATACAGGATTTATTAATATTGAAACCGATGGCGTTTATGGCTTTGCAACGTCATCTGCGGGTGGTTCGGTTTTATTAATTGATGACCAACCGGTAGTTGATAATGACGGAAGACATTCCATGAATGAACAAATGGGAGCTGCGCCGTTGTTAAAAGGCTACCATAAGGTAACGGTAAAATATTTTGACCAGGGAGTTGGCCCTGTATCGTTAAAAGTGTTTATTACTGCGCCTGGCAAATCAAAAGCCGAGCTAACACCAGATACGTTATACAACTAAGTTGAACGAAAAAAATATGACTAACAGGTTTTACCTTTTTGCGCTTGCGATAAGTGCATTAATGGCTGGATGCGGCGGGCAGGAAACAAAAAAGCCTGCCGCTCCTACGGCACCTAAAAAGCCGGAGCTGATGGCGCCTTTCAGGTTTCATAAACTGATAGAGGTTTCGCCGGGACAAAGCTATGATATTTTAAGCTGGGGCCGTGGTGCCGAAGAAGCCGGTTCGTTCATGATATTACATTCGGATTCGTCAGCCATAAAATATACTACAACAACCGGCGATCTGGATGGCGCTATTATCGACGTTTACAATTCGGATATGGATGTGGATGGCAATCCTGAAATCCTGATACAGGCGAAATCGAAAGATACGACTAATTATACATCTATCTACGCCTTTGAGTTCAACGGCAATAACAGTAAGGCCAATAAGCTTGACTTCCCGAAATTAACCAGCTCGCAGCGTAAAGGCTATCGCGGCAATGATAATTTTTATATTAAGGAAGGTAAGCTGATGCGGGAGTTTCCGATATTTAATGGTAGCGGCAAAGATGCAAAACCCTCAGGAGCAAAACGCCAGTTGGAATATGGCTTACGTGGTAATGAATTTACGGTAAAACAGCTGAGTAAAGATTCAACCGATGTAAAACAACCGGACAATCAGCCTGCTAAAACGGATGAGAAAAAATCTTCGGATAAACAAAGTTCATCATCTTCATCAAAATCATCCAAGAAAAAGCATAAAAGACATAGAGGATAATATGCAAACGTCATTGCGAGGCACGAAGCAATCCCCAACAGGCAGGTTCACCCTGTATAGTTTGCGATTGCTTCGTGCCTCGCAATGACGTTTTATTTATGCCTTGTTTCTAACCACTTTCGGAGAAGGATTTCAACTAACCTCTTATCTCCAACCTCTAATCACTAAGTTTGTATCACCCCTACATTAAAAGCTTTTTCAATTGGCGCATGATTGGCGGCCTCAATACCCATTGATATTACTTTACGGGTTTCGAGCGGATCGACGATCCCATCAACCCAAAGCCGGGCAGCAGCATAGTATGGGGTTGTTTGGGCGTTATATTTATCGGTTATCTGTTTCAATAACTCTGCTTCTTTTACCGCGTCAATCTCTTCGCCTTTTGCTTTGAGTCCCGCCTCCTGTATCTGCAGCAGGGTTTTGGCTGCTTGTCCGCCTCCCATTACTGCAATCTTAGCCGATGGCCAGGCATAGATCAGTCGTGGATCATATGCTTTACCGCACATGGCATAATTACCAGCGCCATAGCTATTGCCTACAACAATGGTAAATTTAGGTACAACGGAATTTGCCACAGCATTCACCATTTTTGCACCGTCTTTGATGATGCCCCCCTGCTCCGACCGGCTGCCTACCATAAAACCGGTAACATCCTGCAAAAACACCAGCGGGATTTTCTTTTGATTACAGTTCATGATAAAGCGGGTGGCCTTATCTGCCGAATCGGAATAAATAACACCGCCAAACTGCATCTCTCCTTTTTTTGATTTGATCACCTTGCGCTGATTAGCTACAATTCCTACAGCCCAGCCTTCTATCCGGCCCAGGCCGCAGATAATGGATTGCCCGTAACCGTCTTTGTAGGGTTCAAATTCGGAGTTGTCCAGCAAGCGGAGAATAATCTCCATCATATCGTATGCTTTTTCCCGGTTATCTGGCAATATGCCATAGATTTCCTTTTCATTGAGTTTTGGAGCTGATGACTGGATCCTGTCGAAACCGGCTTTGGTATAATCACCGGTCATGCTCAGGATATTGCGGATAGAATCGAGCGCAGCTTTGTCATTAGGCTGTTTATAATCGGTAACACCCGATATTTCACAGTGGGTTGTAGCACCGCCCAAAGTTTCATTGTCTACATCCTCACCAATGGCTGATTTTACGAGATATGATCCCGCCAGGAAAACAGAGCCTGTACCTTCTACTATCATAGCTTCATCGCTCATAATAGGCAAATAGGCACCACCCGCAACGCATGAGCCCATAATTGCGGCAATCTGGATAATGCCCATGCTGCTCATGATAGCATTGTTACGAAAGATTCGGCCAAAATGTTCCTTATCCGGAAAGATCTCGTCCTGTAAAGGCAGGTAAACGCCCGCCGAATCGACGAGGTAAATGATAGGTAATTTATTTTCGATAGCTATTTCCTGGGCGCGAAGGTTCTTTTTTGCTGTTATCGGAAACCAGGCCCCGGCTTTTACAGTGGCATCATTAGCAACAACAACACACTGCCTGCCGGAAATATACCCGATACCGCAAATAACACCGCCGGAGGGGCAGCCACCATGTTCGGCGTACATGCCATCGGCAACAAAAGCGCCAATTTCCAGCCATGGCTTGTCTTTATCAATCAGGTAGGCCACCCGTTCACGGGCAAGCATTTTGCCCTTTTCTTTTTGTTTGGCGGCGGCCTTTTCGCCGCCGCCCTGATAAACTTTGTTAAGCCGGGTGTTTAGCTCATAAACAAGCTGCTTATTAATATCTTCATTTTTATTGAATTCGATATTCATAATTGGTTTTAGATAGGACAGGTAATTTAGAAAATTTCCTATCTAAAAAAGGAAATTGCAAACGGTTTTGTTTTAAAGAGGAAAACCTGTTACGAGTTTGTGGAGTATAGCTGGCGGCAAACATTAGTAAATAATAGTCACCGCACCGCTATGCACTTGTTTAGATGAAGGGGTGTTGATCACATAATAATAAACGCCAGTAGGAAGTCTTTTTCCTTTATAGGTCCCGTTCCAGGGTACGGCGTAGCCCTGGCTTTGAAAAACCAATGTGCCGTTACGGTTGTAAACACTAACCTTGTCCAATTCTGAAAGGCCGGTGATAATCCAATTATCATTGGCTCCGTCGCTATTGGGTGTGAAAGTATTGGGGATGTGAATGTCATCGCAGTGGCTGGTAATGTTAATAGTTTGTGTGGCACTGCAACCATTATGGTCAGTGACCCTTAGACTAACTGTCCCCAAGCTGCCTGTGTTGAAATCAGGTCTGCCGGGTTGGCCATTCCACTCATAAGTTACAAAGCCCGGGGGAGCCGTCAATGTGATGGTTTCATTTGAATATTGGCATAAACTGGCATCTGGAATCGACAATGTGGGTTTAGGCAAAAAGCTAACCGGCATATTTTTAAATGCGGTGCAGCCTCCTGGAGTGCTAACCGTTGCTGTATATGTGCCCGAATGGTTAACGTTAATTTGATCAGTAGTTTCGCCCGTCTGCCATTTTACAGTTCCGTTTGAAAAGCTGGCCTTCAGTGTAATAGTTTCGCCGTCGCACAGATTGGTGTTAACGATCTGCTGAATGCTAATATCCGGCACCGCATCAAAATTTAAAGTATAAGGATCGGATAGGGTGCTGCAGGCAGTTATATTACTGCTGACGCTTAAACTGTATTTTCCGGGTTGGCTGGCAGTTATATTAGTTTTATTTAATTCAGCGGCCAGTAGATTCCCGTCACGGAACCAGTTTAACGTATAAGTACCGTCGTTGGTGAAGTTGGTAGTCAGGCTGGCGATATCACCTGTACAATAACCTGGCTTATCGGCTGTGATAACTGGCTTTTCCAGGTTAATAAAATCAATGGTAAGCTCATCTGAGGCAACCCACGAGTTTGAACATCCCCGAACCTCCACTTTATATTTACCGGCCTGAGTAACCTGTAAGTTAGGTGCGGTTGCGCCGTTTAAAACGCCATCCCGGTACCAGCGGTATTGATAAGGGCTCCAGTTGATGATCTGTGATCCGTCAATTGGTACCTGACTGCTTATCGTTGCCTGTTCTCCATCGCAATAAGCTGCCTTATCCTGTTGAAGTACCGGCTTGGGGACAGGAATAAATTTAACTTCAACTTCCTTTGATGAAATCCAATTACCTGCGCAGGCGCTTACTTCCACCTTATACTTGCCGTTTTCGCTGATATCAAGTGATGCACTGGTGTCACCATTTAGTACGCCATCCTTATACCAGCGATAAGTGTAACCTGCTTTATCATCAGTTTTAAGGTTAGCGACGGAGCCTTCGCAATAATTCAGTTGATCTGGGTAATTAAAAGAAAAAACCGGCGCTGCTATTTGCGTTACCTTAAGATGGTTGCTTTCCACATGCAAAGGCGAACATGGATCATATAACACAGCGTAATAATCGCCTGAGTTTTTTATTGTAAGCTTGTTATTGCTTTCGTTAGGTATCTCCTGCCCATCTTTATACCATTGTATCGTGTTTCCGGAAAATGCACTGTTTTGTACAATAGCATCAACGGTAGTGTTGGCGCATATGTCTAACTGGTTTACATTAAAAGCCTGGCCATCAAATTGTATGCTACTAAATTGCTGCGTTGGAGTTACGTAAGGGCCGTAATCAGGTTTGAGCAAATACAAACCGGTAGCCGCTGCTACCCACACACCATCTTCACAAACCGGGCTGGAATATGATGTGGCATTCACGCAGATATCATTGATTTTGGTATTGCCGAGCGCGTCATAATGAAACAGAGAATATTCAAAAAAGGCGGACTTGACATATCCTGAATTACTATAGTAAAAGCCCTGGTCTGTTCCTATAAGTAAGTTCTCTTTTATAAGTCCTTTATCTTGCGAGGTCCCGAAATAGCGCAATCCATAAATCGAAGCGATTTTATTTACGTTGATACCAGGCAGGTAGGTATAATGCTCCTTGTCAGAATTGTTAGAGTAAACCCTGGAATTTTGGAACAAGCCCTTTTCTGTTCCCCAAAACTGGTTCATTAACGATCGGGATAGCGATCCGTAATCAAAGGCGTCCGTCACATTACCGAAGGTGCTATAGGCAGTATTGATTTTTTCACCGTAAATACTATTGTTGCCATACCATAAAAAGCCTCCCCAGGCACTATAGGTGGTAAGCTCCATAACACCATACAGCTTCAGCGCATCGGGGTAGCTGCCAAATTCGAGGTCGCTGAAAAGCTCAGAGCGGTACGTTGCATCAAAAATCTGTGAGGGCACGTGTGAGGGTTTGGGCATCATTACCTCCTGTTCATAATCATAATTGCACCGGCCATTATCTGTACCAATAAGCAAAATATGATCTGCCAGCGGATGGCCGCCTAAACCGTTGGTGTTATCCCCAAAATAGCTACCGGTGTAATCTATACCAATGGATAGAACAATGCCCGGTATCCCTTTGGCAGCACCTATAACCTTGATTATGCCATTTTTCAACTCAAGTATATTACTCGAATTTGTCGCTACAAATACCGTATTGGCATCTGTGCCGGCAATATCAACAAACTGGAGATTATGGTAGGCACTAAAAAAGCCACTATAATCGTCAATACTTTTAGTGATGCTGTTGATCCGGTAAACCGTCTGATTTTGCGCAAGCACCCACAAGTAGGGGTCTTTAAAATCGCGCTTAACTTTCAGAATATTTTTGCCATTTAAGAAAGTGCCGTTCAAATGAAAATCTACATCCTGCCCACAGGCGCGATAAGCAGAAATAACGATCAGGGACAACAGCAAGTAACGAGAAAGACGCATGATAAGGTTTTGCAACGCGAAGTTAATCAAATACTATAAAAATCCGCAGCTCGTAAACCGACATATATTTAAGAAGTAGCACATCGATTAACGATAGGTTGCAACTCGTAATCAGCATATGTTTTAATCTGGATTATATCGGTGGTCATCACCGGTAACGAGATGTGCGAGGCTACTTAAAGTACGGCCTGACTTTGAGAAATAGATGGCTATTTCTGTATAAAAAAGTGTGTATTTTTTTTCAAAAAATATCTTTTATTTTTTTAATATAATTACTTAGCTTTCAGATAGTTTAAACGAGCTTAATAACTTTATATACACCTCCAGTTCGGAGATATATTATTATAACCGATTTTTAAACCTTTAGCCTCAACTTATCATGCCAAATTCAGAACAAAACCCCCAATCTTCAACAGAAGGCACTGTTACAAACGATGCCCTGAAAAATGATGCTGCCAACCAGCCCGACAATCCTCAGCTTTCACCAAAGGAGCAATTTACTGTGGTTGCGCTTGTCGTTTCTGCAATGATCATCTCGATGTTTATAATCATCGCATGGTGGCCTGCAGACCCAACTACAAACAAGAATACATTGTATTTAAATAAACCCTTTCATGTACGCCCTATTACACCGGGCGGCAACGAAACCAAGGCCTCAGATGGTAAACATAAAGCTACAGCAGCTGATACGATTGCCGCGCTGACAAAAAAATTGGCTGAACAGCAAAAACGTAGCGACGTCCTGGCTAAGGATACGAGACCAGATTCGATAAAAGCCCTTGAGGTTTTAAAAAAGGTTATTGAAGAAACTCAAAATGCATTGAAGAAATTAAAGGATAAGCAGGAAGCCTCGGAACATACTTGCGCTGCAAAATGTGTCAGGAAAGAGTGCCCCGGATCTGCGGAGAAAATCTGCACCATTCAAATGGATAATCTCCTGCTTATCCTTGTTGCCGCAGCAGGTTTCCTGGGCAACTTAATCCATGTAGGCAGGTCACTGACTTTTTATATCGGGATGAAGAGGTTTCAACGAAGCTGGTATCCGTGGTATATCATAAAGCCTTTTACGGCATCAGGCCTGGCACTGCTGATTTATTTTGCAACAAACGGTACTTCCAGCCCGGGAACTAATGATCAGGGTACTTCAATTAATTTGACGGCAATTATGCTAACAGCCGGATTGGTGGGATTATTTACTGATATAGCGACACAAAAGCTAAAGGTTATATTTGAAGCAATCCTAAAACCGGCAGATACACATCCCGGAGCAGCAAATACATCTTCGCCACAACCGGCCGCCAAGGCTGCTATAGTAGATATGACTAAGGTAAGCCCGGAGAAGATTAACACTAAGGGGGTAAACCATATTAAAATACCCGGTCAAAATCTGAACCTCAAGAATTTGATTATAACGATCAATAATCAGGTGATTGATAAATCGGCTATAACGATAACTCCAACCGAAATCAGTTTTGACTACCAACCAACAGGTACCGACGCAACCGCAACTGAATTCGTGCTTTCGGTAAAAGATGCTACGGCTAATCTCGATGCAAAGAAAACATGGGCTGCTGCTTAACAACCGGCAAAACAGGAAGACTTTTCTTTCTAATTTACCCCTGGGTGTTTCAACAAATTGCGGTGCAATGGCATTAGCTTAATCAGACAACCGGATGCCGGTAGCATATTAATATAAAGGCACCCGGTGGTAGTACTGCAACAAAAATATAATATACTCGGCTTTATCATTTTGTGCTAATACCTAATCAACCTGCATTATGAATAATTTGTATTCCAGTCAATCAGCCAAACTGCCGGCATTCCGGAAGCTGAGAGGGTACGCTTTCGACCCCAGTTTATCCCTTAAATTGGATACTTCTGCTGTTAATGATCTCGTTTATAAAGTTCCCTGGGAGAGTGTGGAACCCGGCCCCGTAGGCGAATACCTGGAAGTACTTGATTATGACCCCACAACTAAGGAATATTACACACCTGTTAATTTAGATAATGCCTATGTTCTTGCACAGGATGGTCTTGATCCGAGCGAAAGTAACCCCCAGTTTCACCAGCAAATGGTTTATGCGGTAGCTATGATAACAATCCGCCATTTTGAAAAATCGCTTGGCAGAAAAATCCTTTGGGCATCGCGCCTGTTAAACTATAGTGAAGGAAAAGGCTATGAAACGTATGTTAAACGACTCCGGATTTATCCCCACGCATTAAGAGATGCAAACGCTTATTATAGCCCGGTAAAAAAAGCTGTTTTGTTTGGATACTTTTCGGCAATGCCCGCCGATGAGACACTGCAGATGCCTAATTCTCTTGTATTTACCTGCCTTAGCCATGATATTGTTGCGCATGAGGTAACCCATGCTCTGCTTGACGGCATGCACCGCAACTACAATGAGCCCAGCAACGCCGATGTGCTGGCGTTTCATGAAGCTTTCGCAGATATTGTAGCGCTTTTTCAGCATTTTACATTCCCGGATGTATTGAAACACCAGATTGCTAAAACACGTGGCGATTTGGCAAGTCAAAACCTTTTGGGCCAATTGGCGCAACAATTTGGGTCATCTATCGGATCATATGGCAGCCTGCGCGATGCACTAGGACATATAGATGAAGCAACTGGCAAATGGGTACCAACAATTCCTCATGCGGATGATTACAGAAACATTATGGAACCACATGCCCGTGGCAGTATTTTGGTTGCAGCTGTTTTTGAGGCATTCATTAATATTTATAAAAACAGGGCCGCAGATCTGCTGAGGATTGCGTCGAACGGAACCGGGATTTTGCCTTTAGGTGAATTACATCCGGATTTAGTTAACAGGCTGGCAGGCGAAGCCGCTAAAACAGCCGGGCATGTACTCAATATGTGTATCCGTGCCTTGGATTATTGTCCTCCTGTAGATATTACCTTTGGCGATTACCTGCGGGCAATTATCACAGCAGATGTTGAGCTGGTTGCGGATGATAGCCGGGACTACAGGCTGGCCTTTATTGATGCTTTCAGGCGGCGCGGTATTTATCCCCAGGGAATTAAAACCCTGAGTATTGAAAGTTTGCAGCAACCAATGATTGATATCGCTTTCAAGGCAACTGGAAAAAAATTAAGTTTTAAGGATCAATCCGACCAGGAGAAAACGCAAAATGACACCGGGCAACTATTGTTGATTATTGGCACCTTTCTAAGGGAATATGGCGACGCGATCAAATACGTATCGGACAGAAAAGAGATATATGATCTCACCCGTTTATATATCGCCGGGAAAACAAAAAAAAATAAAAAAATACAAATCCTGGGCCTGCATGACCGGTTAAATATCAAATTCTCATCCTCCAAAGAATTTGCACGAATTACCGGACTGGCCTTTTTGGAAGAATATATTGACCTTGGTATCAAGCAATCAGGAAGGTATACAGGCCCATCATTTCAGATTCAAAACCTGAGACTTGTTAACCGGGTAGGTCCTGAAGGTAATCAAGTTAATCAGGTAATATTTTCTATCGTTCAAACCAGCAGGTTGATTTGCAGAGATGACGTCTTCCTGCCCGCAAGCCAGAAAACCGATGATGAAACATCGTTCGATTTCAAAGGCGGCTGTACGCTGATCTTTGACCTTGACAGCCTGCAACTTAAATACGCCATTAGCAAGCCCCTTATAGATGTAGACTGTTTTACCAACCTGGATAAATGCCAGTTAAACCTTCAGCGATTAAAGGCTCAGTATAATTTTCTGAATAACGACGGAGGATCAGTTAATGGGTTTCAACACGGATTTTCGGGCCCGGCGTTCAGGAGTACAGAACCTTTTGCATTTCTTCACCAACATTGAACCTGTCATGACAACAATATCAACAGAAAAAATAACCCGGGCAGATGTACGCATGTACCGCATGGGTACCGGCGATTGTTTCATTATTAAACTATTTGCCGGAGAAAAGGAAAAATATAAGATCATGATTGATTGTGGCACATGGCAGGGGGCAGAAGAAAAGCTGGTTCCCTATATCACCGATCTTAAAGAACATGTCGGCAATACTATCGATCTCCTGATCGTTACCCATGAGCATAAAGACCATGTTTATGTTTTTGAAGCCTGCGAAGAATTGTTAACAAAGGATTTTAATATCAAAAGCATCTGGATGGCCTGGACGGAAAGCGACGACGACGAAAAAGCGCAGCAATGGCTCAGGGATTTCGGCGATAAGAAAAAGGCGCTAAAGAAAGCGGCAAACCAAATGAACAAAGCCCTTCAAGACCCTGAATTTGTAAACCAGTTTAAAGATGAAAAAAGCGGCAATGAGCTAAAGGCAGCCCGGGAATATTTTGCCGGCGCGTTAAACTCTTTTGCCGATTTGCAATTCGCGTTAAAGGACGGAGACTACGTCGGCATGCTGAAAGGTATGGAAGTAGTTAAAAAGCAAATTGCTGAAGGTAATAAAATTGAAATCAGGTATTGCCATCCCGGAGAGATTATCAGTAATCTGCCGGGCGCAGAAGGAGTTCGGTTTTATGTACTTGGCCCGCCTTTGGCCTGGGAGCAGGTAAAAAAGGAAAGCGGCGGGGCCGGCGAGAGTTATGCGCATAATAATGAATTGGCCCACAGCGATGCATTTGCCATGGCAGTTTTGGCCGAGGATAAACAGGATTTTAAAAACTTGTTACCCTTTGACATGAAATATGTAAGCAAAGACAGCGAAGACCAGCGCCAATATTATGAAGACAAAGCAAACCAATGGCGTAACATTGACCATGATTGGTTGAACAGCGCCGGAGCACTTGCCTTAAGGGTTAACAGTATGACCAACAATCTTAGCCTGGCGCTGGCTATTGAGTTTGAAGATAGCGGACGGGTGATGCTATTCCCCGGAGATGCTGAATATGGCAGTTGGGAAAGCTGGCATAACATTTCCTGGCCTCAACAAGATTTTACAAAAGACCTGTTAAACCGTACCGTCTTTTACAAGGTTGCACACCACCTTAGTCATAACGGAACAGCCCAGCGGTTGGGATTGGAAATGATGGGCCACCCTGACCTTGCTGCCATGGCAACACTGGATTATGAAATCATCAGTAGTGGTTGGAAGTCAACAATGCCCAACAGGGCGCTAATAGACGAATTGCTGAAGCGGACCAAAGGCAGGTTAATGGTCATGCATGAGGACGGGATTCCGTATGATAAAACATCAAAAAAAACACTTACCAACGTTATTCTTAATGCAAGGGCCAATATGACGGAAAAAGAACGGGTAGATTTTGACAAGAATTTTATCTCCGAGCCATTGTATTTGGAGTATAAAGTTAATGGCCTAAGCAAAAAAGAAGTAAAAGCCAGAAAGAAGCAAAAATAGCATCAACTGAGATATTAAACATGATGCTCTTAAACAGAAGAAGCCGTAGCAAAAATGCCAGGCTTCTTCTGTTATTATTTAAAGCGTTTTTTAACCAGCTACTTCAACTTCCTGATTTTTAACTTCATTAGGGCGACCGTTTTTAAATGCTTTACGCGGCGATAAACCAAGCAATTCAAACATAGCCATATCAGTATCAAAAGATGGATTTGGAGTGGTAAGCAATTTTTCGCCTGCAAAAATTGAGTTAGCGCCCGCCATAAAGCAGAAAGCCTGTTCAACAGTGCTCATTTCAGTACGGCCCGCAGATAAACGAACGACTGTTTTAGGCATAATAATACGCGTAGTTGCAATCATACGTACCATATCCCAAACAGAAACACGTGGCTGATCGGCCAGCGGGGTTCCGGCCACAGGCACCAATGCATTAATAGGCACCGATTCCGGATGTTTAGGCAGGTTCGATAATGTTTTCAGCATCGATACCCTGTCTTCTACAGTTTCACCCAAACCTATGATGCCACCGCTACATACGGTGATCTTGGCTTTGCGCACGTGCTCAAGCGTTTTCAGGCGCTCATCGTAAGTACGGGTAGTAATAATACGTTTATAATCCTCTTCAGAAGTATCCAGATTGTGGTTATAAGCATATAAGCCGGCATCGGCTAAACGCTGGGCCTGGCTTTCGGTAAGCATACCCAGGGTACAGCAAACCTCCATATCAAGCTCATTAACAGCTTTTACCATATCAATTACCTTATCGAAATCGCGATTATCACGTACTTCGCGCCAGGCAGCGCCCATGCATAAACGTGAAGCACCACCGGCTTTTGCTTTTTCGGCAGCTGCAATCACCTCATCTTTCGGCATTATCGCATGCACATTCACACCCGTATTGTAACGAGCTGCCTGCGGGCAATACGCGCAATCTTCAGAACATCCACCGGTTTTTATCGAGATCAGGGAGCTGATCTGCACTTCTGCATAATCTTTATTTTCGCGGTGTATAGTAGCTGCCTTGTATATAAGATCAAGCAGCGGCGTATGGTATATTTCGGCTATTTCTTCTTTAGTCCAGTTATGTCTAACTTCAGTCATCAGTTTCAGATTAAATTCGTCCCAACAGTGTTATTAAGTTATTGTAAACACGCAAATATTCAAAGATTATTTATAAATATAATACTTTTGATATCCCAGCAAAAGAAACTTGCTATATAACAAGGCTTTAAATATTCTTCGGTTTTAGCTTTACTGCTTCAAAAGCAATTTGGTGGCAAGATATAATGGTAATAGAAAGCCAATACAATCAGTAAAAGTTGTGATGATGATCGATGATGCTACAGCGGGATCAATCCCTACCCTTTTTAAGATCAGCGGAATCGAGGCCCCTGTTAAGCCTGCTATAATAAGGTTACCTGTCATGGCCAAAAACAGTACAAGACCAAGCATCGGGTTTGCGTCGTAAAAGAAAGCCACTATAAAAACAATAAGCCCGTTTGCAGCGCCGTTGATCATGCCAACCAAAAACTCCTTCAATACGGTGTTATAAGCCTGCTTATCTGAAAGGTCACTCAGTGAAATACGTCTTACGGTTACTGCCAAAGCCTGCGTGGCCGCATTACCGCCCATCCCTGCTATAATGGTCATGTAAGCCGAAATAATGGAAAGCTTAGCAACGGTATCATCAAAAGTACGGATAATAGATGCGGCAAGGAATGCTGTACCAAGGTTGATCACCAGCCATGGTAAACGGCTTTTGACGGCTTCTACCCAGTTACCGCTTAGTTCTTCGTCTTCAGATACACCGGAGATCTTCAGGATGTCCTCTGTGTTTTCCTCCTCCATTACGTCGATGATATCATCTACCGTAACACGACCAAGCAGTTTCATGTCGTCATCAACAACCGGGATACTGGTCAGGTTATATTGCTTGATCAGGCGAGCTACTGCTTCCTGGTCAAGATCAGCTTTTACATAAACAAAATCGGTAGTTACCAGATCGCTGATCCGTGCATCGGCGCGGGCTTTGATAACGGATTTGATGGAGAGGATCCCTTTTAGGATATCATCGTTATCAACCACGCAGATGGTGTAAAACTCTTCCATCTCTTCAGATTGACGGATAATCTCCTCAAGCGCATCCTTCTTATCGTGATTGATGTTTACCTTGATGATCTCAGAGTTCATCAAACCGCCGGCGGTATCTTCGGCGTAGGTCATCAGGGCACGGATGCTGCTGGCATCTTCATGGTCAAGATCCTCTAAAATCTCCTGCTGATCTTCTTCATCAAGCTGGGATATGATGTCGGTAGCATCATCGTAGTCAAGCTCTTCAACTATCTCGGTACGTTTCTCGGGATCGAGATTTACAAGTAACTCGGCGGGGCCGTGTTCTTCATCCATCTCGGATAAGACTTCCGAAGCAACGTCGGCCGGAAGGATATTGATGATCCTTTCTTTTTCCTCCTGCTGAAGTTTTTCAAATAGTATGGCAATCTCCGAAGCGTGGTATTCCTTCAGAACAGTCTCTAACTCAGCATCATCGGCTTCGAGCGCTGTTTTAATGCGGAGCAGGTCGGTTTTATCTAAATCAAAAGATTGCATACCCGACTAAATTAAGACAATTACACCACAATTAAGGAATTAAATCGGCACAAAAACAGTGCCTGAAGTAGTAAAATAATGCAACGCAACCGTTAGATGCTGTGGTTGTATTTAATCTTAGTGCCATTAACTTTACTTAGCTTATAAAGCGCCTGTTCAACCTGTGTTTTACGGATGGAAAGCTGGATATTGCAGTCATTATCAAAAGCCTGGTTAAGTACAATAAGATTCTCATCTTTAATAATGCGCATTACATCATTCATCTGCAGGTAATCAAACGAAACAGTGTAAACGTCATTCACTGTTTTTGAAATGACAACAGCCTGGTTTATCGCCTCTTCAGTTGCTACTTTATAGGCGTTAATTAAACCGGGGACACCCAATAGCGTACCTCCGAAATACCGAACCACTACAACCAATATATTGGTTAGATCTTTAGATAAAAGTGTATTTAAGATTGGTCTGCCCGCGGTACCCGAAGGCTCCCCATCATCATTAACCCTGAACACCGAACGGTCGATAGTTAAGCGCATGGCCCAGCAGTGATGATTGGCCTTTGGATGTTCGGATTTTAATTGGGCAACAAGAGCCTTGATATCATTTTCAGAATTGATAGGGAAAGCATAGGCCAGGAATTTGCTGCCCCGGTCGCGGAAAATACCTTCAGCAGGATTTTCTATAGTTTTATAAGTATCGTCAAAAAGCATTCAAAAATATTACAAGTGCAGGAAGCCCAACGTTTGCGGAAAATAAATAATAACAATAGCCAACAACGCTACGGCTATACCTATTTTATTGAGCAAGCTTAGTTTTTCTTTAAATACAAAAATGCCCACCAGCGTGCCAACCACAATAACGCCAATGTTTACTGATGAAAATACCGTGGATGGATTATTAGCCAAAGCCTGGTGTGCCTTTAAATAAAACAGGATATTACCAAAATTAGCAATCCCAAGGATCCAGCCTATAACAATCTGCGGCAGGGAGAACTTAGTTTTTTTAATGGATACCTGGTAAATTAAACCTGCAAAGGTTAATACAAATGCAATAATAAAAATCACAAATATGGCCGTGGTAAAAGGCACATTGCTAACCTTGGTAAGTTGTTTTAATAGTACATCAATAACGCCAAAACCGAGGAAAACTATTAAAAGATAAATCCATGAACCTTTTTCAACTTTATTACCAGCCGATTTTTGCCACGGGACAGAACAGATAATAGCAATGAAAGCCAGTATAATGCCAATGGCTTTTACTGTACCTGTTGCTTCGCCAAATAAAACAAAGGCTGCTAATATTGGAATAAACAGGGATAACCGCTGGGCCACATCTGTTCGTACAATACCAGCCTTGCGTACCGATGTAGCCATAATTACAAACACCGCCGGAAACAGGATACCTAAAGCCAAATAGTTATAAACGGGCCCGTTCTGAATGATGCTCAATTGAGGTTTGAAAAAGAACCAGGTGAGCAAAATAGCCATGGAGTAATTCCAGGTGATGGCCTGGTAAACATCTACATGGTAACGTTTTGCCAGTTTTAGCAAAATAGATACGATAACACTACAGCAAATACTTAAAAAAACGAACAGCATTTATATAACTGGCTTATTGTATAACATTTGTAAGCGGTCGGCGCCTACAGGATATTCTTCGGCAAGTATACCTGTTATTTGCGGCGCTTTTATACCTTTCCCTAAAACTTTATTGCCGGTAAACACCCGGGCCTCATCCCAAAGGCCGGCTTCAATAAATGATTCGAGCGTTCGCGCACCACCTTCAATAATAACTGATTGAATATCCTGAAGATATAACTGGTACAAAATATACTGAGGTACAAAACGCTCAAAATCTTCAAGCGCTATATACCTGTTTTTACCGTCCACATCAAACTTAACCTCGTTAAATATCAACGTTTCGGAAGATTGATCAAATATATTCAACCCTTTATTTAATTCTAGTTTCCTGTCAATCACCACCCGCTTAGGCGAAGGGCCATCCCAATAACGGGTATTTAATTGCGGGTTATCACTTAATACCGTGTTTTTACCAACCAGTATGGCGTCTTCCTCGCTGCGCCATTTGTGAACCAGTTTTTTTGATTCGGGGCCGGTGATCCAAAATTGGCTACCATCGGCAGGAGCAAAAAAGCTATCCTGCGTTTGCGCCCATTTCAGGATAATATAAGGACGGTGTTTTTGTACTTTAGTGAAGAAACGACGGTTGAGCCATTGACATTCTTGCTCCAATACTCCGGTTATTACTTCAATACCGGCAGCTTGTAGTTTTTCAATGCCTTTACCGTCAACCTGGGCAAAAGGGTCGCGGCAGCCAACTACAACCTTTGGGATCTGGTGCTTGATGATCAGATCGGCACAGGGCGGTGTTTTGCCATAATGTGCACAAGGCTCTAACGAAACATATATAATTGAATTTTTGAGCAGTTCGGCATGGTTATCAAACTTTTGGGTAACCTGTGCAATGGCATTAACCTCGGCATGGGCCTGGCCATATTTCTGGTGATAGCCCTCTCCTATTATTTTGCCATCGTGAACCACAACCGCACCAACCATGGGATTCGGGCTAACATAACCTGCTCCTAGTTGGGCAAGCTCCAGACAGCGGCGCATATATTTTTCATATTCAAGCATGCTGCAAAAGTAGCTTTTATGTTACTTTGTTGCATGATTACGATTAAGGATGTTTTTGAAGATTACAGGCAGCAGATAAATGGCGTTTACGATACCAATGAAACAGAAGCTGTTACATTGCTTGTTGTTGCCGAAGTTACCGGCTTGTCGAGAGCTTCCATAAAAGCATTTCCCGAAAAGGAGTTAGTTGCAGAACAGGCTGCCCAGATCAAAAACATCCTCACAGAGCTAAAAACAGGTAAACCCATTCAATATATTTTCGGTGTTACTGAATTTTATGGCTTACCATTTAAGGTGAACCATTATGTGCTTATCCCGCGGCCGGAAACAGAGGAACTGGTTGAATGGATCATTGAAGGTGAAAGGTTAAAGGTGAAAGGCGAAAGGTTTTCTGTGTTGGATATAGGCACCGGGAGCGGTTGTATAGCTATCAGCCTGAAAAAGAATTTATCTAATGCTGACGTATCCGCAATAGATATATCTGAGGGAGCTTTGCAAACTGCTAAGGAAAATGCGCTACTAAATAAAGTTGAGGTTAATTTCATTCATGCCAATATTCTGAATATCGACCCTGGAAATGGAATTACGAAATATAACATCATTGTGAGCAACCCTCCTTATGTTACGCTTGAGGATAAAAAGCAAATGCATAGTAATGTTACGGATTTTGAGCCGCATACCGCATTGTTTGTCCCCGAGCATGACCCGCTGGTATTTTACCGGGCTATAGCCAATTTCGCGTTAAAGAGCCTAATGGATAATGGTCTGCTTTATTTTGAGATCAATGAAAACCTCGGCAACGAAACTGTTCAACTGTTGGCTGATAAAGGCTTTAAAAACATTGAGTTGAGAAAAGATATGAGCGGCAGGGATAGAATGATTAAAGCACAGCTATAAAACTAAAGCTTATCGCTTACTACGCCTTCAAACTTGTAATAGTTGCTGTAAAATAACCAGTAAGCTATACTTAAATTTAACGGGATAAGCATCCAAAGCAACTTGAACATAATGATCCAGAATAGTATTATAAATAAACCCAGGATCCATTGCAGGTACTTATCCATATTAAGTCCGAACCAATAAAGCAGGCAATGAAACAACATTGCGATGCTTATAGTTACAAGCAACAGCTCTGCAGCCATTAAAGGGTTAAACCTGCTGAAAAGCCAAACACCTTCGGGGAGGAGCAAAAAGAAATAGACAAGAACAAAGTTCAGGAAAAGCTGCGGCCTGCTGTATGGAAAATTGCGGGAGAAGCCAAGTTCATTCTCTTCAAATTTTCTTTCCTCAAATATCAAAACAATATGTGCTGTAACTACGGCGAGGATAGCAATGCCGGCTACGCGCAAATCTGTTTTAACATCTGCAAATACATAAAACACACCTGTAATAATAAGCCATGACAGCGCTTTTGTTATAAAATAAGGCACTTTCCGTTTATCAAACAGATGATATATGTAAAGGCTGAAATAAGGTTTTCGCCATTTGCTGCTTAGTTTTAATAGCAGCGATTGATCATTACCATTTATAAGCCGGGCAATTTGATTTGTGTAGATTACTGCGCTTAAATAAGCAAGCGCTATTAAATATAGCAGAATGCAAATTGGCAATACATAATAATGGTTGGCAAAACCTACAGCAATTGTAATTAAGGCGTATACCATTATTGGCGATAATATAGCAGCCTGCGCCCAAAACCAGCTTTTTAATTGTTGTTGTTTACTTAGGGCATTACTGCTGTAAAATAAAAAATGCTGACCCGAGGCGAAGATCTGCCCGGATATATAATGCCAGCTTTTAATGGCGTATATCAACCAAGTCGCAAACACAAGAATCATGACCGCCGAACTGCTATCCATAGCCAGCATTAAGGCTTTATGGTAGCTGATTAAATATTGAGGAGGCACAACGCCAACCATCGCTAAAAATACGAACAACAGGATTCCCGCATGCACTCGGAAAAAACCGCCCGCGAATATCTTTAACAATACATTGGTTAGCGGCTTCATTAGCTGATAAACTTTAGGGTTTGATCCTCAACGAGGAGTTCACCTGATACGGGCAGTGAGCCGTCTTCCAGTATTTGGTGCGATGATAATAAAAAACTGGTTCCCTCCTGCTCATATCTCTCCCTGATCCAGGTATTGAGTATTGCTAAGGATGCCGTGTCAATGGTGATTAATGGTTCATCTAACAGGATCAATTTGGGTTTACCTAAAAAGGCAAGTAATAAGGAAAGCTTTTTCATCATACCACTACTGTAAGTACCAACAGGGCGCTCGACAAAACTTTGCATCCCCATGCTTTTAATGTACTTATCTTCCTGCCCTACCGAGGCATCTTTGGCATCAGCAAACAGCCTGATCATTTCAGTCCCGGTTAAAAAGTCCGGAAAAACAGGCTCGGCTTCAGCAAAGTTCACCAGCTTGCGGTAAGCCACTGGCTGCTTTTTGATGCTGATGCCATCCCCAAGCAATATGTCACCATCAAAAGCCAATATGCCGGCAATGGATTTTAGCAAAGTACTTTTACCCGATCCGTTTACACCTTTTATCCAGTAGATTCCGGCCTGTAATTGCAGGTTTTCAATTTTTAAAGCCGGGTAAGTACCGTATAATTTTGTAAAGTTTTGAAATTGCAGCATCGTTGGTTTGATAACAAAATGAACCCGTTGTTACACAAAAAAAGACGCCTAATGCGTCTCTAAATTAATTATCCGAATAAATCCGAAATCGAAAACCTCAATTCCGAAATTATAGTGCAGCTCCTTCAATCAGTGCGCTGTAAAACTCGCCAACGTCCATACCTGCTGCCCTCACCTGTTGCGGAATCAAACTGGCAGCCGATTGCCCCGGTGTGGTATTGATCTCAATAAAATAAAAGTCATTACTGCCTTCTAATAAAATAAAGTCGATCCTGGCCATGCCGCGGCAATTAAGGCGGGTATATACTTCGGTAACTATACCGGCAATTTCCTGGACTTTTTCGGCAGACAGGTCCGCCGGCGTTATTTCCTGTGTTACCCCGGAGGTGTATTTAGCCTCATAATCAAAAAAGTCTTTTGAGGTAATGATCTCTGTAGCAGGCAGCACTTTTATTTTGCCGTGCAGGCGGGCTATGCCAATGCTAAACTCGCGGCCTTTAATAAATTCTTCAACGAGTACCTGTGCGTCTTCCTGAAAGGCCCTGTTCAATGCTTCGGGCAAACCAGCTATGTTTTGCACTTTGCTCATGCCAACACTGCTTCCGCCATTATTAGGCTTAACAAACAGCGGGAACTTCAAATTAGCGGCAATGGTAGCCACATCATGCACATCGCGCTCAAATAAACGCATAGAATGTGCAGTGTGCAGGCCGTGGATCCCATTTACAATGGCTTTGGTATAAGCCTTGTTCATGGTAATGGCCGAAGTTGTGGCGTCACATGTATTATAAGGGATACTCAACATATCAAAATAGCCCTGCAGCTTGCCATCCTCGCCAGGGGTACCGTGAATAGTGATGAAAGCAAAATCAAACTTTATTTTTTCCTGGTTTAAGATGATGGTAAAATCGTTTTTATCTACATCAACCGTGGTATCATCGGCTTCAAAAAACCACCTGTCGCGGGTGATCAGGATAGTATAAACTTTATAGTTGCTGTTTGATGCAAGGTTTGCAGCTATATTTTTTGCACTGTTCAGGGATACTTCATATTCGCCGGTAAAGCCTCCGGCCAAAAGGGCAATATTTTTAACACTCATTTTATTTCGGATTTCGGATGTTCGATTTCGAATTTATTTCCAGGAGCAATGAAAGCGACCTGATTTCGAAGTCGAAATTAGAATAAATATCATTGCAAGTAATACTAAAGTTTAAATTTTGAGTTTAAAACTCCCGAAATTCTGCAATAATTAATTCCGAAATCGAACATCCGAAATCCGACATCCTAACACCCATATCCAAAATAATTCCTATGTTTGATACTTAATTAAAAGGTTTATCCTTATATATACTGATGAGCAAATTTGGGGCTTACTTAAAATCAAAATCATTCCGGAATAACTTATTGATGGCTATTGTAACCGTGATAGCCGTTGTTTTAATAGCATTTTTCAGTCTTGGTTATTACACCCGCCATGGATCGGGCATACCGGTACCAAAGCTTAAAGGCCTCACTATTGATAAGGCTATGGATATTTTAAAAGAACAGGGCTTTGGCTATAAGATAGATTCCGTTTACGTGCAGGATGTGCCCCCCGGCACTATTGTTGAACAAGATCCAGATCCGGGAACCAACGTTAAAGAAAACCGGGTAATTTACCTCACCATGGTAACGCTTCAGGCACCGCCCGTGAGCCTGCCCGATCTTGAACAAAGTAATTACCGCGAAGCTATCGCTACCATATCAAATTACGGTTTAAAAGTGGGTGACACCACATATCGTTCGGATATCGCCCGCGACAGGATCCTCGAAGTGCGTTTTGGCGGCCAGATCATAAAACCGGGAACCAAGCTCCCTAAGGGATCGAAAATAGATTTGGTTTTGGGCGATGGCGAGGGTGCGAGCGAAGTGGAAATCCCTGAACTGGTAAACCTTGATCTTGATGCCGCCCGTTTTGCAATAAAAGGTGCCGGTTTAACTGTAGGTATTATAACTTACCAGGGGACTATTACTGATTCGACCAACGTAGTTGTAGTTTCGCAATATCCAATGAAAACCGACTCGTTAAGCAAAACAAGTATTGGTACGCGCATTAACCTTACTGTTTCACAAGGTACCAAAACAGATGCAGTCCCACCGGCAAATTAAAGCTACTGAATTGCTTGAGCGTTTAGGGAAAGGCGAAAACCTGAACCTGGTAGACGTGCGCGAGGTTATTGAGTACCACACCTATAATATAGGAGGTGATAATATCCCGCTGTCGAATCTGGAGAGTGCACTTAACAGTTTACGCTACAACAAAACCGATGAGATAATCGTTATCTGCAAGGTTGGTTTAAGAAGCGAAACCGCACGAGCTATATTAGAAGAACACGGCTATACCAACGTGAGGAATTTAAGCGGCGGACTAATAGCTGTTCAAAAATTAAAATAAATACAACAAATATCATCTATTCAATATCATGACCGCGGGAAAACAAGGATCAGGCATATTCAAGAAATTTATCATAGCGCTTGTAGTCGTTATCGTAGTACTTTTGGGTTTTACAGGGTTTAATTATTATCTTAAATACTTTGGCCCTAACGTTACCGACAAGCAGGAGTATTTATACATCCACACAGGTGCTACTTTCAGCGATGTTTTTAAAACCATTCAGGATGAGGGCATTGTTAAGGATACTGTTTCGTTTGCGTGGGCTGCCCGTAACATGAATTATACCACCCGTGTTAAACCGGGTAAATATCGCCTTCACCAAGGATTAGGTAACCGTAAGCTTATCAATATGCTGGCCTCAGGAACACAGGAACCTGTTAAGGTTGAATTTCACGGCTTAAGGCTAAAAGAACAATTTGCAGGGTTTATCTCAAAAAAAATCGAACCTGATTCAATGGCCATCATCAGGCTGCTTGATTCGGCAAGCTTTGTAGGCAAGTACGGTTTTACTACTGATAATGTTTATACTGTGATCATGCCCGACTCGTACCAGATGTATTGGAATACGAGCCCGGAAAAGTTCTTTAAAAGGATGTATGATCATTATGAAGCCTTTTGGACACCAGAACGTAAACAACTGGCGGCTGCTATTAATCTGACTCCGCAGGAAGTATCCATCCTGGCATCCATAGTGGATGCAGAAGCGCTGCATGACGATGAAATGCCGGCAGTTGCAGGCTTATACCTGAATCGCCTTAAAAAAGGCATGAAACTGGAAGCTGACCCTACTGTGATCTTCGCGCTGAATGATTTCACCATTAAACGCGTGCTTACCCGTTACCTTTCATATAATTCACCATACAATACTTACCTGCATACTGGTTTGCCTCCGGGCCCTATCATGATGCCATCTGTTAACGCTGTAAAAGCAGTATTGAACTATCAAAAAAGCGATTACATATACATGTGTGCCAAAGCCGATTTTTCGGGCTATCATGCATTTGCAACCAATGTGGCCGACCATTTGGTGAATGCACATAAATTTCAGCAAGCCCTTAACGAGCGTAACATCCGCAGGTAATGTTTGAGCACACTACCAAAATAAGGGTGCGCTACGGCGAAACCGACCAAATGGGTTATATGTACTACGGCAACTATGCCGAGTTTTATGAAGTTGGCCGTGTTGAGATGCTCCGTAGTCTTGGCCTTACGTATAAAGGCATGGAAGAATCAGGTATTATGATGCCTGTTCTTGAACTTAAATGTAAGTACCTTAAACCGGCTTTGTATGACGAGGAGATCAGCATTAGGGTAATCATGGATAAACTGCCCGGTATCCGCATCCATTTCAAATATGAGCTTACAAACCCCAAAGGTGAACTTATTAATACCGGCGAAACACTATTGGTTTTTATCAACATGAAGGCCAACCGCCCATGCCTGCCACCACAGGATTTTACTGATAGATTAATGCCCTTTTTTAAGTAGATTTGGTGTAAATGAAATGGCTGCACCGCTTTTTATTACGGTTTACGTTTTACAGGTACATCATTGAGTGGACAAAGTCTGTTATCATTCCGGGTTTCAGGCCGTTGCCGCTATATACCGTTATTGATTTTTTTGTTAAGGAGATCACCAACAACTCCCTTATTAACCGTGCTTATGCTTTAGCCTACAGCTTTATGCTGGCCATTTTTCCGGCTACCATCTTCTTGTTTACGCTTATCCCTTACGTACCCATTAAACATTTCAGGGGTAACCTGATGATGGTGCTGGCCTCTGTAATGCCTACAAACGCCTATATGGCCTTCAGGGAAACTCTTTTTGATATCGTAAGCAACCAAAATGGCAAATTGCTTTCATTTGGTTTCCTGTCAACTTTATATTTTGCAACCAACGGGGTTATCAACCTGATGAAAGCTTTTAATAAATCTTCATTAATTGAAGATAAACGGAGCTGGCTTAAACGCCGCCTGGTGGCCACGGGGATTACAGTAGCCATAAGCTTTGCGTTACTGCTGGCAATTGCCATACTTATCCTGGGGCAATCTATCATCCATTTTATCCAATCGCATGTAGCATCCACAAATCACTTTTGGGTTTACCCCGTAATGTTGTTCAGATGGGTGATTATTGTCGTGATTATTTTTGTAACTATCGGTTGCCTTTACCGTTACGCCCCCGCGCATAAAAAGAAATGGAATTTTGTAAATCCCGGATCCATACTGGCTACAGCGCTGGCAGTTTTAACCTCGCTGGGGTTCTCTTACTACATCAACAATTTTTCATCGTATAACAAAGTTTACGGGTCTATCGGTACGCTCATTGTTGTGATGATCTGGATGTATATAAACTCATTAATTTTGATCATCGGGTTTGAATTAAATGCATCCGTAGAACTTTCCAAGCGCACAATCCGAATCGTAAAACCCAGATTCAATACTTTTCGGGCAAAAAAAACCGATCAATCTAAAAATTAACTTTTTGTTAATCAGTGATTTATATAGATTATTTAACTAAATTAAAAAAAGTACAATTCAAATTTGGCAATTCGGTTCAGATTTGTACTTTTGTCGCCGGAGAGTTGGCAGAGTGGTCGATTGCGGCAGTCTTGAAAACTGTTGAACTGTGAAAGGTTCCTGGGGTTCGAATCCCTAACTCTCCGCCAGACATCAATTAGGATCAAAAAGCGCTGTAAAATTATTTACGGCGTTTTTTGTTTTTAACCCACTGGCGTTTCTATCGAAAGCGTATCTAAAATGCTCGGCCATACCAATATCAAAACAACTCAGCACTACGCGAAAATCCTTGATATGAAAGTCGCACAGGACATGTCTAAACTTAGGCAGCTTGATAGTTGCAATTAGCGCCCTCAACGCTGATCGTCAAACAATGTTTTCCCTGTTTTTTCAATAAGTGATTCTTCTTTCTCAAAACATGCCTGCCTATTTGATTTATCATTTCATTAGGATTTAACTCCTGTTTAAAGCACAATGTGGCGGTCATTATTTTGGTGAAAACGGATATCAAAATCTGTATACACATGTCACCGAAACGTTATAAAGTTCGCGGTAACCATATCACCGGGGGCAGGCAGAAGGCTCATCAACGCATTTTGCAACCTCCTAAAAAACTCCATTAGCCATATTAGAAAAGAAAGATATGCAAAAGCATCGCTGATCACGGAGTTTCCGCAGGCTATAAGAAATCTACCTCCGCAGCCATTCGATCCTGCAAATGACCTGTTATGAGGGGAGGCTAAAAGAAGCCTGCCTTCGGACAACGCATTGTAAATAAGCCTATAAGATTCAGAACCATCTTTACAGGACGATACAATTATTATTATCCGCATACTTGCATTTTGAATTTTTAATATTATTTTTATAACACCAGACATAAACCCATAATCTCTATTATCGCTTGCTTTTGCTGTCCTGTATTTTCCTTTGGGAAAACTATCTTTCAGTAGTTGCCTGCGGCAGAACAGATTACTTGAGTTTATAAACCTAAACAGTCCGCAGACCTAACACTACTTATGCCAGAATGTATTGTTTTATCGCTTCCCCGTAATGTGCAAGAAGGGGAGAAACATTTATTCGCCTCATTTCTGTCTTTCAAAACTCCGCAAATAAAGGTTAAAAATTTAAAAAACGTATTTGTAACAAACAGCGGTTTTTGCCTTAACGATAGCGGCCTCGTTAAAGAATCACATCACGCATATCCAGCACACCTCGATAAATATTTGAAAGAGGCTAGTTTCTATTATTACGATGCACTTGACAATCCAGATAAACTTGTATACCTCGAAAGTGAGGATCGCTTTTTAATGATTCACCATCCCTGGTTTATGTATTACCATTGGCTATGTGAATCGATATTCAGACTTTGGGCGGTCAAAGACAATCTGTCACAGCTCATACTTTTATTGCCTGAAGAATACGCAGGCATCGATTTTGTGAACAAAACCCTGCTACCTTTTGGCATCGGAAAAATCTTTTACATTCCCAAGGGGAAAAGCTTAATGGTAAGAAATTTATGCCTTCCGCAAATTAAGCCGTTCATAGAATCTTATGATTATAAACTCCTCCTGCAGGTCAGGGACTTCTATCTGAATTATGTGACCAGTAATTATACCTATAACTTTAATCTCGGCGACCGACTTTATATAAGCAGGGAGAAGGCAGCAAGAAAAAAGATCATTAACGAACCCGAATTAGTCCCGGTTCTGGAGAGATATGGTTTTAAAGTCATATATAACGAAGATTATGACTTTTTTGAACAGGTAGCGATTTATTCCAGGGCGAAATGTGTGATCTCTATCCATGGCTCCGGTTTGACCAATATGCTTTTTATGCCCCCAGGGGGCGTTGTTTTTGAGTTCCAGAAACGACTGACAAATAGCAGGGATTGGCATAGCGTTGCTTTTTGGAGCCTATCTGAGGTATTAAAACATCATTACTACCACCAGATATGCGAACCATCAGATATACAAGCGGACTATTTTACTGCCAATTATGTCGTTGACATAAACCTTTTCGAAAAAAACATGGAATTATTAGCTCTGGATTTGAAATAATTTTTTTCGTTTCTTAAAACAACCCACCAATGAAAAAACTTTACGGACTGTTACCGGCCGCCGGGCATGGTATGAGGATGCGCCCCTTTAGATATCCTAAAGAGCTGCTTCCTGTTTATTATGAATCTGTCAACCAGGATGAATATGTGCGCCCTAAACTACTTATTGAACATTCGCTCAAAGCATTTTCGTTGACCGGAATCCAGGATATATATGTCGTTGTACCTGAATGGAAACCGGAGATCATGCGATACCTCGAAGATGGAAAACAATTTAATCACCATATCGCCTATTTATACAACGGTAAGGCAGCAGGTTTAGCCGACGCGCTGTTATCCGGTTATTCCTGGCTGAAAGATAAATACACGTGCTTTGCCATGCCTGATACGCTATTTTCTCCGGCGAATGGATTTGAAAGTTTGCAGCAAATGATGGATGAAAAGAATGCCGATCTCGTATTAGGAGTTTTTCCCACGAACGAACCGCAACATTTCGCCCCGGTGGAGTTCACTAGCGATCAGCGTGTTATTGGCACCGAAGAAAAACCGGCGTCTACCGCATTTAATAACACCTGGGGAATTGCCTTATGGAGTCCTGCTTTTTGGGAATTTTTTAAAAATGAAAATGAAGACCTTGAACATGGCATATCCGTTACGCAGACGTTTGATAAAGCGGCCAAATCTGATCTAAGGGTATATTGTGTCTATTTTGAGCATGGTTGGTACAAAGACGTTGGGAGAATTGACAACATCACAATAGCTTAATGCGCAAAAGCCATTTCAGTTTTCTCCATGTATAAAACCATTAACAGACTTTAAAGGAACCTTTACGCACAACCTGAGATAAGGCAATTAACAGGCCGGGATTGCTGCGGAGGAGCAGGATGGCGGTGCATCTGCAGCGCCGACTTTAATTGCTGCAGCATGTGTGGATGTTAAAGCCTACATTCTTAAAATCCGGGATTCTCACGAGTTCCCGGATTTTAAGAATAAAAGATGAAACTTTAAGAAACGACGGGGTTGCGATCAGAACGGGACTTAATCGAACATAACGTATAAATTGAGAAATATCGCGAAAGATGAGACGTTTTAAGACATATATTCATATAATGCCACGGCAGATAATCAAGATTGGCCAGAGTGTCGCCAGAAATGACCGATCAGGTTTAAAACATACAACTTGGAAAGTTCGCTCAAACCGATCTGATAACAAAAGGTTTCTATGAATTTTTTTTTTCCTTCGCCGGAGATTAGTTTTTGTCCCTGTATCAGCCAAGTTGATAATATTATTTGATCTTCCAATGATGATTCTTCATCAACAGGATTATATGCGCAAAACGATTGTAAAATATGCTGATTATGAGTTGCGGCGTCTGCCGAGTCTTCTAATACCTGGCCAATAGTTTCCGAATCGCTGGACGCCCCCAAATCGTTTATAAGCTGCTTTACCATGGAATCAAAAAAGGCATTAGTTTGCGTATCAACATGGTTAGAGATCAATTTAAGTAACAGATGCGTGGCCAAATTAATGATGTCTTCCATCTCTTCAATTTGCCCGCTTAGAAATTGATTTAGAATCATACGCGACGTAGCCCTGGTAAAATCTAATAAAGGGCTTGCATCGGCTAAGAAATAAGTATCATAATTGTTGATTTCAAAGGAATTATTAGCGTAATTCATCCAGATACTTTTGCCCGGGGTGAACCTGATTGATGGTTCCGAGGATGGCATCTCTGCCAAAAAGTGTAAGACCTGGGTTCTGAAGCTATTGATAAGAACTGTCTTGTACCCCTTCTCCGGTTCCAGGATTAACTTAATATGATCCCCACGGTAGTTCGACAGGAATATATAGAAATGTGCGATAAAAACCTGGTTTTGTTTCAAAAAAGGAGCGATAACATTTCTGATCAGTTCCTGCCAGGCTTGATCTGCATAGTAGATGGAAAATCGAATGAGTGCCCGGTTAGTCATTATATTTTAGGAACAAGCTCCAATAATTCACCCTGTCCATACCCTTCCGTATTCACCGAACTTCTGTTGACATAGCTTTCATGAAAAAAACATTTTCTCCGGTTATCTATTTCTGATTTATTAATGATCAATTGATCAAATACATTACGATCTGACACTTCAAAAAATATTCTGTCCCGGTAATTTATGGCACCTTCAGCAACTTTAACCATCTTCATTAACTTTTGCGTATTGCCGGATAACAAATAGTTTTCCTCCTTTAAAAGCCAGGAACCTGACTGCCATCCACTAAGAAGTGAAATCTCGTTATCTTCGCTGCCTCTGAATAGTTTCCTGGCTTTAATTAATTCACTGTCTAATATCCGGCCTTTTTCATAGCGGCCGTCATTAAAAAAGAATATAACTTCTGATAAATAAGGCTTTAAATAAGCAATGTAAATTTTTTCAATATGCTTACCTAAAAATTCATTCTGATACCGTTCTATGTTGGGATGGCTGATGGCATTTAAGAACTCCGGATGCTTATCGATAAATCCATGTAGTAAACCTTTCGCTTCAAGGCGTTTATAAATATCCATATCATCATATCCGTATCCTTCCAGATGTTCATTGAACCCACGTACTTCAGCAAAGTCAGTTGCCTTTACGCACAGACGCCCCATGACGTCTCTGACACTATAATCAGGTGTCAAAAACGCATTAGGGTTTGACTTGAAATACTCACCGATGTACTGTGCAAAAAACGGTCCGGTGAAATTGTCCGCATCGATATTACATAGAACATCACCACTCGCTTTTTTGAAAGCCATATTTCTGGAATGCGAACGATTAAAATAATGTGGTTGATTGGTACGATAATACCTGACCAAACCCGTGCTGAGTTCCTTCCGGAAATTGGTGGATATCCATTCATACAATCCGTCACTTGAATTATAATCGACAATGACAAACTCGACATACGGATATGTTCGGTTATCGGAGATATTTTGAGGCAGGGTTTTACTTAAATGATGTAAACGGTTCATGCAAACCGTGCAGAAAGATATTTTCGGGTCGTTATGTTTCATAAGATAACCTTGTGCACTTCTATGTTGTACATTTAAAAGGAGAGCCTATTGAAGATTCGTCGTAAAAATGATTCCTTCTTGATGACAATTTCCATGTTGACCACGGCCCCCTCCTGATATTGCTTCGATATTTGAAAAAAATCATCCCCCCTTAGCGTAATTGTCAGAACAAGGATGGCATCGCCGGGATTACCGGATACGGACGATACCTGCGCCCGTAAACGTGCTGTGCCGTCAGATTGAAGATTCCTGCTGAGGATGACAAGCTCCTGACCGACATTGAAATTTTTAATTTCGCCGGATCGTATTTGAAATTCGAGACAATTGCCTTTGATACTCATTAGCTTCAATTTTGCCGTCACGACTTGAGGATATTGGATAGCAGACGCAGCGTAGAGGGCAATCGCTACAATAAAAAATAACAAAGTAGTTCCCCATTGAATTAGCCACTGTGGCTGCGATTCAATAATATCTGCTATATTTTTTGTATGTCTTTGGCTGGCAGACCGTATAGGTGTGTCATTTGTATCTGTTTGCATTCCTATGCTCCTAATTCTAATTGATTTTTGACCAGGCTGTAGTAACGACCTTTAGAATCGGTAAGTTCCCTGTGCGTTCCCTGTTCTGTAATAACTCCCCGTTCCAATACAATTATGTTGTCTGCATGGCTGACCGTACTTAGTCTGTGAGCAACAATAAGCACCGTCCGTCCCTTGAAAAAGGCTTTAAGGTTTTCATTGATGATATGTTCATTAGTGGCATCCAATGCATTCGTAGCTTCGTCAAAGAATATATAATGGGGATCTTTATAAACAGCACGGGCGATGAGAATACGCTGGCGTTGCCCCTGACTTATTCCGTTTGCTTCCGATCCTATCCTCGTATTCAAACCAAGGGGCAGCCCTTCTATAAAATCTTTAAGATTGGCCACATGAATGGCCCGAACAAGACGGGTCAGGTCCGGTTTGCCACTTCCGACCGCAATATTCCGTTCTATGGTATCAGAAAAAATAAAACCATCCTGCATCACCATTCCACATTGTTCCCGCCATGTTTTAAACTTTATCTGGTTAATAACTTCATCGCCAATGGTTATCGTGCCGCTTTCCGGTTCATAAAACCTCGTTAGCAACTTTAATATCGTAGTTTTACCACTTCCGCTCATTCCTACAATGGCAGTGGTCTTTCCTTCAGGTATATACAGATCTATATTCTTCAACACGGCTTCATTGCCAGCACCTGGATATCTGAATGTCACGTTGTTTATGCTGAGACTTTTATCAGTGGGTAAATGAGATATCCATTGTTTTTCTGCAGTTTCTTCATCCTGCATTTCATTAATTTCATTCAATCGTTCAAGACTAATCCTGGCATCCTGAAAATTTTGAACGAATGCCAGCAGGAGATCGACAGGATTGCTCAGTTGGCCAACAATATATTGTACGGCAAGCATTGCTCCAAGGGAGATTTGGCCATTGATAACGGCGGTGGCACTTAAAAAAGTAATCAGGAGGTTCTTCCCCTCATTGATAAAAGTTGTACCTGCCTGCTGATACTGGCTAAGTGCAATTTTCTTTACACTAAAATTAAAAAGCTTGGCCTGGATTTCTTCCCATTCCCACCTTTTTTCCTGTTCACAGTTATTCAGTTTGATTTCCTGCATACCGGTTATCATCTGAACCATGCAGCTTTGATTTTTTGCGGCAATTTCAAAGTTCTTGTAGTTAAGCACCCGTCTTTGCCTCAAAAATAAAGACACCCAAAATGTGTATAATAAACTGCCACCGGCAAAAACATAGAATATGCTTAAATTATAAAAGGCCAATACAACCGAAAATATAATTAAATTAAATACCGAAAAGACGGTCGTCAGCGCCGAACTGGTTAAAAATGTCTCGATTTGCTTTTGGTCATTCATTCTTTGCATGATATCCCCGGTCATTTTCGTATCGAAGAAACTCATCGGCAGTTTCATCAGTTTAATCAAAAAATCCGTCAGGATTGCAATATTGATTCTTGTACTTATGTGCAGGATTATCCAGGCGCGAATGAATTCGAGGCTAACTCTACCGACGATCAAAGCGGCCTGTGCCAGTAAAATCGTATTCAGATAGCTGATATTATGGGTATTGACACCGATATCAATTATTGACTGTGTAAGAAAAGGTGCGATCAATTGCAGCAGACTACCAATTAACAGACCTAAAATTAATTGAAACAATAGCTGTTTATATTTGATCAGGTATCTGAATATAAACAGCCATTGCACTCTTTCTTTTTTTTCGCCCTGCTGCTTATAAAATTCCGGGGTTGGAAAAAGAAGCAACGCTATTCCTTCTTCCTTTTCGTCATTTAACCAGTTATTTTTAAAATCGTTTTCGTTAAGCGTTATTAATCCAGATGCCGGATCTGCCAAATAATATTTGTCATTTTTTATTCTATAAAGCACGACGAAATGACTTTGCCGCCAATGAAGAATAACCGGCTTTTCAGCAAAATTCAATTGCTGTACCGTCATTTTAACACCAAGGGTCTTAAAACCGATTTTTTGTGCAGCATCGTTAAGGCCAAGCATCGAAACGCCGTCTTTATTGAAGCCACAGATATTGCTCAGTGTGCGCAATTGAAATTTACGTCCATGATAGCTCGCCACCATACGCAAACACGTAGGCCCGCAATCCATACTGTCAAGTTGCTTGTAGAATTTAAACTTCATTGCAGAAAAGAGGTGTTTTGTGATGACGGATTTTCGATGGCCCTATGCTAAAGCCCGCTGTGGTAAATTGAGGGGCTCGTGATGGCGGATTTTGCTTTTTAAAATAAATCAGGTGATACAAAAGTATTTCAAATCTATTTCGATAGTAGAGCTTTCCGTTTCTCCAGTGCAGCCTACCGGGAGTTCCTTCAATAATGAACAGGTCAAAAAAAGGTTTTATCTGGTGATTTACGGCTGCCTTTTGCACCACATGCATCATGCTTTCAACATCTGTGTTAACTTCGTAAAACATCTTTCCCGCGGAAAAGGCGTCATGGGCGAAGTTGGTTTCATCGAAACAAAAATGCTCCTTACTAGTAAATACCCGGATATAATCTTTGCTTTGCATAAACAGTCTGTTTATATGGGGTACGTTTTTATAAAGTAAAAAGCAGCCGGTCAACCAATCGGGTCTCACACTGATCAAGTCGTGCATAGTCAATAGTTCGTCACTGATGAAGTCGCGGATTTGACCAAAAATGATATCAATATCTGTATGTCCCCAAAAATCATATCCTTCAAGATAATCAGAGAATATGATACCATAAGCAGGTTTAAAATCACACAGTTTATAACCGTTAAAAAGCGCAACCTCCAATTGAAGTTTACTGCTCGCGATGGCCCTGATTTCTTTGATATCCTGCCTAATGATCTTCAGGTTTGAAGGCACCGGGCTATCGTAGCTTTCATCGTCCGTTATTATAAAAAAATCAATATCCGGATTATACGAGCAAGAGTGAACAAAGTAAACAAAATACCATGGTAATTTACCAATATAACAAGCAACAAGGCCGATACTTATTTTGCTGGATATCATAACTTAACTCGTAAGGTCGAATTTATAGCCGTCCGAAGTCAGGCAGCTACTATAATTATAGAAAGAATTATTCGATCAGCATTTACGTGATCAATTAGCATCCAGCGATTTTATATTAGCCGTTACACGCTGTTCTGTACCTCCTATAGTGTAAATTGCGTTGCACTACCTGAGCAGAGATCGAAGCGACGGGAACAAATGTGAACGGGGCCGCTTTCAATCATGATCTTTATCATTGCAATGCAATTAAAAGCATTTCAATGCTTTTAATTGCATTTTTTTATTCCTCTGAAATTCAACTATTCGCTGGTTTCGAATTCTTTGGGTTTTAGTCGAATGAACGATTAGCTGGATCAATTACATTAATATCCGCAGCCTCCGCCAGATTGTTCGCATCCTCCGTTACATACAGTTCCACAGTCAGACGTGGTTTCAATTCGCTTGGTCGCCCCTGTGCAGAGATCGAAACAGATGCAACAAGTTCCTTGTCCGCTTCCTGCCATAATTTTTTTCATCTCTGTCCGGCTAAGCACACTTTTAATGTTTTTCAGGTTCATTTTTTTCATTTTGTTAAAATTTAAGTTTATAGGTTAAAATTGATTTAAATTTCATGTTTGGGTAAAACGATCTCATTCCGAATTCATGTCAGGAAAATTCAAGCATGTATTTCAGGTCTGATACTTTGTACTGCTGCGGCAAATATGTCCCGTTCAACAACATTGTAGGTGTACCTTGTACCTTGGCGATATCGCACCATTCCCGGTGCTTTTCGATTTCCCCTTGTTCGTCACCTGTTAACTCGACAGGGTAGTTCTTCGCCCAGCTTGCGTAATTTTTTTGCTTTTGCGCGTACCAGTCTTTCAATGCATTTTTGACTATCGTTTTGTCGGCCAATTTACTTAGTGCCATCAGATGGCTTCCGACGGGAGTTGCAGGGTTTATGTCTTTCGATATAAAAACGATTCTTGCCTGTAAGTCCTTGCGTTGTTCCAACAGTTCATGTAACAGCTCATGAGCCGCAGAACAGGGCTCGCAAAACGGATTAGTAACCATCGTGATGGTATTGCTTGCTTCAGCATTTCCGAGGACAATCGACCATTCCTGATTCGGCATGATATATTTAGGTTGTTCACCCAGAATGGAACTAAAAGTATCGGTGTTATATTTAAAACTCCTTAATTGGTCTTTAAGAGTTGATGCCTGCCGAGCCTTCATGAGCAACGGTTTGGTCATCATCCATAAAGCTGCGGGTAGTATTAAACAAATAAAAGCGGTGACAAATTCGCTTGTTCCGGGTAAAGCAAATGATCGTATCGGAAAAGGGGTCAAATTGGGGATCAGTTCTATCCATAACAGGGCCTGTACAGTGCAGCACAGCAAACACCATTTTTTGATTTTAGCCTGATAATAAATAGAATAAAAAGTGTAAGGTAAACCCGCGATGTTCAGCAAAACGATAACCTCTTTTATAAAGGGCGTAAATCCTCCAAATAATAATAACAGGAGAGTCCCGGAATAATAGAAAAAGCCAACTTCACTCCATGACAGATTCGCCGAGATTTTAGCCGCGGGTGAAGATAATATAGCGTCGCAATCTACTTTTTCCCCGCTTTTACATATTTTTTGTATTAGTGGATTATTGCTATCGACGGTTTGGGTTAACAGTAATATCGAAACCGCCAGGCCGGCGATTTTAGTCAGTGTCAGGAACAAAGTCTGCCAGGTCAGGTCGCCTCCAAAAAAACCGGATTTAAATATTACGCCGGTTAAAAATATACTTAATAAAAGTAGCCCGCCAGCCTGTGGCGAAAGGACTTTGTCAAGAAATGATTTTCGGGGTTGAGATTGAACATCACCCGGTTCTTCAACTATTAAAACAACCCCGGTAAAATGTTTTTTAAACTCTGTCAGACTTTCCTTGCGTCTGTTCCATTTTCCTCCTGATAAAGCTATCCTGCCTGACTCCATCCCAGTCACCAGCAAAAATTGATTATCCGGGTAATTGGTATGCGCTATAAATGGCAAACTCAAGTCGGACAGGTCGTCAAAACTTACGTTGGCCGCGGCATTTTCGACACCCAGAACAGTCAATACGTCGCTGACTGCGAGTAAGCTGGCATATTCAGGGTGTTTCTCCAGTTCTTCAGCAATCAATGACTCGCCAATATTTTTTTTGAAATAGTTAAACAGTTCAAAAATCACCGACACTGCGTTGGGACGATTTGTGAGATAAAGCATGAATAGGTTTATAATTAGTTACAAGGTTTTTAAAACTAAATATTAAGTATCAAAAAAACAAGAATAAAATATTATTTTTTTGTACAATGTCAGGCAATAATATGCAGTAAGCCGGAAAAACAGACTTCTTCGGAAAAATTCTGCCTGATGAACCGATAAGCGGCAGCACCCTGTGATTTCCGTAACTCATAATTATCGATCAATTGTACCACTGCATTTACAAATTCTTCCGGTTGATCCGCTATTTTGATAATATCCGCAGGAATTTTACCCAGTCCGGAAGCACCGTGCGAAGTTGTTACCAGTGGCAGACCATTACCAAGCGCTTCTATGTTTTTAATCTTAAGTCCCGCTCCGAACCGTACCGGATTGATAATGATGTCGGCATCGGCATAAACATCATCCAGGTTTGCAGCAAAGCCCTTTATCATAATGTTTTTCTCAGGGGCGGATTGGAACTTTTCACACACCGTTCCAATGACATTAAGCGTGACATCATATTTCGAACGGATAGCGGGCCAGCAGTTTTCAATAAAAAAGCTTATACCATCAACATTGGGCAGATATGAACTCGCGATGAAGGTTATATTGCTGACAGCATTACGTAGTTTTTTCGGAGTGGTGACTACCGGATGAGGACTAAGAATTGTACGCTCGGGCCCTAAAACACCGGAAACTATTGTTTGATCATTGGAAGAAAGCACCATTACATGATCATAACACTGAAACAGGCGGTATTCATCTTCTTCATTCATTTCGTATAAAACGCCTTGATAATTAAAAGCGGCGAACTGTCGTGCACGTTCACTGACAATGTCATGTGCATCCAGAATCATCCTGACGTTCTCTGGAAAACAATTTAAAAAATAGCTGCTGTGTACATACTCTATAATTATCGAATCAAAGCTCCTGTTCTTTATCACAGAACGGAGCCTCCGGATGTAAGCGGTTGAGTTGAGAATCCTGTCGCTCTCTAAAATAATGAACTCTGCCTGATAGCGGTCTGCAAGATAGGTTTCCATATGTTTAGGCGCGGGTCCAGTATTAACGACAGTAAGTTTCACGTGTTTAGCAATATAACTGATCAGCGCTTCGATCCGCGCCCTGTTTCCAGAACACTTTTCCCAGAAGTTTACATCTGTTATTAAAATTACGTTTTTCATTCGGTGTCCGTTAGCTGACAGCTCTAATGGGGATTTTTAAGGGTGGTAAATCTCGGCCATAGCTTCCATCGTTGCGAAAACCTTAAAGTTCCTTTAAGATAGCGTGCTCTATGGAGTCATGCCTGAAAATATAAACTTATCCCTGTCTAAATAACATCATGATAAGGCTGGCTATTAATTGGTTTAATTGTTATAAACATATTGAAAAAATATCATATAAAACAATTTGTCGCTGTTTATTTATCTTCATTATCAATGCGATAAAGGCTGCTTTATACTAAACCAATATCAGTCACCTTTATATTTATATAGTGTTTTAAGAAAAAATTATTCTTACTTTGGATGCAATAAACCTAATCCAATCTGTCATGAAAACTAAGATCTCTTGCTTAATGATTTGCTTTAATAATCAGCAAACAATTAATCAAAGCATCGACAGCATTTTAAATCAACACTTTAAAGACTTTGAATTGCTCATTATCGATAATGCATCAGCGGACGATACCCCTCAAAAATTGAAAAGCATCGATGATGAGCGGGTAAAAATCATTTATAATGAGGAAACTCGTGACAGATCCGATTTGATTAACAAGTGGTTGCTTGACAATAAATCCAAGTATGTTTGTTTCAGCGAACCTGATATGACTTACACAAAGGACAGGCTTTTAAGACAATTTGAATACATGGAAAGCGCCCCCCGTGTTGGCGCCTCCGGAACGCAGTTGATCTTCCCAAATATTGCCCAAGCGTCGTTTGATTTCTTATGGAAGTCAAATTTCAAGAAATACATTAAAGTAGTACTTCTACATCACAATCCATTTTCATTTTCTACCATGATTTTCAGAAGATCGTTGTTAATGAAATATGGCCTGCTGTTCGATTCGACCTTCAAGAACTTATCATTTTATAATTTTATGGATGAAGCATCGCAATGTTTTTCGATAAGTTTATTGGAAGGAGATTCGGCATCGCCAGTTTTAGGCAGGAAAAAACTCGGTGAGTCCGTTCCTTCCGGGGACTTAAATGATTTGAAACGAAAACAAATCGGACGGATACTTGAAAAATACACTATAAGAGAATGGGAGGCTTATCTTAAATTATACGATGGCAGCGTTATGGCAGACCATGAATTAAATATCGCTTGTGATTTTATAAACAATATTATATGCGCCAATCAAAAGCAGAGAGTCTACCCAAGGGGCACGCTTTATAAATTCTTCAGAAGTCAGCTCATTAGTGCAGCTGCCAGACAATTCAATTCTTTGAACGGAATAACAAGGAGTCAGCTTATCAATTTGCTGATTCGGAAATTCAGCTATACATCCTATCTCGAAATTGGCACCTCAAATCCAACTCAGAATTTCGACTTGGTTCAATGTCCAAATAAAACTGCCGTTGACCCGGAGCCATTAAGAGAAGACATTATCGGCTTAACGTCAGATGCTTTTTTTGAGAACTTACCTGCTGAAAAGAAATTCGATCTTATTTTTATCGATGGCCTTCATCATGCGGACCAGGTTACAAGAGATATTGACAACGCGATAATGCACCTGGCTAAAAATGGAAGTATTGTTTGTCACGATATGCTTCCGGAAACCGAAGAGATGCAAATGGTACCAAGGATATCCGCCAGATGGATGGGGGATTGCTGGAAATCCTGGGCCCATTATCGAATGCATAAAACTGATCTTCAAATGGTAGTTGTCGACAGCGACTGTGGCCTTGGTATTATCAGACGGGGGCAGCAGGAATTATTTCCGGCGGAAGACCACGTTGATTATGCGTTTTTTGAAAGAAACAGGACAAAACTCATGAACGTAATCAGTGTTACCGATTTTTCAAAATTGTTAGAAGATGAATCTACCGTCCATGTGTTATAGCAGCTACAAACTCATTTTTTTATTAAGTGAAAACCGCTAATCCTATGCCTTCAACCGTTACAGTACCATTTCCCATAAATTTGAAAAACGAAAACAGGCATCTGTATGCCTCTCGTTTGACTTTTGAGGTGGCCCCGTTGAAAGTCAAACGCCTCAAAAATATTTTCGTATCCTTTACTGGTTTTTGTATGAACAAAAATGGACTGATAAAAGAGAGCCATCACGATTACGCAAACCAGCTAAAAGACTACCAGAGTGAAGTAAGCTATTATTACTATAATGCACTTGACCATCCCGGGAATTTAATTGAGCTCGATGGCTCTCATACTTATTTAGTGATACACCATCCCTGGTTTAACTATTACCACTGGATTTGTGAGTCAATTTTCAGGTTGTGGAGCGTTCGCGATAAACTCGATGAGTTGATATTGGTTCTTCCTGAGCACTACAAAAATGCCGATTTTATTATGGGTTCACTTGAGCCCTTTGGAGTAAAAAACATTTACTTCATTCCCGATGGCAAAAGTCTTTGGGTAGAAAGTTTGTGCCTTCCGCAGATCAAACCCATTTGTGATTCTTACAGCGCCACCGAACTAAAACAAGTCAGCAGCTTTATTCGCAACTATGTGAGGAATTCAAAAAAGATATTTTCCCAAAAAAGACCAAAACTTTATGTCAGCCGCGAACTTGCCGGACGTCGGAAGGTGATAAACGAAGAAGCCGTCCAGGAAGTTGTAAAAAAGTATGGATTCGCAGTCTTTTGCCCCGAAGAGCATTCGTTTTTAGAACAAGTAGCCATTTTCTCAGAGGTCAGGTATTTAATCGGGACACATGGTTCCGGACTTACAAATCTCCTCTTTATGGAAAGCGGTGCCGCTCTTTTGGAGCTGCATCAGAAGAATACAAACGAACTTGACTACCCTAGCCCTCTGTTTTGGTATATGGCAGAGTGCCTCAAAATAAACTATTATCATCAGATATGCCAAACATCCGGAAAGGAAGACTACTTCGAAGGGGATTATTATATTGATCCGGTTTCGTTAGAAAGCAATATCCGGATAATGCTCGGATTATGAGATTGAATACCGACGACAATCAGCTGGAGGCAGAATTAATGGTTTGTCCAGCAGACATTATTTCCTGAATTCCTGTTAAAAGTTACGGCCAGGCCCTTGTTGCTGATAGTCACATTTATTAACCAGTTCCTGGCAATGATCGGTCCTCCGCCCGTTCCGGGCGGAGGACCAATTACAATAGATCAAAGGCAGCCGGTGTAAAGCGTGCTGGAACAAGGACCATTACAGGCTTGCGCGCAATTGCTGCTGACCACTTGCCATCCTGTACTAGTACAAACGTTGTAGCAATAACAGCAATCACTTCCGCCGCTTCCAGCCATTACTTTTTTCATTTCTGACCTGCTTAAAACATTTTTGATGTTTTTGAGACTTAATTTCTCTGATTTCATAAAGTATAAATTAGATAAATGATTAACAAATAGTTATCACGGAACAACCGGCATTATGAATAAGGAAATGCATCCTACTTTGCAAAGTGCTTTTTTCAAAATCGAATTCAAAAAAACTAAGGTCCTGAAATTGACATAACTAATAAATTCAATCTACCTAACCATATAATGAAAGACCTGATGTCCAAGATTACCATTTTCATCTATTCCCTCAATAGCAATTCTATATCTTCCTTCGCCGTCAGCGTTAAAATATCTAAAGCTTGCTTGGCCATCTCTATTCGTTTGCAATTCAGGTTCCCGGAAAATAGTACTACGCAGGTCCGGACGGCTGCCGCTCTGACCTGACGTCAAATAGAACGCATGCATAACAGCAGACCGGCGGTGGACCGCCCGTATCAATGCCTCCAATGCCACATGCTACATATGTAACACAGCCACCACCTCTACTACCAGCCATAATTTTTTCATCTCTGATCTACTCAGAAAATTGGCGATGTTTTTCAAACTTAGTTGCTGATTTTTCATAAAATTTCAATTAAGGTTTAAGCTAACTTAGCTATCACGTAGCAACTGGCAGGCAATAGGTGCATACAGCCTCTCTTTGCAAAGTATTTTTACGGGCGAGCAATAGTACCTATGAATCAATACCTGCGTGATAACTCATGATGTATACCATCAAAATCATCAACTGGTAAACACTCACCAGATCATTTCTTTATTCCAAAAATTTGTAATTTCAGTTCTTTAACCAGAACTAATGATAATTTTAGATATTTTCAATTCAGTGTAAGGTATTTGGTTTAAATAATTGGTTGTTATAAAAGTAAAGATTATTTTTTTATCATAAAAACTATCAATCAAAAAACAATAATAAATATCCATATCTTCTCTCAATTTTTAAACCAACAAGATAACAATCACTATCAAGTAACCTAAAACCGTTTTACTTGATCCGTTTATAGTTGCGCACGCTCTCCAGTTATGATCGTGTCCATGCTTGTATTGCCTTTTAACAGCCTTTTCCGGAAAATAGGCCCTGGTATAAAATTCCCCTCATAAAAAACAAAACGACAATTATAGGGAATCAATGTCGGCAGTGGGTTGATGACCTGCACATGGCCGAACAAGATATAGTACTCGATCATTGATTAGATACCCATCCGTGTGTAATAACTATTATCCAGGTAGCCCTCCCATGACGGGCGGATATCCAAAGCTGTTTATTCATTCATTAACATGAGCCCCGTGAGAGGACAGCATATCTACTTTCCTCGATCTCAGCTTTTTGCAAATTATCAAACAAATACACATACTAATATTTTTAGTACACATTATAAATATAAACAGAATAGCCGCGGGATACGAGATCATTGGAACGGGAGAGAAAACCCTAATCAGAGCGGCAGATATGCAGGTGAAGGTGAGCGTCGATCCCAGAAAACTCGGGGTCGGCTTGTGCATTGAGATATCAATACAGGGAGAGAGGCGAGTTATAGCGGAAATCAAACTGGTTATCGAATCCCTAACTCTCCGCCAGAAAAAGTTCGGTAGCACCAAAAACTACCGAACTTTTTTTATAAATTTCATATGTGATTTCATTCCTGTTCGTTTGATCTGCTTAAAAGAAGGAAAGAATACAATAATAAACCTGCCTTTTTTAAGCAAAGTTGCAGAACAGCATAAGCTTTGGTCCCAACGGAAATCCTATTGATATAAACTTATGATATCTTCCTGATTAAGGTCGCTGACCCACTTTTCAATGTAAGCGATCATGTCATCCTTATCAGGATTTGAATTATTTTCTCCGCGTGAGGCAAAAACAATTAATCCAAGGGCAATGCAATACCTGATGTCAAGCTGCAGTATCAGACCTATAGCAAAGCCGGCAACGAAATTGTCCCTGGCGTCATCCGTAACCTCAAGGTTTTTGTCTACTACCTTTCGTGTTAGCACAAATTGTTGCTCTTCGGAATATACTATCGCGTCATTTGCAGACCAGATTAGCAACCGGTCCACGGCCATTGTCCTGAATATGGAAAAGTATTTCCTTTTTAAATCTCCTGGTGTGAAAGTCCTTAATCCCGAACCTGGACTCTCCCCATTTAGAACCATCCACAATTTAACAGCTTCACTTTCGTCCAGGCAAAAGGTAACACGGCCATGTTTTGAAAACGCACTTATAATGTCGAGGATCTCATCCACCTGGAAAAACAGCTTTTTAGCAGGATCTCCGAGATAAAAAATAAAATCTAAATTCTTTTCCGTTAAAGGCCGGATAACATCTGAAAGTAAACCGCGCCATAAGTCAGAAGAATTGGCAATATTTGCCCAATCATCAAAAGCAATCGTACGACATCCCCGGAACAGTTCTGAAAGATCAGCAACCAGTTTTTCGCTTTTAATTTCAGACCATTTATCGCTTTTATTACCTGCCTCTTCAACATCAGAGAGGCACCTGGAAAGTACATCTTCGACATATGGCGAGCTCAAAGTTAAGCTACGGATGCCCAAATGGGTAAAAAAATCAGGCAATTTACGCTCTTTAATTCCAAATCCCTTTTTAAGGATTCCCGACTCAGGTGTGCTGTTATCATATGTACGGCTCAGGTAAATATTTTGAGGGGCATTAAAACTCCTGATGGTTTCAACCAGGTCCGTTAATATGAGAAGCACATTTTTGATTTCGATATCAAATACTTGCATGGCTTAATTTTTTAATTTTTCAATTCAACTTAGATTACATTACAAGGTGATATTATTCAGGCGTAAAAGGCAAAATAGCTTCATTTACTGCTCTGCCTTGGGGAGTACTACAATAAATTATGGTTGCGCCAGGTATCAATTTTATCTTCGCTAAACATTAACGGCAAATCTTTCATACGAAGCGCATCATCCAAAAACTCACCGCCTTCGCTAAGCGGAGCTCCGTCAATGGTTAAGTCGGGCTTATCTGATTGATCTTTCAGATCTTCATCAGCTGGATATAAAAAAGTGGGATTCATAATCTTACGTGTTAGTTTGTTTTTCTTTTAACACCAGCCGGTCTGGTTAACCAGACCGGCTGGATGATTGTTGTTAAAAAAATAGGTAAAAGCACAATCTGCTGCCTGCTGACTTGCCGTGTTGCTGACCGGTTTGCGTAAGGATAAATACGCCGGCGTAGGGATATCCTGGTGCACGAACTGGTGGAAAGTGCATTCCCGTTACAACAGCCTCGGCAAACTGCCACCCGTCATCTTCGTTTCAACAGGGTACAGATACTACTATCAGGCCTTTTGTAATTGGCTGCTCCACCATTGCTCAAAGTTAATGGTACCCAGTTCTGCCTGGCCAGCCGGCACCAGTGCTTTATGGCTGATTTCTCCACCGTAGTAAGAGGGCTTGCCGTCTGATAACACCTTGCGCTGATCATTTGCATGCCGCAGATAACGGGCCACTACTTCATATAAAGCAAAGCGTTCCGGCCCGGCTATTTCAGTTGTGCCATTAACAGGGGCCATCAGGGCGTACCTGGCCACAAAAGTAGCTACGTCTTCTGCGGCAATAGGCTGGAACCGAACATCTGAGAGGTGCACTTCATTGCCTACGGTAGCCTGATCAGCAATACCTTTCAGAAACTCAAAAAATTGGGTGCTCCTTACAATGGTATATGGCACTCCCGATTTTTTGATCAGATCTTCCTGAACTTTTTTAGCCCGCATATAACCGATGTTCTGCATAAGGTCGGTTCCAACAATGGAAAGTGCTACGTGATGTTTTACTCCTGCGTTAATTTCTGCTGCCAATAAATTGCGGCCGGCTGTCTGAAAGAATTCAAGGACTGCCTGGTCTTCAAAAGACGGAGAGTTTGCCAGGTCGATAACAATATCCGTATTGCTCATGGCTTCTGCAAGTCCTGCTCCGGTAATGGTGTTGATCCCAGTATCGGGCGAAGCGGCGATGACCTGATGTCCATGCTGACGAAGTTTTGCAACTACTTTAGATCCGATGAGGCCAGTGCCTCCAATAACTACGATTTTCATAATGTTGATTTTTTTAATGATTTGTTTCTAAAAAGGCAAAGCCGATGCCAAACATTGCAAATCACTAACAATCAACAAGATACATAATTACAGCAATAAAACTTTTCACTATATAAAGTGAAAGCACTATGTATCTCACTATATAAGAGGAACAATGAGAAAATACGTGGAGATATTATCAGACAAAATAATCCCTTTTTGCAATGCCTAATTTTTTTATTTTGGAGTGCAGGGTATTGCCGGGGATTTTCAAAATATCAGCAGCGCCACCCACACCTGAAATTTTACCGTCGCACCGTTTCAACGCTTCAATAATATAACTGCGTTCAACTTCTTCCAGCGACCGGTTAAAAAGATATGCCTGGTCCTGTTGTCCCTGGTTCGTTTTTTCGGGTATATATACATCTTGCAAGATATCACCGATTGTCAATATGATGCTGCGTTCCAGTAAGTGTTCTAACTCCCGTACATTACCAGGCCATGCGTAGGCGCGTAATTGCTGTATTACTTTTGTCGCAACCTTCCTGATTTTGCGGCCGGTGTTCCTGCTGTATTTCTGTACAAAGAAATGGGTAAGCGGCTCAATATCTTCCGGCCGCTCACGTAACGGAGGCAGGTTGATGGGAAATACATTCAGGCGAAAAAACAGGTCTGCACGAAAGCGGCCCGCATTTACTTCTTCTTCCAGGTTGCGATTGGTGGCTACAATCAGCCTTACATCAATCTTTATAGTCTGTTTACCGCCAATTCGCTCCAGTTCTCGCTCTTGTATCACACGTAACAACTTAGCCTGCGCTTCAAGTGGCAGTTCGCCCACTTCATCAAGAAAGAGCGTACTGTTGTTAGCCAGCTCAAATTTACCTATACGCCGGTCGATAGCCCCCGTAAATGCACCTTTTTCATGACCAAACAATTCGCTTTCGATAAGATTTGCCGGCAATGCAGCGCAATTAACTTTTACCATTAATTTATCTCTGCGGGGCGAAGCATTATGAATACCTCTCGCAATTAGTTCCTTTCCCGTGCCCGTTTCGCCGGAGATCAGCACGGTAGTATTGGAATCGGCTACCAATGACATCAGGCGATATACTTTTTGCATCTGCTCGCCCTTCCCTATTATTTCCGAGAAATTATAAATGGTTTTTATCTGTTCTTTCAGATAATCGTTTTCAACCTCCAGCTGTTTTTTATAGTCAAGCAATTTCTCGTTAGCTCTAATATTATCAACCGCTATAGATATTTGAGCACATATCCCTTTTAGCAGTAACGGGCTCAACCGGTTTGCGAGCAGCCAAATGGTGCCGATGTTTTTTTCCCCTACCCGTAGCGGCAGGGCATACATATTTTTCAGCCCTGTTGTTTTCCATAGCTTTGCGTAAGAATTACCGGTTTTTAATTCCTCTTCCACATTAAACACCAATCCATCCCTACTGGCAAGCACCTGTGCCGTATAGGTTTCATCAATGGTAATCCGGTCGCTCTGCTTTTTATCATAAGTTGTTTTGGCCTTATTAAACAATGTTTCGTCATACATAAATGAGGATAAGTGGACACCATCGTCATCTATCACGCGTAGCATTGCGAGCTTGGTATGCATTGTTTTATCCAATACCCTGAAAATCGCATTCTGCAAATCGAGCTTAGTTCTTGACCGTGAAATATCGTTACTGAAATCCAACAAAAAAGCTTGCTCTTCCTGTTTTTTATTGATTTTCTCGTGGGCGAAAATATTGGCCAGGGCTATGGATATTTGCGCACAGATACCCTGCAGCAGTTGAACGTTGATCTCTCCTATGTCTAAAAACAAAATTCCGTGGTTTGTTTCTGCATTGCGCAGCCGGATACCCACAATATCTTTAAATCCCATCTTCTTCCAATATTGCAGATAGGTGGAGGTGATACCCCGTTGTATTTCCCTGTCAACATTAAACAATAAAGGGATGGAGCTATTCAACACGCGGTTTTGAAGTCCGTCATTGATGGGGTACCGGGCATTCTCCAGCGCAATTACAACTTTTGGATCTTGTGCCTTGCTAAGATCATACACGTAGGGGCTCATGGTTGTTTTGTCTTCATTGATGCGGCGAATAACAAAACCGCCCGGTGGGTTTAACTTGCTTAAACCGGCGCGAACTGCACGGATAAGTTCATCTTTTGTTCTTACCGTTACAATATCACTGCTAAACTCCAGGAGAAATGATTTTTCATTTTCGTTATTAAGCAGATCCTCATTTTTGATAATGTTGGATACAGCACTCGACAATTGTGGCGCAATGCCTTTTATTATATTTCGAAATTCACTGCTAAAGCTGCCCTGTTTATCCGAATAAATATGAATAAACCCCATTGGCTTTCCCTCTTTCATCAGCCGGGTCATCAGGATTTCCTTTACACCTTTTTCGTAATTAACACGAAGAAAAGCCGGGCTTTGCGGCTTGTCCATTATATCTTTTAGCAAAAAAGATATAGGTTCTTCTGACTGCAATACCAACTGAATAAAGGGTTCATTTAACGAAAAATGTGATTTCACCATTTCGTCGTATCTTAGATGCGACCGGATTGGGGAGCCCTCATTGTCCAACAGGAAAGGAACATAGGTTTCGTCCTTATAATCAATCAGGGTAACAATTGTATGCGTGAAATAAAATAAGCTTTTAATCCTTTTTTTAAAAAGCGTGATAAGGTCGTTCTTATCCCGAACCCGGGTTATGTCATTTCCCAGGTCTAACAATATCTGCCTTTCCTGTTCAAGTGTAGCCAGCAAGGGAGATGACAGATCAGATCCGGAAATACCCTTTTTTTTCATGCTGGCAATTTATGGAAAATACGGGGGGATTGAAAGCCGGGTTTATGTCAGGCGGTCTTGTTGTTCTCATTTTCCTTTTTTAACGCCTACTCGATCTACTGCTAAAATGCCAAAGATGTTTTCGCATCCGTGAAATTTGCGGGCACCACGATTGTGAACTAACGGCCCACCAAACTTCAGGCATGGCATTACCGTTACATAGTCTTTGGCCAAACCGACTATCCCGCGCGCCAGGATACAAAAATTAAAATACCGTTGTAATGTTTTACTTCGTACTAACGTATGGTAATTAAATTGTAGTTTTTTTATTAAACTTTAAAAAACGTTTTGGAATTTTAAAAAAAACCCGATAATTGTTGTTATAAATATCAGTCAATTCAAAATATTGATCTAAGATTAGTACACAAGGACCTAAGCCTTTAATTAATATTAAAAAAATGATATTTTAATATTACCGTTGGGTTAATTATTAATTTCCTAAACCTTTCTTTTTGATGAGCATTAATATAACTATCCGATCCGTATATATCTTTGTTTTGCTAAGCCTAATTGCTTCGTTAAAAAGCTACAGTCAAACAGTGCCTGTTGGGAGTTATACTGAAGAATTATTGCGCCGCGAGCAGGTAGCAGGAAATAGTGATAATAAATCATCGTTTGTTATCCGGCCTTTAACTTCTATTGTGGCTGATTCTGCCCTTGAACCGCTAATTGCAAGCCGCGAATACGTTAAATTTAATTTCATGGGGATGCCTTCGGGCTTGCGTGTTCTTCCGGTTAACTGGTTAAACGAGTACAATGTAAAGCGCCCTTATGGTTACAATAATTCTTCATTATACCCTAACGCCGGTTATCAAAGTATGCTTAGCGGTGGTTTTTTATTAAAAGCTGGAATCCTTAACATACAAATAAAACCAGAGTTGGTTTATGCGCAAAACAAAAGCTTTTCGACTTTTGCCGATGTTCAGGCCCAAAATAACTCGCAGGCTTTAATGAGTGCCTACTTTACCCAAATCAACGGAATAGACGCACCCGAACGATTTGGCACATCATCATTGAAACATGTTTATCCGGGGCAATCAAAAATCACTTTGGCATATAAAAGCATAGAAGCAGGTGTATCTACCGAAAACCTATGGTGGGGGCCCGGAATAAGAAATTCTATCATGATGAGCAATTCGGCGCCGGGCTTCTTTCACTGGACATTCAATTCAACCAAGCCTGTTAATACAATAATTGGTTCGTTTGAATGGCAAATTATAGGCGGTAACCTGAAACAATCTGGTTTTGCTCCAGACGATGTAAGCAAACTTATATACGGAAGTAATCTATATATCCCGAAACCTAAAGTTTCGAGATATATTTCGGCTTATAGTATTAATTGGCAACCTAAATGGTTAAAAGGGTTGTATCTTGGCCTTTCTGCTTATGATTATCTTGACAAAGACTCTGTTTATCATAACAAAAATATTATCCGCAAAATAATCCCGGTTATTACCGGCTCTTCAAACAAGGCCAATAACATTAATAATGGGCAAAACGGAGATCAGCAAGACTTTGCGTACTCACTTAACATCCGGCAGCTTTTGCCCTTATACAAGGCTGAAATTTATTTTGAATGGGCTCGAAATGACCGCACCGGAAGCCTTTCTGATCTGTTAGAAGAACCTGAGCATTCAGCGGCATATACTCTTGGCGGGCGCAAATTATTTGAACTTAGCCGGGGAGGGTTTATACAGATCAAATCCGAAATAACGCAGTTACAACGATCGCCAACTTATTTACTTCGTGATGAACCTATATGGTATGTCCATTCGGAAAGCCCGAGAGACGGATATACTAATGATGGCAGGTACGTGGGTGCAGGTATTGGCCCCGGAAGCAATAGCTTTATTTTTGATATTAGCTACCTTAAAAACTACAATTCATACGGCCTTACATTGGAAAGGCTATTGCATAACAATGATTTGTATTACCAGGCTTTTACTGAAGCCCGGATAGGTAATTTACATTGGGTGGATATTGCAGGTACATTTTATGCTAATCATAAATTTGAAAACTATTTGATCTCGGCCGAGGTTACACCTGTTTACACACTGAATTATGAATACAGAAATGGCTCGAGTTTTAATTTGCATGCCAGGGTTAACTTTACTTATTTTTTTAATTAACGAACAATTTCAGACAGCTTTTTTCAGTTTATCGGTCATTACAACAGTTATACTACAAATTAAAAAAAAATACTTTATCCCCGACAACGGGAAATTGGTTTACTTTTGCAGAAAATAATATCATTTATTAGAGTGTTATTTTTATGCTCTGATAACTTTTACATATGAACAGACTTCGCTTTTTTATATTTTTAATTGCCGTGCTAAGCTTTGGAGCAGTTACTAATATCACCGCCCAAACCAACTTACAAAACATTTCTTCAATTAATGTTGACGATCTTTCGGATCAGCAGGTGATACAACTGCTGCAACAAGCTGAAAAGGCAAACTTAACCGATACGGATGTACTGCAACAGGCTCAAAGCCGCGGCATGTCGGCTGCACAAGTTCAAAAATTAGAGCTTCGCATAAAAAAGCTAAGGACCAAAAACAACGGATCATCCAATACTCAACCTGATTCAACACAAACACAACAGGGAAGGCAGTTAAACTATAAACGAGATACAACGGACACCGTTTACACCAACAAAGACCTTTTTGAAAGCCTAAAACCTAAAATTTTTGGTGCAGACATTTTTAAAAACAAAAACAGCTCATTTGAACCCAACCTTAAACTTGCAACCCCGCTGAATTATATTGTTGGTCCTAATGACCAGCTGAATATTAGTGTATATGGCAGCTCGTTAGTAAACTGGAAACTGGATGTATCACCCGAAGGAAATATAAACATTCCGGGCGTTGGTATTTTAAACGTAGGCAGTAAAACTATTGAACAAGCTACAGTATTAATAAAAAGCAAGCTTGCCGCAAACAATTACGCTATTGGCCGTGGCACAAGCGTGCAGGTTACGCTCGGCAACATCCGCAGTATCCAGGTAATTATTATAGGCCAGGTGGCTAAACCGGGCACCTATACCCTACCATCGCTTGCTACCGTCTTTAATGCTTTATATACAGCAGGTGGCCCTTCCGATAACGGAAGTTTAAGGCAGATTGAGATTATCAGAAACAATCGCATTATCAGGCACCTGGATGTTTATGACTTCTTACTAAAAGGCGATCAAAAAAATAACATCACCCTTCAGGATCAGGACATTGTGCGCGTACCAACGTACCGCACCAGGGTACAACTTGTTGGCGAGATTAAAATACCGGCACTATTTGAAGTTTTACCAGGGGAAAGCCTGGATAATATTATAACCTATGCCGGCGGCTTTACCGACAGCGCATATACCGCAAGGATCAAAGTATCGCAGGTAAGTGATCAACAGCGCAAAATAACCGATGTGCTGGAAGCCGACTATAAAAACTACATTCCCTTAAGAGGGGATAAATATACCATTGAACCTATCATTTATAGGTTTGAAAACCGGGTTGTAATAAAAGGAGCCGTTTTTAGACCTGGCGATTATGAACTTCAAAACGGGTTAACATTACTGCAATTAATTGACAAAGCAGCAGGACTAAAAGAAGATGCCTTTACGGAGCGCGGTACCATTACCCGCTTAAAACCTGACAACAGCACCGAAATAATAGGATTTAACGTTAAAGATGTTATTAATAAGACCCAGAACATACCGTTGCAGCGTGAAGATATCGTTAACATCTCATCTATATTTGATTTAAGGGATAAGTACACTGTTACCATTAATGGAAATGTCAGAAAACCGGGAAAGTTTGCATTTTCAGAAAACATGAAAGTGGAAGACCTGATTTTAAAAGCTGGTGGCTTTGCCGAAGGTGCCAGTACAAATCGTATTGAAGTGGCAAGAAGAGTGACAGACGCCGATCCATCGTCTAAAAACAGTTCGGTATCACAGGTTTTTAGTGTTAATATTGATGGGAACCTGAAACCTGCCGATGCAAACTTTGTGCTTACGCCTTTTGACATTGTTTCTGTTTATAGCCTCCCCGGATATGAAAAACAAAAAACTGTAAAAGTGGAGGGTGAAGTGTTGTATCCCGGATCCTATACAATTAAAAATAAGAACGAAAAAATATCGGACCTGATTACAAGAGCGGGCGGACTTACCGCATCTGCAGATGCCGCGGGTGGCTCGCTGAAACGTGACAATTTTGCGATACTTGGTATTGATAAAAATAAAACAGATACAGTATCAATTAATGCAGAACGTTCTGCACGGATCAACAGGCTGAAAAGGTCTTACAAAGACTCTACAAACACAACTACCGATACTACGCAGCTTAGAAATAACTATGTGGGCATTGAATTGGACAAGATCTTGAAATCGCCGGGTTCAAAAACGGATCTGCTTTTGGAGAACGGTGACGTTATCAGGGTGCCTAAGCAACAACAGGTTGTACGCGTTAACGGACAAGTGCTTTACCCTAGCGCTGTTGTGTATGACAAATCGAAATCATTTAATGATTTTGTTTCAAATGCCGGTGGTTATGGCCCTGATGCCTTAAGACGCGGAGCCTATGTGGTTTATCCAAACGGAACTGTAAAAGGCACACGCAAGTTCCTGTTCTTCAACAACCACCCTTCGGTTAAACCTGGTAGCGAAATATATGTTCCTAAAAAATCAGAAAGCAAGGGCAATACCGCCCAAACTATCTTAGGGTTTACAACGGGGTTAGCTTCCTTGGGGGCTATCATTTTAGGTATATTAAGTTTGAATAAATAAGTATAGCTTCAAACGTATCCATGACTCAGACAACCAAACATAGCCCCGATGAAATATCGGTAACCGATGTTTTAAATAAAATCCGTTCAAGGGTTTCTTATCTTAAAAGCAAGTTGGTCCTTCTATTAATCGTTAGTATTACAGGAGGAGCACTGGGATTAACATATGCAATAATTAAAAAACCACTTTATACAGCGTCATCTACTTTTGTATTGGATGATGGAAACAAATCTGGCGCGCTAAGTCAATATGCAGGTCTGGCATCCATCGCCGGAATAGATATTGGCGGCGGGAGTGGCGGCGGAATATTTCAGAATGATAATATTCTTGAATTGTACAAATCACGGTTAATGATTAAAAAAACGTTATTAAGCGAAGCTGTATTTAACGGAAAAAAACAATTGATAATCGATAGATATATTGAGTTCAACAACTTCAGGGAGGATTGGAAAGATGAAGGCGATGGTAGTAATATTTCGTTCAACGGCAATCCTGATAATTTTAGCCGCAAACAAGATAGCATTATTACCAAATTTGTTGAATTACTTAACAAACAGTCACTTACAGTTAGTAAGCCAGATAAAAAACTGAGCATTATAAGGGTTGATGTTACTAATAAAGATGAGTTATTTGCAAAAGAATTTAATTTAAAGCTTGTTGCAAACGTCAATGAATTTTACAAGGTAACTAAAACAAAAAAAAGCAATCAAAATATACAGATACTTCAATTTCAGGCAGATAGTGTCAAAAAAGTTTTGAATAATTCAATTAATGGAGTGGCATCAGCAATAGATGCTGCCCCTAATGCTAATCCGGGTTTACAAATATTAAGGGTTCCGTCGCAACGCAGGCAAATTGACGTTCAGGCAAGCACTGCTATTTATGGTGAAATTGTAAAAAATCTTGAGCTTTCAAAAATGTCGTTAAGGCAGGAAACACCTTTAATCCAGCTGATTGATAGTCCTGTACTACCGCTTGAAAAGACCAAACTCAATAAAGTGGCTGGATTTCTTGCCGGCTTTGCATTAGCATTCGTATCTATTGCGATAATACTTTTGTTATCCAGGCAAAAACAATCCGGAGTAGTTCTAAAATCCAACGGGTATGAAAATTAGCGTTATACTGCCCCATGTTATCCGGAAGCCGGGTGGTGGTACAAAAATCATGTATGAATTTGCTAATCAGTTACATACCCTTGGCCACGATGTAATTGTATATAATTGTATACAAACATCCCCTTTTAAATTATCGCCTTTCCGTTTGTTACTAAAACGATTATACCTTTTACTGTTTAAACACCCCGGATGGTATAAATTTAATAAAGGTATAAAGTCGATAATAATTAAAGAGATAAACAATGGTGATATAAATGATGCGGAGGTTATTTTTTTTACTGGCTGGTCGTTAACGTATGACCTTCAAAAACTTGATAATTCAAAAGGACAAAAATTTAACTTAATACAGGATTTAGAGTTTTGGACAGGTGATAAAAAAATGATTATTGACTCCTATCTGTTTAAAAACATTATTAAGTTAACCTATTCAAACCACATAAAAGATTATATCGGGCAGTTAGGCGAAGAGGTATATAAAGTTTCAATAAATGTTGACAGAGATTTCTTTAAAATAAATATGCCTATTGAAAGCAGGGAAAAAGGCAGTATTTGTATGATGTATTCCACAGAAGAAAGAAAGGGATCTAAATTTGGCCTGGAAGCACTGCTCAAGCTCAAAGAACAAAACAACAATCTGACAGTTCATTTATTTGGCACCTCAATAGGGCCATCAAACCTGCCAGAGGGATTTCATTATTATCAAACCCCTCAAAATTTGCCATACATAATGAACAGTTGTTCCATATTTTTAACGCCCAGTTTATGGGAAGGATATGGAATACCAGGTATAGAAGCAATGCACTGCGGCTGTGCCGTGGTTTGTTCAGACGCGGAAGGCCATATGATGTATGCTAAAGATAATGAAACGGCCATTGTTTTTAAAGCCGGTAATACCGAGTATATTATACAAGCCCTGTTAAAGCTGCTCAATAACGACTCTGAACGAATAAGAATAGCAAAAAACGGGAACCGTTTTATCCTAAACCAAAAGTCATGGGAGGATTGTGCGAGTGAATTGGTTGAAATTTTTGAACAAAACGTATAATTGGTTCAGAAGCATTTAACGGAATTATTTACCGTCCCTCTCCTATCACAAATTAATATGTATTAATTAAAAATCACATTGAAATTTAAGTCACAAATAAGCGAATATTTTAAAAGGTCAAGCATCGCTATTACCATAGGGCTGGGAGCATTAAAATTTATAAAGGCATTTCCCGCGCTTTTAATCATTATCTTATCAGCAAAATACTTTGGGATATCTCCTGAAAGGGATGCATGGCTTGTTGGTGTTTCTATCATTACGGTATCTATTCAGCTTTTATTCGGTCCGTTAAATGAAACATTTATCACCAAGTATATACATATAAGGGAAGAACAATCTTTAGAGGACGTTAACAAAGCAACAGATGCGCTTATTTCAACAATCATTATTATATCAATTTTTGTAAGCGCAGGGATATTCTTATTCTCGCACAATTTGGCCGACATATTTGCGCCGGGGTTCTCTGACAAACAGAAAAACACATTGGTTTTTATGCTCCGCATTTTGATACCGTCGCTGCTTATGCTGGAGATAACCAATATCTGGAGCTCGATTTTAAATGCATATAAATCATATTTTATCCCGGATCTGCTTTCTTCCATTTCACTGATCATCAACACCGTATTAATAGTAGTTTTATCTCCCATAATAGGTATTTACTCGCTTGTGGTATCAGCATATTTAGGCTATGCATTGCTTACAATTGTTCTGTATCGTGAATTGAGGTTTAAATTTAATTACAGGTTTAAATTTGTTATTCCTAAATACGATTTAATAAAACCGTTTTTTTTGTTTGCTCTGCCCTTATTTATCAATTATCTGTTTTCACAAACAGATTCCACTATCGAAAAAAGCCTGACTACAGAAATAGGCTCAGGAAGTGTGTCAGTACTTGACTACGCCCGAAAATTTTCAGAACTACCTTCAGGCCTGCTGATGGGAGTTGTTACAACAGTTTTAACCCCACTACTTTCACTTTTTTATGTTAAAAACACAGAAAAGGAACTGATAAATGAAACCCAGAAATACTTCAGGTTTATGATTTTGATAGTGCTGCCTATTGCTGTAACACTAATAGTTTTACCACATGAAATTGTAAAGATTGTTTTGGTACGCGGTAAATTTGGCGCGCAACTGATTGAACCAACAAGTATGCTGCTTAAGTGGTATGGAATAGGGTTATTTACCGTGATATTTTACCTGGTATATACACAACTTATTATAGCGCAAAAGAAAATTTACTTTTTTTCAAAAGTAGTTATCATTTCATTTATTGTAAAAATAGCATTCAACTTAGCTCTATATAAAAAACTTGGGCTCAATACGTTTCCAATGTCTTCTATGATTTCCAATTTTATAATGGGGCTAATTTTATTATATGTGAGTACAGGAAATTTTCGGAAAAAAGCAATTGCAGATGCTGCTTTTATGATTTTTTTCGGCGCGTTGTTAACAGCCATATGTTATGGTATGCATCTTCTGATAAGTAATTTTTTCAAATCAGATTACATTGTAGCATCGTTGGTTTTGATCGCCATTTTTGCTGTTGAACTAATGTTAGTTTTGATTTTCAGACTTGAGGAAGCCGCGGTTGTTAAACGTTTTTTTAAAAGATTCAGGCCAATACCCGGATAATTTTAAGTAATCAGAAAGCGTAAAATGTTAGTGGTCAAAATAAATTCGATATAATAAAGATTTGATGAAAATATTATTCATTAGTAATAGTAACCAGCCGGATTATCTTTGTGACTCCGTTTACCACGGATTAAAAAGCAGCTTTGGAAAAGAAGTGGAAGCCGCCAATGACATGTGGTATATGTATGATACGCTTTTGGAAAATGAAAGGAGCTATCTTTATGGAAGAGGATTTACTTTATATGGCCTTTTAAATAGCGATTTAAAAGTGGTTGTTTCTTTTACTGACATTCAAAAAAAAATAGCAGCAAATTATTACACCTATATCATATACGGTTCAATACAACAATGCAGCCTGTTTCTTGAAACTGTATCACAACATTATACTGCTGATAAGATTATATTTATTGATGGCGAAGACCGTATTGCCGTTCACCAAAAACTACTAAAAAAAGGTTTTTATTTTAAAAGGGAGCTGGCAAACAAACAGGCATCAGTATATCCTATAAGTTTCGCTATCCCCGCAGAAAAAATAGTTAATGCTATTCCCAAAAAAGAACGCGATTGGGCCATTAATTATCCGGGAAAATTGTACACATACGTACATCAAACAGAAGCGTCTTACTACAGTGATTATCAGGCTTCAAAATTTGCAGCAACATTTAAAAAAGAAGGATGGGACTGTTTGAGGCACTATGAGATTTTAGCTAATGGCTGCCTGCCATATTTTAAAGATATTGAGGAATGCCCGGCCGAAACGATGGTTAATTTCCCTAAACATATTGTATCGGATATAAAAAGAAAAATAGAGGGTAATACTCCAATACCAGAAACAGAATACCAGGAACTGGTTAATGTTTTGCTTGACTATACACGTACCCATTTAACAACCCAAGCACTAATCAAATATATATTCGGGATTGTTAAAAAGGACAGTATGCTGTTTAAAGACAACAGCGATAACGAATTACCTGTATTTAAACAAGACGAAGCCCTTTTTAAAGCATCACATATTGATGACGCCTTAAAAAGGATTAATAAACCAGATAAAACGCTTGTTCATTTCGGGATATCGTCGGTACAGCAACTCAGATATTTGCGAACAGGCGGGCTTACAGTATACGCTCATAGTATTTTTAAATCGGCATTGAACCTACAATGGCCTGCCGATATTAAATTCAATATCAACAGTGATTTTAACTTAAACGGTATTAAAGCCGATGTTTTAGTTCTGGATATGACGCTGTCTTATCAGGAAGATGTTATTACCTATATGCAAAACATATTAAAACTCATTCATCGCGATACCAAAGTTATTTTGATCATACCCAATTATAAGAGCCTAAGCACTGTAATAGGTTTCTTAAAAAATGACCTGAAATTTGGCCGGCTCACATTAGCTAAAGGTTCGCAGGTAAATTTTTACTCCAGGAAGTCTCTTATTAAGTTTATGAGTTCCTTTAATTTGATTTATAAAAACAGTGTACCTTATGATTTTGATGAAAGCCATATAGTAAAACGTACATTAAATAAATTAAGCAAGTTAAAGTACTTTACCTGCAAGAAAATATTGATGGAAGTGGGGTTAGAAGATGAATAAGGTATACATCGTTATAGTGAATTACACAAAGTATAAGGATACTATTGAATGCCTGGAGAGCGTATTAAAACTAACATATAGTAATTTTCAGATTTTATTAATAGATAATTCACCAGATTATCTATCATATGCCCAGCTTAAAGACTGGTCAGGCAATCAGCAATATGAAGTTGCTACCGAATTCAATACTATTGTATACCCATTAGTAGAAAAGCCTGTATCAACTATTTTTTTTGACAGTGAGAATGAATTTAGGGCTCATTTGGCAACTCTTGATGCTAAGATAGTTGTTATAAAAGCCCAAAACAGAGGTTTTGCCGCAGCCAATAATATCGCCTTAGCTTATATTAACGAAAAAGCAGAGAAATCGTCTTTCATCTGGATATTGAATAATGATGTTGTAGTTGAAAAAAACTGTTTGAAAAACCTTGTATCCTTTTTCGATAGTCATGACCTAAACCACATTGTTGGAAGCAAATTGCGGTTTTATTATAAGCCTCAACTATTACAAGCAGTTGCCGGCCGATATAATAAATGGCTGGGAAGTACCTACCATATTGGCGAAGGTGAAGTTGATGCCGGGCAATATGACGATTTTAAATTAGGTGAAAATAATTATATTGTTGGTGCCTCGATGTTTATACCCAAGCTGTTTTTAACCAAAGTTGGACTCATGACCGAAGACTTCTTTTTATATTATGAAGAGTTGGATTGGGTGCTGAGGGGCAAAAAACAAGGATTCGGCTGCGCTCTGCAATCTAATGCAATTGTTTATCATAAAGAAGGTACTTCAATAATAGGATCAGGCGATGCCCCAAAAAGGGATACCAGTATGGCTGAATTTTATTCAATAGTAAACAGAGTTAAGATCAGCAAAAAGTGGTTCAAAAAATGCCTCCCAACAGTGCTTTTAGGCGTTTTATTTGCGTTGACAAAAAGATTGACAACAGGAAAGGCGAAGCTTGCCAAAGAGGCTGGATCGACAGTATTAAATGTTCTTTTCTCGTAGTGTTGGTAAAATATGCTCATGTGTAAATTATAACCGGAAATGTTGACATCTGTAGCAATTTGCTTATCCTTATCGTTATTTACGCTTGGCACATATCTGGTGTGGCCGAGCAGGTATAATGTACCAGCACATTTGGGGGTAGGATTTATCCTGATTGCCTATGTAGTACCAACCTTTATTTTAGACATCCAGGACGATAGCCCCGCGGAGGTTGTTGATTTATATGTTAATATCCTGGTGGTAGGAACTATTTTTTATCTGATAGGATTATTTGCAGGCTTTTTAGCAAAGTTACCAACTGCCCGTTTCTCATTTAATGTGCTCTCGCTCGAGGAATACGAATCGAGAATTATTAAAATCACGAGGAACTTCCTGATATGCGGAATCGGGGGATTGATTTTAGGTTATTTAATGATGGGATTTGTGCCGATGTTTGCAGCAGATCCGGTATCTGCTAAATTTTTCAGAGGCCCCTACCAGGTTCCTTTCTATACATCCATCGTTTATCTATCTTCCTTTTTTATTCTTAGTAATATTACACCTATATCCTTCATGATATGGTACAAACATCGCAATAAATCAATATTCCTTTTTTTAACAATTATTGCAGTAATATTAATGATGCTTTCATTGTCGAGGGGCCCGGCCTTCACAGGCGTATTAACTGCCATAATTATAATCATGTCATTTAAGAGCCGTTCATCCTTTGCTATATTATTGTTATTGATTGTCTTTATTTATCTGTTCAGTTCCATTTTTTATTACTTGATTGGTATTAAAGATATCAATGATATAGCCGGCGGATTTGATAAAACTGATCATTTAATTTGGCGGGTAATGGCTGCCGGTACAAATGATATTTACGACCAGCTTAACTTTTTAACATATTTTGAAAATAAACCCGAATGGACTTATGGCAGAACGGTTTTTGGTGGTTTGGTTCCCAGTCATTACGAGTGGAATCCCTCTGTTTATACACTTAAAGTTGTAAATCCTGGAAAAGATTTGTCCGAATTAATATCTGGTGGCTTAAGGTTACCCGGGCCTGTGTGGGGCTACGTTTCGTTTCAATGGACAGGAGTAATCACGTTTTCTTTTTTATCTGGTTTTATTAAAGGGGCATTTTTAAAGTATTTAAAAACCTGGATGGAGAAACATAAGTCTATTTTAACGTCTACTGTACTGATAGTAATAAGTATGGCTATTTTTGAACCGTTGTCTTCATTTTACACCTTATCTATTTACCTGCTTCCTACCCTATTTTTGCTGATGTTTTACGCTTATAGGTTTAGGTTAAAATGATTTTAAAACGGCAGTAACCAACTATTATATTATGGTAATAATCAACGCCAGGTTCTTAACACAAAAGATTACAGGAGTGCAACGATTTGCTATTGAAATTTGCAGGGCACTTAAAAAACTCAATCCCGATGTTATTTTCGTATGCCCTCATAATATTTTAAATAAAGAGCTCGCAGCCGAATTAGACGCTGTGGTTATAGGAAAAAGAACAGGCAATATATGGGAACAAGTTGATTTGCGCAACTATCTTATTGCTAACAATAAACCGGTATTGATAAATTTATGCAACACCGGTTTATTGTTTTATCGCAATCAGATAGTTACCATACATGATATGTCGTACAAAGTAAATCCATCATGGTTCTCTAAGAAATTTTATTATTGGTACAATTTTTTGATTCCTCATATTGCAAACAACAGCCTCAAGATTTTAACCGTAAGTAATTCGTCTAAAGATGACATTATTAAATTTTTAAGATTGCCCGCTCATAAGATTAAGGTTATTTATAACGCTACGTCAATGAATATTCCTGAAAACCAGGATCCCTTTCCTGTTCAGGACAAATATTTGTTAACTATCTCATCATTGGACCCGCGAAAGAACCTCACTAATCTAATAACAGCTTTCAACGATTTAGATTCAAATGTTAAACTCGTAATTGTCGGCTTAAAAAGCGATAACTTCGCAGCCGCTTTTGATTCTAAACTAATCAATGAAAAAGTAATTATAAAGGGTTATGTTTCGGATAGAGACTTAGCGAATCTGATAAAACATGCCGAAGCTTTTATATATATAAGCCTATATGAAGGTTTCGGATTGCCGCCTCTGGAGGCAATGCAGCTTGAATGCCCTGTTATCCTATCAAACATACCGGTGCATAAAGAGATTTACAACGACTCGGCATTGTATGCGGATCCCAATAATGTGAAGGACATAAGAAATAAGATTACTAATTTACTGGGAGACGACAATCTTAAAAAACAACTTATATTAAAAGGGAATAACAATATAAAAAGATTTAGCTGGGATAATTCAGCAAAAGAACTACTAAGCATAATTAATGAACTGGTTTAAAGACAGCAAAGCAGACCTTGAAGCATCTCATCAATTTGGAAATGCAAATAAATGGGGGCTATTTTTTTTTAATCGTGGGTTCCATGCCCTTTTATTTTATCGGCTTGCGCATAGTGCAAGTAAAATGCATATCCCACTATTGCCTTTTGTATTAACCCGAATTATTCAGATATTATATGCTATTGATATTGATTACAAGGCTAAGATAGCAGGAGGTATTGTGATAGTTCACGGTGTTGGGCTTGTAATTGGTTCAGGAGCTCAAATTGAAAGTAATGTCATCCTTTTTCATGGTGTAACACTTGGTAGAAGAGGAATTGGCGCTGTCATAAGCGCAACGGATGGTTTTCCCATAGTTCAAAAAAACTGCACAATTTGCGCCGGTGCAAAGTTAATTGGGAAGATAGTAATAGGCCAGGCATCTATAATTGGCGCAAATTGTGTGGTAAGTGAAAGCATTGCACCGAATAGCATCTGTAAAATACGCAAAGACAACAATATAATATATCCTAAAAATTAACGGATTTTTTAATTTTTTATTTATAAATTCTTGAAAGTTGCATTAGTACACGAATGGCTTACCGTAATTGGAGGCTCTGAAAATGTTTTCAAAGAAATTGCAGCATTGTATCCCGATGCCGATATTTATACATTGGTGGCCCGCGATGAAACCATCGCGAAGCTTGGCCTTTCCAGCCATAAAGTTACAACTTCCTTTATTCAGAAATTGCCATTCGCCAAAACCAAATACAGAGCGTACCTACCTCTGTTTCCCTTAGCAATAGAACAATTTGATCTCTCGGGCTACGATTTGATTATATCATCTTCACATGCCGTTGCCAAAGGGGCTTTAACCAACTCCAACCAAATCCATGTTTGCTATTGCCATTCACCGATACGTTATGCCTGGGACTTGCACCACCAGTATTTGAAGGAATCGGGATTAGATAAAGGTTTGAAAGGGCTCATAGCAAAATATCTGCTGCACCGCATTAGAATATGGGATATAATAAGCACCAACCGTGTTGATCATTTTATTGCAAATTCAAATTATATAGCAAAGCGAATTAAAAAGGTTTATGGGCGCGAAAGTAAGGTCATATATCCAAATGTAGCAACCGAAGACTTTTTACCTGTTTATGAGAAAAAAAACTACTATGTTACTTGCTCGAGATTTGTTCCTTACAAAAAAATTGATCTGATTGTGCAGGCTTTTGCCCAAATGCCCGATAAAAAATTATATGTAATTGGCGAGGGGCCAGATTTAAAAAAGGTAAGCAAATTAGCCGCATCTAATACCGTCTTGCTCGGCTATCAACCCTTTGATGTACTCAAAAAATATCTCACCGAAGCTAAGGCCTTTGTATTTGCCGCCGAAGAAGATTTTGGTATTTTACCTGTTGAAGCCCAGGCTTGTGGCACCCCGGTGATTGCTTTTGGTAAAGGCGGCGCGTTGGAGAGCGTTGTCGAAAACAAAACAGGAATATTCTTTTATGAGCAGTCTGTAGAAGCTATTAAAGAAGCCGTCGAAACTTTCGAGGTTAACATATCATTATTTAATTATAAAGAAATCACCCGACACGCATCTTCTTTTTCAACAAATAGATTTAAAAATGAGCTAATTAGCTACATTAATCAAAAAATACAAAATAAAATATAAAATAATTAGTTTACAACTGTAGCGTTTCAGATGTAGTCCCCGTAATTAAGTTTAACAAACATTGATTTTATTTTAAAAAACAATTCGTTTTAGTAAAATTATTATATTTGCACAACTTAACCCTGATCGCAAATGCGCTACTCAAAATTACTTCAACCATTCACATTTTTATGTGACTTAATACTATTAAATATCGCACTTCAATGTGCTCATTTACTTATATTTACGTTTTATTCGTACGAAATACAGTCAACCGACTTTTTATTATTAGTTAATCTAACCTGGATCACTATTGCTTCGGTGACTAAAAACTACACTATAAAAAGGCCGCTCATATTAAGTGACAATTTAAGCAAATTCATGTCCTCTATAGTGTACCATCTTGTAATGGTTCTGGGCATAGTGTATTTCTTTAAACTTTATGAGGTAAGCAGGATGGTGATGTTTTGCACCTATCTTTTGTTTTTCATCTTCATAGTAGTACAACGATCTTTGATCTTTTTCACACTCGATTATATTCGAAAAAAAGGATATAACATTAAGCACGTTATAATTATTGGGAATGCAGACATCGTTAATAGGGTAAAAAAATCATTTTCACGGCATCCGGAATATGGATACAATTTCATCACCACTATACCTGAAGAAATGATTGAAAGCATGCCTCACGACGTATTATTCGATAAAATACTCGATGCCGGGCCTGATGAAGCATTTATATGCTACAAATTTATGGATCAGCTTTTATTGAATAAGCTGGTAAACCTGGGCGACCAGCATTCCATAAAAATCAAATTGGTATCGGATCTTGTGCTCGATAACAGCTATGCCAGCATTGTCAATTATGAAAACTTGCCGGTAATACAAATTACTTCATCTATTGAAATCAGCCTTAAAATTATTTTATTTAAACGTTGCTTTGATATTTTGTTCTCGCTTCTTGTAATGATCCCGGGACTTCCCGTGTTCATTGTATTAGCCATAATAACCAAGCTAACTTCAAAAGGCCCGGTTTTTTATCGCCAGGAAAGAATTGGCAGGAATCACAAACCTTTCAGCATGTATAAGTTCAGAAGCATGTACGTGAACTCTGAACAGGCTGTTCCCTTACTATCAAAAGATAAAGACCCAAGGATTACTAAATGGGGCTTGTTTTTACGTAAATCCCGCTTAGATGAATTGCCACAGTTTTGGAATGTTTTAAAAGGAGACATGTCTATTGTTGGGCCAAGGCCGGAGCGGCAGTATTTTATCGAGCAACTTATAGAAGAATCGCCTAATTATAAAAAGCTATTTAAGCTTAAGCCCGGTCTTACATCCATAGGTCAGGTAAACTACGGCTATGCAGAAAACGTTCAGGAGATGCGGGACAGAATTCGTTATGATCTTATTTATTTAAAGAACATTAACTTTAATAACGATTTAAGCATAATTTTCCAAACCATAAAGGTAATGGTGCAGCTTAAGGGCAAATAAAATACAATCTCAAACAGCTATTACGTAAATTCGGGAAAACGAATCCCGAAAACATACGAGGGTTAAAAATAAAGCAGGACGTTCCATGACATCCTGCTTTATTTTTTTAGATATGGATCAGACCTCACAAGATAAAAACCACATGTTCTATTAGGATTTATCGGAATAATGAAGTCTGCCTAAGCCATATCCCATATCGCCGCAAAACACCGTCTTGTATTACATCAGATGACATCCGCCTCTTACCTCATCACATACACAACGAAAATCCGCTGTTCAACTATTTATAAAAATCATATATTCGATTATAATCAGTGTAATTGAATTTATGACTTTTGATATAGAAATTCTGATCAGGTTTTTGCTGGCCTTGTTGTGGGGCGGACTTGTAGGCGCCGAAAGAGAATATCACGGCAAAGCGGCTGGTTTCCGTACCACCATTATGATATCTTTTGGCGCTTGTTTTTTCACATTGATGTCAACAGCTATTGGTGCGCCTAATAATGCAGACAGGATCGCTTCAAACGTTGTTACCGGTATTGGCTTCCTTGGTGCCGGTGTTATTTTCAGAGGCGAAAACCGGGTTAATGGCATAACCACGGCAGCTACTATATGGGCGGTTGCGGCAGTGGGGATGGGTATTGGCGCCGGTTACTATTTAGCGGCCGCGTGTGCCAGTATAATGATCTTGTTTATACTTGCCGTACTTCCTTTTTTTCAAAAGAAAATAGACTATTATAATCAATCCAAAACGTTTTACATTAAATGCCCGATCCCGGCAAATGGCATCATGTTATGCGAAAATATGATGAAAGCTCATAAATTGAAATTCAAGATGATTAAAAGAGTAAAAGACGGCGACTATATGTTTTTAACGTGGCAGCTTCAAGGACCTTCGGTAAAAATGGACGTATTTGTTAACTCAATTATTGATATTTCTTTTATCGAACATTTTGAGATTTCGTGATACAGTTTCTGTTTGAGGCACCCATCTGAAACCAAAGAGCAACCGCGTCTATTTTTCATGCTGCTTTAACCACTCCTGATATTTTTCCTCCAGCCATTCATCCTGATCGTGCCTGTACGCGGGAGTAGATACGGAAAAATGATCGCCCGGATAATACGCAAAGGCGATGGTGGCATTGATCTTTTTCATCTCATTTTCCAACAGATGCACAGGAAGATTTAAAGAGTAGGTATCCTCGTTACCCACCGATATCCGTATTTTATCCCGCAAGTCGTTCTTCAACCCATACCAGTTTTTTCTGAGATAAAGCGATATATCATACCGTTTCCAGTGTTCCAACACATCCAGTCGCATTTTACCTGTGGTATAGTCATATAAACGTTTTACCTGTCCATTTTTGTCGCGCGGTCCGTAAACCGCATCAAAAGAAATTCCCTGTTCGCCGCGATAAATCACTTCTTCATAATCGTATTTATAATTTTTCGTTGGCTCTCCTGCATACTTATTCACTTTTACGCATGATCGAAAATCGACTGGGTCGGGCGCACTGGCATTGATCCCGGCAAATAACTTAGGGTAATGTATTTGCAACCACAAGCATGCCCACCCGCCACTGCTATGGCCTTTAGCCAGGAAAGCGCCATTACAACGGTATTCTTTTTCGAGCAATGGAATAAATTCGCCTGTCAATGCGTCGGCCCAGGGTCCTGTATTCTCGCTGTTGGCATAAACACTATGGCCCAAACGGCAATTACCATCCAGAAACACCTTTATGCAGGCGATAGTATCAATAGGGAAAGCCGCAAGCGTGTCGCCATTTTCTTTGGAATAATGGTGGTAATCACTACCGTAACCGTTAATCATAAACACAACAGGAAATTTTCTTTCTTTTTCGCTGAAATATTGCTTAGGCAGAATGACAGCTCCGTCAACAGTCATCGATCTGTGACTGAATTTACTCAGCAACTTAGATGGAGCCTTAAGCTCCTTTACATAAGTGCTGTTCACAAAAACAAGTTGAGGTACCACCTGATCACATACCAAACGGATTATCTGAGTTCCATCATTGTCGAAATTAACCTGCACGCTTTTGCTATACAGATTACCCGGGCTTGTTCCAATATTTCGTCCGCCCAGGTCTCTGTCCCAAACAGCCTGTACATAATAAATACCACGCTCAAGCTTACTTAAAGGCACAGGGTGAGCAATAGCTATATCGTCAAAAATAACAGCTGCACCGGGTTTGATATCTTTTACAATCCGCCGGTAACAAGGTTCATATAGCTCATTCTTAGGCTCGGTTGCCTTTTTTGAAAGATACAATATAACACTACCGGTGAACGGTCCCTTGAATGCTGATGAGGAATAGCTCACTTTGAATTGTTGTGCAACTGCAAAACCAATTAGTTGATAAAACAAGAACAGTATGGTGATGATATACTTCATATTCAAATTAGTTTCTTCAAATGTAATTCTCAGAAAAGCGGGAAAATAGAACGAAATTTGCCTTATATAGCCCTGTGCTTAAAGTTTTCGGTAATGCTTTGGTATTAGTCCGGTATAATCTTTAAATTTTCGGATAAAATGGCTTTGATCCGAAAAATTGCAGGAATGTGCGACTTCAGTCAGAGAAATATTCTCATTCTTCATCATTGATAACGCACGTTCTACTCTTAGCTTACGCACATAGTTTCCAAGCGTGCATGCAAAATAATGAGGGAAATGCTTAGATATGGTGACAGGATTTACCCCGGAAATCTCCGACAATTGTTTTAGAGTATTATTTTCGTTCCATTTATCATTTAGCAATTCGTACACTATGGTAACCCATGTGGGTAGTGTCCTGGTATGGCCGGCTATCTGCGAAAGGGAAGCAAATTGTAAGAACAGCATCTTGATTGAGTTGGCTGAAAGATCATCCTGATATAATAACTCCGCATAAATCTTTAGCATCAGAAACTTAGCATCCGGAGATCTTTTGATGATATTTAAAACTGTATTCTCATCAATATTATTTTCCGCGAAAACCTCGGGTTTGATTTCAAGGGAAATATATCGTGTGGGGAAAGCGGTAAAAGTGGTCTCGTGCATCTCACCTGCATGCAAAAATGCTAAATCAGCAGCCCTTCGTTCAAAGCTTTGAAATTGTCTCTTTTCAAGGCATCTCCCCTCAAGTATAAAGACAAGGTTAGTGCACTCATGATAATGTTTTCCCGGGTTGCCGATTGCATCAACCTGTGTGGAAACACGCAGATCGAGATCCACTGCATGACTTGTAAGATCTTTAATATGTAAGGTGCTTTTCAATAATTTCAGCGTCAATATATATTACGTGAATTTAATCGTAACATCCATGCCAAAACTCTATAACATTAATAATGAGCAATATATCTTATCCTGAACGAATAATGGGCTGTTCCGCAAGCGTACACTAATAGTACGATTATGATATACTATGCTATTACTACCGTACAAAAACAAACTCATCATTATTTCAAACCAAATTATGATCCCGGCATGCAGTGGAAATCCGCCGAAAAAATATATTATGCAAGTATTTTAGGTTGGAAGACATAATTATCCATGAGCAAACATGGTATGTTTAAACAAAAACAAGCCCCTTTAAATTACTTTAAAGGGGCTTTTACCTTTTTAGTGCGGAAGAAGGGACTCGAACCCCCACGCCGTGAAGCGCCAGATCCTAAGTCTGGTGCGGCTACCAATTACGCCACTTCCGCGTTTCTGTTTTAACAGGCTGCAAAGATAGCGTTTAATATTATACTTAAAAACATAATTTTCATTTTTTTGCTATCATGCTCATTTAGTAGGGATTAATTTTTTATCACCTCATCCAACAGTTGCTTAAAGTACATTGGTGCATGCAAAAGTCTGCTGCCATACCAGGAAAACATTTCACCATCAACCAAAACCACCCTGGCATCCGGTAGCATTACCTTAAACTCCTCTATATGTTTTTGAACAAATGGATATGGCTCAGATGAAAGAAAAACAAGATCCGGCTTGGTAGCAATCAAGGTATCCGCATCAATTTCCGGATAACGCTCAGCATCGATTACATTATTCAGCCCGCATATTTGCAGCATGCAATCAATGAAGGTTCCTTTGCCGGCAAGCATATAGGGTTTACGCCAGATGAGGTAAGCAACCTTCAGCCTGATTGGAGTAAGCTGTATATCGTTAAAAAGATGACTTATTTCCTTACAGAGATCGTTTGCCAGCTCTGACCTGCCAGTAATGTCGCCAATGCTGCTAATCATTTGTAAGGCCGAATCCAGGTCAAAAATATCGCTGATCCATACCGGGCAAATATTCATTAATTCTTCTACCTGGAAGCGGTCATTCTCTTCCTTATTGGCAATTATTAAATCAGGTTTCAGCAACCGGATTTTTTCAATATCAAGTTGCTTGGTCCCTCCTATTTTGGTAACTGAATTAACCTTTTCTGCAGGATGAATGCAAAACTTAGTAACGCCAATTACCCTGGCATCTAAGCCAAGGTAAAAGAGCAATTCTGTTTGGGAGGGTACAATAGAAATGATCCGCTCAGGCACCCCGCGAAGTTTAACCTCGCGATGTAGCTGATCCCGGAATACCGGCATATTAAAACGCGTTCTTTTCGCCTTTAAACACGTTCCACACGGTTAAGAATATAATTTTCATATCCAACAGGAACGACCAGTTTTCAAGATACCAAACATCGGCTTCAACGCGTTCAAGCATAGCCTGCGTGGTTTGGGTTTCGCCCCTTAGGCCCGACACCTGCGCCCATCCGGTAATGCCCGGTTTAAGGAAATGCCTTACCATAAAGGTATCAATGAGCTGTGAATACTGTTGAGTGTGGCTTATCATATGCGGCCTTGGCCCAACAATAGACATATTGCCCAATATTACATTAAAAAACTGCGGCAGTTCGTCGATACTGGTTTTGCGGATAAAAGCCCCAGACTTAGTTATACGTGAATCGCCGCGTGTAGCCTGTTTCTTATCCGAATCATGATTAACCCTCATGCTGCGGAATTTATAGCATTTAAAAGGCTTGTTATCCCTGCCAGAACGCTCCTGAACGAAGAATATAGGACCTTTTGATTCAAGTTTTATAATAATGGCCAGAATAGGGAAAAGCCAGCTAAAAATAAACAGAATAACAAATATCGAAAAACAAATGTCAAATAAGCGTTTGATAGAACGGTTAAGCATATTCTCCAAAGGTTCGGGCCTTACGGATATAATGGGAATATGACCAAAACTTTGTATAAACGTTGGCTTTTTAGCATAATCGTAATACTCAGGTACAAACTTGAACCTGATCAGGTTTTTATCAGCATCAAGCATCAACTGCTCTATTTTATCTGCTTCGGAATTGGGAAGAGTACAAAATATTTCGTCAACCTTGTTGTTAAGTACATAGCTTATACAATCATTGGTGCCACCTAAATAAAGATTTTTATCCAAAACAGTATCAATCCCGTCATCAAAAAAACCTACAAGGTTGTAACCACGCTCAGGGTTTTGTTTAAAGAAGCTATAAAGATCCAATCCGATCCGGCCTCCGCCAATAATGATAACCGTACGTGTATCGATAAGTGAAGAACGGTCGCTTTTACGGATGGTAAGGAATATCAACTTCCATAAACCAAGCAAAAAGCCAAACAATGCCAGCGAATAAAAGAGATATTCACGCGTTATAAAATAAGCATTGGTTCCTATTAATATAATGATAGTGAAACAGATAAAGCTTACAAACAGCAAATAGGTTTTAATTACGCCGCGATAAGTTTTTATTGAATCTTTATTAAGTACATGTTCATACAAGCCGGTAATGTTTGCTGACAGCAGCCAGATAAGGTTAAAAACCAATACAATAGGCAGGTATTTCCTGTTGTTTATCCAAAAGATGTATGACCTGTCTTCGATGAAGTAAGAAATTACCATGCTCATATTAAGTATAATATAATCGATGGTAAGGTTCACTGCTTTAATAAAAGTAGCGTATCTGTGAATCATGTATATGTGCTTATGTAGTATGCAACCCTGCTAAAATTACTATAATTATTTATAAATAACAATGTCATAATTAAATGAAGACACCGTTACGAATGTATTATTGCCACAGCCACAAAATTAAAAATTAAGAAATTTATTCAAAATGAATTCTCTGTTAACAGAGAGAAAAATATGAATTTTGTGTGAAAAAATAACTGTAAAAACAACATTTACAACCGTCCATTTACAACATCCTTGTTTAAAATGCCTTTAATGTCATAAATTACGGATGATGGTGTATGCTTTAAACCATTATAGTCGATATTATAAAACTCCTGATGTGCCACAGCCATAACAATAGCATCATAATTACCGCTTAACTCCTGATAGTTTTTCAGCGTAGAAATACCGTATTCCCTTTTTACTTCACTTGGGTCGGCCCATGGATCGTATATTTCACAAACTGCGTCAAAGCCATCAAAACCTCTGATGATATCAATTACTCTTGTGTTGCGAACGTCAGGGCAATTTTCTTTAAAAGTAAACCCGAGTACCAGGATCCTTGAGTTTTTAACCGCGATATCATTCTTTACCATCAGCTTGATAACTTCAAGGGCCACATAACTACCCATACCATCATTAAGCCTTCGCCCTGCCAGGATAATTTCCGGGTGATATCCCATTTGCTGAGCTTTTGCTGCAAGGTAATATGGATCAACTCCTGTACAGTGCCCACCTACAAGGCCCGGTTTAAAGTTCAGAAAATTCCATTTGGTACCGGCAGCAGCTAATACAGCGTGGGTATCAATATTCATGATATTGAATATTTTAGCCAGTTCATTTACAAAGGCGATATTTATATCACGCTGTGAATTTTCTATCACCTTACAGGCTTCGGCAACTTTAATAGCTGGGGCTTTATGGGTCCCGGCTTTAACAATTGACTGATATAAACCATCAATAAAATCGGCCGCTTCGGGTGTTGAGCCCGAAGTAACTTTTAAAATATTGGTTAGCGTATGAACCTTGTCGCCGGGATTTATACGCTCTGGTGAGTAACCCACGAAAAAATCATTGTTATATTGTAAACCCGATTCTGCCTGCAAAACCGGCACACAAACTTCTTCGGTTACACCAGGGTAAACTGTCGATTCATAAATAACCACATCTCCCCTCTTTAATACACTGGCAATTGCTTTACTTGCCTTAATGAGCAGGCTCAGATCAGGTCGGTTGTGCTGATCAGTAGGTGTAGGCACCGAAACGATATAAACGTTGCACGAAGTAATATCGGTCACCCGGGATGTAAAAGTTAATCCCTTACCTTCCTCCTTTAAGCTTAAAACCAACGACAGCTCATCGGTACTGGTTTCAAGGGTGCGGTCAAACGCATTGTTCAGTTCATCAACCCTGCTTTGTTTAATATCAAAACCTTTTACAGGATATTTTTTGGCAAACTCAACCGCGAGGGGCAATCCCACATAGCCAAGACCTATTATTGCAATATGAATATTTGCAGGAGCCTGAAATTTATTAGTGATCGGATTTGATTGATCAGACATTTAATTTAACACGGTAGATATGATAGATACCGGTAAAGGTAATCAAATATTACCGAAATCTGATGCTTACAATGCAAACAGCAAGTGATCAAAACTAACTTGAAGCGATTTTAAGCCGTATAAATCTGGTAAACGCCTGTTATTGAACGATTACTTGCAGAGCCAACCAACAACGTGGTAATTTTCTTTTCAAGCATTAATTGCTCGGCATAACCTACAAATTCATTCTCATTAATAATGACAGGATTAACGGTCATAATTTCGGCTATGGTTAACGTTGAGGTATCCGGGTGTTTGAGCAGGGCCCTGCGAAGATCGCCATCTGTCACTACGCCTTTGATCCGGGATGAATCGCCAACCATAACCATACCCAATCTGCCTTCAGACATACGCAACAGCAGATCCATAAATGAAGCTTCTTCATTAATAAAAGGCAGCTTTTCAGTACGCATCAGGTCTTTTACCTTTACCAGCAATTTGCGACCGAGGCTTCCCCCGGGATGAAAACGGGCAAAATCATGTTGCTGAAAGTTTCGTGATTCCATTAATGCTATAGCCAGGGCATCGCCCATAACCAGCGCCGCGGTAGTTGACGATGTTGGCGCCAGTTCAAGCGGGCAAGCTTCCCGTTCAACTTTTATATTAAGATGATAGCTGCAATTTTTGGCAACCGTTGATAAAGGATTACCGGTAATGCCTATCATCACATTTTTATTCCATTTTAAATAAGGTATCAGTTTCAGTACCTCATCAGTTTCGCCCGAATAAGAAATCAGCAGCACAACATCATTGGCGCTTACCATACCCAAATCACCGTGAAACGCCTCGCCCGGGTGTAAAAAGAAACTCGGTGTCCCCGTGCTAGCCAGTGTTGCGGCTATCTTTTTACCGATAAGCCCCGATTTACCAATACCGATAACAACCAGCTTACCTGTTGATTTAAGCACGGCATCAACAACCCGCGCAAATTCGTCATCAATTAAACCGGCCACATACTGCAGCGATTCTATTTCAATATCAAAAACCTTTTTTGCAATGTCTTTCATAGATCCCAACACTCGTACAAAAACCTATCCTACCAACGGAGCTAAAACTTTATCCAGTTCATGTAATTTAACCATGTTAGGACCATCGCTCAGGGCATTATCAGGATCGGGATGTGTTTCTAAAAAGTAGCCATCAGCGCCAAAGGCTTTTGCGGCAAGCGCCATCATAGGCACAAATGTGCGGTCGCCACCGGTTTTGCCGCCTGCGCCGCCCGGACGCTGTACAGAATGGGTGCAATCCATACAAACCGGATGACCGAAAGCCTTCATATCGTAAATATTTCTGAAATCAACAGCCAAATTATTGTAACCATACATATTACCGCGTTCGGTTAATATTACCTGGTTATTGCCGGCTTCAATAACCTTTTGAGCAGGATAAAACATATCATGCCCGGAAAGGAACTGGGCCTTTTTTACATTGACAATTTTACCGGTTTGAGCTGCCGCAACCAATAAATCTGTTTGGCGGCATAAAAACGCAGGGATCTGTAATATATCAGCAACCTCGGCTACAATCGCTGCCTGGAAGGGTTCATGAATATCGGTAGTAACCGGCAAACCAAAACGCTGTTTAACATTCATCAGCATTTCCATGCCTTTTTCCAGACCCGGTCCGCGGTACGAGTGAATAGAAGTACGGTTAGCTTTATCAAACGATGATTTAAAAACCACCGGAACATTGTACTTCTGCCCTGCTTCGGCAACTTTTTCGGCAACAGTATATAGCAATTCCTGGTTTTCCATTACACAGGGCCCCAGAATAAAGAACGGCTTTTGGCTTATTTGTTCAAACAGCATATTGTTAGGATATATTTATCAGCCACAAAGATGATGATTTTTTTGAGAATCATGCAGGAGGGCTACTTCTCCCCCCCGGGCAAACGCGTATAAACAGGGGTTAACAGGGTTAACACTTTTCAAATAAGAAACTTGCAATATATTTATAATCAAATGTTTAATTTTAAACGGAGTTAACATTACGCTGATATTTTTGGACACTTGAGCAAGTCTGAATATTTAAATGTATTTGCCCTTCACTTCTCCCCTTCTTTATCTATAAAGAAAATATTCAGAAAAATTTGCGTAAGCGATCACTTACATATAAATTTGTAAGCAATTACTTACATATCATATCGATTTAGATGAGACGAGACGTTTTCCAGGCCATTGCCGATCCAACCCGCAGGGATATCATTAACCTGATAGCTTTTAAACCTATGAACCTGAACGCTATCGCGGATAATTTTGATGTAAGCCGTCCTGCTATATCTCAACATATAAAAATCCTGACCGAATGTGGCCTTATCGCCATAAAAAAACAGGGCCGCGAAAGATATTGTGAGCCGCGCCTGAAACAGCTTGACGAAGTAGCACGATGGGTAGAACGCTACCGCAAAGTTTGGGAAGAAAAATTTGAAGCCCTTGATGACCTGCTCGAAGAACTAAAAAACAATGATAAACCTTTAAAATAATCAATTATGACAAAGCAATTCTGGATCAACCTGCCTGTAAAAGATGTAAATGTATCAAAGGAGTTTTTCAGTAAACTCGGCTTCCGGTTTAATTCGCAATTCGGTAATGGCCCAAATTCCGCAGCCATGCAGATTGGCGAAAAGGATGTTACCGTTATGCTTTTTGATGAACCTACCTTTAAAGGCTTTGTTGAAAATTGCGGCCTTGCCGATACAGCCAAAGGAGTTGAGGTATTGTTATCTATAGATGCCGAAAGCAAGGAAGAAGTTGACCAGTTGGCACAAAAAGCTATAGAAGCAGGCGGCAAAAGCAACCATAGCCCCCGCGAAATGGATGGCTGGATGTATGGCTGCCTCTTTACTGACCCTGATGGCCACAGCTGGAATGTGCTGCACATGGATATGAGCAAAATGCCACGTGGATAAAAATCAATTTGTCGCTATCGCCCCCTTATCTCGTCGTTTTTGCACACTATTGGCCATTACCGGCGCTGGTAACTTTGAAATATCAAAAGCAACAAATTTTCACCAATAACAACAGAAACCATGGCAACATTTAAAGCAACCCAGAAAGTGACCCCTTTTTTATGGTTTAACGGAAACCTTGAAGAAGCATTGAAATTTTACACCTCGGTATTTAAAAACTCAGAAAGTGAGGTAAGCTCACTTACCGATCCAGGCAACGGTCGTAAAATGATAGTCGGCACGTTCCGGATAGAAGACCAGCAATTTTTAGCGTTAGATGGCGGACCGATGTTCAATTTTTCGCCCGCTACTTCGTTTTACATTAACTGCAAAACACAGGAAGAAATTGATTACCTATGGGAAGCCTTACCTGCCGGCGGCGGCAAAACCAATCAATGCGGCTGGCTTGACGATAAGTTTGGCGTTACCTGGCAAATTGTTCCTGAAGTTATGAGCGAACTACTTTACAACAATGAGAATCCTGAAAAAGCCAAAAGGGTTATGGCAGCAATGATGCAGATGACCAAAATGAATATCAAACTTTTACAGGAAGCTTACGATAACGATTAACCAATCACCTAAATAAAAAACACCATGATCACCACAAAAAATCAAACCGGCATTAAAGCAGAACCTGGCAAACAGGAGATTTTTATAACCCGCGAATTTGAAGCACCTCGTGAACTTGTTTTCAGAGCTTTTACTGATCCTGAGCTTATTGTTAGATGGCTTGGCCCGCGTGAGCTTAAAATGCGTATAGACAAATATGATTGCCGCAGCGGAGGCTCTTACCGCTATATTCATACCGATCCGGCCGGTAATGATTACGGCTTTCATGGTGTTATCCATGATGTAACCGCACCTGAACGCATCATCCAGACCTTTGAATTTGAAGGATTGCCGGAAAGCGGCCATGTTACACTTGAAACTGCCAGATTTGAGGCGTTACCCAACAACAGAACCAGGGTAACTGTTCAGTCGGTCTTTCAATCTGTGGCCGATCGTGATGGCATGCTACAATCGGGTATGGAGCGGGGCGTAAATGATTCGCACAACCGCTTGGATGAACTATTTGAAGCAGGGAAAATTGCATGAAAGCAAAAAGCATAAAACAAGCTTTTATAATATCTTGTTAATGCTTGCCCTTTTTGATTGCTTCAAGTATCGTTCTCATTTTTTTCTGAGCCGGAGTTGTACTGATCTCCCGTTTCATAACCATCAAACAATTGCGGCAAAGGCAATCAGGGTAGGTTAAACGGATATAGTCACGCTCCTGATCGGTAAAGTTGATACCCTGGCACTGACAAAGTAAAATACTGCCAACCTTGCATTCAAAAGGCATATTACACCGCGGGCAATGTTTATTTTCATGGTTTGCCATAACATATATAAAACTGCTGTGCACTTACAAATAAGGCACAGCAGTTTATTGTTTTAAGCAGTTACATTGTTAACTACGCTTTCGCGGATGGATTTTGCAGCCTCCACCATTTCTATTAAGGCCTTTTTAGTTTCATCCCAACCGCGGGTTTTTAAACCGCAATCGGGATTTACCCAAAGCTGGGCATCAGGAATTACAGCCTGCGCACGTTTAAGCAGATAAATCATCTCCTCCCTGTTGGGTACGCGGGGCGAATGAATATCATACACACCCGGGCCAATTTCATTAGGATATTTAAAATCGGCAAAAACATCCAGTAGTTCCATTTGCGAGCGCGAGGTTTCTATCGTGATAACATCAGCGTCCATATCCGCAATATTTTTAATGATATCATTAAACTCCGAATAGCACATGTGTGTATGGATCTGCGTGCTATCCTGAACGCCGCTTGCCGAAATCCGGAAAGCTTTAACCGCCCAGTCGAGGTAATTTGCCCTGTCATCCCTGCGAAGCGGTAAGCCTTCGCGAATAGCAGGTTCGTCTATCTGGATGATCTTGATGCCGGCACTTTCCAGGTCGCAAACTTCATCACGAATTGCTAAAGCTATCTGCGTACAGGTTTCAGAGCGTGGCTGGTCATTCCGCACAAACGACCATTGCAAAATGGTTACCGGGCCGGTTAACATGCCTTTCATCCACTGTGAAGTCAGGGACTGCGCATAAGCCGACCACTTTACGGTCATTGCCTCGGGCCTTGATACATCGCCATAAATAATAGGCGGCTTAACACAGCGACTGCCATAGCTTTGCACCCAGCCATTTTGTGTAAAGGTAAAACCAGCCAGTTGCTCGCCAAAATATTCAACCATGTCGTTACGTTCAAACTCGCCATGCACAAGCACATCCAAACCTATTTCCTCCTGCCATTTTACCGCCTTCTCGGTTTGCTTCGCTATCAGCTCATCATATTCAACCGCAGTTAGCTCCCCCTTTTTTAAACGCGCGCGCCAGCTGCGCACCTCGGTTGTTTGCGGGAATGAGCCGATGGTTGTGGTAGCAAAAAGCGGCAGATCAAGCAAAAGCTGCTGTTCCTTTTTCCGATTGGCGAAAGTGCTTATACGCCGTGCGTCGCTCTCGGTAATTGTGCTTACCCTGCGCTTAACAACCTCATCATGAATAAGCGGAGATATCCGGCGGGCCTCGTTTGCCTCCCGGTTTTTAGCCAGTTGGTGCAGGCTGCTGTCGCTGACAACTTCTTCCGATAACCGACTCAGCAGCACCACTTCATTAACTTTTTGACGGGCAAAGGCCAGCCATTGTTTAATTTCGGAGGTAAGTACCCCTTCGTTGGTTTCATTTTGCAGGTCGCATGGCGAATGGATCAATGAACATGAAGGAGCAACCCAAACGCGGTCGGCGCCCAGCTTATCTTTCGCATTGTTTATAATGCCTAGCGAGTTGATAAAGTCGTTCTTCCAGATGTTGCGGCCATCAACTACGCCCAAAGAGAGGATATTTTTTTTAGGAAGATGCGCAATTACATCATCCAACTGCTGTGGGGCACGAACCAGGTCGATATGTAAAGCATCAACCGGTAATGAAGTTGTTAAAGCCGTGTTATCTCCCAATCGTTCAAAATAAGTTGCCAGTACTATCTTCAGAAAAGGAAACTCTTTCCTGAGCTGAGCGTAGGTATCTTTAAATGCCTGCTGTTGTTTTTCGCTTAAATCAAGCGCTAAAAATGGTTCATCAAACTGAACCCATTCAACACCTAAAGCTTTAAGTTTATTCAGAATATCAAAGTAAACAGGCAGTAAATTTTTGACAAGGTCTATCCTGTCAAACCCTGCTTCCTTTTCTTTGCCTAACAACAGGTAAGATACCGGGCCAAGCAATACCGGCTTACTGATGATACCCAATTGCTTAGCCTCATAAAACTCATCAATAACCTTGGTTGAGAAAAGTTTAAACTGCTGATCTTTATAAAATTCGGGCACTATGTAATGGTAATTGGTATCAAACCATTTGGTCATTTCCATAGCCACAATATCCAAACCTTCTTTTTGATAGCCACGCGCCATAGCAAAATACAAATCGAGCTCTGTATTGCCTTTTTGTTGAATTACCTCGTGATAGCGTTTGGGAATAGCACCAAATGTTAAGGAATGATCAAGCACCTGGTCATAAAACGAAAAATCATTTGACGGGATCAGGTCAATCCCGGCTTCCTTTTGCAGCAACCAGTTTTCTTCCCTAATGTATTTACCAACAGTAAGCACATTTTTTAATCCTGTTTTGCCTGCCCAGTAGTTTTCGCAGACTTTTTTTAATTCGCGCCGGCTACCAATACGCGGGTAGCCTAAATTTTGCGTTAGCATTTCTTTTAATTGATTAAATGAATAAATCGGTTAAAAGCCCTTTCAGCTAAGCTTCGCAATGTTTTGTGATATGTAAAAATGGAGAGAATATATGAGTACGCGCCCTTATAACGGAATGATCCCGAACAGGCAAGCAATCATAACCCCGACCAGAGCTTCATACCGCGAAAGCACCGTCAATTCAGTATTAGGCAGGTCTCCTGACTTGTAACATTTTTGCCGCCCTTCCCATCCCGATTTATCGGAACAGTGGGCATTATTGGCAAAAACCTTTTGTGTTACTTACAGTTGCGCGACAGTTCGTGATTTGCACACGATTCCCTATTAATCTACAATTAAGTAAAACCTATACCGGTTGATGAAGTAAAGTAAAGAACTTATCGGGGCAAATATAAGGATATGCCACCTGAATATTCAGGTTATTTTATTTGTTAAAACAGGCTCCTTTAAAAAGCACACTAACTGGCCTTACATTTAGATATTCCTGTTTCGCTATAAGTCACACAACGGTCAATAAACAATTAACCCTTACAAACCGTTGAATTGTACCATTCCCGGTGAAAAGCGTTCCTTAACTTTGGCGGCTTCTATGAGTCAGCAAACACGTACAAATACTCCGGGTTTTGGCTGGGCGGTATTAACTACCAGCCTCGCCTTCGTGGTAGCCCAGCTTGATGTTTCTATTGTTAATATAGCTTTGCCCGAAATTGCAAAAGCGTACCATGCCGACATCAGCACTCTGCAATGGATAATTGACGCCTACACATTGGCCTTTGCCGTATTGATGCTGTCGGCAGGTAGCCTTAGCGATCTTTTGGGATCAAAAAAGATCTTCCAGATAGGCTTAATCGTTTTCGGCATCGCATCGGCGGGCTGCGGTTTGGCGCCGGATGCGCTTACGCTTATCATTTTCAGGATAGCCCAGGGAGTCGGCGCAGCTATGATGATTCCAAGCTCACTTGCACTGCTCAATCATCAATTTGCGCATACACCACAGCTACGCACACGCGCCGTAGGTTTATGGACTGCAGCCGGAAGCTCGGCCCTGGTAGCAGGTCCTACTATCGGCGGTTTATTAATAGCGTTTAGCAACTGGCGTTATATTTTTATTGTTAACATCCCCATTTGCATTATCGGCTATGTCCTGAGCTTTAAAATGGAGCAAACCGCAAAAACAAACAAAAAAAGCTTTGACGTAGCAGGGCAGCTCATCTGGATGCTATCGGTCACCACATTAATCAGCGTAATTATTGAAGTACCAAGACTCGGGTTCAGTAATGCTTTAATCTGGGGCGGACTCATATTAAGCGTGCTACTATTCGGTATTTTTTTATGGATCGAAAGCAGGGTCGCCCACCCCATGCTGCCGTTTCACCTGTTTAAATCCGGGCAATTTAATGCGCTATTGGTATTGGGTGCAGTTTTAAACGGTTCATATTACGGTACTGTTTTTATACTGAGCCTTTATTTGCAAAAGGTACTGAACTATCCCTCCCTTATTGCCGGGTTCGCATTCCTGCCGCTTACAGTAGGTTTTGTTATATCAAATGTAATCAGCAGTCGCATTATTAACCGCTACGGGATTCGCAAACCCATTGTTGCTGGGTTAATTATGTTTGCAGTGGGGTTTGCCGGCTTATTTATAGCCTATGAGCATACACCTTATATTCAGCTATTCCTACCTTTTCTGAGTATTCCGATGGGAATGGGGCTTGCTGTACCGGCCATGACCAACGGAATCTTATCAAGCGTAGATAAAACATTATCGGGCACGGCTTCTGCTATTTTAAATACTTCGAGACAAACAGCCGGCGCCATCGGTGTAGCCGTTTTTGGCGCGATGGCAGCGGGAGGCAGTGTATCTATTTTAGGAGCGGTATCTAAAAGCGCAACTATTTCCATCGGATTAACTGCTTTAGCCTTATTTTTGGTAACCAGGAGTGTGAAAAAGTAAAACCATGTTACTGCTTCGCTACGGCCTCATTGATCAGTTGTTCTGCCTGCGCGTTAGCCGGGCCGGGGGCATCAAAGCTCAACATTTTACCTTCTTTATCAATGAGTATATATTTTGGAATAGCATTGGCCACGTACGTCTGAGCCACGGTGCCCTCATTATCGTAAAGTTGCAGCCAATCAGGCTTTTCTTCTTTGAGGGCGTTCCTCCACTCCTTTTCTCCGTCATGTACGGCAATACTTACAAAAGCCACCTGCGGATTGGTTTTAAATTTGTCGCTCAGTTTTTTATATGCGGGCATTTCCTGGCGACATGGGCCGCACCAACTGGCCCAAAGATCAATATAGATAACTTTTCCTTTAAAATCGGCCAGGCTAAAAACCTTGCCCTGATCGCTGGGTAAAGTAAACGCCGGAGCCGGTTTACCAATTTGTACCTGCATTAACTGCTGCTTCTTCTCGATAAAATTATTGGTAAGATTAGTTTTTAAAGCGGCGCTGCTAATGGCATCGATAAATGCCTGCATTTCTTTTTTTACAGCATTTAACTGTTCAACAGAGTTGGAGCCCCCAATTCTCTTTTCAACATAGCGGTTAAGGTAAAAATCCCTGACTTTTCCGGTGAAAAGCTGTTCGATTTTTCCAAGCGTATAACCAGGTTTCTTTACAGCAGCCGAATCACGCAACAAATCCAGGCGTTGCTCATAAATGTAGTAAAGTGGCAATACCCATGATTTATAATCTTCAGATAATAAATACTCATCATGCGATATGCCATTTGAGAATGCAGGCGGCGTGTTTTTCGCCACCAGTTCACGCATCTGAGCAGCATTGTATTTAACCAAATCAAGATGCTGGAGCAGCATGTAAAAGTTTAAACTTTGGTTATCTAAATCAATCATTTTCTTAAACGTATTGGAGTATTTATCCCCCACTGCGGATTTCTTAAACACTACATTTAATACTGAATCTTCCAGCATTTTTGATTTTTTAAGGAACTGTATTAATTCATCTGTCTTCAAATCATACCATGCGGTCTTGTCATTCCGTGCTACCAGGATCGAATCTAATTTCACCCGGTATCGATTGACTTCGCCGCCTACGCCGCTGATCTTTTTAGTTTTTGACAGGCTGATATAATCGGCGGCATCGCCGGTTATATGGAGATCATAACCAGGAGCCACATAGATGCGATTGATCTGCGTATTATTTTGCTGGATACTGGTTCGTTGCGGCCAGGCTATTTTGTATGTTTTTAAATAAAATTCGCCCATATCATTGAGCCTGATCGTATCGATAACAAGTTTTCCGTTAGCGTCCTCAAAAAAGATCTTTAGCATCTTTTCAGCAGAATTGGTAAGCTTTCCCTGTATAATAAAGGGCTGGACAGCGTTTTGGGCTACCCCGTTGCTGATAAAATAAAAACTGAGCAGGAGCAGGATTATTTTTTTCATAGATGTAATTGGCAGGTTTAAACAAATATAACTTTCATGAGGTGATTTCAATAAAACATTAAGATTTAGTTTGTTTTACTATCAAAACCAGGAACAGAGTTACCCTCCGTTAGCTTCAAATAAAAACACAACCACATCAACTCCTTAAACATAAAAAAAGTAAAAATTATAATAAATTGCTAAATCGATTTAATTATATTAGTCGAACCAATTTTTATTATCAAACATAAACAGGAAAAACCAGCCTGGGCCATTACCAAATAACCTATTTAATCTGCATGAAACGTTTTCTACTTTCCATTTTATCGGCAACAATCATCCTTTTAAAACAAAACAGTAATGCACGAATCCTTCATCCGCCAGAAGAACGGGCATGGAACGCGCAATGGATCTCTGTACCTGGCATCACCGGGAATGAATACGGCATTTATTATTTTCGCAAAAGCATTCAGCTTGCTAATAAGCCGGCCAGCTTTATTATTAATGTATCGGCCGATAACCGGTATAAGCTCTATGTAAACGGTACATTAGTATCCCTTGGACCAGCGCGGGGCGATACCTTTTACTGGAACTACGAAACAGTAGATCTTGCACCTTACCTCACCGCCGGGAAAAACACTGTAGCCGCATTGGTATGGAACGAGGCCCAATATCGCCCGGAGGCGCAGATTAGCGTGCGTACTGCATTCATTATACAAGGTAACACAACAACCGAAGAAATCCTGAATACCAATAATACCTGGAAAAGCACACAGGACAAAGGGTATCAACCCATCTGGGGCTATTTTGCAGCCAGCACCGGCGAAATGGTAGACATGAATAAAAGCATTATGAACTGGTACTCACCCAATTTTGATGATACCACCTGGCCAAATGCAGCTAATCTTTTCGGTGGGCAATTGAAAGGACAATGGGATGGTTTCGGATGGCAATTGGTGCATTCATCAATTCCGCAACGGGAGTTGATCTATGAACGAATCCCAACCATACGTAAGGCTACCGGAATGGATGTTCCTCCAACCTTTCCGGGCAACAAAGCACCATTGACTATCCCTGCCAACACTACGGTTACCGTGCTGCTCGATCAAACGCATCTCACCAATGCCTACCCTACCATTAATTTCAGCGGCGGAAAAGATGCCGGCATTTCTCTAAGCTATGCAGAGTCTCTTTTTGATAGTTTAAGTAAATACAACATGCGAAAAGGTAACCGCAATGACGTGGAAGGAAAAGATTTTTCGGGCAGAAAGGATAGCCTGATCTCCAATGGTAGTACAGCGCAATCATATACAACACTCAATTTCCGGACTTTTCGTTACATCCGTTTAATTATACATACACAAAATGAGCCATTGGTTATCAACGATTTGTATGGCACCTTTACCGGGTATCCATTTAAACAAAGTGCTGTTTTTAATACCGATAACAAGGAGATAAAACAGATCCTTGACATTGGCTGGCGCACTGCCCGTTTGAATGCATTTGAAACTTATACCGATTGCCCTTATTACGAACAGTTACAATACATTGGCGATACCCGCATCCAGGCAATGATTTCCTATTACTACAGCGGCGATGACCGCCTTGCGCGTAATGCCATCAATCTGATGGACCATTCGCGTTTAGCCGAAGGTGTTACTCAAAGCCGCTATCCTACTCATGATACCCAAATCATTTCAACTTTTTCGTTATGGTATATAGGCATGCTGCATGACTATTGGATGTACCGGGGCGATAGTACTTTTATTAAAGATAAACTGGATGGCGAACGGGCTGTGTTAAAATTCTTCAGCCAATACCAACAAGCCGATGGTTCATTAAAAAACACCCCGTATTGGACATTTGTGGATTGGGCCAGCGGCAAAAACTGGGACGTTGGTTCGCCGCCAAAAGGTACAGATGGCAGTTCGGCCATTATTGATTTGCAGCTACTGTGGGCTTACCAATGGGCCGCCGCAATGGAAGCTAAAATGGGATTACCCGATTATGCAGCTTTGTACAATAGGCAAGCCGCTAAACTAAAACAAACCATTCAGCGTAAATATTGGGCCCCGGCGAAGATGTTGTATGCCGACACGAAGGATAAAGATCATTTTTCGCAGCATGCCAATTCATTGGCTATACTTACCGGCATGGTAAAAAACGCGGATCTAACTGCGTTATCTAAAAAATTATTAGCCGATACCTCCTTAACCCAATGTACCATCTATTTCAAATACTACCTGCACCAGGCATTGGTAAAGGGTGGTTTAGGAAACGACTATATGAATTGGCTTGGTATTTGGCGCGATAACATCAAAATGGGATTAACTACCTGGGCCGAATACTCCGACCTTAAATATAGCCGGTCGGACTGTCATGCATGGGGAAGCAGTCCCAATATTGAATTTTTCAGGACAGTTTTAGGCATCGACAGTTATGCCCCCGGATTTAGCAAAATAAAGATTGAACCCCGTTTAGGGACATTGACCAAAGCAGGCGGCGAGATTCCTCATCCCAATGGCAAGGTAACGGTGAGTTACGTTTTAGAAAACAACAGGTGGAAAATACGGATCAGTTTACCGCGGCACACATCAGGTGTTTTTGTATGGGAATCAAAAACATATATACTTAAAGGCGGTGAAAATGTTATGGTTATTTAAATACAAGCAGCTGAAGACTTACGAAGTTTTAAAAACTTCGTGAGTCTGGCTTCTATCATTTAAGCTTTTAATTAAGCAAATGCCGTTCGTCCTGCCTTAAAATCATTTGCTCCCGGGCGCTTAGCAGCACCATGATAAACAGTCCGAGCAAAATGCAAACAACAACACCGAAATTGGCAGTAACTATACTCGAACTTACATTTCTTTGTCCGCTTTGAAGCAAGCGGTTACTCTCGCCAACCTGTATTGCTATAAGCTGATCGAGCGATTTAAGGGCCTGGGTAAAAACATATTCGGCGTTGTTTTTGTCCGCCTCCTGTTTCCTAAGATTAGTCAGCTGAGTGCGGAAAGTCTTCCACTTTGCCGATTCTTCTTTCGTTAATTGAGTAGCTTCATATTTCTTTGCCAGTGTTTCTATAGCTGCATAATTACTGCTGATTTTGGCCTGGGCATCCGGACCTGAAGCCGCTGCAGTTAGTTTGTTTTCATAAAGCCTGTTGCTTATTTCATGTACAAAAGTAGCCGGCAGCAGGCGGTCGTTCATGATGGACGTCAGCGTTTTATCCAACGCTTTAACATTGTCCCGCCCATTCCAGTTAGCTAATAATAGCATAGCGGTAAGCACAGCTAAAGCCAAAACCATTCTCGCTTTATTTTTTATAATAAAAGCCCGTGTCATAACAGTAAATTTTTATTAAAGATAATAAAAGGATGCCCCGTTACAGAAAACCTGCCTCTGCAAGTGTATCACTTACGACTGCTAATATATGGTTCTTTTAAAATTAATCAACCTTTTAAACCGGACGATGAGCCTCTGATCTGCAGATTAGTTTTAAGAATTATAGAATGCGAAGCTGTACTAACTCCTTTTGTATTCAATTTTTTGAGCAAAACTGTGATCACATTATCTGCTATTTCATCAACCGGCTGGGCTATTGCGGTAACAGGTGGCGAATACAACTTAAAAACATCATAATCGTCAAATGATATCACAGCCATATCTTCCGGCACTTTAATACCAATTGTATTAAATACTTTTAATCCGCAGGTACCTACATGGTTGGTACCAAAAACTACCGCGTCGAGGTCTTTATGTTTTTTGAAAAACGCAGTCATTGGCTTAATGATCATTTCTTCATCCTGGTTAAAGACTATTTCTTTAATTACCGGAACAAAACGGCTTTCCTTCAATGCATCTTTGTAGCCCTGTACACGGGCCATCATTTGTGTTTGTGTAGAAGCAAACGTAACAAAGGCAATGTTTTTATAACCTTGCTGTATCAAATGCCGGGTGGCATTATAAGTACTGAAAAGATTATCGACTTCAACATAATCCGTATTTACCTTTGGTAAATGCCTGTCAAACATCACCACCGGTAATCCGGCCTTTAGCAGCTGTTCCACATCATCTTCAATACCTTCGGGCGGAGCGATAATATAACCATCCACGTGCCTGTCGCGGAACATATTGATCAACTCCTTGGTTTTTTGTGTATCATTATCGGTACTGCAATAAATTATCTTGTACCCGTTTTTATAAGCCCTGTCCTCAATAAGCCGGGCAATGCTGGCAAAAAATGGGTTTGAAATATCTTCAACCATTAAACCAATGGTATTTGACTTGCCGGTACGCAAACTCTTAGCCAGTGAGTTAGGTTTATACCCCACCTCTTCAACGTATTTGGTAACGCGCTCCACCAGGTCCTCACCTATCCGCTTTTCCTTGGCCCGGCCATTCAGTATAAACGATACCGTGGTTTTAGAAACCTTTAATTCATTGGCTATATCAACAATCGATAGTTTTTTCACTCGGCTAAAAATTGGCTAAAATCAAATATAAAATATAATAGCTCAATAACCATAGATTATTGAGCTATTATTGGCCAAAATATAAAAATAAATCGATTAAGCTACTTTGATTATATACCTTGCTTGTTAAGCTTCGGATAACTGATACCGAATAAAAATATCACCGCATAACAAATGATAGGCAGGTAATAAGCTGTAGCTACATTATGATTAGCGATTAACCCCATAATGGGCGGAAACAAGCCGCCTCCAACAACACCCATTACAATAAAAGAGGACGCGTTTTGAGTTTGCGCGCCTAAGTTTTTCAACCCAAGACTAAATATGGTTGGGAACATAATGCTGAAGAAGAAGTTGATAAACAGCAAAGCCACAAACGAAACCACGCCAAAACCTTGCGCCACAATGATACACATCAGGATATTGCCCAGCGCAAATATCGCCAGCAATTTATTAGGGGCTATATAGCGCATCAGGAAGGTGCCGATAAAACGGCCCGCCATCATCATCACCATACTTAATGAAAAATAATAACCTGCATGATCATTAGTCAAATGCATGATCTCATGGCCGTAGTTAATGAAGAACGCCCATGTGCCACCTTGTGCAGCTACGTTAAATAACTGAGCTATGGCCGCAAAAACAAAATGCTTTTTCTTAAACAGGCTCTCCTCAATATGCCCCTCACCGGCAACGGCATATGAATCGGTAGCCACTACATGCGGATCCTGCAATGGCGGAACTTTCAAAAATGAAAATGCCACCCCTACCAATGCTATTACCGCGCCTATTACAATATACAGGTGTTTTACCGATATCAGGTCATTGGAGTGCTCCTGCCCACCTTTTAAAACAAAATAACCACCTAACAGCGGACCGATAACCCCACCAACGCCATTGAAAGCCTGCGAAAAATTAATACGCTGGTCGCTGGTACGCTGATCACCGAGCGAAGCAACAAAGGGATGGGCTACCGTTTCGAGAGTTGCCAAGCCGCAGGCAAGTACAAATAACGCGATCCGGAAGAAGTCAAACGATTTAGCATCGGCTGCCGGAACAAACAGGAATGCGCCTGCAGCATAAAGTCCGAGCCCTAAAAGTACACCATTTTTATAGCCGAATTTTTTCATGAACATACCTGCCGGGATGCCCATTACGGCATAAGCGCCAAATAATGATAACTGCACATAGGCTGAGCGCGACTTTGAAACGTGCAAAACTCTTTGGAAATGTATGTTCAACGTATCGCCGAGGGTCATGGCTATCCCCCAGAGCATAAATAATGAGGTAACAAAAATAAGTACGACAAGGAACTTACGTTCGGTAAATTTAGGTTTGGTATCCATTGTGCAGGTTTGTATGTTAATTGGACCGGTAAATTAGTTTAAAACTTCAATGTACCAAAGGCTTATTATTTATTTTTCTGTGGTTAGCGGATCGTTATAAGGCTGTACCAATAATTTCAACTGATCCTTACCCAGCAATCCCCATCAAACTCTATCCTGATATCCTTTGATTCACCTTTCATAAGCGAAAAATAATTATCATTCATGATGGCCGGTAAAATCTGCGCGCCTGTACTTGACTTAGTTGCCTGCACACGGATAGCAAAAGCAACTGTTTTTGACGACGATGGATTACTGATCTTAACATATACATAGTACTTGCCATTAATTTGTTTTGTAGCCGATGACACTTTCAGGTTAACCTTTGGCAGTTGATTAAGAGCGGTAAAATCTGTCCGTTTATTCCCTCGCCAGTAAAAATTATCCGATACCAATTTCCCATTTTTATCGATCAGCTTCAGTTTGATGAAGTGAACATCGGTAAGGCCGCTGCTTTTGGGAGCACCGCCGTACACCTCAAAATCCCAAAGTGAGTAGCCCCAATCCGAGCCGCGCTGCAAACCGTACATACGCACATAGCGTCCTTTTACCTCATCGAAAGTGATTTGCTGCACGCCAACATGGCCGTCACGGCTTTCATAAACATCTTTCCAGCTTTTGGCATCATCAGATACCTGAATTTTGAAAGCTTTGCCATAAGCCTCTTCCCAATTCAATTTAGCGCCGTTTATTTCCAGCTCCTTCCCGAGATCAACATAAATCCACTCCGCATCGTTGGAATTACTGGCCCACCTACTGCCCGAATTACCATCAGTTACAGAACCGGCTTCGCCCGTAGTAGTTGATGACGCAAAAGCCGGTTTGTTTAATGCAAGGTTTTCGCGATTATTGGCAAAAGCCATGATAAAGCAATTTAAGGCGGTATTTGATGGTGCATCAATAGTTTTTGAGAGGCTGTATTGCTTTACGATTTGCCCGTCGCTGTTATAAACATCGGCATAAGCTGTCAACCCATTTTCATCGTTACGGGTTGTATTAATGACCTTAATGGCATTGTTTACCGGGTTCCATTGAATATGCAGCGGTTCACAGGCTTTCTTTGCCCCCCAGTAAGCACCGGTTAAATCATAATAGTAGTCATAGGTTTGCCACACCAATGATGGGTAGGCCGACTGGCTCATCCAGGTCATGATACCAGAAGCATCTTCCCAAATGTTATCTTCCCAACCCTCGTACATAGCCTTATTGGTTTCGATGTTTAATAGCTGGGCCTTTCGGCAATAATCTTCAATACCCGAAGCCGCACCATATCTGTTTTTAATGCCGTCATCATACCTGTCGGGCCCGGCATTACCTGCCGACGGGCCGAAGAAATGCAGGTTCCACATTTCATTACGGGGCCACCACTTATCCTTCGGCATAAACTTTTTAAAGCTATCAAAATTGGTAAATACCGCTGTGCCAATCTCGCTACGTAAGCCCCAACCCTGGTTTCCGCCAAAACCATTAGGAAAACGGCTAAAATACCAGCGCGGATCAAAGTTAGTCCACGGGCCGCTGCCTGTCAGGTTACCTGCATGCGAATTGGACTGGTAGTATCTATCGTTACCATCATAAGCGCTGATATCCTCCCGAAGCCAGTTATTAAGCGGCGGCAAAGGTTCACCCTCATTATCACCGCACCAAATGGCAATTGAAGGGTGGTTCCTGAACCGTTTTATTTTTTCGATGGCATTAGCGTTAAAAGTATTTACATCATTAGGAAGGTTAGGGATAGAATTAAGCCAGAAATCATCCCAAACCATAATACCATATTTGTCGCAGGCGTCATAAAACTCTTCATCGGTAGTTGATCCAATCCAGTTGCGGATAATGTTAAAATTCATCTCTTTATGCAAACGTACTTTGGTATCATATTCATCTCCCCTGCAACGAAGCATATATTCGGCCATGCCCCAGTTACCGCCTTTCAAAAACACTTTGGTGCCGTTCACATACAAATGCAAAACATGACCAACGGTATCATAACTGTACTTCTTAATGCCAAATTTGATCTGTTTGCTATCAGATACTTCATCGCCGAGCTTCAGGCTTAAGTTACAAGTATACAGATTGGCATCACCGTAGCCATTCGGCCACCAGAGTTTTGGGCCGTTTATTATCAATTGCGAAAAATGTTTAGGATCGATTTTGATCTCGGCATTACTGTTAGCCCCAACAAATACTTTTTGGGTAAACTGAATATTTCCAGGATTAATAATGCCTGTTAACACACCTGTTTGAAAAACATCAGTATTATTTTTCACGCCAAGTGAAACAGATACTTCGGCACGAGCTGTGGTAGGCACGTCTGTACGAATCCAGGGATCATTGATGATAAAGCTTCCGGTATTGGTCAGGTATACATCATCAGTGATGCCGCTATTAAGGCCTGGAACGTAAGGCATCCAATCCCAACTGGCGCTGGGAATATAGGTTGGACTGGCATAATTCACCAATGGGTTTAGCGGGCAATACACCAAAACAGCCAATGTATTGGCACTGGTTTTATTAACCAGTTTAGTTACATCATAAATCCCACGTTGCATAAAACCGTCTAAACTGCCAATCTTTTTCCCGTTAAGGTAGATCTCGGCTTTGCGGTTTATACCCTTAAAGTTGAGCCAGATCTTTTGTTTGGTAAAATTGGCGGGGATATTAAACTCTGTACGATACCAGAAATTGCGGTCGTATTTCTTTTTATCGACTTTATAAATATTATCTCCAAAATTGGGATCCTTTTCTAAACCGGCATCTACATATGATGAGAATACCGTACCAGGAACAATGGCCTTCACCCAATCTGCGGCCGCGTAGCCGTTTTTGTAGATGTCGAGGCTGTCGGCTCCGAGATCTGCCTGTGCCATTACTTTCCAGGTTATTTGTTTGTTGGTGTTGTTCAGGTAAAATATTTCCTGTGCCGATGCCGCATTAAACAACAGTAGCATGGTTGTAATTAGCAGGGCCAGTTTCTTTAATTTGTAAATATTGATCATAAAATCGTTTTAGCGAGTGTATATTTAAAAGACGTCATTGCGAGGAACGAAGCAATCCCAAACTATACAGAGCGGCTCTGCAAATCGGGGATTGCTTCGTTCCTCGCAATGACGATTTTCATTATTCTTCTTATTTCTTTTTACTGAGATTTCGAAAGCGAAAACGGCCTGTCTTCAGGCGCTATCCCGCGGTTTGTAGCCGGCTTATCCCCCATTTCAAAGTGCAATACTCCTCCGTTCATGATATCTGCCTGGGTAATCCAGTTATGGGTATATGGTTTGCCATTAAGTGTAGCCGATTGAATATACACATTCTCCTTGCTGTTATTATTAGCCTCAATCACGAACTTTTTGCCATTTTCCAAAGCAATAGTCATCTTTTTAAACAGCGGACTACCAATCACATATTGATCGGTGCCGGGGCAAACGCTGTAAAAGCCGGCTGCACTCAATACAAACCATGACGACATCTGACCTTCGTCCTCATCGCCGGGATAGCCGTTTTCGCCCGCGTTGTACATTTTATCCATCACGTTGCGCAGATGTTGCTGGGCTTTCCATGGCTGGCCAGCATAGTTGTACATGTAAAGCAAATGGTGAATAGGCTCGTTGCCTTGGGCGTATTGCCCCATTTTAAATTCGGCCATTTCCGTCATTTCGTGAATTACCTGTCCGTACCCTCCTACTTTGATGGTTCCCGGCTCGGTAAAAACGGAATCTATCTTGGCGGTAAAATTCTTCTCCCCGCCCATCAGGTTGATGAGCCCTTGCGTATCATGAAAAACCGACCATGTCCAGTGCCAGGCATTGCCTTCGGTATAAGGGCCGCCCCAATCCATCGGGTCAAAAGGCTCAATCCAGTTACCCTGTGCATCTTTCGAGCGCATAAAACGCGTTTTTGTGTCGAACAGATTTTTGTAGTTGTACATCTGCCTTTCAAAAACATCCTCATAAAATTTATTGCCGGTAAGCTTAGCTAATTGGTAGCCACAAAAATCGTCGTAAGCAAACTCCAGTGTCCAGGCGGTTGAACCAAGGGTTTGCGGTGTAAACGGCACATAACCATTGGTATAATATTCTTTCCAACCCGGGCGCCCGTTAGCACTACCCCATGGACCTTTGTTCGTTGCTTCGTGATAATAGGCTTCCAGGGCTTTTTTAGGATCGAAGGTGCGAATACCTTTTACCCATGCATCCGTTAACAAGGAAATAGAATGGTTGCCGAGCATACCACCGGTTTCAGCCGGAAATGACCACGCGGGAAGCCAGCCACACTGCTGTTGTGCATCAAGCAGCGCCTGTACCAACTGCCCCTCCATTTTAGGATGCAGTACTGTATTCAAAGGAAACTGGGCGCGGAAGGTATCCCAAAAACCATTATCGGTATACATATAACCGTCATGAATTTTACCATCATAAGGGCTGTAATAGTATGACTTACCATCTTTACCATATTCAAAAAACTGGTGCGAAAACAGGTTAGCATGGTACATACAGGAATAAAATGTAGCCTTTTGATCTTCAGTACCGCCCTCAACGGCCATACGGCCAAGCAACTGGTTCCATACCTTGTCTGCTGCTTTATGGGTATCGTCAAATGATTTAAACTTACCCAGTTCGGTATTTAGCGTAAGTTCAGCTTGTTCGGGACTGATATAGGACGAGGCTACTTTAGCCTGCACGGTTTCGCCATCTTTAAATTGGATATAAGCCCCAACACCCTCTCCCTCTGCAGTTTGATTTTTTGCGGCAAGGGTATTCTTTTTATTTTCCCAAGTGCCATAATTGACGAAAGGCTTATCAAAAATAATAACAAAGTAATTCCTGAAATCTTTTGGTGCCCAGCGGCAATTGTTCACATAACCGGTTATTTTACGTTCGGCGGGGATGATCTTCACTTCGCTCATTTTGGTGTAACCATCCAACACAAGGTATGAGGCTTTACCTTTCGGGAACGAAAACCGCAAATGTGCTCCCCTTTCGGTGGGCGACATTTCGGTGATGATATTGTTATCAAGCTTTACCTTGTAGTAACTGGGCTGAGCAATCTCGTTATCGTGACTAAATGATGCCGCTCTTTCATCTTCATTGACAACCAATTTACCGGCGACCGGCATCAGCGAAAACACCGCATAATCATTAACCCATGAGCTACATTGGTGGGATTGCTGAAAACCGCGGATGGTATGCTCAAAATACTGATACTTCCAGCCATCGCCATTTTTACCTGTCTGCGCAGTCCAGGTATTCATGCCGAAAGGTAATGAGGTAGCCGGGTAGGTATTACCGTACGAAAACTCATACTTAGTATTGGTACCCTGCCGGGTGTTCACATACTTTACAAGATTAGTTTCCTGGGCAAACAGGTTTCCGGCATAAATAAGCGCAACAGCGCAAATAAGCGAACGTATTTTCATTGGTTTATAATGGTATCGGTGGCCGATTTGTAGAATAATTAGCCTCTGAACAAAATTAACAATTAAATCGATTTAGCAAAATAACATTTTAAATAAGATTACGGCAGAAAGAATCTCCCTGAAAGTTCATTTAAAATATTGGCTATTCAAACTTTACCCTGATAAACCTTGGCCGGTACAGGTTGGGATATTTCTTCAGGTCGTTTAAAAAGTCAACGGAGTTTATGTTGTAACTGATCAGCAATTCACCGGGCTTTGATAAACTTGGATGTGCCTTGGCATTATAAACTACAAACGTTTTGGCGGTTAAATCCGGTTTGCAATCCCACAATTTAATGATCGGTCCGAATGGACCAACTGGACTTGCTCCTATCCGCATGCCTACAGATGTAGTCATCCCCCCTACCTGGAATATCAAGGCATAACGGCCATCGGGCAACGGGCTGAAGCTTAACTCATTTGATACACTGCTGGTTACATTAGCAACCTGTTCCATATCGCTTACCCAGGCTTTTCCGTCGTAGAAAGTCCACTTACTATAATTTTCAAAATCTTTGGGTAAAACACGGGCAACCATTAAGTGCTTGGCCATTCCTCTCACTCCATAAACATAAATGTAGCCATCGGGCTTGGGCGCGCCGGCCTCTTTAGTATTTACATAGATTCCTGCACCAAACGAACCACTTTCTCCCTTTTTGTCCATCAGGTAAAACGGCGTATCCATTTGCTTGAGGTCTTTGTAAGGCGGTTTGCTGTTTGCCGGAATCTTGATCAACGTATTACCAACCTCTCTGAAACCGAATGCTTCATTGCTTACATTATGAACCCGGTACCCAAAAATGTAGATATTGTTATTCAGCGCCTGGTCAACAAAGCCATCGCCAAGCCAATAGTAATCTGTAAGTCCGGTGTTAGGTGTATGCGGGATAAAAACCGACTCGGGTTCGCCTTTGGCATTCTTATCCCAATAAAATTTCATCTGCTTATCCAGAGGCTCGTTGCCTTTTAATTCGGCTACCGCATTATGGATCATTACAGCTCCGGGCGCTGTAGTATTGTCACGTACAGCGCCAATCATGCTGTCACTAAAAATAAAAAGCACTTTCTCATTGGCTTTTGCGTGGCCGGTCTCCCTGCCATTTAAGGGGATAGTATAAATACCGTCGCCGCCAAACCAGCCCGAATCACGTTTTAACAAAGCCGACCATTCAGGCGCGGCCTCAACTTTAAATTTAATATTGGTTATATCAACTGTATCAGCCTTCTGAGCAAAGGTTTTGTTTGTTAAGGTCAGGCTCAAAAAAGCTAAACAAGCAAGGATATTTTTTTTCATTTCGATATTTATAATACAGGTAAATGTTTGTGCTGATGGGTTCTGTGTTTAATAATCAGGGTAGCAAAACCTGTTAATCCCCCCAATAGCATTAAAAAGCCAATTAAGCCCGCCTGTGTAAACGGCAAGCCTAAAAAATGATACACCGGATTTATACGGATCTGCTCTACCAAAAAGCGTTCGGTACCGTTAAGCACAAGGTACAGGAAAAACATAAAGCCTGGTGTAATTATACGTTTACGAAAAGCCCACATGAGCAGGAACATCCCAATACACAATGTAGCCTCATAAAACGGTGTAGGATAAACAGGATTAGCCAGTTGATTGCAATAATTACCGATACACCCAGGTATCGGCATACCGGAATTTATAGCATTATGCGGATAGCTAAACGACCACATCCAATCGGGTAACCAATTCAACATACTGGGTTTTAAGTGCATATTAACCTTCCCCCAATCGCCATCACCGGAAAGCTGGCAACCAATACGGCCGATACAGTAAGCCAGCATCATGCCAGGCGAACCAATATCTGCAAGATGCACCAGTTTCATACGATGCCGGTAACCGATGTACAGATAAGTCAGCGCACCAAATATCAACCCGCCATAATAAGCAAACCCGTTGGCAGAAAATATAGCACCCAGCGGGTCATATCGCAACCTGCCAAAATGCTCCACAATGTCAAACAACTTAGCCCCAATAAAGCCGAAAAAGCCAACGCTAAAAACAATCAATCCCATTAATTGATAAGGATGTACCATGTACTCTGTTGTTTGCGGTTTGGGCAGCGCGAATTTCTTCCGGTCGTTATATATCCATAAAGCAAACGCTCCGCCGATAAGGATTCCGGCGGTTAAATTTCCCTGCAGCGAAAGAATATAAGCTCTTGGATTGGCTGCAAATGTCTGGTAGTTAAAAACAGCCCCGAAAAGCTTAAAACCAAATAAAAAGCCCGGCAAAAAATTAATGATCATTTCAGCAGCCGAAGCAGGCTTTCCAACAATCACCTTACGCTTAAACGCGTTGATTTTCCCAATGGCTTCAAAGCGTTTAAATTCAGAAGTAAAAACTATATAGGCAAACAAAAAGGCAAGCGCTATAAAAAAACCAAGCGTTTGGATAGGAAACCCGATCCGGATATGGAAGAGGTAAAATATCAAATCGCCGATGGTTGGAAACATATCCTAAATTAAAGTTTATCTGCCAAAACAAAAAGAGAACCGGCACCCGGGGCACCGGCCTCTCTTGTGGTTTATGTATTGGTTATTAAAAGCCTGCCTGGATACCCAGGTTAATTACACGCTGGTTAATGTACGCGTCGCCTGCTGTATTGGTGGCAATCTCCGGGTCCTGCTGGTATTTTTTATAGTTGTCAAACGTAAGCAAATTGTACGCGCTCATATAGATACGGGCATTATTGATCTTGAAAGGCAACAGTTTAGTTGGTAGCTGGTAGCCGATATCAACCGTTTTTAAACGAACGTAATGCGCGTTCAGCAACCAGTAATCAGAGAAATAGGCGGTCGGGCTGTTTACCGAAGTTGGATTGGTAGTTAACCTCGGAAAAGCCGCGTTAACCGCGTTTTCGGGCGTCCAGCGTTCCTGGTGTATCGGCTGAAACTGGCTTTGGAATGGTTCGATACCTGTACCAATAACCGCGAAACTGTAGTTGAATGATCCCTGCAAAAGCACGCTCACACTAAAACCTTTGTAAACTGCCTGTAATGACAGGCCAAGTATAGTGTTTGGCAGGTTGGGATTACCGATTGGTCTTTTATCAAATACGTTGATGACACCATCGCCATTTAAATCCTGGTATTTCAAATCGCCCGGCTGCAACGGGATCCCGTTATCAGGTACGGGAACCGATTTGCTTCCGGAATTGATCGCGGCAATATCAGCAGCGGTATAATATCCCATGAAATGATAACCATATTGCTGACCGATAGAATAGCCTGTTTGTGCCAGCCATGGATAAGCTGGTGTAGCCTCATCTTCAAACAAGATCTTGTTTTTGGCATAAGAAAACACGAAACCCACGTTGTATTGTACTTTGCCAAGGGTACTGTGGTAGCTGATCTGCCCGTCGAAGCCCTGGTTACGGGTTTTACCAATATTTATTGCCGGTAAGCCAACACCTAATATCTCAGGCACACTACCCGGGGTGATCAGCTGATTGTAACGGATATCATGGAAGTAATCGGCAGTGATGGAGATCTTATCGTTAAATAAGTTGGCATCCAAACCAATGTCAATTTTTTTGGCGCGCTCCCAAACAACCGTCGGGTTACCCAATGAACCTTCGTATATGGTAGTGTAGTTTTGGGCAGTTTCTCCAAAATTGTAGCCACCGCCCTGGTTATATACCTGGTTGTATACATAACGGTTACCCGGCGCTGCATCCGAACCAACCAAACCGTAACTTCCTCTCAGTTTCAGGAGACTGAAAACCGGCATAGCTTTTTCAAAAAACGACTCTTTTGCAATATTGTAGCCAAAACTCACAGCCGGGAAAATACCAAAGCGGTGATTGGCCGCAAAGCGGTCGGTACCGTTATAGGCTACGTTAAAATCAAACAGAAACTTCTGCTTAAAATCATAGCCAACCTTGCCCGATACGCCGCGGAATTTCTGCGGAACACCCACCTGCGCACCATCAAGCAGCGGATAGGTAAAATAGGTCTGTGACGTTTGGTTGAATAATACCAGTCCCGAAAAATGGTGCGAACCACGGAATGTCCTGTCGTAATTAGCGTAAAGCTGAAGGTTATAATTATTAGTGCTGATATCGGTACTTCCCGTTAGTGCATAAGTTTGATAAACATAAGTAGCACCCGGCCTTAATGTGTATTGGTTAGTTGCAAGGTCGTAATGATAAGCCGGGATCCCGCCGTTAAAAATTTGTTTGGTAAACTGCTCTATGCTGGAATATGCTACCCTACCTGTTACCGAAAGCCCATTGGTCAAATCATCCAATCGTTGAGTAGCGCCAAAAAGCACGTTAAAATCCGTACGGCGTGAGTGCTGATAACCACCTGTAGCCAGCCTTGCATTTAGCGTTGGCAGGTGATCGGGGTTAAATGATGAATAAGCGTATGAATAGCTTCCGTTTGGATTAAGATACGGCGCGGTAAAAGGCGTTTCCTTAGTAAAATTGTATACTTCACTAACAGCGTTCTCATTGTAGGGCTGGTTCAAATCGGAGAAACGGGTGGTGATATCCAAGCGTAAGTCAAGCGTTTTGTTGGCTTTCAAATCGAGGTTTGAGCGAAAATTGTAACGCTTAAAATAGTAATTGGTATTCACCAAACTTTGCGGGTCGGCAAAGTCACGCACTAAACCATTTTGATTTAAGGCACCTCCGGAGATAAAATATTTCACCCCTGTTGTACCACCTGAGATATCAAGGTTTGCATTGGTTTGATAGGTGTACTTTTTGAAGATTTTATTATACCAATCCACATTGGGGTGCCCGTATGGGTCCGATCCGTTTTTAAACAGGTCGAGGTCCTGCTGGGTAAAGCTAAGCGGAATGCCGTCATTGTGCTGCGCCTCGTTAATTAGTACTGCTGTATTATATGAATCTAAAAACTGCGGCGTTTTAGTTGGCTGCTGTATACCGCTTTCAACACGGAGGTTTACTTTAGGTGTACCGGCCTTGCCACGGCGTGTGGTAACCACCAATACACCGTTGGCTCCCTTAATACCGTAAATTGCAGTAGTGGAGGCATCTTTTAGGATAGAAATACTTTCTATCTCATTTACGTTGATTTGTTGTAGCTGGTCATAGCTATATTCGATATCATCCACAATAATAAGCGGCTGGTTGCCTGAAGGGTTCAATGAACTTACACCACGGATATAAAAATCAGATGCATCCTTACCCGGCTGACCGGAAGCCTGTTGTGAAAAGAAACCAGGAAGCTTACCTGTCAACGCGTTTTGCACGTTGGCTGTTGGCACTGTACGAATTTCACTGGCGGAAATAGAACTTACGGCACCTGTATTAGTGATACGTTTTCTTGTTCCGTAAGCCACAACCGCAACCTCGTCCAAACCATTGGTATTGGTTTGCAGGATGATATCCATCCGGCCGGCTTCTGATACCCGGAGTTCTCTTGGAATATAACCGATAAAACGGACTATAATAGTGTTCGATTTTCCTTTAAGTACAAGCCTGAATTTACCGCTCTGATCTGTAATGGCGCCGTTATTGGCAACGCTTTTTTCAATAACCGATACCCCCGGCAATACCCCGGTAATATCGCGCACAGTACCTGTTATGGTTCGGCTTTGCGCAAATGACACTGCCGGGAGCAGGATCATTAATATCTGGAAGAAAAGTATTATTTTTCTCATAAAGCTTAATTTTTTTGATTTAACTGAATCGGTTTTGAGATTACCATCCTGGATTTTGTTTCATATTCGGGTTTTTCAAAACCTCATCATAAGGTATCGGGTACAGGTACATCTTGGGCGATTCAAATTTGGTAGTGAGGGCCGTTACCACATTGTAAGTAAGACTTGAACCTATCTTCACAATGCTCATCCCCTTTTGGGCCTGGTTCATCACCGTACCGGCAATTTTCCAGCGGCGGATATCAAAATAGCGGTTCTCTTCAAAAGCCATTTCCACACGGCGCTCATTTTGAATAATGGTGCGCATCTCGTCTTTAGTCATGCCGGCTTTAAGTCCATAATTACCGGTACCCGCATCAATCCCGCCACGTTTCCTGATGCTGATCACCGCGTTATACACATCGGCAGTAGCCCCGGCCGATTCGTTAAGTGCTTCGGCGTAACCTAAAATCACATCGGCATAACGGAGTATCTGCCAGTCGATCACGTGGGCTGCGTAGGCATTGGTATTTTCGAAGTTGCCCATGAACTTGCGCATGTAGTAACCGGTTTTGGTTTGCTGTAACGAGCCGTTAGGTTTGCTGATGCCACCTTCAAACAATTGCAGATCGGAGTTAAGCCATCTTGTACCGTTGTAAAGCACAGTGTATGTTAAGCGGGGATCACGGTTTATGTAAGGGTTGTCCGGGTTATAACCTGATGCGGGATCGGTAATTGCCAAACCGTTTTGCATCGGGAAGGCATCAACCAATTGCTGGGTTGGACTGGTTTGTCCCTTACCTACCGCCCCTGTAAAGCCTATCGGTCCGTTGGTGGTTTCTATCGATGATGAATTATCAGTTTGGCGAATAAAGATATTTTCCGAACTATTCTGGGTCAGGAATACATCTTTGAAACTGGGTAGTAACGAATAAACATTCAGATCCATTACTGCTTTTTCAGCAGCGGCGGCCTGCGCCCATCTATCGGCACTGAAATCGGTATAACCAGTCAGCGGATTTGAAACATCAATATTTTGCCCGTTAAACAAAGGGCTTGCCGCGTACAGTAGCACCTTTGCTTTTAAAGCCATAGCCGCGCCTTTGGTTGGGCGGTGATAGTCGGCATTAGGGTTGCTCAGCGGGGCGGTCATCAGTGTGTCTTTGATAGCATCGCATTCGCTTACAATGTATTTGATACAATCGTCAAATGAATTTCGGGGCAGGGATACGTCATCGGTTATGGTAAATACTTTATTGCCCAATAATGGTACGCCGCCATAGCGTTTAACCAGCTCAAAGTAATACAGCGCCCTTAAAAAACGGGCTTCGCCTTTCCATACATATTTCATGGAGTAACCATTGTATTTAGCCATTACCGGCACTACATCTATGTTATTTACAAACTCGTTTGCCTTGCGAATACCGGCGTAATAATATGCCCACAGATTTTCGTCAGTAGGAACAGTATAAGAGTTGTAAGCCGCCGTTGACAGTACGGTAACCTCGTTTGACGCGCCTGCAGCCGATGATATGGCATCGTCACTCGCAGCATCAAGGTAATCACCACCAATCCTGCTATGGCCATTTTGTAATGATGCGTAAATCCCGTACAGGAACATCTGAGCATTAGTTCCCAGCGAGTCCTTTTTATCAAATACGTAGTTAATGGTCACCTTATCAACCGGGAATTGCTCGTATTTTTTACAGCCTGCCATTACAGAAATGATGCCCGCGGCCGCTAAAATTATTTTGTTGAAATTCTTCATGATCGTCATATTTTATGATGGCCAAAATCAAAGCTTAATGTTAACACCGGCATTTATCACCCTTTGAATCGGGTAAGCAGTGCCATATACTTCCGGATCGAAATCTTTATAGCCATAAAGCGTATACAGGTTTTCGCCGTTTACAAATACCCTCAAGCCAGAGAGCCTGAGTTTGTGCGCCCATTCATAAGGCAGGTTATAGCCGATCTCGGCATTTTTAAGCCTCACATAATTGCCTTTTCGTAAATACAGTGTTGAATTGGCAGTGTTATTGGCATTACCAAGTGATAACCTCGGCGCGGTCGCAGTCGCGGCGGTTTCAGGTGTCCAGCGACCTAAAATAGTCTCGTATCCCTGGCCACTGTAAGTAAGCCCCAGGAAGCCCACTCCGGCAAAACCATTCACCTGCGAATTGTTGAACATCAGCTCGCGGTTGGCCACACCCTGCAACAGGAAGCTCAGACTAAAGCCTTTGTAGTTAAAACCACTTGATAGCCCGTAATAAACCAGAGGCCGGTTACCACCGATGGCCGAAACATCAAACTGGTTAATGATATGATCGCCGTTGAGGTCTTTGTATTTTACGTCACCTGCCTGTGCCGTGTAGCCTGTAGTTGTTGCGCTGGTTGCTGCATCCTGAGCATCTTTGAAATAGCCAATGGCAGTGTAGCCATAAATAGCTGTAGTTGAACGACCAGTATGCCTCATCCAGGGATAAGGATATGGTTCCTCATCGCTAAAAATAATTTTTGACGATTGGATAGAAGCGTTACCTGAGATAAAATAATTAAAGTTTTGAATATGATTTTGATAGGTTAAAGTAAGTTCAGCGCCTTTATAAAGATTAATACCTAAATTTTCGTAAGGATATGAAGTACCTAACAATGCAATACTATTCCCTCTAACCTGTAGCAGATCGTAATACCTGTCCCTGTAAACATCAGCGGTAATATTGAAATGATCATTAAACAGTGAAATATCTGTACCTACATCCAGTTTGCGGGCTTTTTCCCAACGGATGTAAGGGTTGGCCAGCGTATTTTCATAAAATCCTTGTACCGGGCTTTTTGAGGTACCGGTACTATACGAATAGCCGTTTGTAGCACCGTAGGTTTGTAAAAAGTTATAATAGCCGAAATTATCTACATTGTTATTACCTGTTTTACCATAGGTTGCGCGCCATTTCCATGAGTTAATCCAGTTGAAATTATCCTTGATAAAACCTTCTTTCCCCATTTGCCAGCCGATACCACCTGCATAAAACAAGCCGTACTGGTTACCGGGAGGATAACGGTTATAACCACTGCTGTTGGCGGCAGCCTCAATAAAGTACTTACCGTCATAGTTATAACCGGCTTTTAGAGCGCGGTTCGTTGTTACCTGCGAAAGGTCATAGTTTAACACCACCGAGCGCACATCATATAAAGCCATACCTGTAAAATTGCTTTTACCGAAAGTCCTGTCGTAATTAACCGATGCCTGGGCAAATGAATAGCGGGCGCTCGATACGGTACTATATGAATTGCTTTGCGCAACCGATGATCCTACCGCCGAATAAGAGCTATCCGCATTAAACGAGTAAGCATTGTTCTGCAACGAGCGGTTTAAGAAGCTTTGCGATGAAAAAGCAAGATTCCCCTTTGCTTTGGCAGATAAACCCGGAGTAATACTATTCAGGTCATAATTGAGGTCGAGGTTGGCAAGTACGTCATTACTGTTGGTACGCTGATAGCCTGAAAACTCGGTTTGTGAAAGTAAGTTATTGGTATAAGTAGTTGTACCGCCAAATGATTTGTTTGGGTTGTATAATGGATAAGCATTATTTGGCAGGCTATAAAGCGTGTTCAATATGTTTCCATACCCTGCTCCCGGCTGTGTGCTTTGCTGAACGCGGCCAAACAATTGCAGATCAACCGTAAACTTTTTTGTTACGTTAACCGCCAGATCGGAGTTGATAATATACCTGTTAAGATCGTTATTGGTGTTGTAAGGCACAGACGGATCCTGGCGGAACATCCCTGCCTGATCGAGATAATTTAATGAAACACTATAACGCGCTACTTGTGTACCACCATTTACATTAAGCTTGTAACTGGTCATGGGCGAGTTATCGCGCAATATTGTTTTGAACCAGTTGATATCCGGATGCCTTACAAGATCGGTATGGTTGCGGTAAGCATTAAAATCAGCAGCACTATAAAGAGCAGGCTTACCATCGTTCTGCAAAGCTTCGTTATATAAATAAGCATATTGATAAGCGGGCAGCGGGTTGGGTAAACCCAAAGGCTGCTGAATACCGGTTTGTGCCGTGAACGAAATATGAGGCGTACCGGCTTGTCCGCGTTTGGTGGTGATCAGCAATGTTCCGCGCGAGCTATTGATACCCAGCATAATATTTGAAAGCGCATCTTTTAAAACTGAAACGGACTCAATACTTTCAGGATCAAGCGAAGCTATCTCACGTTGAACACCATCAATAATGGTTACCGGCGCCTGTCCTCTTAAAAACAGGCCAAACTCGCTATTATCATTAGCCGAATAGTTATTGTGCTGCACTACCGCGCCAATAAAATCGTTTACGGTCTGTACACCTGTTTGGGGAGCAGCGAAACCGTTATATTGTTGGGTATATAAACCTGGCAATTGTCCGGGCAAGGCGTAAGTATATAAAGTAGAAGGTGTTGTAGTTAGCTGATTGGTATAAATAGTTGATATGGCACCTACACTTTTTGCTGTGCTAACGGTATCATAAAGTACATTGATGGTTTTGGGCTTCTGTATATAAGTATCTAAAAGCCTTACCCTGATACCTGTAGTGTTTTTCACAGCAACCTGGCGGGCGTTATAATTTGCGGCGGTAAATACCAACATATCGCCTTTGGTAGCATTAATAGCGAAAGCGCCGTCTTTACCTGTAGTTTGGGTACTATTATTTCCTTTATTGGTTACCCTAACACCCTGCAGCGGGTTGTCGTACTCGTCAAGTACGATACCGCTTGCCTGACCGGGTTGTGCAGGCACCATGGCGGTAGTATCCTGCTGCGCAACTGCATAACCGGCCGTGGCCAGCATCAGTAACAACAGTGTAATACCTGTTAAGCATCTCTTTATGTAGCAATAAGCCATATTTTTCAGGTTTAAAATTGTTGGCAATAGGTTTAAATATCGTTTTAGCAAATACACATTGGTTAAATGCATTCGCTGTTTTGTTTATCTATGGATTAACCGCATTTAAATGTGTAAGTGAACGGGGCATCGGTATTACCGTAGCCAACTTTCGTTTTACCGGTTTTATCTGTCAAGAAGTACTCCATTCTGGTAATGGTTTGTGCATCTCCTACATTAAAGAATGATCGCGGCCAAAACGTAAGCTGATACTTTTTACTGGTGGCCGTGGTTTGCTTGAGCATAGTTTTAGTGGTTTGCTCACAAACATTTATGGTTTTGCCATCGCTGGTATAAGCCGTTGCGCACAGGTAAACTTCGCTTTCTCCCTTTAAATGAGTGTCGGTAACCGTACCATCAAAGGTGAGGGTCACGAAATCGTTATCCAGTGATTTTGGCGGATCTATGGTTGTAAGTTGCGGGTTGCAAAAGTCAACCAGGTCGCCGCTGCCGCCGGTTACTTCAAAACAATTCATACCGGTCAGCACGCTGTAATAAGTACCGTTACCATCGCTCGTAAAGCCGTTACCGCTATCTGTTATGGTATAGCCCAGTTTTACCAGCATGTTATTATTATCAGCTCCTACTTTTGTTTTGATATTTAAGTCAACAATAAACTCAACTCCGCCGGTATGACTATAGGCTTTATCTGTTTGGTAAGCCACCCATTCTACATCATCAATAAGGTTGCCGCCGTTGCCGAACATTTTTTTCATATAAGCCGGCCAGGTAAGCCCACCACCATTTTTAGGCAAAGTACCGTCAGGGATTAGTGTCATATTGCCATTGCCTTGTTTACTGGTATAAGTTATGGTAGTATTTTGTGCAGCTTTCCAACCTTTAGGTACCAGGAAACCGAAGATCAGGTAGTCTGGACCACCATCGCCCGCTGTTGGGATATCGCAATGCACAGTTATAGGCACTAAAGCGCCTACGGTAGCAGTAGCAGGCTGATCGACGCTGGTGATCTGCTCGCCGCAACAGGCCAGGGCAATGCCCAACACAACCAAAGCGCACAGCTTCCACAAATTTTTACCTTTTATATGTAGTAAATATGATCTCATAATTTATCTGTTACTTTTGGTTTATTAATTGGCTTTTTCAAGCACGTACACGTAGGTATTATTGGTGCAGCCGGGGCTAAAGGTTATGCTGAGCTGCCTTTTACCATTTACAATTGGATAGGTAAAAGGAGTTGAAACCGGCTTGTCGCCTGTTGCCGTAAAAGTGATCTTGTAAGGATACTTCGGATCATCAAGTGCAAAAGCGCCATCCTTGCTTACCAGGAAGGGCAGCTTGTTCACCAGCGTATAGCCTTTATCGGTAAAGTTGATCCTGAACTGACTAAAATCAATAATGGATGTCAGATCAGTACCGTTTCGGGTGGCTCTGATTACCCGCCAATTACCTGCGATGTCTTTTGGAGCCTCACTCCCGGGCACTATCTTTTCGGTTTTACATGATGTTGCCGCCAACATAACGACAGCCACAAGCACCAGGTAAATCCATTTTGCTTTGTAATTATATTTCATATCAATATTATTTATGCTGTCGGGTAATTAATAGCCTGGGTTCTGGATCAATTCGGGCGATTTAGCAACCTCACTTTGCGGAAAAGGCCACAGGTACATCGCTTTACGGAAATTGCGTTTGCGCACATCAAACTGTTTGTATGCTACCGCAGCGCCATCACGGTCAACCTCCATGCCTTTAGTAGTTATATTATCTGTTTGATCGGCGATCTTCCAGCGACGCACATCCCAGAAACGGTGCTCTTCAAAAGCCAGTTCAATGCGGCGCTCGTTTTGAATAACCGCACGCATTTCAGCCTGATTTAATCCGGTTGGCAATTGATAAGGATTTAAGCCTGCTCTTTGACGAATAGCTTCGACCGCCGAATAAACCGCTCCCGTAGGACCTTCATATTCATTAGCTGCTTCGGCATAGTTGAGCAGGATCTCGGCGTAGCGGATCAGCGGCAGACAACGATCGGTACGGTGCTCAAAATCATTTGCTACAGCAGCAGGATCAAGCATTTTATTGGTGTAATAGCCGGTAGTAGTGCCAACATGTACGGCATCAGGTCCGGTAGTGTTTCCGTTGTACTTACCTACAAAGATGTTTATTGGCGAAGTACCTGATGCGAGTCTGATTTGTAAAGGCGTTTGATCATGAATAATGCTGTAATTCAACCGTGGGTCGCGGTTGGCATATGGATCGTTGGGATTATAGCCTGATGAGGGATCAGTTATCAGCTTGCCGTTGCTCATGGGGAAGGCATCAACCAAGCCCTGCAAAGGGAATGCACCGTTTTTGCCTGTACGGGTTGGCGGCTGCCATAAGTTTTCAAGGTCAACATTGCCCGTTGGGCGCATCAGTTGAAAAATGTATTCGGTATTTACGCGCTTGGTGAAAAGCTTTTGAAAGCCGAAACCCGGAGCTGTGGCATTGTCCACATTCAAACTATACATCCCTGTTGATATCACAGCGGCAGCGGCCTGCTCCGCAAGTTGCCACCGTTTAGGATCGCTATCCGGATAGCCGGCCAAGCCAACCGTTTTACCCTCACCTATGGACTGACCATTAAATAACGGACTTGCCGCATAAAGCAACACCCTTGATTTTAAAGCCAGACAAGCCCCTTTTGAAGCCCTGCCGTAACTTACGCCCGATTGTACTGTCGGCAGATCTTGCCCGGCTGCATCGCATTCGGCAAGGATATAGTTCACACAATCCGCATAAGTATTACGGGCGGCCGGGATCTTGTCTGTATAAGTATAGATGCTGTCGCCCAATAAATGTACACCACCATAATGCTTTACCAATATGGAATAATACCAGGCACGTAAAAACCGGGCCTCTGCCTTCATTTGTGTTTTAACGAAGCTATTGATCGGTGCCTGGGGCAAGTTTTTAAGTAACTGGTTTACCGACCGGATATTGGTGTAGCAGTTTTTATAAGCATCATCCGTAACTACCGCAGCGTTAATAGTACCGGTTTCAAAAGCCAGTGCGGTTGAACCCGCTGATGCCGATACCTCAGCCTCGTCGGATGCAGCATCGAGGCCTCCATTAGGGGTTGGCGAAAGTATCGGCCCGTAAGTAAACCTGCCCGCGGCTGCACTGAAACCAACGTTGCTGTAAATATTGGCTAAAAATGATACGGTATTGGCACTATCAGTAAATACGGTGTTTTCGGTTAGGTTTGATGTTTGCGTTTGCCCCAGGAAGCCATCCTTTTTACACGAGGTAAAAAAAATAGAGCCCCCCAAAACCGAATAAGCAAGAACCTTGAAGTAAAGTTTTTTCATACTATAGGGTTAGTTAACATCAGGCATCGACAGAGAAAATATAAAATCGTTTTAGCAATTCTACATTATTAACCCGCGGAGCTAAAGTTTAAAAACTGTTTATTAATTGGTTTATAATTCAGATATCGAAATCTGTTACTAATATAGTTCATAAAAACGATTTAGCAAATTTTTTATTCGATTTTTCAATATTTTTCAAAATCGCAATTTCTTTGCTCAGATTTTAACAAATACAACATTTACAATCGGTTGAAAATGCTGTATTTGTAAGGTATGCTTTCTCCCCTATTTAATCCCGTTAAAAAAACGGCTAAAAAAAAGAGCCTGATAATTGATAGAATTGCCCCAGTACTCCCAAGTGTGCGCTCCTGGCCTCACAGTATAATCATGGGGCACCTTGCGCTCAAGCAGCTTTTTATGCAGTTCCTGGTTGGCCTGGTAAAGAAAATCATCATAACCAACATCAAATGTTATAGCAAGCGAGTTTGGTTTTAACAGATAAATCAGGTTTACAACGCTGTTTTGCTCCCATCTGTCGGGATGTTCGCTGTATTTACCCAGCACCCGTTCAATGCCGAAACTATCCGGGAAAGGCCTGATATCAACCGCACCGCTCATGCTGCCCGCCGCCCCAAACCTATCTAAATGCTTAAAAGCTAAATACAAGGCGCCATGCCCCCCCATACTCAAACCGGTTATGGCCCTCCCCTTCCTATCAGTTATAGTTGAGTAATGTTTATCAACCCAATTTACGAGTTCGGTACCCACATAGGTTTCATACTGTGATTCCTTAACGGTTGGACTATCAAAATACCAGCCCGCAAAATCGCCATCGGCACAAACTATAATAAACTGATAGGTGTCGGCAAGGTTGGCAACTGCCGGTACTTTTTTGATCCAATCACTATAATTACCGCTGAAACCGTGCAGCAGATACAATACAGGAAACTTTTTAGTATTCGAGTAGTCGGAAGGCTTAATTACTACTGCCTTGATATCCTTGTTCATCGCGGCGCTATGGGTCAGCACCGTATCAACCGTTGCAGCATTCGCTTTAAAGCAACAGACCGCAAGGCAGGTAAATAACGGAATAAATAATAGTTTTTTAATGTTCATCTGTATATAGTGATTTTATTTTGAGGCTATGATAGTAATACGATGATTCTGTGGTTTGTTTATAGCGTAGATCTGATCGGTAAGTACATCCATTTCCTTTTGCCATGCGTCGCGCAGGCTTTTGTAGCGGGCACGGGTGTAATTATCCTTGTTGCCGTTTACAAAAATGTCTTTTCTGGCATACTTGCTAATGGTATCCATGGCAGCATTGGTATCATGGAATAGCAAACCTTTACCCTTTAAAAAGTCGAACTGCATCCAAACGTACATACGGATGCGCCTTTCAATATCCCAGCGTTCCTCATTCAACTCCCGGATCTGGATAGCCTGCTGATATTGCGGCGTGGTGGTGATCTCGGCAAGGTTGATGCCAGCGCTCAATTGGTCGGCCGACCAGTTGCCCATTTTTTCGCCATCAATAAGCACATCATAATTGGCTGGTTTTAACTCTTTAATAGCAAGCAACTCCTGGTTCATCTCTTTGATAAACGGAATAACCTTAAGGGCATCAGCTTGCTTTTTGCGGTTGCCCCAGCCACGGGGAATAGTATCTATAGGATAAGGCAGTGAGTTTGCAAGATAATTGAACGATACTGAATCCATAGCAGATACTACATTGGTTATCTTGCAATTAACCGCTTTAATTGCCTTTTTACTTTTAGCATCTACAGTAACATCGGCCACCACTTTATTACTGAAACCCTGGGCTTTTAAAAACAGGTAAGCCATTACCAGGTGCCCATCATTATCGGGGTGCACCCTGTCATTAGGGGTTAAACTAAATGTTGAATCTTTGGCCTGTTCGTGCAGGTTGATCTCGGTCATAGGATGAAAAAAATCAACATACCCCCAATTATTCTTTTTAGCAGCATCGCGCTGGAAATCTATCACTTTTGAAAAAGCGGCACTTTTTTTTGGGTAGATATTCTTGGTAGTGAACTTGCTGGTTTCGTCATAAGGCGAACCGAGGATGAAGATCTTACGGATCTCCGGATGTTGCTTAAGTTTGTTTTCCAACAGTGCATAATTATCGTATGAACCCTGGATCTTTTTATCCATAAACTCCTGTGCGTCGGCACGGTACCATTCAAAATACCCTGTATCATTCATGCCCCAGGTAAGTGTTAAAACATTAGGTCTTTTAATGAACACATCATCTTCAAAACGATCGTTGATTTGACCAACTACGTCGCCACCAATCCCTGCGTTGTAACAGGTTATCCGCATGTTTGGGAAACGGGTCATGTAGTAGAGCCAGATGTATGAATGGTAGTGCCCCCCGTCGGTAATGCTGTTGCCAACAAAGACCACCCGGTCTCCGGCGCGAAAAGGCGCAATATTTTGGGCAATTACTGCTCCCCGCGCTGCTATTAGTACTAATAATAAAATCAACTTTTTCATTAACTGTTAATTATAATGTGTTCAGCAAAAAATAAATTCAAACTATAGGCCCACTAAACTATACGGAATCCTCACCGCTTTTACCTGGTAAAAGTTAGGATCCTGGTTATTGTTTACGCAGGTGGTTGTACTGCAACTGCCACCGTCACCATTATAATTTAGGCAATAGGTAACAAGCAGCTCATTATGTCCGTTAACAAATTCCGGGTGAATGGCCGGAGTATAATACTTAGCCAAATGCCCCTGATAAACATCATTAATGGTGAAAATCATTTTAGGCGCAGTGAAAGGCCCTTTCGGGCTATCGGCTGTCGAGATATAAATGTTATGACTTGCCGGGTCGCAAAAATAGCCCAGATCCATCTGCATCATCACGTATTTGTTATTCACTTTTGAGATGATCACATTTTGCTGAGTAGTATTGCCAGCACCCACAGTTATAGCTGCAGCTGAGGCAGTTGTACGGGTTGACGACCATGAAGAGCCCGTCCAAAACAACCAGTTAGCAGGATTACTTACAGGAAAACGGGCGAGGAACACGTTAGATGTATTGAAGTACACGCTCTTGCTTCCGTAAACATATACAGAATCATTGCTTACGTTTTTAACCATGCCGTTTGAAAAACCTGTTTCTGTTTGTCCTGACATGCCCGCAGGTGTGATACGGGCCGCTGTGCCCCAATTTAGTCCTGCTGTATTTTGCGTAAGATCATAAAGTACCTGGTTTTCGGGCGTAGATCCGTTGGCCGATTCAAATGTGTATAAGTAAACATGGTTGCCTGCCTCAATACCGGCTCCAGGCCAGCGGTAAGTTGAATTATGATCGCCGGGGCTTTCGATGATCTCCATACTGTTAACCGGCGAGTTATTGGTAGTGATATTGGGTGTTAGAGATTGGTCCCAACTGTGGCTGGCCGGCTGCAACAAGGCCGAATTATGATATTTAAAAAACTGGCAATATAACTGTCCGTTGCTTTGAAGTTGCGATGACTCATAGGCATCTTCGGTTATCCAAAGCACTTTTCCGTTATTGGCACCGTAGGTAAGCGGGATACTTTTTCCCTCGTCAAAGGCCACGGTGCCATTGGTACGGTGAAAAAAGTTCACCACATCATCATCGCGGTAAGCCTCAGCCGCAAGCCCGTTAAGCAGCCAGGTTTGTGCCGTATTACCGGCTACAAAAGTCTCCTGCGTTATAGGAGTGCCATTAGTGGTAGATGAACCGTGATTGGTAACAGCCAGGCCATTACCTACATTAATAATTTTATATACACCGGTGCTTACAGATTGAATATACCATTGCTGGGCGTTATTGGTATTAGCCTTATCCTGCCATAATCCTGTACCCGGATTAGTTGTTGCCAGGGGTACCTCCAGATACTTGCCACTGGCAACATTCATGATCTTGAACTTAGTGGTACTGGTTATAGCACCACTGCCTTGCTGTACAATTATCCATTTTTGATTAGGCGCTGTGGCAGTACCGCTTCCTGAGTATTGATTTTGCTGCGCGCCGGTACCGTCATTAAGCATGCCGCTGCTATTGATTTCAATAACTTTTCCGCTCAAAACATTGGTGATAAAAAAAGTACCGTAAGAACTTACCGGCGATCCGCTGGCCAATTGAATTGAATCAGTACGAACAAAGGGCTTGGGGTACTTAACGGCAGCCTGTTTGCTGCATGATGCCAGCAAGACCATAGCCGCAAAAGCACAGGTAAAAAGGTTTGTTTTCATAATTTGGTTTGGTTTATAATTTGGTTTGATGTTTGGTTAGTGTTGTAAAATCAATTATTTATAAAATCGATTTAGCAATTAAACATAAAAAATCACCCCCCTTACCTTTCTTTTTTTCTTAAATTATCAGATTCCCCAGTTTTTATTCGGCGCTGCGCCCATGCTTAACTCAAGCGTGCCGCCTGCAGCGATATCCTTATAATCGATATAGCATTTGTTATAGGTTTTGCCATTAAGCTTTGCCCCCTGTATGTAAATGTTTTTTGCCGAATTATTATTGGCGATAATGGTAAACATTTTACCCTTTGCATACTTTGGGTCGAGCCTCAAGGTTACTTTATTGAATACCGGACTGGTGATCTCTTGCCTGGTATCACCCGGACAAACAGGATGCAAACCACTGGCAGCCAACACATACCATGCCGACATTTGTCCTACATCTTCATTACCAACCAGGCCTTCTACCGAGTTTTTATAAGCCCGGCGGCAGATCTCGCGGGTCCATTTCTGGGTAAGCCACGGAGCGCCCAGTCGATTGTATAAAAATGGAACATGGTGTACAGGCTCGTTGGAATGATTGTAGTAATCGTTCCACATCATGTTATCAGGTGTTTTTTCAAAAAGATTATTCAGGTCGGTTATTACTTTCTCGCGCCCGCCCATCAGCTTGGCCATTCCGTTAACATCCTGCGGTACAAACCAGCCCTGCTGATAAGGATTACTCTCCACACAGCCATACCACTGTTTAATACGTCCTTCTGCAGGCCATGGCAGCCAGTTACCGGTACTATCTTTTGGGCGGAACCAACCTTTATCCGCGTCAAAGATGTTTTTAAAGGCTTCTCCCCTTTCGCCATATTTTTTCACATCTTGTGTTTTATTAAGCGCTTTTGCAAGCTGTGCAACGCACCAATCGTTATAGGCGTACTCAAGCGTATAACTTATGCCACCGCCGCCAGGAGTAAAGCCTTTATCGCCGTTACCAAATTTTTCAACGGTACTCACCGCTAATTTATAAGCATCGGGGATATTATAGTTGCGAATTCCTTTGGCATACGCATCGGCCATAACAGCTACCGCCGGGTTGCCAAGCATACAACCGCTATAAGCATTTAATAACTCCCAGCGTTCCAGGTAATCTTTATTTTTTTCGTTAGCAAGTGTCACCAGCGAATTAACCAGGTCGTTAACCAGCGAAGGATTAATAATGGTTTGTAAAGGCATCTGACTCCTGAAAACATCCCAGCCACTAAAAATAGTACGCTTTTTAAATGTTGTAGTATGATGAACCTTGCCATCGCCGCCCATATATTGCCCGGTAACATCGCTAACAATACGCGGATCGATCACGGTGTGATAGAGAGCTGTATAAAACACCGTCTTTTGCTCAGCGGTACCACCCTGGATACTTACTTTTGATAAGGCGCTATTCCACAGGTTAATAGTTTTTTGATGTACTGCGTCGAAATTCCAATCTTTAATTTCGGCTTGTAAATTGGCTTTGGCACCCGCTATGCTCACAAATGAAATACCTGATTTAAGCAATACCTGTTCATTGGCCTTAGTTGCAAATTCGGTATAAAAGCCAAGATGCTTGCCTTGCTTTTCTTTCACGCCTTTCAATATTTCGGCCTTAGCTACGCGTTCCTGGTATTTATCGCTGGTTACATCATCCAGCTTACGGCTCCAGTCGTCGGGGATATCGGCACTCCAAACGCCGTAGTTTTTTAGTGGTTTGTTAAATTGTGCATAGAAATATACTGCATAATCGGCCTTGCCATCACCATTGCCCCAACCACCGCCATCCGGCGTACATTTCATAAAGCCCTCAATGGTATGATCATCAACTACTTTAACATATTGCAGTGTTGAAGTTCCACCTACCCTCCGGGCCAGATCTACCTGGATACGTGATTGTTTATTTTGAGGAAAAGTAAAGCGCAGCATACCGCTGTGAGGAGCGGCTGTAGCCTCGGCTTTGATATTATTATCGGTTAACTGCACACTATAATAACCTGCAGATGCTTTTTCACTGCTTTTATCATAAGCCGAACGGTATCCCAATCCGGTAGTACCTATTTTACCGGCACTTGTTTTTAGCGTGCCCGTTGTCGGCATTACCAAAAAGTTTCCTAAATCGCCATACCAGCCAATGCCGCTCATTTGGGTGAAAGCAAAACCTTCAATGCTTTTATGCTCATAACTGTAACCGGAACCGTTATCACCGCCGGTTATAGTATTAGGACTAAGCTGCACCAGACCATAAGGTGTAGCTGCCCCCGGAAAAGTTTTACCTAAACCATGATAAACGCCTGCCCCATCGGCACTGGTGCTGGCACCTATAAACGGATTAACGTACGACGCCGCACTTTGAGCCTTCAGCAATGTTGCTGAACCAAGTGACAAACCCGCGGTAAATACGGTTATTAAATATTTTTTTAATACTGGAAACGTAGTTGCGTTCATAATAGTAGTACCAGTATCGTTGTTTAAGATCTGGAAGGCCGAAACTGTGATTTATTATCGGGAAAAAACTTTATTTAACGTAAGTTTTTTATGACAGATAAAGCTTCAGAGTTAAAAAACGTGACCGGTATTTGTTAATTGGTTATTACGCAACCAAATTATGTAATAAAATCGATTTAGCAAATTTTTGTTGATTTTTATTTTTTGGAATAAAAAAGGGTTCATTACTCATGCTAACAATTACAATACTATAACTACAGCCACCTGGTAAACCAGTCCAGCGTCATTTCAAAATGTGCGGGTGTAGAGGTATGAAATAGCTTTGGTGTTACATCGCGCATAATCTTATTGGTTGTCCCTTTCGATCTATATGCTTGTATGGCCGAAGCGTAAGCTATATTTGCTCCGGGCAGCGGACAATTAGGGTCATTTTCTGTACCCAAAATCAGCATGGCGCGCGGCGCTATCAATCGCAGCATCGACGGACAGTCGAACTCACCGGTGATACCTGGTAATAGTTTATCCCATACGGCTTGTACATTACACTTATTTAAAACCGAATCGCCAAGATCTTTGGCAGCCTGCAGATGAGCCTCCCGGATAGTGCCTGCCCGTCCCTGCCATTTATCATTATCCAATGACCATTTGAAGCTTTGCACCGCAATATCCAGTACAATTGCTTTTATCCGCTTGTCTACCGATGCCGCAAGCCATGTTTCCATCCCGCCCATAGATATACCGCCCATTCCAAGCCGGTTGGCGTCAATGTCGGGCCTGCTTACCAGGTAATCGGTTACCCTCCACAAATCAAAAGCTGTATCAAACAAAAATGGATGGGTTTGATGGGCCTGATCCATATTTTCCCAGGCAGCTGCAACCGCGGCTACATATTCCTTTGATCCATGCGCCCCTCCGGCAATGCGTTCGCCGTGAAAGCGGGCATCAATAGCCACACCCATGATTCCTCTTTTAACCAATTGGTACAGCATCTTTCTGTTATCTTCTTTTTTACCGCCGGTGCCATGCAAAAAAATTACAGCCGGATACGGTTTTGTGCCGGTAACCGGTTTGTAAATCAGGATAGGTACCCGTTCATCCTTTTCGCTGTAAATAAAACCATGTTCTATAATAACCGAATCTGTTTTAACTATCGTGAAAGAAGGACTTAACGGCACACGGGGCCTTTCCAGCAGCTTTTTAAAATCAGCTGCTACCCTGGCAACAGGTGGATAATTTATTTGCTGCGCAAATGAAAGCATTGAACATAACGACAAGACAATGCTAAAGCAGAGCACTTTGATTTTAAACAACATAATACAAAATAATTGACCAGTACAATTTATGAAACGGCCAGTGTACCTCGTGTAACAATACTGACATGAAATAGCAAACAAGAAGGCCTGATACATTCCGTATCAGGCCTTCTTGTTGCATAGCTCTCACGAACTTATAAAAAGCCTGGTGAGCTTTTCATTAGTTTTCTTCGGTATATTTTTTGAAGTTGTTCAATATAGCCTGCCAGCCGTTTTTTTGCATTTCAAGTGGATTTTGGTCTTCCGGGTCGAACGTCACTTCAACCTCAGTTTGATTGCCATGTGCTTTGAAAGCAACGGAGGCCTGCCTGCCGTTTGGCATGGTGTAGGTAAAATTTTCGCCATCGACAACTTCATCATACGTTGCTTCGAAATCAAAACCGAAACTTCCGTCTTTAGCCTCCATCCTTGCCGAATACTTGCCCCCTACCCGCATGTCATTTGATGCAGAAGGGCATTGCCATGAAGGATCGGCAAAATTCCATTTTGTAATATGCTCAGGATTGGTATAATAATCCCAAACTTTTTTTACACCGGCTTTTACCGTAGCGATAACCGTGATCTTGTTGCTCATTTTATTTTTTTAAGGTTAGTAATAATTGGTCCAATTTTTCGAGGGTTGCCATCATGCCTTGTTCCATACCCATCTGGATAACCGTTTCCAAATCCGAAAGCGATTTATAGGTAACAATGGTTTCCACCAAAGCGTTTTCTCCTTTATCGGTAAAGTTCACCAACCACTCGGCACGTGGCAAGTCTTTATTAATTTCTCCATCCGCATTACTAAAAGCATCTAATGCTGTATAATAATCAATTGGCTGTATTTTAACATATTCTGTTAAACCCCAGTACTCTGTACCATTGGGTTCAACCATGGCATAGTGCCAGTGACCACCCTCACTAAAATCCATCGATTTTGTTTTAGTGGTTAAAGGTGCAGGTGCAAACCATTGGTCGAGCAATTCACTTTTAGTATAACAGTCCCAAACCAGCGGTCTGTCAGCCAAAAACTCACGCTTAATGGTCAGCGTATTTTTTAACTTGTCGGCAATGAAGTCGAAATAAAGGTTGTTTTTCATTTATGTGTCTTTTTTAAGGTTGCTAAAAGATTATCGAGTTGCACAAACCGGGTTTCCCAAATCTTGCGGAATTGCTCCAGCCATTTGTCTATTTCTTTCATTTTGTCAATCTCCAATAGATAATAAATCTCCCGACCCTGATGCTCCTGTTTTACCAGTTCACATTCGGTTAAAACCTTCAGGTGCTTTGAAATCGCCTGCCGGGTAGTATCAAAATGTTCGGCTATAGCATTGGGCGTCATGGCCTGTAATGCAATTAAGGCAATAATAGCCCTCCGTGTAGGATCGGCAACAGCCTGAAAAATGTCCCTTCTCATGAGGTAGCTTTTACATACCGGTTAAATTTGGTTAACCGGTGTTTTAACAAAAAAATTATTTCCTGATCATGGGTAGGTACTTTTCCCAATTATCAATGATTACCCAAACAACAATTGCGGTCAATACCAATGCAATAGGTAAACCTGATGGGGCCATACTGATATTGGCTAACAGGATCCCCGTTAAAACAGGAACGAGCACAACAGCACCAAGTGCCCTTGTTCTTCCGAAGATCAGCAGCAAGCCACCGACGATTTCCGCGACGCCTACCAACGGCATAATCCATCCTATTTCCATATATGCCTGCATTACTTTCACCATATTTTGAGGCATATCCTTGGGCATCGGCATATAATTCAGGAATTTATTCAGGCCGGCGTTAATGAACATCAGCCCGGTTAACAGGCATAAAACAAAGAGGATTTTATTTTTCATGATTGGTTTATTTAATAATAAGAAACTGATTGGTTGCAAATATATACGCAACCAATCAGTTTCGCAAATTTATTTTGAAAAAACTCAGAATAGTAGCATCATTAAATTCAGGCCGTTAAAAATGTTTGACGGCCGGGGAAAAAGCCAATCATTCACTCCGTAAACTATCAACAGGATTTGCCAACGCTGCTCTTAGGGCCTTATAACCTACGGTGAACCAACCTATCAGGAGAGAAGTTATAATGGCGGCAACAAAAACCCAGACACCCGGCGAAATACGATAAGCGAAAGTTTGCAGCCAACCATTCATCAGGTACCATGCAAGAGGCGCCCCAATAACGAATGCCACTACGATGAGCACTAAAAACTCCTTCGAAAACAGATATACGATGCTGCCTGTTGATGCGCCTAAAATCTTCCGTATGCCCACCTCCCGGGTACGCTGCACAGCCATAAATGATACCAGGCCGTACAAGCCAAGGCAGGAGATAAAAATCGCGATAAGCGCAAATACTTTATAAATCAGTTCGAGCTGATTCTCCTGTTCATAAAATTTGGCAATACTATCGTCAACAAAAAAGCCGGTGTAAGCATATTCGGGATACTTTTTTTCCCAGGCACTTTGTACCAATGCTGCCGTTTTTGCAAGGTTTCGGCCTTCAATTTTTATCGCTATCTGCTGCTCCGATTGTTTTGAGGGATACATCACCAGCGGCTTAATCTCCTCACGCATGGAATTTGTTTTGAAGTCGGCAACAACACCTACTATAGGCAGGTTTCCGTAACTGTCGAAAGTAAGGGTTTTACCCAAAACATCGTTGGCGTTTTTAATACCGAGTTTGTGTACCATGTTTTCATTAATCACCAGTTCGCGTGCGGTATCACTGGGAGCATAACCTCTGCCTGCTATAAACCTGAGACCAAACGTTTTGAAATAGTCTGCATCGGCTATTTTCATGAAGATATCAAAGCCCGGATCTTTTTCTGAATGATTAAAATAGAAATTGCTTGAATTGTTATGCGATGACGATGGTGCATCAGCCGAAAAACTGGCTGCTTTTACACCCGGCAATACCAGCACTTGCTGTTTAAAGCTGTTCAATCGTGATAAACCAACGCTATCGGCAGGGCATGGTACAGCCAATATGGCTTCTTTATTAAATCCAAGGTCGGCACTGTTTACAAAATCCATTTGCTTAATAGCGATAGCCGTTCCGATAATCAGTAGTTGAGAAATAGCAAACTGGGTAATTACCAGCGCACGGCGGAGCGATATACCGCCGACCGCGGCAGAATTAATTTTGTTTTTGAGCGCCTGAACAGGTTTAAACCCGGATACGATAATTGCCGGGTATATCCCCGAAAGCAGGATCACGACAATTATTACGTAAGCCAGGCAAAGCAATGTACCAGGATTGAACAGACCAATGCTATCCGGAACGCTGGCGATATGTTTGAGTAATGGCAATGCAATTTCGGCCACACATATCGCAAGCCCCGCGGAAAACAATACGATAATGGCCGTCTCGCACATTACCAGACCTATTAATTGCCCACGGCTACTGCCCAGTACTTTGCGGATACCCACCTCTTTGGAGCGACCAACGGATTGAGCAGTAGAAAGATTAATAAAGTTGATGGATGCCATAATGATGATCAGTACAGCGATCAGCGACAGGGTGCGCAGCGTGGCCCTGCTGGTTACGTGATCGCCTAATGTACCGCCAAAGCTGGTATCAAAGTGGATTGTTGATAAGGGTTGTGCTACAGCAAATCTTTTCCTGGCAGTACGTTGATTGTTATTAAATTGTTTTTGGGAAAAACTGAGCATTTGACTTTCTACGGTGCTTTGCAATACATTCGCAGGAAATTTTATATATACCTGCCAGTCACTGCTGGTTTCATCCCAGGTATATGAATAATGATAGCTTTTTGCATTCTGCTTCCAGGTGATGTACGAAATAAGTACTTTAAATGGCAGGTCGGTATTTGGCGGCACATCCTCTATCACACCTGCAACCCTCAGCGTCAGCAGGTTATCCATGCGAAGCATTTTCCCTAACGCCGATTGCCAACTGCCAAAATATTTTATGGCACTGCTCTTATCTATTACCACCGTATTGGGGTCTTTTAAAGCCGATGCACCGCCGACGAGCCAGGTTGCCTGAAAAATATCAAAAAGCTGGGGCTCGGCAAACATGATACCGGTGTTCTCAACAAACTTTTTATCGCCTGCCGGGTTACCATTAGCCGCCGGCGCCAAAATCTGGCTTCCGTAAACGGCATTGATGCCTGTAACAACAGCGTGCGGAAAATAAAGGCGAAAAGCGTCTAAAGCAGGTGTTGAAATCCCGGAACTATACCTGATATTACCTTCCCTCTCCTTTTTTGTTACGATGCGATAGGTACTTTCATAACCGGGTTGATATGTATCAAAGCTCAACTCATATTGAACAACTACAAATATGAGCAAACAGGCCGCAACGCCCACTGCAAGACCGGCTACATTAATGGCCGAATAACTTTGGTGACGGGTGATATTACGCCACGCGATTTTAAAATAATTTTTAAACATATAGCTATGGTTTAATTTCGTGGAAGACCACATGGTTGTGGCTTCATGCTTCGAAATTATCCCTGCAAACTGCGTATGTCGTCTTAAGTTATAACTTGGGAACTCTTTTTTGGGGCCGTTTTTATATTCCGCAGGGCTTTTGCCTGTCATTTGTTTAAAAATGCGATTAAAGGTTGATTTTGAATTAAACCCACACTCCAATGCAATGCCGAGCAGGGTTAAATTGGCGAAAGCAGGGTCCTGCATTTTCCGGATTACATCTGCAACGCGATATTCATTAATAAAATCGTTAAAATTTTTTTTTAGTGCCCCATTGATAATCCGGGATAGCTCATGAACAGTAATCCCAAGTTTTTCTGCAAGTGAGGTCAAATTCAGCTCTGCATCCCGATAGTACCTGTTGGCCTCTGTAGCCTTCCTAAGCCAGGCTCCTTTTTGCCTGAGCTCTGCCGAAACCGGTGTTTTGAAAACCGGAGAGGCCTGCAACATAACTGGGGTTCCCGGTTTTGAATGAACTGTCGCCGCTATCCAAATCATCATTCCGGCTAACAGCAAATACAAGGGGTAGTAAGTGTCAATACCTAAACGGTAATGGAAATAAAAATAATCTACAGCAGTATATGGCAGCCATAATAACCATAAAAGGCTAAAAGCCCTGATCAATCGGCTCAGCCAGCGCATTTGGTTGCGATAGCGGTCATTTATATTATTGAATTTTAACTGCCGGTAATAGTTTTCAATCAGCCTGAAAGAAATATACAGGTAAGCAATCGTAGAAATGAACGCGGCTATATTCAATACCGGGCCCATTTGCCGAAAAATAGGTGTATAAAAAGTTGCCGCGCCAATGCTGGTACTTTGCCAAATCTCCAATACAAAAACGCCCTGTTGCAGCAACAAAGGGATAAAGTGCAGCAAATCCCTACCACTCAATATGTAAGCGGGCCGGGTTATCTTAAGTACGTAAAAATAGATGAGCGGGCCCAGTGCCAACGAAAATTGAAGCGGTAACCAGCTCCAATACTGAAAGTAGGCACCCAAGCCGATATTTTCCCCCAACACACAGGCCATCCATAAAACAATGGTTAGCACAGCAAGGGCAAGAAAACGGTTTGCAGTGATGTTAATGTTTTTGGTAAACCATAACAGCAGGCTAAGCGTAAGGCCGATAAATATCGCAGCCAAAAACGCAAGATCATAGAGGGTGATATGGAAGGTGTATGCGGCCAAGTTGCAATATTAGTTCAAAGGCTATTCCAATTTTATAACTCACTAATATACAACAGTCAAGACTTAACAAACAGAAATCATTGTAATAAAAACGAACATTTGGTTGTACCGATTTGAGTCAATTTCGGGTTTGGTGTGCATTACCCTTTTTGTTACACAATCAAGAGAGGTAAATAATGGAAGTTAGTGAAACGCATGCACTGAATTTGAATGATTCTCGTCACTTATAATCATGTCTGAATTTGTCTAAAACTCCTGTCCATCACATTTTTCAAATTGTTCATCACATTTTACTTTCAGAAGAAAACCAGGCTTTGTACCATTGTAATAGAAAGACATAAATCTTATTTCACTAAAGGCCATGTTAAAACAATTCAATTTAAAATTTAAGGATGATGCCGTCCGGATAGAGTTTTGGATAGCAACCGGTTTTATAGTTGCAGCGGTATTGATATCTATACTGGATCTGGGACATCAAAATCAATTAAGCTCGGAAACACTGATGCCGGTGTTGTTCAGTTACCTGATAACCTTTACAATATATCTTTTACTTTGCTTTTATATGGCGCCGGCTTTTGAAAGCGAAAGCAAAGCGCCCCTGCAGGGGTCCCTGTTCCTGCTCGTTTTCATGGCGCTTGGTTACCTGGTTGGGATCATCAATATTTATTTTACAGCCTTGCTCGCCCTCAAGCTCCTGTACATTTATTTCAACCGTAACCGGCAAAACAGCGATAGTGCTCTTTACAGTGAGGCAACCCTGCTTACCGCATCCTGGATCCTGATTACCGTAGGGCTGCTTTACCTCTCTACCCCACTAATGATGCGGTTTTATGTGCTCTTTGTAGTACCTGTCGCCATCTCCCTATACTTGTACGCTGTACATGTGGTTTTGCCCACTCTTAAATCAGGAAACAGGAATATCTTTTATTATTTCCTCCGCATGTTGGTATTTATTCCGCTGTCTTGCATAGCAGTATTTTTAATCAGTTTATCATTTAAGGGCGCTAACCATGTGTTGGTAAGACCCATGGCCAACGCGGTAATGATCATTGATACCGGGGACGATAACAATACTCAATTTCTGGTGGTCCTAAACTTTTTTACGCAACTGTTATTAGTAATGCCCCTTGCGCTCAGTACCTACAGGCGGCGCAATATGAAGAATCAGGAAGAAATTAAGATGTTGAAAACTGAACTTGGGCAATCAGATGCCAATCTCAATTTTTTAAAGTCGCAGATCAACCCTCACTTTTTGTTTAACGCTTTGAATACGCTGTACGGCACCGCACTGCAGGAACAGGCTGCGCGAACTGGAGAAGGCATCCAAAAATTAGGCGAAATGATGCGCTTTATGTTGGAGGAAAATATCAAAGACACCATTACGCTTTCGCGCGACATTGAATACCTGAAGAATTATATCCTGCTTCAAAAACTGCGTAGTGCTACATCGCCCTCTATAGTGATAGAAACTGATATCGAAGAATATCAGGGGCCACTAATCATCACCCCAATGTTGCTGATCCCATTTGTGGAGAACGCATTTAAACATGGTATCAGCCTGCAAAACTCCTCACACATTAAGGTAGCCCTGCAGGTTGAAGGCACAACAGTTTATTTTGATGTTCATAACAGTATCCACAGCCGCCAGGACAACGATCCTGAAAAAGAGCGGGGCGGCATTGGCCTGGAAAACGTAAAACAAAGGCTCAATTTGCTCTATCCCAACCGTCATGAACTGGTGATGCGCGAAAATGCCAGGGAGTTTTTCGTTCACCTCTCCATACAACTGGCCGCTAATCACTAATTTTAACGTATGATAGCCATCGCCATTGATGATGAACCCATAGCACTCGACGTAGTTAGAGCGCATGCAGCTATGGTACCTTTTATCGAGTTAAGAGAAACTTTTACGAATGCCTTTGAAGCAGCAAGTTATTTACAGAAGAATAAAGCTGATCTGATTTTCCTGGACATTAAAATGCCGGATATCAGCGGCATAGATTTTTTGAACAGTATTAACAATGCACCGATGGTTATTTTTACCACAGCGTATTCCGAACATGCGGTACAAAGCTTCGAGCTGGACGCGGTCGATTATCTGCTGAAACCCTTTTCCCTCCCACGGTTCCTGAAAGCCTGCAATAAAGTATACGAACTCTATAACTTGCGAAACAAATCTCAGGCCGACGAGCTGCATCAGTCCATCTTCATCAAAGACGGCTATGAACAAATCAAAGTAAAGCTTAACGACATCCTATTTATCGAAGCGGCCGGCAACTACGCCAAAATCTTCCTGCAAGACGATACTTCGCTAAGTACACGGATCACCATAACGGATATGCAGCTCATGCTTCCTGCAAATAAATTCATCCGCACTCACCGGGCATTTATAGTTGCACGCGATAAGGTTAGCAAATTTGATAAAACACAAGTTACCATCAATGAGCACATCATTCCTATCGGTGCAACTTATGCTCAATGCATGCAAATGTTATAGATCTGCGTTAAGCGTAACCTCTTAATTTTATTTTATGCACTAACACGCCGTCGATGTTTCTAACCCGCGTTGATAAAAACAAAACCCGATCTACATATGTAAAGAGCGGGCATTGCAGATCGGCCGCTCCATAATGAATTTCTTTAAAATATCAGGAACAAAGTATATACGGGTGTATATTTCATAATTTACTTACTTGTATTTAGCAACCACCTTTGCGGGGGGCATGCTTATAAATTGTTTTACTATCTCGTTCTGCATATTCGCCCGATATTATTGGATATACATACTTGGGCGCATATGATATGCTATGGCTTTTTATAATTATTTTGTCGTTAACTTTCAGGCTATTTAGCTGCTGAGGCTCATCGTCAAACCTAAGAATATAATCATCACCATTAATCCTGGCCATCACTCCGAAACCTAATAATGAGCCTGGCGGAAGAGAAAGAGAGGTTACAACAGCCTCCATATTGGTATAATCCCTAATATACTTCCTTATTTTAGCAGCGCCGGCATACACTTTTTTACCTTCCGGAGACGCTTCCCATTCTTTGTACTTTATACCATCAGGGCTCGCCTCCCATTTTTTCAATGCAGCTCCCCTTTCAGCAGCAGAGAGGGGCTTTGAGGTTGGCTTTTTAGAAGCATCATTTTTAATTTCACGATTTGCAAATACTACTCCGCTTACCACAACCAGCGGTAAGATCAGCACATAAATACCTTTTTTCATACTTTTTGTAGGTTTTAATTAAAATAGAACTGTCTCCTGATAACAGAAGCCTTTTAAGCCCTTTTTTTCATGCCCCTTAAAGTTGGGCGTAGCAAAATTACTTTGATGCCCTTCAGCACAAGGAATTTGGATTGTAAATAAAAATGTAAACTTTGTAAATAAAATACTGACACTATGCATCTTAGCTAAAATCCCCTTTCGGGAAGTACAAAAGGATTAGCAACTGAACGCCGGGAAATAAAAAACTTAACTGAAAGGCTGGAATAACTTAAAGGGTTGCCCCCATACCCTAATGGGTAACATCGGTACCGCCACGTATACAAAATCCACAAGGTTATTTATATTCACAAAATATTTACCAACCTTTTCCCATTAATGAAAAAGCTGTTTATAATAATTACCCTATTTATACTGGCGCAAAGCGTAACAGCACAACAAAATGCGCTCAGACATATTGCTGATAGCATTTATGCAGAGGGGGAAATGCTTTATCGTTCCGAATGGGCATCGGGGCATGGTACACAAATTTTCACCTCCAGATTCGGCGAGAAGAAGCTGTTATCTGGCGGGTATTTTTCTTATGAAACCCCAAAAGGGCTTACTACTATCTTTTTTTCTAAAAATGAGGATCCAGTAGCATTAGCCACAGTTAAATTCGACTATGGCTTAGATTCGTCTAAATACAGTATAGATACAACTACAAGAAAACTTACCGAAGATGAAAAGGGCTTTTATACCATACGGTCAAAAGCCGCACAAGCTGTTTTAGGCGACACGCTTTTTAAATTTTATGAGCATACCAGTTTAAATCTTGTTCCTATTGTAAAAAATGAGGCAAAAAGAGTATATGTCATTACCGCTCAAACCCTACAGGATGAAGTATTATTAGGAAATGATTACCTGATTATCTTTGACAAAGACGATAATATAATTAAAGAAACAAAGCTTCATAACAATCTTATTCCCCTGGGAACTGGCGGTAAAGATCCGATAAAAGCATCTTCCCATCAACATTTAGGTAAAACAAGTCCATTTATAACCGCAACAGATATCTGTGCATTTAAATTATGGAGGGCAAAAACAACTTGGGTGATCAGTTTTGTTGTCTCAGCTGGATATGTATCTGCATGGCACTTTCGCGATGAGTTTTTAGAAATTCTAACCCAAGACCAATGGCAAAAAATAATGAAAAACCAATAGCCTTATCGGGTAAAATGAAGAGCAAAATAATCACAAAAAAAACGGTGGGGAAAGCCTTTCCACTCTGGTTCTTGCGCACATTAAATCTCAAAGTCTCTTTCAGTGCAGAACCCTATATGGCTCGAACCAGAATGGGCTTCAATTCCTTTAAACGTAGCTTGTAAAAAGCTGCAAAACAAAAAAAGGGCCTTTACGATATCGTAAAGGCCCTTCAGTGCGCCCACCTGGGCTCGAACCAGGGACCAAAAGATTATGAGTCTTCTACTCTAACCGACTGAGCTATAGGCGCGGTTATTTGTTTTTGTTTGCGGGTGCAATTTTACATATTTGCGGCCATATCTCAAACTCTTTTTATGGAAAATATTAAAAATATCATCTTTGATTATGGCAATGTTATTTTCAGCCTTAGCTTCGCCAGTGTACAACAAGCATGGAATCAATTAGGTATAAGCAACCCTGAAACATTTTTTGGACACAAAACTCAGGATGAAATTTTTGATAAATTTGATCGCGGAGAGGTTACCGCAGACCAATTCAGGGAGTATGTAAGGGAAAAAACCAACAATCCATCACTCAGCGATGTGCAAATCGACGCTGCATGGAATAGTATTTTAGTTGGAATTGCCGATGGCAACCATGATCTGTTACTCAAATTAAAAGATAAATACCGCACATTTTTGTTGAGTAATATCAACGCAATCCACTATGATTATATCATGAACTACCTTAAAACCGATTTCGGTTTCGACGGGAATGATCATTTGTTCGAAAAAACATATTACTCACACCTTACCGGCAAGCGCAAGCCGGAACGCGCCATCTTTGAACAAGTATTAAAGGAGAATGATCTGAAACCGGAAGAGACTCTATTTATTGACGATAGTCCGCAGCATTTGGAAGCTGCTAAAAAACTGGGCATTCAAACCTTTTTAATGACGGCTCCCGATACTATACAGGCTTTTGCAAAAAGAGCGCATTTAATTTAATAAATGCGCTCTTTTAATAGCTCAATGAATTAAGCGCTTCGGCGCTTTCTTTCTTTTGTAATCAAGCTCAATTCGCGACTCATTTGACCGGCTATGGCCGTATTTTCCTGTGCACGACGGAACAAGTACGGCAGTACAGCTTTTACCGGCCCGTAAGGCACATATTTGGCTACATTATAATCAGCATCGGCCAGGTTAAAGCTCAAGTTATCGCTCATGCCCAGTAATTGCGAGAAATAAACATGCGGGTGCTTGTGATCGATACCTTTATTATCCAGTAACTCGGCCAGTAGGCGGCAACTTTCTTCGTTATGCGTGCCTGCTATAAATGCTATTTGATCAATATGGCTTGTGCAATAATCAAGCGCCGAATCATAATCAAGGTCAGCCGATTTTTTATCAGGCTGAATTGGCGATGGGTAACCTTTTTCTTCGGCGCGTCTACGTTCTTTTTCCATGTAAGCACCACGTACAATCTTTGCACCCAATATAAACCCTTCGCTTTGGGCAATCTCATGATCATTTAACATTGATGCCAATTTATCATGCCTGTACATTTGATAGGTATTATATACTATAGGCTTTTGCTTGTTAAACTGCGTCATCATGGTAAGCGCCAAAAGATCAATAGTATCCTGGATCCAGCTCTCTTCTGCATCTATCATTACCGGTACATTATTTTTATATGCCTTATCGCATATGGCCAGCACCCTGGCTTGTACCCTTCTCCACTCCTCCTCTTCAGCATCGTTTAGTTTAAGGCGCGCGTCAAGCTTCTCAAGCAAACCGAAACGGCCTACTCCTGTTATTTTAAATACGGTAAGCGGAATAGCATTATCTTTTGCAGCACGTTCAATGGTACGGATGATCTCATCACGGGTATTATCAAATACCGTTTCTTCTTCTTCACCTTCTACCGAGTAGTCTAAAATAGTACCTACCCTGCCACTATAAAGGTTTTTGATGGTATAATCACATTCGGCAATAGTTTCACCGCCACAAAAATGTTTAAATATGGTAGTTTTGATGATACTTTTTATCGGTAAGCCTATCTTCATAGCAAAGTTGGTAACCGACGGACCTATCTTTACTAAAAAGTTGACATTGATCATTCTGAACAGCCAATATGCCCGGTTCAGATCGGCGTTGGATGAATGGCGAAAAGCTATTTCTGTATTTTCGAACGAGGGCGTATTTCGTCCTTGGTTATTGTTAGTTTCAAAAGAGGTCATCTGCAAAATTATAAAATGATAACTCATAATTGCATGAATAGTTTATTTTTGCCATCCCATGATCGAATTTAAGTTAGAAGGGGACTTTATCCCCATGATCCAGCTACTCAAAGCTGCGAACTTAGTACAAACCGGCGGCGAAGCGCAAATAGTTGTAACTGAGGGACTCGTGAAGTATAACGGTGCAGTTGATTACCGTAAACGCCTTAAAGTTAAAAGAGGAGATACGGTTGAGTTCGATGGAAATAAAATTATAGTAATATAATAATGAACACTATTTTAAGCGATAATTACTCGGTTTATTTTGATAATAGCCTTGATGAGTTAGTTGATTTTATCAAAAAAGGCAACTATTCAAAATTTTTTATTTTAACCGACGAAAATACAGGCGAGCATTGCCTGCCCTTACTTACAAGCAAACTTACCGGCTTCAATAATTACGACCTGATCGAGATCTCTTCGGGTGAGGAAAGCAAAAACATTGACTTTTGCGTAGGCGTTTGGAAAATGCTGATTGATTTTGGTGCCGACCGCAAAAGTCTGATGATCAATTTAGGTGGTGGTGTCATAACAGATATGGGAGGCTTTGCTGCATCCACTTATAAAAGAGGGATTGATTTTGTGCAGGTGCCCACCACTCTCCTTTCGCAGGTTGACGCCTCTGTTGGCGGCAAAACAGGTATTGATGTTGATGGCATCAAAAACATTATTGGCACTTTCACCATGCCTAAAGCAGTATTTGTTGCACACGAGTTTTTACAAAGCCTGCCTCCGCGCCAGATCCTTTCAGGTTTGGCCGAAATGCTTAAACATGGTTTAATTGTTGATGCCGCCTACTGGAACAAGCTAAAAAACAGCGACCTTAAAAACCCATCAGTTGAATTGGTACATCGTTCAGTGGAGATCAAAAATGAAATTACCATCGAAGATCCGCACGAGAAAGGCATCCGCAAGGCGCTTAATTTTGGACACACCATTGGTCATGCTGTCGAGACATATTCATTACTTCATGACAAAGACAGCCTTTCGCACGGTGAAGCCGTAGCTATCGGCATGATCTGCGAATCATACCTCGCCCACAAAAAAGCAGGATTGTCTTCAGACGAACTTCATGAAATTGTAACGGTATTAACCGATCTTTACCCGGGATATACCATTAACGAGGACAGTTTTGATGAGCTGTTACTGAACATGAAAAAAGACAAAAAGAACGTGGGCGACGAAATTAATTGCACCTTATTGACACATATAGGCCAGTTTAGTATTGATAATGTGTGCACTGCCGACGAACTTTGTGAAAGTTTGAGATATTACATTAACCTGTAAAATGTTACAACATTTAGATCCGCGTAATCAGGCTGCTCTTGTATTAATGTGCTTACTGGTTGTTTTAACCCTGGTTGAAATGGCCTTAAGCTATTGGGAAGACCGCAAATATTATGAAACGCGCGACACACTCACTAATATTTATCTTACTTCGCTGGCCGTAGTCACCAACCTTTGCGTTAAGGTATTTACATTTTTTATACTCGACTATACTTATCAGCATTACAGGCTTTTTGAAATCCGGAACATTTTCTGGTATTGGTTTGTACTGGTCATAGTTCAGGACTTTTTGTACTGGGTACTGCATTACACCGGCCATTATTGCCGCATGTTTTGGGCTATGCATGTTACCCATCATTCGTCCGAACATTTCAATTTCACAACGGGTTTTAGGTCTACAGTTTTTGAACCGCTTTACAGGGTATTCTTTTATTTACCGCTGGCCGTAATGGGTTTTACTGCTTTAGACATTTTATACGCATATTTAATAACACAGCTTTACGGTAACCTGGTACACACGCAATATAAAATCCCGTTGCCAAAATGGTATGGCTGGATCTTTGTAACGCCCGCACATCACCGTGTACACCATGCATCAAACATCCCTTATCTCGACAAAAACATGGGCATGGTATTGATCATTTGGGACAGGATATTTGGAACCTTCCGTGATGAAGACTTGCCCGAGCCTGTTAAATATGGCTTAACCAAACAACCTGAAGACATGGGACCGGTAAATGTTTTATTTCATGAATGGAAAGCATTGCTGCATGACGTTAGAAATGCACCTGATTTTAAATCAAAAATCGGGTACTTTATTCACCCCCCTGGATGGAGCCATGATGGCAGCACCCAAACTGCACGCGTATTGCAACGGGAATATAAAGAAATGGAAGAGGTACATAAAAAACACGAAACTGCCGCTTAACAACATTATATTTGGCGTGACACTTTTGTGTCGCGCTAAACCATGTTACAATTAATATCTAAACTTCAGCATAACACTTACGAGAAGGGTGAATTTTCTGATGAGCAGCCTCGTGATTTAGAAGAAACTATTCAGTTTATAAAAGATTTTCCCTGGGATGCTGAAAGAGCACTTACAGATATCCAATTAACCGGGCCATCAATTACGATTCAGGACGATGACCTAAACTACCTTAAATTTGGGCTCTACTTTAATGGTAAATTTTGTGCTTATTATCTCGACAGGGATAATCATTTATATGAGTATCATGCAAAAACTGTTGATGAAGCCTGCGATTTAGTTGCAGATTTTTTTAATCAAAAGCTCAATTTAAGTTTATTTGAAAAACACTTCTTTAATATTGGCAATAAGCCTCACTTTATAACCAACGATTTTATATACCGGTTTAACTCCGCCAGGGTATTTGCAATTGGATTAGTAATTTCAGTTTACTTGTTATTTTTTTTCGGTGTACTGTTTTTTACAGCTATTGGAAAAGAGAAAGCTATGCCTGTGAGTGTATTTTTAACTATGATCGTGACTTTAGGAATATTGATTGGCTATATTGCTGCAACAACGATGAAGGGAAGGCATCAATATTTACAAATATCGAAGGGGAAAACTCAATTTTCATATGGATACGACGAAGAGCATATCGTAGTATACGATAAAGCAGATATTAAAGAGATTTCCTACACTCTTGGCAGTAAAGGATCAGTAAGTAATGTAAAAATAATGTTTAAGAATGGAGAATTTATTCAACCTGCTAATTTACTTGACGGAATGACATTGCTCGAAAAATTCCCCAAAACACCCAAAACTGTCTCGAATCAACGTTTTTTCTCTTTCAGCAGAAGGTAAAAAAGGCAATCTGCCCAAATTAAATTTGGTTGACTATTCTTTTTTTATAAAAAATAAAATTTTCTATTGACAAACTCTTTTTTTACCGTACATTTACGGCGTAATAAAAAACAACAAATGAAATTAACAGGTGCATACTTTTTTGGTTACTACTTTTACTTTACCAGTGAGAGCCGGGACTAATATGTACTAAACAAAACATATAAAAAACACAAAAAGTCCCGGCCCAACAGCCGGGACTTTTTGCTTTAACAGGGTTTATGAAAATAGAAAGACCAAAAGTTGCAATTCAGGGTATTCGGGCTTCCTTTCACGAGGAAGCTGCAATAAGGTACTTTGGCGAAAACATCGAAACCATTGAGTGCAACTCTTTTAAGCAAACATTCGAAAGCTTAAAAAAACGAGAAGCCGATTACGTAGTAATGGCGATAGAAAACAGTATCGCGGGCAGTATCCTGCCAAACTATACCTTGCTGCTTGATTACGGCTTCCCGGTGGTTGGCGAAATTTATCTGCCTATCCAACTGCACCTGATGGCTTTGCCCGGTGTAAAGTTTGAGGACATTAAATATGTGACCTCCCACCCTATTGCCCTGCGCCAGTGTGTTGATTTTTTTGACGAATACCCGCACCTTAAAATTGTGGAAAGTAGTGATACTGCCGCCTGCGCAAAACGCATTAGGGATGAGCAATTGACCGATACCGTTGCAGTTGCCAATGCGCTGGCAGCCCAGCTTTATGGTCTGGACGTGCTGGAACGCCGTATCGAATCAAACAAAAGGAATTTCACCCGTTTCCTGATCATGACCCAGCATGACAATGTTGAGAAGAAACCGGCTAACAAAGCTTCGTTATGTTTCCAGGTGAGTAACAAAGTTGGTGCATTAGCTAAAGTGCTTAACATATTTGCCGAAGAAGGTGTAAATATGAGCAAAATTCAGTCGATGCCGATTTTGGGTAAACGTAACGAGTACAATTTTTATGTAGATGTTGAATGGGATGAACAAAAGCAATATGATACTTCAATAAGGCAGATCCTGAAGTACACCCATAACTTCAATATTCTTGGCGAATACGAAAGGCATGACGACGAACCTGGCACTACCCCAAAACCGCACCGTGCTGAAAGGAGTATCCGCAAGTATATCAACATCAGGCGCAACGTTTAAGTTGAATGTCACGGATCAAACAGAAACCAAAAAAAATTAACATAATTAAATTTATTAACTAACATTCCCGGCCATCACCGGATAAATACAAAAACAAGATGAAACTAAATTTAAACATACAGCCGCTTAGCACCTGGATTAAAACAGGCAAGGAACCTCTGGTGATTTCAGGCCCTTGCAGCGCTGAAACCGAAGAACAATTAGTAGCCACAGCTCATTTATTAGCTCAAACAGGTAAAATCTCTGCATTGCGTGCAGGTATCTGGAAACCACGTACCCGTCCGGGCGAGTTTGAAGGTATTGGCAGCATCGGTTTGGAGTGGTTAAAACGCGCCAAAGAAGAAACCGGCTTACCAACCGCTGTTGAAGTTGCTACTGCAAAACACGTTGAAGAAGCTTTAAAAGCCGGCGTTGATATCCTTTGGGTTGGCGCACGTTCAACTGCAAATCCGTTCACCGTTCAGGAAATTGCTGATGCTTTAAAAGGTGTTGACGTTCCTGTAATGGTTAAAAACCCTGTAAACCCTGATCTTTCATTATGGGTTGGTGCATTAGAGCGTATCAATAACGCAGGTATTACCAAATTAGCTGCAATTCACCGTGGTTTCTCATCTTACGAAAAATCTGCTTTCCGTAACGAACCAATGTGGGATGTTGCTATCAGCTTAAAAACATTAGCTCCTGAGTTGCCTATCATCAACGATCCAAGCCACATTACAGGTAACCGTGATTTGATCGGCTACATTTCACAAAAAGCGTTAGACCTTGATATGCAAGGCTTAATGATCGAATCACACATCGATCCAAGTGTAGCATGGACAGATGCTAAACAACAAGTTACTCCTGCCGCACTTGCTGATATCATTGATCATTTAGCGTTACGTAAACCAGAAGTTAAAAATGCTGAAGTAAGCGATAAACTGGCTGAGCTACGTAACCAAATCGACAAAATCGATGACCTGGTGATCCAAAAAATTGCTGAGCGTATGCAGATTGCCGAAAAGATCGGTCAGTACAAAAAAGATAACAACATCACCATTTTGCAAGTTGGCCGTTGGGATGAGATCCTGCAAAAACGTACCACATACGGTAAAGCATTAAAATTAAGCGCCGAATTCACCGAAAAATTGCTTGAACTGGTTCACAACGAATCTATCCGCAGGCAAACAGAAGTAATGAACGCCGATGCCGCTCAGGGCCAGGCCGCAGAAAAACTTACACACGCTTAATTTGATAATGATGCAAAACATCATTCTTAAAAGAAACAACAAGATCGTTAACGGTACGGTTAACCTCACCGGTTCAAAAAGTGAGTGCAACCGTGCCCTGATCATCGAAGCAATAAGCGGAGGCAAGGTACATGTTGAAAACGTATCTGATGCTGCGGATGCTGTTTTACTGGCAGGTGTTTTAAGGAAGAATCAAGAGCCAAAAATCAAGAATCAAGAGATTTTGGCAGGCGATGTTTCTTCTAATTCCGAAATCGAAAATTGCAAATCCGATATCGTTGATATTGGTCCTGCAGGTACGGCTATGCGCTTTTTGACGGCTTACTATGCTATTCAGGAAGATGAAGTGATATTAACTGGTAGCAAACGCATGAAAGAGCGGCCAATAGGTATATTGGTTGATGCATTGCGTGTGCTGGGCGCCAATATTGATTATGAGGAAAATGACGGCTATCCTCCCATCAAACTAAAAGGTGGTTTTAAGCAACAAACAGGCAAAATCAGCATAAAAGGCAATATTAGCAGTCAGTACATTACCGCGCTGTTACTTATTGCCCCTGCCCTGCCTTTAGGCTTAGAGCTACATATTGAAGGTGAGTTAACGTCACGCCCCTATGTTGAAATGACTTTGGCCATGCTGGAAACTTCTGGTATCAAGCATACATGGGAAGAGAATGTTATAGCAATTGCAAACCAGGAATTTACAACAACATCATTGTACGTTGAACCTGACTGGAGCGCCGCCTCATACTGGTATGCCATTGCAGCTCTTGCTGATGAGGCCGAACTGTTTTTAACAGGATTGACACCTTATAGCTTACAGGGTGATAGCGTAATTACCGAGATCATGGCTAACTTTGGTATCACTTCGCAGTTTAAGGACGGCGGTGTTCATTTGAAGAAAGAGAACAAACCAATTTCGCGCCGCGAATTTGATCTGAAAGAATGTCCCGATCTGGCACAAACTGTAATTGTTGTTTGCGCAGCACTTGATCATGAAGCTTCATTCACCGGCTTGGAAACGTTGAAGATCAAGGAAACCGACCGCATCCTGGCACTGCAAACAGAGCTTGGCAAAATGGGTGTTAAGCTGATTGAAAAAGATGAGGTTTATACGCTTGATTGCAGCGGCAAATTCATCCCGGAGAATATCTTCATCAACACCTATCACGACCACCGCATGGCGATGGCCTTTGCGCCGCTTGCCCTCATCCTTCCTCAAATGGAGTTTGAGAACGGACCGGTAGTTGAAAAATCATATCCCGCTTTCTGGAACGATCTCGAAAAGCAAGGGTTTGAAGTGGAAGAGGTAGAAGCTTAAAGCAAAAGGCAGAAAGCCTAACGCAAAAAGCATACAAAAACTACGTTGTTGCGAGGTGCTAAGAATCTCAACCGAGGTTAAGACTTACGAAGTTTTAAAAACTTCGTAAGTCTGGATTGTAGCAACGGCAATAATATAAATAAACCAATTAAAGATATTCAGATAGGATTTTCTCATATCTCATATCTAACATCTCATATCTAAAACTATGGCAGGCAATTCATTCGGGCAATTATTCAGGATAACCACTTTTGGCGAATCACATGGCGAAGCTATCGGCGTAATTATTGACGGATGCCCGGCAGGTTTACAGGTTGACCTTGATTATATACAGGGCGAACTGGATAAACGCAAACCAGGCCAGTCAAAGATCACCACGCAACGTAAAGAAAGCGATACGGTAAAGATCCTTTCGGGCACGTTTGAAGGTAAAACCACAGGTACCCCTATTGCTATGCTGATCCCCAATGAAGATCAGCGCTCAAAAGATTACAGCCATAACGTGGATGTTTTCCGCCCTTCACATGCCGATTATACTTACCAAACCAAATACGGTATCCGTGACCATCGTGGCGGCGGCCGCTCATCAGCCCGTGAAACTGCTGCCCGCGTTGCTGCAGGCGCTTTAGCAAAACTATTGCTTAAAACCCAGGGCATCGAAATTGTTGCCCATGTTAGCAGTGTAGGCAAAATCAATGCTCCCAATGTATTCATTAGCGATCCGCTTGAGTTTATTGAAGAACGCGAAAAAAACATTGTACGCTGCGCCGATCCGGCAACAGCCGAAGAAATGATCGAGTTTATTGACAGCGTACGTAAAGATGGTGATACCGTTGGTGGTAAGATCAGCTGTTACGTAAAAAACTGCCCGGTTGGTCTTGGTGAACCAGTGTTTGATAAGTTACATGCAGATTTAGGTAAAGCAATGCTAAGCATTAACGCCGTTCACGGTTTTGAGTTTGGCTCTGGCTTTGAAGGCAGTGAAATGCGTGGATCTGAACACAACGACATTTTTGTAAAATCACATTTAGGTGATATACAAACCATCACCAACTTTTCAGGCGGAATCCAGGGTGGCATAAGCAATGGTATGCCTATTGAATTTAAGGTCGCTTTTAAACCGGTAGCTACCATCATGAAAAACCAGGCTACAATTGATAGCGAGGGCAACGCTGCCGAGATCTCGGGCAAAGGCCGTCATGACCCTTGTGTGGTTCCGCGTGCAGTACCTATTGTTGAAGCTATGGCAGCACTTGTTTTAGCCGATCACTGGCTCAGAAACAGAAACGCTAAGCTGATTTAATGATGTGCAAATATGCAGATGTGCAGATTATTATATAATTCGCACATCTGTATTGATTTCATAATTTGCACATTTGCATATCCGCACATTTGCACATCATCCTCATGCTTACCTCAATTATCCAATTATACAAACAAGCCTATAGCGGACTTTCAAAAAACAGCTGGTACCTGAGCATCGTAATGCTTATTAACCGGAGTGGTACCATGGTTGTACCATTTATGACCATTTATACCATCAGGCAGCTGCATTTTACCATCGAGCAGTCGGGTTATATTATGGCCATTTTTGGTGTGGGTGCGGTATCCGGCGGTTTTATTGGCGGTAAGCTGATCAATAAGATAGGCTTTTATGATTTACAGGTTGGTGCACTGCTTACCGGCGGGTTGCTGTTCCTGGTATTAGGCTATCAGCACAGTTTTATCAGCATGGCAATCTTTACTTTTGTACTAAGTATCTGTAACGAATCATTCAGGCCTGCTAACTCAACTGCTATTGCCCATTACAGTACCGAAGAAAATAAAACACGTTCCTATTCATTGAACCGGCTTGCTACCAACCTGGGCTGGGCTTTTGGCGGTGGTTTGGGTGGACTATTGGCCTCTATAAATTATCATTTGCTTTTTTGGGTAGATGGCTGTACCAATATTGCAGCAGGCATATTGTTGCTTACATTAATGCCTCGTTCAAAAGTGGCAAAAACAATTAAAGAAGCAGTGGCCGGTTTTGATGAAGTGGTTTCATCGGCGTATAAGGACGGCGTTTACCTGCTGTTTATCTTGTTAGCTACGCTGTTTGCAACTTGCTTCTTCCAGTTTTTTATTATGCAGCCTGTGTTTTACAAAATACAGTGGCATTTTAATGAGCGCTTTATCGGTTTCCTGCTGGCGTTAAACGGTATACTTATCGTTTTAATTGAAATGATACTGATTAACTGGCTTGAAGGCAAACGCCATGCTTTAACCTATATTATCTCTGGCATTTTAGTTACCGGAGCAGGCTTTGTATTACTTAACCTGATGCCTCATGTGCCTTTGGTAGCAATACTGATTGTATGTATGGTTACTTTGGGCGAAATGCTCTCTATGCCTTTTATGAATACCTTTTGGATTAGCCGCTCCAATGCGCGTAACCGGGGCGAGTATGCCGCTTTATACAGCATGTCGTGGTCGGGCGCACAAATTATCGCCCCATTTTTAGGGAGCCAGGTTATTGCTTATGGAGGATTTGAAATGCTTTGGTGGTTGCTGGGTGGTGTTTGCATGCTTGTTGCCTGCGGTTATTTCATCATGAAGCGATCGATCCACATCAATAAACGAGTGCCTGTTTTACCTTAATTTTTGTTACCATGAAAAAAGCTATCATATTAGATCTTGATAATACCATATATCCGGTTAGTTCCATCGCTGATCATTTGTTTAATGAACTGTTCAACTTTCTTGATCAGCATATTGCTGGTGAGGGTATCGATCATATCAACAAGGCAAAAGAAGATTTAAAACGGATCCCTTATCAAAAGGTAGCAGACAAGTACCAGTTTAGTGAAATCGTAAAAAACAAAGGGCTCGAACTGCTGAATAACATTGAGTATAAACTACCCATGCAGCCTTTCGACGATTACCAGGACATCCGCGAAGCAAACATCACCAAATTCCTGGTTACAACAGGTTTCACCAAGCTGCAATGGAGCAAGGTAAAAATGCTGAATATCGAAGCTGATTTTGAAGCCATCCACATTGTGGATCCCGAGCTTTCGTCACTAACCAAAAAGGACATTTTCACATCGATATTGGAACAATACGATTACAAACCCGAAGAAGTTCTTATTATTGGCGATGATCCAGAATCGGAGATAAAGGCCGCGAGCGAATTAGATATCGACACTTTCCTGTACGATCCCGAAAATAAACACCCTGATGCCAGGGTAACCCATCGTTCGCAAAATTTGAAAGATGCAGCGATTATTGCAAATCAGTAATTAGGAGGTGCCTACGGAGCCTTAATGTTGTTTTTTTTTAGGCTCCGTAGGTGCCTCCTTTCTCAAAGAAATTTCTACTATCGCCTGTGCTTAAGCACCTTTACAGTAACAATAAGCTGCCCCAAATGCCGCATGGTATGCTCCGCCGAATGAGTATACAAACCGATCACTGTTGACGGCAATTGCGCCCGTCCCACTCCTCTCCAATCGGTTAAGATAGATTCATCAGTAGCTTTTAGTTGATCAATGGCATTATCCACCTGAACATTAAACGCGTTTACCAAATCAGAAACAGCAATTTCATGCCCGCCCGGTTTGCCTTCCGCCGCCAGGTAACTTAGCTGTTCTTCGCTAAGCCCTTCTCCTTTAGCATAAGTAAAAAGTCTGTCCAATACGCCCGTTAAATGCCGCAAATGAAAACCTGGCGATGCCATCCCGGCAAGTTTTTCCCATAATAATGTTTCAGGAAAATCAGACATCAACTCATTGAGTTCTTCCCTCGCCTGTAAAAGCGCGTGTGCCACCGGTTGCAGCAAAGCGGGAACATCTGCCAGCGGGCCGCGAAGCCAAACTTCGGGTAATTTTGTTTCAGACATTAGTTTTTATTTAACAATGCTTTTACTTGTTCATGATTAAGCGTTTGAGGAAGACTATATATAGTCCTCACCCGCTCATGTGTATTATCAGTCCAAAGCCAGCTTGTCCACACCATAAACCAGGCCCATTCGGGTTGGGCTGCCAGAATTTCGGGTTTTGGCAGTTCACCGGTTTCTGTTAACGCTATGATTTTTCCATTAGCAACCTTAAGCAAATCGTTATAATCCCGCTGTTCATAGTCAAAATGATAAATATCAGCTCCTAAAACATCTACATAATCAGCCCCCGGATAAAAATCTTTATAATCGTAGGCTTCATCTAAGGGCAGGTCGCGTAAACCATTAGGTCCCCATACCCAAATCAGGTTGTTTAAATGATGGTAATTAGTATACCGGTCGTACATCATTTTCCAAAGTTTGATGATCCCTTCATTCCCTTTTTTATTTCCCCACCAAAACCATACACCGTTCATTTCATGATAAGGGCGCCATAAAACAGGTACATGTGCATCTCTGAGCTGTTTTAAATAACCTGCTACTACATCAACCTGCGCCAGCCATTTTTTATTCAGTTCGGTATTGGGGGTTGTCAACTCCTTCCATTGCGCATCAGTCAATTTCCCCTGGATGCTTTGCTTCCAATCATAGGGAGGATTATCAATTGGCCGGCCCTGGTGCCACATCAATGTTACGAGATAACCATCCTGCCATTTCTGTTTGGCTTCATTAACCAGGTCCTGCCCCAGGTCCTTATCTCCCCAAAGCATGAAATCTGAACCCCACACAGCGGGGTAATGTCCTGTAATAGCTTTGGCACTGTCTGAAAAAACGTCACGGTCACTGTTGTAATTCTGTTGGCCCGACAAAATTTGTTTGCCTTTTATACTATAAAGGAAAGCAAGCAATTTATTTACCTCAGGCGATGCTTCTTTATTTACTGGTTTAAAACTCTGTGCTAATGCCATGAAAGGCAATGATATGATTAAAGTAAGCGGGAGCAGTTTTTTCATTTTAATTAAAACAGATTATTCGGGTTATTGGTTATAGGGCGCTATGTTCAAAAATAAATAAAAAGCACAGCCCTTTATGGTATGGCTATTGCTATTCATACGCAATATTTAACTATCTTTCGTGTATATGATACCTATCCCCTTTAAAAAACACTTTATCCCAATTATACTTTCCACGTGTTTTATTTTGCTGCTTGCGTTTCAAAGCTGCAAAAAAAAGCACGAAATGATTGCTGAAGATATGTTCAGGATCACCCAAAATGAGATTTTCAAAAAGGCCGATACCGAAGAATACATTCCCGTTTTTAAGAGGGTGTTTGCTAAATACAGATCTAAAACAGCCAACCCGCTTGTTATTGAATCATTTTTTAAGAAGAACGAATACCAGCCTATTTTAGTAATAAACCACTTAAACAACGGCGACCTTGAGGCTTTACCCGAATACCTTGACAGGATCAATGAGCACGGCCTTGACCCTACTGTATACCCTTCAAACGAGATCAAAAGGCTTGTTGCAAAACTGAAGGACAAGACAGCAATAAAAACAATTGATGAGGCGTATGAAACTGTTGCCAAACTTGAAATTTTAACAGCCGGGGCACTGGTAAAATATTCAAATGCATTGCAATATGGGGTCATTAATCCTAAAAAGATCTACTCAAGGTACTTTATGGCGACCCGCCGCCCTGATAGTACAACCATGCTCGCTACTTTAGAAAGGGCCGATTATAAAACATTCCTGGACAGTATCCAACCCAAAAACCCGCAATATTTAGCCTTACAAAAGGCTTACAGGGACAGCGCCACTATAGAAGGGCTATCAAGAGAAGAAAGCAAACGCTATTTATTGGTTAGCCTTGAACGCCTACGCTGGAGAAATAAACCTTACGAGCCCAAATATGTTATCGTAAATATTCCCGATTTCAGGCTTGATGTTATGGATAGCGGCAAATCGGTTTTAAACATGAAGGTGTGTGTTGGCCAGGGACGTAACATGGAAAATCAAAACACATTGGAGCATTTTGACGATACCGCCCGGGCAGATAAACCGTTCCCGCGCGAAACGCCGATATTGAACAGTGTGATTCATAGCGTTGAAGTAAACCCGGTTTGGAACATTCCGCGCAGTATCGCTACCAAAGAAATCATTGTTGAAGCTGCAGAAGACCGTTTTTACCTGGCGAATAAAAATATCGATGTGTTTAAAGATGGCAAAAGGATAGCCGATCCGGAAACGATAGATTGGACACAGGTAACCCCTGATAACCTCGAGTACGAATTTAAACAGCGCCCCGGCGAAGATAACTCATTAGGTAAGATCAAATTCCTGTTCAAAAACCGCAGCAGCGTTTACCTGCACGATACACCTAACAAAGCTGCATTCCGTAAAACGATGAGAGCAGTGAGCCATGGCTGCGTGCGCCTGGGCGATCCCCTCGGCCTGGCAAAGAATTTATTTGGCGAAGGAGCTGATATCGACACCATCGCAAATGATATGATAGTGAATAAACCGGAGCCTACTAATATTGGCCTGCCTAAAAAAACACCTATTTACATTACCTACGTAACTTGCTGGGCCGATGAAAATGGCACTATCCAATATCGCCCTGATGTTTACGGTTTGGATATTGTGCTTTATGCGCACCTTCAAAGTTTTTTGGCAAAATAACAAAAAAATAGCCCGGCGAACTTGATAGTAAGCCGGGCCTCATGATTTGGTTTATAGTTGGGATTGGATTTAAAACTTAGCAAAGTTGAACGAAGTGTCGGCACTCGCCATTAAATTAAGCGGCCCTGCTTCATCCAGATATTTTGAATAATACGAATCGTCGTTTCCGCTAATAAATATAACAGTTTTTCCGGCAATTGTATTAATTACTTTATTAATTACTTTTGGCGATACAGCCGGGCAACCAAAACTTCTTCCTATGTATCCTTGCTCATTAATAGCAGCCGGACCAACATAATTTGCACCGTGCACAACAATGCTACGCATACGGGCATTGCCATTAAAACCTTCATCCATACCATCAAGATATAACGATCGGCCGTGTTTGCCGTTATAAACTTTATCAGTAACATAAAAACCGAGACTGCTTTCATGCGAGTCGTTAGCATCTGAAAAATGGCTGGCCATTTCTTCGCCACTGCCCGAACCATGGGCTACCCAGGTATTGAGTACCAGTTGTTTGCTCAACAAATTAACGATCCACATACGCTTTTCACGGCTCGATTTGCTAAAATCAACCACTGTAAGCACATCGCTGCTTTGGGGCACCATATGCGCGAGCTTTAAATTGGTGTAACCTGTAACAGCTTTTTCAAATACATTAAAAGCTAAACCAGTTTCACTAAGATGCGCTGATTCGTATAAATTATTGACGTATTGCTCAAATAGTTCTTTTGTTGTAAACGCTGCATTTTTTTTTCTTACGCTCACTGATCTGTTTGCACCATCCGATTTCCAGCTTAAGATTGTTGCTGACAGAAAAAAAATCGACATAGTGACCCACAAAAAATGTTTCCTCATACGCTTGCCTGAGTTTAAATTAATTTTAAATAATTAGGGTATAGTAACAGGTTCTGGACGGTGTGTTAACCTGCTGTTAACAGGCCAACACAAAAATATACTTTAAAACGTAAATTCCAAATTAGTAAAACAATAATTTTTTACTTAAATGAAAATAAGTTTAAAACTAAGCAATATTTTAGGCTATTATACGAAGCAAAAAAGGAAAGGTTATGGGTTAATTTTACTTAACCCATTTAATTTTATCTTTAAGTGGAACGGTGCGCTTCCCTTCGGGATACTGGTCGGCGTAACCAATGTACAATACGCCCATAACGTTATCCTCATCACGCAGATTCAAAAACTCCTTGAAAGCCGGTTTCAGGATAGCGCCACCTGTACTCCAGAATGAGGCCATATTTAAAGCGGTAGCACCCAGCAAAATATTTTGAATAGCACTTGATACAGCAGCAACTTCCTCAAATGGCGGTATTTTAGGCAGATCGCCACGTTGCATAACAGCAATGATCACGTGCGAGACTTTGTTGCCAAGCGTTTTCAGGTTATTGTAGGTAGCTTCGTTAAAATCTTCGGCAGATACGCTGTTTTTATAAACTTCGGCATGTTCAGCACAAAACTGATCGGGATTTTCATAAACAATGAAGCGCCATGGTTCAGTAAAACCATGAGTTGGAGCCCAATCGGCAAGTTCAAGTAACGCGGCAATATGCCCGTTTGGTGCTTTATGACCATTCATCATGGCCGGTTTTACAGTACGGCGGGTTTTGATATTTTCGGCGACGGTTAAAAAAGTATTATCCATAGTAGATTAAAAAAACAGTTGGTGAAATTAGCAATTTATGAATTGCTAATTTCACCAGCCTGTAATTATGAGTTATTAATAAATAGCAGGGTATTTTGAAGGATTAGCCTCGTTCATCATGGCATAAACGGTTTCAACTACGTCATCAACAGACGGCTTACTGAAGTAATCGCCATCTGAGCCATAAGGTGGCCTGTGTTCTTTAGCGGTTAGCGTTTTAGGCTGTGCATCGAGTGCGTAATATCCATTTTGTGCTTCCAGTATCTTTTGCAGGATGTAGGCAGATCCGGCACCGGGCAAGTCTTCATCAACAACCAGCAACTTACTGGTTTTCTTTAACGAAGTACCACAAACATTCTCTGTATCAAATGGATACAGCGTTTGAGGATCTATTACTTCGATATGAATCCCCATACTTTCAAGCTCAACCGCAGCCTCTTGCACAACCCTCAATGTTGATCCGTATGAAACCACAGTGATATCGTCGCCTTCTTTTAAAACTTCAGCCTTGCCAAGCGGCACAGTAAAATCACCAACATTGGCCGGCAATTTTTCCTTTAAACGATAGCCATTGAGGCATTCAATTACCAAAGCAGGTTCATCACCCCTTAGCAGCGTATTGTACATACCGGCTGCCTGGGTCATGTTACGGGGCACACAAATATGGAAACCGCGCATCGACCCCAAAATAACACTCATCGGTGAGCCCGAATGCCAGATGCCCTCTAACCTGTGACCACGAGTACGAATAATAAGCGGTGCTTTTTGCCCGCCCATGGTGCGATAACTTAAACTGGCAATGTCATCACTGATGATGGTTATTGCATATATCAGGTAATCGAGATACTGGATCTCTGCAATCGGCCTTAAACCGCGCATGGCCAGCCCCATACCCTGCCCTATAATACTTGTTTCACGGATCCCGGTATCGCTGATACGTATCTCGCCATATTTAGCCTGCAAACCGGCAAATCCCTGGTTAACATCGCCTATAGCACCAAGATCTTCACCAAAGGCAACAATGCTTTTATCCCGGGCAAAGTTAGCATCGAATGCGGCATTCAGCACTTCCCTGCCATCCATTACCTTTGCATCATCACTATAAATAGCAGCTACAACAGGCACATAAAGAGGCGATTCTGGTGTTCCCGTAAACAACTTTGAGTTGTAGCGCTCGGCATTTTTCACGCCTTCCGTTTTCAGCCACGCTGATAATGCTCTTCGCTCAGCATTATCCTCATGAACGGTTAACCGTAACGCTTTACGGATAGCGGTAAAAATCTCGCGCCTGCCAGCGTCAAAACTTGTATGTAAGCTTGCTGATAAGCCCGATATTGCCTCTTTGTGCGAAGGTAATGATTCGGCAAACGCGTCTATCAGATCAGCCGCTTCCTCTATTTCGGCCTTTATAACAATGGCCAGTTCATTGGCCGCTTCCCGCTGGCATTCGCGTACATATCTTTTTGCCTCAGCCTCAAGCTCCTCCAGCTCAATTTCAGTAGTGATAGCGGAGGCAATCATCCATTCGCGCATTTTAAGCAGGCAGTCGTGTTCATCCTCCCAGGTCAGGCGCTCTTTACTTTTATAGCGCTCGTGTGAACCTGAGGTAGAGTGGCCCTGTGGTTGGGTCATTTCGGTAACGTGGATCAATACAGGTACATGTTCTTCACGGCAAATATTGATAGCCCGTTCATAAGTTTCGCAAAGGGCAATATAATCCCAGCCACGAACTTTAAAAATCTCATAACCGTTACTTCCATTTTCACGCTGAAAGCCTTTTAATACTTCCGAGATATCTTCTTTAGTAGTTTGCAAGCTGGCCGGAACCGAGATAGCATAAGCATCATCCCAAATTGAAATAGCCATAGGCACCTGCAGCACGCCTGCGGCATTAAAAGTCTCAAAAAACGATCCTTCGGAAGTTGCACCGTTACCTACGCTGCCAAAAGCTACTTCGTTACCGTTAATTGAAAACTGTTTCAGATAATCAAGTTCTTTATTTTGACGATATAGTTTTGAAGCATAGGCTAAACCTAATAAACGCGGAATCTGACCGGCAGTTGTTGAAATGTCCGACGAACTGTTCATCGTTTCAACCTGGTTAACCCAGCTTCCATCAGTGTTTACAAAACGGGTAGCGTAGTGACAGTTCATTTGCCTGCCGCCAGATGCGGGATCTTTTTCAATATCAGGATTAGCATATAGTTGAGCAAAAAACTCTTTCATATTGCTCATGCCTGTAGCAAACATAAAAGTTTGATCACGATAGTAACCCGCGCGCCAGTCGCCCGCACGAAAAGCTTTGGCCATTGCCAGCTGTGCAACCTCTTTGCCATCGCCAAAAATACCGAACTTTGCCTTGCCCGTTAGTACTTCCCTGCGGCCTATCAAACTGGCCTGGCGACTCTCATAACCAATACGATAATCATCAATAACAATCTTCTTGAAATCATCAAAACTGAGCTCGGCAGTATTAAATTTACTGGTAGCGCGTGTTGTAGTTTCAGGCATATAAAATTTTGTTTAGACGGTAAAAGTATAAAATTCTATTCTGTATTAGGCAAACTAACAGATAAAACCCGGAGTTTGAGTAATAGTTTTGTAATTACATTAAACCTTTTATATTTGTAATAATCAAATATAACGTATGAAAAAGATATTAATGATTTGCGCGGTAATATTAGGCTTTGCCTTCACCGCATCAGCACAAGATAGCGGAAAAGCTGAGTTTAAATTTAACGAAGAAAAGCATGACTTTGGTAAAATACCACAAGGCACTCCCGTTACTACCGTGTTTGAATTTACCAACGTTGGCAAAGAACCGCTTATTTTAACAGAAGTAAGGCCAACCTGCGGCTGTACAATTGCCGATTACACTAAAACTCCTGTAAAAAGCGGCGATAAAGGCACAATCAAAATCACTTACAATGCTGCTGCTGCTGCGCCATTTAACAAAACTATTGTTGTTAAATCAAACGCTGTAACACCCGAAAAATATTTGAACATTGTTGGTGAAGTTGTAGCTAAACCCGCGGCGAGCAAGTAATTATTACATGCTTGATATATCCCGTATATCAACCGGGATATTTAAAATAATATTTAAAAGACCCGAAACCGGGTCTTTTTTCGTTTACAAAGGTTTTACAAACTATAATTTTCATTTTAGTAATTTTGCAGAATGCCAAAAATATCTGAAAAGGGCCAGCGAATGCCCGCGTCACCGATACGTAAATTAACACCTTACGCTGATAAAGCTAAGCAGGATGGGAAAAAGGTGTATCATCTTAACATCGGCCAACCCGATATTGCTACGCCCGATGGCATGCTGAATGCCATTAAAAAAATTGATTTTAAAGTTTGGGCTTATACCCCAAGCGAGGGTACATTGAGCTACCGTAAAAAGCTTACTGAGTACTACAATAAACTGAGCTATAATATAACGCCCGAAGATATTATTGTTACTACCGGAGGTTCGGAAGCTATTAGTATTGCATTAATGGCATGCCTTGACCCCGGCGATGAAGTGATTATCCCGGAACCTTTTTATGCCAACTATAACGGCTTTACCAGCCAAAGCGATATTGTGGTTAAGCCTATATTATCGTACATAGACAATGGTTTTGCACTTCCTCCTATAAGCGAATTCGAAAAACTGATAACGGATAAAACCAAAGCCATCATGATTTGCAATCCAAATAACCCAACCGGGTATTTGTATTCGAAAGAAGAGATGGAGGCGCTGAAACAGTTGGTTTTAAAGCATGACCTGTACCTGTTTTCGGACGAGGCATATCGTGAGTTTTGCTATGATGGCCGTTCGTTTATATCGCCAATGCATATGAACGGACTTGAAGAAAACGTTGTGATAATGGATACGGTAAGCAAGCGCTACAGTGCCTGCGGTGCCCGTTTGGGTTGCATGATCACTAAAAACAAGGAATTACGCAACACAGCCTTGAAGTTTGCCCAGGCCCGTTTAAGTGCAGGTATGGTTGAACAAATTGCCGGCGAAGCAGCCGTTGATACGCCGGACAGCTACTTTGAAGCAGTAAATAAAGAATATACAAGCAGGCGCAATACGCTGGTAAGTGCACTGAATAAAATAGATGGTGTTTATTGTCCTAACCCCGGCGGCGCGTTTTATGTGGTTGCCAAACTGCCTATTGATAATGCCGACAAGTTTTGCCAGTGGATGCTCGAAATTTTTAGCCTCAATAACGAAACAGTAATGATGGCCCCCGCCACCGGCTTTTATAGCACGCCCGGAGCCGGATTAAATGAAGTGCGCATGGCCTATGTTTTAAACAACAACGACCTTACAAAAGCGATGACCTGCCTGGAAGAAGCATTGAAAGTTTATCCGGGCAGGACAGTCGCCAGTGAGCAGTTAGCAGTTGGCAATTAATTCATTTTACTTATTTTATCCAACACAAAGCCCGGTTCAAAAAACGGGCTTTGTTGTTTTACCCAAACTGATCAATCGCCCATAAAAAACCTTAAGTTTATTCAATGAAATTTAGCCAGACTATTAGCCTTCACAAACATCAGAATATTAACTGGATAAATAATTTAAGGCTGATAACTATGTTCGCCGTTGTGGTGCTGCACACAGCGTCTCCATTGTTGTTCCGCGTTAAAGGGGTACCTATTAACGACTGGCTTGCTGCCGATATTTACAATGCTGTGGTGCGATTTTCCGTTCCCGTTTTTGTTATGATAACAGGAGCTTTACTATTACAACGGGAGTATGAACTTAAAGATTTCTTAAAAAAGCGATTTGGCAGACTTATCCCCCCTTTTATTTTTTGGAGTTTGATTTATATCGGTTATAAACTTTACAACGAAGAGATAGAGTTATCAGACAATATATGGCTCAATATAAAACTTGTATTACAGCAACTTCAAACCGGCAGCTACTATCATTTATGGTATGTTTATCTTTTAATGGGGCTTTACCTGTTTATACCCGTAATAAGCAAATTTGTGCGTAACGCAACAGAAAAAGAGATATTGTACTTTTTAGGTATCTGGTTTTTGACAGTAATTTTAAGCCGGCCTTATTTAACTATGCTCGATCCGGGCATTGATCTCCACAACTTTACCGGCTATATTGGGTACCTTGTACTTGGCTATTACCTTGCTTATAGGCCATTAAAATTTAAAAACATAGCTTTAATTGCGGTGTTGGTATTTGTATTATGTACCCTATCAATAACTTTAGGTACGTATTTTATATCACTGAAAACCAAAAACTTAAACACTTTCTTTTACGAACCAATTAGTCCTTTTATAGCTATACTATCGTCGAGCGCGTTTTTAATGGCTAGATTTATTAAAGTCAATTTAAATCCGGTTGTAAATAACATTATAAGCAATATAGGCAAGTATACCTTAGGCTTATACCTTAGTCATGCTTTAATTTTAAACTTCCTTGAACTTAATGATATTACATATAAGATATTCAACCCGGTCTTCAGTATTCCATTAGTCGCGCTATTAACTTTTTCGTTATCCAGTCTTGTGATATTTGTGATGAGCAAACTACCGCTGCTAAAGCATGTTGCCGGATAAAATTTCGGCGCAATGACAATTAAAATCCATGAACTATTCGTCGCAACTGCAAACTAAATCCGTATATTTGTAACCGCTTATAACTGCAAACTGCCCACCGGCAACTGCGAACTCAAAAAATGGGGTCGACCGGAATTGACAGGATGGAGATAAGTAGGTAAGCATGCAGCGCGTTGGGTGAATTAGCGCTTTAATCTGAACGCTCAAACTTACAAATGGCGAAAATAACTACGCCTTAGCTGCCTAATTTAGAATTAGCATAGCTTTTGTCCCGCCGGTTTTCCGTTTCATCGGATCGGCAATCGGGGCATCGAAAGATGAAACTGGCCTGCTTAGGGTGTGATAAGCGGGTAAGATAAAGCACCTAAGGAAGACGGTACAGGTAAGCGACTGACCTTCCCCTTCCCTACAATTAAACAGAAGCTAAGCATGTAGAAAGCTTACCTTATACCATGTTTGGACGAGGGTTCGAATCCCTCCGGCTCCACCAGGGGAGATACTAAACTAAAAGTATCTCCTTTTTTTATTTTATCAACCATCTGATTAAAAGCCATTTACCAAAAAAATCACACATCCAAAATAAGTATTCGAAAATTTCTTGTTAAACTCCTGCCGGTGTTTGAAAATCGCATCTGAATAATTAGTTCGATGGTCTTGGCATTCAATATCCACTTAAGTGATAAGTAATTTAACAATTTTTGCAACCATTTAGTAAAAAGAAGCTTTGTTTTGGAAAAAGAATGCTTTTAGCAATTTGCGTGATTGTTAGAAATAAAAGCACCAGGTAAAAAGAGGATAATATACGTTTCGCGCGATGTGCAAGTTCGCGTTCTAAACTATCAAATGTCAACACATTAACTTTTATCAAATGATAATTCGATCTTTCAATAACAAAACTTATCCGTATCAATTAACGACAAGCGGGCGTTATTTCTGCCAATGCTGACAATTCTAATGCTATTACTACAGTAGTTATTAAAAGACCGGAACCACAACCCGCAGGAATTTGGCGCTGTACGATACGCACAATGGCGATATCGCAAAAGAAAGATAGAACCCGCTGATCTGCTCTTTTTAACCAATTTATTAACAGTGTTTTTAATGTGGAGATATATCATATAAACCCTCACTTGCTTCACACAAAAGAGCCCCAACCAAAGTTGAGGCTCTTTAAAAACAAGTTACTTTTTCTATTTCTCCAACCAAACCCTTGCGTTCACAAATGCTTCCATCCATGGCGATACTTCGTCTTTACGCCCGGTTGGATAGTTAGCCCAGTGCCATTGGAAAAGGGAGCGCTCAATGTGTGGCATCATCACCAGGTGACGGCCGGTCTTATCGCACATCATGGCAGTGTTGTAGTCTGAGCCATTGGGGTTGGCGGGGTAGCTTTCATAGCCGTATTTGGCTACGATGCCGTACTGGTCTTCGGCATATGGTAACCGGAACTGTCCTTCACCGTGCGAGATCCAAACGCCAAGCGTTGAGCCGGCCAGCGTAGACAGCATCACCGAGTTATTTGGTTGTATGGTTAGCGAAGTAAAGCCGCTTTCGTGTTTATGGCTTTGGTTGTGCAGCATCTTCGGCTTTTCGGCATGGTCAGGGTTGATCATGCCCAACTCAATAAACAGCTGGCAACCGTTACAGATACCTACCGACAGCGTATCGTCGCGTTCAAAGAAGTTTTGAAGGGCTACCCGGGCCTTTTCATTATACATGAAAGCACCGGCCCAGCCTTTGGCTGATCCCAATACATCTGAGTTAGAGAAGCCGCCTACAGCTCCGATAAACCGGATATCTTCCAGTGTTTCCCGGCCCGAGATCAGGTCAGTCATGTGGACATCCTTCACATCGAAACCGGCGAGGTACATAGCATTAGCCAACTCGCGCTCGGAGTTACTGCCTTTCTCGCGGATTATGGCCGCTTTTGGTCGTGGCTTGCCTGCGTCTATAACCGGTTTCTTTCCAGCAAAGCCTGCCGGGAATTTATATTTTAAAACATGGTTCTTGTAATTATCAAAACGCTCCCTGGCTTTCACCGCACCGCTTTGTTTCTGATCAAGCAGGTAAGATGTTTTAGTCCACACGTCCCTCAGGTGATCAATATCAAACGACCAGCTACCGTTAGCGTTTTTCACGGTAAGCGTAGCTGCCGTTTCAACAGTACCAATCTTGCAGAAGGCAACACCATTGCGTTCCAACACCGCTTCCGCTGTTGCATCGGCCTGGAAAACGATTCCGATGTTTTCAGCAAACAGCGTTTCGATGATATCCTGATTGCCTAATGCGGAAAGGTCGATTGTTGCGCCTAAATCGCGGTCAGCGAAGCAAAGTTCTAACAAGGTAGTGATCAAGCCGCCGCTGCCGATATCATGCCCGGCCTGGATGTGGCCTGCTTTGATCAGTTGCTGCAGGGTATTAAACGTATTTTTGAAAGTGCCGGCGTCTAATACGTCAGGTGTTTCAGAACCTATTTTATTTAAAATTTGAGCAAATGATGAACCGCCCAGTTTATAGGTATCGCCCGATAGGTTGATATAATAGATCGCGCCTCCGTCTTTTTGCAGCACAGGCTCTATCACCCCGGTAATATCGTCACAATGCCCGGCTGCCGAAATGATCACAGTACCAGGGGCAATCACCTCGCCATCCTTATACTTTTGCTTCATGGAAAGCGAATCCTTCCCTGTTGGGATATTGATCCCCAGTTCAATTGCAAACTCAGAACAGGCCTTTACAGCGGCATATAAACGCGCATCCTCTCCCGCATTTTTACAAGCCCACATCCAGTTGGCCGAAAGAGACACACTCTGTAAGCCATCCTTCAAGGGAGCCCAAACAATATTAGAAAGCGATTCGGCAATGGCGTTACGACTCCCTGATGCCGGGTTAATCAACGCCGAAAGCGGCGCATGACCAATTGAGGTAGCAATACCATCCTTGCCCTGAAAATCCAGCGCCATAACACCGCAATTGTTAAGCGGCAATTGCAGTGGGCCGGCACATTGCTGTTTCGCCACGCGGCCACCTACGCAACGGTCTACTTTGTTAACCAGCCAGTCTTTAGACGCCACTGCTTCCAGTTGCAGTACCTGCATGAGGTAAGCCTGTAATTGAGATACGTCATAGGTTACCGGGCTATACTTTCGTTCGATTGTCTTATCCTGCATCACCACTTTCGGTGAACTGCCAAACATATCACCCATGTCAAGGTCCATTGGCCTGGCACCCGTAGTGGCTGATTCAAATGTGAAACGATGGTCGCCGGTTACTTCGCCCACCGTATACATCGGAGAGCGCTCGCGGTCGGCAATCTTTTGCAGGATCTCTATGTTTTCCTGCCCGATCACCAGCCCCATACGTTCCTGGGATTCGTTTCCGATAATTTCTTTAGCTGAAAGGGTTGGGTCGCCAACAGGCAGTTTATCCAGGTCGATCTTGCCCCCGGTTTCCTCTACCAGTTCCGAAAGGCAGTTTAAATGACCGCCTGCACCATGATCGTGAATAGAAACAATCGAATTAACATCACTTTCTACCATCCCGCGCACTGCATTTGATACTCGTTTCTGCATTTCCGGGTTTGAGCGCTGGATAGCATTCAGCTCTATGCCCGAACCTAATGCGCCGGTATCTGCCGACGAAACGGCTGCACCACCCATACCTATCCGGTAATTATCACCACCCAAAATCACCACCTTATCGCTTACCTGCGGACTGTGTTTTTTGGCTTGCGACAGCTTGCCATAACCGATACCGCCAGCCTGCATAATTACCTTATCATAACCCAGGGTGCGTGAATCTTCCTCATGCTCGAAAGTGAGCAGCGAACCCGTGATCAGCGGCTGACCGAACTTGTTACCAAAATCCGATGCTCCGTTTGAGGCTTTAATTAAAATATCAACCGGCGATTGATAAAGCCATTTGCGCTCGGCAACGCCATTTTCCCAGGGACGGTCGGCTGCTAAGCGCGAAAGGGCCGTCATGTATACCGCCGTACCGGCCAACGGAATAGAACCCTGGCCACCGGCCATCCTGTCCCTGATCTCACCACCCGATCCTGTAGCTGCACCGTTAAAAGGCTCAACAGTGGTAGGAAAGTTATGGGTTTCGGCTTTCAGGGAAATTACAGATTCAAAATCTTTGATCTCGTAGAATTCAGGTACATCCGGACGTTTGGGTGCGAATTGCTGAACTACAGGGCCCTTTAAAAAGGCTACGTTATCTTTATAAGCCGAGACAATCCCGTTCGGGTTAGCCTCAGACGTTTTGCGGATTAGCTTAAACAATGAAACAGGTTGCTCTTGTCCATCAATCACAAAAGTGCCGTTAAAAATTTTGTGACGGCAGTGCTCCGAATTCACCTGAGAAAAACCAAATACTTCGGAGTCGGTCAACTTACGACCTAATTTTTCAGAAAGACCGTTTAAGTATTGAATCTCTTCGTCACTTAAAGAGAGTCCCTCCTGCTTGTTATATTGTGCGATATCTTCAATTTCCAGAATCGGTTCCGGTTTTATGTTAATGGTGAAGATTTCCTGATTAAGCGTTGAATATTTTTGAAACAGCATCGGGTCGAAAGCCGAAAAATCAGGATCAACCGCCGCAAATTCCTCGATGCGGATAATACCTTCAATGCCCATGTTCTGTGTAATTTCAACCGCGTTGGTACTCCATGGAGTAACCATCGCCGCCCGGGGACCAACAAAAAAACCGGTCACAATTGTATCCCGGTTTAATTCCGCGCCTGCAAAAAGCCAGCTTAGTTTTGAAATATCTGTCGGATGGAGCGTTTGATTATGTTGTACGGCAAACACCGTATTTGCTTTATTAAAGAAAAAGTAAATCATATCCTTGTTTCAAGGTGCAAAGGTAGCTTTTTTAAAAAAAACAGTCAACATTAAAAAAGAACCGTTTCGGATTACAACTATACTAATTACTCAAAAAGGTCACCAGAAGTTAAAAGCGTCCCCACAGTGGTGTTTTTTCGAACCAATTTGTTGAAAAATTAAGACGAATTGGAAATATTGGAGAAGATCCTTTAAAAAATATCACTTAAAGATTAAATAATTATGAAATTCAAAATTTCAAACTAAGATGTATAGTTTGGGTGCTCGATAGTGGGCACTTCTCTATATAAATAGGAGAAAGGTGATTCCCTCAGGTTTTCTCTTTCTCTATTCGTCTGATTCAATGAATTGATATGTTCAAAGTGTTGCAGAACTAACGGTTCGCTATTCCGGAAGGGTGAGATCAATTGCCCCGGAATATCCAAAGAGCCACATCTATTTCTTTATCTTCACCCATACCAACTTTACTGGCCCCAACAAACCAGATGACAGCAATTTTGAATTTGCATTATAAAATGGCATGGTAGTATAGGTTACTTTTTGCTTTACATCAGGCTGTTGGTCTCCGATTAACCTGTTTACCCAAAGGTTAGTGACTTTTATTTCCAGCCTATTCTCTCCTGGTTTCAATGCGGAGTTTACATTCACGCTGAAAGGCTTTTTCCAAACAGTACCTAATAACTTTCCGTTCACCACTACCTCAGCCAAATTCTTTACATCCCCCAGATCTAAACGTATCTGGGCACCTTTCACCAATGTATTTACAGGGATATTAATTGACTTTGTATAGGTGGCTGTACCTGAGAAGTATTTAATGCCAGGATCGGTATGCTCAGTATATGAAACCAAATTTTCAAATGAAGCTTGTAGTGGTGCGCCACGATCCGGCTGGAAAGTAACGTTCCAGGGCCCTTTAACCGTAATTATGTCTTGATCGGTTTTTGCAGGAAGGATAACCATGCTTTTTTTCGCAGGCGACAGAAACACTATAAATAATGCATCATTTGGTGTAAAGTTCAAGGAAACATTTGTATGGTTGTTTTCTATTTTATAAGAAACAGGTTCTGTTTTTCCCGTCTCGGGATGCCAGATCTGCGGAGTCTTTCCAATGACACGAAATGTCGCATCAACAACTTCATTCCGGTCGTTACGGTTATTTACCCAATAAATGTCGCCACCTGCAACTTTGCGGTGTACATAGCGTAACTGTGTATCATCGTATGGTTTGCTATATTCAAAATCAGGCCGGATGCTCAAAGAAGAAAGCACTTCAGCAATTGTCTTTCCCGTGAATACATTTTTTCTATCGGAGTTCCATACCTCATTTACCAGGCGCTGAAATTCCAGAGGGTCATCATTTAAACTTGCTGCCATTTCAGGCTTTATACCAGTGATAACAGCTCCCTCTTTTACAAGCTGAGCTATTTTACGAAGAACAGGTAAGGACATCTTCCGGGCAATACTGTCTATCACTAACATCTTGTATTTAATCCCGGAAGGTGTCACCAGTTTGCCTCCTTGTGTATACAAAAGGTTGATGAGTGCATGAGGATTAATAAAATCATAGCTGTATCCTGTTGGAACATCGGGTAGTTTGTTTCCGAACAATCCGGTAATGTTATTGTCTTCCCCGTAATAATATACAATATCAGCAACAAACTTTCCTTGCTGTAACATATAGGAACTACGGGCCAGGTAATCAGTCCACACCTTTGCCTGATTTGCCCAGGTATCATGACGGTTAAACCATTGGCCAAATACGCTTAGTCCAAGACCAGGGATCTTGTCATCAACCGGCTGATGAACGGAGGTATGGATCACAAAACGATTTACACCGCTGGCCAGCTCCAGATCGGCCGTAGGTTTTAATTTTTCAGGTGAATATGACCAGGCTCCATTAATACCAAAACCGATGGCGGTAAACGATTCAGCAGCGACCAGGTTTTGCCCGTAGATGTGTGCAACCGAAGCAGATTCAAGAATATCGGCCTGGGCCATGTTTGGCGGAGAGCCGCCGAGCCCAGGTGTCCACATAGCCGACATCGGAATAGCTGCTGTACGTTTTACATCCATGCCATCAACAATGAACAACCGACCATTCTCATGCGATTCAGAATAACGCTTCATCCCATAGTCTGTAAGAATACCGGTAAGCTGGTTATAATGATTTTCAGTTATTAATTCTGAAATGGTTTTTCGCCAGTCCCAGAGAAATTGCTCGCTGGCTTCTGCACTTTTGATAACTTGTCCGGTCAGCACCGGCATCCAGGGCAATAAACTATAACCCCGACGCTTTTGGAATTCCTCCATCATACCGGGTGTCCAAGTTTCCTGCCCCGCTTCGTAACTATCAGTTATCATGTATTGCAATCCTTTACTTCCCATCAGGCCACCAGTTGCATCTTTGTATTGGTTCAGGTAAGTCGTAAAATATTCTTTCACTGCCCTTGCGTCCATTTTGTCTACTTCCAATCCTGTTGCTTCCACTGATGCGGGATGGTTCTGTTTCCCGGTTAACGAATAGCCAAACCGTACTATTTTCCATTCTCCGCCGGTGGCTGGAGGTGTCCAGTTCAGGCTGCCCGTTGCATCCATCTTCCAGGTTAAATCAACCACATCGGCTTGTGCAATCACATCCGGGGTATTTGGTGTAGGATATTTCAATAAATCGGCAGAGGCTACAAAACCAGCCTTTTCTTCAAAGTGATTAATACGTGTAGCCGGGTATAAAACCAGTTCTGCAATGTCATTTCCAGCAGGTGGTTTGGAAGTCACTCCACCTCCAAGCATCGTTGCAATAAGGTTGGGATGTGCCTCCGGATTGTTAAATCTTAACCGAAAATACCTGGCAGTGGTTGGCGGAATGGTAATGGTTTGCTGTGAAATAACACTATGCGGAATAAAAGCCACCCTACGAAAATTAATTCCATCATCACTTACTTCCAGACTGCGCTCTTCAGACGGCCCCGGTAAGCCAAAAGGTGACCTGCTTCCGCCTCCTGTCACGGAAACTGCCTTGATGGTTTGAGCCTGTGCAAATTCATATTGAATCCAGGAATATCCTTTTGCCGGATCAGAAGGTAGCAGGTTAGTTGTCTCCAAATTGCCGTCTGTTAGTTGTTTCAAAGTAAAACTGCCTGCATTGGAAGTGATTTTTGGAGCCAGATCAGTCAATGAAATATCTGCCGCTGGTAAGCGGTACGCTACCACTGCCACATCTTCATAATACTCCGGCGGTGCAGCTGTTTTTAAACGGATGACAGAAGTTTCCTTTGGGATAGCCAGGTTTTGGAAATCCCCTGTCGTGGCAGGCGGCCTGGGCAATGTGCCGGTAAAAGGCTGCCCTCCTTTTAATCGCACCTCGCTCCAAATCAATTTTTTCATCCCGTCTTTAGCAGCTACCCAGGGCCCTCCGCTTTCACTCCAGCCCGGCGAACCGGCAATGGCCATTTCCAATTTTAACGAATCGGCCAGTTTGGTGGCTAACCTGAAAGCATCTTTCCATTCTGGCGTCATATACAATAAGCGCTTCGCAACAACTTGCGGAGTGACAACACCTGCATCAAAATTTTGAAAGCCGCCGATCCCGCTACGCTTCATCCATAACAGATCTTTGCGAATACCATCTTTGGTAATATTGCCATTTATCCAGTGCCACCAGACGCGTGGTTTGGCGGCATTATCCGGATGTACAAAACCTTTGTAAAGGCTACTTACAGGCACTTTACTACTTTGTGCATTTGCAGAAACCGGTACTGAAAGCGCCACGCTTATGCAAACCTTAGCGGCGAGATTCCTGATATTAAATGTCATTTGCCAGTTTATTTATTAATAGTTCGTATTTAAGTGGATTGTATTTCATGGAGCAAGTCATGTTCAGTTATCGCTGCCAATCCAATAAAACTTTTTATGAAGATTATTTTTCTTCAATAATTAGTACATCCCATGGTTCAATTTCAACAACGGCTTCCTGCATTATTACCTTCCCTGTAACTAATTCAATACCAGCCGTGTATGGATAAGTAACATTCAATCTTTGTGAACTATAATTATAATAGTAATGCACTTTTTTACCGGCATCATTATTGCCGCTTTTGGTAACCAGTGGCCAATGCATCTTTTGGTCAATGGTTTTAATTCCGGCCCTATCCATTTCCTGAAGAATTAATTTTTCCTGAATGGCATCCGAGACATTGGTTGCTTCATAAAGCAGTGTTCCCTTACCAAAGGTGTTGATAGTTACCGCGGGATATTTGCCAAAGTATGGATGATCATAAAAAGCCAGCGGTTTAGCCGTTTCGGGTATAAGGTATTCTCCCCAATCATAAACTTTATTCCCGGCTGTATCGACCCGGAACGGATTGTCTTTTAATGACAACGCTTTAAAATTCGTAAATTCCTGATAATAGAATCCGCAGGCTTTACGCAGCGGGCCAGGTGCAAGCATAGGGCGCACCATGGAGTTTTCGTCGCAAAACCCGCTTTTAAACTGCATGATCACATGACCGCCACCAGCGATATAGTTATTGATCTTATCCAGCAGGGTATCACTGGCAATGTACAGGGAGGGAATAATAATCAATTTGTAATCCCCGAAATTAGTACTCTCCGGAAAAATGAAATCTGTACCCACGCTGTTCCTGAAAAGCACCTTGTGGAACTGAGCAACCAGCTCATTCCGATATATATTGGCTGGTTTTCCCGGAATGCTGACCTTCGGATCTTTGAACGGCATCACATTCAGGCCGGTATTGGCATCATGACTAAAAAGGATGGCTACATCATTTTTGATCTTCAGATTGACCAGCTTACTGCCGAATCGTTGCAGCTCGTGGGCCGTTTTTGAATACTCTGCGTAGGCGCGGTTAGGCTGAAGGTCGTGGGAAAGAATTCCTTTCCAATAGGTTTCCTGACCGTAATGAATGGAATGCCAGTGCCAGTATTCCACCATATTAGCGCCTGATCCCATGTGGGCATAAACGTTCATCCTGAGCTGACCATCATAGGGAGGCGCTTGAGACTTTGAATCCCAGCCGGTGGTTTGGGCATTAGTTTCAGTGATAAGGTAATTTTTTCTTTTTACGGACCTGAAATAATCTCCCGCAAAAGCAATCTCTTCACCGGTCAGCTTATCCTGTGAACCATGATAAACGTTAACTGCCAGCACATCCATGTTTTTGGCGCTTTCCACCTGATCAATATCCTGGACCGCCGGCATGAAACAATGGGTCACAAATTGATCAGGCCGTTTATATGCCCTTACAATTTCCGTCTGCCAGTTCAGGTAGTCGGCTACGGCCTTGCGCTTAAAGCGCTCCCATTCCAGTTTATAGCCGGTATTGGTTACACCATCCCTTTCCGGAAATTCTTCCCAGCCATTCATGGTCATTCCCCAATAATTCAATCCCCATATTTTATTAAGCCGCTCTACAGTTCCGAATTTCTTTTTCAGATAGTCAACGAAGCTGATCTGAAAATCATAATTATTGGCATTATAAGAGGTGGTTTCATTATCAACCTGAAAACCAATAATAGCAGGATTTTTGGTGTAATGTTCCATCATCTTCCCGATGACCCGCTCTGCATAAAACAAAAATGCCGGGTTAGTAATATCCATGTTCTGCCGAATGCCATAATAGGCATTAGCACCTTTTTCATACTTCAACAGCACCTCAGGGTGTTTATGCCATAACCAGGCTGGTATAGAATAAGTAGGTGTACCCAAAATTACCTTTATGCCATTTTTGTGTAAACCGTCAATAATCCTGTCCATCCATGCAAAATCAAACTCCCCTTCCCTTGGTTCAAACAGGCTCCAGCTCGATTCACCCAATCTCACAACTGACATTCCTGATGCTTTCATCAGTTTAAGATCTTCCTCCAGGCGGTCTTCCGGCATATATTCCTGGTAATAGGCTGCACCATAAAGAATATTATCCAACTTTTTTGTTTGTGCTGAAACACGTTCAGTAAATGAGCAAACGGCCAGCAGGATAATAATTAATTTTTCACGTTTCATATTTTGTTCAATTCGGGCGATAGAACCAATTTTAATTCGACAAGATAAAGAGCGTCAGATAACCACTGACGCTCCTTAAGGAGGATTAAATTTTGTCATTGGTCAGTTTTTCTACCGCTGGGATTGGAAATACGGTAGATGGCGGCAGCCTCTTGCCTGCGGCAGGAAGCTCTGTTTTATATCTGCCTGTTCTAAGCAAGTCAAACCAACGCTTATCTTCAGCGAAAAACTCATAACCTCTCTCCCTGAATACCAAATCATCAAATGTAGCTTGAGTTAAACCGCCAGGAAGATCAACTGCCGCGTTAGCCGTGTTGATGCTAACGCCGTAACCTCTTCTTCTGACCATATTGACCGCGTTGTAGGCGTCAGAGGTCGGGCCGTTAACCTTATTTTCTGCTTCAGCGAATATTAACAGCACATCTGCATAGCGGTACAGAAAGAAATCGTTACCAGCTGCAGTCTCGGCAGGTGCAAGCGGGTCCCGGAATTTTCCATACAAAAGGTCATTAGGTGCTGCCACATTAATGACTACCGTTGCACCATTGATCACCGTTTTGTTGTAAAGTGTCCAAACTTTCCTTGGATCGTTGTTGTCCCAGTTTTTGATGAACGGCAACGTGCTTGTTGTCCCAAAATTTTCATTTCCAGTCGCGGCGAAACCCTGATATTGTGTAGTGGATGCCGAATATGATGGAAGAAAATTACCCAGTCCTACGGATCTTGTAAATTTCAGCGCAAAGACCTCTTCTGAACTGGTTGCTGAAGTAGGCGAAAAAATATCAGTAAATGATGGCAGCAGCTCATAACCATAGGTAGATTTATTATCCATTACTTCTTTAGCTTTAGTTCGCGCATCACTAAATCTGCCTAACGTTAAATAGACATCAGCAAGGGCCGTTTTTGCTGCGCCGGAGGTTGCTCTCCCGTATTGGGTCGTCGTCGCAGGCAGGTTTGCTTCGGCAAATTGGAAATCACTGATAATCTGGTTATAAATATCAGCAACCTCAGCCAGCGGCTGCCCAGTATTTTGAGCATCGGTGACCGGCACAAGCCTTAAGGGCACTTTTCCAAACGCCCTCACCAGTTGATAATAGGCTATTGCCCGAACAAATCTTGCCTCGGCAATATATTTGTTGCCATTGGCAAAGCTTCCGCTTGTCACTACCTGAATTAAGGTATTTGCCCTGGAAATTGCCTGATAAAATGTCGGCCAGAAATTATCCTGGTAGGTGACCTGGGTGAAATCGTAATTTGCAAAGGCTTCCTGGGGCGCATATCTGGAATGGGAGTAATCTTCCATCAGCGTCAATGCTGTGGTGTAATGTGTTTCCCATAAGCGGCCCCTGCTGCGCGTGAATGGTTCATACACGCCTACCGTTGCTGACTCTATAGAATTCGCGTCAAAATTCCCATAGGTAAGCTGACTTACTGGTTGTTCCGTAAGAAATTTTTTGCATCCCGTGCCAAACACCAGGACGGTGAATATTGTTATCAAAAAAAGCTTTTTCATAATTTAAATTCTAAGTATTTAAAATGTTACGTTAAGGCCGAAAGTCACTGTTTTGGCTGTCGGATAGGAAAAATAATCAACGCCCTGGCGGCTGTTTGTACCGCTGAAACTATTGATCTCCGGATCATAACCTGTGTATTTGGTGAAAGTGATCAGGTTTTGCCCGCTTACGTATAGCGACAGGCCACTTAACTTAGCGGATTTCAAAGGCACTTTATAAGCCAGCTTAATGTTCTTCATCCTAAAAAAAGATGCATTTTCAACAAATTGGTCAGATTCACGCGCTACAAAGCGGTTAGACGGGCTGGGATAATAATTATAAATGGTACTTAGTTTGTTAAAGTCAATGTAAGATGTTGTTAGTGCAAAGGCTGTAAGATTGTCTATTTTAGCACCATACACCCCGGCCCAGTTGGTGGTCAGGCTGAAGTTTTTGTATTTGACATCTATATTGGCACCATAAAAGAAGTTGGGCAGCGCGGATCCGGCAATCTGGTTATCGGCGGCGTTGATTAAACCATCCTTATTCACATCTTGATATACCGGCGCTTTACTGGCATCATAACCCAGGAATTTCGGTGTATAAAATGAAAATAAAGGTTGACCAACACGGATAATCGTTAAAGCGCTTACATTGGCATTTAATGGATCGGTAATAATATCCTGGTTTTTGTTTGTCGCTTTTACCACATTGATGTTCCTTGAAAAGTTAACATCCATGTCAATGGAAAAATCTTTTTTGTTCACAAGCGTTGCGCCAAATGTGAGCTCGAACCCTTTGTTTTGAACCCTGCCCACATTAGCTGAAATGGTGCTGAACCCGGAGGACTGCGGTAACTGAACAGTAGCCAAAAGGTTTTTTGTATCTTTATCATAATAATCCAGTGACAAGCGATACTTATCCTGTTTGATGCCAAAATCAATACCGATATCTACCTGCGATGTAGTTTCCCAGGTCAGATTTCTGTTTGGTAGATTGGGAGCTAAGCCCACCCCAATGCCGCTTCCGCTACCTTGAGCCGTATTAACAACGGTTGCCAGATAAAGCGACTGATAAGGACTAATGGCCTGATTACCGGTCTGCCCCCAGCTTCCTCTTAACTTTAGATTAGAGATGTCCGTGTTCTTAAGAAATTCTTCTTCATTGATGCGCCAGCCCGCAGAAAACGAACTAAAACCTGCCCATTTGTTTAAATCTGAAAAAACCGATGCGCCATCACGTCTATAGCTGGCTGACAATAAATACTTACTGTCATAATCGAGCTGGGTCCTGCCGAAAAAAGAAGCTATTGTCGTTTTATAAGCAGTTGTAAATGGCACTGCTGATATGGTTGCCGCCTGAATGGCATTGTCCAGCAACTGGTCTGACGGAAATCCCGTCCCGGCCAGAGTGATCGAACTGAAATTATCTTGCTGGGCAGAAAAGCCGATTACCGTTTCTGTTCTTAATTTTTTAAATGTCCTGGTGTAACCGACAAAATCTTCAAAAAGATACCCTGTTTTTTTGCTTTCCACTAACTTCGCAGACTGCGGTGTTAAGATCTTTAAAACAGATGGGAAATAAGTATCCCCCCTGTTACTGGTATAATTAAAGCCTAACCTGGTTGTATTGGTCAAACCCTTGATAGGATTGGCAATTAAATCAAACCCACCCTGATAATAATAGGAGGTGTTCCGGTTAAGTACCTGCAATATGGCTACCGGATTTTCGCCACCCGCACCGCTGAAACCATAAGGAGCAGCCCTTGAAAAAGAGCCGGTATTATCAAATACCGGGACTGTAGGCACGGCAAGCAAGGTTGCACCCAGCCCGCTGCCGGCCCCGCTGGTACCATTTGATCCGTCTGTATTATCAAAACCATTTTGTTCAGTCCTGCTGGCGGTTGAACGTGTTACCAGCGTCAGCCAGTTGGCTATTTTGGTATTCAGGTTTAGCCTGATGGCATATCTGCCAAAATCTGTTGCTTTGATAATCCCATCCTGTTTATTGAAATTACCCGATATATAGTACTGGTTGCCTTCTGTACCACCTGAAACACTAAGGTTATAACTTTGATTCAGTGCGCTGCGAAGTATTTCGTCTTGCCAGTCGGTGTTGGCATTTCCACCAATAGTAGCAAGCTGATTTAAATATTGGGTTACTGTAGCCGGATTTAGATTAATTGAATTATTCAGGTAACTGGTTACATAACTTTTAAATTCTGGCGCATCCATCACCGGAAGCTTCTTCCTGACGCTCTGAACCCCTAAATAAGTATCAAAAGTTACTTTCGCTGCTCCGGTTTTCCCTTTCCTGGTAGTAATCAAAACCACCCCATTAGCGGCTCTTGAACCATAAATGGAAGTGGCGGCAGCATCTTTCAATACTTCTATCGACTCAATATCATTAGGATTCAGACTGGCCAATCCGTTAGCGTTTCTGACATCTGAATTAAATTGTGGCAATCCGTCAATCACATACAACGGTTCATTTCCTCCGGCTATGGACGCAGCTCCCCTGATCTGAATACTGATACCCGCTCCCGGTTGTCCTGAAGTTTGCTTTACCTGAACACCGGAGAGCCGACCGGCCATCCCCTGTTCCAAAGAAGCAACAGGAGCCTCACCCATTACATCGCCTTTGATCGATGAGATTGCGCCTGTAACAGAAGTTTTCTTTTGCGTGCCGTAACCAATCACAACCACATCATTCAATGATTTAGGTTGCTCAATTAAAGTAACGTCGATAACCGTTTTGTTGTTAACTGCAATTTCTAATGGGTTATAGCCGATGTAAGAGAAAACAAGTGTCCCACTGGGATCAGGCAACTTGATCGTATATTTACCATCTGCTCCTGTTACCGTAGCGGTGGTGGTTCCTTTTAGTTTTACCGTAACACCTATTAATGTTTCGCCCTTAGCGTCTGTTACCATTCCGGTTACCGTGTGAGTAGCCGCAGGCGGCGGATTAGACCTTTCAGGCCCCGGCGTTGGAACTGGAAGAGGTTTAGGAATGATTACTATAGTTTTTTGGTTGATCTTATAACTGAATGGCTGATTAAAAAAGCATTGTTTTAGCGCATCTTCCAGGGATACATCTTTAACATGTAAATTTATATTTATGGCATTTTTAATCAGGTCAGCATCGTAAATGATGCTGTAACCACTTTGGTGATGAATATCGTTCAAAATCTCGCGCAGTGATGTATTATTCTTATTAATATTAATTTTTTGAGCGATGGAAGCCGCGCTCACCTGCATCAGGGAGATAAGACATAAAAATGTTGACAGTCTCATGATCAGTAACAATTTAGGGATACGGGATTGGTGCCCGCATTTCTTTGCAGTATATTTTTTATACATTTGAATGTTGGTTAATCTAAAAATTGGTTATTTGAACAGTGATCGTTTGCGGATATCTAACAACAGTTTCCATACTGTTGCCGGGGGCGGTGGTACGCTTCCGGCTATTTTGTTAGATGACCATTACGTAAGGTAAATTAGTCAGTCAATAAAATCCTCCTTCCTTCTATTTGATAATGAAAACCACCGGATTCACTCATATTATCAAGTAATTCGGTAATATTTTTATAGCGCGATATACTGCCGCCAAACTTTTTATTTTCAACGCTGCCATGGTAGCTCACTTCAACATCATACCAACGGGCTGCTATTTTCATCACATCTTTGATACTCGTATCTTCGAAAGCAAAATAGCCGTTTCTCCAGGCCATAACCTGTTCCATATTTGCTTTTTGCACGGCTATATTTTGTTGATTATTGAAAGCGACTCCTTGTAAACCCGGCGTAAGCATGGCTTTAACGGTGCCCTTATTAAGTTGTACTGAACCTTCTAAAAGTGTTGTTGTAATAGCCGCATCATCGTCGTAGGCCGTAACATTAAAATGGGTGCCTAATACTTTAACATCCAATTTATTGGTAGTGACTACAAATGGCATATGTTTATTTTTTGCAACTTCAAAATAGGCTTCTCCCTGTAGTTTAACAGCCCTGGTTTTACCGGTAAAAGCTGTAGGGTATACTATGGTAGATGCCGAGTTCAGCCAAACGTGTGACCCGTCGGGCAGTATAACCTGAAATTGTCCGCCACGGGGAGTGCTAAGTGTATTGTATTGAACTTTGCCATTACTAATGTTAGCGTCCTCGCGAGATGATTGATAAACAAGCTGGCCATCGGCTGTTTTGGATATACTGATTCCACCTGCTTTAGCCAATACGCCACTACCGGCATCTGTTAAATTAATCTTTTCGCCTCCGGGCAGCGTTAATATTGCCTTATTAGTACCCGGCTTTATAGGCCCTGTTTCTTGTTGCGCAGTCAATTGTGATTTAGCAGAATATCCCAATAGAAAATAACCACCAACAGAGAGTACCAAAAGAATGGAAGCTGCAGCTAACCATACCTTAACACTTACCTTAAATGACTTGATTTGACCACCCGGAACTTCAACCGGTAGAGCCAGACGCTCACGAAGTTCTTCAAACGATCGTTCAGCCGAAGATTTGATTTCCTCGGCATCGTCGTTAAGGTATTTTTTATTACCGGCATCATATTCATCGTACCAGCGTTCTACCTCCTGTTTTTCAGAAGGAGTACACTCGCCTGCTAAATACTTTGCGATAAGATGGCGTGGCTTATCGTTATTCATAATTGGTGCTTATAATTACATATTGCATCAAATTTGTAATCCCCCCATATGCCAAAAAAAAATTTAATTTCCATAAAAAACCGTTGATTTGCATAACCCAAATTATCAAACTAAGTGCCGCGCTCAACAGGATTTACGGACAATCAGTTGCTCGAAATGATACGAGACGGTGATGCTGTTGCTTTTAAATTGCTTTACCTGCGTTACTTTTCAAAACTCTGTAAATCAGGGTTTCAAAAAATCCAAAATGAAAAGATCGTAGAGGAAATTGTACAGGATATTTTCTTTGATCTTTGGCGAAAGCGGCAGGAACTTGATGCCAATCAGGAAATCGCCGCCTTTTTAAACGCACTTTTGAGAAATAAGATTTTACATGAATGGCGGGCAAACTCGATAAGGACTAAGCATGTAGCATTGTATTCCCAATTGAATAATTCAATCATAGATGAGAGTCTATCCGAAATGCATTCCGCACGTGAAATTCAGGAAAAATTAGCTATTGCGATCAGTAATCTATCTCCGCAATGCCGACAGGCTTTTGAATTGAGCCGTTACGAAGATCTTTCCTACCGTGAGATCAGCGAACGGATGGCAATTTCGGTTAAAACGGTTGAAAAGCATATAGGAAAAGCCTTAAAGATATTGAAACTTCAATTCAAAGAACATAACATTGGGCAAAACACACCGAAAAACCGGTCGGATCCATCGAGGCACATCTACATCGCCCTCCAAACTGATGAATAGCAGCTTTGGCCTTCGTGACCAACCTCATTAATAATTGGTTCATAGATTCCCTAAAAAAATATTCACCATCAGCGCCAAACGGTTCCGTGCCATATTTCCGGTCAAGTAGCCGGGCATATCCACCAATATGCCCGGCTATAAAGAAGGTGATATACCCGCACAATCTCCACAACCATCGGGTATGTACTTTGAACCACTCTATTTATTCTTTTTTATATCAGGAACCTATAACAAAAGCACTTAACGGAGCATTCCCGGTACCCCTGTAGGTAATCCTTGAGCCAGGTCTACCGAAATTTTATGTTTTCCCAGCTCCGCTTGAATGGTACCTGATGACCTGCTCGTAACGCTGAATATGACATGCTGTGCCTTCAGAAAACCTGTCTTTTTTCCTGAAACCTGAATATCTGCATCCCAGTACACCTTATGTCCATACGATCCGGTAGTTGAGGATTCACTTCCATTCAGAATAGATACACCGTCATCTGTAAAATTGAAGTATTTAATAACGCGGCGCGGCTCCCCGGGTGTTCCCTCCGCAGGTTTTACTGTGCTTATTTCTGCATAGCCCGAAACCAGGCCCTTAATTGTTCCTTGTTCAGGTACAGTCACATCAGGCCACTTAATATCTTTCAGATCGGTTGCCCACTTCATCTCCGGGCTGAATGGCACCAGGGGGATGGTAGGTTTCCTGGAGGTAAATCTGATCATCCGGAGGCGGCCACTTTGTTCTCCCGGTTTTACCTGCTTTGGGTCCTTTTGCTCCCAGAATACACCATGTGTACTGGTAGGGTCCCAGGTTAGGTTTCCAAAATGATTATACAGCGCAAAGTTATCTTTAGCAATGGTTATGTCCTGGCCGGTGTAACCATCCTCCGGCAGCCTTGCCCGGTCGCCATATTGATCAACCATGCTCAGCCCATAAAACCGCCTTGCCGGGTCAAAACCTTCAAATGCCGCATTCCGCAGTTCGGCCACCGCGGGCACCTGAGGTAAACCAGCGATAAGCGGGCGCGGAATTAATCCAAATGCATCCATTCTTGTGGTTTGCCTATGGGTCTGAAATATTACCCATTTGCCATCCGGCGAAGGATAAGTACCCTCCTCGTAGCTGAAATGCTTGGTAAGCCTGGTCACCTCACCTGTTGTAAGATCAATTTTAGCCAGGTCAAAGTTGTTGCCTTCAAATAAGGAACTGCACACAAGAGAACGTCCCCTATCTGCAAAACTTTTAACTTCGCCACTACCATGCAGGAAGGGTCTGAATGGATTAGGGTCCGCCTGATCTCCGGCTATTACTTTGGGATTTTTAAGTTCATAATGGTCGCCTTTTTCGTCAGAAACCCTGGTCAATTCACTTACCAAAACAAGCGCTCCTTTTGTAGTGATAAGCGTACCTGCAACATGAATCCCGTCCGGCGACATGTTTGAAGCTATCCGCATCAAGATACGAGAACCGGGTATGGCCGGATATACCAGTGGCAGGATCTTAGCTTCCTTACAATCCACTACTGATGGCGTGCATTCCAGTATTCCCGAAGGAGTATAAACCCGTTTTCCATCCGGAAGGGGTACCGGCATTTCGCCGCCGATCTCTTCTTTTAAGTCACAGGTCAGGCACTTAAACCCGCTCCCGTCATCCAGCATCACCCCAAGGTCAGTCTTTTTCTTTCCGGCCATGTGAATCTCCATGATCAGGTGCTTTGCATCCGGAAGATAATTGATCAAAACGGCGTCACTGACATTATCCGGAAGAGGTATTGTAGTAACCTTAAATGGTTCCGGCTTCGGAGCCGGAGGAAGTTTTGGTATAATGGAATAATTTTTGTCTTGTGCATATCCCTTAAAGGCTATAAGGAATGCTAAAATTACTACACCCGGTAGTAGCCTTTTTAACTTTTTCATAATGTTATTTTACTGGTTTTTAGTTTATAAATAATAGCCGTTGTGATTGCTTCACGACTCTTCAATTAATTGTATTAGCAGCGTATTGGCCAGGCGATAAAGCTTTGTTACTGACTGGTAATCCCATACTTTTTCATTTGCTTATTGATAAAAGAAGCTGCAGTTTTTGGACTGATCCTGTTAAAAATACCCAGGAACCTCGAATCAGAACCTACATATACCTGGTAATCATTATTTTCTATCCCCCTGACAATGATCTCCGCCGCTTTTGCCGGCGTTAGGACCTTCGATTCCGCGGATACCTGATTACTTTTTTGTGCCATGCTCATATTCATCGTGACGCCTGAATTCGCTGTGATATTGGTAGCCACAGCGCCGGGGAAAACTACAGTCACATGTACATTGGTATGTTGCAGTTCTGAGTGAAGTCCTTCTGTGAGCAACTTAACGGCTGCCTTCGTTGCGCCATAGACAGTTTGACCCGGAACCGGCAAAAATCCGCCCATACTGGAAACGTTGACAATATGTCCCTCAGCTCTGTTCAGTAAGTGTGGTAAAAAAGCCTTGGTGACAAACAGCGTTCCATATAAGTTGACATCAATTACCCTTTTAATGGTCTTATAGTCGAGATCTTTTAAATCAACAAAAGGCTGAATTATCCCGGCGTTATTGATAATAGCATCTACATAGCCATTTTTTTCAATAGCGTTCCCAACCAGTTCACCAACCGCAGCACTGTCGGTAATATCTACCGCGAATAGGCCCAAGTTGGCATCAGACGTTCCGCTAAGCGCTAAGGTTTCCTGCAATGCAGGCAAATTGATATCGACAGCAATTACCTTTGCCCCTTTTGACAGCAGATTCAACACCAGCTCCCGGCCAATGCCGCTACCACCACCGGTAACCAAAACCACCTTTCCTTTTACTTTCATATGCTCGTTATCTTATATTTATACTCAGTTAAAATTATAGGAAAGGCTTAAAAAATATGATCTTGGTTGTGTTGGCCTTGCGCCATATGTTGCGTTAGGATTCGCAGCAACCTGTGCCTTAGTTAAAGCCTCGGGCGATAAGTTACCGGGAAATCCTCCGGGAGCATACCAACCTGTCACACCAATGGAATTAAACACATTATTGATATTGAGATTAGCATAAAGCCTTGACGAAAGCTGATACCCGGCCTGGTAGTTAAATGTACTATATCCGGGTAGGGTAAATGCATTTGCAGCATTTGCAGCAGAGGAACCGACGTACCTCCATCCGAGAGAAGTCATAAATTTATTTAACCGGTACGAAGGGGTGATACTTGTCAGCACGGCAGGCGTCAGGCCTACCTTTCCGCCCCGCGTTTCCACAACCTGGTCATCGTCGGGGCCGGGCTTGCCTACATTCCAGTGCCGTTCTACCACCGAAGTTGCATGTTGCAGGGTAACAGCACCCCGGACGTTAATATGGTTGCCAATGTTAAAAACGCTTTCCATTTCTACCCCAATAGTGCGTTGTTCACTAAATACGGCCTTGGTATAATAGTAAGTATTAACCTGTACGTCCTGTGTATAGTCGAAAGTCGGTTTATTCGAAATATCACTGTAAAATGGTGTAAAATACCCGGTGAAACCTCCTTTCTGAACCTTATACCCAAGTTCGGCCTGCACAACGTGGATCGGGATAAACGATACCGCATCTGCCTGCGCCTGGGAGCTAACCGCGGTGACCGATTGCAGATCGGGCGCTTTGCGGCCTTCAGAGTAGCGTACATAGATTGCCTGTTCTTCCGAAAATTTATAATTCAGCGCTGCCGAATAGGATAAGCTTTTTACTGTTTTGTTAATGTTAAACGGCGTATTGCTTACGTAAACGTTGTTATCATAATAGGTGAGTAAGTTGTTATCATAACCGCCCGCTGCGGTTGCGTTGGCATCAATTACCGCATTATTGGACGAACCTGTAAATTGATTATAGTTATACCTGAATCCATAATCGAGCGTAAGGCGGTCTGTTAACGGGGACGACTGGCCGAAGAAAGCGTCAAACCTGTTGTTCGTAATAGCACTACTGCCGTACCCCGAGCCGTAAGCAGTAAAGCCGTTGGCGTCAGTAACCTTGGTAACCGCGCCCGAAAAGTTAGTATAGGTTAAGCCCAAAGGGTGCGGCTTATCTTCAAGGGTAGTAAAGGACTGACCGGCATAACCTTTTACAAAGCTGATATTGGAATGACCGACATAAACACCGGCATTAAAAGTTGTTTTACCCACCACCTTGCGCACGCTGAACTGCTCCATTACCTCCTTAACTTTATTATGCAGCGCATTGGCTAGTTCAAATAAAACCGGGGCCGATTGCACCTGGCCGTTGGGCAACTGGTTATAAGTCTTGGTGAAATTAATGCCTAAAAACTGGCCCGTCGGCGACAGGTTTGGGGACTGTACTACGGTAAGCATTTTTTGCCCTGTGGTCAGGTCTGTAAAATTATAGGTTCCGAATTTACCGGCTAAGCCCTGCAAGCCATAAAAGAGGATACCATCGGCAGAAAGGATGCCAAGGGGTGCAGCAGCATTCCAGGTTGCTTCCTTGTTGCTGTATTTAAAGTTATTAGTAATTGACCAGTTATTTCCCAGGCTTTGCTGATATTCCAACCCAATTGCCCTATCCAGGTTATGGATGAGGTTTGATGGCTGAAAATGGTTAACTTTTCCATCAGGCGTGTACTTAAAATCCAGCGTTTGGCTTGCCGGACCGGCCAAAGTAACGTTGTTGGAAAAATCGGCTGCCGGTTGTGGATTGATATAACCTGTAAAAGGAAGAAAGTCAAAATAGCCATTCTTATCGTCAAGGAATTTACCATATAACTTGATACGTCCCGTACCGAACTTTTTAACCATGTTAAATTTCAATTGTCCACCTTTATTCAGGGGATAGCCTGCATATCTGGCCCCATCGCTGTAGCGGTAAAATCCACCTATATCATAGGTTAGGTCGCCCGTTTTATTTAAGGGGCCGCCAATATTCAAATCGGCACGATAATAAGGATTAGAATTTCCTTCCAGTCCATATTTAACGATGGCTTCGCCTGCGAATTTAGCCCCGCCCATTTTGGAGGTATAGTTAAAAAGGCCGCCGGGGGCATCAGAGCCTGTAATTGAAGCTGATCCGCCACGTACCGCTTCTACTCTTGCAGTTGTGGCATCTGCGCGCAAAAAATAATCAGGACCATAATTAGCCCCGGTAAAATTGGTAACGGGCAGGCCATCTTCCTGCATGGATACATAGAAATAACCAATTGAGACGTCGTTCGAGGTAGGCGTACCCCTTACGGCAACCTGGTTACGGATTTCGCCGGCAGATGAATTGACATACACACCAGGAACATTCTTCAACAGATCAGCTGCGCTTTGAGGCGTTTGAATTTTTATTTGCTGGGCGCTGATTGTAGAGATGGCTATAGATGCATCGAGTCGTTTTCTTGAATCGAACACACCGGTTACAATAATCTGCTGCAGCTCGCTTACGTTATCTGTAAGCCTTATGGTTACTGAGCTGCCTGCTTTAACGGTTTGTTCGGCAGTCTTATAGCCGACCATTGAGAACATCAACACGGATGAGGGTGATGGAACTGATATGGTAAACTCACCTTTAGAATCTGTCGACGCGCTGCTTTTGCCGTCCTTTACATGGATGGTTACACCTGGCAGCGGATTGCCTTTCTCATCAGTAACTGTACCTTTTACCTGCTGTTGGGCGAAAGCAGGAAGGCAACAAAGTATCGCAAACGCTGCTTGCACAAGCACTTTTTTCGCGAGTTTACACCAAACACGTTTGTGAGTAAGTGTTTTTTTCATAATTTTAGGGAATTTTAATTAATAAAATAATCGGTTATTTGGTTGGTTAAAATATCACCGGTAATGTTTGCAGCATTACCGGTTCTTTTTTTGCGGTATTTATTTATCCATATTATCTGTTTAAGTGAATATTCTGTTACGGTTTTTTTATTATTAGCCTATAGGCTTCGTATGCTGATCTGCTCATCGAGCGCAATGCTCCCCTCATGCGTACAAATACCTCTGATAGCCAAGGCAATGGTATTTAGCAGTAAGTCGTAAGGTGATAAATTAAATGCCTTAAAATGTTCTGCACGAACAACAGCGGTATACAATACAAAAATGCTTTCAAGCACAACTTCGGGTATAATATCCTTTCTGAACAGCCCTTCCTTAATACCCCGGTTAATAACATTTAAGAACTCAGGCGTAAACCTTCCGCTGTTTGTCGCATTACTCCTGGCGGCTAAATCCGGATAATAGTAATACAGGTCATGGAAGAAAACTTTGTTGACCTGATACGAAACGTCAATTGACGTTAACCAAATATCGAAGAAGCGTGCAGCGGCATTTTGGGCCACGTTTAACTTCCTGAAATCCTGATATTGCTGGTTAAAGTACAGGTCCAGAGCATCAGCTAAAAGCTCCTCTTTGTTCTTAAAATATTTATAAAACGTTTTGGTCGAAATACCAAGGCCATCCACAATCTTTTGAACGGAGGTGTCCCGGATTCCGTATTGCAGGAATTGCCGAAGTGAAACTTCAAGAATTTCGGTTTTCATCATTATAATTGGTTGGAAAATATTTTTAGAGAAATATTTTCCATAAAGTAAAAGGAAAATATTTATAAAAACAAATTTTCCGTAGTTTTTCTTTAAAATAATCTGGCTTTTAACCTGAAGGGAATTTAAGTTGCGTCTTTATTTAAAAATACTGGTTTAATTAAAGTGAATCATCTTTTGGCTCGTGCGGCAGACAAAGACTGGTTGAAAACGTATTGACCACTGACTGATCAACCCATTCGAAAATTAAGAACCTAAATCTACTAGGATAAATCTGATTCATCCCCAGTAGATTTATAACTAAAAAAGTTGAGTAGTTTAGAGTACTACTCAACTTTTTCAGCTCCCCTAACTGGGCTCGAATCAATAGCTAATTTGAGCTGCGATCCAATAAGAGACTACTCTTAATTAGCTTTATAAATCGATAGATTTTGGTTTGGCTATTTAATCCCTCAATAATTAGATGTTTTATAAATAGGAAGCGCTTCATCTCACTGAGTCGCAAAAATGTAAGCGCCTGATTTATAAAAAAATTGTAGTGTTCGATAACCAAACACTACGATCACATAAAAGACCATTACTAATTAGCTTCAGAATCAGAATGATAATGGAGCAATCGCACTTTGGCCGTACGGGGTCAAGGTGTTGTGGCTTATCCACTATCAAAACCCGTTTTATAAAATTGCGTGCCCTGGCAAATACGCAAAATAGCGACGCGGTGGGTTATTCTGAAATTGATGTAATTACGGACTAATGATGGAATAAATCAGTAAACTTTTGGCACAACACACCAGATTGCTTTTATTCCAATCGGGTGAAAATACCCCATGTACAAAACACAGAGATATTAGCAGCCTTAGTACCGGATTACCGTAAAATAATCTTGCTGATCTGAATGAAAATGCAGGCTGCATAAAATTATTAACAGATACATCGTTATACCATCTGATACCCCGGCGCCATTTGGGTGCCAGGGTATTAAAGTTTTAACAGTGTATAATTATTTATCCCAAAATACAGGTGTATCCAGGTCATCGGTGCCTATGCTGGCTACGGCTGCCCGGTAATTATCAGCATTAATGGCCGACTCGGTTTGCGGGTAAGTGTACCTGCGAACGAAACTGCCTTTAATTTGCTTGCCGGGATATGTGTTTGGCGATAATGCCGGGAAACCGCTTCTCCTGAAATTAGCCCAGGTTTCAGCACCATTTCCAAATGAAGTTATCCAATACTGGGTATTGATCAGTTTCAAAGCATTGGCATCAGAATATGCAATTGTCGGGGTGTTTAAATAGGCGTTTTGTGCATCGCTGTTAATGACAGCAGCAGCGTCGTAGGTGGTAAATTGATCCATAGCCGCCTTAACACCGTTGTTGTAATAGGTACTTGCCGTACCTGTAATGTATCCCCTGAAAGCAGCCTCGGCCAACAACAACTGCGTTTGTGCATATGTTACGAAAAATTGCGGCGCCGTTATTTTACCAAATACGCTGTAATTCACCTGCGAATATTTGAATCCAGAACCGCTCACGCCGCGAAATCCCGGTGCTGTTGGTAGTGTACCGCTATCGTAGCCTATAGGCAACCCAAACTGGTTGGCTGATACTGTATCAGGCGTAAGGGACAATGCTTTTCCCGGATCGGCATACATGGCCGAGATGTACTTCAGCCTTGGGTCGCCGGTAGATTTTAATTGTGTAATAAACGGCTCGGCAAGATAGTAGGTGTTGGTTAACTGCTGAATTTGCTGCGTAACCAGGTTAGGATATGCATTGTTGTATTTAAGGTAACAGTTATCCGCGTTAGATTGCATTACCCCCCCGGTAACCGCGGCCTGCACAATAGTTTTTGCCTTGCCTGCATCTATTTTAGAATAACGCATACCTATACGCAGCAACAGTGAATAACCCAGGCGTTTCCATTGCGAAATATCTCCTCCATAAAACACATCTCCCTTAACAAGATCTTTCGCAGGATCTAATGCTGCGGTGGCCGTTGTCAGTTCGTTTACCAGATCAGCATAAATATCCTGTTGCTTATCGTATTTGGGCAGGAAGGCAGAATTGAGGTAAGCCTGCCCCGCCTGGCTGTATGGCACATCGCCATAAGTATCTACCAGCATCATATAATTATAAGCCCGCCATATCCTGGTTTCGTTGTACAAATTAGACCGCGAAGCGTTTCCTTTTAAATCCGGCAAAATGTGCTCAAGTAATTTTATGGTATTTGGATAAGCGTTATTCCACCGCATCACCGTATAGGTTTGATTTAATACGTTGAAGTTAAATGCCGAGGTAACCCCACCAAAAGGATCAATAAACTGCTGAACAACCGTAGGTTCAGTTTCCATTAATGCCGCATACGTTAAAACTTCCGCATTGGAAAACAAAAAAACCGGGTCGAGACTGGTAGTGTTATTGGGATTAACATTTAACTCTCTGAACCCTTTATCGCAACCTGTTGCAGCAAGCAGACAGGCAGCAACCAGTATGATCTTTATATAATTTTTCATGATCGTGCTTTTTTAAAATTTGACGTTTAGGTTAAATCCATAAGTCCGCGTTGTAGGTAGCGAACTTTGCTCGTAACCGGTTAAAATATCACCACTTGAAGAGATGGCCTCCGGATCGATATTTGGTGTATACTTTTTAATGACGAGCACGTTGTGGCATACTGCAGAAAGCACCAGCCCTTTTATAAATTTAGCTTTCATCATCTTCGAAAAGTCATAGCTAACCGAAAGGTTTCTCAACTTGATAAAGTCTGATTTATAAACGAACGGATCCAGGATGCCCTGCGAGCGATAATTGGCATAAAAGTCTTCAGCGTTCACTGCGGTAGTGTTAGGCGTGCCATCGGCATTCACCGCATCAAACTTTACGCCTCCTTCCCTGCCAACCAGCGATTCTTTTGACAAACCTTCGCGCAGGAAATTCAGGTTGGAACTTGACAATATTTTACCACCTTTTTTATAATCAATATGTGCCATCAGGGTAAACCTCTTGTAAGTAAATGTATTTACCCAACCGCCTGTAGCTTTGGGCAATGCACTGCCAAAAAGCGCAGGAGATGTACTTGCCACTGGTTTACCACCCGATACAATGATTTTACCATTGGCATCCCGGCGGTAAGTTGATCCTTGTATCTGATTTAACGGCAGACCAACCTGATCGACAATGGAGCCGAAGAATTCTCCTGCACCCAGTGTCAATTGTTTTTGACCGTTAGCCAGCGCTAAAACTTTAGACGAATTTATGGCTGTATTAAATGCTGAACGCCAGGTAAAATTCGGTCTTCTGATAGGTACTAACTCCAGCAAAAACTCCATACCCCGGTTTTGCAACTCGCCAAGGTTTACAATGGTACCGGTATAGCCCGACGCGTTGGAAATAGCAACGCTTAAGATCTGGTTAGTGGTATGCTTATCATATGCAGCAATGTCCAGGTTCACCCGGCTGTTAAACATGCGCAGTTCGAGCCCGATTTCTTTTTCTTTTACGCTGTATGGTTTGATTGACTGATTTGGCGTGGTTACGTTGCTGATACTCCCCAGCGGAATACCATTGAACGCGTTTTGTGAAAGTGTGAAGGTAAGCGAATTACTGTAAGGGCTAATACCGTTAGCACTACCCACGTTGGCATAGGTCGCCCTGATTTTTCCGAACGTTAGCCATGAAGGTGGATTCTTTAAAAACTCCGAAAAAACAAAACTACCACTTACCGATGGATAAAAATAATGGTTATGTTCAGGGCTTAGCACGGAGAACCAGTCGTTACGGCCGGTTACATTTAAAAACAAATACGATTTATAGCCAAACTCGGCGGTTCCATAAAGCGAGTTTACTGTTGATTTGGAAACCGCAAAGGCCGACGTATTGGTTACACCGTTTCCAAGAGTATAAAAATCCCTGACATAGAAATTTGTGGCGGTAACAGTATATCCTTGCGATGAAGAGGGAAAGGTATTTCCACCCACCGTGGCATCAAAAGAAAATGGCCCCCATTTGTGTCCGCCGCCTAATAAGAAATCGGCATTCAGCGCGCGGTAAGTATTGTCATTTGAGTTATAGCTGCCATTATAGAGGCCAACAGGCGCAGCTGCATTTGCCAGGGTTCCGGTTGGTGCATTTTGCTCATAATATGATGTACTGTATTCCATATTCACCCGGCCCTGCAAGTAAAGCCAATCAAAAAACTGGTAGCGCAGGGTTGCAGTACCTAAAAGGTGGTCTTTAGTTTGCTTTGTAAATTGCTTGTTCATGATCCAGTACGGGTTGGTAAGGGTAGTGAAACGTGATGTGGGCGTTTCGTTCCCATTGGCATCAACCGCAGCTGCCTTTAATACATCCAAACTAACCGAGTTTGAATAACGGTAGATATAATTGGTAACAGATGATCCCTGAATACCAATTACCGGTGGGTTGTTGTTATTCTCATGATCATAATTCACATAGATTTGGGCCGACAGTTTAGGTGTGAAGTTGTAGTTGAGCCCCAGGTTGAAGATCTTTTTGTGATAATCATTATTAGGTATTATGCCTTGGGCATCCTGGTTTGAGTATGAAAACCGGAAGCTGCCCTTATCGTTACCGCCGGAGAACGCGATGGTATTTGTCCACGCGTTGGCAAGCCTGAAAAATTTGCTGATGCGGTTTTTTTCGGGCGCGTAAGGGCGTTGTACTCCATCAAACTGGAAGGTGGGGGCATTATCAAACTTCTCCCCGAAACTCCATGCACCCGAACTTTGTGCCTGACCTTGTGTTTTGGGGCGCACATTATTTTCGCCCTGTCCATATTCGTACTGAAAGTCGGTAAAATCCAGTGCCTGGTTTTGCGTAAAGTTTGAGGTGAACTCAATGCCGATTCCGCTGTTTTTATTACCGCTTTTGGTGGTGATGATCAGCGCGCCGTTACTTGCTCTCGACCCGTAAAGCGCCGCAGCTGTGGCCCCTTTTAATACCGTCATCGATTCAATATCATCGGGGTTTATTTGCTGCATATTATCCCCAAGATCTACCGATTGTGTGTAACCGTTGGTACTTGACGGGCTTTGTGATAATGGAAGACCATTTAATACAATTAATGGCGCGTTATCGCCCTGGAATGCAGACTGTCCGCGCAACCTGATCTTGGTACTGCCTCCTGGACCGCTTGCCGGTGGAGATATATCCAAACCAGCAACCTTTCCCTCGAGCGAATTGACAAAGTTGGTTGACCGATTAGTGGTTATTTCGCCCACGCGTACATTTTCCGCCGCATAGCCTAATTTTTTAGATTCACGTTTGATACCTAAGGCAGTTACAACTATCTCGTTGATGGTGGTTGATTTTGGCTCCAGTGTAACATTGAGCGTGCTGCGTCCGTTGAGGGGCTCGGTTTTAGGGTTGTAGCCCACATAGCTGAATAACAAAACCGCGTTATCGGCAGATACCTGGATCTTGTAATTGCCGTTTGCATCGGTTACTACGCCATTCTTAGTCCCTTTTTCGCTTACGCTAACGCCGGCAAGCGGGCTGCCCTTTTCGTCGAGCACTTTACCGGTAACTGTTTGTACATTAATTTCGACGCTGGTCCGAACACCGACGGCATTTCCTGCCCGTACATCCGCTGCGCACATAAGTGTAAAAAGAACACTTATTACAATGGACAGCATCATCCCAGATGCTTTGATTCTTTTTTCCATGATTTTAGGTTTAATTCAATTGGTTAATCTTAATTCAACTACCTTCTCAATAATTGGTAATGGAGAAAGAGCTTGTTCCAAGCAGCGTTTTACTGCCGTTTTTTTGATTTTAGTATAGTTTTTTCTTCATGTTTACGCAGGTTTTGGGGTTTGAAATTGGTTTATATACATTTAGTAGGTATAATCTATTTAAAGCAAAAATCTAACAGCAAAACACCCGCAAGCCCTATTACAGCTACCAGGCTTTCCATCACAGTCCAGGAGCCGAGCGTTTGCTTTACTGATAACCTGAAATATTCTTTACATAGCCAGAAAGCCGTATCGTTTACGTGTGAGCCAAACAGGCTTCCCGCCCCTATGGCCAGCACCAGCAGATTGGTGTTAATGGCGGCATGATGAGCTATCGGGAATAACACTCCCGCGGCAGTTATACCCGCAACCGTGGCCGAGCCGAGGCAAAGCCGTAAACAAGCCGTGGCAAGCCAGGCAAGTAATAAGGGATGTATAGTGCTATTCATCAGCATGCCGGCAAGGGCATCACTTAAATGGCCATCTACAAATACCTGCTTTAACGCGCCCGCGCTGCCAATAATGAGCAACACCATGGCTATATCTTTTACCGCACACACGTAGCCATCCATTATTTTTGCCAGTGGTTTGCCTTTACGCAACCCAAGCGTATAGGTGCTTATAATGATGGTTACCAACATGGCAATAATTGGCTCTGCAAGCCATGAGGCCACATTTTTCACAAAATGCGCTTCACCAAAAAGCACAGGCAGCAAATAGGCCACGCCAATCAGTACCACAGGCAAAAGGGATGAGAATATGCTGTTAATAATACCCGGTAGCTCATCGGCAGGCAGGCTTACCAGACTATTGGCAAATTGAAAAACGTTAGGGCCTACTTTTTTTAGGGTAGCCGAAAATATCGGCCCCGCAATTATTATAGCGGGAATAGCAATGATAAGCCCGTAACCAAATGTTTTTATTACATCTGCGTGAAAAACGCTGATGAGTGTCATCGGCGAAGGATGCGGCGGTAAAAAACCATGCATTACCGATAAAGCTGTAAGCATGGGCATTCCAACATACAGCAATGGCAAACGGTAACTGTAAGCAACCGAAAAAATAATGGGCACTAACAATATGAAACCTACGTTATAATACAAAGGAATACCTACAATAAAACCCGTTAGGGCCATGGCGTAGCTTACATACCGGGCACCAAACAAATCATGCATAAAATGGGCTATGCGCTGCGCGGCACCGCTTTCGGCAACCAGTTTACCCAACATAGCTCCCAGTACAATAATGATTGCTACCGATCCTAAAGTATCGCCCAGTCCTTTGTTTATTGACGCAATAACCATTGTAAAAGGCATACCGAAGCAACAGCCTGCCACCAATGCCACAATGATAAAGGCGAGGAAAGCATTCACCTTTACCCACGTTATCAGCGCAACAAGCAGTAAAATACAAAGGATCAATACAAGTATTGTCATCGTTATCAGCTTGATTTAATGCGAATCGCGTGTTACAACAGATCCGGAGTTCCCTACCAGGAAATCGAGATCTGCCCCCTTATCGGCTTGTTGCACGTGGCGCTGGTACATGGATACATAACCCCTGTCGGTATGATAAGCAGGTTGTTTCCATAACTGCCTCCGTTTTTCCAGTTCAGCCTCATCTACAAGCAGGTCTATCCTTCGTGCGGGTACATCAAGGCGTATCAGGTCCCCGTTTTCCACAAGTGCCAGGTTACCGCCAACGGCCGATTCTGGCGACACATGAAGCACAACTGTGCCGTAGGCAGTACCGCTCATGCGTCCGTCCGAGATCCTTACCATATCTGTGATCCCTTTATCCAACAGCTTTTTGGGCAGTACCATGTTACCAACTTCAGGCATGCCGGGATACCCTACCGGGCCAACGTTTTTTAATACCATTACACAGGTTTCGTCAATATCAAGCCCAGGTTCGTCAACCCTTGCGTGGTAATCTTCAATAGTTTCAAAAACCACGGCCCTGCCGGTATGCTGCATCAGCGACGGTGTGGCTGCCGAAGGTTTGATAACCGCACCGTTAACGGCAAGGTTCCCTTTTAAAACGGCTATTCCCCCTTCGGGGATAATTGGGCTATGGTAGCCTGCAATAACCTCATTGTTATAGCAAATCCCGTCATCTTTTATATTTTCTGCATGCGATTTACCGGTTACAGTTATTGCATCCATGTCCAGTTCACTGCTTAGTTCCTTCAAAATAACCGGCATCCCTCCTGCATAGTAAAAATCTTCCATCAGGTATTTTCCCGAAGGCATCAGGTTGAGCAACAAGGGTATTTTGCTACCCAGCCTGTCGAAATCATCCAGGCTTAGGTCTACGCCGATACGCCCGGCAATTGCTGTAAGATGGATAATGAAATTGGTGGAACCTCCTATTGCCGCGTTTACTTTGATAGCGTTTTCAAAGGCGGCACGGGTAAGTATTTTCGATATCGTTAATCCCTCCTTTACCATTTCAACAATACGCCTGCCTGATAGCTGCGCCAATACTTTTTTCCTTGAATCAACCGCCGGGGTGGCCGCGGCCTGCGAAAGACACATCCCCAACGACTCGACCATGCAAGCCATTGTAGAGGCCGTACCCATGGTCATACAATGCCCCGCGCTTCTCGACATGCAGCTTTCTGCAGCAAGATATTCGTCGTTAGTTATTTTACCGGTTTTGAGGTCATCAGTCAACTGCCATACTATCGTACCCGATCCGATATCAGCGCCCCTGTACTTACCATTCAGCATCGGACCACCCGGAACCACGATAGTGGGCAAGCCTACGCTTGCGGCCCCCATCAAGGTTGATGGTGTGGTTTTGTCGCATCCGGTTAGCAGCACAACTCCGTCTATCGGGTTGCCGCGTATCGATTCTTCGGCATCCATACTGGCCAGATTGCGGAAAAGCATAGCTGTAGGTTTAAGCAAAGTTTCACCTAAACTCATAATCGGAAATTCCACGGGGAAACCGCCGGCCTCATAAACTCCGCGTTTAACAGATTCCGCAAGATCGCGCAAATGTGCATTACAAGGCGTTAGCTCCGACCATGTATTGCAGATTCCGATAACAGGTCGGCCGTCGAAAAGATCGGTCGGCATGCCCTGATTTTTCATCCAGCTCCTGTATAAAAACCCCATTTTACCTGTTTTTCCAAACCAATCGGCACTTCTGAACTGTGACATTTTATATTTTTTTATATTTAATTTATTTTGTTGCTGTGTTGCAATTACCTGCCCACCTGGTTTGTAAGTGTACCTATGTTACTTATGGAAATGTCTATCACATCGCCGTAGTTAAGTGTGAAGGAATCAGGCGGAACTATGCCGGTACCGGTCATTAGATATGCACCCGCAGGGAATGACATCTCCATAAAAAGGTAATTGGCAAGTTCGTGGTGGGTACGCTTCATCCTGTTGATCAAAATCGCTTCAGCAAACACCTTATCGTCCCCTCTTCTTATTTCAATTTGAATTTCGGTGTCAGGCGAAATAGCCGTATCCGGTACATAAAGACATGGGCCAATCGCTGCCGCGCCATCGTATGATTTAGCCTGGGGAAGGTATAACGGGTTTTCTCCTTCTATATCTCTTGATGACATGTCGTTACCTATCATATATCCTTCAATGGTGCCCCCGCTGCAAATGAATAACACCAACTCCGGCTCGGGAACGTTCCATTTCGAATCTTTCCGGATGCGAACATTACCGCCAGGTCCCACGGCTCGGGAGGCCGAAGACTTGAAAAATATCTCAGGGCGTTCGGCACTGTAAACCCTTGCATAAAAATCGCCGCCGCCGGCATCTTTGGATTCTTCCATTCGGGCGTCCTTACTGCGTAGATAGGTTACGCCCGACGCCCAGATCTCCTGGCTACCAATAGGTGTGCTTATGTGTTCCAGATCGTGAGCCAGCAAAGGGTTGGCCGTAATGTTTTGGAGATCTTTTAAAACCTCGCTGTACAATGCTTCGCGATTTATAAAACTATCCCAGTTCCAATCCGGCGAACTGTAAAGCAGGCCGTTATGTTTTACAATAACTTTGTTGGTGGTTTTAAATATATGCATAGCCATTTTGCGCTACCTGCGTTTGTGCGGTAGTTACTCGTTTATTAAAAAATGTAACAAATAGGTTACTTGGTTATGTACAAAGAATGCTAAACCAAATTGCTTTGTCTTCCAAAAAAACACAGTGTTGATTTTTACACAAAAGCTTGTGGCAAAAACCCGCGCTGCATCAACGCTCAGTTGTGTTTTGCGAAGCAGCCGTTGGGCCGGGTGCCGGCTTTTTTTTATGCCAGTACGAGGCCAGTAACGAGCCGGTGATATTCATAAAAGTTGAAAAGATAACCGGTGCCAGGCCCAGCGTAGCAATTTTTCCCATGCCTTTGGCAAGACCTGCGGCCATACCACCGTTTTGCATTCCAACCTCTATGGCAATGGTACGGCAGTCACGCTCTTCCATCCCCAACGCCTTTGCCGACCAAAAGCCCAGTAAATAACCGCCTATATTATGCAGCAATACCAATACAGCCAGCAGCAGGCCAACTTTAAGCAGGCTGTCCCGGCCCGCGGCAGTTATAATAATGATAATGCCAATGATACCGCCCATAGAAATAAAAGGCATTATCCTTTTTAGCCAACCACTACGTTCTTTAGCTACCGAAGAAAACACCACGCCTAAAGCAATAGGGATCATCACCATTTTAAAGATATCTGTTACCATAGCCCAGGGATCTATTTTAATAAGCGGACCGGCGAGTAAATTCATTAAAAACGGCGTTAATAACGGCGAAAGCAGGGTGGAAATACTGGTTATAGTAACCGATAAAGCCAGATTTGCCTTAGCCAGATAGGATATCACATTAGATGCCATACCATTGGGGCAGCAGCCTATCAGTACAATACCGGCTGCTATTTCGGCAGGCATTGCGGTTAATTTCACACTAAGTGTAGCTATGCTGAAGCCCAGTAAAGGCATAATGATAAAATGGCTCACCACCCCTATAATTATTCCCCCGGGCGATTTTAAAACGCCGAGAAAATCATGATAATGCATGGAAGTCCCCATACCAAACATGATAAGCTGGATAAGCGGGATAATAAGCGTGGCGTACTTAAAATTGCCATAACCGATAAAAAACGCAGGATAGTAAAGCGCCATGGCGGCTGCTCCAAAAATCAGCGTTGTATATGCAAAGCTTTTGGTTTTTGGCGAAGCGCAAAGACTTATGGCAAGCAGTACAAAAAACGTAAGCACATACGGCCCGGCATGCTCCAAACCCTTAGAAATCATGATCAATACGGCAACAAGCGCGGCAACGGTTAGGGTTGTGGTCACTTTATAAAAAGTTTTCATACCGCGTTGATCAGGCGAAAAATGGAACTCCGGGCATTGCATACTTCTTCAGCCCTTCCTCGTTAATCTCAACACCCACACCAGGCTTATCAGACAGCACCAGGAAGCCTTTCTCGATAAAAGGCTTGTCATATTGCACTATTTCCTTCCATTTTGGCTCGGTGTCACTCAATGTCTGCCACTCCAGGATATGGAAATTGGGTACTGAGGCACAAACGTGCGCAGTTGCCATCGCGCCAAGAAAGGACCCTACCATGTGCGGCGAAAACGGCACGTAGTATAAGTTGGCAAGGTTGGCTATCCGTTGCCCCTCACCCAGCCCACCACATTTTTGAAGATCGGGCATTACAATATCAATGCCAGCTTCCGAAAGCAGCCTGGTATAGCCATAGGCCAGGTAAAAATTCTCGCCGGCGCAAATAGGCGTGCTTGTTTCCTGGGTTATTGTTTTATACACATCAATATTATCCGCAGGAATAGGTTCCTCCAGCCACATCAAATTAAGGGGCTCCATCATTTTTGCAACCCTGCGACCGGTTGTGGCATCATAACGGCCATGCATATCCACACAGATATCAATATTCGGCCCAACCTCCTTCCTAACGGCAGCTATGGCATTATACATTCTGTCGAGCTCGGCGTTGCTGGCAGTCCAGTTATAGCGGTCAAACTTATTCGGGTCGCGGGCATCGTCAATATCAAATTTCACAGCTGTATATCCGCGGTTAACCGCGCCGCGGGCTGCTTTGGCATAATCTTCGGGCACCGGGTTTGTGGCAGTGTATAGTTCCGTATCGCAGTAAACACGACATTTATCGCGAAATTTACCTCCTAATAACTGGTATACAGGCAAGCCCAAAGCCTTGCCTGTCAAATCCCACAGGGCTGCTTCCACTGCTGTAAGCACCGCAACAAACATCCCGGATTGCGCCCCGGCGAAAAAGTTGGCTTTCCTTATCTCCTCAGCTATCCTGTTGGGATTTAAGGGACTCCGGCCTTTCAGCATCCACTCCAGGCGTTTAACCAGGTAATAAGTTCCCGCTATGGCATCAACCCCCTCACCCGAGCCCCAGATACCCTGGTTGGTATATATTTTTACAAAAAGCCCGCCGCCCGCATAGGCACACTTAACTTCGGTAATTTTAAGATCGGACGGGGATGATGCCTGCGGGGTACGCTCTTTGGCATCTATCAGCCCTTGTCCAAATGTTTTATTTAAGGGTGCGGCCAGTACAGCAGCACCGGCTAAAACAGTTTTCGATAGAAAGCTGCGCCTGTTTTGATAGTTTGACATACTTTTTATTTAGATAGATTTATTTACCAGGTTCGGTTTTTCAGGATATTTTGGACCTGCTCTTTGGGTACCGGCAATTCATTGATATGCGCGTTGAGCCATGCCGAAAAATCCTTTTCGATATCGGTGCTCCAGCGGGCATCTATTTGCCCGGCTGTGTATTTGCCTTCTTTTAAGCGCAGGTGGCCAAACATGTCCCTTAACCTCACTATTTCGGAGGTGGTTACTACCTTCTCGGCCAGGTGCGGCGGAATAAATATCACTACCCCATTCTCGCCCAAAACCACATCTCCTGGCATTACGGTAGCCTGCTTTATCCTGGTAGGCTGATTGATGCCGATAATCATGGTATTCAGATCGCCGGGAGGGTTATGGTACGATGGGTCGTAGCTTTCTACAAAGGATGTAAAGCCACCAATCTCTTTTAGTCCGCGCAGGTCTCGTACAGCACCATTATAAACTATGCCGTTGCCGGTTTTCGCGTAGATGGCATTGCCCACATTGTCGCCAATAGTAGGTCCGTTTTTGTGTGCGCCAAACTGATCGGCCACATATACATCACCTTTCACCAGCAAATCCACAGGCCAGGTGTTTTGCCCTTTTTTCCCCTGGGTTTTGCCCCTGTCATCAATCGCCTTCCATACATCTGGGCGGGCGGGCATGAAAACAGCAGTTACGGCGCGGCCTACTAAAACGCTATCCGGATTTATAACCAGCCAGTTCTCGGTTAACTGGTAGCCGTAGCCAGCGTTTTTTAAAACGGCCCAGGCTTCTTCAATACTAACAAGCTTCATCCGGGCCAGAATACCATCAGGCACTTTAGGACGGCCATCGGCAAAGCGTTCGCCCTTCCACTCCGGAGTAAGGAAGATCAATTCATCCCTTGAAATTTGTTGCGCAAACGTGCTATTAAAAAACAAACAACAATGCAGTAATACAATGCCCGCAATGCGAAAAAAAGGAATCCACTTTTTCATGATAAATTTTAATGAGCACACTATTTAGGGAATTAGCGGCTTTGGTTATTATTATAATTGGTTATGAATGCATACAAAGTATCATAATATTAAAACAGGAAAATACCATTAAAAAACAGCGTTGGTTTTTATACAAATCTTAGTTTTATATTATGTAAACTTGCTTTACATGGATATTCCTTTGGTTATCCTGCATCTGTTGCGGTACGGAGATTGCAGCAACGCATACCAATTATAATCCTGGATGAATCAACTGATACTTCGGCAGGGCATATCTAAAGAACTTGTGCATTTTCCGCATATTCTGGAGTTTGCCCACAGAAAGAATAATACTATCCAACTCAACTCCTTCAACAGCAACGTTACGGACTGCATTTGCATGTATTATATTTTGGAGGGGAAATTTACCTGGATGATTGATTCGCAACAACATACCTTGTATCCAGGTGATTTTGCAGTAATATTACCAGGGCAACGCATCGGTGGTGAAAGCGGGATATTAAATATCGGTGTGTTATTCGGGATAAAGATTTCAACAGAAGATTCCGGAAAGCTTTTACTGGGAAGATGGAGCGGGTTTACCAAAAAAGAAAAATTATCCATTAACCAGATTTTGCTTGTAAATAAGCAAAATCTCGTTTTAAAATTGAAAGAAGCGCAGGTATTAATGCACAATTTACAACTGGAATTGCAAAACGAGGAGGTTGGCTTTTACACCCGCGTAAACCAGTTGCTTGATGAACTTTTTGTACTGATCGGCAGGCAATTGATCAGGCAAAAAAATTCCAGGAGAGATTTCCCCCAAACATTCCTGAAGCTTGAACAAACCTTGCGGCAAAACCTTGCCCACCAATGGACGGTGGAAGAAATGGCAGCACTCACCGGGATGGGAACTACCGCCTTTACCGAAAAAGTAAAAAGCTACTCCGGGTTTTCGCCATTGAATTACTTAATCAACATCAGGATAACCGAGGCTACCAAGCTGCTTAAAAAAACCGAGTTGAATGTTACCGACATAGCACTCAGCACCGGCTTTTATTCGTCACAGCACTTCTCTACAACCTTTAAAAAACTTACAGGGTATACCCCGAGCGAATTCAGAAAAAATAAAACACCAGATTATCAGCATACATCATGAATTGTATCATCATTATAGAAATGGGCACGGCTGCTGTACGGGTCTTTGCCTTTGATCTTTCCGGTAATTTAATCAGTTCTTCAAAGGGGCACTACCCTACCTTTCACGAGCAGCCCGATCATAGCGAGCAGGACCCGGAGCAGATGTTTATTACCATGCTCTATATTCTGAAAAACCTGCTTATTGAAAAAATCTATCCTAAAAAATATACGGTAACCTGTATTTGCTTCGGCTCATCTATGCATAGTTTACTGGCAGTGGATAAAGACGGCATACCATTAGGCAACGCGATTACCTGGGCTGATAACCGGGGTAAAAAAGAAGCTGCTGATCTTAAAAAAAGCAGTCTGGGCGAGGAAATTTATAAAGCTACCGGAACCCCCATCCACCCCATGTCATCGTTGATAAAAATTGCATGGATGAAAAATCACGAACCTGAAAAATTCAGGATGGCAAAGAAATTCATGCCTATAAAAACCTATATAATTCAACAACTTACAGGTGCCTGCGTAATAGATTACAGTATTGCCTCTGCAACCGGGCTGATGAACATCCACAATTTAACCTGGGATGAAGCTGCATTGGAATTTGCTGGGATCACTCCCGGGGAACTTCCGGATCTGCACCCGGTTTTCTACTCGGGCGTAACACTAAAAAAGGAATATCAAAGGGTTTTAAAATTGCTGCCAACAGTTAAAATCCTGATCGGATCAAGTGATGGTTGCCTTGCCACCCTCGGTGCCGGTGTATGGGAAAACAGTATGGCTACCATTACTATTGAAGACAGCGGCGCCTTCCGGATCATCGGCGATAAAATAATAGAAGATCCCAAACAACAAATTTTCAATTACCTGCTTACCGAGAAACATATCATCACTGGCGGCCCCACAAGCAATGGCGGTGTGATATTCAATTGGTTTGCAAAGCAATTCGGTGATTTTCAGGAAGCTTTTGATATTGACCAGTCGATGGATATGCTGATAGAGGAAGCCGCCGGTGTTGAAGTTGGCTCGGGCGGGCTAATCTTCCTCCCATTTTTACATGGCGAACGGGCACCTATCTGGAACCCAAATTCGAGAGGGTGCTATTTTGGCGTCAATATCCGGCACGAGCGCAAGCATTTTATACGTGCCACGATAGAGGGTATCTTATTTGAGATGTACAGCATTGGCCGCACATTAGAGCAACACCGTCACATCGAGAGCCTCTCTATTAACGGCAGTTTTGCATCTATACCGTTTTGCACCCAGATAATTGCCGATATATTTAACAAGCCGGTTAGCACATTGAGCCATGCCGATAGCATTGGCAAAGGCGCATTTCTGTTAAGCGCAACCGAGATGGGCCTTTATCCTTCTTTGGAGGAAGCTTCCAAAACGGTATCCATGCATCAAACTTATTTACCCAACGCCGAAAATCACCGGATCTATGCTCAATACTTTAAAGTATTTGAAAGCCTGATAACGAAGGTCGGTGATGAATTTGATGCTATATCGGATTTGCAGCAGCGTTATAGTCAATGACCGTAGCATTGGGACGGAAGTTCATCTCATTTTATAACAAAAATTTACTTTACCTGATAGGCTAACCCCGAGGTACAGGCAGATTAGCTCTCCTGAATTATTGCTGTTTAAATGCTTTATTCGTTGCTCTAAATGCAGCAGAATATTTTGCAGAAACGCGAAGGGAAGAAATGGTTACTACCCTTATCACCATTGTTCGTCGGCTTATCACTGCAGGTATAAGGCCCGAGAGGTGAATGAAATTTTTATGGCACAGATGCAGCAGTTTGCGGTAAAGCCGGAATATGCCGACCTTTTTTTAACAGGCTATCATCGGTAGATATAATCAGGAAAAGCCTGGCAACTACGGCCGGGCTTTTTTACATAAAGCAAATTTCATTTAATCAAAAACCTGGTTTAAAAAATGATCAATATCATTTTTTAAACTGAATATCGTTATGCCCCGTTTGCCAATAGGAGCTGATATTTGTTTGCCACTTAAAAATCATCCCGGGTTTATATGGAAAGCGCGGCATTGTTGAACGCTATTATTGAAAACGCTATCGATGGAATTATCACTATCGACCACCGCGGACTGATCGAATCGATCAACCCCTCGGCATGCAAGCTGTTTCAATACTCGCCCGCCGAAGTGACCGGTAAAAACGTATCTATATTAATGCCCCCGCCTGATCGGGAACAACATGACGAATACATCAGGAGATATCAGCAAACCGGTCGCAGACATATCGTCGGCATTGGCCGTGAAGTAACCGGTTTGCGAAAAGACGGGACCCTTTTTCCGTTTCGCCTTGCAGTTAACGAAGTAAAATATTCCGGGCGTATAATATATACCGGCTTTATACACGATCTAAGCCGTGAAAAAGAAGCTGAAGACCAGCTGAAAGAGTATGCGGCCCACTTAGAAGATGAAGTGGAAGAGCGCACCCAATCGCTCATGCTATCGGTTAAAGAGCTTGAGAAAGCTAAAGACGAGGTAAGTATCTCGCTCGAAAAAGAAAAAGAACTGGGGCAATTAAAAAGTCGTTTTGTATCAATGGCTTCGCACGAATTTCGCACGCCATTGAGCGCGGTGCAACTTTCTGCCTCGCTTATTGAAAAATATGCCGGGCAATCGCAAACCAAAAATATCAGCAAACATGTGGGTAAAATTAAAAATGCTGTAGGCAATCTTACTACTATCCTGAATGATTTCCTATCGCACGAAAAACTGGAGGCCGGGCGTGTTGAGCCCTCTCCAACAGTTTTTGACCTCGTTAAACTGGCCGAAGAAATAACTGAAGAAATGCAGCTGATTGCCAAGAAAGATCAAAATATTATATACCTGCACACCGGCAGCAACAGCAAGGTTAACCTGGACCTAAACCTATTAAAAAACTGCATCATCAACCTCATTGCCAATGCCATCAAATACTCGGGCGAGAACACTTTTATCGAGTTTAATACTGAGTTAAGCAAAAGCGGATGCACCATCACTGTTAAAGATAACGGTATAGGTATTCCCGACACAGATCAAAAACATCTGTTCGGGGCTTTTTTCAGAGCGCATAACACCGGTAATATTCCAGGTACCGGTTTAGGCCTCCATATAGTAGCCCGCTACGTGCGCCTCATGAACGGCAACGTAACTTTTAAAAGCAGTATTAATAAAGGCACTTTATTCACTATTTCATTTCCCGAACAATGAGCAAAAAAGTTTTGATTATTGAAGATAATAACGACATCCGCGAAAACGTAGTTGAAATACTTGAGCTTGCCGGCTACAAAGTATTTGAAGCCGCCAATGGCCGTGTAGGGGTTGAACTGGCTATAAATAACATTCCTGATGTTATTTTGTGTGATATAATGATGCCCGAGCTTGACGGATACGGTGTATTGTATATGTTGAATAAAAACCCTGTTACGGCAACAATCCCTTTTATATTTCTAACCGCGAAAGCCGAGCGCATTGACTTACGAAAAGGCATGGAAATGGGAGCCGACGATTACCTTACCAAACCATTTGACGACATGGAATTACTGAATGCCGTTGAAAGCAGGTTAAAAAAAAGGGAGGCGCAGCAATCCTTCTACAGCAAATCGCTTGATAATTTGAATTTATTGCTTACTAAAAACAAAGGGCTTACCGAGCTAAAGCGGGTAATTGACGAACGCAAAACCCGGCAGTTAAAAAAAAATCAGGTATTGTATTACGAGGGCGATAAGGGGAATGGTCTTTACCTGGTTGTGAAGGGCCGTATTAAAAGCACCAAAATGGCCGAAGACGGCCGCGAGCTGATGACCGGAATTTACACAAGCGAAGAGTATATCGGCGTCCATTCATTTTTATCTAACGAAACATACAGCGAAACGGCTACCGCGCTTGAAGATAGCTTGCTTTGCCTGATCCCGAAAGATCAGTTGGATGAACTGCTTAATTTATACCCTGACGTTGCGAGGGAATTTATCAGGGTATTGGCCAACAACATCCGCGAAAAAGAAGAACAGCTATTACAATTGGCCTACCATTCGGTACGGAAAAGAATGGCCGAAGCTATGTTGCGCCTTAACAGGCAATATACCTGCAACGCCGAAAGTTTTAAGATCTCGAGGGAAGATCTTGCAGCTATGGCCGGGATGGCTACCGAAACGGTGAGCAGAACACTGTCTGATTTTAAAGATGAGGGATTGATTGATAAAAAAGGCAGTGTGATTACAATTTTAGATCCTGCCCGGCTTTCAAAAATGAGAAACTGATAAACATCACATTTCGGATTGATGAGCCTCATTCGGCAAGCCTGGCACCCGGGCTAACTTTGTTACATTAATATTATTGCAAATGAAAGCGGTAGCCTACAGTATAAAGCCTTTTGAAAAGGAGTTTTTGGCAAAAGCCAATCAAAAGAAACACGACATCACCTTAATATCCAATGCCCTCAGCATCGATACAGCCGTATTTGCAGAGGGAAAAGACGCAGTAATTGTTTTCACCAACGATGATGTATCGGCAGCGGTAATTAAACAACTTGCGAATTATGGTGTAAAACTTATCATAACCCGATCAACCGGTACCGATCATATCGATAAACAGATTGCCGCTACATACGGCATCAACATTGCAAATATCCCCTCCTATTCGCCTCAGGCCATTGCCGAACATGCGGTAGCGCTGGCCTTTGCGCTAAACAGGCAGATTATCAGGGCAGATAAACACAGTCATTATTTCGATTTCAGGAACGATGAACTGATTGGTTTTAATTTTGCCGGCAAAACTGTTGGACTGATAGGTTTGGGCAATACAGGCAAAGCTGCGGCAAAGATATTTAACGGACTTAGCTGCAACGTAATAGCTTACGACCCCGCATTTTCGGCCGATGTTGAACATATTACACCGGTAACTTTAGAAGAACTATTGGCTAATGCCGATATTATATCTCTTCATTTACCGCTTACAGCGGCCACAAAACATCTTATCAAAAACCAAACCATCAGCCAGATGAAAAATGGTGTGATGCTGATTAATACCTCCCGCGGGGCACTCATCAGAACAACCGATGCCATAGCCGCATTAAAGAGTGGCAAAATAGGTTATCTGGGCCTTGATGTTTATGAATTTGAAAAAGGCTTGTTTTTTGAAGATCATGAAAACGATGCCGTTAAAGACCCCATGCTACACAGTTTATTAAACTATCCCAATGTTTTGGTTACGCCGCACCAGGCATATCTAACCAAAGAAGCCTTGCAGGAAATTGCAGACAAAACCATCCGCAACCTGGATCAATGGCAAATAAATAAATACGCGGGCAATAATTGTGCATGCGCTAACAGCTGCCGCGTTGACCTGCCTACTGAAATTAAAATTTAATTTTATGGAACCATCACTAACAGCTAAATATAATGTGGCTGCTCCCCGGTACACCAGCTACCCAACTATGCCTTATTGGGATACCGGGGCTTTTACTAAAGAAGAATGGATAAAAACTGTAAACTGTTCATTTTGCGAGAGCAATACACAGGAAGGTATAAGCATTTACATTCATTTACCTTTTTGCGAAAACCTTTGCACCTATTGCGGCTGCAATACCCGGATCACCAAAAACCACAGGGTTGAGGAGCCTTATATTAAAGCCTTATTGCTGGAGTGGGCCATGTACAAAAATATTTTTGGCAAGAAGCCTGTGATCAGGGAGATACACCTGGGTGGAGGTACGCCTACTTTTTTTAGTCCGGCAAATTTAAAAGCACTTATTAGTGCTATCCTGCTGCATGCAGAAATACACCCGGATGCATCTTTCAGCTTTGAAGCGCATCCGGCCAATACCACCGTTAACCATTTGCAGGTTTTGTATGATCTTGGTTTCAGGCGGCTAAGTCTTGGCATCCAGGATTTCGACCCTAAGGTTCAGTTTATCATTAACCGCCAGCAAAGTATTGATCAGGTGCGTACGGTTACCGGGCAGGCAAGGCGTATAGGTTATACATCCATCAATTATGATCTGATATATGGTTTACCGCTGCAAACCTTAGCCGGCCTGGCTACAACCCTGCAGGAAGTAGCCGCATTAAAACCCGATAGGATAGCTTTTTATAGCTATGCCCACGTGCCATGGTTAAAACCGGGCCAGCGCCGCTTTACAGAACATGATTTGCCGGATGCAAAACTTAAAACTAAACTGTATGATGTTGGCCGCGCACTGCTAAAACAGTACGGCTATCAGGAAGTGGGTATGGATCATTTCGCTTTACCCGGCGACGAATTAATATTGGCTGAACAGGCAGGCAAACTCCATCGCAATTTTATGGGTTATACACATCAGCATACGCAATTGCTGGTTGGCTTGGGAGTATCCTCTATCAGCGATTCGCGATATGCTTTTGCCCAAAATGTAAAATCTGTTGAAGAATACCTTGAACTGGTAAAAAACGGCGAACTACCTGTTTTTAAAGGTCACCTGTTAACCAAGGATGATATCATTATCCGCAGGCATATCCAGGAGATCATGTGCAAAGGCCAAACCATTTGGAATCATCATGCTCAGCCATGTGAAGCATTATTAGATGGGATTGAAAGGTTACAGTTGCTGGCCGATGATGGGTTGATAGAACTTAATTCGTGGGGATTAAAAGTAACACCCGCGGGCAAAAACTTTTTACGAAACATTTGCATGGCGCTCGACGCCCGGCTTTGGGCCAATAAACCGGCAACACAGCTGTTTAGTATGGCGATATAGTACATACGTATCATCGGTCAACATATCAAACAGTTTTTTTTCGCAGCAGGCGCTAAGAATAAGGCTTTCTTAGCGCCTGCTTACTTAAACCTATCGGCAAATACCAACAGCCGATGATTGTTTAGCCGGGCTTAGGTATGGAATATCCAAATTCAATCCCCTCAAAACAAACCAAAAACCAAGGCACACCATCAGGTAAGGCACCGCCCTGTTTATACGTCGCCTAACAACAGGCCCTGCAAAGCCCGAACTAATGGTTGCAGCCAGCATCAAAGGAAATGTGCCCGCACCAAACCAAAACATATAGCCGGCAGCGTTGACAGGCGATGAAGTATTAATTGCCCCAACCAATGCCAGGTAAACAAAGCCGCAAGGCAAAAAGCCATTAAGCAACCCAACTACCAAATGCCCGGCACGATGCTGCAACGCGTAGTACAATAGTTTGTTAACTGGTTGTAATAAGCGGGGGATAAATGTCATCCCGGCCAACCGTAGTTTAAATAAGCGCGAAAAGCCGGCCATAATGATCAATATACCGCTTAACAAGCTTATGCCCTGCTGTAAACCGTAAAGCCATAGTTGTTTCCCGGCAAAGCCAATAAGCAACCCTAAAAATGTATAGGTAATTACCCTGCCGGTGTTATACTGCAATTTATCAGTTATAACATACCACCATCGGTTTTGCGAAACCGGTACAGCAAAAGCCAGCGGCCCGCACATGCCTATGCAATGTACACTGCCAAACAGGCCGATAAAAAAAGCTATCTGGTTGTTGCTCATTTTATAAATACCTCCTTATGATACAGGTAAGCTTTATGGCAACTCTCCCACTCCAGTATTAATTGCCAGGGGCCCTTGGCCATATCTTTCAAACTGATACTTGCAGTTTTGCCTGCACCATTATTAAATTGAAATGCTTTGTCCTGCGTTTTATCTGAAGGTCTCATAAAACTTATCCGGCCGGTTGCAGGCATGCTAAAAGCGATGCTGAGCCGATCGCCCTGCTGCGTTATTACCGGCTCGGCATGATCTTTAATTACCTGCTCTTCGCGGTTATGATCTTTGTTAAAGCTCATTCCTTTTTCATAGTACTGGTGGTCGTAGTCGTCAACCGGTACATTGAACATATAAATACACATGCTCAGGATGAACAGCATAAATATCGCCATTCCCATTATAATTCCTTTTCCCCAATTCATTTGCTTAATCATTTACGGGTCCTATAAAGTTGGTACTTACTGTCTGGATCACCTGGCAGCTAACTACCAGCTTTAAGCGGATTTTAGTTTTGGCGGCATGAATGTGCGACGCCGGGAGCATAATAAAAAACACAACTTTTTCTGTTGCCCCTTTACCGATAACATCCGGTGCCTGTATATATTTTATTTTAACCGACGGATCATCTGCCAAGATGGTTACTGTTTTCTCTTTATCGGTTTTATTGATGATCTCGGCGTTATAAATATTGCTAATGTAACCGTTGGGCTGTTGCTGGTACAGCATCCCGGCACTGCGCATTACGGTAAGATCCATATCTGTCCTGCTAAGAATAAAATAGCTTAAAACGGCTATTAAAACTGTTATCACCGCTGTGTAAGCCATCATCCGTCCGGTAAAAGTTGGCTTCTCTTTCAGGCGGATCATGTTTTCCGAAAAGTAGCCAATCAGGTTACGGGGCTTGTGTATTTTATCCATCACCTGGTTGCATGCGTCAATACAGGCCGTGCAATTAATGCATTCAATCTGTGTTCCCTTCCGAATATCAATACCGGTTGGGCAAACGGCTACGCACAGGTTGCAGTCTACGCAATCGCCCTTCAGGTTAAAAGGATCAGCCTCCCTGCTAAGCCTTCCCCGTGGCTCGCCGCGTACTTCATCATAAGCAACTACAAGCGTATGCTGATCTATCAAAACACTCTGCAACCGGCCATACGGGCATATGAGTATACAAACCAATTCACGTACCCTACTGTAAACCAGGTAAAACACGGCGGTAAACACCCAAATACTAATAAACCCCACCCAATGAGCAGTAACGGGTTCGGTAATAATGCTAATTAAACTTTCGCTGCCAATGATATAAGCGAGAAAAGTGTTGGCGATGAGGAACGAGATTAAAATAAATATAACGTGCTTGCTTACTTTTTTAATGATTTTTTCCTTATTCCAGCCGGCGGCGTCAAGCTTTTTGCGCTTGGGTGCATCCCCTTCTATCCAAATCTCTACCTTCCGAAAAACCATTTCCATAAAAATGGTTTGCGGACAGATCCACCCGCAAAAAATACGGCCAAACGCAATTGTGAATATCACCACGCAAACCAAAAACACCAAGGATGCCAGCACAAACAGGAAGATATCCTGCGGCCAGAAAACCTGCCCCAATAATACAAACTGCCTGTCTATTACATTAAGCAACAGCAAAGGCCTGCCATTGATCCGTAAAAACGGCCCGCTAAAAAAGAACAACAGGTAAAAATAGCTTAACCAACTGCGCCATTTGTAAAACCTGCCCTTTCGTACCAGCGGGTACATCCATTGCCTTTTCCCACTCTCCTTTCCTGCCAGTAAGCCTTCCATATCGGTTATATCTTAGCTATCGCTTTATCTTTTGCTGCAATACCATCTGTTTCTTTTTCGCCTTGGGGCTCCTTGGCACCGGCTGGATTAGTGCCATGTAATGATTTGATGTAGTTGGCAACATCCGCGATCTGTTTAGGCGATAGTTGCTTCTCCCAGGTTGGCATTCCCTTAGCCGGCACACCATACTTTATGGTTTTAAACACATCGCTTATCTTGCCGCCGTGCAGCCAGTAATCGTCGGTAAGATTAGGCCCAACCACACCCTGTGCATGATCGCCGTGACAGGGAACGCAACTTTGTTTAAATATTGCGTGCCCCGAGTTTAATACAGCCGGATCGCTTAGCTGCTTTACGGTATTTTCATCAACCCTATTGGCAGCCTTGCTCAGATATTGTTGTTTGGCGATATCGGCCTGGGCCATTTCGGTTTTGTATTCGTCATATTGTAACTGCCCGAAGCCAAATACATGATAAGTTAAGATATAACCCACTGCAAAAATGATAGTGATATAAAACAGGTACATAAACCAACCGGGTATAGGATTATCCAATTCCTGAATTCCGTCATAATCATGCGCGATGATCAATTCATTTTCTTCAGATAGTGGCCTTAACGACAGGATTTTGTTCCAGGTTTCGCCTTTGGGTTTCTTAACCTTTTTGACTGGTGTCAATTCGGCAATGATCTGCTCTTCGGTATATCCTTGTGCTTTTAGTGTTATCCTTGTAACTGCTTTAAGCGCACGAAGCAATACCAGCATCGATAAAATAAACAATACAAGCATTACGATAATAGCCCCAAAGCCTATCTCGTTCATTAAGTCAGCCGGAATTAAATTATCATCGGCGGCTAAGGCGGGCTGTACCGATAATATCAGTACAATTAAAATCAACGGGCTCTGGTATTTCATAAGTTACGGGTATTAAAAGTTTCGCCATTACCGTCGTGCAGGGGCAAATCGCGCATGTGGTCAACATGTTGTTTCCTCAATCTGAAAAGCATAACGGTCACTACTATAAAAAATACAAGGAAGATTCCGAGCGAGAACAGCAGGTACGCCTGGGCACCAGACAGGTTCTCTGTAAATTGCTTAAACATGACTTTATTATTTAGCAGCGGTTTTATTTGCCTTGATATCGGTGCCTAAACGTTGCAGATAGGCTATTACCGCAATGATCTCTTTATTATTTTTAACCTTGATATGATCGTTGTTCAGATTATCCGCAATTTCCTTTTCCTGCTTTTGCAGATCGGTGTTGGCCATTTTTTCATAACCTTCGGGATACGGAACGCCAAGAGTGCGCATGGCTTTTATTTTGGCGGCAGTAGTGGCCGTATCAAGGTTTTGAGTTAACAACCAATCATAATTGGGCATAATACTACCCGGCGACATCAGCCTCGGATCCATGAGGTGATTGTAGTGCCAGGCGTTACCATATTTACCGCCTTCGCGGGCCAGATCCGGACCGGTACGCTTCGAGCCCCATAAAAACGGGTGATCGTACACAAACTCTCCGGCTTTGCTGTACTCGCCGTAGCGTTCTGTTTCGGAGCGAAAAGGCCTAACCGTTTGCGAGTGACAATTTGAGCACCCTTCCCTGATATAAATATCGCGTCCCTGCAGTTCAAGTGGGGTGTAGGGCTTTACCGCAGCTATGGTTGGGATATTTGACGATATGGTTAATGTTGGCATCAACTCGATAAAAGTACCTACAAGTATTACCAGCAGCGCGGCAATCATCATTTGTATGGGCTTGCGCTCCAATGCCCTGTGCCATTTTTCCTGTTGGTTGGTTTTACTTAAAACAGGCAGCGGCATAGCCTGGGCCGGTTCATTCGCCACCAGTTTGCCTTGTAAGGCAGTGCGGCATAAGTTGTAAGCCATTACAATAACTCCTAACAGATACAGGGCGCCACCAACCGAACGCATTACATGCATAGGCAATATGCGCATGGTAGTTTCTAAAAACGCAGGATATTTCAGGATACCCTCGGGCGTAAATTCCTTAAGCATCAAACCTTGTGTAAACCCGGCCCAGTACATTGGCACGGCATAAAACAGGATACCCAAAGTACCTATCCAAAAATGGAACGAGGCGAGTTTTTTAGAGAAGAGCTCGGTTTTATAAATGCGGGGAATAAGCCAGTATAGAATGGCAAAAGTTAAAAAGCCATTCCAACCTAAAGCACCAACGTGTACGTGCGCTATAATCCAATCGGTAAAGTGCCCTATTGCGTTTACCTGTTTTAATGAAAGCATCGGGCCCTCAAAGGTAGCCATACCGTAAGCTGTAAGGCCTACTACCATAAATTTCAGGATCACGTCATCACGTACCTTATCCCAGGCCCCCCTAAGCGTTAACAGACCGTTAATCATACCGCCCCAGCTTGGTGCTATCAGCATAATGGAAAAGGCAACCCCTAATGATTGTGCCCAGCCCGGTAAAGTAGTGTACAGCAAATGATGCGGACCGGCCCAGATATAAATAAATATCAGCGCCCAAAAGTGAAGGATACTTAATTTGTACGAATAGATGGGCCTTTTGGCCATTTTAGGCAAAAAGTAATACATCATGCCCAGGTAAGGCGTTGTGAGGAAAAACGCCACCGCATTGTGCCCATACCACCACTGCACCAGAGCATCCTGTACACCTGCATAAACCATGTAGCTTTTAAAGGCTGATACCGGCAACTCGAACGAATTTACAATATGCAACACCGCTATGGTAACAAAGGTGGCAATGTAAAACCAGATAGCCACGTACAAATGCCGTTCGCGGCGTTTAAATATGGTACCGAACATGTTTATGCCAAATACTACCCAAATCAATGTAATGGCGATATCAATAGGCCACTCCAGTTCGGCATACTCGTGCGAGGTGGTTAACCCTAAGGGCAGGGTTATAACCGCCGATAAAATAATGAGCTGCCATCCCCAAAAATGTATTCGGCTGAGCGCATCGCTAAACATACGTGCTTTTAATAATCGTTGCAGCGAATAATAAACGCCCATAAAGATAGCATTGCCCACAAAGGCAAAAATCACTGCATTGGTGTGTAGCGGCCGGATACGGCCAAAGGTGGTGTATTGGTTACCCATGTTCATGGCCGGGCTATACAACTGTATAGCTACAATGAGGCCAACGGTCATCCCAATAATACCCCAGATCACGGTGGCTATACCAAAATTCCGTACAATCCTGTTGTCATAGTAAAATTTTTCGGGCTGCATAAAGTGTTTTTATTATGGTGTAAAACTATTGTCTTGCGCTAATCGGCAGAATGATGAGTGTTTGTGTAAATGATGATGTTGGTCACTTTTCAGGATCAGCATCATCCGGATCGTCCAATAAAATCCTTACTGATGGCGTATAGAGGTCTTCGTTTTGCCCGGTTCTCTGAGCCCAGAAAAAAGCAGTGAGAAATACCAGCGCAAGCAATACACTGCAGGCTATCAAAAAATAGATAATGCTCATGATAGTTTCCTTTTCCGGGCTGCAAAATGCGTAGCCAAACTGGTGAATGAAATAATAGTAACCGTACTTACCGGCATTAATATGGCCGCAAACAACGGTGAAAGCTTACCGCTAACAGCATAACTTAAACCGATAAGGTTATAAGTAAGTGAAATGACGAAAGATGCGTGAATGATACGGACGGTATCCTTCGAGAATTTTAAGAACTCGGGCAGTTTGGCAAATGACCGGCCATCCATAATGGCATCGCTGCCCGGAGAAAAGTTGTTAACATTATCAGTTATGGCTATGCCCAGATCACTTTGTTTAAGTGCACCGGCATCATTTAAGCCATCACCAATCATCATAACCTTGTTTCCCTGCTGCTGTGCCCGGTTAATGAAATCGAGTTTATCCTGGGGCGACTGGTTAAAAAACAACCTGTCCGAATGTTTAAAAAAACGGACGAGTTCGAAGCGCTCATGGTCCTGATCGCCCGATAAAAGGAACATTTCGTAGTCCTTTTCAAGCGCGCTGATGTTTTTTAAACCTTCGCGGTACTGCTGAGTGAGGGTAAAATACCCTTTATAATTTCCATCTATAGAAATGTGAACTTTAGTGCCTGCCGATGGTATATTATTGTAACTGCCAACATATTGTTCACTTCCTATCCGAACGTAGCAGCCGTTAACTAACCCAACTATGCCCCTTCCGGCAATTTCGGCCAGCCCTGTTACAGGAGCCCATTCATGGTTGCCCAGGTAACGGCAAATCATGCGGCTTAACGGGTGACTGGAGTGCATGCAGATATTATAAACAAGTGCTTTTTCATCATCATTAAGTTGCGCGTTAAGTTGAATGCCCTGGTTATTGCCGGTTGTTATGGTGCCGGTTTTATCCATAACAATGGTATCGATGGCTGCAAGTTGTTCAACAACTGCGGTGTTTTTAAGGTAAAACAGGTTGCGATCAAAAATGCTGAGCGCGGCCGACATAGTAAATGGCGTGCTTAATGCCAACGCGCAAGGGCAGGCTACTATAAGCACTGCCGTAAAGGCTGCTATCCCCCTGCTTATATCTGTTGGCAGCCAAAATAATAGCGAGCCGATGGCTATCAACAATAAAGCAACAGTGAAGTATTTGCTAACCTTTTGATTAAAGGTTTGCATGCGGTTATCCTGCTTACGTGTAAAAGCCTCGTTGTTCCAAAGCTGGGTAAGGTAGCTTTGCGACACAGGCTTTAATACCTCCAACTCAATGGCTTCGCCGGTTTGACGGCCTCCGGCATAGATAATCTCTCCCAGGGTTTTGGTAACCGGTACGGCTTCGCCGGTAACAAAACTAAAATCAATCAAAGCCTGCCCTTTCAGCAAAATGGCATCGGCAGGGATGATCTCGTTATTGCGGATCCGGATGCGATGGCCTGTATGCAAATCTGAAAGCGGCACGGGTTTTTCATCTCCTTCAACCATAGTATTTACGGCTACCGGAAAAAAAGAGCGGTAATCACGCTCGAACGAGATATGGTGATAGGTTTTCTTTTGCACAAATTTGCCTACCAATAAAAAAAACACCAACCCGCAAAGTGTATCGGCAAAGCCTGCGCCGGTGTGAGTTAACACTTCAAAAACGGTTCTTGAAAAAAGTACGGCGATGCCCAGGGCCAGCGGAAAATCAATATTCAGCGATTTGCGACGCAGGTTTTGCCAGGCCGAAACAAAGTATTCGCGGCCGCTGTAAAAAACTACCGGAAGGCAGAACAAGACGTTCAACCAACCGAAAAATTGTTTAAATGACTGTTCGTACAATGAAATACCAAAATATTCGGGAAAGCTGAGCAACATTACATTACCGAAACAAAACCCCGCAACGGCTATTTTTTGCACCAGCTGATCTTTACCGGTTGCATTTTGTTCTTTAATAACATCCTGTAAACTGATTAGCGGTTCATAACCAATATCATACAGCAACTCTACCAATTGCTGTAAACTTATCCGGTGATGATTGAAACGGATATTCAACTGTTTCTTTAAAAAATCGACCCGGCAATAATGTATAGCGGGATTGATCCTATTCAGCTTTTCCAGCAGCCACAGGCATGAGCTGCAATGAATATGCGGAATATAAAATGTGACCATGGTAACCCGCTCATCAGTATAATCGATCAGCTTATTTACTATCGATGGTTCGGACAGGTACTCAAACCGCCTGTCGGTTCGGGCACGGGTGGCGCCGGGGTGGTCATTATAATTATAGTAGTTACAAAGCTGGCTGGCTGATAACAACTGATAAACACTTTTACAGCCATGACAGCAGAAATGTTTATCATCAAGTATATAGTTTTTGGTTGTACAATCATCGCCGCAATGGTAACAGCTTATTTTTTCGAGCGTTGGGCTTCCTTTCATACCGGGATAGTTTCAACTTCAAAGCTGCCCCATAAATGCCATATAAATAATGATGAGCAATTGCTCAAAAAGTGATATCCGTCAGTTTTTGAAGTTGGTGCACCATATAGTTTTGCCAACAGGAACACTGGTTCCCTCAAAACAAAAGCTACATGAGCCATACATTTCATATCCCTGTATTAGGATTAGGATATTCTGTTGATACACCACTAAAAGTAGCACGCTACGGTATCTCGTCGGTTATTTCGATTGTTGATGATGAGTTGGTTGAGCGGATGCGGGAATATCACACTTTAAACAGCAGCCAGGCATTTGTGCCTATCCCAAAGTCGGAGCCCGATGCGCGCGCGCGGCGTATTACCGCCTATTTAAACCTGATAGGCCAATTGGTAGATGAGCAATTTGAACGGTTAAAAAATGAACCGTTCGAGCCCGGAACTGATATCACCCGGTACTTTGAACTTCTGCCCGATTCATCACAGCTTAAGCAGGGTTACGATCTGATGCTTGACTATCCGGACAATGAAGGCAGACAAATTTTTCAGGATGTCCTTCGCAAAAAGATCATGCCAGGCGCTATTGACGTAAATATCATGTCGAAAGTAGACAAAATGAATTTTGATGCCGATGGCAATTATCTTGGTGATGAAAATACAGATGCACTGGCTGCGCTACGGGGCTTTGCTGACAGCAACCTGCATTCTTCAATCATACTATCAGCCGGAATGAACCCCAGGCTTTATAGCTATCTCGAAACATTTGATGAATTTTTACCAGATAACGAAGGCCATTTTTTAAAACGCATCATCCTTAAGGTAAGCGACTTTCGTTCGGCATTTATACAGGCTAAATTCCTGGCAAAAAAAGGATTATGGGTATCCGAATTCAGGGTTGAATCCGGATTGAATTGTGGCGGGCACGCCTTTGCCACCGAAGGCTTTTTACTGGGGCCGATATTGGAAGAGTTTAAAGAAAAACGGACAGAAATGGTTGATGACCTTTTTCAATTATATCAAGGCGCGTTAGTAACAAAAGGTATCAGTTGCAAAGCCACGCCGCAACAGCGCCTAACTGTTCAGGGTGGCATTGGCACAGCCGAGGAAAATAGTTTTTTAATGGAACACTACCAGTTGGATGCCACAGGTTGGGGAAGCCCGTTTTTACTTGTGCCGGAAGCCACAAATGTTGACGAGCAAACGCTGATACAGCTGGCAGAGGCATCGCCCGATGATTTTTACGTAAGCGGAGCCTCACCTTTAGGAATCCTGTTCAATAACTTCAGGCCCAACAGTATGGAGCAGCTACGATTAAAACGCCTGCACTTAAACCGGCCTGGTAGTCCCTGCACAAAAAAATACCTCGTTACTAATACCGAGTTTACCGATCAGCCTATTTGCACCGCATCAAGGGAATATCAAAACTTAAAAATTAAACAACTGCGATCGCTTAACCTGCCACAAGCTGAGCTGCAACAACAGATTGATACAGTAACCGAAAAAATTTGCCTTTGTGAAGGTTTATGCACATCAGCCTTTATTAAAAATGGCATCCTCAGGCCTAAAGAAAACTCTGCTGTAGCCGTATGCCCCGGCCCTAACCTTGCTTATTTTAACAGGCTGTATACACTGGACGAAATGGTGAAACATATTTATGGCAAGCTGAACCTGTTGGATAAGGTAAAGCGCCCGCATATATTTATGAAAGAACTTGATCTTTATATCGAATACCTGCAGGCCGATATCAAATTGCACCTATTAAACATTACGGAAAAGAAGAAGAAACAGTTGAGCAAATTTAAAGCACAATTACAGGAGGGCATCGGTTACTACAAGGAGTTGCTTAATAAAGCGGCAGCGGTAACGAGCTTAGATTATCGGAATGAATTACTTGCCTTTGAAAATATTCTGAAGCACGTTCAGGTTCCCTGAGCGATGCAGCAAACCTAAATAACAATATTGAAGGCGAGTCAGTTACGTAATTTTCATATTCCCTCGGCCTCCATTTAATTAAAAGCCCTCAGATAAATCTGAAGGCTTTTTTTGCGCACATGCGGATCATGCTTTATAAGCTCCGCATAATTACATTTAGCCGGGTTGGTTGACAACACAAATGGGGGTTAACAGGGTTAACACAAATTTGGGTGATTTTCAGTTAAATTATTGATATTCAAATAATTAAGTCAAAAACAGTGTTAATCCCCTCCTGTACTGAATAAATTCAGACCAACAGCAGTTAAATAACTTAAAATCAATAATTTACAAAAACGCAAATAACAAATCGGCATAGTTACTAAAAATATTAGCAATTATACCAGTAATTCACTATCTTTATTTGAAAGATCACTAAACCTCATGAAAGCCGAAAACGCCTTAACAACATCCCCGCCTTCGTATGAAAAGATTAGCAATGTATTAAAGCTGCAAAAGATCACCTTGGCCGATATCGAAGATTTTACCGGTGCCGAACGTGATTACCTCGGGGAAATTACAACCGAAATGCTGCAACAGTTAAAAGGAGAAGAAAGAGACAACTATATCAATAAAATAGCGGCTATCATCCATCCAAGTACCAATGACCAGATCTGGGAACAGAACCACTTTGTAATTGGCCGGGCTATCACCAAACTGATAGGCCAATATGGTGCAATGCCCCCTAAATTTGCAATAGCACGCGAAACCGGCCTGAGCCGGCAAACCGTTGCCAAACACCTTGCAGACTATAAAGCACATCCGCAATACCATGCCGAAATGGAGCAGTTTAAATACCTGGCCCCTAACATACTGGCCGGCGTTTGTAAGCGGGCCTGCAACGGCGACGCGAAGGCCGCCCGGCTTTATTTTGAAATGGTTGGCGCATTAAACCAACAACAGCCCAGTACCGTTATAAACGAGCAAAACAACTACATCCAAATAAACAATACCATATTAAGCCAGGAAAACCTGAAACAGCTGAGCAAAGAACAGTTGAACCAGATTGAGCATATTATCAGCGGGATTGGGGGAAAGTGAATTTTGGTAAATGCTGTGTTTTTTGATTTTGGGTATTGACACAATTATTATGCTATACTGAAGGGAAATGGCCTCACGACTGGCTTATAACTGGCGCAAGTATGCAGCGCCGGCAAAGAGGTGGCGTACTTGTGACTTAAAACATCACGAGCACTCTGCCACAACATCCGGCGCTGCATCGCACCCTAAGGAGAAACTTTTATCAAAGCCAATTGATTTTGGAGCAATCAAAAACGTTTTATTTCAAATTGATCATTATCGGGAACTGGATATCGACTATAGCTATCATCTTCTTTCCACCTCCGGTATCAACATTAAATGATATATTGCAATGATGGCAGATTTTTTCATATTAATTAAAGACTGGGTAATTGCTTTAGGCGAAAAACATGAGGTTGACCCCTTATTGCTGGGCTGTCTTTATTTAATCAGTAAAGTATGCTTCGTAATTTTTATTGGCTGGATAATTAAAAACCTAAGGGCAAAGAGGGCCATCATGATGCCGTTGTTGCTGGCCTCTGTTAGTTTCAGCATACCTTACCTTTACCTGGTCATTGCCGGCCGCAATATCCCTGCTTGGGTATATGTGTTTATCGTGCTCATGTTTATGTATGGCGGGTATAACATTTGGAAAAAAATTAAATTGGTTTGAAAGCTAACTGACGCTAACCGCCAAACCAGCGCAAATCTGTAAACCTTTTTCACGACGATACAGATTGGATATACACAAGTGGTAACTCCCGCCCATGACCATATTGATACTTTTAAAATGTATAACGCGGGCAAAACATTTCTTTATTAAAAAAAAATTCCAGTTAGTCGCTTTTGTCGGTTTTTCTTCGTATATTAAGTTATGGGCAAACCAATAGAAACCTTTAGTAAAAAGGAACGGGAAAAGAAAAAGTTTAAAAAGCAACTCGATAAGAAAGACAAGGCAGAAGACAGGAAGGCAAACTCAAACAAAGGAAAAAGCCTGGAAGATATGATGGCTTATATTGATGAAAACGGCAATATCACCACAACTCCGCCTGATCCGAACAAAAAGAAAACAATGAATGCCGAAGATATCCAGATCGGCATCCCAAGGCAAGAGTACCTCGCTCCTGCCGATCCGGTACGAAAAGGCATTGTTGCCTTTTACAATGAATCCAAAGGTTATGGATTTATCAAAGATTTGACCACCCAGGAAAGCATCTTCGTACATGCCAATGGTTTAACGGAAGCCATCCAGGAGAATGACAAGGTAACCTTTGAAACCGAGCAGGGAGCTAAAGGCTTAAATGCGATTAAGGTGAAAAAGTAATAAATACCTGGTTAAAGCTATACGGTTACCGAAAGAACGATTACCAAGTATTATCGCCTTTCCTGCAGCGGGTTATAGGCAACCAGGTATTGTAATTCATTAAGCCGAATATCTTTGAGGCTAAGGGATGCTGTGGCCGGCAACATTAGTTCGGCCTCTACCTGCGCCAGCATGGAAGCAAGTTTTTCGGCACCCGCTTTAACAGAAACGCTGGCATGATACTGCTTTTCAATTGAATTTTTATCAGCCTGGCTGGCCAATTTGACCTGCCATGGCTTTTCGGATTTAAAACCGTTTTCAGCTGCGATATTCCTAAGGTCGAAAAGGTATTCTTTTACTTCTTTACTGATAACTACCTGCATTTTACTTCTTTTTGTTATTCGTTATTAATGACCGCATTTTCTATTAGCCCGGTGCTTTTTTTCGCCTGGTTCCGGGATGTGTAAATAAAAAGCATCCGGCTTTAGGGCCGGATGCTTTTACCAATGTGATATTTGATGATTAGATTACTTTAACATTGATGGCATTAAGACCCTTACGGCCCTCTTCTACATCGTAAGATACCTGATCATTATCACGGATCTCATCAATTAAACCTGTAGCGTGAACGAAAATTTCGCTCCTGTTGTCATTTTGTGAAATGAATCCAAAGCCTTTTGCGGCATTAAAGAATTTCACGGTACCTTCTTTTTGCATTATATCTTTTTTAATAAGTAGCCAAGGTACAAATAAAATTCGTTATTTTATCTAAAATTTAAATTTATTAACAAAAAATTAAATTCATCACAGCTGGCGGGTATGCTACGCACCTGCCAAGAGCGTGGCCTACCCGTGACTTTCAACTTTCAAAACGTCACGAGTACGCTGCCCAGAATATCCGGCGACGCATACCTCGCGCCAGTTAGGGGGCTGTCAATACCAACGCTTCCGCAAGCGGCAGCCTGAAGGCAGTGTACATAGCTTTAAGCGGCGAGAGGTATACAGAGCCGGGGATTTGGCTAAGTACTCTTGATTTTCATTTTTAAAACTGTACGGCTTGATAAACGCTTTCTCGCTTTATTCCACTACCGCAATAGTCATGTTTTAAAAGTTTTTATCATTTTTTAATAAAAATAATAAATGTCAATATTATAAGTTATAATTACATTGTTAATAAGCATCGTCACAGAGTTATGCCACATTAAGACATCAATCGGAAAACTGAACCTTACTTCAAAATCACAGATCATCCCTATGCCAAAATTTTTCCTGTTTTTTATCCTGATAAGTTTTTTGTCACCTATCGCCCATGCTCAAATCTTCGATAAAACTGAAACCGGCAGAATAGATACCACAAAAAAAAAGTTGCCTGGCCGATCATTATCCGGTTCTTTTGCACCCAAAATTGATCCGTTAAGGGAGAAAATATATCATCCGGATAGTTCCCATATTCCGCACAAGGCCGTTATGCGTTCCTTGATGATCCCTGGCTGGGGGCAAGTATATAACCATAGATGGTGGAAAGTACCTTTGATTTACGGAGGCTTGGGACTTCTGACCTCGGCAATAATCTACAATCAGCATCAATACAAAGAATATCTCACTATATCCCGATACCGTCAGGGTGATCCGCCAAGCCCTGGTGCCCCCTATTACGACAAATATATTCTTTTTAGAGATTATCAGGTTTCTGATGCCCGATTGAGCGATGTACGGGAGAATTCAAGAAGAAACAGGGATTTGAGTATAATGGGTTTTCTGGCAGTTTGGGGCATCCAGGCAATTGATGCTTACATTGATGCGAAATTTCTGCATTCTTATTCAGTCGATAATAATCTATCATTAAGAGCAACTCCCGGCGTTATAAATCAACAGGCATATGCACAAGATGTGAGCTTCAAATATATTCCAGGTATCAAAATAACCTGTAGCTTTTGATATAAATCTCTTGAAAAGCTTTGATACCCCCTCGAAAGTATAGGAAACAGTACCTTTATTATGAATTCCCATAATAAACAAAGATCCTTGTATTAATTATATTTTTTTGCTTATTTTAAAAATAACTAAACCGAATCATAAATGAAAACCCTACTTGAAATTATTTCCTGCCCTTTGAATTTACTTTTCCTTTTCAATCCAAAACATTTAACGATCATTTCTACCAACTAAGTTTCATTGTAGACCGCCACTTTTTATGGACCGACTTGATTATGGACAATGATTCTTAGATATCTGAAAATTTCCCTTTTTTTAACGCTTATATTTTCACATGTTGTAAAGGCTCAAAACAACCAGGTGCTCAGGGGTAGAATTCTTGACTCGGCCCTTACGCCGTTAAGTGGCGCAAACATATCCCTGATCAGTGGGAGAGATACTTCAAAATCAGTAAGTAATGATTTGGGAGAATTCGTTTTTAGGGAGCGATCAAAAGGAAACTATATACTGAAAATCAGCTATACCGGTTACTATGAGTATAAAGGTACCATCATGTTGTCAGATAGCCTGAAAACTGTTACTGAACTTGATATCAGGCTGAGGACCAATACACATAAGTTGGCGGAGGTGATCGTGAGGAGCCATACAACTCCTGTGATTTTTAAACGTGACACTACGGAATATGACGTTGATTATTTCAGGGGAGATAACGAAGAACTCATCGAAAGCCTGCTCAGGAGATTGCCCGGGCTGGAAATAGATGCCGATGGTAATCTGATGAGCGAAGGTAAGCCAGTGACGAACCTGCGCGTTGACGGGCAGGATTTCTTTACTGGTAACGTAAGGGAATTTATACAAAAACTACCGACACGTATATTTGATAAGGTCCAGATATTAAATGATTTTGGCCAGGATGCTTCATTTTCAGGCATCAAAACAAATTCTTCAATAAGAACTATAAACCTGGTTACCAAACCGGGGATGAATAAGGGTATTTTTGGAAACATTGATGCTTTAGCGGGTAGCAATAAGCTTGCGGGTGTAGCTGGCTCCGGAAATATTTGGAGTGGCGCAAAACAAATTTCGGCAACAGCCGACTTGAAAACAGCTAAAGATGTTATCGGTTCAAATATTTATAACAGAGCAGGCGTTACCTATGCAGACCGCTTAAGTGATCATTTTAAATTTGGAAGCTCATATAGTTACAACTCCTCCAGGGCAGGGGCGACCAATCAATCTTATTCAGAAACAATCACCTCATCAGGATTAATCAAAAATATAATGGACAATCAATCCGCTTCCCGGGGGGATAATCATACGTTTTCATTTAATTCCAGATATGAACCGGACAAGCAAACCTTTATAAAAATAGAAGGGAATATAAAAACCGCAAAAAATACTGACAGCTCAGGTAGCTTCTCACAACAATCCGGCTTGTTGCATCAGGACCTACGATCAAATATCACAGGTTTTCGTCGAAACCCGTCAGCAAGCGCAGAATTCTCAATTGGCAAAAGGCTTGATAAACATGGGCGCGTATTAACATTGAATACTCATTATTTCCAGGAAAATTCGACGGATGAGCATCAAACAAATCGGTTGATAGGTTATTATCAGTCGATAGGTGGCATTGCCAGTGATTCGATTTTTAATAGCGTTACACAAAGTCATTTAAAACGTACTGGTGTTGACGCTGATCTTTCTTATTTGCAGCCAACAGGGAAGAAAAGTTTTTTTTCAGCAGTTTACGAATTTTCAAAAACCAATCAAAGTTCAAGGTTATTTACCTTTCAGGATATCGGGCCTGACAAAGGCGGACGTCTTATCGACTCGTTGAGCGGAGCTGTCCATAACTTTAATATCAATCATAAGATTGACCTGAGAGAACAATTTGAAAGTGATAAATTCACCATTGCAGGTGGGATGAGTTTTCAACGAAATGCTATATCTGGAATATACCAGGGACGTATTGGCAATATTGGTCGTTCAGTATATAATTATGCGCCGATATTATCATTTACTTATAACCCCAATAAGCATGATAGCTTCGATCTGAAATATGCGGGATCCAGCGAGTCGCCTTCGATTGACCAGTTACAACCTGTAACGGATGCGTCAAATATTCAAAATATCATTATTGGGAATCCGGACCTGAAGCCATCTTTCAATCACCAGGGAGAATTAAATTTCAGGCATTATGGCATCCGTTCCAAACAAATGCTAACATTTACATTGGTCGGATCATTCACACAAAACGAAATCGTAAGCAATACGACAATCATTCGCGACACCCTGAATTCCTACAAACAGATAACGAGCTATGTTAACGCTAACGGAGGGCTTAATTTAAGAGGAAACTATAATTATTCCATGCAGATAAATTTGTCAACCAATTTTGTTCTGAAAATGACGTTTACCGGAAATGCTAATTTTTCAAGGCAGGTTGTATTTGTAGATAATCAGCGAACGTTTAACCATTCGACGAATTTCTTACAGGCGTGGAAGACAAGTTTCCGTAGAAAAAAGATGGAAACTGAAGCAGGTATAAACTATGCAATATCAGGTAATCAATATATTATCGGTAAGGGACTGAAAAACACTATCGAACAATGGAGCTTCTACTTTAGCGAACGTCTTTATATTTTCAAAAATAATACATTAGCAATTGACGCTAAAAAAAGTATCTCAAGCGGGTATTCAAACATAGGAAATACCAATCCATTTGTTGTCAATGGTAGCGTCAGCCAAACATTCTTTAAAAATAATTTAGTGGTAAAATTCCTCGCATCTGACATTTTTGATAAATCAAGCAGGATAAGCCAAACTATTTCGGGCAATACTATTTTCAATAATCGCTCGATGTATGTTACACGCTATTTTACCCTTAGCGCAGGTTTTAGAATGAGCAGATTCCCAGGAAAATAGATTGCTCATCATATGTAGACACATTTACCTAATATGATATATATTATTATCGGGCTATAGTCAGGCCCAGCCAGCGGTAGTTGTAATTAAGCTTTATTTATTGTGGTAATTTTATATGCCCGTAATTCCTGCTATTGCATGGCTTCCAGGCAAAGTTTAGGCGTGTGGCTGGTTTATTGAAAAACGACTTATACTTACATCGTTAGGTTCTGAATAGGAATTTTAAATATTAGCTATTGGCAGCCCCCGGCAGATTTATGATCATATTACATGATTCTTTAAAACGGAGTTATGCAGGAAATGCCATTTAGCATATAAGATATTCAATTATGTGTTAATCCAAAGAATGTTTTACGTAGCCGTCTTTCTAAACGGGTTTCCATAATTAAATGATGCGATATTTTGGTAAATGCAATAAAAGGTATAGAAATGATTTCTATACCTTTTATTGCATTTAAAATCCTATAGCTAATTTACTGCTACCGGAGTTATCTTTATAAAAGATACTTTGCCGTCTAATCCGTTGTTTGCATGATAGGTTACAGACACATAGTCATCATAAAAGCTTGACTCAAACGTCCAAACATAATATGCCAAACCAGCCGGTATGTCTTTTTTAACGGTAATTTCCACCCAGTCGTCGCTTTTGCTTGCATCGGGGCTATCGTACAGTTCATAATGTAAACCAGCCTGTTTTCCGTAGAAAAGTGCGGAACGTGCCCTGTCGTTGAAAGCCCCGCCGCCGCCCAGGGCACTGTTTGGCCATGTAGGAAACAAGTGATAGATATCTATGTTATTGGCTTGCCCTGAATGTGTGCCTAAAGCCGAATACGGAGTGTGGTAAGATGGTCCATTCTGTTCAATTAAACCAATAACACCGTCTGGGTTCAAAGATCCGTATTGTGTAAGATCTGCGGTGTAACTCACTAAACCGCCATTTGGTGGAAGTGGACCGCCACCGCCACCACCGCTTCCCGGATCATCTGGAGGGGGAGGAGGAGGTAATAATTTTGCGGGTGAGGCTGTCTTGGCGCTTTGGGCGCTCACGATTTGACCAGCGAACAGAGCCGTCGCCAGGCAACAAATTGCAATAAGGTTTTTCATAATATGTATTGATATATATTACAACCAAGATAACATCTTGGTTTTATACTCGCAATATTAATTTAATTTTTTTTCATAACAATTCAAAATTGGATAATTATTAAGAAAAATAAGTGTATTTATCGAAATATAACGGTATATATTTAAGATTATTTCTATTTTTTTTGTTTTAAATAAGAATCTTTTATTTTCATTCAATTAAAATAAATATGCAGGGTATAAATATTAAATTAAAGATGAATTATTTTAATAGCTTGTTTAAATTGTATAGAAACGGGTTGACTATATTTTGTAACAAGAGTTTGTAATTTCTGCATAATCTTCTGTCGTTATCGAACCAAGAAATGCCCGTTCCCCAAACTGTCGCGAGTATAAAGCGCCGACAAAGAGGATAGCATACTAATGACTTTTAACCCCCTAAACCTATTTTAAGACGATACAATTGTACCAAAACTAATTACTGATTGACACCGCAAATACCCAGCTTGCGTCATCAGTTTATTTTATCGTGATGTTTTAATCATGCCCCCACGCTAACAGACATATCCCGAATCTCATTTTCATTGAAAACCCACAGCAAAAGCCTGTACACATAGCCCTTCCAAAAAGGTTATTCCTTTTCAATGAGTATAAACAACCTCCAAAGTTGTCTCACAAAAGAAGACTGGTTAAGAATTGTAACTAAACCGTCTGATATGCTATTTGTAATATTGTCCACAAATTTTACCTATAAACAAAAAAATGAAAAGTAAATCAATTCAATTTGCCCTTTGTGTTGCGGCCTTACTTTGCGGGTGCAGCAAACCTGTATCTGTTAAGGGCGTAACAGTTCCCGGAAAAGACAGTGTTGCCGGCAAAAATTTAACCTCAAATTCGTTGGGCAGCGTAACAACCATTGTTCACCCGGGGATGCTGCATTCGGCAGCGGATTTTGCCCGTATGACGGCCAAAGTAAATGCCGGGGCACAGCCCTGGCTCGATGGCTGGAACAGGCTTGTTGCTAATGGCCACTCATCCCCTACCTATGTTCCCCGGCCGGTAGATACTATTGTACGCGGCAAGGCGGCAAGCGGCAAGGCCGAAAATTACATACTGGCCTGCCAGGACGCTGCGGCGGCTTATCAAAATGCATTACGCTGGAAAATTAAGGGCGATACCGCCTGCGGCAATAACGCGGTAGCTATTATGAATGCATGGGCCGCTAAATGCAAATTCATCGACGGCGACAGTAACAAACAGCTTGCGGCGGGGCTGCAGGGCTACCAATGGGCCAACGCGGCCGAAATCATGCGGGGCTACAGCGGCTGGTCGGCATCTGATTTTACCGCCTTTAAAAACTTTATGCTTAATGTGTATTACCCCGTATCAAGCGATTTCCTGGCGAGGCATAACAATACCTGCGGAACACATTACTGGCTAAACTGGGATATGTCGAACCTTTGTACAGTGCTGGCCATTGGCATTCTTTGTGATGATATCAGCAAAGTTAATTACGCCATCAATTATTACCAGCACAGTGGTGTTGGTACCGCGTATATAGGGCGTGTAACCACGGCTACCTATCCCAACGGAATGGACCAGGCGCAGGAAGCCGGAAGAGACCAGGGGCACGCCACGATGGAAGTCCCCCTCTTTGGCACTTTTTGCCAGATGTTATATAACCAGGGCCAAAACTTTTTCGACTATAACCCCTGGAACCATATTAACCCGCCGCTTTTGGGGGTAAGCGAATATATCGCTGCTTACAATATCAATACAACCAACACGGTTCCGTATACCACTTATAATAACTGTGAAAACTCCAACCAAACCGTTATTTCAAGCGGAGGCCGCGGCAATATTCGCCCGGGCTGGGAACTGGTGTATAACTACTACGTTAAAGTAAAGGGTAAAACAGCTAATTATACCACCCAGTTTGCAACCAAAGTGCGCCCCGAAGGCGGTGGCGGCGATTACGGAGGTAACAGCGGCGGCTATGATCAATTGGGCTTTGGCACATTGACCTTCTCACGGTAAACAAACAAAACAGATCAACAGGCAGGGGCTTCGTTAAACGCCAACGAAGCCCGTGCTTATTAATAAAACCGGCTAACCGGCGGAACACTGATTGCAGTATAGATTACCACAGGTATTCGGAAGATGAAGATCGGTTGAAAATGCTGATTAAAAAAGCCTATCATTGCTGTGAGGAGCGGCATTGGTAAAAGCACCTGGGGCGACGCGGCAATCCCGTAGCTACACAGGGCGGACATGCATTGGCTAAGAGATTGCCGCGCTACGCTCGCAATGACATATTTTTTTTAAAAAAACTGAGATAATTTCATCTTCCGAACACCTGTGTACAAGCCACCCATTACCGCACCATAGGAAGATATTTCTCCCTGTTTTCGATGATCACCCAGATCAGTACCGCCCAGAGCACGAGCACCATCGGTAATCCGGACGATAAAGAAATAACGGTTAACAAAATGCCAACCATTACGGGGAAAAGGATCACCGCCCCTAAAGCCCTGGAACGGGGAATAATCACCAGGATCCCCCCGGTGATCTCGGCAATGCCGATAAGTGGCATCAGCCATTTGATCTGCATAATAGCGCCGAACATAGCCACGGCATTTTTCGGCATGTCTTTAGGTACGGGCATGTAATTAAAAAACTTGTTGAGGCCGGCATTAATAAACATCAGCCCGAATAACAGGCATACAATGAACAGGATTGTCTTTTTCATGATTTATGTGGTTTAATTGTTTTTTTCAAGTTAATAACGGCAGCTTTACACCTTCACTTTTTTCCAGTTCCCTTTTTTGAAATAATACCAGGAAACCAAGGCTAAAAGCGCTTCGGCAGCCGGCACTGCTGTAATTGCACCTGCCGAGTGCATACCGAAGCCTTTGGCGAGTAAATAAGCTAAAGGCACCTGGAAAAGCCAGAAGCAACCGAAATTGATCCAGGTAGGCGTTTTGGTATCCCCGGCCCCGTTTAAGGCCTGGCTCATAACCATGGCGATGGCATAAAATATAAATCCCGAACCGATGATCCGGAGCGCCGTACTCCCGTAGTTCAAAATAACGGGCTCGGTTGTAAATACGCTGATGATGGGCCGGGCGAAGAACAGGAACAACAGCATCACGAAACTCATTAATATGGCATTATAACGCGCTGTAAGCAGCACACTTTGCGCTGCCCTGTCAACACGGCCTGCACCTAAGTTTTGCCCAACCAGGGTTGCAGCAGCATTGCTTAATCCCCAGCAGGGTAAAATAAAGAAAACGAAATTCCGGAAGGCAATCTGGTAGCCGGCCGAGGCTGCTGTACCACCGGTTTCCGCAACCAACCTTGTAAGGATGATCCAGCTGCCACTTGCAATGATAAATTGAAAAGTTGCAGGCCAGGCAACAGTGATGATGGTTTTTACAATCGCCGGATCCCAATTAAAGTGAGCCCAACGGAACTTCAAAATACCGCTGCCTTTAAACAGGTGGTACACCTGGAAAGTTACTCCGCAGCTCCTTCCGATGACGGTGGCCATGGCAGCGCCTTTTAACCCGAAAAAGTGAATAAAAACAGGGCAAAGAATAATGTTGATAGCGCTTGCGATCCAAAGACTTTTCATCGCCATAGCGGCATCACCCGCACCCCGAAAAATTCCGTTGATCAGAAACAACAGGATAATCACAAGGCTGCTGCCCAGCATGATCCGCGTAAAAACAGCGCCGTCCCTCACCACTTCTTCGCTTGCCCCCATCAACTTTAAGATTTCCGGTGCATATAAAACTCCAGCCAAGCTAACCAGGATAGTGGTGATCAGGCAAATTACCAGCGACTGGGCGCCGGCATGGGCCGCGGCTTCAGGTTTCTTTTCGCCTATCCTCCGCGCTACGATTGCTGTTGCAGCGGTGCTTAAGCCGATGGCGATGGAATAAACAATGGTAATCACCGACTCTGTTAAGCCTACCGTGGCTATAGCGTTTTGCCCGAGTTTACTTACAAAAAACATATCCACTACCGCAAAAACGCTTTCCAGGCTTAACTCCAGGATCATTGGAATAGCTAGTAAAAAGATGGCTTTCGGAATACTGCCTTGCGTATAATCCTGTTGCTCGCCATTAAGGGAAAGCTTAATGGCGTTCCATAGTTTCGAGCTTGTGATCTGTAATGTACTCATCGTTATTTGCTTATTTAAATTTTGTACGGTTGCCGGTTTACTTTGTTGTTTTTCGTAACACGATCCTCATTGATCATAAACTTAATCAACGATACAAAGATGTGATGCATGCCGGTATTTCGCAGCGTGCAAAAGCGACAATCCCGGGGGTATTTCGCGACAAGATTATTTCCGCAGCACGTCTGCTTCGCGCACAACCTCAAACCGGCGCGGGTATCAGCGTCGGTTAATAATAGTATTATCTTGTAAATAAGGTAAGTTACTTATCTTTAGCCAATGAGCAATGATATTTTCTTCCGAAAAATAAAAACTTATGCGCAGCTCTCGCCGCAGGCCGAAGCTGCATGGGCTGCTTTGCTCCGTGAAAATACCTATAATAAGGGCGACTATTTTGTTACAGAAGGCCAGACACCTAAAAAGGTGGCCTTTATTGTAAATGGCTTAATGTATCAATATTATGCTGCCGAAAACGGCGATATGGTGATTAAATATTTCTTCCCCGAAAACCGTATTGCCGGCTCAATGACTGCTACGCTCACACAGTCGCCGAGTAATTTTACCATCAAAGCGCTGGAAGATACCGATGTGCTTGAATATAATTTTATAGAGTTTAAAAAATTGGTTGCCATTTATCCCGATATCGCAGCCTTTTATATCCGCTACATGGAACAGCATTGGATAGTGGAAAAGGAACCTTATGAGGTATCACTGCGGTATGAATCGGCAAAAACCAATTACGATAATTTTCTCCGCAAATATCCTGGTTTAGTAAAACGGCTAAAGAAACAACACATCGCCGCTTATCTCGGCATCACCCCCACGCAGCTGAGCCGGATATTTTTTGCGAATAAGTGAAATTTTTCGCTTTTCTCAACATATGTAAATTTTTCTAAAAAACGGGTAGTGCAACTTTGTGCCATCAACAACAATAAAAAAATTAAAATCATGGCAACAAAAATTTTCATCAACCTCCCTGTTAAAGACCTGGACAGGTCAAAAACTTTTTTCAGCGGACTTGGCTATAGCTTTAATCCGCAATTTAGCGATGACAAAGCAGCCTGCATGGTGGTAAGCGAGCACATTTATGTAATGATGCTGGTAGAAAGCTATTTTAAAACTTTTACTAAAAAAGAGGTAAGCGATGCACACCGGGCAACTGAAGTATTGCTGGCCCTGGATGCAACCTCCCGTGAGGAAGTACAACAAACCATAGCAAAAGCAACCGAACTTGGGGGCTCCATTTATGCCGACCCGCAAGACCACGGCTGGATGTATCAGCACAGCTTTGCCGACCCGGACGGCCATCAATGGGAAATTGTTTATATGGACACAACCAATATGCCGGATTTTAGTTGAGGCTGAATGCTGTTTTTACCCTCTGTGGTTAAATTTTTATCACGGAGGGTAACCTGAAGCCAATGCATTATATTCCCCGACATATGATGCCGCTGGACTGCAGGCGCAATTTTGAGCCCGCAGTTATAATTCCGGATCACTGTAATTTATTTTCTTATCACTTCTTACAAACGGACCAACCATCAAAACTTCCACCTTCAGCAAATATTTCCTATCTTCATATCAAATACTCACTAAACCATATGATTAAACCTGTCATTGCCCGACTGATAATCCCATTCGTGATGCTATTTTTTGGGGTTTCAATATTGTTTTCAGGCTGTAAAAAAGATGCGGCCAAAAAACAGGCAGGTCCCGCCTGTTATGATTATATGACGATAGACTCGAACATGAGCTTCCGGGAGGCGGCTTATGCCAATTATTACTATTACAACAGCCAGCACCAACTGATAAGACATGTGGTTACCAGCGGCGGTGCCGTTGCCTGGAGCGATACTTTTGCCTACGATCATGGGCATGTGGTGAAGTCGTGGATGGCGCTGGGCAACAACACTTTCGCCAATTATTACACCCGTAACGAGTATGATTATAACGATACGTTGATGAGCGTCAGCCGGTATTACCTGGGTAATAAACTTATAGTACACAGCGCCTACACTTACGACTCCAAAGGGCGGCTTGCCAGCTACGCTCAATATTCAGACAATACCTCCCTGCAAACCGATGGCAACTATATTGATAATTTGGTATACGACGACAACGACAATTTAACCGAGCTTACCGACCAATACGGCAATGTAAAAGCGCGCTACGGTAATTACGACGATAAGCCCAACGTAAACTACAGGATGCCCTACGACTGGGCCTATGATATCTTCAATTATTTCAATCCATTCTCTAAGCATAACGTTGGCGTTCAGCATTTCTACACCTATAATACATATAGCGCAAAAACGGATACCAGCAATCATACTTTTACCTATACTTACACCAATGGCAAGGTAGCGACAGAAATTATTGACGGAAGCGTTTTAATGAAGTTGAGTTCGTTATGTAAATAGATTTGTCATGTGTTGGGTATTGGTCAGTTCCAAAACAGGTGTGGAGATGTAGTGCCGGCAAAGAACGTGGCTTACCCGTGCCTTTCATTAAATGGATTCGGGAGAGCGCAACAGAACTCCCCGCTATAAAAGCAGGCGCGCCCGTCAACCTGGATAGCGAGGTAAAAAAGTGATTTTCACCCATATTTTCGCACCTTAAACTGCAAACATCAACGCCAGTCTGATTATATTACGGGATTATTAGGATTGACTGAATGACCCGTACACTTTTACTCTCTTTATTGGCCCTGTTACCCATGGGCGGCTTTGCTCAGCAGTTTACATTGATAGTTGTTAAAGAAAATGCCCAGCCCGCCGATGGTGCCACCGTTAAACTGATACAGGATAACCGGCAGGTAAGCGCGGGTATAAGCAATGCCCGCGGCCAGGCCATGTTCCGGAACATCCCGCAGGGAACATTCAGTTTCTCGGTATCTTATACCGGTTATCAGCCCCAAACTACCCGCAGCTATACTATTGCCGGGCATATAAAGCAGGATACCATTCGCATGCAACCCCTGAGTACCGTACTGAAAGAGGTAAACGTCACCGCAAAAACACCTCCTGTGGAAGTGAAGCAGGGAAAGTTGATCGTCAACGTAGAAGCCTCGGTAACCAATGTGGGCGCTACCGTATTGGAAGTTTTGGAGAAATCGCCTGGTGTGATGGTTGACCGTAATGGCGGCATCTCTTTACAAGGCAAGCCGGGGGTGCTGGTGATGATAGATGGCAAGCCTACCTATCTTTCCGGCGCCGATCTCAATAACCTGCTCAGCAGTATGAGTTCCACCCAGGTAGCGCAGATTGAGCTGATTGCCAACCCCACGGCACGGTATGATGCCAGCGGGAATGCGGGTATCATCAACATCAAAACAAAAAAGAACCGGCAAAAGGGTTTTAACGGATCGGTTTCGGCCACGGTGGCGCAGGGTGTTTACTTCAAAACCAATAATACACTGTCGCTGAATTACCGCGACGGACGCGTCAGCACTTTCTTTAATTATAATATCAGCCGCCAAAAATATCTTACCAACCTGTACGCGCTGCGCAAATACACCGACGCGGGCGGAGCAATCACCTCAACACTGGATCAGCCGTCGCACTTTACCGGCACGTTACTGAATAATACGGCCAAAGCGGGGATTGATTATGATGTTTCGTCCAAAACCACGGTTGGTATTGTGCTTGGCGGAACCATTATCCACCGCGAGGGGAATAACACAGCTTCGGCACGCTGGCTTAACCCAAGTGGCGCGGCAGATTCAGTCATTGCTACTGATAACGCCAATAACAGCCGGTTTAAAAACGGACAGGTGAGCCTGAGCTTTCGCCATGCCATCAGCAAAACCCAGGACATCAGTGCTGATGCCGACTGGCTGCACTACAACATTACCAGCGATCAGAATTTTAACAACCGCCTGCAAACTACCGGCGGTTATAACGAACTTACGCGTGCCAGCATTCCCACAGGCATCACCATACTCTCGGGCAAAGCCGACTATACACTCAAAACCGAAAACGATGGCCAATGGCAACTGGGCTGGAAATCGGTACGGAGCAGTACCGATAACTCCGCAGATTATCAAAACTTCACCTCGGGCCAATGGGCCGACGACCTGACCCGCAGTAACCATTTCCTGTATAACGAGAATATCCATGCGATTTATGCGCTGTTGGAGCGGAAACACAAGGCAATTAGCTACCAGGTTGGCCTGCGTTACGAGCATACCGATTATCATGCGCATCAACTGGGCAACGTGCTTCAAAAAGATTCGGCCTTTTCACGCAACTACGGCAGCTTTTTCCCCAGCGGCTATTTCAGTTACCAGGCTGATACTGCCAATAATTTTACCCTAACCCTGAGCCGTCGCATTGACCGCCCGGTTTACCAAACGCTTAATCCATTCTATTTCATCATCAACAAGTACACTTATCAAACCGGCAACCCTTATATTTTGCCACAATACAGCTGGAACCTGGAGCTGAGCCATCAATACAAAAACCTGCTCACCACTACGCTGTCATACAGCAACATTAACAACTACTTTTCGCAGATATTTTTGAGTGATCCCGAACAAGCGGGCATCCTGCTGTATACTCAAGGTAATGTGGGGCGCACGTACATCATTGGTGTATCCGAAGCTATCACGGCGTCGCCCACCAACTGGTGGACGCTTACCGCACAGGCGCTGTATAATTACAAAAAACTGAGCGGCTTTAACGGCAATCATTACACATCAGATATTAACCAGCTTAACCTCAACGCCAGCAACCAGTTCACTATTAACAAACGTTTTACGGGCGAGCTATCTGGCTTTTACACCACCCGTGCCCGTAACGATGTGCAGGAACGGCTATACCCTACCGGTCAGCTCTCGGCAGGGCTGGGCATGTCGGTATTTAAAAAGAAAGCTAACCTGAAGTTGAGTATGCGCGATATATTTTACACCAATGCCATGGAAGGCTTAACGCAGTTCCCCAACGCCACCGAGTATTTTAAGATTAAGCGCGATAGCCGCGTAGTAGTGCTTGCGTTTACCTATCGCTTCGGTAAGAGCTACAAAACGGCTAAGCGCGATAATGGTGCTGCCGATGAAATGCAACGGGTGGGGAACGGGTAATGAAGGAGTTATTGCGTTTCCTTAATCTTGCGCTCGTTTGCAACGAGCACTTAATATGGCTTAGCGATTGCATCGCCAATTGCGTTATAAACGCAAATCCAGGTTACGCACCAGTTACAAACCATAGCTGTTGGGAAGATGAGGGATCGCTGGGACTGTTGTTTAAAAAGCCAAGTCATTGCTTCGTCGTTCCTCCTTATAATGACGCAATTGTAAGTTATTGATTATTAATGGTGTTTTTTTCGATCGTTTTTATAAAGTTGGCGTTGCCTGCGGCCCGGGCTGTACGCTCATACTGCACGGGCCTTAGCCACAAGGCCGGTATCCGCTCCCATCCCTAACGCGGCCCACGCGCACCATCGCCAAAATATATTTTATACGTCATGACGGTTTTTTTCAGGATTTCCCTGATGAGTACTCGCAATGACTTGGCTATGCAGATCGGACATGCATTGGCTACGAGATTGCCACGCTGCGCTCGCAATGACATGGCTTTTTTTTGTTTTTCCAGGAAACTTTCATCTTCCCAACACCTGTGGTTACAAACGAGCGCGAACTGGGAAAATGTCATTTCTAACCATTGAAGGGTGGGAAACAGCAAGGCAAGGGTACGAAATCTTATACGATATGCAAATTTACACGATAAAAGCAGGGCGTAGAAGATTTCTCTTCACCTGCCGACACACAAATCCCCTCTATGGTTCGTTCGACATCGTTTTTCAATTAGTAATAATCATTAAAGATGTGTACACTTAGTAGCCTTAAAGAAACATCACCTGCTGGCCTGATTGAGCCCATGCATCAATCCCTCCCACTAAGGGACGGATGCGCTTCAGCCCAACTTTGCGCAATTTATCTGCGTATCTTGCTGCGGTTATTTCATTCGGGCACGAGCAGTAAATAACAATCTCTTTATGCTGTGCATACCGATCGGCAATATCATTAAAACTATTTTCATCTATTGGGACTGAGCCCGGTATAAATCCATTTTTTGTGCGCTGATCTATCGGACGCGCATCAAGTATCACCGGGTTCGATTCTCCATCCAGCAATTCAATCAAATCATTTACAGTTACCCTATCCGTTTCAAACTGCCTGATAAGACGATAGCGCCGAAGCCATTTAAACAAAAGATATAAGCCGAATAAAACAACAACGAATAAACCTCCCAACTTACCGTAATGGCTTAATGCTGAGATCAAGCCGCCAACTTCATGTCTAAAAACTGCACCCAATGTTACTGCCGCACCGAGATAGATAAGTGCTGCGATGGACGAAAACAATACAAACAAGGTTACTTGCATGGCATAAACTCCGGCAACAACAGGCGCAAGCGTCGACAGCCCCGGAATAAATTTCACAATAGTTAACGCGGGGGCGCCGTAGCGTTCAAAAATATCGCCGGTGCTGCGAACACAGGTATCCGGTGAAATAGAAATTTTACATAACTTCCCAAGGATGCCCGTTCCGTATCTCTTCCCTGCAAAATATAATACAAGGTCTCCTGTTAATGTACCTAATGATCCGGTTAAAATTAGTATGATGATATTCGCTTCGGTTGGAGGGGTAACAGCTGTAGTTACGATCAGCACGGCAAATGCGGGCAACGGTAACCCTACGCTCTGTAAAAGCGTGATCAGGAATACCAGCCAGAGCCCATAGGTTTGTACTAAGTCAACTAATGTATTCATACTTAAGTTGCAGCTAAGATAAGACACTTAACTTTATTGATCAGTCCGATTTTGCGGATTAGCCATTATTTGACATCAAAAGTACGAACGGTTGGAAATAAGTGAATATTAAACAACTTGTGGTAAACTGAATAATATTTCAAACCATTCCAGAACAATCATTTCACATCTTCATGGCCATCGACAATGCCGCAACATTACTGAAATTAAGTTTTTTTAACTGAACCGAAGCGGCCTTCCCGTTTCCTTCTGTAATGCGGTAAAACTGGTTTATCTTCAAATTATGAAACCGCTGAACGGTATGGCTGCCAGCCCATGTAATCTCGAGCTCTTCGATAATGCCGGCATGTCCCACACCTATTTCCGCTTGTATAGGTGATGATCCAAAACTGCCACCAGAGTTAAGGTCCCTGTAAACACTTCTTTTAACTCCGTTATCAGTAAACGTTATTTTTAATTGACTGCCAATGGCGGCTTTATTGCTTTTTATGCCGTATGCCTTGATGTTTATCCAGTTGTTATTGTTTTGACCGGGGTTTACATACAAGGCACTGGTGTAGGCATCTCCTGCATAAGCGCCTCCCATTTCGATAAAGATATCCTGTAAACCACGGTTCCGGAAATCGGCAAACGCTACGCCGTGGCCTTTTTGCAGGTTGCCGGTTCCGGAAATGCTTGTTATGTCTTCAAATTGTTTTCCTTCAACGTTCCTAAACATCTTGTTTGGTATAAGGGAGCCAAAATCCGGGTTTCCTGTACCGAAATAAAGATCAGGAAAGCCATCATTATCAATGTCGCCAAAGTTTGCGCCCATACTGAACACCACCTTATCAAGACCTGTTTGTTTGGACACGTCCGTGAACGTACCATTGTGGTTATTTTTATACAGGTAGATATTTCCGGCGTTAGGTACAGGCTTGCCAAGCGCTTCAGCTGCAGCATAGTAGCCCAGCGGGGCATCGAATTTATAATCTGCAATCAGGATATCCTGCCAGCCATCATTATCGTAATCAAAAAACCAGGTTGTAAAGGTACTATTGGTATTCGCAAGGATCCCCGATTGCTTTGTAACGTCTTCAAAGTCGGGGATATTCCCAATCGTGCCTTTATTTTTTAACAGATACTTACGCCCGTCCATTGTCGAAATAAAAATATCCGGCCATCCGTCATGATTAAAATCTGCCGATGTAGCCCCTTTTACGTATGACATGATATCACAATGAGCTTGATGACTAACCTCGGTAAATGTGCCGTTACAGTTGTTCACGTACAGCATACTCTTATGGATATTAACGCTGTCACCGTTATTAAAACCCTCTGTCCCTACAAATACATCGAGCCATCCATCGTTATTAAAATCGGCCCAAACGGCTGCCTGGGTAGGGTGATAAAAAAGCAAACCCGCAGGTATCGTTACATCCGTAAACGTACCATCGCCATTGTTCCGCAATAATGAAGCCGGCTGATTGCCGAAACCGTTCTTTTTCCAGGCACCACGCAATACAAAAATGTCCATCCTGCCATCGTTGTTATAATCGGTTTGCTGGATATTCAATCCTCCGGTAAACTTCTGCAATCCGCTCGTTTCAGATTTGTCGGTAAATGTTCCGTCCTGGTTATTTTGAAAATAATGCATGTGGTCATCGAGCTCCGTTCCAGAGGTTACAATGTCCAAATAACCGTCGTTATTGAAATCGTCTGCTATAGCACCCCCTGCCCTGCTGTTCAGCTTAATACCCGCATCGGCAGCCATATCGGTGAAAGGTTTTATTTTTGCTGTACCCGCTTTGTCCAGACCGGGGATTAAAAACGGTTTAGGAACACTATCCGGGTAGCGGCCCAATGTCATGTAAGCGATATTGAGCATCCACCGCGATTCAAGGTCGGCCGGATGTTTTTTCAAAATTCGTTCATAAACTGCGATAGCATGTCGTGATCCGGTTTGATTCACGTGAATTGCATTATCCCTTATAGGATACGTACATGACATCCGGTTGTGATTCAGCATACAATTAGCCCGTTCACCCAAACGCATGTAGGCCAGGCCCATATCCGGTTCAAACAAATCGCCTTTTGAGCTGTCGGCGCCACTCACCATTTTTTCGTAGATGGCAACTGCCTGTTTTTCGTCGCCCGTTTCCAATAACAGCTTAGCTTTGGTATTTAAAAGAAAAAAATCGTTTTCCCGGCCAGGTTGCTTCAGTAAGCTATCGCATTGCGCCACCTTAGCTTCCGGACAAAACGGGTTACGGCTACTGTAATCCGCCTGGTTCAGGTTTGCTATGATCCTGATCATCTTTTGCTCCGATGATCCTCCACATGATAAAACCAATGCCATTGCGGGCATCAATACAAAAAAGACCGTATAAATATTCCTCCGCATTTTTTTGCTGGGGAAACTCAAGCCGATGAATATATTTTTTAACATCTCTTTGGTAATTATTGACCGAACTCCATCTTCTTAAGCTCTCAGCTGATGTAACGGTATCATCTGTAGCAGTAAATATTACTGCAGCCTGATCTCCCGGGCTTTGCCATTATTGGCAATAATCTTTACTTTTTGCGTACCGGGGCTTACTTTCAGGAACCTTGCCGATTGTGATAAAAAAGATGAGCCGTAATAAAACTCCTGCCGGGTAACCGAACCATCTTTTGCAAATACCTCAGCATACAGATCCTGCGGATCAATCTTTATTGTTTTTGCCGGTGTGTTAAGCTCTAATAACTTCAAATTGCCATTGTGCTCACTGGCCGACAGATAATACCGGTTATCCTTGCCCCTGAGTTTTACCAGGGCTTTCCCGTCGCCAGGAAAACAGATCCCGCTTTGCAATATCGAAAGCGGTTTAAAGCCACCCTTGCCATCTCCTTTTAAAAGCAGCCCGTTTAAGGCATCATACCTGCCTACCGACACATTTGTACCGTAATCGTTTCCATTAATAGCGACGTCTAAATTACCGTCGCCATCAAAGTCATCAACCACCATCCCGTTAATGGCAGACACCTGGGCATAATTTGGCAGGGGGTACATGTTAAATTTACCATTACCTAAATTTTCGAGGTAGCATGTCGTAAGCGTATTAGCCTTTAGCCGCAACGCGCTTTTCAATTGCTCAGGCGACAGCAAATCCTGCAATGTTGCATGCCCAAAGGAACGATAGTTCACAAATTTTTTCCGGAGACTGATCATTTGCTTAACGGCATCGTCACGAACAAAAGATGGAAATTCGCGTTTCACGCCATCTGTATCCGGAAGGAAGAGCGATGGAAAGGCATCGGTAGTTTTACGCTTGTCAAAGTCGCCGGCTGTAATATATACGGGCTCCTTGTCGGTGGCTTTAAAAAAGCTATTCTTTCCCAAATTGCCAACAATGTAATCGATCTTGCCGCAATGCCTGAAATCACCTGCTACAATAGAATTCCACCAGCCTATCTTATCAGCGATCCCTGAACCCGCTGTTGAGTTAACGAATTTGCCCTGAACATTTTTTATAAATGTGATGGGCATCCATTCACCGGCAATAACAAGGTCGGGCCAGCCATCATTATCATAATCAGTAACCAATGCATCGCAGGTTAATCCAAGGTTTTTCAAACAGGGGGCAACTGATGCCGTCACATCGGTAAATTGCAGTTTCCCGGGCTTGCTGTCATTCCGTAAAATAAAACTGGATACCGGGTTGGGATAATGCCAGGGATCAACGCGACCGGTTACCAGTAAATCCAGCTTACCATCCCTGTTATAGTCAAATGCTCTGACACATAGCTTACTTGTTAAATTACCGGGTAAGGCTCCCTTTTGTTCCCTGAAATGTCCCTGGCCATCATTCAGATAAATCCGGTCTGCATAGTTTTTAGAACCGGGGGCGCTTTCATATCCGCCGCTTGCAATATACAGGTCCGGCTTTCCATCGCCATCGGCATCAAATAATAATAAACTTTCATCTTTATAATTTGTACTGTCAGGCTTATCATCTATTAAGTTTCGCTGAAGAAACTTACCATTAGCCTGCTGCAGGAAAGCCTGGGCAGGAAATTTCTTATTACCGCCAATAGCAATATCATCGAGTCCGTTACCATCAAGATCTCCGGCTGCAAGGGCCGGAGCATATGCAGATAGTTTATGAGGTAATAGTTTTTGAATAGTAAAATCCGGGAAGTCACCTTCCTGGTGCCGGTAATTAATACCTGCAGAGCCCGTAATTTCTGTAAACAGGGCTCCGGTATTTTTATGTGGTACTACCCAGTTATAAGGCTGACTTGCGTTACTGACACTCACTTTAAGTGTTTGATTGGCCTTTACATTTTTTAAAACCTGTTTATAATTGTTCGGCCATCTGATCACTACCGAATCTAAAACATTATATTTTCCGAGGCCAAAATGTGCGAGGTTTTGAATGGACGACAAGTATCCGCGATAAGGATTATTTTCGTATACCTGATGTTGCCCGCCAGCGTAATAGATATCTACCCATGCACCTATACCATCCCTGTTAAAGCGGTCGCCACTCAATTTAACCTGCAGGTAATTTGATGGTTTGGGCGTCAACGCCCGGTTATTATTTTTATAAATGAGCGCCTCATCGTTGATGTTATTGATCACCATATCCATCGCGCCGTCATTGTCCAGGTCTGCATAGGCAGCGCCATTTGAAAATGTGGGTAAATCAAGTCCCCATTGGCTTGAGATATCACTAAAGTTTAAATCTCCATTATTTTGAAAGGCATAATTATGGATTTTGACCGTTGGGATCTGATCTATAACGGCCTTTTTTGAGGCTGTAGCATAAGGGTTGTTCCTGAAAACGATAAAGTCATGATCGGTAACATCCTTCGGAAACCCGTTGGTTACAACGATGTCGCGATAGCCATCATTATTGAAATCCGTTATCATTGGCGTCCAGCTCCAATCGGTTTCGGTTATCCCACTCAAAAATCCGGTTTCACTGAATATCGGGCCTTTAATAGAATCATTCTGTCCTAATGCAGGCCCCTGGTTTACCTGCAGGGTGTTACGGGCATATTGGTATTGATAAGCATAATGATTAAACATTTCATACGACTGGTAGCTTTCCGGCATCGACATCATTTTTTTCCGGTAATTATCCGGTGGCGACATATCCAGTTCAAACACATCGGCCAGGCCATCGTTGTTCAAATCTTCAATGTCCTGCCCCATTGCATTCATTGAAGTATGCTTAAAGTATTCTTTTGATCTGTTGGTGAAAGTACCGTCGCCATTATTAATGTAGAGGATATTGGGTGATATAAAATCGTTGGTAACGTAAATATCCTTCCATCCGTCTCTGTTTATATCCACAATGGTTGCAGCATGTCCATAACCTTCAATAGAGATGCCGGCTTTTTTTGAAACATCGATAAAAACCGGGTGCTTAAGTTTATCGTCCCATTTGTTTTCATATAACCTTCCGGTGCTTTTACCGCTGCCATCCGTAATTATAGGGCGAAACTGGTTTGCGTAATAGCCATCCCCCGGCCGGTTAACGGTGAGGTACATATCAAGCCTGCCATCATTATTGTAATCAAAAAAAGCGGCCATGGTAGAGTAGGCATGAATATCGAGGCCGTATTCTTTTCCTTCTTCTTTAAAGTGCGGTATCCCCTCCTTATCGGGGCCCTGATTAATGTAAAGCAGGTTTTGCCTTTTAACACTATCCTGCAACAGCGAATTGCATACATAAATATCCGGCAAGCCATCATTATTAATATCAATAACAGCAACCCCTCTGCCCCATTTTCCCAAACCATTTACACCGGCCTTATCGGTGATATCATCAAATTTGAAGTTGCCGCGGTTCAGGTACAGCCTGTTTGATACCGTGTTACCCGAAAAGTAAATATCCTGCAAGCCATCGTTATTGAAATCGCCAATACCTACGCCGCCGCCGTTATAAACGTTGGCATTATCAATCGGGTTGATAGAGTCGTTTTCGGTAATCAAATTATTGAAGGTGACGCCGGAGTGCGATGACGGTATCAATTCGAACAGCGTTTTCTTCTTTTTAGCGCATGAAAGAAAAACAACCGTAACAAGTAATAAAACCGGGTAAAATTTCTTCATTTATAAATTGGTTTATATGGAAAAGATAGGCTGTTATGCACAGCCTATCTCTTTTAGCAAGTCCGGAAATTGGTATTTTTAACCTTTTTGTATAAGCAAGATAGCTATTAATAACCAGGATTTTGATGCCCGTTTACCTTAGGGTTATTATCCAGCTCAGCCTGAGGAATTGGTAATAATTCATCCCTTCCCTGTTTGAAATACGGAAGCGGATCGGTGGTAAAGTATTGCTTTTTCCTCCAGCGAAGGATATCAATATTTCTTGTTTCTTCATCGCCCATTTCCACCATTTTTTCGTGCATGATGGCTTTCACAACATCGGCCTTTGAGCCAACCGGATATTGAGCGGTTGGGTAAGGCGGCATAGCAACATCTGCACGTGCACGTATCATGTTAAGATAATTGACCGCGGCAGCAGTATTGCCAAGCTCGTTTTCGCATTCGGCCAGCATCAATAAAACCTCTGCATAACGGATAATGCGCTGGTTATTGCCTCCCGGGTGAAAACTTGCTGCCGGCAAACCTTCTTTGTAAATGATCATGAATTTGCGGAAACTGATCTTCTTGGTAACTCCGTTCATCACAGAAGAATTACCGTTCTGGTCGCCGTCTGTAAGTACTGATGCGCCTTTGTTGTAAGTGTCGCCTGTTTGATAACAGGTGTAATGAAAACGGGGGTCAGATTTTGCAGCTCCGGTAGCGGTGTTCTCAAACTCGTTAATCAACTTATTTGAAGGGATGAGGTTTCTCCAGGCGATAGGATTGTATTCCTGGTTGCGTACGGTTGATTGGGCCTCTGTAGGGCTGTCGCCGCCCCAGTTAAAGCCGCTGTCGCCTTTGTCAACAAATACAATTTCAAAGATGGATTCACTATTAAATTCAGTTTCCTCTTCAAAATTATCAAGGTATCTGCCGGTAAGCGTGTAACCGTTTACTCCGGTTGTAGGGATTTTTAAAAGAGCTGCCTTTGCACCCGCATAGTCGCCGTTTTGCATGAGTACACGGCCCAACATGGCATTAGCCGCCGAGGCGGTTGCGCGTCCTTTATCAGTACCGGACTTTTCGGGCAAAACAGCCGCGGCATCCTGAAGGTCTTTGATAATCAAAGCATAAACTTCAGACTCGGTTGCGCGGGGCTGAAAATCGCTGGCGGTTTTAACCGCCGCAGTATAAAGCGGCACTCCCCCCCATTGCGAAACCAGGTCAAAATAAGCCCAGGCGCGTAAAAATTTAGCCTCTCCAACTAAACGGTCACGCAATGCCGTGTTATCCGTTACGTTGGGGCCATTTGCAATAACCACATTCGCCCTGAAAATAGTGGTGTACCAGGTATTCCAAACAGAACTTATCACCGGGTTTGTAGGGTCGCCGGTACCGTTAAGGATCTGTCCCCTGGGGGCCTCAAGCTGTCCGCCGCCGCTTGCCACATCGTCACTTCTGAGGTCGTGAATAAAAAACCATTCTCGTGATACCAACCCCAGCGAATGGATGGAAACATAAATGGCGTTTACGCCTTTAGTTAGCTGATCGCTGGTTTTATAATATTGGTTGGTTGTTACGTTATTAGGGTCGTTGGTGTTGAGAGAGCCTTTTTTGCAGGAATTAACCGTTGCCGTTACTGTAATTGCTGTAAGGGCCGACCACAGGTATATTTTCTTAATTTTCATCGTTGTAACTTTTTAAATTAATCGTTAAAAGGTTGCCTGTAAACCCAACTGAACTGTTCTTGGCTGCGGATACTGGCCGTAATCAATACCATTTGTGAGGGTACCATTGCGTGAGCCGATTTCGGGATCGAGACCTTTGTATTTAGAGAATGTTAACAAATTGGTTGATGCTACATAGATTCTTAGCCTGTTAAGCGCATTATCGGTTTTTGACCTTAACCATGAAGAAGGAAAGTTATAACCGATCTGCAGGTTTTTAACACGCAGGTATGAGCCGCTTTCAATCCACCTGGTTGAAGGCCGTACGTTGCTGTTCGGGTCGCCGGAAATGGCGCGCGGAATATTTGTACTGGTATTTGTAGGTGTCCATGCCTTTAACACATTGGTACCGGCGTTGAAAAGTCTTGGCATACCTTCAAGGATGATCCTTTCGGCATTGAAGATTTTGTTACCATACACACCCTGGAAAAAGACTATCGCGTCGAAATTTTTATACGAAGCGCTGTAGTTTAACGAATAGGTGAATTTTGGCAGATAACTGCCCAGGAAAGTACGGTCGGCATCGTTGATTACACCATCATGGTTCACATCCCTGAATTTTAGGTCACCCGGAGCTGCACCTGTTTGTTTAGCTGAATTGGTAACTTCGGCAGCATTTTGGAAAATCCCGTCAACAATATAGCCGTAAAACGATTGAACGGGCTGACCAACAACCGTATTGGTTATAGGGCCGCCGCCGCCGTAATCGGCGTCTCCGCCGGCAGTAATAGAAGCGTTTGCGGTACTAAGCGTTAAAACCTTGTTTCTGTTAAGGGAAAAGTTTCCGGTGATATCGTATTTAAATTCGCCGTGTGTCTTATGATAACCTAAACTAACTTCAAAACCACGGTTCCGCATCGATCCAACGTTAGCTAAGGTCCCGGCACCATTAAAACCAAAACTTGGCGGTGTAGGTACGGTTAATAAAAGGTTATCGGTTTTCCTGGTATAAACCTCAGCAGATAAAGTAAACACATCCTGGAACAAGCCCAGATCCAAACCGATATTGGTTTGCTTGGTTGTTTCCCATGACAGGTCAAGGTTGCTTAAGCCACTATAAAACGAGGCGTTTCCAAGATCGGCCAAAGAACCGTTGAACGGATAAGTAGCAATGTTAGACGAAATAGGCTGCAGGTAAGGATAGTTACCCAGTACAGTACCATTGATACCTGTTACACCATAGCCGGCCCTTAGTTTTAATGAAGAAATAGATTTGCTTCCTTTCATGAAATTTTCCTGGTCTACCTTCCAGCCTAACGATGCCGCGGGGAAGCTTTCATGTTTGTGTCCCGGTGCAAATACAGACAAGCCATCCCGACGGATAGAGCCGGAAATCAAATATTTACCTTCAAAGTCATAGCCTACACGGGCAACCTCCGAAATGAGGAGGTTTGTGCCATAAGTGTAATTTGTGTAAAGATTAGTTGCGCCATTTAGCGTTCTTACCGTGTTGGTGTTTTGGTTACCTGAAGATACCTGGTTATCGCCGCGCGAGCTTTGGGCCTCGTAAACTAAAACGGCGTTAACGTGGTGCGGGCCGAAGGTTTTATCGAAGGTAAGCTGTTGAGAGTAGAGCTGGGTTGTGCTTGTGCTCCTGCCGTAATTAATAACCGCTGTTGGCGATTGAGAAGTACCACCATCATTATAAATAGGTGTATACGTGTTGTTCAGATTAGAATTGTAATCAATACCATAAATTGATTTAAAGTTAAGCCATGGGGTAAATTTCAGGGTAGCGTAAGCGTTGCCATGAATAGTGTAACCATGATTGGTGTTATCAATCAGCTTAGCTGCTTCAATAGGATTGGTTGGGTCCGAACCGTCGAAACTGTTTAATGGCCCCATAAATCCGCCTGCATTATTAGGGTTGTAGATTGGTAGGTACGGCTGCATCCTTACCACATTGGTGATAGCAGTACGGTTACCCGCATCAACGCCGTAACGCTGATGATTGATAATGGCGTTAAAGGTCTCACCAAATGACAGGAATTTACTGATCGTATGATCGGCATTTACGCGAAATGCCTTGTGGTAGGCACTTAAACCCTGGGCAATACCCTGCTGGTCGAAGTAGTTTGCGGAAGTGTAAAACCGGGTTACGGCATTGCCGCCGCTTACCGCCACATTGTGTTGCTGTATTGGCGCATTGCTCCTGAAATAAGCGTCCTGCCAGTTAGTATTGGTTTGAGCAAAGGTTTGCGAACTGCCTGCATAAATTGGCTTGTTAAAGTTGTCTGACTGCAGGCGCGGCGGTAAGGCTATGCCGGCTGCACCATTAAGGGCGCGCTCATATTGCAGGTACTGCTGGGTGTTAAGCAGGTCATATTTTTTGATGACGTTTTGTAAGCCATAATAGGAGTCGATAGTTACTTCAGTACGGCTGTTGTTGTTACCTTTTTTTGTAGTGACGATGATAACACCATTTGTACCCCGCGAACCGTAGATCGCCGCAGCACTCGCATCTTTCAACACGTCGATACTTTGAATATCCTTAATATCAACGCCTGTGAGGCTACCCGGATATCCATCTACTATATATAAAGGATCAGATCCAAAATTCACGGAGCTGATACCCCGCAATGAAATAATAGCCCCGGTTCCCGGGCCGCCATTACTGGTCACGGTTAAACCTGCTATACGCCCCTGTAACGCTTCAATACCACCTACAGGTAAAGAAGCCAGGGTTTTACCGCTAACTGATGACACCGCTCCTGTAACTTTAGCACGTTTTTGTGATCCGTAACCCACCACAACTACCTCTTCCAGGTTTTTGGTATCTTTTTTCATTTGCACCTTCAGTTCAGTACTGTTGGTAACCGAGATCTCCTGCTGGGTAAAACCAATTAACTTAAACACGAGCACAGCTGAATTGCCGGGCACTGCTATTTTAAAGTTGCCGCTGGCGTCAGTAGTTACGCCTTGGGTTGTGCCTTTGATGGAAACTGCTACGCCAGGCAGGGGTTGACCATCATCATCGGTAACTTTGCCCGAAACGTTAAACGCGGGCTTCATTTTTAAAGCACCATTTTCATTAATAGTAATACCATTTAATGAACCTGCCAAACTGCCGGTACGTGCAATTGACACCGACGGCATTGCTAACGTGCACCCGGTTAGGATGAGCGTAGCGTAACGCCACCTTTTATTATAAATTTTTTGTAAAGAATACTTCATGTTGTTAAGGTTTAAAATTTTTATTTCGATAGAAAAAGGCGGTACTTCAAATTTGTGCCCAACGTTTTCCGTATCGTTTATATAGCAAATGCCTTAAAATCGCTCTGACTCACTTTTAGACACCGTTACCGGAATTAAAAGATGATATGCAAGTTGCCTGAAGCAGACCCGGGCTTAAGCCGGAATTGAAAATGTGTTTTTGTCTTTCCATAATTTTCGTTTTAAGTGTTTAATAATTAATATTTAGGTTTGATATTATTTAACATCATCGATCCCAAACGCATCACTTTGGCTATCGGCATTCAAATTGACACTGCCGATAATCCTTACAAAACCGTAAGCCGATTATTTCGCATTAAGCGAAAACAACAGATGCCACAATGACCCGCTTTTTATTACACAGTTTATAATTGGTATGCCGGTACACCGTTTTGTTGGCAGTACCTTTGTAATAACCTTCAGTTGATCAAAACAATGAGTGTAAAAGTATCTTTAGAGGTTTGGCCAATGGCGCAATTTTTGTTTAAATCTTACAACATTTGTTTAAGCCAACCTTGCATATCAAGGGTGCTTTTCAAGGTTCCGGCAGTTACGTGACTAAAAAAATGGAGTAGGCGCATCGGGTTTCTTTTGTTGAAAACAAATCACAATAAGCTGATTTACATGTAATTAAAAAATAAAAAAAGCCAAATACAAGTGGGTTTTCCTTATCAAAAACTTGTAATGATTTATGAATTTGGAGGGAAAACACAATTAATAACAATCGATTGCAGGACACTCAAAAATTACCATATTTAAGTGTTGTTAAAACAATAAATTTTACTGATCTGCAACGATAGAAATGCCAAATATTTAGCCATATCAGGCAGTTTAGCTTGTGCGTAAAATGAGCTTTTTACACACTTGTCGCACAACGACTGCCGGCAACTTCATTTAAATAGATGGTGTTGTTAAGCGTTGCTTTATGTCGTCTCTTTGTAAGGGCTGCAAAGGATTAATTTCATTTTCTAAGCTGTGTTTTGCGCTTATAGAAAACAAATAAGGACAGCCTCGCGCTGTCCTTACAACCAATTTTAAAGAAAGAAAAGTAATAAGGAGAGGTAATTTATTCTTGTTTATTATTTATGCTTAATATCCCTTAAACAATATGTAACGATGCATTTGGTTTATCAGATTGATGCGCCTCGATATTATTTATAATATCATTTAATGGTTACCTTAACTGTCTTTAGGTCGTTCTTATCCGAGCTGGTGCCATAAAGCACCTCATATTGGCCCGGTGACACTTTTACCATACCAGTTGCCTGATCAAAGAATTCAAATGTCTTTGGCGGCAAATTAATAGCCGCCAGTGTTGTTTTCCCGGCAGGTACAGTTATGCGCTTAAACGCACGTAAGGTTTTAACAGGCCCTTCTTCATCACCTGTTTTATGAACATATACCTGAATTATTTCTGTACCGTCACGCTTGCCCGTATTGTTTACCGGCACCGACAATTGTATAGATTGGTTAGCAGTAATGATACTTTTATTCAGCGCTGCGTCGCCTATCTGAAAATTGGTGTAACTTAAACCAAAACCAAATGGAAATAAAGGCTCCTGCTCCATAAAGCGGTAGGTACGACCTTTCATTTGATAATCGCTAAAGTCGGGTAACTGGTTAATACTTTTATAAAATGTAACCGGGAGGTGACCGGCCGGGTTATAATCACCAAATAACACATCGGCAACTGCCTGCCCACCTGCTTCTCCCCCATACCATGCTTGTAAAATGGCCTCACAGTTCCCGGTTTCCGGCACCAGGCCTACTGCCGATCCCGAACAGTTTATGAAAACCACCTTTTTACCTGCATTTTTAAGCGCTGCCAGGCAGTTGCGCTGCACAGCCGGCAATTCGATGTCGGTACGGTCACCACCTTTAAAACCGGGCAGTTGAATAGGCATTTCTTCGCCTTCCAGACGCGGTGAGATACCACCCGCGAAGATCACCACATCCGCATCTTTAACTTTGCTAACTAAGGCGTCGTAACTTATAGGCACTTCCTTGCCAAAGTTGAAGAACAGGTTTGCCGCCCAGTTGTTAAGTTGTTTATAACGTAATTCTATTTTATAGCTTTTCCCGGCTTCTGCCTGCAGCACATAACGTCCGGGCAGCAAACGCCAGCTGCCGTTACGCAATACACTCTTCCCGTCAACCAGGAGTTCGCCACTGCCGGTGCATTCCAGTTTAAAAACAATATCGCCTGTAGCAGATGGCTTATAAACGGTTTCGTACCGTGCAGAAAAATCTTCGGTATTAACACCCTGCGCAAACTGGTGCGCACCAAAGGTAGTAAGCGACATTGGCCCTGTTACCCGGGTGGTTATAACCGGGCTGCCCTCCATGTTGCGGTTATTCCAGTAAGTGGCCTTTATGCCGGGCTGGCCGTCTATACTGCTTTCGGCAATACCGGTTTCGGTAACCTTATCGTCCGTCAGGTCGCAGGCCTTGTCATAAATGATCTGGCCGGGACTTAATTTCGATCTGATCCCTTCCAATATATTGATGGTACTTGCCGGCGTACCGTTATAGTTACCCCAAAGCATTGGCGAATCATCGGCATTAGGGCCAATAATGGCTACTTTCTGTAGATTTTTGTTTAAAGGCAGGATGTTATTTTTGTTTTGAAGCAGCGTCATTGTCTCCCGCGCCATGTCAAGGGCCAGTTTCTGATGCGCAGGCGAATTAACTACAGAAAGCGGGATCTTTGTCCAGGGAACTAATTCGTCCTTATCCATCTCGCCCAGTTCAAAGCGCTGGGTCATTAACCGCACCACGCTGGCATCGATGTCTTTTTCCCTGATTAAACCGCGGGCAACGGCATCCGGGATCTTGTCAAAGGCGTAGCCTACGCACTCCACATCTGTGCCGGACAACACAGCCTTAGCCGATGCGTGCGCTGCATCCGATGAAGATTTATGGGTACGGTAAAAGTCGGTAATGGCCCCGCAATCAGATACAACAAGGTATTTAAAGCCCCAGTCCTGTCTTAATATCTGGCCAAGCAGCCTGCTGTTACCACAGCAAGGCTCATCATCAAGGCGCTGATAGGCACACATCACTTCCCTCACATCGGCTTCGGTAACAAGCGATTTGAAGGCCGGCAGATATGTTTCCCATAAATCGCGTGCGCTAACATTATTAATATTTAGTTCGTGCCGGCTCCATTCCGGCCCCGAGTGCACTGCATAATGCTTTGCACAAGCCAATAATTTACGGTACCGGGCATCTGCCGGCCCCTGCAATCCCTTCACAACTGAAACACCCATGCGCGAAGTAAGGTAAGGGTCTTCACCGTAAGTTTCCTGGCCGCGTCCCCAGCGCGGATCACGAAAGATGTTGACATTGGGCGTCCAAACCGACAGGTCATGAAAACGCTGGCTCTCGCCATGCTTTTTGTAATCATTATTTTTAGCCCGCGCTTCGTCAGATACGGCATCAAAAACATGAAATAGCGCCTCATCGTCAAACGATGCCGCCATACCGATTGGTTCCGGGAACACCGTTACCGGCCCCTGGTTGGCATAGCCATGCAGTGCTTCGCTCCACCAGTTAAACTTTTTGATGCCAAGGCGGGGTACTGCATCAGAAACATCTTTCATCAAGCCTACTTTTTCTTTCAGGGTAAGCCTCTTCACCAGGTCCTTCGCTCTCGCCTCCGATGGTAGCTTTGGGTTTTGATAAGGCATTTTCTGCGCATTTGCGCAAATAGTATAAAAAAGTAATGTGCTTATCAGTAAACTTTTTTTAAGGTTCATATAATAGTTTGTAGTTAGTCAGCTTCGCTCAGTCAAAAGTATTGAGCGACATAAACTTTATATGACACGCATGTTGAAAAGCTTAACACATTGGTTTACGACTGTTGGAACCATATAAGCGTTTTTAAAGCGTTATTTGTGGGTTACCAGGCTTTCGGTAGGTTATAAACGCTATCAAAGCCATAAGCCGGCGTCAACAACTGTTATAGTACTTTCAACAATTGTTGTAATAGCATATTTGGTTGTTCAGGTACTTTTATTGAGTAGCTGCCGGGCTATTTGCCCGATATAAAACCCTCAAAACATACAATGAATACAAGAGCCTTTTTTTTCACCCTGTTCGTTATAATTTCATTATTTACCGGCACTGCATCAGCCCAAAACAAAAAGTTTTACATCTTTTTGTGCTTCGGCCAGTCGAATATGGAAGGTAACGCCCGTATCCAACCACAGGATACCGTTGTTGACCCGCGCTTACAAGTATTGGAAACGGTTGACTGCCCTAATCTTAAACGAACCAAAGGCAACTGGTATACTGCCGTACCTCCTTTGGCACGCTGCAACACCGGCCTTACACCGGCCGACTACTTCGGTCGCACTTTAATAGCCACCCTGCCCCATGATATAACAGTTGGCATAGTAAATGTATCAGTAGCAGGTTGTAAAATTGATCTGTTCCAGAAAGAGACCTATAAAAGCTATGTTGCGACCGCACCCTCCTGGATGATAACCATGATCAATGAATATGGCGGAGATCCTTACGGCCATTTAGTAGAAATGGCTAAACTGGCACAAAAGCATGGGGTGATCAAAGGGATTTTGCTGCACCAGGGCGAGTCAAACCCTAATGACACGCTTTGGACGAAGAAAGTGAAAGGCATTTATGACATGCTGGTAAAGGACCTTCATCTGAAAGCCCGGAAAGTTCCGTTGCTGGCCGGCGAACTGGTTAACGCAGATCAGGATGGCAAATGTGCGGCGATGAACCAGATTATCGATCAGCTCCCGGATGTTATGCCCAATGCCTACGTGATCAATTCGGGCGGGTGCCCGGCTGCACCTGATAAATTACACTTCACAGCCGAAGGCTACCGGATCTTAGGCACAAGGTACGGATTAAAAATGCTTAATTTACTGGGTTACAAGCCCCAATCCACTGCCGATCCTGTACCGGCACAACCAACCGGGAGCACCGGCAAATAATAGCGTGCTCACTTTTATCCCCAAGAAGTTTTAAAAACATTCATTACCGTTGGTTTTAACCAACAGTAAAAGAGTTGAAAAGTCCAGGCTTTAGCCCAATTATACAGCAGATTTAGGCTGAAGCCCTCCTATCGCTACCCATTATCCCGTTGGTTGAAACCAACGGCAATGAAATTTTATCTATTTGTAAACGATATTCTTCATTTTCTTGCAGTTTCTAAGCAACGCTTTTAACGCTTACTTTTTTCACCCGGTATTCGGATGGTAAGATGTTATATTTTGCTTTGAATGATTTGGTAAAATAATGAGGCGTAGAAAAACCGATAGAATATGCGATCTCGGCAATGGTCAGATCGGTTTTCTCGAGCAATATAGTTGCCTTGTCCAGTTTTATCGAGCGGATGAATTCAACAGGTGGTTCCCCGGTGAGTTCAGTGATCTTGCTATAAAACGATCCCCTGCTCATGCTAAAGTGATGGCTGATCTCTTCGACAGAGAATTTGGGATTGTTCATATTTTTCTCAATATACATCACTACATCTTTGATAAACCGCTCTGACGAGGATTCTATATCCATATCCGCAGGAATAACCTTTATCTTCTTTTGGTAAGTTTCCTTAAGCGATTTATTTAAATGAAGCAGGTTTTTGATCTTGATATTCAGGATATCAAAATTGAAAGGCTTGGTAAGGTAATCATTCACACCCAACTCCAGTCCTGCAAGTTGATCCTTTTGGCTTGCCATCGCCGTTAACAGAATAATAGGTATATGACTGGTTCGCTTATCGGCCCTGAGTTTACAGCTTAATTGGATCCCATCCATATAAGGCATACTGATATCGCTGACTATCAGATCGGGATGTACAGCGAGCGCCTTGTGCCAGCCATCCCGGCCATTAACCGCCTCAGATACTTTATAAGTAGCTCCCAGGTTTTCGGCCAGATAATGCCGCATATCATCATTATCTTCAATGATCAGCACATGCAACCTGTCAATGCCTGTAGCAATTTCAGGCTGAGGTTTGCTGTCCGTATCGTCGCCGGTAAAGTTGGATGCCGTTTCGGGCTGATTTTGGTGGGCTATTGCTGTTTCGGATAGATCAATTACCGGCAGTGAAATGGTTAAAGAAAACGTTGATCCTTTACCCGGCTCACTTTCCACGCTAATCTGGCCGCCGTGCAGTTGTACAAGCTCGCGCGTAATGGATAAGCCTATCCCGCTGCCCTGGTTAAGTATAGCCGGCTGGGCATCTGCCTGGTAAAACCTGTCAAAAACATGACCAACCTGTTCGGCCGATATACCCGTACCGGTATCTGCAACTGAAATGCTAAGCTGGTATGAGCTGCCATCCGTCGAAATAACGGGAGCAGTAACTTCCACGGTAATTTGTCCCCCCTGCATAGTAAATTTAAAAGCATTGGATAGCAGGTTAAATAATATCCGCTCAACTTTGTCATGATCAAACTTTGCAAATAACCTTTCTCCGGTAGTCTTAAAAACGGTTGAAATCTTTTTTCTCCTGGCCAGATCGTAAAACGAATCGGCAACTTCACGAACAAAAGAAATGAACTCCCCTTCAACCAAATTCAATTTAAGTTCGTTCTCTTCAAGTTTTCTGAAATCAAGCAGCTGATTGACGAGATTAAGCAACCTGCGCGAATTTCTTTTGATAACGCCTAATTGCTCGGCAACAGGTTCGGTATTAGGCTGTTCCAGAAGTTTATCAACCGGTGCCATTATCAAAGATATCGGTGTGCGGAATTCGTGGCTCAGGTTGGTTAAAAACTTAATCTTCATTTCATCCAATTCATGACGGGCTTCGGCTGCTTTACGCTCCTGCTCATCGTGAAGCTTTCTTTTAAGCTTTTTGACACCCTGCCTGCGGATAAGTAATAACACGCCAAAAGCCAGCAGAACATAAAATATATAAGCATATATGGTCATCCAGAAAGGCGGCTTCACTATAATTTTAAGCGATGTACCTATATCATTCCATTTTCCGTCGTTATTGGCAGCTTTTACCCTGAAGGTGTACTCGCCCGGATCAAGATTAGTATAGCTGGCAGTTGTTGAAGTACCTGCATTTTTCCAGGAATTGCTGAATCCCTCTAATATATACGAATAACGATTTTGTTGCGGAAGCGTATAATTAAGCGCAACAAAGTTGATGGAGAAATCCTGCTTATACTTGATAGTGACTTGCTGCATCCCATTAATGTTAACAGGCAATGGATTGTCATGATCGGGCGAGATCCGCTTGTTATCTATACTTAGGGTAGTTAACACCACCGGCGGCAGTTTTTTGTTGAGCCTCACATCAGCGCTTCTAAAATAATTAAACCCATCCACACCACCGAAATAGAGCGTACCATCTGCACCAATAATGCCCGATCCGTTTAAAAACACATTGTTTTGAAGGCCATTATCATGACAATAAACGTAAAGCTTCTGGTCTGCCGGATCAATCCGGCCAATGCCCTGATTAGTGCTGAACCAAATATTACCCGTTTTATCCTGTAAAATTTTACAAATCACGCCGTTGGGTAATTGGCTATTATATTTAAAGGCGGTTACCTTTTTATGCCGGTAATCGTAACGGAAAAGGCCGTCGCCGTTTGTGCCTATCCACATATTTCCGCCGGCATCCTTTTTTATTGATAAAACTTCTGCTATTGGCAAGCCGGTGTTAGCCGGATTAAGAATATCAAACATTTTTGTACCGGGGTTATAAATAGCGATGCCTGTGCCGTACGAGCCAATCCACATATTGCCGTCACTATCCTCTTCAAAAGCCCTGATATAGCCGTTTGAGGGAAATTTATAACCTTTTACCGGCGAAATAGCCGGCGAAAATCTGCGGAAAGTATCTGCCTTAGCATCAAAAATATCAATACCCGCTCCATTAGTTCCAATCCATATGTTGCCAAGGTGGTCTTCCTTAAAACAGAAAATATTATTTTGACTGATATTTAGTTTTCCGCTGCCACTGGTAAATTGCGTATAGGCGTTTGTCGCTGTGTTTAGTTTAAAAAGCCCGTGCCCGAATGTTCCTATCCAGAGTTGCTGTTTATGATCAAGCAACATAGCCAGGATGGGCAAACCCGCCGAATTTATTTTCTCTTTGGGCTTTATGGGGATATGACTGAAACGGTTGGTTTTGTTATTGAAGATACTAAGGCCGCCGCCATCAGTACCTACGTACAGTTCATTATCGTTTTTTTGTGCAAATGACGATACGATAGGCGCGCTAAGACCAAAAGGATCTAACTCGGTTGATTGAACGTAATTAAATAAAGTCAGGTTCTTGTCGTATTTATTGATGCCGCCCATATAGGTCCCCACCCAATAAATACCATCGGGATCGATATAAATACTCCGGATAGATTTGCTGTTAAGGCTGTACGGGTCGCGCGGGTCATGACGGTAACGGACGGATTGTCCGGTATTAATATCCATGATATTAAGGCCCCCCTCTGTACCTACCCAAATATGATCTTTGTCGTCGGCAGCTATGCTGTAAACAATATCGCCGCACAATGAATGTTCGTCCTTATCATTATAACGATAGTTAATAAAGTGTTGACCATCTTTTGTTAAGCGGCTTAAGCCATTTGATGTACCAACCCACACGTCCCCTCTCTTATCTTGCCCAACTGTCATTACTACATCAGATGGCAAGCTGCCAGGATCTTTTTTTTGATGGCGGAAAGCTTTGAAACTCCTATGCGTTTCATCATACAAATACAAGCCCGCACTGGTACATACCCACATCCGGTTGTAGCTATCCTCAAAAATATAGCCCATACTTTTAACCGGTATCTGGCCTGGCTTATCTGCACCCGTTTCAAAATGACCGATATGTTCACGGTCCGGAGCAATCACATCAAGCCCATCCACGGTACCTACCCATATAGCGCCCTTGCTATCCGCGCGTATAGCAGTGATAACGCCCTGGCTTAAATGCTGTCCCTTTAAGGGCGAAGTAAAACTCTTGAAAGCATCCGCCGCCCGATCATAATAATAAAGACCATAACCAATAGTACCTACCCATAATGTACCTGTACGGTCAATGCAAATGCTGCTTATTTCGTTTGAACCGGGCTCAACCTGCCTTTTCATGCCCAGCGGATAAACTTTAAAGCGTTTGCCATCATATCGGTTCAAGCTTTCTGACGTGCCTATCCATATCATTCCATTAACATCCTTTATTATTGTGTTTACGGCGTTGCCCATTAATCCCTGCTTGGTGGTTAATGCTGTGAACTTGATATTAGGTTTTTGTGCATATACCTGGATACAGAATACGGTTAAGACAACCGGCATCAATACAATACGCGCAAAGCCGGTCAGCACGGCATACATCGTTACACGCGTACAGAATTTGGGTAAAGAATGCTTCATAAGTGACAGGTTACAATTTCCGGTGCAGACAAGCCGCAGGAAAAAATTGTTTATGAATTATGGTTTTAAAATTGGTTTGACTGATGCTTTTGAAATACATCACTATCCAAATTTACATTTTATGCCGGCGAAACAGGCAAACTTTTGTTCAAAGAAATAACACACTTGTTCAATTATATCAATAATTATTGTACAAAAGTGAATATAAACAATTTTATAGCGATGATGTCAACATACTTATTAACGACAAACGTTGTAAAATTATGCTAAAAACTGCGTACCCTGTTTTGGCCATAAAAATACCTTTACAATAAAAAAAACAGCCCCAAACAGCAGGATCGCCCTTATAAACTATTTTGAAAGACTTTATTCCTGATCAATGTTTCATTCATAACGAAAACCGGACCGGGTAAAAATTAAACAAAGCAACAATTAAAATATGTGTAATAAATACAATTAATTGCAATTTAATCATTAATCATGTAAAACAACATTTTACCTGCTTAAAACAGTCCGGACACTCAACTAATCCGCAATAAATAAACCTCAATATTCAATCATGAACGCCAAACATTTACTTCCCTTATTGGGCATTACATTTGCCTCCGGCCTCTGCATGGCACAAACGGCTTCAAATTCAATAGCCGACGATTTTAAACCATCCACCTATAATCAGCCGGGGCAAGAGTATCCCCAGGTGAACTCGCAGGGCTACGCTCGTTTTCGTATCAAAGCCCCGCAATCCGACAGTATCAAAGTCAGCCTTGGCCTTGGCGGACGCGGGGGCACTAAGCTCACAAAAGGAGCCGACGGGTTTTGGACCGGCACTACAGAGGGGCCAATGGATGAAGGGTTTCACTACTACCACTTAACCATTGATGGCGGAGTATTTAACGATCCGGGTACATTAAATTTTTATGGTTCTACGCGCTGGGAAAGCGGTATTGAAATACCCGCTCACGATCAGGATTTTTACGCGCTTAAAGATGTTCCGCACGGTAATGTGCAGCAGATCCTTTTCCCCTCCAAAAGCACCAATACTTCACGCAGGGCTTTCGTTTACACTCCGCCCGGATATGAAAAAGATAAATCAAAAAAATACCCGGTATTATACCTGCAGCACGGCTGGGGTGAAGATGAAACTGCCTGGAGCAACCAGGGCCACGCCAACCTGATTATGGATAACTTAATTGCAGGCGGCAAAATAGAGCCATTTATCATTGTAATGACTTACGGCATGACCAATGATGTGAGGCCAGGCCCCGGTGCATTAAAAAGCTTTAAGATAGAGCCGTTTCAAACAGTATTAACTGATGAGCTTATCCCCTACGTTGATGCCAGCTTCCGCACAAAGGCCGACAAGGCCCACCGGGCTATGGCAGGGTTGTCAATGGGTGGGATGGAAACGCATATGATAACGCTAAACAAGCCCGAACTTTTTGCTTATTATGGCCTGCTCAGCGGCGGCATTTATACCCCGGACGAACTTAAAGACAAGGCAAAACCTAAACTAATATTTATAAGCTGCGGCAGTAAGGAACGGCCCGAAAGCGTAAAAAACGCAGTAGCTACCTTAAAGGGTGCCGGATATGATGCGGTATCTTTTGTATCTGAAAACACCGCCCACGAATTTCTTACCTGGCGCCGAAGTCTTTATGAACTTGCCCCTTTGCTGTTTAAAGAATAAAGCTCTATCGCCCCTATAAATAACACAAAAGCCCTGTCGGTCTCTCTTGACAGGGCTTTTTTATAAATTCACAGAACCGATTTCATTTCTCAAATAATGAAAAATGTCATTTCGACAGAGCAGAGGGCCGGCTGAGTGTTGGCGCGAAAGAGAAATCTTCTACAACATACTGCGCGAAAAAGCAAGGAGCAGAAGATTTCTCCTCACTCCACCGCAGAAACCACCTCTGGTTCGATCGAAATGACATCATGGTTTTATTATCCCGAGCTTACATTAATTATGCTGCCCTAACTGATTAACAGCTCCTGATAAAACCACGTACTGCGCACAGCCGCCTATTGTTACTTCGTTCTCGCCCCAGAAAAACGGCCAGTCTTCCTTATTTTCCGGAAAATCAGGTTTAAGTAACAGGATACCAGGTACCACACCGCCAGGAATAAACCTGAAATCGGCGCGGTTATTACCATAGGTTACTTTTTTTGAACGGCCACCCACTGCTGATACGAAAGAAAGGTTGGAGTAAGGGTGACATCCGAAGATATAATTCAGTCCTTTATAAACATATTCAGGGCCGATGATATTGGGAAAATACTTGTTAGCGTAATAGTTGGTAATGGCGAAATTAATAACCTGCCCGCTACCACCCCATCCACCAGGAGTTACAGGCACACCATACGGGTTCTGCTTATCATACTCATCACACGAGGCTTTGTATTTTTGCATATATCCCGCTATTTTATCCTGGTAATCTTTATCCATATAAGGATAAGCATGTAACGCGCTTATCATAACAAAGCCGGGAAAACGGTCAAGCATGGGCATGATCAGCTTTTTGAAATGATCTGCAAACTGCGGATCTTTTGTTGTGATATATAATTGCAGGGCTGCGAGCATTTCGTTGCTGGTAGCAAACCTATTGCTTGCCTTTGCGGCAGAGTCCATGTGCATTTTCAGGCTATCATCCTCGTGCCAGAGTTTCCGGGCGCATTGCAGGCTTTGGGCCGACAGCGTATCATTATAACCTTTCAGCGCCCTGCTGGCAGCGGCAAGCGCAGCGGTAGCCTGGTAATCCAGGGCTATATTCCTGTTGGTAAATGCCCACCTGTCATCCATAGTACCACTTGATTTTCCGTCGGTTTGGTAAGGTTTTAACGAGGGGTTGTAAGGCAGGTTATCGGTTTCGTTAACCGCGTCTCCGAGGTGATGGTACTGGTGTAAATTGGGCACAATGATTCCGCGTGCCGCGTGGCCGATGTTCACAATCTGCGCTACCAGCGCAAGCGTACCATGTTCAAGTTGCTGCAAAACATCTGGTTTGCCGTCGGGCCGGTGTATATCTACGTAGCGGGTTGGGTAATCTACATAAGTTTCATCACGGTCGATCTTAAAATTCTCCCAGGCTTCCGCAAAACTCAGCACAACGCTGCAATGCGAGGGTGTTTCGATATCAAAATCGCCGGCATCAAACCAACCGCCAACGTTAAGTCCGGGGATCCGTTCAAGTGGTTTATATTTTGTATCGGTGGTAGGCCCCATTTTGTATGTATCAAAGTGCTGATGATTGGGAGGAGCCTGCAAAGCGTCGTCTAAAAAAGGAGCGCCGTGCCACACGCGGTAGGCCTCATTCACCATCATGTGATCCATCTGTACAGGGAACCAGACATCCATTGTTGGATGCCCGATATTTTCATAAACATTGGCATTGATTGGAAAAGCGTTGGTTTTTTGATCGCCATAGGCAATAACGTATAAACCGGATTTCTTTACGCTGCTGAAATCAAACTTCAAATAATTGTAACGTGTAAATTGCCCCCAGTGCTGCACTTCTGATTTTAATCGCTCAACATATTTTCCATCTGGTGTTACTTCAAAAAGCGTTGCGCTTTTTAGCGGTGTATCGTTTTTATCAAGTTCGATCACGGCAGTCTTTTGCTGCTCCGGGCGATAGCCCACCTGTGAAAACTCAATTACTGGTGCACGTTTCCAACCGGGTACGGCATTAGGCTCGATATACCAGGTTAATACCTTGCCTGTTTTACCTACAGGTAACAAGCTACGCACAATAAACCATCCGTTTTGCGCAAGGCTCCGGCCGTCAAACAACATTAGGTCGGCATCAGTCGATTGAATTTTGATATTGCGTTCGGGATCTTCAGGAGCCATCACCAGCGTTCTGCCGGAGGCAAGCGGTGCCGGGTCAATAAATTCATTGCGGCCGCGATCATCAAATGTGCTGTGACCTGCAAACTGCGGAATCTTCTGGCTTGAAGGAAGCATTTTGGTTAAACCTGCCGGATACAGCGGAAATTCGCCCGGTTTTCCATCAATCAAAAATGTTTTCTCAAAATAGGCCGATGGTATCACTTCGAGGTTAAAGCCTGCCCTGCCGGCCAATTTTTCAGGAACCGGCTTGTCGAGATATAAACTCAACTCAACGCCGTTACCTTTTGGTGTCACGCTAACCTTTGAATCAAAATCATAACCTTCATAACGCATGGTTACGTCGATGCGATGGTTAACGCTATCCACTGTACGATTAACCATTGTGGGCACCAGATCCCACTGCTCGGGGGTATTTTGCAGGCGTACTGCTCCACCTGTAATGGTGCGTACACCATGGTGTATCAGCTCTACCCCTGCTGTTTTCTCGTCCTGAAAAATCCCGTTGTACTGATTACTGAATACCAGGACGTTTACGCCGGGTGTTTCGAAATAGCCCAGCTTGTTTAACTTTAGTTTTTGAGCCGTGACATGGATAGATGACAGGCAACAGATTAATGCCATCACCACCATAACCGGCCTTGATGAGTAAATTTTTAATTTCATGGTTTATAAGATTGATTATAAGCGTTTCTGATCGGGGATACCGATTATCGACCGTACGAAAGTATCCGTACAGAAAATGGCCTGCTACCACAATCCAATATTTTGATACCACGAATGTATCTGTGCGCCGCAGCTATATGATTGTTACAATTGATCCGGAGAAACCACTCTGCGGGAGGCCTAATCCAGTCAAATATAATTGAAAATCAGTAACTTAATAAACACACCGACAACATCGGGCGCATAATCGCTGTGTTTACCTTTCGCTCATTGATTTTCGCCAGCCGGTTTATTAATTATTTTTTTTCGGTTAAACATTCGTTCTATCATTATCATAATTTGTGTTAACCGCGGCAAAAGTGCTTCCCCTACTTTCGGGTATTCCTCAAACGAGCAAAAACTAATACAATTTTAACCGCTTTAGCTTCTGTTAATCTGAGGAGAGATCAGTTCCGCAGATTAACAGATAAAAAATTATGAAAAAGATAGCCTACCTTACCGCCATTGGCATTTTGCCTGCCATGATGGCCATATCACAGCCTGCGCTTAAACACTCGCCGGCTGGATTTGACACTTATCGTGCAGGGATAGCACACGGAAAATTAGATACCGTTACTTATAATTCAAAAACAGTCGACTCCAGGCGTCGCGCTGTAGTTTACCTGCCGCCGGGGTATACTGCAAAAAAGACCTACCCTGTTTTGTACTTGCTGCATGGTATTGGCGGCGATGAATTTGAATGGCTTAACCAGGGCACGCCACAGGTGATACTGGATAACCTGTATGCAGATAAAAAACTGGAGCCAATGATTGTGGTACTGCCCAACGGCCGCGCCATGAAAGATGACCGCGCCACCGGCAACATAATGGCACCGGATAAAGTTGCCGCCTTTGCAACTTTCGAACACGACCTGTTGGACGATCTGATCCCATACATCCAGAAAAAGTACCCTGTTTACACTGACCGTGAACACCGGGCACTGGCCGGCTTATCGATGGGTGGCGGACAATCGCTCAATTTTGGGCTGGGTAACCTGGATAAATTTGCCTGGGTTGGGGGCTTTTCATCCGCACCAAACACTAAAAAACCTGAAGAACTGGTACCCGATCCGGAAGCTGCAAAAAGCAAACTTAAACTGCTCTGGATCTCCTGCGGTGATCACGACGGGTTAATGTCGTTCAGTAAACGTACCCACGACTACCTCGAGCAAAAAAATGTACCGCATATTTTCAGCGTTGAGCCGGGGATACATGACTTTAAAGTCTGGAAGAATGATCTTTACCTGTTTTCGCAATTCCTTTTCAAACCTGTTGATATCGATAAATTTAATACGCTGATCCTGGGCGGCCCTGCATCTACCAATATCCGGGGCGCAAAATATCCCTTTATTCTGCCCGACCACCGGGTGCAATTCCGCTTTAAGGCACCTGATATTCAGAAGGTACAAGTTGATCTTGGCAAAAAATATGATATGGCAAAAGACACCGCCGGTTATTGGACAGCCACAACTGATTCTATTGGCGAGGGCTTCCATTATTATTCGTTGATTATAGATGGTGTTGCTACAACCGATCCTTCAAGCCAAACCTTTTATGGTATGGGTCGTATGGCCAGCGGTATTGAAATACCTTTTGAGGGCGGTGATTATTATGCTGTTAAAAACATTCCGCACGGCGATATCCGCATCAAAACTTATTTTTCAAGCGTCACCAAATCGTGGCGGAGGCTTTTTATTTACACGCCACCGGGTTACGATGCAAGTCAGGTTAAATACCCTACGCTATATATATTACATGGCGGCGGTGAAGATGAAACCGGCTGGGCAACCCAGGGTAAAACCAATATGATCATGGATAACCTGATTGCAGCCAAACAGGCAAAGCCAATGGTTGTAGTAATGCCCGATGCCAATTTTAGCGGTGCAGGCTTTGGTGAAGCCGGGCTCAAAACCTTTGCAAATGAAATAAAACAGAACATCATTCCTTTTATAGAAAAAAACTACCGGGTTGACCGCACCGCACAGGGCCGTGCACTGGCCGGTCTTTCTATGGGTGGGCTTAATACCCTTTATACAGGCATATACAATACCGATATGTTCAGTTACCTGGGCGTATTCAGCTCGGGATGGATTTTGCCGGTACAAAATAGCATCGCCGATGCGCAGTATGATTTTATGAATAAAAACACGGCTAAAATCAATACTAACCTTAAGGCATTTTGGATAGCCATGGGCGGCAAGGAGGATATCGCCTATAAAAACTGCCAGATCATGTTAGCAAAGCTTGACGAGATGAAGATAAAGCATACTTACTATGAATATCCGGGCGGGCATACCTGGCCTGTATGGCGAAATGATCTTTACAAATTTGCTCCTATCCTGTTTAAGTAATCGACGATCAAAAAATCCAACCGGAAATTCAGCACATGAAAAAATTTAAGTTTTGGCTATTATTAGGGTCTTTGATAGGTTTCGCAGCGCTATCGGACGCGCAAAATCCATTAATCAGGGACCAGTTCAGCGCCGATCCTTCGGCCCGTGTTTTTGGCGACAGGGTTTATGTTTACCCCTCGCATGATATTAAGGCAACGCCGGGCCATGGCCGGCCCGGTTGGTTTTGCATGGAAGATTATCACGTTTTTTCATCGGCTAACCTCACCGATTGGACCGATCACGGTATGATCATCAGCCAAACCACGGTACCCTGGGCCGAACCAACATCTTACAGCATGTGGGCGCCCGATTGCATTTTCCGCAACGGGAAATATTATATGTACTTTCCCACTACTGCGAAAGGCAGCGAAAACGGCCGTGGGTTTACCATAGGTGTGGCCATAGCTGATAAACCTTACGGCCCGTTTATACCGCAGCAGGAGCCTATAACAGGCGTGCACGGCATCGATCCTAATGTGTTTATCGATAAAGACGGACAAGCATATCTGTATTGGGCACAGGGTAACCTGTACGCGGCAAAGCTTAAAGAAAACATGCTCGAGCTTGCTTCAGAGCCCATAATTTTAGCTAACCTGCCAGATAAAGGGTTAAAGGAAGGCCCCTACCTGTTTGAACGTAAGGGTATTTACTACCTCACCTATCCGCATGTGGCCAATAAAATTGAAAGGCTGGAATATGCTACCGGCAACAACCCGATGGGGCCCTTTACATTTGCAGGGGTGCTGATGGATGAATCGGCTTCCGGCTGCTGGACCAATCATCAATCCATCATCCAGTTTAAAAATCAGTGGTACCTGTTTTATCATAACGATGATCTGTCGCCGAATTTCGACAAAAACAGGTCGATAAGGTGCGACAGCCTCTTCTTCAATGCCGATGGAACGATTAAAAAAGTTATCCCAACCCTGCGTGGCGTGGGGATAACCAAAGCCTCAGAAAAAATACAAATAGACAGGTATAGCGATAAGGATAGTACTGTGCAGATCTCCTTTCTTGATACAGCAAAAAGATTTGACGGATGGAAAACCACTTTAAAAGACGCCGGCAGTTGGATCCGTTACAATCGGGTTGATTTTAATGGCAAAAAATTTAAAGAAATGCAGGTTATGGCTAACTCGGAAGGCCCGGCAACCATAGAAGTACGGCTTGGTAATGCCACCGGACAATTATTGGCTACCGCGAACATTGGCAAAGGAAGCGACTGGCAGCTTACACAACACCGTCTCACCTCGCTTCCACCCAAAATTGCCGACCTGGTGATCGTATTAAAAAGTGGTACCGGTGCCAATATCGACTGGATAAGTTTTAAATAAATCAAATTACATTAGCCCAACTGTTCCATACCGAAATGAAACTTAAAACTCTGATAAATTTTGTATCTCCGTTGTTGCTGGTGAGCTCCGCCGCTTTTATGTCATTTACAGGCCGGCAGGCATTACATCCAGGAACGGAAGAAGGTCAGGTTTCTCACTCGCCACACAAGCCGGATAAAGGATTGAAGGATTATTACCGAAAATATTTTCCTATTGGCGTAGCGGTTAACATGGCGGCACTTAGCGGGCATGAGGCAGAACTCGTTGCAAAGGAATTTAACAGTGTTACGCCTGAAAATGACATGAAGATGGGGCCTATCCATCCGCGGGAAAATGAATATAACTGGAAAAACGCCGATGCGATAGTAGCATTTGCACTGCAGCACCACATGAAAATAAGGGGCCATAATTTGCTGTGGCATGCACAGGCACCTGTATGGATGTTTAAAGACAGCACGGGCAAACAGGTAAGTAAGGAAGTTTTACTGAAAAGGCTCAAAGACCATATTACGGCAGTAGTCACTCATTTTAAAGGCAAGATATATGCATGGGACGTAGTTAACGAAGCCATTGATGATAAGCCCGACAACTACCTGCGTAACTCATTATGGTATCAGATCTGCGGCGAGGATTTTATTGCCAAAGCCTTTGAATATGCCCATGAAGCAGACCCTGATGCCCAGCTTTTTTACAACGATTACAATAGTGAAGTTCCATCCAAACGCGACAAGATCTGTAAATTGCTCAAAAACCTTAAAGATGCCGGCGTGCCGGTAACCGGAGTAGGTTTACAGGGCCACTGGAAATTAACAGACCCAACCATTCAACAAATAACCGAAGCTATAGATAAATACGCGGCACTTGGATTAAAACTACAGATCACCGAACTGGATGTTACGGTACGAACAGCCCAGCCTCGTAAAACAGGAGATCAAACAATGCAGGATTCGTCTTACACGGAAGCCATGGCCGCTCAGCAAGCAGAGAGGTATAAGGCTATCTTTGAGATCTTCAGGAAATACAAAAGGGTAATAACCGGGGTTACTTTTTGGAACGTGTCTGACAAGCACAGCTGGCTCGACTATCGAGGCGGTGGCATTGCCGGCGGCGCTGCTGCAACCCATGCAACAAGCCGTACGGTTATCAAAGCTTATCCGCTGCTGTTTGATGAAAACCTTCAGCGTAAAAAGGCATATTGGCCGGTAGTTAACTTTTAAATGTTTTGAATGGAATCTTATCAAAAAAAAGGCATCGTACTCCGCAAGCTGATATTAACTTACCTGATATGGCGGATGGCAGTTTTGCCGGGATTTGCACAAACTGCCCAAAACCCTATTATCTATGCCGACGTTCCGGATGTGTCGATGATCAGGGTTGGCGATACTTATTATGCAAGCAGCACCACTATGCATCTTAGTCCGGGGCTGCCGATCATGAAATCAAAAGACCTCGTAAACTGGCGTATAGTAAGCTACGCTTATAGTACGCTTGACGATGGGGATGCCCTTAACCTCTCAAACGGGGCAAACGCCTATGGCCGGGGATCCTGGGCAAGCAGTTTGCGTTACCATAACGGAACATTTTATGTGTCCACCTTTTCGGGTACAACCAATAAAACATACATCTACAGCACAAAAAACATCGAAACAGGCCAATGGAAAGTAAAATCCTTTACGCCGGCGCTGCATGACCATTCATTGTTTTTTGATGACGACGGAAAAGCCTATATGGTTTACGGGAGCGGCAAAATTATGCTGGCCGAATTGAATGAGGACCTATCCGGCGTCAATCCTGATAAAAAACCGCAAATCCTTATCGGGAATGCAAGCGCCGTTGCTGGTCCCAACATTGGTTTGCCTGCTGAAGGATCGCAGCTGTTTAAAGTAAACGGGAAATATTATCTTTTCAACATCAGCTGGCCAAAAGGAGGAATGCGTACTGTTTTAATACACAGGGCAGATCAACTCACCGGGCCCTATGAGGGCCATGTAGGCCTCCAGGATAAAGGTGTGGCGCAGGGCGGGCTTATCAATACCCCTAACGGCATTTGGTATGCCTATTTATTTCGTGATTTTGGCGCCGTTGGCAGGGTGCCGTACCTGGTACCGGTTAAGTGGACTGATGGATGGCCTGAATTGGGTATCGACCATAAAGCACCCGATACGCTGGATTTACCTGTAAGTAAAGGCTTGATTCCGGGTATTGTATCATCTGACGAGTTTGGCCGAAAAAACGGAGAGCCGGCGCTGCCGTTAGTATGGCAATGGAACCATAACCCAGATGATCGGCTGTGGTCGTTCAAAAAGCGGCCCGGCTACCTGCGATTAATCACCGGACGAACAGACAGTACTTTACTATCGGCGCGTAACACATTAACGCAACGCACCATTGGCCCTGAATGTTCGGCAACAACTTTAATTGACGTTTCCAACATGAAAGACGGCGATTTTGCAGGTCTGGCATTACTGCAACAGCGATATGGCTTCGTCGGCGTTAAATCAGACCATGGCTCCAGGCAGATTGTAATGATTAATGCCCAGACCGGTGCTGCTGCAGAAGCGGCCAGCATACCTTTAAAACAAACGACTATTTACCTTAAAGCAAGCTGTGATTTTACTAACCGTACCGACAAAGCTCACTTTTTTTATAGTCTCGACGGACAAAAATGGGAGCCTATCGGTACGCCCCTGCAAATGGCTTATACAATTCCTCATTTTATGGGGTACCGCTTCGGCCTGTTCAATTACGCAAGCAGACAAACGGGCGGTTATGTCGATTTTGATTTTTTCCACATCAGCAATACACAATAATAGCTATAAACCTAATCGTCTTTTCAGAATAATACAGAGATCATGCTGAATATTCCGGATCGTTGGTTTCCGTCAGACACCTATGAGTTGCTGTCATAGCTGTTGAAAGCATACCAGGACGGGTCGGATTTATGCCAATGAAAGTCTGATTAATATTAATCCTGCTAAGGGTGTTTTATATAATTTCGTGCAACCAGATAACCGTATTACAACCTTTGCTTTGAGTTATTGTAAAAAGCCTTTATAAACGCAAAGATGGTTGTGTTGTCAATTATATAAATAGCTAATTCTGAAACTAAATTATGTTCAAGCAAAAAATAAAAATTATTGCAACCGGGCTTACGTTAACTCTCATGAGTTATTCTTCTGCTGTAAAAAGCCAGGAAATGGGCGATGCAGAAAAAAAATCAATGGAAAAAGGTAAGATTTACCCCTCGTTAAAGGGTGTGGGGCAAGGTGTATCCGGGCCGGGCTCCAATCTTCCGCCCGAAAAGATGCAATGGTGGGAAGATCAAAAATTTGGGATGTTCATACATTGGGGCTTATATGCAATCCCGGCCACGGGTGAATGGACCATGTTTAACCAAAAGATACCGGCCGAGGAATACGCTAAATTAGCAGACCAATTCAATCCGAAGCATTTTAGCGCCGCAGAATGGGCTAAGGTAGCAAAAGAGGCGGGCATGAAGTATATGGTAATGGTGAGCAGGCATCATGATGGTTTTGCCCTTTGGAACAGCCCTTCAAGTTATAAGCATTTTGATAGTTGGGAAACTGCTGCTCACCGCGATTTTGTAAAAGAGTATACAGATGCCTGCCGTAAAGCGGGTCTATACGTCGGTATTTATTATTCTCCTCTGGATTGGCGTTTTCCTGGTTATTTCGACCCTAAGGGGCTTCCTGACAATGCTGCCCTGCTCAAGAAACAAACGTATGGGCAGGTAGAAGAACTAATGAAAAACTATGGCAAAATAGATATTTTGTGGTACGATGGCGGCTGGCTGGCGCATAAAGGTACTGATGCCGATGCGGCATGGTTCTGGGAACCATTAAAACTTAATGCCATGGTACGTAGCTATAACCCCGACGTGGTTATTAATCCAAGATCAGGAATGGTAGGAGATTTCCAAACCGATGAAGGCGGCGCGGATGTTAAAGGCCCTATTATTCCCTTCCCATGGGAAAAATGCCTGAACCTTAACGAAACGAGTTGGGGATATAATAAAGCCCAACGGTTGATGCCGCTGGAAAAAATTATAACTATGCTCGTTAACACGGTTGACCGAGGCGGGAACATGTTATTAAATGTTGGACCCGACCCGGACGGTGTTATTCCTCCAACACATGTGGACCGGCTGAAGGAAGTGGGAAACTGGTTAGCAAAAAATGGTGAAAGTATCTATCAAACTCGTTCCGGGCCTTTTCAACCTGTTGATGATTTTTATGGCGCTACTTACAAAGGCAATAACATATACATCCACCTGCTAAAAATGCCGGAGGGAGAAACTGTTATTAAATTACCGCCAATTAAACAGACTGTTACCGCATGTTCGGTGCTGAAGGGTAAAAAAGTTAAATTCCATCAGGATGTAACCGGTATCAATCTCGACCTAACCGGGGTACAATTAGATCCAATCGTAACCACCCTGGTATTGAAAACTAAAGCTAACTAACAACTTTAATAAATAAACGAGCGATTCAACAATAGCTTACTGGAGAGGTTGTATCATAAATCAAATTGACGCCCCCTGGTGTTGTGTTAACTATAAATTGAAATTTAGTCGATAATATATACAAAGAGGGGTTAACACTTTTTTCGCATAAAAAACACTCAAACACTTGATTATGAACTATATAATCAAAAATTAGCATTAATTTGTGTTAACCCTGTTAACCCCCAATTTGTTAATAAAGTTAATTAAATAGAAACTATATATCGCTTAAGTATCAGAATAAGCCCAAAAAAGCTGTATCACAACGGGGAAATCGCTTTTAAACTTGTCGTTTATAGCCTCACCTAAATCCTCTCCTTTGGAGAGGATTTAGGTGAGGCTTAGTTTTCGAGCGAAATCGAGTGTACTGGTTTAAACGCGATTTTCCTGCCGTATCACAATTTACGATACAGCCTCTTATTTTCCCCATAACAAAGCCCGGCACTCACTCAACCGCCCATTCGAACCCCATTTTGTTATAGATCAGGTAAGCCAAACCGATCATCGTTTAGGGGGATTCAATACCAACATCTTTTTATCCCTAACAACCGGTAAAGCCTGATCTAATCGTCCAAAAGTTGTTTTGTTTTGACAAATAGTGGTATTTGCCCGTTACCGGCATATCTATTTTTGGCCTGAAACGCTTTTATAAACCACAGTAAGGATCACATGAATATAAAATACAAAGTGTTGTTGCCGGGTGTAAGCCTTGCAATTTTATTGGGGTCGGCAGTGCTTAGCCGTTCTGCCACGCCACGGCATAAAATACACGGCATCACTCAAAGCGATACTACAGTAAACCTCTCCCCCTACTTCATTCCGGCAACAGCATTAAAAAAGACGCCGGACGGCGAAGGGTTTATCAGGCGTTGGCTATTACTGGAGCCAATTAATAAACCCAATCGAAGCAATACCGTATTTACCGACAGTTATCTCAGGTCGGCATTTACTACCAGTTATTTTCAAAACCAGTTTACAGGAGTTCCTAAAAATGGTGAAAAGGTAAAGGTTGAGGGCCAGGAACTAACCTGGCATGCACTGGAGAGCAACAATTTCAATGTTAAACTTTTCAGGTTTGCAACCGGATTAAAAAAGCCAACCTATGGTGTTTTGTTTTGGGCAGTGACCATTATCAACAGTCCGCGCGAAATTAAAAATGTAAGAATGGCCGTAGGATCAAACTCGGCATCGATGTGGTGGCTAAATGAAAAGGAAGCTATTCTATTATCGGGCGACAGGCGTATGGTAATGGATGATTGTGTATCACCCCGTCTTACAATTAATAAAGGGAAAAATATTATCCGTGGCGCGGTGATCAATGGCCCCGGAATGAGTGATTTCTGCATCCGCTTCCTTGATGAAAAAGGGATGCCCGTAAAAGACCTCACAATTAGTTACGAATAAATTTATTGATCAGCTGACTATGAACTTCATTACTAAAATATCAGGGGCTATTGCCTCGCTTTCAATATGTGCAGCGAGCGCTGTTTTCGCTCAAGTAGGGAAACCATTTATACATGATCCATCAACCATTATGTTATGTGATGGTAAATACTACACATTCGGCACCTTTGGCGGGGGATTGATATCCGATGATGGCTGGACATGGAACAGCGGTGCCGTAAGGCCAGGCGGAGGGGCAGCTCCGGATGTTGTAAAAATCGGCGACCGTTATCTGATAGCATATGGCGCGACAGGCGGAGGCTTGGGAGGCGGCCACAACGGCAGGATCCTTACCATGTGGAATAAAACGCTCGACCCGAAATCGCCCGATTTTAAGTATTCGGAAGCTGTAGTTGTAGCTTCATCCGACGGAAAGGAAGATAATGATGCCATTGATCCGGGGCTTTTGCTTGATCCAACCTCCGGAAAGTTATGGTTATCATACGGTACTTATTTCGGATTTATCCGCCTGGTAGAGCTCGACCCCAAAACCGGCAAACGGATGCCTGGCAACAAACCCATAAACATTGCCATTGATTGCGAAGCCACCGATCTGATGTACCAGGACGGATGGTATTACCTGCTTGGCACACACGGCACATGCTGCGACGGCCCAAATTCAACCTATAATATTGTGGTTGGCCGTTCCAGAAAAATAACCGGCCCCTACCTTGATAACGTGGGGCGGGATATGCTAAAAGGCGGTGGAAAAATGGTGCTTGCGGCAGGCAAAAAACTGATAGGTCCGGGGCACTTCGGGCGTATTATACTTGGCGATGGCGTTCAGAAAATGTCATGCCATTATGAAGCCGATTTAGACAGGAACGCCTATAGCGTATTGGGCATCCGTCCTTTGCTCTGGAAAAACGGCTGGCCGGTTGCAGGCAATATTTTTAAGGAAGGAACTTACGAAATCACCTCAGAAAGAAGAGGATATGCACTCGAATTAGCAGTTGATTTTGTACGAATGCCGGGCGGGATGCGATTTAACCGAAATAATGACGAACCTGTAAAAGTTGTTCCTCCCCAGGAGCTAACAGACGTGGTCAACACCTGGCCTACCGGAAATATCAGTGTCAGAATAGGCGATTATATGTCCCGGCCACATCAAAAATGGACAATCACGGCAGTACCCGACGCAGGAGGATATCCCGGAAGCCCCTATTATAAAATTGGGATAGCAGGAACCAACAGGGTATTGGCGTCCACAGCCGAAGCTGAAGTAATAACACTACCGGCATTTACCGGCACACCCGAACAGTTATGGCGGATAGACCAGCTTACCGATGGCGCCTACCGGATAATGCCCAAGGCTATTCCTAATTCAAAAGAGCCGCTGGCGCTGGTATCTTCAGGAGATAGCACACCGACACTCGCAAAATTTGATATGCGTACTGATAATTCAAAGTGGACTTTTAATACTGATTGATGCTTATTTTACAAAGACAGCGCCAGATGTCTGATATTGTTAAAATCAAGAAGCCGCCTCATGTCAATTACGAGACGGCTTTTTTGAGTTTAAAGTTACTGTTTTTTAACTCTTTACTTCTTGGTGGCCATACTTAACCTGTGTTGCCAACCACGTTACATTATTAGTTCCAATCGCCACTGATATCTTTTGCTATCGCAGAGTTAGCGTTCTTTTCTGCCAATGGTATTGGGAACAGCACATTTTTATCCTGAAAAGGTTGCGTGCCATCTTCAATTTGTCTTTCGGCGTTAATAGTTTGCTTCGCGATGCCCCAGCGGATAAGGTCAAAATAACGGCTTTGTTCGCCTGTTAGTTCTAATTGTCTTTCGCGCATTAATATGCGCATGGCGTCGGTTTGGCTACCTAACGTTGTGTAAAGCGGCGCATTAACGCTTGGCCTGCTACGCACCTGATTAATTAAGGCCAGAGGCTTATCACCAGTATTGCCCTGCTGAATATAACTTTCGGCCAACATCAGCAACACATCCGCATAGCGGATCACCTGTCCGTTGATACCGCTTTGCGGGCCGCCAAAAGTAGCTACCTTGTTATAATATTCGTACTTAAGCCATTCGTAACCTTTTGTAGCGAAAGGATAAGCTATCGGACCTGTTGCGCATTGCTGGCAATACTGCGTCTGCCCGCCGCTTGCGGCATCGCCGTAAAAAGTAAAAGCGGCACGTGAATCAACGTAATTAACTGATGGATTTTGCGGGTTAGGGTAAGTGAACGCTTTAACAGCAGTTGTAGTTACATAAACATTGTTCCAATCGTTAAAGCCATATGATTGTGCGCGAACGGTATGTGTTGCCTTGCCGCCCCAGGTTTCCTGGCCCCCAAACATATAATACTGGTTACCAATCCCCCAGTCTGTCCACTGTTGGTTCATTACCTGGAAAATACTTTCAGGGTTCAAGGCAGGATTATCCTGGTTAGGATCGTCAAACAGGTCATTATAAACCGGTGCCAGTGCATAGGTAAAAGGCTGCTGTGTTAGTTTGGTGAGTTCGGTCTGGGCCTGGCCCCATTTTTTTTCATAAAGGTATGATTTGCCCAGCAACGCCACCGCGGCGCCTTGCGTAGCACGGCCATAGCTGGTTGCAGGGTAAGATATTGGTAAACCCGCTTCGGCATCCTTCAAATCCTGTTCAATAAATGCCCATACATCTGCAACTGACGATCTCGGCATATTGATATCGGCAGGTGTTGGCAAGGGTAAATATTTAGTACGTAAAGGTACCCGTCCAAAACAATTAACCAGGTTAAAATAAGCATAAGCTCGCAAAAATTTAGCCTCAGCAATATATTGCGCCTGATCGGTTGTTTCTGATGCATTGGCAGGCTTCCACACCTGTGCCCTGTCAATAACTACATTGGCCCGTGCAATTAACTGGTAAAATGCCGACCAGGTATTGTTCATCACGTCAAGGTCCGGGCCAAAATTATACTGGGCCACTTGCAAATAATCACCCAAAAGGGGCTGGTTGTTTTTAGCGTCATACCCAAGAAGGTCGAAAGTAGTGTAATAATCACCAGACCAAAAGCCCGTATGCAGCAAAGCGGCGTAGGTGGCTACAACAGCCTGGTTTATTGCAACATCGCTGTTAAAATAAGTATCGTAAGTATAAGCACTTTTATTTGTCAGATTCAGATCTTTTTTGCACCCTATTGAGAAAGCAAGAAGTGCTGTCATCAAAAGGAATTTTATATATTTTTTCATGTTTTTATTTTTAAAGAATGCCTTTTAAAATGCTGCCTGTATCCCGAATAAAAATGTGCGCGGTTGCGGTACCTGGCCATTATCAATATTGCGGTTAAAAATAGTGTCGTTTGAATTGTTATCGCCATAAACTGTACTTAACTCGGGATCATACCCTTTGTAACCGGTGATCGTAAACAGATTTTCGGCAGCAACATATATGCGCAGTTTGCTTAAAACAGACCCTGAAAACGATTGCAGTGTGGCTTTACTAAAGGTATAACCCAGGGTTACGTTACGTGCACGCAAATAGGAGCCGTTGTCGATAAAAAAGTCTGAAGGCCTTAAATTTCCCGATCCGGTTGCATTTTGTCCGGCTCTCGGCAAAAGGGCATTGTCTCCAGGTTTTTCCCATCTGTTTAATATAGCTGTCGAGGCATTATGCCCTGTTCCAGCAAACTCCAGACTTGACCTCAAATTGTTTCCAATCTGAACTCCCTGCACGCCCGACAATACCATATTAAGGTCAAAATTATGATAACTGGCCCCGAGGTTAATACCATATATGAACTTTGGAATAGGGCTCCCCAAAACCTGTTGGTCTTTGCTGTCAACAACTCCATCGCCATTCAAATCTTTGAATATAAAATCGCCGGGAAGCAAACCTGTTTGATAAACCGCGTTGGGGTCGCCGGTTTTTTGCTGTGCCGTTTTATTCAGGGCATCAATTTCTGCCTGGTCTTTAGCTACATGGCCAACCCTGTAGCCATAAAATGAACCGATTGGATAGCCTGCTTGAGTTAATGTGTAAATCGCCCCTGTTCCACCTACAATGGGTGTTGGCGATTGGGTGCCTAATGATATTGTTTTGTTATTATTGTAAGCACCGTTTACACTTACATTATAACTAAAACCATTTTGGGGTTTTGAACGGTAACCTAACTGAAACTCGAAACCTTTATTTTGTGCATCTGCCGCATTGACAATCTCGTTGCTGTTCGATGTGTTTATACCCACACCTAAACTTGGCGGTAAAGGTATCGCTACTATGAGGCCGCTGCTTTTACGGTTATAATAATCGGCTGAGAAAGTTAACTGGTTATTCAGGAACGCAAGATCAATACCTGCGTCGGTCTGGTCGGTTGTTTCCCAATGCAATAAAGGGTTGGCGATAGTTATTACTGTTGTACCGTTAACAAACTGTTCATTCTGGCCAAACGAATAAACGAGGTTTCCCGGCGGCCCGTTAAAGGTAAATACGCTGGTATTTGTAAGGCCAAATCTGTTATTACCTGTGCGGCCCCATCCTACGCGCAGTTTACCATCACTGATAAACGGCAACGCCGATTTAACAAAATCCTCCTGGGCAAAACGCCATGCAAAACCGCCACCCGGAAAGTTACCATAACGGCTTAACGGTCCAAAGTTTGACGAACCATCGCGCCTGATACTACCCGAAAGAATGTACTTATCATTAAACGAATAGATTAAACGGGCATAATAAGAAATAACGTTGCCAAATTGAGTGTAATAGCCCGATGAATTACCCTGCACAGTAAGCGTAGGCGCTACACCGATATCTCTTACAGCATCGGATAACATCCCGGTGCCCAGCACGCTAAGGTATTTGGTACTGCCTGCATCAATATAACTGGTACCCGCTGTTAATGAAATATTATGTTTTCCGAAGCTGTGATTATATGATAAGTAATTTTCGATGGTATAATTAGAATAGTTATTTGACGCGCGGCCTGCCTGCCTGGTGTATGCCAGGTTGTTGGAGGTAACATATGGTATCTGGTACGAATCGTTCACGCTGTTGCCATATACACCCGATACCTGCGACCGTAACGTCAACCCGTCGATAATTTTCACCTCGCCAAACACCTGCGGAAATAAAACCAGGTCGTGGCTGCTTAAGGTTTGCACACCTAAGGTCTGCAATGGGTTTACTGCATTGCTGTTATCGTCAACGTTGGTAAGGATAGAATAACCACCTGGGATAGACGCATCATAAACAGGCTGATACGGTGCATAACCAAGCGCGTTACCAATACTTGTTACCTGACCTGTAGTTTTTGTGTACCGCAAATTTAAGGTTTGGCCAAAATGGAAACGACCCAATTTTTCGTCTAATACAAACCGGTTATTAAACCTCCTGAAATTATAATCTTTAACCACGGCTTGCTGCGTAACGTATCCTGCCGACATGTTATAGGTAACCTTGTCGCTCCCTCCGCTCACGCTCAGGTCGTTTTGTGTTGATACGGCTGTTTTAAAAATCTCCTTTTGCCAATTGGTTCTGTCAACTAAAACGTATGGCGTGTTAAGTTTTGCCGGTACCGGGTTGTTATTGGTAGCGTCAATATCTTTAAGGAGCTTTACATAGTCGGCGGCACCAAGCAGATCAAGGTTTTTAGTGACGTTTGAAACACCTGCCTGCGAATTAAATGTAATTTGGGTTGACCCTGCCTTGCCTCTTTTAGTGGTGATGATCACAACGCCGTTTGCAGCAGCTACGCCATATATAGCTGTAGAGGCAGCATCCTTTAGTATGGTTATATTTTCAATATCCTGGGGGCTGATGGCGTTGAACAAATTGGCATCGCCCTGGATACCATCAATTACGTAAAGCGGACTAACATCCGTAAATGAACCTGTACCGCGCACAATAATTTGGGCACCCGAACCCGGCACGCCATTTGCCTGCATTACCTGAACACCAGCAGCCTTTCCTATTAACAATTGAGCCGGACTTGTAGATGTGTTTGCCCCTGCATCTTTAGCGGCTACCACATTTACCGAACCTATCAGGTCCTTTTTCCTCGCTGTACCGTAGCCAATTACCACTACTTCGTTAAGAGCTTTACTGTCACTTTGCAAAGTTGCGTCCAGTACAGTTTTTCCGTTTAATTTAACCTCTTGTTTTGTGTAACCTACAAAAGAAAATACAAGGGTGGCATCCCCCGTTACGTTGAGTGAATAAGAACCATCAGTGTGGGTGATAACACCATTTTGCTTTCCCTTCTCTGTCACTGTAACCCCGGGAAGCGGGCTGTTATCATCAGCAGATCTTACAACCCCTTTAATAGTGATTGTTTGTGCCATCACGGGCAATGTACTAATAAACACCAGCAGTAGCAGAAGGTGCCGCAATTTAGCTGCGCTTAGCAGCCTCGTAAAATTTGTAATTTTCATTTTCATAATTGGTTTTTGTTGTTAAGTGAAATTTTTATTCAACCAAATTAATTGTTAAATAAACACGAATATCAAAATACAATCGATTGCGAACGTTTAGCAAGCATCTTAAACCTGATTGTAAGAAAATATTAAATGGGCTTTATGGTTTATGTAATAAGTAAATTGGGCGTTCAAAAATACTTGGCCGGATAGCGCCATTTGTTAAAAAATAGGTATACAAATGTTTCAATTTGCATATTTTTAATATTCTTACCATGTATCCGGCGATAACCACATATCGATATTTAGCTCTTCCCGGCATTTTGGATATTAGTGTTCAACAAACAATTGTTTGTGTTAAGTGCCTAAGGCGCCCGGGCTATGACCTTCGCATTGGAATAGTTTTGTTATTCAAGTTGTCATCGCCGAGTATGCCTATGCGGTAGAAAGGCGGCATTTTAAGAATCGACAACGTTGCTATGGATTTAGCAAACGCAGTATTTGTTATCCCTAACGGCCCCCTCTGTTTCCGGTAAAAAAAATTTCTAAAAGTTTTACCGGGCAGCCGGGTTCTAAACGCAGGAATAATTTTCAGGTTAAAACTGGGGCTTACTTCCGAAAAGTGCACAAAAAAGGGCCTTTTTGAGGCCCTGAATAGTATTTATATATATAGAATAACATTTTTAGCCGATCCCGTTATCGCAACGTATTGGAACAGATTTAAGCCCTCAATTATTCAAAAGTCTTATTTCATAAACAGGGCCGGCCATCGCCCCTTTATCCGCCTGGAATTTTATCCGGAGGCCCTGATCTGCGTTGTATTTCAAATCTGCCGGCAAATCATATTCAACGGTATAAAAAGCGTCACGTTTACCGTCCTTCAAATCAACTTTCACCAGTTCCTGCTCATTAAGAAAAATGCTGAATTTATGGTTCCTTTCCGTACCAAAATACGTAACACTAATTTTTTTTGCGGCTTTATCTTTATCATTCAGCTTATAACTGAACCAGCCGGTTGCAGCCCTGAAATGTTTGTTAAAATTAACATCAGCAAAAGAATTTTCCTTTTCCATGAAATGATCTGACTCGGGCTGTTGCTCGCCCGGAGTTACCATATCGATGGTATTGGTGGACAGTTTCGCTTCCTTCGCGTCCTCCTCTGCTAACTTAGCCTGCAATTCGTCAAAGCCCTTGGCTGATTCTTTTCGCCAGTATACTACATAACGAGCATCCTGGATCTTATAAAACGGCACCAGCTTCAGGTTTCGGTATTTAACCGGATATATTAGCCGCTTGGCAGTAAAGGACATTGGTTTATTTTTATCACCAACTATCATCGGGGCATCATTAGCAGAATCGCTTACAAAAACCGGCATATCTGTAAGCTTATACAGGTTGCCCGTAGCAACATGGCCCATCCTGCTGTCATCGGCCTCGCGGCCTTTCTGAGCAAGCGTATCAATCACAGAAGCAAGTACAATCGGGCCGTGCAGCACGGATTCATAATTGGAGCCGTCAGGAAGTTTCTCCGTCGTCGTCTGCATAGGCAGTTGAACAGTAATGATATCCCCTTTCCGCCATTTTCTTTTTAACTGCACATATGACGACGGCTGCGACGTAATTTGTACAGGCCGGCCGTTGATGTTAATTTTAAGCGCACCGTTTTTTACCCATGATGGATATCTGATATTTATCCCGAATGCGCTGTCGCCGGCCTTCTGGATCTTCAGTGTTGTTGTTTCCTCATCAGGGAACCCGGTTTCCTGCCTTAGTTGCAAACCATTTTGCTTCCATATAAGTTGAGACGGGATGAACAAATTAACAAACAGCTCATTATCTGAATGGCTATAGATCATTTTGCCATACTTCGAATGATTTTCCATACCAGAGCCAACGCAGCACCACATACTTGTTTGTGGCTGGGAGTACACCCGGTAATGCCCGGGGCGCATTGGTGTAAAATACACAAAACCGCCCTTACCCGGCCGCTGGGTTGTAAGGATATGATTATACAACGCCCGTTCATAATAATCGATATAGGCAATATCCGGATCTGACATGTACAGATCTTCGGTAAGCTTAAGCATATTGTAGGTATTGCATGTTTCGGGGCCTTCCACACTGGAGATCATGGTAGAGAAATCTGCAACAGGGTTAAAATGTTCCCTTACGCTATTGCCACCTGTCGCAACCGAGCGGTGGTGCACCACGGTTTGCCAAAAGAATGCTGCAGCATGATTGTAGGCGGTATCACCACTGTAATCAGCAATCCGCTTAAAACCTATCACTTTCGGGATCTGTGTATTTGCATGTAAATTGTCCAGTTTATCCTGATCTTTTTCAAGCGGTTGAAGAAGTGCCTTGTGAGAGAAACTGTAAGCCGCGTCAAGGTATTTCTTTTCGCCGGTGATGCCGTATACATCTGCCAATACCTCATTAACACCTCCATGTTCATTTCCCAGGAGTTGCTGCATTTGTTGCTGACTGAGTGCAGTACTGATACTACAAAACCAGTCTGCAAGCTTGATCAGCATGGCTTTTGCGGTTTGGTTATTTTCATACAACCAGGCATCGCGCAACCCGGCGAATACTTTATGAATATTATAGAATGGAACCCATTTCTTATTGAAATCAGTAAAATCCCCCTTCATCACCTGGGGCCAAAGTTCACGGCTTCCGGGCACCCCTCCCAGGTATCCGTCACCATTTTTATCCTGGCACAATTTAAGCTCATTGACCATATAATCAAGGCGATGGCGTACACGGTTATCACCTGTAGAAGCATACATCATAGCCAGAGCAGAAAGATAGTGGCCGCCGATGTGCCCATCCAGGCCGGAATCCTCCCAATTTGTGTAACTTTTAGCTTTTTGCGGTAATCCGGCTTCCCTTTGAAAAGGCGCAAGCAGGCGGTCGGGCTGCAGGGCAAGCATATAATTAAGATCTGTTTGCTCCTGATCCTTAAAAATCCCCGGCAATAGCCTTACATCCTGCAGAGGGAAACTTTTGACAACTTGCTTTTGTTGCGCCCGCAGCAAAAATGGGCTAAGAATTAATAAAAAAGCGATGCGTTTCATAATTGGGTTTTCATCGGCAAGATACGTTATTAAGTGTTAAAAAAACAATAAAAAATAACGTTGCGGAAAAAGTCCACCATTTATAAGAGGCTGTTTAAAATCGACGGGGAAGTTTTTTGTAGATACGCATCAATGCGTCTCCCGGCGGACAGGTCGATTTAAAAGGCTAAAGAGAATTGATGAAAAAGCAAAAAGCCTTCAAATCGCTAAATCTGAAGGCTTTTTTGCTTTTCTAAGCTATCAATAGTTCAAAAAAAGACCATAATGGCTACATTATATTTTCACAAAGCCCCATTGCTGATTGCGGCCCCCGGAATAAGTCCATTGCTCAACTGCGGTGCCGTTATTAAGCGAAGCTCCCGTTACGTCCAGCGCCTTCCCGCTATTTGCATTGATAATTTTATAATATCCGTTGTCGGTTAGCTGAATTGACCATTTTTGATTTGCGCCGCCGGTATAATCCCATAACTCTACCTGTCCGCCGTCAGCTCCGCTCCAGCCATAAACTTCAAGGCACTTTCCCGTGGCATGCATAGGGGTTAACCTGTAATAGCCGCCTCCCGCATCTTCCACCTTAAATTGTTGGTTTGCACCTGTAACGTAATCCCACTGATCGGCTTGTGTTTGATTGGCAGTTCCCCAGCCCGCAAATTCCAGGGCTTTGAAACTGTTTCTGCTGTAAATCTGGTAAACCTGTCCAACCTGAATTATTGAAGATGTGTTATTTTGAGCTCCCTGCATAATGGCGGCTAAGCCTTGCTGATCGTAAATGCTGTTGTTCTGCCTGTTAATAATTCTACCCGGGTTGGTTGAGTCCGTACCACCGGAATCAAAATAAAATGGTTTTAACCCATATTGTAATGCCTGGTGGACAAAATAATTAAGGTAATAACCCCGGCTTGCAAGTTGCAGGTTTAGCGCATCGCCGGTAAGGCCTAATCTGCGGTTTACTGCATATTCTCCAAGCATAACAGGAATGCCCTTATCAACAAACTTTGTTTTCATCAACGAAAGTTCTGAAGTCATATACGACTCTTCACCCCAGGTAGCATTTCGTGAAGCATCGGTTGTAGAATGATACCCACTGCCCCAATAATAGAACATATTACCCCAGCTTGCATCCGATGTCAAAAAACAAAACTGAGCCGGATCATAATAATGTACTTCAACCATTAAACGGTTGCTCGCCGGATCAGTTGGAAGCGTATTCATCAAAGTGTTGGTGCCATCAATGTTAGTGCTTGGCCCTTGCACAAGCAGCACCCTGTAACTGTTATGCCCCCCGGTTGACCTCACCGCGTTAACAAACGTTTGATGATATGAAAGCAGCACACTCATTCCTGTGGCATCTGATACAGCTGGTTCATTTGCGCTGGCAAATATCACATGCTCGTCAAAACCGCGCATTTGCGTAGCTATTTGCTCCCAAAAAGCTTTTTGCTTGGCATTAACTGCGGCCTGTGCTGCAGTGGTGCAATTATTTTCCAGCCATCCGCCGTCCCAATGTATATTTAATATTACATACAAACCGTCATTAACGCAATATTGAACAACCTGTTGCACCCTGTTGAGCCATGATTGCTGAATTTGCCCCGTGGTTTGGTTAGAATACTGATCCCAATCGCAGGGGATACGAACTGCGGTAAACCCGGCTTTCTTAACTTCGTCAATAAGTGCCTGGGTTACCAAAGGGTTACCCCAGGCCGTTTCGCTGCCTGTTGCTTCGAGTGTATTACCAATATTCCACCCCAATTGAAACTTTGCTGCAAGCTGGGCCGCTGTACTGGTTACACCGGTTTGATCGGGCGCAAGAGGCGAGGTATTGTAACTTGGATAACTTGTTATAGCCAGTGTTTTAACTGTTTTGGGAACAGGCGGCCTCACTTCCGGGCTGGCAATTTGTTGCTTTTGGCAACGGGTAAACAATAAAATTACGGCTACGCCGAAAAAATAGTTAAGTGTTCTCATATTTAAATATTAATTGGTTTATAGCAAAAAAAGAACAATTAAACAGCGCACATAAACAAACGCCTTTTTAGCGATTGTGCTTTCGCTTCAAAATGTGCAGGGTTGTTTTTGGTTTAAAGCCACTTGTTGGCTATTGGTTTGGGAGCCAAAGATATAGGCCGGTAAGGCCACAAAAGTGAATAAATAGGGTAACAAATGTTTAATTTTTAAGAAATAAGGACATGATAACTTTATTCTTTATACTATAAAGACAACAAAATAGACCATATAACGAAAATTATTATCAACTGAGTTTAAGGCCTTTTTGATTAATGTTATATAAAATGATCTATTTATTCCTTTAAGTTGTAATTAGTGGTAATTTAGTAACGTTATTAATACCTCAACCTGCTTTAAATGATCAACAAAATAGAAAAAACGGCCACAACCATCTCTGTAGGTTCGCCACTGCAAAATTTCGAATTCTATTCATCACTTACTATAATAACAGCAATAGTGATTTTTCAAATCAGGTCGGCAACGAAGAAAAAGAAAACCTAAATATTATTTAAGTACTTGGAAAGTATCTGCAGAGTATAGGAGGATAGTAAATGTTGAAAATCGGTATCCTCCATTTGCCAACTTTAGTGTTGGTTGGATACGTTATTGAGCGAACCGGGGTGCAGGACAAATGGGGATGCAGGCAGCTCACTTTAGGCTATTATATATCAAAACAGTTTAAGAAGTTGTTTTAAATCTGATTGTTTTAAACAACTTCTTAATCAGCAAGCTTAGTTAAGATAACAGAAACTTGATGGTTCACCAATAAAATTTGGGTACAAAGTTTCTTATTCAATTAAAATTTATCGAACACCAGCTTTACCCTCGGGCGAACGCCTCCATTTAAAATAAGTGTCCAATACCTTTAACGCTCCCGCGTCCGGAACAGGGCCGATATGTGCAGTTTGGGAAAAATACATAACCGTGGGTTGAGCAATACTGAACGCTGGCCAATTAGCTGAGCCGGGCCCATTGGGATCGCTATACTTCGCAAAGTTTGTCCAATAAGTACTCATCGCATCCGAGATATCCAGATCTGCTTTACTTGTTTGCGGATTTGAAGCATCAAGCGTTCCGAATACATAAGCAACTTCCTGCGCATGCGGCGATCCGAAACCTTCTTGAGGGGAACCTACGGGATATTCAGGGTGCTGATCGAAATAATAATAATAAACCTTCGATTTGCCTCTACTTGCCTGTAAGGTAGCCCAGCTCCATGTTTGCCAGCCAAATGCCGCATCACGGGTCAGATCGCGGGCTGTTTTCGCAACTGTACCTGTGCCGGAAGGATAAGCCTTAATTAGTTCATCGGCAAACTTTCCATAGCGGTTCCGTACGGCGGTAATATAATCTTCGGTGGTTTTGGGCGGAGAAAAACTGGCGCCTTCGTCAGAATTGTAACCTATTAATACGGGCGTATCATTATACTTGCCGTCCTCATAAAGTTTATGCTGATCATCGGGAATTACCCAACCATCAACAATAGGCCATGCCAGCCCACGTACTCCCGGAAGCTTATCGGCATCCACTTTTCGCAAATCGGCAATTGACGAAACCCCGGCACCTTTAACATAGGCTTCACCTGCAGCTTCTGCATCATGCAGGGTTTTCATATTTTCGCCCGGGTAAGTCGTAACGCGTGTAGGGCCAAATGAGCCACCGCTTTCGGAAATGGCCCCCACAAATAACCCTTTAGCTAACGGACTTGCACATAGCATGCTAACTGCGATCCCCCCTGCCGATTCACCGAAAATAGTAACCCTGCCAGGGTCGCCGCCAAAAGCAGCTATGTTTTCTTTAATCCATTTAAGAGCAGATATCATATCCAACAGGCCGTAGTTGCCCGATACATGGTTTGAGCTTTCGGCACTTAATTCGGGGTGCGCCAAAAATCCGAGCTGGCCTACGCGATAAGCGATACTTACCAGCACTACACCCTTTTTCGCCAGCTTTTCGCCATTATAACCAGGTTCGGCAGTGCCACCCCAATTAAAAGCTCCGCCGTAAATCCATACAAGTACCGGAACTTTGTCGCCCGGAGACTTAGCCGGCGACCAAACGTTCAGGTACAGGCAATCTTCGCTTTTTCCTGAAAAAGGGGCTGCTCCCTGTATGGGTTCCGGCGCAAATTTATCAGCCATACGGATGCCATCCCATTTTGCAGCAGGCTGTGGGGCACGCCAGCGCAATTCGCCAACCGGCGGCGCAGCAAACGGAATACCTTTATAAATTGAAAGGCCATTTTCAACTGTTCCCTGTAGCAACCCTTCTTTCACCTTAACCGGGGCGGGTTGTGCTTTAACAACGGCAACAGCAAATACTAAAATAAGTGTACAAATCAAATGTCTCATAAAATCATGGTTAGCTTACTAAAACTAATTTAAGCCCTTTTGATTCACAACTATCTGAACTAAGGTTGTATAGTTTCGTGAAATAATGTTCAGCACCGGCGACAAAAGCATCAACCATGAGCTTCATATAAATACAAACCCAGTAAATTGAATAGCTGTTAAAGCTTAATCATATTGATCAGGAAAACATCATTTTCCCTGATCTGAAGTTTCTTTGAAAACTTTCCTGAAGTCCCTACTGTGATATCCTCTTTCAGAATTGCAGCACCATTATTCTGCCTTTTAAGCGAATCAACCTGGGCTCTGCTAAGCTGATCCGGTTTATTAAACGAAAGATAGCTGGTGTAAGGATCATTTACTTTATACCCTGTTTGGTAAACCTCTAACCTGTATTTTCCACCGGGCATGCCGGCTATAACCAATTCAACGTCTCCTTTTGACTTAGCGGGCAGATCACGGATGTAATAAGATTGGTTATTAACAGAATCGGGTAAGGTATAAGTATAATCCCATAGCAGCACCTGAACGTCACCTTTTTTATTTTTACAGGCCCAGGATGAACTGTCCTGGTTAGCTATCTCGGTTTCACCCAATTTATTTAAAAAGGAATAAGCAAAAAAGGCCGGCTTCTTTATTCCCTGCGTGTTTAGCAAACCAAACCCGCCGTGAAAGGGCGTAAACCTTGGCCCTGCCTCTTCAAAAATGTCGGTAAAAGTCCAATACGACATGGAGTTGGCGGCAGCCCCTGTTTGTTTAAGCTTTTCAAGTATGTATGCCGCCTCGTGATAACTATCATGTATCGGATCGGCAGGGGTATATGATGAGCTCCATTCTGTGTAATGTAGTTCGAGGTCGGGAATTGCAGATTCTTTTATTTGTTTGCGTGAATTCCATACGTCGCCGCTAACGCTTTCTTTATTTTTAGCAAGTACAGTGCCGGTTGAACCATATTCATCTAAAAAGCCCTGATTAACGCCGTAGGCATGTGTGCTGACAAAATCAATCGGCACCGAATTTTTGCTACAGAAATTTATCATTTCCGGTACCCACGCTGCTCCTGCTGTAGCAGGGCCGCCAACTTTATAGGCCTGGTTTACACTTTTAATGGCTTGTGCGCTATAATGATAAAGCTTGAAGTAGTCATCCTGAGAACCTGTCCAAAAGCCATCTTTCAGGTTGGGTTCATTCCAAACTTCAAAATACCATGTCTTAACCTCATCAGTTCCATAGCGTTCGGTAAAATGCTGAGTGAGGTTCCTGATCAAGCCTTCCCATTTCTTATAGTCTTTGGGCGGTGTTACATTCCCTCTCCACCAAAAAATGGTTTTATTACCACTTGCCAGCGCACCGGGCATAAACCCTAATTCTACAAAAGGCTTCATGCCGATACTCAAAATATAATCGTACAGGGCATCAACATATTGATAGTTATATTCCGGGTTTCCATTCCTGTCCTCGCGGTAAACAGCCATATCATCTGTAAGCAGGCCGTGCATCCTGATATATTTGAAACCGCATTCATTTCGTACAACGGCCAATTGTTGCTGCCAATCAGCCCTCAAACCCTCATTTGCACGCCCCGCCCCCACACATTCTTTAAACGAGGTATTAAAACTTCCCTTTTCTTTTTTAAAATCAAGGCTGATTATCCTTTTTGCCTTAGGCGTTTTATTTAGATTGTTATTTTGGGCAAAAACATTGCTAAAAAGCAGGCTACCTAAAATAATCGGTAAAATTTTCTTTTTCATATTGAGCATTGAATACTCCCTATACCAGGAGACAATTGATAATTAGATTTTTATTCCGGATTTAATCGGTTAACAAGTGATTTAAAGGTTAAAATTTCAGTATTACTTTTTCCCCTTCATATTTTACCTGCTGCACGTCGTTCAATTCAAATTGCAGCGGAACGGCTTTATCCTTGTTAACCCATATTACGTTAAACTTTCTGCTGCTTATCATATTGGCAAAACTTCCTTTCCTGTCGCCAATGGTTAACGTTTTTTTTGCCTCATTATAAGTCAATTGTATCGTACTAAATGCGCCTTTTTCATAATTATAGTTGGTGCCCTCATCCTCATAAAGCGTAAATTCCGCATCCTTACCCATGTATACGTATAAGGTGACCGGATCGGCCGGTTTTTCACCGGTATATTGTATCTCAGGACCAAAAGGGATAATTGAACCTTCTTTTACATATACCGGGATGCGGTCATAAGGTGCATCTGCCGTTATGGTTTGCCCTCCGGCTGTGTATTTACCATCATATAAATTATACCAGCCGTTCCCCTTTGGTAAATAAACACCTCTGTTAGTGGCGTGATATTTATAAACCGGGTTAATGAGCAAAGCCGTTCCAAAAAGATACTCATCGGCTATATTTTTTACGTTTTCATCCTGCCCGTAATCCATTATTAAACCGCGCATCAGGGTATAATCACGATGGTATGCCATGCCTGCTAAACTGTAGATATAAGGCATTAAGCGATAGCGTAGCTTATCATAATAAAGCATACTCTGGTAAGCAGGATGGTTTTCGGGAGCTACGTTATAAATTTCGCGGTACGGAAACTGGCCATGCACTCTAAATAAAGGTACAAATGAACCAAACTGGTACCAGCGTGTTATTTGCTCTCGCCATTCGGCCAAATCTTTTTCGTTTGGTTGCTCGTAGCGATGCTCTACCGCAAAACCACCAATATCCATAGTCCAGTAAGGTATACCCGACAAGGCAAAGTTGATCCCGGCCGGGATCTGGTTTTTCATATCGTCCCAACGGGCAGCAATGTCGCCGCTCCAGGTAGCTGTTGCATAGCGCTGCAAGCCTGGATAAGCTGAACGGGTTAGCAGGAATACACGCGTATTTGGATTGGTTCCGCGTTGCCCCTCATAAATACCTTTTGCATTTTGCAGCGGGAAAGCATTAAAATATTGTGTTGACGACCCCAAATAAGTGGGATTCATAAAATCTTTGCGGCTTTGTACATTCAGGTTCGAAGTTACATCCGGCTCTGAAGCATCCATCCACCATGAATCCACTCCTTTGGTATACAGTTTTTCATTCATCAGCCTCCAGAAAGCCTCCCTTGCTTTTGGATTGAAAGTATCATAGAACGTAGAAAAGTACCCCTTACCTACCCAATCCCGTTGGCGGTTTGCTATATTACGCTTATACAGCCAGCCATTTTTATCAAAGTATTTATAATTTTCAATTCCTTCATAAAATTTAGGCCATACAGAAATCATAAAGTGAGTGTGGTACTGATCGTGTAGTGTGCTGATCATTCCTACAGGATTCGGGAACCGGTTTTCGTCAAACTCCTGGCTGCCCCATTGGTCTTCTTTCCAGTATGACCAGTCCTGAACAATGTTATCCAGCGGTATTTTCCTGTCGCGGAATTCCTTTACAGTATTCAGTACATCATCCTGGGTTTTATAGCGCTCACGGCTTTGCCATAAACCCATTGCCCACTGTGGCAAAATCACAGCTTTACCCGTAATGATGCGATATCCGCTGATAACGTCGTCAGCATTTTTTCCATATACAAAATAGTAATTGAGCTCATTGCCCGATTCTGAGTCGAATGCGTATTTATTTTGCCGCTCCTGGCTTAGTGGACTTAACCACTTTAATGCGATGAATGATTCATCTGCATCGGGTAGCCATTCAATTTTAATGGGGTATTTTTTATTTTTAATCAGATCGACATTTAATACCGCGGTACCCGGGTTCCAGCCCTGCCTCCAGCGATCGGCCAGTAATTTACCATCTATCCATATTTTTACATAACCTGCATATTTGAGCCAAAACTGATGGCTGCCGGTGTATGCTGATGATATGGAGCCCGTCCAGCTCACTTTTCCTTCTCCCAATTTATAATCCTTGGGGAAATTCTTCATATCCTCCAAAAAAGAATAATCGATGTTTGATTCCGGACGCTGCACAAAAACAGCAGTAGAATCTGTCTTTTTAACATAGGTAGCAGTTAGCCAGCCTTAACTCCCATCTGCGGCAAATAGCTTCAACCCCGAAATAGACTGATAATCGCGGATATCGCCAAATTTAGTTAGAGAGTAATTATCCCACAGGATACCATAATTTTTACTTGAAACCAGGAATGGTACAGCTACCTCTGTATTGTTCTGGAACAATTCCAGATGCTGGTTTTTAAAGTTTACGATCCCATTTTGATGCTGACCTAAACCATAAATGGCTTCATCGGCCGGGCTATTAAAGCTTTGAACAATATGATATGAGCTTTCACCATTATTTGATACAGGAAGAAATGTCCGGTCGGCGCTTTCACCTAAAATAAGCTTATTTGCCTTATCGGTAAAGCTCACCGTACCCTGAGGCAACAAAACATGTGTAATGACCGATGATGTTGAAAGCAATAACTGATTACCTTTTTGAACAACACTCCAGGAAACAGGAGATTTGGCACCGTCAATTGCCATTAAGCTTTTACTTGTTGAAAAGGAGCTTTCGGGAGTTGCCGTTACATGAATAATTTTATCAGAAATAACCTGCAACCTGAGCAGGCCGGCATCCTGCGCTGATTTTTTAGGCAGTTTAACAATAATTCCGTCGGTTACTTTTTTATAAACATTCTGGGCAACAGCAGGCGTAAATGAAGCAGCTGAAAAAAAAGTACAAGTACACAGTAGTATACGCTTTAGCATAGTATTAATTAAATAGGTTATAATATTGGTTACACCAATAAACAGGTCCATAATAGCACAAGACGATTACAAAATCTTCTCGTTTTTCGATGGGGCTAAAGGTAAAAGTGGTTACACAATCGATTGTTTACAAATAGGGCCACAAATGTTAATTAACCATTTTTAGTCGATTAACATTTGGATAGCTTCCATAAGAATGAGATAAACAAGCAGACTTCTTTACATATCCCTCAATAACTTAATGTTAAACCAAACGGCTAAGTGACCGAGGCCTTTGATGTGTTTCTATAAAGCTGTTTAAGTTTGATGACAAACATAGGAGACGCATAATTGCGTCTCGCGTATACAAGTCAAGGTAGTTAAACCTCTTGCAAAGCGGCTTTTCCTGTGGAAGACGCAATTATGCGTCTCTGCATAAAAAAACTGTCAAGTTTAAACAGTTCCAATGATGGCATTACAGTTTATTAAAAGACATTGACAACGCCAACCGTATCCTGCGTACTATATTATGTTGCTTTATAAATGATAAGTGTTTCCACACTACTTCATAATAAATTAATTGTCTTTCATGGCAAATCTCTACCAATAAAGTGCCCAATTACTCAAGTTAATCTTGAATTCCTGCTCCTTTTTTAACCCATTTTGTTAATCATTTTGGCTTGTTTTCGTCTGAATTCCAACAAACAATCAGTTTAAAATACTGAAAATCAACACATTAACCAAGATTAACATTTGTATCCCTATTTGTAAACAATCGATTGCGACGAGCCCTCTAATTTTATCTTCTATAAAGCGGCATTTGTTCTATGTCACTGCCGCCTGTCTGATACCAACACAATGGTTAAGACGAGATAACCAATTTTAATAGTAACCTAATTTAAACTAAGCATTATGCTCAAACGCGTACTTATAAGCACCTGTGCTATTCGCACGGTAGATCGTTAAAATCACACTTCAGGAATCATTATAAATATTTCATTCGCAGTCAGGCTATGCTTGTATTGCATGCGAATTTTAAAAGCATGCATGCGTGATGAACTTGCTTCAAGATGTCATCGATTCCCATCAACAGCTTTAGTGTGAAACATAGCGTAGGTGTATCAAAGCCAAAAACTTAATAAACAAACCAATTAACCAAACAATTATGAACCCCAATTAACATGGAAAAAGATTTACGAAAAAGATTAAGACATGTATTACTCCTGTTTACAGCTTTGCTGCTGTTAAACCTCACAGGTTTCGCACAAAGCGTTAAAATTACAGGTAGAATTACCGGCGCGGACAATAACCAGCCGCTGCCAGGCGTAACCATTAAAGTAAAGGATTCGCCAATAGGCACGCTGTCTGGAGCGGATGGCAGTTACACCATCAATGCCAAAAATGGTGACATCCTGATTTTTAGTTTTATAAGCTATAATTCGCAGCAAATATACGTGGGCTCATCTACGGTTATTAATGTAGCCCTCAAACCTTCAACCAGCGACCTAAACGAAGTTGTTGTAATTGGTTACGGCACACGGAAAAGAAATGATCTTACCGGCGCGATATCGTCGGTGACAGCTGCAGACATTTTAAAAGCGCAACCAACCACATTTGATCAAGCCTTGCAAGGAAGGGTAGCAGGTGTAGTTGTGCAACAGGTGTCGGGCCAGCCTGGTGGTGATGTTAACGTTCAAATCCGTGGTTTAGGCGGCTTTACAGGCGCACCTCCGCTTTATGTAATTGATGGTGTACAGATCCCGCCGAATGGACAATCGGCCATTCCGGGCAATGGCACTAACCCGTTATCCAGCATCAACCCATCAGATATTGCTTCGATAGATGTGTTAAAAGATGCTTCGGCTACGGCCATTTACGGTTCGCAAGCATCTAACGGCGTAATTATTATCACCACTAAAAAAGGGTCTGCAGGTCCCCCGCTTATCAGTTATGACGGCTATCAGGGTTGGCAAAAATTGCCTAAATATTATGACGTAATGGATTTAAGACAGTACGCCACCTTCATGAATGAGAAATCGGCGATTATCGGTTATGACCTGCGGCCGCAATATGCAAATCCGCAATATCTTGGACCGGGTACCAACTGGCAAAAAGCGCTTTTCCGTACAGCTCCAATGCAAAACCACAATTTATCCATCAGCGGCGGCGATAATAGAACAAAATACTATATATCAGGAACTTATTTTTCACAAACAGGTATAGCACTGGGTTCGGATTTTAAACGTACTTCGGTTAAAGCAAATATTGATAATAAAACCACCGATTGGTTAAAGGTTGGCATCAACTTGAATATGGCGCATGTAGCCGAAAATGTTACCACTTCCAATACAGGTGTGATCTTGCAGGCGCTTAACCAAACGCCCGATGTGGCTGTAAAAAACCCTGACGGCACATGGGGAGGTAATGATCCTAATATTTATGGTGCCGTGGGCACTAACCCCTTTGCAATAGCAACAATTGTTAAAGATTTTAAAAGCCGCTACCAACTATTTAGCAATGCTTACGCAGAAATTCAATTTACAAGGGATTTAACCCTGCGTAACGAGGTAGCCGGGAACTTCGATTTTGCAACTGAGGATTACTTTAACCCAAGCTATGTTATGGGTGCTTATACCAAGAGCAATAATAGCGGTACGGCTTCAAGCGCACAAAATTTTTATAACTCAATTTCAAATTATTTAACCTATCAGCATACGTTTGCAAAAAAATATTGGGTAAACGTAGTTGCCGGCCATGAAGCCCAATTACTTAAAAATAGCGGCATATCGGCTACACGAACCAATTTTGCAAGTAATAACGTACAAACAATCAGCAGCGGTGACGCAACAACTGCAACTAATACGGGTGTTAAAGGACAGGGCGCTTTAGAAGCCTATTTTGGCAGGGCTAACTTTACTTATGACGACCGCTATTTGTTAACTGCAACCGTACGTCATGACGGTTCATCGAAATTTGCTGAAGCCAACCGGTGGAATACTACCTACTCCGGCGCGCTTGCCTGGAAAGTTAACCACGAAAGCTTTCTTAAAAATGTAAAAGCTATCAATGATCTTAAGCTTAGGCTCGGCTACGGATTGGTAAACAACCAAAATATTGCTGAATATGCTTATGGTTCAACGCTAAGCACAATATCCACCGGTTTATCGGGTAATTCGCAAATAACTACAACAACCGGAAACCCGAACATCAAGTGGGAAACTACAAAATCATATAACGTTGGTTTAGATGCGACTGTGTTAAACGGAAGGATCAGCTTAACCGGCGATGTTTATTACCGCAAAACCAATAACCTTTTGCTTAGTCTTACCCTACCGTATTATTCAGGCACATTTGCTGCCGGCGGATATTCACCCGGCGCGGTGCAGGCCCCATATGTAAACGTTGGCGCAGTGAGCAATAAGGGCTTTGAGTTTTCACTTAACACACAAAATATCCGGTCAAAAAACTTCAACTGGAACACCAACATCAACTTTACCAGAAATATCAATAAAGTACTTGCTTTGGTTGACGGCACCCCTGCTATATACGGAACAGTTTCCAAAACAGTTGTTGGCCGCTCAATCGGCGAATTTTATGGTTACCAGGTACTGGGCATTTATAAAAACGCCGCCGATTTTGCAAAATACCCGGCATTGTCTCAAAATGGTAGCGGCCCTATACCTATAACGCCTGGCTCAGGTGGTGTTTGGGTAGGTGATGTTATTTTTAAAGATATCAATGGTGATGGCAAAATTGACGCCAGCGACCAAACCTTTTTGGGCTCGCCTATGCCTAAATTTCAATTTGGTATCAATAATAGTTTCAACTATAAAAACTTCGACCTGAATATTTTTATGGCCGGCAATTATGGTAATAAAGTTTATAACCAGTTAAAGGTTAACGGCGATAACCCGAATCAAAACTTTGGCTATTTCCCGTCTGTGTTCAACTATGCAAAAATCGGATTGATTGACCCGGCTGGTTCAAGCTCAGATATTAATAACGTATACATTACAAACCCATCTACAAATATTGTCCGTATTAGCCAGGCCAGCGGTAACGATAACCAGCGCTTCTCTGACAAATACATAGAAAACGGCTCATTTTTAAAGTGTAAAAGCATCGCTTTAGGATATAGTTTTTCAAATAACCTTTTAAATAAGATCAAATTAAGATCATTAAGGGTATATGTCAACGTAACCAATGTGTTCACCATTACCAAATATACCGGCTACGATCCTGAGATTGGTTCATGGAACCCATTAGCAGCAGGTATAGATAATGGATATTACGCCCAGCCGCGTGTTTACACATTTGGCCTCAATTTATCCCTAAACAATTAAAATCAAGATTTATGAAACGTATCAAAATAAATATAGCACTGCTGGTTATCGGTATAATTATGATAAGCAGCTGCAAAAAAGATTACCTCACCCGCCCCCCTTTAACCGGTATCACTACCGATAACTTTTACAAAAGCGGTTCGGATTTAAGATTGGCTACGGCTACACTTTACGCGCAGCCCTGGGCTACCTGGAACAACTTCCCATTGCTTGGTATGGGAGATATCATGAGCGGCAACATGTTACAGCCATATAATGGCGACCTTGTTCAGCTCACTACCTTTTCCATCACGCCACAAAACGGAACATTAACATCGGCATGGCAAAGTTTTTACAATGTTATAGGACATTGTAATATCAATCTTAAAGCTATTAATACCAAAATGCCGGATAGTGTATCTGTAAAAAGTAAAACAGGCGCCATTGGCGAAATCAGATTTATCCGTGCTACTTCTTACCTTTATCTTGCCCAATTATGGGGCGCTGTGCCGATTATAGAAGATAATGACAAACTGATTGCCAATCCATTGGTACCTCGCCATAAGCTTGAGGATGTATATAAGTTTATTATTAACGATTTAAGATACGCGGTTGCTAATTTGCCCCGAACTGATCAGCCTGGCCGTGTTACAACCTGGTCGGCACAGGGTATGCTGGCAAAAGTTTATTTAAGCAGGGCCGGTTTAAACCAAAAGGGCTCACGCAATCAATCTGATCTGGACAGCGCCGCGTACTATGCCGGCAATGTTTGCAAAACCAGCGGTTTATCTCTTTTGCCAAATTACTATAATCTTTTCCGGACACAGTATAATGATAATTCTGAATCATTATTTGCCTATCAATGGGCACCCGGAGTAGGTTACGGACAAGGTAATGCCATACAAGCCCAATTTGCACCAAGCGGCAGCCTTGTTACCGGCGGCGGTGGCTGGGGCGGAGCAATTGGCCCAACAATAGATCTTGCAAACCAATATACTACCCAGGACTCCGTACGCCGCAAAGCTACATTTATGCTTACCGGTGATAAGTATCCTGAGCTTAACGCGGCAGGCGGCGGCTACACGGCAACCGGTGTAAACGTTAAAAAACACGTAGTTGGCACCGCGGCAGATAATAATTCGCCCACGATGGACCTTTGGTCATCTATTGAGCATAATGCTGTATTACGCCTTGCAGATGTATATTTAATTTATGCCGAAGCATTATTAGGCAATAATGCATCTACTACCAACGCTGATGCGTTGATGTACTTCAACCAGGTACGCAGCAGGGCAGGTGTTGATGTTGTTACCCAGCTTACTCCTGATATCATCATGAAGGAAAGACGGATTGAGCTGGCGTTTGAAGGCCAGTACTGGTTTGATTTGGTGCGCCTTTCTTATTACGACCCTAACAAGGCAATCTCGATAATTAGTAAGCAAATAACACCTACAAAAGATGCAGTGCCGTATATCCCCCGTTCGCAATTTAGCTATGATCCTGCTACGGGAGTTAAAACAGCGTCAGCCAATAGCCTGATTATAACGCCGCCAAGCATTAATACGTTCACGCTGCCTATACCGGCAAATGAGCAAACGGCGGATCCTAAGTTGTTGGAGGCCCCTGTACCGTATTATTAATTGCAATCAGAATCGTTTAGATAATTCTTAAAATCATGAAAAAATTAAATTATTATATCAAAAGCTGCCTGCTGCTTGCCGTGCTTGCTGCAGTGGTTTTTATGCAGTCTGGCTGCAAAAAGGATGATTCGTCATCATCAAAGGGTACCCCGGTAATTACCTCTATTCGCAATTATGTTGCCCATCCCGGCGATTCACTCTTAAGCAGCGTGGGTACAGGCCAATGGATAGTTATTTCGGGTAAGAACTTAAAAGGTGCGCTTGCTATCAATTTTGATGGTGTAAAAGGATCTTTCAATGATGCCTGGTTTTCCGATACAAGCGCTATCGCGCTGATTCCGGCTGTTATTGCGTTCCCGACCGTACCTTCAGATAAACTGAATACCATACAGTACATTACCAACCATGGCCAAACCACGTTTTCGTTCCCTATAGTCGCCCCTGCCCCCACAATTTCAGGCGTTTCCAACGAGGAGGCCAATCCGGGCGATTCGGTTAGGATCAACGGGCTTAGCTTTTTCTTTGTTAAAAGTGTAGTTTACGGCGGAATTAATATTACCAGCTTTAAATCGTCAAATGACGGTACCAGCATCGCCCTTGCTGTGCCTGCGGGCATCGCGCAAACCGGAGGTATTGTAAGTATTGAAACAAAATCAGGTAAAGCTGCTACCGTTTATTCGGTGCATAATTTCGTAAACGGAGTACTGAATAATTACGATAATATAAACAATTTTTCGTGGGGATCGAATACTTCCAATAGTTCTGCCAGCTATCCCGGCAACACAGGTTATTACGGTATTATGAACGCGTCAAATGTTCCTGCCGGTGACTGGTCATGGTGGAATGGCGGCCGCTCAATTAATATAAATTCGGCACAATGGGTACCTCAAGCTAATTTAAAAGACACCTTGAGCCATTATGCTGTTAAGTTTGAGATATCAGCTACCAAGCCATGGACAAACGGCTCAATCCAAATTTTGAAAGATTACGGTAGTTATGCAGCTCTTTATCGCCCATGGAAAACGGCTTCGGGCGCAACCGCCGCATTTACAACTAAGGGTTGGCAAACGGTTACGATTCCGTTTACAAGCTTTGTTGATAATAAAGGCTTCCCTGCCACAAGTCTTACGGATTTTCTTGGTTCAACCGGTGCAGGCGGCATTGAATTCCAATTTATTAATGATGGCTCAAGTACCGTCCAAAATTTCGAGGCCGCTATTGATAATATCAGGGTAGTAAGAATTAAATAAGCGAGAGAGTTAGTTGATTATAAGTGAATGCGCGGGGGCCCTAACAGGTCCCGGCATTTTTTAACCAAAACTCATAAGTGCAAAAAAAACCGCAATCAGCGCAATTCCGCAAAGAATTTAACTGCTCATAATAAAAGCAGCGGTTATCACAAAAAGTAAAAGTTAGTTGAATATAAGGTGGATGCCTGGGGCTGTAAACCGGCCCCGGCATTTTTTAACAACGACGAGCCAACAGTACTATACACAATAACCTGTGCTGCCTACATCACATGATTATATATCGTAGTTTTTCAAATACGTACCTAACCCAAATCCATATCGCATGCAAAAACAAACAAAAAGTTTATTACCAAGCATTTAAAAAATGAAAAAAACATTTTTCTTAAAACCAGTATTTTTAATAACGGCTGTATTGATATCCTTTCTCTCGTGTAAAAAAACGAATAATGCACCGCCGGAACTTACGGTAAACCAAACAGCAATAACTTTTACACCCGAAGGTGGCACACAGGATTTCTCTATTTCCTGCAATGCAACATGGAATATTGTTAATCCAGGCTCTTCCTGGCTGCAGTTAAGCACTACCTCGGGCAATAGCGGCAGTATCGTTATTCATATCAAAACGTTATCAGAAAACGGTACAGGATCAACCCGTTCAAGTACCTTAACCATAAACTCATCAAACGGACAGGCGAGAACGTTAAAAGTATCTCAAACGGCTAATCTCTTTCCTGATTACAATACTTCGCCAATCGCTCCGGATGCAACCGGCATGAGCAGCAACGCAGTTCAGCTTGCCGCGAAGATAAAATTGGGATGGAATATTGGTAATACACTGGAAGCCTCGGGCGGTGAAACAGGTTGGGGCAACCCGCTGATCACTGAAGATTATGTAAAATTTGTAAAACAGCAGGGGTTTAATGCCATACGCCTTCCCTGTGCCTGGAACATGGGGCATTTAAGTAACCCGGCAACCGCGCAAATAGATCCAAACTGGATAAAAAGGGTAAAGGAAGTTGTAGGGTATTGCGTAAATAATGATATGTATGTGTTGCTGAACATACACTGGGATGGCGGCTGGCTTGAAAATAATATTACCCAGGCCAAACAAGATTCTGTTAACGCTAAGCAAAAGGCATTATGGGAACAAATTGCAACGGCCATGCGCGATTTTGACGAACATTTGATGTTTGCCAGCGCCAATGAGCCTGCAGCAGATGATGCCGCAACAACCGCAATACTTTCTACCTATCATCAAACCTTTATTAATGCGGTTAGATCAACCGGTGGTAGAAACGCTTACCGTGTATTGGTACTGCAGGGGCCATCTACTAATATGGAGAAAACAAGCGATTTTATGACCACTCTTCCGCATGATCAGGCTACAGCCAAACTGATGGTTGAAGTGCATTACTACTCACCATTTCAATTCTGCTGCCTGCTTGACAATGATGCAAGCTGGGGTAAAATGTTCTATTATTGGGGCACAGGGCACCACTCGGCTATCGAACCTGAGCGAAACGCCACCTGGGGCGAAGAAGCCGATGTTGACGCCTCATTCAACCTGATGAAGACGAAATTCATTGACAAGGGAATTCCTGTCCTTTTAGGTGAATATGGTGCATACAGGCGCGACAACACAGCGCATGTCCCTTTAGATTTGCCAACACACGAAAGTTCGGTAGACTATTGGATCACTTATGTTACAAAGCAAGCTACAACGATAGGTATGCTGCCATTTTTCTGGGATACAGGCGGCGCGCTTGACAGAAGAAATTATACTGTAAAGGATCAGCGTACAATAACCGCTATCAAACAAGGAGCAAATTAAAAAAATGCCCGGGACTTCAACTGCTCCCGGGCATTTTTACGTTTACAAGTTAACTTGGCGTCCTCAATCTCATCAGCGCCGGATTCAATAGCTGTTTAACTTTTTAGCCAAATTAAAGATCAGCAAGACTCAGCATTGGCGGTAGGTTCAATTACTTTTTCCATCTTTAGCTGGATTTCTTAAATTACAGATCTTCATTGATTGACAGATGATCCGGTTTGATTTTTATAAAAATAAATATGGTAAAGAATTGCTCATTGATTGCTTTAATGTGGCCGAAATAGCCCATCGAAGTTTATCATTGCAAGAGCTCCACGCAACTTCCTTTTATGAGATGTTTTTCTTTAAGGAAGTAGCCGGCCACATTTTACTGGAAGATATCAAACTGGAACTTGCCGGACCGGTAGCTTTACTCTTACCCCCTGCCCAACCGCGGCAATGGCACTTACAGGGCTCCGCCGAAGGTATGGTTATAATATTTGAAGGGGAGTTTATGGAAGCTTTTCTTAAAGATAATTATTTTCTGAACCGGCTTTATTACTTTGGCAACTATGAAGCTTCAGCCACTTTACCCTTAAAAGAAGAAGAAACAAATATATTGCTTGAGTTATCGAAAAACATTAAAAATGAAATTGATCTGCTTGCCACTGATAGTTATCACTTATTGAGGGCATATCTTTACCAACTGCTTATCTTGGTTAACAGAAGCTATACAGATCATTACCAATTAAAGGGAAACCTTTATCGAAACATTGAAATTTTAAAATTCAGAGAATCATTGAGGCAGAATATCCGGATGAAGCAAACGGTTAAACAATATGCAGATTTGCTTGGCATTAACCGAAACCGCCTTAATCATTTATGCCAGGAAACCTTTGGAAAAAATGCGCTGGCAATAATCCATGATGAACTGCTGAAATCCTGCAAAAGCGATTTATTAACCACCGGCAAAACCATTTCGGAAATCAGTTATGAACATAACTTTTCCGCGCCATCTAACTTTGTTCGCTTTTTTAAATCATTAACCAAACAATCCCCGGCCAGTTATCGCCAGGAATATGCAAATTGATAACAACTAAAGCATACTGATAGTATTGCCGGTTTTCGCGGTTTTAGTTTTGCATCGTAATATTTAACTCAATAAAACGATGACAAATCAACTTCCAAAAGCAACCAGCTACATAGTAAAAGGCAAAGGCGATGTAAGGGTTCACACGCTGGTGTCTCCGGCACCAATGTTTGCCAACGCAACACATATTATCGAACTGCCTGAAGAATTAATTCTGGTGGATGGACAGTTTTTCGCTCAATATGGCCAGGAATTTCGTGCATTAGCCGACAGTCTTCAAAAGCCTATAACCCGTTTTTATATAACGCATGACCATCCCGATCACTACCTGGGCATGGGCGACGCATTTGCGGACGTACAAGTTTACGCGTTGCCGGAAATTATAGAATCGCTGTTAAAAAACGGCCCGCATGAATTACAGCAAAAACAACAACAAATGGGCAGCCTGATTGCCGGTAAGCTCGCGCTTCCCACAGAAGCTGTTGAGCTGGGAGAAGAAATCATAGGCGGAACCAGGTTCGTTTTTGAACGTGTTTTAAATACCGAATCGCCAAGCGCATTGGTTATCAAGCTTCCTGAGTTAGGAATTGTAATTGCCCAGGACATTCTCTACCACAATGCCCATGCCTTTATTACAGGGCCTGTTAATGGCTGGAAAACAGCATTGAAGGAACTAACGGCAATTGAGGGATATGATATCTTTTTACCGGGGCACGGTACGCCTGCCGACAAAGCTGCCATTGACAATGCGCTGATCTATCTTGACAAAAGCAGCAAAATCTTCTCCGAAGCAAACAACGCAGAAGACTACAAGCAATCCCTGTTAGCTGCATACCCTTCCTACGCTGCTGCAAAGCTGATAGATATTTATAGCCCAATCCTTTTTGGCAGCCAGGAACATTAAAACAAATACCAAAATTGCAGGCAACACTCTTCAAAAAAAGTCAGTCCCTCTGCTTAAACGGGAGGGCCTGACTTTTGATTTATTCATCTTAAGCAGATTTTAGTCAGCGAGATCAATCCTAAAACCTGATACCTTCCAGTCTGGCAAGTTTACAGGCTTTTTGATAACAAGCGCATCTGCTTCCTGCTGCCACTGTATCTTTTCTTTACTGCCCAAGAGTTTCACGGAGCGTATTTTTTTTGTATTTACTGTTGATGATTTACCCAGCGACTTAATTCGAATATCCGCGGTCGGTATGTCAAGCAGAAATGCGTATAACTTGTTGCCATTACTTGTGAAGCGGATATCTTCGGACGTGTATTTCATCCGGTCTTCATTAAAGTTGTCGGTTTTAACTTTTACTGCATTCCCCGGGCGTTCTCCAAATATTTTCCATGGACGTGATCCGTAAATCCCTTCACCATTGGCGGCAGTCCACTTACCTATCTCATCAAGCGTATTTAACATATCGGGCTCCAAATCCCCTTCAGGTGTTTGCACAATATTAATTAACAGGTTTCCATTTTTACTTACTATATCTACCAGCATCCGTATGATATCGGTACCGCTTTTGTAGGTTTGGCCGGTGCGGTAAAACCAGTCGCCTATAGAAGTATCTGTTTGCCATGGGTAAGGGCTGATGGAATCCTGAACACCCCGTTCAAGATCCTCTACCCACATACCCTGCGAAGGTTGCTTACAGTTATACACAGCGGTGAACTGCCCATTGTTGTAGGCCATATTTCCGTTGTAAAAATTGGCTAACATGTCCCTGCCAATATCTCCAAACGGGAACCCACCATCTGAGTAAAGCAGGTCGGGGTGATAAGTATCTACCAGTTCTTTAATAGACTTATACCAGGTTCGCTGCCATTCAGTATCCGTAGTATACCAGCCGCGGTCATCTGCTTTTGCTTTAGGATGGTATAGGTCAGCATAAGCTGGATCGTTCGCATCATATGGAACGCCTTTGTAAGCGCCGGATGTATCGGCATTATGTGCCGGTTGGTACCAGGTATAGCTTGCTCCCAAATGCTCGGAAACGCCGAACTTAAGGCCATTCTTTTTAGCCTCTTTTTGCCAAATGCCAACTACATCTTTATGAGGCCCCATTTGTACAGCATTCCACCGGTGCAGAGAAGAGTTCCATAAAAAGAAATTATCATGATGGGTGCCCATGCTAACAAAGTATTTTGCCCCGGCCTTTTTATATAGCGCCATCAATTTTGCAGGATCCCATTTTTCAGCCTTCCATAAAGGTATGATATCCTTATAACCAAACTTTGACGGGTGCCCGTAATGTGCAACGTGATATTTATTTTGTTCGCTGCCCTGAATGTACATGTTACGGGCATACCAATCACCCTGGCGTGGTACGGCCTGCGGCCCCCAATGCGCCCAAATGCCAAATTTGGCATCTCTGAACCACGCAGGATATTGGTAGTGTTTAAAAGAACTATCAGAAGGCTTGAAGGGGCCGTTATTAATGGATAGTTCTTGTCCGTGCAGCATTAACGTCATCCCGGACAGGACGAAGCTAAGTGCGAAAATCTTTCTAAGGTTAGTTATCATTTTTTCAGGTATTTATATTTAATTGGAAAATCTATCGCAGTTCAATAAACTCGGGCTCATAGGGCGCAAGTGAAAAGTTTCCGGCATAATCTTTATCAAACAATATACTTTTAGATGCATGTTTAGGGTCGATAGTCTGCGGGTTGCCGGTTAAATTTAAATAAAGTATATGCTTGTTATCAATAAATCTCGCCATAACCCCTTCCGGCACTTCAGGGCCTTGCATAAGTGAAAGCGGTTCTTTTAAACTATCAACCAAATTTTCAATCAACGCAGATTTAGCGGGAAGCCCCACATATATAGCGGTCCCCTTGCCATATTTGTTAGTAGTTATAGCCGGGTAGCTTTTATCTAAACTGGTTATATTGCCAAGCACTTTTGCACCCTGCGGATAAATGACATCGAAACGGGTTGATTCAGTTTTAATGTTCTTAGAACCGAAACTAACCTCTATATCCTTGTTTTGGAAGTGTTTTGCCGAGATCTCGTTAAAATTCTCGGTTTCTTCATACCCTGAAACACGGATGCCGAAAACATCGCTTAACAAACCCGGATGAGTTGTAGAAAAAACCTTTCCTGTTTCATTTGTAACCGCCGAATTGGCCGTCATGATGACGGTACCGCCGTTATAAATAAATTCCCTGATCTTTTTAGCGGTTGCTGAGTCCATAACCGTAACGCCAGGGATTACCAGTAATTTATAGTTTAATGAGCTTTTGGTAATTTCAACCACCCGTATATCTATGTTCTTTCTAAAAAAAACATTAAAACATTCGGCTAACTGTGCATCATGCTTCTCAGGGAATGCGTTGCTTGCTATTTGACTTGGGAAAGAAAATGCTAAACCAACATCTGCCTTAACTTTATAAGGAAAAAACTTTTCAATTTTCTTAAACTCGGAAGCTATTTGCTTGTATTCGTCATACTTCCTGTTTACTCCGCCATCCCAGTCCATCATGCCTTCCAGGTATTGCTCCTCTCCACTTGGCATACTTTGCCAGGTCCAGCCGCAAACCATTTGGTTGCCGTACATCAGTGATGCATAAGCGGATTTCCTGATGGAATTTGGAACGGCTGTCATTGTGGTAAACTCCGTGCACCAAAAAGGGTTTGTACTTTCAAACTGGATCCTGGCGATTCCAAATGTGGCATCCATCAATCCATAATTATTTACCAACGAGTTTCCCGGGTAGAAGCCGCAGCCTTCACGGGTCATTTTTCCTGAATAGGCAATTTGCGAATAATCGAAATAACGCTTATCGCTGTAGTACCAAGCGTTTGTATTCACAAATGCTTTGGGAGCATTGGTATTGACTTTATCAATCACTTTTATCAGAAATTCGTTGATCTCATCTGATTCAAACCGGCGGAAATCCAACACTCTTTCAGGCGGTCCGCTGATATTGCCAGATGCAGGTAGGCCAACCTCATCAAACTCATTAATTTTTCGCGACCAACGCTGACCAGCCCATGCAATATTCAACTGCGCTGTGGTTTTATACTTTTGTTTCAACCATTCAATAAACCGTAACCTCGCCTGCTCCGAATAAGATATCGGCCCGTCTCCCGACTCGTTATCGATACCAAAAGCAAGCAAGGCAGGATGGTTACCATATCTCTTTGAAAGTGCATTGGCATATCTTATAGCATACTTTTGATAATCAGGATCCCCGATATCTTCCATATAACGGTGGTTAGGATATAACCTGTTGCCCGAAGGATCGGTGACGTTTATGGAAGAAAATTTATGCTGCAACCAGATCGGGGCCGGACGAATGGCGATATCTAAAATTACTTTAATACCGGCTTTATCCATCAAGTCCATTAGTGTATCGAACCATTTGAAATCAAAGTTCCCCTCGGAAGGCTCGTAGCTATCCCAGGCCAAATGCCCCATCCTTACAACCCTGAAGCCCGCGTTCTTCATCAGTTGGATATCACTTTTCCATTTTTCTATATTCTTATCATCATGTGGGTGATAATTAGTTCCTACAAACAACCGCTGGGCATTTAACCTGAAGCTAATTAACAACAGGATGGTAATAATCGAAATATAGTTCGTTTTTTTCATGTCTGATTTATCGTTCAGGTTCTGCTTTTTAGTTTCTATACTTAACTATTCACAAGCATTAATTCCCAATTGCTTTAATAGCTAAAGTTGCTTCAGAGAGATCTACCGAAGTAACTGTAAGTTTAATATCACCGGCATTATGGGTGCTCCTGATAACAATCATGGCCTGCCCGTGCCATGCTTTGCGTGAGTTGCCTGTATATGGGTCCGTATCTTTAATGTCTGCATTGTCAACACCTGCTATTATGCCCGGCCCCTCAATATTAAAATTCAAACGATTTGCAGCATTCGGCTGAATTACGCCATCCTTATCCGTTACCTCAATTCTTACATAAGATAGATCCTGCCCGTTAGCCAGTATTTCTTTACGATCGGCAATTAGTTTGATCTTTGCGGCCTGGTCGGAAGTTTGCAAAACAGCCGTTTCTGTTTCCTTATCATTTTCGACGGCGACTGCCTTTAGGTTTCCAGAAACATACGGCACTGAGAAAGTAGCTTTATATTCCTGATTTTCTGTTGTGGACTTTTCACCGAGAAGTTTACCATTGAGGTACAGCCTCACTTTGGGATATTTTGAATATACCTCTACGTCAATATTCTTCCCCTCAAAACCTGGCCAGGTCCAGCTTTCCCAGGTAGGCCATACCGACCACCAGGTTTCTTTGATTTCCAATGGCTCCGGTTTGGGTTCGCGGACAGCCATATATAGCTTCTCTTTATTATTGTACAGCAGGCTCCTGTAATGTGATATCGGCTTCCTCCATCCGGTTAAATCTATATCTCCGCAATATGCACCATGCCAGGGGAAAAAATCATTTTCCCAATGCTCTCCGGGCACATCGCCCGAATAATACCAACGGCCAATCCCCGATTCGCCTAAATAATCTATCGCCGTCCATACAAAATCACCTATGATGTAATTGTTGTTTTGTACCAGTTTCCAGTTGGCGAAAGCATCGCGCGGATATGATTCTGTCTGAAAAATAACGCGGGAAGGAACCCTTTCATGATCAGCAGGCGCACTTTTCAGTTGATAATTATAACCGCAAACATCATGAACCGCCATAAGCGAATCCAACGATTCCCAGTCGTTACCCCATTTTACAATTGCCGATGTTACAGGCCTTGTGCTGTCAATGTTTTTAACAGTGCCCGCAAGCATTTTAGCGGTCACAACAGCCTCTGGCTTATTTCGCTCAACCACCTCATTACCGATACTCCACATAAAAATTGATGGATGGTTCCTGTCGCGCAGCACCATTGTTTCCAGATCAAGTTTAGACCATTTATCAAAATATACCGAATAATCGTGCTTGTTTTTACCGATTCTCCAGCCATCAAAAGCCTCATCAATAACTAATAAACCCAACCTGTCACAAGCGTCTAAAAAGGCCTCGGAAGGGGGATTATGAGATGTTCTTACTGCGTTAAACCCGGCAGCTTTTAACAACTCCACCTTACGCTCTTCTGCCCTGTCAAAAGCGGCGGCTCCCAGGCAGCCATTATCATGATGTGCACACCCACCGCTTATCTTGACAGTTTTACCGTTGAGCTGGAAGCCACGTTCGGCTGTAAACTTTAAGGAACGAATACCGAATGTGGTTTTCATTTCATCTGCGAGCTCATTACCTTTCGACACCTGGATCTGTGCCTGGTATAAATTGGGGGTTTCCGGTGTCCACAACAGGGGATTTGATACTTTTATAGTTTGTGTTATTTCCTTTTCGCTATAAGCCGGTAATGTTAACCTCATCATGTTATTCCCCGCATCTTTAAAACGCCCGGATAGCAGCCGGGTGTTTACGGCAATACTTTGTGAAAAGGCCGTTTCGTTTTTTATCGTAGCCTTAACCTGTACAGAGGCCTGTTTTGAAGATACCTGAGGCGTTGTAACCGCAACTCCCCAATCGGCTATGTGTAAAGGATTGGCAATATTCATCCAAACATGGCGGTAAATCCCCGAGCCACTGTACCACCTGCTGTTTATTTGTTGTGAATTATCTACACGAACAGCTATCACGTTTTCTTTACTAAAATCCAGGTAAGGTGACAGATCATACCTAAATGAAGAATAACCATAAGGACGGACTCCGAGTGATTTCCCGTTGATAAACACCTCTGAATTCATGTAGACGCCTTCAAAATAAATGGAAACGCTTTTTCCTTTCCATGCAGGCATGGCATTAAACGTTTTCCTATACCAGCCAATGCCTGCTGGAAAATAACCGCCTGCACCACCTGTTGGGTTTTTAGGGTTTATCTTTCCTTCGATGCTCCAGTCATGTGGCAAGTCAAGACTACGCCAGTCTGTATCGCTAAAATTTTTCAATTTAGCCAAAGAATCATCGCCCAGCTTAAATTTCCAATTGTAATCAAACAGTTGTTTTCGTTCAATACCACCCGGCGTTTGTGCGAAACTTACCATACCGCCGGTCAAGGACAGGATGACTATGATTATTGCTTTCATAAAAATGAAATGTTTAACAAGGTTATTTAACTACAATTTTTGTTGTATGAATAATATTACGGGATGAATTACCTAGCTCAAGAATGTAGTCGCCGGTTTCAGCATTCCATCCCTTCTTTGATTCATCATAAAACGCAAGGTCGGCAACTTTTACCTGCATTTCTACCGTCTTTGATTCACCGGGTTTTAAAAATATCTTTTCAAAAGCTTTAAGCTCTTTTTCTGGACGCAAAACCGAACAAACAGGGTCATTTACATACAATTGTACAACTTCGGCGCCTGATTTGTTGCCTGTATTCTTGATCGTAAAAATCGCATGGATTGTTTCATCCTTTTTATAGCTTGATTTATCTGTGGAAAGTTTGCTGATAGAAAAATCAGTATAGGAAAGACCATAGCCGAAAGGGAATTGAGGCTCTATTTTTTTAGTATCATACCAGCGATATCCAACCAATACACCTTCTTTATAGTCAGCCGTAAGGCCCTCACCAGGATATGTATCCAGGTTAAATGCAGGCGAATCATGTAACGAGACAGGGAAAGTAAACGGCAGCTTGCCCGAAGGATTGATAACTCCCTTTAATACATCGGCCAACGCATTCCCCGCTTCCGATCCGTTAAACCATGACCACACGATAGTGTGATTTGATTTTTTAATTTCACCCAGATCATACGGTGCGCCGGCCATAATGACAATAATAGTGTTAGGGTTAACGGCGCTCACCGCATTAACCAGGGCCTGTTCGCCAAAAGGAAGCTCCAGGGTCTTGCGATCATGGCCCTCGCTCTCATATTCACGGTTTGAGCCTACACACAAAATGGCAACATCGCTGGTTTTTGCAAGCGCTACGGCCTCATCAATCAGGTTCTGATCAGGTTTGTCGTAGCCACGGTTTTGTTCGTCAGTTTTACTTGCCATGTAATTTGCCCTGTAACCCTGCGCAAAACTAATATTGGCGGTTTTACCGAATCTTGATTTTATACCCTCCAGCGCGGTAACCTCATATTTAGCCTTTACACCCGCACCATAACCTCCCAAAGCAAATGTACGTGTGGCATTATCGCCTATAACAGCGATGCTTTTAATTGCACTTGTTTTTAAAGGCAATAGATGGTTGTCGTTTTTTAGCAGAACGATAGATTCCGATGCAATTTCGTACGCGGCTTTGGCGTGTTCAGGCGTGGCTATAGATCCTTTAGGATGATTGGCACTCATGGAGGTATGATACATTAACCATAAAATCCTGCTCACTTTATCGTCAATAGTTTTTACAGAAACCTGGCCTGCTTTAACAGCTGCCAACAAAGGTTTGGCAAAATACCACTGATCATACGGCCCGCTTGATCCCATTTCAATGTCAAGGCCGCTGTTTGCAGCAGCAACCGTATGGTGCGTCCCGGCCCAGTCAGACATGACCACACCTTTAAAGCCCCATTCATTTTTTAATACCTTGTTTAATAAAAAATCATTCTCTGAACACCAGTAACCGTTCAACTTATTGTAGGCCGACATAACCGTGTAAGCATTCCCCTGCTGTACCGCCGCTTTAAATGCCGGGAAATAAATTTCGCGTAAAGCTCTTTCATCAACTAAAGTATTTACGCTATCACGGTTAAGCTCCTGGTTATTTGCGGCAAAATGTTTTATACAGGCTGCTACATGCTGGCTTTGAATCCCTTTTACGGATTGAATAGCCAATTGGCTGTTTAGATATGGATCTTCAGAGTAATATTCATACGTACGACCGCAAAGGGGCATCCTGCAGATGTTAAAGGCTGGCGCAAGCATTATAATCTTTTTACGGGCGTTCGCTTCCTCCCCTATCACTACCCCATATTTATTAGCCATTAAGGGGTTCCATGTAGCCGCTATTGCCGAACCATTGGGCAAAAAAGTAGCGGAGTCAGTTGTCCAGTTAGCCGAAGCCCAGTCAAAACGTTTTATTTCTTCGCGCACACCTAAAGGCCCGTCATCGCATGTGAGTTCAGGAATGCTCAAACGGGGTACACCTGCCGAAGAAAACAAGGCATTTCCATGCAGCATTGCTATCTTCTCCTCAAGTGTCATTTTACTGATGATACCGTTGATCTTAGCTTTAAGGGCCGCCTCGTCTTTACTTTGTGCCGAAACTTTACCGAACAAAAAAAGCGCTATAATACAGGCAATTGTATATTTCATAAATATTATTTCTTTAGAGTTACTTTTTAACATTATTTAGCTACTATCTCAATAGCCGACAGCTTTAGTCCCGGTGAGGTTGCTTTTAAAACTATAGTTCCGGGTTGCCCTGTTGATTGCACGATAACCTGGGCGTACCCGCTAAACAGTTTTCGTTTGTATTGGGCCGCAGGGTAAACCAACTGAATCAGACCGGGATCGGTATTAACGCCTGCCCAGATATTAGCTTTAAGCAACGGCGTGGCCACAATAGCGATGGTGTTGTTACCAGGGTGCAGTAGTGCGGCTTCAAGTTTAAATTCAGTTTTCCCGGCATTCTCTTTGATTTCATGACCTATCTCTTTACCGTTGATATAAATGCTTTGTACCTTGCCTATATTTTTATTAAAAAATGTAGCAGTAGCGGCAGCACCATCGGCAGGCATGACGAAACCCGCCCTGTAAACTATCGCTTTCACCTTTCGGCCAAATTCATCGTCCCGGGTATCTTTAAAAGCACTTTGCCAGCTACTGTCATCGTAGTCGGCTGCAACCTCGGCATTCACATTTAAATCATCTACGAACTTCTCTTTAAAACTGCCTATCTGAACCAGGTTGATCCGTTCTAAGTATTGGTCAGGCTCCAACGAGGTGGGATCTCCGTTACCAACACCGATAATTTTACCCGGCCCTTCAATTGAAAAGCCTATCTCATTATTGGCCGTTGGCACCCTCAGCTTATTTTTATCAGTAGTTTGTACCGTAATTAAAGCGATATCCTTGCTATCGGCTTTGATGACATCCCTGTTAGCCCGTAAATTAATATTGACCGGATCCAGGGTAGTTTTAACAACGTCGCTACCTGCTTTTATACCTTTTTTATAACCTATCGCTTCAAGCGTTCCCGGCTCATATTTCACCTGCCATTCCAGGTGCCCGTTTAAATCCATAGTTTTTTTACCGAGGCTCTTTTTATTCAGAAAAAGCTCTACCTCGTCGCAATTACTATAAGCACACACCCGTATTTCCCGGCCTTCTTTACCGCGCCAGTTCCAGTGCGGCAGCAGATGCACAACAGTTTGATCAGTCCACCATGACTTTAAATAATAGTAATCGTCTTTGGGGAAACCGCAGGCATCAAGCATCCCAAAATATGACCCAACAGAAGGCCATCCGAAAGGTGTGGGTTCACCCCTGTAATCAAAACCTGTCCAAATGAACATTCCTGCCAGGTACGGACGCGCAGCGTAGTATTTCCAGCCCTGTTCCAGGCTGTAGAAAAAATCATTTTGCTTTCTGTCATACGCTACAAGCTGATGCTTGTCCATATCATCCTCATAAATTCCCCTTGAAGCAACTGTTGACCCTTCTTCGGTACCCCAGCTAAATTGGTTAGGGTACTTTTTATGTTGTTCGTCGGTATTTTTAGTAGCAACATAATTATATCCCAGCACGTCTATCACGGTTGATATTCCCGAGCCAATCCCACCGCTTATGGCTGCGGTGATGTAGCGCGTTGAATCAACCGATTTGGCAAAAGCCTGCATCGTAGCAGCTATTCGCGCCCCGGTAATATTACCTTCAATGCCCCACTCCTCGTTCCCTATCGACCAGCTGATAATGCTGGGATGGTTACGGTCGCGCCGGATCATTCTTTTCAGATCATTTAGTTGGGTTGATGCCACACCCATTAAGCGGTTTTCGTCAATAACCAGCATCCCCAACTTGTCACATGCGTCCAGCAGTTGGGGTGTTGGCGGATTATGCGAACAGCGATAGGCATTACAGCCCATTTCTTTTAAGGCACGAATCCTGAATTCCTGCAAAGCATCAGGGATGGCGGCACCTACACCGGCATGGTCCTGGTGATTATTGGTACCTTTAATTTTAACATGCTTTCCATTCAGAAAAAAACCCTCATTGGCGTCAAACCTGATGCTACGGATCCCAAAGGTTGTTCTATAGCTATCTGTAGCTGCTCCGCCTTCTTCAACAGTAGTTACCAGCTTGTACAGGTTTGGACTTTCGATACCCCATAGCCTGGGGTTACTAACGGCTAAAACACTTTTGATATCCTGCGACGCGAAAGGCTTCAAACTAAGCCCGGTAGTTGTTTTTGTTGCGATGGTTTTTCCATTATCATCAATAATAGTTTGGGTTACATTAAAATTCTTTGATTCTTTATCGTCGTTGATGATGGCGGATGTTGCAGTAACATCGGCGATGTTGTTTTTTACCTGGGTTGTAACAAATGTTCCGTCAGAAACGATATGCAGTTGACCTGTTTTATTAAGCCAAACATGGCGATAGATACCTGCACCTTCATAAAACCAGCCTTCTTCCATAGTTACATCGGCTCGTACAGCGATGACGTTATTGCCACCATAGTTTAAGTATTCAGAAATATTATATTCAAAGCTGTTGTACCCACTCGGTTCGGTGCCCAGATAATGGCCGTTTACCCAAACTATACTGTTCCGAAAAACGCCATCAAATGCAATAGATATCCGTTTACCAAGATCATTAGCCGGAACAACAAAACTTTTGCGGTACCAGCCCACACTGGCTTCAGGAAAGTTGCGGCCGATTGCTTTTGATCCGTGACTGAAACTACCCTTGGGGCTAAAAGGTTGCTCAACGGCCCAATCATGCGGAAGATTAATTTTACGCCAGCCCCTGTCATCAAATTCCGCTGATGCGGCGCCATCCCCGTAACCTGTTTTGGCCAAATAAGAGAAGCCACCCGTGCCGTTGTAAAAATCTTTTGAGGGATCATAAGCATGGCCTAAAGCAAACCGCCAGTCATTATCCATAGATAGATGTTGGCGTTTTGAAGCTAATGTTTCGGGAGATTGGGCAGCAGTTTTCTCTGTAACAACGAAAGCTAAAATTAAAAAACACAGTAAACGGATAGGTTTCATTTTGTAAGTATGGATTTGGATGAGGTTATGAATATGAATATCAATGGTGAAAGTGCAAACAAGTACTAAGCAGCGGGTTTATTATCCTTGAATAAGTTTTCAATTAGCACCTGCTACAAGGGCATTAATGGTACGCTGATCAAGTATCTTATTATTTCGCCTGTCTATAGCAACACCTATATCCCAAAAAAATGGCTTAAGTCCGTTTGCAATAGCCTCGCGGGTAGTAAATTTTATCCAATAATCTACTGCATCATTGTGAACAGCTAAATCTTTTGGGGTTGCTCGTCTGTAAGCACCATATTCTCCCATAATAACAGGAATGCCCTTATCAACAAATTTGGCTTTCATAAGCTGAAATGCGCTCTTAACTTCAGACTCTTCTCCATAGGTTGGGTTCCTTGAGGGATCCGACAATGAGTGATGACCGCTTCCCCAATAATAAAACATGTGTCCCCATGATTCGTCTTTCTCCATCAGGCAGAAATTAAAGGGAGAATAATAATGTACTTCCACCATCAACCGGTCTGCCACCTCGTCCTTTGGCAGTGAGCCCATCAGCTTGTTTGTTTTGGCGATATCAGTGCCCGGCCCCTGAACAATCAATATTCTGTAAGCATTTCTGCCGCCTGTTGACCTCACTGCATTAACAAAAGTTTGATGATATGAAAGCAATACCGCCATTTGGGCCACATCGTTTGTACTGGGTTCATTAGCGCTTGCAAACATCAGGTGTTCATCAAAATCACGCATTGTTGTAGCTATTTGTTCCCAAAACGCCTTTTGCCTGGCATTAACCGAATCTTTTTTAGCAGTTGTGCAGTTATTCTCAAGCCAACCGCCATCCCAGTGAATATTGAGCAGCACATACATATCGTTTTTTACACAATATTGTACTACTTGTTTTACGCGGTTTAACCATGCATCCTGTATTTTGGCGCTTTTTGTATCTGAATATTGGTTCCAGGCACAGGGGATGCGAATACCATTAAAACCACTCTGCTTAACCAATTTGATATAATCCTCTGTGATTAAAGGGTTACCCCAGCCGGTTTCGCTGCCGGGCGCTTCCATCGTATTGCCAATGTTCCAGCCTAATTTGATGTGTGCTGCCTGTTGCGCTGCAGTATTACTCATTCCCGTTGTATCGGGAACTTTCGGTGATATATTATATGATGGATAAATTGTACTGAAGACAACGCTTGTATCCTTTATTGCTTTTTGAGGAATATCACAAGAAGCGGCTTTAAACGGTGAAGCAATCGAAAAAATAGCAGAAGTACACCATAGTATACGTTTTAACATCATAGTTAATTAAGCAGGTTTTGTTTAAAAATTGGCTGTAACCAATGCCCAGCTTTAATTGCATGTAGCAATAAAATGAGTACTGATTTATCCTGCTAAACTAAAAGCCGCCGTGCAATCGATTGTTCACAAATAGGGACACAAATGTTAAGATACCATACCACACTTATTTACAACACTTTAAACCAAACAACCTACTTTAAACCCGTCAGATTTTAAACAGATGTTATCAAAAATTTAACAAAAAGAGTCAAAAGCAGAAGTTAAACCCATAGTAAATACCCGGTAAAACGTTTTAAAAACGGTTACGCGACTTCGCGCACAGACTGAAACCTCACTCCAAAGGAGAGAGAGTACTTTTTCTTAAAGTCCTTTTAGAGAAAATTTAGTTGAGGCCGTAAGCGACAAATTTACAAGCGATTTCGTTACCATAAAACTGACCGCAGGTTTATAAAATCTATTTGTTTTTGTTGCTGGCATACGCCGACGGGAGGCAATTAAATTCGGCCTTAAAGCATCGTACAAAATACTTTTGGCTTTTAAAGCCTACCTTGTATGAGATTTGTGATATGGTTAATTGTGAGCTTTCAAGTAACTGAGCAGCACGTTTCAGGCGGATGGTACGAATCAGATCGACGGGAGATTTCCCTGTTAAAGTAAGCGCCCTTTTGTATAAGGTAACGCGGCTCACACATAATTCGCTGCTCAATTCCTCAACGGAGAACTCGGCATTATCAATGTTTTTTTCGATTAGCTGTACCGCTTTTTTAATAAACGCCTCATCGAGTGATTCGGTTTCCACTTCTGTTGGTTTAACATCAAGCTGCTTTTGGTAGGCCTTACGCATATCTTGCTGCATGGCCAATATGTTTTTTAATTTAGAAGTGAGGATCTCGAAATTGAAGGGCTTTGTCAGGTAATCATTGGCGCCGGTTTCGAGCCCCTGCAATTGCAACTCTTCATCTGTAGCTGCGGTGAGCAGCACAACGGGTATATGCGATGTTCGTTTATCGTTACGTATTTTACGGCACAAATCGATACCATTCATCTCGGGCATGCTGATATCGCTTACCACAAGGTTAGGATGAAGGGCCAGGGTTTTCTGCCAGCCTTCCTTTCCATTAGCAGCTTCGATAACGGTAAACGTATCATTTAAATTGTCTTTCAGATAGAAACGAAAATCCTCATTGTCTTCAACCAGTAAAACAGACATTTTTTTAATTGTATTGCTGCCTCCTGTCTGCACCCCGTCGGGGATTTCAGTTATTGACGCTTTGCTTAAATCAGGATCACTCAAGCATACTTCTTCCTCTGTTGCTAAATCAACCGGTAGGAGGATTGTAAAATAGCTGCCTTGCCCGGGCTGGCTTTGTACGGATATCTCGCCATTATGCAGCTTTACAAATTCTTTAGTTATTGCCAGCCCTATTCCACTACCCTGGTTAACCATAGATCCGGGCACTTCGTTTTGGAAGAAGCGTTCAAAAATCCGGCCCTGTTTATCTAATGGAATTCCAATACCCGTATCAATAACCTTTATCTCAAGTTGCCGTTCTCCCGACGCATTTTCAATTATCGCCAGTAAAACACTTATATTACCGCCATCGGGCGTAAATTTAAACGCGTTGGAAAGCAGATTGAAGATAATTCGCTCGATCTTATCATGATCAAAATTGATAACCAGACTTTGAATTTCCGAATCGAATACCAGCCTGATGTTTTTTTTCTCGGCCACATCCGAGAACGAATAAACCATTTCGTTAATAAAACTTATAATGTCCCCGCTCCGGGCATGCAGCCTAAGTTCCTGCACCTCCATTTTCCTGAAATCGAGCAACTGGTTTACCATATTGAGTAAACGTTTGGCATTGCGATTGATCATTTGCAACTGGTTCCTCTGCTCTTCAGCCTCAGTTTGCTTTAATATCTTATCAACGGGTGCCATAATCAACGATAAGGGGGTCCTGAACTCATGGCTTACATTGGTAAAGAACTTGATTTTCATCATATCAAGTTCATGCATACGCCGGGCCTCCTGGCGCTCATTTTCGATTAACAATTTAGCCTCGCGTTTCTCCTTTTCGATTTCAAACTGCCTTCTTATTTTTTGAATTCCGCGCCGGCGCATGAAAAATAGGATTCCAAATAAAAGCAATATATAAATAAAATAGGCTATCGTCGATTTCCAGAACGGCGGCAATACCTTAATCTTCAATGTTATATAATCAGGATCCCACCTTCCCTCCTGGCTAATCGCCCGTACTTTAAAAGTATAGTCGCCGCCGTCAAGGTTGGTGTAGGTGGCTTTTCGCGTAGCATTATCGGCATCAATCCAATCCTTATCAAAGCCTTCCAACATATACTGATGTTTTACTTTGTTGGGATTAAAGAAATTAAGCGCGGCAAACTCAATGGTAAATACATTTTCGCTGTGTGTCAGTGTCAGTTGGCGGGTTACCGAAATAGCTTTTGATAATACAACATGCCCGTTAACTTCTTCATTGGCTTTGACACTTTTGTTATACAACAAGAAATCGGTAAAAGTTAGTTTAGGTTTATTGATATTGGCATGTATGGCTAACGGGTCGAAAATATTGAAACCATGACCGCCGCCAAATATAAGTTCGCCCTTGCGGGTTTTGAGCCCTGCCTGGTCATTGAATTCCCTGCCTTGCAAACCATCCGTTTCATCAAAATTCTCAAACCTAAAAGCGTAAGGAGCCTTTTGGGTAATAAGCGTTACCCTGCTTAAACCATTAGCAGTACTTAACCACATCCTTCCGTTGTTGTCTTCCTGTATATCCAGTATGGCATTTTCAGGCAGCCCGTTTTGTTTTGTGAGCGACGTAAACTTATTGGTTTCGGGGTTAAGTATGCTTAACCCGTAGCGTGTTGCTATCCAGATGAGGCCGCGCCTGTCCTGGTTAATACAGTTGATGGTGTTAGCGATTAAACTGTTAGGATCATCTTTGTTTACGCTGTAATGCAAAAACCGCCCCGTACTTTTTAAGATTACATCGATACCAAAGTACCCCCCTGTCCAGATATTGCCTTTGCGGTCCTCAAACAGCGCAGAAACGTAAAGACACCTGATATCTGTTTGTTTAAAGGGAGGGGAAAATTTCTTTTTTTCCCTGTCAAATATCTGCAGCCCCGCCGCAAATGTCCCTATCCATAATCTATGCGAAGAGTCTTCAAAAATGCTCATCACCCGGTTATCAGCAAGGCTCCCGGCTACCTTATCATCATGTTTATAATGGGTAAATGTTTTTCCGTCAAAGCAGTCCAGGCCGCCAAAATAAGTGCCTATCCATAGTTTCTGATCATGATCGATACATAAACTAACAATAATGTCGTTGCTTAGGCTGTTTAAATTTCCTGCTTCGTACTTATATTGTTTGAAACTGCCGGTTTCACGGTTAAAGCAGATCAGGCCCCCTCCGTTTGTGCCAATCCAGATATTACCGTTTTTATCTTCAACAAACTTGTTAGCATCTTCGAAGCCCAAGCTTTTGGGGTCTGAAGCGAAATGCCTGTATAACGGAAAACGGATAATGTTTTTATGATAATAACTTACACCTTCTTTAAATGTACCGGCCCACATAATACCCGCATCGTCTTTATAAAGATTGATAACGCTGTTTTGGCTTAATGACTTGGCATCGTCTTCCCGGTTCAATAAATAGGTAAATTTGGATATTTTTTTATCAAACAAGGTTATGCCGCCATGGTCGGTAGCTATCCATATCAAGCCGTCGTCTGCCTGGATAATGTTGCTGATGATATTAGATTTTAATTTGGATCCGGCCGACTCTTTACCTACAAGTTTTAATGTCCCGTTTGAGGGGCTATAATAATAAGCGTTGGCGTAAAAATTAGGTGCGTAAAACCATAAATCGCTATCCTTGTCGACGGTGATGGCATAATATGCATCTTTGATACTAACAGCTTTGGTAAAAATATCTGTACGGTAGGTAATTTTATTCTGCCCGATATCGAGCTTTTCAACCATGCCGTTACGATAAGTCAGCCAAATATTACCGGTAGCATCCTGTGTTATATCCGAAAGAGAATTTGAATATAATGATGTGCCTGACCGGTCGTGACAATACCGACGGGTTGTTTTACTAATTTCATTATATCTGTAAAGACCCGAATCAGGGCACAAAAACCAAAACTCGCCTTTGCCACCACGCACTATTTTCGATACGTTAGGATATGCCGGAATTTTTAATGAGTTGGTAACTAATGCCATATCACTATCAAACTGTTCCGTTTCCGGGTCGTAAAAGCAATATCCGCCACGCGTTGACACCCATAATTTTTTGCCGGGGCCTTCAAAAATACTGCTTACAAAGTCATCATTAAGCGACTTATTGTTATTAGCATCATGTTTAAATACTTTAAAACTATAACCGTCATAACGGTTGAGGCCCGATGCAGTACCAAACCACATAAAACCTTCAGAATCTTTAAAAATGCAGTTAACCTGGTTGTGAGACAAGCCATTGCTTCTGTTTAGCTGCGAAAACTGGTATTTGCCATTTTGAGCAAAAGCAACATTAAGCATTAACAGTAATATAAGCACGCTTAGTGATAATTTGTATCTCATAGCTTAGGGGTATTCATAAAAATAAGCAATAAAAGATAGAGTTTGGCAAATATCAAATTTTAATATGCAAAGCAAAGCTCATTGATGCCCTGTATTCACGCAAAGTTTTGAGATATTCCTTCTTTATATTGGTTGATTCAAACCTACAGTAAGCCTCCATCTAAAAACTTAATTAAAATGGACTTTTTATTGTAAAAATCCGACTTTACTATATTTTAGATATTGATATGCATTTAGGTATATCAAAGCAATTTGCATATTTGTGGTCCAGATGATCAAAAGAAATTTAAAACATACTTTCTCGCTTCTTAACGTTGACTATGTGAGGCTTAACTGTAAATGGAATTACAGGAATGTGATAAGCCCTTACTACCGTATTTATTATATAGATGATGGCGAAGGTGAAATATCAGATGCAACCAGTTCGTTAAAGCTTGAACCGGGTTATCTGTATATCATCCCAAGTTTCACGCTATGTAACTTGGAGTGTGGTGATTATCTGGGTCAATTTTTTGTTCAGTTTTTTGAGGATTCGATAGACGGGAGCTCGCTGTTTGCCAATAACAGGGCTGTGTTAAAAACCAAAGCTACCGAAATGGATGTAAACCTTTTTAACCGGTTACTTCAAATTAACCCGGGGAGGGGAATCAACCGGTCTGACAATCCCCAGGTGTATGAAAAAGATATTTATTATAAGGAATATCAGGAACTTAACAATCAACAAAACACATCAACATATCTGGAAACCCAGGGTATCCTGATGATGCTAACTGCAAAATTCCTGAACCCTCAATTGTTCAAAAGCCCCGAACATAAACTTATCCCGGTAAAAATTGCAGAAACATTAAATTATATCCTTGTTAATTTACATTTGGATCTTTCAGTTCACCTGCTTGCATCCAGGGCAAATCAAAATGTCGATTATTTTTCAAGGCAATTTAAACAGTACACAGGAACCAGGCCATTAAATTATATCAATGAAAAACGCGTTGAGCGTGCACAGTACCTGATGGCGACAAGCCGCATGTCCTATTCAGAAATCTGTACTCAAACCGGATTTGATAACCTTTCTTATTTTTCAAAAACATTCAAAAAGCTTACCGGCATGTCGCCCAGCGAGTATAGAAAGCAGATGTACCAGGTTGGTTTTAATCATTGATCAATAAGATACAGATATCATGATAGCCGGGAAAAATATGGCTGTTATTAAAAAGCCTGGTCTGAAATAACCATCGCCAATGCATTTATAGACACCAGACCTTAAATAATTAATGTGTAATAGCTCGTACAAGCTATTATCTTTACTTCAGCATCAACAACCACTAAATAAACAAGTTACAATCAGACTCAAAATATACACCTCGATTTAGCAACCTCAATTCTTTTCGATAATTCGCATTTTCCCCCGCGCAAAAAGTCGGTTTTATACAAAAAAAAGTCCCATTAGGCCAATTATTTAGCTATTAATTCAAAGAAATTTGGATGATTATCAATTATTGATCCGATAACGCGAATTGCTGATTAACCAATTATAGATAACCAGGTATAGAAATTTATTTAAAAGCTTCGGCTATTCATCCGCATGGCTGATCGGCGTAGCTGCTTTTTCTAACGGTCAAACTTAATTATGAAAAGAAGAACATTAATAAAAGGCTTAGCTACAGGATTCTCATCCTTGTACCTGTCAAGGGCTTTTGGCAATAGTTTGCTGCAACCAAATTTAAATGCTAACATCGCCGCAGGCCCTTTCAAACCCGATTGGGATTCATTAGCCCAATACCAGGTACCTGATTGGTTTCGCGATGCCAAGTTTGGCATCTGGGCACACTGGGGACCGCAATGCCAGCCCGAACGTGGAGACTGGTACGCGCGTGGCATGTACCAGGAAGGCAGCGACCAGTATAAATACCATGTTCAAAAATATGGGCACCCTTCAAAATTTGGTTTTAAGGATGTGATCAACGATTGGAAAGCCGAAAGCTGGGATCCGGATGAGCTGGTTGGCTTGTACAAACGTGCAGGTGCGCAGTACTTTTTTGCCATGGCCAGCCACCACGATAACCTTGATTTATGGAACAGCAAGTACCAGGCGTGGAACTCTGTTAATGTTGGCCCTAAGAAAGATATTGTTGCAGGTTGGGCAAAAGCAGCAAAAAGCCATGCGCTTCCCTTCGGATTGAGTGTTCATGCCTCACACGCCTGGACATTTTACGAAACATCACAGGGGGCCGACAAGAGCGGCGAATTCAAGGACATACCTTACGACGGCAAAATAACTAAAGCCAGTGGCAAAGGAACCTGGTGGGAAAAATTGGACCCTCAGGAATTATATGCTCAAAACCACGAGGTAAGTAAAACCTGGAACTGGGACTGGGTTAATGGCTCAAGCGTACCTGGCAAAGCCTATTGCGATAAATTTTTAAACCGCACTATAGAACTTATTGATAAATACGAGCCTGAACTTATCTACTTTGATGACACTGCGCTACCTCTTTGGCCAATAAGTGATGCCGGCTTAAAAATAGCGGCACATATGTACAATACCAGCATTAAAAAGCATGGTAAACTACAAGCGGCATTATTTGGTAAAGTATTGAACGAGCAGCAGCGAAAATGTATGATATGGGATATTGAACGGGGACAGAGTAATCAGATAGAGCCTTTGCCATGGCAAACAGATACCTGTATTGGTGCCTGGCACTATGATCGCCGCATATTTGATGATAAACATTATAAAAGCGCCAAAACTGTAGTTCATACCCTGGTTGATATTGTAAGTAAAAACGGTAACCTTTTGTTAAATATTCCTGTCCGCGGTAACGGCACCATTGACAGTGAGGAACGAGCTATAGTTGAAGGTGTAGGCGCCTGGATGCAGGTTAACAGCGAGGCAATTTATGGTACCCGCCCCTGGACTGTATTTGGAGAAGGCCCGGCAACGGATTCGGCGGCACCTATTAATGCTCAAGGCTTTAACGAAGGTAAAGGCAAGCCATTTGGCGCCGAAGATATCCGGTTCACCACAAAAGGAAAAACCCTTTATGCTACTATGCTGGGTTGGCCCGCCGGGAACGAAGCGCTTGTTAAAAAGTTAGCAAAAAACAATCAACTGGGTAACGTCAGCAGCGTAAGCCTGCTCGGAAACGACAAGTTGAGCTTTGAGCAGACAGAAGCAGGCCTTAAAGTAAAATTGCCTGAAAACGCTCCGTGTAAAGATGCATTCGTTTTAAAAATAGAAGGCGCTATCTAATCAATGTCATGAACTTAAAAACTTTTTACGTACTGATTACTGCCGCCTCATTCGCAGTTCCGTCATTTGCCCAAACTTTTAAGCTGGTATCGCCCGATAAAAAAAATATTGTGGAGATAAATAACACCAACAGCCTGCAATATGCTGTATCCAGCAATGGTTTAATGATCATCCATCCTTCTTCACTTGGTTTCGAGTTTAAAAATGAACCGGCTATGGGTGCCAATATGGCTGTAACCGGTCATGTAGAGCACTCCGTTAACCAAACCTGGGTACCGGTAGTAAAAACGAAACATAGTACCATAGCCGATCATTACAATGAACTGGAACTGTCGCTGGTAGAAAAATCGGGGCCTATGCGCCGGATGAAGATCTGGTTCAGAGCTTATGATGACGGAATTGCCTTTCGCTACCAGTTATTCGGGGCCGACAACATTGGCGACCGGCAGATAGTAAAGGAACTGACCAGTTTCAACTTACTTTCAAAAGCCAAAACCTGGGTGGCAGACTATGGTAGTTATACCTCCTCTCAGGAGACTGAATTTCAACCGACAAGCCTAAACCATATCACAGAAAAAACAATAGCCGGCTTACCCCTGCTCGTAGTGTTAGATCAGAGCCATTATACAGCAATTACAGAAGCTAATATTGATAACTATCCCGGATTTTATATAGGCTCGCAAAAAACAGATACCAGTGCAACTGATAAAATTGACCTGGTTACCAAATTATCCCCTCTGCCCGGCGAAAATGAGAACGGGGTTAAGGCGCGTTTTGCTAATAACCTGCTTACCCCCTGGCGTGTAGTCATGCTGGCAGCTTCGCCCGGTAAATTAATCGAATCGGAACTAATCCAGAACCTGAATCCGCCCTGCGCATTAAAAGATGCAAGCTGGATAAAGCCTGGCATGAGCGCCTGGGATAACTGGTGGAGCGGCGAGGTAAAAATGGATATGCCTACAATTAAAAAGTATATCGACCTGGCGTCGGCACAGCATTGGCCGTATATGCTTATCGACTGGCAGTGGTACGGGGCATTTAACAAACCCGAAGCTGATATTACCCAACCTGCCCCGCAATTGAACATGCCTGAGATTTTAGCTTATGCCAAAGCCAGGAACGTTAAATGCTGGCTTTGGTTATACAGCTCAGATGTTAACCGGAATGACAATTTTGAAAAGGCTTTCCCAATTTACCAGCAATGGGGCATTGCCGGGGTTAAAATTGATTTTATGGACCGGGACGATCAGCAAATGGTAAACTGGTACCGCCGCATTATTAAAACTGCCGCACAATATCACCTGATGGTTGATTTTCATGGCGCTTATAAACCCGATGGTATTGAGCGTACCTATCCCAACATGATAACCCGGGAAGGAGTTTTAGGCGAAGAATATTCCAAGTTTTCGACCAGGATAACAGCAGGGCACAACACCACCCTCCCATTCACGCGTATGCTGGCTGGGCCAATGGATTATACTCCCGGCGGTTTTTTAAATGTAAAAAAGGAAGAGTTCAGAAAAGGCAGCCCTACCCAGGTAATGAACAGCCGCTGTGCCGAACTGGCAAAGTTTGTAATTTACGAAAGCCCCTTTATGGTTTACTGTGACGCACCTGAGCACATTTTGGGTAAGCCGGGAGCCGATTTCTTAAACAATATGCCTACCGTTTGGGACGATACAAAAGTACTTGGCGGATACCCGGGTCAATATGTCATCATTGCCAAAAGAAGCGGAAAGGACTGGTACGTAGGCGCAATGACCAACGACTCAGAAAGGGATATCCAATTAAAATTGGATTTTTTGCCAACCGGTAAATATGCTTTATCGTCATGGGCGGATGTATTATCCTCACCTCAAAGTTTAACCCGGGCTGAAACAAAGGTATCGGCAAATTCGGTTATGAATATCCATTTAGACACCGCAGGCGGATGGGTAGCTAAAATAACTACCAGTAAATAATTGAGAACCTTAACGCAGCAACAAAATTTAAATACAATGACAAAGAATAAAACTCTTTTTCCATTTATATTAATAACCAGTTTATTCTTTTTATGGGGTTTTGCCCATAACCTCGACCCGATATTAATACCCCATTTAAAAAAGTCGTTTACGCTTACAACAGTCCAGGCTACACTGGTGGATTCGGCCGTATTTATTGCCTATTTTTTAATGGCTTTGCCGGCTGGCTTCATCATGAAAAAATACGGCTACAAAACAGGTATTATTACCGGGTTGCTAATTTTCGCATTTGGGTCCTATTTATTTATACCGGCAGCCAATACCCAACAGTACACATTTTTCCTGGTGGCTTTATTTATCATTGCTTGCGGGTTAACCATCTTAGAAACAGCCGCCAATCCCTATGCTTCTTCACTAGGAGATCCCGCGACTTCTACACAAAGGCTTAACTTTGCACAATCATTTAACGGACTGGCTGCTACCCTGGCCCCTATAATTGGCGGGCGTATTATACTTACAAAAGGTTACACCCCGGCACAATTAAGCGTAATGACAGAGCAGGGCCGTAAACTGGCGCTTGCCGCCGAAGCGTCATCCGTAAAAATGCCCTATTTTATATTAGGTAGTGTACTGGTGTTCATCGCCATACTTTTTGCATTTACACGTCTGCCCCGGATCCAGCAGCATGAAGGGCATACTGCCAGTAAAAACATTTTCCATGCCCTGAAGCACCGTCATCTGGCCTGGGGTGTTGCCGCACAGTTTTTTTACGTGGGCGCTCAGGTTTGTGTATTCAGTTTATTTATTCTTTATGCTACAAAATCTGCCGGACTTACAGAGATGCAAACGACCTACTATCTCGGTTTGTGCGGCGCTGCATTCCTGATAGGCAGGTTTATTGGTACTTTCCTGATGAGATATTATAGCTCAGCTATTTTACTTGCAGTTTATGCTGGTATCAATATTTTGCTATCCGCAATTGCCATTTTTGGTCATGGCATGATCACAGTATACACAGTAATAGGTATCTGTTTCTTCATGTCCATTATGTTTCCAACAATTTTTGCCCTTGGCATAAAGGACTTAAAAGCCGATACCGAATTTGGCAGCAGCCTGATCATTATGTCCATCGTCGGCGGTGCTGTTTTACCGAGGGTGTTTGGTTATATCAGCGATGTAACCGGTAATATTCAGTATGGCTACCTGGTACCGTTGGTATGCTTTGCGGTGGTGGCCTTTTTTGGATTAAAAGGCCATCGTGTAAAAGTGAAGCCAGAAAATGTACCTGTTTCGGCCATTCTTTAACAATTCCCCATTTTCAATATGCAGGAAATTAATTTACCTAAAGTAATTTTTGGAACCAGCGGATTAGGAAATCTATACGTAGCGCTTTCTGATGAAGTTAAATGTTCAATTGTTGCGGAAAGTATCAGGCATTCGCCTAAACCGGCTGTATTTGATTCTGCCGGTAAATATGGCGCAGGGCTTGCGCTCGAATCGTTAGGAACCGCTCTGGCACAATTGAATGTAAAGCCTTCGGATGTACTCATCAGCAATAAATTAGGCTGGCTGCGTACTGCGTTAACAACCGCGGAACCTACTTTTGAACCTGGTGTCTGGCGCGACCTTAAATATGACGCCGTTCAGCGAATAAGTTATGAAGGCATCCTGGAATGCTACGAACAGGGGAATGAACTGCTGGGCGATTATCATGCACAACTGGTATCTGTGCATGACCCGGATGAATATCTTAACGCCGCAAAAGATGAGCATGAACAGGCAAAGCGCTACCACGATATTTTAGATGCCTACCACGCGCTGAATGAGTTGAAACTGAGTGGTAAAGTAAAAGGTATCGGCGTAGGTTCGAAGGACTGGCGGATCATCAAAAAAATAACTAATGATGTAAAGCTGGATTGGGTGATGATAGCCAATAGCATGACAGTTCACAGCCATCCCCTGGAATTAGTTGAATTTATGCAGCACCTTGAAAAGCAAGGAACTCAGATCATTAACTCCGCTGTTTTTAACGGGGGCTTTTTAACAGGATCTGCTTATTACAATTACCGGTTAACGGATCCGGTAAAAGACAAGCATTTATATCATTGGCGGGAGTTGTTTTATGGTTTATGTGCAGACTATAAAATAAAACCCGCAGATGTATGTGTTGCCTTTGGGCTAAAGGCACCTGGTGTTAAAAGCATTGCCATGAATACAACCAATGCCGAACGGGTGTCCCAAAATGTTGCTTTAGCCTATTTAACAATTCCTGCACAATTTTGGAAAGAAATGAAAGCATGTGGTTTAATTGACGAGTCGTACGCCTCCACCTACTTGTAAAAAATAAAATGTCACTATGAAAAGATACTGTTTGGCCCTTGATTTAAAGGATGATCCGCAATTGATAGCACAATATGAGCACTGGCATAAGGCAGAAAACAGCTGGCCGGAAATACGCAAAAGCATACTGGATGCAGACATCCTCGATATGCAGATCTATCGTACCGGAAACCGGTTATTTATGATCATGGAAACGAGCGATCATTATGACGCAGATAAAAAGGGAGCAATGGACGCGCTAAACCCGAAGGTACAGGAATGGGAACAGCTGATGTGGCTATTTCAGCAGCCCCTTCCCTGGGCTAAAGAGGGAGAGAAATGGGTACCTATGGAACAAATTTTTAAACTTTAAAATAAAGGGCATGCAGATAATAGTTTGCGAGGAACCGGGACAGCTGGCTTTTAAAGAGCAGGAAAAGCCTGAAATTAAAGAAGGCTATGCACAAATCAGGATAAGGAGAATAGGAATTTGCGGGACAGATCTGCATGCATTTGAAGGAACGCAACCATATTTTAGTTACCCGCGTGTTCTGGGCCATGAGCTTTCCGGCGAATTGGTTGAAACAGGCGGCGCACCAGGTTTTCAAAAAGGAGAGGTTGTTACATTCATCCCCTATTTCAACTGTGGCTCTTGTATAGCGTGCAGGTCGGGCAAGCCCAATTGCTGCGCGAAGATCAACGTTTGCGGCGTGCATATTGATGGCGGAATGGCCGAATACCTGAGCGTGCCAACTTACTCGCTTGTACATGGCGAAGGCTTAAGCTATGATGAACTGGCTTTAGTAGAGCCACTTGCTATCGGTGCACATGGTGTAAGACGGGCAGATGTTAAGCCTGGAGAATACGTTTTGGTTATAGGCGCAGGACCAATAGGCCTGGGGATCATGGAATTTGCCCGTATAGCCGGCGGCAGAGTGATCGCGATGGATTTAAATGCCGGGCGGCTTAAATTTTGCAGCGACAAATTAAAGGTTGATCATATCATCAATGTATCTGCTGAAAATGCAATGGAGCGATTAGCCACCATAACACAGGGCGATATGCCCACGGTAGTTATGGACGCAACCGGCAGCTTAAATGCAATTAATAATGGTTTTAATTATATGGCCCATGGGGCGAGATATGTACTTGTTGGCTTGCAAAAGGGGGAGATCAAAGTTAGTCACCCCGAATTTCATAAACGCGAGGCGACGCTGATGAGCAGTCGAAATGCAACCAGGGAAGACTTTGAGCATGTGATTGCATCCATAAAAAAAGGTTTGGTACAGCCTGCAAACTATATTACACACCGGGTACGTTTTGATGAGGTGAAGGATAACTTTGAAAGCTGGCTTGATCCGGCAAACGGGGTTATTAAAGCGATGATAGAGATTTAAGTAAAATTGGGAACAACTGATAATTAGATTTCAGCATAACCTGTTAACATCACATCATCGCTTTTCAAAGCGTCAAAAACGGGATAAGGGGGCTCAATTTGAGCCGGTTTGTGTATATTATCGATTTTGAGCCTCCTGCCCATTTCCGTTATCTCCTTGTTTCAAATCGTCATTGTTTACGCCGCGCCTCTTTTTAGGCATCTGAGGGCCAAAGCTCATTTTACCAAAATTATAAGCAAAGCTCACTCCAAAAGACCTAAACGGTACCGAAAACCTGCTGGTTTGCGTAAGCGGGCCACTGTTGATATTGGAAGTAAAATTTTTGTAATCATTAAAAGGCTGGGTAATGTTCAACCCGATAGTGCCCCGTTTTTTCCATACATCCTGTTTTAAGCCAACAACCCATAAGTTAAACGAAGGGTTGGTTCCCTGGAAAGTTCTTCTTGCCGAGTTCTGGATCAGAAACGTTTCGGCAGAAAGCGTCTTGTTTAATTTTACAGTGCCGCTGATAAAGGCGTTGTATTGTACATAGGTTGACTGGTTTCCTTGCTGCAAACTACTTACAACTTGCGGCTTATAGGTGAACGCATTCACATTTCCTCTTATGGTCAGGATCCTGAACAGTTCTGTTGATCCGAAGAAAGTAACACCCACCGAATTATTGTTACCAACGTTAAGATAGTTGGTGAGCGAAACATCCCTGGTAACCGGGTTGCCGTTATTATCGATGGTAGTGTACGGTACTGTGCTTACATAACTTTCAATTATATCATCCGTTTTACGGTAATAAACCGAGGCATTAATTACGCTGCTTTTGATAAAGGTAGAATAGGTCATTTCTACCGTTTGGGTAATTTCGGGTGATAATTCAGGATTGCCCTGGCTTTGATTAAGCGGATTACTGGTATTCAGGAACGGGTTCAGATATTGCAAACTTGGCCTTTGAATGCGTTTACTGTAGCTAAGCTTCAATGTTTGAGTTGGTGTCAAAGCTTTCGAGATCACGAAACTTGGGATAAAGTTGGTATAGCTATTATGAAAAGGCGACAGGCCAACGCTGGTATTACCCGAGTTTCCATCAATTTTTGTATTCTCCAGCCTGGCGCCTCCCTGAACAGTAAAACCATTTTTTAAGTTTACGGTAAGTAAACCATAGCCCGAATACACATCCTGGTCATAGCTGTAAGTATTAGACGTTGCCGCGTTAAATACATATGCTCCGGAGGCATCGGGGTTAAAGAAATCATATTCGCTGGAAATTCTTCTCAAAATGCTTTTCGCACCTGTTTCAAGCTTAAATACTTTGCTGATTGGCAGTACATAATCGAGCTGATAGGTGTATTCGTTATTGGTACCATTGTTTACCGCACGCTGGTTTTGAGTAAAAGCAGAATATTCAGACAGGTAGTTTACATCAGAGGTACCATGTGTCCACTGAAAGGCAAAGCTCAGCTCTTCGCCCTCCTTTTTAAACTTATGCGTAAAGTCATTGTTCCAGTCAAAATTGGATACTTTAAATTCATTGCTGGTTAAAGCAGTATAATCGATATTTCCTTCGGATGCAGAATTATTGCTGTTAACCGAACTTCCGTTATTCTTAAACGCGCCCCCTCTCAAACTAAAGGTGGAGTTAAAAGTATTTTGATCATCGAAATCATATCCAACCGAAGCCGAACCATTGGTGAAATGGCGGTTGGAAGTACTTTGTCCGTTTGAGGACGACGAGGTACCCAACTCGGTATTCTGACTGCTGAATGATTGATAAGTAGTTTGCGGCCATCCCACGTTATAACCCAGGTTTGCGGTAACGCTCAGTTTGTTTTTATTAAAATTGATGTTTCCGCTTTCATTATTTTGGCGGGTACCCACACCGGCATTGATGGAACCGCTTACTCCGGCCACTTCCTTCTTTTTGGTAATGATATTAATGATCCCTGCCGACCCTTCTGCATCGTACTTGGCCGATGGAGCGGTTATTACCTCAATATTTTTAATCTGATCGGATGGCATAGATTTCAACACATCCGCAGCATTGGTCACCAAAGCACCTGAAGGCTTACCGTTGATCAGGATCCGCACATTTTGGTTTCCGCGCAACGAAACATTGCCATCCATATCAACCGAAACCATTGGCACTTTCCGCAAAATATCAGAGGCGTTGCCGCCTGCACTGGTTACGTCTTTCTCTGCATTAAAAACTACCTTGTCAATCTTATTTTCAATCAAAGCGCGTTGCCCGGTAACCTGCACGTCAGCAAGCATTTTAGCGCCCGGCGAAACAATTAACTGCCCTAAGTTGCGGTCGGGTTTACCTGGTGTTATCACAACCCCTTCAATATTTTTGGTAGTATAACCTATAAAAGCAATCTGAAGGCGGTAAGTGCCTGGTGCTATCCCCGTAATTTTGAAATTACCTTTTGCATCGGTCAGGTTGCCGTTTACCGGGGCAGCTACGCCGGCTTTAAATAAGCTCACGGTTGAATAATCCAGGGGCTTTTTGGTCAGCGAATCGATCACGGTGCCAGAGATGAGGCCATTGCTCTGAAGCATGCCGGAGGGCGGACCGGCCGGCTGCTGGGCCTGAACTATGCCTGGTGATGTCAATAAAAACGCCATCAGTAACAGCGACAATATAATGGTGGTACTTTTAAAGTTTGATTTGTAGTTTTCAGGTTTCATATCCGGAGCTTTGAAACAAAGCAACATAAATCCACCTACCCAAAATTGTCTAATAGACGGTTTGGCGTTAATAATAGACCAAACGACCTTAAAAATCTATGGCTTCAAAATCAGGCATTTTTCAGAACAAAACAACGAATAAGATCATTGATTATCCCGCGCCCTGTCATGTCATAGATTAAAACTGCCATTCTATCTATTAAAACCTGCAAGCCATCTATTACCTCAAAAACTGAAATAAAATATTTTGTCATTTGCATGATCCCGGTGAGATGGGATTTAGTTGATTACTGTATTTGATACGGTAAGGTGCGTTTTGCCTGAGAAACAAAACGCACTATTTTTCTGCTATTTTTACAGTAAAAATCCAATTATGGCGCTTTCTGACTTAAAGAAGATCTTTTTTTCGGTTCACTTATACATAGTGATCAGTTTGCTTGCGCTAATGTTGTTCCCATTATCATGGCCAGTAAAACTGCCTACCGAATTTTGGATAAAGCAGGTGCTGATCCACCTGGTTTGGGCAGCCCTGTTTTATGCCAACCTGTTGTTTTTTACTCCGAAGCTATTATATCGCAATAAAGCTATCCTGTTTGTTCTTCTTTTAATAGCCTCTCTTTTTGCCGTTGTTTATTTAAACCTTTGGCTTGATGAGGTAACCGGATGGAAAGCGGCCTTAGGCAGGCTGTTTAAAAACTGGGGGAAAAAATCGGCAGATGACGGACATAGTTATAATTACTGGATCATTATTTCAACCCTCGTGGTGCTGGGCGTTAGCACCATCATCGCTGTATCCAAAAAGATCAAGTCAGATCAGGATGCTTTAAAGGCAACCGAGCAGGAAAAGATAAGTTCTGAACTCTCCTTTTTAAAGGCGCAGATCAACCCGCATTTCTTTTTCAATATTTTGCATACCATTTATGCCCTGTCTGACAGTAACCCCTCTGCTTCAAAAGACGCCGTTTATACGCTATCCCACATGATGCGCTACGTGATCTACGAAACGAAGAACGATTTAACCGATCTTGAAAAGGAGATTAAATTTGCCGAGGATTACATTAAACTCATGAAGTTAAGGCTGAGCGACGACGTGCAGGTGATTTTTGAAAAGCAAGCCAATTTAAGAAACTGTGAAGTTGCACCTATGCTTTTTTTGCCATTTATCGAAAATGCTTTTAAACATGGTATCAGCGCCGTTCATCCGAGTTATATTTACATCGATATCGGCCAGGAAGCCGGTAAACTAAAGCTGGAAATCAAAAATTCGCTGTTTGAAGAACAGGCGGCTTACCTGGAAGACAGCAACGGCATAGGGATTGCCAATACAAAGAGGCGGCTTGATCTCTTATACCCGGGGCGGTATGCGTTAAAGGTTAACCGCGATTTAACAGCTAAAGAGTTTACTGTAGTTTTAACCTTCCAATTAAATGAAAATTAACTGCATAGCTGTTGATGACGAACCTGTAGCGCTGAGGTTGGTGACATCCTACATTCAACAAACACCTTTCTTAACCTTAACCGGCACTTTTACCAACGCTATCGAGGCGCTGAAAGCAGTTCATGACAGGCCCGAAATTCAGCTTATCTTTTTAGATATTCGGATGGCCGATCTCAGTGGAGTAGAATTGGCGAGGGTGATTGAACAAACCGGGAAAAAGAAAACCCTGCGAATAATTTTTACCACCGCCTACGACCAATACGCTTTGGAGGGTTTTAAGGTAGACGCGCTGGATTACCTGCTGAAACCCTTCAGCTTCGTTGATTTCTCCAAAGCAGCTACTAAAGCCTATGACTACTTTGTGATGCTTCAGAGTAGCAACAGCACCTTGAATCCTGTAACGCCGACCGAAAGAATGGAGAAAAGTTATATTTACCTTAAGGTTGATTATCAGTTGGTAAAAGTTAATATAGCAGATATTTTGTACATAGAAGGCCTGAAGGATTATGTAAAGATTTTTCTCGCCAACCAGGATAAGCCCCTGCTTACGCTTACCAGTTTGAAAAACCTGGAAGAAAAATTGCCATCGGCTGCGTTTATCAGGATTCACCGGTCATTTATAGTTTCAAAGGATGCGGTTAAATCGGTTACTAAAAACTCCGTTCAGATCGATAACACCACTATCCATGTTACAGAGCAATATAAAGAGGTGTTTACTGCTTTTCTGAAGGATTGGAATTGATCATTTGCTTTGAGATTAGCGCCATTTCCAAATTAGCTTAGCTACCCATTTTTCCACTTCGTCTTTTGCTCGTTTCTCTTTTTCTCATTCTATCAAAGCCCCCATAGCCCCTGCCCTTTTAAAAATTTAGCTTTTTAAAAATAACCTGCAACTTATTACCGGATAGCGGCGTCTTATAATTATCAAAACCCGATCATATGCTCAAAAACTACTTAAAGATCACCTGGCGTAACCTTTTGCGTCAAAAAACATTTTCTTTGATCAATATCCTGGGACTGACTATCGGCATGGCAAGTGCCGCGCTGATCTTATTGTGGATCCAGAATGAGCTCAGTTTTGATCAGTTCCATGAAAAGCGTGACCGTCTTTATTCTGTTTATAACCGCTCAAAATTTGACGGAAAATTATGGAGCTGGGAAACCACGCCCAAAATAATGGGCAGGGTAATGAAAGAAGAATTACCTCAACTGGAAAAAGTAGCCAGGGTTACAGATGCCAGTTTCTTATTTACTATCGGCGATAAGCACCTGACCGCCGCAGGTGATTTTACAGATCCGGACTTTCTTTCCATGTTCAGCTTCCCATTGATCAGTGGTGACAAAAAAACCGCTTTGAACGAAGTAAACAATATTGTGATAACGGAGAAATTTTCCAAAAAGCTTTTTGGTCAGGAAAACGCGATTGGCAAAACAGTTAAAATAGACAGCAATTCCTATTTTAAAGTTACCGGCGTAATGAAAGACCTGCCGAATAATACCCGCTTTGATTTTGAATACCTGTTGCCATGGTCATACCTGAAAAAGATAGGCCAGGATGACGAATATTGGGGCAATAATTCCATTCAAACGTTTGTACTTTTAAAACCCGGCGTAACGGAAGCCCATGCTGACGATGCTGTGCTTAATTTTACCAAAAACCACTCCGATACCAAAGACATTCAGCAGTTTTTGCACCCTGCAAGCAAATGGCATTTGTATTCGCATTTTGAGGACGGGAAAATAGTAGGCGGAAGAATTGAACGCGTAAGGGTATTTTCCCTGATCGCCGTGCTGATCCTCGTTATCGCCTGTATCAATTTTATGAATTTAAGTACGGCCAGGAGCGAGAAACGTGCCAGGGAGGTAGGGATCCGCAAAACCGTAGGCGCGTTGAGGGGATCGTTGATCTGGCAATTTTTAGGCGAATCCATATTGATAGCCACTATCGCAGGTATTTTTGCCATTATAATTGTGCAAATCAGTATGTCGGGTTTCAACCAGCTTACGCAAAAGCAGTTATATGTACCCTATAGTAATCCGTACTTCTGGCTTATCGCGCTGGGCTTTATCATAATCACCGGCATTATTTCAGGAAGTTATCCGGCGTTATACCTGTCTTCGTTTAGGCCGGTAGCCGTATTGAAAGGCACTTTTAAGGCAGCTAACGCTTTGGTTACGCCGCGTAAGTTACTGGTGGTTATTCAATTTACATTTGCTGTAGTACTGATCATTTGCACTATCATTATCCGTCAGCAGTTACAATATGCCCAGGACAGGGACACCGGTTATAAGAAAGATAACCTGGTTTACACTTTTATATCAGGCGATATCGCAAAGCATTACGCATCTATCAGGAACGAATTACTTTCCAGCGGTGCTGCAACCTCTGTATCCAGAACAAATTCGCCTATAACCCAACGATACAGTGATAGCTGGGGTTTCAACTGGAAAGGTTCATTACCTAAAAACAAGGTTGATTTTATTATTTACAGCTCTGACGGGAGCCTGATTAAAACCATGGGGCTTAAACTGGTAGCCGGCAGGGATATCGACCCTGTAACTTACCCTACAGATTCGACCGCCATGCTTGTCAATGAGGCTTCGGTCAAGATCATGAATCTGAAAGACCCCGTTGGGCAGTCCATTACCCAGGGAGAAGGAAAAGACATCAAGACCTGGCATATTGTTGGCGTAGTAAAGGACTTTATAATTAGCTCGCCTTATGAACCGGTACAGCACATGCTGATTGAAGGGCCCAGTTCGTGGTTCAATATTATCCACTATAAGCTAAATAATGCCAATTCAACAAAAGAGAACCTGCGTCGTGCTGAGGCCATATTCAAGAAGTATAATCCCGATTATCCGTTTGAGTATAGTTTTGTTGACCAGGAGTATGCCAAGAAATTTGGCGATGAACAAAGAATAGGGACACTGGCCAGCCTTTTTGCCGGTTTAACAATCGTTATATCCTGCCTCGGATTATTTGGACTGGCTGCTTATATGGCGCAGAATCGGATTAAAGAAATTGGCATCAGAAAAGTGCTTGGCGCATCAGTAGCCAACGTAACCACGCTCCTCTCACGGGATTTTTTGAAGCTTGTTCTGATTTCATTTTGCATCGCCGCTCCAATTGCCTGGTATTTGATGTACCAATGGTTAAAAGGGTACAGCTACAGGATCAGCATCAATGTATGGGTATTTGTCATGGCCGCCGGGCTTACCTTGCTAATATCCGTTTTAACGGTAAGCTATCAGGCCATCAAAGCAGCATTGACAAACCCGGTGCAAAGTTTAAAAGGCGAATAAATTTAGATTGTTATCGAACAAGTTTAAGCGTCTTTCGCTTAAATAAATTACAACCAAAATAAGTGTCCACGCTTACGTTTATAACATATTACGGAAGCGTGGGCACTCAATTAAAGCTAACCGCTTAATCGTGCGAGTTTTTGAGCCCCCCAATTTTATTGGGCAACTAAAAATGCTGTCTTTAAACCATCTGCTGAAGCCGAAAGCTGAATTTTGCCGGACTTTGAACCAGCCTTAATCAAAAATGCCGCAACCCCGGCTTCGGCTTTTACTTCTTCCGCTCCAATCACCTCCCCTGCTCCCTTTAGGTTTAGTTTGATCAGGTTGGTTGCGTCCGGGATAACGGTTCCATTTTCATCAGTTACTGAAGCATAAACAAACACTACATCGTTTTTGCCTGCAGCAAGCGGTTTTCCGCTGTAATCAACCCTTAGTTTAACCAGTGATGGCTTTCCCGGTGTTTTGCGTTCGCTGGTAGTTACCACCTGCCCTTTGATGTATCCCTTTGCGGTTAATGTACCGGGGGTATAAGCTGTATTAAACGTAAATGGTGCATGTTTAAGGTTATTGCTCATTGTACCTGTATCCGGCTTTTGCTTTGCTATCGACCTACCATTCAGGAACAATTCTACTTCATCGCAATTACTGTAGATCGTTACAATTTTGGTAGCCCGATTATTCCAGTAATTGGCAATGAATAACACCGGTTTAATTTCGGAAGCGTCCCTCTGGCTTTGGTAAAAGTAATAGGCAAATTTGGGTAGTCTGAAAATATCCATGATACCTGACGATTCAATATCCGGTGCATAGCCGCGCTTATAATCAAACATAAGCCAGTTGGCATCACCCGTAATTTTTCCGTTAAGGTTATCGTTATGCGATTCCTGGAAGTTTAAAGCCTGCTGCAACATCCGTTTTTCGCCATCGCCACGCAACTGGCGTGATGTTTTTTCCTGATCAGTAAGGTCTTTATACTGGGTTTGGTTAAAACCTGCGTTTTGGGCATAGTATTCCCAGTCGCCATATTCGGCAATCAGGATAGGTTTCTGGTTAAACTTTTTCCAGTAATCAGGGGCTTTGGCGTGCTGGCGTGCCGGGATAAACACATCATATACCGCGTTCATCCAGCCGCAGGTGTAGGTATCGGCATAAGGCAGTTCCTGGTGAACAATGGCGTGCGCCTTTTCCATATAATCGCGCTTCATGTCAGTTTCGTTAAGCGAAGCTTCCCACAAAATAATAGATGGATGGTTCCTGTCACGGTGCAGCATATCCGTAATAGCCTGCAAACTGTTTTTCTGAAAAGTTTCATCGCCAAAAAACTGCCAGCCGGGGGTTGAATCCATTACAAAAATCCCCAGTTCATCGCAGGCATTTAAAAACGCAGGCGACGGTGGATAATGCGAGCATCGCACAAAATCAAAACCGGCCTGTTTAATTTTATAAGTATCGCGGTATTGGGCATTATCGCTCAGGGCATAGCCTATATAAGGATATTCCTGGTGGCGGTTGGTACCGCGCAATACGTATTTACTGCCATTAAGGTAAAAACCATCGGCCTTAAAACTGATCTGCCTGATACCTGTTTTTATCGACACCGAATCAAGCAATACACCATTGCCTTCAACCCCTACCACAACTTTATACAAGTACGGATGTGCCGGCGACCACAGTGCTGGTTTTGTTATAGTTATGCTTTTTTCAAAAGTATTGCTGCTGTTCGGTTTGATAGCAATTGCAGGCATGTTAATCAAGCCAACAGATTTACCCGAAGCATCATAAACCGTTGCTTTCAATTTAACAGACTGCTTTGTGGCATGATCATTTTGTACCTGTACCTTAATGTTTAAGCGCGCACTTTTTGATGAGATGTTGTCATAGTGCAGCGATACCCCGCCGCCGTTCACCTGCCCGGCGTTAACAGCATCGGTTATATAAACCTTATTTTTTTTGATGAGCCAGGCATTGCGGTAAATGCCGCTGTAAAAGTTAAAATCCAGGTCTTTAATAGGCTTGCCCGGCGGAATCACCGGGTTGTCCTGATTATTGAGCCTGATGACAAGGCAGTTTTCTTTACCGTATAGAGCCTTATTACTGATATCGATATAAACGGGCAGGTAACCGCCTATGTGTGTTTGCAGGTGTTTCCCATTCAAATAAACATCGGCCAGGTTCATAGCCGCATCTATACGGATGGCGATGTATTTGCCAGCGTCTTTTTTATCCAGCGTAAAAAACTTACGATAAAAACAGATACCCTGCCATTGCTGGGCGGTTTTAATAACCGGCTCAATATTGACAGTATGCGGCAGACTCACCTGTTGCCATGATAAAACACCCGCGCGGTTAAAAAGTTGGTTATTGACACTGGTGTCTGCATTTTTCACAAACTGCCAGTTATTATTGAAAAGGGTAACAGTTATTTTTTTATCGCCTTTGCTTTGCGCTTGCGCGGCTGTAACCGTGCTGGCAGCGGCAAGGGCCAACAGAATAATTTTCTTCATTTAGTGGAACTTACTGGCTAATGTGGTATTGATTTTTGATGCTATCATAGGTAGCCATATGCGCATTGGTGTTTCCCTGTTTATCAACAAAGGGTTCGCCCCAGCTAAAGGGCTCCCAAATAAAAGCGCCTTTAACTTTATTACCGGGTAATGAAAAGGCTATATCATTTACCTCGCGCTTGTGTTGTGAATATTCAGCAACCATTACATCTTGTTTATAACGAGCAGTAAGGTTGGTGAGGTTGTTTTTTAAACTATCGGGGGTGCCGTGCCATTCGGGATAATATGACTCGCCAATAATGTCGAAATTCACCCCGCGTTTAAGCATATTATCAACAAAGTAAATGGATTCGGCATTTTGCCCGCCGCAGGCTATGTGCAGCATTATCCTGATGTTGCCGCTCACCCCTCTCACACCGCTGATACCTGCTTTTAAAAAACCGGCCAGGGTATCCAGATTTTTCAATCGACCATCGGGCCATAAAATGCCGTGGTTAATTTCGTTGCCTACCTGCACCATATCGGGCAGGGTGCCCTGCTTTTTAAGGGTCAGCAGGGTAAGCCGCGTAAATGCTTTTATAGAATCTTGCAATTGCTGGTTGTTAAGCTTTTTCCAGGCAGCAGGTTTATATTGCTTACCCGGATCGGCCCAGGTATCGCTGTAATGAAAATCAAGTAAAAAGCCCATGCCGGCTTCTTTAATACGCAAAGCCATCTTTTTGGTATCCTCCAAACCACAATAGCCTTTTGCCGAGTAACCGCTATCGGCCTTGGGATTATTGAAGATGCGGAGCCTTACATAGTTAAAGCCATGATCTTTCAAAATGGTAAAAGGATCTTTGCTTACGCCGTTATCATTAAACTTGCGTCCTTCAGCCTCCAGTTGGGGGATAAAGGAAATATCGGCACCCATGATCTGCTTAAACTTAACCGGAACATTTTTGGCCGGCGAATATTTAAAAGCCGATAATGCCCCGATACTTACCAGGCCAATTGCTATTAATACCAGTTTGCGTGTACTGATCTTCGTTTTCATATAAATTGTGTTAATAATCAAAATTACATAGTAAAATTGGTTGGGTGTATTGAGCTTTTTCAATTCCCTCCCTCGGGAGGGGCGTTTGGAATGTGCGGTGGCAGGGAGGGGTTTATACGCTTGCCCTAAAGAATAAGCCTGGCGATGAAACCCCTCCCTACACCCTCCCAGGGGAGGGAATCGCACAATCCCGTGCTTTTTTAGTCTATACACCCAACCAATTATATTTTAATGCACAAACGCATCCATGGCAACGGTTGGTTTACCGCTGCTATCGAACGCGGCCATAGTGTAGCCTTGCCAGCTGCCATATGACTCCGGTTCCCAATAAAATACACCCAGGCCTCCCGATACCGATTTGGTTTTAGCTATCAGATCGGTTAAAAATGCCTTGCCGGTTGTTGGCGCAGACACATCCATACCAGCTTCGCATATCATTACTTCCTTGCTGTAACGAGATACCATATCCTGCATGTTAGCCAAAACCTGGCTGTTTATGGTAGACCAGTTACTGGTTGACGGATATACCGAAAACCCGCATACGTCCCAGCTTGCGCCGTTGGATTTCAGTCCGTCAAAGATCCAGCGGGTGGTGGTATTATTAAACCCATTGGCCACGTGTACAATAACTTTTGCCGATGGGAAAATAGCTTTGGTAGCATTATAACCACAATTCACCAACCAGGCAAAGTTTTTAAAGTTTGTTGCCGATACCGAAGCGCGGCCATCCTGCCATAACATACCATCGCTGGTTTCGTTGCCTACCTGTACCCATGTTGGGGTTATCCCGTTTGATTTAAGGGTGTTTAAGGTATTATAGGTGTAATTGTACATGGTGGTCATTAAAGAGGTAAAATCAAGACTGGCCCATGCAACAGGCTTGGTTTGGTTACCCGGATCGGCCCAGGTATCGCTGTAATGGAAGTCGATAAGGATGCTCATGCCCGCAGCCGCGGCCCTTTTGGCTTTAGCTACCACATCGGCGGTTGAATTGTAGGTTGATGAAGGATTTACCCATACCCTTAAACGGATGGCGTTAATACCCTTACCTCCTAAAACAGTAAACAAGTCTTGCTGGGTACCGCTGCTGTTGTAAAACTTTTTGCCCGATGCTTCCATTTGCGTTACCCAGCTCACATCTGAGCCGTAGGCAAATGAGGAAGTAGCTGCGGTTTTCAACTTACCTGTAGCGGTGCTTTGCGCAGCGGCTTGCTTGTTGGCAACTTCTTTGGTGCAGCTCATGCTTAGGCAAAGCATAACAGCTGACGACAGCGTGATGATTTTTCTCATAATTTGATTGATTTATTGGTATTTGTAAAAAATTGGTTTCGTGCTGAATGGCATGAACTATTTAAATGCATCAAGCGCCACTGTAGGCTTGCCCGATGTGTCAAACGCCCCGAGACCATAACTTTGCCAGTTATAGGCCTCCGGTTCCCAATAAAAAACTCCTAAACCCTGTCCGCCGTTCACCGTGCCAACCTTGCTTAATAAGTCTGTTAAAAAGGCTTTGCAGGTTGTTGCTTCGGCGGCGGGCATTCCCACTTCAACTATCATTACCGGAGAACCATACCTGGTAAACATATCATTCATGTTAGTCAGGCATTGTGCATTATAAGTTTGCCAGTTAGTTGTTGACGGATATAAGGACATGCCTATAATATCCCATTTGCCACCATTGGCTTTCAGGCCATCAAACATCCAGCGGAACAGGTTGTTATCATAACCATTCGCCAGGTGAACAATAACTTTTGTAGTGCTGCTTACTGATTTTACGGCATCATAACCCGTGGCAACCAGCGCCGCAAAATTGGCCATGTTTTTTGAAGCGCGGCCATCTTCCCAAAGCATGCCGTCGTTGGTTTCATTGCCAACCTGCGCCCAGTCGGGCGTGATGCCCTTTGCTTTCAGAGCATTCATTACGCTTATGGTATAGGTACTTAGCGCAGCTTTCAGCTCCGCAAAACTGAGACTTTGCCACGCGGCAGGCTTAGGCTGCTTACCCGGATCGGCCCAGCTATCACTGTAATGAAAATCGATCATGATCTTCATGCCCAGTTTTTGCGCGCGCTGGGCTTTGGCTACTACATCATCTGTATTGCACCAGTCATCAGTTGGGTTAACCCAGCCGCGGAGCCTGATAGCGTTCATACCTTTATCTTTCAAGATCTGGATCAGGTCCTGCTGGGTGCCATCGTTGTTATAAAATTTATAGCCCGATGCTTCCATTTGGGTAAGCCAGCTCACATCGGCCCCTTTTACAAGGGCCGATGTGGTGGTTTTAGTAGTATCGCCCGTATCAGGCTTTTTTGTGCCGGTTGAGCCGCCATCCTTTTTACATCCTGCCGCTACCATTAATAGCATCATCCCGGGCAATACAATATTCCTGATATCCATAGCAATCAATTAATAACCGGGTGTTTGGGTTAATTTGCCTTTGCTGGCGGTAATTTCATAAGTAGGCACCGGGAACAGGTATGGCCCTGCGGCTTTGCCTACCGAGGTTAAAGCGCTTTGCCACTGACCATGCCTTACCAGGTCCATCTTGCGCTCGCCTTCAAAATAAGTTTCCCAGCCTTCTTCTTTTAGCAGCCAGGTATCAAAAGCCTGTTTGGTTGCTGTGGCCGATGAAGGCACGTTGCCTATAGCCGCACCACCATGAGCCAAACGTACCTGGTTAACTAATCCAACAGCCTCGGCAGTGGGGCCGCTGTTTTGGTTGATAGCTTCGGCAAGCTGTAACATTACATCGCCAAGGCGGGCTTTAGGAATGTCATTACCCTGGTAAGCATTTAATGATGCGCCACCAAGGTCAGGGTATTTGGCTATAACCGGACCTGATAAACCGTTAGCCTCATTACGTACTACCCCGCTTTTGTTGGTATAACTGGCAACAAGCAGATTTCTGCGTTTATCGGCCGCGTCAAAAGAATGATAAAACGCCCAGGTTGTTGAAACAGGCGCATCGCCGCCGGCAAATGAATCTTTTACACGGTTGCCCGGATAATCTTTGGGATAAGTATAAAACACCCAGGGGTTAAAACTGGCGTGGTTTTCGTTACCATCCTGATCAGGTACGCATGATATGGCCCACATGGTTTCGTTATTCCTTTCAGTTGCTTCCATGAACAGGCTGGCATAATCGGTTACCAATGAATAGCCCATGGTCATGATCTGTCTGCCTATTTTTTCGGCATTAACAAAATCCTTTTCGTTCATATAAGTACGCATCAATACCGTAAGTGCGATAGCCTGATTAAAGCGGCCGTAATCTGATGGTGATTTTGGTAAATTTTCGGCTGCGTAGGTCAGGTCGCCAACTATCGACGCTAAAAATGCTTCGCGGGTTGGGCGGGTCAGGTCAGTTTCAGCAGCAGTGTTGATCTTTGATGCATCCAATATTACCGGCACCGGGCCATACAATTGCAGCAGGTAATACATATTCCATCCGCGCGACATGCGTGCTTCGGCAGTCAGCTCCTTTTTAGCGGCATCGCTGATGGTTGATTTGTTGATATCGTCAATGATCTGGGTAATGCGGGTCACAAACCTGATCTTTTCAAAATGGTTATTGCCCGTGCCCTGGTTTGCTAAAAATGTAAAACTTGCGGTGCTGAACTGGGTAAAAATACCACCCCATCCTGTAAAAACATTCATCTGATCGGTAGGGTAATCAAACATCATGATATCGCCGTACTCCGGGCTAAACCAATCGTTTTGATAACCGGCCGGATCATTGTATCCCCATTTTGACTGGAAAGGTTTATAAACCTCGGTAACGTAATTCACAAAATCGGCCTCGGTTTTAGGGAAATTGGTGGTTGATAACGAACCGTAAATTTGCGGCTCCAACCCTTTTCTACAACTGCTTACCGTTACAGCAGCAGCCATTAAGCATATGGTTATAATTTTTTTCATGTTGATTGCTGTTTTAAGATTAAAAACCGGCCCTTAAGCCAAATGAAAATGTCCTGAACATTGGGTATGGGGCATAGCCGCCTTTAACATTGGTGTAGCTTACCTCCGGGTCAACACCTTTGTATTTGGTGATGATGAACAGGTTTTGTGCATCGGCAAATACCCGTACAGATTTGGTGAACTTATTTAACCACGGCGAATTAAAGGTGTACCCCAGCGTAAGGTTACGGCAGCGCACAAAATTGGTGCTTACCAGGTTAATGTCCGAGCCCTGTGGCAGGCCGGTAGCGCTTTCTATGTAGTTTACACCCGGCCTTGTACCGCTTTGGTTTACTGATGTCCAGGCGTTCAATGCCTGTATGGTGCCACTTTGGGTACTTGATACTATACTGTTAGGATCGCCCCATGCATTATTATAGTTTATTCCCTTACCGCCAAACTGACCGTAAAAGAAAATGCTTAAATCGAATTGTTTGTAGTGGAAATCGTTACCAAAACCAATGCTGATCTTAGGGTCTGGGTTTAATTTGGCAATATCGGCACCGGTTAATTTGCCGTCGCCATCGGCATCAACATAAATTGGCGAGCCGGGCAGGTTAGCGCCGCCAGCGGTTGGCTGCGAAGCCGGTACGGTTTGGCCCGGCTGTAAAAGGCCTTTTGTTTTAAAATAGTAGATCTCATTTACAGGATCGTTAACAGCCTGGTAAGTTACGCCCTGGTAGGCAAGCAGGTTATCATACACAAAGCGGCTTTTCCACCTGTAGGTATAGTGAGATACGTTAATGGCCGAGTTCCAGGTGAAATCATGTAATTTCAAATTTTGCGTGCTTAACGAGATATCATAACCCTGCCTGTATTGATGACCACCGTTAACTGGCTGAGTTGACAGGTAGGAAAGCGGAGCGGTTGGCCCGGTTGTGCGAAGCAGGTTGGTGATATCATCTCTGAACACATCTACCGAACCGGTTACACGGTCTTTAAATAAACCGAAATCTAAACCAATATTCTTGTTCTCTGTTTTTTGCCAGGTTAATTCAGGGTGATCAATGGCATAACGGGCTATTGTAGCATAGTTAACGGCGCCATTGGTAAAGAAAATAGTATTGCCATCAGGAGCGTAACCGCCATAACCTGCCGAGCCAATGGTACTACCGGTTGTACCTGCGCTGGCGCGAAGTTTAAGCAGGCTCACAAAGTTTACGTTTTTCATAAAATCTTCGTTGGTGATCTTCCAGCCAATGGAAGCCGAAGGGAACGAAGCGTATTTTGTATTAGGGAAAAATAAGCTGTAACCATCATAACGGTATGACAGTGTCAACAGGTATTTATCTAAAAAGCTGAACGAGCTCCGCGCAAAGTATGAACGCGTTTTGCTGGCCGTTTTTACCGAAGTGATACCGATATTGGCCGTTTCGGCAGATAGGTTGGTTGCGCCGATTACATCGGCGCCACCGGCACCCTGACTACCAAATGCATTGTAAGTATTTTTATACTGACCCGCGCCTGCAACCGCATCAATGTTTAAAAATTTGGCTATATCTTTTTTAAAGGTTACGGTAGCCTCCAAAGTCTGGTTTTCACGATTGTTGTAGTTCATAGATGCCCGCGACAGGTTTTGCGAAAAGTAGAAAACCGTGCTCGGCACAAAAAAGGTGCGGTTGGCCGCCTCATAATTATCGCCAAACAACAGGTGCCCGGCCAATACGCCCGGGATTACTTTCAAATCAGCAGATAAATTGGCGTTTAATGAATGATAGCTGGTATTGTCCTGCACATCCAATAATGATACAGGGTTGGCAATAACCCCGTAACGGGTGTAATTACCGCTTGCATCACGTACCGATACGTTTGCAGGATAGCCCAAAGCGGCCTGTATAATACCGAATCCCTGGGTTCCAGAGCCGCCTGTTTGCCCGCCTGATGACGAGTTTAGATAGCTATTGGTATTACCGGTAAAGTTTGCATTCAGGGTTAAAAATTTAGCCGGGGTAAATGACAGGTTAGCGCGGCCGGTGTATTTATTGAGGCCCGCTCCTTTTAACGTACCGTCTTCATTATAATATCCACCCGAAAAATAGTAGGTAGCTTTTTCACTACCGCCGTTGATATTTACCTGGTGGTTGTTGATAGCACCCGTGCGGAAGATCTGGCCCAACCAGTCGGTGCCATTACCTGCCGCTGCAATATCGGCAGCGCTGTATTTTGGTGTTGGCAAGCCCGATTGCGGGTTGGGGCCGTAAGGTTGCTGCTGTTTGCCTGCCAGGTATTGATCAAAAATAAGCTGGTTGTATAAGGTTTCGTACTGATTGGCCTTTAATGGTTGCAGGTAAGGGTAGTTTTTCTCAAACGAATAACTGCCGCTGTAGGTAATATTCAATCTGCCTGCTTTACCTTTTTTGGTAGTGATGAGGATTACACCGTTGGCTGCATTTACACCGTAGATGGCGGCACTGGCATCTTTCAACACCTCGATAGATTCCACATCATCGGGGTTTAAACCGGCAAGGCCGCCACGGCTTACACCATTGGTTTCACCTGCAATGGTACCGTTACCAGGCTCAAGTCCATCGCCCGGAAATATCACCCCATCAACCACATACAGCGGGTTACCGCGGCCGCGGATAGACAGGTTGATATTACCGCCCGGCTGTGAACTCCCCTGTGATACCTGCAAACCCGAAGCCCGGCCAAACAGCAATTGAGGGATAGAGTTATTGGCCGCCTGCGGGATCTTTTTAGGATCGACCTTGGTTACCGCAGTAGTAATATTTTGGCGGGTAGTAGTACCGTAGCCGATAACCACCACCTCGTTAAGACCGTTCTGTTTGGTATCTAAGGTCACGTTTAAAGTACTGCCGCTTACGGTTACTTCCTTGGCGTCATAACCCAAACCGCGGAACAATAATACTGTACCGCTGGCTGCTTTAATGCTGAATTTCCCGGCAGCATCGGTAGCCGTTCCCTGCGATGTTCCTTTGATACTAACAGAGATACCGGGTACCGTTGTACCATCTTCTTTTGAGGTAACTGTACCGGTTACTGTTTGCTGAGCATAAACACCGGAGACAGACAGCATAGCCAGCGTAAACACCAGCAGGCATAATCTTCTCCAAAATTGAAAAGTAGAGTTTTGCATATTTGATTTTTTAATTGGTTTAAAACAGGCTTTTTCCACATAGCACAGATGCATGCGGCGGCGATATCAGGCGTGCGGATTTAATTGCTGCATCAAATTTTAGCAGCCGCACACATCAGTTCATGAAAGAAAAAGCATTTGGTTTACTGTACAAATGACAGGTTTAAATAATGATCGGCTTTGTGCAGATGTTCATTTTTTTGGTTCAAACTGTTATTTATTGCTATAAAAACAGCCGGAGAGCACTTTTTAGCTGTATTTTTAACATTTATTGTTAATATTGTTCAATACCAATTGAAACCTAATAATTGCGTTTGATTTTTCAGTTTGAATTGCCCGTGTCGCGTAGTAACATATTTAAGCTAAACAGTTGGCTGTACAGCATAGGGATGCTTGCCTGCGGATTGACAATGGGCTTGTTTTGTTTTACGCGACATGTATCGGCACAGGTACCCAAACTAAAGTTCAGCCATATTAACAGCCTGCAGGGATTATCAAACAATACCATTGAAGCTATTTATCAGGATAAGCGCAAGTTTATATGGTTTGGTACCCGCGACGGGCTAAACCGATACGATGGTTACCAGATCACCGTATTTAAAAACAGTGCTACCGATGTAAATACCATCAGCGATAACTACATCCGTTGTATGTTTGAGGATTGCCGTCATAACTTATGGGTAGGCACCAGTAATGGCTTAAATAGGTTTAATGCTTTCAAAAACACTTTTACCCGTTATAAACACAGCACAGCCAACAACCAAAGCATTTCAAACAATATTGTAAACTGTATTTATAGTGATAAAAAAGGCAACCTGTGGATAGGCACTGCCGATGGCTGCCTCAATAAATACGATACGGCAAATAACAACTTCGGCCATTTTTATTATGATAGCGGCATGGCTAAAAGTGAAGAAAGCAGGCAGATCAACTACCTTTATGAGGATAGCCATAATAACCTTTGGGCAGGTACCGGCAGTGGGTTAAAGATCTTTAACCGGGTTAATAATACATTTAGAAATGCTATAAATGGATTAGGAGAGATCAGCAACCCGGTAAACCGGATCCAGGAAGATAGCCTGCAGAACCTTTGGCTGGGCATAGAAAATGGCGGCCTCATGGTGCTCAACTTTAGGGATAAGACCATTAAACGTTACCAGCATGAGCAGCAGGTTAATGGCAGTCTTGCAAACGACCAGGTGAAAAGCCTGCTGGTTGACCGGAAGGGCAATATCTGGGCGGGCGGCATTAACGGCGGCTTAAGCCTGTTCAACCCGCAAAGCGGAACATTCAGCAATTATCAAAACGTATCCGAAAACTCGAACAGCTTATCGCAACGCACGGTATCAGCTATTTTTGAGGATGATCAAAGTAATTTGTGGGTAGGTACTCATCGCGGCGGGGTTAATTTGTATACCCCTAAAGCCAATAAGTTCAGGCTGCTGCAAAACGAATCCGATAATAATAGTTTGAGCTATAATGACGTGCGCGTTTTTTGTGAGGACGAAGCGCACAATATATGGATAGGCACCGATGGCGGCGGCATAAATGTTTATGATCCCCATAAAAACACCTTTAAACATTACCGCTATAACCCGAATAATAATAACAGCCTTGCTGTGGATGCCGTGCTGGATATTTTGGTTGATAAAAACAAGGTATGGGTAAGTACCTGGGGAGGCGGGTTGAATTGCCTTGATAGAACAAGCGGTAATTTCACTCACTTTACCAACAACCCCGCCGATAAAAGCACCATTAGCTCAAATTATGTTCAAAAATCATTTAAGGATAGCGAAGGCAACTTTTGGGTGGCTACTTATTACGGAGGCCTTAACCTGTTTGATCAAACAACACACCGGTTTACCAGGTTCACGGAAACTGCTGATAAAAAAGGCCGTATCCAGGGCAACAACATCGTATCCATCAATGAAGACCGCAACAAAAACCTGTGGATAGGCACCGATGATGGCGGGCTGAATTGTTATAATCTTCTTACAAAAAAAATCAGTCATTATTTTACCAACCTTGAAAAGCTGCCCGACCTGCGGGTGATATTCATTGATCATAAAGGCAGGCTGTGGCTTGGTCAAACCGGGCTCTATTTGTTTAATGCTGCTAAAAACAAGTTCGAAATTTATACCAATAAAGCCGGACTTGGTACAGAATTTATTAAAAGTATAGAAGAAGATGCCACCGGCAATTTTTGGATCTCCGGTTCAAATGGGTTGATGAAGTTTAACCCAACAAATCTGCAGTTCAGCAAATACAATGCTGCCGACGGTCTGCAGGGCCAGGAGTTTGAAGCCAACTCATCATTAAAAGCAAAAAACGGGTACCTGTATTTTGGCGGAGTGGATGGCTTTAATGTTTTTAACCCTTCGGCCATCGTGGCCAATCCCTACATTCCACCGGTTTATATTACGGGGCTGCAGTTATTCAATAAAATAGTTGAACCTAACGCGCCGGGGTCGCCTCTTTCAGGCGATATCAGCTTAACAAAATCGGTTACTTTAAGCCACGGGCAATCAACCATTGCCTTGTACTTTGCCGCGCTCAATTATACCGCTGCCGAAAACAATAAATACAGCTACCGGCTGGAAGGCCTCGACCCCAACTGGTATTACACCGCTGAGCGTAAAGCAGCCTACACTAATTTAGAGCCGGGAACTTACACGTTTACGGTACGGGCAGCCAACAACGACGGCTTATGGAATCGCACCGGTACCTCATTAGTGATTATCATCACCCCGCCATTTTGGGCTACATGGTGGTTCAGAACATTGATGATCGCGGTTATCCTTTTCAGTATTTATGAAATACTGCGTTTTAAAAAGAACCTCGACCTGCGCAAGATCGAAGAAAACAAACGCGAGGAGATGCACCAGTTGCAGCTCCAATTTTTCACCAATATCTCGCATGAGTTCCGTACACCGCTTTCGCTGATATTAGGTCCGCTGGAAACATTGCTTGAAAAAGGCAAATCGGCCACCAGCCAGTATTACGAAGTGATGTACAGGAATGCCAACCGCCTGCTCCTGCTCATTAACGAGCTGATGGATTTCCGGAAAGTAGAATCAGGCGCACTTAGCCTGAAGGTTACACCAGGTAATCTCAATACTTTCATCAATGAATTAGCTGCCGAGTTTAAAGAAGCGGCCATTCAAAAAGACATCAGTTTAAATGTAGTATTAAACAATCCCTTCGATAATACATGGTTTGACAGGCAGGTACTTGAAAAAATTGTGCTCAACCTTATCAACAATTCGCTGAAATATACTCCTGCTAAAGGGATGGTAACGGTTGAGGTGCTACACAATTTAGCAGATTTCAAATCCGGTTTTGAAAATGAGCTGGTATTAAAAAATAATTTCAGGGCGGGCAGGTATGCTTACATCAGGATCTCGGATAACGGCATCGGCATTTCTAAAGATTCCATACAGCATTTGTTTGAACGTTATTACCGCATTACTGAAACTCACCTTGGCTCGGGCATAGGTTTGGCCTTTGTGAAAAGCCTTACCGTGCTTCATAAAGGCGACATTTATGTATATAGCCAACGATATGCAGGTACTGATATCATCATCGGTCTCCCTGTTTCAGAAATTGACTACGGCCAGAAGGAAAAATGGAGTGAGGTCACAGAACCGGGCGGCACCAGATTGGAAAGCATCCAGATGGAGCTCCTCGCCCCTGCCGGACCGCTTTATCCGGTAAAAACACAATCGGCGGCTAACAACGGTCGTAAATACCAGATCCTGATTGTAGAGGATAATGACGAGATCAGGGCGTTTATCAAAAACTCGCTTGAGGGAAATTACATAATAAACGAAGCTATTGACGGGCACGACGGCCTAAGCAAAGCCAAAGAACAGTTACCCGACCTGATTATCAGTGATGTGATGATGCTGGGCATGAACGGTATAGATTTTTGTCATGCCATAAAAGAAGACCTGGATACCAGTCATATTCCCTTCATCATGCTTACCGCTAAAACTAACTTACAGGCCGAAATTGAGGGTATTGGCTCGGGAGCCGACCTGTATCTGCCCAAACCCATCAGCATTAATTTGCTTACCCTATCCATCCGAAATATTTTTGAGCAACGGCAAAAGCTGAAAGATCGCTATCTTAAGAACCATCACATTGAGGTGCGGGAGCTGGTGCATTCATCAAAAGACAAAGAATTTATGGATAAGCTCCTGTTGATTATTGATAAGGAGTTAAGCAACCCGGATCTTGATATAGACCAGCTTTGCAATACCATAGGCATGAGCCGTACCAAGCTTTACCATAAAATCAAGGAAATTTCGGGCCAGGCGCCGAACGAATTTATCAGGAGCATCAGGCTAAAAAAGGCCATCGAGATCATGACCCATGAGGACGTACTGTTAACCGAGGTAATTTATCGGGTAGGTATCCAAACGCAATCGTACTTTACAAAGGCTTTCAAAAAAGAATACGGCAAAACACCAAGCCAGTTTATACAGGATTTGACACGAACAGATAGAAACCAGAGTTGATTATTCGGTCATAAAAGCCCGAACTTAAAAAACTGCAGGTAAACAGCGAGGCCGTATCATAAACTGATTGATACGGCCTCGCTGTTCAGATTAATAATAACAAGTATTAATAACCGGGATTCTGCACCAGTTCAGGCGAATTCCTGTCAATTTCGGGCTGTGGAATCGGCCAGAAATCATAGTTATCGGCATACTTGGTTTTCACAGTCGGGAATAATGGATTTTGAACAAAGCCGTTCAGCTTCTGTGTAGCAATCCCCCATCTCCTCAAATCAAAATAACGGATCCCTTCCAAAGCAAATTCAACCCTCCGTTCATGACGCACCTTTTCTCTGAACTGAGCCTGAGATAGGCCGGCAGCCAGGTCGGGCATATTAACCCTTCTCCTAACCAGGTTAATTGCATTGTAAGCGCTCGCATCTGGGCCTACAGCCTCGTTTTGCGCTTCAGCATACATCAGTAATACATCTGCATAACGCAATAAAACAAAGTCATTATCGCCTTTTACTCCGTAATCAGGGTCTACAAGCGTTGGATCAAGCCATTTTTTTACGGCATAGTAACCTACTATCCATGAATCTTTTCCAGGATGAGCCACGGAATATGATCCTGTAAACGGCCATCCCTGCGCTTTGGTATCGCCAGGAAAAAACAGGGTCATCCGCATCCGGGGATCCCGGTTTTCAAATGGTTTTCCCTTTACATAAACAGCAGATGAGGTTGTGTCCTTACCGTCTGCAGCTTCATATTCGTTAACCAAATCCTGCGTTGCCAATTCTCCTTTCCAGCGTTGCAGGGGAACGCTAATACCATTGTCCTGATGCGACAGATTTGGCAACTGGTATTTAACCGAAAACATAATTTCCGGGCTGCTGTTTTGAGCAGGTTTATAAAAATTTGAAGGATAAGAGGTGTTTAAAGAAAATTTTCCGCCTGCAATAATGGTGCTGGCCAAAGCGGCCGCATCGGCATATTTCTTCTCAAATAACAATGCCCTCACTTTATAACCCTGGGCTGTAGCTTTAACAGCATGTCCGTTACCATAGGTAACATCCGGTAAACCGGCAATTGCCAGGTCAAGGTCGGCCTCTACTTGTTTCAAAACGTCGGCCCTGGTAGATTTGGCCATGTGCTTCTTATAATCCAACGTAAAAGGATCGGCAGTAGTGATGATCACATTTCCGTATAATATTGCAAGCCAGTAATAATTGAAGGCACGCAAAAAATAGGCTTCTGCTTTATATTGTTTTAGCTTATCGCCGGTAAGTACCTTATCAACGTTTGCCAGAAAATAGTTAATAGAGGCTATAGCTGTATAATTATTAACGTAGTAGGACGACTGATATAGATTATAGGTATCAAAAACACCGGGAGATAAACCTGAAGACAGCGCACTGGTGCCGCCACCATAGTTATATTGCCCGTAAGAATTGTCGCTGAAATTATCCCATGCAACTACTTCATATTGAGATGTGGAGTAGCTCCCTCCCTGCGCATATAAGAAATTGTAACATCCTGTTAATGCCAGGTCGGCATCACTTTCTGACTTCCAAAAATTTTGAGTAGAAAGTTTATCTGGTGGATTAAGGTCAAGGGAACTTTTCTTGCAGGATACCAGCATGACTACCACCGTCATCAGTATGTATATATACTTATTATAAAGTTTCATAATCGTTTTCTTTAATAATTTTAAAGTTTAATGGAGGCTCCAAAGGTTATCGTTCTGTTTTGCGGATAAGTAACATAGGTTCCGTCTCCTACCCGTTCAGGATCAAGGCCCGGGTATTTGCTGATGGTGAATACGTTATCGGCAGCCACAAAAACCCTCAATGATTTTATCGACACCTTTTTCAGCATAGCTAAAGCAAAATTATAGCCCAGCTGTAAACTTTTAAGACGAACAAACGAGGCATCCTTTAAGAAATATGTAGAAGGATAATTTTGAACGGCAGCATAACCATCGGCAACGTATATCTTAGGCATTGTATTGGTGTGGTTAGTTGGAGTCCAGCGGTTTAGCCAATCTGTAGTTGGCACAGAACCTTGTCTGAAAGGTTCAATACCCCAGCCATTAACATAAGCCTTTTGCCCCTGTGAACCGTATAGTTGAGCGCTGAAATCAAAGCCCTTATAAGCCGCGCCGATATTAGCCGAATACTGATAAGAAGGGAATTTACCGCCCACATAGGTCCTGTCGTTGGCATCTATTTTACCATCGCCGTTAACATCTTTGATCTTCAGGTCGCCGGGAGTAGGTGTAACCGGTTGTTTAGGTGAATTGTCTATCTCCTGCTGACTTTGGAATATTCCATCCCACACATACATGTAGTAAGCATCCAGTTCATGTCCTTCCTGCCTGATGGTATGGTCGCTGATATCCTTTGATCCGTATCTTTCAAGCTTGTTTTTATAAGTTTGAAGATTTACGCCTACGGTATAAGAAAAATCCCTGCCAATCCGGTCGTTATATTGCAAAGCAAACTCGAAACCTTTATTACGGAGCGCACCATCATTGATTGTAGGCGCGTTTAGCCCGATATAGAATGGTACTTGCGAGCTTCTTAAAATATCGAAAGTATATTTATTGAAATAATCGGCCGAAAAAACGAGCTTGTTATTGAAGATCGTCATATCGAGGCCAATATCCGCCACCCGGGTAGTTTCCCAGGTAAGGCCCGGATCAACCAGGGTATTTGCGACAAATCCTGAGGAAACAGAACTTCCGAAGGCATAATTAGCACCGGACAAAGTTGACTGATATGGATAAGTTCCGATATTCTGATTACCTAACTGCCCCCACGAACCGCGGATTTTAAGGTCATTTAACCATAAAACATCCTTCAGGAAATTCTCTTTAGAAACTCGCCAGCCGCCAGAGAATGAATAAAACGTACCATACCTTGAGTTTGAAGGCAAACGGGATGTTCCGTCATATCTGATGTTAGCGCCCAGTAAATATTTATCTGCATAATCGTAATTGGCACTGCCGTAAAACGAGCTGATTGCCCATGCCGATGATGTGCCATTATTGGTTTGCCCGTCTGAAGGGCCTGCATTCAGTTCACGCAGATAATTTGTTACATATTGGGTACGAGATGCGTTTAAATTGCTGGCGTTATTGTTTTCCCGCTGATAACCTGCGAATGCAGAAAAATTATGTAGTCCAAGGCTCTTTTTATAAGTCAGCTGACTATAATATACCGTATAAATATTGTCTGAATTGCCCACATTTAAACCCGGCGCCCCATCATCAAGGTTTCCCGCAGGAGACATATCACTATAATAATATGTAGGAATTACCGGCCTGAAATCATTGAATTTATAGTAGCCATAGTTAAACCCTCCTTTATTTTCCCATCGCAAACCTTTAAAAAGATCGATATCCAGGGATAGGTTGCCTTGCAGATAATAATCGTTGCCCCGGGTTCTGATGTCCTCGCCTACGATAGCTGCTGGATTTTTATTACCCTGCTCGTTGGAGTAAGCTTTTTTTATCCATCGGCCATCAGCACTTTGGGCAGGATATAAAGGTGATTGGGCCAGTGCGGAGAGGAATTGGTCGCTTGCACCATTTTCGGGAGTTAATTTTCTTCCGTACCGCATCTGTATATCCGATCCAAAAGTTATACGTTTATTTAGCTTTGAGCTTAAACCCAATGAAAACGTGTATTTTGAATAGTCAAATCCCCGCATTACACCGGGTTGGTTGGTGATGCCCACGCCAACACTATACGTTGTGCTATCTTTGCCCCCGCTCATGTTCAGGTAGTGGTTTTGCGTATAAGCCGTGCGAAATATATCATTCAACCAGTTATGATTCGGGTACTTTACCCTGTCGGTTGCGTTTTGGTACAGATTTATTTGATCCTGGTTATACAAAGGTGCAAGCGAAGAGTTTGTCCGCGCCTCATTTGACAACTGCATATACGTGGCAGAATTAGTGACTATGTCCGGGAGCTTAGTAGCTTTGGAAATACCCAGATTGTATGTATACTGGATAGCCAGGCTACCGGCCTTACCTCTTTTGGTTTTTACCACAATTACGCCGTTAGCACCGCGCGAACCGTAAATTGCGGCCGAAGAAGCATCCTTTAATACAGATATCGATTCGATATCGTTGGCATTCAATACATCAAGGCTCCCCGGAAGGCCATCAACAATGATCAATGGATTTGACCCAGCCCCGCTGAATGTACCAACGCCCCTGATTGTTAACTGAACATTTTCATTTCCGGGCTCTCCGGAACCTTGAACAACCTGTAAACCCGGTAACTTACCCTGCAGCAAAGCCGTAGGTGAAGTAGCTACTCTTTTATTAAGCTCATCGCCCGAAACCGTAACTACAGCACTGGTTAATTTATGCCTGCTTTGTGTGCTGTAACCAACAACAACAACCTCGTTGAGGGCCTTGTTATCTTCCTGCAATTGAATATTGACAACTTTTTGACCATTTATCGCTACCTCACGGGTTACATAGCCTAAATAACTAACAATTAGCGTCGCATTATAATCGGGCGCATTTATGGTATAATTACCCTGGCTATCGGTTGCTACGGCAACAGTAGTTCCCTTTATCTTAATGGTAACCCCCGGCAATGCTGCTCCCTTATCATCGGTAACCTGTCCGGTAACCTTCACTTGCATTACCTCCGGGTCATCGCTTTTATTTTCACTATTTTCAGAACCGGTATCGGCGGTGGTTCGGAGTTTGGTCAGGATGATTTGATTGTTAACGACTTCAAAGCCAATACCATTAGCAAGAAAAACCTGCTCCAATATCGTTTTTAAATCTTTCTGCCCTCCCGCAGTAGTAACCTTTCTTTGATTGTTTAAGGTTTCTTTGAAATAGACAAACTTAACGCCCGCTTTTTTAGAGAGCATATTAAGAAAAGACTTCATATCCATATCTACTGCGGAGATATCAACCTGGCGGGCCAGGGCGCCCTGCGCACGCGTGGTGCCGGCTACTGATACACCCGCAAATATGATGGCCAACAAAATCTGGCAACAGGATAACTTCATAATTTTATACCAGTTGATCGATATTAGTAAATTAATATTCATACATTAGTGTGTTTTATTTGGTAAAAAAATGAGACAAAAACGCCCCCGCACCTCTACGAAAGGTGTGTAATGCTACACGGCCGGGGCCCGAAGAAAGCGTGGTCACGACACGCTTTCTTCATTATACATAAGTGGTGTTTGCTGAGGTTAATCTTTCTTCATAATTTAACTTTAGGGTTAATAATAATTGGTTAATTGGTTGTTAAGGCTCTTTGTAACACAAACTTCTTCCCATCGGTTACATAGCTAACGTTGAGGAGTTTTTCAAGTACTTCCATTATTTCGGGCAGACTTTGATTGCTGAAATCAGCCTGCAATTTGGCTTCTGCAAGATCATGGTCTCCTTCAGGCAGCATAATTATCACATCAAATTGCTGTTGAAGCACCCGGACTGCATCCCTAAGGGCCACACCGTTAAAAGACAGGCTTGCTTTTTCCCAGATTTTTAACGCTGAGTGCTTTTCTACCAAGCTAACTTTAAGTGTATCAGTCTTTTTTGCGGTCACTTGCCAAACTGCCTTTTGCTGAGGATGAAGCATAACATCCATATTATTTTTATCCCGATCAGCTATTGCAACAGATACCTTCCCGGTAACTACAGCCACTTCGGCACGAAGCGCATGTTCATTATCTTTTACACTAAAGCTGGTTCCCCATACTTTAGTCGACATATGTGCTGTGCGTACAATAAAAGGATGTGCATGATCTTTCTTCACGTCAAAAAAAGATTCGCCGGTAAGCGAAACAGTCCGGAACTGACGATTAAATGCATGGTCGTACGTAACTATTGTGCCCGGGCTAAGCCAGGCCGTACTGCCATCGGGCAGCGCTACTTTTTTTATGTTTTGCCCTGTATTTACTATCCTGATATTGTCACTCCCAACTTTTGATTGATTTGCTGCCGGTTGTTTGAACCATAAAAGGCCAACAGTAATAAAAATCAAAATACTGGCTGCTATTGCACCAGCCCGGTAATAATTAAACTTTTTTATAGGAGGTTCGAACAGGCGTATCTTTTCGCGTATTCCTGACATCAACCGGTCCTCTAATGCCTGTTTTGCCTCCGGCGAAAGCTGCTCATAAGCGTCCGGTTCATTTTCAGGTGCGTTAAACCAGTTAAGTACCGTCGCCTCTTCGTCAGCATTACATTTCCCTGCAAGGTATTTTTCAATCAGTTCCGGTGAAATAGGGTGCATGGTGTTAATATTGTCCTTTTAATAACTAAGACAGTTAAAACTCAGGTAACACCCAAAAGAATTTGATTTTTATTTAAAAAAAGTTTTCAGATAGAGTAAAGTGTATATAATAGCAATTGTAAACAATTGATGGAGAGATAATCGCAAAAATCGAAGCGCCCGGTTCATATGATTTTCTACCGTTTTCTCTGTAATACCCAATTCGGCCGCTATTTGCTTGTTTGATTTGTAGTGCTTCCGGCTGAGTTCATAAACCGTCCTGCATTTTTCGGGGAGCAAATGAAGGTTCCGGTCAACTTCCTGCCCTATTTCTTTGACAATCAGGATTTCCTCCGGGGCGGTTTGTAAAACAGGCGTCGCTAAACGCAAAACTTCAGTAGCCCTCTCGTGAAGTAACTGCTTATGGATGTGATTCAATACTAAGTTTCGCAATGCGACATACAAATAGCCACTCAATGTCGACTTTATAAACAACCCTCCTCGCTTAATCCATAAATTCACAAACAGGTCCTGCACCAGCTCCTCTGCTATTTCTGCTTCGCGGCACCTTTTTAGCGCAAATGAGTATAAAGCCCCGTGATAACGGTAAAAAATTTCCGTAAATGCTGCATGGTCAGAAAAATTTAACCGCTCAACCAACTCTTCATCGGTTAATGTTTTCCAATTGTTCATGCTGAAACTAAATTTAAAATTGGTTATTGGGGCAAAAAAGCGCACCGGGATTCAAATCTAAAATAGTATTTTAACTTTTCATTAACATAATCCGACTTTCTTATATACAAATCAGGCATTTTATTAAGGCCTTTATACACTTTTATTTTTTAACTATTTGTATTCAAAAGATATAACACAGCCCCTGGATATTTATCGCCTTATAATTTGTCTACCTAATTCGTTTTTCATACATTCGCCGCCCGCATTTTTTAGCGCATTACTTCACCTGCAATGAACAAGTTTTTATACGGCATTGATTTTGGAACAACCAACTCAGCATTGGTTATTTACAACGAAGAAACAAACGAGATACACAGTACAATTATCATTCCTTCACTCATTTATTTTTACCAGCAGCCGGGCGCGGGAAACAAGCCTAATTACGTAGTAGGCGAAGCCGCCATCTCCGCTTATCTCGCGGATGATATGAAAGGACGATTTATCAAATCTGTTAAACAAATTTTGCCGAGAAGCAGTTTTATAGAAACCCGGATCCAAAACAAAAAATATAATGCTTCGGAGCTTGTAGCGATCATCTTAAAAGAACTGAAGGAACGTGCCGACCAGATCATCGGTGAAGATTGCAGGAAAGCAGTTATTGGCAGGCCTGTTTTTTTTGACGATGATGATGTTAAAAAAGATGCCTTAGCGCAAACACGCCTTACTAAGGCAGCGGATCTTGCCGGTTTTGAAAACATTCGTTTTCAGTTTGAGCCTATCGGGGCGGCTTTTGCATACGAGAAAAGCCTTTCAGGAAAGGAAAATGTACTGGTAGCCGATTTGGGTGGAGGAACTACCGATTTTACATACCTGGTACTGGACCCTGAAAAGGCCGGAATGAAAGACAGAAAGAACGATATCCTCGCCAACGGAGGTATTTACATTGGTGGAGATAGTTTTGATTCGGCTTTTATGTGGGATAAAGGCACCCCCTATTTTGGTAAAAACACCACCTATGAAGCTACTCCGGGTAAAGTACTAACTGTACCCAAATCGCTTTTCGCCAATATTTGCTCCTGGGAGCAAATGAATTTCTTTAACAGCCAGCGTATTCAGCGGGATATTGAAGACTACTTTTACTTTTCGGGTAATGATCCACAATTCAAAAACCTGATCACCCTTATCGAAAACAATCTGGGATATTCGGTATTTCAATCCATCGAAGCAACAAAAATACAACTTACAACCGCCGACAGCGCCGTGTTTAGCTATCAGAAAATGGATATCAGTATTGATGAAGAAATAGCCCTTACCGATTATGAACAGATCATAGCTAAAGATGTAAGCCGGATTGCCAGCTATCTGGACGAATTTATGTTGCAAAACAGCATTGAACCAGGCAACATCGACAGCCTTTTCTTAACAGGCGGTACATCTATGGTAGGAAGTATTCAAAAACTATTTAAAAACCGGTTTCCACATATCAAACTCAACTCCAGCGACAATTTCAGGAGCGTAGCTACAGGCTTGGCATATAGCGGTTATCTGTTTGATGAATAAGGACGTTGCCAGTTTTTATATGATAAAAGAAACTGTTTAAATTTTGTTTGAGGAGTTTTTAGGTAGAGACGCATCACATGCGTCTCCTACATTTTACAACAGTATTAGGTTACCCAGCCCTAAACAGGGCATCAAAAAGCAAATCGCCCCTCATTAATAACGAATGAGGGGCGATTGCTTTTAAACCTTATTTACCGGCAACTAATCACTTAGCGGCAGCCGCTTCAGGAAGCAATTGCATGCGGATATAGTTTTTACCACTTAGGTATTTTTGGGCGGTAGCTTTCACGCTTTCCACAGTTACATTGTTCAGATCCTTGGTATAGGTATCCAATTGGTGCAGGTCTTCTTTATCATTGATCTGCCCGCCGATATAACCCAGCCAAAAGCCGTTAGTGCGTACAGCTGTTTCGCGGCTGCGGATGCTTTCGGCGCGCCATTTGTCGATATTTACCTGCGCAGGGCCGTTGGTTTTGATCTTGTTGATCTCATCAAGGGTTGAAGCAACCAGTTTATCAGCATTTTTAGGATCGCAACCAAAGTAAACGAATATAGAATAGCGTTGGGTTGGGAACTTACTATTATTGGCAAATGCACCCGGTGAATAAACACCACTTTCATCTTCCCTTAAACGTTCAATCAACCTGATCTCTAAACACTCCTTCAAAGCATCCAGCTGAATCTTTTCGGCAGCGCTGTATTCAAACGGGCCCGACCAGATCAAATCAACCGTGGCTTTTGGCTCCGAACCTTTATATACGTTTTTAGCTATCTGCCCTTCGGGGATGTGGATACCTAAATCTTTAGCCTGTTCGCCCAGGTTTTTGGCCGGTAACGAGGCTATGTATTTTTCAAGCAGCGGTTTAATTTTTTCGATGTCTATATTACCAACAAAAGTGAAGGTCATGCCCGATGCATCAGCAAAGCGCTCTTTATAAATAGCATACTCACGATCAAGGCTGATCTGATCTATTTTGGCAATGCTTGGGCCGGTACGGCGAACGTTATGGTTACCCAACACCGCGCTTAAGGTATCCTGGAACACGGCATTAGGATCGTTCAGCCTGTTGGCAAGTCCTGCTTTTGAACTGGTGATAATCCCCTGGAACAAATCGGCATCTTTACGTGGCTCGGTTAAATAGCCATAAATAAGTTCAAAAGCCGTTTCCAGATCTTTAGGGGTAGAACTACCACTAACACCCTGCGTACGTTCGCTGATGTATGGACTAACGCTAAGTTGTTTGCCGGAAAGGTATTTTTCCAGTTGAGTAGGATTGTAATTACCTACACCAAATGATTCCACCATACCCGATGCGTTTTTAGCCGACTCAAAATCAGCATCGCTGTAAAGCGATGTACCACCCGGTGCCGAAGCGCTGAATACAATTTCGTTATCCTTAAAATCGGTAGGTTTAAGTACAACTTTGATGCCGTTACTTAAAGTTAACGTGGTTGTACCTAAAGCAGCATCCTTAGTTTCGGCAGTGATTTTACCGGCTGCAGGTGCGTTGGCCAGCAATGGCTGTTTGCTTACCTCATCATTGTAAGGTTTCAGGTCTTCTGCCTCAACATCTTTTATCCAGGTATTAACCACCGCTTCGGCAGGCAGAGTAGCCTTATCCTTTTCGGGGGCAAGTAACATCACATCGCGGTTAGTGTTTTTGATGGATGTTTTGGTAATGGCATTCACTTCGCTAAGCGCTATACCCGGCAAGTCATTTTTTACCAGGTCATACTCGTAGCTTATACCAGGCGCGGCGGTTCCTTTTAAAAAGTATTGCAGATACTCGTTCACATAACTATCGGAATTGGTTTTATTCTTTTCCTTCAAAGCAGCTTCCATATCGCTCAGGAAACTTTGTTTGGCACGGTCAAGCTCGGTTTGAGTAAAGCCAAACCGTTTGATCCTTTCTGTTTCGCGCCATGCGGTTTTGAAACCTTTTTCAAGCTCTCCGGGCTTGGCTACGGCATATACGCTGTAGGTATCTAATCCACCTAAAAAGCCGCTCAGGTCGGCGCCGCCCTGTAAATATGGCGGATTAGCCTGGCGCATAATTTCGGCATAACGGGCACCTGACATCCGGTTAAATAAACCCCGAATGATGCTTTGACGATATTGAGAAGCGGTATGCAGATCAAGCGCCGGTTGTTTCATGAACACCTGGGCCACAGTTACCGTCATTTCCTTATCAGTAATGGCAATGAACTGATTTTGTCCTGTTAATGGTACTGTATATTTGGTGCGCGGCTTTTCCACGGCAGGCTTCTTAAGGTCGCTAAACTTAGCCTTAACGATTTTCTCCATCTCGTTCACATCAATGTCCCCCACTACGATCAAAGCCTGAAGATCCGGGCGGTACCAGTCATGATAAAAACGTTTGATGGTTTCAGGCTTAAAGTTGTTCAGTACTTCATCGGTACCAATAGGCAGGCGTAACGAATAACGCGAGTGGTTCAGGATCACCGGCAGGTAGGCGCGTTGCATACGCTCCTGCGCGCCCTTGCCCAAGCGCTTTTCTTCCAATACAACACCGCGCTCTTTATCAATCTCAGTCGGGTCTAAAGTAGCGTCCTGTGCCCAGTCGCGCATGATCTGGATGCCATTCTTCAGAACTTCCGGATTATCTGACGGGATTGGTAACTGATACACCGTTTCATCAAATGAAGTATAAGCATTCAAATCGGCGCCAAAACGTACGCCAGATTTTTGCAGATAACTCACCAATTCATTTTTAGGAAAATGCTTGGTGCCGTTAAAGCTCATGTGCTCCATAAAATGCGCAAGGCCACGCTGGCTGTCATCTTCCAATACCGAACCAATTTTGTTGGCCAGGTAAAACGTAACGCGTTTTTTGGGCTCTTCGTTATGACGGATATAATAAGTAAATCCGTTTGGCAGCTTGCCTGTGCGAACAGCAGGGTCAAGAGGTAAATTCTTTTCGGCTACTGCCTTTGTTGTTGCTTTAACCTGGCTTACCTGGGCCCAAGTGGGCGCAGCCTGAAACGACCAGCTAAGCGCAAGGCTTACGCTGGCCAATAAAATAGTACTTTTTATGTTTTTCATATTTTGTTGATCGGGTTAGGATTCAGCGCTAATTTAAAAAAGAGCCGGTATTAAAACCGGCTCTCCGGAAATTAAACTAACTAAACTGATGGAAAACGTCCTACCGGGACTCTCTTTATGATAGCCAATGCTATCCTTTTATAATTTTTCAACTGTTAAAAATCTTTTTAAGCTGTATATCGATATCAGAAGCGGTTGGGTTTATTAAAACCACATTACCCTCAGCATCCACCACAACTGCAAACGGCACCGACTGGATACCTAAAGCATTCATGATCACTGATGCATCTTTACCGTCCTCATATTTATCTATCCCCTGCTCCCATGGCATTGCTTCTTTAAGCATGGCATTTTTCCAGGCCTTACTATTCTGGTCGATTGAAATGCTAACTATCTCAAATCCTTTAGCGTGGTATTGCTTATATAATGCTTTAAGGTGCGGAATAGCCGCCCTGCATGGCATACACCACGAAGCCCAAAAATCAACCAGTACCGCTTTGCCCTTAACCGATGACAATTTGATAGATTTCCCATCGGCCCTTTGTAACTCAAAAACCGGCAATGGTTTTCCAACCATTAAGTTTTGACCAAAGGTAACCGTATCATGCTTTTGGGATGATAAAGCCTTTCCGTCTGCCTTCCATCCGGTACTTAGCGCAATTGCTACCGGTGTTACCAACAACAACCTTTTAAAATTTATTTTCATTTGGCTGGATTATAAAACCTGTATTTCAATTATTTTTCTTTTTGGCGGGAAACATTTGTTGTTATCACAAACCTGGTAGTAAAGCCCACATTTAATTACCATGCCGGGCTTTAGCGAGGCTGCATTTATTTCCGTTTTAAATGTTGCCTTATCTTCCCAAACAAACATGCCTTCACCTCCGGTAAATGGTACCCCGGCCGATGCCTGCCACTCGCTGCTCGTTATGCCTTTAGGCAGCTCGATAGTGGGCTGCGCGGTAATAAAAGGGCTATCTTTAGGTACATACGCATAAATATGCCAGCCTTGTAAAATATCGGCTTTAACAACTACTTGTTTTTTCCCGTTTGCATCGTCAACCAGGGTGGCGCTCACTATCACCGGATCTGCACGAGTTGGTACTGTTACCGCGTTTACAGTTTTAATGTCGCCGGTTGGTGCGGGTGCGATTGCCGATGTTTCTGTTTTGTAGGTATTCACCATAAATTTGAAACCGCCGGCTTCGGTATAATAAAGGTTGGATTTGTTTTTAGTTAACCATATACGCCATTCCTGAGCTGATGTGAATTGTTCGGTAGTATACCTTTCCAATACCCTTTGAGCCAGGGCAGGCTCCTCCCCTTTCTCAAGCATGCCGATACATTTTTCAAGCAGTTCGATTTTGCGGTTAGAGATTCCCAGTTTTTTCGCATCCTCATCAACCTGCAACGAGTAAGCATCAACTGGATAAAAGTATTCGAGATTATCCCGATAATACTTATGATAGGCCTCTACGTTGGTACCAAACATATCATACATGCCGCTGCCAGTCCAGCTTTTAAGGTAATCGTCAAAGCTTTGTACATCGTCGGATACAGGCATCTTTAAAAACGCCTCGTTACCTTTACCAATATCCTCGCCATTTGCCTTACGGTCTTTAAGCTCCTGCTGCATTTTAAGCAGGCGGGCGTTGCCTTCTTTCCGGGCTATCAGCGTTTTTTGGTATAAAGCTTTATCACTACGGTAAATCATTTCATTTACCCACTCACGATTCTCTATTTGCACTTTTTTCATGATAGGTGCCCGGTGATCAAACTTTTTGATGTAGCAAACGGTGTTTACAAATACATCTTTAGCTTCCTCAGTCATGTGATTTGGCGAAGCAGAAAATCCCCACATAAAATAGTTCCCATGCCTGCCTAATGCAACTGCTTCGGCATTTTTCAAACAAACACCGCCACTTATAGCTTCGGCATCCGGCGAATCATTAAATCCTTCACCGTGTGCCACCATGCCAATAATGTATTTATCCTTAGCTACAGGATCTTCTTTGATAACCTTCCACATAGGCAATTCCTTGGGCGTGGTTGCACCCTGAAAACCGTTAAAAAAAGACCCCGGCGTAGGCCTGTTAACCAGTGTTAACTTCACTTTTAGGGGCGTGTTAAATATGGCGTGAGTGGTTTTGATGTTCAGCGCATCGTTTTCCAAACACTGGCAATACCAATCAAACTTAAGGCCTATCGGCATACCCATATCAGGAGCAAGCTGATGCATCAAAATTATAGGCCTGTCAAAATTGGCAGGCAATTTTATAGGGCCTGCATCAGCAATGGTTACATCAACATTAGCAGACATTGAGGCATCGTAATCTCTCGCATCCACTACGTCAACTTTCTCAAAACGTGTTTCTAAAAATGCTTTAAAATCGGCCATGCGGGTTTTCCAGGCTTCATCTACCGCACCTGCGGCTGTGCTGTAGTATGTAATATGATCAGGCTTGGGTTTGGCCGGATCATAACCTACATATAAAACATGGAGCGCTATTTTACCAGCTCCATGTTTTATGACATTACCAAAAGTGACCGTGCTAAATATAACGCAAAGCAGCAAAGTCAATGTGACCTTTTTCATATCTGTTTAATTAAAAAGTTCGGCAAGTTTGGTATTCAGGGATTCATCGCGCAGGGTATTGCCGATGATCTTACCGTCTTTGTCAAGCAAAAAGCTTTGCGGTACTGCCCTTACACCATATAAACGGCCAACAGCATTGTTCCAGCCTTTGAGATCAGAAACCTGGATCCATGGCAAACCATCTTTGGCAATAGCGTCAACCCATTTTTCCTTTACGTTATCAAGCGAAACCGAGATGATCTCGAAACCTTTATCCTTATAAAGTTCGTATTGCTTTTTCAGGTTAGGATTACCGGCGCGGCAGGGAGCGCACCAGCTTGCCCAAAACTCAACCAAAACATATTTGCCTTTTAAATCGCTCAGGGAAACCGGCTTTCCACTCACGTCATTTTGAGTGAAAGCGGGAGCTTGCTTCCCAATAGCGGTGATACCTGCAGCCTGAATACGTTGCTCAAGCTCCTTACCTACATCGGTGCCGCGCAGCGAGGCGTTGAGTGCTTTAAACACAGGGCCAACTTTATCAACATCAACCTTGATGCCTGCCGACTCAGACAAGCCAACTAAGCCGAAATATGAGTTAGGATTATTTTTGGCGAAAAGAAATTGCTTTTCATTTCTATCGGCAATCCTTTTGCGATAACGCGCGTCAATAGCTTTTACAAAAGCGGTATCCTTTTGCTGCTCAGGCGTAGCGCGTGAAAATTCGGCATTAACAGCTTTGGTTAAATCCATTATGGTACCGCCGATTTGTTTGTTGTAAGCCTGAAACTCATCATACACTTTTGAGCCGGTAACTTTGGCGTTCACCAATGAATCGGCCGAGGTATATACCATGTTTTCCTTACCAAAATAAATGTAAACCACATCGGCATTGGGGGCATAAATAGCATGTTGCTTACCCTGACCTGTATGATCAAATGCCATGCGGCTGGTAGTTATACCTGATACATTGCCCGTAAATTTGAATGTACCATTGGTAACCACGCACGAATCTTCGTGGCTTGTGCCATTATCCATATAATCGATATAGGCTTTGGCAGGTTTATCCAGTTTACCAATATGGCCGGTAATACTGAAGTTGGCTTTCTGTGCCATACTCACGGCAGGCAAAAGAATGGCGATAGCCAGAAATCGTTTTTTCATTTTTCTATTTTTTAAGCTTTAAAAGCCGTAACATTTATTTTATTGAATTATTAAAGGGCCGGATTTTGGCTATAAGCAGCCCAAAGCTCATCAACCGTTTTGCCTGTTAAGGTTTTCCAGGTTTGATCTGAATAAGTATTATCGCGGCAGGCTGCATCCAGGCTTTTTACTATACCAGCTTTAACATGCTTATCAAGCCAAACCAGGAAACGGGCGGTTATGCGATAACTGCCTGTATAGTTTTGATCTGCGCTATAAGCGGGCAATGACCAGCCGGCGGTTGCATTATCAACCCCAAGGGTGTACCTCGCGTAGTCCGCAATTCCTTCAACCAGCCAACCGGGATTACTTCCCTTATAGGCCTGTACAATATGCATTACCTCATGGGTAACCACATCGAGGTCTGTAGGCGTGGCGAGCATCCATTTGGGGTTAATGCGCACGATGGCATTCCCGGTTTCGGCAACACCGGTGTACGATGGATCGATGTTGAAATGAACCTTTGTAGCCGTTTTGGGATTATAAATTGATGCCTCCTCGGGATAAACCTTAAAAAAGGCGTCAATCACCCTGTCTTTTACTTTGTTACCGGCATCTGTAGCAAAATCGGGCGAGTAATTGGTGAAGATCAGGGTATATGGGCCTTTGGTTACCGAATCCTGCGACAGGTAGTCATGAAAAACGGGCTTAACCTGCGGTTGATCCTGATCATCAGCCAGTTTGTTTTTATAGCATGCGCTGGTTAAAGTCATGACTGTGGCCATCAACACAAAAACTTTCATGCTGTTATTTAATATTTTCATATGGTTTTTATAGGTTACTTTCTTATCTGATCACTATGTCTATTGGTTCGCCAGGTATACCGGTTATTGTTTTGGTGATGTTGCCGGTTTTAGAAACACTAACATCAAGCGTATAAACTGCGCCGCCGGCCCCTACGGTAAGGGTGTTATCGTCCAAGCTGATCTTGATCATGGATACCTTTTTACCGCCAAAGTCTGCGTCGAGCTGTCTTATATCCTCGTTAATTGGGTTATAGCGGTATATTTTCCCTTTTGATGAAAAATAAAACACGTTTAAGCTGTTCTCCACCCACTTAGTATCATCATCAATTAAGGCGCTGCCTTTAAATGTGCGTTTGCCCAGGCCTTTAAATGTCCGGTCATCGCCCATAGGGTAGCTAAAACTTAGTTCGGTTATTGTACCCGTCGAAGTTTTAAAGAAAGCGTAGGAAGGGCCCCCTTCGGTGGGCTTCATGAATAACAAATTATCGTATCCTACATTTTTAGGATCAAAGCCGGTACTTGCAGTATCAATTTTATAATTGGTGCCAGAGTAAGTACCATCGGATCCAAAGGTGATGAAGGCTTTTCCTTTAACATTATAACCGATAAAAAATGAGCTGCCGTGCGTAAAATATTTCGACATGGTATAATCGCCGCCCTGTTCGTTGGCAAATTTGCCATAGTCGTCAGCAAACGGAGCTGTTGAGGACACACCTACATATAGCTTACCATTAATAACTCCCGTTGGCACTGTTCCCATTTGTACAGGTCCTAAAAACGGCTCCAGGTAACCTGTATTGATAACAGCCGGCGGCGAGAAGAATTGTGCTGCAAAATCTGTCCGTTTTAACAAGGTACTGGCATTAAGCACCACCCCGCTTTTATTAGGATCGTTGCTTAGCACCCAATATTCCTCTTTGGTATTAGGCTGGTAAGGCAATGGTTTTGAATAATACAGCTCAACCGGATTGATAGGCAAATCGTCTTTATTAAGTGATTTATAGATATCGCCCAACACCGTTTTATCCGGTTTCACAAATGATAGTTTGGTAACCCCGTTATCATTACTCAGCACTATGCTTCCCGCCGAAAACTGGGTTGTGCCTGTTATTTTAAAAGGAAAATTGTAAAACAATCCATTCTGCTTATCGGTAATGGTAAGCTTACACGCACGATCGCCCGGACCTAAATTGTAAACTATTTTCAAGGGGTAACCTTTGTAAACCGCCTCACGAAGTTCCTCCTGCACGGTGATGTGCCATTCAAAATCAAGATCCTTTAAGGGATCGGCACCTGCAAGGGTAACTTTGGGGTTTATGGTGAGCGTATCGCCCAGCAGGGCTGCAAATGTGGCGTTATTAATGCCGGTAACTACCGGCTCTGAAGGTGGCGAGTATATATAATTGCCCAGGTCTTTTTTACATGAAGTATAAAATACCGTTATGAGCGCCAATATAGCTATCGATTTAAATTTCATGACCTAAGTGTTTAATTGATAATAACCTGTTGCCCATTTTCGTCAACAAAGAAGTACTTGTCTGCCTGCACGTAATACTTGAGGTAGAATTTCTTATCGGGCGAAGAAGTATTATAAAAATCATAATCATTACTTCCGTCGGCCCGCTTAGTAAGTACATAACCTTTTTCCGGGTATCTTGCTACCCAGGCAAATGGATCATTAATAAAGGTCCGCACGTTATCTATGTAATACAATGTGCGCGGGATCTGGAGATAAGCATTTGGTTTTGACATATCAACCAGATCGGTAGTACCCGAAGAAATCAGGAACAACTGGTGTTTTATCCTGCTGTAAGGGCCAAGGTTACCCATCCAGTAAATCCACCAGGCCGGCTGTTCCAAACGTGATGAATAAAGGATGGATCGCATCCTCAACGCTACTGGCAACGACGAATTAAAGTCCTGCCCACCCGAAACAAGGATGGTAAGAACAACCGATTTATTTGCAAGTTCCGGGTCGCTGTTTTTGATGATCACCGGAACCTTTACGGTACCCGAATCGGCAGGCATAATATATGATGGCTTAAGCGCTTCATAATGCAATCCAACTTTGGCCGTGGTGGCTGTATCAACTACGGTTATCGCAAACTTTCGTTCAGTTTTTGACCTTTGCCCCGAAATTATGACCGGTACCCAAATGGTATCCTGCGCCAGGGTTGGGTTGTAGGCGAAAGAATAGGTTAATACCGATGTATCCTGGTTACCGTCCTTATCCTTGTAATTCAGGTAAATATTATCCCTGGAGCCATATGTAAGTAATTGGTCTTTTTTGCAACCGAAAAGGGCTGCAACGACCACTAAAACAAAAAATATATTTCTTTTCATTGTTAAAAATGGTATGAGATCAATTATTGTAAGCTGTTTCATCGTCAGGGATCGGGAACACGTAAATACTGTTTGATGCCGGATAGATCTGGCCGCTGGCCGCTACTATATCAAGGTTCAACCGTTTATACATGTAAAATATCTGACTCTCTCCGTAAAACTCCTTACGGGCTTCTTTAACCAGCTCATTCATAAAAGCTGATTTACCCAAAGTATTCGGCAATAAGTCGATAATACCCCTATGGGTTCGTACTGTATTTAAATACTCAATGGCCTTTGTCGGGTTACTATCATAGCTTGCTTCGGCTGCTATGTAGTAGGCTTCAGCCAGGCGAAAAGACGGCGCCATTAACGGGTGCAGGTTTACCTGCGGCGAACTGTTAACCAAATATTTAACCAGATAACTTCGATTGGGCGTTACATCTGTAGCCGTAAAAAACCATTGCCTGTAGCGCCAATCCTCAGCTCCTACGGTGCTTTTTTCATAGATATTATCTAACTGCAGCGGTGTTGGCTGATACTGAGCGGTGTTTGTAGCACTGAACAGGGTAACAAGCGCATTGTTGTCGTTAGCATGCGGGGCATACCAGCCAAATACCAGCTCGTTGTAAAATATCCTGTCTTTTTGCTCAACGTTATTGTTAAAAGCATCATCTTTTTGAGTCCACGGAAATTTATTGGAGGTTATTACATCATTAGCGTTGGAGAGTGCATTCTGATAATCATTTTTGTACAGGTAAACCCTTGCCAGTTCGCCGCATACGGCATAATAATTAATCCTATGTCTGCGGTTTTGTAAAAACAGGGTATTGCTGGTAGTTTCTGTTTGTTTAAGGCCCGTATAACCATCAGGATAGGTTTTGTTAGGATATCCAACAACATACCCGGCAGGAATAATAGGATCAGTATTGCTTAACAGCGTACGTGCATTACGCAGATCAATAATTGCATAATTAATAACGTCGCCTACCGATGAAAACGGTGTGCTTTTAATGCTGACATTAGTTACATATGGAATGCCTTTAGCATTTGGATTGTATTTATACGAAGCGGCGAACATGCGTAAAAGATCAAAATGCAGGTACGCGCGCAGGGCAAGTGCCTCGCCTTTAATGATGGCGTAATTGTTACCTGAAAACACAGCCTTTTGCTTATCTATCACCTGCAGTATCTCGTTACAGTTGCCGATAGCGCTGTAAACCGCCGACCAGATCTGGCTGTTTTTATCCTTTAAGATGCTTTGGCTATACTGAAAAGAAGCGATCTTCTGAAAATCGGTGTTAGAGAACGAATAGTTCTGCGCCATGATATCCAGATTACTGAACGTGAGGTTGCCACCGTACATATCCGGTTTGGTGCACCTGGTATAAACACCGTTTAACGCCTCCTCAAAACCATCTTCGGTGGTAAACAGCTGCTCTTTGGTTACATCAGATTCTGGCTGTACATCCAAAAACTTTTTGCATGATGTAAACATTAGCAACGGGATTATAAAAATTAAATATCTCTTCATGGTTATGTGTTAAAATGAACCCAGTAATGAAAATGTTAAGCTGCGGGCGAAGGGATAATTGATACCCCGCTCTGCCTGAATAGTTGAAGCCCTGAAAACATCGTTGGCCGTGGCCGCCAGTCGCAGATTTTGAAGCCCCAAACGGCGGATGGCCTTTGGCATAAAATCATATGACAGATAAAGCGACTGTAGCTCGATCAGGTTATCTTTTTGTACAAACCGTGATGACACGTAGGTATCCGTTAGGTCGGTAATGTTTTTGAAAAATGTATGATCGCCCGGTTGCTTCCACCGTTGCTCCAATACGCGGCTATCAACGTTAAAGCGGGGATCGGCATTTTCAACCCTGTCGATAAGCGTTTGGTTAAAGGCCTGCCCGCCAAAACGGTAATGGAAACTGAAGCTCAGCATAAACCTTTTGTATGATACCGTGCTGCCGAAAAATCCCTCGGCCTTGGGCGTGGTATTGCCTACATCCTGTACATCCTTAACATCCCACACATAAGTTAGGGTACCATCTTTTTTCACCAGAATTTCTTTTCCGTTTTCAGGATCGATACCCAATGATTTCACTGCATAAATGGTGTTCAGTGATTTACCTTCAACATACCGGGTTAGCGGCGTTGAAAACGCGTTGTTATCCTTATTGGTCTGGAAGTTATCTATGTTATTATTGAAAGCTTTAAGCGCATCGGATATGCTCACTATTTTGTTAACGTTATGGGCAAGGTTACCTGTCAGGTTAATGTTCCAGTCGGATGTATGAAAAACCTGTGCTACAAGGTAAAGCTCATAACCTTTGTTGGACATATCGCCAAGGTTATCTTTATAGGTGGTAAAACCTGTTGATGGCGCAAGGTTGATATCGGTGATCAGTCCTTTGGTGAGTTTGTAATAGTATCGTGGCGAAATAACTATCCGGTCTTTAAACAAACCTATATCCATACCTACATCAGAAGTGCGGGTTTTTTGCCACTCCAGGTTGCTGTTGCCGTAGCCCAATATGGTAGCGCCAATACCGGTTGAATACCAGTTTTGCGTATCATACGAATAAATTGAGCGTGACTGGTATGCAGGGAAGCTGATAGAACCAAGCGTTGCGATACTTCCTTTAAGGCGTAACTGGCTTATTACATTCGAACCCTGAAAAAAGCTTTCCTTATGAATGTTCCAGCCGATACCCAGGGACCCAAAAGGGGCGTAACGCCTGTCGGCCCCAAAGGCAGATGAACCGTCAACCCTAACTGATGCGTCTAAAAGATATTTATTTTGGAACGCGTAGTTGCCCGAAAAGAAAGCGCCTGCTGTTCTTGTTTTTGTCACATCGCCATAAGGGCCTGAATTTTCTTTATAAGTACGGGCGAATCCAATATTGGTAAACCTGTCATTTGAGAAACCTTGTGCCGAAAACGATTTAATATCGGACTTTGAAGCCAAAATATTAGCGCCCAAAACGAGGTTGAAATAATGATCGCCCAATTGCTTGTTATAATTTATGGTTACGTTACCATCAAGATTAAGGCTGGCGTTGGTACCATAGTCATAAGTACCCCTTGTATTCAACTTATCTAAAGCATAATTGTAAAAAACACTGCTTAGCGGCGATACATAGGCATCGGTTGTTGAATTGGTTTTGTTAACGCTCATTAACGCTCTTAAGCGCAACCCTTTGGTTATTTTATAGTCGGCAGAGAATGATTCCAATATTTCCGTGTAAGCAGCCTTATTAAAACTACTCAAGCTGGCTTCATATAAAGGATTAAATACATTTTCGGTAACATATTGATCAGTTCCTGTACGACCGGTGTTTACACGCCAGTTGGCCAGTTCCTGTACCAGCCTGCCAGTGCTATCCCTTATTGGGAAATATGGATTGGCATTTACGTAGGTCGAAAAATCGCCATAAGGAGAGTTAACCTGGTTAACTTGAGTGATGGTCAAATCGTTCCTGATGATAAGCTTTGAACTTGGATTATAGGTAAAATCAACCCCTCCACTGTACCGTGTATTGTCAGAGCCTTTCATAACACCAGGCTGGGTCTGGTAACGCAGATCGATACCATACCTGAACGATTGATCGCCACCCTGCGCGTATACCGAATGTTTTTGCTGGTAGGCATTTCTTAAAGGCTGCGACAACCAATAAGTATTAACACCACTCGCTACATTTTTTAATCGCGTGAACAGCTGAGCGTCAAGCTCATCTTGTTTTGTATCACCGCTGGTAGATGTTTGGGTATCATATAAACCAACCAATTGTTCATAGGCTACCTTTTGCTTAGCATTAAGCACATGATAATCGGACAGATCGGGGCCGTTGAAGGTAAGTTCGTAATTGTATGATAGCTGCAGTTTTCCTGCAACTGGAGCCTTAGTAGTAATAACCATTACACCATTGGCAGCCCTCGAGCCATAAACCGCGGTAGCGGCACCATCTTTTAATAAGGTAACTGATTCAATACGGTTGATATCAAGGTCAACTACTTTTTGAAGCGATACTTCAAAGCCATCAAGGATGAATGCCGGCAGATTATAATTGCTTGAAAGGTTATTACGATCAAGTATATCATCGCTTATGGAAGGAATAGCTGTGGCACCCCTCACATTGATCTTTGGCAATTTATTAGGATCAGAACCTACGAGGTTATTATCAAGTACTTTAAACGACGGATCAAACGAGGCTATACTTTTGATTACGTTTTGCGGGTTATTACGCTTCAAATCAGCACCGCTTACCGTGATAGCATTACCGGTATAATTATCTTTTTTGATAATCTGGTAACCGGTTACCACAATGTCTTTAATGTTATTAATATCAGGCAAAAGCTTCACTACAATCGATTGGCCTGCTACCACCTTAACTTCTGCCGACTTGTAGCCCATAAACGAGAATATTAATGTTTGCCCTGCATCTGCCTGTACATTAAATTCCCCTTTATCATTGGTTTGGCCTATTACTCCCCTGCCCCCTTTAAGAGCAATGTTTACGCCTGGTAAAGTGGTTTTACTTACAGAATCCAACACACGCCCACTCACCGGAATCTTGTTCATAGGCGCAACCGGCGCCGGCCGCGGCTCAGGTATCTTATTTTGAATTACGATGGTTTTAGATACGATGGTAAAACTCAGATCAAAATCTTTAAGACACGCATTAAGCACATCAACAAGCTGCGTGTCATGAAAATCGGCATCAACTGTTTTGCCTTTTAAATTCACTTTCTCGCTATAAAAAAACAAATAGCCGGTTTGACGCTTTATATCCTTAAAAACCGATTCGAGGCTTTTACTTTTACCAGATATAGTCACCGTTTGAGAATAACTTGCAGCGGATAAGTGTAACGCGCCAACAAGCAATAGTATAGTGGTGAGTTTCAATACTAATAAGAATTTGCACTTTACCCCCCGTATTGCACGTACGGTGTTGTAAAGAAAAGTTAATTTCATATTTTTGAATAAGATTGGGTTAATAAAATGCAGCTCAGGGCTTCGACATCTTGTGCTGCCTGACCTATTTTAAACCGGAAGCGGTGAGAGGCTTCCGGTTAACTTTTGGTCTGTTAATATGAGATTGGTCTGAGATTTATCGTAGTTGTTTATCCATTAAGTTTTGTTTTAGTGATTAGCATTTAGTTTGTTTAGTTGTAAGTAAGTATAAAGTTTAAGGTTAAGGTTAAGGTTAAATATTATTTGCTGTACGATACCTTCACCGTTTTGCCCTCCACCGCAAACTTCATGTTGTTAAGCTCCAGGATCCTGAAAACATCGGCCAGGTTACTGCTCCTTGAAATTTCACCGAAAAATTTCTCCACTGGCATATCGCCTTCATAAACCACATCAATATCATACCAGCGGCTAACCTGGCGCATCACCTCGCGAATATCCTCATCTGCAAATGAGAATACGCCGTTTTTCCAGGCCACTTCCTTATCAATGTTTACCTGTTGTTTGCTGATAGCACCATTACCTGTACGGTTTATTAGCGCCTGCTCGCCCGGAACTATAAGCATTGAGCTTGTTGCCGATGTCACCTTTACCGAACCTTCCAACAACGTGGTTTTAACCTGGGCTTCATCGGCATAAGCATTGATATTAAAATGCGTACCTAATACCTCAATAGTTTGCAAGGCCGATTTTACCCTGAATGGCATTGCTTTGTTTTTTGCCACTTCAAAGTAGCCCTCGCCGTTGAGTATTACCTCACGCTCTGCTCCTTTAAACACGGTTGGATAAGTTATTGACGATGCTGCGTTAAGCCATACGTTGGTACCATCCGGCAGGATGATTTTGTATTGACCGCCTTTAGGTGTGGTAACGGTATTTTGAGCAGCTTGATCCTGCCCTGTTGCATCGGCCTGATAAACTATCTGACCATTGGCTGTTTTGCTGATTTTTACACCGGCCTGTTTAGCTATTTGCCCATTGGCAGCATCATCAAGCGATATGGTTGTACCGTTGGCTAAAATGAGCGTCGCCTTGTTAGTGCCGGGCATTATACCTTTATAAGTATTTGCCGCAAAATTATCGGCCCTATGATTGTTATGAATAAAAAAGTAAGCACCAACCGAAATAAACAACAGAATTGAGGCGGCCACGGCATACCTGATCCAGCCAGATCTTGAAGGCATCATAACCGGCTTTTTTTCGTATTGTGCTATCCTTTCATCAACGTTTGCTTTAATGGCATCCTTCAGATACAGGTAGTCGGCCTCATTTTCATCAGTAATGAGGTCATCGTTTAAATCAAACAGGTTATAATACGACTCCAGGAATTTAATCTCTTCCTGAGTAGCCTCGCCAAGCCTGTATTTTGTTAGTATTTGTATAAAATATTGTTTGTTCGCCTCGTCCATTTACATCCTTTATATATACATGAGTCGGCAAAATGAAAATAGCCCATGTTAATTGAAAATATTTTTAATGTTTTCTTTAAAAATAATGTACGTTTAAAGTCAAAACAATGAAACATCGATAAGCAATCGGCATTATTGATAAAAATAATGCATTATCATTAAAGAAAAAACGTTTTATCAACCTCTTTGATAAAAATAAAGCAATACATGGAGTAAGAAAAGTGATTTACGAAGTGTAGCAAGGGCCTTCCCCATCTGATTACGGACTGTTTTGGGTGAGATTTCCAACTGATCGGCAATTTGCTGGCTTGAGAGGCCTTCATTAAAGCGCAAATTGAATATAATGCGCTGCTGAGGTGGTAAAGTATCTATAAGCTCATTAAAGGCTCTCAAAAATTCATCATGAAGTACATTGGCATCAGCGCGACCTAAAGGGCTTTCAATTTCCTGGGCGGTATCGGGCAGCGCTGCATAGCGCGACTCCTTTTCCATGTATTTGAAAACCCCGTTGCGGGCCGCAACCAGCAAATAAGCCGGTAAGTTTTCAATTGGCGATTTGGAGCCCCGCACCCATAACTGCACAAAAACATCCTGGGCTATATCCTGCGCGCGCTCGGCATCATTGAGCCTTTTGTATGCCGCATTATAAACCTGTTTCCAGTACTTGTTATATAAAGCATCAAAAGCGGACTTATTTCCGTTGCTAATTAGGATCAGAAGTTCGGTATCGTCGGCTGATAAATCAAGGGGAGCCATGTGTTATTTAAATTTCCTATATATTCCAGGTTAGTTTACACAAACATCATGGTGGTTTAATGCTTAGTTTATGCGCTAAATCCAAATATAGAAATTATCCGGTAAATAAAACCGGCAGGTTTACGTTAGCTTAATTTTAGTTGCGAAACGTCAAAAACAGAGCGGGCCTGACCGTTTTATCCTGGGTATTTTGGTCAGGGACCCGCAGAAAAAAAAACATCTCAATAAGTGAGATCAACCACAAACTTTAATATTACTATGCGCTTTACGAAAAGACAAGGAAAGGCCTTAAAAATTAATGCGCAGCCTTCATCTTTCGATAAAGGTTGCGCATATTTGCCACTTTCCACCGCAAACAAGTTCACTTACTATTTCAAATGCCAGGTAATATGATCTGTTATTAATTTACCATTCCGGTATCCTTCTGCTTTTAACTCATTGGCCCCGGGCTGCAGATGTACATTTTTAAAAACAAGATCATACCGGGTAGTCCCCGTTTCAGGCTGGGCAATTTTATGATTATTAAGATACAGGCTAACATTTTTTAAATTGGAGAACACTTTCACAGTTGTTGTAGCCTCAACCCTTACCGAATCCCGGCGGCCGCTGATGTAAAGTACTGGCTCCTCGCTCCAGTTAGCCTTATACCAGTAAAATGCATCTTTCTTTATTTTACGGTCATAGGTGATCAATCCCTTCATGTTACGGGCAGGTACGCCACCGCCATTTGCCGATGGTACCGAAAAATCAAACATATTCCAAACATATGATGCTACCAGGTAAGAATGTTTGGCTATAATACCCCATTGTATTTCATGAAATTTGGTTTGATAGGTCTCCGGCCAAAATTGAGCACCCGGATCGCCCGTTTCGCCAACATTTTCCTGTTGCTGGTTTACGTTAGCCTCCGTTCCGTACTCGGAGAGCACAACTTTATGATCGGGATAATTTTTCTCCAGTCCGGTAACCCAGTCTTCCAGATCAGGTATTTTACCTTCGTACCAGCCGTAATACCGATTGATACCCTGAATGTCGGCGGCCAGGTTTGAGGGGCGGTCCATTTCCCCGTAGCCACTCACGCTCGCGGTAAAACGACCGGGGTCTTCCGTTTTGGCAATATCATTAAGCTCACGTGTTAAAACCGGCACAAAACCATCTGCCGAGCTGGAATAAACTTCATTGTGCAAACCCCAGTTGTAAATTGACGGGTGATTATAATTCTGCCTTATCAATTCGGTAAGCTGCTGTTTAGCGTTCTCCCCTTCCTGGGTTGATACTGCGTTTACAAATGGAATTTCGGCCCAAATCACAAAGCCCATACTATCGCATTTGGAATAAATATATTCGGCCTGTTGATAGTGTGCAAAACGGATGGAAGTTGCCCCTATCTCATAAATCATATCCAGATCAGCCTTATGCTGCTCATTACTCAGGGCGCTCCCATAATCCTGCCACTCCTGGTGGCGGCAAACACCATATAAACGATAAGGCTGCCCGTTAAGATAAAATCCTTTGCCTGGCACAACTGAAAAATACCTTAGCCCCAGCGGCTGGGTAACTTCATCAATTGTTTTTCCCTGTTTAATAATTGATGTAGTAAGCGAATACAGATAAGGATCTTTTCGGCCGTTCCATAAATGAGGGTTGTTTAATGATAATTGCTGCGCAACTATGTTTATACCTTGCGGCTTCACCAGTTCGCTTTGCTGTACTTCTTTTACTATTTTGCCGCCCCTATCCCTGATTATCGTTTTCACGGTTACCTCCTGTATTTGGGCCTCTTTGTTTTCAATTTTAGCAGTTACGCTCAGGTTAGCTTTTTTGGCATTTACATCCTGTTTAATATAAATACCGGGCGAAGCATAATCAATTGTACTGATATTGATTTTACCCGTTACAATTAAGTTTACCGGGCGATAAATGCCTCCATACACACCAAACAGTTTATTATTAATGGGAATAATGTCCGGCCGTTCTTCATTATTTACTTTTACCAGTATAGTGTTAACCGTATCATACCGCAGCGAGTTACTGATATCAAAGCAAAAAGCAGCATAAGCCCCTTTGTGCTCCCCAATCAGTTTATTATTTACGTATACATCTGCAACTGTACCCACCCCTTCAAAACGAATAAAAACACGTTTGCCTTTCCAGTCGTTATTTGCTTTAAAGTCTTTTTTGTAAAAAGCATCGCCCATATAAAAACCTTTTCCTTTCTGGATATCCTTATTATTCCAGGTATGCGGAACGGAGACGTTTTGCCAGTCGGCAGTAGCTAATGCGATGTTAGTTTTATAGGTAGCCTTTTTAAACTGCCAGTCCTGATTAAAAGGTATAAGCTGGCGGGAAGTTGCTGGAATTTGTTGCGCGGCGCTGCGTTCATTGTTAAAGCAAACGGCTGTAATTAATAACAAAAGGTATTTTACACAATTATATTTCATATTCATTTATAATGCCTGCTTAGGTTTTTGCTTTTTCATAGCCACCGGTTTGGCCTTTTGCCGCTTCACCTGTTTCTAAAACAATAACAAAAGGTTTTTTAGGAGTTGTTTGCTGATTAAGGTGAATAAAATATGTGGATGCGCCTATTTCTTCAGGCGTATAATTGGAAGCCGCATTATCCAGGCCATACGCTTTCCGGATCACCGTATGTGATGGAGTGACTACCCTTAACAATCCCGACACAGGTATATTGAATACCAGCATATATATTTTGTTGCTCGCGGTACTCTTTATAAAATAACCCCAATCCTGCTTAATGAAACCAGCATACTCTCCGCTGTAAATAGCCTCTTTATTGACGGCCATCCAATCGCCTATGGCTTTAGCCAGGCTAAGTTCTTCTGCTCTCAGGGTTCCATCAGGCTTAGGGCCAAAATTGAGTACAAAATTACCATCCAGCGAAACACATTTAGCCAGCATCTCCAGCAACTCGTCGGCGGTTTTTATATGCCCCTGCCATGTTTTGGCGTAGCCCCATTGATTTTCGGGAATAGTCATTACGCAATCCCAGTCATTGCCGTGAACGTCCGTTATTTTTTCCGGAATTTTGCGCTCCCAGCCTTGCTCGTAATCACCCATCAGGTTACCGTTCGAGTCGAAATGGCGTTTACCATATTCATCAGCCCGAAAGCGGCTGCCTATGATCAGACCCGGGTGTAGTTTTCGCATTTCGGTTTCCAAAGAGTCGGCAAAAGCCGCTTGTTTAACCCATGATTTATCCCAGGTACCATCAAACCAAAGTCCTTTAGCCGATGGATACCGCGTTAACAGCTCAAGCAGCTGGTTACGGGTAAATTGTTTAAAACGATTAAAGGCGATGCTATCATCACGGGTTTTGATATCATACTGCCAATCGGGATTGTGCCAATCCATAACGGAAAAGTATAATATCACATCTATCCCCTGTTTATCGTAAGCCTTTACCAGCGGACCGATAATATCTTTTTTATAAGGCGAATTAGCTACCGTAAAATCGGTGAATTTACTGGGCCATAAACAAAATCCATCGTGATGTTTGGTGGTAATGGTAACATACTTCACCCCCATTTGCTTAGCCACTGCGGCCCATGAATCCGGGTTGAATTTTGCTGGGTTAAACCGGTAAATTAAAGAGTCATAAGCCTGCGGCGATACTTCTTTCCAGGTCCTGATCCATTCGGCCGCGCCGTTATATATTTTGCCGTTCCATTCGCCGGCAGGTATTGAATATAAGCCCCAATGTATAAACTGCCCTAAACCATAAGCCCTCCACCGGGCCATGTCAGCATCGCTTCGACGCCCCAGCCTATGGGCGCCGTGTTGCAGTTGGATTATCTTTTTTTCCGGAGATGTTACCTCCTGGGCATGTACACTTCTGCCCAAAAGAGAACAACATGCGGTAATTATAATCAATAATATCTTTTTCATCATACCAGCTCTCCTCGCTTCATCACTAATATCTCTTATGCTTAATTGAACAAGCGGTCTTAACTCAGGTTAAGACCGCCTGAATTTTAATATCCCGGGTTTTGTGTTAAGGTCGCTCCTTTATTTACATCAATTTCTGATTGCGGGATAGGCAGCAGCATATTATAATCTTTGATAGAACCGGCGGAGGTTGGGTTGTATTTTTTCACCCTTTCTACCAAAGTCCCGGTCCGCATCAGGGTTATACGCCTGTCTTCCTCTCCTATCAGTTCGCGGGCTCGTTCATCCAAAATAAAATCCATATCAATATCCGATGCCTGTACCTGCGGCGCATTAGCCCTGGTACGGAGCATATTGATATCGGCAGCCGCTCCGGCTGTATTACCTTGCTTAAACTGGGCTTCGGCCAGTAAAAGGTAGGTTTCGCCAAGGCGCATATAAATACGGTCTTTATAGGTGATAGTGCCAAATGGATCGGCGCTGGTGTATGAGTTCCATTTGGTGGTATGTGCGTATATATTTTGAATGGTATCGGTGTTGGAAGTAACCACAACCGGTTTTCCGTAATTAGCTGATGCCGGGTCATTATAGTAATACTTACGCTGAATGTTGTAGCGGGAATTCCGCATATCGTTATTCAAATTCAAGCTATATGTCCACCAGTTGGTAGGCCTGATGCGGCCAATACCACGCCCTCCTAACGAGTCGGCAACCAGCATACCCGGAATGTTTACATAAAACGGCACCCAAACCCTTCGGTGCTGATCTGTCGGGCTGTAACCGCCGGGGATATTAGCCTCTTCCACTACCCAGATTGCTTCGGTATTTCCCTGGCTGCGGCGCATGTTACCATAAATAAACATATCAGAAAAAGCATCGCCTGGCAACAGCGAATTAATGCCATAACGATTGCTTACCAATTTGTAAGCACCGCCGGTAATTATTTTGCTCAATTGGGTTTCTGCAAGGGCTGGTTTATTGGCCCGCAGATAAGTGATAGCCAACAATTGTGCGGCTGCGGCGCTGTTAATGCGGCCTTCGGCAGTAACATGGGCGGCATCGGGCAAATTTGCAGCGGCAAAATTGAGGTCATTGATCTGTAAATTGATGATGGTATCTAAAGGAGCCCTTACATAATCTGTTTTAGGGGCGGTTATTGGCGCAGTTATTAAAGGCACGCCCCCAAATAATGTCGACAAAAAATTGTAGGCATAAGCCCTGAAAAACTTTGCCTCGGCTATGTAGCCATTAGCTTGTGCCGTAGTTAAACTCGTGTTGCCAGACTGTGCCGCCTGTATAATTACGTTTGAGGCATTGATAACCTGGTATCCCCAGCGCCAGAAGCTAAGTGAGGCCGCATCCTGCGAATTTAGCTGCGAATAAGTTTCGTACGGGGCCATGGCCGATGTTGTTTGACCGTTACGGGCCACATCCGTACCGGTTTGCAGCAGGGCTATTATGCCCTGATCGCCCTCATACTGGTCTCTTACTATCTTTTGCAGCCCGGTTACCGCTGCTTCAAAGCTTAAAACATCTTTTAGCGTAGATGGTGTATACTGCGTCCGGATGTCTTCGTCCAAAAAACTTTTTTTACAGGAGTTAAATGCAAGCATTCCTGTTATACCTATGAGAAGCAATGAAAATAATCTTTTCATGATTTAGTTTTTAATTATTGTAAAGTAATGTTGATACCTAAAACCGCAGTGGCTACCAGGGGATAGAACGAGCTGCTTTGATTGCCGGCGTAATTATAAAAATCGGTTTCGGGATCCCAGCCTAACCATTTGGAGAAAGTAGCGATGTTGCGTCCGCTGGCATAAACCTGAAAATTGGCTATTTTTAATCCCTCAAGCATCTGCTTTGGGAAATTATAACTTAGGGTAACATCCTTAATACGGGTATAAGAGCCCGAAACCGGATAAGTATACTGCCTTGAATTGGTATAGCTCAATGATGGCCGGGTATTACTTTGGTTAGCTGCAGTCCAGTAACCTATCCCTGCCGGAAGATTGATACGCCCTGCCTGATCCCTGTAATCATAGATAGGATTGGGTTTAAGTGCCCCCTGAAAAGTTTGTATAAACGCGCTTAAAGTGAAGTTTTTATACCTGAACGTATTGGTCATGCCGGCAATGTATTTAGGCAGCCTTGAACCCAGATAAGTACGATCAGCAGTATTGATCTTGCCATCGCCATTTAAATCGGCAAACTTCAGGTCGCCGGGCTTGGCGCTGGGGTCAACAGTAAAATCGTCTCCTTTTTGCCATATGCCTATTAGCTTATAATCATAAACAGCCTGTAATTGCTTGCCGAGGAAAAGATTATTGGTGATATCGTCTTTATTATCGCCGTATAATTGAACCAATTTGTTCCGGTTGGCCGAGAAATTGACGTTGGTTTCCCATGAAAAATTAGTTCCTCTGATGTTCCTGCTGGTGATGGAAAACTCAATACCTTTGTTGGCAGTTTTACCGATATTATCCAATATGGTAGTATATCCGGTGATATAAGGGATTTTACGGGATAGCAGCAGGTTATATGTTTTGGTATCATACGCATCGATAGAACCAGTGATACGATCTCTGAGAATAGAAAAATCAACGCCGATATTAAGGCCTTTGGTACTTTCCCATTTTAAATTGCCATTACCGATAGCGCTTGGGACTAAGCCAACAGTGGTAGTACTGCCGTAAATATATTGAGTTGAGCCCAATGTAGTTAAGGTATTATAGGATGATACCCCCTGGTTACCCGATATACCGTACGAAGCACGTAGCTTTAATTGTGATATAGAAGATATTCCTTTCAGAAATGACTCTTCGTTTACGTTCCAGGCTAAGGCAACAGATGGGAAAGTACCATATTTATGGGCAGCGCTAAACCCCGAAAAACCATCACGACGGGCAGTAGCGGTCAGTAAATATTTACCGGCGTAGCTGTAGTTGATACGCACCATTTGCGATAGTAAAGTGCTTTGTGTATAACTTGATGCAGTTTGCTGAATTTGCGCCGACCCTACATTATAAAAATTGGTTAAATCATTAATGAAGGTATTGGCATTTAACGTATTGGTAAAAGTATAGTCCTTTTGCGAACTGTATAGGCCGGTAAAATCAATAGTGTGTTTGCCGAAGCTCCGGTTATAACTAAAAATATTTTCAATGAGCCAGTGGTTTACCTCTGAATTAGATACAGTAGCATGGCCAATAGCATCGCCAGTGTTTCTGCCTGTATAATCGCCGCTCATACCTGGGTTGTAAGCATAACCCGTATTTAATCTGTATTTAAAGCCCTTAATAAAAGCCGGTTTAACCTCTGCATAAAAGTTACCGTTCCAGGTTCTGTTTCTGTTAATAGTAGGCTGATAAAGCCCCAATAACGGATTGGTATATAATGCCTCCGGATACATCGGGTAGATCTGGTAACCACCTTGTGCATTATATTCCTGTCCATACGGACTCATGGTGGTAGCCATATACAGGTTGGATTTACCGCCATCGTAATTATTGTTATTGAAGAACATGTTGGCCCCTGCACTAAGCCATGATGTTATATTGGCATCAAGATTTGAGCGGATATTGAAACGATGAAACTGGTAGCCCTTTAAAATGCCCTTTTCCTGGGTATAATCACCCGAAACATAATATTTAACATCGGCAGTACCACCGGATACATTGAGGGAATGATTTTGAATAAAACCCTGCTGCGAAATTGCCTTGATCCAGTCGGTTTCCTTTCCATTCTTATAATTATCCTGTTCATACAAATTAGGTACAGGCGCCGGGGTTTTACCAGCTTGCGCGTCATAATCCAGGTTTTTCTGTACATATTCGGCGCCCCCCATTGGCTTCACTTCATGAGCCATATATTCGGGACCAGCCCATGCGCTATATTGTACGGCCGGCTTGCCTGTTTTACCCCTTTTTGTGGTTACGATGATCACACCATTTGAACCCCTGGTACCATAAATAGCTGTAGCTGAAGCATCCTTTAATACCTGCACCGATTCAACATCATTGGTATTGATATCGTTGTATGAACCATTATAGGGCACTCCATCCAAAACAACCAGCGGCGAATTACTTGCTGTAATAGAATGCAATCCACGTACATAGATAGAGCTTACAGAACCAGGTGCAGATGACCCTGAAGTTATGTTCATTCCGGAAACTGAGCCTTCAATAGATTGCAGGATATTGGTAACCGGTAAATTCTCCAGGCGTTGTTTTGATATAGAGGTGATTGAACCGGTAACATCACTTCTTTTTTGGCTACCATAACCTACCACTACCACCTGCGACAGTTCCTTTGAACTTTCCTTTAACGTGATGGTTAATGTAGTTTGATTAGCAACAGGCACCTGCTGATCCTCGTATCCTATTGATGAAATAACCAGTACACTGGTTGGCGGGATATTTTTCAGTTCAAACTTTCCTTCGGCATCGGTAACTGTGCCCCTGTTACCACCCTGTACCCTGATGGTAACACCCGGAAGTACCTGCCCCGCTGCATTAACCACAGTACCTTTTATATTGATATTGGCTAAAACACTAATAACAGGGAAAGGCTGAACGACCACGTTCTCATCCTGTTTTTCGGCAACTTTAATCACTATGGTTTTTTCGAAGAACGTATAATCAAGCGCTGTGCCCAGCAAGCATTGTTTAATAACCTCATCTAAAGATGCGTTAACAAATCTGGCATCAATTTTTGATGAAGCGTTCAACTTACCGGCCTGGTACAGTACGTCATAGCCGGTTTGTTTTTTTATTTGTTTAAAAACCTGTTTTAATGTCACATCTTTTTGTGTGAGATTAAGTTTTTGGCCAAAAGATGAAGCACTTACCTGCATCATCGTGACAAATAATAAAAAAATGGTAAGTTTCATCATCAACAGTAATTCTGGTACGCGGCATTGCAGCCAACGTAAAAATTCAGGGTAAAATTTATACATTTGGGTATCTGTTTAAGTTAGAAATGGTATTCGACACACTTGTTCGGTTTAATCAGATGACTTTTCAGGGGTGCTTCCAACACCCCTGTTTTCATGACTGATTACCCGGTCTTTTTAGCTTTTTATGGGAATTTCTGCTTCTTGTTCATTTGGTTAATTGGTTTATGGGTTAATTGGTTATAACTATCACATTATCCTGAACCTTGAAATGGGCTACATTAGTTAGCTCAAGCGTTTTAATAACCTGCGATACATTTTTATACTTTGATACCGTACCGCTAAAATTCAAGGCCTGCAGAGATCTATCTTTAAATTCAACCTTAACATTATACCAGCGGGATACTTTTTTCATGATGCTTTCCAAATTTTCATCACTAAATTGGAAGTATCCGTTTTTCCAGGCAACAGCATCGTCGGTATCCACTTCCTCAACATTCAAAATACGGGTACTAACTGTAGACTGCTGCCCGGGCTTAATAACTATGTTTTGATGATTTGTCGCTGCTGTAACCTTCACCGAGCCTTCAATTAATGTGGTAGCAGTAGCTTTTTCGTCGGTATAAGCGTTAACATTAAAATGTGTGCCTAATACTTCTACCAACTGCTGCCGGGTTTTTACCCTGAACGGAGCCGCTTTATTATGAAACACCTCAAAATAGGCTTCGCCAATTAGCTCTACCAGGCGTTCATTACCTGCAAATGTTACGGGATATTTAAGCGAAGAACCTGCGTTTAACCAAACGTGGGTACCATCGGGCAATACAACCTGGTATTGTTCGCCCATAGCAGTGCTCAGGGTGTTAAATTGCATTACAGAGCCGGTAGGTTTAGCATTGTGACTTGTGGTATAAATAAGCTCACCCTTGCTGTTTTTACTAATGGTGACCCCGGTTTCATTGGCAAGCTGGCCATTAAGCGTTTGACTTAATATCAATTTTTTACCATTTGCCAGCGTGAGGGTAGCCTGATTTTTCCCGGGTGCTACGTCATTACTGGCTAAGCGGCCAGATGTTTCCGACCCTTTTTTATACGATAAGAAATAACCACCAACCAAAACAAATATGGCCAACGAGGCCGCGACAGCCATGCCGTACCATAAATATGATCGGTTATTAGATCCTGGATCCTTTTTTATGCGCTCCCAAACCTCGTCAACATCATTTTCACGTTCTTCATCATCCATTAAAAATGGAGATGCCTCATTATGTTCACGATACCAGCTTTCTAAAAAAGCTTTATCTTCGGGAGTGGCATTACCAGCCCTGTAGCGTGCCAGCAATTCATTTAATTCACGTTCTTCCATCCTCATTAAAGGTTTTTAATGCCTTAATTATTAGTAAGGAAATGTCAGGAACGAGAACAGGTAGAAGAAATTGAAATATTTTTTTGAAGGGAATTAACGATATAATAACATAAGCAGGCAGGCCAGGATACCCAATTTTACTTTCAGGATCCGCAGGGCGTTGGTGATCTGCTTACTTACTGTTTGCTCTGATATCTGCAGCTTCCAGGCAATTTCTTTATGGCTCAGGTGTTCTTTTCGGCTCAGTTCAAATACCTGTTTCATTTTAGGCGGCAACATCGCTATCTCTTTTTCAATATGCGCCTTCAACTGATTTTCCCGCACCCTGTAATCGGCTACCACACTTTCACGCAGTGAAAACGATTTCATGGAATTAAGATACTTTTCCTGTACTTGGCCGCGGGTTATTTTATTTAATATGGCATTCCGAACGGCCCCATACAGGTAACCGGGTAAATTTCCTGTAAACTCAATATGCTGCCGCTTTGCCCATAAATAGGTAAAAACCTCCTGGATAATATCCATGGCTTCTTCCCTATCACGAAGTTTGTTTACCGCATGCGCGTGAAGGATATATTTATAACGGTCGTAAATCTGTGCATAGGCTAAATGATCGCTCTCTTTTAGCAGAACGATCAGATCATTATCTGTTAAATTATCATAACCTGTCATTGCCTAATATTTTAAAACACGGTCCGTTTTTAGCAAAAGCGTAGCTTTAATCAGCATTGGCTGGCATAACGCAATACATGATCAAATCATTAACGGCTTGTTATTAAATCTTAAAGAATATTGGAAGTTAGGTTATCGGTTTTCCTTTCTGAAAATTAAAGGGTCACAAACACTCCGCAAACGTTTGTGTTCAAATGGATGCTCCTTGCTCAGCTTTATGGTACAACTACTAAAAATATCGTTATAACATATAAAAACTCCCCTCTTAATAAATCTGTCAACCACATTTAACGGATATTATTAAAAAAAATAAAGCCTGTAAGCTTATTCATGATATCAGATTGTATTTAACTTCAAACAAACGTTTGCATACACAAAAAACAGCATTTTTGAATGCTTTGAACGTATATATTGGAGAGTAAGCGGTGCTCTTCATCAGCCTTTTTGAAGATATTTCATCATCCGGGCTCCTATGTGTAAACCCTGAAAACAACAGAGGATCTTTGTTACCTGTTTATGGAAGTACGTAAATGAATATTCCAATCCGGCTGTATATTGCTTCAGGCTGCTACCGGTATCGTAAACCAGAAAGTGCTGCCGATCCCCTGTTCGCTTTCAACCCCGATTTCACCGCCATGTTGTTTCACAATCTCGGCGCAGATATATAGCCCCAGCCCCAGCCCGGCCTGGGGTGCGCCATTTTCTGAACGGAAATACCGCTTGAAGATATGGGGCAATTGATTAGGCCCAATGCCGGGGCCTCTATCTGTAACGTAAATGCGTACAACATCCGTCAATTGGTGTATCCGGATTAAAATAACCGGGGAATCCGGGGCGTATTTTATCGCATTTTCTACCAGGTTAACCAATACCTGTTCTATTTTTTCCTTGTCAGCGAATATTTGAACGGATAGATCACCTTCAATATCCAGTTCATGTTTGCCGGAAACCTTTACAAAATCGCAACAGTTACTAATAAGCTCTCCTAAATCGAAAAACGTTTTTTCGAGATTATATTTTCGCGCGGCAAGCCGGCTTGTATCAAACAGATCATTCACCAAATACGTAAGTTTTTTCACACTCCTGTTAGCCTGTTCAACCATTGCTTTTTGCAAACCAACGGGGCCATCCTGATGGGTATGTAAAACCTGAATCGCAGCTTTTAAAGCCGTAACCGGAGTGCGCATTTCATGACTGGCTATGGCAATAAATTCGTCCCGTTGCTGTAACAACGAAAGATTATCTAACCTTAGCTGTGTTTGTTCCATCGCCACGTCCGCAAGTTTTTTTAAAAGCTTTTTTTCCTTTTCGGCAAGTGAACGGGGCTCGGTATCAATGAGGCACATCGTACCAATAATATAACCGTCTGGCGTAATTATGGGTGCCCCGGCATAAAACCGGATCCGCAATTTATCAGTCACGTAAGGATGGTTAACAAAAAGTTCGTGTTTATGCGTGTCCTCAACCAGGAGCAATTCAGGCTGAAGTATCGCCACCGAGCAAAAACCCACACTCCGGCTCACATATTGAAGCCCGTTCAGGCCAACCTCTGCTTTAATAAACTCGGTATCCGCATTCAAAAAAGAGATATGACTGATGGGACATGAGAACAATTCACATGCAAGCTCGCATATACTATCAAAGGCTTTCTCCCGGTGTGAATTAAAGATCTGGTAACGTTCTAACGCTGCAATTCGCTCTGTATCATTATCCGGTATCAGGTTAATTCCATAAACATTATTCATAAGGCGGTTGTAGGTTTCACAAAAGCTAATATATAATATTTATTAATTAAATTTTATAAGCAACGCGCAAATACATTGTTACCATAGATTCGTTATTATGTAATTGTTTCCAAATCCTTTAAATGTTCATCAATTAACTACTTATCAGGTTAGAAAAGGCAGGCTAACGATATTCAACGAGATTCTCCCTGAACAGATGTTGTATTAATTTAGTAAAATCTGGGTTTGCTGCAATTAGCTGATATCTATTTTCGCTCTTAATCAAATTGTAAACAATCAGGTTAAACGATAGTAATCGCAAAGCCGCATATCTTTTAATTAATGTTAAAACAACAATCATTATTTTAGTAAATAAATTCAAATCAAAAATTTAATGCAAAAACATTGAAAAAAATCACAAATTAAATTTATAATTGTATTTAAAACAATTATAACATAAATTAAGCCAAACAACAGAAACAGGACTGTGGTGGTGTCTGTAATAAAAATATTTGATCATGAGATTGGTCAGATTTAGTTGAATAATGAACGTTCCGAGGTGAGATTTGGAACGTTTTTTAAAAACATTTATTACCAAAACAACAAGCCAGGAAGAGTTCCCGGGCCTGTTGATTCCACCGAACAAAGCTGCTTATATATAAATCCAATATAACCTATTACCATGTTAACTTTTAAAAGATTGCTCTTGCCATTAGGCATTGTATTGAACGGCCTTCTTTCGCCGTCGCTGCTTTATGGACAAACCAAACCAAAACTAACGCTCGACTTAAGCCGTGCCGCCGCTCATGTTAGCCCGCGTCTTTACGGGTTAATGACCGAGGAAATCAATTACTCATATGACGGGGGCATTTACGGGGAACTTGTTCGCAACAGGGCATTTCGCGATCATGCCGACAAAGCTGATCATTGGTTTCTGATTAAAGCAGACGGCGACAGTGCATCGATGAAACTGGATACCAAACACCCGGTAAACCAGGCTTTACCAGTCAGTCTTCATCTCAAAACTACCTCAGCAAATACACCTGCTGGCATTGCGAATGATGGTTTCTGGGGCATCCCGGTAAAACCCACAACAACTTACAAAGGAAGCTTTTACGCTTTTACAGAAAATGCTGCGAAAACAGCTATCAGCGCCAGCATCGAATCAACTGACGGCAAAACAGTTTATGCAAAGGCCGAAATTATGGGCATAGGCAGTTCATGGAAAAAATTCACCTACACGCTTACTACGGCACAAACAGCAAAGCCGGCTGCAGATACAAGGCTTGTGCTCAGGCCTGCAACAGCCGGAAGTTATTTCTTCTCGCTTGTATCCCTGTTCCCTCCTACCTTTAATAACAGAACCAACGGCAACCGCCCGGATATCATGCAGCTACTGGCAGATATGAAACCATCGTTTTTAAGACTCCCGGGCGGGAACTATCTTGAAGGCGGGATGTTTTCAACCCGCTTTGATTGGAAAAAAACCTTAGGACCGATAGATTATCGTCCGGGGCATATGGGCACCTGGGGATACCGCTCCTCTGACGGTATGGGATTGCTGGAATACCTGGAATGGTGTGAGGACCTGCACATGGAACCTTTGTTAGCCGTATTTGCGGGCTATGCACTTAATGGCGACTATCTGGAAAAAGGGCCGCTATTAAAGCCATTTGTTGATGAGGCGCTGGAAGAAATAGAATACGTAACAGGTGATACCACCACCGCTTGGGGTAAAAAAAGGGCACAAGACGGGCATCCGGCCCCCTTCCCCCTTCATTATGTTGAAGTTGGTAATGAGGATGGTTTTGACAAATCCACAAGTTACAATGGCCGTTTTGAGCAATTTGCAGATGCCATTAAAGCAAAATACCCAAACCTGCAGGTAGTTGCAACCATGGGCGGTAAAGATTGGCTTGGCACAAGATACCCGTTTGATGCCAGCAAGGCAGATGTTGTTGATGAACATTATTACAGAAATGCATTTGAAATGGAAAGCGATGCCGACCATTATGACAACTATGACCGTAAGGGTCCTAAGGTTTTTGTTGGCGAATGGGCAACAAGAGAGGGCTCTCCAACCCCAAATTTCAACTCGGCATTAGGTGATGCGGCCTGGATGACCGGAATGGAACGTAATTCAGACATCGTTATCATGTCATGCTCCGCACCTTTATTTGTTAACGTAAATCCCGGCGGAATGCAATGGGCATCAGATCTTATCGGGTATAATACACTTAGCAGCTATGGGTCACCATCATATTACGCACAGCAAATGTTCAATACCTACAAAGGTGATGAAATAATAGCCATTCAGGGCGAGGGCATTCCTACCCAGCTTCAGAAACTGAACCACAAAGACTCACTGGCATCTGTAAAGCCTAAAACTTATCCCGGATTGTTTTACGTTGCAACCCGTGATAGTAAAACAGGTACTGTGTATTTAAAAGTTGTGAACTGCCTGGCGACGGCACAAAACATTGATCTTGAGCTAAACGGAGCAACAAAAGTTAAACCGGCTGCTAAGGTAATTACCATGAAGGCGGATAAGCCCGAAGATACCAATACCATTACAGAACCCAAAAAGATTGTACCTGTAAACTCAAAATTCAATGGAGTTAAAAATTCATTTAATTATGCGTTTGAGCCATACTCCATTACCATTCTTCAACTGGAAACAAAGTAACGGCTGAGCATCCCGGACATAGTATTATCTTAACGTAAAAACCCGCGCCTCTATTGAAGTGCGGGTTTTAATATAAATATGTATCAAGCTTATAAAAAAGCGAATGATTTTCAGGCGTGAAACCTATCTCTGTCCATACTGCAACGCGTAAGGAATTGGTGTTATTTTCTTTTTGGCAATATTATCGGGCGTTACATACACCAGTTCAAGCTTACGGCCACCTTCTTTTTGAAAATACTCTATTCGTAAAGGGTAAAATCCTTTTTTCAGAGGGACAATATATGATCGTTCGATATCGCCATCGTGCAAACCATCAAGATCAATCATAAGCTTGTTATCCAGGTACACTTTGCAGCCATCATCCGAGCCTAATCCAAATATGTAATAGCCATCCTGTTTAACTTCTATTTGTCCGTCCAAAACTAAACCGAAATTGTTTTGGCGGGGCTGTTTATCGATACTGAAAGTACTATCGGCTACGCCTTCTTTAACAGGTTTCAAAGTCTTAAAATCGGGTAGCTTATCCCATTGTCCCTCATAATAAGCATAATGAAATCCACCTGATTGATAGCCCTTTTTGAGCGATTTTGCAGGCAGGTAATTGCCCTCTTTAAATTCGCCACTGGTAGTTTTGTTGAATTTTGCACGACCGGCTATCTGTCGCATGGTAACTTTAGCCGCGCCTGATAATTCTAACTCGGGCTTTACCACAGGCGATGTTAACAATGGCTCTGAACCATCAAAGGTATAATGCACTTTTGTTGTATCGTCGAAATACCAAATCTTTATTGGTTTGCTTTTTAGCACAATTCCGTTTGAGGGATGAAACTCCAACGGTTTACCGCCATAGTCGCTATAGGCAAATCTCAAACCGTCGTACATATTTTTAAGCCGTACGGTACCGTGCGACTCTTTGGGATAAGCTTTTACCACCCAATCAAAACCTGCCGGCGCATCTTTTTTCAGGAGGCTATCCATTGCATTAATGTTCATTTCCTTCATTCCCTGTCCCTCACGGCCGCCAATGTAAAGCGCCTTTCCCTTGCCTGCCAGCGAAGGCAGTTTCTCCTTAACCTGTTTCAGCATAACGCCATTATCCCACCAATAGCTCGGATCGCCGGCTATATAATTACTAAAAAGCTGCGGCTCGTTTAACAAGGCATAAGTTACAAACACACCGCCGAATGAATGACCGAAAAGCGTATTATCGCCATCAGAAGGATAGGTTTTATCAATGTAAGGTATCAGCTCATCTTTAAAAAATTTCAAAAATTTATCAGCCCCACCTGATGTTTTATTTCCTCCATTATGCGTAGGTAAAAAATCCTTACTACGGTCAGTATTTAATACGCCAACAATGATCATTGGTGGCATCGTATGCTCATCTGCTATAAAGTGCTGGATATCGCGCCCTAATTTTATATTCCAGTCGTCGGTTATGTATAATACATCGTATTTGGTTGCTGAACCGGCTTTATAACCATCAGGCAGTATAACCTGGATAACCCGTTTTTCATTTAATATAACCGAATTGATTGAGTCGCGTTTACCGGGCATGTCTTGTGCCGCCGCGCGGCCGAACTGGTTAAATATTAATACAACAGCAACGGCAAAAAAAAGGTAAGGCCTGGCATTCATAATGGTGAGTATTTGGTTGAAAGTAAGACAACACATCTATTAAGATAGTTACAGTAAAGCCCGGTAAAAAAAGAGGCTGAGCCTTTTAGTGGGCTCAACCTCTTTTAAATTATTGAAAAATTGACATCTACTTACGAACCTTCATATCCGGGAGCTTTAGACAGCGATACCTCCGTTGTTGATAGCTTATAAATTACCGGCTTATGCCCGATGATTGTAATGCGATATGGCACAGCACCTTTGGAGAAATCTACCTTTTTGCACGGCTTTATGGATCCCCCCGGCAGATCGACAAATAGTGGTTTAAAAAGTCTGGGGTTTGAGCCTGACGCCAACGGCATACGAACCTCCTTTTTAACCGTATCAATTACTAATTGGTCAACAGCCAACCCCTCCCCCTTAATGCTTTGAAGAACCGCGTCCACCGGCATAAACCGGCTAATCAGTTTCTTCATTTCACCTGATGTAACAGGCATAACTGTACCGTGCCGCGGCTTAAAATTCATAGATACCTCTTCATCTATAACCTTAAAGTTTTTCAGGTCGGTAGATTTTGTAAACTGGTAAAGGCCGCTGGTATACATGTCATACATCAAAATAAATCCGGTACCATCGTTCAACTTAAACGTACCCGCCCCTTCAACCGGCCGGGTAGTTTGCTGAACATATTCGTCGCTTTGAAGCTTGTAACCACTGGTTAAGCTTTTGGAAACAGCGATTTTAATGCCCGGTACACGGTCTTCTGTTTTGAAAAACAAATAATATGTATCGTCTTTTTTCTCTATGTCGCCATCAATACAAGCTGCATTATCCGGACTAAAGAATAGTTGCTTAGGTTCACCTTCAAAATCGGTAAACTCATTATTGGCATATATATAGTGTATCTTATCCGGTTGGTTACCGTATTTTAAAGAAAAGTAAACCATATATTTTTTAGCAACCTCATCGTAAATGGTTTGTGGCGCCCACACACGTAAAAGACTATCCTGGTTCGGAAAACGTTTTTGAAAGTTAATATGAGAGGATGACCAGTGGATCAAATCAGTTGATTTAAGCAACACCAGTCCGCGATTGGAATTCCACCCGTTAGCAGAAACCATGTCTGTGGCAACCATATAAAATGTTTTCCCGTCGGCGCATCGCAATATATGAGGGTCCCTGACACCACCGGTTTCGCTGATCGCCGAACTATTTACAACCGGCTCATTATGGTTTAACGCCCAATAATGATATCCATCTGTGCTGATTGCGAAGCGGATGGCTTCCTCGCTTTTTTGATTGCCGGTAAAGTATGTAAACAGGTAGCCTTTGTAGTCTAAATTAGGTTTCCGATCACTTTTTTGCGCCAAAACTGTCAATTGGCTGCTAAACGAGAAGAAAACAAATAAGGCAATATTTATCGTAATTCTTGTGTATTTCATATCAAAATAAAAAATCGTATCGTATTTATTGCAACTGGTCTAAAATAGGTTTACTCAATGCGGATATCTCTTTGTTTCCGGGCTTTAGCAGTTCAAAAATTAAAATTTCGTTTTTCCCGGTATGCAGCCACTCGCGGGGCACATATAAGGTTTGCTGAGGGCCCGTTCTCCAATACCTGCCTAAGTTGTGCCTGTTAATCCACACCACTCCTTTGCCCCAATCAGTCATATTAAGATAAGCATCCCCTAATACAGATAAGGAAAAGGTGCCCTTTTTCATAACAGGCGCATTTAAATCAAGTAAATCTATTTTTGGGGTGTAATGCCCCCATGTATTAAAAGGCAAAGGGAAATTTTGCCAGTTTTTCACTTCGTTATTCTGAAAAATCACTTTGCCCACAATGCCTTTTTTATTCTGTAATAAATATTTACCAAAATTGATGCGACCGAGGTTTTCAACCAAAATATCCAGTGTTACAGTTCCATCGGGCAGCCTGAGGCTCATACTGTCCAGCCCCGTACGGCGATCCAGGTTCCCGACCGTTTTCCCATTAATCATCACTACAGCGAAATCTCTAAGTTCTTTCACCTTTAGGACACCTGATTTTCCGCCTTCAATTTTTGTACGATATAGCATAAAACCATAATCAAGCTTCATATCCTCAAAGGTTAGCGGGCTTTCGCTGCTCTTGCCTTCAGGCTTTAAGTCGTTAAGGCCGGCTACATTTTCAAGCTCAATTTTGGGTATCGAAATGGTTGGCTTTGCCAAAGGAACAGGCGGCAAATTAGTACCAGCTGATAAATGCTTTTGAATTACATTTCTGAAGGCTACAAATTTGGGCGTGGGGTTTCCGGCTTCGTCAAGCGGCGCATCATAATCATAACTGCTGATTTGAGGTTCGAAGGGAGATTGGTCGTTATAATTGGCCCCATTCATAAAGCCTCTTGTCGTACCGCCATGAAACATGTACATATTTATAGAGATCCCGGCTGCGAGTACCGAATCCAGTTTACCGGTATATTGATCTGCCGGTACTGTATGATGTTTTGTGCCCCACCAGTCAAACCAGGCCGGGTACCATTCGGCGATATAATAAGGCCCTTTGCCATTGTGGTTTTGATTGATAAGTTCCTTTACTTTAGCCGGATCATCCAAACCATTAACTGCCGGAAGCAAACCCGGCAAATGGCCTTTTACCAGATCAGTAGCCGGATCACAGGTATATAACAACCCATCAAACCCGGCATCCTTAAACATTTTTTGATTAATGGCCAGGTACTCCTTATCAGCACCATATGATCCGTATTCATTTTCAATTTGCACCATCAGGATGTTACCACCGTGGTTTACCTGGTATGGCGACAATCTTTTGCCCAACTCTTTGATGTAACTTTCGTATTCACTTAAATACTGAGCGTTTTTACTTCTGACAATTAACCCATCTTCATTCTCCAGCCAATAGGGATAGCCGCCAAATTCCCATTCGGCACATACATAAGGACTTGGGCGTAAAATCACCCATAAACCTTCCTCCCGGGCTATTTTAATAAACTCAACGATGTCATTGTTACCCGAAAAGTCAAATTGCCCTTTCTGAGGTTCATGCAGGTTCCAAAAAACATAGGTACCTATGGTATTAAGTCCCATAGCTTTTGCCATTTTCATTCTGTCGCGCCAGGCTTCTCTTGGAATCCGGGGATAATGCAGTTCGCCGGAAATCATCTGGAAAGGCTTTCCATCTAAAAGAAAGTCTTTATCTCCTAAGGTAAATTGATGTTTAGATTGAGCTTTGGCCAGGTTACCAACACACAAAATGGCCGCTATAAAAAAAAGAGTAAATGATCTCATTAAAAAATATGTAAGTGTTATTGATTTACTAATTGGCGCATCACTGAAAATAACATGGTAGCAATTATGCTTACCTGATATTTTGGTTATTAGCTGATGTGCTAAAATGAATGTAAAATCAATTAATAAAAAGGGGGGTAACCAGCCAAATTGAAGGGACAAACCGCTAAAAACAGGCTAAAAAGTTCTTTTTCGAAGTTTTCGGCTAAGCTAAAGAAGATATCTGTATACGACGAGCAATAGATTGCCAACTGAATAATGTTCTTTTTACATTTTCAGATGGAGGGTGACCAAGCGGCTATCTATCGGTTTATTTCCTTTCGGCCCCTTGGTTAACCATGGCATTTTTGAAATTCTTTCTGAACTTTTTGATGTATTCGGAAGGTTTTAAATCAAACACCTTCTTAAACTGTTCGCGAAAATATTTGATGTCTTTTATTCCAACGGCGTAAGCGGTTTCCAATATATTTAAATCGCTGTGAACAAATAACTGCGCGGCTCTTCGCAACCTGATAGCCCTTATGAAGCTATTGGCCGGCTGCCCTGAAATCATTTTAATTTTCTTGTAGATCCCCGAATAAGACATATTTAATTCGGATGCTAAGGATTGCAGGTTAAAATCAGGATCAGTGATATGCTCTTCCACAATCCGGATACAGGAATCCAGGAATCGTTTGTATTCTATAGATATCGTGTGCGGGTTATTGTTCAGCGTAATTTCATTATAAAAATATTGCTGAAGTGTATTTCGGCTTTTAAGCAGTCCGCTAACTCTTGCTTTTAGGATATCTTTGTCAAAAGGTTTTCCGATATAATCATCTGCGCCACCTTCAATGCCCTTTAATTTAACCTCGTTTGATGCACTCGCGGTTAAAAGGATAACAGGGACATGAGAGGTGGTCATATTCTCTTTAATAGCGGCGCAAACTTCTATTCCGGTCATACCCTGCATCATTACGTCGCATATCACTATATCGGGCCATTGCTCATTAATAATTTTGATCCCATCCTCACCGTTTGGAGCTACAAGAACATTGTATTCAAGTTTAAATATCTGGCGGAGGTATTCTCTCATATCCTCGTGGTCATCGATAATTAGCAGCGTCTTGAGTTCAGACACTGATACCTCCTCACCTGGATCTTCCGTGGATATTATATCACTGGCTGTAGTTTCAGAATCTATCAGCTCCTGTAAAAACTCGGAAGTAGTTGTTGGTTGTTCTGAAATAATCTGATCTTTCAGATGTACTTTCCCTTTTTTTAAAGTGATTGTAAAGGCTGTCCCCTTTCCTGCCTCACTGTGATATTCAACGGTTCCGGCCTGACGCTCTACAAAATTTTTAACAAGGTAAAGTCCGAGCCCAAATCCACCGTTTGATGTACTGGCCAAATCAGATACCTGGTAAAACCGGCTAAAAAGCCTGTCGCCCACTTCAGATGGAATTCCGCAGCCCGTATCCTCAACAATTATTGAAACCGCCTTCTCAGATTCTTCTGCATAAATGCGAATTTTTCCGAGTTTTGGGGTGAACTTCATGGCGTTCGAAAGTAAATTAAACAGCACTATCTCTGTTTTTTCCCGGTCTATATAAACATTCAAGCAATCGCTTGATGATGCGAACTCAAGATGGATCTGTTTTCTTTTTGCTTCATGTACAAAACATAAATAAACCTCCTTACACAAATCGACTATATTAACATCATTTATTCTCAGCTGATCAGATTCTGATTCGGCCTTTTTGAAAAGAAGTAACTGATCTACCAGGCCTAATAGCCGGCGCGCGTTTCTGTAAACGATGGTTAAGTTGGAGGTATCCATCGCCTTTTTTTCATTATACAAAAGCTCCTTAATAGGATTAATGATTAACGTTAACGGCGTCCTGAACTCATGCGAAATATTGGTAAAGAAAGCAAGCTTACGTTCGCTGAGTTCCTTTTCCTTTTCGCTTTCATAATGAGCTATCTGGATTTCATATTTTAGTTTGGCCTGGCGGTCCCGGTATAAAAGATACAGATAAACTATCCCGCCAATAAATATAGCGTAAATGGTATAAGCCCACCATGTACGGTACCACGGCGGCGAAATAATGACGATCAGGGATTTAGGTATCCTGTTCCACACGCCATCATTGTTGCTTGCTATAACTTTAAATATATAAGTTCCGGGATTAAGGTTGGTATAGGTAACCCTTCGCTGGTTACCATTAAAATTCCATTTTTCGTCAAAGCCTTCCAGCTTATACCTGTAACCGTTTTTCTCTGAATGGGTATAGTTGAGCGAAACAAATTCAATAGAAAATACATTTTGATCATAATTCAGGAAAGCGGTATCTGCTGTGCCGACCGGCCTTTTCAATGGCGAATCCGCACCAGGCTTTACAGATTTATTAAACACCTGAAAATCGGTAAAATAAACCTGCGGGATTTTATCGTTCAATTTAATTTTTGACGGATCGAAAACCACGACGCCTGAATTCCCTCCTAAATAAATCTGTCCATCTGCAGATTTGTAAATAAGCGAATGCGAAAACACACCGTCACCCTCATCAAAATTAGTGATGGCTAACGTTTGGGGGGTAAACTTTGATACCCCGGTAGCAGAATTGATCCAAAGATTTCCCCGGTCATCTTCAACCACATTACTAAACACGTTGCTGGCAAATCCATTTTTACGTGAATAAGTAATAAAAGAATCACGTTCGGGAACGTATTTATTCAACCCATCGGCCGTGCAGATCCAGATATTCTTTTTACTATCCTCAAATACACAATGCACAATATTATTGCTCAGGCTACCTGCAATTTTATCATTATAGGTATAGTGGTGAAAAATCCCGGTTTTAGGGTCAAAACGATCAACCCCGTTTCCGCTTGTTCCAATCCATACATTGCCTTTGCTATCTTTTAAGAGATTATAAATATGGTTGCTCGCAATTGAGTTTGGATTTTTATCATCGTTATAATAATGCTTAAATTGCAGTGTTTCTTCATTGTAGATCTTTAAACCAGCATCTGTGGCGAGCCAATATTCATGCGGCCTTACTTCAAGAATATCCCTGAAAACATCTTCATTAAAGAAATTGCTCAGGGCTGAATGATGAAAGTGGTGTATAAACCTGTTGTTACTGCTGTCAAACTTATCAAACCCATTTTCGGTTGCTGCCCATAACACACCTCTGTTGTCTAAATATATTTTGCCAACCTGATTACTGCTGATACTTGACGGATCATTGGTATGCTGAAACAGCTTTTCTGTCTTTTTTATTAAATCAAACTGATAAAGCCCTTCGTTGGTTGCCAGCCACAACATATTGCCTTGCAATAACATGCTTTTTGCTTCGCGCGGTGCAATTGATAAGGGGATGAAGCGGAATTTGTATTGTGTAAAATCAACTTTTGTTAAAGCGTCTTTACCGCAAAGCCACATGATCCCCGCTCCATCATTATAAATGTAACCATCGGCAGTACTATTAACGTTGCCAATTTTTCGCCATTGGCCATTACCCTTATTTATAAAATAGAAACCGCCGTTACTTCCAACAACCAGGGTGGAGTCATTAGCCTTATCAATGCTAAAGGCCCCTATGTTGATATTATCGTGGCTTGAAAACCGGGTGTATTGCTGATTTTGAGGATTAAAACAAAAAAGGCCGCTCCAATAGGTACCCACCCAAATGCAGCCGTCTTTTTGATCGTAAAAAAGGCTCCAAATATCGTTGGGGCTCTTCTTAAGCAGAGATTCGGTTTGCGGATAATTACTGAAATGCTTACTAACCTTATCGAATTTATTTAAGCCACCGTTCCAGTTTCCTAACCACAGGTTTTTCTTATCATCCTCAACAATTGCATTTACCGATTTGCCTTTTATGGAAAATCGATCACCCGGATTAGGTTTATAACTAATGAATGATCGCTTATTGGCCACATATTGATTAAAACCATCGTCTGTACCTATCCAGATCGTTCCTCCCCTATCGCAGAAAACAGAGAAAATCTTATTGTTACTTACCGACTCTCTGATCTTATCGCTATGATAAAACCGTTCAAATTTCTCTGTATTGGGATCCAAAACATTTAAGCCGTCCATTGTCCCAACCCATATCTTTCCGTTTTTATCTTCGGCCAGCGCACTGATAAAATTTGAACTTATACTTGATGTGTTTCCGGGAATGTTTACTAAACTTTCAAAAGTATAGCCATCAAACTTACAAAGCCCGTTATCTGTTCCTATCCACATATATCCCCGCCTGTCTTTAAGTGCCACTGTTACATTTTCGGATGGCAGCCCATCATGAGTGGTGTATGATTTTAACGCAAAATTCCTTACATCATTGGTTGAAAAGGTTTCCGGAACCTGCGCGTTCACAGCAGTTACAAACAGGAGGTCAATCAGGAAAAACAAGACAGCTTTATACATAAATCCGTTATCACTTTTAATTAGATAAATACAACACACCGTATTAACACTAACAATTTTTACAGTATAAGTTAGGCTTCACAACCTTTGCTTCGTCAGGTTATTCACTAAATATTGTACTTAATACACTTATAACCTTCGGAATAAAGACAATTCAGCAATATAAGAATGGATCTTGTTAGCTGTACTACAAGTGCCGACGAATAATCTTTTAATGTCGAAGTATTAAATTTTTGTTTGATACATTTTCCTCTTCGGATCATTAATAATCAAGCATCGTTTATTCTTCAATAAATGATCCACAATCCCCTTAAATTTTGGCAGAAGCTCTCGTCTTATCCTGAAGCATTAAGTTTATAAGGCATCCAAATGTAAATAATTATTAATTGTATTTATAACAATAATTTTAAACAAACAGCATTGATGCGCAATTTAAATCAGCTGAGAAAAAAGAGATAAAAAAGCTGAGCTATTGTGTTAAAAACGAATAAAATGCCACTTTATCCCCGCAATATTGAGGCTTTACCCCCTTTTCAGTTTCTGCTTTTTAAAAGAAATTAGGTCAACCATATAAACACGGATTTTCCATTTCCATTATTACTTACAGCCATTTTTATTGGCTAATTAAATTACTGACCGTTACATCCGGCAGTAATTGAGGGTTAGTTATTGGCCAGGGAAAATCTGATTTTTTTCAAGACATCTACCATGAGAATATTTGAACTGTGTCTGAATATGCATTCGGTTAGTTTACAGCTAACCGATATAATCCCCTTCGTGTTAAAACAGGGAAGAGCTCCGCCGTATTTAAAATCAAAACTGATTGACCAAAAGAAGTAATTATTTAACACCTAATATAAACACATGAGAAAAAATTTAACTACCGGGGCACTGAGCTGCCTGTTAGCCCTGGCGATGGGCTGTTCTAAAAATTCTATTCAAAAAAGCGCCGACCTGTCGGGCCAAAAGTTTGGAAAACAATCATTTGCCCTTTCAACTACCAACACAAACGGTTTCAGGGGTATTAACTGGGCCGACCCCAATGGAAACGAGGGTGACGGAAGGGTTGTGCTGCCCAGCGGTATGACGACATCGCTTACTGCAACACAAGCCGCTACTTTGGCAACCAATATATCCAGTGCTGTTAAAACAAGTGGTGGTACCACTATCAGGATGCCAATAAACCCCTGGACCGCCTCAAACTCAACTTATTGGCCGGTTTACCAGGCTGCAATTAACGCAGTTGTGGCCAATGGCTGCAAAGTAATACTTTGTTACTGGCCGGTTGGTGTTCACCACGTGCCTGATACTGCACAATGGCATACCATGTGGACAACGGTAAACAATGTATATAAAAACAACACATCCGTGTTATATGAACCTATCAACGAGCCTGTTGATTATTCAAGTACCGATTTGAATAACCTATATGCAGGCTTTTTAACCACTTACAGCCCGGCCGATGGGAAATGTATTTTTGATGGTACCGGTTATGCCGCCGACGTAACTGCTGTTGGTGCCGATTCAAGGTTAGCCAACCAATATCTTGGTTTACACTGCTACTGGTGGTTCTGGGGTTCATACAACGTTTGGTCGAGCTATTACAATATCATGTCGGCCCGTACAGGCTCATACGCCTCACGTACCATAGTTACCGAGGTTGGTATCGAAACATTCAGGAACATGAGTTTCTGGTGGCAATGGGATACCGGTGTATATGTTGACCAGGCTTTCCTGACCGGATCACTGGCTTATGCCAAAGACAACTCGATGGGAACAATAGCCTGGTCGGGTGTTAATGATATTGATACCTATCGCTGGTATACAGCAAACAATAACCTTACCGAGGTTAGCCCTGGTACGGCAAATATGTTCAGGTGGTCATGGCAACTTTCTGCTTCGCCGGTTTGGATAGGCCCTATTGCCGACGGCCGGTATAAGCTTCAAAACCGCGCATCGGGCCTCATGCTTGACAACCTGGGTAGCACAACCGATGGCGCAGCTGTAGCTCAATGGGCATCAGGAACAAGCAACAACCAAAAATGGAATATAAGCTATACTGCCGGTTACTACACCTTAAGCTGCGTAACTGGTAAAGAATGTCTTGACGTGGGCACCAATACCACCGACGGATCAAATGTTTTGCAATATGTAGTAGGCACAAGTACAAACCAACGCTGGTCGCTCGTTTCAACCGGAGATGGTTATTACAGGGTAATTAACCTTACCACAGGTAAATGCCTTGATACCGGAGGTTTAACTGCCAATGGATCAGCTGTACAGCAATGGTACCAGGGTTCAAGTTACAATCAGCAATGGAAGCTTATTGCTCAATAAAAACACTACGTTAATTGCCGTAAATAAGCAGTTAACTTTAGTTTGCCCCTTAAAAACAACAAAAAATGCTGTCTCAAAATGACAGCATTTTTTGTTGTTTTATAACGTGTGGACATCTCTTTAATGATTTTATTATTAATAGCAATGCGACGTCATTTCGAACGAACCAGCCGAGGTTGCGTTGAGGGGTGAGGGGAAATCTTCTACGCCTTGTTATTAACCGCAATGATCTGCACACTGTATAAGATTTCACATCATTCCTTTCCATTCCCGCCCCTCAAAGGTTCGAAATGACATTTTCTTTTAGTTGAAAAAGGTTTGTAAACACGATAGCGGGGATACAATATCATCGGAGTACATATTTTATAGAAAAAACACATTCTCTAATATTTCGCGAATAGTAACGAGCCTCTCGATTGTAAACAAAAGAGATACAGAATTAAAACAAAGCCCCCGATAGACAAACGCTACCGAGGGCTTTATTGTTAAAACAAATAGGCAGTTACATCAATTAACTATGTAACGCCAGGCATCTTAATATCCAGGATTGTTAGGCAACAATTTATTATTAATATCGATATCAGCCTGAGGTACCGGCCATAACCATCCTTTACCTGCGTCGAATGTTCTGGTATCTAACTTAACCTGGCTAAATTTCCAGGTAGAAGAGCTTGCCGGGTTGCTCAACAATGATTTGTCGTAACCATATACGTCATGAACCAGCGACTGATCCTTCCAGCGTAACATATCGGCGTATCTGGTACCTTCCATAAAAAACTCCACCCTGCGCTCGTGGCGTAAAACGGCACGTAATTGCGTCTGGCTTAAGCCGGAACCTTCTACCGCTTCAACCGTTGGCATACCTACCCTCCCGCGTACCTGGTCAATAAGCGTATAGATCTCTGCCGCAGTGCTACCGGATTCAATTAATGCCTCGGCACGCATCAGCAATACATCGGCATAACGCATTAAAATGGTATTGAGCGAGCAATTATTAGGGTCGGCAATGCCAATTGCTGCATATTTGCGGGGCCGTGCGCCCGACGGCACCACATCATTAGCAGGGATATAAGTGGTTGAACCCCACTGAGAGCCCGGTAACACAACTGAAGCAGCCAACCTTGGATCGCGATTAACATAAGGGGTTTGCGCATTGTATCCTGAAGCCGAATTAGTGATCGGCAAGCCGTTGGTCATGTAGTATGAATTGATCAGATCGGCAGTAACATTTGGTGTTGGCCAAACGCTTAAAGATAGCGCAGATGACGGCCAGGGTTGCGGCTGCGTGGTTGGTATATATTGGATATCAAAAATCACCTCGCTATTGTCTTCATTCGCTTCGTCAAACAACAAACCATAATTAGAATATAAACTGTAAGCTTTAAGATTGATCACATCCTGCGCTGCCTGTGCCGCATCGGCCCACTTTTCATTATACAAAAGCACTTTTGCTTTATAGGCCAGGGCCGCCCCTTTGGTTGCACGGCCAACATCAGAACCAGAATAAGAAGTTGGCAGTGCAGCAGCAGCATCTGTTAGGTCAGTTACGATCTGCGTCAGCACGGTAGCTTTGGCCGTTCTGGAAACATAGGCTTCCGAAAGCGATTGAACTTTGGTAATTAAAGGCACATCTCCAAAATAGGAGATTAGATCGGCATAGGCATAACCACGTAAAAACTTCGCTTCTGCCGCCATCTGGCTTTTTACAGTAGCATCGATATCTGCTGCGGCAACATCCTGCAAAAACTCGTTGGCTCTTGAAATGATGGTATAATCCTGTGTCCATTTGGCATAAGGGGCCCAACTGTTGGTTGTTGTTTGCCAGGCTCCAACTTCTTTTGAGCCCTGCCATGCATCCTGGCAATAAGCATTGTCCGACTCAAATTCAAACTGAAAAAAATGAGCAGGTGTTGCATTGGGCTGTATCGCATTGTAAATGCCAACCAGTGCCATTTTTACCTGGGTTTCGTTTTGGTAGAACGTTGATGGAGACAGACGGTCTTTAGGCGTCTTGTCCAAAAGGTCTTTTTTGCAGCCTGCAAGATTAATAACAGCTAATACGATTAAGACTTTATATATAGTTTTCATGATTTTATCATTTAGAAATTAACATTTACGCCTGCGGTCATCACACGAACCTGCGGATATGCTTCGGCCCTTGTTTGATCTGTGGTTTGTTCCGGGTCGAATCCTTTGAATTTGGTAAACGTGAAAGCGTTTTGCACGTTCGCATAGATCCTGAGCGAGCTTAAGCCAATTTTCTTAATAGCAGCAGGGCTTAAAGTGTATCCCAGTTCAATATTTTTAATCCTCAGATAGGATGCATTTTCCACATAGAAGGAAGAGTGAATATTGTTTCTTACACCATCCAATGTAAGGCGCGGATAAGTATTAGATGGATTTTGCGGCGTCCACCTGTTTAACCACCATGTACCAAGGTTGGCAAAGCCGCTAAAAGGCGAAGCTATTTCATAATAGGTATAACCCTGCATGCCTTGTACGCCCTGCAAAAATGCGCCCAGGTCAAAACCTTTCCAGGCCACATTAAAGTTGAAAGCATAAGTCACGCTTGGAAACTGCTTTCCGATGATTTTGCGGTCATGAGTTTGGTCAACTATGCCATCGCCATTAAGGTCGGCATATTTGATATCTCCGGGTTGCGCGTTGTAATCGCTTACTTTAACTACACCAGGTTTAAGGGTATAAGTACGGTTGGCATAAGGGATGGATGCATCACTGTTGTTTTGCCATGTAAAATCAGAAATCTGATAAATACCTGTCATTTGATAACCGTAGAATGAATTTATAGCAGAACCAACAACAATAGCTTTTGGAGAAGTAAACTGCGGAGGCACATTCATAGCAAGGATCTTGTTGACAATGTGCGATACATTCAACGAAGTCCTTAGCTTAATACCATTATCAAACGCCTTTCTATACGAGATTCCGAGTTCAAAACCCTTGTTTTGCACCTCACCTGCATTTGCCGTTGGCGCCGATTGGGCTATTGTTAACGGAATCGGCTGCGTTAACAGCAGGTTCTTAGTCCTTTTATCAAAATAATCGGCAGTAATTTCAATGTTATTATGCAAAGAGATGTCGAGACCCAAATCAAGCTGTTGAGCTGTTTCCCATGTCAAATCTTTGTTAGTCATTGCTGTAATGGCAACACCAGAGTAAAGGGTTCCGCCGAACGAATAGTTCTGACCCGAGCTCAATATATCACTGCCATTATAGTAATTACTGATATTTTGATTACCCAAACGCCCCCATGAAGCACGAACCTTTGCAAAGTCAAGCCAAGTCAGGCCTTTCATGAAATTTTCCTTCGACAATACCCAGGCTGCTGAGAATGATGGAAATGTACCCCATTGCCTCCCTTGTGCAAACCTGGAAGAACCATCTCTCCTGATATTGGCCTCAAATAAATATTTATCGTCAAAAGCATAACTGAAACGACCAAAAAGCGAGCGGAGGCCAAGATCATAGCTACCTGCATTATTAGTTTGTGTAGCTGCGTCGCCAAGGTTCAATACGCGTTGTGAATTGTTTACAAAATTTGCACGATAGCCGCTTTGCCAGTCATAGGTAAACTCCTCTTCGCTATAACCACCTAATAAATTGAATGAATGATGATTGATCGTCTTATTGTATTTCAACAAACCGGTAAGCAAAGAGTGACCATCAATTTCGCTTGTGGTGGTTAAATTGGAAGCTAATTGCGTAGACGTTCCGTTTTGGTTTTGCAAAGTTACGTTAGCATGAAAAGCATTGCCATTGGTAGAGGTAACATTGTAACCGTAAGTAAGCTGCGCACTTAAGCCGGGTAAAATTTTATATTCCGCTTCGGCCTGGCCACTAAAATTATAGCGTTTTGTAAGGTTAGTGCTGCCTTCTTTAATTTCCCCGTAATAGTTGCGTTCGCCATTAACAGAAACCCAGTTACCGTTGGCATCTTTAAGTGGATGTATTGGTGCAAGTGTTGCGTACCATTCGGCATTCCAAAGATCGGTCGGTTCATTTTTTATCCCTACGTTGCCGGATATATTGCCGGAAACACGAAGTTTTTTATCTTTCAGGTGATAGCTGTCAAGATTAAGACGGAAGTCTGTTTTCTTATAGTTAGTCGCAACCAAAATACCGTCCTGGTCCAAATGGCCCAGCATAAAGGAATAGTTTACGTTGTCGCTTCCCCCGGTTGCGCTTACACGGTGATTTTGCATGTAAGCATTACCATAGTATACATCAAAATAATTGATATCCGGGTACATGGGGTTGTTGTGGGCAGCGTACTTTTGAATGGTTGAATCGGCATATAACGGAGCCGAACCTGTATTTACAGCCGCTTCATTGTAAAGCGTTGTATATTGAACAGAATTTAACACCTTGGGCAACCTTGTAGGGCTCTGGATACCAGCATATCCGCTATAGTTAACCTTAACTTTGCCTGCTGATCCACGTTTGGTGGTAATTAATATAACACCATTTGCAGCGCGGCTACCATAGATGGCAGATGATGCAGCATCCTTCAGTACTGAAATTGACTGAACATCATTGGGATTTACGTCTCCAATGGTTCCAGGAAAACCGTCAACCAAAACTAAAGGGGAATTATCTCCAAATGTTCCTACGCCGCGGATGTCTATTACAGTATTGTCATCTCCTGGCTTACCCGAGCTTTGCAGCGCAAACACGCCAGAAACAGTACCCTGTAATGCCTGACTGGTATTGGTTAAAGGCCTGCTTTCCAGGTCCTGCGTGTTTACGATACCTACAGATCCTGTCAGGTTTTCTTTCTTCTGCGTTCCGTAACCTACCACCACCACATCGTTCAGGGTTTTCATTGATGGTTTAAGTTTTATTGCAATATCAGTTTTCCCGTTAACTGCAATTTCAACTTTCTCATAGGAGATATAAGTTACAACGAGCACAGCATTTTCGGGCACATTGCTAAGTTGAAAGTTGCCTTTTACGTCGGTTAGGGCACCTTTATTGGTTCCCTTTACACTGATAGACACCCCTACCAGCGGCAGATCATTAGTGGCATCTACAACAGAACCTTTTACAGTAATTGCAGCCTTATCTGCAGCAGTATGAGCAATTATCGGCTTGTTGTGGTGAGTTACCAAATTCGGGGCTGATGCGTTAGCACCTATTGGCAGTATCAATAGTGCCAAAGCATTAAATGTGGTGCGGAAACCCCTGGAATACAAATAATTTGAAATAAGTAATTTTCGTTTCATAATTGGGTTATAAATAATTTAAATTGTTGGGTTGGATTGGCGGGGCAATAAGTATGTCAACGCAACCAGCAATAGGCCGCCAACAACCGAAAAGCATAACTTTCACAGTTGCCAAAATCAACCATAACATACAATTGCCCGGAGCCAGGCATATGACCTGGCATTTTGTGGAGTGTTTTTGATTAAGATGCCCGCGGTTTCCCTTTCTCTGGAGCATACGCTACTTTCAGAATTTGTCTCATGTTGGTTTTATTAAAAGAATAATTGGTTAACACGATGATCATTTCGACGCGACCAATCGTGAAGGCAAAGTCTTTTAAAAACACAGAAAACAAAAGGGGCTAAACAGCAAAAAAGGGGGGACAAAGAGGCAATATCAGGTCACGAAACCAATATCGATGATCTCTGATTAAAAGAACATGCAAAAAAGTAACGTATTTCTAAATCAAGGACGTGGTAATAGGCACAGTTGGCACCGTACCTCAGTGCAGGATTTCCAGATAATATAGGAAGATAAAACATTTTCAAGCCGATATCCTGCAGAGAAAAATCGGCCAAAGCTATTTACTGCTTAACCATTTTATAGTGTTTAATCCCGGCTTCTTCAAACTCAGGCCCGGATGCTTCAAAACCTAGTTTTGAATAAAACGGCACCGCGTGTGTTTGTGAGTTGAGATAAACGTAATTGGCGTCAGCGGGTAAATCGGCCAATACAGCTTTTACCAGTTCGGCTCCGATACCAAATCCCCTGAAAGCTTTTAACACGGCAAAACGCTCAAGTTTGTATCCGTTATCTGTTTTACGCCAGCGGCATGCACCGGCTGGTTCGCCATCAACAGTAGCCAAAAAATGATGAGATACATCTTCATGTTCATACTCCAGCTCTGGCGGGCAGTTTTGTTCAATAACAAATACTTCGTGCCTTATAGCGTGCACCTTATCAAGATCAGTTTGTTCCGTTGCTTTTTTTACTGTGATTTTTGCGGGCATTGATGTAATGCGGTTTTGTTTTGAAATTATTAAGCTTGGTAGTATGGTTTTCCCTTGCAGCATCTATGGAGTGCGTGCAAGTAATATCGTCTTCCTCTTCGGCAAGCCCGGCCAGTTCTACATAAAACTTATGCAGTTGATCGAGTTCCTTTTCAGTGATATCTTCAATATCAACCATGCGGTTACTTGCTCCCTGGTGTGATGCAAGGAGCTCGTTCAGTTTCAAATGTATCGCTTTTGAATCTTTGTTTTGCGATTTCTGGATCAAAAAAACCATCAGGAAGGTAACTACCGTAGTACCCGTATTGATAACCAGCTGCCAGGTATCCGAATAGTGAAACAAGGGCCCTGTTATCCCCCAAACAATGATAACGCCGAACGCCGTAATAAATGCGCCGGAACTTCCGGTAGCTATAGTTGCCCAATTGGCAAAACGTTCAAATAAATTCTTTTTCTTGTTATTAATTTTAACCATTTGCAGCAGATTTTATTTTTTTGATTGGGGACGCTTGCTGCCTGTAAACAACAAAGCGCCTGTACAACAAATGTACAGGCGCTTTTGTTAGTTTTTGATGAATATTATAATTTGCTGTATACGTCGATACAGTTAAGGTCTTCGAAAGCTACAGAAAGCCTTTTTACAAAGTTTTCTTCGCCTTTACGTAACCAAACGCGCGGATCGTAGTATTTTTTGTTTGGAGAATCCTCACCATCCGGGCTGCCGATCTGGCTTTGCAGGTATCCTTCTTTTGATTTGTAGTAATCTTTAATACCTTCCCAGTATGCCCATTGCATATCGGTATCAATATTCATTTTGATAGCACCGTATGAAATAGCCTCGCGGATTTCTTCCTGGCTTGAACCAGAACCACCGTGGAATACAAAGTTGATAGGTTTTTCGGCAGTTAAACCAAATTTTTGTTTAACATACTCTTGTGAGTTATGCAAAATAACCGGCTGTAACTTAACGTTACCTGGTTTGTAAACACCATGTACGTTACCAAAAGCAGCAGCTACGGTAAAACGAGGGCTTACTTTTGAAAGGTGCTCGTATGAGTAAGAAACCTCTTCTGGTTGAGTATACAAACGAGAGCTGTCAACGTCAGAGTTGTCAACACCATCTTCCTCGCCACCGGTAACACCTAATTCAATTTCAAGAGTCATACCCATTTTAGCCATACGCTCAAGGTATTTAGCCGAAATTTCGATATTCTCTTCAATAGGCTCTTCCGAAAGGTCAAGCATGTGTGATGAGAACAAAGGTTTGCCTGTTTCAGCAAAAAATTTCTCGCCATGATCTAACAAGCCATCAATCCAGGGTAATAATTTCTTAGCGGCATGGTCTGTATGCAAAATAACTGCTACGCCATAATGCTCTGCCAAAAGGTGAACGTGCTTTGCAGCAGATACACCACCTAAAATACAAGCCTGAAGTTTTGAATTATCCAATGATTTGCCGGCGTAAAACTGTGCACCGCCATTTGACAGCTGAATAATAACCGGAGAGTTAACAGCTTTAGCTGTTTCCATAACAGCATTGATAGTGTTAGTACCAATAACGTTTACTGCCGGTAAAGCAAACTGATGCTTTTTTGCTGCTTCAAATAGTTCCTGCACCTGATCGCCGTGCAGAACACCTCTATAATTTTTTAAATCCATTAGCGTTTATTTGGGGCTCGAAGTTATAAAATTTATTGAAATCGGTTAAGTAATCTTAAAAGTATATTAAAACGGTAGTAAAAATAGGCTTAATTTGAAAATATGATATAATTCATTAATAATCCAATCCTTTTATTACGAAAATAGCATTTAAAAAGTATTTTAAATTTCGGCAAACAATTTACCCTACCATAACTTTTTATATCCGGCACTACATGTTTAATATTTTTTGTTTCTTTGTACCCAATTGAAAGAGTTAGACACAGATATGGCATGGTTTAAACGAGAGTTGAAAGGGATAATTACGACTACTGAGGAAAAGAAGGAAGCCCCCGATGGCATCTGGAATAAATGCCCTAATTGTAAGAAACCTTTACACTATTCAGAACAGGTAGAAAATCAATATGTGTGCCATTACTGTGGCTTCCACCTGCGCATAGGTTCAAAAGAATATTTTTCGGTACTATTTGATAATAACGAGTTTACAGAACTTTTCCCGGAGCTTACTTCTGGCGATCCGCTACATTTTGAGGACACCAAAAAGTACACCGACAGGCTTAAAGAAACTCAAAAGAAAACTGGTTTAAATGATGCGATCAGAGCCGGCGTAGGTAAAATTGACGGTCAGGACCTGGTAATTGCCTGTATGGATTTTAACTTCATTGGCGGCTCAATGGGATCGGTTGTTGGTGAAAAGATAGCACGTTCTATTGATTACAGTATCGAGCATAAGGTTCCATTTCTGATGATCTCAAAATCGGGTGGTGCACGTATGATGGAAGCCGCGTTTTCATTAATGCAAATGGCTAAAACATCGGCTAAACTGGCTTTACTGGCCCAGGCAAAAGTTCCGTATATTTCTTTACTTACCGACCCAACTACAGGTGGCGTAACTGCGTCATATGCTATGTTAGGCGATATCAATATTGCCGAACCAGGTGCGCTGATAGGCTTTGCAGGCCCGAGGGTAATTAAAGAAACCATCAAAAAAGACCTCCCTAAAGGTTTCCAAACCGCCGAATTTGTGCAGGAACACGGTTTCCTTGACTTTATCGTTGACAGAAGAGAAATGAAAGAGAAATTAGCGTCATTTATTAAGATGATGGCTAATTAACGATATAATCAATCTTATATGGCAAGGGATAAACTTAAATGTTTATCCCTTATTTTTTGTATCAGTTTTTTTTAAAATTGATGTCATTTCGATTGAGCGTGGAATGGCCAGGGCGGGGTGCCAAAGAGAAATCTTATACGCTATGTAAATCCGCTTTGCATGGCGTAGAAGATTTCTCCTCACCCCGGCACACAATCCCTTGGCCGGTTCGTTGGGAATGACATTTTTCTTTGCTCGCAATAGATTAAATAAGCGCCTCTTTCAATCCTCCTGCCATTTTGACAATACATCAACAATTGGAACATACATTGATGATGCAATTCCGACAAACATTAAATCAATCCTATTAAAATATAGTTATGCAAGAAAAAGGCAGCATTTCGATCCACACCGAGAACATTTTCCCGATCATTAAGAAGTTCTTATACTCTGATAATGAGATATTTTTGCGCGAGCTGGTATCAAACGCGGTAGACGCTACCCAAAAAATCAAACGTTTGGCTTCATTAGGCCAATACACCGGCGAACTTGGCGACCTGCGCGTTGAGGTTGCTTTTGATGCCGACAAAAAGACAATCACCATTAGCGATAATGGTATCGGTATGACCGCCGAGGAGATCAAAAAATATATCAACCAGATTGCATTCTCAGGCGCTACCGAATTCATGGAGAAATTCAAGGAAGCCAAGGATGCCAACGAGATCATCGGTCGCTTTGGTTTAGGTTTTTATTCGGCTTTCATGGTAGCAGATAAGGTAGAGATCCAAACCCTGTCATACCAGGAAGGTGCAGAACCTGCGTTCTGGGTATGCGACGGCAGCACGGAATTTGAAATTGGCGACGGTATTTTAGAAGAACGCGGTACTGAGATCACCCTGTATATTAATGATGAATCGGCCGAGTTTTTAAGCCAGTACAAACTACAGGAGATCCTTGATAAATACTGTAAGTTTTTACCTGTGCCTATTAAATTCGGCACCAAAACCGAATCTGTTGAAGATGGTGTTGATGAGGAAGGCAAACCCAAATATACTTCAGTTGAGGTTGATAATATCATCAACACCACCAACCCTATCTGGACAAAAGCACCATCTGAATTAAAAGACGAGGATTATCTCGACTTTTACAAACAGCTTTATCCATTCAGCGAAGATCCATTATTCTGGATCCACCTTAATGTTGATTATCCTTTCAACCTTACCGGTGTGCTGTACTTCCCTAAGCTGAAGAATGATTTTGAATTCCAGAAAAACAAGATCAAATTATTCAGCCGCCAGGTATTTATTACCGATGAGGTAAAAGACATTGTTCCTGAATTTTTAATGCTGTTACATGGCGTTATCGATTCACCGGATATCCCGCTTAACGTATCACGCAGCTTTTTACAGGCTGATAGCAACGTTAAAAAGATCAACAGCTATATCACTAAAAAAGTAGCTGATAAATTGTCAGACCTCTTCAAAGCCGACCGTAAAGCATACGAAGAAAAATGGACAGACATTGGCCTGTTTGTTAAATACGGTATGGTGAGCGAAGACAAGTTTTATGACAAAGCCAAAGACTTTGTTTTGGTTAGCAATACCGAAAAACAAAACTTTACGCTTGCTGAATACAAAGACAAAGTTGAAGCCAATCAAACAGATAAGGACGGTCAGCTGGTTTATATCTATACTAATGATCCGGCAAAACAGGATTCGTTTATCCAGTCGGCAAATAAAAAAGGTTATGATGTATTGGTGATGAACTCTCCTATTGATAATCACTTCATCAGCCAGTTGGAGCAGAAATTAGAGAAAACATCCTTAAAACGCGTTGACGCTGATGTAGCCGATAAGCTGATCAAAAAAGACGACGCCCCTGAAACTGTATTGACCGAAGAACAAACAACCAAGGTAAAAGGCATTTTTGATAAAGCCATCAACAAACCCGCATACAGCGTTCAAATTGAAAGCCTAAACCCCGATGAGTTACCGGTTACCGTAACTATGGACGAGTTTATGCGCCGTATGAAAGATATGGCTGCTATGGGCGGTGGTATGAGTTTCTACGGCAACATGCCTGATAACTACAAAGTAATTGTGAATGGCAACCACAAACTGGTAAGCCGCATTTTACAGGAAGAAGATGAAAGTGTACAAGCCCAGCTTTCAAAGCAGGCTTTTGATCTGGCCCTGTTATCGCAAGGTTTATTGACTGGTGCTGATTTAACTGAATTTGTTAAACGCAGCGTGAGTTTGATATAATACTTTGTTTTATAAATAGCAATTCCATTATTGTTGAGGCCATCTGTTTTTCAGATGGCCTTTCTTTTATCTTGAAAGTATTTCCGCCAAACTTTCTTTGAGCGGAATAATTTCAAAAGGGTCATGTGTTATTTTACAGATCAGACCATTGCTTTCAATTCCGATAAAATCGCCATCTTCCAGGTCACGAACATGATAAAAAATCCTTTCCTTTAGATTAACCTCGTAAATATCATCCGGGTTTATTAGCTTAATTTCGTCCTCATCTAATATTTCCTTAAGATTTTGATAATCTCTTCGATAATCATCAGAATCATATCGCCTGACGTAAGAAGCTACATCGGCACTGGTTACATCAATCATATTGCCAGCCAATCCTTTTATACTATAACCTGTAATAACCTCTTCGCTAACAAATATGGTATAATCAAACCAGTTGTCCCCATTTATATCCTGTACCTTTATATTTGAAATTTCATAATCTCTTTCGCCCCTACGCCTAAATTCATTGCACTCATCTGAATAAGAGAACGAAACGAAATCAGGATAAGAATCGCTATAGCCAACAAGCGCTGACGTAAATAGATCTGCCTCTATCTGATCATTAAGTTGCTCGAAGTCTGCAGGTAGCTTTTCAATCGTTTTATAGATAAGCACCAATTCCCAATCCTGTACAGGGCGCTTTGATTTTTTCTGTTGAACAGCCGGAACATAATTTTTCCAATATCTTTTTAGTGCTTAAATCTACTGAATTACCGCTGGGCTTTTATTTAAAAGATTGCTTAAATTTGAATGTAATTAAACCTAAATAACCTACTATCGTCTAACCACTTAAACATTTATATCATGAAAATATTCAACAAAATAGCCCTTTTGGCTATATTCATATTTATTGGAACAAACGTAGCCAATGCTCAAGCCAAACAAACCAAAGCCGAAAAAAAGGCAGCTAAGCAGGCTGAAATAAAACAAATGGTAGAGGCTCAGAATTTTGTATTTAAAGCAAACTATGCTTTGCCGATGCGGGGTGGTACCAGGCCGCTTACCTCTGATTATGATATGACAATAAGTAAAGATACCATTGTATCATTTTTACCTTATTTTGGCCGGGCTTATGTAGCCCCGCCCCCAGGGACAACAGATGGCGGTATCAAAGTTAATACTACAAAGTTTACATACTCGTCGACCCCGAAAGGCAAGGGTTGGAATATCACTATTAAACCCAAGGAAAAAAACATAGCCGACTGGCGCGACGTACAAACATTTAACCTGAGTATTTCGCAGGATGGTTACGGCTCCCTGCAAGTGATCAGCAGCAACCGCGACCCAATATCATTTAACGGCTATATTGAAGCGAGGAGGAAATAAGTATTAAGTACGAAGTTTTAAGCATTAAGAAGTCGAAGCCCGGAAGTTGTTTAATGCAACTTTCGGGCTTTTATATGTACTTACCAACTTATAACTTGCAACTCCTAACTTAAGACTCAATCAATCCCGCATTATCCTTTAACTCCACTCCCGACAGTTTCCGTTTAAACGCTTCGTTAATTAAATAAAAAATCTTCTTTGCCGCCTTCTTATGGGTTAAACCTTTAGGGCGGATATTGGAAACGCAGTTTCGAGATTCGTCGGTTAAACCGGGCCTGGGATTGTAGGTAAGATATGCGCCGAGACTATCTGCCGAACTAAGTCCCGGACGCTCACCAATAAGGATGAGCGAAAGTTTAGCATTCAGGCCGTATCCAATATCATCGCCAATGGCCACCCTGCCCTGCTCAACCAGGCTTATCGGTGCAAGCTTTAAGCCATTGGCAATCAACTGGGGAACAAGCGCATCCAGCAATCCGACAGCATTTTCATTTACGGCTGTTGCCGAAAGTCCGTCAACTATCATGATAGCAACATCGCTTTCTGCGCTATAACCATTCAATTCGCTCAGCGAAGCTTCATTAAGCTTGCGCCCAAGGTCAGGTCTTTGCAAATATTGTCGCCGGTCGATTATCTTACTATGCAGGTGCAAAATGGGCAGCCCGAAATATTTGAACCGATCAGTTAGCTTGCCTAAATCCAATTCAGAATATACAGCATCCCTTGCGTGTGCATGTGCCAGTTTAAACTCCAGTGACTGCTTCAGCGGGATACTTGTCCCCACCCGGCCAATAGCTATCCGAGCAGAAGTAAACTCCTGCAATGCTTTCAACGGTTCAATTTCGTGTGGGATGTTTCGTTTCATTTTTTATATGGCCTTAGTCGCTCGGCTCCAGCCGAGTGACCACTATAAACAGGCCTCTGGCCTGCGTGTTATAAGATCTTACATCGGCCGGAGGCCGTGAGATAGCTGACACTCGGCTGGAGCCGAGCGACGGCATGTGGGGAACCTTTCACCTTTTGCCTTTATCCTTTTACCTCAATCACCTTCAATTAAAATCCTCCCAACAACCCGTGCTCGCTCACCGGCAGCATATTCCCCTTATCATCAATAATCCCCTGCTTTATTAACCATTGCCCAAACTCAGGCGCAGGCTTCAATCCCAGCACTTTACGCAGGTATAACGCATCATGAAATGAGGTTGATTGATAATTCAACATAATATCATCCGAACCGGGAATGCCCATCACAAAGTTGCAGCCGGCCACGCCAAGCAAGGTAAGCAGGTTATCCATATCGTCCTGATCGGCCTCGGCATGATTGGTGTAGCAAACGTCAACCCCCATTGGCAAGCCCAAAAGCTTACCGCAAAAATGATCTTCGAGCGCAGCACGAATAATCTGCTTGCCATCATATAAATACTCCGGACCGATAAAGCCAACAACCGTATTTACCAGTAACGGGTTAAACTTGCGCGCAACAGCATATGCCCTCACCTCGCAGGTTTGCTGGTCGACACCGAAATTGGCATTGGCAGACAAGGCACTACCCTGCCCGGTTTCAAAATACATTACGTTATTACCTATAGTTCCACGTTTTAGTGACAATGTAGCCTGATAGGCTTCCTCAATCAAACTTAAATTAACCCCAAAACTCGCATTAGCCTTTTCTGTGCCTGCTATGGATTGAAAACAAAGATCAACAGGCGCAGCTTCATTAACCAGTTGCAATGTGGTGGTGATATGACTGAGCACGCAGGTTTGCGTCGGGATATCAAACCTATGCCTTAACTCATCCATTAATGAAAGCAAACTACTTACTGCCGCCGGGCTATCCGTAGCCGGGTTAATGCCAATAACCGCATCACCGCTGCCAAATAACAAGCCATCAATAATACTGGCCGCCACTCCCCGCGGATCATCTGTTGGATGATTGGGCTGCAAACGGGTACTGAAATGCCCCTTCAAACCAATGGTATTACGAAAGCGAGTAATCACCTGGCATTTATTGGCCATGGCAATCAGGTCCTGGTTGCGCATCAGTTTGGATACTGCCGCTACCATTTCGGGTGTTAAGCCGGGGGCAATGGTTGTTAATGTAGCACAGTCTGTTTCGTCGCTTAACAGCCAGTCGCGAAGTTCACCAACGGTTAAGTGGCTGATATGGCTGAAAGCCACTTTATCATGATCATCGATAATAAGCCGGGTAATTTCATCGTCCTCATACGGGACCACCGCCTCATTCAAAAAGTTTTTGAGCGGCACATCTGCCAGCGTAATTTGCGCTGCCACACGTTCTTCATACCCACCGGCGCAAAGCCCTGTCAGTTCATCGCCCGAGCGATAAGGAGAAGCCTTTCCAAGCAATGTTTTCAGATCGGGAAACTTGTAAACCCGGTGATGTATGTTGTGGCGGTACATTCTTTTATATCATTATTTCATTGCGTCATTAGGTCATTATTGCATAGAGGTCAAACAAATGACCAAATGACCTAATGATTAATGACTTCTTCAACAGGGGCACTCATCATGTCTTCGGTTAACGCAACTTTATGTTTTCCCATCGCTATAAAAACCAGCAGCACTATGGCCAATCCTCCTGCAAAAATGAGGCTCATATCAGGGTTAAAATATATTGTTGCTATTAAACACACTACGCAAATTATTAAAGCTATCGCCGGGAAAACCGGGTATGCAGGGGCCAAAAACGGCCGACTTAAGCGGGGTTCCTTTTTGCGTAATATAAACAGGCTTACCATACTCATGATATACATTACCACAGCGCCAAGTACTGATAGCATAATGATCTGATCCGTTTTAAATTTATAAATGAAGATAGAGCTTACCACACCACTCACTATAAGCGCCCAGTGCGGCGTTTTAAATCTGTGGTTAATATCGGATAGCATTCGGGGTAAATACCCACTGCGCGCCATGGCAAACACCTGCCTTGATGAAGCAAGGATAATACCATGCAGCGATGCTATCAATCCAAACAAACCTATACTGGCAAATATTTTGGTTAAACCGTTGCCCTTGCCCAATACTATCCCAATAGCCTCTGGCAGTGGATAATCTAAATGACTTAGCTTGCGCCAGTCGGTAAGTCCGCCGGTTATAACCATTACGCCTAAAGCCAGCACTACTAATGTTATAATAGCCGAAATATAACCTCGGGGGATATTTCTTTTGGGGTTTTCCACTTCTTCGGCAACCATGGCCACGCCTTCGATGGCCAGGTAAAACCAAACCGCAAAAGGCAAAGCAGCAAAAACGCCAGCCCAGCCAAAAGGCATGGGATTGGTTAAATAATTATCCATTTTAAAATGAGGCGATACAATGCCGAGGTAAAGCATCAGTTCAACCACCGCGAGGACGGTGATGAATACCGAAAAAGTAGCTGACTCCTTTACCCCAAGCATATTTAAAAGGATAAAAAAGATATTAAACCCCATAGCTGCCCCAGTTATGGGGATAGCCGGGTATAAAAAATGAAGATAACTACCTAAAGAAACAGCAACCGCAGGGGTAGCCACCAGGAAATCAACAAGCGTAGCATAACCGGCAATTAAACCACCAAACGGCCCCATTGCCCGGTAAGCATAAGCAAAAGCGCCACCTGCATGAGGAATTGAGGCAGTAAGCTCGGTATAGCTAAAAATAAATGTGATGTACATTAATGTGATAACCAAAGTGGCTATCAACAAACCTATGGTACCTGATACGGCCCAACCTAAATTCCACCCGAAATATTCACCCGAAATAACAAGGCCTACAGCTATAGCCCATAAATGAATAGGTTTTAAAACGCGTTTTAAATGTTCTGTAGATGTTTCCGCCATACGTCGCCGTTATCAATAATATTTTATCGCCTTAAATTACTCAACCGGCAGGTTAAATCAAAATTACGGCGCATTATGGAATTGTTAACCCGCATTTTCTGAAAAAGCACAATAATTTACGTCGTCATTTCTCATAAAAAGCTTGCAAATAAAAATATAGGCGCCTAAAAACATCAATAGCAAACAAAACAGCCGATAAAATTTAATTTATCGGCTGTAATTCTATTAAAAAACAACTAATAGTTAACGATTCAGGTATCACGCTCCCGTTTTACACCATCAGCTTATCCTTCAAATACCCCATACTTGCCGTAATACTTGCGAAGGCATCTTTAGGCATATCATGCTCAACAAAAAAGTGCTGCATCCCGGCTGATTTTGCTGCCGCAAAAATCGGTTTAAAATCAATTGTGCCGCCGCCTACAGGTTGTATATTTTGTCTGCTGGCATCCAGGTCTTTCACGTGCCAAAGCGGGAAACGCCCCGGATGCTCCTTAAACATTTCCACCGGGTTTTTACCTGCCTTAACAGCCCAGGCCAAATCAAGCTCCATTTTTACATTGTTGGCGTCAGTTTCACTTAATAACAAGTCGTACGGCACCTTACCATCAACCGCATGAAACTCCATATCATGATTATGATAAGCAAACTGGATCCCTACTTTTTTAGCGGCCTCTCCAGTTTTGTTCAGCACCTCTATGGTCGATTTTATTTCCTCAAGCGTGGCTGTGGGCGAGTTAGCGCAAACCAGGTATTTAACGCCGCCCTCGGCAACCTCATCAATTACCTGCTGCATATTATCACGCAAATTAAGCACAGGAGGTAATACGATTGGTTTACCATCGGCACCCGCCGGCATTTTTGCTCCCGGAGGCAATTTAAACGGTGCGCCAAGAACATGATGTGAGGTCCAGCTCATACCCAGCTCGTTCACCATGGCCTTAAACTCTTTAGGCTTCATGCCATAATAGCCGCCTTTTTTACTAAAGGCCGATTCTAATTCCTTGTATCCTATAGCTGCAACTTTGCTAAGCGTGCCGTTTACATCTTCGTCAATAACACCGAAAAAGGTAAACAACTGCAGTCCAACAGGATGATGTTCCATATTACTCAAAAAGCTTGCGGCTTTACCTGATAGGGCCATGCCACCAAGCACCAATGCACCGGTGCCTTTAATAAAATTTCTTCTGCTGTAATTCATGCTTTGATAATGGTTAATAATTAACTGGTACAGTAAAGCTAATTAATTAATAATGAGCAAAGAAATTTATTGTGTCTTTTTTACACAATAGTTTTTTTTCAAGGCTGAAAGCATAATGCTAAAAGTTTAGGGCTGCATGTCAGGAATAGCGGTATTCGCTTGCGGGAGTCCGTAATAATTAGTTTACTGTACGAAAGTGTTAATCAAAACCCAACAGATTGTGTCAGAGGTGCAAAAGGTTTGTAGAAATAGAAATGAATTGGATTTTTAGTGTGCCAGAGGTACACAACTCCGATGTTCCGTACCTCTGGCACGGTTATTTTCGGTATATTATGTGCTACAAACCTGTGCCCCTCTGGGGGATTTTCTTAACTTAATGACATTGGCCGGTATCCGCTTCTATTCCTAACGCAAAACATGGATCAAAATAATAAACTATCTATTATAAAAACATTCATCAAACAATCTCGGGCAAACTGTTATGCACCATTGATGATACTATAAAAGCTATAATAGCAATAATCAACCCAAACATAAAAACATTGTAGGCGGCCCTGAGCAGACGGTATTTGCGGCCCAGCACCACGCCTTGCGTATGAATATCTTTGATCAGACTGTCGTATAGGTATTCCTTATCATGCAGTACATTCTTCATACCGGCTGCAAAGTCATCCAGTTTCATGCGGTAAAAATTACCAAAAAACAGCAGGTTAGCTTTTTTGTCGTCAAGGTCTTTCGTACTAAATTTTCCTCTCGGTATCGAAGGCCGGGTTGATAATATTGCCAGGATCATGGTAGCCAGGCTAACCGTAAGCAACAAATAAGATGGAAGCACTAAAAAAGAATTATCCTTCAGCTTCCGCAGCACCAAACTGATAATAGCCGAAATGATGATAGAATTAACCGTGATCAGGATCTGAGCCTTGTTGTCGGCCATGTCGCTCAGGCGTTGATCGGTACTGGCGGTAACCTTCAACAGGGTTTCGATACCTAAATCTATATCTGCTACTTCCGAAGCCTTTTGTGGTAGCGTTTCCTGGTTATTTACCATTGATTTCATTTTTACACCTATAAAATTAGGTTATTTTCAAGTTATTGTCTTCGATTATCAATACCAGGAACTCGTAAACACTACTCCATATACAAACAATTGGCTATCAAACCGGTCCAGCCGGTTTGGTGGGCAGCACCCAATCCTAAACCGGTATCCCCATCAAAAAATTCGTAAAACAGGATATGATCCTTAAAATGCGGATCGTTTTGAAGTTTTGGGTTTCTGCCGTAAACAGGTCGTTCGCCGTCTTCGTTTTTCATAAATAACTTCGAAACCCGTGCGTAAAGTTCATTGGCAACCTCCTTCAGGTTCATAAAATTCCCGGAGCCGGTTGGGCATTCTATCTTAAACTCATCGCCATAAAACATGTGGAACCGGTGCAAACTATCAATGATGAGATAGTTGATTGGCATCCAGATGGGGCCCCGCCAGTTGCTGTTGCCACCAAAAAGACCGCTGTCGCTTTCACCCGGCACATAGGTTATACCAAATTCCACCCCATTGACTGAAACGTGATAAGGATGCTTTAAATGATACTTTGAAAGTGACCGGATCCCGTAATCGCTCAAAAACTCGTTTTCATCCAACATGTATTTAAGCAATGATTTCATTCTGTAACCACGCAACAAGCTTATCAAATGTTTACCGTTATTCCCCTTCTCGTTCCAGCGGGAAACCAGTGATGCAAGATCGGGCCGGTTTTCGGCAAACCATTTCATACGGTCTTTAAACACAGGGCTTTCCATAATATCCTTTTCATCCAGCACTTCGGTGGCAAACAGGGGGATCAGCCCTACGATGCTCCTAACCCGCATTTTTATAGAACCGTCGTCCGGAAAACGGATCTGATCGTAAAAAAAACCATCTTCATCATCCCAAAGCCCTTCGTTATTCTCGCCCAGATTGGACATAGCGCCGACGATATAAATGAAATGCTCAAAAAATTTGGAAGCAATATCGGCATAGGCCTTATCGGTTTCGGTAAGTTCGGTGGCGATGCGCAGCAGGTTAAGCGAATACATGGCCATCCAACTGGTGCCATCAGCCTGCTCCAGGTGCTGCCCCGAAGGCAGGTGCATATTGCGGTCAAAAACACCAATGTTATCCATCCCCAGAAACCCGCCCTCAAAAATATTATTCCCCGATTGATCCTTGCGGTTAACCCACCAGGTAAAATTGAGCATCAGTTTATGAAAAACACGTTCCAGGAAATAGGTATCACCTTTGCCGTTGTTATTTTCTTTGTCGATTTTATAAACGTTCCATACGGCCATGGCATGTACCGGCGGGTTTACATCGCCAAAGTCCCATTCATAAGCCGGCAACTGCCCGTTCGGGTGCATATACCAATCGCGGGTAAGCAAAATCAGCTGATTTTTGGCAAAAGCCATGTCAACGGTTGCCAGCGGGAGGCAATGAAAAGCCAGGTCCCAGGCTGCGAACCAGGGATATTCCCATTTATCGGGCATTGAAATGATATCGCGGGTGTTGAGGTGCGTCCATTTGCTGTTGCGGGCCCTTTGCCTTTGTTCAGGCGGACGCGGCATCCCCTTATCACCGCTAAGCCAGTGGCGAACATCGGTATAAAAAAACTGCTTATTCCAGAGCATGCCCGCAAAAGCCTGCCGTTGAATAAGGCGGCGGTCGGGGTTCATAGTTGCCCCATGGATATCATTATAAAATTGATCGGCTTCTGTTTGGCGGACAGCAAAAACATCGTCAAAATCCTCAAAGCTATAATTGGCATCTTCCGAAAGGCGCAAACGCAGCGTTACGCACTTCCCTGCCGGGATATTTAAATCGTAGTTCACGGCCGCCTTTGTACCCATATTTTTAGGATTCACGGTGTCGGCACCATGTACAATATAATCGTTTATGCCATCTTTATAGTATTTGCGGCCATCATCGTAGTTGTATAATCTACGCGAGTTGGTTTCATTATCGCAAAACAGTAATTGGCCATCACCCTCGGTATGCAACCACATCTGCCCGAGATCTTTATGAAAAACACTGATCACTTTTTCTGCCGAACCGCAAAGGTCGGGCTTGCGCGAGTCATAACCCCAGCCCCAGGTGTTCCGGAACCATAAAGTGGGCATCACGTTAAGCGGCGCGTCTTTATCGCTCCTGTTATGGATAGTTATTTTGATGAGAATGTCCTCCTGCGCGCTTTTAACGTATTCGGTAAAAACGTCAAAATATTCGTTATGATCGAATATCCCGGTATCCATCAGCTCAAATTCCGGATCTTGTCGGCCTCGACGCTTGTTTTCGTTCACCAGCCAGCTGTATGGAAACTCATTTTGAGGATATTTATACAGCGTTTTCATGTACGAATGCGTAGGTGTGCTATCCAAATAGTAGTACAACTCTTTTACGTCCTCGCCGTGATTGCCCTCGGGATTACTCAAACCAAAGTAACGCTCTTTAATGATAGGATCTTTTTTATTCCATAATGCAATTGCAAAACAAAGGTATTGCTGCCTGTCGCAAATGCCGGCTATACCCTCCTCACCCCAGCGGTAAGCTTTGCTACGGGCCATATCATGGGTAATATAGTTCCAGGCATCACCATTTGCACTGTAATCTTCACGTACGGTACCCCACTGACGGTCGCTCACATAGGGTCCCCACTTTTTCCAGCCTGTATCTTTTAACCTTGATTGTTCTGCATTCATAGTATAGATGGCAATTTACACTATCCCTAATTTAGGTAAGCGTTTTGCAAAGTAGATTTAATTAGGTAAAAATACGTTAACACGTGGTTTGTTTTACCGTATTATGAAGAATAGACGGGAATTGAAGATTTTATTTATTGTTTAGTTAAACAAGGGGTACTGTTTTCTGGTCGAAGTTTAGCAATGGCATAACTTCAATCCTAAATTAAGTTAAGCTTTGAGCTTAATTGTAATGTCCAATGACAGTTTGCATCCATTAACTTGTAACCCGGATACGGAAGCAGGATGCTTCCACTGTTTTAGGTCGAAGTTACGCCATCGCTAAACTTCGACCAGCTCAAGGCATTTATCAATAGCATCCAGACTTACGAAGTTTTAAAAACTTCGTAAGTCTTCACTGTTTTATTATTCTCTACGGAAAGACTGCTGCCCACTGCAAACTAAAAACGGCCTACTGAACTTACGCCCAGGCTTTTCTTAAAAACCGCAGCCAGTTACCATGCATCATATTTTGGACATCCTCGTCGGTATAGCCTCGTTTTTTTAACAGGTCAGGAACCTTTTGCAAATCTGCAATAGTTTCCAGGTCGTAAGGACATTGCTCGCGTCCGAAGGCGCCATCCAGGTCAGTACCCATGCCTACATGAAGGGCATTGCCTGCTATCTGGCAAATATGATCTATATGGTCAACCATCACTTCCATATTACAGTTCATTCCCCTTGGTGTTGATACGCCCCTCACCCAGTTTGGCACCATCATCCAGGCATCAAGCGCTGCGCCAATAACCGCACCGCGCTCAATCAGCGCTTTAATCATTTCATCGCTGTACTGGCGGTTGTGGTTTACCAGCGCGCGGCAATTGTTATGACTGGCCCAAACATGACCGTTAAAATGATCAAGCGCCTCCCAAAAGCTATCATCGCATAAATGGGTTGCATCTAAAATGATATTCAGGCGCTCCATTTCTTTTAGTAACTCATGACCTTTTGGCCCCATATAACCGGTTGCATCCGTACCCTGGGCATATCTTCCCGGGCCATAATGCGCCGGACCTACAGCCCTGAGACCATAATTATATGCCCGTTCCAAATGCTTAACAGTCACAATCGAATCGGCACCTTCCAAACTCAAAATATAACCTATTGGCTTCTTTTCTGTTGATCCTCCATCATTCCAAAGCGCTAAATGTTTTTCAAGCGATGGCAAGTCATTTACCTGTACCATTTCGCCGGCATCTTCCATAGCTTTATACCAGGCTACCTGCCCCTGGGTTTGCGCCCAGGCCTGCTCTGGCGAATGCCAGCCCGGTAAAGGATTATCAGGCGCTACATAACGACCTATCTGTGTGGCTACTACAAGACCGATATTACCTTTCCGCAATTCGGGCAGCGTAACAACAGCTTTGGCGCGGTCGGGTTTATCGGTTAAACCCTCCTCGCGTTGATTTACCTCGGCAAGTGGGCGCGTAAGATCTCGGTTCCACTCAAGGGCGTTCATGCTTAAATCTAAATGGGCATCTACAACAAACATGGTATCAGGGGTATTTTTAAATGGTAATTTTACGGTCGCGGGCCTGGTTGAGCCACTCACCGCTTATATTTTCGTTCTCAATAGTATAAACGCGCTCATATAGCGCAACAGTAGGGCAAATATGGTGCGGAATGCCATAAAACACATCGCCAACATTATATTGGTGATTAGCACCTGCCTCAACTACCAAATGTTCTTCACTTTGGCTTACAGGATAAAGCTCGGGTGCATTCAGAAAGTAAATACGTTTACTTAGCTCATTTTCCGCTGATATCGACTTGTGCCCCACATCCAAACAAAGTTTTGTTGGGCCGGGCAGTGAAATTACCCGTGTAACAACCAGTGCAGATGGTAAAAAATCCTGCTCCGGCATCTCCACCTGGTATCCTTTGTCCCAATAAACAAACGTACCAGGACTACATTCTACATATTTACGCTTAGCGTGGATAGGGAAAGTTGGCGAGCCACCTGCTACAATTACAGGTTCGGGGTAGCCCTTACTTTTTATAGTTTGCTGCAACTTAAGTACCGGATCAAATCCAAAGTTGCACCTATCCGCACGTTTTTGAAGATCAATATCATGGATATGGCCATCATAAGCATGCAGGCCAACGGGGCTAATGCCTGGCAAAACACCGCAGTCCATATAAAGCTGCAAAGCTTCAAAACCCGGCGCTATACCTGTGCGGTTCATGCCCACGTTCAGGTCCAGGTATACATCAATATTGGTCTTAAACCTTACAGCGGCATCGGAAATCTCTTTTGCTGATGCGGCGTTATCAACAAGGCACGAAAAATGCGTTTGCGGATAAGCATGGATCAACCTGATGAAGCGGTGGAGTTTGGGCCCTTCGGGCTGATAAGCCAGCAAAACATCAGGTGCTTTACTCATAGCCAATAGCTCTGCTTCGGCAATGGTAGCGCATTTGAACTTGCGGACACCTGCATCCAGCAGCAAACCTGTTACTTCGGCATTTTTATAGGTTTTAACATGCGGGCGCAAACGGGCAGCATCATCAATCATGCCGGTAAGCGTGGTAATGTTTGTTTTTACCCTATCGGGATAAACAACCAGCGCCGGCGTATCCAGCTTATCAATATCCTGTATATTATACCAGTTAGCGGTCATGGTTTAAGTCGGAAGTCTTAAGTTCTAAGTCGTAAGTCAGGCAAAGTTTGTAGAGACGCATGTGATGCGTCTCTACATTAATAATTTATATAAAAGCCTATTCCAATTCAAACAGCGCTTCAATCTCAACCGGGATATTATCTGGTAATGATCCCATGCCTACCGCGCTGCGTACACCTATACCGTTCTCTTCGCCCCAGATTTTCGTAAACAGTTCGCTGGCGCCGTTAATGATAAAAGGGTGTTTCTCAAATTCGGGTGTACAGTTAACCATACCCAACACTTTGATAACACGCTTTATTTTATTAAAACTGCCAATGTTGGCTTTAATAGTAGCCAGCATGGTTAGGCCAACCTGTTGTGCAGCAAGCTTACCATCTTCCTGGCTCACAGTATCACCAATGCGACCGATGATAAGTGATGCATCGTCCTGAACGGGGCCGTGGCCCGACAGATAAAGGTATTTGCCATCAACTAAACATGGTTTATAAACGCCAAGTGGCTTTGGTGCGGGCGGCAGGTTTAAACCCAGCGCTGCAAAGTTTTCTTCGGGAGTGTTCATGGGTATAAAACTATCGTTTTTTATAAAAAAAGTATTACAAAAAATTATTTTACCCGAATAATGACCAATATAGTATCCTTAACTTCCGTGAATTAAATAACAATAACCCAGCCCACGCACTTTCAAAAAAGGGAGCAAAATCCCCCTTACCGGATTTCTCCAGTTATACATAAAATTAATGGCTCAGCATTTTCCTACTGTTCATTAATAGTTAATACGGATATACCAGGGTTTTTGGTAATAGTTGTTTTATTTTGATAAGATCTTCAGGGGGATAATTATTTGCCCACAGGTAAAGTGTTGAAAGGGTATTTTTTAGCTTTTGAAAATCAGAAGACAGGGATGAAAGCTGATTATTTCCCAAATCGATCGTTTTAATATTTTGCAGGTTATAGAAATTTGCAGGAAGGGTGCTTATTCTGCATTGCCCAAGTTTTAAATCAGTAAGCGCTGATAAATCACCAATACCGGGTGGCAAAACAGTTAGTTTTGTAAATGAACAATCAAGGTATTGCAGTTTTTTTAAATTCCCAATATCCGCAGGTAAGCTGGTTAAACCGGTTGAACTAAGTATACAATATTTAAGTTTGCTTAGCCTCGTAAAAGAAGCAGGCAAGACAGTAAGAGATCCCGCAAGCGTAAAATCCTCAAGATTGGCCAAATCGCCAAAGTTATCTGATAAAGCTGGCAAGCCCGAACCTGTAATGCGCAACGAACGTATAGGTAACTTTGCAAAAGACGCCGGCAAATCAGGGATATTAGCCTCTAAATCAAGCGTATCAAGTGAAGCCATATTACCAATATCAGCCGGTAACGAAGATGAACTTGCGGTAGAAATCCACCTCAAAAACCTTAGTTTGCTTAGCTTACTTATCGAACCTGAAATGCTGCTTTGTGTTACGATATCAATAAATTGAAGGTTGCTGCAGTTGCCAAGGCTTTCGGGCACATATTTAACATTATTGGCTCCAATATCAAGGCGACGCAACTTCTTAAGCTGCCCAAAGCTATCAGGAAGCCGCTGTATTCCTGAAGCAGCAAGGTTTAAAATCTCCAGGTTTTCGAGTTGGCCAAAGGTCTCCGGAAGATTGCCGATGTAACCGCCATCGTTAAGAAACTCTATATTAAGTTGTTTCAATTTCTTCAGCTGTCCGATATTTTCAGGCACACCATGCAAAATGGTATAATTAAGATCAAGGTATTCTAAATTTTTAAACCGGTCGCCAATGATTTTGGGAAACTCAAATGTAGCAGAACCGGAAAGATCGAGCTTTTTCAGGTAGGTTAATGCCTGTAGAGCAGGGTTTGCTACGGTATCTGCGAAAAGCCATGTGGTACCCTCACTTGACAGGTCCAAACTGGTAATATGCCCACTTTCATAGGTCACCCGGTTAGAGCCCTCATCAATTTGCAAATCGTGCAAAGCTTCACTTTCCAAATAATCACCAGCATTAAGCGTTATGGATGCGGAAACACTTTTGCTTCCATATTTAGTTGTCCAGGTAAGCTTATAATTTTTATGCGCATAAGCTTGAAATTTTATATTGGGAGCATTAATATCAGGTATAACCGTTCCGCCAAAACTTTGATTTTGAAGAGAAGCATAGTTATCACCTTCTATGGTCCACTGTCCGCTGTCATAACTTGTTGCTGTTAAATAAAACTGTGTTTGATTGTTAGGAGCTGCATTAATTATAGTGGCAGTTAACGGCTTGAAAGATATCTTAACGGTAGATTCAGAATTATTGCCGACTTTCCATTTTAGCACATAGTTTTCCCCGGGCATACCATGAAAACGTGTATCCGGCCTGGTGTCATCATCAAAATACACCTTATACTGTTCCTGAAGGCCGCTTACAATTGTCCACTTACCGCCCTGTCCTGTTTGCAGGCTATCGGCATTCAGCTTAACTGAAAACTCCGACACATCGCTTTGATTTGTACCTGCCGTAGAAAATGGATCTGAAGGTTGAACTCGGGTAATAGTTTCCTTTTTACAAGAACTAAAAAATGCCAATAACAACGTTATAGCAAACAGGTGAGTAAGGTTAGATTTTGACATGGATTATTCGTTGTAAATGTAAAAATATTTACCTTTACAACAAAAAATCTAAACCATTCATGCGCCAGCTTTGGTTCTTACTAATCGCCCTTTTTATCCTGTCTTGTACTAAGAAAGAAATTAAAGATATCCAGGCAGATTCTTTCAGGATATCCATTCTTCCGGTCGTTAATCCTGCATTTAACCAGTATAAACTAACAGGCACATTAGATGTACATCAGACTGCAGGCAATATCGAATACGGCCTTGTAGTGGGCAAAACCTTAAACCCTGTAGTAGAACATGAGCAGGTTTTTAAAGTGGGTTCCTCTTCCTCCTCGATAGATTTTACTAAGGTAATAGCCAACCTGGATACTGGTTTCACGTATTATGTGCGTGCTTATGGCAAAAGTAGTACATCAACAGAGTATTCGGCAAATCAAGCTATCGGCAAATTGGCCCCAAAACTATCGTTAAATACCACATCGCTCCAGTATGGTCAGCTTTTTAGTGTATTTACTAATTTCTATATCTCTGATACTGAAAATTTACCTGAAGTACAATTAAATAACACTCCTGTAAAATTGATTGGTGGCGTTGGCTCCGGCGTTAATTCGGCTTCACTCACTTTCATTCCGCCACCAACCCTCTCTCCGGGAACGTACACACTCTCTGTTAAAGTAGGGAATATCAGCATCTCATACCCCACTCAGCTTACTTTACTGGAAGGTACCTGGAGCCAGCTTGAATACCTTTTACCACGAGATTATTCTGGTGTTGCCTCTATACCAGACAGATACGTGATCAACAATTGGATATATACCAATCAATTTGGCAACCCTGTTTCGCCATCATCTTTTAGCAGGTACAATTATAAAACCGGTGAAACTCAAACGCTAAAAGCTTTGCCAGCAGAACTGCTTCCCAGGGGTGCCGCTATTGTTCAGATCGGGAATGACCTGCATTTTATGGGTGGTGAACTGATTGCCACAGGAGCTGCCAACAGGCCTGTAACAAAATCATACCAGGTATATCATATAACCAATGACACCTGGACACAGGAGCCTGACATTCCGGCGGCCCCACGTAGCAATGCTGCAGTTATGCAGGTAGGAAACCGTCTTTACTATGGCTTGGGTACAGATCCGTCCATTACGTCTGGCGGAGGATATTATACAGGCCTTAATGATATCTGGGTATGTGACCTTAATACCAAAAAATGGACTCAATTGCAGGATTTTCCAGGCAAAGGCGGATTTTCACGTGCTTATTTCATCGTAAACGCTAAACTTTATGTAACAGGTGGCAATGGTGATAATGGCACACAGGTTAAAGAAACTTGGTGCTATGATCCGGGAACCAACCAATGGAGCCGTAAAGCCGATTATCCGGGGCAGGGCTGGATAAATCTGTCAACATTCAGCATAGGAGGCTACGGTTATGTTGGCCTGGGGGAAACTGCCTCTTACAACTCTTATTTCGGACGCAATTTATATCCCAATTTTTATAAATACAATGCAACAACTGATAAGTGGACGGAAGTAAGCAACTTTGGTGGTAACTTGGTACAACCGTTTGTAGGTAACGATGGTTCAAACATCCTTATTGGTGCAGGTATGGATGCCTCTTCAGTCCCATCACGTGCACTGTTGGTATTTAAACCATAAAAACTTTGTAGGGTAAAATAAAAAACAAAAAAGCCGGGGATCTCACTCCCGGCTTTATCCAAAATCAACTAATTAGAATATATAATCTCAAAATTTAAACGACACTCCAAAATTGATAGCATAATCGGCAAATGCGGCATCGCCAATAACATAGGTACCGGTGGCTATCGAGTTTTCTTTATCAGTAACACTTTGCGTACGGTCGCGCCTTAGAGCGATTGGTACGCTGGCAAAAATGCTCACCTTTTTAAATGCATAGCTCAGGGAAGGCTCTGCCGAAATGATATAGCCCGGGCGACGGAAGCCGTTGCTTTTGCCAATCAGGTCATGAACAGGGATTCCTTCAATACGGGCACCTGCAGATATGGTAAAAACATACGCAATAGTATAGTTAACACCCACGCGGGCAAGGTACTGATCAGGTACGCTTGAAATGGCTTCGTTGGCCAGTGTAGCGCTCAAGGTTTCGCGGTAAGTGCGTGTACCGTTGGTATTACGCGGGTTGCTCATGTAGTACAAATTGCTGTAACCGCTAAATCCGCTGCCAAAACCTAAATAGCCGTTTGCCTCCGCAATGATACCCAGACCACCGTCACCTAACTGGATTGACTGGTCAACAGGGCGCTCAGACGGAATAACATTGTAGAAATGTGATTTGTAGTTAAAATCGCCGGTAGGCAGTTTAATACCTAAACCAACCTGGATATTACCGCGGCTTTTACGGCTATCAAACAACCACCTGTTAACTATAATACGCGAATCGCCTATACCTTGCGAATACGAGTTGTGACGTTCTTTACCACCATGCTCATATAATGATGAACGGGTATTAACAAGATAAGGCACACCAACAGATACCGACCAATACTGATTAAAATTACGGGTAAGGTTTATATCGAAGGTATGCTGATGATTGATCACCTCGTTGCCTATTACCTGACGTTGCTTTTGCTCGTCGCTGCCTTTAAAGTGGCGGAACGATTTAAAATAGCGCCAGGAAGCTGTTAGTTCCCAGCCTTTATATGAAGTATCCTGCGTGGTATGCTCCATATTAGTGAAAGGCCCATCTCCTTTTATGGCAACACAACCCTGGGCATGCACGCCGGTATAAGTTAACAGCAGGTATATCGCTGTACAAAAAAGAGATTGTAAAATATGTTTCATAATACGTTATTTAAGTTTAAGTGCATTTTTTAAGATGATCTGTTAAATAAAGCCGGGGATCTCACTCCCGGCTTTTAATCACAACAAACCAATTCTCTATTTAATTCTAAAAGTTACTCCTACGTTAATGGCATAATCCGCAAACGCAGCGTCGCCCTGGGTATAAACGCCGGTTAAATTGGTGGTAATTTTATCCGGTACACTTTGCGTACGGTCACGCTTTAAGGCTACAGGTACAAAGGCGTAAATTGAAAATGATTTAACACGATAGGTAACGCCGGGCTCGGCAGAGATGATATATCCTGGCCTGCGGAAGCCGTTGCTGCCACCTACAAGGTCATGAACCGGCAAACATTCGTAACGTACTCCTGCCGAAAAATCGAACTTACTGATACCATAGCTTGCACCACCACGGATCATTACCTGGTCCGGCACACTCATTACATCACTGCCATTTGCAACTGCTTTGGTACTTGGTACACTACCACGGGCTGATGATACGCCATTTTGTTCCCTGGGGTTGATGAGGTAGTAAAAGCCTCCATATACGCCAAAGCGATGCGTAAAATTGTAATAAGTATTAATCTCAGTGGTGATGCCTGTACCGCCATCACCCAACTGAATAGATTGATCAACAGGCCCGAGCGTTCTGGCATCGTTGGCGGCTGTATGATAAAAATAATCCTGGTAATTGTAGTTGCCGGTTGCCAGCTTGATGCCCAAACCAACCTGGATATTTCCGCGGCGGGCTTTTGCGGGGTTTAACAACCAGGCATAAGCGGTTAAACGCACGTCACCCAAACCAAATGAATGTGTTTGCAGGCGCTCCTTACCGCCATGCTCATATAATGATGAACGGCTGTTATCAACTATCGGCAAATCCACAGCAAACGACCAGCGGTTATTAAATATGCGGGTTAAAGTAAGGTCCTGCGTATAAGAATGGTTAATAACGTTGGTTCCCTGCTCAATACGTTGTTTTTGCTCCTTGGTACCAACAAAGTGTTTATACGAGCGAAAATAACGGTTGTTACTATTTAACAACCAGCTACCGCTGCTGGTAATGCTATCCGGATGCTCGTCCATAGTACACAGGCCGCCTGTACTCCTGATAGCGACACAACCCTGTGCATTTGCTTTGGCAAAGGTTGCAAACATGAAGATTGTGGTAATGTAAGTAAGTTTTAGTAAAAGGTTTTTCATAGAGTTAGCAATAATAGTGGGATGCATTTGCAATTGTTTAGATAATAGATTTATAAGACAGGGTGATTTTTTGCCCTGCACAATAAGATTTTTATATGTTTTGATGATTTAACTTGCTCTTAAATGCGCTGTTTTTTTAAAAAGCCCAAGTATTGATCCAGCCGGTGCTTTTTTAACTGCAAACCATAAGGCCAGCAGTACACCATAGCTCCCGCCACGTTCTATCCACTCAAACATCTCATATTTTGGATAAAAGAGTTCGCTGGATATTTTCCATATGATAAATACAAGCAGGATATTTTTAAAAGGACGAATAAGCACCATTAATGCAGCCAACACCTCAAACAGGCCAACAATCTGTGCCGTTTTGGCTGGGTCGGCAAAACCCAGCGTATGATATTGGTTCAACAAACCCTGTTTCTGAATGAGGTTAAGCCAGCCATGCCCCATCAGCAGCATAAATGCAAATACCCTTAAAAAACTGATAACTTTAGCCAAAGTATCAGCATTGATACTCACGTGATCATCCATACGGGCCAGCCATTGCTTTCTCCCGATTTTGAAACCACCTTGCATCAACAGCAATACAAATGGTGCTCCATAATTGCCGGCCCGTTCAATGAACTCGGCAAAAGGCTCGCCGGATAATGGTCGCATGGATGCTGTAGCCAATCCCCAAACCACCAGCCATGCAGTTATAGCCCGGGTTGGATAAACCAGCATAGAAATCCCCATTAGCAGATCAACGGTACCTACATATGGCATCAGGGTATAGGCCATATCTTTGCCTATGCCAAAAACGCCAAAATAGTTACACCAGATCTGTTTAGTGATAATTCCAAAAGCACCATGCCCTATGAAACACATAGCTACCGCAAGGCGAAGTGTGAAATATATCTTTTGATCGTTTGTTAAGCTGCGCATTGTTTATTCGTCCTCCATTCAACATCCTTTTATTTTGCGTCGGCACCATCAGCTTTGCCCCTGTTAACTGCATACTGGCCAACTTTATTCCCGGTAGTTAAGCCAACTTCGCAATCGCTGCGATAGTGAATAGCTCCGTATAACCTTGACATAGCTGCAGCGTGCGCCATATCGGTAAACTTACTTCCCCTATCCGGCAATAAATAGGTTAACACTGTAGATGCTGCACCGCTAAAGTTAGAGTGGCCCGATGTATATGCAGGGAAGTTTGGCACCCCGGTTAAGGTTTTAATATCCGGATTGGCCTGCGACGGACGTTGGTTAAAGTAAAAATATTTAGTATCCCAGCATACAATAGCAGCATCCATTTCGGCCATGTTCAACAAGGCAAAGTTACGCGCCCAGCGTACCTCGCTGTAGTTTTGTTTTACAAATTCATCGGCAGCAATGGCGTTCCAATGGCCGGCAGGTGTATAAGTACCAACACCATCAGCCCAAAAAGCTACCAGTTCTTCGTGATCACGTGTGCGGTTTTTGCTAAATGAAAGCACCTCCTCTGTTTCCTTTTTAAATTCTGCTGAATTAGTTGCATATGGAGCCGGAGGCCGGATGGAAACTACAGTAGCCGAATCAAACAGGAAAGGTGTAACCTTTGAAAACAATGGTAGCATTGGCGGCCTTTTGGGGGTTTCCAGGCTCACCCAAAATTGTTCGCCTTTGGCTGCTGTAACGGTTTCAAAGTTTTTCCAGATATCCGGTGTTCCGATAGCCTTGCCTGCACGGTCGCCACGGGCTCGGGTTGCAAATAATGCAGCAACCTGCCGGCCTAACGATTCGCCGGCTGTAAACTCGCCACGGGTATTAGCACCTGATGCAATCCTGTATAACCGTTCTTCGTCAACCTTGCTTTGTATGTAAGCTATCTCAGTTGGGAATAACAGCTTCATGATCTCGGATGTAGCACCGGATACTACGGCGTCTTCACTTGGATATGACGGCAGATCCGATGCCGGGATCAGCGCTTTTATACCAGAATCATTTTTATATGGTGCTGTGCGTTTGTAGGTATTTTTAAAATGCCATGCAGCTACTAACGCATCGTATTGTGCAGCACTCACGTAAGCGTAAGCGCGCGCGGCATAAGGCGGGTTGGAGAATGGAAATTCCGGATAATTAAACGGATTGGCAGAGTTTGGCGCCGGGTAAGTACCATCAGGGTTTTGATATGGCGGCACGTTATGTTTGGCTACCAGCTCGCGCAAAATCTCGTTCCATCTTAATACAGAGCCTGCACTCCAGTATTGAATTTTTGCCTGCTGATCACTGCTCAGGTTTTTCTGCAACGCTTTGATCTCATTCAAATCGGCTACATAAGCAGGAGATGTTAGTGCATCCGGCGTAGCTACGTTCAACACGCTGAAATCTTTAACCAGTACCGGATTCCAGGTATCGGCAGTAAGGTCAAGATTTGAGGGTTTAAGTGCGGGATACAGTGAAGTACGGTCTAAAATATCCTTTCGGCAAGAGCTAAAGGTTACTGCCGCCAAAGCTGTGATTGTAAATATATTAAGTATAGTTTTTTTCATTTCATTGATCATTGATTGTCCAACCTCTTATTACTTCTCCTTTTTGGTACTAAATACATAGTACACACCTGCGTATCCCGACCGTGTTTGGCCAACATTACGTCCATCCAAAACATAGTTACCTCCGGCAGTAAACTCAAGCCCGCTTACTGATTGGAGACTGTATTTCAAAATCAATCCAACGGCAGTAGTATTCATACGGTTACTTGGAAACGGCATATCGTTTTTACGGATATCAAAGCCGCTTGTGCTTGTAATTTTCGTAAACGTAGCTTCGGCATTAAATTTAAGGCTGCGGTACCCGCTGCTAAACATAAAATTAGTGGCATTTGGTAATTGCACCTCGTTGGTATAATGCATTTCGGTAGTGTAATACGAATTTCTGTCGATAGTAATATTGTCCTTTCGGATGTACTGGCCAGAGCCAGCTACGAAGAACCTGCCTGTTTGATAATTAAGCAAAGCACGTAAGGCTACGTTTTTGCTGTGCAAACCTACAGACAGTGGCAGATAATCGGCCTCATAATTGGCTAAAGGCAAAGTACCAGAAGCAATAGCATGAACGCTGAATAAGCCGCGGCCTATCTCCTCTTTCACAGCCATCCATTTAACGGAAACAGTAAGGTCCTGAAATGACTTTTCACCGCGTAAGGTGCCGGCAGATGCGTTGGTAGTTACATAAGGAACCATAAACAGCAGGTTGATCCGGTTTGAAAGACCATAATTACCACCCAGGCTGTAAACATTTGTACTCACAGTGCCCAAATTTGGATTATCCCGTTTAAAAGTACCTTCCCAGTAGTGGTCCCAACTCCCATGGGTGTATACTGCGGCAGCACAAAAATAATTTTTAGGGATCATCAATGCATCGGCATCGGTTTGGGCTTTAGCACATTGCGTAACAGCCAACAAAAAAGAAACTACAATACAACATCTGTAAAAATACAGCGACATAAATTTCATTACGTTTAAATAAAGGGTAATAACTAATAATAAAAATGGTAAAACAAAAGCCGGATCAACATTATCAACTAAAATCGCTTAACCATCGATTGTTGATAATATCTCAGCATTAAGGAGCATGATCAAAGCCGTAAAACGAAGCTATTGGCCCTAAATAGGGCGCACAGACGATGTGCAGGTTCAAAAAGCCAAATGATAAAAACGGTTTGTATCCTTAAATTACAGGCACACAAATCAATTTAACTCATAATTTACAGGCAATAATCAGCAGGCAGAGTTTGGCGGTTTGCCGGGTGACTCGATGAAGGGTGAATTTACATGGTAGGCTATAGGGTTCGGTTTTACCTTTAACATCCTTCCATAAGATAAGAATTGGTAATGCATAACCTGGAAGCTGTATTCCCCACCAGCGTTTATTTTCTTTTGCGATGAATCGTGTGCCCCTTTTTTGCTGAGTGGCACATCACTTATTTCTTTGGCAATAATAAGATTGGCGTTAACCAACCGTGTTTTGACACTATTGGCTATACAAATAAATGACATGGTGTCCTGAGTAACCTTGTAACGCAGGTAATTGTAGTAAACACCTTTTAACTGCAGTTGCCCCTGATCACGCACGTAACCGTTCCAACTATGAATTTTGGGAAGATGTACAGGGATCTTGATCTCAACAAGCTTGGTAGCATCAACCTTGTTTTCATAAATTTCTTTTACAATCTGCACTTCCGACCGGTGAATAAAATACTGAAATACCAAATTGTACCCGCCCAAATTGAACAGATGTACATTTAATAATAGTATCGCTATAAGCCTTTTCACCAAAAGAAATTACTGTTAGGGTATAATTGACAGTAAATATATGTAACAATATTGTTAAAACAAATAAAAAGTAAAATTGTACAGATCACAATTAAGCAGCGGTATCATTAAGATTTTGCCAAATTACATTCGGTATATTTGCGGGATAATCAACCCGTAAACTATGGATCTGATAACCCAACCCTGGCCCTGGTATGTAGCAGGCCCGCTGATTGGCCTTGTTGTACCAGCCCTGCTCATCATCGGCAATAAAACTTTCGGCATCTCATCATCATTAAGGCATATCTGTGCAGCATGTATCCCAGCCAATATCTCCTTTTTTAAATACGACTGGAAAAAGGAAAGCTGGAACCTGTTTTTTGTTGCCGGCATTGTTTTGGGCGGATTCATAGCTACTCAGTTTCTTTCGGCTAATCACCCGGTAAATATTAATCCGCAAACTCACGCTGTGTTGCAGCAACAGGGCATTAAGGATTTTAATGGTTTATTACCAAAGGATGTTTTCAGCTTTGATCAGCTCCTTACCTTAAGAGGTTTTATTTTTATGGTGATTGGTGGTTTTTTGGTAGGTTTTGGCACCAGGTATGCAGGCGGCTGCACATCAGGCCATGCTATTATGGGCATCTCCAACCTGCAGTGGCCATCCCTTGTGGCTACGTGCTGTTTTATGGCCGGCGGTTTGATCATGACCTGGTTTATTTTACCCTACCTATTACATTTATAATATGCGCAACATCAAATACTTGTTTACAGGTCTGCTTTTTGGCATAGTACTGGTAAAATCGGAAGTTATCTCCTGGTTCAGGATCCAGGAAATGTTCAGGCTGCAATCGTTTCATATGTACGGTATCATTGGTAGTGCAATTGTTGTAGGGATTATCTCCGTTTTGATCATCAAGCGTTTTAATGTAAAAACAATTCATGGCGAAGCCATCGTCATCCCCAACAAAAAATTTAACTGGGGCAATGTATACGGCGGGCTGATATTTGGCTTAGGATGGGCGATTACGGGTGCATGTCCTGGTCCGCTGTTTGCGCAGATTGGGAGTGGCTTTTTGGTTACTTCGATTACGCTTTTGAGTGCCATTTTAGGCACCTGGGTTTATGGAGCGGTAAGGGATAAGTTGCCTCAATAAACTACAGTTTCACGCAAAAGCGCCGGTAAGCCTGGTACAAATAAATGCTTTTAAATATTATATCATGATCCAATGGAAAAAGATATCGTTATCAAACATAATCAGCATCCTGATTATGGCTTTTTTGCTGGTAATTATCTTTAATCCCAATGCAAAAAGCTATGTAATCAAAGGATTAATGTCGATTGGCCTCTTCCAACCTGACCCGGTTGGGTATACCAGGCATCACGAAGAACTTAGTAATATACCCGATATACATTTCAAAGATACTGCCGGCAATATAACCTCATTAAGCGCCTTAAAACCTAAAGTAGTATTCATAAACTACTGGGCAACCTGGTGCCCGCCCTGCATTGCCGAAATGCCCAGGGTAAACGAGCTTTACAAAAAATTCAGGAACGATGACAAAATAGCTTTCCTTTTGGTTGATGTAGATAACGATTTGCCTAAAGCCAAAGCGTTTATGCTTAAGAATGGCTATGACCTTCCTTTATACACACAAATAAGCAACGTACCCGATAGCTTGCTTGATGGCACCATTCCCACTACCCTTGTGTTTAATAAAGATGGTAAGCTCATTTACAAACACTCAGGAGCGGCCGATTACAGCAGTAAGGAGTTTGAAGAGTTTATTAAGAAGAACCGTTGATTTATTTGATTACGTTGATTGCGCTGATGTTTTGAGGATTTTAAAGATTGATTGCGATTAGGCAGTCATTTGAACTCATTAAAAAATCTTTAGCCGACAGGCAGGCATCAGCGAAATCAACGTAATCATCCCTTCAAAATCAGTGGTTATTTTTTATTGTTATTTTAACACTTATTAACAAATTTTTCTTTTCTTTACTGCACAATCAGTTAAATCCTAAGTTTCAATGAAAAAGAACCCGTTTTTACACCTCGGCGTTATCGCTTTGTCTTTATTGAGTTCGGCATCCTTCGGGCAAACCGGTACACTTAACATCAGTACCGACTCAAAAACAACTATCAGCAAGCACATTTACGGTCAATTTGCCGAGCACCTCGGTCACGGCATTTACGGCGGTTTCTGGGTTGATAAAACCCTGCCTGTAAAAAAGCAGGACCGTATCAGGCTCGATATTGTTGATGCGCTCAAAAAAATAAAGATCCCTAACCTGCGCTGGCCCGGCGGTTGCTTTGCCGATGAGTATCACTGGCGCGACGGCATTGGTCCAGCTGCAGAACGCCCACGCATGGTAAATACCAACTGGGGCGGTATTACCGAAGATAACAGTTTTGGCACACACGAGTTTCTTGAACTTTGCGATTTACTGGGCTGCGAGCCTTACATTGCAGGCAACGTTGGCAGCGGTACAGTTGATGAAATGTCGAAATGGATTGAGTACTTAAACTCAAACAGCACCAGCACCGTAGTACAACAGCGTAAAAAAAATGGTCACCCTGCTCCTTATAAGGTAACCTTTTGGGGTGTGGGTAACGAAAGCTGGGGCTGCGGCGGTAACATGACTCCGGAGTATTACACTGATTTGTTTAAACGCTATGCCTCATTTGCCAAGGATTACCCTGGCGCTAAACTTAATAAGATTGCCAGCGGGCCAAATGCCGATGATTACCGCTGGACAGAAGTTTGTATGAAAAATATCTCAAGCGGTATGATGTCGGGCCTATCGTTACATTATTATACTATACCAACCGGTAACTGGGGCAAAAAAGGCTCGGCAACTGATTTTAGCGAGAAAGAATATTTTGGCACTATGGTTAACTGCCTTAAAATGGAAGAGCTGGTTACCAAACACTCGGCCATTATGGATAAATATGATCCGGAGAAAAAAGTGGCCCTTGTTGTTGATGAATGGGGTGTTTGGACCGATGCTGAACCAGGTACTAACCCAGGCTTCCTTTATCAGCAAAACAGCCTACGCGATGCTTTGATAGCTGGCACAACGCTTAACATTTTCAACAACCATAGCGACCGTGTTAAAATGGCTGCCCTTGCCCAAACCATTAACGTTTTGCAGGCGCTTATTTTAACTGATAAGGAAAAAATGGTGCTTACCCCTACTTACCACATATTTGATATGTATAAAGTTCATCAGGACGCCAAATACCTGCCTATTAAATTAAGCGTACCTGATTATGAGGTTGACGGTAAAAAGATCGAAGCGGTAAATGCATCTGCTTCGCAAGACGCATCGGGCAAGGTACACATCTCCCTGGTAAACCTTGACCCTCATAATACCATTACCATTACAACCGGCCTCAGCGATATTAAATGGCAAACCGTTAGCGGCCAGGTACTAACCTCTGCTAATTTAACTGATGTTAACACATTTAAGGATGCCAATAAAATCCACCTGAATGCATTTAACGGCGCTAAGAAAGACGGCGACAAACTGGTTGTAAGTCTGCCTGCAAAATCTGTAGTAACACTTGAATTAAAATAAAATCCTTTCCCCTAAGAAAGTAAAACGGCCGGGCAAATTGCCTGGCCGTTTTTTGTATGATGTTAGCCTGTTCGGAGGTCTTCAATTTGTTAATTGAGATGTAGAGACACATCACATGCTTCTCACGCTTGCAATTTCCGACGGGATTATAAGCCTTTTAAATCGGCTTGTCCGCTGGAAGACGCATGTGATGCGTCTCTACAAAAAAAGCTTTATTTTTTTCAACCTCGTATGTTTCTACTCGATCCTTTGCCGCCTGGATAACTACTCCTTCGGCAATCCATCCTCAAATCCACTATCACCGTTGCTCCCGGCTGTATCCAAATTCCAGGCCGAGGTTAGGAAATATGGAGTAGCACCATCTGCATTTTTGTTATTGTAGGTACACTTAATTACCCTGCTTTCGCCCGGAGCTAATGAAATATAATTATCGCTGAAGATCACCGGTAAAATATCATCACCGCCCTGCCCTTTCAAAGCACGCAAGTGTACAAAGAAGGCAACTGCGCTGCCGGTGTTTTTGATAGTTACCCTGTATGAAGTACTATCATCTTCAGTTTTGCTGACCTGGCTGACGGTCAATTTGGTTTTAGGGAGCGATTGCAAAGCCGAATAATCAGCATAAGCTGATTGTGGTGTAGTAAACCAGTTTGATTTTTTCCAATTCAATTCGTCGCCTTTTTTGGAGAGCCAATACCAGTTGATGCTTTTAGTTTCACCGGCTTTATCGCTCAGTTCAAGGCGCAACAGGTAAGTATCAGATAAGCCGGTAATGGGAGGAAGGGCGAAGAGCCTTTTAGAAGCATCCGCACCAATATCTGCAGCTACCGTTTTACTGAACTTGCTGCTTCCATCCAAATTATAAACATCAGCCTTGACTTTTAAACCTGTAAAGGTTTTCAGATATGAGTTAATTACAGCAACCTCATTGGTTTTGTATGAATACAGCACGTGCAGCGGCTCCATAGCTTTTTTCATGCCGAAATAAGTACCCGCCGGATACAGGTAATAATCATAAGTATGCCAGATGAGCCCCGGCCATGGGTTACTTAACATCCATTGTACTACGCCTGTGGCGGTTTGATACTTGTTTAATCCGTATGCTTCCATCATAGCGCGGTGTGCTTCGTAGTTTTGGGCTTGCGCCTTGGCTGCGTAGTTTTTGATTGAGGAGGTTTCGCCGTAGCGACCATAAAGTGCTTTGGTAAATACTTTAGTTGTGCCGAATGAACCTGTACCACAATGGTAGTTCCAATCAGCCGAAGTAACATTCAGCGAATCTTTTGGAATAAATTTCACCAGGCTTTCATATGGCGGAATTGACGGCCCGGGCGAAATCTCCGTAGCAAAGCTGTAAGTACCGCCAAACTTTTTGGTGGCATCAGTTTCCCAGTAAATGGGTGGCACCCACTCATACGGACCGGCCATTTTAACACCGCTATAGCCTGATACTTTTGATTTACTTTCGTTAGCGGTTGCCAGCAGCGGGTTGGGCCATTTCAGCTGTTTTTCAATTTTCAGGTAATCGCGCTCAACCGAGGTATCGGTAGGTGGCATATCGCTGCCGTTGAGCCAAACAAACAGACTTGCTTTGTTGCGCAACCAGTACATTACGCTACTGTCTGACGCCATGGCAACTTTACGCTCGGCGACGTCCCATTTTTCGGGGTGTTGCCAGGTGCCGCAGCACATCCAGCCATTCATCACCATCAGGCCGTATTTATCGCACAAGTCATAAAAATTATCATCTTCCATTTTACCTTCAGAACGCACGATATTCATATTCATATCGCGCACCAAACGGATCTCCTGCTCCTGCCTTTCGGCCGAGCGGCGCTGAAAAATATCAGGTGACCAGGCCGCGCCTCTCAGCATAATAGGCTTGCCATTAATAATAAATTCGCGCGACTGATTATCGTCAATTATTTTTGATGTAAACTCCCTGATGCCAAAGTTTTCGGCTACTGAATTACTCAGCTTTTTATCAACCACGGCCGATATCTCAATGCGGTTCAGGTTAGGTTTGCCATACTGCCACGGCCACCAGATAGACGGATCTTTAACGTTAAGCTGCTTAAACTCAGCGGGCGAGAAATTCACATTCTTTGATTCGTTAGCCAGCAGGTGCACTTTTTTCTCGAAGGAAATATTTTCGTTGATCTTTCCTTTTATTACTGCATCCTGTGGTTTATTGGTATAGTTGGTTACCTGTGCATCTACAGTTAGATGTGCGATAGCCAATGATGGCAGATCAAAATCGGTTGTAACCAACGGAAATTTCACACCTACCTTGTTATAAGTTTTCACCTCAACGTTATTGATGATGCCACCGTTATAATCCTGCGGGTACGGGATCCAGTCGGCGTAATCAATGGCAAGGTCGCCGTCACGTTTGTTAGGAGTGAATGGACGCAGTACTTCAATAGCCAGTGTATTGGTACCTCTATAGTTGATGTTTTGGGTAACATCGAGATCAATGATGCGGTACGGGCCCTTTACCTGGGTTGAATCTGCTATTTTAACACCGTTTAACCAAACATTAGCCTTATAATTGATGCCATGCAGGCGAAGGATCACATTCTTTCCGTTTTCGGTAGCGGGCAAAGTGAATTCTTTTCTGAACCACCAGGGCTTATCCAGTTTGGGGTCAGCCAGCTTTTCGAGGTTCTTACCCATAAACGGGTCGAAATCATATACATGGTTGGCAAGCAAACCCGCAAGGATGGTTGAAGGCACACTTACCCAATACCACCCCTGTGTATCAAATTGCTCTTTAGAGATCTCGGTAGCAGCCGCAGGTGCCGTAACTGTCGATTGCATTTGCCAGTCATCTTTCAATAACAGGTTAAAATTTTCCTGTCGCCCCTGGGCAAAAGTCCCTGCGCTAAATAAGGCCATTGCCAATATCAATAATAGCTTTTTCATGATAGATGAGGTTTACTTTTGGTTATCATAATACAACGCAGCAGCACCGATAATGCCGCTGTTTTGCAGTTCCGAGATCTCGATTTTTATGCGTTCAAGTGTTTTTGAATAGGCGAACGTTTTCACCTGCTGCCACATGGTATCTTTAAAATATTTAAACGCATTGCTTACAGATCCGCCTAAAATGATCAGTTCAGGATCGAAGGCATACATGACCATTTTTATGGCATTGCCTACATGTGTACCTAATTCAGCATACAAACGCAAAGCCTGTTCGCTGCCTGCCTGCGCATCCTTAAATACCTGTACGCCATCCAGTCCATAAACATTATTAAAAAACGAACCGCTGCAATAGAATTCTAAAATATGATCGATATAAGGGAACAAACCAATCTCGCCGGCACCGCAATTATACCCTGCATATAGCTTGCCGTTGGTAATAATGCCGGTACCAAGCCCTGTGCCGAGGGTTACCCCTACCATACTATCGGCACCTGCACCTTTGCCAAAATGCAACTCGCCCACGGCAAAACAGTTAGCATCGTTATTTACATAAACCGGGATATGATAACGCTCCTGCATTAGTTTTTTCAGGTGTACTTCTTTCCAGGAGGGAATGTATTGCACATCATAAACAATACCTTCAGCTACATCAACCACACTTGGCACACCTATTCCAATAGCGCTGGCAGTGTCATTCTTTAAAAGGGCCTCAACAATGGCATAAATATCGTTTAGTACGTCTTCAACACTGCCATCACTCTTAATTCGCTGTGATACGATATTACCGATAGTGTTATTATCAACCACGGCACCGCGAATATTAGTTGCGCCCAGATCAATGCCTATAACTTTTATATTGCTCATGTATGTGTTTATGCTTTGTTATCAAAAAAGGTTTTGTTAGTAACCAGGGGCTTAGCCCAAAAGCCAATACTGAGCATGTAGCCGAATGTGATGTACAGGAAACACATCCCTTGCCGTAAACCCAACCAGCTTCCAAGTCCGCCTATCAGCAATTGAACAACTGCCCCGCCAATGATGCCGGTAACCAGGATCCCCGCAAATGAGCCATGATCTTCAGATACCGAGCTCAATGCAAGCGAAAATATGATCGGGTACATCACCGACATGAAGAACCCTACTATTGAAAATGAATACAACGATGTTTGCGGGTTGCCAAACAGTGCAAGCGTCAGAAATATGAGCGCCAGTATTGTAAAAACCACCAGTAGTTTTCGGCTGTCGATTAATTTAAGCAGAAACAAACCTAAAATGCCACCGGCTGTCATTAATCCCCAGAAATAAGCAACCGCACTGGCGCCTGTAGTTTGCGAATCAAATTTGTGATACCGCAATAAAAACTCCGACATCCACCAACTTACCCCTTGTTCGCTTCCCACATAACAAAATAATGCTATGAAGTAGGCTATCACTACAGGCTTTTTAAAAAGAGCGATATGGGTTTTCCATGGCCCGGCTTTTTCGTCGTTAGCAAGTTCAACCTTCGGAAATTTAGATACCAGCATGATCACAAACATGACCAGGCAGATCACTGCAAAAAACCAGTACAACGAGATCCAGGGCATAGATACGGGTACATGTGCCTCAAGCAATGGAAAAATACCACCTTTATTACTTCCCATATTTTTAACCATATAGGAGTAAACCAGCGGACTAACAAATGATGCCCCGCCAAATATCAATTGCGCTAATACTGATGTAAAAGCATAATTCTCTTCCCCGCCAGATGTGCGGAGCAACGGATTAATCACTACCTGTAACATCGCCATGCCGCAGCCAATTAAAAACAGGGACAATATGGCTGTGAGATAGTTAGGGTAAACGGCAAGTAATAACGAGCCCACAAACGCCACTACAAATGCAGCAACCATGATGGCTTTCTGGTTATACTGTTGAACCAGCATACTCGACGGAATTGACATTACCCCGTAGGCAATAAAAAACGCGAAGGGTAATAAACCTGCCATTGCATCGCTCAGTTTAAAATCCTTAATAAACTCAGGCGATAGCGGTCCTATGATGTTAGTTAAAAACGAAATAACAAAAAACGTAAGCATGATCAGCGTTACGATATAGTAGTTTTTCTTCATCAATTGAGGGTTATGGTTTTTGGGATTCTGTGTTAACTAATATCGTTAAAAATCCGTTGGCGGAATAATTTTACAAAAACTTATTTAAATTGTTACACATTCTTTTTAAAATATTTAAAAAAGTAAAAAACAATCGATATCGATATACACTTAACATCTTCTTAATCTTAAATCACAGTTAATCAAAACATTTAGGGTACAATAACGTGTTAATGGAACAAATACCTGCTTTATGACCCCTAAAAAAGAAAAAGAGCTCACCTATATTGAAAAAGTATGGCATACCGTGGCCATTGTAGCTTTGTTAGTTGTAGTAATACTTGTGGCCCGCGTTGCTTTCAATGTGCTACTGATGGTATTATCCGGCGCATTGATAGCTACTTATTTTCATGGCCTGGGCGACATCATTGAGCGTAACACCAAAATGCGCAGAAGATATGCCATGATCATATCCGTAGTTGGTTCATTTCTGATCGTGATTGGATTATTTTATTTGATGGGTACAACCATACAACATCAAATTGCCTTGCTTAAGGATACGCTCCCGCATACGGTTAACAATTTTAAGGCTAAGCTGGCTTCAAATCCAACAGGCCAGCAAATACTTGATTATTTTTCGGGCGACAATGACCCTGATAAAGTTGTGGTTACGGTTCAGCACTTTTTCAGTACGGGCTTTGGCGTGCTCGGCGATATTTATATCATCCTGTTCCTGAGCATATTTTTTACTACCAATCCGGATGTTTACAAGAATGGTATCCTCATGCTCCTATCTGATCAGAAAAAACCTTTAGGACAGGATATTATGGACAGGATCAGTCTTTCATTGAAAGGCTGGCTCAAGGGGATGTTGTTATCAATGGTATTACTGGGCGTACTGCTTACAACGGGCTTGAGTATCATGGGTATTCCGGCAGCATTGATATTAGCCTTATTTGCAGGCATGTTAAAGATCATCCCCAACCTGGGTTCGGTTATAGCTATGATACCAGGGGTGCTACTTGCACTTACCGTGGGCACTAACACGGCCATTATAGTGGCACTGATATACGTTGTATCACAAACTATTGTGAGCAATATTGTGGTGCCAATAGTACAAAACCGTATGATTAACCTGCCGCCAGCCCTCACTATCATCAGCCAGGTAGTAATGGGGACACTTTCGGGTGTGCTGGGTATCATATTAGCTGTACCTATTGTGGCTATTATTGTGATTTTGGTTGATGAACTGTATGTCAAAAAACTTGGCGATGCTGAGGTAATAGCACATTAACCAACATGGCGTCGTCACAAAAATCGATATATAGCGCATTGATTGCCAACCTGCTGATAGCAATAACAAAGTTTATTGCTGGTATTGTTGGTCGCAGCGGATCGATGATCTCCGAGGGGATCCACTCGCTGGTTGATACTGCTAATGAATTCTAGTACGCTTTTTTTGGTGCAGCCCGAAACATTTTCGGCAGAAATTACTGAAACAGGCGGCCTACTTTAATTGTATATTAGCAATAACGTTATAAACATCCTATCATGCAAGAACAAAAATTTCATTACGCAACGGTAACCGAAGCTATAACCAAGTTAAAAGAACAGGGTTACACCCATGAATTCAGTCTTGAGGGCGATCATCTTAAAGCAGGTGCAGAAACTTTCCCGGTAAACGAATTTGAGATCGTAGACCTGTACCGCTACGAAGGTCCCTCTGATCCCGCCGATGAAGCCATAGTTTATGCCCTTGCATCTACTGATGGGATCAAAGGCACACTGGTAACGGGCTACGGCATTTCTACCGATGAAGCCACTATCGAAACACTTAAGAATTTACATTATAAGTACCAACAAGGCCAGCAGTAATCTGGCCTTTAAGGCTCAGCTTATTCTTCAGTTTCAGGTATTACTGCTGATACTTTTACAGCATTTTATACCGATAAATTTCATGTATTTGGTTTGCAGGCCCTATATTGGTAATCTTGTGACATAATGAAAAACAGGATATTCTTTACCTTTGTCTTACCTATTTTCTGCGTGTTGCAAAGCAATGCAAAACCCAAAGTTGATACCATTTTTGCCGCCAGTTTGCAACCAATTGGGCGTACACTAATTAACAGCCAGCATAACCTTGCCCTCATTACTTCAGGCGCTCATTTTGGTTTTAGTTTTAAGGGAAATGAATGTGCCGTATATGTAAGCATTGCAGATGCCGGAAGCCATAATTACCTGCAGTACGAACTTGACGGCATTTATCAAAAACGGATCAGGATAGACGGAAATTTAAAGGAGCCTATTGTTATTAAAGCCAATAATGCAGGCACCCACCGTATCTGGATCTATAAAGCAACAGAAGCCACCACGGGTGCTTTGATTTTTTCAAAGATTGCTGCCAAAGGCATTAAAAACCTGGCTATTCCCAAACTGCCGCTGATCGAATTTATCGGAAATAGTATTACCTGCGGCGCGGCGGCAGATGATTCAGAAATCCCCTGCGGAACCGGCGATTACCAGGACCATCACAATGCCTACATGGCTTACGGACCAGGTGTTGCAAGGGCCCTAAATGCCAATTTTATTTTATCCAGTGTTAGCGGCATAGGCGTTTACCGTACCTGGAATAAGGATTCTCCGTCAATGCCGCTGGTATATGAAAACACCAACTTCCAGGAAAAAGATTCGCTGAAATGGAATTTTAAAACTTATCAACCTAAAATTGTAAGCATTGCCTTAGGCACCAATGATATGAGCAATGGAGATGGCACAGCAAGGGCTCCGTTTGATACCGTTCGTTTCGTTAATGATTACGTAAAATTTGTCCAACTGATTAAATCAAAATATCCTAAAGCTCAAATAGCCCTGCTTTCCAGCCCAATGATAAAAGGAAATTCGAGGGAGATCTTGCAAAGGTGTCTGAGCCGGGTAAAAACAGCTGTGGATGCAAGTTATCCCGCAGATAAACCTGTTGCTACTTTCTTTTTTGAGCCGATGGAACCTCACGGTTGTACGGGACATCCCAACGTGGCCGATCATCAGATCTTAGCAAATGAACTTAAACCTTTTTTTGAAGGTTTACTGAAACAACAATTGTTTGGAAAGTGATTGCCATTGGCACAAAAAAAGCCGCTTTCTTTCGAAAACAGCTTGATTCATTATTAAAAAGGGGCTTATGCGCTATAATACTTAATGTATCGAAAACAGGTTCAATACAGGTCTTAGCTATACATATTCAACACCAAATCTGCTCTTTACATCGGCAACAATTTGTTTTACACTTTGCTCCTGATCGCGTGGACAAATAAGCAGCGTATTGTTAGCTTCAACCACGATGTAATTGTTTAAACCCTGTAATATTACCAGCTTATTGCCCGGCATGTTTACCACACAATTTGATGAATTTTGCATGATCACTTTTTCATTTGAGCTTACTGCGTTACCTGCTCTATCTTTTTCAGACAGTTCATATATAGAGGCCCAGGTACCCAGGTCGCTCCAGCCAAAATCAGACGGCAATACATAAACATTGCCTGCTTTTTCCATCACACCATAATCAATAGATGTATTGATACAATGCCGATACACCTGGTTGATATGAGCAACCTCGTGTTCTGTATTATACACCAACCGGGCATCGTCAAAAATGTTATGCAAGTCAGGCATATAAGTTTCAAATGCTTTTACTATCGCTTTGGCCGACCAAACAAAAATGCCCGCGTTCCATAAAAAATCGCCGCTCTGAATAAAGCCTTTGGCAATATCCAGTGTTGGTTTTTCTGTAAAGGTTTTTACTTTATGAAAATCATCATTAATAACAATGTCACTATACTGAATGTAGCCATAGCCGGTATCCGGTCTGGATGGTTTAATCCCCAATGTTACCAGGCAATGATGTTCGGCTGCTGTTTTTAATGATTTTTCCAGAGCGCTTATAAACGCATCTTCATCAAGGATTTGCTGATCAGACGGCGCTACAACAATTACCGCATCGGGGTTCAGGCTTTCTATTTTAAAACATCCATAAGCTATACAAGGAGCGGTGTTGCGCATTACCGGTTCAGTCACGATTTGCTGATCTGTTACATCCGGTAATTGATCCTTTACCAATTGGGTGTAGCTTTCGTTGGTTAATATGAAGATATTTTCTTTTGGACATATTTTAGAAAGACGCTGATAAGTTTCCTGGATCAGTGTTTTACCGTTTCCAATGATATCGATAAATTGCTTGGGGTGCACCGTGCGACTTATCGGCCAAAAACGGCTTCCTACGCCCCCTGCTAAAATTATTGCGTAATGGTTCTTGTTCATCTGCTGCTTTTAATGGTAATAAACACGATCAAATTTTACTTGATTGACATTGATCTTATTTGAAAAATCGACATAGCCACTTCTCGTATGTCTTATTCAAACTGATTTTTGATGGCATAACCGGAATCTTTTAACAACTTCTCTCTTTTAAACAGTTCTATGTCTGCTGCAACCATTTCGCTTACCAGGCCTTTCAGGTCATATTTAGGCTCCCAGCCCAACAGTGTTTTTGATTTGGCAGGGTCGCCAATCAACAAATCGACCTCGGTAGGGCGAAAATATTTTTCATCAACAGCAACCACTTCCTTACCTGTTTCAGGCTGATATTCCGGATCACTGCAACTTATTACATAACCTTTTTCCTTTAACCCGCTTCCGATAAATTCAATCTCAATACCAAGCTCGGCAAAAGCCATTCTTACAAATTCACGTACCGGGGTTGTAATACCTGTGGCTATTACATAATCTGTCGGGGTATCCTGCTGCAATATCAGGTACATGGCCTCAACATAATCTTTGGCGTGGCCCCAATCACGTTGAGCGTCGAGATTGCCCAGGTATAATTTATCCTGCAGCCCCATAGCTATTTTCGCGGTTGCGCGGGTAATTTTACGCGTTACAAACGTTTCACCACGTAACGGGCTTTCATGATTAAACAGAATGCCATTACAGGCATAAATGCCATAGGCTTCGCGATAGTTTACTGTTATCCAGTATGCATACATTTTTGCCACAGCATATGGTGAGCGGGGATAAAATGGCGTGGTTTCAGATTGAGGTACCGCCTGTACCAAACCATAAAGCTCGGAAGTTGAGGCCTGATATATTTTGGTTTTTTTCTCAAGCCCAAGAATCCTGATAGCTTCCAGCAATCGTAAAGTTCCGATGCCGTCGGCATTTGCGGTATATTCAGGAGTTTCAAAGCTTACCTTAACGTGCGACATTGCACCCAGATTATAGATCTCGTCCGGCTGTACCTGTTGTATAATCCTGATTAAATTGGTCGAATCGCTTAAATCGCCGTAATGTAAAACCAGGTTGATATTCTTTTCGTGCGGATCCTGGTATAAATGGTCAATTCTATCGGTGTTAAACAGCGAGCTTCTTCTTTTTATACCATGAACCTCATACCCTTTTGATAATAAAAGTTCGGTAAGGTAGGCGCCGTCCTGACCGGTTATTCCGGTTATTAATGCTATTTTTTTCATTTGCAAGGTTAAGTTTAAGGTGCAACAATATTTCAATATAGGGTTAATGCCATACCTGTAGCATAAAGCATACCCTTAAAATTTCGGCTTTCAAAAGCCGTATCAGATACAGGATTTTGTTATCGGCCAGATGGGGCCGTTTCATGAAGAGGCAAAAAGATGGCACAGAGCATCTTAGCAACACACAGGCGGTTAATTATCTCCGCGAAGTATTTTTATAATTTCTTTAAGGTACAGCGATATTAGGATGAACGGGGCATCGCTGTACCTTTATAATTTAAAAATCCTATTTATTGTAATAAGTAAAGTCTTTGTGGTTTATTTTCTGCTCGGGTAATGATTTGAAGTATTCATAAGTGATCTTCAAACCTTCGCTCCTTGATACCTTTGGCTCCCAGCCCAGTATAGCTTTGGCCTTGGTAATATCCGGACGGCGTTGTTTAGGATCATCTGTAGGTAAGGGCAGGCTGATCAGCTTTTGATTCGTACCTGTTAATTTAATGATCTCCTCGCCAAATTGTTTGATCGTGATCTCATCGGGGTTACCGATGTTTACCGGCTGTGCATAATCGCTCAGCAGTAAACGATAAATGCCTTCTATCAAATCATCTACATAACAAAACGAGCGGGTTTGTGAGCCATCGCCAAACATCGTTAACGGTTCGCCACGCAATGCCTGCCCGATAAATGCCGGTAATACCCTGCCATCATTCAATCGCATCCTTGGTCCGTAGGTGTTAAAAATCCTTACAATCCTGGTTTCAACACCATGGAAAGTATGGTAGGCCATCGTAATAGCTTCCTGGAACCTTTTGGCTTCATCATATACCCCTCTCGGACCTACAGGGTTCACATTACCCCAGTACTCCTCCGGCTGAGGGCTGATGTTCGGGTCGCCGTACACTTCTGATGTCGAAGCGATCAGCATCCGGGCCTTCTTGTTCCGCGCCAACCCCAGCAGGTTATGCGTACCCAGTGAGCCTACTTTTAATGTCTGGATCGGGATTTTCAAATAATCAATCGGGCTGGCCGGCGAGGCAAAGTGCAAAATATAATGCAAATCCCCGGGCACATACACAAACGTGGATACGTCATGGTTATAAAACTCAAAGTTTTCCAGTTTGAACAAATGCTCGATATTCCTCAAATCGCCTGTAATCAGGTTGTCCATCCCAATTACGTGGTAATCTTCTTTAATAAACCTGTCGCAAAGGTGCGAACCTAAAAAGCCGGCTGCTCCTGTGATCAGGATCCTTTTTCTTTCTGTCATATTATTAATTGTTTTACGGCTATATTTTATGATTGTTTAGCTGACGTAAGAGCATACGACCACCAATATCGGGGCATGGTTATAATTACCTGGAACGGTAAATTAATTAAAAGAGAAGATGGACTATTTTAAATATTCTTCGTAATATTTTGTAATGAGTACCTGCTCGTGAAATGTTGCTTTGATAATTTCACGGCCATGTTTGCGAATGTGATCTAACTTTTGCTTGCCGAGATAAGCCTCGTTTAATTTTTCAATGATACTGTCAGTATCCAATGTACAGATCCAGCCAAGGTTATTTTCACTGACGAAATCAGAAAGCCCCACATTTTCGGAAATCAAAACTGCCGTACCCATATGCAAGGACTCAATTACGACGTTCGCGAAGTTTTCATTTAATGATGTAAGGATAAACAGATCGGCCTGGTTGAGCTTTTCAAATTTCTCCTGTCGGTTTACCCAACCCATCCATTCAACTTTTGAAGCTATTTTCAACTCATCTGCAAGTTGTTTCAATTGCTGTACGTACACTTCGTCACCATCGCCGGCAATAACCAATTTAAGGTTAAAAGAAAGCTGGCTGATGGCAGCAAACAGTTTTTCAAGCCCCTTTTTGTGGTGAATACGCGACATAAAAACAACAGTGAAACAATCATTATTAATTTCCTTTATTTCAATATCGGGCAACGATAAAATATTAGGCAAAACAAAACCCTCCCAGCCCGGAATCAACTTGCGGCATTCAATATATTCAGATTGGGCGGTAGCATGCAGCACGCATTTCTTTAAAATTCTACGACCTCCAAACTTGTGAATTAGTTTTTTATAACTGCTGTTCCCCGTTTCAAAAACATATTCGCTTAACATACCCCGGGGCGCCAATATTACCTTAGTATTACTAAATAAAGCAATTCGTGCGGCCACTACGCTTAAGATACTCCACCAGGAATGAATGTGGATCACATCGTAATCATTGGCAGTTTTGGCAAGCCTGCGCCATAATGCGGGGCTAACATGGGTATGATCGCCGGTTATGCGTTTAAAATACGTTACATTAACCCCCTCTATATCCATCGCAGCACCAGGAGTTACATCCAGCTCATTTTTCCCGTTAGCTGTAGTGGTGTACACATCAACATCATGCCCGTTAGCTGCCAATCCCTCACACAACCGTGATACAGACTCGGTTGGTCCTCCGTATCCGTAAGCTGGTTTATAAGCAGGTATAATGTGTAAAATTTTCATATGGTAGTGACAGATATAAGGAGATGCAAATATGCAACGATTGAAAGATTATTTAGCCAGATTAGACTTTAAATCATTTTGAACGACAGTTAAAGCGGGTGTTGGCTCCGGCTTTTCGGCAAGTTTCTCATCTTCAACAAGTCTTATCGCTAACAACATTTCAACCATTGTACGTTGTAGCGTATAATGCCAGCCCACCCATCCGTTAAAAATAAGTCCTTTAACAAAAAGGCAGTAAAAAAATACTGCAAAAGGCGCCAATATCTTTGTTTTTCGAATCCTCCCGCTCAACGGCAACTCCGAATACGGTTCACTAACCAGTTTTTCACTTTCATGAATAGCATAGCCATCCTGGTTGCCTAACCATCTTGACAGGGGTTTCCTGTCGTCATGTAGTATGTACGCTTTGTATTTGCCGGTTGTTCCATTAACTTTCAAGCGTTGCGTGTGCCCATCCGTATAATAAATACATTTATCTATATCAAATAACACAGGACGAGGTGTGGTATTATCACCCAAAAGCCGTTTTCCGAAAACTAAAAATTTAAAGGTGGTTTCGTACGCAGCATTTTGCGGATTGGCAATGATATTTTTGGTTTCCTGTATAAACTCAGGTGTAAGTACATAATCGGCATCAAGTGTCAGCACCCATTTACTTTTGAGCAACGTAAGTCCGTAATTCCACTGATCTCTGTGACAATCAAATTTGCGTTCAAAAATCTCAACATTGGGATAAGAGTTAGCAATATCCAGCGTTGCATCGGTACTATAACTATCCAGAATAACCACCCGCTCGAGCCAGGTTAAACGGTCAAGAACGCGTTTAAGATTCGGCTCCTCGTTTTTGGTTAAAATTAACGCCGTGATTAAAGTTGATGAGGTCAATTCCATCTTACTGTTTTATATGTTTTAATAAGGTAAATACGATTATTAGCTTAAGGTTTTAAAACTGCATCCTTTATTTATAACCCGCTGCCTGCAATTCAAACAGCTCGGCATAGCGGTCGCCTCTTTGTAAAAGTTCCTCATGGCTTCCTATTTCCAAAATCTCACCTTTATCTAATACAATGATCCTATCGGCCATACGTACAGTTGAAAAACGATGAGAAATAAGCACAGCGGTCTTTTTGTCGGTGATATCCGAAAACCGCTTAAAAACTTCGTATTCAGAACGTGCATCTAAAGCGGCAGTAGGTTCATCGAGGATCACAATCTGCGAATCACGCATATAAGCCCTGGCCAGTGCCACCTTTTGCCATTCACCACCCGATAGTTCAACGCCTGTATCAAAATGGGAGCCCAACATCTGCTGATATTTACCAGGCATTCTGTCAATTATCGGGTGTGCAAGACTTTGCTTTGCCGCGCTAATTATTAGTTTTTCTTCATCAACCTCAGCAATGTCACCAATAGCTATATTTATAGATGCAGGCATCTGGTATTTAATAAAATCCTGGAAGATGATACCCATTTGCTTCCTGATATCCTCAATGTTATATTCCTTCAAATCATAACCGTCAAGCGTTATGCGGCCTTCAGTTGGATCATATAACCTTACCAGTAACTTTACCAGCGTAGTTTTGCCGGCTCCGTTTTCGCCAACCAAAGCAAGTTTTTCGCCGGGGCGAAGGGTGAAGTTTAGATGCCTGTTTGCCCATTTATCTGAATTACTGTATTTAAACCCAACATCCTCAAAAGTAAAACCCGAAACTATCGGATCAGGAAATGGTCGCGGATTATTGGGGATTGTAATAGAGGGCATGATCTTGAAGAAATCAAAAAAATCTGTGAGGTAAATGGCACCCTGAGCTACAGCATTAAAGCGCCTCGCGCTGTTTTGCATTAAACCGCCTAACTGCCTTATTGTTCCCAACAATAGTGTTAATCCACCAATTGTTAACGAACCCTGCAACACCCGTTGTACAATAAAAAAGAATACGATATAAAATCCAACCACACCCGGAATGCTTATAAGCGAACTAACGACCAACCGTTTAACACCGAACTTGCGCTTGGCATCATAAAGATTGTGGGAGATATGTTTGAACTTATTTATAAAAAAGCCCGACAGATCAAACAATCTCACTTCTTTAGCTGCTACATCGCTGCTTGCCACCAGGCTTAAATAATCAAGCTCGCGCCGGGCCTGGGTTTGACTGCGCAGCAAAGCGTAATTTTTGTTGTTATAATAAAACTCGCCCAGTAATGAAGGCAGCGCAACCGATAAAAGGATTATGATAACCCATGGATTAAAGGCCACCAACACAACTACGTACGATGTGATGGTAATTAAATCCTGAACCTGGCTAAATACATGCGTTAGTAAAATAGCCCGCCCTGTAGTTTGCTGCCTCGCCCTTTCCAACTTATCATAAAACTGCGAGTTCTCAAACTGTACCAGGTCAAGCATGGCAGCATGTTGCATGATCATGTTTGTGGTATCGTTTGTAAGCCGCTCGCCTAAAAGCTCATCAATAAGCGAAGTAACTTTTCCCAGTATTATCAATAGCAGGATCAGGATAAACTCGATGGCAACTAATTTCCAGAGATAGTTATATGGTAATGCCCTGTTGTGAGTTATAGCGATAGCCTCATCAATGATATATTTACCGACGCTCAATAAACCAAGCGGAATAATTGCCTGCAGAATTCTTATCAGGATATTAACTAAAGTTAATCCAGGGCTAACTTTCCAAACCAGGCTAAAAAACTTTGGAAGATTACGGTATGCAACCAATCTGTCCCGAACTGTTAATCCCATGTTTTTTATTATATCTGTTAACCTAAATAATGTTGTAATATGTCTGAGAACTCCTTTGCATTTAACTCATCAAAAATTGTTGAGTGTTCACCCTTTACCTCATGAATTTTAATTGATTGAGCATAATTTTTCCAGGCGTGTTTGTTTTCGAAATTAACTTCCAGCTCTTTATAAATGATCTTGTTTACCCTGTCAATAAAATAGTATTGTTGCGTGGCATTAAACAAAACTATTTCGCCATTGTAAGGCTTTATCTGATAATTGTCGGCCGCTGTTTTTATTTGCAGGGTAATCCGGTCAAAAATATCCTGATCAATATTTGCCAGCTTTGATTCTGTATTGCTAAACAAAGGCCCTATTTTCCGCACCTTATACATTAAGGCTTGCTTAGGATGCTTCATCAGCAAGAAGAGCTCGAATTTCAATTTTGTAGATATCACCGAAACAGATCTTTTAATTAAAGATGGCAGGTGACCGTTATGCTGTGCCTCATCGGCAACAGCATCAATCAAAGGCTTAGCATCAGCATCAAACATTGCAAGCATTGAAATTTTTTTGCCCATAGCCTGAAGCTGGCTGGCCATTTCAACGGCTATCATACCGCCAAGACAGTGACCGGCTAAAGCATATGGCCCATAAGGATTATCTAACAATATTTCCGTTATGTATCTCTCGGCAATACCCTCAACAGTGTCCGGAAAATCTGTCGGATTGCTGATGTGCAGGGGTTGCTGCAATCCATAAACGGGCTGCTCAGGATCAAGTAGTTTTACAAACTCCTTAAATTTAAATGCAGTACCTCCGGCCCCGCAAACAATATAGAGCGGTGTTTTATTGCCGGAGGTTTTTATGGGAATAAGCGATTGTGTAAGATCGATATTTTGATTTTGCGACCTTCTGTAAAGTTTGGCGATTGTTGGGTGGATAAACAGATCCCTGATAGTAATATTGATTGCCATCTCCTTTTTAACTGCCGCTATCAGCCGCATGGCTAATATCGAATGCCCCCCCAACTCAAAAAAGTTATCGTAGATGCTAACCTTATCAATCCCTAAAAGCCGTTGCCATATCGCAGCAAGCCCCTCTTCTGTTTTATTACGCGGCCCCACATAATTATAAGTTAGCTGTTCTGCGGTATCAGCATCAGGCAGGGCACGCTTGTCTATTTTACCATGAGTAGTTACCGGAAACTTATCCAGCAGTACCCATAATTTGGGCACCATGTATTCGGGCAAATGAGCAGATAGATATGATACCAGTGCTTGCTTATCATAAACCTCTTCGGTTGTTACATAGGCAATTAATCCGTTTACGCCATTAACATCGGGCTTAGCCAATACAATTACCTGTGATACCAGCCCGCTTTGCAGCAAAACATTTTCGATCTCCCCTAATTCGATACGATAGCCCCGGATCTTCACCTGGTCGTCCATGCGGCCAAGATATTCGATATCGCCGTCGGGCAACCAGCGTCCTAAGTCACCTGTACGATATAGCCTCGCGCCATCGACGTCAGAAAACGGATCTTTTATAAACTTCTCATTTGTTAAACCTGGCTGATTCAAATATCCCCGTGCAACCTGGATACCGCCAATACAAATTTCTCCCGTTATTCCTACCGGCCCCATCTGCTTTTCTTTATTCAGGATATAGATTTTCACATTGTCCATAGGTTTACCTATGGTTATAATGCCATCGGGCCTTATTGGGTTGTGCGTTTGCGATGCGCAAACCGTACACTCAGTTGGCCCATACCCATTAAGTACCTTTACCCCTTGCAATTGTATTTGCTTAGCTGCCGCCTCATTCAGTGCCTCACCTGCCGAAATAACAATTTTTAGCGTATCGGGAACATTTTCAATAAACTGCTGAAAAGCCGGCGGCAATATGGCTATTTCTACTTTTTGCTTTATCAAAAGCTGACTGAATTCATCGGCCGATAAAAGCGACTCCTTTGCGCACATAACCACGCATCCCCCGGTTAGTAATGTGCTGAATATTTCATTACATGACGCATCAAAACCAAATGATGCAAATTGCAGGAACCGCATACCGGGTTTAAGATCCAGGTCGCGTTTATGTGCCAATACAAGATTAACCACGCCGCGATGCTCAATCATAACACCTTTGGGTTTGCCTGTAGAACCTGATGTATAAATGATATAAGCAAGCTGATTTGCGGCAACCAGGGAGTTCAATTCCGTATGTTCATACTTTTCAATATCTGCCCAATGCCTATCAAGCTCAACTACCTGAATGTTTGCTTTTCCAAATTTGTTACTGCAAGCGCTGCTGCTAACTACCAACCTGGCATCTGTATCTTTCAGCATATACTCGATACGGTCTTGCGGATACTCCGGATCAAAAGGCACATATACGCCGCCGGCTTTCATTGCCCCCAATATGCCAATTACCATTTCGATACTGCGCTCGGTGCAAACAGGTATGATGGTTTCAGTTTTTACACCATTGGCCCGGAGGTATTTGGCAAGGCTGGTTGCCTTGCGATTAAGCTGCTGATAGGTTATTGTTTCATCGTTAAATGTAACAGCCACCGCGTCGGGTGTTTGAGATACCTGTTGCTCAAAAATATCCAGGACGCTTTTGTCCGCCGGATAATCAGCGTCGGTTGCATTAAAAATTTTTAACTGCTCTTCCTCCTCGGCAGCACTTAAAATATTTATGCGCCCGATAACTTCTGTTGGGGTTTGAACAACAGATTGCAGGATAGCTGTAAAGTGGCCGATCATGCGTTCTATAGTTTGAGCCTTAAAAAGATCGGTATTGTAGGTTAATCCTCCTGCGAGGCCATCTACCGTTTCCACTAGATTTAAGCTGATATCGAATTTAGATGTAGTATCCTCTGCTGTTTCGGCACCTAAAGTCACGCCGGTTAATTTAAGCCCGGGTATTTCGGGCGTATTCTGAAGCGTAAACATCACCTGGAACAACGGGCTATGACTCATGTCCCTTTCTTTCACAACGGCTTCAACTACTTTTTCAAAAGGTACTTCCTGATGGTTATAAGCTTCGAGGGTTGTATTTTTTACCTGCTCAAGCAATTTGGTAAATGCCTCGCCCCCTTTTGCATTGTTTCTTAAAACCAATGTATTAATAAAAAAGCCTATTAAACCCTCAATTTCCTGGTGACTGCGGCCTGACACAGGCGTACCGACACTTATATCTTCATGGCCGCTGTAACGGTAAAGAAGCACGATAAATGCCGATAGCAATGTCATATACAGCGTTGTGCCCTGCTTGCGGCTTAATGCATTTAACCCATCAACTAATTGTTTGTTAACAAAAACAGCTTCAGTTAAACCCTGGTTGCTTCTTATTACCGGCCTGCGGTAGTCTGTCGGAAGTTGAATAGTGGAGACGCCTTCCAATTTGTTTTTCCAATAATTGAGTTTTTGCTCCAGCAGATTGCCTTGAAGATGGTTCCGTTGCCAGATAGCGTAATCTGCATATTGTATTGGCAAAGCAGCCAACATCTGATTTTCAACGCCTACATCTGCAGAGGCAAACGCTTTATATAACATACCCAGCTCATGTACAAGGATAGAAGTTGACCAGCCATCGGATGCTATATGGTGCATGGTTAACACCAAAATGTAAACATCCTCGCCGGTTTTAATCAATTCGGCGCGCAGCATATCATCCTGCGACAAATTAAAAGGTTTGTTTATTTGCCGTTGGATATAGTCTTGTAAGTTAATACCAACTGCTTCAATTTCTTCCTGTGATATTTCCCCCAACAGCCAGTCGCCTTCGGGCTTTATGTATTGATAACCGCGACCTTCGTGCTCTCTTATAACTGTACGCAAAACCTCATGACGGTTAACTACTTGGCGGAACGCATTGGTTAATGCCGGGATATTTAATTTACCGGTTAAACGCAATACAGCCGGAACGTGGTATTGAACGCTGCCTTCCAACCTGTCGATAAACCACATGCGCTCCTGGCTGAATGACAGAGGAATATGCTCCGGACGCAATTGGGTTCCTATACTTGCAACTCCCTCTGTGGTTTCGCTGACATTTAAGCGTGAGCTTAACTTGCTTACCGTGGGATAATCAAATACATCGCTAATAGGTAGCTCAGCCATAAAGGCTTTCCGTACTGCCGATATCAGGCGTACAGCCAGCAATGAATGCCCGCCAAGTTCAAAAAAATCATCATGAATACCTATCGAATCTACTTCGAGGATTTCCTGCCAGATAGCTGCCAATTTTAATTCGGTTTCGTTTGCAGCTATATCATCTTTTTTTGCCGATACTTCAATTTCGGGATCGGGCAATAGCTTACGGTTTATTTTGCCTGCGGCCGTTAACGGGATTTCTTTAAGTTCGATCAGGTAAGCGGGTACCATATACTCGGGCAGTTGCTCCTTTACCCAGCTAATAATTACTGAACGATCGAATACGCCGTTTGCTATTACATACCCTACCAATTGACTGTTTCCCTGTTTATCGCGACGGGCCATTACTACCGCCTGGCTTACCAGTTTACTTTGCTCCAGGATCCGGCTAACTTCGCCCGGCTCAACACGATAGCCCCTGATTTTCACCTGGTCGTCTACACGGCCAAGGTATTCAATATTTCCTTCGGCATTATATTGTACGGCATCGCCGGTCTGGTACATCAAAGCACCTGAATCGCCATAAGGATTGGCTATAAATTTTTCCCGGGTAAGCTCATCGTTTCCCTGATATCCCCTTGCCAACCCCGTTCCTCCAATAAATAATTGCCCCGGAACACCCACCGGGCATAATTGCAGGTCTTTATTCAATACATAAGCTTGCGTATTTGAAAATGGGCGGCCTATTGGTATAATGGCAGGGTTTGTATCTGTTACCTCATATAACAATTTGCCTACGGTAGTTTCTGTTGGCCCGTAATGATTGATGATGCGGCAATCACTGTATTGCCTTATTTTAGATACTATTTCTGCTGATAATGACTCGCCGCCAAAAATCAGCATCCGCGCCGGAACCAGAGGTTCATCTGCCGACAGTGCTTTCCAATGAGATGGCACTATCTTAATACAATCTATTCGGTTTTCGTCAAAATAAGCATGCAGCGCCTCGATATGGCTTAAGGTCTCTTTAGTGAAAACATGCAAGGTACCGCCGTAAAGTAATGAACTAAACAAAACTGTATTGCCCAAATCGGTTGCTATGGTAGACATTAAGCCGAATGTTTTGCAGTCCCCGATATGGATACGGTCATTAAGGCCATAGACATAATCGATTATGTTTCGCTGGGTAATTTGTACGCCTTTAGGTTTTCCTGTTGAGCCTGATGTGTAGATCACATAAGCCAGATTATCCGGCGATATTGTTCTTATAGCGTCGATTTCAGGCTCGGCAGCCAGTTCCCAGTTTTGCTCATCAAGCTCTACAACTTTTAGCCATTCGGAGATATCAGCAAGGCTATCGGCAAATCGGGGGCTACTTACAGCGATTTTTGCATTGGTATCTTCAAGGATATAATTAACCCTTTCGGCCGGGTAATCGGTATCCACCGGTACATAAGCGCCACCGGCTTTAAGGATCCCTATAATACCCACAATCATCGATATTCCACGTTCAATATAAAGTGGTACCAAAGTATCTGCTCCAACGCCGTAGCGCTGCAGGTGATGCGCCAACCGGTTCGAGCGTTTGTTTAACTCTTCAAAACTGATCGACTGCCCTTCAAACGTAACAGCATTTGTAACAGAAGATTTTAATACTACAGCTTCAAAAATATCAGCAATAGTTTGATCGGTTGGATATAAGCAGGCACTTTGGCTCAGGGTTAGCAAATTTTCTGTTTGCAGTTGATTGAGCATCCGCAATTTGCCCACCTGCGTTTCGGGCTGGGCGACAGCCGATGCCAAAAGGGTGCAAAAATGCTCGACCATGGTTTCGATTCGTAAGGCACTGAAAATATCAGTTCTGTATTGTATGGCACACTGAAGACCTTCAGGACTCTCGCTCACAAAAAATGTAAGATCAAATTTTACGGCAGATTGCTCATAATCATACCCATCAAGTTGCAGTCCGCTTAATTTTAGCTCGGGTAAGGTTGGCGTATTACCGAGCACCAGCATTACCTGAAACAGCGGACTTACGCCAGCCGTTCTTTCTTTCACTACTGTTTCTACAACTTTTTCAAAAGGCACTTCCTGGTGCTCGTAAGCCTCAAGGGTAGTTTGTTTAACTTGTGTTAACAGTTGTGTAAATGGTTCATCGCTTTTAATTTGATTGCGCAGCGCAAGGGTATTTACAAAAAAACCGATCAAACTTTCCAACTCGGGGTTGGGCCGACCTGCGATTGACGTGCCTACACAAATATCATCCTGGCCGCTGTAACGGTACATCAGTACATTAAATACAGATAGCAGCGTCATATAAAGCGTTACGCCGTATTCCTGGCTTAACAGCTGCAAATTACTACTAAGCTGCCGATCGATATTAAAAGTTAAAGTTGTGCCTTTACTGCTGTTGCCGGTTGGGCGTATATAGTCCGCAGGCAATTGTAAAGCAGGAACATCCTGTAATTTCGATTTCCAGTACTGTAGTTTTTCTTCTAATTTTTCTTCCAGCAGGTTACCGCGCTGCCATAAAGCATAGTCAGCAAATTGCAATGCAGGCTCAGGCAAACGGAGTTGCTGACCACTGCTATATGCGCTATACAAAATTGCTATTTCATCGGCTATGATTGGTAACGACCAAGCATCTGATGCAATGTGGTGAATAACCATGACCAACACATATGAATTGTCATCTGTCTGGATCAATTCGGCACGCAACATGTCATCTGCCGACAGATCAAATGGTTTTTCTATTAATCCGGCGACATGCAATTTTAAATTTACAGATGAAGTTTGAACTAATTTCCACTGGCCTGCTGGTTTTATAAATTGATAGCTGCGGCCGTTATGCTCTCTAATTACTGTACGCAATACTTCGTGACGATTCACCACTTCCCGCATTGCCCGCTCTAAAGAAACAACGTCAAGATTACCTTTCAACCTTAAAGTACCAGGTATATGATACTGAACACTACCCTCTAATCTGTCAATAAACCATAACCGCTCCTGACTATATGACAGCGGAATATATTCAGGCCGCGGATTTACTTTTTGGATCGTACTGTCTGCTGATGTTGTTACAGTTTCTTCTTCCAGTTGTTTTGCCAAATCGGCAATAGTCGGGTGCACAAACAGATCACGAATTTTTAATTCCTTGTTCAGTTCCCGTCTAACCTGCGAGATCACCCGCATCGCGAGCAGCGAATGGCCGCCCAGCTCAAAGAAATTGTCTTTTGTGCTGATCTTTTCTACACCCAGCAACTCTTCCCAGATCTTGGCCAGTTGCTTTTCTGCTCTTGTTTCCGGTGCGGTATAGCTTTCTTCATGCTCTGCTTCTGCATCAGGCAACGCCCTTTTATCTGTTTTGCCATTGGGTGTCAGTGGCAGGCTTTGTAAATTCACCCACAACCTCGGCACCATGTACTCCGGCAATCTTTCACTTAAATAGTTTTGCAACTCCTGTTTGTCGTAGGATTTTTCATCCATGGCCACGTAGGCAGTCAATCTTTTCGTGCCCTGTTTATCTATCCTGGCCAATACTACTGCCTGTCTTACGTTTTCGTTTTGCAGCAGCACCTGTTCGATCTCACCAGGTTCGATCCGGTAGCCCCTGATCTTCACCTGCTCATCTATCCTGCCCAAATATTCGATATTACCGTCCGGCAGCCATCTCCCCAGGTCGCCAGTCCTGTACAGCCTCGTGTTGGGTTCTTTGCTGTATGGGTCTGTGATGAACTTCTCTTTCGTCAGTTCAGGTTGGTTCAAATATCCCCTGGCTACCTGTACGCCACCAATGCAGATCTCACCCGGTATTCCTATCGGATTTAATTCTCCCGACTGATCTGTTATATACATCTGCGTGTTTGATACCGGTGTGCCGATCAATGCAGCTTTGTTGATGTCTTCTATGGTATAATAGCTGGCGCATACCGTGCCTTCAGTTGGGCCATAACTGTTTACTATTACTGTTTCCGCGTGCAGCTTATCTATGAAGCCCGGCTGCAACAGCTCCCCGCCGCTGATGATATAGCGCAGGCTGCTTGTATTAAACCTGTTAAGACCTGCTTCGTTATTCAGGTAGGCTATTACCGTTGGTGTGGCGCTCAGTATCGTTACCGACTCTTTTGAAATCAGGTGGATGATATCATCTGCGTCTTTACCGCCTTCTTTTACGATCACTACTTTTGCGCCGCTGAGCAGTGCCGGATAAACTTCCTCGCACATCGTATCAAAGGATACTGATGACTGCTGCAGTACTTTATCTTCCGCTGTGAGCCCGAAATAGTTTACAAAGCCCAATGTGTAGTTGGTTAGGCTTTGGTGCTCTACCATGACACCTTTAGGTTTGCCTGTTGAGCCCGAGGTATACATGATATATGCCAACTGCTTTGGCTCAATCGTGATGTTCAGGTTTTCACCGCTTTGTTTTGCAATTTCCTCGTTGTTATCTAATTCGATAACATTGGCTTTTTCGAGATTGATTTTGCTTATGCTGCTGCTCAGCACTATTGTAGCCTTTGTATCTTCCAGGATATAACTGATCCGCTCTTTCGGGTAATCCAAATCAACCGGTACATAGGCTCCCCCGGCTTTCAAAATACCCAGGATACCTGTTATCATATTGGTGCCGCGCGCTATGCAAATCGCTACAAGCGTTTCTTTGGTTACGCCTTGTGCTTTTAAATAGTGCGCTATGCGGTTCGATTGCTCGTTCAGCTCCTGATAGCTTACTGTTTCGCTTTCAAATACCAATGCAGTTGCAGTTGGCGTTGCTGCTACCTGTTTTTCAAAAAGGCTAACAATACTTTCTGCATTTGGATAGTTTGTTGTCGTTTCGTTGAATGCCTTTAATTGCCTTTCTTCTGCTTTGCTTAGCAATTGCAGTTTACTGATAGGAGTATTATCGGGTTCATTGGTTACTGCTTTGATCAGCTCCTCATAGTGCCCTGCCATTCTTGCAATGGTTCCTGCTTCATACAAATCGGGATTATATTCCGCTATGATCTTGATCCCTTCCCTGCTTTCCTCTGCATTATAACTCAGGTCATATTTACTTGACTGGTCGCCGGGTTTTTCGCTGCTGATTTTAATGTCACCCAATTCAAGTACCGGGATCACGGCTGTATTCTGCAGCGCAAACATCACCTGGAACAGCGGGCTACGGTCCAAATCCCTTTCTTTGACTACCGCTTCTACTACTTTTTCAAACGGTACTTCCTGATGGCCGTAAGCTTCCAGTGTGGTTTGCTTTACTTTGTTTAGCAATTCTGTAAACGTTTCATCGCCGTTAAACGCTGTCCTTAGTGCCAGTGTATTCACAAAAAAGCCAATCAGTTCCGCTATTTCTTCTCTATCTCTGTTAGCCACAGGTGTCCCTACACAGATATCTTCCTGACCGCTGTACCGATATAGCAGCACTTTAAATATGGCCAGCAGCGTCATGTACAGTGTTGCTCCCTGCTCCAGGCTCAGCTTCTGCAGTTTTGCCGCTTGTTCTTTGCTTATCGTAAACTCGTATAATGCACCTTTATCGCTTTTTTGTACGGCGGGGCGCATATGATCTGTGGGTAGCTCCAGCGTAGCTGTTCCCGCCAGCTTATCTTGCCAGTAGCCCAGTTTGCTTTGAAGCCTGTCTGCGTTAAGATATTCCCTTTGCCAGATCGCATAATCCGCGTATTGAATCTCCGGTGCTTTCAGCTCCGGTGTTTTACTTTTGTTGTAATCGTTGTAAAACCTGCTGAACTCACGTACCAGTACCGGCATCGACCAGCCGTCGGCAACAATATGGTGGAGCATCAGCAGCAATACATATTCGTCATCCCCCCTTGCAATCAACTCTGCCCTCAGCATATCGTCCTGCGACAGATCGAATGGCCTTACTGTTTCTTGAGCGAGGTAGTCTTTTAATGCTGCTTCGCTTTCGTTTGACTCGCTTTGTTTTAATGTCCAGTTGTTGGCTTTTACATACTGGTAGCCCTGGCCCTCGTGTTCCCTGATCACTGTACGCAATATCTCGTGGCGCTCCACTACTGTTTTCAGCGCGTTTTGCAGGGCGCCGGTATTGACTTTGCCCTGCAACTTTAACACTGCTGAGATATGGTACGGCACGCTGCCTTCCAGCCTGTCGATAAACCATAATCTTTCCTGGCTGTACGACAGCGGGATATATTCTGGTCGCGGTTCTGCTTTTTGTATAGTTCCCTCGGTTGTTGATTCTTCAACTTCCAGTCGTTTTGCCAAATCTGCAATGGTTGGGGATACAAACAGGTCACGGATCTTGAGCTCTTTATTCAGTTCCCTTCTCACCTGCGAGATCACCCGCATCGCCAGCAGCGAATGGCCGCCAAGCTCAAAGAAATTATCTTTTGTTCCTATCTTTTCTACGCCAAGCAGCTCTTCCCAGATTTTTGCCAGTTGTTTCTCTGTTTGGCTTTCCGGTGCGGTATAACTTTCCTCGTGACCGGCTTCTGCTTCCGGCAGTACCTTTTTATCTGTTTTGCCGTTCGGCGTCAGCGGCAGGCTGTCCAGTCTTACCCACAGCCCCGGCACCATGTATTCCGGCAGCCTTTCGCCCAAATAGTTTTGAAGTTCCTGTTTATCGTAGGCCGCTTCATCCATCACTACATAAGCAGTCAGTCTTTTTGCGCCTTGCTTATCTGCACGGGCCAGCACCACGGCCTGCCTTACGTTTTCCTGTTGCAGCAGCACCTGTTCTATCTCGCCCGGCTCTATCCGGTAACCCCTGATCTTTACCTGGTCGTCTATCCTGCCCAAATATTCGATGTTACCATCCGGCAGCCATCTGCCCTGGTCTCCAGTCCTGTACAACTTTGCGTTGAGGTCTTCACTGTAAGGGTCTGCGATAAACTTCTCCTTTGTTAGCTCCGGCTGATTCAGATAGCCCCTCGCCACCTGTACGCCACCGATGCAGATCTCACCCGGCACGCCGATTGGGCTTAAACCACCTGACTTGCTCCTGATATGGAGCTGCGTGTTTGACACCGGTGCGCCGATAGGTACAATTTCTATGTCCGGATTTTTCTCTAAATCGCTCCAATAGGTAACGTCGATGGCGGCTTCGGTAGGACCATATAAATTATGCAGCGTTACGTGAGGCAATTTGTTCCTGAATAGTTTTACCTGAGCTGTTGTCAAGGCTTCGCCACTGCATAATACATGCTTAAGCGCCGGACAATCTCCCTTTTCTATGTCGAGCAAAAACACACTCAACATCGACGGAACAAAATGGAGAAGGGTTATATTTTGGTTTTCAATTATCGATTTCAGATACAAGCTATCGCCCTGCGCGCCGGGTTTGGCGAACACCAGTTTAGCTCCTGTTAATATCGGCCACAAAAGCTCCCAAACGGATACGTCAAAGCTGAATGTATTTTTTTGTAAAACAGTATCTACCGAAGTTAATCCGAAATAATTTTGTGTCCAGGTTAACCGGTTTACGACTCCTCCATGCTCATTCATGGCTCCTTTTGGCTTCCCTGTTGAACCGGAAGTATAAATCACATAAGCTAATTGATCAGCATCGATTGTTGTATCAAGATCACTATCATCCTGTTTTGAAATCAGTTGCCAATCCTTGTCCAATTTTATTATCTGCAGGTTTTCCCCATTAAGTTTTGAGCTACCCGCTCCGCTACTCAAAACTATTTTAGCAGCAGAATCATTGAGCATGTAAGTGATCCTATCAGCAGGATATTCAGGATCAACGGGAATATATGCACCACCGGCCTTTAATATGCCAACTATGCCTATCAGCATTTCAAAACTGCGCCCGAGGCAAATTGGCACAAGCGTTTCCCTGCTAACGCCCTGCAATTGCAGATAGCGGGCTAACTGATTAGCAAGTCCGTTTAGTTCATGATATGTAAGCGCCGCATCATTAAACTTTACTGCTATAGCATCAGGTGTTTTTTTCACCTGCTCTTCAAAAAGACTTACAAGATTTTTATCGGCCGGATATGATGCAGAAGTATTATTAAACTCTTTTAAAATTGATGCTTCGGCCGGGGTGAGAATCGAAATATCATTTAATTTTGTTGCCGCACCTTCGCTAATCTGCAAAAGCACATGGGCAAACTGATCAACGATAGACTGTACAAAGGTTGTTTCTAAAAGATCGGCATTATAATTAAAAGTAAAGTTCAGGCCATAGGCATCAGCAATTAAAATAGTTAAAGGGTAATTAGTTTGTTCGTAAGTACTGGCGTTCTCAACTTTTAACGACCATTGTTTGGCGTTGATAGCTTCATTCACCGGGTAATTTTCAAAAACCAGCAAGCTGTCAAACAAGTCGGCTTTAATACCAGTCCACTCCTTTATGCTTTGCAGCGTGGCATGCTGATAATTTCTTGAAGCAGCCTGATCTTTCTGCAAACCTTGTAACCAGTCAGTTATCTCCTGATTATCAAAAGTAGCTTTAAACGGAATCGTATTGATAAACAGCCCCACACGATGCTCAACACCGGGCAAGTCATCGGGCCTGCCAGATACAACCGCACCAAATAATACATCATTATTACCGGTATACCTGTTTAACAGCAGCGCCCATACACCCTGCATCAGGGTATTTAATGTAATACGATGTTTCTTTACAAATTCATACACCGGGGCCGAAGCCTCTTTATCAAATGCTTTTGTAACCGAAAGAAAATTGCCTTTTAAAAGTGAAGCATTTGTTTTTTTAACAAAGGGCAAAGAAGTCCCCTCGCTTATGCCTTGTAAATAATTTCGCCAATAGCTTTCTTCAGCCCATTTATCCCTGCGTTCCAGGTAACGGATAAAATCTTCATACTTATCTTCCGGTGCTTTGGCTACAGCCTTAGATTGTAATAAAAGTTCATAAGCTTCTAAAAACTCGGTCATTAAAACAGGTAGCGACCAGCCGTCGAACAGGATATGATGAAAACTCCACAACATCCTGTAACGGTTATCACTTAACCGAAACAGAGTAATACGCATTAAAGGCGCAACGCTAAAATCAAAGCCCTTTTCCCTATCGGCAATTAAGCAATCATTAAGTGCTGTAGTTTGAGATGCCTGATCCTGCCCACGGTAGTCTATTTCGGTTACAGGAAGCATCACATCCCTGTAAACGCACTGAACAGGGATACTAAACGATTCATGGTAAAAGCCGGTACGTAAAATGGTATGCCTGGCAATAACTTCGGCCCAGGCATCTTTGAAAACATTAAGATCGGCATCAATAATATCGCAGGTAAACTGCTCAACATAGCTGCCAAACTGTTCGTTATAGAGGCTATGGAACAGCATACCCTCCTGCAGGCCACTTAACCTGTAAATGGAAACTACATTTTTTTGGTTGCCTGCCGATACTTTGGGCAGATTAGAAATATACCGGATTAATTCATCTTTATGCGATTTAATAAAATTAATGACCTCGCTGTTGTTTTTAACAGCGTTTATCTGTTCCTGGGTAACCTTGTTTTTATTAGCATTTAAATTCAGCTTTTCATTATCAACCGATAACGAAAAGTTCATTCTTTCAAGGTTTAATAAAAATTCACCTATTTCCATAAAACCTGTTACTTAAAAACTCATGATGCTATCCGTATCGTTATCATTCAGAAATTTATCCAATTCCTGATAATTTATCTCGGCCCCTAAGCCGTAGTCGGCGGGTGTGAATATTATTTTTGATTTAGCTTGTTCCAAACAGTGATCAATTAATTGTGACAGGTAGGTTATATACTTTAGTGACAAATCATTAATTGTTGTTTCAATATAATGCTTGTTACTAAAGCTCCAGTTTATTATCAATTCTCCGGCAATAATATAGCTATTTATAGTGATTTTAACCGGCGAAAACTGACTTTTGTTTATCGCTTCTCCACTATTTTCTTCAGCATAATTAAACCAATTGCCCACGCTTACTGCCTGGTCAAACTGCCCCAGGTAATTGAACATAATATCCCACGGATCACTTCCCTGCAAAGCATCGGCCTTGTTGAGGTATTTCAATACTCCAAAACCAAGGCCTTTATCAGCTACTTTTCTTAAGTCTTCTTTAACTACCTTTATCAATTTGTCCGTATCCGCTTCGGCCCGAAGTTTTACTGGATAAAGAATGGTAAACCAACCCATGGTACAACTGATATCAATATCGTCGGCTATTGGTTCGCGGCCATGACCTTCAAGTCCTATTACTACCTGCTGTTTACCAGTCCAGTTGCATAAGGTAGCGGACAAGGCTGCTAATAGCAGGTCATTGATTTCTGTATGGTACACCTTTGGCACTTCACGCAGCAAAAGAGTGGTATAATCGGCATTAAGTTTTACGCGTATATTAGCCATATCGCCAATTTGAGCTTTACCTGTAAAAGTTGTATCGACTGGTAACGGTTCATAGCTGCTTGTGATCTGCTCCCAGTATTTTTCTTGGGCCAGCAGACTTCCGCTCTGGCTGTACTGAGTTAGGGCTTGATGCCATTGCCTGTATGAACTGCCTTTTGCACCTAAATCAGGCTGTGTACCAGTGGCAATATTATCAAGCAGCATGTTTAGATCGTTTAAAATGATCCTTAATGATACCCCGTCAACTGCCAAATGATGAATAACAACAGAAAGCCGGTTTGCTATTTCAGTAGCTGGCGTCTTCATCAGCACTACGTTGATCAGCTTGCCCTCGGTAATAGATAAACTGCGCTGATATTTATTTGTGTATGCACTTATGCCTGCGTTTAAATCCTGTACATCCGTCAAATCTTCAACCAGTACTTTTAAAGGCATTGTGCCATAGCATTGCTTCCAATTACCATTGATATTGGTGTATTGCAACCTTAAAGCATCGTGATGGGAAACCAAAACATCAAAACACATTTGCAGGGCAGCTACGCTGATATTTTTATCTATAGATAATAAAACCGCCTGGTTATAATGCGAGATCTCTGTTTCGTTTTTTTCGAGGCACCATTGCTGAACAGGCAATAAGCCCACATCTCCGCTTAAAACGCCCTGCTCGGTTTTAGTTTTATTAATGCCGTTTTTCTGTACAGCTTCGGCAAGGCGTGCTATTACCTGGTGATAAAATATATCACGAGGCTGAATTTCAATGCCAAATTTACGCGCCCTGCTCACTACCTGTATCGTTAAAATAGAGTCTCCGCCAAGCTCAAAGAAATTGTCATAAACTCCTATACCATCCAGGCTTAAAAGTTCCTGCCAGATCTGTACCAGTCGTTCTTCGGTTTGATTGCGCGGTGCAACGTAGGTTTCTGATATTACATCGCCTGTTTCTGCTTCGGGTAGCGCTTTCTTATCTATTTTACCATTTACGGTTAATGGCAAACTTTCCATTCCTACCCAAAGTCGCGGCACCATATATTCTGGCAAACGTTCCTGAAGATATTGCTGTAATTGCTGCTTATCATAAATAGCTTTATCCACTACTACATAGGCTATCAGGCGTTTAATGCCTTGTTGATCGGCCCGGGCAAGTACTGCCGCCTGTGTTACATCAGGATTTTGCAACAGCACATTTTCGATTTCTCCGAGTTCTATCCTATAACCGCGGATCTTTACCTGGTCGTCTGCGCGACCGAAGTATTCCAGGTTTCCATCGGCCAGCCAGCGTGCAGTATCTCCGGTACGGTAAAGGCGACCGCTTGTTTTAAATGGATTTGTTATAAACTTAGCTGCTGTTAAATCGGGATTATTCAGATAACCGCGTGCTATGCCTGCACCACCTATGTAAAGCTCTCCCTTTACTCCTATAGGCTGCTGCTCTCCCTCTTCGTTCAACACATATAGCTGCGTATTGGAGATTGGCCTACCGATAGGGATAGCCAACGGAATATCAGAAAGACTGTCCGAAAGTTTAAAACTATAAACGCTGCAACCTACTGTAGCTTCCGTAGGGCCATATTCATTGATGATTTCAGTATCACATTCGCCGGCATGATATCCGTCAAAATGGTTAAGCCAAAGCGCTTCTCCGCCAATTACCAATCTGTCGGCAAGGTTGTTCCTGTCTTCAATGGAAGTAGCTTCCTTTAACAGGCTGATATGGGCCGGAGTAATTTTTATAAATTCATATGGCGCATATTTTAACAGGTTGGCATCTTCAAATACGTTATCATATTTTGCACCTGCAATCACCATCAACCTGCCATTAATTAATGGCATAAACAAAGCGGTAACCGAGGCATCAAACGTATAAGACAGATGCATAAACGTACCCGATTTGTTATGGCTATCGCCGATATATTTCGTCCTGTTATTTACGAGATAATTGATAAAGTTATCATGTTCCACCATCACGCCTTTAGGTTTGCCAGTTGAACCTGAAGTATAGATCAGATAGGCCAGCTGATTTGGATCGATAGTAATATTTAGATTTCCGAAGCTTTGTGCCTGTATTTCCTCGTTATTATCCAGTTGGATAACATGAGCATTTACATCCGCCAGGTTTACTTTGCCTGTACTGCTGCTTAATACAATTGGTGCTTTTGTATCGTCAAGAATATAACTGATCCGTTCTTTGGGGTATTCGATATCAACCGGCACGTAAGCCGCACCAGTTTTCAGGATACCCAAAATGCCCGCCATCATATTGATGCCGCGCTCAATGCAAATTGCTACCAGCGATTCTTTACCGGCTCCTTGTTGTTTCAGGTAGTTCGCAACCTTATTTGATTCCTCGTTTAATTGTTGATAAGTTACCCTTTCATCTTCGAATATGATCGCGGTTGCAGTTGGCGTTTCTGTCACCTGTGCCTCAAACAGGCTAATAATATTTGCTTCTTTCGGATAGGTTGCTGTTGTTTCGCTGAACGCTTTTAATTCCTGTTCTTCTGCTTTGCTAAGCAGTTGCAGTTTGTTAATTACAGTTGATGGTTCTTCAGTTACTGAGTTGATCAGCTCTGCATAATGCCCAGCCAATCTTGCAATAGTCGCTGCCTCATAAAGGTCGGTGTTGTATTCGGTTACGATCCTAATCCCGTCTTTGGTTTCTTCGGCATTATAGCTCAGATCATATTTGCTCGACTGGCTACCCACCCTTTCTCCCATGATTTTGATATCACCTAATTCGAGCATAGGGATCGTTCCTGTATTCTGCAATACAAACATTACCTGGAACAGTGGACTCCTGCTCAAATCCCTTTCTTTTGCGACGGCTTCTACTATTTTTTCAAACGGCACTTCCTGGTGACTATAAGCTTCAAGCGTGGTTTGTTTTACTTTAGATAATAGTTCTGTAAATGTCTCTTTGCCATCTATCGCTGTCCTTAACGCCAGTGTATTTACAAAAAAGCCTATCAAATTTGCTGTTTCTTCCCTATCGCGGTTGGCTACAGGTGCACCTACACAGATATCTTTT